>OY969564.1:0-2625686 GCA_963701095.1 uncultured Methanoregulaceae archaeon
CTCTGAGATCTTTCGGGCGGCTTCTACAACCTCCGGTGCCGGTGCTTGCGTCCGCTGACTTATGGCATCGGCCTGTTTCAGAAGCGCGTCGGCTTTTTTCCCCGGGGTTTGACCTGCCGGCTTGGGAGGGGCCACCTGTGCTTGAGGCTTTACAGCGGGCGCTGTGGTCGTTCCCTTGGCATTTGTCACGGGTTTTGTAGGTTGGGGCACTGTTGCTGTTTTTGGAGCTTCTGGGGCCATCTGTCGGGTTTTGACCGGGGCCGGGGCCTCGGGTTCGTCCATCGCGAGCGGATATTTCTGCCGGATGGATTCTTCCGTTTCGCTCATGATGGGATCCCCTGCGGGTGCTGGAGCCAATTTAAGAACTTCTCGCACTTTTCGACCACGGCTGCACACCCTATCTCATCGACCATATTACCAGAGATCGGTGGCATCCCCAGTGCTTCGCATCGTTTCAAGAGCCGGAAGACCGGGGCGACCTCTCCCGCGCTCCGTATCTTGGCAGATAACAGGGAGGCAAGTGACGTGCCCGCCGCTCGCAGGGTTTCCGGGTCACAGTGAGCGTGGAAACACCGTCCGGTGATCAATCCATCAGCACACCGGACGAACCGGGCATAGGGTGATACGTCTGTCGTGTGTGCCTTGATATTCGGGCATTCCGTTTCGATACACTCAACGATCCCGCCGTGCTCCTGGTGGAATGGCTGCGGGGCGATTGTGGTGACCCGATACGGGATACCGGCGGCTGTCAACCGCTCTGCAAGGGACCGCCCCGATACGTGGCCGGTAAACGGCTTTACCTCCGGTAGTGCTGCGAGCACTTTCCCGAAGTTCTCTCGCAGATAATCTACATGGTTTGGCGGCAAGTACCGGATCGGGTATGCCTTCGGGTCGTAAACGTTGCCCGTCAGCCGGATAAATCGTTTATGAGTGAAAAAATCACCGTCTTTCCCGCTGATGCCTTCCCGCAGGTGGAAGGGTTCGGTGCCGGCATCGACTTCAAAGAACAGGTGCAACCCGAGCCCGCTCACGCTGGTTTCCGTGAGGGTGATACTCCCGTGCAAAATGCGCTTTACGGCATCGCTCGCGGGGTTTCCGTCATCGTTTAAGGCTCCATCAAGGTCGAGGCAGGCCAGACGATTTCCTTTGCCAAGAAACAACCCCAACCCGGCGCCATGGGTCTTCCGGTCGTAGAGCTGATCGGTGGCTTCCCAGAAGTTCAGGAACAGGTCTGGATCCGACCATGTGAGAGCGTGCCCCCGGTCGTAGTCCCACGGCTTTTTGCCAAGTGACAGAGCCCAGCATTTCACCGCAAGGAGTGGTTGGAATCCTCGTGCTATCGCATCGAGCTGGGACTTCATAAGGGCGCTCATTGATCTTCCCCCGGTCGAGCCGGTTAATTTCTTCGGTCTCGTCCTCCATACCGGCGGGGATATCCCCGTTTTGGATACGCTCGGCGACGGTCCGGTCATCGTCAAGGAGATACAACCGCCGGATAGCGGCAAGTTGTGTGGGAGAGAGACGGTCGAGGTCATCGTCTAGCCGGCGAAGAAGAGATACCGTTTCGGTTCTGGTGGTGGGTATATCGCCCGCGAACGGCGTGTAGGGCTTATCTTGCGTCCATTCTCGTATCATGTCCAACACCTACCGGGGCCTGCTGCCCATCACCGATCACAATTTCACCGCGCCTAGCGAGTTCCAAGGCTCCTTCGCGGAAACGTTCCGGCAAACTCTCAAAAGTTGCCTGTGAGATCCAGCCGGTTTTCTCCATTCCTTTATCGAACGGAGATCCAGCCGGGGTGACGTTCTGGATAATCGACACCGCTGCGGCTGACATTAGGGATCACCATCGGCGGTTTTTGGCTGGTCTTTGTTTACCAATTCCCCCAAATAATTCATCATCGTTATCTGGCGTTTCCATGCCCGGTGCTTGATAATCGCGTGGAGGGACGCCGGGATTTTTATCATGATTCTAGGTTCGTCCGATTTTTTAGTCATGTTTTTTCTCCAGGGGATTTCTCCCCACATATACTAGTCTACCAAGTCTGTCTATAAACTTTTAGGTATAATTAGTTAAAATAGACTATTTTAAGGCTTATTTTTTGAAATGGGGGCACAAATTTGCACTAATTACCTATAATCTATTATAGATAATTATTTCCAATAAACTATAAGCATTTATAGGATAAGAATGGTGTAAAAACGTCTGATATGGTCTGCGATTTAATCAGGAAATCACATTGAATTGTTACAAAAAAGGTGTATTTTTCTATAAGAAAACAAGTATGCGCGGTATGTTTCGAGATCTTCGGGATTAGGTCTTTTCCCTGTCGGTAAACTTAGCGATCCGCGTGAGGGTTTCTATTTCTAGCTGCATCTTCTCGATCATTCGGTCTTGGGCCGAGATCTGCTTGGTCATCTCTTGCTTAACACCCTCGACAATACGCTCCTCGGTTCTTTTACTTGCGACCGTAATAAAAAGTACGAGTTCCCCCTCGTGGAACTGCTTACGGGCCTCGTCCTGGGGGATGCGTCGGTATGATTTCGTCAAATACCCCTCGTGACCCATCATCATCTCGACAAGATCCAGCCCCATCCCGCGGACCGCGTTGGTGCGGAAATACCGCCTGCAGCTGTGCATGGTACATGCGGCGCGATACTTCCCCCTTGAGCCATCTACACGATCGAATAATTTCAACCATGTCTTCTTCATGCCGGAATACGAGGAACAAAACAGGCGTGTATCCCCCCGGTCCGGCCCCGGGAATAATATTTATTGTCAGTCTGCAGCATGTAGTCTTCCCGCCGGGTAAGCCACACATCCAGGGCCTCACGGGCTTCGGAAGTGAGATACACGGTTCGCCCGCGCTGGTGGGTGACTTCGGGGCGAATATGCACAATATCCTCACTCACATCTTCCGGGCGGATAGCACAAAGCTCCCCGGCCCTGCAGCCGGTCGAGACCAAGAACTCGATTACCGCCCGCTCCCTAGGGTTGGCGATCTCCATCATCCGCTGCAGGATGTCACGGGTAAGTGGTTTGTCATCCGGCTCGTCATAATTCCGGGGTTTTAGGATTGCAGTCTCCAGTTCGTCAAAGCCCATTACACCGTTGATCTTGTAGTACCGGAGCACGATCGAGAGGACCATCTGCCGGGTTGAGGGTGCGAGGTCTTGGATGTGTTCAGCGTAATTGACAAGATTTTCTTTCGTGAGATGGTTATGGAGCTCGTCGATCGGTACCTCAAGAAAATTGGCGAAGTACCCCAATCGCTCACGGTAGAGCTGGATTGTTCTTGCAGTTCTTTTCGCCAGTGTCAGCCTTTTTAGGTACCCCGATACAGTATACACCATACAAACCCATCCAAAAAATACATAGATTTGTAAGTTTAAAAAATAGTGGGTGTGATGTCAGATTTCATATAAACATATTGAGCATTCCTGCGGCGCATTCATCGCATCACACTATAAAAATCCCGTCGAAATCGGCGTGGGGAATAATCTCGATGCAGCGCGTTGCATTCATGAAGCTGGTTGTCCGGTACGCGCTATCGATATCCGTGAATGCAGACTCCCTTCCTGGCTGTCCTTTGCCCGTGATGATATTTTCTCTCCCGACCTCTCATTGTATAAAGGAGCCGATGTCCTGTATGCACTGCGACCAGCTGAGGAGATGATTCCGGCGCTTATTTCTCTTGCTCAGGTTCTTGACTGCGATCTCGTTGTCTACCACCTTGGTTTTGAATCCTATGGCGATGGAGGGAGTATTGTTGACTGTGGGGTTCCGCTTCACTATTATAACCGACGCAAGTCAGAACCCGTTCAAAAAAGTGTCGACTGATTAGATTTCAGCTTTTTTTCAGATGTTTCCGGTACCGGGATGGGTTCGGCTTCCGGTTTATTCTCTGGCACACTCTTTTTTACGGGATCGCTTCCTTCCACACCAGATTCATCTGTTTTTGTTTTCCTGGTCTTTTTTTTCTGTTCCGTTTCCTTCTCCCGTTCCGCTTTGGTTACGTTTTTTATAATTTCCTGCGCCCGGGCTTTATCGTTTAAGAAAAAGGTGAGTCCGTCAGCATCCAGGGCCAGCTCCCTTGCGAAAGTCTCAGGATCAAGCTCAACCAGGAGCGTGATAATGTCAAGGTACTTTTCGCGGAGAGTAGTCTGGGGGATCTGCATTGAGGCAGCAAAGCGTGAAAGAACCAGATTGCGGATTGCTTTTTGTTTTTTTGCAATCGACATTTTCTGCCAGCGTTCAGGGGGAAGGATGCGGGTATGGATACCTTTACCTCCCGATGCGTCTGCCACTCCCAGGAGCATTAATGCGCTCGCGTAGCGCCAGAGGGTGTGGTACTGGCGCCGGTAGGTGTTGCCAATGTACTCATCGGCACGGGCAAGCGAGCGATACGCCTGAATCATTGCCCGTGGATCTGTAAGAGTATGAACGCTTCCCTCGATCCATTGTTCGACTTTTTCCGGTATCTCGTCAACTTCCCGTGCTGTTTTTACAAGTTCCTCATCAGAAGCCCTACTAAAAACGGCTGTCACGAGCGAGAAGATCGAGACACGTTCGTCCTTTTGGGAGGTATGCACCTGCTCATCTACAAGTGAAGTCCTGCCGAGTGCCGAGGCATACAACATGTTCACGGCTGATCGCATGTCTCCCCCGGCACTTTCGGCTATTCCATGGATTGCTCCTTCCGAACAGGCGACTTTCTCACTTGCGCAGATGAATTTGAGACGAGGTGCAATAGAACGTGCCGGGAGTGCCTTAAACTGGACGGGCTCACATCGCAGGCGGAGTTCCGGGGCCATACCGTAGAGATCATTTGCAATCAGGATTATGGGCTGTCGGGCGTTTTTTATACATTCGATGATTGCCTTTGCCCCTCCGCGATCGGCAGTTCCCTGCAGGTTGTCGGCTTCATCCATCACAATGAGTTTCCTTAATGAACCGGTAAGACTCGCAGTTGCGCTTCCTTCACCGGCTACGCGCTCAATGATGGCGGCTGTTCGCTGATCGCTCGCATTGAGCTCGATTATATCCCAGTTCATATCACGGCAAAGAGCATATACGCTCGATGTCTTGCCGATACCGGGCTTGCCGTACAGAAGAAGAGGTTTTGACCGGGTATTCCAGGTCCGGGCCCATTCGGCCATCTGGCGGACTGAACTTGTATTTCCGACGATATCCGCGAGATGTTCCGGCCGGTATTTCTCTGCCCATTCCATATTACAGGGTCGACCCCGCATCAAATAAATTATCTCTGATGAGGCCACACATAGCCTATAGCAAATCTATCCAGCGGTGAATACCCGGGTGACATCGTGGTTTCTGACTGTTCCTCTTCAAAGATAGCTCATGTGGTCAGGGAATATGAAGGCGTAAAGCGCAAGCATGCCATCGGAGAGATGGTAAATGCTCTTCGGATCGATGCACCTCACGTGGTGGCCTCTTTCGGTGAAGATGCAGCGGTTATAGAGCATAATGGTGAAGCGCTGCTTCTTGCCGCTGATGGTATCTGGAGCAGGCTTATGGAGGCAGACCCATACTGGGCAGGTTATTGTTCGGTCCTGGTCAATATCCATGATATTGCAGCAATGGGTGGAAAACCGATCGCGATGGTGGATGTTTTTTCCATGCCAAAAGACACCCGTATTCACGAACAGGTTGTTCGTGGCATGCATGATGCATCTGCACAGTTCGGGGTTCCGATTGTAGGTGGACATCTCCACCCGGACGCACCTTACAGTGTGATTGACGTCTCCATTCTCGGTTCTGCCCGGCTTGACTCAATAATTTACTCAAATACTGCCCGGGAAGGTGACTGTATCATCGCGGCCATTGATCTTACCGGGCGCGTCCACCCTTCTTGTGCGCTTAACTGGGATTCGGTGACCATGAAATCGGCAGCTCGAGGTACGTGCCCAGATCTCGCTTCTCGAAGAAATCGGTCGGGATCACCTTGTCACCGCTGGTAAAGATATCAGCAATCCCGGTATTATCGGAACAATCGGGATGCTCCTTGAGGTGAGTGGAAAAGGTGCAGAGCTCGATCTTGGCAAAATTCCAAAACCGGATCTTGGGGCAAACCATATGACGTTCGATCAGTGGGTGAAGATGTACCCAGGGATGGGTTTTGTCCTGACCGCACATGAACAACATGTTGATGAGCTCATCCGGCGCTTTGCAAGAGTAGGTATGACAGCACACGTCATCGGTACCGTGGATAACTCCCGACAACTCAGGATCCGCTATGATGGTGACGAAGCGCAGGTTTTTGATTTTATCGAAAACGGGATAACCTGCCTTTCACCCGGTGAAGGTCCATGCAGGCCGCAGTGAAAAAGATCGGGATAGGGGCTGATTCAGATGCGGGGAAGGTTATCGAAAATGCTTGCCGCGTCAATGTCCCCTTCGAGGTAATCTGTTATCTGCACCCGGATGCCGGGAAAGTCCCTCCCGGCCACAGGCATGTCAGTATTTTGGAAAGCAATGAGCCGGAAAAAGTGCTTATAACTGATTTGATGAGTGGCGCGATTGATGCAGCTGTCAGGGGAACACTTCCGGCAAACGCCACGCTACAGGCCCTCAAGGCATCTGCCGGTGTCAGGCACCTTGAACGGATAGCACTCCTTGAAACTGCTGGAGGGAAGAAGTTCTTGCTGGCTCCCGTGGGCATAGATGAAGGGTGGACCGTCGCCGAAAAACTTTCGTTGATCAGGAAAGGCCGGTTAATAGCCCGAAGGTTTGGCCTGCCGGATAAGGTGGGTATCCTTTCCGGTGGCCGGCTGGGAGATGTTGGCCGTCATATCATTGTGGACCGGAGTATGGCTGACGCCGAACTAGTCGCACGACTCGGGGAAGGTTTTCACTACGAGATTCTCATTGAGGATGCTGTTGAAAATTGTGGCCTGGTTATTGCCCCAGACGGTATTTCCGGTAACCTGATCTTCCGTACACTTACGTTTCTTGGTGCCGGCCATGCCCATGGTGCGCCAGTTGTAAATATCAACAGAATTTTCGTGGATACCTCGCGCGCCTCACCGGATTACACGAATGCGCTATTGCTCGCAGCATCATTGTTGGAATAAATTTTAATCTTTTAAAGGGTCTTATTTTTTAAAACAAACTATCCTGTGCCAATAAAAAATATTCTGCGAAAGTATGGGGCGCGTTTTGCCCGAACGGTTCTCCATGCCTTCCAATAGCGTTTTTCTAATCAAAATGGAGGATTTTCCCCAAAAGTTTTTATATGTACCAATATACTTTCTTTTTGAGGTAAGAAAAATGGCAGATTTACCAATTGCTGCAGTTGTACGCATTGCAAAGAAGAACGGAGCCGAAAGAGTTGGCAGTGATGCCGCAGAAGCACTTGTCGTGAAGGCAGAGAAATATATTGCCCAGCTCACCAAGGAAGCAAACAAGCTCGCAGAACACGCGGGAAGAAAGACGATCAAGAAAGAAGACGTTGATCTCGCTTCAAAATCCAACTGATCAACTCTTTTTTCTTAAAATTCTGCAATCCTTCAGCACTCTTTTGCCATCTGTTTTGTGTTTGATGCCTTTGTGTCAGTACGCGTGATTGTCGAACAGGGAAAAAAATCGCTGGCCGGCTCCCTCATTCCTCCCTTATTGGCAAGTCTTTTTACCCGCATGGATCAATTTCCTTGAAGAGCACCTGTTATGCCCCATATCTGCCCCCACTGCGGTAAAGTATCGGATGAAGAAACCCCGAGGTTCTGCAGCGGTTGCGGTGCCCGGATGGACGGAAAGATGCCGGCAGGTTTTCCGGGCTATTCAGAAGCACCGCGAGAGCAAAAGAGCCAGCTTATCGCCGGAACCTGTTCCACGTTTCTTCCCGGTCTTGGCCAGGTTTATAATGGGGAGGCAGCAAAAGGATTTGCTCTTTTTATCATGACAATTGTAGGTCTGGTTATTTTTATTGTCCCGGGTATTATCGTCTGGTTTTACGCATTATACAATGCATACTCGACAGCAGGAAAGATGAATACCGGAGAGATTCCCTTTCGCGAAACCCGGATGCTTCATATGGTCTTGTTTGTCTTTTTTGCAATCGCGGTTGTAGCGATTGCGTTGGTAATAGTCTATGTGACGGTTATCAGTCCACTTATGTCACAGTTCGGATCGCTTGATATGGGCAATATCGGTAATATTGGTAATACAGGTAACAGCGACGATATCAACCGTCTGATCAACAATGCCGGTATCTGAAAGCAGGGATCAGCTGCTGGAAAAAAGCGGGATGACCGTTATTTGATATCCCGTGCACTCACAAATGACCGGCTGCCATCCTCTTTATTGGCATGTTCTTCGATGCGGCGTCTCACCTCATCCATCACTTTTTCCTTGTCCTTGTGCCCGGTAAAGAGGACTCTTGTGCCATCTACATCATCCTTGAGATATACCGCTTCATCATAGATTATTACCAGGATCTGGTTTTCAGGCCCGAAACCGTGCTCCTCATAGTCCCCCTTCATGTACCGTTCGCGCTGCTCCCGCGTCGGCGCCGCATATTTTGTATCGTAACGAAAAACACCCATACGAATTTCCCTGCCATTTTCGGACTGAAAATTATCTAATCCGGAAATTATGATATAGCTCTTTCATGAATGATGGGGTGATTAAAAAGTCCCCTTTGTGCTTGGAATATCTTTTGTTTTTTCATTTTTTGTGATAGCTTCACCCAATGCTATACCGAAAGCCTTGAACGCCGCCTCGCACTGGTGGTGATCGTTACGGCCGGTAAAGCTGATATTTGCCGTAATTCCTGCATGGATGCAAAGAGTATAGAAGAAATGTTCGAAGAGATCAGGAGGAATATTTCCGAGGGTCCTGCTGCCAAACGTGCCGGAATAGACAAGGTACCCCCTTCCCCCGCAGTCAAGTGCTACCTGCGCAAGGGCCTCGTCCATCGGTATAATCGCGTGTGCGAACCTTCGTATCCCCCGGCCATCGCTGATAACCTGTTTAACTGCGTCTCCAAGAACGATACCCACATCTTCGATAGTGTGGTGATAATCAACATCGAGGTCACCTGTCGCTGTACAGGTAAGATCGAACCCCCCATGTTTTGCCATGCCAGTAAGCATATGATCAAAGAAGGGAATTCCCGTTTCTATCGATATATTCCCCTTACCTTTCGGGTTGATCGCAAGCTCAATTTTTGTTTCTTTTGTTTCCCGGGCAAGCCGTACTGTACTCATCGAGATTCCTCTATTGCCTCTGAAAGGTTAATCTTTCCGCTGTAAAGTGCTGATCCGAGCACAGCGCCGTATGCACCCGCGTCCCGGAGGAGTGCGATATCAACTCTTCCGGAGACCCCACCGGCAACGACGACCGGCACATGGACATGGGATATAAGGTCCTTGACCGGTTTGATCGCGATGCCCTTCTGGAGCCCTTCAACATCCACATTTGTATAGAGGAGGGAACCGGCTCCAAGTTTTTCGAACGTTTCTGCCCAGTATAGATAATTTCCAGCCGTTTCCTGCCAGCCGTGAATCGCAACGTTCCCTCCCCGTGCATCGACACCTGCCATTACCCGATCGCTGCCGAATTCTTTGGCTATCTGGCTGATACAGTGGGGGTTCTGGATTGCAAGTGTTGAGAGAATAATCCGGGAAACACCGGTCCCGAGCCATAGTTGCGCATCTTCTATTGATCGAATCCCGCCACCGAGTTCAATCTCAATGCCGGTTTCTTTTACGAGCGCATTAATAAGGTCAGCATTCTTTGCCGCATCGCCAAAAGCACCATCGAGATTAATCACATGCAGGGCATCAGCCCCGGCCTCAATCCACCGGTGGGCGCAGGCAAGGGGATCACCGTACGCGGTTGCGCTCTCCCGTTTTCCCTGTACGAGCTGGACGCACTTGCCTCCCAGGATATCAACTGCGGGAAAAACTCTCATACGAGATCAGCGGATCATCCGTTCAATGGCCATCACTAAAATATCACGTGCACCCGCCCGCTTCAGGGCATTGATCAACGTATAGACCCGTTCCTCGTTTACGACTGCATGGACTGCGACCATATCTTCAGTCGAAGCGACATCCATAACCGTTGGGCCGGAGAGCCCGGGAAGCACGCTTTTTACTTTTTCGAGCGAAGCCCGTTGTACGTTCATCATCAGGTAGCACTGCCCACGTGCCCGTATGACACTTTCAAGGGCAAGGTGAATCTCGTCGATTTTTTCCCTTTTTGTTGCAAGTGATGAACGGTTAGCGATAAGAAGCGTTGAGGTCGTCAGCACTTCGTCGATTACCCGCAGCCTGTTTGTTTTCAGGGTATTTCCCGAACTCGATAGGTCCACAATGGCGTCTGCTATACCAAGATGGGGTGCAGCCTCGCACGCACCACCGACAAGTACAATCGATACCGGTACATGATGTTTTGCAAAGTACTGGTTTGATATAACCGGAAATTCAGTGGCGATCTTCGCCCCTTTGAGATCGCTGACAGATGAGATGTCCGCGTCTTCATGAACCGCAAGCACGAGCTTTGCTTTTCCCATCTGGAGATCAAGCAGTTCTTCGACATCAGCTTCGCGCTCGATAACCATGTCATGGCCCGTAATCCCGAGATCAGCTGCCCCGGTTGCCACGTATTCCGGAATATCAATAGGCCGGGCAAAAAGAATCTCTACATGGGGATCCAGTGTCCGGGCGATCAGCCGTCGTTCGACGCCTTCGGTAAGGTGGAGTCCGCTTTTCTCCATCAGGTCCATGATAGGTGCTGCAATTCTCCCTTTATTGGGGATTGCAATCCGTATCATGTCGGAAAAAGGAGAAAGCCCGGCATCTTCCGGACCGGATCTTTTTTTCCCGCTGTGCTTCTTCTCAGAATGTTTTGAGTTCGCCACGTATTACCTTCTCCGTGATGCTGGTAACGTTTGCGAGTTTATCATCAACGATCGCAAGGATTTCACCGTTAATTTCAGGCAGGGTGACGCCTTTCATGGGTAGTACCTGGACACTTGCGACAAGAGGCTGGTCGATGGGTTTTCCAATCTGGGAAAGAAGCCGGACGTACATTTCTTCAATCCCGTCGACCTTTTCAATGGTCTCCTGGGCGATGTGGGTAGAAAGGAGATTATATATCTTACCGATATGGTTAATCGGGTTTTTACCGCTCGTCGCCTCCATGCTCATGGGGCGATTAGGTGTTATAAGTCCGTTGCACCTGTTGCCGCGGCCGACTGATCCATCGTCTCCCATCTCTGCAGATGTTCCTGTGACCGTAAGGAAAACACTCTTGTTCTTGATATCGTCTGCAGTATTGACATGTACCACGACTTTTCGTTTCGTGCTCTTTTTTGCAACCTTTCCAATTTCTTCGGTCAGGAGTGCCAGGTAGTCCTGGTATTCCTTTATATCTGCACAATATTTGTCGACAATAGCACATGCGATAGTAAGCGTGATCGTGTTCCCGTCCCGCAGACCCATGATTTTGATATCCTGGCCGATAGCCGGATACTTTTTGCGGAGTTTGGTATCGATATAGTCCGATGTGTTCCGGATAATGGTCTCTACATCGGAGAATGGAGCGTGACCGACCCCAAACGAAGTATCGTTCGAACGCGGCACTTTGCCTTGCCGGGGTTTGAAAACATCCCTTAGATCGGTTGAACCAATCCCGAGACGACTGTCGATGGTGACATCCCTGGTGAGGTTAAGTTCGGGGAGGATCTTGTGAAGGTAGCTGTGTGCCGCCTCGACAGCCACTGCATCAGTAGCAATCGTAACACCATTGAACTGTTTTGTTGCACGGCCATCGATTAACACATAAATCGGGCGGATCATTTTTCCGCCGCCAAATGCCGGGCAGGATTCACCTGCAACAACTTCACCCTGATCGGTGTTGTGGTGCAGGACCGCCCCGAATTCTTCAAGATATACCTTGCAGAGTGCCTGGGAGATAGATTCTGCGATTCCATCGGCAATGCTGTCAGGATGACCGAGGCATTTGCGCTCAACGAGTTCAATCCGCTGTTTTTCAAGCGGAATCTGGTTCAAGGCTTCAATCTGGATATTTCTTTTCATTAAATTTCCTCGGTTTCTTCGTAATCGTACTAGTACAAGGAATTGGATTTCATATAACCGTTTCTTTTTCGTTAAAAACGGAAGGTATCAGGTTATTCCGTGCCGGATTAAAAATCTGACAAGAAAATGATGGTACTTCTCTAGCGCCTGAGGAATTTCTGCAGGATAGTCATGTCACTACCTTTGGGAGTCTTTTTCACAGGTGGATGAACGCGTGGTTCGTCCTCTTCATCGTCCACTTCACGCACCTCTTCGATCTTAGGGATCCTGCGTGGCTGGGCTGGCGGAACAGTCACCGGGGCTGCAGGCCGGGGAAGGGTTTTTGTCATTCGCGCCGTCGGATCAGTCCGTGCACGACCGAGCCGGGTTCCGCATCCCGGGCAGAAATTAGCTTCTCCTGGTAGTTTTTTTCCACAGTTATGACAGAACTGCGGACTGTCAGCCGGCTCTTCCGGTATAACCGCTCTTCGAACAACCGGTTTCTCCTCAGGAATCACAGCACGAGCCGGTTCCGGCAGAGGACGGCGGACAGGTTCGGCAATGACGCTTTTTACCGGCTGTACCGGGGGATACCGTACCGGCTGGACCGGGTTATTCATCGCCGTCCGTACCGCTGTTTGCACTTCAGGTTTCCTGACCGGCTGCGGTTCACTTCTTACAGGAGTAGGTACTACCCGGGTAACCGGCGCCCTGCGCGGTTCTTCCACTGACCTAACCTGCACTCGTCTCTGTGGCTGAACTACCGGTTCTTGTTCTGGTTCAGCCTCAGGGGCGAGAGGGATGAGCCGTTTTACCGGAGGCTGGCGTTCATATTCCTTAAGTGGTTTACGGGTTGGGCGCATTTCTTCCTGGCGTATGGGAGGTTTCACCAGATGAGCGAGCTGCGCTGCTTCTTCCTCTTCTTCCTGGATTTCTTCTTCACGCCGCTCAGGTGCTTTCTGTTGTTGTCCTGAAGGTCTCTGTCTCTTTTGTTCGGGCACCTGTCCGAGCAGCGATATCCAGTCATCTATCTCGCCGGTGCGATCCATACCGTTCTGGGTGAAGACGAGTTTCATCGTCTTAATCTCGTCATCAGGAGATTTTACGGAAAGAACAAGCACCGGGTCTGCGTTCTCAGAGTATTCCACGATACTATCGGCAATAGTGTCACGCGGGATATCTTTTGCAGTGACCTTCAGTTTCTTTTCCTGGGTGTCAATTAGGAAGATACGCTTGTTGGTGAGGTATGCATGGAAAAAAAACTTCTTTACTGAAACATTAAGCGATCCGATTAGGACCTGTTCACCAGGCTGGAGAATAGCAGAGAGGCCCCCGGCTTCTTCTTCGCCGTCATCGGCTTCCGGTTCATCGGCCGGGGGCTTTTTCTCGACTGGCCGTTGCGGGATATTCCGTTGGGAGACCTGGGCTCCTTTCATACCGGTAGCTCCTGCTGCCTTTTGTGAAATTTCACCACCGCAATAGCCACATTCTTCAACGTTATCCCGGATATTCATCCCGCAGTGCGGACATTTTTTCATCCGATTTCTCCCCGTTATCTGACCTGAGTAGATAACTATAATGTTCACATAGGATATGAAAAATTCTCTGATCCAATACCAGCGCCCGACAAAATCATGACGTATCTTCGGATACCTTAAGGTACCGTTTATTCAGATCAGCTACGGCAGCATCGATGGCTTGGTCATCCTCCATTTCATGGAACCAGATAGATGGTGTATCCCGGAAGCTGGTTACAAGGTTGTTAATCCTGCACCTGGTTTCATCCCCGTCCCGATAGCACACGTCAGCAGTAATATTTCCAAAAGTATTGTCGACGAGGTCTGCAAATGTAGTATGACACGCGGCGAGATGGCAGAGTCTGGCCTGCGCAAAAATGATAAGGATCCCTTTTTGGTTAGCCTGTGTTTCGTCATCCAACGCAAATGATCCAAAATCCACATCCCCGTACCGGTGGAGGAGCATTTTTAACCGGGGATCCTTTTTCCTCCTGAGTTCTTCAGCTACCGGCCCAAGCCGGAGTGGGAGATATCGGGAATATTCCTGTACAAAGATCGGTTTTACCTCTGAAAATGCCGGGTTTTCTAGTGCCTGTTGGAGGGTGCGTTCTGCATGGGTGAAAACATCATGCCGGGTCCCGCGTAAAAACCGGAGTTTCGCGGACCGGAAGTAGAGGGTTTTTGACGAACCGGTCACGACAAGAGACCCATCCTTAAGTTTGGGAAAATGCACCGGGACACCTTCGACCTGCACTACAGGTTTTGCCGGTCGGTGCAGGGGCTCTGGGAGAGGGATTATTTCAGGTTTTTTTGCAGTCATGCGGTATTGAGACGTCGCAATCTTTTGTGAGGCCTGCTTGACCTGGGTTCCCTCGCGCACAATTGCCGCCCATTCATCGGGAGTCTTGCAGGAATTGAGATACTGTCGCCAACGCGGGTCTGCAATCCGTGCAATGGAAACCAGCCTGAATCCTGCTTTTTCCGGGATAAACTTCGCACCGCAATGGGAACAATCAAAATAGTAATCAGTCGGGGGGATTCCAAACAGTCGTTTTCCGATCACCTGGCTCAGAATACCCGTCTTGCAGACGGGACACCGGGCAAGCCAGGCATCAGTTTCTTCTCCGGAGTACAGCCCCTTTGTTGGCAGGAAATCTCCGGATCCGATATGCCATGTCCAGGCTTGGAGAAGACGGATGCCCCGACTTTTTGTATGGGTTGATGTATCGAGTACTTCTGTTGGCTCCGCAAGTCCGGCTTTTACCAGGACATCAGCGATAACCGGTGCAGCCGCGCTTTGATCGCCCCCGAGTCGCTCACTAAGACAACCGGCAAGTCCCGTACCAGTTTCGGGTCGCCGTGTCAGAACCAGGGTGCGTGTGGCATCGGCGTTGAGACATTCCAGGGTAAGGTCAATAAATGTTTCTGTTATTTCAATGCCGTCTCGGGTAAAAGGGATTTTTTCCACGCGGCGGTTGATAGTTTCGCATGCAAGAGTGTGGATCGTTTCAGGAATCGGGAGGTATTGTGGGGCTGCCATGGGTATTTCCGTTGCTGCTATTCTTTGGCGGGAAAGGTGGATAAACACTTCCCGGTCTTAATACGGATTTTTTCACCAATCCTCAAATATAAAGAAAGAACATTCGGGAACTATGAAAGTTGTTATCGCTATTGCACCGGAAAAATATCGTGATGAGGAACTGGCCGAGCCCGTCGCTGCGTTGACAAATGCCGGTATCACTTTTGATATCGCTTCAACCCGTACGGGGAATTGTACAGGTATGCTCGGCGGGAAAACAATCGCCGGTTTATCGTTTGATGACATCGACCCGAAAAATTATAACGGTCTTATCATTATCGGTGGTTCCGGGTGCCAGACGCATCTCTGGGAAGATGATCTACTTGTAAGACTTGCTATCTTTTTCCATGAGACCGGTAAAGTTGTTGGAGCGATCTGTCTTGCGCCGGTTATTTTAGCAAAGGCCGGGATACTCAAACAAAAAAAATCGACAGTATATGAAAGCCCGGTTTCTGTAATGGAAATGAAAAAAGGAAAAGCACTCTTAGTAAAAGATCCTGTGGTAATTGATAACGGGATTGTAACTGCAAATGGCCCGCAAGCTGCGAAGGATTTTGCAGCGGCAGTTGTGAAAGAACTCAATGACAGGAATTGGTGACGACAAAGAATGGGATTTTTGCTTTGGAATCTTGTGTTTTTAAAAAGGTAAATGGAATCAATCTTTTCGTTAAAAAATAGATGCCTGAATTTTCAAATGAAACATTAATTAATCTTATTTTTCTTATCGAGATAAATAGTCTCATAATAGTTTCATTTTTTGAAACCAGGTTACAAATAATGATTTTATAGAAATAAGTAATTTTTAAGATTTTAAAGAAAGTTCTGCTAAGTTTTTGAAGGCATAACATACAGTTCCTGTCCGAGGGCATTTTATTATTTGCTTTTTATGATGTTTTTCGATAATATTTATCAGATAATTTATTTCGAAAAACAAGTGATCGATGTGTGATCAGGAAAGAACTACGTATATGTCTAAGTATTGTTTGGCTGTTGACTTTGATAATTTTTTTAATACTTTGTGTACCTTCAAATGCTTAAGCCCCGAGCACTGCACATCCAGTTCCTCATCTTCATTTTTATGAGGCGCAGAAAAAGGATGTATTGCTATCTCGATAAGGGAAACGGTAATGGAATTTTTTCGTCGAGATAGAGAAGTATATAGTCTGAAAAATGAGTATGGGTCTATGGATAAGATGGTAAAATTAAGAGATATGGTAGGGGAATACTCGCGTGAAACAGGAATATGTAATACTTATAATTGGTATCGGGGATATGCGCAGAAATACGGGTATATACTCATAGGAGATACAAAAATTTCTGCGCATAAAACAGGAGGAACGTGGTTTATCAATCTTTCTGACTTTGATCAGGCTGTAACAGGGGTTATCCAAAAAAAAGCCAAGGACGAAAAATATACCCGCCATATGATGGATGATTACAAAAAAAGGATTTTTCATCGTGGGGGTGTATGGATTTCCGATTCACGCTATTATGATAATAGAGGCGATTTCCGGTTAGAAGGTGATACCTCTCGTCTGGCTCTTAAAGACAGCGAGGGAATCTGGTATTGTAATACTTGTAACCGGGTTGCTGAAACAGAACATAATAATCCGGCATGTCATATTTGTAGCGATTGGGTAAGCTGCGGATTAGATTATACCCTGTCCAGAGTCTATTGCCCGTGTTGTGGAAAATCCATCGAAATCCAATCCTTTTTCCCCCATGCCTCTCATCTTCTCCCGATTTTACCGAATTCGTACTTAGTTACAATCCCATAAAATCCCACTATATTCAATTCCCGATGTGCCGTTAGCCACCAAACCAACCGTCGTTAACATCCTCATGCCGGATGGTACAATAAAGCCGTGGAACCGGGCGACCGAGCCCAAGCAGGACGCTGTCGGCAACCAGAGCCATAACGGATTCCTGTTTAAACTGTTATGTTCACCTTATGGGCCGGTTTTTCCAGAACAACAACAAAGTCCGGACCCTCTAGGTGGAAAATAAGCAACCAGAAATCTTTATAAAAAGGATCGGGAAAATCTTTCGCCCATTCTTATTTTCTGTATTCAAATCTTTACATAATGTTTCATCGGGCCGCATGCTCCGCATTTACCGTCAACGACCATGTAATCAGGCACGGTTTCCCTGCATATCGGACACGTTACTGGTTTCCACTGCTCCTTTAAGGTGACTGGCACCCTCACCTGTTCACAGGACAGGATCTTTCTTTTGGCACTAAAGATCTGTTCCTGGAGAGCGATTCCCATAGTGTGCTTGTTGAATTCAGGACTGTTCGAGAACCAGACGTCAATCAGCGGGAATTGCTTAATCTTTTCCTGATCGACGAAGACCCTGACCGCATCAGCTGTAGGTTTGTCTGTGGCTCTGTTCATGATGAGTGCAAACCTGCCGATGGGGAGCACCTTAAGCCGGCCGTTGCCTGTTGTACTGTGTGCTATTACTTGAGGCGCATCGGGAAGACATTTGGGGGTCTCAGATATCGCAAAGAGCTTCTCGTCCGGTGACGCATCCAGTAGTTCAAGGGCGTAGTCCACCATAAATGCGCCAATAAGAAGGCCTGGTGCCGGTGACGAGTGAAATTGTGCACACCGGGAGAGATATGTGCGTACCGGTTCGGGAACCCTGCAGGCAGTAAGCCTGGCATCAAAATCTTCGATATTATGGTGAGCGTGTCCTTTTTCCATACCTAATACTTCGTGCCATATCTTCTTAAATTGTATATTCTCTGCATTTTACCCTTTTATCCTGACAGCCCCGCATCATCCCGTCATCGCTTTCTTTGGTGGTGTAAGCCCACAGGCTCCAGCTTATGGGGTTAGTGCCATCCTTAAGCCGTTGACGGTCTTCGGGTCCGTAATCTTCGCTTTCATGTCGTAGATCATCTCCGGTTCCGAGCCTTCTCTTATAGGAGAGGCGGGCATATCGGTGTAGCTTCAAAAACGTTAGAAAAGAATTATTGGATAATACTGATAGCTCGGGAAGCCAGAACGATGAGCACGACAAGAGAGATCGTCACCTGGCAGATTATCATGACTTTCGCACGTTTCGAGATGACAACGGTATCCGACGGACCGATGCTGCTGGATATAAGAGATGACAGATAGAAATAGTCGATAAATCCCGGTTTCCAATTCTCATATCCTTGAATTTCATTCGCGTTATGTGGAAAGATGAGTACAGGAACGTATGCCATGCCGCTGTCCCTGGCATGCTGACTTGCATAATCGAGGATCCAGTACCAGACGGTAAAAACGAGTACGTTCAAGGCATACACGATAACCGCAGAAATCAACAGAAACGTCGGATTAACCTGGCGGTTGACGAGGCTGATCAGGAGACCGCCAATATTTAGGATGAGTCCGAACGTCACTAACAGGGTGGCAACCAGGATGGAAAAGTAGACTGCACTTGCGAGGCGAAAAGGAAGATAAGGACACAGGTAATTAAGGTAAAGAGAATGATGACAAAGATAAGATCTTCAAAATAAACAACGCGACTGATAGCCTTCAGATTAGCAAGAATAATGAAATGAAGGGTGCTCGCGGTAACGTAATCAAGCAACCCGCAGACGATAAAAATGAGGATGTATGTCAACCCATGGTTGCGGAAGGCGGTCATATTCATAGCTCAATAAAGATTTAAGGGCAGATAGTTGTAATGGTTCTGGTGCATTGGGGGTTGATTTACACATTCTTCAGACGTGTAAAATCTGCCACCAAAGTACATTTGACAACGTCTTCCCGACCTGATCGTCAATCTCTCTTATTTCCTTTTTACCCGTCTTTTGAACTCCGGAAAAAGCCAAAATATGACGAGATAGCCAGCTTTTTTTTAATCATCCCGCCAAATTAATGGTAAGAAATGCTTTATATTAGCTCAATATTAGGATCATACAAAGTAGGAATTTAGTAATAATGAACGCTCTCCATTTTACCGGGAATTGCCGCCTATTAATATGTCTCCTCCTCCTTATCGCGCTATGTATATCCGGTGTGGCAGCGATGACGCTCACTCCTGGAGACCCGGCGAATGTCCCCACCATAGCTCAGGGAGACCCTGTCTCGATCCATGGCATTGCAGCCGGCCAACCCCAAGTTGGGCTCCAGATCTGGTTTATCGGCTATAATTTCGTTAAAGTGACCACAGTTAATGTCAACAGTGACGATTCCTACGAATACGATCTCCAGGGAACCGATACGGCAAAACTTGCGTCAGGAGAGTATTTTGTCCTTGTCCAGGATCCCATGGAGAACGGGCATTTCGACGTCGTGTACGATCCCTCGTCGGGGGCTGTCATGAATGTCCAGACCGGCAAGCAAATCTACCAGTTAACCGGAAGCGGCAGCCTCCAAAAACCTGTGTCTGTTAATGCCCTGATGAATGCAATAGGCAGCCAGAATATTGACGATACGTTTGCAACCGTTGCGTTTTTTGTCAGCCCGCCGGTAGTGAACATCAACCAGATTGGCGACCTCCAGGAGGGTGAAAACGTTACTATTAATGGCACGACAAACCTTGCCGTCGGCGATAATCTGCTGGTCAATATCGTTTCTTCTTCGTACACTCCGACAAACAAGAATCAGGCATCGGCGTATGCCGGCGCGGGGGCATGGTAACAGTCATGCCCGGAAATGGAGGACTCAACACGTGGTCCTTTACCCCGGATACCTCTTCTTTAACACCGGACGAGTACCTGGTGACCGTCTCAGGCGTCGTACAGCAGGTTACAGCAACGGCCTCGTTCAGTGTCGGATGCAACAGTTCAGGAGAAACCTGTGCCATTCCCGGGCCCGTATCGGTTGCAACGACACCGATGACAATAGTACCCACCAACAGTGTAACACCATTACCCACGACCAGTATTACTTTGGTACACGTTACCGTGACGACCGTTTCAACAGGTATCCCTACGACAACGCAACCTGCCCCTGTACCGATCTTTGTATGCCTGGTTAGTATCGCCGCAGTCTTCCTGTACCGGAAACGGCCCTGATTCTTTTCTACCATCCCAGGAACAGTGTCTTTGTCTGAGTATAACTGTCCAGGGCGTGAAAACCGTTTTCCCGGCCAATCCCGCTCTCGTTTGTCCCGCCGAAGGGAACCTCAGGGGGTATGGTAAGGTGGCGGTTCACCCAGATGATTCCGGCATGTACGTTCTGGAACACCTCTTTTACCGTTGAGAGGTCGCGAGTCCAGACCGAAGCGCCAAGGCCATACCGGGACCGGTTTGCCTCCCGGATGGCAGTGCGGAGGTCCGGGACAGTAACCATCGGTAGTACCGGCCCGAAAATCTCCTTTTTAAGTACTGCGGCATCCGGGGACACATCGGAGATTAGCGTTGGCTGGTAGAAAAAACCGTTTGCGTAGTCATTTCCGGTAACCGGGCTTCCGCCGGTTAGAATTTTCCCCTCCTCCCGGTCGTTAATATCCGTAACGACTGTTGTGATCCGGTCACGCTGGCTTTGGCTGTTGAGTGGGCCCATATCCGTTTCCGGCAGGAGGCCGTTACCGATTTTCATGGCTTCCACCTTAACAGTAATCAAGTGCATGAATTCTGGTGCAATCTGCTCATGCAGGTACAGCCGTTTGACTGCTGTGCACACTTGTCCTGCATTATAGAACCTGCCCCTGAGTGCCCCTTCAACCGCTTTTGGAATATCAGCATCAGCCATAACAATCATCGGGTCAGATCCTCCCAGTTCAAGAGTGAGCGCTTTGAGCTGGTCACCTGCAATCTTCTGTATTTTATGGCCTGTTTCACAATTCCCGGTAAAGGAGATCTTTTTTACCCTGGCCTGCCGGACTAACGCTTCACCGACCGATTCCCCTGGACCGGTAACGATATTTAATGCTCCGGCCGGAAGCCCTGCTTCCAGGAAAAGCCGTCCTATTCTCAGGTTGGTAAGGGGCGTAGTCGATGCCGGTTTGAGGACAAGTGTATTTCCGGCAAGCAATGCCGGACCCACCTTCCAGCCCATAATAATGACCGGCATGTTCCAGGGGATAATCGCACCGCAGACGCCGAGCGGGACCCTTGTTACCAGGCAGTCTCCGGCTTTCCCGAGATGTACTGCCTCCCCGGCAGGCTGACCGGCTATGGAGGCATAGTATTCGAGGATGTTTGCGCATCCCCTGACCTCGTCAATGGATTCCCGGAGCGGTTTTCCCTGTTCTCGGGTAAGAAGATGCGCCAGATCTTTGTGATCACGGCGTACCAGATCTGCTGCACGGGAGAGGATAAGCCCACGGTCCCGCATAGTCTTTTCTGACCATGAACCAAAGGCGTCCTCAGCGGCATCGACGGCTGCATCAACATCAGCGACAGACCCCCGGGGAACGTGGTCGATGTATTCGCCGGTTGCCGGGTTCTTAACATCGATCCACGATTCATCGGCCGCAGGAGCAGCCGTCCCGTTGATGAGCATATCCATAGAATTGTTCCCCCGTTCTCTGTATGCTGAAACTGTCCGCAAGCCGGCTATAAAATGGCAGCGGTTATTCTTTTCAATCTGGTGTTGGTGGGATTTCAATATTTTCGCAGGAAAGGCTCCGGATCCTGCCAGTCAGGGATGTGTTGTAGAAACCATTACGGTCAAGATCCATTTTGAATGCCGGACTTTTTACCAGCGAAATGAGGGTGACAATCCGGGGATCGTCAAGCATCTCCCGGCGCATTACCAGTTCGTACTGTTCCGCGGTGACAGGAGTAAACATAAGGCCATGTTTTTCAGCGAGTCCCTGTGAACAGATCCCGGCATCGGCCTGGCCGGCCAGAACTGCTGCTGCAACGGCTCCCGGGGTTGCTGCTTCATTATCATAACCACGGATCCGGGACGGTTCAATCTGATGTGACAGGAGGAATGTATCAAAGAGGTGCCGGGCCGGCGTGTCCTTACGTGAATTAACCCAACAGATACTATTGATTGTATCAGTTTTGATTTCTTTTACGGAGACAATGCCCTGCTTCTGGGTCGCTATGTTGACAAAAATAAGATCCATCGATTTCAGGTACGGCATCAGTATTCTGCTTTCCTGTAATGTGGAAAATGGCGGCAGGCTCATCGGCGCGGCATGACAGGAGTTCCTTTTCAGCGACAGGATGGCGCTGGTATTACCAGCGCTTGCTGTATGGATGAAAAGCCCCTGGTTGTGGGCAAGGTTTCCCAGCTCTTCAAGGACCGGGTCGATTGCACCCGAGAAGAGAAGGGTTCGCTCTATGTTTGCCGGATCCGTTGTCAGGAAAACATCCAGTTCCTGTTCCGCATCGTACCCCTCGACAAGCCCCGGGATATGCGTGTAGCCGTTGGATCTGACCGTTGACATCTGTACCACGGCACCCCGGGAACGGGAAATCCCCCAGTATTTTTCCTTGATCCTCCCGACCGATACCGGGACAAACTCATCAAAACCAAGATCAGAGGCCAGAGGGGTAGCAAGCTGTGCCCGGACGACATATTTCGGAAACGGAGCAAGTCCCCAGTGTTCGAGAAGGGGAACTGCGAATTCGCGGAGCACGGTCTGGGCGGCTAGGGGGTACCCGGCAGGCCGATGACCGGTGAATCCTTAATTTTCCCGAGCATCATGGGCTTCCCCGGCTTTACGGCGACACCATGGAAGATTAGTTCACCTATTGCCGATATCGATCCGGCGGTAAAATCCCGGGTCCCGGCAGAAGATCCGGCAGAGATAATGACCAGGTCATTATTTTCTGCGGCTTCCCGGAGTGCATCCTGTATTAATGCAGGATCGTCTCTGATGATCGGTAAACGCTCGCACACGGCACCCATAGATTCGAGGAGGACTTGTGCCATAATGGTGTTGCTCTCGACGACCTGCCCGGGTTGAGGCCTCGTACCAAGTGGAACAAGTTCGCTCCCCGTCGGGATAATGCCCACCCGTACCGATGTGACTTCAACATCAGCAATACCGTAGGTTGCAAGGGCTCCTATGTCAAAAGCCCGGATCACATGTCCTTTGGGAAGCACAAGTCTTCCTTCCCTGATATCGTCCCCTGCAGGACGCACGTGCTGCCACTGGGCAGCAGCCTTACGGATCTGGAACCGGTCGCCGGCCTCCCACGTGTCTTCTATCATGATTACGGCATCGAACTGAGGGGGGAGAATATTACCCGTATTGACACGGGCGAAATTATCGAGTGTCACCGGGCACTGGTCAGTTGCCCCAAACGTGTCCCGGCTTTTTACAGCAATGCCGTCCATTGCCGCAAGGTTAACTTCAGGAACCGCATACCTCGCATAGACCGGGTTTGCAATTACCCGTCCCAGTGCCCGTGTAACCGGGATCGTTTCCGTCTTTCCGGGATTGTTAAACGAGCTTTTGAGGAGATGCAGTGCTTCATCAAAAGATATGAGCGAGAGGTACCGTTTTACCATGGTGCATCTCCCTGGAGATTACCAACCAAAAAAAAGATAGTGCGAGGCATTTCTTGTGATCCTTAAAGATAATGGAGATCGTGGACCTTTTTGCGTCCCATCGTAACTAATCCAAAAGTACCTGTACAATCCGTGTCCGTAAAAGGTTTTTCAAATACACTAAAGTAACGGTTGAAACAAAGGTTTTTTACTGTCGGATATCCCTTGTGGATCTGACTGCATGAAAAGATTAATCCCGATAAACGGAGTTAATTTCTCGTAATGAGAGAAAATTTTCTTTTGATAGGTATTTTGGTCCTGATCTTCTCAATATTCATTGCGGGGTGCACTTCCGGCACTACCTCCGGAATAGCTACCCCGACACCCCAGGTTGCTACACCAACGCCTGAAATTATCTATATCACCGTCACCAGTACGCCGTCACCTCTTATCACGCCCGGAACAAGCGTAATGCCTACTCCCTCTCCCACAGGTCCATTGACGTACACCTCAGATCAAATCAATAAACATTTCATAGATATTGTATTCGGGAACGATATTTCAACCATTAACAAATACCCGGATACCCTGGTGAAGGATGATGTCACCGGAGATTTCACCGCGAATGATGTAAGTATCCTGAGCGCATTCCAGCAGCAATTCAATAATTATTCTTCAACCACTCAATTATCATCACAACCGATAGAAAACGAGCAGGGATCTATTGTAATAGATTTCTTACCGGAATCATCCCTGCAGAATCTTGCAATTGACACATCTTATTCAAGTACTCTTGGAAAACAGATCATTAACAAAGATGGTTCGGGAAATATCGGGTCTATTTACCGGACCTCAATAAGTCAGATGCCCCAATCACAATCCTACCCTGCTGTATCAGCTCAGACTTCAGTTATAGGAAACGGTGTAATCGGAACTGTTTACATTAATTCTGATTTGACCGGAGATGAGCGGACTCATTTCATCATCCGTGGACTTCTCTATTATCTTGGATTCGTCGGGCAGACGGGAATCTACCCGGACAGCATTTTCTATTCCGGGCAGAATAATACCTCAACACCGAGTATCATTGATTGGGATGCAATCAGCCTGATGTATGGCAATACGATATCCAGCGGCATGTCACTCAGCGATGTAGAGAATACCCTTTTAATCCTGAACACGAATTCACAACCCTCTCTTTGAGAAAAGACCTCTTAACTCCTTAATTTGCAGAGCATTTCCCTCAAATATACCCGGATAGTATCAGGATAAAGTATATTAGAGGGATTTTCACATCATTGCCTGAAGAGGTAATACGATGGTTGACACAGACTCTCCGGATCTGCTGCATGAGGCATCAGACCAGACTTGGGAAACGCTCGTGGAAAAAGAAAAAAAACCTGTCGCTGTTATGTTTTACAGTCCTGTCTGCCCGTTCTGTCACCAAATGGAGCCTTATTTCAAGAACTATGCTACGGAATACCGGGAGACCGTCGCATTTGTCCGCATCAATATTATGGTCAATCCCTGGATCACAGAACGGTATGGTGTGCGGAGCACCCCGACCTTCAAATTTTTCTGTGACGGTAAACCGGTTCAGGAAATGGTTGGTTCAGTGTATCCAGCCCTTTTTAAAAAAATGGTCGACGAGGTACTACTTCACGGAAAAGAGTGTGCGAAAAATGCAACCGAAATTGATTACGAAATCACGGGTTACGGGTAAAATCTCTTATTATTTTTGATCTCTGGTACGGCATTTTCTAACCTCGTATAGAAGGACAGCAAATGTGTGGATATAATCGGTTTAACGTGAAAGAACAGCCTTTCCCACCATCACCGGTATGGCGGCAAGATCGCCAATATTTCCAAGACCAAGGACCGCCGAACCGTCAGTAATCGCGATTGTATTCGCTTTGAGGGTGTAACAGTATACCAGGTTTTTATCTTGGCCAATCCTGCGGCAGACTTCGGTTACGCCAAGAGTATAGGCCTGGGATAGATCGTAGCTGTTCCTGACCGGGACTTTGGACCGGATCTCCAGTTTCCCGTGATGAAGCGCGTGAAGAGCAAGGGATTCCCGGTAGATTTCGTCATGGTACGCGGTGCCCGGCATAATGGCTCATCCGTATCGAAAAGAGCCTAATGAAACGTAATGAATCTTCTCCCCCCCCAAAAAAGCACGAGATTCCATGCAATAAAGTTACATTTTAATACATCAATGGACAAAAGTATACATTAAGGTATGGCATGATTGTCGTTTTACCGGCGATGCTGACAGCACATTCCTGTGCTCTCGTGGTGCGTACCTGTGCAGTTTACTGGTGTGAAATTCCATGAAGTCAAAAGATATTGCTATTGTAGGTATCCTTCTTGCTGTCGGTGCTATCCTGAGGTATTTCCTGGCGATGCTCCATACGCCGCTTACGCCGAACATGATCATCGCGTTTTACTGTCTTGCGATCATCCTCATCCGGCCAAACGTTTTTGAGGCTTTAGGGATAGGTATTGTTGCCGGTATCTTATCGATGCTGATATCTAGTTCGATTTTTCCCCCGGCTAACCTTATCAGCGAACCGCTTGGCGCACTGACCTGCTTTGGTCTTTATGCTCTTATCGGCACCCGGACAAAGCTTGCTCCGGCCGCCACCACCTTCATCGCAACACTGGTGAGCGGATTCTCGTTTGCCATTATCGCGATCCTTCTTGTAAGTGCTACCATCCTTGCTCAGTTTAACGGCAGTCTCGGGGCCTTTGTCATCATCTTTGTCCCGATTGTTGTGATAACGGCAGTATTTAATGCGATTATCGTCGAGATCCTCTACCTCCCCTCAAACAGGGTGCTCGTACAAGGGCAGGAATGATTGAACTCTCTGACGTCAGTTACACATACCCTCATACGGTGCAGGAAGCTCTGCACCGTTTATCCCTCGTGCTCGAAAAAGGCCGGTGTATTATGGTTACCGGCCCTTCCGGCGCAGGGAAAACGACACTCTGTCTTGCCGCCTGTGGTATTCTCAATCACGAATATGGCGGAAAGAAAACCGGCCTTGTGACTATCAACGGAAGAAATGTTGCTGATTATACCGGTCTTTCCGATATAGCAAGAACCATCGGAATTGTCTTTGACGATGCCGAGGCCCAGATGATCTTTACAACTGTCGAAGAGGAGATTCTCTCTGCGCTCGAGTACCGGGGACTCTCCCCGGACGAAATTGAACGTCGTCTTGCAGAGATTATGGAGGTTACGTTCCTTTCAGCGTTGAAAGATCGTTCGCCTCACAACCTTTCCGGGGGCCAGAAGCAGCGTGTCGCCCTTGCAGCAACGCTTGCGCTCGGGAACGACGTCCTTATTCTTGACGAACCCACCTCAGAGCTGGATGAACATGCAACACGCCGGATTGTGAAGATCCTCTCAAACCTTAAGAGGGAAGGAAAAACCCTCCTCATTGTAGAACATAAGTTCGACTATTTCAAAGAAATTGTCGATACTCTTGTAGTGCTGGACCATGGCAGTATTTCCGCGATCGGCCCCGCCGATGACGTCCTTAAAGATGCGCGGATTAGAAATATGGTTATCCCGGATTTTTCCGGAATAAAAGATAATGCTGCCGCTCCTGTGCAGCAATCGGGTGCACTCCCTGCTATCACAGTGAGGAACCTTTCGTATTCGTATGGTGATGTCCCGGCATTACATGATCTGAGATTAAGCATCAATGCCGGCGAATTTGTCGCCATTGTCGGCGAGAATGGTTCCGGAAAAACCACGCTTGTCAGGCAGTTCAACCGGCTTCTTACTCCGACTGCCGGGGACGTTATTATTAATGGCAGAAATACCCGGGACTGCACTATTACAGAACTGGCCCACGACGTAGGTCTGGTTTTCCAGAACCCAGACCACATGTTTTTTGCAGATACGGTCAGGGACGAGATAGCATTCGGCCTTGATAATCTGGGTTTAGGAAACCAAGAGGTCATTATTGATGCTGCGCTCGAAGAAGTGGGGCTCCTGCACACAAAAACACTGTATCCTCGTTGGCTCTCCCGGGGTGAACGCCAGCGACTTGCCATTGCATGCGTTGTCGCCATGCAGCCTAAGATCATCGTCCTTGACGAGCCAACAACCGGTCTGGACGGTGAAGAGGCAAGGCTTGTTATGGGGATCCTTAGAAAGCACCAGAAGAAAGGACATACCGTTGTCGTAATCACCCATAACCGGGATATTGCACGGTACTGTGCCGACCGCATAATAACCATGGACCAGGGACGCGTAATAGCGGATATACAGGGAGGAGAAAAAGCCAATGGCTGAGATCCTCCAGTACGTCCACAAGGACGGTTTTTTTCACCGTCTTACCCCGTTAACAAAGATACTTTTCATCATTTTGATAGCAGTGATCTGTGTCCTTGCGACAGGAATTCCCTTCCTTCTTCTTGTAGTCGCAGTATTGCTTCTCCTCGCATACATCAGTCATCTTCACCGTGAGTTACTCCAGCAGCTCAGGCTTGTCCTCGTTATGAGTGCCATTTTTATTGTCATCACGGTTCTTACGATGCCAAACGGAGCAATCCTTGGTACTCTTATTCCCCACGAGGTGCCGCTTATTGGAGGAGCAATCCCCGTTACCATTGGGGGAATAGCAGTTGGTATTGTTCTTGCGCTCCGGTTCATTGTTTTGATTTTCGCGTTCCAGCTCTTCCTTATCTCAACACAGCCCCGTGATCTGGTTCATGCGATGGATCACCTGCATATGCCGGTCGATTACATCCTGATGTTTGTGATCGCTCTCCGGTTCATTCCAACCCTCCAGATAGAAGGAAAACGGATCCACGAAGCACAGCTCGCACGGGGGTACAACCCGGGCAACGGGATGCTGGGAAAGATCCGGAGTGTCACACCTATTGTCGTCCCGCTGGTGTCAAATGCACTCCTGCGTTCAACCGTTCTTGGTCTTACCATCGATATGCGGGGATACCGGACCGGAACACGGACTCGTGTCCGCGAACGCCGGTTAACCCCCGGGGATTATCTCATGGTGGGCGTCATAGCGGCTACTTCTGCAGTTTTTGCAGTTGTCACGTTCATTGCACCGAATCTGATCTACTGATCGAACAGGAGAGAAGCCTGGTATTTCGCTCACGGAAAATTAACCCCTCGCCTACCGGCGTTGGAATAGTCTCCGACAGCATAAAGTTGATATTTTTCTATGACTATGAGTAATTGAATATGCATATCCCCCGTCCTGAAGAGATTCGTTCCCGCCGTGAAACATTGGGACTCAGACAAACGGAAATCGCCAGACGGGCAGGAATCAGCCAGTCTATGGTGGCCCGGATAGAAGCCGGTAGTGTCGATCCCCGGGTCAGTACACTCAACAAAATTATTACCGTACTTAATAACGCTGAGCCCCGGAAAATAACTGCAGGCCAGATTATGCACACTCCTGTGCTATCCGTCCCGCCACAGGCAACCATTTCTCAGGCAGTCGAGATCTTTGAAAAAAATAACGTCTCCCAGCTCCCGGTGATCGAACGAGGTGCTCCCGTGGGCTGTATTTCCGAATCGGTCATCGTTAAAGCAATTGAGCAGCAGCGTCTCCATCCCGCGCATGCTGTTATGGTTAAGGATTTGATGGAACCGGGCTTTCCCACTGTCCCCCCGGATATGGATGTCGAAACCGTCGTAAACATCCTCCAGCAGAACCACGCTGTGTTGGTAACCGAAGGTCGTATTGTCCGGGGTGTAATAACCAAGCACGACCTGATCACCCTCATTGTCTGATATGAACCGAAATATATTACGAAAACGCGATTCCTGCGTAATATCCCTTCCTTTTAGCAAATATCCTTCAAAATCAATCGAAATGTTTATTAGTTATTATAATTGAGAATTTGTTGTTGTGGCCTAGCCACACCAGAAGTGTGTTTAAATGGCAGATGAAGCAAAATCGAGTGAAATCAATAGTATGACTGTCGTCGGAATCGGTATTGTATTGTTCATTGTGATTATCGGTGTCTGGTACCTATTATCCAAATAACGCCGACACAAGTCATAAAAATACTTATTTTTCTGTTTTTCTCATAGTTTTGAAACGAGATCCCGCAGCACTGCGGCAGGATCCGGTGATTTTACAACGCTTGATGCTAAGAGCACGCCATCTGTCCCCAGATCAACAGCAATCTTTACGCATTCGCCACTCTGGATCCCGGCGCCGGTGAGTACTTTCACTTTAGGGTTCACTACATGAACCGCCGCGACAGATCGTTGAATAATTTCCGGGTTTGCTTTTGAAACCGAGACACCGCTGCCAATCAATTCCGGGGGTTCGATGGCCACATATTCTGGGCCGAGTGCCGCAGCGCCGGCACTAGTGATCTCGTTGTTGGAACATACGACCGCAGACATTTTATGAGACTGGAGCGCCCGCACCGATAATTCGATCTCGGCAAGGGTTAAGCGCCTCTCAGAGTGATTGACAATTGAACCAACGGCCCCTGCCAGCTTAAGTGCATCTACTGAGATATGGCCAGTACCAGCGCCGGGCTCATAACCGTCGACATGCTGGGCATACACTGGAATCGCAAAATGGTGACAGAGGGGGTGAAGATCGATATAGCCGGGTGCGATACCAATGGAAGCGCCCGTCTCCCGGGCAACCAGCTGTGCGGCAGTAGCAATCATATGGGCCCGGTTACCCATACCTTCCTTGTATGTTTTGAGGTTTACCAGTATCAGAGGCGATGTCATCGAGTTTTACTCCTCGTTCATGTGGTGTTTGCCCCCGGCGCCATTCAACCTTTCGCTCCCGGAAATGTGCATTTACTTTTCCTTTAGACCCCGGTTATAATGGCCTGAAGTGATACCGCCGAGCGCTATCTCTTTTATCCGGTCCCGTAAAAGGATACACTGTCCGTCAGAACTGCTGCTTTCTTGGGTGGCAAGGGTGATGGCTTCCCGGTAGATGCTCACTATTTCTTCCGCATACGCCGGTGTTCTTCCCCGTGCATCAATTATCAGGTCGTCGATTCCCATTTTCATGAATGCTGGCACTGCATCAACGAGGCAGGTTTCAGCTGCATTAAAAATATGACCTCGGCATGCAGTGTCAGTCCTGACCGGCAGGAGATGACCGGTCTCATCCCGGATTCCGTAAAACCGGGACCCTCCGCAGGAACCGTTCTTACAGATGTCAGAAACGGAAAGAAGACAGTCCTCGGTAACCATCACTTCAAGGTTTCCCTGAACAAAAACCGCCAGTTCCGGCCCCGGTTCCCGTGAGCGAACAGAACGAACGAGCAAGCCAATCTCACCGGCAGACAATTCCGGGGAGAGCAGGAGCATTTCAAACGGCAGCCTTTCCAGGGTTCGGACTGTCGCGCCGTTAAAAACGTTGAGCCCGAACGAACCTGAAAGTGCAATTTCCGGAACAGTATCGATTATCGCTAATGCAGGGCCCGGGTTTTCAACCATACATGCACGAAGACCTGCTGAATAAAGGCGGGGCAGTGTCAACCTGATTTCCGCTATCTCGATCTGTCTTGTTATTCTAGGTAGTTTCCAGACAAGGAGCGTGTTGTGATTTTTGCATATCTTAACGGCAGTCCGGATGGCTTCTTCAACACAGGCTTTAGCTGGGTCCTGCTTGTTTTTAGGGACACTTAACCCGGGTGGTTCGAAACAGATTACCTCTGCCCCGGCACAGGCACCTGCTTCAACCGATTCAAGCGTATCCACGTACAAGATAATTTTGAATGCCCTGCGAGATGGTTCAACGGTCTGGTGATGATGGCAGGTCCTGTATTTATTGAGACGTTCTTTTGCAGCGATCACTTTATCAGGGAGAGGAAGGTAGGCAGCCACCAATTTCTTTTCGGCGAGGGTAAAAAATGCCCGCCGCAGCCCGTTGATTTCCCGAACCGGGGCAAAGAAAGTATCATTGTAGTCGAGCGTAAGGCTCGTAATACGAAAAGGAGTTTCCCGGTTTTTTCCAGTTGTGCAGAAAGTCGTTCTTTCCGAAGCGGGCTGGTCCGGGCTGGTTCAATCTGGAGGCCATCGTTCATTTTGACCGCAACCGGTTCTTTACAGGGTGGGTTGATTGTTCCCGAAAGTGTAAGCAGTCCTTCCGGCGTGACCCGGGCGACCATATCAACCGGAACCGGGCGACGAAGATCAGGATCCGGGTGTCGTATGATCTGCCGGGATCGGCTCGCAAGATCGACCGATGCTGTCAGAAATGCCAGTGAACCTGCATCTACCTTACGGGGAACAACAAGTTCGATACCCCCCAGTGTTACAGAAGGTCTGGTATTGAGCGAAAACCCCCATGCGGCTTCCGGATTTTCCGGGTGAGAAAAGAGAAGCCCGTCGCCGGGTTGAATTTCGATGGGGAGATTCGGACAGATGGTTACCGTTTCTTTCTTCCGATCGTACCGGGATACAGTCCCGATGAACAGGCCCCGGTTATCAGAGCGGTCCCTTCCCATGAGTTTTCCTTTGGAATTACCAAAAAGGTGGCCCCGGGTAAATCCTCGGTTAAATGCGAGGAAAAGGTCCCGGGTTGACGTTTCCTCCGGGACAAACACACCTCGTACAGCCGCATCAAGGGCGCGCCGGTACGTGGATACAACGATGGATACGTACTCAGCAGATTTCATCCTGCCCTCAATTTTCAACGATACAATTGGTGTACTGACGAGCCGGGAGATATCCTGGTAGGTACAAAGATCTTTGGGTGAAAGGAGATAGGGCCCCGGAACCGGTACATCCTGAAGATCAAACGGACGGCTGTACCGGTCGATTTCCGCAGTAAACAGTGAATATTTCTTCCGGCACGGCTGGGCACACATACCCCGGTTACCACTTCTTCCGCCTATTACTGAGGAGAGCAGGCACTGGCCGGAGTAACTGTAACAGAGAGCCCCGTGCGCAAATATTTCAAGACCTACGCCGGTATCAGCCGTTTCCTGGGCGATTGATTCTACCTCGGAAAGAGGGAGCTCCCGGGCAAGTACTACTCGTGAGAACCCGAGGCTTTGCGCCCACCGGACTCCCTCTGCATTGTGAATGGTGAGCTGGGTCGAAGCATGGAGTACAAGATCGGGCACAATCTCGTGTGCAAGTGCCGCAACACCGGTATCCTGTACTAGCACAGCGTCGACTCCCACCGCATACAGCCGGACCAAATATTCTAAAACATCGGCGAGTTCCCGGTCATGGATCAGCGTATTAACCGTAACATAAACCTTTACACCCCGGGTATGGGCATATACCACCGCCTCTTCAATCTCTTTTTCAGAAAAATTCGGGGCAAACTTCCGTGCACCAAACTGTTTACCACTCAGGTAGACTGCATCTGCCCCGGCGTTGACTGCCGCTAAGAATGCCGCCGGGAGCCGGCCGGGGCAAGCAGTTCCGGGATTTTTTTTAGTTGATGATGCAGCATGGTGTCCCCTTCTAGCGGAGGAAGAAATGTATTATGCCAAGAGTAGCAAGAGTGGTTGTAACTGCAGCGACCCAGTATCCGGCCATGGTTATCGCAAACGTCCGTCCTTTGTTCCATCCGAAAAGCCATGAAGCCGGGGAGCAGAGGTATACGCCAATCAGGATCTCTACAGGAAACAGGCCGAGAATGCCATACCGGTCAAATAATTTAGAGCGATGTACCATCCTTCTTGTCCAATCGAGAAAGCCCGCTACGCGCCCGGACGCTGTTCCAATGGCATCGAGCATACCAAAGATGCCAAGAAATATCCCGGCCTCGATACTGGTGGCTGCCAGAAGCGCGTAAAGCGGGGGCAGTCCAAGAGCTATGCCTATAGGTATCGATCCGTATTCGATAAGAAACGCGCTTGCTATCAGGGCACATGCCGCGCTCAGAGATAAGGTAAACGCGTATGCACCAACGAGCGGAAGGATGAACGCAAGGAGGACCCACCACCCGACTGCCTTGCATGCAGTTCGGAGCGTTGTCAATACTGCCGCACGTTCCATATCCAGCAAAAGAGCTTCAACCCGTAAAGTGATAAACCGGTACCCCAGAGAAAAATACGGTTAAGAGAATTTCAAAGCAGAGCACATCTTTTTGAGAGCTGCCGGCTAACGTTCAGGTAATATGCAGATAATTGCCTGCTTAATCAATCCCCAACAGGCCGCAGACGCACAGAAGCAGGGAGCGGACATCATCGAACTCCGCCTTGACCTTATGGAAGGAAATCCGGTAGATCTCGTGCGGCAGTGCAAAGCAATTTCAAATCTCCCGGTGATTGCCACACTCCGCTCTGCGCAGCAAGGAGGAAGGTACTTCGGGACACCTCAAGAATGGGAAAAGAAAATCACCCCAGTACTTCCCCTTGTAGACTATGTTGATATCGAGCAGCAGTTTGCCCGGGGCGCAATGCTCGTAAAAGCCGCCGAAAAAACAATCATTGCCTCGCATCACGAGAGCCAGACGATGCCGCTTCATGTCCTTTTCGTGCTCGAACAGGAACTGCGGTCGTACGGTGATATACCCAAGATCGTTATCACTCCTGCAAGTGAAGACGATATTATTGACCTGATTGCATTTACCCGGGCAGCGAAAAAACCCATATGTACCGGGGTGATGGGTACAACCTTCCGGTATGCCCGCGCTGTTCTCCCGCTCTTTGGTTCAGATTATGTTTACTGTCATACAGGGACACCGACAGCTCCAGGCCAGTACTCTGTCGCAGAGTTTATGACTTTAAAAAAGCTCCTCTTTTCTTAAAATGATAAATATATCCGAGCAGACATGATAAAAGGTCACCGGTATTTTTTCTGTTCGAGCACCGCATCGACTATCACAAGGGCGAGCATCGCTTCTGCCACCGGGATTATCCGGGGCACAATACAGGGATCATGTCGCCCGCCAACGTTTATATCAACGACGTTTCCGTGGATGTCTCGTGTTTTCTGGGTCTTTGCAATGGATGGCGTTGGTTTGACGGCAATACGAACGACAATATCCTTGCCTGACGAAATGCCTCCAAGAATCCCCCCGGCATGGTTGGAGGCAAACCCGGTTTTGGTCATCTGGTCATTGTTCTCACTTCCAAACCGCCCGGCAACAGCAAAACCATCACCTATTTCGACTCCTTTAACTGCACCGATTCCCATCATTGCACCGGCAAGTGCGGCGTCGAGTTTGCCGGAAACCGGGTCTCCCAGTCCTACCGGACAGCCGGACGCCACGATCTCTGCAATCCCTCCTACGGAGTCACCCGCATTTTTTACTGCAAGTATTTCCTGTTCAATTTCCCGGGTGGTGGTTTTCCCATGCACGGATATAATCCGGCCGGTCACCGCAATCCCGAAGCCGGAAAGGTACTTTAACGCAACTGCTCCTGCCGCTACCCGTCCTACGGTTTCCCTGCCCGAACTCCGTCCACCGCCCCGGTAATCGCGGATCCCGTATTTTTCCTGGTAGGTGAAATCTGCATGACCTGGACGGAATTTTTCTTTGATTGCTGCGTAATCGCCTGAGTGCATATCCCGGTTCCTGACCAGTAACGCAATCGGAGATCCTGTAGTCATCCCCTCAAATACACCGGAGAGGATTTCGACTGTGTCAGTTTCGTTGCGGGCCGTTGTAAGGTCAGAAGTGCCCGGCGGCGCCGGTCAAGCAGAGGCTGGATATCTGCGGTAGATAATGCGAGCTGTGCCGGGCATCCGTCAATTACCACCCCCACGGCCGGACCGTGGCTTTCCCCGAATGTTGTAACTGCAAAATTCCTGCCAAAGGTGTTCATGCCAATATCTCCCGTATGACCGTCTCGGGAACGTCTATCCCAAAGAAGAGACGGAACTGTTCGCGTGCCTGGTGGATAAAAACCTCAGTCCCGGTAATGGTTTTACATCCTGCTCTTCGGGCGGCTGCAATAAACGGTGTGACCGGAGGTGTATACACAAGATCAAATACGGTCATCTCCTTTTTGAGCTGATCGTCCCGAACCGGACTTGAGGTATCCGGGTCCATACCAACAGGTGTTGCGTTTACCACCAGATCCGGAGTTATTCCATCAAATGCGTCCCATGTGCGCCAGCTGCAACCAAACCGTTTTGCAAGCGCCTGTGCTTTTCGTGGTGTCCGGTTCAGGATGATAACCTCCATATCAAGATCCAACAATGCATACGCTGCAGCCGCAGCAACCCCTCCGGCACCGAGCGGTCCTGCACAAGATCCGGCCAGATTTTCAAGAGGTTTTCGTATCCCCTGCCAGTCGGTATTGCTGCCATACGTCTTTTCGCAGGCAAAAACAACCGTATTTACCGCCCCTATCTTTCGGGCTGACTCGTCGATCTCGTCAAGAAGAGCCATTATATCCTGTTTAAAGGGGATGGTAACCGAGAGCCCTTTTGCATCGATCTCCCGGGCTTTTTCCATGATAGTCTGTATTGACGGATCCCAGAACCGGGTGTAATGGCAGTTGAGCTGGTATTTCTCAAACAGCCTGTTAAAAAGCAGGGGACCTTTGCTGTGTCCACAGGGGCAGCCGGCAACACCGAGAAACCGGATCTGCGGGTCATACCGGGTGCCAACCAACAGGGATTTCATCTGCTCCCGTTCCTGAACCGGGAGAGGGCTTGCTGCAAACCACCGGAAGACAGACTCCCGGGTCGGTGCAAAAACAGTACCTTTATCCAGAAGACAAAGTATGTTGTCAGCTGCCTGTTCCGTCGATGTTCGGCTCGTGTCAACGCAAAAATCTGCAGCCGCAGCATAGTTGCATCGCCTGGAAGCGATTACGTGGGCGATCTCTTCTTCCGGAGGAAGACCGGTAAGGGGAGGCCGGGGAGATCGTGCCAGCCGGCGACCGATAGTCGCATGATCCGCGTGCAGGAGGACACCTATGCTTGCTGCACGAAGCTGTTCCATTTTTGCCGGATCCATCACGACGCCACCTCCGGTACTGACGATACAGTCTGATGAAGGAAGACTGGAAATCACTTCGCGTTCAAGGATCCGGAACCTCCTCTCCCCCTCATTACGGAATATCTCGGGGATTGTTTGGCCGCTCCTTTTTTCTACTAATTCGTCGGTGTCGATAAAAGCTCATCCCGAGCCGCCGGGCAAGAACGGTTCCGATAGCTGTTTTGCCCGTACCCCGGTATCCGAAGAGTACGATCCTTTTCATTCTATCACCCCGGAAAGCATAGTCCAGAATGCCGGGAAGGACTTGTTAACGCATTCCGCTCCGGTGATCGATACACCGCCGATGCCAAGACCAAGTATGGCGAAGCTCATCGCGGTACGGTGGTCGTTTGCCGGGTCTATAGTGCCCCCGTGGAGAGGGGCGGGCCGGATAATAATCCGGTTGCCATCAGTTTCTGCAAAAGCCCCAAGCTGCCGTAGGCGTTCGGCAGTGACCGCAAGACGGTCACTCTCCTTATATTTCAGGTGTCCTATACCGGTGATTACCGTGGGGGTCTTTGCCACTGCCGCCACCATACAGAGTGTCTGGACAGTATCGGGAGATGAGGACATATCAATGGTAATGCCGGAAAGGATTCCTTCGTTTTCGACTGTCACGCTGGTATGTGACCAGGTAACGTGGCAGCCCATTTTTGTAAGGGCACCAAGCAAAAGTCGATCTCCCTGTACCGAATCCGGGGTAAGATCGTTCACTGTAACTTTTCCGCCACAGATCGCCGCAAGGGCAAAAAAATACGAAGCAGATGAATAGTCCCCTTCGATGACATACGTACACCCGGTGTAACGATCCTGATTACTCACTTCGAAAAGCTTGTACTTTTCACGATGGATTTTTGCCCCAAATTTGGCCATGACACCGACCGTAATATCGAGATAAGACTGCGATGCTGGTGTTCCGGTGATTGCAAGGGTCACCGGTTTGCGTGAATACGGTGCTGCCATCAAAACCGAAGAAGCAAACTGGCTGCTCACCGACCCATCGATTGAGGTAGTTCCTCCTTCAAGGCTGCCTCCTATTGTAAGGGGAGGAAAACCCGGTTTTTTCTTAAAGGTGATCTTTGCCCCCAGAACCGAAAGGGTATGTGCAAGCGGGTCGACCGGCCGTTCCTGCATCCTGGCGTTTCCTGTAAGAGTAACCGGATGATCTGCCAGGAGTACCGATGAGGAAAGCAGGCGCAGGGATGTCCCGGAGTTTTCAAGATCGAGTACTGTACCGGGGGGACAGGAAAAACTCCCGTCACATCCTTCAATGGTCACGCTTCTTTCCCCGGCACTGATATTGACACCAAGTGTGGCAAGAGCCGTAATAGTGAGGTTAGTATCCTCGGCCAAAAGAGGTTTGATGATCGTGCTTGTGCCACGGGCAAGTGCTGCTGCGATAAGGGCACGGTGCGTGTAACTCTTAGATGGCGGGGCAGTAACCGTAAGATCGACACTTCGCCTCTTTGGAAGGGTTACGATCATAAGGGGACCTCTATCCTTGGATAGCATCCCAGGTTCCTGATATTGGTGATTTCCCTGAGTTCCCGGAGTGCCTCGTCAGTATATGTATTTACGGCGTAATCGAGGAAAAAGACATATTTTCCCATCCCTTTTTTTGACGGACGCGATTCGATACGGGTAAGGTTGATTCTCCTTGTTGCAAAAACGCCCAGAAGATCGTAAAGCAACCCGGCCCGGTCAATATCCGGATCAATCAGAAGGCTGCATTTGCCGGATTGATTGGAAGCACAAGGGACTGTTGCAATCCGCACAAAACGGGTTGTGTTCCCCGGGTTGTTCTCTATGTGTCCTGCGATAATCGGTAGTTTATACATCGCCGCTGCCGAGGCCGAAAGGATCGCCCCGGCGTTCGGGGTCTTTTTTGCTTCAATGGCACTTGATGCGTTGCTGCTTGTGTGTATTACCGGGACCTGCCATCGTTCGATCCATGTGCTGCATTGCTCATGAGTCTGGGGGTGAGCGTAAATCACGCGGATTTTGTCAAGCGGTACAAGGGAGGCAAAATTATGGTGCACCGGCATATACATCTCTGCAATAATCGATAGGGGATATTTTGTCAGACCGTCAAGGGTCTCCCCGACCCCTCCAGCCTCAGAGTTCTCTATTGGTACAATACCGTCACCATTACCTGCAGCTACGCTCGCAAAGATGCGGTGGATGGTAGGTTCCAAGACCACCGGATCGCATTTCAGCCTGAGTGCGAGTTCGTGGGAGAATGTCCCTTCGGGGCCAAGGGTAATAACGGTCATTTTTTCACCATGCATTCGATTAAGGTATCGGTGAGCTTTTGGCCGCGTTCGCAGTAGGCACCCAGGTGACGGGTGTCGCGGGAAAAGAACGCCGAAAATGCCCCGGAATCGCCACGTTTCACAATGTCTGAAAGTTCACCGGCGGCCGACTGGCACGCAGCAAGTACCTCAGGCACAAACGGGTTTTGTTCGAGAATATCTGCATACATTGCCGGGTCCTGCGAAAGCAGTCTTCCCATAAGCGAGAGTTCGATCTGGTAGACCGGACTCATGAATTTCTCGGTTTCCTGTATATCTACGCCAAGTCTGCGGATGGTATCAGCCAAACAAATCGTGACAAAATGGGTAAGCCCCTGAACTATGGCCATCATCCGGTCATGTTCTTCTGGAGTTGTAATCGTGCAGATGGCACCCTCTTTGAGGAAAATACTTTTGAGTTGGTCAAGTCTGGCATCGGCCGTGCGTGCAGGACACATCACGATGGTTTGGCCGGAAATTGATGATACAGTCGGCCCGAACATCGGGTGCAGTCCGATCACTTCTGCCTTTGATCTCAGCATTGCTCTTACCGGATCGGATTTGAGCGATGTAAAGTCACAAAGAAGCTGATCTTCCCTTAAATGTGGTGCAATTTCATTGATGATCCGGACCGTGTCATGAATCGGAACCGAGACAATCACGAGATCGCATGTCCGTGCAATGGTGGCGTTTGTCACCGTTGTTGAACTTCCTGATACACATACTTCATATCCCGCACGTTCAAAGACCGGGACAAAAAGCCTTCCCATCTTTCCGGTTCCGCCGATAATGCCTGCCTTCATTTTCACTTCTCGCGGATAGTCTCTTTAACCGGCATGCCAAAGTGCCTGCCTCCTTCAAGAGAACAACCAAGGATACTGTTTCCGGTGGCAAGATTCACAACCGAGATGGCTTTTCCCTCGGGGGTTACAAGCCGGATCGTTTCAGCATTCTGGAGGATCAGGCTTGCTTTTGCCCCTCCCTCTTCAGCTTTTGCTTCAATAAGGAGCAGCGGCCGGCGTTCTATCTTGGTCCGTCCGATAATCGCCGATCGTGCGGCACCGTGACTATCGGAAACAAGTACCTGGCCGCCGATCGAAAGATCGGACAGGTATGCGGTTTTTCCATCCGGCAGCAGGATATATGCATGTACGGCTCCGGCGTTAACTCGGAATGGGCGGGGGGCTACGTATGGGTTTTCCAGTGTTTCGGCATGTACGAGGAGCATGGCAGATGAGGTGTTTCCCATCAGCATGCCATCACCGTCGGTAAGCATCGAACAGGTATCCACGCAGACCCGGTCTCCCATACCTACCGGCTGGATTTTGGTTACCGTAAATGGAACGAGTCTTACACTACTAGAGGCGTTTTTAATACGTGCTGCAACGTTCTTTATGACCGAGGGATCGCTTGTTTTCAGGAAGATACCATACACGCCTTTTTCAAGGACATGTAAGGCAAGTTCGGCCTCTTGGACATCTTTTACTGCTGCAATGATCCGGTCAGACTGGGCTACAAGGTTTTCGAGAGGAATAACGGTCCAGTCGCTCGTAGTAACGATAACAATCTTATGTTTTCCTTTTCTTGCTGCTTCGTTTTCGCTTTCCTTATCGGTGATCGTACATTCAATCACATCTGTCCCAAGGACAAGATCGCCATCGGGAGCAATCGTGGTAATCCTGCCAAGCCGGTGAACGTCTTCTGCCCGATTCGTCACAACCGCATCTGCGCCGCTCTCTAGTGCCGTTGTCACGATCTCTTTATTCCACGGGCGGGCATCTACCCAGAACTGTTTCATCTATTTCTGCTCCAGGGCTTTTTTCGGGTCGACGTTGTGGTGCACGACACGACAGATAGACTGGACAAATGCCCGGGTGTTGTCGCGCTGGAAGGCATTTCTTCCCATGCAGACACCTGCCCCCCCGGCTGCGATAGAGTCCCGGATCATTTCAAGCGATTCAAGGTCGCTTATTTTTTCACCGCCAGCTGACAAAAACCGGTACCGAACAGGCTTTCGTGATCCGGGTAAATGCTTCAGGCGTCCCCGGGTAGCTGGTTTTAATCATGTCGGCGCCCAGTTCCTCGGCTACTCTTACACATTGGCCGATGGTCTGTGGCGATGCGGGATCGATACCTTTTCCCCGCGGGTAGATCATCACCAGGAGCGGGATGCCCCAGCGGTTGCAGTCCCGGACGATTTTTGCCCCGGATTCAAGCATTTTCGATTCGTTTGGAGCACCGAGGTTGATATGGATGGAGACCGCATCGGCGCCCAGAGCGATGGCCTCTTCAACAGAACAGACAAGCACCTTGTCGTTGGGGTCCGGGTTGAGTGAAGTACTTCCCGAGAGGTGCACAATAAGGCCGATGTCTCGGCCATGTCTCCGGTGACCTGTCTTGACCATACCCTTATGGAGGACGATAGCGTTTGCCCCGCCTTCACTGATATCGGTTATTACTTTAGTCATATCAAGGAGGCCGTCAATCTGTCCCATGGAAAAACCATGGTCCATCGGTATAATCACCGAGCGTCCCGTGTTCCTGTCTATAATTCGTTCGATCCTGATTTCCTTTCCTACCATGATTTTTCCCTCACGCATTGAGAATTTTTAGCGCTTCCGTGACGCTCATATTCTGGTGCACGATACAGGCTGCCGCACGGACAAACTTGTCCGGTGTCCGGTGCTGGAAAGCATTCCGGCCAATCGAGATCCCGGCAGCTCCTCCCGCGATCGCGCCTTCAATCAGTTCAAGTGTTGTGCGGTCATCAGTCTTTGAACCTCCGGCAACAACAACTGGAACAGGGCAACCTCTGGTTACTTCGCGAAACGATTCCGGATCACCGGTATATACCGTTTTCACGATATCTGCCCCCAGCTCAGCTGCTACCCGGGCTGCGAGTTTAACCTGGTCGACATCATTTTCTTTTTTAATGTCCTTGCCTCGCGGGTACATCATTGCGAGCAATGGCATGCCCCATTCCATACATTCGATGGCGACATTTCCCAGATCCGAGAGCATCCGGGCTTCAGAATCTGCTCCGATATTGACATGCATCGAGACCGCGTCAGCACCCATCCTGAGAGCGTTGGTTACAGAATTCACCAGCACTTTCTCGTTCGGATCCGGGGAGATCGAAGTACTTGCTGACAGATGCAGGATAAGCCCGATATCCCGGCCTCCCTGACGGTGACCGTAAAGGGCAAGGCCGACATGTCCTATAACGGCGTTCGCTCCACCGTCAGCAACGAGGTTAACTGCCTGCGACATATCAATAAGGCCCTGGATCGGGCCGTTTGTCACACCGTGATCCATCGGTACTATTACTGTTTTTTTCGTATTCCGGTTCATGATACGTTCCAGACGAATTTCTTTACCGCTCATAACAACAACAACTCCCCCTTCAGCCCTGAACAAGAGATCAGATATTGAAGGGAATTACCGATACCAGGAATAAAACCTGAATCTAAAATAGCTAAAAAAACCGAAAACGCTAGAGCAAAGGCTCATAACGCATGTTTTTTCAGAAACGGGACTGATTATGCTCCGGACGGGTGCTGCGCTTTCAGAGATAAAGACATTCACGAGGGAAAAAACCCTCACGGGCGCTGGCGCACTCTTCCTGCATGATCATTTGTTTGGATTTGTGCCTATATAATTGTGTGTGCTAATGTGTAGCATGGCAGAAAAATATAACCTTATTCCATTATTGTTTTCCGGTAAACCGGAATGATCCGGTCGGTACTGCCATCTCAAATCGTGCTCCTGCTCCGGGCTCTCCTGTTTCCCGGATCGTGATTCCGGTAAGGGAGAGGATTTCCCGGGCAAGGAAAAGACCGAGGCCGGTATTCTTCCCAAAACCACGATCGAATATCTTTTCCTTATACTCCTGGAGAACACCGACTCCGTCATCTTCACAGACAATAATCTCGTTTCCATTCTTCTCAGAAAGAGAGAACCGGATGGTGCTGATTTTTCCTCCATACCGGATCGCATTATCGACGAGATTGTAGATTACCTTGACAATTAACGGATCGGAAAAAACTTCTGCACCTGCGGGAATCTCGTTTTTTACCATGACATTTCCCAGCGACACCTGCCGTACTGCAGTTTCAGCAAGATTCCGTATGTCCTGCCATACAGGATCTGTTTTCCGTACCGATTCGTATGCACTGGCAAACTGGATCATGGAGGAAATACGCGTGCTTACCTGAGAGATCCAGGTAAAATAATCCTCGACAGAAGGATCCTTGACTTTTTCGTGAAGCAATTCAAGGAAACCATTCAATGCAAGAAGCTGGTTATTGATATCATGTCTGGTCACATGGGTGAGAAGAGCAAGGCTCCTATTAGCCTGCTGGAGCGCTTCTTCTGATCTACGGGATTCGGTTACGTCGCGGATAGCGCCGATTAATATTTCTTGTCCCTGGAAAGACATGACGTTTACGGTAATTTCGACCGGGAAGACACTGCCGTCTTTTCTCTTATGATACCTGTCCCGTATAAATTTCGTCCTCTCTGCGATCGCGGAACGTGTAGCATCCGACTCAGCGGAAAGGGCAGTTATAGGTAGTCCACGTAAGTCGTCAGTCAAATACCCATGCATGACTGCCAATGCATCGTTACAATCAATAATTTTCCCGGTTTTCTGGTCTATCAATGCAATACCGTCGGATTCAGCGGCAAATATACCCCTGAATTTCGCCTCACTTTCCATGAGAGCAGCTTCGATGCGTTTACGTTCCGTGATATCTGAACCGATGCTGAAGAGGCCGGTAAACTCACCGTTCTCATCAAACAGCGGTTTGTTGTACCACCGGATCCAGACACGCCTTCCGTAATGTGTTATATTCTCATTTTCATTGACAACGTAATTTTCAGGACGGCGGATAATATCCTCAATCATGTGAGCGAGACCCTTGTCCGATCCTGATTCACTGGCAGGAACGATCGTTTCCATGACCGATCGTCCAATGATCTCATCACTGGAATAACCGAAGAACTCCAGGGCATATTCATTTGCGAAGGTAATTATGCCCGATTTATCCCATTTTACGATTATACTGTTTGCGTTTTCGATCAATTCACGGTATTTTTCCTCGCTCTCCCGCAGCAATATTTCGGCCTGCTTCCTTCGGGTAATATCACGGAGAATGACAAGTCCTGCGGGTTTACCCTGGTACCGGTAGGGTGCAATGGATGATTCGACGTTGATGGGGGTACCGTCAATTTTAAGGTATACTGACTCACTAATGCCGCCAGGTTTCCCCTCTTTCATAACGTTCACTGCACGTTTGCGGATCTCTTCGTGATAAGAAGGATGGATCCGGTCGTAGAGTGATGTGTTCACAAGCTGATCTACAGATGTAGCACCCATGAGCCGGACCATCGCCGGATTAACATAGGCAAATGAATCACCGACAATAATATAAATGGCGTCAGGTGCCGCTTCGACAAGCTGTTGAAAATTCTCCTCGGTTTCCCGGATCAGGTTCTCTGTTCGTCCGAGCTCATCAAACTGGCTGCGCAGCTCTTCTTCGGAAGCAGCAATCTGCTCGTATGCGGCTCTCAGTTCAGTTTCAGCCCGTTTTTGTTCAGTTATGTCACGGATGGATTCAATTGCGCCTAAAATTTTTCCTTTATCATCGAGAAGAAGGCTAGCTTTTGCCCAAAGATTGACATTTGTTCCATCAGGCCTCACAAAAGAGGTCTCCGCCATCAGCACCCTTCCACCGTGTATCGTATAGGTATAGTGTTCTTTCTCGAATACGGCATTCGGATCAAGGATGAGGTCAGCAAGCATCGGCCGGCGTTTTTGATATATTGTTAAAGCATGTTCGTAGTTATTTTTTCCAAGAATTTCTGAAGGTCTGACCCCGGTCATTTCTTCCATCGCACGGTTCCACACAATAACCTTTCTCGATTTGTCAAGGACAAAGGTGGGGTCCGGCAGGAAATTGATGATATCGGTTTCACGGCGTTCATGTTCACGCAGCTGCGTCTCTGCCCATCTTTTCTGGACAGCGTGGCGGAGTTTGAATGCAAGCTCGGTAAACTGGGAAACGGGCTCGCCACCTTTCTGGAGATAGAAATCGGCACCTTCATTGAGTGCCTGAATGACGATCTCTTCCCTTCCTCTTCCGGTAAAAAGGATAAAGGGAATCGTTTTTCCTGAACTACGGACTTTTTTCAGGAATTCAATTCCATCAATCTCAGGCATCTGGTAATCGGAAACGATAGCGTCATAGTTTTTTGTTGCCATCAGCACCAGTGCATCCCGTGCTGAGCTAATGATATCAACAGAAAACTGACCGCCCCGCTCAAGAAAAAGTTTTCCGATTTCAAGCATGGCCGATTCATCATCGACGTAGAGGATGGAAATCATATCTGTCCAGGGTCCGGCGCGATTACCATTATAAATCTTGTTTATCAGGTGAAAACACTTGGTATTTCCATTTTAAGACAGAACATGATAACAGTTACCCAAGCAAAAGGGATACCAAAAAGGACGGGGATGAAAAAAATCATATCCCTGTTACCCAAAAAAATCAGGTGTTATTTTTTGGATTTCTTGATGATGGTAAGATCTCCGAGCGTCTGGGTAATCTTTGCCTGGGTCTTTTTCTCCGCATCCGCTGAAACAACATCGATAAGCTTGATGCCAAGGACTTTTTCAAGTTTTTTCCTGACTTCCTCTTCAGGGATAAGCTCTCCTTTCTCGATCTTTTTAATAAGCAGTTCCCGTACCATCATGTGGAGGGCAAGATCTTTCATGGACAGGCCTTTTTCCATTCGTGCCTTCTTTACCCGGTCGGCATAATCCTCAACAATCTCACCTTCCATGAAATCGAACATATCTCGTTTCCGTTGTGCGGGCATTGTTATCGCTGCCGGAGCCCTCGCGTTCTGCGCAGGCCGGCCAGCCGTCCGCTGTATATCTGTTCGCCGGACTTGTTGCACTTCGGTACCAAACTTTCCGCACCGGCTGCAGACCTGCAACTCCGCGCCTTCCACGCGGATCAATTTCGGGATGCCGCGAATTGATTCTCCACACATTTCGCACTGCATAATCTCACAAACACTTTATATGACGATTTCCCTATATAACTACTTGAGGAACGTGATGGGCGATATTCTCCGTGAAACTGCGGAACAGCAGACTCCAGAGGAACTGTGCCGGCTGTATAGAACCCTCACTGAACAGCTGCGTGACCAGCTTCAGAGGATCGAGACCGACAAACAGGATCTCGAAACCCATTTGCTGGAACGGGTGACTAATCTTGAATCACGCAACCTGGAGCTCCGCGAGCAGATCCGGCAGAGTGAAGCGGACCGGCGGTATATCGAGACCCAGAAGATCCGGTTCGAACGGGAAGTTAGAAAACTCAAAAGCGAAAGTGAGCAGCTCAGAAGCCCGCCGCTTATTATCGGAACCATAGTTGACGTAGTCGATACAACCCGGGTCATTGTAAGGAGTAGTGCCGGACCACGGTTTCTGGTGCGTAGCTCTCCCAGCATTAACCCTGAAGATTTAAAAGCCGGTGCACGGTGCACACTTAACCAGCAGTCTCTTGCCATCGTGGAACTACTGCCAAGTTCTTTTGATGCACAGGTCTACGGCATGGAACTGGTGGATTCGCCGCAGGAAACGTATTCTGATATTGGTGGACTAAAAGATCAGATAAACGAGATTCGTGAGGCAGTAGAGCTTCCGCTTAAACGACCCGAACTCTTCACAAGGATAGGTATCGAACCTCCTAAAGGTGTCCTGCTTCACGGTCCGCCGGGAACGGGAAAAACTCTGCTTGCAAAAGCGGTTGCCCATGAGACAAATGCGCATTTTATGCGGGTTGTAGGAAGCGAACTGGTACAGAAATATATAGGTGAAGGAGCCCGCCTTGTTCGTGAGCTATTTGACCTGGCAAAAAAGAAGTCGCCAACCATTATATTCATCGATGAGATTGATGCAGTGGGCGCCTCACGTACAGAAGCAAATACTTCGGGTGACCGCGAAGTACAGCGGACTCTCATGCAACTTCTCGCGGGCATGGACGGCTTTGAGAACCGGGGCGACGTAAAGATCATAGCGGCAACCAACAGGATCGATATTCTAGATAAGGCACTTCTTAGGCCAGGAAGGTTCGATAGGATCATCGAGATCCCGTTACCTGATGAAGAAGGCCGGCTTTCCATCCTTAAAGTTCACAGCCGGACCCTCACGATAGACGAGACGGTCAATCTTTCCGAAGTTGCCAGCCTGACCGAAGGAAAAAATGGTGCTGATCTCCGTGCGGTTTGCATGGAAGCCGGTATGTACGCTATCAGGAATGAGCGTGCCGCGATCACCCGCGAAGATTTCCTTCAGGCAATCGAAAAAGTCCGCCTCGATTTCAACAGTACCCTTCACGATGTTGAAGGACGGATGTTTGCATAATTTTTTCTTAGCCGGATAAATAGTCTTAAATTGTCCGGCATTTTTTTTGCGGATCTTAAAAATGGATTAAAAGTTCACAAAAAGGGGGTTGAAAATTACATTTCGGGTGCGGGGAAACCTGGTGCTGTTCTCCCAGCTCGTATATGAGAGTGAAATACCGAGCTACGAAGATCGTAAAGAACGGGTTTACTACAAGGATAAAAATCCAGCCGATATAAGGAATGAAAGCAATTACCATAACGACGACAAAATAGATAGCAGCAGCCACGGCAAAAAGAACCAGTGCAATGATATAATTCCCCCATCCGATCGTCCGAATCTGGGTGAGGATCTGGGAAAAATTGATTCCCTCGCTGATGCTGTTTGTCCGGGCAAACCGGATCACACCGAGAATTCCAAATAGTAGGGCAATTATGATAAGGATTGATCCCGCTATCAGGAGAAGAGACAAGAGTAGGAGAAAAGACAGGTTAGACCCAGAAGTATCAGTAAAAGAAACCAAGAATTCTGCACTTGTCAAGACGGTAATTACAATACCCGGCATAAACCAGAGAATCCATACAATATCGAGCTTGATACCATCAATAAAGAGATTTGTCCACCCGGTGAAGTCAGGAGCCGGTTTTACACCCCGGTATATCCGGACAATATAACCTGTGATGAAGAACGATAAAAGTAAACCAACCCCACACAGGATCGCGATCTGACTCCAGGGTATGGCACTCCAGTTGATACCTCCTGTACTGGCAACAAATGTTTTGGGATTGATGACGAACCGGATAAGAGATGCCGGGAGGGCAAATACAATGAAGATAGCCCAACGCAGCCATTTTCCCATAAGAGCTTCCAGCGAATATGTCACTGAGTCTGTAAGTACTGCCGAAAAATCCATTGAAATCTTTGGATTGTTTTAAAATTTCGATATATAAACCGTCCGTATTTCATCTTCGGTTGTTTAGACGATCCAGAAAATAATTTTTTCATTAGAACATATCCAGACCTTGTTGAGTACGTCTTTCCCTCTTTCTATAACCGCGATCTTTTTCTCGTCATACGTAGACTTTTACGGAGTTATTATCCGCTAAGTGAGGGAATATGAGCGATCCAGAACCTAAAGATGAAATCACTTTGAACAGTGCCGATCCTGTTGATGAGACCGCAACTGTGCCGGAGCCTTCGGGAGATAAAGAAAAGACACCTGCAGAACCGAACGATGTAAAAAAAGAAAAAGGGGGCCAGAATAGACAAAAAATGCTCCTTATTGCTGCCGGTATTGTTATAATTATCGCCCTTGTGGCGATAGGCGCCTATGTCCTCTCTCTCCCTCCTGTCGCTACAAACGGGGATACGGTATTTGTGTATTATAACGAATCTTTTGAAAATGGGACGATAATTTCTACAAATATGAATACCACGGATCCCCTTGTGTTTACCCTTGGTAATTCCAGCTACATCGCCGGTTTTCAGGATGCTGTAATCGGAATGTCAGAAAACGAAGTGAAAACCGTTGATATTCCGTTCACGAAGGCCTATGGGGCGTACGATCCCGGGCTTATCCAGATGATAAACCGTACTGGGCCGATTGCAAATAAAACCTTTATTCCCGGTCATTATTACACGGTATACTACAAACCGGCAAACTCTTACAGCCTTGTAAAAGTGCTCAATGTCACGCCGACAACCATAACCTGGGATGCAAACAACCCACTTGTCGGGTATAACCTTACGTACACCATAAAACTTGCTAATGTCCTAAAGCCGTCATAGTTGGCAATTCAATTTCTCTTTTTATTCAAAAAATTTTAAAAATTGTGTTGGTCTTTCGATCTTTTCCATCATGGGCCCGGCCCTTCGGCGGGGTTTTCTCCAGCCGCTTCAGGTGTGATCAGTTCCCCGATATCCTCCACTTCGTCCTCGTTGCACCATACTTCGATTATGGTTTCAGAACCACCAAGTTGAGTTGCATAATCCTGTATTGTAGATCCCTGTGCCATTATGAGCCTCCGGGTTGGTTTTCCGGAAGATAATCCATAAATCCGCCGGGACGCCCATGGTTTTGTGAGAATTGCCGTGCGCTCATAGTAAATGTCCTGCGCAAGGTCGTGGGTGCAGAAGATCCCGTCTTCGACTTCAAAAAGGGTTTCCCTCACATAACGCCGGAGATACCAGCGCAGTTCCGAAATGAGGGACAAGGCGCTTCCCAGGGACGCGACCGAGATCGTGACGCCATAGGATACTTTTTTCGGATGGTAAAACCGGAGTGCAAGCCGGCTTGTCTCTGATGAAAAAAGGGTATGATGGAGATCGGTCCCTTCCCGTTGGATCAAAAGAATATTCATCCGGGCTCTCCGTGCAGTATCGTGAACAGCCCACCAATGCGACGGGTTCAGGTATACATGCGGGTGTCAATGGTCGTATCTGCCCTGACTTTCTTTACGGCTTCTGTAAAATCCTTCATCTCAACAGCCGGGGCATCACGGCGTACCGCCATCATCCCTGCCTCACGGCAGATGGCCTGAAGTTCAGCCCCGGTCGCTCCTTCGGTCATGCCAGCAATAACTTCGATATTGATATCTGAGAGATGCATCTTGTTTGAATGGATTTTGAGAATTTCAAGCCGTGCCAGACAGTCGGGTAACGGAATCTTGATCAGGCGGTCAAACCTGCCAGGCCGAAGAAGGGCGGGATCAAGCATGTCAACCCGGTTTGTTGCAGCCATAATCCGTATCTCTCCCCGGTTATCAAAGCCATCCATCTCCGCAAGGAGCTGCATGAGCGTCCTCTGGACTTCCGCACTCCCACTTGTTCCGTCATTGGTCCGCATGCTTCCGACAGCATCAATTTCGTCAATAAACACAATAGCCGGCGCCCGTTCGCGGGCAAGCGTGAAAAGCTCGCGGACAAGTCCTGCCCCCTCACCGATAAACTTGTGAACGAGCTCGCTTCCTGACATCCGTATAAACGTGGCTTTTGCTTCATGAGCGACCGCTTTTGCGATCAGGGTTTTTCCCGTTCCCGGGGGGCCGTAAAGCAGGATACCTTTCGGCGGTTCCACGCCGATCCTCCGGAATATCTCGGGTTTTGTAAGCGGATATTCCACCGCTTCCCTCACTTCTTTGATCTCATCGGTCAGCCCGCCAATCTGGGCATAGCTGATCGTTGGTGACTCTTCAAGTTCCATGACCCGGACACGGGAATCATACACATTTCCAATCACTTTGACAATGGAAAGCGCATTGTTCACCGCAACTTTTGTCCCGGGTTTCAACAGGGGCCGGAGCTCTTCAGATGCATGGGTCAGGTATTCCTGGTTATTACCCTGCTGGCGGAGATAGATCTCATTATTCTCCAGAATATCGATAATGACCGCGACAAACAACGGCATGCGCTTGAGCTGGTTATTTTCGCGTTTCAGCTGCGCGTTTTCTTTCTGGAGATCTTCGGCTCTGACCTTCTGTTCAAGGAGCGCCGCCTCGAGCTCATTTATCTGGATCTGGTATTTGAGTTCGTTTTGGGCCGGCGGGTTATCGACCGAGGTCTCTTCCATATTACTCTTATATCTTTATCTTCAACCATTTATGTGGTGTGATTTTGATAATAACCGGTCGCAGCATTTCCGGGGGAAGAGGTTCAGGCAAGCTTCTGATAAGTCCGGAGCCGATATCATTCCTGTCAGGCGTCGATCCCGAAACCGGCGTAATTGTGGAGAAGGGCCACCCGCTTGAAGGTACCTCAGTTGCCGGGACAGTACTTGCTTTTCCATACGGTAAAGGTTCAACAGTGGGATCTTACGTAATATACGCTCTTTCAAGGAACGGCCACGCCCCGGCTGCCATTGTCAACATGGAAGCAGAATCCATCATCGCTACCGGGGCTATTATCGGTAATATTCCGATGATAGATCACCCTGATGTTCCCCTTTCCCGTTTGAAGACCAGGACGCGCGTGAAAGTGGATGGTGACTGCGGGACAATGGAATACGAAGGATCCCTGGAATAAGAAACCCGTTACCGGAAACCTGTACCCGATTTTATCGAAGTTACCGGGATACCAGGAATATTTTCCTCTTCCTTCTGACTATCGCAGGGGTTGGAGGTTATTACTTCTATTTTCAGGCGTTTCTGGAAGACTCTTTCGAAGGTCCTTTGCTCGGCCTCTGCTCCCCAGATCTCGAGCTGGCAGTCGTTTTCTGCTACGATATTAAGGAAAACCTCGTTTTTTTCTGCCCGGACAAACTCAGCATGCTGGACAAAGCCTGCATGGCTTCGGTCAAGACTCTCGCTTAACCTGATAAACATGGCAAGGACCAGTACGGTCCGCTGATCATTATCAGCTGAGTTCCGGTAGATCGAGATGTTTTTTTCGCGGTTTCTTTTTGCGGTGGAACTTGGCGATATTAGCCATGATATCGATCTCTTTCTGGTCAAAACCGAGGAGTTCGGAATTTTTGATAATGTAGTAGGAGTGGGCATGGTGATTGGTATAAGATATAAACGAACCGATGTCATGCAGGAACGCGGCATACTCAAGCAGTTCACGTTCCCAATCCCCATAAGAATGCAGGCGGACATCTTTTGCCGAATCAAATATTTCAAGTGCAAGCCGGGTAACGTTCCGGGCATGGGCTTCGTTAATCCCGCAGGATCTTCCCAGTTGAAGAACGCTCCTTTCACGGGGAGATAATGTGCCAAAAAGAGGGAAGTTTTCCATGCGGGAGAGATAATCCATTAAAAGACCATCCTGTAATCCGCGGCTCGTTGTGGTTATCGATTCAATCCCGATTTCCTTCATGAAGGTCTCAAGGATTATCCCTCCGGCAATGATGATATCGGCCCGTTCAGGATTGATCCCGGGAATCTGGCGGCGCTCCTCAAGAGGGAGTGCACACAAAAGATCAATTGTTTTTTTGAGATCGCGGTAGGTTAATACTCCGGCGGGAGCATTTTGTTCGATATGATGAGTTCGCTCGACAATATCTGCGAGGTTCATGATACTACCGGAACTACCGATGGCAAGATCTATTTTCTGAAGTTTGATTTTCTGGATCGTGTGGATAATGGCGTTTCTTACATATTGCTGGACGATCCTGTACTGGTCGGGCCGTACTGGTCCTGACGGTGATTCTGAGAAAAACATGTTCGTCAGCCGGATAGCGCCAAGCCTGAAACTTTCCAGTTCCTGGAACTGGTGCTGTCCCCCCACCGATATTTCGGTGCTTCCGCCACCGATATCGATAAAAAAAGCCTGTCGGTCGCCAAGGTGCATCCCACTTGCGACACCAAGATAGATCAACCGTGCCTCTTCAAGACCGGAGATGACCCTTACGTCGATCTGGGCTTCATGGCGCAACCGGTCAAGAAGCACGTTCTGGTTTGAAGCTTCCCTGGCCGCTGAAGTGGCAACCGCAACAAATTCTTCGGCATTGAACGTTCTCGCAAGATCGGCAAATTTTCGGCACACAACGCAGGTCCGGTCGATAGCCTCCGGCGTGATCTCTTCTTCATCAAACTCACCTTCGCCAAGCCTTACCTGCTGTTTCTGTCGTGTAAGGATACTGTAGGAATGGTTGGGATTAAGCCGGACCACAAGCATACGGACCGAATTTGTGCCGATATCGATAAATGCAACAATACGTCCGGCAGCCCCGATCTTTCGTTTGGACTTCACATGACCACCAGCACTTTTTTGAACACTTCCGTAAAAAGGTCACTTTTCCTGACTGCCCTTGCTTTTTCCGTCTCTGCGTCGTTCGTGGTAGTGAGGGTACAGAGAATATCAGTTTCTCGGATGACACATGTGAGTCCGGTGACGCTCCCGGCGTGGAGGTAATCAAGACCGTCGGCGACCCGGAGAAGTGTAGCAAGAACAAGCGCTCGTTTCTGGTCGTCTGGCGAAAGAAGAACAAAAAAACCCTTGGGCCGTGTGTGCACATTCCCACTATGCAACCGTGCAATGATAGCGATGATACCCTGCTCCCGGACCTGAACAGGAAGGCTCGCGCAGGTAAGGATCAGTTCTGCGCTTTTTTTCTGGTGACCGGACTGCACAGTATTGCAGCCAATATCGTGTACCATTGCTGCGTAGGAAAGCAGAGCTCGGTCGCGGCGGCTAAGGCAGTGGAGAGGTTTTAAGGTATCAAAAAGCCGGAGTGCCAGGACTCTTACAGTCTGGGCGTGGGCTGCGTGATCCGGTACTCCTGCAGCAAGCTGCTCAAATGCATTTCGTTCCTCTTTTGCAGGAAGGGTACGACGATTAATGAACGCGGAACGCTGTCCGGAAAGTACCTGTGATTGCAGGTTATTCCAAAAGCCTGAATGGACAAGGGAGTCCCAATACCGGACACACTGCCGGTACAACAATGCCCGGCGTTTTTCGCGGTTTATCAGAAGCTTTCGGAGAGGAGAAATGGCGGATACCGATAGAGCCGGAAGCGAGTCCAGCGGCGTCCGGCGGGCCCTCTGTTTTACAATTGCAAGAGACATGTGCTCGATCCAGACGTCACAATCGTGGATATCTCCCAGAAGATCCTGAAGTTTTTTTATGCGCCCGATAGGTTTTTTGAGATCGCGCCGGAACAACGGCGCATACGTTTCCAGCGTATACCTCAGTTTTTTGGTTGCGATCCTGAGTGCATGATGCTCGAACACCGCATCCGGATTGTGAACAAAAGGTTCAAAGCGGTATACCTCCTGCAGTCTTCGACCGATCCTTTCGGCGGCAATAGGAAGAATCCCTTCATATCTTTCCCTGTTTTTTATGGGGGACTGTTGTTCGAGCGCTAAACATGCGGACTGCAGCTGGAGGATCATCTGGGAATGTTCCAGTTCATCAAGTACGACAATCACGTTTTTCTGATACACCCCTCGCTGTTTCTGGTAACGAGTGAGAAGTGCAGTCAGGGGATTTCCCGCATCTGCCTGGTTGCCGGGGGTAGAAGTTGTCCCGGATGGTGCAGGCATCGCCTGTGTTTTAAGATATTTTTTCAGGAACGCTACCTGCACATCATTATCTCGGGCCGCACCAAGGGCACGGGTTATCTTTCGTATCTGCCGCATCCAGCGACGGTAGTCTTTTTCCGCAAAACAGGAGGAAAAAAGAGGTAAAGCAGCACGAAGCCTGCGTGAAGCCACCCGCATGCGGTGAACATGCTCAATATCTTTAGCCTCCCTGACTCCGGCAATCTCTTTTGAAAATGCATCGATAAGAGGGAGCAACCTTCCCATCCCAAACGTGCAAGAACCAGATATGGCTGGTATCGGATCAGGAACCTGCATGGTACCATACCCCTTTATGATCCAGGAACCAGGATTGGGAGTCAACCGGGTCTTCTCCCGGCGCGGGATGCCTGCGGCAATAGGTCCCGTCACTTGACATCAGCCGGAGCTGGTGGTTATCTTTAAGTTCGGTGTCGAGTATGATCGAAAGAAGTGCTTTCTTTATGGAAGGATCGGTTACCGGGAAGAGTATTTCCACACGCCGGTCCAGGTTTCGTGGCATGAGATCCGCACTGCCAAGCAAAACTTCGTCTTCACCGTTATTTCTGAAATAGTAGATTCGTGCGTGTTCAAGGAATCTTCCGACAATCGCACTGACGGTGATGTTTTCGCTAATGCCGGAAATGCCAGGTCTCAGGCAGCAGATACCACGTACCTGAAGATCGATTTTTACCCCCGCCTGGGAAGCGCGATAAAGTGCGTTGATACATGCATAATCCACAAGGGCGTTCATTTTAAAAATAAGATGTCCGCCACCATGTTCACGGTGGTTTGCAATTTCCCGCTCGATTCTCGAAATAATAGAGGACCTGAGCGTTACCGGTGCAACGGCAAGTTTCCGATAGTCGTTAAACCGGGCATAACCGGTCAGGAAATTGAAAAGATTAGCCATATCATACCCGATATCCCGGTCGCAGGTAAACATGCCAAAATCCGTATAGACCCGGCTCGTAGTCGCGTTGTAGTTCCCGGTCCCGAGGTGCATGTATCTTCTTATGCCGTCCTTCTCCCGCCGGACAACCATACACAGCTTTGCATGCACTTTAAGGCCGACAACACCATAGACCACGTGTACACCCGCGCGTTCTAGGGCACGTGCCCATCCGATATTATTTTCTTCATCAAACCGCGCCTTGAGCTCGATTAAGGCCGCCACTGCCTTCCCGTTATCCCTCGCCTCCATTAGAGCCTTAACAATAGGTGAATTGGATCCTACCCGGTACAGGGTAATCTTGATGGCAAGGACACCCGGGTCGTGTGCCGCCTGGCGGATAAAATTGATTACCGGTGAGAAACTGTCATAGGGATGATAAAGGAGGATGTCTTTTCTTTTTATCGCTGAGAAAATGCTCTTTTCCTCGGCAAGTTCAGGGGGGACGGATTGCTGGAACGGAATATCTTTTAAATCCGGGCGGTCAAGCGACATAAGTTCCATGAGATCTGCCATACCGACCGGGTGGCCGATCCGGTAGAGCATATGCGAACCAATCCCCAGTTTTTTCTCGAGCATTTGGCAGGTACTTTCCTGCATTGTGCAGTCGACTTCAATCCTGACCGGCGTACCCGGGCCCGCTGTCCCATGATCTCCTCGACCGTGGTCAAAAGATCGGATGCCTCGTCCACCTCAATGTCGAGATCGGCATCACGGGTAATGCGGAAGGGGGCAGCGCCGATCACTTCGAGGCCCGGGAATAGCAAGTCGAGATGTGCAGCGACAAGATCTTCCAGGTAAACGAGATGTACTTGTTTATCGTCACGGTGTCCAGACTCCGGTATCCGTATGAGCCTTGGAAAGAGCCCGGTGGGGACTTTGATCCGGGCAAAAAGCTCCTTTCCCTTAGGATCGCGGATAGTAATGGCAAGATTCAGCGAGAGATTAGAAATGAACGGGAACGGGTGGGCTGAGTCAAATGCGAGCGGGATAAGTACCGGAAACACTTCTTCGACAAAGTACGTGCGCAGAGCCTGCTTCTGTTCTTCATCCAGCTCACCATACGTGTGGATAAAAATACCGGCAGCAGCAAGCCGGGGAAGGATCTCGCTGTTCCAGCATTCAAATGAAAGATCAAGATCCGGAATAAGTGCCTTTTCAATAGCGAGAATCTGCTCAGAAGCGGTCATCCCGTCAGGGGGGGCCTTAAGCATACCCTGTGCAGCCTGTCGCTGAAGCCCTGAGACCCGGATCATAAAAAATTCGTCAAGGTTGTTTGCAAAGATCGCGAGGAACTTAACCCGTTCAAGCAGCGGGTGTCGCTCATCCCGGGCTTCTTCCAGTACATGGTGATTGAACCGGATCCAGCTCAGCTCGCGGTTGATGTAAAGTGACGGAGAATCCAGCGAAGGTAAACTATCGGTCATGGTATCACCGTAAAACTGCATACATCATAGTTATGCAGGAGCTTATTGTACTGGGAAGATAGGGAGGCGGGGTTTATCAATCCTGCACCCTGTAGGAGACCTATAGCGGTCACAAGAGTGTTACCTTGATGGGGCGTGTCAATATAGTATTCCCAATCGTTTTTTTCCAACTCGCCATTTTTGATAAATGCTTCATCTCTCCAGGAAGTTTTCAAGATAGATGGCACAGGCTTTGAAGCACCTTTTTTTTGAAACCGACACCGTTTAACCTCAGATGTTTTATATCGAATTTTTTTCAGATTTATGAAATGGTAAAAGGTATCTCACAGATTGGTTCTGTTAATATTGTTTTATTATGCCAGATCAACGGATAATAATGGAAGACAGAAAATTCGCTTGTTTTCACGTCGATTAGTTTCATTTTTTGAAACTTTTATTTTGGTATATATACTGATAGATCAAAACTACCGATTATTGAAATTACCGACCCGGTTTTACCGGTGATATAATCCGGTGTTTTCTGGGACCAAAAGGAAATTTTAACAGTGAAGGAGATAGGATGAGAACAGAGAAAGTAACCTATTTTACAGAAAAAGAAGACGAATTTGTAACTCTTCTTATGAGGATTGGAACAAATAAGAATGTAGCAAAGGTGCTCGTGTTTCTAAACGCCAACCTCAAATCAACCTCTCGTCAGATAGAGCGTGGAACTGATCTTCGACAGTCTGAGGTTAGTCTGGCGATAAAATACATGATATCCCATGGGTGGCTCCTCGTCCATGAAAAGAAGCATGAACGAAATGCACGATTGGTTAAAATCTACGAACTTGCAAAACCAATCACTGATATCCTGGACTCAATTCAGAAAGAACTGGAAAACGAAGCTGATAATCAGCTCATCCTTATCAGGAAGTTGCGTAAGTACAGCGAGTGAATCTCCCCAAACACTCCCCTTTTTCGCTGTACGGTTACTGTATTAGCGAGGTCTTGTTTCCTGTATTAGGTCAGAAAAAGAACATAAGGAAGAGATTCCATATCAATGAAGGCACAACAACCAAAAACAGCACCCCAAAGAGGGATCCTCGTTCCCTCAATAAAATACTTCAAAAAGATCTATTTCCCGCACCAGTTACTCCCCTTTTTTTCCTGAAAGAGTGTGCCGTGCTGAAGACTTCAAGGGACCTAGTTTCATTTTTTGAAACTATTGTTGTTGCATATATACTGACAAAACAAATTATAGAATACAGAAATCCTCGCCCGGATCGATTGGTTATAATCCAGTTTTTTTGGGGTGGACTAATGGGTTCTGGCTATCTTTCGTTGGAATGGTTCGAAATGTGTTGTAATCGATTTAGTCTTGATTGTGCAGGATTTTTGATTATTGCGTTGCTGTTTGTTGGCTCCGTAAATGCGATGACAGCGAATTTTAATGGGGCGCCCAGAAGCGGAACTGAGCCATTACCAGTAAGTTTCACGGATGATTCAACGGGCGGGCCAACCGGTTGGGCATGGTATTTCGGTGATGAAAACTGGCAGACCATCGGTTCAAACTGGACGGAAATGACCGCCAGCCCCGGATGGAATGATAGTTACTATAGTGCGGCGACATCATTACCTGATGGAAGCATTGTGATGCTAGGAGGGTTTGATAATGTACTGGACGTGACTCTAAACGATACATGGCGTTCAACGGATGAAGGCGCTACGTGGACTCTTGTAAACCCGAGTTCAGGCTGGCTTCCCCGATATGCATTTCCCGCCGTTACATTACCTGATGGTAGTATCGTGATAATGGGCGGCGTAGGTAACTATTCTGCCGGGACTTTTCTGAACGACACGTGGCGGTCAACGGATGAAGGCGCTACGTGGACGGAGATGAACGCGAGTTCAGGCTGGTCACCCCGGGAATATGCCGCTGCAGTAGCGTTACCTGACGGCAATATCACTATCCTCGGGGGGTCAGCTAATGGCGTGTATTTAGGCGATGTGTGGCAGTCGACGGATAAAGGTGCCACATGGACGAAAATAAATGCTTCCGCTTTTGGTGGTACGGGTCTGAGTGCTCCTGCTGCTGTTGCTCTCCAAGATGGCAATATTGTCGTAATGGGTGGATACTCAGGCGGTCATGGCAGAACTAGTAAAACGTACCGGTCAACGGATGAAGGTAAAACATGGACAATAGTTAATGGAAGTGGCGGTTGGCAAGGTCGAGACCGGTTCCCCGCAGTTCCATTACCTGACGGGAGTATAGTGTTCGCCAGTGGCTATTCTGGCGCCGCAGCCCTCAATGATACCTGGAGGTCGGCGAACGAAGGCGCTACGTGGACTGAACTCAACGTGTCAGCTCCGTGGCAGGCGCGAAATGGTGCCGATATGGTTTCTTTACCGGATGGAAGTGTCGTGATATTATCCGGACAGATTGCTACAAATGTAGGTTTTGATGACGTTTGGCGGATGCAGACCGCATCAGCATTTGGTGAGAATCCGGTTCACATTTATACAACTCCAAGTAATAGTTTTAATGTCACACTCAATGCGTATATTTTGGGTAATATCCTTGACGAGAACAGCACAACAAAGTTTTTCTTTATCAATCCGGTATCATACCCCGGTTTCACGTCCGTCATTCCCAGTCGCGGATCAGTCAGTATTCCAAACACGGTTCTGATTCAGGGTGGGGGGTTCAACTCAACCGGCACAACCCAGGTGATCCTGAGCAGGAGCGAGGGGCCCTCTAGTATAACGCTGAGTACTCCGGCTAACGTTTCGGTGCTCTCCAATTCCCTGATCCGTGCCACGATTCCTTCGGGCATCGCAACGGGTTTATGGAATGTCAGCGTGATATCACCGCTCGGCTACCCTGCGGATAATGCGAGTGTTACGTATATGGCGGCAATAAGTCTGACGGGAATCAACGCGATCAATGGTACACCACAGGTCGGGAGTACGCTCAAGAACGGTACGGTCGCCCCATCGGGATCAACGGCGATATTCCAGTGGACAGAATCTTCGTCAATTAATGGACCCTACACGAACATTAGTGGAGCGACATTGGGGACATACGTCCTGCAACCCAGTGATCTCGGGATGTATGTTGAGGTCAACGCGACGGGAACCGGGCTCTATATCGAGACGGTCAACAGCACACCGGTTGGCCCGGTCATCCCTCTGGCCCCGGTATCTTCGTTCACTGAGAACACAACTTCCGGAACCGTACCGTTAGCGGTCCAGTTCAACGATACGTCGTCAAACACTCCAACCTCATGGTATTGGGTATTTGGTGACGGATCGACATCAACGGTCCAGAATGCGACACATACCTTCAGTACCTCCGGGACGTATCAGATCAACCTGACAGCCAGTAACGCCGGTGGATCGAATACATCATCTAACCAGACAATTACGGTCGATGGTCCGGCCCCGGTATCTTCGTTCACTGAGAACACAACTTCCGGAACTGTACCGTTAGCGGTCCAGTTCAACGATACGTCGTCAAATACTCCAACCTCATGGTATTGGGTATTTGGTGACGGATCGACATCAACGGTCCAGAATGCGACATATACCTTCAGTACCTCCGGGACGTATCAGATCAACCTGACAGCCAGTAACGCCGGTGGATCGAACACATCATCCAACCAGACGATTACGGTAACCCAGTCCGGTCCAACGACAACAATTACTCAATCTTCTGGCGGTAGACCCTCGTATGGCGGTGATGGCGGGAGTAACTCACCAGCTGGAAATACCGGGCCGCAAAACCCCAATCCTGCTGGTAACACCCAAAACCAAAATACCGGTTCAGGGACCTCCAATACTGGCAATGGTAGAGGAACAGAACAGCTCGGGCCTCTTGAACCGGCTGGCGGCCCTGCCACTGTAGTAAACCCGTCGTCTCCCCAGCTCCAGAATCCGATCATAATCACCATTGCCAATGCTCTGCTGACGCTTAAGGAAAATCAGTTCTTACTAATCACCGGTGTCGTCGGCATTATCAGTGTTGCAGTCCTGCGAAGATGGTGGATCCGGCGCCAGCAACCTTAATGGTTTCAGGAATTCAACGAATCTTTTCTAGGGAATATCCCATTATTTTTAAAAATTCCGGAGATCTTGCCCCTACACGATACTCCCCTACCGGGGTTTTATTACGAGATCTAAATTTATTAGCCTTTCAGCGACGGTCGTCGTTAACAAAAAGCAAAAACAGGGTAACAAACACCATCATTTTTCCTGTCCCGAACAGACCGGTCCTTGCCGGTACACAAAAGGCTTCATTACCGGAGCAGCCAAGTATATCGGTAAATATCATGACTGATAATACATACGGTGCAAAACTCCAGCGGGACGGCAAGACCTACGCGATTCAGACCCGGATCCCGGCCGGTGTCGTATCGCCGGATGACCTGGAAACCCTTGCACGAGTAGCAAAAAAATACGCAATACCCCTTGTCAAGATTACCTCCGGCCAACGATTCCTACTTGTTGGTGTACTGGAGAAGGATATCGTCAATGTCAGAAAAGATCTCGGACCGCTCGGAACGGCATCTATCACACCAGGTGTACGTTATGTCCAGTCCTGCCCGGGCATTTCGTTCTGTAAAAACGGTACACAGGATTCCATCAGTATTGCAAAGGAGATTTCCGATGAGTATGCCGGAAAAGAGTTCCCGGCAAAGATTAAGATTGGCATCTCCGGCTGCCCGCGATGCTGCGGCGAAAGCCGGGTCCGGGATATCGGTATTATGGGATCCGCGAAAGGCTGGACGGTCTCTTTTGGTGGGCACAGCGGGTTTAAATCGCGGATGGGGGAGCAGGTCGCCACTGGACTGTCCTCGGAAGAGGCAAAGGACTGTGTCAGGAAACTACTAACGTTCTATAAAACACATGCCGAGCCAAAAGAGCGTACCTCCCGGTTCCTTGAACGGACGGGAAATGAATGGATAAAAAAAATAATTGATTAAAAAATTTCCTTTAATTATTGACGTAAGATCATCCATTAAAATTATGGTGCCGGTAGCAGTTTTCGATAAACTCCTGTTTCCGGTGCTCGCTTGCGTTTACCGGTGGTTTCAAGTATCCGACAGAAGGAGTCTGCTTTGCCGGGCAAAACGGGCAGAGAGCGGCATCAACATCGTTAGCCTTCTCTTTTACCGGGCAGTAATAGACACCGTCAATACACTCAACGAAATCTCCTCCGGGAAACCGGAGACCTGCCGGATGTCCTGGTTCCTGCCGGACGATCATGCAGAATCCGGCAAGTAAGAATTTTAAAAACCGGAGCCTGATGTCTCCGGGTCCGACCCGGCACTGTTCGCATACTATTGCCCAGTATCTCTTCTCTCCATCGGTCACCGGCTCGTTCATCCGCGCAAATGCACCTGATTGGTCCATGAGCCGGATTGCCTGGTATGTCCCAAGTAAGTGACCGGCAATCGCCGTTTCGAGTTCTTTACGGTACCCTGGTGAAAGATCCCGGATTGATAATCCAAAATTTTGTTCCATTTTCCGGATGTCACGGGGCTGAAATTGCAGCACAATCCGCGCAAGGAATGCACCAATTTCGCCCCGGGTATGGAATGTTTTGAGCATGGTGCAGTCTTTCTGGATGGCGGAAACGATCTGTTCCGGCGGGACATCCTCTGCGTTATAAGGGGTTTCCATTGCTGCACCGATTTTTTTGATCATTGTAATATAAACAGATAACGAAAGGTATCTTTTTTGGTAGAAAATTCTCGACAATACTGTTTTTTGGGTCCGGCATAAATGAAGTGCGAATACTCAAAGTAGAGCGTATTTTCGGGTTACTGATAAACGGCTGGTTATTGTTTCTTCCTCACATTCATCTACTTGGAACCCCAATAGATCAGGATGGATTCTTTTTTTATCCGATCCGAAATTCCTGAGGATATACCCGCAATTTATGAGGTCAATCTTCAGGCTTTCGGCCAGGATGGTGAAGCCCGGCTCGTCAGCGCTCTCCGTCATGATGGTGACTATATCCGCGGGCTCTCTCTGGTTGCAGTGCATAAAGACAAAATAATCGGGCATATTCTCTTTGTCCCGGTATCCATTGAATCGGGCGACATCCACGTACCGGCTGTCGCTCTTGCACCACTTTCGGTATGTTCGGATTACCAGTGTCAGGGTGTTGGATCAAGCCTTATAAAAGAAGGTCTGCGGGTGTGCCGGCAGCTGGGGCACCGGATTGTGATCGTAGTTGGGCATCCCACATATTACCCCCGGTTCGGGTTCACACCAGCGTCTATATCGGGGATTAAATCTCCGTTTCCCTGTAAAGATAACGTATTCATGGCATGTCCCCTTGTTCCCGGGGCTCTTGACGGGATCCATGGTACCGTACAATATCCCCCGGCGTTCGACACAGAAGGGGCACACGCCGGATAAAATCTTGTCTTTTCTCATTCTGCCCCTTTCGGTTTACTATATCTGTAAAAAGTCCTGACTGGCTTCAAGGCGACCTTCACATCAGGTTTATGAACGGACCGGGATATCAACGAGTCTTTGTTTTTCCAAAACTCCACTTTTTCATGCGACCCTTTTTTCCTCAGAATCATACCACATTCAGAAAGGATCGCATACCCTCCCTTTTTCCTTTATTTGTGATTTTGATATTGCTGATAAACATGGCACCATTCTGGTGCAGGAAAAATATTTGTCCTTGAGCGATCAAAGTCCATGCATGGCAAAACCAAGCGGTTTTTGTTTGTGCGAAATATCTGATATTCATCTCCCCTATTTTATTATTCAAATTATTGTAAGTATTCGGGCGTAATTCAGCGTCCGATTCAACTTCAGGATGTGTGAAAAATATGGATTTAGATAAAACCTGTTCATTTCCGAATAATCTGTTCGCAAGGAAATTGCGCTTTTTTGATACCACGCTACGGGACGGGGAACAGACCCCGGGGGTATCGTTGAACCCGGACCAGAAATTGGAGATTGCAACCAGATTGGCAGCGGTAGGTGTCGATGTCATTGAGGCCGGCTCAGCGGCGGCATCAGCCGGGGAACAGGATGCGATCCGGCTCATCTCCGGTGCGGGGCTCCCGGTAGAAACGTGCACATTTGTCCGGGCAGTCCGATCCGATATCGATTATGCCGCTGACAACGGTGCCGATTCAGTCCATTTGGTAATACCGGTTAGCGACCTTCACATCGAAAAGAAGATGCGAAAAACCCGCGATCAGGTTGCAGAGATGGCCTGGAACTCGGTCGAGTACGCAAAAAGCCGGGGACTTATTGTAGAACTTTCGGGAGAAGATGCTTCCCGGGCGGACCAGCAGTTCCTGTCCGCCGTTTTTTCCGGGGGAGTAGAGCGCGGTGCCGACCGGCTTTGTTTCTGTGACACGGTGGGTCTCCTGACGCCAGAGAAGATTGCGGAAATTATCCCGCCGCTTGCCGGCATCGCTCCGCTTTCGATCCACTGCCACGATGACCTCGGTTTTGCGCTTGCAAACACCGTTGCTGCGTTAAAATCTGGTGCAGGTTGTGCCCACTCAACAGTGAACGGTCTTGGCGAACGTGCCGGCAATACACCCTTCGAGGAACTCGTGCTCTCTCTTGAGGTACTCTACGGATACCAGACCGGGATAAAAAAAGAAGAGATATATGCCCTTTCCACGCTGGTATCCCGGCTAACCGGTGTCCCGCTACCGGTGAATAAAGCCGTTGTGGGTGAGATGGCGTTTACCCACGAAAGCGGTATCCACGCGCACGGCGTGATCCGGGAACCGGCTACCTATGAGTCAATACGGCCGGAACAGGTGGGAAGGCGGCGCCGGATCGTTCTTGGGAAACATTCTGGTTCGGCCTCGGTTGAAGCTGCACTGCACGAGATGAAGTACGCGCCAAACGATCAGCAGCTTAGAGCCATTGTTTCCCGGATAAAAGATTTGGGCGATTCGGGAAAACGTGTCAGCGATGCCGATCTCATGGCGGTTGCCGATTCAGTCCTTGCCATGGAATGCAGGCCCACCATCAAGCTGCGGCAGTTTACTGTCGTTTCCGGGAGTAACATGATACCCACGGCATCGGTCACGCTCGAAGTAAAAGGAAAAGAGATGACCGGTGCTGCAACAGGAGACGGGCCCGTCGATGCTGCGATGCAGGTACTGGCGCAATCGGTCGCCGATGTAGGGAACATACGACTCGAAGAATATCATGTTGACGCGATCAGCGGTGGAACGGATGCATTGGTTGAAGTGACTGTAATGTTAAGTAAAGACGGGAAGATAATTACTTCACGGGGCGCGCGCACGGATATAATCATGGCGAGCGTTGAGGCGATGATCGCCGGAATGAATAGACTACTTGAGGAACGAACATGAAAACCGGGGCAAAACTCCTTGTTGAATCACTGCAGCGTGAGGGTACCGATACATTGTTTGGTTACCCTGGCGGTTCAGTGTTGCCGATCTATGATGAACTCTACGATTCACCATTGCGGCATATCCTGGTACGGCACGAACAGGCAGCAGCGCATGCCGCAGACGGCTATGCACGCGCGAGCGGCCGGGTAGGTGTATGTCTTGCCACCTCGGGTCCTGGAGCCTGTAACCTTGTCACCGGGATAGCAACTGCGTATATGGACTCGGTCCCTGTTGTGGCCATTACCGGCCAAGTGCCCACAACGATGCTCGGAAACGATGCGTTCCAGGAATCGGATATCCAGGGCATCACGATGCCTATCACCAAACATAATTACCTGGTAAAGGACACTTCGGATATTCCCCGCGTGGTAAAAGAGGCATTTTATATCGCCGGTACCGGTCGTCCGGGTCCGGTACTTATCGATCTGCCAAAGGATGTCAATACCCGGTCGGTCAAGGAACCGGTCGTCCCGGATAAAGTGATTCTCCGTGGCTACAACCCGACCTATAAAGGACATAAACGCCAGATCGATAAAGCGATTGAACTTATCATGGCAGCGGAACGCCCGCTCATTTACGCCGGTGGCGGTGTTATTATTTCCAACGCATCCCCGCAGTTAATAGCATTTGTGTCCGGCCACGGTATTCCGGTCACGACCACCCTGATGGGTATCGGCTGTATCCCCGGCGATCACCCGCTCAACCTTGGCATGCTGGGTATGCATGGCACAGAATATGCAAATTTCGCGGTCACCGAATGCGATCTTCTCATTGCGATCGGTGCGCGATTCGATGACCGTGTTACCGGAAAGATTGAAACTTTCGCACCTCATGCAAAAGTGATCCATATCGATATCGACCCTGCAGAAATAGGAAAGAACAAACATGTGGATGTACCGATTGTGGGCGACATTAAAGCAGTGCTTACAGATATGATGGCCGGTCTTGCAAAAAAGAATGCCTGTGAGGCCTGGCAGAAAAAGATAAAGCACTGGCGACAGCACCATCCTCTCCGGTTTGGTAAAGAGAACGGGTGCCTGCACCCCCAATTCATTCTCCAGCAGATGAATGAATTGTTACAAGGGGATGCAGTCATTGTCTCTGAGGTTGGCCAGAACCAGATGTGGACCGCCCAGTACTTCTGTTTCCGTTATCCCCGCACCTGGATCACCTCTGGCGGGCTTGGCACGATGGGTTATGGATTTCCTGCGGCGATAGGGGCGCACTTTGCCAGGCCCGATCTCCCGGTCTTTGATGTTGCCGGCGACGGTAGTATCCAGATGAATATCCAGGAAATGGGGACTGTGGCCCAGTATAAGATCCCGGTAAAGATTGCCATTCTTAATAATATGTACCTGGGCATGGTGCGCCAGTGGCAGGAGCTTTCTACGACCGGCGCTATTCCTATACCGAGCTTCCGCCGGTGGAGTTCACAAAGATTGCACAGGCATATGGTATTGAAGGGATAAAAGTGGAGTCCTGCGACGAGGTCATGCCGGCATTACAGGCAGCAGTTGATAATGACGGGCCGTTTGTCCTGGACTTCAGGATTGAACGGGAGGAAAATGTGTTTCCCATGGTACCGGCCGGTGCAGCCATTAACGAGATGATCGGGGGGCATCCGCGATCATGAAAGCACATACATTGTCCGTACTTGTGGAAAATAAGGCCGGGGTACTATCCCGGGTTACCGGTCTCTTCTCCCGGCGCGGTTTTAACATCGAGAGCCTTGCTGTGGGAACCTGCGAGGAACCGGACATGAGCCGGATCACGATCGTGGTGATCGGTGATGATGCCCAGGTTGAGCAGGTAATGAAACAACTCAACAAGCTTATCGATGTGATTAAGGTCTCGGATCTTACCGACGGCGAACGGGTTGAGCGAGAGCTTGCGCTTTTCAAGGTGTCAGCCGAACAAGGCTCAACCCGTGCCGAGATTATGCAGATTGCAACCATCTTCCGGGCCCAGATAGTAGATGTGGGTGCAAGGTCGGTAATCCTCCAGATAGCTGGTGATACCGGAAAGATCGAAGCAATGGAGAAACTTCTGCGCCAGTTTGGGATCAAGGAGCTGATTCGGACAGGTAAGATAGGGATTTTGCGCGGCACAAAGACAGTTACTAGCAGCAAATAATTTTTCTTTTTCTTATTAAAAATAAAAAAATTAGAAGATCAGCATCAGGCACAACATAATGCCGGTGATAATAGTCAGCACAATTGCAAAAGGTGCAACTTTGCGGACAACCTCTCCTTCAATACCGATCTTATCAACTACTGCAGCCGCATTAATGATCTTTGCTACCGCAATACCGGATGCAATACCCCCAGCAACCATATGGGCTGCGTAGACCTGTATGAAGTTAAGGTTAAGCATCTCGGTTGATTTTTTGAGGATACCGTAGAACATGACGTTTGACGAGGTTTCACTGCCCGATACAAACGATCCGAACAGACCCAGCGACGGGCTGATCAGCGGGAATGCAATGCCAAATGCAAGAGCAAGAACCGTACCGATAACAATGTTCATGTTGAAACCGGAAGCTCCTGGTGCAAAGGTGAGTGCACCGTTGATTACCGACTTTCCTGACCAGTCCATGACATAGGCGATGGCAAAAAAGACTATCGCGGCAAGCACCGGACTCCATGAGCGTTTCAGCCAAACGGTAGTGATCTTTTTGAGTTCGTCTTTTGACCGGATCAAAAACGGTGCAGTAATAATGGTACTTACCAGAACCCAGAAGTAAGCCTGGGTCAGGAGTTTGAGGTTGACGATCTGGTCAGCCATGACGTGAAGCTTCTGCAAATTACCAAGGGACGCAAGAAGTGCCCCCTGGATTACGGGAATGCTGATGATGATACAGAAGATCACGAGCGCAAGCCAGGGGAGTGATGCCTTCCAGAGCGGCATCTTATTCTTACGTTCCTCCCTGGCTTTTGCTATTTCAGCTGGTTCGGAAACATCAAGCGGCCTGCCTCTGATCTTCCTCATCAGGAAGAGAACTGCAACGGTAACAATGCCAGAGAAGACACCAACGAGACCTATTGCCGCTGCGGGAAGGACATGGACAAACAAAATCGCACAAAGCCCGAGCGTCAGGCCTGCGACGAGTGCCGTGAGGAATCCTTTTCTTACACCGGCGATACCATCGGCGACCCAAAGCATGGCAAGTGCAATACCCGTCGAAATCACCGGCAGGAACCACGCCACCGTGATCCCGAGGGTTTTTACATCTAAGCCGAATGCAGCTGCCGGCAGTGTTATGGGAACAGCTAAGAGCGAGAACGATGTAAGCGGGTCATATCCCATACAGGGAAGGGCTACTGCTGCAAGCGGCGAGAAACCGAGCGCCAGCATAATAGGCGGGAGCATGGTTACCGGTGTTGCACCAATAGAGACTAAAAACGTCCCGAACCCGACGTTCAGGATCATAATTTGCTCGTACCGTTCTGCGGCAATCGTTTTGATGTAAGCTGTTATACTTGCGATCGCGCCCGTGATGTCCATCATCGTGACCTGCAGGATGGTAAAGAGTACCATCAGGGAGATCCCAAATGATGAGAGTACGCCGTACCAAGATGCAGCAAGTGCTACAGAAATATCGGTCTGGAAAAAGAAGACCGCGATGATCACCGTCAGAATCCATCCAAGGACGCCCATGAGCGTCCCGGACTGTCTGAAGAAGACAAGTCCGATAAAGACCATGAGAATGGGCAGTATGGCCAGAATAAACTGAATAACAAGATCCACTTTGATCTACCCTCCGGGGTGTAAACTATTGGTCTGCTATGCCATAGCATAACATTATCGTTTTTGATCCGGCAGCATAGTGATCACGGTCAGGGTGAAATGCTATAGGTACCGCCAGCCTATAATTGGGCAGTGAAAACAGCAATTCTCGGGGGCGGTTTATCCGGCCTTACTCTGGCCCGGCTCCTTTACGAAAAAGACACCGATCTCGTGATCGTCGAAGCCGAACCTGAATATGGCGGACTCTGCCGGTCATGTGTCTCGAATGGCTTCACCTTCGATACCGGTGGGTCCCATATCATCTTTTCACGGGATACCGAAGTCCTTGGCTTTATGCGGCAGATGATCCGGGGAAACGAACAGAAAAATATCCGGAACACGAAGATTTTTTATAAAGGCCGGTATGTCAAGTATCCATTCGAGAACGGCCTTGGCGATCTGTCGGCAGAGGACCGTTTCTTCTGTATCAGTGAATTTATCAAGACGCTTGTCGCCGTCGAAAAAGGGGAACTTGAGCCACCCCGGACATTCAGGGACTGGATCTATTATACGTTCGGTAAAGGTATTGCCGAATGCTACATGGTGCCGTACAACGAGAAGATCTGGAAGTACCCGACCGATCACATGTCGCTTCACTGGGTGGACGGCCGGATCCCGCGGCCACCGGTCGACGACGTGATTAAATCTGCAATTGGTATAGCCACCGAGGGGTATACCCACCAGTCAGTCTTCTCATATCCGCTTGACGGAGGAATCGAGGCGCTGATAAAAGCAATTGCGCGACCGGTCGAGCCGTTTATAAAAACAGCATTCCGGATCCGTTCGCTCAGGAAAGAGGGTACGCGGTGGCTTATCAGCGATGGCAGGGAAACTATCGAGGCGGACCGTGTCATTTCAACGATCCCTGTCCAGCACCTCATTGCAGCTCTTCGGGATGTACCCCGGAAGTAAAGACAGCCTGCGATGATCTCACGTATAACTCACTCATCTGTGTTAATATCGGTCTCCGCGGTGATGTCCCGGATTACTCCTGGCTTTACATTCCCGACCACGAGCTTGGTTTGACCAACCGAATCTCGTTTCCGTCACAGTACAGCAGGCACGTGGCTCCTGAAGGATGCAGTTCGGTCCTCGCGGAAATTACCTACCGGCCTAGCGATCCCGTCGCCCGGATGAGCGACCAGAACATCATTGCTGAGGTTACCGGAATGCTCGAAACAATGGCTATTCTTATTCCGGATAATGTTGTTTTCTCCTCGGTAATGCGCCAACCATTCGCTTATGTCGTTTATGACAAAAAGTATCAGGAAAATATAGCCATTGTCCGGGAATACTGCACAGGGATCGGGATCCCTCTCGTGGGCCGGTTTGCCCAATTCGAGTATCTTAATATGGACGGGTGCATCCGGAGTGTACTGGATTTTGTGGAATCCTATCCGGTATAGGTGGTTATCGGTTCCCGTACATCAGGCTTATCATCCGCCAGCCTAAAAAATGTACAGGAGTTTATTACGCTGTATGATATCGGTCATTGTCCCCTCCTTTAATGAAGAGGAGAACATAGCCCAGTGCCTGGTCTCGCTCTCTCACCAGACGGTGAATAAAAACGAGTACGAGATCATCGTTGTCGATGGCGGGTCTACCGACAAGACCTGCGAGATTGCCCGGAAGTATGCCGACAAGGTCTTTATCCAGAAGAGTAAGAAAGTCGGCGGTGCCAGAAACGATGGGGTGATGGCTGCAAAAGGCGACATCATTGCCTCAACCGATGCCGACTGTATCCTCCCCCCGGATTGGATCGAGCGTATCAAGAATGATTTTACCGATCCGGCTGTCGTTCAGGTCTATGGTACGGTGTATCCTATTCAGGACAGCGTGGGTAACCACTTCTCCCTCCTGCTTGCAAATACCTTCTCCCGGACCGGGTATTACAGCCGCACCTTCTATTACACTCTTGGCTGTAACACGGCGTTTCGTAAAGACGCATTCATAAAAGCAGGTATGTACCGGTGCATTGATGCCGGGGACGATCTCGAGATTGCCATGCGCCTGAAAGATATGGGGAAGATCAAATTCGACGGTAAGTTGAAAGTCGGGTTCTCGATGCGCCGGTACCAGCAGTACGGTACATTCAAATCTGTTTACGAGTGGCTTTACATTGTGGCCCATGGCGGAGAGACCCAGAAGTATGCCTACACCCAGAAAAAATACAAATGATTTTTACTTATATTGGATAATCCGCGAGTGATTTCCAGAAAATCGACAGAAATTTTTTTTGCTGATTCTCTCAGAAGAGAAGATTTTCGGTTTTTTTAATACCCCGATCAGTTTCAGAAAAGCGGGGGGAGAGGGATTTCCCCGGTATTCTCGCGTTCACGGGATTCGCTGTAGAGATCCCGTTTATGGTTCCTGTTGAATTGGAGGTTTACCTAAGATAATGCGGCAACCATCTGTGGTGCGGGGGTACTAGTGGCCACACCTTTGGTAAACGACAGAACAACGTTGTAGTTCCCCGGTGTCGTGTAGGTGCATGTGGAGTTCTGGACAAACCCCGAAGCGGTTGGTAACTTCCAGATGTCAGGGATTATGCCGGAACTTACCGGGTGGAACCAGCATCTCAAAACGGGCACCTTCCCCGAAAACGCCCGTTTCAGTTATGGTTATATCGGTAATTGCCAGGATCTCTCGTACCAATAAAAGCCCTACACCCTGGCGGGGGTCTGCATGGTGTTCAAAGATTTTTAATTTTTGCGATGGATGGATCCCTACCCCGTTATCGGCATAGGTCAGGACAAGGCCATCAGGCCGTTCCTGACTGCTGAACCTGATCTCGGTAACCGTTTCACCATTTTTAAGCGAGTTCTCGATAAAATAATTAAATAGGTTCTCAAGGAGCGGATCTGCAAAGATATCATAGTCTTTGAATTCCAGCACAACCGGGATCCCCTGAGTGTCGATACTGGAAATGATCTGTTTCAGATTCTTCCAAACGGGCAGGGTCATCCCTACCTTCTCGTACTCCTGGGTAAAATCAATCTGTTTTTTGATAGAATAGATCAGATCTTTAATTTCTTTGCTGATAGCATGACGTTCATTTTTGGAAGATATTTCTGAAATCATCTCAGCGCAGCCGATAAGGCCGGCCATCTTATTCCGGATGATATGCCTGGATACGTCATTCATTATGACAAGTTTGCGTTTGGCGAGGATCTCTGCTGCTTCCGTCTTCTTTTTCTCGGTCATGTCGATAACGATTCCCCGGAAGCCTTTGATCTTATCATCCCGGACAATCGGGATAGTATATGCGGTAATCGGGACGATGACCCCATCTTTGCGGACAGCGCGATATTCAGCAGGTCCCCCAGTACGGGCATGGTCGGCAGAAATTTCTTGAAATTCACGGAGCAAGCGGGGTAGGTCTTCGGGGTAAATGTGGTTTCTGATAATGTATCCTTTTTGGATATCCTCGTCAGTAAGCTGGGTCATCTGCTTGCCCATCCGGTTTATATATGTATATTTCCCCGTAACATCGGCTTCAAATACCATCTGAGGCAGCATTTCCGTCAGATCATGAAAGCGGATCTCGCTTTCCCGGATGATTTCCTCATCTTTTTTGAGCTTATCGTATTGCTGGCGAAGTTCCTCTTCCGCAGCAGCTAACTGTTCGTAGGAAGCCTGTAATTCATAGTTTTTTTCCCTCAGTTCGTCCACGGCTTTGTGGCGTTGTACTGCCTGGTGGATCTTATGGGCAAGTTCAGCAAACTGGGGCTTTGCCTGTCCACCTTTCTGAAGGTAAAAATCAGCACCGGAATTGATGGCCTCGATAACAACATCTTCCCGGCCTTTTCCGGTAAAAAGGATGAACGGGATGGAGTTCCCTGATGATCTTACGGTTTTTAATAAGGTGATACCGTCCATCGCCGGCATCTCATAATCTGATATAATGGCATCGTAATGTGTGACATTTAGCAGGGTTGGAACGTCCGGAGAATAAGAAGTAATATCAACGCGAAATTGATCGGTTTTCTCTAGGAAAGTTTTGCCTATCTCAAGGAGGTCCGGTTGGTCATCGACGTAGAGAATACGATACATGAAAACAATATTCTAATCACTATATTAGGTATCGTCGTTATTATACCTTATTTTATTACATTTTAATATACAACTTTATTTTTCGTAGATTCATATCGTTTATTTTTATCCACAACGAAGTATCCGTCATAAAAACCGGAACTTGTAAAATACGGGAGATCCTGTTCTATGAAATCTCATTCAACGAGTCCAATCTCTAAGGATCATAACGATGCAACTTTGTCCAAATTGTAATGCGGAAGTCGATGAATGCTTCCGTGGGCTCTGTCAAGTCTTCGGCAGATTGCATTTTATCTTTGGGTTGAAATAATTCAGAACTGCCGACAACTTGATAATACTCAAATTAGGCTCCAATATATACTGCGCCGTTTCCGAATCAAGTTTCAATCACACCTTTTTTAGGAATGTGGTTGTGATCCCTCGTTAAACTGCCAAACATTTCCTTCAGAATTTAAAAAAAACTTCTTTCTATTAATTTGTTATAATTAATTTTTCAGTGCATGAAAAAAAATCTCAATCCTCGGCAGAGCCTATTTTTTTGAATGGGTATACAGGGTTGCACCTGCTCCGATCCCCGCCGATGCAAGTCCAATCCCTGCTGCAATAACAGAAGGATCGGAGAATGATGAAGGAGCAACAGTAGTCTGCGTTGCAACAGGTACCACAGGGGTTGCCATTGTCTGAATGGGTGTGACGCTCTCTTTTTGAATATGATTTTCCACCGGCGCCGAAGAGCCATGGTTTGACGGATTTCCGATTTGTCCCGGACCTCCGGCGGACGCTATCGCAATCATCAACGCCATAAACGAGAGCACGGAAATCAGTATTATCTGCCGTGCTGACCATTTTTTTGCCATAGGGAGACTCAAACCTCCCGGTTCAATATAATGTATCCACAGTCGAGATTTTCCGGCAATTTCTTTTTTCGGTCCTGGATAGTGACTTTGATAACTTCTGCTTTCTTCTTCTCATATCTGGCATTCTTCGCCGCGTGTCGAACTCTCTTTTTCATGTCAGAAAAAATCTCTCTCCAGAATATTTATTCCCGTAATACTACTTTCAAAAAATGAAACTTCCCGTCTGTAAAATCCGGTTTATTTTATCCAAACAGAGAGAGAAAATAAAAAATCCCCGATGCGATTCGACAATACCAATTCCGCTAAGAATCGTGAACCCCGGATCCAGCACATCAGCGAGACTGTGTATAAGCTGCCGCAGCTATGGGATCACCACCGTTGCAGCCGATACCAACGTTGACCATCATGTTCGGGGGTGCTCGTACTGTTACCAGGAACAAGGTTTCGTGACACATAGGTATAGTTCAAGTGTATTCAGGAAAAATAAAATTAAGCGCATGAATTCATCAGAAAAACAATCGCCGGGTTTCAAACGCGATCCCGTAACCCTGTTTGAAGAAAACGAGTTTGGACGGTTGCTCGGTATTCATATAACTGAAGCCCGCGACGGGTATGCACGTGTCGAGATGGACTGCACCGGCAAATGTAACCCCCACGGTATCGCTCACGGTGGAGCCGTTTTTTCGCTTGCCGACCATGCCTTTGGTATTGCTTCCAATTATGGCAAGGATCATTATACCGCAGTTTCCGTGCATATCCAGTATATCGCTCCCGCCCGGGTCTTCTTGTTGCAGTAGCAGAACGTATTGCGTCGAACGAGACCTGCGGGACCTATCGTGTCATCGTGTACGAAGGTGAACGGACGATAGCGGTGTTCGATGGTATCGCATTCCGGGTCTCTTCTTAATTTATCGTTTTTCCGTGAAGAAATGATGAATATGTGTTCGTACTCGTTAAGACGCACTTTTATCTTTCTGCACTTTCCCATACTGCCATATGACCGTTGAGAAAACTGCAGTGACCACAGTCGCCGGCTTAATGGCGCTTGCGGCCCGTACCGCTCCGAAAGCAAAAGGACAGGACGAGATCCTGATCACTCTCCTCACAAGCACCCAGCAGAAAAAACTCTCCTTGGCTATGACCAAGTACGGCACAAAAAACGAGCTGGTTTTTTCCTGCGGGATGCAAAAAATATCCTTGCGAGCGATGCTGTTCTTGTTATCGGTATCCAGGGAAAAATCGCTGTCGGGATTAATTGCGGAGCATGCGGGTATGCCACATGTGCGGCATTTACAAAAGCATCAGGCGCCGTAAAAAAACGCACAACGCCTTTTCCGGCCCTAACTGTGCAGTAAGGATGGCCGATCTGGGCATTGCCGTTGGGTCGGCGGCCAAGACCGCCCAGATCCACAACGTGGACAATCGTATTATGTATACGGCCGGTTCAGTTGCTCTGGATCTTGGCTTTCTTGGAAAAGAGTGTACCGTCGCTTATGCAATTCCTCTTTCAGCTTCGGGAAAGAACATCTTCTTCGATCGTGTTGTCGTAAAATAATCCATGTTAATTTTTTTTAAGATGAAAACCCCTTTTTTTGAACTTGGTATATTAACAAAATTTTATAAATAAATCCGTCGTGTAAAAATCAGTATGGATTTGTTTCAGCTTATTATTCTTGGCATCGTCCAGGGAATTACAGAATGGATCCCCATTAGTTCCAAAACACAGGTGACTTTTGTGTACCTGAAAGTTTTCCAGGGAAATCCTTCTCTTGTGATTCCAATCCTTTTGGCCGTTCACCTTGGAACTGTAGTGGCCGCTACCTTTTATTTCCGGAACGAAATTGCAGGTATTTTATCTGATATCGCTGCGCATCCCCGGGATTTCAACCGGCAAGCCAACGGAAAGGTCGGATTTCTGTTCACAGCACTTCTCTTCACCGGCATTATCGGCATCCCCTTGCTTCTTGCAGAAAAATGGTTCTTCCCAATGCTGAATGGTGGTCTGCTTTACGCCGTTATGGGAGGTGGGCTTATTGTGACCGGTTTTCTTCTCCTATCTCATAAGACCGGGAATACCCGTGAAATCAAAGATGTGAGCTGGAAAGATGGCATCCTTACCGGAGCTCTTCAGGGTTTTAGTATTCTTCCCGGGATTTCGCGATCCGGAACCAGCACTACCGGACTCATCTGGCAGAGATTTGACAGCGAAAGCAGCTTTTATCTCAGCTTCCTTTTAAGTATCCCGACAGTCATACTCGCCGAAATCATCCTGAATTATGGGAGTGTCGGATTAAAGGGATTGCCGGCTTACGACTGTATCGTCCTCTTCCTCGTCAGTTTAGTCGTTGGGTATCTTACTCTCGATGGCTTGTTGAGAGTGGTAAAACGGGTAAATATTGCGTATCTGGTCCTTTTCCTTGGTGTGCTTATAATTGCTGTGGGTTTATCGGGATTCGGATAATCCCGGTTTTTGATCAGTCCCAGGATAAAACCCCTTTTTAAGAATAGGTTCAAATGATTTTATTCCCGATGTAACTTTTCATTAACGGTTATACGAGGCTATTTATCATTCCTGAGCAACGTTTGAATGCCAAAAAGTCCTATCACGAATGAGGGAGCCGGAATGTTCAAAATTGTATTGCTGCGTCACGGTGAGAGTGCCTGGAACCGCGAGAACCGGTTTACCGGATGGACTGATGTTGACCTGTCTGAAAAAGGAAAGGAAGAAGCTCGCCGGGCAGCAACCCTTCTTACAGATGCCGGCTTTTCTTTTGACATTACCTATACCTCAATGCTCCGGCGGGCGATCCGGACCCTGTGGATCGTCCTTGACGAGATGGACCTGATGTATCTTCCGGTATACCATTCATGGCGGTTGAATGAACGGCATTATGGTTCCCTGCAGGGGCTCGACAAAGAGGAGATGACAGAAAAGTACGGGGAAGAACAGGTCCGTGCGTGGCGCCGGGGATATGCTATCCGCCCTCCGGCTCTCAAAGAAAATGATCCCCGGCACCCGCGGTTCGATCCCCGGTATGCATGTCTTAAGAAAAAAGAACTTCCCTCGACAGAATCGCTCGAAGATACCCTGGACCGGGCAGTACCGTACTGGAAAAACGTTATCGTGCCATCTGTAACGGACGGGAAGCGGGTTCTTGTATCAGCCCATGGTAACAGCATCCGCGCTCTCGTCAAACATCTCGACGGCGTACCGGATGATGAGATCACCGATCTCAATATTCCGACCGGTTTTCCCCTGGTCTATGAGCTTGATGATTTCCTGCAACCGGTCCGGCACTACTACCTGGGGGATAAAGAAGAGATCCGTCGCGCTACTGAATCGGTAGCAAACCAAGGTGCGGCGACCGGAAAAGATCCCATCCCTTGAAAGGAATTTCACATGACTGGCATTTTCAAGGCATACGATGTTAGGGGTGTGTACCCTGGTGAACTGGACGAAACTACCGCTGAAAAGATCGGTGTGGCATTTGCAAATCTTATGAATTCAGGTTCAATCGCGGTCGGAAGAGACTGCAGACCCTCTTCTCCGGCCATTGCATCTGCATTTATCCGGGGATATATTAGGGGGGGAGGTCGCGTAACCGACTTCGGCCTGGCCAGCTCTCCTCTCTTGTACTATGCAATTATTTCAGGAAATTTTGATGGCGGGGCAATGGTCACTGCATCCCATCTTCCCCCGGAGATAAACGGCATTAAACTCTGTCGGGAGCAGGCAATTCCCCTGTCCGGTGACAAAGGGCTTCCTGCACTCGAGCATTTGGTGGCGACAGACCCCGGGAAAGGACAGACACCTGATAGGCCGGCTCCCGGTTTGTATACACGAGGGGATATGACGGGTTCCTACATCGATATGGTTGCCGGATTTATTCATGCCCGACGACCACTTACTCTTGCAATCGATGCAGGTGATGGTATGGCAGGACCGGAGATCCAGCGGCTCTTTGCAAAAATTCCTACACTTACAACGGTAGCCGTTAATCTTGAACCGGATGGCCGGTTCCCCCACCATGGGGCAAATCCGTTCCTCTTGTCAGCTACAAACGAACTGCAGGAACTTGTACGAGAATCAGGTGCGGATTTCGGCGCTGCGTTTGACGGTGATGCAGACCGGTGTATCTTTATCGATGAAAAGGGGGCACGGGTGCCCGCAGATCTGGTCACGGCCCTTATCGCACAGCATTACCTCCTCCAGGAACCAGGTGCGACGGTCCTCTACGACCTGCGTTCGAGCCGCGTAGTGGCGGAAACTGTTTCACACGCCGGCGGAAGAGGGTTACGTTGCCGGGTCGGTCATGCATTTATCAAAGAACAGATGCGCCAGGAAAACGCCCTGTTTGCCGGTGAGCTCTCAGGCCATTATTACTTCAGGGACACCGGGTTCTGCGATAATGGCATCATTGCCATGGTCCAGATGATCAACCTCCTTTCGGAAAAAGATCTACCCCTTTCACAGTTGGTTGCTCCCCTGAAAAAATACTCATCGACCGGTGAGATCAATATACAGGTAAACAGACTTGATTTAATCATGGGGGCTCTCAGGTCCGCTTTTCCAGATGCTCAAACAAACACACTTGACGGTCTGACGATGGAATATCCTGCATGGTGGTTTAATATTCGATCATCCCATACTGAACCGCTCATCCGGCTTAACCTTGAAGCCGATACAAAAGCATGCATGAATAAATATACAAGCGAAGTCCTGCAGGTCATCAGGGATGCAGATCCGTCAATCCAGATCGAAAAAGAATAGAAATAAAACTCCAAGATCTTTTCAGGAAACGCTCATTTTTTACCGGTTAAGTAAAACATCGACTCCGGGAAGAGTTTTTCCCGAAAGGAACCGCAGGAAAGCGCCTCCCCCAGTGGAGACATGCGTCATCTTTCCTGCAATCCCGAGCTGTGTTACCGCTTCAGCGGTAGATCCTCCGCCGACTACGGTCGTTCCCGAAAGCCCGGCAAGTGCCTGTGCTACGGCTTTCGTCCCATTAGAGAATTGTGGAATTTCAAATATACCCATCGGACCGTTCCATGCGACGGTCTGGCATTGATGGATTTCTTGTGTAAATTCCGCAATAGTCAGAGGTCCAATATCAGCAATGATGTAATCCGGTGGAATCTGGTCCGATGGGACGATGAGGGAAGGTGATCCCGGCTCAGGTTTTTTGGTGACAACGAAATCTTCCGGTAATAATATTCGGACTCCCCGGGAGGTCGCATCACGCAGGATCGTTTCAACAACCTTCATTTTGTTGGTCTCAACTGGGGAATTACCGACAGGATTCCCATGGATCTTCAGAAAGGTTGCAACCGCTCCTCCACCTACAAGAACAAGATCTACTTTTGGTATGATATTTTCCAAAATCCCGATCTTCTCTTCGACTTTTGCCCCGCCAAGAATAACCGCAAAAGGCCGGTCCGGATGTTCGAGGAGACTACTTAGCTGTTCGATCTCTTTTTCCATAAGAAGGCCGGCGACGCAGGGTAAGAATTTGGAAATGCCCGCAACCGAGGCGTGGGAACGGTGACTGGCGCCAAAAGCATCATTCACATAGAGATCTGCGAGCCGGGAGAGATCCTGGGAAAAACCGAAATTATTTTCCTCTTCGCCCGGGTAGAACCTCAGGTTTTCCAGGAGAACCACATCTCCATCTTTCAAACCAGCCACGGTTTTTTCGACGCTGGGCCCGATTGCTTCCCGCAGCGATACAACCGGTTTTTCCAGAAGTTCGGACAATCTGCGGGCAACCGGCGCTAATCGCAGACGCTCATCTATAATCCCATGCGGCCTGCCAAGATGGGAACAGAGTATGACTTTGGCGGAATGATTAATAAGGAAGGTAATAGTCGGCAGGCAGGCTCTGATGCGGCTGTCATCTTCTATAGTACCGTCAGGACCAAGCGGGACGTTGAAATCTACCCTGACCAGTACCCGTTTTCCACTGACATCAACATCCTTCACGGTTTTCTTCTGCATCCTTTCATCACCCTTCGCACTGACAGATATCGGTTTCTATAGCACACGGTTACCCGGTACTCGAATATAAATGCTGCAGGCACTTCTCTTTTCGTGAAACATCGCCAAGACCTGTGCATTTTTCATGAAATGCGTATCGAAACCTTTTCTTTGCTGGAGGGATCATAACCTGTGACAGACCATGCCCGTCATGATGATTCGCGGTGGTGATCTCGATCTCGTAGAATACGAGTTCCGGACATTCCTTCCCGGCGAGGTCACAAAAACGCTCGGCCTTGAAAAAAATAAGTACCGTCTGCACCCAAAAAAAGGTAAAGTCGTTGTAAAAGCACCGGCCCGCATACACCTCTCTGTTCTTGATATGAACCGGTTTGCTCCTGACCATGCCGGAGGCGGGGGGATCGGGTTTGCCATCCAGTGCTACTGTACAGCCGAAGTTGAATGCACCCGCCAAGGTCTTTTGATCGATTACAGCCGGTCTGCTATTATTGAAAACTTTGTGGCAGTCTTTAACAAAGCCGTCGGCTATACCGGCGGTTTCAAGATAAAAGCTACAGATCATGAACGTAAACATGTCGGTCTGGGATCAACCAGCACCGTTATGATTGCGGTAGCGACTGCGTTAAACGAGGCGGTCGGTGCCCCGCTTTCCAACGCAGAGTTACGCCAGCTCATCGGCCATAACTATGTCGAAGAGACCGCTGATGGCACTATAGCATTTGGTTTCGAGACAGGCGTTGGCCCTGCAGCAAGTACTAACGGCGGTATGGCGGTGATGGGTGACGAACTGGTTCTGGTGTACCATCACTCATTTGCAGAAGGAAAGAATGTCTTTATTGTGGTACCACCCACGGACATTTCCTCTGCCGGCACAAAAGAGTTCGACCTCCTCATGAACCGGGCACGGACCCTCGACTACCGGGACCGGGAACTCAAAGCGTATTTCCTCATGATGGATTTTATTCCGGCACTTGAACACAACGATTTGAAAAAGATCGGGGATATTGTCTGGGAGATTGAATTCCGAGGATCGAAACGGGCAGAAATCGAGCACCATAGTTACCGGATCTACCAGTATATGAGTATGCTCCGTGAAGCCGGCCTCGAGTTCGTTGGCATGAGTTCTGTGGGCCCGTCAATTGCAATCGTAACAGATAAAACCCGCCGGGAAATCCAGAAGATCCTTTCGCCGCTTGATCTTACGATTGCAATTGCAACAAAAGTCGATAATAACGGTATGACCCTAACTTTCGGGAAATAGCCCTATCTTGGTACAGGATACATTTCTTTTTTTTCGGATTTCTGAAGGTTAATCCGGATAAAGTTACTTCTCCTGCTTTTTCTTCTTCAGGTATGAATTAACGAGCCCTCCAAGCAGGAGGAGGATCGTTCCCGCGGTTACTACGAACACAAAAAGGAGAAGCAGGTTCATGTTCTCCCGGACAACCGGCAGTTTCCCCAGGTAATACCCGGCAAGTACAACCGTAAGGGTCCAGGAGATTGCCCCGAGCACGTTATAAAAGAGGAACCGGTGGTACTCCATGGTCCCGACACCTGCAAGAAACGGTGCGAATGACCGGACCACCGGTACGAACCGGGCGACGAAGATGGTTGTACCTCCATACTTCTCGAAAAAGGCATACGTATCGTCAATATACTCTTTTTTTACGAAGTTCGGGAACCGTTCCAGAAAAACATGGAGACCGATAAAGTTACCAATCCAGTAATTTACCGTATCCCCACATATTGCACCCAAAACAAAGGCAAGGATAAGGAGATTAATGTTTAAGATGCCGCTTGCGGCAACTGCCCCGGAAACAAACAGCAGGGAATCCCCGGGTAAAAATGGCGTAATAACAAAACCGGTCTCAAAAAAAATGATACCAAAAAGTAAAAGGTACGTCCACAAGCCATAACTGTGTACCACTGCAGCCAGATGCTGGTCGAGATGGAAAATAAGGCCGGCAATGGAGGCAATCATGAATGGTACAAATATAAGTTAAACTGCCTATATCAACCTGAGGCATCGACCGTCTTCTGAAACGATCCCGTATAATAAAAAGAAGGGCGAACCTAATATGGTAAAAACAAATCAGATATGCATTATGAGCGTCAGGATCCAGCAAGCCCGATTCCTGTTGCCGGCAATAATGTGCGGCTTTCTCTGCCTCGCATTTCTGGTTGTCGCCCCGGCAGCGGCATTTACTGCAGATTCCCTCAATATTACGGTTGGGACAAACGGTGACGCTACTGCCGTCTTCCAGTTTACCCTTGATGGCGTTATCGAAAATGCAATCCCCCAATCCATTCTTGAGAATCAGCTGGTTCAGGGACTTGCCACCGGCGCTAGTCAGACGCAGATTATCTCTTTTAATAACTCAGAGGCGACTCTCCTTTTAAAAAATTTTGCAACAACAAACGATGTACCTACCGGTACAGAGTACCAGACTGCGTCCATGAATTTTACAAAAGCCCAGATCGCTTTACAAAATTCTGCCGTGAGTACAGTCATATCCGCAGATTTTTCACCTGAAATCACAACAGTTACGTTCCCGGACGGGTATTCCCGCCAGTTTTTCTCGTCATCAGTCCTGCCAAGCCTGGATCATATCGTTGTCAATCCTGGACAAAGCGGGACCTCAGCAGGCACTCCGGCTTATGGATCCCTCGAAGTAAATACCACTCCTGAACATACTCATGTATATATCGATTCGATTTATGTCGGTGACAGTCCGGGTATGTTTCCTGAAATTACTCCGGGCAATCATCTGGTTTCCCTGCAGGCTGACGGTTTTATTCCTCTCAATACAACGGTAAACGTAAAAGCCGGGAATATAACGCAGCTTTTTGGAGACTTGGACTTTGCCACTACACCGACAAAAAAGTCAGTTGCGCCGGATGCCGGCATGATAATTGCAATGCTGTCTTTTGCCTTTTGCGGTATGTCCTTCCTGTACAGGAAATAACCTCCGCAATTTTTAGAAAAACATCTTCAGATATGAAATTTCCAAGCGAACCCGGAGATTGCATCCCTGTCTATAAATCTTGAATAAAACCGCGAAACTGGATCTAAAAAAAGGAGGGATATTTATCGCCGTGACCGGATCGCAAAGATCCCGACGATGACAAAAGCGCCAAATACTGCAAACGGCAGGCTGCCTGAAGTGGTCGGTGCCGGAGAAGCGGCAGCGGTGGTTGCTTCAGATGCAGGTACTGTTGGCTGGGTTGCCGGAATAAGCGTTACCGGAATATCTATGGTTTCCTGATTTCCCGGTACCTGGGTAATGTTTGCAGTATACAGTGCATAGCCGGGTGCCTGAACAGAGATTGTGCGGTATGGCGTACCGGTGCTGTATACGCTGACAGCCAGCGTGCCGTTCGTAATGACACCTTTATAATCCGAATCAAAGCTGACGTTTGCGCCATTAACGTTGGCCTGAACAAGATACGTGCCCATACTGCCACCGATGAGTTGCGGGGCTGTTGTAGCCGTTGTGGTAACGGTCAGGTTTACTGAGGGGACTGCTGCTAGAACGCATCCGATCATAGCAATACAGACAAACAGGACAAGAATTAGTTTCTTCATACAATCACTTCCACGTGACAAGAAAAGAAGGTTGTCAAGCCATTTAATAATTCCTTTGCATTCTGACGTGATTTAACGATATGAACGGTAATTTCAGATTTTTTTGGTAAATGAGGCTGATATCTCGGCTCGGTGAAGTAATTGTCCGCGGACTTTCATTGTCCAGTACCGGGTCTGCAATTCACGTGGAACCAACAGATGAAATAAGGCGCTGACTTCATCTTCCGAAAAATAATGAGTCCCTATGCCGTTTTTTCGCGAAAATGTCTGCAATTCAATCTCAACACCGATACCAGCGCGGAAATCATATGTAGAAAAATCGGAAAAATACAGGGTTCCTCCGGGCCTGAGCACCCGTGCCGCTTCTCGTGCACAGCGGTTACGGCCTTCTGCTAAAATGTGGCCTATAACGTGGAAAGCAGTAACGGCATCGAAAGAAGCATCATAAAAAGGCAGGTTGCAGACATCGGCAATAGCAAAGTGACCCTTGGCATTTTTGGGCATATGGGATCGGCACAGGTGAACTGCAGAAGAAGAGAAATCGATACCGACAACCTGGCACTTTTTTTCCAGCAGCGCATTACAGGTTTTTCCGTTGCCGCACCCCAGTTCAAGGACACGTTTTCCGTCATCCAGAGGTATGTGCTGGTACATTGCGCCGGCCCAGATACGACCCCGGCGTGCATAATCGTTTTCCCAGTTATCTGGGCTGTGATATCCAGTCATTGTTGTATACGTATGTCCGGTACGGTGCCTCAGAATTAGGCACTAAAAAAAGTGCCTGTTCCAATCTCTTTATTCGAGGAAATGGTGGGTAAGGTTCATAACATCCCGGTACGGGATAACACCGACAAGGTGGTTGTCGTTATCAGTAACCGGGATAGCCCGGAACCCGTACCGCTCGAATTCCTGTGAGGCATCCTTGAGTGTACTATCGGCATTTAAGGAGATCACATTCTCTGACATGATCGATGAGAGTGGCGCTTTGTCGTCAGCAGTCAGCAGTTCCTTGAGATCAACGACGCCAAGAAGATGGTCGGCCCCGTCCGTTACGTAGATGTACATGATGACATCTTTTCCCCTGGCATGGTTCGGGTAATCGTTCTGCACGTACTCAACCAGAGTGTCTGGAAGGAATTTCAGGATTTTCTGTGTGGCGTAGTGGATTACCGTTTCTTCCTGTTTTTCCATGATTGAACGCACTTTCTTTGCGCTGTCAGGATTCATGGCCTCAAGGATGTCCTCGGCAGTCGAATGAGGAATTGCCGAAAGGACGTCAGCTGCCTGGCCGGGCGTCATAGTATTGATCAGGGGCACAACTTTTGCGGTATCGAGCGATGCGATAATATCCCGCTGGACGTTCGGCTCAATCTCTTCTAAAGTATCAGATGCATGTTCGTTATCCAGCGACGTAAAAACCGCAACACGCTGATCGTGATCGAGTTCCTCGAGAATATCAGCCATATCGACCGGATGAATTTCCGCGAGATTTTCCTTTAAAACGGTTAGTTTCACGTTACCCTTGAAACTGCCTATATTCGTCGGGAGTGGCTGGATGTAAGCCCAGGAGATCATCTGATCATCCTTGGCATCTGCGGATACCACCTTTGAAAGAAGGCCCAGACCGAGTCTTCTCAAGCGTGCGGATTTTCCAGTATCCACATCTGTAACATAAATCTTTTTGTTTCTAAATGTGAGCCGGATATCATACACGATTTCGACTTCGCTTTCTTCAAGGTCGAGAACTTTTTTATCCATCACATAATCCTTAAGGAGGATAGCATCTTCAGCAGGCTCTCCCTCAAACGGGGCAATGTCGGGGATATTGATCTCGACGCGGTGTTCAGCGAGCTCCACAACATTTTCCCATGGGATGATAAGACTGGGATTCCCAAATGATCGGGTGACATAAAGCGATTTTACTTCCGGTACTCGTGCGGTCTCCACAATAATGAGATCACTGAGCGTGCCGGTTTTTTTCCCCCTTAGCATGACAGGTATGCCGAGAATCTGACTGAGGAAGATCTCCCGATCTGTGGTTTTTGCAACACCTGCGGGCACTTCATTTTGTGTCATGCCATGCTCCCTCCCGTAACAATAGTATAGAATTTGTAGGCAAGAAGTATTACTAAAAAGATCAGATAAATACGGAGCATGAGGAGGGCAAATTTAACGCCGGGAGACATGGTGATCCGGGGGTGTTCATATTTCTTATTAATCGCTGATATTGCAGCCATCCCGTTTGAAAAGACCGCTTTCACCGGTTCTATTATACCGTTTTTTAAGGTAAATGCCATGATTACACCATCTCCTCACCCGAACAAATTCGGGAACAACGTACTTATGCCATACAGTGACGATACGACAATAATACAGGTGACAATCGATATATTCGCTATATTATCAAAGAGTGTATTTTTGTATTTCCCCATGATTTCCTCGTTGTTGAGGAGAATGATCAAAAAGACCAGTGCAGCCGGTAATAGGGTTACTGCCACGACCTGGACAAAGAGTGTAATTAACACCAGGGGTGCCCCTGGGATAAGGACAACGGCTCCGGCAGTAATGAGTCCTACAAAATAGAATACATAGAACCAGATGGCTTCTTTTACCTTATAGTTCAGGGAATGCGCCCACCCGAACACCTCGCCGAACGCCCATGAACTGGTGAGTGCAATACAGAGAGCTCCCAAGAATCCAGCATCAAACAGGCCGATGGCAAGGAACGTTCCCACCCAGGGATTCGTAGCCATCATAATCTGTGCTGCCTGCGCGGCACTTTGGATGTCCATACCCTTCAGAAGCGTCCCGGTCACGACAATAATAAAGACCGCAACGAGAACTGTAAATACCGCTCCAATAGCAGTATCGAATTTTCCCCAAGGAATGTCTTTTTCCTTCATCTGCTTATCAACAACAGCACTCTGCTGGAAGAAGATCATCCAGGGCGCGATGGTCGTCCCGATATTTGCCATCAGGAAAAAGAACAGCTCGCCATTAAAACCTCCCGGGAAATTGGGAATGACACCGTTACGGAAGATATCGGAAACCGAAGGATGGACAAGAATAGCTGCAGGTATGTAGATGAGGTTGACAAGGCAGAGTGCCATCGTGATCTTTTCCCATGTCCAGTACTTCCCGGAAAAAACTATTCCCATCATTACACAGATTACAATAATGACGGTGAGTAAGGGGGGGATACCGAATATAGAAAGTCCGGCTGTCATGCCGATAAATTCTGTCACCAGTGTAAGCCAGTTCACCAGACTTAAGTCTAGGAAAGAGAACCAGCCCCAGAATGAGCCGAAAGCGCTGAAAATTGCCTCTGCATGCCCATGCTTGGTAACAGCACCAAGCCGGACGGTCATCTCTTGGACAAAATACGCAACTGGTCCCAGAAGGATCAAAAACCAGATAAGATTATAACCAAATTTTGCCCCGGTAGCTGCATAAGTAGTGATACCCCCGGCATCATTGTCTGCAATCATTACGATAAGACCGGGACCGGCCAGCAACAGGTATATCTGGATGGTCTTGATTATTCTCCGGTAATTAAAATAGAATTTTGCCAAAAAATCCATTTTTCACCTACGAATCAATTTTGTCATTCAGTGCATTGTACTGATCATCCCCCCATTCGATCCGAATGGCAGTCGGAGAGCACGGGTAAGATACCCGTCTCCTCATGACATAATCGTGGACGCCGGGCTCATATAATAATATCGCCTCAGTCGGCCTTTTTTTTGCTTTCTGGGTATTTCATGGTCATGAATTTTTATCATTGGCGCAATTCAGCCGTTTTTAATCGAATAAAATCCAAATCGGGCAGTTTAAAACAAAGACCATCCCGGAGAATATAATCTTTTTTTGGATCCGGCGCATGTTTATTGAACCATAATAAGGTAAAACAAGTAAAGTAATACTGTATTAGCCAAAAAGACCCTTCTGGAGAAAAGACAGAGGGTTCTTTGTTGAGGTGCGCCAGATGCTTGAAATCAGGTTTGTACGGGCGAGCCCGGAGATCGTAAAAGCCGATCTGCTCAAACGAAACGCTCAGGAAAAGATTGCATGGGTAGACGAAATTCTTGCAAAAGATGCACGTTCCCGCGAGCTTAAAGTACAGACCGATGAACTGCGGCGCCGGAGAAATACCATCGCCCGGGAAATCAACGAACTTCGTAAAGCCGGAAAAGATCCGGCTTCCCTGATGAAGGAAGCAACAGAACTTCCGGGGAAAATTAAGGAAAACGATGCCGAACAGGATGAAATAACAACCGTTATTCGCACCCGGCTTATGCGTCTGCCTAATATCCTTGACGACAGCGTACCGCGAGGGTGTGATGATACCGGGAATGTGGAGGTCCGGCGTGTCGGCACACCGCGTACGTTTGATTTCGAAGTCAAAAACCACGGCCAGCTTGCGGCTGAACGGGGCTGGGCTGATTTCGAACGGGCTGCGAAGATTTCAGGGGGAGGATTCTATTTCCTGAAAGGAAATCTTGTCCTTCTCGATCTTGCCCTCCAGCGTTTTGCCCTAGACCTGCTTGAAAAGAAAGGTTTTACCCCGGTCATACCGCCGTTTATGATCAACCGCAGCTCGTACGAAGGAGTCACCGATCTTGACGATTTCGAAAAAGTGATGTACAAGATCGACAACGATGATATGTACCTGATTGCGACAAGTGAACACCCTATAGCCGCAATGTACCAAGATGAGATCTTCGAAGAAAAGGACCTTCCTCTGCGCCTTGCCGGGTTATCCCCCTGTTTCCGGCGGGAAATCGGTGCGCATGGTCTCGACACCAAAGGACTTTTCCGCGTTCACCAGTTTACGAAGATCGAACAGTTTGTCTTCTGCAAACCTGCAGATTCCTGGCAGATCCACGACGAACTTCTTGCAAATGCTGAAGAAGTGTTCAGGAAACTGGAACTCCCCTATCACGTGGTCAACATCTGCACAGGTGATATCGGTACTGTTGCCGCAAAGAAATACGATATCGAGGCTTGGATGCCACGGGAAAATGCCTATAAAGAGGTCGTTTCCTGTTCCAACTGCACATCCTACCAAGCTGCCAGCCTTAATATCCGGGTGCGCGACAAGGAAATTTTCGAATCAAAACAGCTTGTCCATACCCTTAATTCAACCGCGATCGCCACCTCACGGACTTTACGGTGTATCCTTGAAAACTACCAGAACCGCGACGGATCGGTAACCATACCGCAGGTGCTGCGTCAATACATGAACGATCGTGAGTTCCTCTGAGCCCTGTTCCGCGACCGGTACATCAATAAAATAAAATATTTAATAAATACTTATTTGTCACAGATCATGCATACGTATAGTAGAGAACGTGGTAAATATGGGTTATCCCGACTTGAAAAGTGATGAGTCAATAGTCCTTACGGCGCAGCATGTCAAGGTTAAATCTGTGCCGTTCGAACTGGTACTCACCAATCGGCGTCTCATCATCATTGATAGTGAAAAAAATGTGGTGCCGACGCAGCAGATATCACTGGTCACGATCCGGAACGTTACGGCCAGCGAGAACGCTATCCGTGATCCGGTCATTACACTTACGATCCTGACGGAAACGGCGGATACCCGTGAAATGGCGCTTACTTTTGTCCGCCAGACTGCTGGAGAACGAAGACGTGAGTCTGACGAATGGGTAAAAGCCCTCAGAAAAAATATTGCAGAAGCTGCAATGTACCCCCCGGACATAGTGGCGACTCCCCAGGTCCCCGATGAAAGCCGGCAGGAGCATCCTGGTTCTCCCGGGATAAAAAAGAAGATAGATGCCCCTCGTCCCATGAAAAAAATAGTTGTTGATACAAGCCATCTCCCCCCAAAGCCCGTTGAGACCACGTCGCTACCCGAAGGATCATTCTGTGGCAGATGCGGAAACCGCATCCCTCCAGGATCAACGTTTTGCAACCGGTGCGGTACCAAGGTTGCCGGATCAGCTGATGAGACCATTATTTCTGCCCCAACCGGACAGGTTACCCCTGTCTCCTCAGTAACGGGATCGGGAGATCGGAAAGGACGGCCCATCGAACAGATCATTCACTCAATCGAACCCCTGATTGCAGACTCAGTACCCCGGACGGAAACCCCGCCCGCAATTCCGGAACCAGTATCGGTTCCTTCAGCAGAACCTGCGTCATCTGCAGAACCTTCCACAGAAGCACCGGCAGGATCTGAACCGGCCTCTGAACCTGCATCAGAATCTGCCTCTGGGGGACTGGTAATTCCGCCGATGCCGACATTCCCCACAATTCCTCCTGTTCCTGAAGCACCCCGGAAAAAACCGTTCAAGGTTATAGCTGCAGCCATTATCGTTATTGTTATTATTGCGATTGTGGCGGTTGGAGGATTTGTGCTTATCAAAAACATGCACACGAATACCACCGTAGTACAGCCGATAACTACTGCAATACCGACAACACAGACCACCGTTCCAACCCCAACGCCAACAATGGCAGTAACCACGGTAATTCCCACGGTACTGCAGACGCTAGCGACATCTGTTCCTCAAACAGGAGTCTGGGTCGAGATTACCTATGACCAGACTTATAGTGGCTCTGTAGGTCTCCCTGGTGACCAGGTTCAGGTCAGTGATACCGGGGACCATTATTATAGGATCCCGACGGAAAACGGTGTTGTAGCAGTATCGGTCCAGAAGAATGATGGCAGCGCCGATGAATTGAAAGTTAACCTGTTCAATAATGGTATCCTTGTGAAGACAGGTTCAACAACCATTCCTTATGGAAATGTCGATATGCAGGTTTCGCTATCAGTCCCGACACCAACGGCAACCCTTCCACTGAAGTCAAATCCAACCGCAAATAAGACCGCCAGTACCGACCTGATACCGGCCTGAGCTGACGACCATTTTTTGCTATGGCACAAACAGATGAATCGGGAAAAAAACCTTCGAGGGCTGTTGTTAAACCGATTTACCGGATTACATTTTTCGTATTTCTCATTTTTTTGGTTATCTCCAATTGTGCATCTGCAGCCATGGTCCAGGCATATATTGGCGAAACCATACCACTGTCCGGATACATGTATTCAAGCCAGACCGCCTACCTTTTCCTGACCGGCCCAAATCTTCCGGCAAACGGCGTGGCACTCGACAACATCAACAACCGGGCCGATCAGGGCGGGTTCACTGAGGTCAGTGTTGATGGAAACAATCACTGGACCTATAATTGGTATACCGGATCAATAGGGGGAAAACTTGATGCCGGTACCTATACCATCTGGGTTGTCGATGGCCCCAATGACCTTTCCAACCTGAACCAGGCCGATTACAGCACTATTTCGGTTTCCCTGAACGTGCCCGGCCTTGGTCCGGCGACTGCATCTACGTCACCCGGGAGCCCCGTCATTACCGCTGCGGTTCCTGCGAGCATCGTGTCTCCTTTAGAGGCTCCCGGCATCCTCGAAATTAATTCGATCCCGGATAATGCTTCGATAGTTGTCAACGGTGTCTACCAGGGAATCACCCCGCTCACTCTAAACGGATTGAATCCGGGAACATACCAGATCAATTTTTCCCGATTTAATTATTATCCCTTTTCGACAAATGCACCGGTCGAACCTGGTGTAACCACCCAGGTCAATGGAACGCTCAAGCTTATGACCGGTACCCTGGTAATCACCACAAACCCGGAGGGAGCACAGATCATTCTCGATGGCATGAATGTTAACCAGTCCCCGATTATCCAAACCGGCCTTTCCGTTGGTAACCACACAATCAATGCGACTCTAGAGGGGTACATCCCGGCCAACATCCAGGTAAACGTTGTAGCCGATCAATCTGTCAACAGCACCCTCCAACTTAATAAGACCGCTTCATTGATACCGGGAAATGGTACGCCTCTTCCCATTCCCGTGACGATGAGTGCTTTCATTGTGGCCCTCATCATGTTTGTATTCTTCCGGCGATGCATATGAGTATACCGGACCAGTTAGGATACCAGGAGACCTCACGGATTTGTATTTTTTCCAAAATTGTTGAAGAAAAATATCCCTGTTATATGGTATCAGCATACTCCAATAGCGCACCTTATATTTTCTGATCGTTTTGTTTTTCGCCCTTGATTTATCGATTTGGAAATAAAAGAATAACTACAATTCACAACTTTAATATATTGATTAATTATATTCAACCTTCATTGATCTTTTAATATGTCACTCGTGCTTTTTCCGGACAAACGACATGCCGATATTCCTGCAATGATGACTGCAAAGGACATTCCCAGCCTGATCCGGCAGTTAAACCATCGTAATCCCGATACCCAGTGGCGGGCTGCTGATGCACTTGGGTCTCTGGGGGCAGAAGCCGTTATTCCGCTTATATTGGTTCTTGATAGCAGACACAAGGCCGTCCGTATCGGTGCTATCGAAGCATTGGGAAAAATTCGGGATCCTCGTTCAGTACGGCCGCTGGTTCACCTTTTAAAGCATGATACCGCTGTCGAGGTCCGTTGGATAGCTGCTCTTGCACTCGGAGAAATAGGTGACATAAATGCAATCCCGTCCCTCGTTGAATCTCTCCGGGAAAAGGAAAGGTACGTCCGGTATGGGGCAGCACGATCGCTTGAACTCCTTCACTGGATTCCTAAAGACGATGCTGAAAGGGCATATTATGCCATTGCGCTGCAGAATTGGTCTGGCGTCAAAAAGATCGGAAAATTCAGCTACCGGTCCGCTCGCAGATATTTTCCATGACCCTGACCCGGCAACCCGGATAAAGATCGTAGAGTTGCTCGGCCAGATCGGTGATCCGAATGCACAACCTGCCTGCGAAGCGGCACTCCGGGACAATGACGCCGCTGTCCGGTGGGTTGCAGTTGTGGCGGCAAAAAAATGCCGGGTACTCTCGGCTCACATCCCCTGGGGGCTCGCCAAACGGCCGCGAACCGGACATAACCCATGGGCTGCAGCCGTTCTTAATTTCTTTTTTGTCGGTCTTGGCTACAATTATCTCGGTTTCTGGTGGGGCTTTCTTGTCTTCATGAGTTATGCGAGCATTTTTACGCTTGCCCAGCTTGAGTCCGGCCCGTTATTGCCGTACCTGTACACATATCCGATCACTGCCCTGTTTGCGGCACAGACGTTCTACATGGCAAAAAAGATGTCGGACCTATGAGCTGAGACCTATGGTTTTCCCGAAGCTGTTCGTGGTAAAACAAAAAGATATCAGCCTGATGACTGAACGCCGGGATATCGCCGGTCTTATCAAGGCACTCCATTCTTCGGATTTTGCAGTTCAGACACAGGCAGCACAGGCACTGGGCTCTCTCGGCACCGCTGCGATGAATGAGCTCATTTCCAGGTTAAAAAACAAGAATAAAGATGTCCGGTTCGGTGTCATTGAAGCACTGTCGGTTATCAGGGATCCGCGATCCATTGGACCACTGACCGGGGCGCTCAAAGACGAGAACAGTGAAGTGCGGTGGCAGGCGGCAATGGCCCTTGGCGAGATCGGTGACGAAAAGGCAACCCTGCCTCTTCAGGAAGCCCTCAAAGATCCCAACAAATACGTACGGTATGGTGCAGCTTTTGCCCTTGCCACCCTTGGGTGGAAACCGAACAACGCCGATGAACGGGCATCCTACTTTATCGGTATGCAGGAATGGAAGGCGGTTGAGGATATTGGACCAGATGCAATCCCGGCGCTTAACCATGTCCTGAATGATCCAGATAGTGCAGTACGCCTGAAAGTGATGAAGATCCTTGGATCGATACGGGACGACAAGGCGATTCCGGCCCTGATGCGGGGGCTCGCTGACAGCGATAAAGACGTCCGGTGGGAAGCAGCACTAGCCGCACCTTCCTGCGGGATAAACCCTATGCATATTCCCCGCGGGCTGTCACGGCGGCCGAAAACTGCAAAAAACCCGATCATAGCCGGGGTCATGAACTTCCTTCTCCCCGGCCTTGGCTATGGATATATCGGGAAATGGTGGGGGATCATGATCTTCCAGATTGATGTCACCGCTACGGTCTGGCTTTTCAAGTATCAGGGAGACAACACCACATCGGCAGTACTTTTTCCCATCTACATTGTTCTTGGTATTCACGCGTGGTATATCACCCGCAAGATGCCGGATTTCATATGAAAGATCTGACAGATCCTTTTCAATCGGAGATTGCACCCAAGCGAATACCGGACAATTTATAGTGTTTTAAATATAATTTAGATGGTTCATGACACTCACGAGGTTCACCGAGGAGCATCCCTATCTTAGCTCTGCTGTTTTCCTGCTGGTCTTCCTTTTTGTTCTTATTGTATGCGCCTTTTTAAATCTCGTCTTCATGGCAGGGCTTATTCAGCAGGTTGCCATCGCTGATCTCCTTCTTGCCAGTATTGGTATTTTTTTGGTGATTCGCCTCGATTGGTTAGGGAAAGCGGGGTACTCGACGGGAATCCGTCTGGCACAGGTCCCTCTTTTTCTTCTGCCCTGTGCATTTGCCCTTTTATCATTGGGGGATGGCATCCAAGTGACCGCACCCCTCGCTATCCTTTATTTCGCCATCCTGACGCTGGTAGTAGGATTTGCTGAGGAAACCTATTTCCGTGGTCTGATTCTTACCGCCCTTCTTTCCACTGGTACGCTTCGGGCGGTTTTCATTAGTGCCCTCCTCTTTGCAGCCCTTCACTTACTCAATATCTTTGGCGGCACATGGGATCCCACCTACACGGTTGTGGACATTGTGGCTGCATTTGGTCTCGGGATAACCTATGCTGCAATTCGTTTGCGGACAGAGAGTATCTGGCCCGTAGTGGGCATTCATGCCCTCTTTGATTTTACTGCGATTATTTCCCAGGGAGGGATCCAGGTATCCGAGCAATCACTGCATGTACTGCTTATGCTGGTTTTCACGGGTGTCGTCTGCGCGGTATACGGGCTGTTTTTGTTACGGGACAGAAAAGAAGATCATATAACTATAGGTGATACCGCACCTCTTTCAAAATAGGATAAAAGGCAGTCAAAAAATTTTCCACATGAGTTTTTTGGAGTCATTTCCTCAAGAGTAAACTTATTAAATTTAATTCCGACGAATCGTAAGAACCGTTTATTCCCGATTTTCTTTCACGAAAGAAGCGTATTAATACAAGTTTGGGTTATGTGAGCATATGCAAGCCTTTCCCTGTTTTGTGTCTGGAGCGGCTGTTGCTCTCCTGGTGATTGCAGCTGTTTCGATTGCCGGATGCATGTCCCCCTCACAACCTACGGCCTCGGTACCTATAGTCTCTCCGCTGATAACCGTATCTCCGACAATCGAAACCACCCCCATACCCGTGGCCACAACGATGATAATGGCCGAATCAACACCATCATCCCCGGTGACGACAATCGTTTCAACGTCTCAAAATGTGTCAGTTTCGATACAGAATTATGCATTCATTCCTGCGTCGGTAACAATCCGACCCGGGACTACCATAACCTGGACGAACCTGGATCCTATTTATCATACGGCCACCTCGACAGAACCTTCGCCGGTCGCGTTCAATTCGCCGGTCCTTCACCAGGGAGATACATTCCAGTTTACGTTTGCCCAGCCCGGTACCTACCATTATCTCTGTAATATACATCCATTTATGCGAGGGATTGTGACTGTATCTTCGTAATTTTTTGTATTTCGAAGGTCTGGATAATCTACTACCGCTCGTTAGGACTGGCAACCATTAATTTGCCGGTGCAACTTTCCTTATTTTCTTGCTAGCTTGAACGCAATAATTTCAACCGTAGAATCAAGGATAATATTCGTTATAAAATCGATAAAACTATAATTCCTTAATCTACTCTGAAAGGTCTTTTTTCAGGAAAATGACTTTTGTCATGTCAAAATTTCGCATTTTTTTGATGTTTTCGAGCTGGCTGTTATCTTTGTCAATCATCTCTTTTTCGATGCCATCGGCAATCGCCGTTATAGGTTGTGCCAGATCGAAGGCTCTCTTCGGCATACCAATCTTACCGCTTGGGTTTGTACAGTGTTTGATCCAGCCTTTTTCGACAAGGTACTGTGTCGCTGCGCTTACATTGGACTGGAATGTATCGGTTCCGGACTCAATCTCCTGAAGGGTAGCTCGTGGTGTGTTTGCAAGAAACACCAGCACCTGGGCCACCGGTTTTTTTATGCCACTTTTGACTAACAGACTGATTGACTCTTTTCTCTTCGGATAATGACTGAGGTTGTTCCGGAATTTTCTGATATGAGTGAGTCGGACACCGGCTTCTTTTTTCTTCTCCGATTCGATACCGTCCAAAATAACAGTTATGGGCTTTTTGAGCTGCCAGACGTTTGTCGGCCGAAAATTTTGACCTGAGGTGGTCTCATGGCTTTTGATCCAGTCCTGATCCATCAGGTACTTTATTGTCACGCTGGCGTCAGGCTGACGAAGGCCAATTCCCTGTTCAATGTCCTGAAACGTCCCTTCTGAAGTGCTTGAAAGGAACGCAAGCACCATTGCCCCGTGTTCCTTCACACCGGTACTGATCAGGAGATTGACGAACTCCTCACCCTCCTTTGTAAAATACTGAATGTTTTCTTGTTTCATTATACGCCTGTTTTTTTCCGGGCAACTGCATATCCGAATTAGGGGAAATTATTTAGAGAATAGAACCATCGTTGCATAAATGCTGCTATGGGGATTTGAACCCCAGTCGCGGGCGTGAAAGGCCCGCATGATTGGCCGGTCTACACTATAGCAGCGCGTTGCTCTAACTAGTTTTACTCGTCCCGATAAATAGGTTATGGAAGCGACCGGTGAGCTGATCGCGTATTGTTTTTTGCAGGAAAAAGGTTATTTCCTTCGTGAGACTTTCTTCTTTGCACCGGCAGTTTTTGTCGGTTTCTTCACTCCAGCGGATTTTTTTCTGACCGGCTCCCCGGATATGGGATATCCTTCCCGGTCAGTAACCGTTTTAAATTCCGCCATGAGTTGACGGGTAATGGGGCCGGGTTTTCCTGAACCGATAACTCTTCCATCGACCCAGGTGATGGGTGCAACCTCCGCTGCCGTCCCGGTGCAGATCAGTTCGTCAGCAGTATAGAGATCGAAGTATCCCAGGTTTTGTTCACGAAACGTAATACCCAGCGACTCGGCGAGTTCCTTGACGACCATCCGGGTAATCCCCCGGAGGTTGTTAAGTGTATAGGGGGTGAGAATTTCGCCGTTTTTGATGATATACAGGTTGTCGCCGGAACCCTCAGCAAGATACCCATTGGTATCAAAGAAGATCGCCTCGTCACCTCCTTTATAGTTCGCTTCGATCTTTGCAAGAATGTTATTGAGGTAATTGAGACTCTTTACGTTGGGTGGCAGTGATTCGGCTGCGTTTCTCCTGACCGAGACCGTAATAGCCTTGAGGCCTTTCTCGTACAGGTCGCCGTACATTGCACCCCATGTCACGCAGATTACTATAACGGATGCTTTTGGGCATTTACGGGGATCGAGACCCAGATCCCCGATACCTCGGGTTATGATCGGCCGTATGTAAGCGTCGGTCAGTTTGTTCCTGCGCATTGTCTCGCAGATCACGTCGGTCATCTCTTCTTTCGTTATCGGCGGGGTAATATCCAGGGTTTTTGCCGAATCGAACAACCGGTCGAGATGTTCTTTGAGCCGGAAGATTCTGCCCTTGTATGCGCGGATGCCTTCAAAGACACCGTCGCCGTATAACAGGCCGTGATCGAACACGGAGATCTTTGCCAAGGCTTCAGGGAGGTATTTTCCGTCAATGTAAATGATCATATTAGTAACACTCCGTCAAGATATACACTTTTATTTTTATACCCGTTTGGGTAATAAATGATCATTGTGTCTTCCAATACTAAAAAGATACGAAGTGTTCCGCTCTATCTCTCGCTGCTCGAAAAAGCCGGGCGCTCGCAACAAACTATCAGAACCTACCGGGAAGCATTGCTCTATTTTTCCCGGTTCCTGGACGTGCCGCTTGAAGAGCTGCACAAGCACCTGAGCGTTGAGAACCTCCTCGCTTATACCGATAGCGCGGCCCTGAAAGATGCCAGCCAGAACACTCGTCGCATGTGGTTAGCGATCATCCACAAGTACATGAAACTGAATGGCGTGGAGTTCGACGAGCTGGAGACTTCCGTATTCAAACTCCGGCGTGACGATGTCAGGCGTGACAAGCCGCTGAAGATTGAGACCTTGCAGAAAATGATGGATCTTGCGGATGTGCATATGAAAGCATACCTGTCATTCCTCATCTCGACGGGTTGCCGGATTAATGAATCAGCGGAAATTCTGATTACGGATATACAAGGCAATAGGGTTACGATACGCCCGGAGATCGCCAAAGGACGACATGGTGGCACAACATTCCTGACATCGGAAGCCCGGGAATACCTCGACCTGTGGCTGCGTGAGCGGGACCAGTGGATTCAACAGGCAAATGTGCGGACGAATAATATCGGATTGCGCAGACCTCAGGGTGACCAACGGCTCTTTGCCTGCACATCAAATAATCTCTCGAAACGGTTTCAGAAACTGTATGAGACTGTCGACGGCGAGAGCAGCCCTATTAAGGGCGGAACTCGCAACAAGATCACCCCTCACTCGTGTCGCGCATATTTCCGGACACATGCCGTCACCAGCATGGGGATTGACCTGGTTGAAGGTATCATGCGGCATACCGGGTATCTGAATGCCGCGTATGTCCGCATGTCAGACGATGAACGCGAGAGGTTGTTTCATCTCGGAGAACATGAATTGTACATCACGAGGGCAAGCATACGCAATGAGGAACGGAAGATCGAGGAGATCAGAAGGGAGCAGGAAGAGAAAATATTGACCCTGGAACGACGGACTAAAATACTGGAAGCCTTACTGAAAATCGATGACTCAAAAAAGAAATGATTTGCCCTTAGTTTCATTTTTTGAAACTTTTGGTATTTTTTTTATATCATGTAAAGCGTTTTAGATATACCGCCTTGATTCTGAATAGATGTTAATTCACAGGGTTAAACAACAGATTCAGAGGGCGTTTTGGATCTGTTACCTTTCATACCGCACGTTTATGCATATAGAATCGGTGATACTGCACGCGCAAGACTAGGTGAGGCCAATTAATCCGACCATCGACGAACAACTTAATGATACCAATAAAAATTACAGTACGGGATTTGACGAGGATTTTCGACAGATTATCATCAATATTATCAAGAGCGAAGAGTTTTCAGAATTTCTAAAAAAGGAAATTATCGAGATTGCTGAGAGATAATTTCTCTCATTAAACGCTCCAGTTCTCTTTTTACAGCCGGGTTACTCTTCATAAATGTAAGGATGGTTTCCTGCATACTACCTTCAAACTCTTTCCGGTTTTTATAATACTGTAACGCGGTATTCACCAAGTCACTAACTGACTCAAAAGGAGGTTTATTTCCATCTTTTGAATCTGTCTGATCCTGAACCCATTTGTCAAGATCGTTATTTATCTTGAATGACACCTGCCGTTTTACCATAATCTTCTCGCCTCAATCTTAGTGATAATGGTACTACCATATACGTTATTTAATAGTATCACCATTTTTCCACCTTTTCGGCATGCTTATATTGTTCAATTTCGTAAGTAGATCCACCCACCATAGAGGTGTGAATGTAAAATGAGTAAACGAGCAACAATTGAACTCGGAGACAACAATGAACGCATCGTTGACACGCTTATCGAAAAAGGCATTTATAAAACCAAAATTGAGGCGATTCGTGCTGCAGTACGTGAACATGGCATAAAGTACGGAGTTTTGGCATGATCGAATCACTCGATTATCCGGCAGCGATGACCCCGGAAGATGTAAGATACTTCCGTGAACTCGGGCTCGGGCATAAAATAGACATTGGTCTGAAGATTGGTGCCCTGGAACTGATTAATGAGCAACAATATGGTGACCGGCATGCAAGCAAAAACAGGTTATAACGGCGCCCCGACCCCACAGCCTGCAAGCATCGCGGGAGAGGGAAGCGCCGGTATAGTATCAGAACACGATCAGAAATATGTGCGCTCAACCTGCATCAGGTGCTGGCAGAAAGTCGTTATTGCATGGAAAAAGGGCGATTACCTGAAAGACAAGAAATGCCCCCTCTGTGGCGGCCGTCTTTTGGGTAAGGTGCCGGTCAAAAAGGGAGATCCTGATTACCCTGTTCTCGATGCAGACGCGACCCGGGCTACTGCGTTTCATTGTACAGCAGTCACAGGGACAAATCCGTTCGAGTTCGTGAGTTCTGCGCATGAACTGGTGGGACCATGACCGATCCCCGCATCATTGATTCACCTCTCGGTCCGGTGATCCCGGTAATCGATATCGCCAAACAGGTGGGATGCAGCCGCACTACCATCTCACATTCCATGCAAAGGCATCCAGCCCTTTTCAAGGATGTGACTTCAATTCAATGGCTGGAAACCCCTAGTGGCAGGCAGAAACATACCTGTATTGCAAAATCGGCAGTAGAGGATCTTATCTCTCACCTACGGCCGATTAACCGTGACAACCTGCCGGAACGCATCGACACGTTCCGGGCGGCACAGATCAGGAAAAATAGTGCAGGAGCACCGGCCCTGTCTGATATTCTCGCCGAATATGCCCGGCAGGCAAGCGTGCTCGCAAAAGATTGGGATGTAAATCCGGCAGTTGCACAGAAAGTATCCATGGCAACGGCCGTGGAAAGATATCCGGATCTGATGCCGTACCGGGCGCTTGTCGGAGGAAACGCTTCAGAAGAGGCACCAGTATCCCTTGCATTAACACCGGGCTTGCAGGCCGATCCCGATTATGACAAATTCTTCTCTCTCCGCAAGCTGGCACAGATCTGTCAGTGTGAAGAAAAAGTCGCCAGGAAGATCTTAGTCGATGAGGGTGTGATCGCATACCAGAACACCCACCTGATCCTTACCCATTATGGAGACCGGTTCGGCAAGATCTTTAAAGTCACCCCGGAAGCCCCACACAGAACGTATGAGGAAAGCAGGATCCGGTATAGCCCGGACGCCGTGCAACTCGTACGCGGGAAACTGTTCTGCATTCAGACAACACTTACGCAGGGAAAGAAAGCGACGGGGTGACCTCGATGGGCAAGCGAAAACGCATGTTACAACGAGCAGCGCCGTTGCTGTTCCGGTCGCATGACCTGTATGCAGAGTGCCGGAAGTATGGTGTAAGGGATATCTATGATCTGCCGGTCACGGTGCATTTCGCGTTCCGGTCGGAGCGGCTACGAGGTGCAGCGTGAGAGCACAGTATTGTCGGGAGCATATCGACAAAGTAGCTGAAGAGTGCGGCATCAGCGAAGAGTACGTTTCTGATGTGAAGAAAGCCGCCAAGTTTTGTTCAGTGGCAGGAGAATTCTCCGACTGTGCTACCAGCGCAATTCTGGCTTTGATTAACGTTTCGGATGATATAGTGAGAGATAAAGCCATATCGTCCGTGTCAAATTCGTTGAAATCACTAAAGCATCCCCTGAACGGGCAGTTCCTGAAAGAGCGAAAATTGCCAGAAAAGACCATCAAGAAGGTGATACGGAATATAGAGCGGGAAGTACGGGGCGAGCTGACAAAGACCTATGAGAAAGAGCGGCGACCTGCACCGGAAACACCAAAAGAACCTGAAATAGAGCATATTGTTGAGGCACAGACCGGGTTCACGACCGCGGCAAGGATGAGTGACGGTCTTGGCAACACATTCATCCGGGGAAATCCGCTCAAAATCACACCGGTTCAGCTGACCAAACTACAGGCAGAATCCGCGATAACTTCTGTGGTTCGGGGTCACTGGACGGATAAAGATCGTGCCGCCCTGGATGATCTCCGCAAGAACGGAGAGCTCGGCGATACGGATCACGACATCCTCTACAATGCGATGTGGACGTGCCATGATCGGTTGGGGGGTGCGTGATGGCCGAACACAAAAAAGGTCACAAGGGTACGGTATCTACCCTCCGGTACAACCGGCAACGGCGTCGGACAAAGAAAGGACTGGAAAAACCGATTGAGTATACCACGACAGTAGAAGAAGCAGCTCTCGCGTTGGTGATGTGATTTTGTCGCATCTACCTACCTACCTCAGCGTACCGTCCGGTTATGTTATGTTATGTAACATAATCCGTAGTTCGGATTTTGGCATTAAGTCAATTTCAGGGTTCCATTCGCTGCAAAGGGGTTGGGGTCTTTGAGGAAAAACCACACCGTCAGTCTCGAAGAGGAAGATGTGCAACTTGCGCAAGCACTCGGTCTGACCAATCTTTCCGATTATGTCCGGAGTGCAATCTCGTATTTTATTTCTGGTTCAGATCGGGAACTCACCCCCACCGAGATCCGCGAACTCTCAAAAAAACTCGCTCTGGAAAAGCGAGCAGAACTTCAAAAACAACAGAAAATCACCGGCCAGTCCAATGAGGAAAAACTGAAGATCGAAGATCTCCGTGCACAACGGCTTGCAAAGATTATCGAGTCGGTGAAAATCGAATCTTCCCGGGTCGGGTTCGACCGGTTCAAACGATACCTGGACGATCCCTATGGTGACTACGTTGCGATCCAAGACGACATTATAGCAGCAGTCTCGAATAGTGCCGGTTTCCCGGTGGATCTCGCTGATGTTGTCCAGGCGTTCAGGCAGGTGTCGGCATGAGTTCCAACGGTGGCCCCCGGATTAAGAACGCGAAGAAAACCGTTATTGATAAGATCACTTTTGCATCGCATATGGAAGCCCGGCGATATATTGAGCTTAAGCGGCTGAAAGCGGCCGGGGTCGTGACTAAGATTGATTGCCAGCCGGTATTTATGCTGCAACCTGCGTACCGGAAATGCTGCGATGTGAAATATGATGCCGAAATGACGCCGTTTCTCTATAAAAAAGGCATCTGTGAGGTATGCGGGAAGAAGATGCCCGTGGTCAAGGCGATCCGGTATGTTGCCGATTTCCGGGTTACGTATGCAGATGGTCATTTTGAGGTAGAGGAAGTGAAAGGGTATGCCCAGGAGGTTTGGAGAATCAAGAAGAAAATTTTCGAATTCCGGTACCCGGAGATCACGCTTACAGTAGTAAAGAAGGTGCGGTGATGACCCACAAACGCAACGGGAATTACAAAACCCTGAAAGATGAATGGGAAACCCCGGACTGGCTCTTTGCATTACTTGACCGGGAGTTTGATTTCCGGGTGGATGCAGCTGCTCGTAAACACAACACAAAAACCGGACTTTATTTCGAAGACGCACTTTCCGTAGACTGGGCGCATCAAGGGGGCATTGATCCCAGCTATTTCCTTAATCCTCCCTACAGTGCCGGGAATATCTCCCGGTTTATGAAGAAAGCCTATGAGGAATCCCTGAAGGGTGCGGTAGTTGTTTGTCTTGTACCGGTCGCATCGGATACCGGATGGTGGCATACCTACGTGATGAAAGCAGACGAGATCCGGTTCATCAAAGGCCGGGTGAAGTTTATCGGGTACGATGGACAGGGCAACCCTATCAGGAACTCACCGACGTTCTCATCATGTGTTGTTATTTTTCGGGAAATGTATAAAAAAAGGTTCACTCCGTATATCGGGAAAACCGTCGAGCGACCCCGGAAGTGTGTGCAGTCATGAATGAAGAAACAAGAGTTATTTGGGGACGTTCACGAAGCGAGAAAGCAAAATATGTCCATCTTTTTATCAATGACGAAGACTGCTGTGGACTAGGATCGCGGCTGGATCTGCAAAACGACGATTGGGATCCCAACAATCCCGAAACATGCCCGCACTGCAGGAAATATTTTGCATGGCTAAAAAGGGGATTTCACCGCGTTCCAGAATCTTCAGGAATGCGTAAAAATTCGTTGGCTAAATAGAATATAATTGATAAGTTAAATCCCATTGACACAACAGCACAATTAAGTGTTATACTATGGGATAGTTTAATTATGGAAGGAGGATTCTATGAAATTTTTCCGGGAAAAAAGCAAAAAGAACATTTTGTCCCTAAATGGTATCTAAGAAATTTTTCTTCCACTCCAGATCAAGGTCATATATGGGTTTATACTACTGAAACGAAAAAAATTAAACAAGAGCCCATTAATCTAGTTGCACAAAAACAAGGATTTTACGGAAAAGAATTCGAAGATTCATTGGACCCGATTGATACTAGAACGAAGCGTGTAATTGAAAATATTATTTTAAGCGAAAATATTGATGGTTTAACAAGTACTCAGGAAACCACATTACATGAGTTTTTTACTTTACAATATTATCGAACAGAACATGCAAAAAAGCTCGTCGAAAATCAGCTAGAATTTACCATAAAATTTCAAATGGTACCAAAATTAAAACAATCCTATAAACATATTGCCGAAAAAGATTTTGTATCGATATTGAGTGAACCTCCGACACCTAATTTTTTTCTGTTAAACATCGATATGGCATTATGTTCAATAAAAGCGTTATCCGATTTAACCCCATATTTAATAAAAAATAACACTAATGTGCCATTTTTTACGAGTGATGACCCCGTAGCTTTCAATAATCGTTATCATGTACCCAATAAATTTTTAATCGGTCTTCATTCCGTTGGTTTACAAATATTTTGTCCAATAAACGAAAGATACAGCATAATGTTAATTCATAGAGAGGCTTACGATTTAAAAAATTCTGATAGATCTCTTATCAAATTAACTTCAAAAAAAGATGTTGATTTATTCAATAAATTACAGATCTTAGACAGTCATTTCCAGATTTTTTCAAAAAAGAACTCCTTGAGTTATATTCAACATTTGCATAAAGAATCGGAAATGATGAAAAAATCAAAAGGGTTCGACATAAAATTACAAAATGAGATTCCTAGTGAAATTAAAGAATATAAAAAAGTAGAAAGAAGAGACTATGGATTACAATTTTCATTTTTAGAGCGTAATAAGAATTTTGTTAGGAACGAATGGCCAAAATGTTTAAGGGAATCACAATCATCCAAAACGGCTTTTGTGCGGAATAAAGAAATTTATGACGAAGTAATGGCTAATACCGACTCATTTATATCCTCATTTTTGAAGAATTATCAATCAATGATGGAGCAAAAAGTAACTCAGCTCGATTCAAAAACGATTTCTGTAAAACATCCAAGATATATCAATCAAACATGAATATTTTTTTTATTTTTTAACCATTTTCACTCTAAAAATCGCAATATTCCATTCAATAAAGATTCTAAATTATCAATTTCACCGTCCCGCACCCTCCTTGACCATCCCGTACCCTAATTTCCACTTATCTCAGGCTACCGTCCATTCTCTTTGGTAAATGCCCCATCCAACGTGGCGGGGCTTTTGGAGTATTTTCTCATGACAAACCCGATTGCAACGCCCACAGGGCTGTACAAGGCTGGTCCGGCCGGTGTCGGCGGCGAATACCAGACACTCGACTTGATCAACCAGCGGATCTTCATGCTGAACCAGGAACGCATCGTATATGGTCTCCAGTTCGCTGCACCGGCCACCGTGCCGGTAAACAACGAGGGCATCAAGGACAGCGTAATCATCGATATTGTTCTCGATGGCGACGATGCCCACACAATCCACGACCCGCACCAGTCGTATTCCTTCCTGTATTGCACCGACTATCCTGCACAACAGAATGGCACATGGTTCGGCTTCTTCAGGGTACCGAATAACAATCCGTCGCTCATTGCCCCAGGCGCGCACCAGGTCACTGTCAAGGTCGCACCCCGCACGCCTCCTCTGGCTGGTACATCCTCTGCTAACCAAATCCTCCCGCCCCGGAACTTCTCCCCGGCAGCTGGTGGCGTCAGCAAGACGTTCGTCTACTTTATCGAACCGCTTGCAAACATACCCTCGCAGACATCTGTGTGACCATGTCTGCACAAACAGATCCAAATGAGGTTCCCCAGAACGACCCGAACGCCCGGCCGGATTCACCTTCGACCCGTACGCTGCACCGTGCCAGCAGGGAAATATCATTTCCTTTATCCCGTTCAGTTACCGGGACGACCACATCTACCAGGACGGTTTCAATGTAGGATTCCGGGCACTCTCCCCGGCCGACATCCAGCCGTGTCCCCCACTCTGGAGAGATAAGCGATACGTCTGGGCAGCAGGCCAAGACGCCGGGTTCAAAGCCGGCAGGCTCTCGGACGCCGACAAAGCCCGGATAGCAGCACAACCCCCATTGTTGCTCACGGTGGATCCCCGTACCGGGTATAGTATCGATCCGTGGAGCGGTCCGGAATATCTCCTCGATGTGCACGATCCCCGTATTCCCTACCACACCAAGCGGCAACAGATGGTCTCATTGCTCGCAGCCCAGGAAGGTGCCGCCGCAAAGGATCGGGAATCCATCCCGGTTTGCCCTCCGATGTTTAGCGATGTGGAGCATTACTGGGACTCGGACTCGATTGCCGGGTATGAGGCAACTCATAGTACCACGCTCCTCCGGATCAAGGGATTCGTAATCAATGAGTTCCTGACCAAAGCCGGGACTGCCGACTGGACGAGTATCGCGCTCAAGATCGTCTTCGGGCCGGTATTACTGTACGGTGGCTCCACGCTCTTGCACTTGCTCTAGTATCACCTCATAATCACCTCCGGCCTGTGTTTGCCTGCCGTCTGGATCTTGTTCCCCGGCACGGCGCAAAGCCCTCACGGGTGCGGTTCACTCCGCCCGGGCCCATTGACATGAAAAAGATAACAGAAAGCGACTGGCAGCGTTCCATCCAGCCCCAGTGCATAGATGCCCGGCCCGTCCGAGGTGGAACAAACTGCACTCACCCGGACGGAACCGGATATTGCTATTTCAAAAATTGCCCGAAGGTCGCATCCCCGTGAGGTACGCATGGAATTCAAGAAAGTCTTCATCAGCGAATTAAAACCTGCGAAATACAATCCCAGGAAAGACCTTCAGCCAAACGACCCGGAATATCAGCAGATAAAGCGGTCTATCGAAGAGTTCGGGTATGTGGATCCGGTGATTATCAACAGCGACAATACGGTTATCGGTGGCCACCAGCGGCTCAAGGTGCTCAAAGAACTTGGCAACGCCCAGATCGATGTCGTCCAGATTGATATTCCCAAAAACAAGGAGAAAGCGCTCAACGTCACCCTCAACAAGATTAGCGGCGAGTGGGATATGGACAAGCTCACGTCTCTTCTTGGCGAACTGAAAACGGAAGGGTTGCTGGATATTACCGGCTTCGATGAAAAAGAGTTCGCGGCATTAAAGGCGAACCTGGAAAAAGTCGATGAACCAAAAGAGGTTCCGTTGAAATCCGCGTTTGAAGTCATCATCGAATGTCCCAACGAAAGCGAGCAGGAACGAACCTACAATGAGCTCACGGAGGCCGGGTACAAGTGCCGCGTTTTGACATTGTAAAGACCACAAAGGCCGATGAAACGTTCAAGGTAGAACAAGTCAAGGGAGCCTTTGACCTGCAAACCTCCACCATCCAGGAACATTTTACCGGAGATATTGCCATTGAAGGCAAAGACTGGAACATCGGCCTGATCGTTGGGCGGAGCGGGACTGGTAAAACCACTATTGCCCGGGAAGTTTTCGCTAATGGATATATTGAGCCACATCAATACGGAACGGCTGCCATTGTAAATGAGATGCCCAACGGCTTGAACTACGCTGATATCACCAAAATGTTCACTGCCGTGGGTTTTTCATCGCCTCCTTCGTGGCTGAAACCGTATGCCGTACTGAGTAATGGCGAGAAAATGAGGGTCGACCTTGCCCGGGCCCTGCTTGAAGACCGGGACGTGATTGTCTTTGACGAATACACTTCGGTAGTAGACCGGGACGTTGCCAAAGTGTGTTCTTTGGCGTTGAACAAAGCAATCAGAAACCAAGGTAAGAAGTTCATCGCCGTATCCTGTCATGATGACATTATCGAATGGCTGCAACCTGATTGGGTGTACGATACCAATCAGCAGACGTTTTCCTTTCGGTCCGGGAAACGTCCTGAAATCACGGTTGACGTCTTCGACACCCACAGAAACGCAGACCTTTGGCCGTTATTTGGGAAGTATCATTATCTGAATACTGAAGTCAAGAGAGGCACCGACATTTTTGTGGGCTGCATTAACAACGCCCCGGTAGCCTTCTGCGCTGTGAGGCACTTTCCCCACCCGAAAAATCCCCGGTTAAAGATGATTCACCGGTTGGTGGTCCTCCCAGATTATCAGGGCATAGGTATAGGAACACGGTTCCTGGGATTCGTGGCTGACCTGTATACAAAGAGGGGATTTGCTGTACACCTGGTCACCTCGCAGGTATCGCTTATCAACTCCCTCACAAAACACGGCTGGCGCATGGTCTATTACGGCCACCAGACAAAGCAGGTTGGCGGGCTGGAATGCCTTAAAGAAGCTGACTAGTACCCGCAGGATTACCGCTTCGTTCGCATATTCCGGGAGGTCGGTGTGACCAAGAAGAAACCACCAGCGGCACTCAAGAAACGGGGCCGTAAAAAGATCCCGATTGATTACGAAAAAGCGGAGAAATTGGCATCCATAATGTGTACGCAATCAGAAATCGCATCCGTTCTCGGTGTTTCCCTTTCGCAATTGGCTCACGATCCCGAATTTTTGCATATCCATAAAAAAGGCATGGAACACGGTAAGGCATCACTGCGCCGTATGCAATATGCCGCTGCGAGTGGTGGAAACCCCACCATGCAGATCTGGCTTGGAAAACAGTATCTTGAGCAACGGGATAAGATGGACGTCGAAAACACCATAACAACCGAAGAAGTCCTCGTCCGTGAGCGAGCACTGATTGAGATAGTCAAGGAGGCTATCCGTGCAGAAGCAGACCCCGAAACTACGCGGAAAATCGTCGCACACATCAAAACCCGCTGCAATCCCGTCAATACGTGATCAACTCAACGATCAGTTCGTCAGCGGTTTTGAACTCGCAAACCCTGTAGTGGATATCCTCACCTTTGCGGAGTCACCGGAGTATCTCGGTCGCAAATTGTTTCCATCACAGCAGGAAATCCTCGCCGATTTCTATGACCCCGCGAAACCCTACGAAGAGCTGCTGCTGATTTGCGGCCGTGATTCCACCAAGACGTTCATGGTCAGTATCATTGCCGCATATACCGCCTATCTGTGGCTGGAGATCCCGGACCCGTATTATCTCTACCAGGGACGGGTCGACCGCGGCAAAGAAGTCCACATCATCTGCCTTGCGGTCAAGAGCGAACAGGCTACCATTCTGCTGGATGAAATCAAGGCGAAGATTAACACGAGTCCCTATTTCTCCGATAAAATCGTGTCAATGAACAATTTCGAGATTGTCCTCAACAAGAACCTCCACATCATCGCTGCAACCTCTAACAGTGCGTCCGAGGTCGGGAAGACAGCCATTCTTGTCCTGTTCGATGAGATAGGAAAATACGGGCAGGAACAGGGTACTAGAGACGGTGAAGAAGTCTATGACAGTCTCACTCCCTCCGTGGGCCGGTTTGCGTCTAATAGACCGGAGTTCCTGAAACGGTGTGCCGGGGATGCAGGTCTCGAGCGGATTGTCCGGTTCCTGGGCCGGGTTGTGTCGATGTCAACCCCGATGGGAAAACAGGGTATTCTCTGGCGGATTTACCAGACTGCTTTACGGATGCCCGAGGGTATCCGCATGTACCACCGGCCGACCTGGGAGATGAACCCGAATTACCCCATAGGGTGTGCGTATCTCGAAGAACAGAAGAAAAAGAATCCGGCGGCGTTTAACCGCGAATATGGCGCGGAATTCGATGAGGCAGTCGATGCCATGTTTCCCCGTGAGATTGTTGATCGCAACAGCCGGGCATCATCTCCCACGTACGATTACCAGATGGAATATATCGGCGTCCTCGATACGAGCAAACACAAAGACGCCTTCGGGTTCGCTATCGGCCACCTGCTTGGGGGGCGGGTCGTCATCGACGTGATAAAGTATTTCTTCCCGGATAAAGGCGTACTGAACTGGAACCACGTCACAAACGAGATTATACAAATATGCCGCCGATATAGGGTCGATCACCTCCTACACGATGGGTACGAAGGGGAAGCCGTCAAACTGTATTTCAACAACTTCCTGCTGACAGAAACACCGTTTTCCGGCCAGTATAAGATGCAGATTTACTCGTCACTTGAAGACCGGATGTACCAGAACCAGATCGAGTACCCGGCCGAATCCCGGCTGCTTGCGGAGCTCAAAGCGATCCAGAAGAAATGGAACGGCGACAAGTTCACGATCCATCACCCGGACAGCGGGCCGGTAACCACGGATGAAGGCCCCGACCTGATCGCCAATCTCTCGTATTTCCTGTTTACCCGATTTGTGAAAACCCGGGAGGGTCTCGATGACAGCCGGCCGTCCGGGTGGCCCGATGATGATAACGAGGATTGTATTGCATTTATCGCCGGCGGACAGGTGCACTGTTGACGTTCATTTTCAAATGCATGAGTAAAGAGATTGTCATCGCAGAGGCCGCTAGGGTTATGCTCGCGATTGAAAAGAACGCCAGCATGTCCCTTATCATCGAACCATGCCCGGACCCGGATCGTGAAGGGTGGTGGCAGGTGCGGGAATGCCCGATATTTCCCATCCCCCAGTATAAATCCAAACCGCACCGGAAAAGCGAGCGAAAAGTCCGGCGGGATATGGGCAGACCGAGACTTCGCCAGACCGTTTAAAAAGTGTTCATCCTACGCTTACGTATCCTCAAGCAGTAAAAAATACTCTTCACGGGAAATCCCGGCAGATTTCAGATTATTCTTGATAATGAAAACAGGGACATCATCCCAGTCCGGAATGACCAGTGGTCGTTTCGCACCGGGCTTTGAAAAAACATAATGATCGCCTTCAATTCTCCTGCAGGTATAACCGGCATGCTCGAAGACCTTACGTAACTTTCTTGCCGGGATCGGGACAATCTTTGGCATTGATCAGAGACTGACTTCTTCTGCCGCAATGATTTTTGGCGGTACATACCGTCCATCGTGATTTACGGTATAGTTGACCTCAGAAAGAATCTCGTCGAGCGTTCCCATTTTTTCAGATTCTTCAAGAAACAACCGGATAGCAGTCCTGAGCATCTCTTTAGCGTTCAGGACGGAATTTCCGCAGCTCGAAAGATCCAGCTCCGGGCAGTACGCAACAAACGTATCCCCTTCCTTAAACACGATCATATCGAAATTCATTTTGATCATAGTGTCACCGTTCTCATTCAAACCGGGATTGATTGTCCATATCTTGGCCTTTAGTTATGATAATTCCATCCATGGTCCGCATGGATACTGCACTAGTTGATGCTATTTTTTTACTCTTCTGATGGGGGGTTATCGGTTTTCGCCAGACCGTTTCAAGTTTATAATTTTTGACGGAATAACGAAAACCAGCATGCCACAACTCGAACTGGATCCTGGTTTTGTAAAACCGGTGAGTGCATCTGACATTGCAGAACCGGGATACGTACCTGGTTTCACCGTATTACCGGCAGCAAGTACCAACCTCCTCAAGAACGGCAATATTACCTGCATCAAACCTAACGGACGCCTTGCATTTTGGTTCACTTCTACCGTTGCAGGAACACTGACGGTCACGTATACCGTCAATGGTGTGATTACCAAGAGTCTCCAGAACGGCGGAGCGTTGTTGGTCGCCGGGGTCGAGTATTCCGGTGTCATCGCAGTAGACGCGAATGAAACCGTCAATTTCCAGTACTCAGTCACCAGCGGCACCTATCGCCTGGTTGTTCGGGAGATCTGATGGTGAAGCGTCCGGCAAATGCTCCCTTTGATCCTCTGGAGGGTATCGAGCATTTCTCCGGGATCGCCATGGGTGCAGCCTATACCATCCCCGACTTTGGTCCCAACGGCCGGGCATTGAACGGCCAGGAATACATCAACAAAGCCCTGGACTCTGATGTGTACGGCGGCCGGAAAATCACCTATTTCAACAAATACGACCGTCTCCAGCAGCTCGAACAAATTAATTCAAGACTGGGCATCGGCCTGATCAAGCTCGGCTTCAAACTCCGTGGCCCGGAATTCAAACTGTTCTGCGACCAGGCCGCCGGACTTACCAACGAACAGCAGACCTCAATTCTCCAGGACGCGAACAATTTTACGACCAATCTTGATCTCCAGAACCAGTTTGCTGCTGCAGGCCGGCTACTTGCCCGTGACGGCACTGTTCCGATCCTTAACAGTGCGGATGCCCGGTTTGGCAATGGGGAGGGTATTACAACCCTTGACTATATGCCGATGAGCCATACCACGATCCTCCCTATCGATGCAGAACCTATGACCGCATTCCAGAACGAGGAACAGCTCTGGGAATATGGCACACTCACGGGTGAAGCGTACCAGGTTATTATTAACGAACGCATCCAGGCTAAACGCGAAATCCACCTGATCCCGAATGGCCGGGTTACCCTCATGCGGCTGATGCATTTCGGTAACCAGGTCCGTGACATTTACAACCGCAACACGATCGGTCTCTACGGTATCAGCCTTGCCGAGATGATTGATCCCCGCGTCAAGCAACTCGAAGATATGATGTGGGGTTTTTCAAAAGCAATCAACCGGTATGGGTATGGCAGGCTCCAGATCGACAACGACCTCCTGAAACAACAGATCGTTGAAGGGACGATGAACCTCAAACAGGCTACGAAGATCATGGCCACGGAACAGAAAATCATGAATACCCTGGAGCCCAACCGTGACCTCCTGACCATTGGTAAGACGGTGAAGGCTATCCCGGCGGGTTTGAGAATGCTTCCGGTGTTATCGAGATGATCGAGGCCGTCCAGAACGATATCTCGTATGGCCTGTTCGAGACGGAAGCCGGAGGCAACCGGACTCATTCCGGTTCGAACCGGGCGTCGTCCCAAATATCTGACCAGGATGCCAACCGGGTCCTTGAAGCACTGCGGCTCCAGGTCAAGGTCGGCTTTGAGTCCATCATCAAACGGCACCTTGAACTGCTCGGATATAACGAGGTTGAAGCCCAGTCTATCCGGATTGAACTGCAGCCCATTGATACGCCTATCGCAGATCTCCAGGTGCTTTTGAATATCGCCGCGATGGATCCGAAGGCACTCTCAATGGGACAGGCTATTGAAATGGCCGGCCTGCACATTCCTCCACGGCAGACGGTTGATTTTGAAGAGGATCAAACGATCCAGAGCGATGATCAGAATCCTCCGGCTGTTGCAATGCCTCCAGGGAAAGGTGCGTCGATGACGATGTTCGGAGCCAAGATCGATGTACGGCCGGGTGAGTCTATCCAGGCCGCATACAAACGTAAGACAAAACAGGAACTATTCGCAGCGGTCAAAAAGTGGAAAGGAGAAAATAAGAAAATTCCTCTGCCTGCCTCAAAGACCGGTGAGTGGCGGCTGATCTTCGGCCGGTATATTAACGTGAAGGAGGGCGATGACGAAGCGGCATGCTATCTCACGCAAACCCTCCGGAACTACGACGATGATGCCGAAGCTTGGGAGCAGGAATTACGGCGGGTAAAGGAGGGAAAGAAATGAGATTTTCCACAGCATGCATTAGCCATTATCAAATAAGAAAATATATCGTTATTAGGATGAAATGAGGGGATATGCTTCCTGAAAATCCCAAAGAAATGTTAAAAAGAATCGATGGGGCAGTGAAAAGCGGGAGAATTAGGTTAGTTTTTTTAGTGCGATTTCCCGATTCTGTTTCGCGATGGCATAATCTGGTTTAATGGCTAGGGCTTTGTCAAAAGATGCAATTGCATCATTAAGTCTACCAAGACCACTGAGCGCGACTCCGCGGGTATCCCACACCAAGGCATAATTTGGGTTAAGATTGATTGCGTTGTCACATGAGGTAAGGGCTTCTGTATACCGACCGAGATTATTCAGAGCATCCCCTCGGTTGTTCCACGCATCTGGGCTTTTTGGGTAGATTGCAATCGCTTTGTCATAAGAGGCGAGTGCTTCCGAATACCGACCGAGCATCCCTAGCAAGACTCCACGATTGTACCACACCAGAACATAATTTGGATAGATATCAATTGCCTTGTCATATGAGTCAAGTGCTTCCCTATTTCGGCCGAGCTTACGTAGTATAATCCCGCGATTGCCCCACGCTTCTGCGATATTAGGGTTGATGGCAATTGCCTTGTCATATGAGTCAAGTGCTTCTGTATGCCGACCGAGATTTTTCAGAATATCTCCGCGATTGCCCCACGCTTCTGCGATATTGGGGTTGATGGCAATTGCCTTGTCATATGAGTCAAGTGCTTCTGTATGCCGACCGAGAATCCCTGACAAGACTCCATGGTTGTAACACGCATCAATGTCTTTGGGGTTTATCGCAAGGATTTTATCATAACATTCTATTGCTTTCTGGAAGTCCTTCAGATCAGAAAACATTTTTCCCTTGTTTCTCCATACAAGAGCCTCCCTTGGATTTATTTCGAGAGATTTATCATAACATTCTATTCCTTTCTGAAATTCTCCAAGATTATCTAAAGATTTACCTTTGGCTCCCCATGCTCTATCGTTTCTCGGGTCTATCTCAAGGGCTTTATCAAAACATTTAATTGCTTCCAGATTTTTCTTCAAAAAGGAAAGAATACCGCCTTTATTAATCCATGAATCAGCCATTCTTGGATCTAACTCAAGCGCTTTATCATAACATTCAAGTGCTTCATGGACGTTTCCCAGACAACGAAGAGCATATCCTTTATTACTCCAACCAAGAGGATCTTTTGGATTTATTTCAAGAGCTTTGTTGTAGCATTTAATTGCTTCTGGGTATTTCTTGAGATTATCAAGATTTATGCCCATTTCATACCATATACCGGCCACATTTGGATTTATGTCGAGAGCTTTTTCACAACATTCAATTGCCTCTTGATATTTTCCTAGATTACTAAATGCGACCGCTTTACTTAGCCAATTAGATCCTGTTAAACTCTGGTCTTCTTCAAAAACAACGTATTTTTCTTTAAAAAGGATATTATAGAGTGATATTAACTCATTTTTCAAGTCATTAAAATCTGAATATCTATTATCTGGATTTCTCTCAATACATTTCATAATCAATGTATCCAGTTGTTCCGGTATCTCAGGATTCAAACTCTTAGGTCGTTCCGGTGTTTTTTCAAAGATCTCATTTAGATCATGGAAGGGTAGTTTTCCTGTTAGCAACACATAAAGTGTCAATCCAAAAGAATAGATGTCAGATCTCGTTGTCACTGGTCCCTTAAAAGAAAATTTATCTTGAATGTTCCTAGGGAACTGTTCCGGTGGCATAAATATAGGTGTTCCAATGCCATTTGAGACGTTTATGGAATCCCCCAGCATTTGATCACCCAATACTTTTACCAATCCAAAATCTGTGATTTTAAAAGAATACCTGGATATAAATCTTGGATCTTGTCGCAGCAATACATTGGTGGGTTTAATATCGCGGTGAATTATCCCATATTTGTGATAGACGTAATCCATCCCTGTACAAAATTGAATGGCAAAGTCCATAGCGTTCTTAATATCAATTTTACCAATAAATCGGTCTAGATCTCCTCCGGGGACATATTCTAAAAACAGTAAAGGTTTACCTTCGACTATTCGAATTGTATTTGCAAAAACAATGTTTGCATGGTGCTCAATTGCAATCCAGACCTCTGCTTCCGCCATGAATCTTTGGATTGCATTATTATCCCAGAGAAATTTATCCTGAAAAGTTTTAATAGCAATAAGTCCATTCGATTGTAGCTCACGAGCGATATAAACAACACCCATGCCGCCTTTTTTTATATCAACAATTTCGTAGAGATTCGAAATTTTATAACCTTTCTCCCAAGGTTTCACGGTGGGATGTAAAATATACGTGTTGGGGTTATTGTTTAAATCAGAGTCATTCTCTGGATTTATTCTAAAATTATAAAGAAATCCCATTATATACTCAAATTTTCATTCTATTTTTTACCTTTATAAGGTTTTTCGACTTTTAACATTTTGTACGAAACCTCAACTAATTTTCACCTTAAAAGTGAAGATAAAATGAAAGGTTAGGCAAAATGAATTTATTGTTGTTCACCTGGCTAAATTTAAAATATTAGTTTAATGGATCCCTTTGCCGTATTAATTTCCAACCATAATAGTTCCATTTTGTTGTTTCACCATCTTTGCCATTTCTGGGTTTAAACGATATAATTGATTATAAGCATCAAGAAATTCTTTATCGCGGTTTAAATTTTTGAGAGCTGATGCTTTGTTATACCACGCGAAGGTGTCATTTGGATTTAATTGAATGGCTCTGTCGCATGCAATGAGAGATTCATCATAACGCTTCAGAAAAACAAGGATGCCGCCCCTGTTATGCCATGCAGATGCATCATTTGGATTTAATTGAATGGCTCTGTCGCATGCAATGAGAGCTTCTTCCTGACGCTTCAGAAGAAAAAGGACACCGCCTTTCTTCCACCATGAGGTTGCATTATTTGGAGTGAATTGTAGAGCTTGGTCATGCGCATTCAAAGCTTCTTCAAATTGTTTAAGTACATGACTAAAGATGGCTGCCTTCTCTTGCCACGCAATCAATGCATGATCATTATCGGGATTTAATTGAAGGACTCGATTATATGAGTCTAGAGCTTCTTCATGCCGGTTCAAATTATTGAGGATATACCCTCTCATGCACCATGAGTCCGTATCATTTGGGTTTAGGTTAAGGGCGTGGTCATATGCCACCAGGCTCCCTTCGTAGCGTTTTAAATCAATAAGCATTCGTCCTTTAAATTTCCATAAATCTGATGATTCTGGCTTTAATTGAATCGCCACATCACAAGCAGTAAAGGCATCTAAAAATAATCCCATATTATAGTTTTTAAAGGCAGCATCCATCCATTGATTGGCATTTTTTCCCTCAATTGTTTTCTCGGTTGAAGAAAAAACCATTATTATCAATCCTATTGTAAATTTGTAACATCTTAATACTTTATTTAAAAAAACCTAAACAAGGGTGTTCTTTTCTATCCAACATCATCTTATATTCCGTGCAGTACTGCCACTGGATCGCGCTTCAAGGCATTAAGTAAAATCAAATCGGGGTACAATTTATCTTATGATTTTTGTCAGAGTTTTTCTGGAAAACAAATTGCCACATGGAATTTTAATTAATATCTATCTTGCGGACTTTGTGTGGCACATACCTTTTATTATTTAATTCTCAATATACCATATAATTATTAAAAGATGGTGACGTAAATGGGCGTTGTAGTTGAAATTCTAAAGAAAGTAAGAGATCCGCTTAATCTCTTATACATGGCAATGCCACGAGTTTCGATGAAACCAATTGGTGGTGGACGTGCAACGTCTACAGAATATGTACCGGATCAACTTGTATTTGATGTTCATATATGGAATGACCGAGTGCAACTTTTCAAGGTCGGTGGCGGGATAAATCTCCAGTCATCAAATCTTGCAGTACGAATGATGGTAGAACAATTATATCCAATGTATGTCAATATCAGAGAAGTTTGTGATATTGGAGATATAGATGAAATAGAAAAACGTGGGCGGGAATTATCAGATACCGATGATCCAACCCCATATACAACCGCATTTAACGAGTTTGTAAAATTAAAAGAACGTAGAATCAAAGATTTCGAAGCAGGTGATATACAAGGATAACAAACCCAAATCCGATAATACCATTTAATTTTGCACTTGCTATCCCCAGTGATGTGATACGGAATTGAATATTTTTTGAGAACCGGGTATTTTCGTTGTGCTATGCGCCATAAGCTATGGCGGATATTCTGCCGTCCCTTATGTCCTCGTTCCCATGAGTTTTATATATAGCATAAGATGTACTGACAATTATCCAGTTGACTTTGGACTATCTGGCAGCAACATCTTACAATCCGGGCAATCAGTTCCCATACTAAAAGAACAAATAAAGATTAAGTTGATGAAATAGTGGGGAAATAATATGATAACGCACTGTTATAGGTGTGGACACTATACTTTATTGAATTCATGGGCTTTGCACGTAAACTCGCTTCTGCACGTAAAGTATGAGACTTGCACGTAAAGTGGCGTATAGGTAATTTTTAATAAATTTGAACCGATCAATTTGAAAATACTAATAGGAATGAATGGAGAACAACTAGTATGAGCAAAAGGAAAAAGAACGCTATCAACGATGATGGAACTGGCGAGTTCCCCTCAAGTGGCGGAGGAATAAGATTGTTTGGGGCGACATCAAGGCATGACTATGAGTTTTTAATAATGGATGGTATTAAAAAAGGATTTACTACCACGCCAGAACTTCACAAATTTATAGAGGCTGGATTTAAAGACAAATTTAACGAGATAGATACATCATTTGTTACAATTTACTCTACTCGTTGGCAAAAAAACGTTGATTGGAAAAAATATCTTATGAAAAACGATGGTTTAATTGAACAAGATGGGAAACAACTTTCGTTGACTGCTGAGGGAGTTGCCCGTTATTTACATTTGAGAAAGAATAGATAATGTAATTTCTTTAAAGGCTGCTCAACCAATTGCAGAGAGAGGCGAGTTGATCGGCATCGGTCATATTTGCAGCATTTTTCAATGTTTCATTTTGAATCCGTTCCCATATTTCATCTGCCATACGTTGAGATATTGCAGCGGCGATAAAACATATTTCCGGGAACGAATCCTCACGAGAAAATTTAGAGCGAATGTCACTCAATGCAGATCGCGTTGTTTTCCAACGTTCATCTGCACCTGCTGGATCGATACCGCCTTTCAATTCACCTAATGCAAGAAACAGGGCAGGTGCTTTTTTTGCCCGAGGCAATTCTTCCCGTGAACATTTTATTAAATTAATATCAACATTTTTACCAACTAACGGGATTCTAACGTCATAAATCAATGTTCTGTTTTGCCCGTTTTTCATCCAATTCAATCCCTTTACAAGAGGAGTAATATTCGCATCGTTGACATTGGTATTTGGGGCGCGCGCCCACTTATCTGTATCACGATTGCACCAATAAAACGGAACACCCGCATTCCTTAAAGACGCTATAACTGCACTGGATACACGTTGTCGTGCCCAATATCCGACGATGTTGTTCATTGAACCCGCCAAGCTTCCGCCACTAATTAACAAAAAGCGAAATACCAACTCTTCAACAAAATTATTACCGGCCGGTTCAAGATATTCTCTGATCAATCCTTCGATAGCGGCTGTTTTTGCTTCTTCGGGAATGTTTCCCATGCTTTTATCAGATATTCCAGAAGCGGTGATCAATGCGCTCCGTATCCCTCCAATCCCAATCAATTCTTGAGCAGTTCGGACTGTTGATGCTGTAGATTTCAACTGTCGTGCCTCTTCTATATATGGAGAGGCAATACGACTTTTTTCAAGCGCTTGAGCTACAAACGCAGCCCTGATTTCTTCACGGGTGGTTATAAGACTGGCCGCATTCGGCAAATGAGGTAGATTTGGTGGCATGATTAAATCTTATTTATGCCACAGTAAAATAAAAAATCATCTTATACTTTTTTCCAGCAATAGACACATTTTCTCAATGATGTTCGTCCGTGGGTTCCCATTTGCTGACTACTATTCCCTTTCCCCGTAGGAAGAACCAATATTTTTTCCACTTTAAACCCAAGATTCTCTGCAATACTCGACAAGATGGTATCAACGGAAATATTGACCCCGGCATATCTCACATTGTCGTTTACCATGAACATGTATCCATCAGGTTTTAAAACACGGTGGCACTCTTTGATCACACATGCCATCTCATAGAAATATCCACGAACCATACGAGGAATACCGGTGTTATTTAATTTATCCTGCTTTTTCAAATCTTCCAAATATCTCAATATCTCTTGCAAAACCTCTTGGTCGTCGGTTATTTTTATGGCGTCTTTCCAGTCAGAATTCATTAAAATGAGATCCTTTGCACGATTCTCAACCGTGCAACTAATCATTTTCTGTCTCAAATCCCGCAATTTGTATTCATCGGTTCCAAGTAACGCCAGTTCTAGCGCGTATGTTCTCGTATAATCATACCGATTACAGTACGGCGGAGAGGTGATAATAGTCTTATATGTGTCATCTTTTAACGTTTGCAAAATTTCAAGACACGATCCCTCATGAAGTATGATATCTCCATTCAGTATTGGCGATGATAGTTCTATACTAGGTGCAGTGTCAGTAATTATTTCGTTGAGTTTTTCGGTGATGGCACCACCGAATTCCAATATCGTTCCTTTATCAAACACGTTAGAATTTAGTTGCCCTCTGCCTGATCTTTGATCCCATCGAAGATATTGCCCATCTTTCCGAGTGTAACTGATTGATTCCAGAATACAAAGAAGTGCAAATTTTAAAACAAACTGCACTCTTTTATTTTCTTTTGATAGCACATGCAGATAATTTTCTATCGCCAATTGTGTTTCTGGGGGGTACGCATTGTTTGTTATTTTTAATGCAATGAATGGAGTTCTTTCCTGTGTTTTTATCCACGGCTTATTTTTTATCCACCGAAGAATTGTTTCACGATCTTTTTTCGTGAACTTTTGTTCCAAGCAGATTTTAGTCGTTATTATCTGATGTCCAATAGGAAGGAGTTCGATCCCATCCGCATCTAACCCCAATGCACTTGCGGTAAATAATGCAGTCCCACTCCCAGCAAACGGATCTAACAATCTCCCCGACCGGATTCTATATTTCTTAAGGAGGTATTCTACGAGAGAGGCCGAAAACGCTTCCTTAAATTTATACCATCTGTAAACAGGGCGCTTTTTATTATCTTGGAAACTTACGATCTGACGAGTTAGTTTTTTATCAATTATGATATTGTGTTGAAAATGATTTTCCAATAAGTGATCCATGTCGTCAATACGAGATATTGATTCTTTTTCTGAAAGAATTCCCATAAGTTCTACCATGATTACAACGGCTCTATTAATACGCCTTTCATTTTCTTATTCGTTCCCGATCCCAATACGGGGACTTACATTTCGGATTCGGGCATACCTTCGGGAGTTTGTCCGGGTCTTTGGGATACCATTCGTGCCCACATCTAAGGCACGTCAATTTCTGATTAATCTCTTTACCGCAATGAGGACATCTCGCCATAAAGTAACACCTCTACTGATTGATATAACTTAATCATCCAAAGTATATATTCCTGCCGGTATGTATCCCCTTCGGTATGTATACCGTTAGGTATATATCCCTTAAGGGACATAGTATAGGTAGTGAATTGTGATGACACAAACCCACGAACCCCTAACCACCAGCCGCGAAAAGAGGGGGCGAGCAATCGCAGAAAAGAGCGGTCAGATCCAGAAAGTCAAAGATAACCAGTACAAGGTAAGGTCACAGTCCGGCAACGGTTCCTATGAAATCAAAATCGGCAAGAATGGGGCCGAATGCAGTTGCCCGGATTTCCAGACCCGGCACCTGCCCTGCAAGCATATTCTCGGACTTCGCTATTACCTAGAAGTGCAGAAGGACACCCCCGAAGGCACTGTAACCGAAAAGGTACGTCTGACTTATTCCCAAGCGTGGAGCGCGTACAATGCTGCACAGATCGAAGAAATCAAAATCTTCGATGCTCTGTTGAAGGATTTAGTAAAAGCAATCCCTGAGCCGGAACAGAAGATGGGGCGCCCACGCATACCGATGAGTGAAAACCTGTTCTGTGCTATTCAGAAGGTTTACTCTCAGTTATCCAGCCGTCGCGCTCACAGCCTCTTCCAGAATGCGGTAGAAAAGAAGCAGATCGATCACGCGCCTTACTTCAATGCACCATCGGCCCTGTTCAACAAGCCCGAAATAACACCTATCCTTCAGGAGTTAGTCACGCTATCAGCGTTACCCGTTGCTGAGCTTGAAACAGACTTTGCGATTGACTCCACGGGATTCCGGACTACAACCTTTAGCGAATACTGTGGAATGAAACACGGGCAGAAGAAGGCTCACCGATGGATCAAGGCACACATGGCAACCGGCATTAAGACCAACATCGTTACCTGCATCGAAGTCACCGCTGGGAACGCCCACGATTCCACGCAATTCAAGCCCCTCGTTAAAGACATCTCAATGAATTTTAATATCCATGAAATTTCCGCCGACAAAGCTTACTCATCCCGTGACAATTACGAGGCCGTGAACGCAGTCGGTGGAACTGCGTATATTCCGTTCAAGAGCCACGCAACTGGTAAGACTCGTGGTTCCCCCATCTGGAAAAAGATGTACCACTATTTCCAACTGAACAAGGATGAGTTCATGGAGCACTATCACAAGCGAAGTAACACTGAGTCAACCAACGCGGCCATCAAAAGGAAATTTGGGGAGACACTGAAATCGAAAAACCAGACCGCTCAGATCAATGAACTTCTAGCAAAGATTATCGCCTACAATCTGACGGTAGTAATTCATGAGATGTATGAGAATGGGATCTCGCCAGACTTCCTGCACGTAAAGTCCGGAGCCTGCACGTAATGTCGGGTCAAATCCCTACTTTACGTGCAAAGCCGAATTCATGCCCCATTTATCCAGGTCTGACAAAAGGCTCTTTTGAAATTACGGGTGAAAAACAATTATGTAAATCTTGCATGAGTAAAATTTTTGATGATATCCATGCGAAAGAGGTAGCAGATATTTCAATTTGTATGAAAGAGAAAAGGTTTGATGATGCTATTAAAATTTTTCAATCTATTTTCAATAACGAATCTGATAAAAACTGGTATAATCTTGGGAATTTGTACTACAATAAATTACAACTTTCTGACGCATTAGATTGTTATGATAATGCATTGTTCTTGAATACACATTACATAAAAGCATGGTATAGGAAGGGGACAATATTGTATAGCATATCAAAACTTCAAGATGTTGAAAAACTCAAAGATTCTGCACAATGCTTTAAGAATATTCTCCTTTTAGATCCGAAAAATAAATATGGGTGGAACAATGCATCTACATTTTTTATTGCATTATGCAGCATTTCTATTCATAATCGTTTTTTTCAAGACGGTAGCGATACAACACAAACAAACCAAGAAGTTCAAAAATGGGTTTCATTAAATCTAAATAATAAATATCCCAAAGATCTCGCAAGCGATCTTAAAAATCACCTTACTGGAAAGGCGGGTCGAGAACTTCTTAATGGACTTATTGATTGGTGGTTTTTAAATCATAAAAAAATATTGGATGCTCTTGAACCAAAAATTGGAGATATTAATCTTTATCCTGATGAAAGTAATGCCATAGAAAGAGTTTACGTTACGGCCGAAAACGCGAAGATTCCTGATAATTTCTCTAAAAAAATCTGAAATTCAATATTTTAATGAGGGTAATGAGTTTACCAAAGACGGTCAATATGCAGATGCTGTTGCATCATATGACAAGGTGCTTGCAATCAATCCGATAATTATAGGGCATGGAGCAAACGACGATAGGCTCTGTGTAATCTCGGTCGATATTCAGAAGCGGCTGAATCTGATAAAAAATAGTTTATTATTTTTCATTTCTCATGAAGCTGAATTAGGAATGTTACCTGAAGAGATGGAATTTGGTATAACTACAGATCCCTGTGTCAGACCTTTTATCATAGCATTTGCCATTAATCCAAATTCTGCAGGAGCGAAACAGAATCTAGAAATTGCGCTCAAAAAGATAACCTGATTTATACCTCGATGGGCAAGGACAGTTCTGTCAAGTCTTCTGTATAATTTCTTTTTACCTTTATAATTTTTCAATAAAAATCCCGTCTCCAGATGCCGGAGATACCCCTGCTCGGTTCGCTGCAATCTTACACAGTAGCCGCCGCTGCTGATGGTGCACTCCTCGCACAAGGCCCTCTTTTCACCGCAAACAAGATCAACAAAAACGGCTGGGGTATTCCCGAAGATGAAGCAGAGCATTTCGCCGCCTCGTTTACGGGAATGCCAATCCGGTATTGTCCGAAAGGGGTAGATACCGTTGCCAAAGACGGATCGCCGATTCCTGCCGCTCACTACTGCGACGCCATAAACAGCAGCCGAACGATTGTCGGGAACATTGAAAGCGTCTATCCGGTGGGAAAAGATGCCGATGATCGGACGATCTACGACATGAAAGCCCGGATTACAGACCCGAAGACCGTCAACGGCATTAAGGATGGCACCATCCCCGCGAGCTGGAGCCTGTGGGCATACGCCATAAAAGAATCCAACGACGGCATGATGCGGGGATGTCAGGGAAAGAGTGCAAGCATCGTCAGCGATCCGGCATACGCTGAGGCCCGGTTCCAGTGGCAGGCAATCGCAGCCTCCGCCGCTCCGGACCTTTGGAGCAGGGGTATCTACGAACAAGGAGCCAGAATGGCCGACGACAAACCAGAAAACCAGACAACGCTACCCGGGGTTACCCCAGTGGCAGCGGCTACCGGCGGTATCACCCAGGTATTCAACCTGGGCGCTGCTGCATCCGGTGATGGAACGACCGATGGAAAAGAAAGTGCCGATGACCCCAAACCCGCCGAGAACAACGCAGTCTGTGCGAAATGCAAAGAACCCCTCCCGGCCTCTGCCAAGTTCTGCCCGGCGTGTGGCACATCGCTCCATGCTTCCTGCTCGAACTGTTCATCAACCATACCCCCGGGTGCGAAGTTCTGCCCGGCGTGTGGAAACCCGGCAGCTGCTCCTGATGGCAATATGAACACCACAGTTGGTGACAACTCCGTTGCTGCCTCACTGGTTGATAAGCTCGTTGAACAGAAACTCGCCGCCCGGCTCGACCAGGAAAAACGCCAGTCCCTTGCAGCCTCAATTGCACAGGTACAGGTCAAGACCGGCGTCCTCCAGCCGGCAGACACCGAGAAACGCATCGTTGAACTCATTGCACTCCCGGCAGCAACCCTCGAAACCGAACTCAACAACTACTGCATGATCGCTGACAAACTCGGCAAACCGGTAGAGCAGGGTATGCGAAGCGGCCAGATCCCCGCTGCAGCAGCGTCAACCAATAATGGACTGCCGAAGATCCCCATGCCGGCCAATTACCGGGCAATCCTGAAACAGGCGCTCGGTATCGATGGCAGAGGCATGACAGATGCAGATATCCTCAAGTATGGCATTGCGAGGACTCCCGCCGGGGTCTGGCAGGGTTCGTACCATTCCAGCGAGGGATAAACCATGACAAACCTTACCTATCCTATCGATATTCCTGAACGGCAGGGCAAGACCGTAAACCGTGGTGTTGCTGCCGGCGTCCCGATCTTCAAAGGTGGCCTCCTTGAACTCAACGTTCGCGGGTACGTCCAGCCGTTCTGCCCGACCGACAACCTGCCCTTCGCCGGTATTGCCGCAGAAGGTTCGATAGTCCCGATCTCCCCGCTCCAGGCCACGCTTGTTGGTACAACTGATGGATGGGCAACGGTTGGAGTCCAGATCACCGGCCTGCATAAGTTCTCGTACCCGCAGCCTCAGTCACCAACATCAATGCCCTGGTATACACCGCTGGCGACGACAACACGATCTCGCTCGTAGAAAACGGGCAGCCGATTGGTATCGTCCAGGACTACGAGAGCGGTTATCTCTGGGTCAATATCACCGGATTTGCCTCCAGTCTCCCGCAGCGGCTTGATCCGGTCGGCGTGATCAATGTCCCCTTCAGCCTTGCAACTGGTACCCAGTACACCGGTATTACCCTTCCTCCCCGTGCCATTGTGATGGATGTGATCGTTGAATTTACGACCCCCCTCACTGGCGCTTCTGTCAGTCTTGGCCTTGCGACAATTGCGAACGGCAGCCTGAATAACAACTGCCTCGTGAATGGTTCGCTCAGCCCGGCCACCGGTTCACCGGGATTCGTTGATCTCATCTTCGAGTCCACAACGTCTGCGAACATTACGCTCGGTGCATTTCTGAACCAGGCAACCATCAAGTCCGGGGATGCAACCCCAATCTACGCAGCGACCCAGAAGTACTACGCTTCACCACAGAACCCGACCCTGACCCAGTTCGCCGCAACGGCGGTAGCAGCAGCAACCCCGATCACGGGTGTCTTCCACGTCCAGTTTATGGTGGTCTAACCATGCCCGTTGGTTTATCCGATCTTTATCCCGAATTTACGCAGCTCCTGATCCAGACCCAGTTTTTCCGGATTTACGATATCTATGTACCTGACGATTACGGCCTGTTTACGCAGGTAGTCCCCTCCACCAAAGAAGCCGAAGTCTACCCGACGATGGGTGCAGTTCCGCAGATGTCGCTTTTTGAAGGGGAACGGAAATTCTCCGGTATCGGGAACAAACAGACCTTCATGGTCTTCAACAAGTCCTTCGATACCGGCATCAAGATCCCCCTGACAGTCTTCCAGGACGACCAGTACGGGATCCTGACCCAGAAGATCGCCGAGCTTGCCATGGAAGGAAAACGGTTGCCCGTTTCCCTCGTGTACAGTGTCCTCCACAACGGAGCCCAGACCAGCGGGTCCAACTATCAGGCCGGTTTTGACGGTCTCCCGCTCTATTCCCAGGACCACCAGGGTGTCGGTTCGGCATTCCAGAGCAATATGCTTGGCGGCACGAACACGCTCAACGCTACAAACCTTCAGGAAGTCATCGCAAACATGCGGACCCTGACCGACCAGACCGGCAGGCCGCTGGGGATTATCCCGGACACGCTCATCGTTCCACCAATGCTTGAGATTCCCGCCAAGCAGCTACTCCACTCGGCATTCTTCATGTCGGTTGGCACCGCTTCATCGCAGAACACCACCGCGTCAACCCCCGCTGGCGTCTACAATATCCCAACCAGCAACGAGTTCGGCGGTATCCTGAAGAAAATCATTGTCAACGAATACCTCACGAGCCCGTCCGAATGGCATGTTGCCTGTACCGGAAGGATGACCAAACCGGTTTTGCTCCAAGAGCGACAGGCACCAATGCTGACGGTCAAGATGGACCCGAACACCAGCGACGACGTGATGAAGGAAAACAATGCGTTTGCCTCCATCTATGCACGGTGGGGAGCTGCCCCCGGCAACTGGATGACCGTCTACCAGGGAAGCTCCTGATCTCACCTCTCATTTTTCAGGATTCCAATGACCGGCTTGATCTGGGCTAACGATATCGCGGCGATGCTTGAAACCGGATGCAGTTACTCCCAGGCGACGGTTGATGCCCTCGGCGCCGTCGTTGAGCAGTTCATCCAGGCCGAGCTTGACATGAACGGTTTACCGATTAACCCGGCCAACACGGCCGGGAGCGGTGTCGGCATGCTCATGGTCGCATCCCAGAACTGGCTCTGCCGGGATATCCGGATCATGCAGAAGCATGACGGCACGATCCCGAACAGTCTCTCTGCCGGCCCGACACGGGAAGACGTTGCGATTGATGTCAGTATCAAATTTTACGATGATAAGGGACGGGCTGCACTTGACAAGTACATCCTGAGCCAGGCCGGCGACGAAGAGGACGACGAAGCACAGTATGCCGGGCTGATAGCCCTTGCCGGGGAAGATCTGTGACCGCACCAGTATTCCCTTCAATCTTTGTGCACACCTGCACGCTTCAGCATACGATATCTACGGGTAAGGATCAGTATGGTGCACCATCGCCCAACAAACAGATCACTGCATCGGTTTGCCGGTTCTTTTCCTGCCAGGTTGCGGGGGAAAATGCGGCTGGTGTGCCGATACTGGTTGATCAGCTCCATTGCCTCCTGCCATCTACGGCCGTCGTACAAGATGAGGACACTATCGTCAGTACGGTTCCGGGCTACAATGGCACGTTCCAGATCATCAACGCTGAACCTGATACCACCCGGGCCGGCGTCCGGCACTGGACGTGTACGATCAAGAAGGTGGTGTGAGCCATGGACGCGACAAAACCCCAAACGGATCGTGAATGGCTGGTCCAGATTGACGGTAAGGTGGACTCCATCCTCGCCCGCCTTGAGAAAGGTGATACCTGCATGGAAGATTATGGCGACCGGCTTGATGTCCTTGAAAAATTCCAGGCTAAACTTGTCGGTATTGCCGTAAGTCTCTCCCTGATCGCTTCGGTCTGCGGGTACTGGATTCTCTGCAAGCTCTCCGAACTGGGAATCGGTAACGGAGGAGGTCACTGACATAACCGCCGAACTCGAAGGGCTGGAAGAGTGCATGGCTGGTTTACAGGATGCCCTTGATCAGGTTCATGCAAGTTCCGGAAACGCTGCCATGCAGGGTGGTCTTGCGTATGTTGCCGATGTGAAAGCCCTCGCACCAGTCAAGAACGGTGAGTACCGGGACGGGATCTCCTGCAAACCTTCTCCGGATGGTGATGGTTCCGTTATCGTCGGGTCTCCCGATCCTTTCTCCCGGCGGCTTGAGTACGGGTTCTACGATATGACCGATTCTCTCGGCCGGCACTTTTTCCAAGAGCCCCGCCCGCATTTCCGACCGCCACTCGACACCGAGATGGACAGATATCTGGCGATCATGGCCGGCACTATTGCAAAAGAAGCTTTCGGGGATGATGGGTGATGCAGGATATTGTTCTTGCCGTCATCGACCAGCTGCTTGCCAATGCTTCCGTTGCCGGGCAGGTTGGGACGAACATCTACCGGGGCAACCTGCCACCATCACCTCCGTATCCTTCAGTCGTAGTAGACCGCGTCACAAAACTCCGGGAGGCCGGGAACAACACCGCCCACTATGCAACCGCCCGGGTACAATGCACCGTCTTTACGCAATCCGATGGTCTCGCGGAAACTATCAGCGAGGCAATAGCGGACTGCCTGCACAGCACGACGAACACCTTCATGAATAACGTGTACGTGATCCGCATCGAAGACGCGGGAGGTGCCCCGGATAACTCCGATGCACTTACCGTCGGTATCTTCCGGGATCACCGCGATTTCCTGATTTTCTATTCAGCACATTGAGGTACCACAAACCATGACTTCACAAGCCAAGATGGCGACCGGGATGTTTCTCGCATTCAACGGTTACGTTCTTGCCGAGATGACAGATATTTCCGAACCCCCGCTCGCCGTTGAGAAAGTTGATTCTACGAGCCATGACAGCCCGTGTAAGATCACCATCCCCGGCCAGCTCTCGTACGGTGACATGACCTACACGGTGAACTTCGTAAACGATGTAACGCAGGCCGCACTTGAGACCATGGCCACCGCACGGACTACCGGCATGTGGCAGGTTATTTTCCCGCCGGCATTTGCGTCCCTATCGTACCAGGTGCCCGGGTTCGTCAGTGGCATAAAGAAGAAAACCCCGCTGAAAAGCAATCCTGCTTCACGAGACTTCACCGTCACACCGACCGGAGGCATCACGCCAATCACTACGGCAGGACCGAACCTGACTGCGCCGTACATGATCGTGGAGGACCAGGTGCCGAACATCTTTACGCTTTCACCGGCGTTGTCCGGTACGACCTATCAGTATACCTGCACGTCCAAACAGGCCAGCACTGCGATTACTGTCACACCGACGGCCGCAAGTGGCACGATCTACGTTGCCGGAAACCAGACGGCGACCGGTGTTGCAAGCACTGCGATCCCCTATACCCTTGCACAATATCCGACCGGTTCCATCCTGACGGTCTTCGTGCTTGTGACCGGGACCAATGTCACGCCGTCCGTGTATGAAATCCAGATCACCCGGGGTACCTCATAATGCTGAATAGTGTCCCTATCGAAATCGGCGGAGAAAAGTATCTCCTCCAGTTTTCGGCCATCGATGTAGACGAGATGGAGGCCATCTTCGATAAACCACTGGTGAGTATACTCAACGAGAACCAGATCAAACGAATTGGCGTGCTTGGGACGATGCTGTATGCAGGTCTCAAGAAGAACGGTCTGCCGGGTCCGCATGGAGAACTCCCCCGGGTATTCCCGCGAGGTGCAGCCGGACGGGCAGAGGCCCTTGATCTCGTACGAACCCATACCACCGGAAAAACCGGGGCGGTCATGATCGAGCTCGGTAACAAGATCTTCGAAGGATTCGGTGCCGGGGAGTGGTTCACGTTCAAGGCGGTGCTCGAAAAGGAGGCAGTGCCCCAGGAGACCGAGCCCTCAAAAAACTCGGAAGGGACTGGATCAAGTCCATAGAACCGGCTGCATACGGGCTATGCGGTCTCTTCCCGGCTGAGCTCTGGAACCTAACGCCCCGTGATCTCCGGGTGATGATTGAGACTAAACTCAAAATACGGACGGAACGGCAACGAGCTGACCTGTGGCACTTCGACCGGCTCTTTGCCGTCCAGACTGCAAGGCTGCTCAACATAGCTGGAAAAACGCTCAAAGAGGGCGTTGAAATCGACGCGGATTCCCTCTACGTGTTTAAGTGGGATATGCCAGCAACCGAAGAGCCGGAAGATGAATGCGATCCAGCGTCACGGCTGGAAGAAATCAGGCAGAAAATGAACAAGTGGGTCAAGGCAACCGGAGGAACTCCTCGTGGGTGAACAAGTAGTTGGATCCTTGTGGGTCAAACTGGGTCTTGATGGATCCGGCCTGTCCGGTGGTGTTGCCAACGCAGCGGCATCATTCGATGTCATTACAATGGCAGCGAGGACTGCGACGAGGTTTGCCCAGCAGGGATTCGATGATACCGTCGGTGCGGCGATCTCGTATGCCGACCAGATGCAGCACGTTTCTGACGTAACCGGTATGAGCACCGACTCGGCACAGAAATGGAATGCTGCAAACATTGCTGTTGGTGGATCCCTGGACTCAATGCTTTCATCGCTCCAGATGGTGCAGGGAAAGATCGCTGACACCACAACCACCGGCAACACCTACCGGAAGACCCTCGATAATCTTCACATCGCTTACAAAGACCAGAACGGGGATTACCTCGACGCCGACACCCTCCAGAAAAATATCCTTACGAGTTTAAGCAAGGTAACTGACGCCACTCAAAGGGACTCCGATGCCCGCCTTATCTACGGCCGGGGATGGGCGAGCAATGCAGAGCTTATCACCAATGCAACAAAGGCCCTCCAGGTCTATAACGCGACCCCGTCACCATTCTCTGACGACCAGATCACCGCTGCCCACAACATTGGTATCGAGCTTGACCAGTTCAACGCCAAACTCTCCATCGCCCAGACCGAAGTCGGCATGGAACTGTTACCCTCAGTAAAAACGCTGGTTACCACATTTGGCGCTGCATTTAATGAGGACAGCCCGGTCATCACCTTTTTCTCATGGCTTAACGGTGCGATAGAAGATTCTGTCGAAGGATTCGCAAAACTTGTCGGTGGTATTGAAGCCGGTACAGAGGCCATCAACGATCTGGCAACCGGGAAAGGACTCTCCCAGTCTATGGCGGATTTCCAGTCCCAGGAAAATAAGACCAACGCCTATATCACCAACCTCCGGGGCCAGGCCGATATCACTCAGGGAGAGATGGCCAATCCATCACCATCTTCACCAGTTGCCGGAAGTTCATCGCCAGATACGAGTGGAGACTCCGGAGGAAGTTCAGGCACTAAATCAGGCAAAACGTCCACCGCTAAAACAGCAAGCACCACTACAAAAGCTGGCAGTGGATGGCACGGTGCTGCAATCGGAGATCCCGGTACGGCGATGAACCAGTACATGATGGATTCATATGCCGATGGGATGTCATATTCCGAAGCCCTGAACGCATGGTCCGGGAACGCCCAGCCCACAGCATCCACCATGAAGCTGGCTCAGCAGTTCCAGGGAGATCAGACAAACCAGGGAATGAATGCAACGGTTGCATCGCTCGTTTCATCCACCGGGATCTCAACAGCAACCGCAATGCAGGCATGGCAGCAAGGTGATGTCCTTCACGGAGACGCTGCCGCAACTTCAGATCCATCAAAGACCGCAGCTGCTTCAACTACGCTCGCAAAAGCCACCAGTACTGACCCGGTACTTACCGCTATTCAAAAGTGGTATAACGACTGGACGCCCCTGAACCAACTCGAGCAGTCCTCGTGGAAAACGACGACTGAAACCTATCAGACAACCGTACTCAGCAACTGGACCACCTTGCTCGGTAATATGACGACTGTCTTAGCGACACTCAGCACAATTGCCGCGAAGACCGGCACAACTCCCGCCGGTTCGAGTGCAAACGCGGGTTCCACCACATTAGCAACTGCAGGACAGAGCACCTCCATTGGAGGGCTCTACTGATGTATTTCACCTGGACACCATCGACCGGATCGCCGACCCTGACCTTTTCCGGCACCGCACCGGATTACCGGCTGCTCAAAGCATACGACGGGCTTGAATCGATGGCCAGCATCATCATGACGGCAAAATCCCTCTATCTCGACGGGGAATCCATCATGGCTGCCCCGTGGCTGGACAACCGGTCGGTCACAATCCCGCTCATGATTATTTCGACTGATGGAACGCTGCCGACCCTGCAAGCCGAAGTCCTCGCCTTAGTCTCGACACTCAATCCCAAATATGGTCCCGGAGTACTGACCTTTTACAACGATTCCGGGGCGGCATATGCGCTCAACTGTGTCAATGATTCTGGTTCTCCGGTGATGGATACAAAAACAAAATACACGAACGAATGGCAATGCACCTTGAAATTCAAGGCGTACGATCCCACGTTCTACAACCCGGTTGCAAGCATCAATCCTTTCCAGACCTTCTATAACGGCTGGTCGTTCCCGTGGAGTTACCCGATGTCGTACGGTACGGCGAACACGACGCTTGGCTGTACCAACCACGGCAATACGCCTACATGGTTTACGGCGGTGGTTACCGGCCCTGTCTCAAACCCCGTGATTACCAATACTACTACAGGGGAATTCCTCCAGTCCAGCCAGACCCTCAACGCTGGTGATACGCTTACCATCAGCACGAGACCTCGGGCATGCACCGTGACCTATACACCGTCGGGGGGGAGTCCCATAAACGCCATGAAGACGATGTCGCTTAATAGCACCTTTTTCCTCCTCCCTCCGGGAACGACAAACGTCACGTATGCATCGAGCCTGAATATCCAGAGCGGCTCCAGTATGGAACTTACCTGGAATGACCGGTGGGCGGCGGTCTGAAATGCCGGCTGCAAATCCTATGCCCCTCTGGGTCTTTGATCCAAACCTCAACGCAATCGGCATCATTGACGGATACCAGTACCTTTCCTGGACCCGGGATTTTCGCGGTATCGGCACCATGAAATTAGAGGTTTCCCGGAAACTGGCGTTAGATAACCTCGGCAATTCGTTACTGCAACCGGGCAACTATTTCGGGTTCCTGCGAAACGGATGGTGGCGGGTCGCCCGTATCACGCAGGGAGATATTTCGTGGAAATCAGACGATACCGCGAATACGGATCTCTGGACGGTCTCGTGTGCTGATGGAAAAGGGATCCTCAACCAGCGGTTGTGTCTTTACAACACCACCACCGGCACAGGATACAATTCGCTGAACGCTGATGCTGAGACTGCTATCCGGACGCTGATCGCCGAAGAGATGATGACAAACGCCAATGCCGACCGCAACATCCCCCAACTCGCGCTTGAAACTATTGACCAGACACGCGGCGGCAACATCACCATCGATGCCCGGTTCGAATACGTGATGGACAAAATCACCGAGATTCTCCAGCAGAGCGGTGTAATGGGCATGGAAGTCCGGCTGAATGCCAGCGTCAGTCCGCCAACCCTTGTGCCGACAATGATTGTCGGTACTGACAGGACGGCATCAGTCTTCTTTACTCCGAAGTTCTCGAATGTCAAACAGTTAGAGTATACATTCGATATTTCAAAATCCCGGAACGCTGCGATGGTAGCCGGGAGCGGTACGGCGGCAGCCCGAACCCAGACCTGGGTCACGGTCGATAACTCGTTTTACCAGATGGGTAAACTCGGGTCGGCAACAATGGTCTGTTGTATGGCAGATTGCGGTAATGGTATCCTGATTTTCGGTGGAAATGACGGGTTCATCTACCGCAGCACCAACAACGGCAGCACCTGGACGGCTATGCAGTCACTGGGGTATCCGGTATTCTCGATGCTGTTTGTCAACAATATTGTTCTTGCAGGCACATCCGGCGCTGCCAAAATATTTGCCTCGTATGATCTTGGGCTGACGTGGAATTTACTTACCACCCTCACAGACGGATCGAACATGATATATTCCCTAGCCTGTGACGGCGCCCCTAATACTGCGACGACTACCACGACAACAACGGGCTCGAACGCAACCCCGGGTACGATCAACAATATTACCTCAGTGGGGTGGACGGGGGCCGTGAACGTTTATGCCGGCACCGGGTCTACGGTGGGAACGGTCTGGATGGCTAATGTAAATGCGTTGAACTCGTGGACCAGCCTTGGATCGTGTGGTTCTGATAATTATGTCACCGCGATGCTCTATTCCGGGGTTGCCGGTGCAAATGGCGCGCCTACATGGTCGGTAAAGTACTCGCTCGACCTGACCCCGATCCCGTCGAATCCTCGCGGGTGTATGATCGCATCGGGATTTCCATCAGGAAACCTGTACTGGTTCGGCCAGAATCTTAACAGTATCACCACCGTCGCGATTGCACCGACAGAATCGATGTCGACCGCTAACTGGGGTCCCTGGATGTGGAACAATTTCGGGAACCTGGCCGGGGTTAATGGCGTTATGTCGTTTCTCGCTTTGAGTAGCGGAGATATCCTGGCGGGATGTTATCCGGCAGGGAATATCATAAAATGCCCTTACGGGAGGGGATCTGCACCTACTGCCATTAACATCAGTAATTGGTCACAGACTGGCCGACTCGGCACTGGCACTCTTTCTGTCCGCCGCATGATTGACGGTAGTAACGGTTTAGTGTACGCTGGATCGAGCGACGGAACGAATGCAACGGTATTCCGAAGCCTCGATTATGGGAAGACCTGGACTTCGTTAGGTAACGTAGGATCTGAAACCGGTATTTACGCACTTGATCTTTCTCCCACTGGATACCTGATAATCGGGACGTATCCCGGCGGATTTATCTATCAATCGATGAACGTGTCGCTGGAAAAGATTCCGACGGGTATCAACCGGTCGGAAATTCTGGTCGATGCTTCCGATGCCCAGAGTGCCGGTACGATCACGGCACAGGGTGCACAGACGATTACCGATCTGGAGGAAGTGGATACCCTCACCTGTGTTATCGAGCCGGGGACGACGACGTTTGTGTATGGATCGGACTTTGATCTTGGCGATATGGTCACAGTCGTGTATCCTGGTATTGTGCAGAAAAGCGCCCGGATCCTGACAATCCAGGAAGAGTATTCCCTTTCTGCCGGATTCCAGGACACGATCACACTTGGCAGTACCGGCACCGACCTCGGTTCTGTGATCAAGAAAGCGAACAAAGCGAACACCAAAGCTAAACGAAAGTGAGGACTCTATGACGCTTACCTACGGTTATTTTGCATCGGCATCCGGGGATATCCGGCAGTATATGCAGACCGACGACGCCAACCTGTTCCGCCAGTGGTGGAGCAACGGCATTATGAACAGTTTTGCGAACTCCCTGCAGGTAACAGCGCTTGCAAGCCCGAACATGTCTGTCTATGCCGGTATCGGTGGCTGTTTTATTGACGGGTACTGGATGTATAACAATGCTGCATTGAACCTCGGTATTGCCGCGAACACTTCGGGCAACCCGAGGATCGACCGGATTATTGTGTCCATCGATGAAGTCAACGCCCGGGTCGTCAGTATCCAGGTTTTACAGGGATCTCCGGCTGCATCTCCGCTCCCCCCATCTCTCACCCAGAATTCAGGATCGACATACCAGTTGTCCCTTGCTCAGATCTCTGTGGCAAACGGCGCTAACCAGATCTTCCCGGCAAATATTACAGACGAACGTTGGACCCAGTACTGCGGGGTGATGGCGGCTACGATGGGGAAATTCTCCATACAGACCGACGGATCCCTGAATGGCGGTGGCATGAATATTCACAATATCGCTGATCCGGTAAGCGCTCAAGATGCGGCGACGATGCATTATATCACCGGCCTTATGTCCTCAAGTACATTCCGCGTGAAAGTGTCCGTAATAGCATCAGGTTCCGTTTTTACGACACAATCAACGACGCAATACGTGGATATTCTCCTTGTTGGAGGATGCGGCGGTGGAGGTGGTGGTGGGGGCGCGATCACTACTTCCTGGGCAGGTGGAGCAGGTGGGGGCGGAGGGGCTGGCGGGACGAATTATGCATGGGGTATCTCCGTCGCGGGAAATGCGACATACACGATTGCGGTCGGAGCCGCCGGTACCGCTGGTTCCGGGGGAGCTTACGGCGGATCCGGTTATGGCAGCGGTGGAGGTGGCGGTTCAGGCGGATCTGGCGGAAATACCTCAATCACCGTAGGTGGTACGACATATATTGCGTACGGTGGCGGTGGTGGAAACGGCGGAATTGGTGGGCATTTCTACGCTACCGGTGGCAGCGGGAATGGTATTGCCGGCGGTGCCGGTTCCGGTGGCAGTATCGCCAATGGATTTGGCATGCTCGGTAACTCGGGAAATGGCACGTCGCCCGGTGCCGGTCAGTTCAGTGCATCCCAAGTGGGAGGAACGGGAGGAAATGGTGGGGGCGGTGGGGGCGCTGGCGGTGCCGGGATGGCGGGGACTGCTGGAATGATGATTATCTGGGAATGGTCGTAATTTCTCTTTTTTTATCTACTTGACAAGACAAATCCTTCACGAACAGCCTTCAATTTTAATAGATTCCTCTATATTCCATATATCTAAAGAAATATAACCTAGAGATCAAGATTAATCATTGAGAATATGGGTTTCTTCGGCAAAATCGGGGAAGTTTTCAATAAAATTGACTATCATACCTCAAATGATCCTGAAATAGTTGGTAAAAGATTTGAAGATCATGTTGAAAGTCTCTTTTCAAAAAAATACTTCAAAATTCTTGAAAAGACACACTCATTCAAAACAAACGCAGAAAGATATGTCGAGAGTAGTAAAAATCCTGATTTTATCTTTGAATATGGCCCTACAAAAGAGCAATTTGCTATTGAATGTAAATTTCGGACAAAATTGAATAGTCAAGGGCAATTAGAATGGTCTTACCCTGCCCAATTAAAACGTTATCAGCAATTCGCAGCTCAATCTCGTATACCGGTCTATATTGTCATTGGTTTGGAAGAAGATCCTGAAGATGATGAGGAACCAGAGGGTTACATGTTCAATATACCATTGAATGAAGCTGAAATATCCTGCTCTCTATCCGAGTGTATTTGCCAAATATGAAAGACCATTGGATAAACCGTTTTTCTGGAAGAATGGAAAATTGTATTGAAATGCGCAGAGTGGAAATGTTGGATATTTCTGATTCAAAATTTCAATGTCCTATGAACTTTAAGATATTGCCAACCTCATTGTGAACATTCTGATCCCAAGATTGGTTATTTTGAGAGATTGAAGATTGGGGATTATTTGCTTGTTGATTTTCCGTGCTATCACATCCTGCTATTGAAACTGAAAGCAGAATAAGAATAATCATTATTAAAATTACCATTATCTTCATAAATTGGGTTATTAACATTTGAAGATAAAAGATTTTAGCCTTTGATTATACATTTTTCGTAAAATCAATAAAAAACAATAGTTTTCTTTTGTAGGGCTTTTTAACCTTATATTCTAACTTAACTAGTAACACAGGAGGAGGCAGTTTATGACTGATTCTGGATTTATTTTAATATGTGCAGGTGTTGGAATTGCTCTGGTAATTATCGCTATTTGGATTTTATTGCAGCGTCGATAAATATCAGTCCCGTTGCATCTGTCCGCAGTCCGGGCACAGCCACTTTCACACCATCAACTCTCTTCCATTTATCAATCTCCATTCATGATCAGGTATCATGCAATCATTCTCGTGCAAAAGACACAACAAATTCCCTGATTGTTTGAAACCCGATCATAATTTGGCCCTGGTTCGGTGTATAGGAAAAGACTGCGAGGAATGGAGAGACGGCCCTATTTATTGTCCCCATCTTGTGAGGGTGGAAAATGGAAGAAGGGTGAATTAACTAATCTTCATATCCGCGTTACAGCGGAATATCCCGAGGTAACACATCTATTTTTTTGATATATGGTTCCGTTTTTACGATAACGTGTATCCCTGCCAGATCAGGATTCGATTCGATTTGATACTTACTACCGTAATATAACCAGAACTTCAGGTCAACCCCAGATTTTTTTAATTTATTAACCGATCTTTTCCGGTAAGAGGAATCTATTTCAATCACGGCGATTTTCTGTTCCTTATAACGATAAATGACATCAATACCCCCGCCCCTGCTTTTCCCGTTCTTATCGATACTCAATTTTTTTACTCCAAATTCTTTTTTACCCTCCATATGGAGTTCCCCGGCAGCATTCTTAACCAAATCCTGAATTTTATTGTGAAATGCCAGATCATTTTTCATACCATGTTCTTTTCTTATCTGGACAGCTTCATCGAAGCATCTAATCAACACTTTCTCAATATCATGCCAAGTGAAACTCGGATAGGGAAGGTGTCTATTGTCAGCCAGATCCATATCAAAGGGTTCTGAAGGTGACATAATTGTTCTTTTTAAGAGGAACGAACATAAAACATGTACCGTGCGGCGTGAAAATGAAAAATCGCGATCGTACAGCGCGTCTATAAATACATTACGGATTACAATAATGCATCGCAACAATTCTTTTTTAAATTGCGCGAAGAATCATCGTTTGAACAATACATCAACATCGAAATTTATTAATAATGTAATACATATTGTATACATAGTGAGTAAGTCCTTCCCGAAAAGGATGATGCCACCTTGAGGTGGATGGGACGAAGTAGGGAAGGGGTCACTATCGTTTCTGAATCCCCCTGAAAAAATCAAGTTCGATTCGTATCTTTTCATCGATAATGTTGAAATACGTATCATCATTCTCGCGATAATAGTAATGCAGTGCACCTGCGATAAAATCGACCGCTTGTATACAAGGTTCGCATGCTGAATCTGTATGGCTGATTTGGATAACCGGCATCTGAAAATCACTTGTCGATTTTTTCTCCATTTCATCCATCGTTTTGAATACAACATATTGATTAAAGGCCTCTCGTTGGATGCCATTTAACGATTTATCAACAGTGATCTCTAAATCCCTCTCCTGACTATACCTTTGAACAATTTTTGAAATCATTAGCCCAGTCAAATAATTATAGATAATCTGATGTTGTGTCCGTAAATGTGGACGAACCTGATTTTTACGAAGGACACAATAACAAACGTCTACGTTTGATGCTGCAATACACAAGAGAATGCGTCTTTTGATTTCAGATCCCGAATTATTGAATTTAAATTCTGGCAGTTCATGATATTTCTTTTTAAGTTTGTTTTTTCTTAATTTAGCAAAGCAACGATTGATTGCAAGCGGATCATGCACGATTAGTCCGGCTAGAATAAAGTACTTGGATGACTTCCCTGTGAAGCCCATATCCCCAGACTCGTCGATGTATATCTTCACTCGTATAATATGTAGATATCATCTACTATTAGGGGTTACGGTTTTTTTGAACTAAAAAAAACGATTATTAATCCGGCAGCATCATCTTACAGTCCGGGCAATACTGCCACGGGATCGCGCATGGTTTCTGCGCGTGTTGCAAAGATTATTTCTATTTCCAAAACCTATCAAATAACACGGAAAATTATAATTACCCTCCATTTTCAAAATAGGGAATAATTTGAGGAAGTTACATGAATGGGCTAGCCCAATGCGAAACTCAGATACATCACATTCCTGCTCTTGAATACGATAGCAATTCTTCATCAGGGTATTTTGTAATGTTACCTGAAGATTACCCGGTTTATATTGCCTATTATGGTATTGCAGGATCGGACCATCTGGATGAACAGTCAACACTTTTAAAAATACTCATAATGAGTACAGTTGCACCTTATATGTGGGTACCATCTCCACAAGGAATGCAGGGACGCTTGATGCATTGATGGCAATGTTGCACCTTATATGTGGGTACCATCTCCACAACCACCACCTCAAATCTCTCTTTCTCTCACTCCATTTGGAGAAATCTTTTTAATTGGTTTCGGCTTGTTAGTGTTGCTTATTCTTGTCAGACGAAAGGGTTGATTATGTGTTTCCGATTCTATAGTGTTTAGGGTTGAAATATAATTCTTCCGATGTGAAAAATCCGAAACCTTCATAGACGCAACATTGCTTTTCTGTTTATGCAAATAAAAGGAAAATATGGATGGCTCGTATCCTCCTTCTTTTAATTCAGATTAACAGATGAATTTGGTAAATATTGTTTACTTCGAATCCCACTCGTTATATTGGGTGGGATATAGACTATTGATTGCAAATTATTATCGTTTTGAATATTGTATAGCGAGTATATGATGCCATCCCCTTATTATGCCCATTCTACTGAGAAACAGGATAAGTCGGATTGGCAGCAATTGAAAACTCATTTAACGAATGTCGCTACCCTCACTCGGAATTTTGCGGACGACTTCAGTGCCGGTGACTTTGCATATGCCAGTGGGATCCTTCATGATATCGGAAAATACTCCCGCGATTTCCAGAAGCGTCTTGAAGGAGAAAAGATCTCCGTTGACCACTCAACAGCCGGTGCAAGAGAAGCAACCCGGTTATTCAAAGATGATCAGTATGCCGCGGGGCTGATATTTGCCTACCTTGTTGCCGGTCACCATGGGGGTCTGCTCAATTACGGGAGCGCTGAAAGTGGACTCTGCGAACGGTTGCAGAAAGAAAAAATCCCGGATTATTCTGTATACCACACGGAGGTTTCGATTGACACGCAGGCAATCGGGCCTTTCAGGTTACGCCCCTCCCCGCATAAAACCGGCTTCTGTGTCTCATTCTTTACGCGGATGCTTTACTCCTGCCTTGTGGATGCAGATTCACTCGACACAGAAAAATTCTGTTTTCCTGAAAAATCTTCATCACGTGGGAACTACAAATCGTTTGAGATCCTGAATAAGAAATTCGAAACTCACATGCAGAAAATTAATTCCGGTGCGGAAGATTCACTCATCAACCGCGAGCGGAAAAATATTTTCGAGCAGTGCGTTCAGGCCGGCTCGTTTCCTCCCGGAATTTTCAGCCTGACAGTCCCGACCGGTGGAGGGAAGACGCTCTCCTCAATGGCATTTGCGCTTGAACACGTTAAGAAAAATAATCTCAAAAGGATCTTTTACGTCATCCCGTATACCAGTATTATCGAACAGAATGCCGATGTTTTCCGTGACATTTTCGGGTGGCAGAATGTGCTGGAGCATCATTGCAATTTTGATCCGGCAACGGTTGATACCGGAGACTTGGATACGGGAAAAGAATCTCTCCGGCTTGCAACCGAGAACTGGGATATGCCAATCGTTGTCACGACCAATGTCCAGTTCTTTGATTCGCTCTTCTCTAACAAGAGATCCCGCTGCCGGAAACTGCATAACCTTGCAAAGAGCGTAATCATTCTTGATGAGGCACAGATGCTCCCAACCGGGTACCTGCTTCCCTGTCTTGCCGCATTGTCGGAACTTGTACGCAACTTTGGCGCAACGGTCGTGATTTGTACCGCAACACAACCGCGATTGGGTGATCTGCTTGACGAGAGGGTCCGGCCCAGAGATCATGCAGTCCCCGGATCAATTGTATGAAACCTTCCAGCGGGTACGGGTGACGAATCTTGGCCCGCTCAGCGATGCGGAACTTTCTGCCCGGCTGAAAGATCACCGGCAGATCCTGTGTATCGTGAATACCCGGAATCATGCAAAGAAATTGTACAATGCGATCAAAGAGTCCGAAAATTGCTATCATCTCAGTGCCCGGATGTGCCCGGTCCATCGCAGGAAAAAGATCGCAGAGATCAAGAATCGGCTTCGCGAGGGGGAAGACTGCCGGGTCATCTCAACGCAGCTGATCGAAGCCGGTGTCGATATCGATTTCCCCGTTGTGTACCGGACAATGACCGGTATCGATTCGGTTGCACAGGCTGCCGGCAGGTGCAACCGTGAAGGGAAATTGCCTGAGAAAGGGGAGGTCTACATTTTCAAATCAACGGAATCTTACGGAAAGGCGACTTCATGGCAGAGTCTCGTTGCAGAAATTGGCGAGATGACTCTTGCAGGATCGAATGACCCGCTCTCGCTCCCGACCGTAGCGGATTACTTCCGGCGTTTATATCACTACAAGGGAGATGACGGACTGGACGAGAAAAAAATCCTGCGCCAGCTCGAAGAGCGGTCTGGTGAACTTGCATTCCCGTTTGAGGATATCGCGGATAAATTTCAGATAATCGAGGAGGGGACTAAAGACCTGATCATACCCTATGGCAAACACGCCACGGAAACGATTGCAAAATTACGCGCAGCAGAATTTCCCTGGAAATTCGTACGGGAACTCCAGGGGTATTCAGTCAGTATCTATCCCAATGAATTCCGGAATATGGAACGGATGAATCTGATTGAAACGATTGGCGACCGGTTTTATGTATTGCGATCCTGTGAGGATTATTCCGATGAAACAGGATTGAAACTCCGGCAGTATACCGGTTACGATGGATCATTGTTGATTACGTAAGGAGGTGGTGAATATCGGATTTGGTATTAAACTCAAAGTCTGGGGCGACTACGCCTGCTTCACGCGCCCCGAGATGAAAGTCGAGCGGGTCAGTTACGATGTGATGACCCCTTCAGCTGCCCGGGGGATTCTTGAAGCAATTTACTGGAAGCCGGCGATAACCTGGGAGATTGACCGGATTCATGTGATGAAGCCGGTGAAATTTGACAACATCAGAAGGAACGAAGTGCTGGGAAAGATTCCGCTTGCCCAAGTGAAAAGTGCTTTTTCAGGGAAAGAGGCGGTTCTCTTCAAGGATTCAAACGATGATCGGGTTCAGCGTGCATCAATGGTTCTCCGCGATGTCGAGTATTACATTGAAGCCCACTTCAACATGACCGACAAAAAAGGACCCGATGATACCATTGAGAAGCATTACAACATTGCCCTCCGCAGGATGCGGAAAGGTCAGTGTTTCCACCACCCGTATTTCGGGTGCCGCGAGTTCCCCGTTCAGTTCGAGTTCATTGAGGGAGAGATCCCCCTGTCGGATCTGAAAGGGAAAAAGGATCTCGGGCTCATGCTCTGGGACATTAATTTTGCCGACAACATGAACCCGGTTTTCTTCCGGGCGGAGATGAACGATGGCATGATCGATGTGCAGAAGTGCCTCAGGGGAGGTGTTCACTCGTGATTGTCGAGTCCCTTGTCCGGTATTACGATATCCTGGCAGCGGATGAGACAGTTAAGATCTCCAAACCGGGTTACAGCCAAGCAAATGTTTCCTTTGCGCTGGTTATCTCAAAGGATGGAGAACTTACAAATATTGTCGATCTCCGTACTGATGGAAAGAAAAAACTTCCAAAGGTAATGACAGTACCCTTGCAAAGGAGTCGCTCTGGAAAGAATCCCCCACCACGTTTCCTCTGTGACAAATGCGAATACATCTTTGGAATTGAGAGCTTGAAACCTGATGAATTCAGGAAAAAAATGGATGCATCGTCGCATGAGATCGAGATTCTTGACCAAACTCAAAAATCTATGATTGTGGTTTCGCCACGATCTCGTGAATATTTCAGTAAGTTTCGAACACTCCATCATTCTTTGCTGGACCATCAGACGGATCCTGAAGTTCAGATATTCCTTAAATTTATGGATGGATGGAAACCGGAATTATCACTACAGCATCCAAAAATTGCCGAATATGAGGAAGAAATTTTGGCGGGTGTATTCTTTGTCTTCGATATTGGAGGAAAATACATTCATCAGAACCCGGTTGTCCGACAGATATGGGAATCTCGCAATTCTCTATTAGACAGTACAGACTCAGTGGAATGTTCCCAGTGCCTTGTCACAGGTAAACATGAACCCATTGCCCGGACTCATCAGAAAATTAAAGGTGTCTATAATCCACAAGGTCAGATTTCCGAAATGTCTCTTGTTAGTTTTAATGATCCCGCTTTTGAATCCTATGGGAAAGATCAGAGTTACAACGCCCCAATCAGCGAATCGGCGATGTTCAAGTACACAACAGCACTGAATTATCTTCTTGAACGGGAGAGCAAGAACCGGATCCAGATCGGTAACACGACAACAGTCTTCTGGGCCGAAACCACGAAGAAAAACTGCGGGAATCTCGCCCGGTTCTTTATCGATCCTGTTGAGACCCCCGAAGAACCCGGTGAAACCAAAAGCGAAGTAAAAAAACAGGATCTCCAGACCCGCCAGCTGGTCAACGATATCCTCCAGAAAGTCCGTACCGGGCAGCATCTGGAAGAAAAAGATCTTGGCGTGGACCCGGACAAAACAAAATTCTACATTCTTGGTCTGGCACCGAACAATGCCCGGCTCGCTGTCCGTTTCTGGCATGAGGACAGTTTCGGGAATTTTATCGCCCGTGTTGCACGTCATCATCTCGACATGGAGATCGAACGGGATGATCGCGGGCCACAATTTATCTCCGTGTACTGGCTCCTGAAACAGACCGTCCCCCAGAATTCCAGTGACAATGCATCATCGCCCCTTCTCGGGGGGCTCCTGATGCGTTCGATTCTTGAGAACACACTTTACCCGGTGCCGATGTACAACGCGATCCTGAACCGGGTGAAAGTCGAGCGATCGATTAATTATGCCCGGGCCGGCTTCATCAAGGCCTGCCTGATCCGTCTTGCACGAACGAGAGGAAAACATGAAGAGGATATGATTACCGTGAGTCTGAACAAAGAGAGCACAAGTGTACCGTACCGCCTCGGAAGATTGTTTGCGGTGCTGGAGAAAGCGCAGAGCGATACGAACAAGGAACTGAAGAGCACGATCACGAGCAAGTACTTCAGCAGTGCATCGACAACGCCGTCCGTTGTGTTCCCGGTCCTGCTGAAACTGGCCCAGCATCACATTGCCAAATCGGACTGGGGCTTCAAATCGAACCAGTGGATCGTGGAAGTGCTTGATGGCGTTGATAAATTCCCGGCGTACCTGAACCAGGAAGAGCAGGGGATGTTCATGCTCGGGTACTATCACCAGAAAAAGGCGTTTTTCAAGAAGAAAGAGAACAGCGAGGAAAAGAAGGAGGAAGATCAATGAGCGAACCAATCAAGAACCGGTACGAATTTGTATTGTTATTCGATGTCGAGAACGGGAACCCGAACGGCGATCCCGATATGGGGAACATGCCCCGGGTCGATCCACAGACCGGCTACGGGATCGTGACCGATGTCTGCCTCAAGCGGAAGATCCGTGATTATGTTGACATGGTAAAAGAAGGGAAAGAGGGCTACGACATCTATGTGAAAGATGGTGTTGTGCTCAACGAACAGCACACAAAAGCATATGCTGCCCTCAAGAGGAAGCCTGACTCGAAGAAGCCCAAGGATGAAGAACTTACAAAATTCATGTGCCAGAACTTTTTCGATATCCGTGCTTTTGGTGCGGTCATGACAACTGATGTAAACTGCGGTCAGGTTCGCGGCCCTGTTCAGCTAAATTTTGCCCGAAGCCAGGACCCGATCTTCCAGCAGGAAGTAACAATTACAAGGCAGGCCGTGGCAAATGCGAAGGATGCCGAGAAAGGCCAGACAATGGGCAAGAAACAGATTGTCCCCTACGGCCTGTACCGTGTTGAGGGTTATGTATCTGCAAATCTCGCAAAGAAAACTACCGGCTTCTCCGAAGACGATCTCGCCCTGCTCTGGGAAAGTCTGGTCAACATGTTCGAGCACGACCATTCTGCATCCCGGGGGAAACTCTCCGCAAGGAAACTGATCGTCTTCAAGCATGACAGCGAATTCGGGTGCTGCCAGTCTCACATCCTGTTCGACAAAGTGAAGATCGAGACGATCCCAAAAGATCTCCCGCCTCGCTCATTTGGGGATTACAAAGTCACCGTAGACAAGAACGTACCCAAAGGAGTAGAAATCATCGAAAAGTTATGAGCGGACTTCCCTACACCGATGACGAGCTGCTCTCGTTATCCGGTATCCAGCATTTTTGTTTCTGCAAGCGGCAGTGGGCGCTAATCCATGTCGAGCAGCAGTGGCAGGAAAATCTCCGCACGCAGGAAGGGCGGTTCGTTCATGAACGGGTCGATGATCCATTCTTCAACGAGTCTCGGGGCGATATCGTCATCTCACGGGCATTTCCCTTGGTCTCGTATACGCTGGGACTGACCGGTATTGCGGATGTGATCGAGAATACCCGGTCGGATGCGGGAATCTCAATTCCGGATCATGAAGGCCTCTGGCTGATGAAACCCGTAGAGTACAAACGGGGAAAGCCGAAGATCGATGAGCGCGACGAGGTCCAGCTCTGTGCACAGGTAATGTGTCTTGAGGAGATGCTCGGCATTCAGATTGACTCCGCCGATTTCTATTACAACGAAATCCGCAGGAGACAACATATTGCCATCACGGACGATCTGCGCAGCACGGTACGATCGCTGGCCGATGAAATGCATACGGTTTTCCGGAACGGGATTACGCCGGAAGCGGAAGCCGGGAAGAACTGTGCCCTCTGTTCTCTTGTCGATATATGTGTCCCGAAACTGACAAAGAAGAAAAGTCCGGTACGGAAATACATCGGGAGACATATCCGGGAGGCGTGCGCGCTTGACCAGTGAGTACCAGCCGCAGGTGGCCGGAATCCGATACCATCAACGAGAGAGGATGAAATGAGAAAATTGCTCAACACTCTGTATGTCACGACACCCGACTCCTTCCTGCACCGTGACGGCGAGAATGTTATCGTGAAGGTCGGTAGCGATGAGCGTTTCAGGATTCCCATTCATAACATCGAAGGGATTGTCTGTTTTGGCTACATGGGAGCGAGCCCCCAGCTGATGCAGTTGTGCACGGACAATAATGTCGGGCTTTCGTTTCTCACACCCTATGGAAAATTTATGGGTCGGGTGAATGGTCGCATACGGGGAAATGTTCTGCTCAGGCGCACCCAGTACCGTATTGCTGACGACTCAGGGGCCTCACTGGATATCGCCAGGTGTTTCATTACAGCAAAGATCGTCAACTGCCGGACAGTTCTTGGGAGAAGCATCCGGGATCATGGCGATACAATCCGGTGCGAAACCATCAGGAATGCGGATAATCTCCTGATCGAGAACCTGTCGAAGATTGAGGAGTGTCCCAACGCCGATGCGTTGCGGGGCCTTGAAGGGAACTGCGCAAAATTCTATTTCGATGTGATGGACGAACTGATCCTCAAACAGAAAGATGCGTTCTTTGTCCGCGAAAGAAACCGGCGCCCTCCCCGAGATAATATGAATGCCCTTCTCTCATTTCTCTATACGCTCCTTGCCCACGATGTGGAATCAGCACTGGAGACAGTCGGCCTCGATCCGTATGTCGGGTTCTTCCATACTGACCGGCCCGGACGGGCAAGCCTTGCGCTTGACATGATGGAGGAATTCCGGCCGTTTATTGCGGACCGTCTTGCGCTGAGCATGGTGAATCTCCAGCAGGTATGCAGGGAGGATTTCCTGCACAAAGAAGGTGGGGGGATCATCCTGACCGACAAGGGACGCAAAGCCGTGCTGGGTGCGTGGCAGAAGAGGAAGCAGGACGAGATCACGCATCCGTACCTCAACGAGAAGATTGAAATCGGTCTTTTGCCGTATATCCAAGCACTGCTGATGGCCCGGTTTCTGCGCGGGGATATCGATGGCTACCCTCCATTCTTCATGAACTGAGGTATCGATAATGATGGTTCTTGTCACCTACGATGTAAATACGGAAACTCCGGAAGGTCGGCGAAGGCTCCGACAGGTTGCGAAAGAGTGCGTGAACTATGGGCAGCGGGTACAGAATTCCGTCTTCGAATGCCTTGTGGATCCCACCCAGTTTGCAAAGCTTAAACATTCCTTGAACGGGATTATGGATAAGGACCGGGACAGTATCCGGTTTTATTATCTGGGATCTAACTGGCAGCACCGGGTAGAACATCTGGGAAACAAGATCGGTTATAATCCTGAAGGGTTACTGGTAACCTGATGACTGCGAACTGGGAGCTGCCATAGTCATCCCTGAAGGTTCGCGGAGAATTTTCGAATCTGTTATTTAATACTTTTTGGTGATTTCCCGAATTTATCGCGAATAATTCGGATTGAGAAGAGGCGAAACGTCCGGAAAATCCTGTGAAAGATCCAAAATTTTGAACCCGGTTTCTTGTTTAAGAAATGATTATCTGTTTATTCCACCATAAGAATGGTTAGCTAATTTGCAGTCGTACCCCGTGCGGGTACGTGGATTGAAATGGGATCGAATGCAAGGCGCAGGAAACCCTCAATATCGTCGTACCCCGTGCGGGTACGTGGATTGAAATACCTATGCGCCTTCATCAGGCAACGCTCCACTGAGTCGTACCCCGTGCGGGTACGTGGATTGAAATCATCCGTGATGTTCTTTGAGCCATGCTTTCTTATGTCGTACCCCGTGCGGGTACGTGGATTGAAATTATGGTACTCTTATGCGATATGGGGGGTCTATTCGTCGTACCCCGTGCGGGTACGTGGATTGAAATATCGGTACTGCACACGGAATGTCGACGAATCCCGGGTCGTACCCCGTGCGGGTACGTGGATTGAAATAGGCGCGATGCAGTAATAAGACTCCCGATTGAGGGTCGTACCCCGTGCGGGTACGTGGATTGAAATCTCGACCGGGTGAGCACGATCCAGGCGATTGTCAAGTCGTACCCCGTGCGGGTACGTGGATTGAAATAAAACCATCGCGCGAGAAATGCCAGAAAAAGAGAGTCGTACCCCGTGCGGGTACGTGGATTGAAATCGGTTTCGACTGGCGTACGAGAATGCAGACCGTGGTCGTACCCCGTGCGGGTACGTGGATTGAAATAAATCTTGATCCAATGCGGAGCCATGGAAGGGAACGTCGTACCCCGTGCGGGTACGTGGATTGAAATAGTATATACAAGTATATACAAATATACAAATATAGTCGTACCCCGTGCGGGTACGTGGATTGAAATAAAAGCCCCGAAGAGATCAAAGAAGCACTGGAAAGTCGTACCCCGTGCGGGTACGTGGATTGAAATACCTTTACCCAGCGGGCCCTTGGATATTCTCTATGTCGTACCCCGTGCGGGTACGTGGATTGAAATAATCAACGCGCGACTCTCTGGTGTAGAGGAGTGAGTCGTACCCCGTGCGGGTACGTGGATTGAAATGTGTGCAGGAAAACGCAGAGCGTCTGGTGATGAGTCGTACCCCGTGCGGGTACGTGGATTGAAATCCCCGGTAACGAACACGGTAACGGTCACGAGTTTGTCGTACCCCGTGCGGGTACGTGGATTGAAATCTACGGCTGCAGTCGGGGTGATTTTGACACCCGTGTCGTACCCCGTGCGGGTACGTGGATTGAAATTGAATCTGCGTGCCTGTAATGTCATGGTTCCTCGTCGTACCCCGTGCGGGTACGTGGATTGAAATATTTCGATAATGGCGGTACTGTGCCAGGGTCCGGGTCGTACCCCGTGCGGGTACGTGGATTGAAATACGATAAGCGCGAGCGGTTCCCCGCCTTCTGAATGTCGTACCCCGTGCGGGTACGTGGATTGAAATCGGCTTAATGAGCAGACCAACAACCATGAATGAAGTCGTACCCCGTGCGGGTACGTGGATTGAAATTCTGTGGTGTGGCGCTCCGACATCCGCAGCTTCCGTCGTACCCCGTGCGGGTACGTGGATTGAAATTGATCAAAGACGTTCCGATGCTCGCAGAAGGCGTGTCGTACCCCGTGCGGGTACGTGGATTGAAATCGTTTGATCCACGGCATCGCACTCCTGAAATACGTCGTACCCCGTGCGGGTACGTGGATTGAAATTGGTACCCAAGCTGCTGAAGCATCTGATTAATGGTGGTCGTACCCCGTGCGGGTACGTGGATTGAAATACGGGCACCCGGTATCTGGGCAAGAGTGTTCAGGTCGTACCCCGTGCGGGTACGTGGATTGAAATCAGTTACACACGAGGTGGTAACAACGGTCAATGAGTCGTACCCCGTGCGGGTACGTGGATTGAAATTCATCGTCATAACCATTATTGTGGGAAAAGTCCGTCGTACCCCGTGCGGGTACGTGGATTGAAATTTAACAACCTGCCCCGTAACGTGTATTGGTTCTGTCGTACCCCGTGCGGGTACGTGGATTGAAATCGCACGAACTGGAAATACACATCAGCAATACTGAGTCGTACCCCGTGCGGGTACGTGGATTGAAATTATTTAAGGAAGTGATGTGAGATGGTTTACACAGAGTCGTACCCCGTGCGGGTACGTGGATTGAAATAAACAGGAAGTGCTTAATCCCGGGCAGGTCGCCAGTCGTACCCCGTGCGGGTACGTGGATTGAAATCGCTCCCTGATGATGAGGGCGGCCTTCCAGGACGGTCGTACCCCGTGCGGGTACGTGGATTGAAATTTCCCGGTGTGTGGCCTGACGTGCGCTCATCTCGTCGTACCCCGTGCGGGTACGTGGATTGAAATGGAATGCCCACATCTGAAAGCGGAAGACGATGAAGTCGTACCCCGTGCGGGTACGTGGATTGAAATTCCTCATCGGGTGAAATGTGGGACTGGTTTGAGAGTCGTACCCCGTGCGGGTACGTGGATTGAAATAATAAGAAAGAAGTATGGTGCTAAGGGATTAAGGGTCGTACCCCGTGCGGGTACGTGGATTGAAATACCTGGAGCCCGGTCGCGGCCGCACCCACTTTGATGTCGTACCCCGTGCGGGTACGTGGATTGAAATAGGGTATTGGTAGCCACACTACCAGATAACCCGGGTCGTACCCCGTGCGGGTACGTGGATTGAAATGGAAGTGCATTGTAAACCAGAGAGTTAGTTGCTGGTCGTACCCCGTGCGGGTACGTGGATTGAAATCGGGTGTGTCGGCTATTACAGCACCCCTGCGTATGTCGTACCCCGTGCGGGTACGTGGATTGAAATAGGGTATTGGTAGCCACACTACCAGATAACCCGGTGTCGTACCCCGTGCGGGTACGTGGATTGAAATGGTACACTTTGCGATCCCCGCTGCAGAACTCATGTCGTACCCCGTGCGGGTACGTGGATTGAAATTTGAGGACCACGATAGGAGCGGCCCCGGTTGTGTGTCGTACCCCGTGCGGGTACGTGGATTGAAATAAGATCCGCGCGTTGTTGGATCTGTTTTTGCATGTCGTACCCCGTGCGGGTACGTGGATTGAAATTCTTCTTCATTGCGGTTAAAATAGAGTACTTCAGGTCGTACCCCGTGCGGGTACGTGGATTGAAATAATTTTAACCGCTCCTGTTGAACTGCCGACGACGGTCGTACCCCGTGCGGGTACGTGGATTGAAATATCCCAACAACCGCATAGGTGCCGGCGCGTAGAGGTCGTACCCCGTGCGGGTACGTGGATTGAAATCGGTTACTTGAGAGATCATATCCAGGAGCTGCCCGTCGTACCCCGTGCGGGTACGTGGATTGAAATCTGTAGATTTCTGCGAGCTGATCACGTAGAAGATGTCGTACCCCGTGCGGGTACGTGGATTGAAATGATCATGGTGTCACGTCCGGCAAAATCTTATGAGTCGTACCCCGTGCGGGTACGTGGATTGAAATGCGGTTCTGAACAAGCATTGGCCGGATGTGCCGAAGTCGTACCCCGTGCGGGTACGTGGATTGAAATATGCCCTCGCCCGGTTGGGTCACGATATGCACCGGAGTCGTACCCCGTGCGGGTACGTGGATTGAAATGCGGCCCGGTGCATCTGCACCAGCAGCGGAAAAGTCGTACCCCGTGCGGGTACGTGGATTGAAATTTCCCGGAACCCTGCGACATCTGCCGGTCTAGTTGTCGTACCCCGTGCGGGTACGTGGATTGAAATATATTTCCAGCATTTTTCTGGGTGAAATTCACTCGTCGTACCCCGTGCGGGTACGTGGATTGAAATCCTCTAGCACCGTGCCACAGTCCTCACAATATCGTCGTACCCCGTGCGGGTACGTGGATTGAAATACTGACAGCCACGCACCGGCGGCAATGGTAAACCGTCGTACCCCGTGCGGGTACGTGGATTGAAATTTGAATATGCCGGTAAGTATATGGGTCTACTGGAGTCGTACCCCGTGCGGGTACGTGGATTGAAATCTGATGCGAGTCCGTTCCTGCTGGATGGCTGCAGGTCGTACCCCGTGCGAGTACGTGGATTGAAATAATTCTTCGAACAATTTTTTTTCAAATTAAGGGAAAGGTAATACAGTCCTGTCCTGCTTTCCTTTTATTTACATAAAATGAAAACAGAAGCGTTCGAAAAATATGCTCAATTTACCGTAAATAACAATTAAAGAAAAAATACAGTTCAAGAAAAATAAATAGCTAAAAACAAGATCTTTTGGGACCATTTCGGCCGTAGTCGCCGAACTAGGACAAGCTGAATTATTGTCTCATATTCCCTCTCTTCTCTGATGTTCCGTATAATACCCCGAATGTGTCAGAAGGGGTCCGGGCAAAAGATAGAACAAAAAGAGATACCAGCGCCGAAAAAATTATGCGTCCTTTCGTACAAGCCGGCTCCCGAGTTCGTACGCCTTTTTGCAGTCGAGCGGGAACTGTTCTTCCTTGTGTTTCTTTTTTGCCACCGGATCAAAGAGCGTGGATACGTACTTTGAATAATCGTCGAACTGGAACGTGTTAGTGACCCAGAGCGTGTCGCATGAACCGAAGATCCGGGCCATTGCCATCTCGGTTGGCTGCTCAAACCGGTCAAAGCCCATTTCCTTTACCATTGGTTCCGGGGCCCCGGCCGTGTAGATAAAACCCGTCCGGATCTTTTTCCCGAAAAGCGAGGAGTGCTCCGGGTCGTAGACCGAGTACTGGAACATCAGCCGTTCGAGAAACGATCGTGTCATTCCCGTAATTAGCGAGTAATAGATGGGCGAACCGATGAGGATCGCGTCTGCGGCCCCGACTTTTTTAAAGAGCGGCAGGAGTTCGTCCTTTACCGGACAGTGTCCATAACTTTTCCCACCGATCCTTTTACAGGCAAAACAGACTTGTGCAGCCCGTGTAGTCCAGATCGTAGAGATGGATGAGTTCAGTTTTAGCCCCTTCGGATTTTGCGCCTTTGAGTGCATGTTCAAGGGGAGTTGCGGTGTTCCACTTCTTCCGTGGGCTGCCGTTAATTGCTAAAACTTTTATTATAACCACGTCACTTTGAGAGGTTTGCTGCGCTCCGGAATGCGCATCGGTTTATACTTTGGATACCCGGCCAATATCGCGCCGGCAAGCTTGCGGTTGTCCGGGATGTGGAGGGCTTCTCTTACGGGACGATAATTCTGGGCAACACTGACCAGCCGTCCAGCCCAGCACGTCCCGAGCCCGAAAGCCGGGGCGGTGACATCGACATGGGTAAGTGCGATGATCGCATCGGTCTCTACCAGACCCGTGGAATCCGCCTTCCCCGTGGGAACATGGGCGCCGATAAGAACCGGGGCGCCCCGGCAGACAATATCGATTCCTTTATTCCAGTATTCAGTGAGTAAAGGAATGTATCCACTGATAGGATGATCACTTTTCCCCGATTCCTGTAAATAATCCATCGTAAGTGCGGCTATGGTATGGACTTTTTCAGCACCGTTCACGACTACCCATTCGACAGGCTGGTAATTGCTCCCGGTCGCAGCATAGCGGGCGATCCCAAGGATCTGCATAAGGGTTTCATTGGCCACCGGATCGGGACGGAATACCCGGATCGAGCGGCGACTTTTAAGATAGGTACCTAGAGTTTCCGGATGCATCAATCCAGGCGCTGCTGCACGTTGGAGGTGCACACCTTCCTTGTGTTCGCGGGTCAGCGCCCCGGTCGGACAGAATGCTTCGCAATGCCCGCAGGACAGACACCCTGCCTCCTTCGAGGACGGGATTTCCGGAAGCGCAGCATCGTTATCAGCCCGTGCTATAATCTGCGTCGTGCAAATCTCCGAACAGATCCCGCACTGGGTGCAGAGATCACGATCAACGGTTATTCCGACCATAAGGATAACCATCCTGAAAATATGAGATCGGCGTTGCCGTCAGTTTCTTCAATTTTTCTCATACCCGGTTTGAATCGTTCGCTTTGCATACCAACTAGTACGCCTGGCCATAATAAATAGTTTGTTAGATTAACTAACCAATTTTATTGATTTACTCTTTCTTTTCCGGTGAGCATTCAATCATAATCCGGAAGGCTTCTGTAAGGGTTTTCTGCTGGTTTTCTGTTGTGGTTTTCTCAATCTGTTTTATGAATGCCTCAAAAACCCGCTGTTTGTGTTTAAAAACTTGACAACCTTTTTTGCTCAGGGACAGGAGGAATTTGCGCTGGTCAACATCGGATTGGGTTCGGACAACGAATCCATCCTTCATAAGTTTTGTAATTGCGGCGTTGGCTGAAGGTTTTGAGACACCGAGTTTTTGGGCAAGCTCAGTTAAGGTGATCCTATCGTTGCGTTGGATACCTCGGAGATAATAAAACTGGTTGAGGGTAAGATCGCAAAAGCCAATCTTTTCCATTTCGACCTTATCTGCCTCAACGGTAACTTGGCGGTACCGTTCAATAAACTCAACAAACAGGTCCCCTAATTCCATAGCAGTACATAGAACCAATTCAAGTATTAAGGTAATGAAGGGTTCTGTTGCATTATCGGGACTTTGAATTGTCAATATTGATGGGATATTATCATATTATTTTTCGCTAAGTTCCGATCACTTTCACATCTCCCAAGGCCGGATCCTTATCCTCCTCAGTGCAGCAGGGATCCGGTGCTATGCAAATCAAGATCCTCGAGCACCAGGACTACGAAAGACCGGAGTGGGATCGTGTGGATCCTTGATTCCGCGTACCGAGATCATGGTATTGACCTCTGGACAAAGGATGGCACTGTAACCAAAACCCATTACGACTATCAGCCACCTTTTTACGTCCACCTCCACGACCCTCACGCTCACCATGAGATGATCGAAGCATTGGAAGAGCGGTACGGTGCGGAGGAGTGCACCATCAAAACCATCTTTGGCGAACTCCCCGGGTACGCTGTCTTTGCAGGCCGGGATGTGGCCGAAGCGATAGAACGGCAGGCGCAGTTCGACATCGATATCTTCAACGTTGATGTGCGCCGGGACCAGCGGTTCATGGCCGAGCGTGGGATCTGCCCGTGTGTGGGAGAAGGTGACGACCGGTTTTCCCCGGAGATTGCACATGACCTTACCGTAATGGAAATTGACATCAAGGGCAACCCGGCGCTCTCCTCGCAGTTCACAGAAATTGAAGTGAAGGGGATCCACAGAGAACGGCTTACCGGTGAGAACCATGAAGTCCTCGGAGCACTCTTCGGGCTCGTCAGTTCCCTTGACCCCGATGTAATCCTCATGCCGGATGCCGATACCTGGATGCCGAAGATCCGGACGCTGGCAAAGCAGTATGACCTGGTCATGCCCTTCTCGCGGAATGGAAAGTACCGGCAGATGGACGCCCGCTCGTACTGGAGTTACGGCAGGATGGAGCACAAGGAATCCGCGCTTATTCCGGACGGGCGCATCCTGATCGATACCGAACAATCGTTCGTGTTCCGGGAGGGCGGTCTGGAAGCAGGTACTCATGGCCGCCCGTCTCGCAGGACTCTCCCCTAACCTTGCGTCCCGGTTCACGCCGGGAACGCTCATCAGCAGTTACGAAGTCTACGAAGCAGTAAAACGGGGGATTGCGGTACCGTTCCGCAAGAGCGACCCCGAGCAGAGCCGCAAGCTCTCCGCCCTCCAGGCTGCTGACCGGGGCGGGATGATGTACCAGCCGAAGCCAGGAACGTATGAGAATGTCGAGGAGATCGATTACACCTCCATGTATCCCTCAATCATCGTAAAAGCGAACCTCTCTCCGGAGACGGTCGGGCATCAGGAGCGGGCGGGATTCCTTCCCGCCGTCCTCAAGCCGCTGCTCGAACTCCGTATCAGAACCAAGCGCCTCAAGAAGACCAATCCACGGTTTGCCGGTACTGATGCAATTCTCAAGTGGATGCTCGTCACCTGTTTCGGGTACACGGGCTACAAGAATGCAAAGTTCGGGAGAATTGAGGTTCATGAAGGCATCACAGGCCGCTCCCGGGAAATCCTGATACAGACCAAAGATATCGCTGAGGAGATGGATTTCCGGATACTGCACGGGATCGTAGACTGCCTCTGGGTGCAGGGATCACCGATCAAAGCACTCAGGGAACGGGTCGAGCGTGAGACCGATATGCTCCTTGAAGTTGACCACTTCGACTGGATCGTCTTTCTGCCGCTCGCGGATGGTTTTGGTGCCTATAACCGATATTATGGCAGGCAACCGGATGGTAGTATCAAGGTCCGGGGGATTGCCGCAAGAAGGCATGATACGGCAGAGTACGTGCGCGAGATGCAGAGCAGGATGCTGGATGTCATGTCCCGGGTAAAAACGATTGCAGAACTCAAAGAGACACAGGATGAAGTCACACGAATTTACCGGGAAACCATACACAACCTGCCGGCGGCGGATCCAAAGGAAATGATGATCAACCGCCGGATTAGCCGGCTCACGTATGCGCACCGGTGCATTGAAGGCGCAGCAGTGCAGGCATACCAGGATAACAAGATAGAGATTGCTCCCGGTATGAAAATTCAGTACGTTGTGACCGATGCCCGGCGATACAAAGTGGAACCAGTGTGGTGCGCATCATCGTTTGATGTTGGGTATTACCGGGAATTGATCGATAAGGCATATGCCGAGATCAAGTTCGCATTTTCCTAAATAAGACAAAAAGAGAGATCCTGTGAACCTTCACCGGATTGTGGGGGCAATGAACCCACAATGTGCGGATAGGGCCTGTTTTGATTGAAAGGGAATATCACCGATCATATACTTTCTTTCTCGGACCTACTTTTAAAATGGAAACCATCAATTCCGTATCATCAATTTCAAGGATGGCCCGATAGTTCCCGACACGCTGATGATACCATGGATATCCCTCACATCGTTCTGCCGTGCGGTGAGGATCTTCCGATAACGATTCAATTTTATCAACAATTCGTTTTGAGATTGAGGGAGATAACTTCTCCAAATCCTTGCGTGAACGATCTGTCCAAAAAATAGAATAACTCATTCAATCCCAAGTTTGGCACGTACTTCTTTGGTAGTGTAGACATGCCCCTGACGGATATCTTCTTGGGCCTCGGCAATGTCCTTTAAATCCTGCTCATCCAGATATGCATCCGGGTTTTTGCAGGTCTTTTTGATAAGCTCCGGCATGATACAATAGTTATACCCGGACGAGATTATCAAACCTGCGATTATTCCAGTCGTATTTTGCCCCTTGGGTATAATCGGGAATTGATCGATAAGGCATTGGCAGAGATCAAGTTCGCATTTTCCTGAATAGGACAATGAAAAAGAGAGATCCTGTGAACCTTCACCGGATTGTGGGGGCAATGAACCCACAATTGCCGGAGTGGATTCTGGTGCGTTGTCGGGACTTTTAATTAGTCAACATTGATAGGTCACGACGACTTCATTTTCGTGACATTCACGAGGGTAACATAAACCGGAGAGATTATCTCATTTTCGGGTCATTGTTTCATAACAATGGAAAAACTGTCGGTTGAGAAAATTATCGAGATTCACAACGACATCATTGAGGACTTCGGGGGGGAGCACGGCGTCCGAGATCTCGCAACTATCGAATATCTCATCTACCGGCTGGAGCGGAAAAGCAGCGTATTCCATAAGGCTGCAATTGCCTTGCACGCGATTTGCACCGATCACCCCTTTATCGATGGAAATAAGCGGACAGCCTTTGTTGTTGCAGATAACCTGTTAAAGGAGAGTGGATACCGCATTCAGGCGACCGATGACGAGGTCGTCTCGTTTATGCTTGAAGTGGCACAATACACTCACACGATGGAATCCGTTAAAAAATGGATAAAAAAGAGTGCTGTATTACAGACGGCTTAACTGCTCAAGGGCGCGGTGATACGTCTTTTTGGTCTCGTCAAGGTGTGCCCGTTCGGTCTGGGTAAGTCCGTTTTTGGGCTGCTCTTGAGACTGCTTGTTTTTTATCTGCTCGTTCATGATCTCTTTTTATTTTTCCTCTGAAGTGATAAAACTATCAATACGACGTATCCGGGTTTTCAATAGTGAGATGCGGACATCCAAGGCCTCAGACCCTGCCCTGCTTAATCAATAAATACATCGCTCCGGGAAAGTCATAATCGACTAATACTACACACTTTATACGATCTTAGGTTCGATCGTAAATAGTACACTCACTTTCACCCGATAACTCCCCCCTATTTTTAATTATTTTGTGATATTATTCTAATTATATAAGGAGATTAACTTGACGGTACGTTATTGTTAAATGCAAAAATCCGTTATCCGAATAATGGATGAAAAAAGATCAAATATTTAGTGATACTTCCCCGGCAGGAAGCGGTCTGACACAGAGTGTCTTCTGGTGCATACCCCTCATAACAACATCGATCTTGCGGGAGGTCTCCGTAGTGTAATATGATTCCCCGCACTTTTCGCAAACATACGCCGGCACATCTTTAATTACAACGATTTCGTTGCCAGCCCTTCCCATAAACTCTGTAGTGGATTCTTCGAGTGTTCCATCACAGAAAGAACAACGATCGAATTTTACCCTTGAAGGGCTCAAAGAGGACTTAGATTCGATTTTATGGCCACCGGACCTCTTTCCAATGCGAGTGGTTGACACGTCCTTATCTTTTGGTGCGAAGACAGGTGAGATGCTGTCTGGATTTTCCGCAAACTTTTCCTTCATCTTTCGCATGAAGAGTTTTTCCGTATTTTTTGTTTTTGATGTTGCCATAATGCTTCCCCCCTTTGAATTACTTCGTTTTACCTTCTTCTACGGTGCTCTACCCATTTCTCTTCTTTCGGAAAATATGCGGTGATGACGACGAGATGCTCCGGGCAAAATGCTACTACTACATGATATGCGATATGGTTAATAAAACCGAGTATAACGGCGGAGGGACAGGGAATTCTATGGGGATCTTCCTCAATTATTTCACCAGAAGCGACAATATCCATCACTTCGTCCGTTGAAATATTCCGTTCGAACATTCTGTCCCGGGCATGTTTAGATATGAGGACCGCATCCCTCTCAACAAATTCGGCTCTCCGCGCAGCTGCCTCCATTACATTTACCCTGACTAGGTTACCTGTCTATCATTATTCCATCGTAAAAGATATAATTAACTTCGATGGGATTCACGGGTTCTGTAAAGTCTGCGGGAAAACATAAGGAAAATGAGGCTTTCGCATGAGTGAGCACCCCCCGTCACTGGCAACTATCTGGAAATTCCAGATCGTTCATCCGCGAAATGGTGGGATATTAACTGAGAAGTGAATGTGCAGATTATGCATTTTTTCTTTGAGTAACCATTTTTCATTAATCTGCGACGGAACTCCCCCTATTTTTAATTATTTTGTGATATTATTCTAATTATATAAGGTGATTAACTTGACGGTACGTTATTGTTAAATGATCATAGCATGTGATGGGGTTTCGTGGTTTTTTAGTTTTTTCTATGGCTCGGCAAAGAAAACCTTCTCTTTTACCGATCCCGCAGCCATTGTGGTCCGGGAATTACAAAAAAGAAGGTTACGAGATGTTCCTGCAGTGGTCAACAAAGTTCCGGAACATATCGCGGCTGCCCACGGGGTGGAGATGGGTATAGCTCCCCAGCGTATTGCTGACCACGGCACCGTCGAGAGTATCTTTTATTCCGATTCCCCGGGAGAGGTGATACGCATACCGTGTCGCGGGATCAAGCACCACTTCAGAATAATGGAATTCATGGCCGCGGAACCGTGCAGCACCCATAGGGCAGTCTTGTACGCTGGTCCCTTCAACGTAACTGACCACGCGCCGGGCCGGCATCCGGGTTTTCACCGGGAAACACGCCACACATCTCGCCGGAGATCTCAGTGTCTTGGCCCTGCCATCCTTTCCTGAGCACCATCGTGTCAGTAAGGTACATAAGCCCACCACACTCCGCATAGATCGGCGTGCCGTTTCGTGACACATCGCGGATCGCTTCACGCATACGATCATTTTCTTCCAGCTCGGGAACAAAGAGTTCCGGGTAACCGCCACCGATAATATACCCGTCAGCGTCCGGTAACCGGTCGTGAATAGGACTGAACTGTACAACCGTTGCCCCAAGTGAAGGAAGGACATCGAGAAGATCCGCATAGTAAAAGTTGAACGCTTCATCGTACGCCACACCGATGCGCAGGTTATGCCCTGAGGCTGGTTCAGGAACTTTCTCCTTCCCAATTGACGGAATTTCTTTAGCGAGCGCAAGAAGACGGTCGAGATCGACGTATTTTCCTATTATATCGGTGATCGTCCGGATCCGGTCATTAAAATCGCCCCTACCAGCCCCCTCCCGGTACGGGACGAGACCAAGATGGCGCATTGCAAGCTGCATCTCTTCCATCCGGGGAATAGCACCAATAACCGGAACACCGCAGTAACACTCGATTGCCCGGGTCGCTTTTTCACGGTGCGTGCCTCCCTTGACCTGGTTAAGAATGACACCGGCAATACGGATCTCAGGATCGAATGCCTGGAATCCTTTGACAATCGCAGCCGCACTCCGGGTAATGCTCTGCGCTGAGATAACAAGGATGACCGGCAGATCCAGTACCTTTGCAATGGCTGCAGTACTTCCCGAATCATCCAGAGCTTCGGCACCTTCGTACAACCCGCGTACGCCTTCGACCAATGCAATATCGGCGCCCCGGGAGCCCTGTAAGAAGATGTTACGGATCTGGCCTTCACTTAATACAAAGTTATCGAGGTTCCGGCAGGGCCTCCCCGAGACCGCGGAAAGATAGGAGGGATCGATATAGTCCATGCCTACTTTGAATGTCTGGACAGTACCCTCGTTTTTTAAAAGAGCGGCAAGGGCAAGTGTGATGCTTGTTTTCCCGCTTCCGGATCTGTCACCGGTTATAAGGAGAGATTTCATCATACAAGACTCCTGAGCACAGCGCCAAATTCACTCTCCACAATGTCGCGTACCCCAAGCGTCTTGGGGTGGAGATCAATCTCGACCAGCACATGTTCGTGGCCGATAGCATGCAGCGGCGCCACCTGCCGGGGCCCGTTGGTAACCGAGAAACATTCTATCCCGTTCGTATACGCCGGGGGAATAGCATGGGGCACGCCAGCAATAAAGGCAAACGTGGGTGCAATCTCCCGGATACGGGTGCCAAGGGTATCCCCGTTTGCCCCGTACTCGTCCAATGCCCCTATTACTTCAAGCGGTACTCCGCGCCGGATCATTTCGTCCCGTATTCGTCCGGCATCGACCCGGACCTTGGGTAGACCCCTGTTGTCGAGATTGGCGATATAGGTTATATCGGCATCCGGGCAGACTTCGTGGAGCGCGATAAGTTCATCGGCAAACATATAAGCTGTCTCTTTTTTGGCATTGAGGATAGCGACGCCCTTTTTCCCGCTCCGTGCGCATGCGATGAGGCGCTCCCCGGCGAGGTGTTTTAAGTCCCCGCGCAAAGGTTCGAGATATTCCTTTGACGCTGCCCCCCGGAGTTTCTCGACCTCATTTGCCTTTTCCATGAGCCGGTACTGGCGGGTAAGTTCTTCTTCGCTTATCCACCCTGCCTCTTTTGCTGCATCTAAAGTGGAGAGAACTCCGGCAATGTTTTCGGTGAAGCCGGCATGGATATCGACAGCAATAATCGGGGTCGTGACCCCGGCACTTTCGATGGCAGCTTGGAGGTCCTCACCGATGATCATCGAGACACAGGTTCCTATTACAGCCATTTTTTTGGGTGCAAACTGGTCCTCTGCATACCGTAACACACTCTCAAGAGCCTTCTGGCCGCCAAAAACAAATTCGTTATCGGCAAGAGCAGTTGTCAGGACCCGCATCCCGTCCTCTTCAAGAAGCCTGGCATGTTTGAACGAGCAGCCGGAAGGGCCGTGCAGGATCGCGACGTCCACTTTGAGATCCCGTGCAGTGTAAAGAGCAGCTACAATAGAGCTTGGCCGTGGATGCATGAACCGTGTTGGCATTTGTTATCTCCATGTCTTGACTGCGAGCACGATGGCGCCGGTAGTCGTCCTTTCAATGGCACACCGCTCTGCCTCTTCAAGAGTCGGAAAGATTGCATCGATTGCAATCGGAGCGTCAGATTCTTTGAGTGAAGGTGGATCCCCCACCCAGATAAGTATCCGGGGCCGGATGGTCCGGACTGCTTTGAGGATCTGGTCGTCTTTGAATCCTTCGCAGACCGCACCGTCACCCTTGACTGTGCCTATTACAAGAGTTATTCCGGGAGAACCCGCACTCATCCGGGCGTACCGTGCTGCGTCGATAGTTGTTTCCGCAGTCGTCCCGCTGTTTGCATTGTCTATAATGAGGATATTGTCCTGTTTCATCACCGACATACGTCCCGGTATACCAGTAAATGTGTCCAGGAGTGAAGGGTCATAGCCAAGCATTATAGTCTGCAGCCCCGGCGAGGGTAAGGGGCACGCGGTACCCCGGTGTAGAAAGAAGTTGATTTGTAAATGAACCGGATCGCCCGTCCACTGAAAGTGTGCAAGATGCACCTGAAACGGAAACAATGTCGTCAAGCTTGACAATATTTGAACTCTTTCCGGTTTCTAACGACACTGCCATAAGCAACCGCCGGCTCTTTTGTGCCGAGGCAGCTTTTTCTTTAAGAGCACTTTTCTTCCCGGCCGCACACAGGTAGTCGTCCGGGGAGGTAATGATGGCAAGATCCCCAGCACCGGTTACACCAAGTGATTCTTCAGCGATAAGCCAGCCCCGCATAGATACTGCCTTCTGTGCGGCATCCAGAACTGAAGCCGGCGTAATGCTTTTTTTAAAAATCAGCCGTTTCTCTGGCATTTCATAGGTACCGGTTGAAGTATGTAACACGCCGGGTCCCGTAAGCAGATGAGCAAGAGCATGTGCTGTTGTAGTCTTTCCTTGTGCCCCGGTAATTTCAATCATCGGACTCGGCACATTTCCGCACAGCAGCTGCCGGACTGCGTCATGGTGGGAAATGACCGGTTCTCTCCTCCGGCAGACCAATGGGTGTTCCGGGTCGAGGTGAACCGGGGACACAACGAGATCGTAGGTTGTGTTTTTAGCCCGTTGCGCAACCTCAGGTGTTGAGCCCCGGTACACATCGACAATATCAACCGTGTTACCGGCCTCAGCAAACGCTGCTCCAATACGGTTGCCGCCATGGATCGTATCGAGTACCAGGATCCGCATATACGTTTTCAGATAAGCGTAAGCGCCTGATGGGCATTTTTTACCATCAGCTGTGCAAGAAGGGGATCAATCCCGATGGGATCTGCATAGACAAGCGGAATGGATTTTCCGTTAAGGACAAACGTGCCCTTTTTTGTACCTTCAGGAAGGCCAATCTCGGATGGAATGTCTTTTTCGATGTGGACACCTTTTGCAAGAAAGAGGGGGACGACCACAAGCACATCGATATTTTCTTTCCTGAACTCAGCTAACGCATCCTTGATGGATGGTTTATTGATATTCATAAAACCGCATTTTACAACAAATTCTGACGTCTGCGACTGGATCAGTTTTCCTGTTGATTCAATGAGCTCCTTATTGTAAGGCATGGTGCTTCCATGGCCTACAAGTAACATTCCCTTGGTAACCATTTATGTAACCTCAATATTTTTTAGAAGGTCCGTTATTGTGACAACGAACACGTGATGTATGACAAATTGTTCACAATCGTAATAATTTTTATCGTTTTTATCCTCCTATTCGTGCTACTCGTCGAAGGTTTCCCCGGGGAGTCTGCATTTTTGCATTACTAAAAAACAGCGCTTATGGGTTTGTCAGCAGTATCGCGGGAGGTCTTGAATACCGGCACACCCGATGAAAAGAGGGTTATTTTGAAAGGATCCCGTCAGCAAACCGGCGGACAGTATCCTCATAGAGCCCGCTTTCCACGTCTTTTTCCACGATTGTAGCCGATGACATAAATCTCATACCTTTCTTTTCAAGCAGGTGGCACACGACTTCTGTCGGCCGGTCCGAGCCAGGCGAACCTCGCTCAACGAGCACGTGGAATGGTTTTCCTTCAGCGCCGGTCAACAGGGAAAGGTACATATTAACATACGGCGGGATTTTGGTAGCCCAGACCGGAGTCGCTATGACAAGGGTATCAATACCGGCAAGATCAGTTCTACAGGGTTTGATAGGGGAGGTCATGGACATGAGCGCTTCCATGGCGCCAAACGCAAGATTCACCCGGCTTGCAGGCTCAATCCGGATTGTCTCTGCCCCAATCTTCTTGGCTAGCGATGTTGCCACGGTCTGGGTGTGTCCGGTGCGGGAATAATAAACAACAAGAGGGGTCATGGGTCAATCCTCTGATATCTCGGTTTTTTCAAAAACCCTTGGAAAAATTGCCCCCGTGTCCTCAAGGGACAACTTGCATTCATATATGTATTGCTACTCTTGGTAATAAATATATATTTATCTAAAAAACTCTAGTTAAAATATGAAAACTATATCTTAAGGGGCAGCATATTTACAAGATAGTGTGCGAATAAATTGTTTATCATTATTAATGCTCTTAGATAAAACATAATATCCGGGTTATCAGGTTTTGAGAGCCAGGAAACACCTTGCAAGCATTCGTATTCGGGTACAATCCATGCTAGCCTACCTCACCGCTCGACAAAATAACGACAGGGGCAGGTACATTCCGTGATCGAATATTTCGCCGCAGGCCTGATTGCGATTGGTATTGGCATTATTGCCGCTATAATCGGGCTTGGTGGTGGTTTTTTTTATGTCCCGACACTTTCGTTGATCTTCGGCCTTGATACGAAAACAGCAATCGGTACCAGCCTTACTATTATGATCTTCTCCGCTATGTCTGCCTCGGTACTGGTACCGGAAACAGGGTATTATCCTCTACAGAGTGGCGCTGATTATGATCATTCCCAGCATGATTGCTTCGGTTATTGGGACCTATCTAACAACGCTTGTGGATGCCCGGATACTTGTTTTTATTTTCTGCGTCATGCTCACGCTTATTTCGCTTGAGATGTTGATCCCTGCATTCCGGTTCCTCACTGAGGTAAAGTGGGGGCCTTCTTTTGTTCTTGAGACTCAGGTTGATCACCAGGGCAAACAGCCGGTCGAACGCATATGGTATTCCCATCTTGTATTCTGGGGATTTGCCGGGGGCCTGTTGAGTGGAGTCACCGGGACAAGCGGTGGGGCACTTTTTGTTCCTGCCCTTGCGACCGCCGGTATACCCGTGCATTATGCTATCGCAACCTCGATGTTTACCATTATTCTTGTTTCCATCACCGGAGCGACTGCTCATGCTTCTATCGGCCAGATCTCGTGGCCGTTTGTTGCCGTATACGGTGCCGGGGCAGCCTTTGGCGCATTCATTGGGGCAAATGTCGCGCCTAAAATCAAGGAACAGGAGATCAAGAAAATATTCGGCTGTCTTCTCTTGTTTATTGCTGTCCTTATGTTCCAGCAGAAAGTTCTGATGGGTATATAGGTATCAGATATCTCTTATAAAAAATAATTAAAAAAGCCTGATCTATGCACAATGAAAGACGGGTATTGGGGACGGGAAAATACTGTGGTTTTCACCATTTACTGCCACAATTTTTGCAATACCATGTCTCTTCGCGATTTTTAACATCGCCAATAATCAGTTTGCCTTTCCGCTGTTGGTTTCTCAAGGTTGGGGAAACATCGTAAATGATGGGAATGACGCCTTCAGAATTCATGCAGACGAGGCAATCCGGAGCGAGCCTTTGCACTTCACTTATGCACTGCATATATGATATGTTCCATTTATTTTCATCACCATAAATGTTATGAAATGAACTTACCCCTATAGAAGGCAATATTTGACATCTATATTTTGCCGATCCCGAAATTTCACCGTTGATGGGGTTACCGTCTTGAATCCATTCCCGGTTTTCTGGAGAGCAAACCCCTTGTTGTCTTTGCTGCGGAGATGGTGGTGCGAACGGATCTTTTCAAGCTGGACCGGAACATATGAAAAGACCTTTGTGATGCAAATCGTAACTAGTATGAATTCATGATAGATGCGTTCGGGCGCTTCGGCCTTACTATCAACAATCGCGTGGTCAAGACTCCTCTTGCAATAGCGTCCATGGCAGGCATCGTTGACGCGAGGTATGTCCTTGAACGTAAGGATCATATCGGTGTTGCATTCATTGGCGGCTATGCAATCGACCAACCTACCATGGACGCTGCGCGTGAAATTGCTCATGACGGTACACGAAAAGAATTCCTGTATAACGATCCTCTCGAAGCATTGGGTGCCGAAATTACACTGCTCAAACCACTTGACCTTATCACCGGCATTAACCTTCGTGGCAGCTCACCGGATTCGTTTGTGCGCGTTGCCGAAGCTTTCGGAGAGGATGTGGTGTACGAAATTGACGCCCACTGCCGGCAGGATCCCATGGTCGCCGCCGGGTCCGGGGAACATTATCTTAAAAACCCTGACGAACTTGTCGCGGTCATCAGGGCCCTCAAAGCAAAAAAGGTCGCAGTTTCGGTAAAGATTCGTGTAGGTGTTGCCGCGGATGATCGTGTGCTCGTCCGGAAAATCTGGAAAGCCGGTGCCGATATTATCCATGTTGATCTCATGGATGCCGGTGTAACAAAACTGCGGCAGATCCGGAACAGCTGCCCCCTTTTAATCATTGCAAATAATGCCATTACGACGTTTGACCGGATGCGGGAGATGCTTTCACATGGAGCCGATCTCGTGTCGCTTGCCCGTCAGTCAGACGTAGATACGCTTGCCGGTCTTGATGCAGCCATTTCCCGGTACGCCGATAAAGAGGGCTGGTATAACTCACCAAAACAGTTGTGCCGGGGAGGAGATATCAGGGCACTGACGTTCTGTTGCATGCCGGTAAAGGAATGCCCTCTTATCCCGGCGCTCACAAGGATCGGTATTTCCCGCGACGAGTATGTCCGGCTCAAACTGGAAACAGTTAAAGGTACCCCTCTTGATTCAGGACCAAATACCTGTTTTGCAAGCCTTGCATGGTGCTGCAAAACATCTTCGCCCTGTATGTTCCGGGACATGACCCTTGCGAAGGAAGGTCTTTCAAAGAAAGAATATATGCGCCGGAAACGTGAGCTTTCAGATACGATAATGAGCCGTGTGTTTCATGACGTCCCATCTGATGAGTCCAGCTGAACGTGCGCAGCTTGCGATGGTGCTTGAGGTATCAGCGTTTCCAAAGCCCGGGAATGTTGACCGGTGTCACGATTATCCGGATACACGGCTCGAGCATTTCCTTGCGTCGGTGATTTTTTCCCGTCCTTCCCTTGAAGAGGCTTCATCGGGGAGAGGCCGGATCGGGGAGATTATTGGCCACGCGGTCCGCCAGACCAATGTGCACAGTGGCGGTAATACGCATTTCGGTGCATTCATTCTCCTGATCCCGCTCCTCTACGGGGGCACTATCGAAGGTGCACAGGAAGCGGTAACAAAAACCGATGTCTCGGACGCAGTCGCGTTCTACAAAGCGTTTGCACTTACCAGCGTCCGGATGAACGAGACCGATGCACTCGACGTAAACGATCCTAAAGCCCTCGACGAGCTCCGGAATCGCAACTTGACCTTGTATGACGTGATGGAGCATTCTGCACCAAACGATATGGTAGCCCGGGAATGGGTCAACGGGTTTTTACTTACTAGGCGGGGTGCCGATATGCTCCACCAGATCGGGCCCGGCAGGGAAGCGATCGTCGAGATGTTCCTGACGTTATTTGCAACCGAGCCTGATACGTTCATTATCAAAAAACATGGCCGGGAGGTCGCGGAACGGACCATGGAAAAAGCTCGCGAGGTTCTCACCGGCCGCAGGGTACTGGAAACCTTTGATGCCGAATGTATCGAGAAAGGTATTAACCCGGGCTCGATAGCTGATATTACAATTGCAGCTCTTTTTATCGCATTAGGCGAGGGGTGGGCATGGGACTCTTAAAAACCGGCATTAACGAAATTATTGCCACATCTGCATTCAACGCGGCACCAATGGGTATCCATCTCCGAGACAAAGAAGCGACCATGTTCCTCTTTCCCGGCAGCCATACTGCGGAAAATGTGGTACGTGACGGCTGGATTGTCGCAAATATTATCCATGACCCTGTCATGTATGTGAAGACGGCATTCGATGATCTTCCCCGCGATGCGTTTGTCGAAGAGCCGGTTTCAGGGAGACTGATGTACCGTCTCCGGGACGCTGAGGCCTGGATTGCATTTACTACACAGTTTGAGCGCAATACTGCCGGGGTACTGAAGGTCCATTTAACGAAGGAAAAAGAAATTATCGAAGGGGTTGCAGTGCATCCGGTGAACCGGGGATTCAATAGTATCATCGATGCGACCGTTCATGCGACCCGTTCCGGGAAAACAAGGACCCGGAACTGAAACGGCTTATTGAGTACCATGCTGATCTTGTCCGGAAATGCGGCGGTAAAAAAGAAATGGAAGCGCTCGATCTCCTGATGCAGTATATCAGCTATTGAAAAAAGATCAGCACACCCGGGGGACCGGGTCACCCATGGGTGGTTCGATGAATCGTTCGCCCCCGATGGCTGTCTCCATGATCACATGGGATCCAGGAACAACCCTGCCAATAAGTGCGGCATCTTTCCCGAAACGGTGTGCATGCATCGCAGCAAGGATTGCATCAGCGTCACGGGCGGGAACGCCCATGACGACCTTGCCCTCGTTTGCCACTTCAAGCGGGTCAATCCCGAGCATACCGGCAGCACTTTTTACACTACGGCGGATCGGGATACAGCTTTCTTCGATCCTCACCTGGACATGACTCTTTTTTGCCATCTCGTTTATGGCGCTTGCAAATCCGCCCCGGGTTGGATCCTTCATCGCATGGATAGTACCAGCTTCGAGAACACCCTCCATCATCCCCCAGAGCGGGGCGACATCGGATAGGATCTGTTCACCAAGGTCAAACCCTTCGCGATGTGCCATAATGGCAATACCGTGGTCCCCAAGGGTTCCCGAAACGATAATGACATCGCCAGGAACGAGGCCGTTGTCCCGGACAATGGTCTTTGCAACTCCAATCCCGGCGGTGTTGATGACAATCCCATCAAGCGAGCCACGTTCGACAACTTTAGTATCCCCGGTTACAAGGTTTGCCCCGGCTTCACCTAGGGCCTCGTCCATGGAACAAACGATCCGTTCGAGATCGGCGATATCAAAACCTTCCTCAATGATCATGCCGCATGAGAGTGCGACCGGCCGCCCGCCCATCATGGTGAGGTCATTTATGGTGCCGCAGACTGCGATCCGGCCAATATCGCCACCCGGAAAAAAGATCGGGCGCACAACATGGGAATCGGTTGTGAACACAATATTGATGCCATTGATGGGGATTACGGCACCGTCATCCAGGGACTCAAGACCGATACCACCGGCATTGTTGTGGGAGAATTTCGTGAGCGTCTGCAGGAGTTCTCCCATAACCTCGCCGCCGGCACCATGCATCAGGTTGACTTTCATGGGGAATCAGCTACCTCTATTTCGACATTGGTTACAACAATTTCGCGGCCACGGACGACTGATGGTAATCCACCACAACGGGGACAGACGTAAATCTCGTTTCCCTCGTACCCGCAGGGACATTTTGTTTCCGGCTCTATTTCAGTACAGTCGAGGATGGCGGCAGTAAAAAGGGGGTCGTCCTCTTTTATGGTATCAAACAAAAAAATCACCTGCTCCGGATTAACCATCGCCATCTTGCCTACGTCGACCCGGATCTTTTTTACCTGCATGGCGTTGTGATCGAGGGCTGCCTTTTTAGCGGTAGCATAGAGGTCGTAAGCGATGCTATACTCGTGCATCACTCCTCCAGCGCTGCGTAGACCTGTTTGAAGATCTCCCGTGTCTCCAACCCGTCCTCACGGGAAAGGCGCTGGATTGCAAACCCTACATGAACGAGAACAAACTCTCCAATCTTGACATCAACGAGATCAAGCCGGACTTCCTGTTTGAGGTCACCGTAATCCACGACCCCGATATTTCCGTCCTTAATCTCCAGTACTTCTGCAGGAACTGCGACACACATCGAAACTTCACACCTTTATCCGATTATGTACAATGGCATTTCCCTCCACATAAAAACAGTGATAATGGTTGCCCGGGAGGGAGCAGTGTATTAAGGATAACAAAAATTACGAAAAAACGCCGGGGAAGGGCGTTTTAACTGAAGGTTAAGGTCTAACACTAAATTATTTAAAGATACAGCCCTATTTAGATCGATGGCAGCTACCAGCACCATACCCCAAATATCAAAGTTTCATCCAAACGATGGAACTTACCAAAAGTATTCCAGAAATGCTCTTGTCCGAGGGCTCGCGGAAAACCGGATAACCGCTGATGACGCCGAACTCATCCGGGAATTTGTCGCGGAAATCAGCGCAACACGACATATCAGTGCGGGCAGAGCGTTTAAGCTCACCCACACACTCATAAACCTTCGTGAATATCTCGGCCCTTATCGGCATAATGCAATATCTGATATCTATGCAGCAGTCGAGAAGGTCAGAACAGCACACGAGCCGGATGGAACGCCAAAGTATAAGCAAAACACTTTCAGTGATTTTGTCCGATTCCTCAAACGGTTTTATCTCTGGATGTGTGACAACCACTACACGACTGTTGAAGAGAAGAAGATCCTTAAAATTCATCCGCCGTCATATGATACCCAGACAAAAACTCCTGACATGCTCCTCACGGAAGACGATGTCAGGAAAATGATTGAAGTTTGCCAAAACTCAAAAGACCGTGCAATAGTGTCGGTACTTTATGAAGGCGGACTCAGGATCGGTGAAATTGGGAATTTACGGTGGCGAGATATAAAATTTTCTGATTGGAATGTAACCCTCTCCACGTCGTTTAAGACCGGCAAGTCCCGGACTATTCCCTTGGTAATGAGCCGCGCCTATCTTGCATCATGGCGGAATGATTACCCGATGGAAGTAATACCAGATTCGTTTGTGTTCCTAAGCAACAGGCGAAGTCCTCTCACTTATCATGGAGTCACCAAGCAACTTCGTATAATCGCTAAGAGGGCGGGAATAACAAAACACATCACGCCGCACATCTTCAGACACACCAGGGCAACCATCCTTATCAGGCAGGGATATGGTGAGGCCATAACCAAAAAACTTCTCTGGGGCAACCTCAATAGTAAGATGTTTTCCACCTATCTGCATCTGGTTGATTCGGATGTAGAACGAGTGATAGCTGAGAAAGCCGGGATTGTTCCCAAAGAACAGAGATCAAAGACGTTGGAACCCCGGCAATGTCCCCGGTGCTTCACGGTCAATGGTCCCACATTAGGGTTCTGCGGTACATGCGGATTCGAGTTGACGAAAGAAGCGATGGAAAAGGTCAAACAGTCAAAGGGACAGGCAGAGTTACAACCGGAATACCGGGCACTTGTGGACAAATATGAAGCGGATTTGCTGGCTTTGCAGGAAGGTAAAAACATTGACATTAAGAGGGTGAAATAATTGAGTAATATGGTGCTTCCAATATCTGGAGAGTTTCACCCGGAAGCTGTAATAGGGAAACCCTATCATCATGGGATGCTTCCCTACGGCGGCGGCTTCAGCCTCAAAACCGGGAAAGTGCTATTTGCAACCACCCGTGAAGAGCACCAGCGGATCATAGCAGAGCTCCGGACGCTTGAATGACGGCAAATATGAGGCAATTGACAAACTGGTGTACGAGTTGTTTGGACTGACGGCAGAGGAGATTACGGCTTTTGAATGGAGGGAGAAATGAAAATCTATATGGATGTCTGTTGTTTGTGCAGGCCTTTTGATGATCAGACCGTTGGGCGCATTCGTCTGGAAGTAACTGCCGTGCAGGAGATCATCCGTCGCTGCGCATCGCGGGAATATACGCTGGTCAATAGCGAAGCGATAACCGAAGAAATCTCAAAAATCCCCGATATCAGGAAACGTCTTCGCGTGGAGAAAATTGTATCCATAGCGGATGAACAGATAATTCTTGATGAAGATATCATTGCCCGGATGCACGTGCTCATCACAATGGGAGGGGATGCGATGGACTCGCTCCATATCGCCTGTGCAGAATGTGCCGGGGCAATCCTTCTCACAACAGATGATGCCATGATAACATTTTTTAAGATGCACCGGGACATACAAATACGTATAGAAAACCCAGTTATCTGGTTAAAGGAGGAAAACAAATGAGCGCCAGAACACTGCACCAGATTCAGCAGGAAGGACTTGATGTGCTGGTCGAGAAACTTGGCCCGGACGATGCTATCCGGTTCCTCCATATCTATGAAACAGGCAGCGGTGATTGGACAAAAGACCGGAAAAAATATCTGGAGAAAGACCCGGATAACATCATTAAAAACATCATGGAGCGCAGGAAAAAAGTTCCGGCTCCATGAACATAACGCCCTTGACCTGGCTTGGTTATCTTCGCCCATTACTTCTTTTCTCAAGCGGGATGTTTAATCAATAAAATTAATTATGTCCTGATTGAAGATGGGATTACATATAATTCTATCATCCCATAGGGCTTCCTCCGTGAGATAAGAACACAAATCCTCCTCTTCGAATACTGAAATAAATTCATCTATAAGAGCGCGCTCATGAAGAAATTGTCCCGACCAATCTAATAGATCCATATACACTTTTACATCGCCGCAAAGATTTTGATATTTTTCATAAAGGTCATTATAAGAGAGAATTACATCACTAGCACCTATCCGACACCATCTATAATAGGTTCTATTTCTGTTTGGAGACTCTACGTCACAATTTTTTAACTGATTCTTTTGGATTAATCTTGCCTTTACCATATCATTCAGAAGTCGATCGATGTTTGGTGAGGCCATGTTAAAATGCTCTTTTAAGAACGTCTCTATCTCATTTCGTGAGACCCATACCCCTCGTGTCCTGTGATTGAGTCGATAAATTTTCTTGGAATTTGATTTTCGGCGATTAAAGTGTGTAATAAAAAGATTGTGCTGCTCATTATGATCTCCGAAAAAACCTATGAGGCCTTCAGCCTGCTCTCTTCCTTTCCCCTTTCGCGATTTGATGAATAGCGTTTCGCGCGTTGTTGATTGAGGGATCCGAGATTTTTCATTTATTTGCTGTGTCTTATTGAAATATCGTGTAATTGTAATTCCTCCTTAATTATCAGATTAATTGATAATTTGACTCTATTTATCCAAAAACTAACTTATAAAACATACAACTGTGGGGTGTAAGTGATCCCACAGGAGGAAAGATGGTAACGGTAACAACAGGTAAAGACGGAGTGGAATACATCCACACTAACGTAAGTATTCCCCGACAATTACGGGATGAGGCAAAGGATCGAGGAATTTCATTGTCGAAAGAACTGAGAAAAGCACTGGAGATTAAAATAAAAGAAGGCGGTGCAGGGACCAAGCAGTGACCAACACACGAGGCCCCCGCATCCCTATCCAGCACTCACGATGAGGTGGACGAATGAATTCTCTTTGTTCTGGTACTTCAACATTACCGCATCCCCGGCCCATCCCGGGTTTCACCATTGACCGGGAAACCCTGGAGCATCTCAAGCAGACCAGCCCTCTTCATTATCTTGTTGCCGTCGCATGTCTGAACGATGGTCGCTGGAAATTGAAGGAGAATTATGCGATGACTTTGGAGGGCCCGCAATGACATTAATCACCGGAGGATCTCTCATGACTGTGTTACCATGTAACACCCCCACCACCACCACCAACCTGAGTACAAGTGTTACAGTACAACATAACATAACTTTTAGAAAAATCAGGAATCGGGAATTTGTGTTACCTGGTAACACGGAGAAGATCACCCATGGGTAAATCCCGGTCTACGGTTGTATTCAGCATCCGAATTGACGATGGACTTTATCGGACTGGCGAGTTTCTCAAATCCCGACATCCCCGGACTCTCACTCAATCAAGGATCTATTTTGCCGGCCTTGAATCGGTTATTGCAACTCTCATCGGAAAGGGCGAGAATCTACCGGAAGATGTGATCGGTGCGATGATCAAATATCGCCAGGATGAAATCGACGCACTCTCACAAGAAGTTGAAGATCTCCGGGATCTCCAACAAAAACAGGTAGCCCGGGAAGGGAAAACCCTTGCTGGTCCGGCCGGGAGCTATAAGGTAAAACCGGGTTGTTGCGTAGAGATTGCGGAAGATGGAGTTGTTATGGGTGTGGAGGTGTGATATGAGCGAACTTCTTTTCATTTCCGATATTAAACAAGATGCGGCAACTCAACCCCGGAATAAAATGGATATGGCGGTGATTGATGAGTATGCCGAAGGAATGAAAGCAGGCACAAAATTCCCTCCCCTTCAGGTTTTCCGTGTTAAGGATCATTATATCCTAGTAGATGGATATCACCGCCTCTGGGCAGCCCAGAGTGCGAAGATTCAGCAGGTCCTTTGCAATGTTCACATGGGCACAATGCGGGATGCAATTTTGTTTGCTTCCGGTGTCAATGCCACTCATGGGATCCGGCGCACTAATGACGACAAGCGCAGAGCCGTAGAACGTCTTTTGGGAGATTCAGAATGGGGGCAGTGGTCGGATAACAAGATTGCAGAAATCTGTAATGTATCTCAACCATTTGTCAGTAAATTGCGTGGTGTCACTTCAAACGTTATAAGTGAGAAATCCGAGGAATCCCCGAAGGAATGTCTGTATGCAACCAAACACGGCACCGTTGCCAAGATGAATACCGGGAATATCGGAAAGAAGACAGTACCTGTCAGCCAAGAACATATCGACCCTAAGTATGAAGTCACCAAGAAATACGAACAAGAGGAACAAACTGAGGTCTCCAGCCATTCACTTGAAGTCACACCCTTATCTACACCTAGCGTGCAATCCGCGGGTAAGACACATGACAGCCAGCCGGAACAACCGGAAGAGCCGGCACCGGCTATCGTGACCGAGCCCGTACGGCTCCTGCAAAATGCGCCCTGCATCGATTCAAAGAAGTTCAAGCGTTGCCCGGACGGACAGGATCATTCTCATAAGGAGCCCCACACCCGGGTCGACTCTGCCTGCTCTGGAACCAACCGTGCAGCCAGCTCCCAAAAAACCAATGTTATTTTGATATGCAGCAACAGCACGCAGCCGAGCACCCGGAGATGACCCGGATATTCGATAAAGACCGGCCCGGGTTTCACCAGGCAAGCGCACGGCCAAGTATCCAGGGGATCCCGAAAGCAAGCACAGACCCGGGCCGAACCGTGACGATAACTTTCGATGCAGAGCAATGGGAGATCCTCAAAAACCTCCAGCGGGATGACTTTGCGGATGGGTTCGAGGAAGCGGTCAAGTTCTGCGTAGACGAGATCGGACAGCGAAGTGATCGCTGATATGAACAATAATCAAGGGGTTCACAATTTTCAAACCCCTTTTTGACATTTTCTCACAGTCAGAGGGTGACGTTACGTCACAGACGGAGGAATCTGCGCTTTTTTGCCATAATATGTATCATCTCCGGCGTTCACGTAACATGTACATCCAGTTCTCAAGCGATGTCTTACTGAAGGTTGATTCGCCTGGTATTACGTCAATCTTGGAAAATACAGATCGGATATGGCGCGGCGCTAAGTGCCCCGAATTAAACTGGGGGAATTCCGGAATAATAGACACTGATATGAGGCGAAATCACGAAAATGAGCATGGAAACTGTTTAAAGTATCCCGAATTTTAACAGGTACATAAAAAAAGACTGCACCGGTCTGATCATACATCAAGCGGAAAGCAGTACCCCGACTTTCTGAAGTCCCTAAAAAGGAGCTTCGCATTTCTGTGCACTGTGAAAGGTCGCGAAGGACCTGGCTTTGTGAAATTTCCTAAATTAGATCACGGGCTTGTTCAAGGGGTTGACAAGTTGTCAAGGGGTTACGAACAAAAAAAGAGGTCTTGTAAAACTTTTCTAACCCTGTTGTGATATTTTGTCAACCATGCCTTTGACAGGATGTTAATGACGGAGGCGGAATCACGAATCTGATGATGGAAATCCCGTAAAGTATCCCGAATTTTTACGGATAAATAAAAAAAGGACAACAATCAGGTCGATCATGCATCTGATAGAACTGAGTACCCCGACTTTCTCAGTGCCATAAAAAGAGCTAAGACTCGGCTGATCATGTGTCGAGGGATACTAAATACCTGACTTTTTCAGGGAAAATCCCGACTTAATTGAGACCGATATGAGCTGGAATCCCGAAACTGAATATGGGAACAATGTAATGTATCCCAACTTTTCCGACGCCATAACAAGGGCTATGACTCGGTCATGCATCGTGCGGTACGAAGTGCCCTAATTTACCCATAGAAAATCCCGAATTAATGAAGACCGATATGAGTCGGAATCACGAATCTGATGATGGAATCTGTGTAAAGTACCCCGAATTTCTTGTGTCCCTAAAAAGGGTTATGAAGGGCCCGATCACGTATCGAGCGGTACTCAGTACCCCATATTTTTGCACATACATAAAAAGGGAAAAGATCAGGAGGATCATGTATCGAACTGTACTCGGTACCTGATTTTTCCGCTCCCATAAAAAGGGCAATGACCAGACTCATTATGCATCGAGCAGGATTGAGTACCCCGAATTTCTCCAGTCCCTAAAAAGGCTCTGACTTGCCCGATATCGATATCTTGGCACGGCTCTGTTCCCTCTTCAGTTGCGGATAGATCATTTCAAAAGAATTTGCATTTCAACCGCAGACGCAACAGAACCGCAGGGGAAATTAGGGCAGTAGATGAGGCAATCATTCTAACCACTGCCCTCTGAAACGGTTTTAGAAGAAAAAATCCAGTTCTTTGGTTGGAGCCTCATTCTCAAAGCGGCGAAGTGCCTCAGGTACCCCTTTGAGCACCGCTTCCCGAACCCGCCGGCCCGGTTCTGTGATGCGCCCCCCGTACCGATGCTTGATATTATCTTCGCATGCAGCGATCACGGCATCAGTGGGGGTGCCGGAGACCCGGCCAGCGGCAAGCAGGGCCTCAGTTTTTGCCTCGGTCGCAACCATGATCGTTTCGAGCAGTGCCGCATCTTCCATCCCCTCGCTGCTGATTACGATAATATTAATGGTTCCAGCGGTCTTCTTCTCGGCTGGCTCTTGTCGTATACCAGCAGTTACAAAGACGGTGATAAAATCGTAATGGAGCACACAAAGCGTAGGAATCGGGACTGCAGTAAGGAGCCCCAGGACGTCCTGTCCAATACCGGCAGCGGCGGCGATACGTTCAATCTCTTTTTTTGGCTCAGCGTGATTCCAGTCTGCCGGGACAGTGTGGTTAAAGAGTATTGTAACATTTCGGATACCGCCCGAAATTCCCGTGCTCACGGCCCGGAACGATCCCCGGATAAAAAGCGTCGCATTATCAATATAATAGCGCATGTATTCACCGACCTCTTACTACCCGGTTGTCAATCGACGACAAATATGCCACGCTTTTCTTGTATGCTTCCAAATCCTTGCATTCAATGATCCGGGACGCGGATGCCGGAAGGAGCGGGAGGAGTGTGGTAAAATCAATCGACCCGGTTCCGCAGGCTGCATGGTCGTCGTTTGTCCCGCTGTTGTCATGGAGGTGAATGTGGCAAGGCCGGCTCGTTGTTGCGAACTTCATAAGTTGATTGTTGAGTTGTGCGTGGCCGATGTCGAGGACAAAACCGATGTCATGGCTTTCGAGTTCCGGAAGAAATTCCGGATTCCGGAAAACAAAACACTCCCAGGATCCCATATTTTCGACCGCAATTCTGGTATCATGCTCGCGCTGGATTGCCGAAAGTGATGCAAGCGATTTCACTAGCGCTCCTCGCGCTTCTTTCTGCATGTGGGACCAGGGGAAATATCCCGGTGCACGACCAGTGTTTCCGCATTAATACCGTCGCATATCCCACAAAGGTCATTGATTACCTCGAGGCTTGTCCTCCGGATATGATCGTTTGCGCTTGCCAGGTTGATATCCGAAATCGGTGCGTGGACCGAGTAGTGTGCATCCACTGAATGGCAGATTTCGTGGAATTTGAAAAGGTCGTGATAACCTTCTGACATGATCTCGATGCGATCGGTTTTGTTCCGCAAGAGATCCAATGCCTTATCGAGAGGCAGATCCATGCAGCAGAATGTCGAGCAGCCGTAGTGTGTGGTGGTCATGGTTGTTTTTCCTCTTTGGATTTGCACCGGTCGAGCAGCTGGTTCAATGGCAGGACAGCGAGTCTTTGTGACGTCATCATTTGATTGAGAAAAGCGGTTGCCTTTCCCTCAGTATAATCCGGAAGAGTGGCCCGACCGTCATCTGAAAGGAACAGCACTGGTGTCTTTGTGGCCTCTGCAAGGATGCGAATGTTGTCAAGGTTTCCTTTGCCAACTGGTGTTGCTGTCAGAACTACTACATCGGCTGCCGCAATCTGTGCGGTAAGCCCTACACGTGAACTCTCTGTTATGGGTGAGAACGGTGGTTCAGTTATGCAGGTAATACCCAGCTTCATTGCTGCGGCGTAGTCCGTATCGTTCATGGCTAGAACCCCGGCCGTTACCCTGCATCCCATCCGGGGCAGGGCCCGGATAATTTCTACACCTGTGCCTCCCCCGGAGATGACGTGTACCTTGAGATTGTTTCCCGGAATCACCTGCGATCCCGGGAGCGGAACGACAAATGGTTTTCCGGTAATGGGATGGATGCTGACCGCTGCATCCAGGTCAAAGATGCTGCGAAGCATTGCTGGCGTCATCACCTCGACCGGTGAGCCGGTCGCTGCGATTTTCCCCGCTTTTATAACAATTATCTCGTCACAAAAGTACGAAGCAAGGTTAAGATCATGGAAGACGCCTATTACCGCGATCTCTTCTGATAATTTTTTGATAGTTAGGAGGATCTCTACCTGGTGGCTAATATCGAGGTGGGAGGTTGCCTCATCAAGCAGGAGGTGGCGGGGTTGTTGTGCGAGCGCCCGGGCGATGATCACGCGTTGGAGCTCCCCGCTGCTGATTTCATGGATTGAGCGATCGGAAAGATGAGTGATGCCGGTCAACGCCATTGCATTCTGGCAGATTGCATAATCCTCTTCATGTTCTTTGCCAAACCGGCTCAAGTGAGGATAGCGCCCCATCATAACAACATCGCTGACCGTGAAATCAAATCCGGGACCGGTATCCTGTGCGACAACTGCAATTGATTGTGCAAGTTCGCGGCTGGAGATTGCTGAAAGCAGCTGCCCGTCAAGCCGGACAATTCCTCCAGTGGGCGTGATAACACGACTGATAGCCTTTAGGAGCGTAGTCTTTCCCGAACCATTCGGGCCGATGATCCCAACAAAGACACCATTTTTTGCCTCAAACGAGATCGCATCCAGTACTTTTTTTGCTCCATAGTGCACGTCTACACCGGAAAGCTCGATCACGTGCTAAACCTCCTCTTTAAGAGCCAGATAAAAAATGGTGCACCAAGGAATGCGGTTACCACGCCAACCGGAACTTCGTTTCCGACAGTCCGCGCGACCGTATCCGAGAGGGCAAGGAGAATGCCCCCGGCGAGCATCGATGCCGGAATCAGGAACCGATGGTCGGGTCCGACCACGAGGCGCATGATATGGGGGGTAATGAGCCCGACAAAGCCGATGCAGCCGGCAATGGCGACAGCAATCCCGGTGATGAGCGAGCTTGCCGCAAGGAGGATTATCTTGAGGCGCTCGACATTGACTCCGAGATGAATTGCATCGTCCTCACCCATGGAAAAGATGTTGAGCTCACGCGAGAAGAGAAGGAGAGCAAGCGAGGCCGGGAGAATGATAATACCCAGTTTTACATCATCCCATGATATATTCCAGAACCCTCCCATGAGCCAGAACAGGATCTGGTGCAGATCCTGACCGGCAGCGTACATAAGTGCAGAAAGGATTGCAGAAAAAAACATGGAGACAGCAATACCGGTGAGCAGCAGCTGTTCCACTTTCACGCGGCCGCCTTTCTGTGCGATACCATAGACAATAAATGATGCGGCAAGGCACCCGACAAAAGCGAGGATACTACGGAACATCCCTCCCAGAAAAACAATCGCAAGACTTGCCCCGAGCACTCCACCGGATGATGTGCCCAGCAGGTACGGATCTGCCATGGAATTCCGAAACAGTGCCTGCATCACGACACCGGCAGCGGCAAGACCGGCGCCTACAAGCATCGCGGCAATAACCCGGGGCAGCCGGATATCGAAAAGGATGAGCGACGTCGTGTTGTTGCCGGACAGGCCGAAAAACGGAATACCTGTCGGTCCGATACCCGTGCAGATCACGACTGTAGCGGCGGCCAGCACTGCAAGGACAATGAGGGCCGCATACCCCGGCTTTTTCTTTATTTCATCCATCGTATCGCAACCAACAATCCGATAGCAAGTGCGCCACATGCTGGTATGGCGTCAAATCCCGGGGCTCCTTGCGATGATGTTGCAATCGGTGTTTCAGTACCGACAGGATGAATGTCCTGCGCAAAGATCTCAAGAGCGTCCACAACCCGGGGCCGGCGCGGTCGACCACATCGGAATCGATAACGTAGACCCGGTGGTTCCGGATCGCAGCGACGTTGGCAAACCGGGTATCGTTCTCAAAGTATTGGGCAACGGAATCTTCTGTTCCGCCCATGCCCGATCCAGAATTGACAATAAGGATATCCGGATCCGCCGCGATGAAATCCTCGACGCCTACATTTGTCCAGCCCGGTTTGTTTGCAAAAGCATTCGTACCGCCAGCCATGCTGATGAGTTCATCCTGGAATGTCCCGTTTCCGCTCACATAGATGGGGTCGTTCCAGATGATGTGGGCAACTTTGGGACGGGACGTGGTTGCGGAAGCATTCTGTTCTATATTCTGGATTCGCATGTTGAGTGAATCCACAAGCGCAGTAGCATTGTCATCCGCACCGGTTGCGGTCCCCACGAGCGTTATGTCGTTTAAGATACCGGAAACATTCTGCGGATTGAGAGTGATGACCGTCATGTTGAGTTTTTTGAGCTGGTCAACGAGTTCTTCACCATTCCCGTACGAGGCCACGATCAGGTCAGGTTTCTGGGTGATGACTTTTTCGACGCTGACCGTGCTGTAACCCCCGATGGACGGTTTTGTTTTTGCCTCGGCGGGATAATCGCAGTAATCGGTCACCCCGACTATCTGGTTGTCAAGGCCAAGTGCAAAGAGAATTTCTGTATTTGTCGGGGCAAGAGAGACGATTCTCTGGGGTTCGCCATAGATGGTGACCGTGGCGCCGGAGTCATCGGTAATGGTGCGTTCGAACGAGACGGTGGTATTCACTGGTGCATCAGCATGTACCGGGACAGCTGCGATGCAAAGTATAGCGAGAAGAAAGATGAGGGTCAGAGTGGGTGAGGGTTTCATTACTACCAGATCCGTTGTTACGGGATTTTAAGGATTTTTTTAAATACATTTCTTCGGGTGGACCGCCGTGTACGACAAGACGATTTAAGAAACGGGATAGGTTTCCCTCTTGTCCGGAAGAAAACCGGCCTGTCGAAACAATCTCCCAGCATTATGCCGGCTTCGCTCGAAAAAAAAGGGCGTTGAACCTTTTTCGCTCTTGTTTTAGGCATCATGATTGACGATGCCCCTCTCATAGTCGAGTGCGTATTTGACAAAATTGTCGGTGTCGGTAAACGGCCCTGCTCCTAGTGCCGTCACTGTGCCCGGGTCGGAACGGAACATATTCAAAGTACCTTTTTCAGCGGGGGTGTATGTGTATCTCACTTCAAGGAGGTTTTCATGACCATGAAGCCCCGGGGCACGGGATTGGTTATACGCTACGGCAACGGCCCATGCGGTATCCTGTATGTCGAGGTATACTGTACCGACCAGCAGCCGGTTGTCCTTACGGATCATCACTTCGTTCTCGAATTTCTCAACTGCCTGCCGTGTAGGTGTGGCAGGTTTGCATCCGAAGAATTTTGCCATTTTCAAATCATCCTTCCAGTAATGTTCACCAATTCCTGATACCTGTGGAAAAAACTGTGCAATGTAATTTTTTTAGACTCCATGGCATGCCGGGAAATCATTAACCACTATCCTTTCCTGCTCGTCATCCCAAAAAAATAAGAGATCTATTGGTCACTTTTTTTGAGTTCATTCGTTAGAACGAATAATTACAGAGTCTGAGTTCCTGTTGCAATCGTGCCTCCACTTGCCTTGTCAATGATACTCCACGATACTTTGGTTTCGGCAGACATTGAGAAACTGCCGTAATCGATTGTATTGGTATAAGACTGGTCATCCGATCCGACAATGACGAAGCTGTCGCCAGGTTCGATCATGGTACTTCCGGAAGCACTCCCTACTTTATTGAAATAAAGACAATAAGGCACATAACCTCCGGAAGAGGTTACATTCACCTCGTTAAGTGTGAGGGTGGTCTTTGTATCCCCAGACTGGAACACAACCTGAATATCATTTAAATCGAATGCGTCACCCCCATTGTTGGTGAACACGGTCTGATTTCCGTTCGGAGGGAGTGTAATCGTGGCTGAAACAGTTGCCTGAGGCGTTTTTGAATGTCCGCTAGATAATCCCCCGGCAAATGCGGAGACAACCGCTGCAATGACAATAGTCACCACAAGCATGAGCATGACACCCACAACAGGTGAAACTGCTGAATTCCTGTGCTGGATCATTCGACAGTCACCTCCTGATTATAGATCATCTTCCCGCTGGGGATGTGGATAACCTTGACCCCGACAATAGATCCTGTTCCAAATCCTCCGACTTGTTCCTGTTGAGTCACGTTAAATCCAAGAAGATAATCCATTCCGGGATTGTCATGTGGTGAGGAGGGGCCGGTGTTATCGTTGTAATTCCCGCATGATCCTGCTGCTGTCGTTAAAATGTCACCTGGACGGAGGATCGCTGATGCATTGCCGAACCAGCCACTTTGGCTACCTTCGTAACCCGGAACGATATAATATCCAAATCGATCCACATCGTTGAAGACGAGCACACCACTCTGTTGGCTTGTTCCAAAAGCGTTCCACCCGCTTTCGCCAGTTACTGCTGCTTCCCCGCTAAGGTTTCCAGCAAACATAGTTTCGCTGCTGTTGGTGTACGTGGTCGTGATCTTCAAGTCCTTGGTGGCAAGTGCATCTCCGCTGACTTCAGTTATGGTCATGGTCGGGACATAGAAACCCGTTCCATATCCTGGCATGCCTCCCTGATTTTCCAGTGCATGGATATGAACATCCAGCACCGCGGTTGGTGCTTTCTGCTGTGTGCCGGAGAGCCCCCCGGCAAAAGCGGAAACAACCGCTGCAATAATAATGGTCACGACGAGCATGAGCATAACGCCCACAACCGGCGATACCGCCTGTGCATTCTGCTTTTCTCTCTGCGTTTTCATTAAGCACCTCTGCACCGTTACCCCAATTGGTACCCTGCGTCCGTATCACGGTGTCCGCTGAGAGGCAATTTCGGGTAGCGATAGACAAATGTACTTTTGTTTATACTATTTTAATTGATCATTTTTGCCTGCGTTAAAACAGGTTAACTTTCATTATAATAGAAATATTTTTCGACTATTGATATACACCATTATCTGGTGCCAAGGTGTCATACGGTTTTGTTAACTTGGTGAGAGATCGGATATCTTATGAGGCGTTGGAAAATTGATAAATCCCTAACAAGTTAACAGAGCCGTTCCAAGCCTTTTGGTACCTATGGATAAACCATCTCTGATACATTTGTCTCGCTTACGTACTTCCCCGCATAGTCATTCAGCATCGCGTTTGGATCCATGTCTTGGAATGTATTTGGATGCAGGATCTTTGCAGTATATACAAGTCCGATGTACGCCCGGGGGCCAAACATTATATCACTGTCAATTGCATAGACTTGGTTCTGCTGCACGGCCGGGATCGTATTCCAGCCCTCACGATCTTTAAGATTTTCGACAATCTCTGCAAGTGAAAGGGGGTTTGGAAATGAGACGACCTTCATAACGTATTGGGGTTGCTGGGTAACGACCCATTCCGGGCTCACCGTCATGTAGGATGTCGACGAGTTTTCGGCAATATTTCTCCCTCCTGCGGCAACCAGCATTTCGTCAGACCCGGATCCGTTTGAGGCCGCGCTGTAATCGGTGTAGGATTCGAAATATACGGTCGGGCACTCATTATCCGGGATCGATTTTACCCGGGTGTTCACCTGTGCGACCGTATCTTCGATCATTCGTGCATAGACTTCAGCCGTGGTCGATGTTCCGGTTAGCGTCCCTATTGCCCGGGCATCGGAAGGCAGTATATCGAGCTTGTAACAGTCAAGGGAGATTACTGTGATGTTGGCGGCTATAATCTGGTCAATGTTCTTTGGTTTGTAACTGGAGTATGAGATTACCGCGTCAGGATGGAGTGCGAGGATCTCCTCGATATTTGGCGTTTCCCAATCACCGATGCCTGTAGCATTCGGGATCTTGTCCATAATGTACGGGACGGACAGCGTCGATTGATCCACACCCACAATTTTGTTTGCCGCGCCAAATGCGATCAACATTTCTGCCGCATCACTATTTGCGACGATTAACCGTTCCGGCTGGCAGGGAAGTGTTATTGGAGTTCCGTCAGATTGGTTGATCGTGACCGGGGTACAGGAAGCGGTATTGTTGGCAGCCGCATTCAAGGCAGTACTCGTCATTCCGGTAGCGGATGTCGGAGATGCGCCGACAAGCGCGGATGGTTGTTCTCCGGTCCAAGCCATTCCCATAATCAGTGCGGCAGCACCTACTACTGCACAACAGAGAAGAAGTATCACCATTATTTTTACGGTTTTGTCCATAAGTTCACCATTCTACGGTCACATGTTCTCATTATTTTCCGGCAACCAGATAATCCGGTCAGCGGCATCACACCGTCACCCGCCGGAACATCTGCATGCATATAGCAATCACGACCCCGCCCATCACTACAAGCAGACCGATCTGTAGGAGCGGGACGGTCCCAGTTCCTGCTGCACGGACGGCATCAATCGCATAACTTAAGGGATTAAGGTGGGCAATCGTCCGTAACCAGGCCGGCATCACGTTGTAGGGCATCAGTGCACTCGAAGTAAAGAACAGCGGCATTGAGATCATCGTGTTGAACGCTGCATACGAATCATGGTCGCCGAGATAGAGCGAAATAGTCGTTGCGCACGCGGACATGAGGAACCCAAAAAGCAGGAGGATGAGATAGATCATTCCGTACTGAGCTGGTGAAAGAATGGTCGCGCCGATAAGGACAGCAATCACAAGGATGATCGTGGCCTGGATCGCGCCCCGGATTGTAATAAAGAGAATCTTCCCAAACAGGATGCTCTCCCGGGGTGTGGGGAGGGCGAGGAACTTGTTCAAAAAGCCGAGGATCTTGTCAAACATCAGGAGTGTCCCGCCATTGAGTGAAGACGAAAGCATGGTCATGACGAGGATGCTTGGCGTAATGAAGTCGAGATAATTGCCGGTGAAACTGACCGGAAGTGCAAGCCCCACAAAGATCAGCCAGGCCGCCGGCATAACCAGCATGGATATAACCGAAACCGGGCTGCGGAGCCACTTGATCATGTCCCGTTCGATATAATCTGTTATCCCTCTCATTTCCGCCTCCGTAACATCGTTCTGAACTGCTGATAATCGAAATGACCGGCATCCTCGGTATTCCCTACTACATTGAGGAAGACATCGTCAAGGGTCGGTTCCCGCATGGAGAGCGACGTGACTGTAACCCCCTGCAGATCAAGTGCCCTGGTAATGAGTGGCAGGGCTTCCCGTCCGTTATCTGCAGTGAACGTGATCTCACCATCCTGCTTACCGAGGATACGGACGCCATCTATCTCGACCGAACCCGGGTTGCCGGACACTTTTGCAGTAATCACGTCTTTTTCTAGGTCCGCCTTTAATGCGGAAGGAGTGTCGAGTGCTACGATCCTTCCCTGGCTGATAATTCCTACTCGATCGCAGAACTGGTCGGCCTCATCCATGTAATGCGTGGTTACAAAGATCGTCATGCCGTTTTTCCTGAGCATCCTGATATGTCCCCAGATTTTTTTTCTCGCCCCCACATCGAGCCCGATCGTCGGCTCATCCAGGAAGAGGACATCGGGTTCGTGCACAAGAGCCTGGGCAAGCTCCAGCCGCCGCCGCATTCCCCCGGAATACGTCCGTATCAAATCGTCGGCCCTGTCGGATAATTCCATGATCGAGATCACTTCATCTGTCGTGTCCTTTGGGTTACTGATGCCGTACAGCTTGGCAAAGAGGAAGACGTTCTCCCGCCCGGTCAGTTTTATGTCAACGGCCATGTCCTGCGGGACATAGCTGAGCCTTTTCCTCACTTCCTCGCCCTCGTGTTCCACATCATAACCGCAGACGGCCGCACTCCCTTCATTTGGGCGGAGCAGGGTCGTGAGCATTAGCACGGTTGTTGTTTTACCGGAGCCGTTGGGGCCTAAGAGTGCAAAGATCTCGTTATTCACCGATAGAGACAGGTGATCCACTGCGCAGAGTTTGTTGTAATATTTTGTCAGGCCGGTTGTCTCAATTGCGTTCATAGTCCTCCTCTTTTTCATAGTATACGTTCAGAGGTTCCTCGGACGTTTTGCGTGGACTTTTCCGAGGAGTCCGTCCATTGAATCTCCCCAGGATGCAATATCATCTTTTGTGATAATGTCCACATTGCCCCCTTGGTAATCCCCCTCACCTGCGAGGTCTTCCATCCACGATTCGATCTCAAGGTAATTTTCTTTAAGTTCCTCAAGCACCTGCTCGTTTGCATCCCAGAGTCCCCGCTGCTCGGCTTCAAGGAGTCGCCGGGCGATCTCCTCCAAGGCGTACGGGTTCTCCTTCTCGAAAAAATTCCGCATCTCCTCATCGTTCACAAACGATTTTGCGATATCATCGAAGATCCAGTCGTCCACTTCCTGCGTTGATGCCTCCCAGCCGTACACTCTGGTGATGCGTTTCATCATGTCCGCCGCACCCTTGTATCCGTGTACCTTCATCCCGTCGATCCATTTTGGGTTCAACAGTTTTGTCCTCACGACGCGCCGGATCTCATCTGCCAGATCCCGGACTTCGACATGTTCCGGCTCCCGGGTGTCGCCATAGTACGGTTTCACCTCGTTTCCGGAATAATGGCGGGCCGCTGCTGTCATCCCTCCCTGGGTACCAAAATAACAGCAACAGCCGAGGAGGTCGTACTCATCAGACTGGACCTTGTTGAACGTAACAGAGACTGTTGAAAGGTTTGCGGTCAGTTGTTCGTGGGCGGCAGCACCTCGTGTCTCCTTCCCTCCTCATCTCTCAATATCCTATTTTTCATGCAAATGAATAGATTTGAAATAGTGTGCTCACACTTTTTCATACAAAAATAAAAAAATTTATTACTTCACCAGCCAAAAGAAAAACGGGGTGATGATTCCGGCGAACCATCCGTATCCACCCGAGCATCCTTCAGAAAACGGATGCTGTCGCTTGTTTCATTATCATCCCGATCACCAAGAACGAACAAAATCCATCATTTGAGGAGTGTTGAAAAATAAGATGGCTGACACTACAAAGAAAAAAAGCAAACCAGAAATAAAGCCCAAGACTACTGTGGCAGGAAAGGAAAAGAACGGGAAAGATCCACTACCAAAATCCCAAAAAAAGTGAGAACTCCGTACTATCCATCTTTTAAATCGCAGGGGCGAATCGAAGGAGCATGGTCCGCCCCTGATTCCTAATTCCGTTAAGGTGCTATTGCGATAACTGGAATTAATAGGGATTATATCGTCGTAATCCATTAACGCTGGCTATTAAAACATCCCGACAATTCAACCTCTCGTGAGTATCTGAAAAATTAACAAACAATATGCGAGGGATGGAATTCGAACCCACTAACTCCTACGAGATTAGGCCCTCAACCTAATGTCTTTGACCTCACTTGGCTACCCTCGCGCCATGTGTTTCTTTGGACGTTTCTCCTGCCCTACGGGTTTGAGTATGGGTCAAATGAAAAGAAGACCTGTTTTAAGGCTGTATGAAATCAGGATCATATTTTTCTATGCAAAAAACCATTGGGAAAATACAAGTAAATTAAGCCCAGAAATCGAAACAGACCTTAACATTCAGTCAGAACGCCGGGGAAGAGATTTGAACTCTTGAGGTGCAGGGCACCAGTGGCTTTCAAGGCCACCGCCTTACCGGACTAGACTACCCCGGCATATGTTCTAACTATTTTGGCCGTACAATATAAAAAAGGCTTCTTTCCTTGTGCTCTTTTCCACGTTACTCGACGAACATTTTAGGCATGCCGCGATATTTTAAGGAAGGAATCTGTCTGACAGTACGATCTTCTTCATCTATGTACACGATCAACTATGAGGCAGTCAATGATTGCGGAAAACCAGACAAAACCGGTCGCATGCTGGCGTGGCAAGGAACGGTATGACAAAAAGACGCTCGAGTGTCTCACTATTATCTTTGAGTCCGGGGGTTGTTCATGGGCAAAATGCCGTATGTGCAGTTACCGTTTCGAGCGGTATAAAACCAAATCCTGCGAGGAATTGAGCCGGCATCTGCATGCCCAACTTGCCTGGGTTCGGTCCCAGTTCAACCTTGATGAGTTTTTGATGATCAAGATATTCACGTCGGGAAGTTTCTTTGATCCAGACGAGGTCCCTTTAGCGTTCCAGAAAGACGTTGCAAAGACGTTCCGGGGAAAAATCGTTATCGCGGAAACCAGGCCGGAATTTGTCACTCCCTCTACCCTTGAGTGCTTCATCGCAGAGCTTGACAATGGCACTTATACAACACCTCTCTACTGCGCTATCGGCTTAGAAACTACAAGCGATCCTATCCGGCACAAATGCATCAATAAAGGCTTTACCTATGAAGATTTCACAAAAGCTGCCGCAACTGCCCATAAAGCTGGTGCCGGGGTAAAGGCCTATCTCCTTCTCAAGCCGCTCTTTCTCACCGAAGCCGAGGCAATCGATGATATGAGATCATCACTTAAAGAACTTGCAGGGCGTGTTGAAATGGTCTCTATGAATCCCTGTACTGTCCAGAAACGGACAGAACTGGAATTTTATTGGCGCCAGGGCGCGTACCGGCCTCCCTATCTCTGGAGTGTTCTTTCCCTCCTCAAAGATTCCCCGGTTGAAGTTACCTGCGATCCTCTCGGCGGGGGCCAGAAACGAGGACCGCACAACTGCGGGACGTGCGACTACGAGATCACCCGCGGTATCCGGGACTACTCTCTTACCGGTGATCGCGATCTTATTGGGGCACTTTTGGATATGGAATGTGCCTGCAAAAGTGAATGGGCATATGTGCTTGCAGAGGAACGACCGTATTGCATGCCACTTACGAGATAAGGACTTTTCTCTCATCTTTTTTTATCAGGCAAAAAACCTCTGTTTTACGTCCTGATCTTATTTTTCAATGTATGTTCTGAAAAGATAATATACCGTAAAAGCGATGAAACCGTATGAATCCCCATGGACTGTCCGATCCTGGCGTTCCATTTCCCCCAGAACGGTTGCCGAACAGACTGATTCATGAAAAGAGTCCGTACCTGCTTCAGCATTCACATAACCCCGTCGACTGGTACCCCTGGGGGGAAGAGGCTTTCAACCGGGCAGCTTCTGAGGACAAACCTGTCTTTCTCTCGATAGGGTATTCGACCTGCCACTGGTGTCACGTGATGGCAAAAGAATCTTTTGAGGATACCAAGGTGGCATCTATCCTGAACCGGGAGTTTGTCAGTATCAAAGTCGACCGGGAAGAGCGGCCGGATATCGACAGTATTTACATGGAAATCTGCCAGCGGATGACTGGGCGTGGCGGCTGGCCGCTCACTATTGTCCTTACTCCGGAGAAAAAACCTTTTTTTGCAGGTACCTACTTTCCGAACGTAAGCCGATCCGGTATTGTAGGCATATCCGAGATTCTTCTGCGCATAGCAGACCTTTGGCATGGACAACGTGAAGAAATGTACCGAAAGGCAGACGAAATTATCCGGCTTGCTTCTCCAGAATCCATAAATTCCGGAGAGGATCCGGATCAACGAATTCTGGATGCCGGGTTCCGTGATCTCAGCTACATCTTTTGATAGAAAGAACGGAGGTTTCGGCTCAGCGCCAAAATTTCCGGCACCTCACATGCTGGTGTTTTTAACCAGGTACTGGAACCTGACGGGACAGACACGTGCTCTTGCCATGGCAGAACAGACGCTTACTGCAATTCGTTCTGGCGGTATATGGGACCAGATAGGATCCGGACTGCACCGGTACTCGACTGATGCCCAGTGGCGGGTACCGCATTTTGAAAAGATGCTATCGGATCAGGCGTTGTTTGTGATCGCCTGCACGGAAGCATATGAAGCGACTCGCAATGTATACTACAAGAATATCGCCAATGAATGCGTAAACTATGTGCTCCGCGAACTCCAGGATCCCGGTTGTGCGTTTTACACCGCCGAAGATGCGGACAGCCCGGATGGGGAAGGGGCATATTATACTTGGACACAAGAAGAAATTGTCAGGGTTCTTGGCCCGGAAGATGCAGAACGTTTCTTTTCCCTTTTTACTCTTGCACCCGTTGCCGATAATAATACAGGTATTGGTGTGATGCCTGAAAACCAGCGCCGGGGCGTCATTTTCGCAGCCGGAGAGAGCGAGTCCCTTGCAAAAACACAAAACATTGCTCCGGAAGAATTTTCTGCCCTAAGGGATGCTCTCCGTTTACGGCTTTTATCTGCCCGTCAGGAACGTTCCCGGCCGAGACGTGATACTAAAATTCTGACCGATAACAATGCACTTTTCTGTAAAGCACTAGCCTTAGCCGGTCGGGCATTTAACAATCCTGCATATATCGATGCGGCGTCCCGCGCACTGCGATTTATTCAGCTGAATCTTTTCGATGACAAGGGAAGTCTTCTGCACTGCTATTATGAAGGTAAAAGTGGCATTTTGGCTTTTGCCGATGATTACGTCCACCTCATTTCCGCGTGTATCGAGATGTATCGGTCAACCTTCGAAATAGCATACCTCAAAAATGCCCTTGATTTAAACACGCACCTTCTTCGCCATTTCGGTGATGCCAATAAAGGCGGGTTTTTCACGATCTCTGATACCGTCACGGATCTCCCGGTTCGAAGAAAAGAATGGTATGATGGTTCCATCACTTCAGCAAATGCGGTTGCTTTTGAAAATAGTATGCAGCTCTCCAGGTTCACAGCTGATCCAGACCTTGAAAAAGTGGCACAGGGCTGCGCCCGGTTTGTGGCGGGATCGGCTGCTCGGTCCCCTTCGGCGGTAACAGGGTTTCTTTCCGCACTTTCTTGTTTTTCCCGGATCAAAAGCATTCTTGATATAGTGATCTCCGGTAATCCTTCGGACGAAAGTACATATGCATTAATCAATGTACTCAGGTCACGATATCTACCGGATCTGATAGTTTTACTTAGACCCCAGGGAAAAGCGGGGGATGATGTGGATGCGGTCGCTCCCCTTGCACGGGGTCGGGTTTCCGGTGATACTATCGCAATGGCGTATCTTTGCTCATCTTCAGCATGTCTGCCACCAGTAAAGGAGCCTCTTGAATTACGTAGACTTCTTGACACGGAAATGGATGCATGTTTATGATCCTTGGCGAATAACAACGTTTATTGTTTAAAAGAAGGGGAGTATTACTTTTTTGCCTTGCTTTGTTTTTCGATCTGTTCGGCAAGGAGGGGAAAGAAGGTCCCGGCGTCTGATACTATCCCAATGGCCTGGGTTGTGCCGCGATCCATAAGCTTTGTTACTGATGCGGGGTTGATATCCACGCAGACTGTTTTGATACCGGAAGGCAGGCAGTTGCCGACGGCAATTGAATGCAGAAGTGTCGCGACCATCAGGACCATTTTGCATCCGGGGACATACTTACGCATTTCATCCTGTGCTACCATGGTATCCTGGATAACATCGGGGATGGGACCGTCGTCACGGATGGAACCAGCGAGCACAAACGGCACATTGTGCTTCACGCACTCGTACATGATGCCCCCGGTAAGGATGCCCTGATCAACTGCATTTTTTAGTGAACCGACCCGCATGATCTCGCTGATAGCGTAGATATGGTGCCGGTGACCGCCCATAACAGGTTTGCCAGTTTTGATATCCATGCCAAGGGAAGTCCCATAGAGATTATACTCGACATCATGGGTGGCTAAAGCATTACCCGCAAAAAGGACATTGATGTATCCTTTTCTTACCATCTCAGCTACTGCTTTGTCTGCGCCGGTATGGATAATTGCGGGACCTCCCACAAGAATGATCTTTCCACCTGTTTTGTGGACTTCAAGAAGCTCCTTTGCAATCTGGGCAATCAGAGTCTCGCTGGGGCGTTCCGATGAGACGGTGCCGTGCATAAATTCAAAGGTGCTGCTCGTCCGAGGCCGGTCCGGGTAGCTTACTGATACACCTTCTTCGCCGACAACGACAGGGTCACCTTTACGAATCTTTCCAAGAGGTGTGCACCGGGCCGTCTTTTTCACCGGGTCGACAACAATCAGGAAATCCATCTCTATGTTTTCGACCGGGACCCATTCATCGAAAAGCCTGACCTGGGTGGGATGGTTGGTGGTTGTATAGAACCCCCGGGGAACATTCCGGTCGTCCGTAGCGGGTTCGTAATTGACGGACTGGACCGAAGGCAGGCGGGCACCGAGCCTATGGAGTTCTGAAAGAATGGACCGGAGTTTTTCTTTATCCTGTGCAATAATTTTCAGACGGGCATAACTGGGATCGGTCTTTTTTTTGCCCACATCGAATACAAGAATTTCAAAATTCCCTCCCATATCCATGATCCGATCGAAGAGCCTGGTCATAATGCCCGAATCAATGATATGACCCTGCAGCTCGATCTCTTCTGACTCCACCATAATAACAATATATTCGACGCGCACCTTAATATTTATTCGTACTAAATACGGCAGCATCTGCCGTTTTTTGGGTGTAAAAGCGCAGAATGGAGTTTTTTAATCCCGTTTTCGGCGGTAAAATTTTAATTTTAAGGTGACCGCATTTACTCTCTTCCTTGTTTCCTGAGAAATTCTTCAGCTGCGTTTCGGTCTGTGGGTGTATTGACATTGATAGCTAGCCGGGGATCGTTTATAATCAGCTGGAGTTCATCTTGTGGCTCAGAAATAAGGGAGCCTTGCAGGATATTAAGACCGGTAGGACAGGATAATGTATCCCGGATTTTCGTTTTATATGCAAGATCGCCTTTGCAGTGTGTGACTATGTCTGTCGGGACCCATGTGGAGCAGGCATTTTTTCCCGAACTGATGTATGCATCGCAGACCTTGTCAATAATGTCTTTCTCAATACATGGAATATCCGAAACACTGATAAAAAGCGGATGAGTTTCTTCAAGGACAGTGACCGCTTCTATCATATCGGTTATATAATCCATTCCACCGGTATCGTAACTATCGATGCCATTTGCACGGCACCAGTTTTGGGTCATAGGCGTTTTTGGAGATGTTGCCACAACGACGGTGCACCCTGCAGCGGTGAAAGCATTAATGATATAGCGGATCATCGGTTGGTTATTGATGAGAATAAGGGGTTTTTCCCCAAGGTTAAGACGGCTTCCCGCCCCTCCTGCCATAATCAGCGCACGCATGCGGATAATGCCTCTAAAAATCTGGAGTTCTCCTCATGGGTCCGGACAGCCACCCGGATACAGGAAGCAAGACCAAACGATGTACAGTCACGCACAAGGATATCGTGGGTTTCGAGTTTTGCACACAACGGTCCAACATCGCATGAACATTCGACGAGAAGGTAATTTGCAGAGGAGGGATAACACCTGAGGCCGGTTTCACTGATGCGCTTGTGGAGGAACTCGCATTCTTTTCTAATGTACGCACGGGATTCTCCCAGCTGGTCCAAATGCCTGAATGCTGCAAGGGCAAATGACTCTGCATAGGCATTTACGCTCCAGGGTGGACGGGTTGTCTCTATTCTCGCAATTAACTCCGGATCTCCAAACCCGTACCCGAACCGGATTCCGGGGACGGCAAAACTCTTGGTTAGTGAACGCAGGACAAAGAGGGATTCGTCGCATTCGTTGACAAGGGTCTGTGAAGGATCAGAAAGCTCGATAAATGCCTCGTCAGCAAATAGAATACCGCCATCAGAAGATACTTCATGAAGGTATGACTTCATTACAAAGTTGGTCTGCAGGTCACCGGTAGGATTGTTAGGATTACATGCAAACGAAACCGTTGCGTTTTTCGGGCTCAGTACCGGTACTGCACCTGTAAGGCGGGCAGAGAGGTCATACTCTCCGAACGTAGGAGATGGCGTAAAATAGGATTTTTTGCCGGAAAGAACCACAGAACAGAAAACGCGGATCAACTCAATAGAACCGTTACCCACGCATATCTCATCAGTGCCACGATGAAATAAGTCTGCTATGCACTCCTTAAGCCGGCTATAATCATTATCAGGATAGGATGAGATCAGATCCGGATCGCAGGTCCATTCGAACCGTGGTGGTAAAGGGTTAAGGCTCGCGCTGAAATCCAGCAGGTTTTTCCCGGTATTTTCACGCTGTCGCTTTCCTGTTCCCCCATGAACTGCAGGTTTTGGAAAATCGCCAGCCATCAAATTCTCCGTCTTTTTCAAAATTACTTGGCCGGGAAGTCATAAATGCGTTTGGAGATGTGGCCTAAAATGAACGGGAAGATATTTATATCATTGTGTTTCATTTTGGTGTATCTGGTTAAGTCAGACATGAGAGTTCCCTATGTCTGACATATGTATGACAAAAAGCAGACATATGTCAGAAATGGAGATACAATGATGCAACGAATCACGCTCCGGTTACCCGAACAGCAGATAAGCCTCCTCCAGCAGATGGTGGACGCAGGCGAGTATCCCAATGTTTCTGAAGCTGTCCGGGCAGCTGTCCGCGATCTCGTTGAGAAACGAGCAGGCCGTGTCTTAAAGGATAATGACCAGGTTTCATTCAAGGTATGAGAGGGTAGAAATGCAGAGTATAATTAACGATGCGTTAAAAAATTCCGAACTTGAAAAAGATGTAAACAAGTCCGGATCCAATGCACCGGATGACGATTTTCTTGGACAACCGAGAATAGTGATTATCGGCTGCGGTGGCGGAGGCAACAACACCGTAAACCGTATCCACCACATGGGAGTCGCCGGTGCGGAAACGATAGCAATCAATACGGACAAGCAGCACCTGGACATGATCCAGGCTGACAAACGTGTCCTGATCGGGAAATCCCTAACACGTGGTCTGGGTGCCGGCGGTTACCCCGATGTCGGTAAGCGTGCAGCTGAGATGGCCCGGCCTACTCTTGAGGCACTGCTTGAGTCAGCGGACTTGGTGTTTATCACTGCCGGTATGGGAGGAGGTACCGGTACCGGTTCAGCACCGGTTGTCAGCTCAGGTAGCAAAAGAGCAGGGCGCTATTGTCGTCGGGATGGTCAGCTATCCGTTCCAGGTTGAAAAGGCCCGGCTTATCCGTGCAGAAGAAGGTCTTGAGGCACTTGCCGCGTCAGCAGATTCGGTTATTGTCCTCGATAACAACAGGCTTAAGAACTTTGTTCCAAACCTTCCCCTCGGCCAGGCATTCTCCGTTATGGACCAGCTTATTGGAGAGACTGTCAAGGGTATTTCGGAAACTATCACCGAACCCTCGCTCATCAACATCGATTACGCTGATGTCCGTGCAATTATGTCCAAAGGCGGCGTCGCTTCTATGCTTGTTGGAGAGAGCAAGCAGCAGAACAAGGCTGAAAGTGTCGTCCGGGAATGCTTAAGCAACCCAATGCTCGACATTGACTACCGCGGAGCAACAGGAAGCCTGATCCACATCACCGGTGGAACGGATCTTACCCTGCAGGACGCAGAAGAGGTTGCAACTTCGCTCACTTATGAGCTCGATCCCCATGCAGATGTTATCTGGGGTGCCCGTGTAAGACCTGATATGGAAGGCAAGATCCGTGTCCTTGCCATCATGACCGGTGTCAAGAGTGCGCAGATCCTCGGGACCCGCCAGTCCTACAAGACCATGGTTCAGGAGATCGATGCAAAGAGGTCCAGCCCTAAACAGGTAGAAATGCCGCAGGGCCGGAAAGTTGCCCCCCGTGACATGCCAAGCGGTGGCGGCGTTCTTGAATGGGTCGGTTAAACGTCCTGAAAAAATCAACTATAATCCAACAGAAAACCGGGGGCAATGGCGTGATTGCCAAAACTCCCGGACTTTTTCTATGAATGTTTAAAGAACGTTCGTTTCTGTGATTTTGTGTTTTGTTCCGTTAGCCGGCGAAATGCTTATGAGTACTCCCCGCCTTTAAAATATAGTACATTCGACCAGATCATCTGGAGGGAGAATGGTGGGCGATATCCGTTTCCGTACGGGTGTCATCCGTGTATCGGGAGTTGAACATCATGAATCGAGTGTCGAACAAAGGCTTCTCCTGGAAGTCTTGTAAATATCGTACAACACGATCCTATTCTGATGTTTTTTGCCCTGCGTCAGGCAACCTGAGCAGTAATAATGGCATGCGCATTGTTTACGCGCATCCCTGCACAGTACAGCCTCTGGCTCTCGCGCCTGCATATTCCCTACAGGAGACAGGATGAGGAGTGGTACCGCATGTTGAATGACTTGATGGAAAAACGAAAGAAGATCCTTGCTGAGTCCGAACAGCACAAGAACCGAAGAAATGAGCTCAATGCCGCTGCCAGCAAATTTGCACGGGAACGCAATACTCTTAACAACCAGACCCGGGAATTTGTTGAAGAGGCCCAGAAAAACAAGGATCTTAGGGATAAGAACAACCAGGAAGTTCTCGATCTCAAAGCACAGCGCAATGAACTGAACGACAAGGCAAATGTGCTGTTTGAAGACATTGAGGTCTTTAAAAAGGAGCACGGCTCGCTCAAGAACCGGGGCATCAAGGAACTCCAGAAACAGATTGAATACATGGAGTACCGGCAGCAGACCGAAGTCTTTACTACCGATAAAGAGCGTGAGCTCATCGAAAAGATCAAACAGATGAAAGGCCAGGTCAGGGAGCAGGAAGCCGAGCTCGAGCAGAATAAAGAGATGCGGACAAAGATCTCGTCTGCCCGGGATTTTCGTAGCTGGCATCCGATCTTCACGCAAAAGTGACTGAACTTGCCGAACTTGCCCAGAAACACCATGATCTGATGGTCGAATCATACCGGAAAGCTGACAAGTCTCGCGAAGCTGCTGATGCCGCTCACAAAAGTTTTGTTGAAGCACAGGAATCTGCCGATGCCGAGCACAAGTCATTCATTGCCTGCCAGAAAGAATTGCGTGATTATGATAAGGTTATTTCCGGCCTGCGCAAGAAGACAAAGAAGGTTAAGGTAACAAAAGAACAAAAGGCAGTCCGCCAGGAAGCCGAGCACCTGTTCAAGAACTTCCGTGCAGGGGAGAAACTGACGACTGACGATATTCTCCTGCTACAACGCTCAAAACTCATCTAATCCTCTATTGTTAATCCTTTTTTCTCGTTCGCAGGTAATAATTAATAGATTTACGGTGATTTTAATATACCAATGGCACAGGATCGGACGCTCGTCCTGAGTGTTGATCGGGACGACGATATCGGGTGGAAGGCAAAGATTGAAAGCCCGGTTATTGGCAGGCAGGAATGCCTGAAAGCTGCTACAACATTAGCTCTTGCTGATCCGGAAGACTCCGATGTTAATGCCATATTTTCTGCTGTAAAAATTTACGACGAACTGGTTGCAAAAGGCGAAGATGCAGTTGTTGCAGTAATCGCAGGAAATCACCTCCATATGATCGAAGGGGACAGGAAGATTGCAACGACCCTTGACGATGTGATAAAAGAAACGCATCCCACGTCGTGTATCCTTGTTTCGGACGGTGCAGAAGATGAGTTCGTCGTACCCATCATCCAGTCCCGTATCCCTGTTGCGAGCATCCGCCGGGTTATCGTTAACCAGATGCCAAACCTGGAAGGGACCTATTATATCCTGAAAAAATTCTTTGACGATCCGAAAATTTCAAGGGTGGTATTTGTCCCTCTTGGTCTTGCCATGCTCTTGTATGCGATCGCCTATATTCTCGGGTACCGGGTACGGCTACCATCATTGTTATTGGAGTCATCGGGATGTATCTCCTCTATAAAGGATTCGGCCTGGACGAGTTTATCCACAGCATTATCAACGCACTCCAGGCTTCCATGTCCCGCGGCAAATTTTCCTTTGTCACGTACTCAACTACCATCGTCCTTGCCGTGATCGGTTTTACTATTGGTTTTTTTACTGTCCTGAACTATTACGCGTCAGATAATTCTCTTGGTGTTCTCCTCTATGTCATGAGTTTTATTTATGGTGCAATATTCTGGTTGATTATTGCCGGTCTTGTAACGTCGGTAGGTATAATTATAGATGTATATATCAATGAGCGGGAAAATCTCATAAAAGTCATCGTGTTTCCCTTCTTTGTGACAGCAATCGGGATTATCCTGTATGGAGCAAGCGCCTTCATTCTTGCCATAAGCAGCGTGACGGGTTTTCCTATCAGCGCTGCATCCGGTGGCACCTATATTATGTATTCAACGTTGTTCGGCCTTGCCTGCGCAATTGCCGGAGTTGTTATCCAATTCGTTATGGCAAAACGACAGACAGAAACCCAGAAAGAATCTATTATCGAAACCATCTGATATTCTCCTGAATTAATCTCCTTTTCACCAGCACTTTCCTCTCCATAACAGAAAGGGAAAAATCTGCCTTGAATGAGGGAGACCACCAAAATTCGACAGCCTTTTTTACCGATTCCAAACGAAGATTAAGAAATACTTGGGGCCTGAGGCGGTGTCTGGTTTATCATTACTGGATCAAAATACCCCATACCTTCGGGAAACAGGTTTGTATTGGAATAATTGCGTATGACCTGCGGTGATGATACAGCAAGCTTAGGAATAAGAAGGTTAAACTGGTGCGTCGGGAACCAGTATATGCCATTGCCATAGGAATAAGAAGCCTGGCCGACAGCAAATTCTGCATTGGTCAGGTTGATGTATTCCATACGGGTATTGTTAAAATTGAGAATGGTTTCAAGTTTATTCTTAAGATCCTGTTCTCCCAGCAAAAAAAAGATGATTCGGGTCCCTTCATCCACGGAGTAATGCATGTCGATAATTGCCGTATCATTATGTAATTGGATTTGAACGGATTCAAGGGAAATATAACCGTATCGCTGATCATTGTCAGCTGCCACCGGTGCTATAAGTACAATCAGGAGAAGACCTACACACACGATGGCACGCATATTCATAGCACTATAAGTTTGAAGGATAACATTAAATCGTTTACTATATTTGTCACGATTTATAGTACATTTTCATGAAAAAACGATTAAAATAATTATTTTTTGAGGATAATTTCGATGCTCGAGACATTGGTCCTGCCGGTATCAGTATCGATTACCTCAGTCGATGTTATGATATCTTTTTTGATGACACCGTCTAGGAACCTGTTTAACGCTATCTCTGCTGTATCAACGGCTCGGGAGATTGCTTTTCCCCGGGCCTTGATGGCTACCTCTCCGGCTCCATTGTTAAACTGGGTAACAACTGCCAGAACATAGTTCATGACCGGTTTGTTTCCAACAAAAACGGTATTTTCCTTCATTTGCTGCATAGGGAGAATGTCCATAGAAATCACAGGTACTTCTTCTTGGTAATCAGTTCAGCATTCAGCACACTTGCACCCGCTGCCCCGCGGATCGTATTATGCCCCATCGCCACAAACCTGAGGCCTTCCCTCACTCTGCCGACAGAGACCGTCATACCTTTGCCCCGCATACGATCCAGCCGGGGCTGGGGCCTGTCGTCATCCGGGAACAGGTGAACAGATTCTGCAGGCTGAGTAGGGAGACCTTTAATGGGGGGTTTGTAGGCAGTATAGGCTTGTTTCACTTTGGCTACCGGTTCCTTGATGTCGACCCAGACTGCCATGGTATGCCCGTCAATAACCGGTACCCGGTGACAACTTGCACTCACCGAGAACGGTGCATTTAGCACTTTCTTTCCTTTGAGAGTACCCATGATTTTAAGGGTCTCAGTCTCCATCTTTTCCTCTTCTTTTCCGATGTAAGGGATGACGTTGTCATAGATAGACATTGCAGCTACGCCTGCAAAACCTGCTCCCGAAATGGCCTGCATGGTGGCCACCTGAATATGGGAAAACGAAAATTTGCGTAATGGTGCAAGGGCACAGACAAGCATAATGGTGGAACAGTTTGGATTAGTGACGATAAACCCGTCTCTTCCGGCATCCCGCTGGACATCTATCAACCCGAGATGATCAGGGTTAACCTCAGGTACGACAAGCGGAACATTCTGTTCCATCCGGTGCGAACTTGCATTGCTGCAGACGGCTATACCTGCGTCAGCAAACGTGTTTTCTACATCCATTGCAATTTCAGCAGGAAGCGCGGAGAAGACCAGATCCACGTCTTTCATCGCGGAAGGGTCAATATTTGTGACTTTGAGTTTTGCAATCTTCTCCGGAAATGGCGTTTCAAGACGCCAGTTTACTACTTTCCCGTAGGGCTTTCCCGCACTACGTTCCGAGGCCGCGAGTGTTGTCAGATTGAACCATGGGTGATCTGATAATTGTTCGACAAATCGCTGACCAACCGCGCCCGTAGCACCGAGCACTCCAACATTGATCATGGCTGACAGGTCCTGTGTAGTTTGTAATTCCCGTTTGAAATGATGGCGGGTTGTAAAGTCCCATTTCACCTGCGATAATAAAAACATTGTTTTTTATAGTTTTCACTAATCGGGCTGAGATGCATTCGAGAAAGGCAGCAACAATAAACAGACCCTGCTTTCGTTTTTCAGACGGGTAAACCAGAATTGGGATAAAAAAAGAGTTGTATGAAAAAAATTATTCCATCTGGATGGCTTCAGATGGGCATGCGTCTACGCAGGTCTGACAGTCAACACACATATCCTTGTCTACCTTTGCTTTCTCGTTTTCCATGGATATTGCCGACGCCGGGCATTCACTGACGCAGGTTTCACAACCAGTACATTTTGTAGTATCAATCACTGCTACCAACTAGTTCACTCCATCGTAATAATTCGATTAAAGATAAAAAATAGGTTTCTATTAGAGACAGCGATTTTTAGGAACTTATGTCGTTTTTTTGAGGTTGAGGACATCGTCCATGCCATAAATGCCTGGTTTTTTGTCCACAATCCAGCGGGCTGCACGCAGGGCACCGCTTGCAAATACCGACCGATCGTAGGCTCGGTGGGAGAGTTCGATCGTCTCAAAATTTTTAGAGAACATGACCTTGTGGTCTCCGACAATATCTCCACCCCGGATCACATGCACGCCGATTTCGTTTCCGCGTTCCATCATACCTTCGCGGCCGTAGAGTTTCTTGCGGTCACCGATCTCTTTATCCAGGATCTGCAGGATGGTTTTTGCAGTTCCGCTCGGGGCATCTTTCTTGTTCCGGTGATGTGCCTCGATGACTTCAATATCGTAATCACCGAGCAGTATGCCGGCTTCCCTCACCAACTGCCAGAAGATGTTAACTCCAACCGAGAAGTTGCTTGAGATGACAGCAGGAACGTGCCCCTTGATGGCCGCGGACATTGTTTCACGTTGTTCCGGGGTAAATCCCGTTGTCCCCACAATAAGGGCCACATGGTTTTTCACTGCGGCTTTTACATTTTCAACCGCTGCATGCGCGATGGTAAAATCGATAAGAACATCCGGTTTCTTGCTTTTTAAGAGAGTTTCCATTTCCTGCGTGGGAACAATATCTGCCCCAAAGAAACAGCCTGAGTGAAGATCGATTCCGCCTACCAGTTCAAGATCGGTAGAATCGTTGACCATTCTTCCCAAGGTCTGCCCCATACGGCCGGAGGCACCGCAAATAACAACTTTGACCATACCGGATTCACCGCCGGCTGGATTTTGCAGCTGATTTTTTCTTTGAAGTTGTTTTCTTTGCAGCCGGAATCGTTGCGAGCACTTTTTTGAGTTCTTCTGTCTTTTTCTCGTCAAGATTATCGAGAGGAAGCCTGACCGGACCCCGGCCATTCCCACCAGTTCAACGGCTTTTTTTACCGGAATGGGATTGGTGTCGATAAACATTGAGCGGAACAGGGGCGAAAGGGCATAGTGGAGATTAAGCGCTTTTTTCCAGTCTCCTTTTTCTGCCGCTTCGCATAATGCAACCATGCGGGACGGATCCACGTTTGCGGCAACCGAGATTACACCTTTACCGCCAAGGGCCATGATCGGGAGGGTGAGATTATCATCTCCTGATATCACTGCAAAGTCTTCGTCCCGGGTCATTTCAATAATCCGCGAGACCTGGCCGATATTGCCGCTTGCCTCTTTGATGCCGACGATACTGGGGTGTTGTGCAAGTTCAGCGATCAGGTCAGGTTCAAGGTTCTGGCCGGTGCGGCCCGGGACATTGTAGATGACCACCGGAATATCGAGATCTGCAAGTTTGGTGTAATGCTTTACCAGTCCTGCGCGGTTGGGCTTGTTGTAATACGGGCTGATAACGAGCACGCCATCTGCGCCGGTGTCCTTTGCCGCCTTCGTGAGTATGACTGCTTCCGCCGTATTGTTTGAGCCCGTGCCGGCAAGTACAGGTACCTTGCCGTTGATCTTATCGATAGTAACACTGACTACTTTCTCGTGCTCGGCAAACGAAAGTGTTGCCGACTCTCCCGTAGAACCGCAGGGCACGATCCCGTGAATACCACAGGACAGGAGATACGCAATGTTTCGCTCAAGACCCGAAACATCAAGGTCCATTGCGGAATTACGTTTAAAAGGAGTTATTATAGCGGGAAGGACACCTTCAAACATATGTAGCGTTATGGGTGTCTTTTTGTATTAATTTTTCTTGTTATATATCCCGCGACGCGGTTTCGGACGCGCTTGCTGTCGATCGAGGCTGAAGCTGAAAGCTGCTGCTTGTTAGCATCAAAGTTGTTTGAGAAGTACTCTCTCTGTGTGGTAAGGAGTGCGGTTCCGATGCTCTTGATATACGATGGCTTTATTCCCATGAATTATTCCTCAAAGTTCTATACGTATAATGCGGTTCGATAACATAATAGTATTGCCCGCTACAACGGTTGGGTTTTCACCGAACAGGTGAACCTTTGCTAAACTTTCCGTGGTACCGGGATCCACGATCACCTCCGGCACACCTTTTTTGCAGCAGGCAGCAACACCCCAGTCCATCGAGCTGATACTGGAGGGTTGCAGTCGATGGTCAATCGTGCAGCACTCAAGAAACATATCTTCCAGGATACTTCCGGCCTCTTTGGTGTAATGGAGGGTCGCCGCACACCTTACATCCGGATTGAATTTCATTGCGGTGAGAAGCACTTTAGCCATTTCTGTATCGGCGCCAAACTCACAGGATCCTGCTGCCTGGACTGTGTTATTCTGTACGGTAAATCCACCAGCGACCGAGGCAACATCGGAAGTATCCCGGGCACCCCGGATGGCGTACCCGATGTTTGTACCGGCACCGGAAACCAGCACTGGTGCCAAGGATTCTGTAAGATGGGTAACAGCACGCGAAAGCTGCGCCAGCACGTCATTTCTCTGCTGCTCTGGACTGATCATGGTAGTATCTTCAATTGGATCCGGTTGGTTCTTATTCCCTTTCTTTGTCCCGGACGTCAGGTCAGCCCAAGATCTTCCCGAATCGCCATCAGGCCATTAATTGCAACGGCGTAAAACTCCGGTAATGGAAGGATGGATTCGATGAGCACGATGCGGCTCCGGTCACAACCTGCGGCAAATGACTTTTCTTTTGCTTTTTTTGTTACCGTTTTTACTGTTACGTCCGAGAGTTTACCGCCCTTTACAAGAGCACAGGCTATCACGAGGCCCGAGGTACTATCCGCTGCCTGAAGTGCAATCTCTACTGGCTTTTCATAGGTTCCCGAAAAAAGCATGTGGTTGTGTCGCTGGACAATCGACACTATTGCCGGATCGATACCTGCACCAATGAGGATATCAGCGCCTTTCTTCCCATGTAGTTGCATGTCGCCGTGAATAAGTTCGAAATCAATGTCATGCAGGACACCTATGGTTTCCCAGAGCCCGGCATCTTCCCCAAGCTTTTCAGCAAGTGCTTTCATCACCGCACCTGTTGCCAGACAATGGTTTATAAGCCCGGGTTCGTGCACATATTGGTTGAGTAACCCAATCATGGCAGAGCGTTCCATGGCCAGAGATGTACTCTCACGGAACATCAGGATAACGGCCTGTGGATATGCATATTACGGATTAACGCCAAAATGGTTGAGATGGACGAACGACTGCTTGATGTTGTTATCGGCGTGATGGGCTTTGCTCTTCTGGTTATTCTTCTCGCAGTGCTCCCGCTTGCGATCAGCTCCGGGCCTGCTTACCTGATTGCCATTATCATTTTCATCCTGTTCCTCTCCGGGGCAGGCTATATGGTTAATGAAAAAATTGCATAAACGATTGTAAATTTTTTTATTGCGTATTTGGATTGTTTGCAGGATCCGGTTTCTTCTCCACTGGTGCCGGTTTTCTCAGGGGCTTGGTTTTTTTCATTTTGTAGTAACTGAGAGGATGACTCACTTTCTCGCAGAGCGCGTCGCGGTGGACACACAGTCCGGTCGTCTGCATCGCAGCGCATGCGGGTGTTGTATATTCAGTCCCTGTTCCGCCGCGCCCGGTGATATGCTCGACTTGGTACAAGGTCTTCTCGATATCAAAGTCGGGCGAACGCGAATAGAGCTCTGCAATCCCGGTCGTATCCATGCCAATGTTATGAAGAAAAGCCGTTAACGAAAAGCGGCCGGCATGGGTGAGGTTAGTACCTGCCCCAAGTGCGTTAACAAGAGCCTGCATGCAGGGGGGAAACGCAGTTTCTTCAACTTTTCCGAACTGCCGGACCATCTGTTCTTGGTATACTTTCTTGATTTCCGCAACCTTTGGCGCAAGCTGTTCGCAGATATTTTTTGGCACCCGGTGAGGGAGGTCGCGGCGCTGGAGCACCCGGATCCGTTCACGTAAAAGATCGTAGCGTTCGTTTTTGTTGATTTTGACAAATCCTCGTTCCACATGCCGGTTGATAAGCCGGTAATGATCGTCATGTATGGGTGCTATCAATTCGACGTAATCAGGGACCGGTATCCGGTCCTGGGAGATTCTGATACCCAGTTCATCGGCTATTGCGGTCCATAACCGGGAATATTCGCCTTCGTCCTGCGTGTACCTCGTGTTCCATTCTTCTTCGTTAACGAGGAAATAATAGCCCCGTTCGGCTTCATACCGCGTAAGCCGGTCAATAAGCTGTTTATCGTTAATACAGGATACGATGATTCGCGCAAGGGCATAAGCAGCAATTTCGTCTTCCGGCGAATCGATTACTTCGGGTACATGGTTTTTTTTCTTTGAGAGGGATTCCTGGATGCGATGGACTGCGGAAGAAATCAGTACCTGGCCTTTCTCTGTACCGAGAATTGTGCCTAGAGAAGAAAATCTGGATCTGATAAGGCCATGGGCATTTTTTAAAAACGGAAAATGGGAAAGTTCCTTGCCGGAAGGCACAAATTCCATTCAGTCAGCCTCAATCCGGGGTGCGAGCAGGTACTCCACATGACCGTTGCCGCCCGCAATGTCAAAAGAGAACCTGACTGGATGATCAACGCCAAGACAAACTTCAACTTCCGAAGCCTTTGCCATGACTTTTCCCATGTCTCGTAGGTAATCAAGGGAGAAAAGTGAGCGGGCCTCGACCGGGGAAAGGGATTTGAGCTCGTCTTTTCCGAATTCACGCTGGATATGATCGGTATCTCCTTCGGCAACCATGTAAAAAGTCTGTTCTTTGGGGTGAATGCCCATCGCGATTTTATCCGATATTACCGCGGCAGACTTTTATCGCATTGTTGAGGTCTTCACCGGAAATAACAACTTTTCCCGGGAGGTTGATTGTTGGCGAATTGGGGTCTTTTCGTATCGTGTTTGTGTCCAGGAGAGTGATTGAGTAATGGTACCCGTGGACACTGACTGCCATCTTCTGCGCATTGTCAGCGAGTTCGAGACTGATGAGATCGCCTTTCCCTCCCATATTGAAGATGTTCTTCATTTTCTGGATATCGACGCCAAGCTCGCTCTTGGTCGCCTTGAAGGTATCAAACGCCTCTTTTTTAAGCGTGAAGGCAATCATCGCGACGTTGGCGGTGTCAACGGCACGGGTGGAAATGCCATCTTCTGCAGTATGCAGCCGGCATTCAGGAACGAGTGCCGAAATCGCTTCAATGGCTTCCCGGAATATCTCTGCGTCAATGGTTGCTTTTAACATCTCTTTCCCCTTAACAACTGTCTTATACAGTATATCGTCATACTTTAATTATAGCGTTTTGGGTGAGAATACCGTTTTTCAGGTGATTTGGCATGGGTTCGCAATGGTCACGGGATAAAGTCTATCTTCGGGCAAAAAGTGAAGGATTCCGATCCAGGGCATCCTTTAAATTAATCGAAATCCAGGAGAAATTTGCCGTTATCCGCCGGGACGATAATATTATTGACCTTGGTGCAGCGCCGGGGAGCTGGTTACAGGTCCTCCGCTCCCTTACCGACGCAAAGGTTCTCGGGATCGATCTAAACCCGATTGCCACGCTTGATGGGATCGAAACTCTCGAAGGGGATCTCACCGACCCAATTATCCAGAAAAAGGCACAGGATATGCTTGGGACGGTCAGTGTTATTGTCTGCGACGCAGCCCCAAAACTTTCCGGTCATAAGAGCTACGACCAGGCACGTGCCACGGCTCTGGGCGAAGAGGCTCTCGCCTTTGCCTGCAACGTTTTAAAAATTGGGGGGAATTTTGTGATCAAATCGTTCCAGGGTGCGGATTTTCCCGAACTCCTGGCAAGCGTTAGGAAACATTTCCACGCCGTGAAAACGTATTCTGCAAAAGCAACCCGGAAGGGAAGCACGGAAATTTATATTATCGCAAAGAATTTCAAAGGCTGAAAACAAGATACCCATGACCGAAACCCTCAGGGATTCCTACGGACGACCGGTGACAAACCTCCGTATAAGTCTTACGTCACGCTGTAACCTTTCCTGTATTTACTGTCATGCCGAAGGAGAGAAGAACCCGGATGCAGAGATGAACGCCCGGGAAATCATCAATGTGATGAATGTGGCGGCACAATTCGGCATACGGAGTATCAAATTTACCGGAGGTGAACCACTCCTCCGTCCCGACCTTCTCGAAATCATACGGGCCGTTCCGGCGGATGTCGAATCATCCCTGACGACCAATGGCATCCTGCTCGCAGATATGGCCGGGGATCTAAAAAACGCCGGGCTTCGCCGGGTCAACGTCAGCCTTGACAGCCTGAATCACGATACCTACAAAAAGATCACGGGGAGCGACCGGCTGAATGAAGTGCTTGCCGGGATTGATGCAGCACTCCGGGCCGGTCTTACTCCGGTCAAAATCAATATGGTCGTCCTGTATGGGATCAATGACAGCGAAGTGGACGATTTTATCAGGTATGTCCGGGGGAACCGGAATCTTGTCCTCCAGCTTATTGAGCTGATGCATTTTAACGACTGTGACTATCACGGCGATTTAGCCGGCGTCGAAGCAGTACTTGCCTCACGCGCAAGCCAGGTGCTTACCCGAAGGATGCATCACCGGAAAAAATATTGCATTGATGGTGCCGAAGTTGAGGTTGTGAGACCGTTGCATAATACCGAGTTCTGCGCATATTGTAACCGGCTCCGCGTTACTTCCGACGGGAAACTTAAACCCTGCCTCCTGCGGGCCGATAATCATGTTTTGATCCGGGGTAAAAAAGGGGTAGAACTTGAAGCGCTTTTCCGGAGGGCAGTAGAAAAGCGGGAGCCCTTTTTCAGGTAAATGCCGGATCATGCCGGCTTTTTTATGATGTATGATAGTTACGGGGGTTTATTTACGATTCCTGCATATCTAGGATCGTATGACTTCAGACCCGGAATACCTTCATGTTCTAACTCATCTTTACGAGAAGTCTCTCATTCTTCATGACACTTCGCTCTTCGACAAGACGTTATATTTCTATTTTGTCGATGCTATCGCACATATTGACTATACCTGCAGCATCTACACGTTCAACTACCAGTCGCCGAAAAATATCATGGGCGCTGAGTATATGCGCTGGCGAGTCGACGAAGAAAAGAAAGGCGATAGGGTGCATTTCCCGGCATTTATGGTCTGGCTCAAGGAAAACAAACCTGAGAAATTTGCACGCCTTCCATCACTGTGGCAGATAATTTATGATCCCGAGGATCCAGCTAGTTACCGAAGCTTCCGGATCGTCCCGGATCCTGATAGTAAACAGGGCATGCCACCCGGTTTTTTCATCGCCATTATCGACGAATTTTTTGACCAGGACTTCCTGAAGAGCCTGTATGAGGAAGCATCGCTTTCCCGGCTCTTTGGTGAATTTCTTGCTATAAGAAAAACTTCGTGATGTGTGAATGTCGGCATGCACCCCCAGCAGATCTGTTCAGATCTTGTGAAAATCCGGAGTGAGAACCCCCCAGGGAATACCTCCGGGGTTATCGAATATATCCGGTATTTCCTTGACGCTCTTGGAGTCCCCTCACAGGTTATCTGTTCATCCGAAGGAGGGTGTAATCTAGTAACAACGGGGACACACCGGCCTCTCCTCTTCTGCGGCCATGCCGATGTTGTCCCGGCCCTTGATGAGGGATGGACATACCCCCCGTTTTCCGGAATGATGAGGGGGGGGTACGTCTGGGGGCGGGGTGCTAGTGACATGAAAGGTGGCTGTGCGGCTATCCTGTCAGCATGCGAAAAGTGCGTAGACTCGTGTGGAAGCTTACCGGCATCCCTTGTTTTTGTGTGCGATGAAGAGACCGGAGGGGAAAGGGGAATCCAGTACCTGCTCGAAAAAAATGTTCTTTCCCCCTGCGACTGCCTGATTGCCGAACCGACGCCTGTCCTGCACCCGTGCATAGGCCAGAAAGGGCTCTGCCGGCTGGAACTGAAATTTACCGGGACCCCCGGACACGGGTCACTGTATCCAGTAGTTGGGGTAAGTGCCGTAATGGAAGCAATGCGGGTGCTCGATTATCTGAAAAACATTCACAAGCGGTCATTTCACATGGACCGGAAAATGAAGGATATACTCAAAACGTCAGCTGAGGTAATCTCTGAAGAATTCCGGATCGAAAAAGGGAGCGAGATACTCGAGCATGTGACCTTCAATCCCGGTGTTATTAACGGAGGAGAGAAGGTAAATATTGTTGCCCAGTGCTGCAGTCTTGACCTAGAGATGCGTATTCCCTGGGGATGCAATATTCAGGACCTGGTCAATGAAATTATGGTGCAGGCTTCTCACGCGGTGTTAATGAAAGAAACACTTCACGAACCGTCCCTCACGGATCCTTTGTGTGATTTTGCATCTTTGGTTTGCCGGGAAGTGGGAAATGTACAGGAGGGACTGGCATCTCCCATTGTCCAGTGGGCGGCAAGTGATGCCCGTCACCTGCGATCTGCCGGTTTCCGGGTCATAGAATACGGCCCGGGTGAACTCTCCACACTGCATGGAACCAATGAAAGAGTTGCTGTTGAGTCACTGGTGAAAGCCGCAGTGATCTACGAAAGGATCATGCTGGCGTACGAAAGCAAAGTCCATCCCAATCGTGCTTAATTAATGAAATGAGAGATTCGTTTTCCTTTACACATTTTTTACCGGATCTTCCCTCTTCCAGGACGGTTTAGGATTATTGCGGCAGCTGCAAGCCCCGCGAAGACAGGAAAGAGGGACAAAGGAGAATACGTGGTCTTGATGGTAGCTGTTGCGGCGGCCGTTGTTTGTGGAACCGTAGTGGTCTGAACGATAGTTTGCTGTGTTTCTGTAACTGATGGCGTTGCAACAGTAGTCGGTGTCATTGTTGTCGGTGCTATGCCTCCAAGATACCAGGGGGCCAATGTTGGTTGCGGCGTGTTTGATGCAATTATAAGTTGTCCTTTCCCCATTGCGGCCTGTTTATTTGCCTGTGCTGCTGCATATGTGGGGTCAATGTTCAAGGCGGTGTTGAAGCAGTCTATTGCATCCTGGTACTGGCCGAGGGCGGCAAGTGCTTCTCCTTTATCATTCCAGATCTGTGCATCGGATGTCGTGAGTACGGTTGCTGAATTAAATGCATTGAGTGCATTTGCATATTGGCCGTTCGCCATGTAGAGTAGACCTATCTGGTTGTAGGCCAGAGGGTCGGACTGGTTGAGATTTGTGCATCGGGCATAGGAAGCGAGTGCCTGGTTTGTTTCATTCTCTTGGGCATACGAATAGGCAAGGTTGCAGTAAGCAGTGTACTGATTGTAAACAACGAGGGTATAATTCTGGTATGCACCGATAGCTTCGTTGTATTGGCCGAGGTAGAAGAGGGCATCAGCTTGTGCTCCAAGCGCAGTCGGGCTTGACCGTATAGCAAGCGCCTGGTTGGCAAATGAAAGGGCCTGCGAGTACTGGCCAAGTGCGTTAAGAGCAACTGCCTCCCCGGCCATCGCCGCATCATAGGTGGGGTTGAGTGCGATCGCGTTGTTATAATACGTAACAGCATTCGTATAATCATGATTTGAGGCAGCATTCTGGGCTTTTGTGTACCAGTAAAGAGCATCCTCGGCGGTTACAGCGGGTACCAAAAAAATTACAATAAGAATCAGTATACCGATCTTTGCAGTCATCTGCATATCCGAAAATGCTCCTTTAAAACAGATGAATCTATTGTTATTTTGAACTCACAGGCATTTGGCATAGATTTTTACGGCCCTTGTGGCGGACCGTTTTTGAATTTGTTACTGAATAAGATGGCGACAGTCCCACCAAGGATCGCCGTAATAAGAAACGCCGGGAAAAAACCGACTTCATTTGCAATTATCCCTGAGACGAAAGGAAGAATAGTCATACCGAGATAACTGGATGTCGAGAAAAGACCCATGATACAACCTTGGCGATCCTGCTCGCATGAAAGTACCGACATCTGAGCAACCATAACGATCCCGGCGAGAGCGCCAAGAATAATAAACCCCAGTGGTGAGACATAGGCAAGCAGGACACCGCCTATCATGAATACTGCCGACCATTGGATTGCAGGTATGGGGGGAAAAGAAAACCGGCTGGCGATGAGAACCGAGATAATCGTCGCTACACTCATGCAAGCAATCCACAGACCGAGTATATCGGCCGGTACACCGGAAAATGAAGGGTACAGCGAAGTTACGACGCCGGTGATACCTACAAGAATAATTGCAGAATACCATAATCTGTTCTTTGAAACGATAAGATCGATGATATTCCGGAACTCAAATCCTTTACAACAGATGGTTTCAGGAGCGTCTTCCGGAGAAGTGTCCCGGATACAAAGAGCAATAATCAAAGCCGCAAGGGAAAGGATGGTAAACACACCGATTCCAAGTGAAGGTCGCACAAACAGGACGGCAAGCCAGCCTGATGCAATGAGACCGATAACAAGTCCCAAGTTGAGCATTGCGAGGTAATACCCGCTCATGCGGGTATGATCGGGCCGTGAATTGATGTACGACATCCCGGCAGCAATAAAAAAGCCGGCGCCAATACCTTCGACAAAACGGAGTACAATTACAGGGGTAGGCATTGTAGTAAAGAAAAGCAGACCCCCACTGATTACAGTAAGCGTGAGACCAGCAATGATAATCCTCATCTTACCGTACCGGTCGGAAAGGATCCCGCCAGGCAGTGTCGATAAAAATGCTCCTAAAAAATATGCAGCATAAATGGCTCCTTCCCATGCAGGGCCGGAGGCAAAAGCCGGTAGAACTGGCACTATCGCATTGGAGAGTGCCATCACCGCAAAGACACCCAGGCAGACAACATAAAAGTGTGCCTTCATTGAATGGCCCGGGTTATACCATACGATATGTCTCGAGATTCATGGGTGAGTGTGTCTGGATATGGTAGCGTTTGTAGATGGAACTGGCCAAGTCTATTGTGTTATTCTCATCGCCGTGAATACAGAAGATTTTTTCCGGCCTTGGTTGGATCTGGCCGATATAATTCATTAGCTGCCTACGGTCGGAGTGCCCTGAGAATCCATCGATGGTGTCAATTTCGAGGTTGATAGTGATCGTACCTTTACGGCCCATGGGAACCTCACGCCATCCTTTCTGGATCCTCCGCCCCTGCGTTCCATCTGCCTGGTACCCGACAAAGACAAGCGCGTTTCTCTCATCTTCTGCAAGGTTAAGGAGATATTCCATGATAGGGCCCCCGTTGAGCATACCACTGGTTGATATGATAACACACGGGTCGCCGTTGATTACTTTATCACGGAGATCGGAAGAGTCAACCTGCTGGAAACATTCGGCAAGGAAGGGATTCATTCCTTCCCGGAAGATGAGGTTGCGGAGATCGTTATTGAGGTACTCCGGATAGGTAGTATGGATTGCGGTTGCCTCACGGATCATCCCGTCGAGGTAGATCTTGACATTGGGGATCTTACCAAGACGCATACCCTCTTCAAGGGCAAGCATGACTTCCTGCGATCTGCCGACGGCAAATGCCGGGATGAGGACTTTACCTCCCCTTGAAAGTACCTTGTCGATAGTCTCGTATAACTTGAGTTCCGCATCGGAACGGGCTGGCTGGAAATCATTTGAACCACCGTACGTGCTCTCCATGAACAGTGCTTCAAGCCGGGGAAACTGGTTGATGGCCGGGTTGAAAAGACGACTTTTACTATAGTTAAAATCCCCGGTAAATGCTATGTTGTAGAGGCCGTCTCCTATGTGGAAATGCGCGATGGCAGAACCAAGGATGTGCCCCGCGTTATGGAAGGTGAGCTTGATATCCGGGGCAATATCAGTAACACTGCCATAATTGAGAGTGATCGAATGCTTGATGTACGTCTTGACTTCATTCGAGCTGTAGGGAATCTTCCGGTCTTCCTTATTGATAACGTCAAGGTAATCCAGCTGGAGCATCGCGGAAAGGTCCCGGGTCGGCGGGGTAGAATAGACCGGACCTTCGTAACCATATTTATAGAGAAGGGGGATGAGTGCACAGTGATCCAGATGCGCGTGGGTAAGGACTACTGCATCGAGCTGGGCTAATGGATGTATTTCCGGCACATAAAGATAGGGCGTCCCATTTGAGTTGTCAGGTTTTTCCCCGCAGTCGATGAGAACCCTGCTGTCGGGGGTAGTAAGGAGAAAAGCCGCTCTTCCAACTTCACGACAGCAGCCAAGTGTCGTCACCCGGACCCACTGGTCTTTTCTGGGGGCATCTTTGTTTGAGTCATCACGGCCCGGAATATCACGGTGGATCCGGCGACCGATGGTTCGGAGAAACGACTTTCGTTCTTCGTTGACCGAGCGAAGGTATTGGCGGATCTGTTTTACGGTGCTGCTTTCGATAGGCGGTGTGCGGACAACTTTGGGTGTCCAGCCGATATGTTTTGTGATCTCCCGTAAGGTAATGCCATTTTTCCCGATAACAACACCGGGTTTCTCTGCCTCAATGAGGACTTCCCCGGTGTCCGGGTCGAAAAAAATGTCGGTGATGCCTGAAGATTCCGGTACAACGGCTCGTATTTCCGTTGCCGCTTTTTCGGGGTCTTCAAGAATCGTGGGACGAACGACAATACGTTTCCGAAGGTCACGGGCAAGAACCCGTATTAAATCAGCTTCATCGGCAAACCGTTTGGGATCATCGGTATAGATCACCAGTTCAGGCCCTTCAAATTCAACCTCGGTTACCTTGATGCCTTCAGGCACCCTTTCATTAATTTTATCCTTTAGCTCTTTGAGCCGATCTTCAATCAACATAATAATGGACTTCCTAAAAAGAGATTATACAGAATTTTTGGGGAGGTATTTGTTAAGCTGGTCCTCTCCCAGCACATGATATTTTTCTTTAGTAATGATGACCACATGGATTCCTTCGCCGGATCCTGCATCGCGTTTCATAGCTGACTTGAGTGCACGGACTGCAAGCTCAGTGGCTTCCTCTTCACTCATGTCCGGGCGATACCGGTCTTCCAGGACACCATAGGCCATGGGAGATCCGGAACCGGTCGAGACAATATCTTCTTCTTTAGTCGCCCCGCCCATTGCATCGACCGAATAGACGCTCGGCCCATGTTCATCGATACCGCCAACAAGCAACTGGACATAATACGGGAAATAACGGTTCTGGTTTAAATAATTGGAAAGCAACGTTGAAGCCGCACCCACCGTAATTGCCCGTGACCTGCGTATTTGGTACAGGTTACATTCAACTGTTATAATTCGTGCTAGCTGCTGTGCATCGCCCACACCGCCGGCAATAGTCATGCCAATTCTGTCGGCAATCTGGTAGACTTTCTTTGCACGCTTGCTTGCAATCATGTAACCCATGGTCGCACGCTTCTCTGTGGCAAGGATAACCCCGCCGGCAAATATCAGACCTACCGTTGTCGTCCCGGTCATAGCTTCCTGGTATTGTTCAGGCATATCACACCTCAAAAATAAATGAACGCCGAAAATCAATTAAAAGCGTTTTATGGTATAAAATGACACGTTTAAATTTAAAGGTTGTTATTCTTCTGTGTCTTCTTTGCAGAGGACACGGATAAGATCCCGGTCATAAAGCATAGCCACAAGGCGCTTGTCACCATTTATCACCGGGAGTTGGTCAACCCGAGACCGTCGCATTTTAAGCGCACATTCACTGACTTCAGAATTTTTGGGGACAGCGATCACGTTTTTAATCATGGCAAGTTTTACCGGCCGGTTGGGAAGCTGGACCCGTGAGATTCCGAAACTGATCGTATGGTTATCCCTGATACTCTCCCAAGTCCATTCATCGTCGTCAGTCCCATTGGAAAAGTCACTGACCCCGACTGAATCCTCGATGCTTGAATTCCTGATAAGATCGCGTTCTGAGATTATACCCTGGAGGATACTTTCGGAATTGAGAATCGGTATCGCATCAACACCGGAAATTTCCATGACACGACCGACAAGCGGGAGGGGCGTGTCTTCCCAAAGCGCAAACGTCGTGCTCGTGTAGGTATCCTTGATCTCTTCTTTAATTTTCATCTGTGCGATCGCGTGGATCAGGTCAGCAACAGAAAGAAGTCCAATCAGTTTGTTATCCTCAATAACCGGGAGTCTCCGGATGTGGTTGTTTACCAATAGTTTAGCAGCTTCCCGGACATCAGCATTAGGACCAATCGTTATTGGCTTGGATTCCATGAGAAGCCCGAGCTGGGTTTCTTCTGGTTTTCGGAGCAGGTCCTTTCTGGTGATAATACCGACGAGCTTCTTATTCTTAAGTACCGGGACGCCGGATATACCGGTCCTTTTGAGGATTTTGAGGACATCATCCCGGTTGCCGGGAATATCGACGTGGACGACGTCCGATGTCATGTAGTCTTTAACGAGCATCTCTGTTATGATCTCACCACCATGGTTGTGACTGTACTATGGGTTGTTATATAGGTGCTGACACTTCCGAGAAGAATACTGTCGGTTGTGCTTTTCCCGTGGGATCCGGAAATAATAAGATCCACTTTTTCTTTCTGGGCAAGTGCAATAATCTCTGTGCCAGCATGGCCCCGTTTTAAATGCGTCGAAGCCACGATGCCCTTTTCTGCTGCGATCTTTTTTACTTTTTCAAGGGCTGCTTTTCCCTCCTTCTCAAGAACGCTATACATTATTTCAACAGTATTATCTATCGGAAGAGAAGAGAAGAGGCCGGTTTCAACGACATAAACGGCATGGAGCTTTGCATTCCATACTCTTGCCTCGTCGACAGCCCGTTCGATTGACCGATCGCCCGGTTTTGAACCGTCTATTGCGACAAGTATGTTAGTGAACACTAGCATCACCCAAAACAAACATGCCATTTTTATTGAGTTTTCAAATTAAAAACGTTATTCCCAATTCTCATTAACTGTGCGCGTTTTACTAGCGAAGTTATGGGATCCCGGGAAAAAGCAAGAGCTGACCGTGTCGGATCTATCGTAAAGAGGGCTGCGCGTGCTCCTTTCCGGATAAAGAACGGGGAGCCGGTGAGTTGAGATCCAGCGACCGCAGACCAGAGAATCGTTTTTGCAGGGAGATGGTATACCGTCAAAGTAAATGCCATCTCTGAAAACATGTCAGGGGGTACAAACATCACATTGTCTGTGCCGAGCAGGATGGTGCACCCGAGCTCCCGCATCGTTTCCAAGGGGGGATACCGTGACGATGCGGTTACGCCAAGCTCCCAGTTGGAACGGGGACAGACGGCTATAGGGATTCCCTGTTCTGCACAAAAACGGAGCTGCTTTCTAGTGGCATGGGTCATATGGACAAGAAGATCCGGCTCGAACGAAAGGGCGGCATCGATATCATCATTATCGCGTTCCCCCGCATGGAATGCAATCTTTTTACCGGCATTCCGGGCAACTCTGATCTTGTGTTCTAAACCCTCTACATCCCGGGCACTACTTATACCAAAACCATCCGCAACACTTTCGCCACCTTCCCTGCCAAAAATGACAGGCTCAAAGGTGAGACCTGCGCTCGCACGCTGGAGCAGAGAGACCCCCTTTTTTCCTCCTTCCCGGAAATCCGCACAGCCGAATGTTCCGGAACTGATCATCCCGGTAATAGACGCCCGCATCCCGGCTATAAGATTATCCGGAGAGGCGGCAGCGAGAAGCCGGTGTTTGAGGCCGTCAGGTGGTGTTACAATACTTGCCAGATTCCCGGTATATCCGCAATCCGTGGCTATAGTATCGGCAAGATGCGTGTGAGCATCAAATAATGCCGGACAGATCCAGATCTGTGGCGCACTGGTTCTTTCTTCAATCGCGGTGACATAATCTCTCTCAATGACAATATCGACTGGCCTGAGATCGAGATCTTCACCAACGAATGCCTGGCCTGACAGAACCTGTGGGGTTTTCATGGGGTGTCGTGTCTCCCTTTTATATATCGAAAAATGAAATATATTCTCATGGCAAAGAAAAAAGGCGGTAGGTTACTTTCTTCGGCGGGTCTCGTCAACTATTACGAGAGCGAGGACCGGCGGGCAATACATATTAGTCCAATAACGGTCATGGCAATTGCTGCAATCGTAGGAATTATTGTCATGGTTTTCAATCTCCTCTATGCAAGTACGTCATAAATAATTTTTATCTTTTGTATCTTTTTTCCTCTATGAAGGGCACTTTTCCTTGAGCAGCCTGCGGGTGATATCCTCGTCCTTGGTGAAATAGATATTATCGTGGCCGGCCCAAGGAGGGCAGTTATGAAACAGTACCTGCGGGAACACCGTTATTGCTTTCGCCCATGACAAAATTTGCAAACCCTGCTATTTCATCCACCACGGCTTCTTCGGTGATCTTAAGTTCGTGACCGAAAAGGTCGACATCACCCCGGAAATCCCGGATAGCCGTAAACCCGGCCCACCCGATAGCATGCCCGGTCTGTCCTCGCCGGAATGACCGCCCGCAGGTGTCCGTGATAATGATACCCACGTTTTTTCCGGCGATCTGGCGGATTTCTTCCTGGACTTTTGCCGCAGCTTGCATAGGGTTGGGGGGGAGGAATATCACCATACCGTCATCAATATTGCTCTGATCGACACCGGCCCGGACACCGATATGGCCAAACGAAAGCTCAGAAAGGATGAAGGGGTATTCCATAATGATATCCACTGACGCATCGAGCACAGCCTGGACAAAACGGGGGTCTTCACCGTTGAGTTTGCCAAGCCGCAATGCTTTGTCAGACGGTATGATGTCCACAAGAGCTTTTGTATACCCTTTGGCCTTTGAGTAGATTGTAGAAGCTATTGAGACAATATCACCGTCCTCTATTGTTACCCGCTCACAGATCATCGCTGCAATATTATCACCGGCTTTGATCAGGGGAAGCCCCCGGATACCCGTGACGACAATATTTTCCATAGTACTGGTTCTATGGAGTGATCAAAACGATATAGGGGTTTCGTTTGATTTTTCCTTATCTGGTCCATTTCTATAACAAACATCAATATATTTTTATAGATGTTAAACTGAAAATCTGATTACCTATGTACCACATTCTCAGGTGCCCGGGGTGCAAAGCATTTACCTACGTGGATCGGTTCCAGAAATGGAAGCTTTGCCCGGCCTGTGGTCATGCGTACGAAGTTGCAAAGGTTCCTGCTTATCTCGAGGTTGAAGATTACCATGATGCCGAGCATATCATCCGGCAGATGGAAAAACACCTGTATACCTATAAGAAAAAGGATTTTACCCCGGAAGAATCCGAGGAACTCCGCCGGCATTATGCGGAGTGGTTCGGTAAGAAAAAGGTTCGTTGAAATCCAGTTTTTTTTCAGATAATACTTCGAGCATTTTTCATATAATTCCTTTCAAGGATACGCATTGCAAGATTCATGAGCCGGTAAAAGAGATATCCCTTGGGGAAACCGTGGGCCATTACGATGTTTGTGTTATAGGTGCCGGGCCGCGGTCTGTTCTGCGCGATCCATGCAGCCGGACATGGTGTCCGCGTTCTTCTTCTTGAAAAAAATGCAACGCCCGGTGTTAAATTAGCGATTTCCGGCACCGGCCAATGCAATATTACCCATGATGGGGATATCCGGACCTTTTTTTCCCGGTATGGGTCGCACGGAACATTTCTCAAACCTGCATTGTTATCCTTTACCAATAAGGCGCTCATCAGTTTTTTTGCAGAACGAGGTCTTGGTATGGATATTGCTGAAGGAGGAAAGATCTTTCCGGAGAGCCGGGATGCCCAAGATGTCTGCTCCGTTCTCGTCAATGAATGCCGGAAGTGTGGCGTTTTCCTGAAATGCGGGGACCCGGTCAGAAAAGTCGAAAGAACCGATACGGGTTTTGCCATCAGGACTTCAGGTCAGGTATATTCCTCAAAGAATCTTGTTCTTGCCTGTGGGGGAGCATCGTACCCGAAAACCGGATCGACCGGTGACGGTTACCGGATTGCGGCATATTTAGGTCATACAATAGCCGAGATCGGTCCGGCGCTTGCCCCGCTTATTATCAAGAATTTCCCTTTTTCCTCACTTGCCGGTATGACTTTTCCTGAACTCTCCTTCTCGGTTTGGCGCATGAAGTGTAAGATTATCGAGGCTAAGGGAGATATTGTTTTTACGCACGCCGGTCTCGGCCGGGGTACTCGATCATTCCCGCGACATCCGCCCGGGTGACCGTATCCGGCTTTCATTTATCGGTCAAACACCGCGGGACGTTGTTGTTCAGGAGATACTTTCGGCCATTGCTATCAGCCCGGCGAAAACGATCAAAACACTTATCACCGGTATGGGTGTGCCTGAACGGCTTTCCCGCCTTCTGCCGGAAATGGCGGGAATTACACCGGATAGTACTGGCGCCCATCTTTCTGCCGCGAACCGTAACCGGCTTATTGATTCCGTTACCGGATGTCAGCTGGAAATTTATGATGTGGGAAACCTTTCCGTTGCGATGGTGACGAGAGGGGGTATCAACCTTTCTGAAGTAGATCCGAAAACGATGGCATCAAAATTGGTGCCGGGGCTGTTTTTTGCCGGGGAAGTGCTGGACATTGATGGTGACACCGGCGGTTTTAACCTCCAGGCTGCGTTTTCGACCGGCTTTCTTGCTGCTCAAGCAATACGGTCACGTGGAAAAAAGTCCTCCGAATAATACAATCGTGTTAAGTAATGGGATCAAATTCTTCCCCGATTACGTTGAGTTTTTGTACGCAACTATGTCAATGTATATATTGGCCCATTAACGAGCCAGATTGGTACAGGACGGATCCCCTATGGATGATAATTTTGAGACTATAGAAACCGGTGAAAATGCAGCCAAGACAGAACCTTCAGCCTCGGTGGAATCTTCCTGCCAACCTCCTCCCGAAACAATCACCGGAATGAGCCTTGAAAAGATAATTGAAATCACCGGAGAATTCGAGCATCTTAACGAGCTCATTATGATTCACATACAACAAGCCGGAGGATTTACCGGTGTAGATGCGTATTTCCGGACCGTTCAACCTATACTGGATCTTCTGGAAGTTGAGATCCGTGTACGGTGCAGTGTAGGCATTAATCAACAGCAGATGAAACTGGTGGTGCAGGACTGGATTGATCAGGAAATCAAGGCTTGTATGGAAAAAACTGCTGAGCTTGGCAGGTAGGAAAAGAGAGGGGTTTCCACAGCCCATAAATACTATTTTTAAATAGGATTTTGAGGTAAAACAAGGAAAAAGGTTTTAGATCAACATGGATGCCCAAGCATACATATTGTGAAGACCGGCGGAGATTACGGTTACCGGATCAATATGGAGCAGAGGGAAAATAAGAATGAAATATAGGAATGTACCAATGAGGCTTCCCAGGTTTGCCAGTGCTGCGACCAGGACAACTTTAAACAGCGGGACGCGCGCCATTTCCCCGATTGAATCGCACTCGTAAATCTTCCGGAAATCCGAGACGGGGGGTTTTCGCACCTTTGCTTCGACATAGGCAGCAAACCAACCAGCATGGAGCAGGGGGTTTAGGGAGGTCATCCACGCAACCGCAAAACAGGTCAGCGCTGAGTACGGATGGCCCCCGGCTATCAGCGTAAACACTGCTGCAAGTACCCCATGTATAACTATCCAGAAGAGAAGAGCATACAGGAGAACCATCAGGCCGACCCCGGAGAAAGCAATCGCTGCTAAAAGAAATGCAAAAAGGCCGGTTACTGCAAATCCGAATATTTTTGCCCAGGGAAAGGATTTTGGTTCTTTTGCAAGCGCGTCAAACGGCGGAAGTTTCTGCGGATGTTCGATATAATCGTTGATTCCCTGACGGTGACCGGCGCCGACAATGGCAAGGATCCGGCCCTCAGGCCGTTGGGCTTTGAGGAGTATAAGCTGGTGCGCAATGTAGGCATCACGTTCATCTATTAACGCGTGGGCACCATTTGGTGAGAACCTGCGAAACTCTTCCATGACAGCATCGATAATGTCCTGTTCCTTGAGCGATTCAATATCGAATTGCTGTTCAACGTTGTCCACTTCCGCTATGGAGTAGATTAACGCAAAGACCATCTTGATCTTTTCGATGATGCCCATTGATTTCCAGAATCTGAGAAGCGTTAAACGTATGTCACGATCCACAAGGGCAATAGGAATACCCCGACTTTCCGCTTCCGCGATGGCAATTTTCATCTCGGCGCCGGGTTCGACACCGACATCGACGCCTATTTTTCTCTGGAGGTAAGAAAGCAGCCACTGGACGAGGAGTGAATTAAAGTTTCTGACTTCAAGGACATCCTCAACTGTCGGATCCCGGGCCTGTTTTTTCAAAGCCGAATAACGGGCCGGATCCAATTCTATCGCTACAATATCCGGATGGAATTCCTCGATTGCAGCCCGGACTTCATCGACGCTCTTCTGTGAGACATGCGCAGTCCCGACGATCTTCAACTCAGCCATTCGTCACCGTAATTCCAGTACTCTTGGTCTTTTGCCCTCTTTAATGATAGTATAGGCCGAAACGAAAAGAAGGGTTTATCCCCAGTGCATTAGCACCGTAACCGGGTTATTAAGCCTGTTTCACCAATATGTCCATAATTATCAGAGAATAGCATGAAGATCGCCATAGCTGGGAAAGGGGGATCAGGCAAAACGCTGGTGGCTGGCAGCTTTTCGTATTTGCTTGCCCGCGCCGGGTACAAGACACTAGCTATCGACGCTGATTCAGCCCCGAATCTGGGATCGTTGCTCGGCCTTTCAGCACCTGAAACCACTACTATAATGCCGGTCTCAAAAAATGAAGACCTCATTTCAACGAAAACCAAAACAGGTTATCCCGGTGTATATTCCCTGAACTTCTCGGTGGCAGATGTGATTGGGAAGTATGCGGTGCCGACCCCAACCGGCGCTCACCTGCTGGTGATGGGCACGGTATCTTCTATGGGTGGTGGCTGTACCTGTCCGGCAAACAGTGTGATACGGGCTCTGCTTCGTCATCTTCTTGTTGAGCGTGATGAGATGGTTGTATTGGATATGGAAGCAGGTGTCGAACATCTCGGCAGGGGAACCGCGGAGAATGTCGATATTATGCTGGTTGCCAGTGATGCAAACCGCCAGTCACTTGCTATCGCGGAAACGATCCTCCGGATGGCACAGGATGCCGGTATCCCCCGGACCGCACTGATAGGGAACAAAATTGCAAATCCCGGCCAGGAACAGATCATACAGGATTTTGCCCGAACCCGCGAGATCGCCATTGCCGGTATGATTCCATCAGATGATACTGTGACAAAAGCAGGTATAACCGGTGATTCGGTTATCTCACTTCAAAATTCACCGGCATTTGCTGCCATCCGGGAAATCCTCGCCGGGATTTGTATGGTGGCCAACGAAAATACGTCTTTACAGAATGGAAAAACCACATTATGAAAACGCTGGTGACCATGGGCCGGGGTGGAACCGGCAAAACAGACTTTGTTGCGTTGCAGACAAAATATTTCCTGAAACAAAGCGATACGCCGCTTCTTTTAGTTGATCTTGATCCGGACCAGAACCTTGCTGAGATGGTTGGGGTTGACCTCGAGAAAGAAGGCGTAAAGACAATTGCTGAACTGGTCACGGATACGTTTATTAAAAAAGGTGGAACGATAACCGGGATCGCCCCTAAGGAAAGGATCGAAAGCCAGGTTCTTAGGGAAGGGCTGTATGAAGGCAGCCATTTTGATCTCATTGCCGTTGGCACTAAGTGGATCGAAGGGTGCTACTGCATGCCGGATGCAGCCCTTAAAGGAGCGCTTGAGTCGCTTTCGAAAAATTATTCCTATGTATTGGTCGATTCACCCGCAGGTCTTGAGCATCTCAATCGTAAGGTAACCGCACAGGTATCTGATATTTTCGATGTGATGGGGCCATCCCACAAATCTCTTCTTCACGTGCGGCGAGCTGACCGGATCACCCGAGAGGTCGGTATCACCTTTGACAGATTCTTTATCGTTGGTGGCTGTCTTTTTCCCTCAAGCCTTGAGAAAAGGGCACAGGAAGAGACCGGTCAGCAGTACCTGGGAAAAATTGTCTTCGATCCCATCGTACAGGAATCCGTCATCGAAGGCCGGTCGCTTCTCGACGTATCATATAATTCCCCAGCGTATCTCTCCGTTTGCACCCTCATGAAAAATGCCGGATATGGTGAGGCTGGATCTTCATGACCGGAAACATACCAGGTTTCCCGGGTTCGTATTCGATTTGGTTAAAAACCAGTACGACAAATATACTCCATCATTCCTTGATTTTATCTGATATCTCTTACCGGTCGTGCTACGGTTGACAGAAAAAAAGATCGCGCTTACAATAAAGGAGCTGGACGCCGGCTTTGGCCGTATCAGGGATCTCTCTGTATCTATTGGAAAGCTCTCTTCAGGTGATTGGGTTGAACCTGAGGGTCCGACACCGTACCCCTCGCTTGCAACACTCCGTTCCTGGGACCGGAAACTCCTTTCCCGGTACCAACCCTTCTACATGCCGTTCTGCGACCTTTGCTGCATGTGTACATTTGGCAAATGCGATTTGACCGGCACCAAAAAAGGAGCGTGTGGAATTACGATGCCTGCCCAGCAGGCAAGGACCGTGCTCATGACGGCCTGTATCGGGGCAGCTACCCATACGAGCCATGCGCGTGAACTGGTGACGTACGCAATTAAACGTGCCGGACGTGATTGTATCATCGAACCGGGTGGCAATGCAATTGGCGTGGAAGCCCCGATTATCCGGCTTGTATGCGGCGAAAAACCCCAAACCCTTGCCGATCTTGAAACTGTCCTCGATTACTGCGAGAGCCAGATCACATCTCTCCTTGCGGCCACGCATACCGGACAGGAAGGCGATCCCCTTGATTTCGAAAGCAAGGTGCTTCATGCCGGTATGATTGACCAGGTGGGAATGGAAGTGGCAGATCTGGCCCAGATTGCAGCTCTTGGGTATCCCAAAGCCGATCCTGACGCCCCGCTGGCTGCATTGGGTATGGGCACGGTCGAAACCACAAAACCCGTCATCCTTGTGATCGGCCATAACGTGCCACCTTCGGTAGCAATTATCGATTACCTTTCACGGGAAAATATGACCGATCAGGTCGAAGTTACCGGTATCTGCTGTACATCGATCGATGCGAGCCGGTACTCCCCGCGGGCAAAGATCATAGGCCCCATGTCGTGGCAGCTCCGGTATATCCGGAGCGGGATACCGGATGTGATTGTCGTTGACGAGCAGTGCGTTCGGACTGATGCGTTTTCCGAAGCCTCATTGGTTGGTACGCCCTTTATTGCAACATCCGACAAGAACTGCATGGGCCTACCAGACCGGACCGATGACCCGGCCGATGCCATTGTTGCTGACCTGTCTACCGGCCTACAGAAAGGTGTCCTTATCCTCGATCCGGAAAAGGCCGGGGAAGTGGCAGTCCGTGTTGCCAGAGCTGTTATGCCGGCCCGGAGAAAATCTTTGGCTTCTGCTAATCCAGCACTTATCAGTGAAAAAGCAGCCGAATGCACGCAGTGCCAGTTATGCAGGAGAGCCTGTCCCAACGATCTTGCCATCCCCCAGGCGATGAAGGCCGCCGGCGATGGGGATCTGTCATTCCTGTCTGCCATTTATGATATCTGTGTTGGCTGTGGCCGGTGTGAACATACCTGTGTAAAGAAAATCCCGGTTCATTCGCTGATTGTATCAGCCGCTGCTGATAAGATAAAAAAAGAGCGGTATGTGATCCGTACCGGGAGAGGCGCGATTCAGGATGTCGAGATCCGTAATGTCGGTGGCCCCATTGTGCTTGGAGAGATCCCCGGAGTAGTTGCGTTTGTCGGCTGCTCCAATTTTGCTAACGGGGGAAAGGAAATTGCCGAGATGGCAGTCGAATTTGCGAAGCGCCGGTATATTGTGGTCACATCAGGCTGCGCTGCAATGTCCATCGGGATGTACCGGGATGAGGAAGGCAAAACCCCCTACGAACGGTTCCCGGGCAGTTTTACTGCCGGCGGTATCGTTAATGTCGGTTCCTGTGTTGCTAACGCCCATATTGCCGGGGCAACTATAAAGATCGCCAGTATCTTTGCACGGCGCAACCTGCGCGGGAACTATGCCGAGATTGCAGATTATGTGCACAACCGGGTTGGAGCCGTCGGTGTTGCGTGGGGTGCGATGTCCCAAAAAGCTGCGGCAATTGCAAGCGGGTTCTGGCGGCTTGGTATCCCAGTGGTAGTGGGTCCGCACGGTACCAAATACAGGCGTATGCTCCTTGGTCGTGCAGATCACGATGAAGACTGGTATGTATGCGACCAGCGTACCGGGGAAGAGGTCTATGCCGGGCCTGCACCGGAACACCTTTTTGTCGCCGCAGAGACAAAGGAAGAGGCGATGGTTTTAATCGCAAAACTGTGTATGCGGCCAAACGATACGAGCCGCGGTCGTGCGATGAAACTTTCGCATTATATCGATTTGTACCAGCGTCACAACGGAGTGATGCCCGACGATATCCCGCGGTACATCCGTACCATGTCTGATATACCGGTGACCCTTAAAGGGGATGTTTCGCGTATTCTTTTAAAATCCGCCTGGAAGGAACGACCGATTCCGGATCCGACCCTTTTCCGGCACAGTAAACCCATCTCGCCGGAGGAGCGCTGATTTATCATGAGTTCCGCAGAACCCTGGCAGACTGCCGAAGTTTCCGGTCCGAAAAAGCTACCGTCATTACCAAGCCGGCCATGGTACGTGCGGTTATTAACCATGCCCGTCACCCGTTGCTTATTATCGGAAACCGTGCTGCTTCAATCGATATCGGGGAGAAAAAGTTCGTTGATTACCTTATCGATCTTGCCCGGGTGCACAAGATCCCGGTGATTGCTACCGGCCATGTGAATAAATCTCTGAGGGACCGGGGGTACACAAACGCAATTATTATCCCGGCAGTCGAAGCCTGCCAGCGTGTTGCGGATCCGCTGTGGCATGGGATACATGGAAAAGGTCCTTGTGATCTTGCCCTGTTTGCCGGCCTACCGTATCCTATGGAATGGACACTTCTTTCCGGTCTCAAGCATGCAGCCCCCCATACAAAGAGCATCTCGCTCGATAACACGTACCAGCCAAACGCGACTTGGTCGTTTGCAAACCTCTCGGTTAAAGACTGGCAGGAAAATCTTGCAGCCATCACTGCAGAGATCGCTCTGGAGGGATCTGCAGATGTTTGAAGATATTCCGGCGGACATCGGGCTTGTCCACGTGGGTGAAAGGATCCGGAAAAACGATATGTTTGTCGAACTGGGCGGCCCGTCTGTACAGGAAAAATTTGAGCTGGTCCGAGTACGAAAACCTGAAGAGATCCATGACGATAAAATCACCGTAACTGGTCCGGATCTTGCCGATATGCAGGAAGGCATGAAATATCCTCTTGGTATTCTGGTGGAAATTGCCGGGCCACAGCTCGAAGAGGATATTGAAGGGGTTATCGAGCGTCGTATCCATGAATATACAAATTATATCGAGGGATTCATGCACCTTAATCAGCGGTACGATATCTGGGTAAGGGTTTCCAAAAAAGCCTATATGAAAGGTTTTACCACACTCTCCTTTGTAGGCAAGGTGCTCATTGCTCTCCTCAAAAACGAGTTACCCCTGATAGAAAAGATGCAGGTCACCTTTTTCACCGAAAAAGAGATGATTGCCGTACGGTACGCTGATGCACTGGCGGTATATGAGGCACGGGATTCGCGGGCACGGGGATTAACGGACAATGATGTCGATGTTTTTTACGGCTGCGCATTATGCCAGTCGTTCGCGCCCAGTCATGTCTGTGTAATCACCCCGCAGCGGTACGCTAACTGTGGCGCTATCAGCTGGTTTGACGGAAGGGCAGCTGCACGGATCGATCCCAAAGGGCCGATTTTTCCCATCAGTAAAGGTGAATGCCTTGACCCGGTGAAAGGTGAATATTCCGGGATCAATGAAAGCGCAAAAAAACGATCGCTAGGAACCGTGCATCGGATCTTCCTGTACAGTGCATTTACCTGCCCCCATACTTCGTGCGGGTGTTTTGAAGGGATTGCTTTCTACATTCCTGAGGTTGAAGGTTTCGGGATCGTCATGAGAGGGTACAAGGACGTTACCGTAAACGGGCTGCCTTTTTCGACGATGGCAGATTCTACCGCCGGGGGCCGCCAGGTCGACGGGTTCCATGGAATCTCGCTTGAATATATGCGATCTCCCCTATTCCTTGCAGCGGATGGAGGATATAACAGGGTCGCCTGGATGCCATCCGATCTCCGGGACCAGCTCCGGGAATTCATCCCGGCGGATCTCTTCGGAAAGATTGCAACAGAAAAAGATGTCAGAACCGTGAGCGAACTCAGGGATTTCCTTTCTTTGCATATCCACCCGGTTATGGATCGCTGGAAAACCGAAGAAAACCAGATCATGGACACAGAAAATGGTGCCGTCCAGGTCTTTTCCGGTGGTGATTTTCCCGTTATGTCCGGGGGTTTTAAGATTATCTTTAAAAATGCCCGGATTACTGCTGAACGAGTGATCATTGAGCCCATCCCGACAAAAAAACCGGGAGGGAGTTCGTAAATGCAGGACAAAAACCCCGGTGAAGAAAAAACGATCCCTGATTCGATACGGATCCATGAAGCCCTTCCCCGCATCCTTGCCATGATCTCGGGAAAAGGACGGATCGAGCTTGAAAACTTTTCCATGGAGATCGGCGACCTCGAATTCTGGATCCCGACCGGTACTACTTCAGCACCATCCGGATCAGCTATGACAGTTCACCAGAAACCTTCCGCTTTGATCCAAGAGACATTCTTTCCCCTGGAGGAAGACTTTGTCGGCAGGATCCATGAGGTCAGGCTCGGTGAGACTGCATCCGGGGGAGGTACCCGGGGAAAAGTCCTGACCATCGGCGGATCGGATTATCCCCCGTTTGTGAGCGCTGATCATCCGGCACCCGATGCACCTATATTTGCACTTGATGTTTTTGATATGGAGGTGCCGCTGCCAAAAGTCCTTATGGAAAACGTAAAGGATGTAGTCAGCGATCCTGCCGAATGGGCGCGGATGAACGTGAAAAAATATGGCGCTGATATGATCACCGTCCACCTGATGTCAACGGATCCGCTTATCCGGGATGCTTCCCCGGAGGCAGCGGCCCGGACGGTAGAAGAAGTTCTCCAGGCAGTTGATGTCCCCCTGATTATAGGGGGGTGCGGTGATCCTCGGAAAGATGCCCAGGTCTTTTGTAAGGTTGCCGAAGTCGCTCATGGCGAACGGCTGCTGTTAAACTCCGTAACGCTCGGCATGACCGAAACGAAGACGCTTGATGTCGTTGCCCGGGCTGCTAAAGAGTACAACCATGCAGTCCTTGGCTTTACCGGTCTTGAACTGAACAAGGCAAAGGAGCTTAACCGCCGTCTCTACGAGTACCTTCCGCCGGAAGACATTGTTATGGATCTTACGACGGTGGCACTCGGCTACGGTCTCGAGTATTCGTTTACCATTCATGAGCGTGCACGCCATGCTGCCCTGATGGGCGACACTGAACTCCAGCAGCCAACCATTTCAGCATCCACAAATGCCTGGGCAGCCCGCGAAGCATGGATGAAGATGGACAAAAAATACGGTTCACGAGGCCTTCGCGGCCCTCTCTGGGAGACGATAAACGCTCTCACGCTCCTTCTTGCAGGTGTGGATATCTTCATGATGATGCATCCTGCCGCAATCCGGACCTGTAAGGATATGATACAGACATTTTCCGAGAAAGATGCGCCTGTTCCGGATGACATAGCCCGGTGGGCGACGATGAAGATCTGAGGGGGACAAAAGATGTCGGAACGCGAACCAAAAAAAACGATTAAAGAGATCAGTCCCATCGACGTTTACAAACTGCTCCCCAAGACCAATTGCAAAGAATGTGGGGAAGCAAATTGTATGGCTTTTGCCACAAAAGTGGTCAATGGAGAGCTTGTCATTGATAACTGCCCTCCAGTGACAAAGGAAGAATACCGGGTTAATTTTACAAAACTCGAAAATCTTATGGCGCCACCGGTAAGGACAGTTATTGTCGGGACCGGTGAACGGGCGATGAAACTGGGGGGAAAATATGTCCTTTACCGCCATGAGTTCACGTACCATAACGCGACGCCTATCGCCATTGATATCTCTGACGATTTATCGGATACTGAACGGGATGCACGGGTCAGGGCCATTGCAGATTTCTCGTACAATTATATCGGGCGCGAACTGCGACTTGACGCTGTCGCTATCCGCTCCACCCAGCACGACCCCGCTGCATTTTCAGCTGCAGTAACTGCCGTCGCAGCCCAGACCGACCTGCCCCTTATTCTCTGTACATATGATGCCGCCATCATGGCTGCCGGCCTTGCCCATATCAAAGAACGCCGCCCTCTCCTGTATGCAGCAACAAAAGACAACTGGAAGGATATGGCGGAACTTGCCCTTCGTTATGCCTGTCCCCTTGTTGTCTCCGCTCCGCATGATATCGCTCTCTTGCGATCCCTTGTGAAGACGCTTGTTGCCTATGGTGTGACAGATCTGGTGCTCGATCCAGGAACAGCTGTTGAACCCGGTCTTTCCGGGACGATTCATGCCTTCTCGCAAATCCGACGGGCAGTTTTTTCGGCAGGAGACGAACTTTTGGGATATCCGCTGCTCGGAACACCAATCACGGCATGGCTTTCCCCGGAGATCTCGCATGAGCTGATACAATGGAAAGAAGCATGTGCGGCCTCTATGCTCTTGTCCCGGTATGCCGACCTGTTGATCTTACACAGCCTCGAAGGATGGGTTCTTCTTCCCCAGCTGATATGGCGTTTTAACCTCTATACCGATCCCAGAAAACCGGTATCAGTTGATACGGGCGTCAGGGTATTTGGTAATCCCAAAAAGGACGCGCCGGTACTCATTACCACCAATTATGCGCTGACATATTTCACCGTAGAGAGCGATATTAAATCAGCAGGGATTGACTGCTTTTTAATTGTCGTTGATACCGGGGGTAACAGTGTGGAAAGTGCTGTTGCCGGACGGTACCTGAACGCGGAATCAATTGCGGCGGCTCTGAAAGATACTGGCATAGCAGACCGGGTCAATTACCGGTACCTTATCATCCCCGGTCTTGCTGCGAGGTTGAGTGGCGAAACTGAAGAAGCCAGTGGCTGGCATGTACTTGTTGGCCCGAAGGACTCTTCCGGCATTCCGGCATTTCTTAAAGCTCACTGGCCACCGAAAAAATGGTAACCCGGGTCCTGGAGTCGACATTGATTTGATCGTGTGCCAGTATCCTGGTATAGAAGGAGAAAAGAACCCTATGCAGCAACCGGAAATAAAAGAACTCAGGGTTTTCTTCCAGCCGATGAACCGGGTGGTCACTGTTCCGGCAGGAACCTCCCTTTTTTCGGCAATTGCTTTAGCTGGTATTGCCATTGAGGGAATCTGCGGTGGCAAAGGAACCTGTGGGAAATGCCGGGTGATTTTAACCCGGGGGAGTTGTCAGGAGGCTCCCGCATCCGATTCAGGCTGCCGGCTTACAAAAAAGGAAGAGGAACAGGGGTATCATCTCGCCTGCCAGGTGAAGGTTACCGAAGATGCAGAATTCACCATCCCGGTAGAGAGCCGCATCGATTCCCCCCAGATCCTGATTACCAGGACCGGAATAACCGGCGGCATCGATCCGGCAGTCAAACGGTACCGTGTGGATATGTCGCCATCTGACGGGCTGCCATTTGCATCCCGGTCAGTCAGGTTTGCAGGATATTCAGGTATGCGGCCCCGTATGTCGGATGAAAAGTACAATAAGCTCCTTGCCACAGATATACCGCGATCAGCCACCCTTTCTGAGTCCCGGCCGACACCCGTCCTTCTCGGAATATCACCGGCTGATGAATCCATACCCCTCTATGGTATTGCCGTGGATCTTGGAACAACAACTGTTGTCGGTTGCCTTGTCTGCCTCGATACCGGGGAGATCCTTGCCACCGGTTCTACGTTGAACCGGCAGATAACCTATGGCGAGGAACTGCTTACAAGGATAGCGTACGCCAGTTCACCAGAAGGACTTATCACGCTCCAGAAATCTGCAGCCGAAAGCATCAATGATGTCATCGGGACATTGTCTCTTGTTTCCGGTATCAAAAGTGCGGATATTGTTGATGTCTGTATTGCAGGGAACACAGTGATGAATCATCTTCTCTGTGGCCTCGATCCACGTTACCTCGAACTTACCGATGTCCCGGTTTCCCGGTTGCCAATCAAAAAAAGCGCACAGGACCTCGGACTTGACGTACATCCGGAGTCAGGGGTCTACTGTCTTCCTAATGTCAGTAGGTTTGTTGGGGGCGATGCCGTTGGTGACATGATTACTGCCGGCGTCCATTTTTCTGATGAACTTTCTCTTATTGTTGATCTTGGTACGAATGGGGAGATCGTCCTTGGCAACCGGAATTGGGCAGCTTCGGTCTCTTGTGCGTCAGGCCCTGCCTTTGAGGGTGCCGGTATCAGGTCCGGGATGCGGGCAATGAAAGGAGCGATTGATCATGTGTGGGTTAACCCCGACACCGGTGCAATCTCATGGAGTACTATAGGCTCTGCTCAGGCCCGAGGTATCTGTGGGTCAGGGATCATCGATCTCGGTGTTGCCATGGTAGAGACCGGGGCTCTAGATTTTGCCGGGAAACTCAATTTCCGGCATCCCAAAGTCCTGTCAAGCCCTGAAGGTCCGGAATTTATCCTTGTCCCGGCGACCGAGACCGGGACAGGCTGGGATATTGTCATTACCCAGCAGGATATCGATTATCTCATGGATTCAAAAGCTGCTGCCTGCGGAGCAATCGCTGTCCTTTTAAAAAGATACAAATGCACGGTCTGGGATGTTCGGCATCTTTACCTGGCCGGCGCATTTGGCGCATACACCGATATACAGAATGCTGTCCGTTTTGGCATTCTTCCCCGGTTCCCGGTGGCTACGGTTCATGCTCTGGGTAATGGTTCGTTGTCAGGAGCATACGCAACGCTTGTCTCTATGCAAAACCGGAAAGAAGCCGAAGCATTGGCGCGCCATATGGTATATATCGACCTGATGGTGGACACCTCATTTGCCGAAGAATATGCCGCAGCACTCTACATACCGGGAAAACAGGATCTTTTTCCGCCGTAATCATGATGTGCATGGCTGGAACGCACCTAAGTACTTTAATGCCGGTAAACAATCTGATCAGGTATGATCACTGTTGACAAGGAATACTATCCGTTCCTTGTTGTCCTGTTTTTTACAGTCGTTGCTCTTGTCATTTTCTGGCCTTTTCTTGCTATGGTCGTTCTCGGGGGGTCACTCGCCGTAGTGATGACGCCGCTCCACCAACGGCTGATGCACTATATCCGTCCGGCCATTTCTGCTACCCTTATAACAGTAATCCTCTTTGCTCTTTTTGCCGGGGCAGTGTATGTTACTCTTCTGATTCTCCGGGGAAATGCAGGTCTCACAGACCAGATGTTTGCAACAATTGGATCGTGGCTGGGAAGTCCCACTACCCATCCGGGGGTTTTCGGGTTTACTATCAGTAAGGATACGTTGATGGTATGGCTTGCCCGGGGCAATGCACTCTTTGTCAATTACTGGACGACACTTGCAAACAACCTCACTTTAATTATTTTTAGTGCTCTTGTTTTTTTCATCTCTTTTTTCCTGCTTCTCCTCAATGGCATTGCATTAAAGGAGAATATTTTCTGTCGCTTGCCAGAGCCGGTCAGAAAATATTGCGATCAGCTGACGCCGGTAACGATAGACACGCTGTATGTCATCTATATCGTCCAGATCGTGATTGCAGGTCTGACCTTTTTCATTGCCCTTCCGGTATTTTACTTCCTCGGCTACGGACACATTCTGTTTTACTCGTTTCTTGCGGCATTATGTGAGGTTGTACCAATCCTTGGTTCGTCGGTGGCTTTTATTATTGTCGGGGGATACGCTCTCGCGCTTGGGGATCTCCATGGATTTCTCATTATGATTTTTCTTGGCTATGTCGTTGTTTCTGCGCTCCCGGAGATCTATATCCGCCCTGTGCTTGTGGGGCGACGGGTCAAGATTCACCCGGTAATTATGTTCATAGGCCTTATTGGCGGTCTTTTAACGCTAGGACTTGCAGGTTTTGTCCTGGGGCCTCTGATTATTGTGCTTCTCATGAAAAGCTATCGTATCTGGACGGATGAGCGTAAGTGTGCGAAACAACCTCCTGATGGAGGGACCGGAGAGCATCCTCTCCTTTGATCAACCTGGAATTCAATTGTGAATTAGGATCACACGATACGCTCTTAATTCTGGCTGACAAATAATGACAGGAAGCGAGGGTAGTCAAGCCCGGTCAAAGGCGCCGGATTTAGGGTCCGGTCTCGCAGGAGTTCAAGGGTTCGAATCCCTTCCCTCGCATTCATTCTCGCTGTTTTTTAAACCGGTACTGACCTTTTGGGACCATGATCTCGAACTGGGCACATTCTCCCGGGACTCCACGCTCCTTTATGGTCATCCCGGTTATCCCAAGGATCTCCCGGACCAGGAATAGTCCAAGCCCGGTATTTTTTCCAAATCCATGATGGAAAATCATTTCTTTTTTATCCTGAGGAATCCCTACACCGTTGTCTTCGAAGGATACAACAAGTCCGTTTTCATCTTCCCTGGATAAGATGCGTATAGAACTCATACGTTCATCACCATACCGGAGGGAATTGTCGAGCAGGTTGTAAAACACCTTCTCTAAAAGAGGATCTGCAAACAATTCGAGATCCCGACGACCGGTATCGACCTGGATCCGGTTAACATCGAGCGCTGATACTGCTTTCTCGAAAATTTCTGCAACGTTCTGCCACTCCGGTCTTTTGACGCCCATATTCTGGTAATCCCTGGTAAAGATGATCTGGCGTTCCAGTATTCTGATGATCTCCTCCTCTTTCCTGTAAAGATCGGCATGAGCAGGTTCTTTAACGTATACTTTTGAAAACTGGAAATAGGATCTCAGTGCCATTATCTGATTAAGAACGTCGTGACGGGTAATTTCGCCAAGAAGGTTAAGCTTTTTGTTCGCTTCAAAAAGGGCCGTTTCTGCTTTTTTACGTTCGGTAATATCGTGCACGATTAAACAGACAAGTTTACTTTTTCCATCGTTTTTGATTAGACTTGAGGTACATTCCACGTCGAGGAACGAGCTATCTTTACAACGTAATTTCTGCTCACCAAGCCGGTACTGGAGCATACACCCGGGTTCTGTAAACCGGGATTCGGTAATCAAAGGAGCGGAGGGCAAAAGATCGGCCAATTTCATTGTTTTAAAATCTTCATCAGTATAACCTGACAGGTTTTTTACCGCCGGATTAGTTTCTATAATAAAGTTTGTATTGAGGTTAAATAAGATAATTCCTTCTATTGCCTGAGTTATAACAGTGTGATATCGTTCTTCACTTTCCCGGAGCGCTTTATCCATGAAATGTTTATACAAAGTCACTTCTATGGATGTCCGCAGTTCCTGATTCTGGACTGGTTTGATGAGATAGGCATAAGGTTCCGTACTGATCGCTTCGCGCAGACGTTCTTCATCGGAAAATGCGGTGAGATAGATAATGGGGATGTCGTGTGTTTGTCGTATTTTAGCTGCAGCTTCTATACCGGTCATTTTTCCTGCGAGTTGGATGTCCATTAGGATAAGATCCGGAAAAATAGTGCATGCCTGGAAAACAGCATCCTCCCCAGTAGCGATGGGCGGATCAGTCGCATAGCCAAAACTGTTGAGCGTCTCCATGAGGTTCATTGCGATAAGAGCATCATCCTCAACAATAAGAATTTTTTTTACTTCCCTCATGCTGCGGTTCCTTCTCATACTAAAATAAGATTCAGATGAATACTCCCCTGTTTTATGTAAATATTAATTTTTGTATGGATCTCAAATTCAGCATTTCTATACCTTCAAATCAAAAATTGCGATGGATCAAAAAAGAAAATACAGCGGGATAGATTGAAAGTTGATCTCGTGGGGTAAGGTGAGAATTGTGTATGAGAAAAAGGTATCAGAAAATATGATCTCTAAAAAACAATATCCTTATTTCAAAGGGTTTTATCGAGGATAACCTGTTGAGATCCATCTGAGAATACAGCAATACCAAGCACACGATCTTTTCCATAATCCGGGGCTGAAAGAAGGGCATTAGCCCCTGGAGAAAGAACTCTACCATAAGACGGATGATCCTGTATCCCGGCAGTGGTCCTGGTCCCGCCGATCCACGTCGATGGAGCGAAACCGTTTACGGTCCAATTGATTCCGATAACTGAACCGGCCTGACTGCCTTCAAAAGTAACGCTTACAAACGATCCGTTTACCCGTTCAATAGTAGAGGTGGCAATCTTGCCTTTTTGCATGTTTGCGGTCATGCCCATGGCAAAAATTATGACGACAACAGCAAGGAGTACGGTAATTCCCACTAACAGAATTGTACTCACTATTTCAGATATCGCGTTTTCCTTTTTTATGCCCCCAGCCACACTTATCACACACCGAATTACACTTTCTCACACGCGCAGGTTATATGATATATTATTACCCGGAAGGGTTGATAAGCGTTTTTTCAGAACTAGCGGTCTTTTTTAATTGATCGAGCCCTCTGCTTTGCTTGAAACTTTTTTCCGATATTCTCCTGTATTGTGGATCATTCATCTAACCTATCTCTTATGTAGTGGTGCGATTATCTGTATACTGAAGAACGATGTTTTGGAACAATCCCTTAATGGGATATCGGACATCTTATACCGTATGACTAAGATTGAATATTTTCAGTTTGAAGAATTGATCACAACATCCCCGAAGATCACGTTCTAGAGGAAAACGACCATGAGCGAAACAAAACAGATTACTGTCCTTGTCATAGTCACGCTTATTATTGGTATAATTAGCCTGATAGCGATACTCACAATACCTGCCCTGCTCCAGGGAGATCTCATTGCAAGTTCGTACAATGCAGTGCTTTATTCAAACGGAACACTCCACGAAACATATACATATGTTGTTGGGACTTCCGGCGAATACCGGATGCTCTACCGGAGCTGGACGGCGCCCCTGACATTCACGGCTGCTAACCAATCGTCTATCGAGCTTGATAAAATCGAAGCGCCGGCCGGAACAATTGGGTATGCCAAAGATTATGCAGGCAATGTCTTCATCGCGACTCCCGGTCTTGGTTCTTCAGTATCCGATCAGGTAGGGTATCTCGCAGATAATGATGAAGTCGGGATCTATAACCCGGAATATTTTACGGCGGGAACATACACCGTCGGATATACCTATACGATCTATCCCCCAATCGAATATGATTCAGTGAATGATCACTTAAACCTCCTTCTCGCAGGTAACAGCCATATTCCGTATCAGTCAGTCCAGATTTCAATCCCTGCTACGAATGTCACGCAGGTCTATGCATATCCCCCCAGTCTTGCTACGGAAAAGACACGGGACACGTATACGTTCACCGGTAGTGCTTCAGCTGATGAAAATGTCGCTGTAGAGATTCTTACGACACCCGGGGGACTTTCGCAGATTCCTGGATACAGGAGTAACGTTCAGGGTCTTGCCGGCAGTACATCTTCCGGGAGCTTCTGGTACGACCTCCCCTACTATTTCGCATGGTTCTTTGAATACCTGGGAATGGCAGCAGTGATTCTTACACCGTTCATCCTTCTTGTCATCTACCTGCAGTACGGGCGGGAAAAGCCATTTATTGTCCCGGCTTACCTCAGCACTGTCCCGAACCCGTCAATGAAAGCCTGGCAGGTCAACCTTCTCTTCAAAGGAGATGCAATGGAATTCGATAAGGACGGTTTTTATGCCACACTTCTCGATATGCACCGGAAAAAAATTATCGAAATTTCTGAAAAAGGAGAAGGAAAAAATATAGAGATCCGGAAACTTTCGGCTACAACGACTGATCCGTATGAACTGCGGGTACTCTCCTTTATCGATCAGGTATCCGAAAACGGTGTTCTTGACACCGCAAAGATTATCGAATTAACGGCACATGCGAGGCTCGGATACGATGCTGAAGCGAAGGCTTTACGATTCCAGCGGCTGATCTCTGATGTCACTTCCAGAGCGGATGCTTCCCTTCCTTTCAAATATGTTGTGGATGGCAGGGATAATATCCTCCCGCTGCTTTTTACTGGCATTGTTTTTTTTGGCGTAACATTTATGTTCGCGCTGGTGTTACCCATGCAGTCTTCCATCCTGTATCCGGCAGTTGTTCTTTGGGGAATTGTCTCAATCCAGGCATTTCTTGCGTTTTCGACGCCACCTGCCCTTTTCGGTCACTGGACCGGTGATCATTACCAAGAGAAACTCGAATGGGATTCATTTACCCATTTCCTTTCAGATATGGCAATGATACAAAAATATTCGCCATCGGATCTTTCTATGTGGGGAGAATGGCTGGTATACGGTACTGCTCTTGGCGTTGGTGAAAAGGTTGAAGCAGCAATGAAATCGCTCAATATCCGGATTGCAGACACTGGAATCCCTGTCGGTGCCATAGGCATAAGCTATGCATTTATTCCAATTCTCATGTTCACTCCAATGCCACGGGGCGGAGGAATTGGCGGCGGATACGGCAGAGGTGGCTTTGGTGGGGGTGGCTTCGGCGGCGGCGGAGGTTTTGGTGGCGGGGGTGCTCACGGGCGATAATTTTCCGGATAAATGATACCGGGTGTCTGGGGAACACCACCCCTTTCTCTATTCATTCTCCTAAGATTTTTCTTTGCGTAGTTCTCAGGAGAGTCTATGAAGGTTGCCATATTCCAGCATACAAAATCAGAAACGGCCGGTTATTTTGAAACAATTTTAACGGAACGTAAAATACCGTACGAGTATGTAAGGCTCTATGAAACCGGAAACGTTCAGGTACACAACGCGACTCACTTTTTGTTTATGGGCGGACCGATGAGTGTGAACGATGAAAAGGATCTGCCGTCCCTCAAGGAAGAGAAAGCACTGATCCGGGGTGCTGTGGGACATAACCGGCCGGTACTTGGTATCTGTCTGGGTGCCCAGCTGATAGCGTCGGCATTTGGTGCCCGGGTCTACCCGTTCCGGCAGGAGACCGGCTGGTGCAGGCTCAAATGCGAACCAGATATGACCGGTTTTATTGCCGGGTTTCCGGAAACGTTTATGGTATTCCAGCTTCATGGTGAAACATTTGATCTACCGTCCGGTGCAACCCTGCTCTGTATCGGGGATATCGTAAAGAACCAGGGATTCATCTACAAAACGGCGATTGGTCTCCAGTTCCATCTCGAACTGGACGAAACGATGATAAAGGAATGGGCCGGTGAACTGGATCTGGAAACAAGAGAGAGGATCATCAAAGAAACTCCTGGCTTTCTTTATGAAAGTAACAGGCTCTGCCGCATGATAGCCGGGGCCTTTCTTGGATAGATGAAAAACAGGTCTTCCTATTATGAGAAGAATTTTCGTGCCGGATCCAGCTGGATCTTATGGGGTAACCGCGCGAGAGCAACCGCGCCAAGGGCCCCGATGACACCATTTCCTCCGGACAGGATCGTTCCGCATTGTTGTGCGATCTTCTCTGCTGCATCCCGGTCAACCACCTCTTCCCGAACCCTCCTGCCATACTCACGAAGACTTTGTGGAATTGTCATCCCGGTTAGAAATGCAAGGCCCCATTCCGGGGAGAGTGCCTCGTTTTCAACAAACTCGCGGCTTTTTGCTATCACCCGTTCGATTCGTGACGGGTGAACCGCTACTTCAATATAACTTGCAGAGTTACCGGCGGTCTTATTTGTTATTTTGTCGTTGAGCATCACGATATGGTGGCTGATCGGGAGCACGGATCTTCCCGCCGAAATCTGTGTCAGGAGCGCAAGAGCAAGCGCAAATGTTGCTCCTCCATCTTTTGAATCCGTATCATCGACTCCAATCGTCAGGTGGGTGAGCGCCTGGGTCCAGACGTTACCCTCGACAATCCCACCGGTCCGACTGAGTTCAACCCGGACCACACCTTCTGCCCGAGACATCATATCCGTAAGTGAATACGCCGGGCCGCCAATGCAACGGATCCGCTGCACGATATGATCTTCGGTGTATCTGATACCGGAAATACCTACTGCGGAATACGGAGGGAGCCCGATGGAAACCGGATTATCCCCAATTTTTGCACATTCCCGCAGGAGAGTACCATCTCTCTTGACTGCCGTCACCACACCGCCGGCACGGGCATGGTGATACCCGCAGAAGGACGCACATGCCCCGCTCATACAGTCATGGAAGATCTCAACCTTTTCACTATCCGTTGTTGTAAAAATCCTCCGGCAGGTACTTTGAGGGATTGCAGAGATGGCAGCATATCGGGCGGCTGCTCTTCCCGCTTTCTCTTTTTTTACGAGAACGCATCCTTCCCGGACAAGTCGCATGACCCAGTCCTGGGCTGTACTTCTCGGAATACCGGCTGCTTTCTGTATGTCGGTCACCGTAAAAAACCCTGCGTCCAGAGTAAACTGGCGCATAAGGCGCAGGTATTCCCGCCGGTGTTCAAGCACGCTTGCCATAATGGTTACAGATATACAGGATATCCCCTAAAATTGCACTTGCAGTTTCGATGGATCCAGCACCTTTTCCAATAAGTGTTATCTCTTTTGCCATATCGGTTTCAAGAGTAAGAGCGTTTAACGTTCCTTCTAGGACCAGCGGGTGGCCTTTCTCGATGAGACGGGGGGAAACCCTCAGTATCTTTTTTCTGGGGATTGCCTCGGCAATTAACCTGATAGTACTGTCCCCTTCTTCAGCAAGGCGCAATGCATCCGGGGTAAGCAGATCGATCCCCGTCATATCGACATCGGATAGTTTGATCCCGTTTCCCCAGATGGTGTTTACCAGGATAACCAGTTTTATAGCCGCATCTATGCCCTTGACATCGTAGGTAGGATCGGCTTCGGCATATCCCAGCTCCCGTGCTTCCATAAGTGCCTGTTCATACGTGAGCCCCTCGGCGGCCATACGGGTTATGATATAATTGCAGGTACCATTGAGGACACCGTAAATGGCAAGAATTTCGTTGCCGGAAAGCCCGTCTTCGATTGTGTGCATAATGGGAATTGCCCCGCCGACGGTGGCTTCGTACCGGAATGCAACACCGTTCTTTTTTGCAAGGGCAGACAACTCGTGATACGCAAGGGCAATCGGGCCTTTGTTTGAGGTGACAACATGTTTTTTTCTTTCAAGGGCAGCCCGAATATAATCAAGAGCGGGTTCTCCGGTAAGTGCGTTGGTGGGAGTTACTTCAATAAGTACATCATATTCAGCTTTTTTTATCACATCGGTCGCTGAAATCCCCACTTCACCGCAGATCCCATTGACACGTTTGTTTTCAAGTACAGCTGCAATATCGATGCCGCCGTTGCTGATTAATCCGCTCTTTGAATCTGCGATGCCCGTAATGGTAATCCCGGGATTCTTCTTATGTATCATTTCTGCGACACCGCGTCCCACGGAGCCAAGACCTATCAGCGCCACCTTCATGCGATTTCCTCCAGTGGCTCGATTAAGAGAAGTGATTTCTGTTCTGCAACACAGCGCAGAATGGTAATAGCTGCATCCATATCTGCCCTGTTTGTCGCTTTGATCGTTACCCTGGATGTCGAGCGTTCATTAATTGCCGGCATACTCATGGAGATTTCGCAGACCTCGGCAAAACCAGTGGAATCGATCCGGTCAACGGTGTCGGACAGATCGGTGTGCATAAGGTGACCGATTAAAATGACCGTCCGCTTGTAAAGAAGACGTTCTTTCCCTATCCTCTGGATATGGACGCCCTGCTCTTTTAAGAGGGTAACGAGATTATCCAGCCGTCCTTCAGGAAGCGAAAGAACGATCTGGACATTTAAGGTATGGTGAACGGATTCAGGATCCCGCTGGTGGATAACGGCAATAATATTCCCTCCCACGTCCGAGATTGGTTTAAGGGCTGCAACCAGCTGTCCGGGTGAATCCTTCATCTCAAGCTTCATCGAAACCTGCACACATACCACCTTAGTAACAAGAATAGAGCCTCGTAGCAAGAAAAGCTTGTGGATTTCAATTCTTTTAAAAAACAGGAAGATCTACATTCTAAACATTGCCGAGAAATTTTCCTTATTTGCAAAAAACAGGATCGGGGTGTTTATCCCCAGCCTACCAATTCACTCGTTGACGAACTGCTCGATGAACTTGTCGCTATCTTCACCGGTACTGGAACTCCCGGAGCTGACCAATAGGTGACACTTGTTCCACTTACTGTATTGGTATACTTACTGGCAATGGGGTATGTTCCTGCCGGCACGGTTACCGGCTCGATGCCCTCAAACGTAAGTGTTCCCGTGTGGAAATTAGTTGCCTGCGCTTGAGATAGATATTCTGCGGGGATGCTTGTGGTCATTGTCTTACCATTGTAGGTCATGGTCATCGTGCCTCCCAGCAGATTATCCATAGCTGTGTCCCAATAATAATCAAAAACGCCGTTGAATCCACTGTTTGAGGATGAAGTCACAGTCATCTTTACATGAACGGCCTGGGAACCCTGGTAATCTGCGGTCGATCGCTCATATTTCATATCCAATGTCGATTGCTTTCCGTTAGAATTAGCCGAAGTCTGGTATTCCATCCAGTTGTAGCTCGTACTAAAGATCGACGAGGCGCTACTTGTTGACCCTACTTGGGGAGTCGACGACGAAGCAGCACCGGCTGATGCTGCCCCACTCGTCGGGGCAGCATTTGATGATGACGGACTTGTGCTGGTACAGCCTGTTACGGCGACGGCAATCACGACAAACATGATTACTATAACACTCAAATAATTAAACTTCATGTGTAACTCTCCATGGTAAGAAACATCCCCGCTATCCCTATAGTACGGAATCGGAGGGGGAGTTAGTGAATTAGTTTCTTTAGTGTTCTATTAAATTGTATCGAAATTTTCCTATAAAAGATGGGTTATAATGAAGTGAAACTTAAAGCTACACAATGTTTTGAAGTAAAAAATTGGTTCTTAAGATTAAAACGAGGATAATACTATTAATTCATTTTCTATAGTAAGTGAATACAGCGGACAAATGCCTGTTTAGGCTTGTCTAGAGCCTCCGGAGCTTGTTCGTCACTTTTTCAAAGAAATTGCGGTGTGCATCGACAAAGAGTGCCGGATGGATTGCTTTTTGTACGACAAGAGATGCCGAGCTTCCCAGTTCTACGGTTTTCTGTCCATCGATAACCAGATTTGCCGGCTTCGAGCAATCCAACCGTATCTCAAGCTGACGGTCGCTGCTTATCAAATGAGGGCGGGAAGAGAGCAGGTAAGGAGCAAGCGGGACAAGGAGAAAACCCTGTATCCGGGGGTCTACAATCGGGCCGCCGGCACTCATCGCATATGCGGTTGATCCGGTTGGTGTACTGATAAGAAGACCGTCTGAGCGGAATTGTTCTGAGAGTACGCCATCAATCATGATTGAGAATCGTAGCATTTTTGCAGGGCGGGTGGTGACAATAAGTGCTTCGTTTAACGCATCGCCTAGGGATGTGTCGTCCTGAAGCAGAGTTAGTCGCATGCGTTCTTCAACGGCAAATCCTGATGCAAGCGATTTTATAAAATTACTGACTTCTCCGGGCTCAAGATCTGCGAGGAAACCTACCTCTCCGTGGTTTATACCAATGACGGGTATCTGATGAGGTAACTGTTGTACCGTTCGGAGGATTGTGCCATCCCCTCCTATAACAATCACGATGTCTCCTATTGCCTGGCTGCAGGGAAGCCCAGAGCTGCCAAGACAGGACGCAGTGTCTGCCTCAAGAAGGACAGTGTGCCCTTCATGTTCAAGTGCAGTTTTTATTTTCCGGGTGCACTCAAGTGATTCCGGGAGATCAATACGAGAGACAAGGAAGCACTTCATGGAATATCACCTCAGGTACTCAATCACTTTGTGGTGGAGTACGCCGTTTGTGGCAATAATGCATCTTCCCACCGTTACTTCTTCAGGAAAGATGAGGCTGTCTCCGTTTAAATCTGTCACCGATCCGCCGGCTTCTGTACAGATGAGCATGCCTGCTGCAGCATCAGTAACCCGGAGGGTTCCGCGGAGATCGACAAAACCGTCAATTCTCCCAGCCCCAACATAGCAGAGTTCAAGCGCGGAAGCGCCAAGAAGCCGCCATCTCCGGATTTTGTGACCGAGCTGCATCATTCGGGTCGGATCAAATTTCCGGCCATAGATACTCATTGCACATTTATCAAGGCGGACGGTTTGGGAAACGTGGATAGGTTTCTTGTTGCATCGGGCTGATTTTCCCAGGAGCGCCGTAAATGTTTCTCCAGATGCAAGGTCCCGGACAAATGCCTTCTGGACAACTCCGTTCATTGCCCATGCTAACGACAGTGCATAAAAAGGAATGCCGTTGACAGCATTGTATGTCCCATCTACCGGATCGAGGAAAATGGTCCCTTTTCCACCGTCAATCGATACTCTGCCGGCTTCCTCGCTGACAAGCACTGAACACAGCTCATGTTCCCGGATATAGTTGATTACGTATTCTTCCGCAATCTGATCAATTTTCTCTGTCGGCGTATGATCGGCGCCCATGCGTATGACCTCTCCGCCGGCTGGCGAACCTACGAAAGGCTTAATATTCTCTTGAACGAGGTCGGCCATCTCATTGCAGGCAGAAAGAAAATTCATCAAATCAAAACCTCTAATGCGGTAACCGTTGTATTTATGTACGGCAATAAAGATAAATTACTTCTGCGTTTAAGATATGGATACGTTTTAGGTTGTGAAACATAATGAAAGAACAAACAGAAATCGGAAAAATAAAAGAAGGACGGTATATAGTCGTGGATGATGAGCCATGCAAGGTAGTCGGTCTGGCCACATCAAAGCCCGGAAAACATGGGGCAGCCAAAGCGCGTATAGATGCGGTTGGCATATTCGATGGAGTCAAGCGGTCTATCGTTCAGCCGGTGTCCGCGAAGACCTATGTTCCCATTGTCGAGCGTAAAAGCGGGCAGGTTATTTCCATAGCTGGCGATATGGCGCAACTTATGGATATGAAGGACTATTCTAATTTTGAAATTGCCATTCCGGAAGATAAGAAAGGTCAGATCGAAGTCGGCAAAGAGATAATGTATATCGAGTCCATGGGGAAGCGGAAACTCGACTGATTGTCCGAAAGCTGAATAATATTTTTTTTATCAACTGATAGTTTCAGGCTGATTTTCAGAAATGTTATCTATTCGTTAAAATCTAAGATTTTCAAATTGTATTTTAATGCGATGTTATCCTATTGATCGCGTCAATATTGCCCGATATAGCGGGTCGGGATTAGGATCTTGATCGTATAGGATTTGATATATTGGGAATTGATGACAAAATAATACCCTCTTCCTCCTTCGTAGAATTTTTCAAGCCACGGGCGTGGATCTGTTGAGAATGTCGGCGTTGGCTCGATCGTTGCATATTTTGCGGGAATTGTCGAGGTAGCCGCAGGTGTAGTTGGAGTTATTCCCTCCCAGAGATCAGGATCAATTCCACCGGGGGGTGTTATGGTCCTCACGATGCGGTTGGGATCAGTAGCATCCATGACCTGTATAGAAAATTGTGGATTTACAACACTATATGAACCTTGTATCCCGCTATAGGAAACGCCCTGCCCCATTGTTTGTGTTATTTGAGTAGATTGAACCACTGGGCCATCCATGGGTCCAATCATGGGATCAATAGTATACGATAATTCCCAGTAGGGAAACGGGATGTTTATAATCTGAGTGGTCCCGCTGTTTTTTCCTGATATGGTTGCATACACGGTGCGGTTGTTATCCTGCTGGGACATATTGATTTGGGTACTTTGCGGCAGGGACTGGTTTGTGGAGATTTGATATTTCGCCGGATTAACAAAACTGATATTCTGGGTCTTTCCATTCCATGTAGGCACCGGAGTTGGCCGTATGGTTGCGGTCACAGTGATATTTGAATATACCACTATCGGAGTAACATTCACCGAGGGGATTGGAGTTGTAAAAGAAAGACCGGTGTTGACCGGTTGTCCGGTTGCCAGCGGTTTAATAACAAATGCAATAATGAGGATGAAACAGAACGCCGCGACAATATAGGTGATATCTTTTTTATCCATGTGAACTGTGTTTTCCTATTGTATTGTTTCATACATAAAAAGAAGTGAGGTTGTTGACATACATTAATGATAATGAAAAGAATCCCAACGGGAAATATTTATCAGGCAATTCTAACCCATTCAAGCCTAGGGGCATAAAATTTTTAAAAAAAAATGCTCAAAAGGATTTTGATTTTTAGCAAAGATATTTATACAATTAATGCCTTTTAACTGATTAGAGACGCTGGTACCGTCTAGTGTCTACTAAATTCACGAAGGTGAATCAATGAGTTCGTACAAACATAAAGATGAAGGGTTCACCGGCCTTGAGGCAGCGATTGTGCTTATCGCATTCGTTGTCGTAGCGGCGGTGTTCTCATACGTAGTGCTTGGCGCCGGGTTCTTCACGACGCAGAAGGCACAGCAGACTGTACACACAGGTGTTCAAGAGACCACTTCAGCAGTGGAACCTTCTGGACCGGTGAGTGTTAAAGCGACATCCGGCACAGCGATTGGCTCTATTACCTTTTATCTGCAGCTCGCAGCAGGAGGTACTGGTGTTGACATGTCCAAAGTGACGTATGCTGTATCCACTTCTACTGGTATAGAAACCTTTGATAATACTGGCGTCGCTTTAAGTTGGGTTGAAGACAAAAATGAGACTGATCATACCGCAACTACGGGAACGCTGGGCGCTGGCGAGATGGTTCTTGTGACCGTTACACCTACTGCTACAACTTCGATCGGACCTAACACTCAATTCACCGTTGAAGTTAGACCCCCTGTGGGTGCAGCACTTCCGATATCACGAACTGTTCCGGGATCAATAGCCACAAACCAGTGGTATGAGGTATATTAAGGAGGGTGAAAAACATGAAAAATCTTTACTCAAGTGATGCATTCACCGGCCTCGAGGCAGCGATCGTGCTTATTGCATTCGTTGTCGTAGCGGCAGTATTCTCATACGTGGTGCTAGGTGCCGGGTTCTTTACATCCCAGACCGCTCAGTCAACTGTCCATACTGGTGTAAGCCAGGCAAGCTCAAGCATGGAAGTTGTCGGAAATGTGTACGGTATAGGGCCATCTGCAGGTGCTGCTAATCTGCTGTATGCTAAAATAACTATAGCACTGACTGCAGGGGGAACTCCTATAGATCTGAGCAAGATGGTAGTATCCTATACTGATAACAATGGAGGCCACAATGCAAATATGACACCGGAGTCGAAAACAGATTATACCACATGCACTAACACAAAGTTGGGTACTTCGACTACCTGGTGTATAGACCAGATTATTAATGGCGGTGGAGCTACAGGCGCTAATCCAATGCTCAATCCCAACGCTCAGATTGTTCTAGATGTGGCATTGCCATCAGCAACAGCGACCCCCAATACTCAGTTCACAATTAATCTCCAGCCGGCAGCGGGCGCATCTCTCCCAGTCACGAGGACTATCCCCGGCACCATCAACGTAGTGCAGCCAGTCTACTAAATCTTTTTTTTATTGAATTTTCCATCTATGGATTCCGATGGTTGGATCCTTTGAAATGGCAAACGATTTCTTCTGTTTAAATTACCAATATTGCCAAAAATTCAGTTCGTACAATGAGATTTGTTATTCGGGTCATCATTATGGAGTCTGGTCGCCAAATAAATCAGCTTTGTTGAAAACAGACATGCATTTTCATGTTTATTGGCTTATCTGACCGATAAGGTCTTCGTCTCATGTCCTCCAGTATTTAAAAAACAGTGGAAGAACCACTAAAAACAAAAAAAACCCTGTAAAACCCTGTGCTTCGGAGGAAAGTATATTAATCAAAAACAGGATAATAACTAATTGCTATGGCGGTAAATCAGGCACAGGTCGACCATATCATAACAGCGGCTTCTGAGGATGATCCAGAAGTTAAGCTCCAAAACCTCGAACGAGAAGTCGATCTTATCAAGACCTCCATAAAACGCCTGTTAATGGATATCCGGGAACGGATGAATGAGATGGAGAATCCGTTTACTATTGCTTCAGGATCCGGAACAACTGGAGAATCCGAAGGTGCGGCAGATTCCATGAATGCTGCGAAAAGGGCGGCACTGGATGCAAAAGAAGCAGCGCTGGAAGCACGGGAATCTACCCTTGATGCCGCAAAAGCCAGGCAGGATGCTGACGTCAGGGAAATAATCGTAAAAAAACCCGAACCCGAAGTGAGACCAGTGACCGCTCCTTTGCCTGTCGTTGAGGAAAGGCGTCTACCGGATGAACAGATGATTTCCCTCATGAAGACCCAGATCCTCAACAATGGAAATAAGGGCAGTCCAAATGCACTTGCCAATGAAAAACTCCGTCTTCAGAAAGTGTACAAACTTTTCAAATGGACAAATGCGGCTATTCGAAAGTTTGGTCACGATCGTCTGGATATTATCCTTGAATCATACCGTATTATGGGTTATATCTCAAGGGAATCCTGTGACGAGATCAAAGAGATCTCCCGCTTAATGCCAGCAAACCTCGGGGACGAACATGAAGTAGGGCCTGATGAGTTTGTGTCCGAACTCTACGCACTCAACCGGATTCTATCACCCAATGATGCATCACTTGACCGGGATATGATAGAGGTCATGATGGAACAGCGCCAGCAGATAATTCCGGCAAAAGAAAGATCCGGAGTTCCTGATGTATCGGCCAAAGAAAGGGAAACTTCGCGTGATACCAGAAAAGACGAAGAGTGGATGAACCTGCCGGATAGGATCTAATCGATGTCCGCGGATACATTCACAACTGCTATGTTCCTGATTACTGCGGTTATCGCTGCTGGTGTACTTATCAGTGCAATATTCCCGGTTGTTTACCAGATGGCTGGGACGTTTTCCTCAGCTGGTCATGCTTCTGATGTTCAGCTCCGAACCACTATTGAGATCATTAAGGATGTAGCTTTTCAAAATCAAAACGTTAAGGTCTGGCTGAAAAATACCGGGAGTGAACAGATACCTCTTAGTGATATCCAGCGATCCGATGTCATATGTGGTGATGCTGGAAATTTTGGTCGTTTGAGTTTAGTCACAGGAGGTTCCCCGGGTCCCTCAAATCCCGGATGGTCATACACGCTGTATGACTTAAACAACAATAATATCTGGGATCCTGGTGAAACGCTGGAAATCGATGCTTATACTACAACGATAAATCCCGCAGATCCTGTATATTTCCAGTTCAGCCTGCCTAATGGTATCACGAGTTCCGACCAGTTTCCGGTGAGTACTACTCCCTGATAGGTGAACGCGGATGGCTGTAGCAGATCTTATCGGGGCGGCAGTTGGAGTACTACTTCTGGTGATAGTCGCCTATCTCCTTGTAGGGAGTGTAATATCAACCGCCCAGATTGTTAATGCTGCCCAGAAATCTGCTACGCTTCTTGAAGAAAAACAATTAAAAACCGATTTTGCCATAACCTCAGCGACTACGCAGTCCGATAATCAGACTTCAAATGTTGATATCAATTGCACGATCACTAACACGGGAAACGAGGTAATTTCCGATTTCACCCATATGGATGTTATTGTTTATGACAGCGGTACCGAAACTTACAACCTTTACCCTTACAGCGCAGTTGCGAGTCCCGGAAAATGGACGATCGTTAGTCAGGGTAATGATGCAATCAATCAATTAGAACTGAGTCCTGGGAATTTCTACATAATTGAGGTTATGACATCGGGTTCGTCTCCCTACTGGTTTCAGATCACTACAGGAAATGGTGTCTATGCATCCGCATTTGTTTGATGGAGGTGAAATAGATGGCAATTGAACTTTCAGACCTTATGGGAGGAGAGGATCGCCAAATCATCTCTACCGGGAATAATGAACTGGACAAGAAGATAGCAGATGGTCTTCCGGTAGGGTCCTTGACCCTTATTGAAGGAGAAAACGATACCGGTAAAAGTGTTCTTACCCAACAGATTGTCTGGGGTGCCATGAAACAGGGTATGTCTGTAGATTTATTCTCTACGGAAAATACCAGTAAGAGTTTTATCAAGCAGATGGAATCGATGAGCCTTGATATCTCCGACTATTTTGCATGGGGCTATCTCAAGGTTTTTCCTCTCCACGTCGTTGGATTTGAATGGAAAAAAGAGGAGATGGAGGGGATCCTGCAGCGATTGGTTACCTATATCAAAAACAGCCCGTCAGAAGTCGCTATCGTTGATTCACTCACGCTTTTCACCGAATATGCTGAAACGGACACTATCCTTACCTTCTTTACTAACTGCAAATCTCTTGTGGATCACGGAAAGACCGTTCTTGTTACGCTCCATACCTACGCATTTGAGGAAGACACGCTGGTCAGGATACGGTCTATCTGCGATGCCCATTTGAATATGAAAAAAGCCCTTGTCGGGGATAAGTATGTCATGGTAATGGAAGTGGTCAAGGTACGGGGTGCACGAAAAACGACGGGGAATCTCGTCAGTTTTGAGGTACATCCGGGATATGGAATGAAAGTTATACCGATGAGTTTTGCGAGGATCTGATATGAGTTCTTTATCTGTTGCAGTAAACCTTCCCTTCAAACCCGAACCGGTCGATAGCAATGTTGATCTTTATGCAGATCTCGAATCAGATGCATTATTCAAAATGCTGCCGGCAAATGCAAAAGAATATGTCCAGAACAGCCCGCATCTTCTCGAATACCTTCACACATTTCCGGTGAATACCTATGGGATCCCCCTTTTTTTATCAGAATTAAAAAAAGATGTCCGTTCAATGAAGAACCCCAATATTATCTATCCGGTGAACGATACAACATTTGTTCATATACTTCCGGATCCGGATGATGTCAGGAACTTCTACATACCAATAGAACCCTCCTTTCTGCATAGTGTGAATGACATACTACCCGCCATTGAAACCAAACTCATCGATCTTATTGATGCACTTGATACCGATCCGACCACGGACAAGGAAAGGACGGAAGTTATAAAAAAGATGCTTGCTTCGGTGGCAGTCGTCAAACCTCCCGGCATGGATATTGCAAATCTCATTGGAACATCCGAGAAACAGCAGGGAGCAGCATCCAAACTGACTAAATTCCTCAACACCGATTTCACAGCCCAGAGTAAGATGAAGGGTGATAAAAAAAGCAAGAATCTCCCTCTGACACCGGATGGCAAAGTTATTCTTACCAATTATGAGTACCAGGCAATCGAATACCTCCTTGTCCGGGATAAAATCGATATGGGGGTTCTCAAACCGTTCCTTTCTGATCCCTATATTGAAGATATTTCCTGTGACGGTGTCGGACCGATCTTTATCGAACACAAGATATTCAAGGGATTGAAATCAGTTATTGAGTTCAAAGTATCCAGTGAACTGGATGAGTTTGTAGTCAAGGTGGCCGAGAGGATAAAACGACCAATTACCTACAGGAGCCCTATTGTCGATGCAACGCTCCCGGACGGTTCCCGTATCAACATAGTCTACGGTACTCAGATCAGTAAACACGGCAGTAACTTTACCATACGAAAAGTCAACGAGGTGCCTCTTTCGATCCTCAACATTGTAGAGAGTAATGGTATTGATTATATGTCGGCAGCCTATCTCTGGATATGTGTCGAATATGGTATGTCGTTGTTTGTCAGTGGTGAAACAGCTAGCGGGAAAACTACGCTCCTGAATGCAATTACTACGTTCATTCCTCCGGAAAACAAGATTGTCACTATCGAAGACACTCCTGAGCTTAACGTCCCCCACCGGAACTGGATACGGGAGGTAGCTCTAGCAAAAGGTGGGGGTGAAGGTGGTGGGGCCGGAGGAGAAGTCACCATGTTTGATCTTCTCAAGGCTGCACTTCGTCAGCGGCCCAACCAGATCCTTGTCGGTGAGATCCGTGGTGTTGAGGGAAGCGTTGCTTTTGGGGCTATGCAGACCGGTCACCCGGTAATGAGCACTTTCCACGCGGCGTCCGTGGAAAAACTCATCCAGCGTCTTTGCGGTGATCCCATTAATATCCCTAAAACATACGTAGACAACCTCAATCTGGTCATTATCCAGAGTGCAGTCAAACGTCCCGACGGCCAGACCGTGCGGCGGATGATCAGCTGCAACGAACTCGTGGGATATAACGCAGAGACCGGGGGGTTCACCTTTGTCCAGATGTTTACATGGGAACCGGTGTCAGATACATTTGTCTGGACGGGAAAAGGCAGTTCGTTCCTTCTTGAAAACAAAATTGCTACCATGCTAGGTATACCGGACAGCAGGAAGGCCGAGATATATCTGGAAGTTGAGAAACGTGCAAAGATTCTTGAACGCCTCCATAAGGCGGGTTATGTAAAATTCTGGGATCTCTTCCATATGATGACGAAGATTAAAAAACAGGGTCTCCTTACCATCGGTTCATAACATGCCTGATGAGACTACCCCCTCGGATACTTCCAGGACTCCACCGGCCCGTCAACTTCCTTTTGCTTCCTTACTCAAAGGAGTAAAAGATAAAATAGCCGGTATTCAGGAAAAAAAGAAGATGGGCGCAGATCTTCTGTTCATGACAACATATATGGCATCGCTTGCGATTGCCAACGCCACGCGTCCCGAGATTTTTTCCTTTGCTGCAAACCGACAAGAATACATTTCGGCGAAATACATTGAAAAAGTTGAAACCTATGTTAAAAAATGGAACTATAGTTATGCAGAGGGCTTGTCCATAGTTGCTGAACGGACGCAGAACGAAATCCTCAGAAGCATGCTGAACCGGTATTCAAACTCAATCGATTCCGGAGTTCCGGATGAAGATTTTCTGAGCAACGAACTCGCTACGGTCAGGAGTGTCTACCGGAACCAGATGGAACAGGGAATGTCCATGCTGCAGAAATGGGGAGATGCGTACGTTGCCATGCTTCTTTCGGGAACGGTCATTGCGGTCATCATAATGATGTCTGTTGTTATCTATTCCCCTACCTCTATCCAGACGACTTTTGATACGTCGTATTCTGTTATCCTTGCCATTTCCGTATTTGGCATTGTCCTGATGTATACATCGGTTCCAGATGATCCCAAAAGCCATGGCCTCATTGAACGTACATCAAAAGAGCAGGCAACAATCCATGCCATGGAGAGGATTATTGTCCCAATCACCATTGCCATTGTTGTAATCCTTGCAATACTCGGGGTAGCTGCAAGCCTGATTTTTATTCTTATAGGTATCCTGATGGCTCCGCTCGGTATTATCGGTTTTATTGACGATCACAATATTACCCTGAGAGACAACGATTTTTCCGTATTTATACGGAGTTTTGGCGCAGTAATGGGAGGCCAGGGAACGACTGCCATATATGCGCTGGGAAGTATCGACCGGAAATCACTTACAGCACTTGAACCGCTGGTAAATTCAGTATATTCAAAGCTTAATCTTGGACTCGATGAAAAACAGTGCTGGGACAAGTTTATCGGAGAAGCCGGAAGCAACCTCATCTATAAGTACCTCAACATATACCGGGATACCGTGTCGCTCGGAGGACCCCCGGAACCCATTGGAACGGTCGTAGGATCTTCGATGCTTGAACAGACCCTCCTGCGGGAAAAGAAAGATATGCTTGCTCGAGGCTTCATTGTCCTTCTCGTACCGATGCATATGGCTATGACCGGCCTTTTCGTCGCATTATACCAGATTCTCCTTACGCTTACGCAATCTGTTTCATCCATGATGGCCCAGATGGCAAATGCATCCGCAGCATCCGGGGGTATGAATGGTGGCGGTGTTTCTGTAGGAAGTGTATTCAGTGGCGGCCTGAATCTTTTCTCCAATTTTCCCGCAGCAGCGATGCAGACCTATGTTGTGATCACTCTTACTATTATTACTGCATCCAACATCATTGCAGCACGTATCGTAGGTGGAGGGGATCGATACATGTATTATTTCTACGCGGCAATATTCTGCACATTAACCGGACTTGTTCTTCTGGTCGCACCGATCGTGGTTGGCCTTTTCTTCAATCCCGCGGGGCTGACGAACATGGGTGCCGGGACTTGACCGGGGAATGGTGGATAAAATGAAAGATAGTCTCCGCAGGCTGATTCTTTTTGTCACTATCGTGGGCGTCGGTTCTGCCATGATATTCGTAGATATTCCGGTTATCTACATGCTACTCCTGATTATAGTGATTGGCGTTCTCCTCCTGTTCCTGCTCGGTGCAGTTACTATATCAGATCTGAAAAATACCTTTTCGAATCTGAACATTTCCCGTCTACGAAAGCAACTGCCAATCGGAAAATCAGGGTCCAGGCAAATAACGGATAAGACTTCTCCGGCAAAAAAAGATGTTGAAAATAAAAAAGTCCAGAAGATTGCCCCGGATAAGTCCTTGGAAAAATCCGGGGGACTTCTCTCCCATCTTTCCTTACTTGCATCATCTGTAGAATCAATGGGAAAAATTCTTACCGATCGCAAAAAACCCCGTAAGAAAGTCGAGGACATCGATAAACTTCTTGAACATACCATAACAGAAAAAGTCAGCAAAAGCTCTGCCCTTGAAAGTGCTGGCACTGTTCCTGCGGCAGCTGGATCAAGCCGGAAAAATGCAGGAGGTGCCACTCCTGATGAGAGTGGGAAGGAGACTGACCCGTTCCTCTCACTTTCCGGGGAAGAACTTGAAATGGGTCTGCTTGATGGGCTTGATGAGCATGAGGTATCTTTCCCATCACCGGAAACCCAGAGCGAAGCTCCCGGACCTGAATCCGGCATATCTTTGCCTGATCTGGAAATGCCGCCCCTTCCGGACGGAATTGAAGATGACGCAAACGCGATTCTTGCAGCAAATGCAGAGGAAAACTCTGAAGAACTCCCCAACCTGGAAGGAGGAGAGAGTCTTAGCGGCAGTATCAGCGATCTCGATAACATAAACCTTGACGAGATCGATCTCGGTGATGACAGTGGTATGCTGGAAGAGGAATCTCCTCAACCCATTCCTCAGGCCTCCGGCCCTTCCCCCGGATCAGGCAGCCTCATACCGGCCACCCCCATAACCCCCGCCGGTATTCCTGATACCGATGATCAATCTGATATCTCTTCATTTGCTTCGGGGACCGCCACGGGCACTGATGAGGATATGCTCAGTTCACTTGCATCTGACGTTAAATCCGTTAAAAAAGAACAAAATGTAAGCCTGCTCCGGGAATTAAAAGATTTTAAGGCTCCTGCAACAGATATTGAAAAGGAACTTTCAGAGATTTCTGAACAGTTCAATAATGCGATAAGCAGCGGTGCAAAGAAGAGACCCCTCGTACCGGTTAAAGGAAAGAAGTAAAATCTAATGAATCAAAAATTCATGATCCCGGAACAACGATAGAACCTTATGTGTGTTTTCCATGACCGATGCCCCTGTAAAGATTGAACATGAAGGAAAATGGGTTGTTGTCCAAGCTTCAATTGGCGAAGACAGGATTACGTTTCCCGCACCGGTTAACAAAGAAGTAATTTTTAAATCAGTCTTCGACCTTGAGGAAAAAAAGAGCATTCTCATTATCACAGTAAAGGGAACCCCGGACACCATCATACGGCTTGCAAGTGTCGAAAAAGTTCTCATCGTATTAAAACGCCTTATTCTTGTCGGTTGTAACGCTTATCGTCTCATGGCATATTTCATGTCTCCTGCTATACGGGGAGGCGTCCTCGCCAAAAATGCACAATGGGAGAAAGGCAGCATTGTTGTCGTAAAAACTGGCATCTGGTTTGTCAGTGCAACAAAACAGATCTGCGTTCCTCTCAAAGATGTAGCGGCGATTGAACTTACCAAACGGGATGTGCAGGGAAAACAGACCGATGTCGTCAGAATCGATCATGTAGAATCCGGGGAAGTAGTTTCCAGTCTTGTTCTTTGTCCTCTCTCTACCCTTCAGGTCCTTTCTAATTTTCTTACCGACGCCACAAAAGGCATAGACATGAAAGGTAACGAACTGGATGCCATCGGTCAGCAGGTTGCAATGCTGATATATTCCGGGATGGATTCACATGCTATTGAGAACATGCTTAATCTCCCCCATAAACAGCTCGATGAAATCTATGATCGTATAATAAAACTCGGTATCGCTGAGGTCGTAATCATAAGGCGTGAAGTCCAGCTTACCACAAAAGGGGTCAGATATATCTCAGATGCGACAAAAACACAAACAAACTCAAATTAAAGCCATTTCCTCATCCACTATTGTTTTATAGGTACGCACTCAAATACTCTGTCTGATACTCAATGGGAACTATTCTTATCGTGGATGACACACTTTTCATGAGAACCCTTCTCAAAAATATTCTCTTCTCTGGAGGCCATGCTATTGCAGGAGAGGCCGCAAACGGAGAAGAAGCGATAGCCAAATACAAGGAACTCAAACCGGATCTTGTCACCATGGACGTCGTTATGCCAAAGGTGAACGGGATCGAAGCGTTAAAAGCAATCAAAGCGATGGATCCTGCAGCCCGGGTCATCATGTGCACCGCAGTCGGGCAGGAACAAATGGTCAAGCTGGCAATAAAAAGCGGCGCTAAAGGGTATATTGTCAAACCGTTCCAGGCACCCAAAGTTCTTGAAGAAGTTAAAAACGTGCTTGCAAGCTGACGGCCATGGCAAAGGTTCTCATCGTTGATGACTCCGTATTTATGCGGACCGTCATCCGGGATATGCTCCAGAAAGATCCTTCACTTGAGATAGTGGGAACAGCATCAAACGGCGTTGAAGCACTGGAAAAGATTCGTATTCTCAAGCCAGATCTTGTGACACTGGATATCGAGATGCCCCAGATGAACGGTCTAAATGTGCTGCGTAATCTCAAGAATGCATCATGGCATCCTAAAACGCTCATGTTGAGTTCGCTTACATCGGAAGGAGCAGAGATGACGAATGAGGCAATAAGGTTGGGCGCTGACGATTTTATGCTTAAACCAAAAGATGTTCCCCAGCTCAGGCTTATTGCGGATGAGCTCGTTGCAACCATCCATCATCTCCTTAATGCCCTTCCATCACCTCGCAAAGTGACTGCTGTTGCCAGAAAAAAGGATGGCGATGTCGAACGTGTAGTGCTTATCGGGTCATCAGCAGGTGGCCCTCCTATGCTTGATGCTCTCCTCTCGCAACTACCGGCTGACCTGCAGGCAAGTGTAGTTATCACTCAGCATATGCCTGTTGGTTTCACTGCACCACTCGCAACACGGTTCAATCGAATCTCCCGTATGCCCGTAAAAGAGACAGAAAACGGGGATCTGCTCAGAACAGGGGAAGTCCTTCTGTCTAAGGCAGGTGTTCATACCATGATCGGGGCGGCAATGACGGGCGAAGGGAAAAGAACGGGGCGGATTATTCATTCCAGCTCCCCACCCCTCCATGGGGTCCGGCCCGCTGTGGATAAGACGTTTGAATCAGCCGCTCAGGTTTTTGGGAAAAATATTGTTGCCGTTATTTTGAGCGGTATGGGAAATGATGCCGGTGCCGGTGCCGCAGTGATCAAAGCGGCCGGAGGGACGAGTATCATCTGTGATGAGAAAGACTGCCTTGTATATGGGATGGCACGATCCGCCATCCAGAATAATGCAGTAGACAAGGTGGTTCCTCTTGCAAAGATTCCTGATGTCATTGAGAAGATAGTTGAAAAAATGGCGGAGGGATCCCATGTCTGAATTTGAACAGTATCGCTCACTGTTTGTTGCCGAATCCCGTGAAAACCACGAAAATCTGGTAAACTATCTTTTGGCGCTGGAGAAAGGCATTGATCAGACCGCCATTGATGAAATCTTCCGGTCTATCCATACCCTCAAAGGGGCATCTGCATCTATGGGTTTTGCAGATATGGAACGTCTCTGTCATACGATGGAGGATGCACTGCAGCTTATCCGCAGCGGTAGTGCCGAGATGTCTGAGGACCTGGGGAATGTCCTGCTATCATGTACTGATTTGATTGAAGAAATGCTCGATGACATAGAGACCGGCGGAGATTCTTCTTCCAAAAATCCCGATAAACAGGTCCATGCACTTCGGATCTGGCTCGAGGCGCAAGATACTACAGGTGGGCCGGATAAACCACGGGAAAGTCCTGAGCATAAGACGGAGAGTTGTGAACCTGAAGCTGTACAGGTAGAGGATGCTGAACAAGGGACTGGAGTGGAATATACTATGACTATCATAGTTTCCCCGGATTGCATGATGAAGGATGTCCGTGCAATGATAGCGATCCAGAACCTGGAAGCACTCGGTACGATACGGTCATTGCAGCCCTCCAAAGAGGAGATAGATGAGGGCAAGTTCGATGGTACGGCAAAACTCACCATTTTTAGCGATGCCGGAGAGGTAGCACTCAGGACAGCAGCTCAGGGCAGTGAAATATCTACAGTCGAGATTCAGGCTACGGAAGAAGCGTCAGCTGTGGCAGCGGTACCAACTCCTGGAAAGAAACCGGCCGAGCCTGATCGAAAGCAAACCGCTGCGGCAGACAAGAATCGTGAAATAAAAAATCTCCGGGTGGATATCAGCCAGCTCGACCACATCATGAACCTTGTCGAAGATCTGGTCATTAACCGGGGCCGGCTCAAACAGATCGCGGAAGAGAGGAAAATAAAAGAGATGGACGAGGCGATCAGTATGGTGGAACGGTCAGTTTCTGAGCTCCAGAATCTGATGATGATCATCCGTATGATCCCGCTCTCTCATATTTTCAACCGTCTCCCCCGGGTCGTACGTGATGTTGCCCAGTACGATCACAAAGAAGTCGAATTCATCATGGAAGGTGGGGATACAGAACTTGACCGGAGTGTTATGGACGGACTCAATGATCCGCTTCTCCACCTGATCAGAAATGCGGTAAATCACGGTATCGAGGACCCGGAGACACGGATAAAGGCGGGAAAACCCGGTAAAGGGCTTGTCCGGCTGAGTGCACGTCGGGACCGTGATAACGTCATCATCCAACTCACAGATGATGGCGCCGGTATCAACGTCGAGAAAGTCAAGAAAAAAGCTGTAGAAAAAGGTCTTATATCGCCCGAAGCTGCTGCGACGCTCAGGTACCTGAGGAGGCAATCGATCTACTGTTTCAGCCAGGCTTTTCCACGGCTGATACTATTACGGATATATCAGGAAGAGGTGTTGGCCTTGATGTCGTCAGACGGTCTATTGAATCTCTTAAAGGGACTATAAAAGTTGAGACAACACCGGGAAAGGGAAGCGTTTTTGACTTCTTCTTCCGCCAACCATGGCCATTGTAGACGTTATGATAGTCCGAATCAATAATAAACGTCTGGCAATACCTATCAGTAGCATTGTCGAAGTTGCAAATTTCAAAAAGGATAGCATGCACCGTATCGGCAAAGGAGATGTGACACTTATACGGGATGAAGTGCTTCAGATCCTCTGGCTGAATGAAATGATCGGGGGTTCAGATCATTGCGAGATCCTTATTGTCGTTCAGTACCAGAAACGGAAATGTTGCATTCCTGTCGATGCAGTTGAGGGCAAACAGGAAGTCGTTGTAAAGCCGTTGAGCAGTTTTATAGGAACCACGAAAGGGATCAGCGGGGTCACTATTCTCGGTGATGGTGATGTTGTGCCGGTTCTTGATGTAAATACGATGGAGGAATGAACAACTTATGAAGCTATCATCAACCCAGATTGACGCGATGCAGGAACTGGGAAATATTGGCGCAGCACATGCCGCCACAACTCTTTCCCAGATGTTGTCAAGCACGGTCGAGATGAGCGTACCGAAAATCAAGGTAGTCGATGTTGCAAAGCTCGCTGACCATATTGGGGAAGAACCAGCAGCTCTTGTGATCTTTGAATTGCAGGGTGAATTTCCTCACGGGGGATACATAATAGTGTATATCTCCCGGAAATCGGCGGTCCGTCTGACTAATACCATGCTTGGCCTGACGGATCCGGATCGACCCCTTGACGAAATGGACGAAAGCGCCCTCATTGAGATCGGTAATATTATGGCTTCGGCGTTTCTTGATGCCACTGCCGAACTTCTTGGTTTTGTTATGCTTCCCTCTCCCCCGTCTCTCACCATTGACATGGCTCATGCAGCGATGCAATCTCTTATTGCTCAAATGCAGGAAGAGATTGATGAAGTTATGCTGTTTTCCACTGAGCTGATCTGTGAGGAGCATAAGATAGACAGCGACATCATCATGATGCCGGAAGTATCCATGCTCAAAACATTTGTCGAACGCTTAGAAAACCTGATGAAATCCAACTGAAACCCCCGGATCTGTGATGTCTGAACCCGCTCCCCAGAACAAAGGACAGGTAATGATCGGTATCGGTGAGTACTACATAGGAACTTCACCAATGATGACGATCGGCTTGGGATCCTGTATTGGCCTGACAATCTATGACCGGGATCTTCACATCGGAGCAATGGTGCATATAATGCTGCCCGAGAGCTCCGGGCGCACTGATCGACCGGGAAAATACGCAGACAGCGCAGTCCCCCTTCTCATTACCAAGTTAACTGAGAAAGGATCCAAGCGATCATCGCTGGTAGCAAAAATGGCCGGTGGTGCGTGCATGTTTGAATATTTTGGCAACAACCTCAATATAGGCGAGAGAAACGCCGAGAAAGTCCGAATCGCTCTTGCGGAGGAGCATATCCGTTTAAGCGGGGAGGAAGTCGGGGGGAAAAACGGCAGGACGGTTTCTTTTTTTCCAGAAGAGGGCGGAAAAGTTACTGTCAGGAGTGCTGATGGAGCTGCACACGAAATATAAACTTTTTCTCTCTTTTCTGGTTGTTATTTGTTTTATATCAGTTGTTGCCGGAGCCAATACGACACTGGATCAGCAACCGATGGTAACCCTCTTTTCGTCCCTCGTCGGATTCAATATCGTCTGCGCAGATTAATGCAATAATTAACGGTCCTGGCGGTCAGGTCCTTATTGCACCCCGCTTGGGCTTTTAACATGTACCGACAGGCTGGAGTACTTTGAACCTCAATCGCAACAATCTTTCGAACGGACTTCTGGACAACTTTGTGACAGCTCTTGCATATGACAATACCTGTAACCTCTGGATCGGTTATGCAGGAGGAGTCCAGATTTATGACGGGAGTAATTTCCAGACTATTACCAGACAGGAACTGTTAAAAGTCTCCAGATCCGGGCTCTTCAGCGCTGGGATGATGGTATGTGGGTGGCAACCGGCAATGAAGGACTGAGCCGGTTTACCTACAATACCTGGACCCGGTATGCACCTTTTTCTCCAAACGGACCGGGTTTTTTTGAGGCTGACAGTATGGCGCTCGACAGTGCCACGGATACCCTCCTTGTGGCAACTGATCGAGAAGGGCTTTGGCAGATAAATCAGTCCACAGGTACGTATTTTTTTAACGAAATTGAATCGAATAAGGATCCTTACGGGATGCTCGATCATGTGCGAAAGGATCCGTTCGGCGGTGTTTACTTCTTTAATATGACTCAAGTTGTGCATTACGATAATGCCACCGGGTTCACGCCGATCCTTTCCAGCGAGAATTTTTCCGGGGGGATGTCCAACATCAATGACGTAGCTAAAGGATCCGGGGGGAACCTGTATGTCGCTACAGATCGTGGGATTTATGTCTGGAATAATAGGGTGATTACCCGGCATCTGGGAATATTCGAGGGCTTCGGAACCAACTCCCCCGGCATCAAGAAAGTCTTTGTCGACGCAAAGGGCCGTCTCTGGTTTTCCACGTTGAATAATATCGGGTACTATACCGGCGATGTATCTTCGGCCCCGCTCATTCCTGTTGAGATCATGACACCGACCCCCATGTCAACGCCGGACCTGGTAAATATTTCACAAACCCTGATGTCCGAAGGCAATTCGCAACAGGGGAAATCTTCAGTCCTTGATAGTATATTTAATTTCTTTACCGGGATTATACCGTTTCTTCAGCCTTCTCATTGAACACAAGAGTACGTGATCTGATAAGGAACTCGCTTCAGACTCATTCGTCATCTGCGGCATAGTAATAATATTCGCCGCGACCTTTTTGTTCCCGGTCCAGGAACGAATCAGGTTTGTTAATCCGGGGCCGGCCTGTCTGGTCCCTGCGGAACGTCACATCAAGTGCCTTTAAAAACCGGTTCATACCATCTCGCATAGCAAAGGGGCCGGCGGCTGTTCCTTTTATCCCTGGTTCGCCTTCAAAGACAAGGATCCTCTCGCTGATCATGTCAATGAGGTAGATGTCGTGATCGATAACAAGAATAGCAACCTTCTTTCCTTCTGCGTGGTGCTTGATAAGCCGGGTTACTTTCACCCGTTGTTCGACATCGAGATGGGCACTGGGTTCATCGAGTATATAGAGATCTGCATCACGTGAGAGGCAGGCAGCGATTGCTACCCGCTGCAATTCGCCGCCGCTCAGAGAATCGACCGGAGACTGGAGGATAGCCTGAAGCGAGAGTGGTTCGAGAATTTCATGCTGGTAATAGGAGCTGTCAAATTTGCTTGTACAATGACGCAGGAACATCTCAACGGAATCAGAGGTTTCTGCTTTGATGTACTGCGGTTTATACGATATCCGGAGCGTTGTGTCCATGGAGCCGGAATCAGGTTTTTCCACACCGGCAAGCAATTTGGCAAATGTACTTTTGCCCATGCCATTTGCACCTATAACTCCCAGTACTTCCCCGGCCTTAATAGTGCCTCCGGAGATGGTGAGGTAGAACGTTTCGTAGTTTTTCGTGAGTGGGGGGACCTCAACCAAATCTTCCCGTTTTGATCCTTTCTCGTGTGCTCTTTTTTCAAAGATTACCTGGGTGTCCCGGAATCTGACATTCTCCTCCGCGAGATATCCTTCAAGATACTGGTTAATGCCGACCCGTACGCCCTTAGGCCGGGTGATAACACCAAAAACCGCCGGCTTACCGTACCCGATATGCACCGTATCCGCGAGCATGTCGAGGATGGCAAGGTCATGTTCGACTATGACTACCGGATGTTCTGTTGCTAACTCCCGGATCAGTTTTGCAGCTGAAATTCGTTGGTAAATGTCAAGAAAAGGTGTTATCTCGTCGAGGAAATAGAGGTCAGCATTTCTTGCAAGGCATGCTGTAATCGCCACTCTCTGGAGTTCTCCACCACTGAGCGTACCAATCTCATGATCGAGGATTGCATCGAGTTTCAGTGCCGGAACAAGCTCATCGAGTTTCCCCCGTTCATCAGTTTTTTTAAGGAGATCTCTGATCGTTCCGGAATACATTTTCGGGATAAAATCAATGTACTGGGGCTTGACAGCAATTTTTTTACTCTTTTTTGAAACCGTCTGGAGATAATCGAAAAGTTCGGTTCCAGCGTAACGTTTCAGGATCTCCTCCCAGGCTATTTCAATATCAAAATTCCCCAGGTTCGGGCGAAGTTGGCCGGAGAGAATTTTAACCGCAGTACTTTTCCCGATACCATTTGCACCAAGGATACCGGTGACTTTTCCCAGAACTGGTATTGGAAGGCCGTAGAGCGCAAACCCGTTTTGCCCATAACGGTGTGTAGGATGTTGGAGTTCTTCGGGAAGGCTGACAATATCAATGGCACCAAAGGGACATTTCTTAATGCAAATGCCACAACCAACACAGAGCTCTTCGGAGACAAGAGCTTTACCGTCTTCACCGATCATTACTGTCTCGTCGCCGGTCCGAACCCGGGGACAGTAAATGATACATTCGGTACCGCATTTTTTCGCATGGCAGCGATCCTTGTGGACTATGGCAATTCTCATGGGGATCAGAAAGAGTTGGGGATTAGGATGTTACAACCGGATAAACGGTGATGTAATCAGTCTTCGTTATTGTGTTATTTCCGTAAGCATTTGTTGCAGTTAAATTGACGGTGAAGTTTCCGGCAGATGCATAGGTTTTTACCGGATCCTGCACCGTTGAAAAAGTACCGTCCCCCAGACTCCAATTCCAGGCAGTCGGCGTGTTTGAACTGGAGTCAGTAAAATTAACAGCAAGAGGAGCAGACCCCGAACTAACGTTGGAGGAGAAACCGGCAACCGGTACCATAGCGGAAAGCAGGATGGTCCATGTCATAACCCAGAACGCAAATGTCATGAATCCTTGGTATAACCAGTCCTTTGCACCCAGTTTTGAACTGTCAATGTGCATAAGGATGAAGATATGCCTCTGGAGCACAACCCCGGCAAGCATCAGCATGAACGCTAAAAGCCCGATATCGTTTTTTACGGTAATCTGCAGGTAATAGGACAGAACACCTACAAAGATACCCGCAATACAGGCCACCAGTGTCTTTTTTATACGGACTATATGATCAGCCTGTTTTTCCAGTTTGGTCTTGTTTTTTCTGGAAAGAACGGGTTGTTCTTCTTCGCGGGTATCTTCGGTCATCCTGAATCACCTAGTAGTCTTATTTTTTAGTGCGCAAGCCATATGTACCTTAGTATACCCCATGGCGACTACACAGGGCATGAGTGGGATTGATGTACGGTCGGTAACGTACGAACTCTGCGGTAAGCTGCCACTCTGGATCGACAAAATCTATCAGTTCGAAACCCGGACACTTGGCATCCGCTTAAACGGAGAAGAGCATGCGAAATTCCTGTTGCTCATAGAGGCCGGGAGAAGGGTACACCTGGTGAAAAATTTCCCGACACCACCAAAGAACCCTCCACAGTTTGCCATGTTCCTGCGGAAATATCTCTCAGGCGGAAAAGTACTTGCTATCCGGCAGCACGGTCTTGAGCGTATTCTTATTTTCGATATAGGAAAGGGAACTCTTACGTATCGGCTCATTATCGAGCTTTTTGATGAAGGAAATGTTATCCTCACGGACGAATCGTACCGGATTATAAAACCCCTTCGACATCACCGGTTCAAAGACCGGGATATCGTCCCTGATGCCATATACGCATTAAGCGTGACTGATCCAACAGGGTCTCTCGAAAACCTCGCGATAACCCTTGCCGGGGACGACCGGGATCTCGTACGTGCTCTTGCTATCTCTTGTATGCTCGGGGGCACATATGCGGAATATGTGTGCCGAACAGCTGGTATCGATAAAGCAATGCCTGCACTAAAGGCAGATCCCGGATTACTGTTTAAAGCACTTACCTCTCTTTTTGATAAAGTCCAACATCACGTTCATCCGATCCTTTCAGGCACCAGCTGCGAACCGGTAATTCTTACTCCAGAACCAGGCAGTCCATCAAACGAAACAAACCGGTTCTCTGGTTTTTCAGAAGCGCTTGAAGCATTCTATCCTATGACAAAAGCAGAAAAAGTACGGGTTGCTTCAAAACCCAAATTTTCTGATGTGGAGAAGATTCGTAAGTACCAGGAATCAGCTATAAAAAAATTCGATGAAAAGATCAAAAAAACCGAAGAAATAGTTGCTGCCATCTATGAGAACTACCAGTTTGTTGTGCATCTTATCTCCTCTCTTGATACCGCAAGTAAACGCCTTTCCTGGCAGGAAATCGAACACCATCTCCGTGATACCAGTTCTGCCGATGCTAAACGTATTGTGACTTTCTACCCCGATGAGGCGGCTGTAGAAGTTGATATCGGAAAAAAAGTCAAGATTTTTGTACACGAAAGCATCGAACAAAATGCCGGCCGGTATTATGATATCATTAAAAAATTCAAGAAGAAAAAAGAAGGTGCCCTACGGGCAATGAAAACGGTAAAAACCAAGAAGAAAACGATTCATCGTACAGATCGTTCCTATGAAAAAACTCTGGTATCATCGGTTCCGGTGGTTTGTGACGAGTGATAATATCGTTGTCCTGGGTGGACGGGACGCCTCACAGAATGAGGAACTGGTGAAAAAGTATATGGCCGGCGGCGATCTCTTTGTCCACGCTGATGTTCATGGTGCGAGCGTTGTGATCGTCAAAGGCAAAACTGAGCGGATGGACGAAGTGGCCCAGTTTGCAGCGTCGTATTCGGGCGCATGGCGGAGCGGGCATTTTTCTGCCGACGTGTATAGTGCTCTGCCAACCCAGGTAAGTAAGACTCCTGAATCCGGTGAATTTGTTTCCCGTGGTTCTTTTATTGTCCGGGGCGAACGCACCTATTATCGCGATGTCCCGCTTGCGATCGGTATTGGATTAATCCTTGAACCTCAGGCTGCAGTCATCGGGGGGCCATCCTCTGTTATTCATTCGAGAACCAAGATTTTTGCAGAGTTAAAACCCGGCCAGTTTGAACCAAACGATGTGGCAAAGAAAGTGTTGCGTATTCTCCGGCAGAATGTATCCCCGGATGAAGAAAAACTCCTTAAGGGAATACTCAATACCGACTCAGTTGCGGCTTTTGTTCCTCCCGGAGGTTCTGATATTTCGGGGATGAAATGAAAGCAGATTTCGGTGAGCTCAGGGATAACACTGGCGAAATCAGGCTCCTGCCGGAGAGCATCGATGACCTCTGGCACCTTCAGCACCTGATTGCTCCCGGGGATATGGTATTTGCCACCACTTTCCGGAGTGTGGAGACTGCGACTGATAAAATCCGTCCTGAAAAGATTGAGAAACGACCCGTCAGGCTTGGCATAAGAGCCGAAAAAGTAGAGTTCTCCGAGCATGGGGTCCGGCTCAGAATAACCGGGATCATTGAACATGGTATCGATGCTGGCGCTTACCACACGATCAATGTCGAGACCGGATATGAAATTTCCGTCATACGGCAATGGAGACCGGTAGATTTTGAACGGATCGATCGTGCCGTGAAGGCATCAGTCTATGGTGTAATCCATATCCTGACCATCGAAGAAGGAGAGGCAGAACTTTTCCGGCTCCGTCAATACGGCCCGGAGAGTGTGATCACTCTTACTGCGGGAAGTGGGAAAGGCAGTGAGTCTGAGACAAGAACTGGTTTTTTCGATACTGTTCTCAAAATTCTCGCTGATATATCGGGACCTCTTGTTATTGCAGGGCCCGGTTTTATAAAAGATGATTTTATCAGATACGCTAAAAACAAAAACAGTGCCTCTGCAGAACGGGCGATTGTTGTCGAAACCAGAAGAATTGGTCGCGGCGCGGTCCAGGATGTAATCGGGACGGGAACTCTTGAGAAAATTATTGGCGATCTCCAGCTTTCACGTGAAGTGAAATTGATGGATGATGTACTCCTGCGTATTTCTCAGGAAGGAGCAGTAGCTTATGGGAAAAAACAGGTCGGGAATGCGATCGAGTATGGTGCTGTTGATGAAATTCTGCTTGCTGATTCTTTGCTCCGTGACCAATCCATAGTGTGTCTGATTGAGAGTGCAGAAAAAATGAAGGCAAAAATTATCGTACTATCAACGGAATTTGAACCCGGTGAACGGCTGGAAGCGCTCGGTGGAATCGCCGCACTACTAAGGTATAAACTGGGCTAACAGCTTAAAAACAATGATTAGAAGTTGCATCCTCTGATTTTCAAGAGAATAGAACTTAATTCTTCCGAAGAAACTCTAATAAAAAAAAATTAATTAGTCTTCTTTCTTTTCCGGTCTTTTGTAGGTTTCAACCAGCGTTATCTCTGCAATGTCAGCGATGGTCTCAAAGCCTTCATGCAGGATACGGCCATGCCATAGGAGCCAGCGCCGGTCATAGTTTATTCCGGGTGGGAGATTTATGGTAGCTTTTCCGTTGTCAAGGGAAACTTCCATGTCTTTACCGGCATAGAGCCTGATGATGCCCTTTAACTGTTCAAGGGAATCAGATACAATCTCTTCGATCTTGTAATGGTACGAAAGCGTCTGGCCTGCGAGCGGAGCATTAAAATCAACAATGACCCGGGACCCGATAACATCAACGACCACACCCTCGCCCTGATCTTCTACATTAATATGCATGCCACGTACCGGCTTGTCTTTGAACTTGTTCTTCGGGTACGACTGGACTTTTTTGGTGTCCCGTTCGCCAAAAGCCTTCTCAGGTGGTACGGTTACATCAGACTTCCGTTCCGACTTTCTTTCCGACAAGTTCCTCATCCAGGCCGGTAATAACATGTTTCTGGCCTACACAGATAGTGACAGGACCGTAGATCGCAGAAGGACTGTGGATGCCAGCAGTCTTTGCTTCTTCTTCGTCCGTTGTATCAAAAACCAGACCATTGGCAGTTCCTGTATAACTGAGCTTAACAAAATCTCCATCTTTAATCGTCATAACTTCACCTGACTATATTAAATCGCAACAATGACAGATAAAAGTGTGGCACGATTATGCTCGAAATAGAACTTAAAGTAAAGGTAGATTCTCTCGATTTCGTCCGCCAGAACCTCATGAGCCGGCATGCTGAGTTTTTGGGAAAACAGCATGAGCATGATATCTATTATAACGCTCCGCACCGCGATTTCGGAACTACTGATGAAGCCCTGCGTGTCCGGTACACAGATGGCCCTGCGCTCATCACCTATAAGGGAAAGAAAATTCAGGATCTCGGTCTTAAGGCCCGGGAGGAACTCAACACGGGTGTGGAATCCGGTGAGGTATTCGAACAGATTCTTGATAGACTCGGATTTAAGAAAACTGCAGAAGTCAATAAGTGGCGGGAGAATTACCGGTTGGGAAATGCCTCTTTTGCACTGGATTGCGTAGATTTTCTCGGTACATTTGTCGAAATAGAAATAATGGTAGAAAACAGTGCAAAAGATGCAACCGGTAAGATTATGAGTTTAGCAAAAGAGATGGGAATTTCCGGCGAGCCTATTCTCGCCTCCTATCTTGAATTACTTCTCGCTACACGGTAAGTAATTCAACCTTGATGTCTTTTGCCTCGTTTCCAAAATGGAGCATGGCACAGTACCCGTCCATTGCAGGACCGGGGTTAATTATTTTGACACCATCAACATCCTTGACACCACGTTGCTCATGAATGTGGGCACAGCAGATAAGATCGAAGTCTTTTAGATGGCGTCGGATGCTTTGGCTTCCTACATGTTCACCATTGACAAGATCGAGTGTCTCAAAGGGTGGCGCATGAGAGATAAGAACATTGTGCAATGCCTTTTCCATTTTTACCATTCCCTGGTGAAGTACATCATCGATCTGCTTGTCAGTCAGCTCAAACGGTGTGTTAAAAGGGGTGGGGTTGGAACCGCCTACACCAACAAGTGTCATGGTTCCCAGATTAATCTGGGCTCCGTGGAGGCAGACTGCATCCGAGTGTTCAAGCGTATCGAGGATCTCTCTAGGGTCACAGTTTCCCGGTACCGCAAAACAGGGTACATCAATGCGGGAGAGGACATCGTCAACTGCGTCCACAGGACCCATATTGGTGATATCGCCGGCGATAAATACAGCTTCTGGATTGAGTTCCAGAAAAGAATCAATTTTACCGAATTGACCGTGGAGATCTGCTATCAATAGCACATCTTTCATGGTATATCATTTCAAATGCCGTCTAAAAAACCTTATCGCCCGGATAACAGGAATATAACAGACGTAAAATTTGTTTTAATCTTTCAAATTGTAGTGATAAATCGGATATAACGTCGTAATCTGCGGATTTGGCGGCTCTTTTATGTTAAAACAAGGGATGTAATCGCGCACACTTCGTAAAATCTCCGGGAATCATATGGCGATATATTCCCCTATACTCCGAAAATCGCTGCAGTTCCTTGCATGTTAAAATCAATTACACTCCCACCGTTTGTTTTGCATAAAAGGGTCAGGAGACACAGTACCGTAACTCTTTCGGACCTCGGTACAACCTTTTTAGAGGGGTTTTTCCAAAGCCCGATTTTTGTCTGTCCATATAGGGGCCTGCATGGATATATCCGTTCGATGAAAGAGATAGAAAAATACATCCATTGGGTGTTCAATTTTACCCAGGTGATTTTTGCCAGTATTTCAATTCGAGCAGCTTTCATTTCCATTTTGAGCATATATAACCTGGAAAAAAGCTGATGGTGAAACGAAAAGATCTTTTCCGTTATGAAATGAACGTTTGGGAACTCTTTTAAGGTAAGGAAATACCGGCTCGGCGATCAAAATCAAGGTGAGCGCTCAAACCTTTCAAGATTCATGATCTCTTTTGCTGTTTTGATCGTGGTTGGGGAATTCTAAAGAGTATTGTCATTATTAATCTTGATGGAAGGAATGTTCTTACTATCAAATATAAATATTTGTAATGCAATTATGATCTTGTAGAATGGAGGAATGATGCCAGACACATTGCTTAATTCGAGAACTTCTCTCGGAAACAAGGTACTCGCGAAGCCCCAACAGAAATCGAGGGGCACAATAACACGATTATGCTCGGTTACTGCATCGGATATTTTGAAGCGGTTGATCTACTCTAGGGCGGAATGACGAATGCTCACACGTGTGAGGCGAGTTAAGAGCACGAACTCCTCCGCAATTACACGTGCTTTCGGCAGCTAGTCCCGAACCGGGAGTTGGATAAAACAGCTTGTGGCGAAAGGGGAAGCATGCACCCTTATTTTCCTGCAATATCCCTTGCACGAGCAAAACATGCAAAGATCGGTGATCATCTGCAGGAATCTAATGACGAAATCCGGACTATAGGACCAAACCAATCAGGGCCTGGTAAAATTTCATAGACGTAAGAATTGGAGGTATCGTACAATGAAACGACAAGTGGCAATTTACGGAAAAGGCGGTATCGGCAAATCCACGACTACCCAGAATACGGTAGCGGCACTGGCAGAGGCAGGAAAGCATGTTATGGTCGTCGGATGCGACCCTAAAGCTGATTCGACCCGGCTTCTCTTGCATGGTCTGTGCCAGAAAACAGTTCTGGATACATTGCGGGATGAAGGCGATGATATAGATCTCGATGCTATCCTTAAACCCGGGTTTGGAAATACCCGTTGTGTTGAGTCGGGAGGACCAGAACCGGGTGTTGGATGTGCCGGCCGTGGTATCATCACATCTATTAACCTCCTCGAACAGCTCGGGGCATACACTGACGATCTTGACTATGTTTTCTATGATGTACTTGGTGATGTCGTCTGTGGCGGATTTGCTATGCCGATTCGTGAGGGAAAAGCTGAGGAGATCTATATCGTCGCGTCTGGTGAACTAATGGCATTGTACGCGGCAAACAATATCGCAAAAGGCATCCAGAAGTATGCTACGAATGGAAAGGTCAGGCTCGGCGGTATCATCTGTAACAGCCGGAAAGTCGATAACGAACGTCCCCTGCTTGAGGCTTTCGCTAAAGAACTCGGTATCAGCTCATCTATTTTGTCCCTCGTGATAACCTGGTCCAGAGAGCGGAGATCAACAAGAAAACGGTCATCGATTTTGACCCAACGTCGGGGCAGGCAAACGAGTACCGGAACTTGGCGAAAGCCATTGATGAGAACAAGTTGTTCGTAATACCAAAACCGATGAAACAGGAACGACTCGAAGAACTCATGATGCAGCATGGATTCCTCGATGTTATGTAAAAGGCTGTAATTCGAGATTTTAAGAAAAAACCTGGCGGATGTGTGATTGTGTTATTAATACGTGCAATTGTTCGACCGGAGAAGAAAGATGAAGTTCTTGAGGAACTTTCTTCTGCGGGATTTAATGCGGCAACAATGGTAGATGTCGTCGGCCGTGGAAAGCAGAAAGGCATTAAAATCGGTGGCATGGTATACGACGAGATCCCGAAGATCCTAATTCTTGTCGCGATCCAAGATGCGGACAAGGAAAAGGTCATCAAAACGATCTTAAAGACCGCAAAGACGGGGACCGAGGGGACATTTGGTGACGGGAAGATCTTTGTTTCCCCAATCGAAGAGGTCTATACCATTTCAAAGGGTATTCAAGGACTCTAGGGAGGACTGCTATGAAAGAGATTATGGCAGTCATCCGGATGAGGAGAACCAGCGCCACAAAAAAAGCACTTATCGCAGCAGGCGTGGCTGGTTTTACCGCGGTCAAGGTGTCCGGCCGGGGCAGGTTGGTAACCGATCTGACACAAATAGAAGAATGCAAAGAGAAGCTTCTGTCGATGGGCGTCAATGACTTTGGCGGGGTAGAAGATACCGAAAAACTGGTAACGAGTTTCCTCAATGGTTCGAGGTTCTTCCCCAGAAGGCTCTTTAAGATCCTTGCTCACGATGAGGATGTGCCCCGTATTGTGGATGCAATAACCTGTGCTAACAAAACCGAATACGGCATTGGAGACGGTGTGATCTTTGTATTGCCGGTTCTCGACGCGGTTCGTGTTCGCACCGGTGAATCAGGAGAGGCAGCGATTTGGTGAGGTGACATAAGCTATGGCAGACACTGAAAGTACAATCGACGAGATGATGACACCATACCCGGAGACGGTCAAGAAAAACCGGAAGAAGCACCTCATCATCAAGGATGAGGAGGCTGCATGTTGTCCCCAGATCGAAGCGAACACAAGAACTATCCCCGGCATCATATCACAGCGAGGTTGTGCATACGCTGGATGCAAAAGTGTTGTTGTTGGTCCTATCAAGGACATGGTGACCATTACCCACGGTCCGGTAGGTTGTGGATATTATAGCTGGGGCACACGCCGGAACAAGGCAAGGGCAGATGATACGACACCCAATGACAAAATATACTCCCAGCTCTGCTTCACCACCGACATGCAGGAACCGGATATCGTCTTTGGCGGTGAGAAGAAACTCGCACGTATGATAGATGAGGTTGTTGCCGCGTTCCACCCGCGTGCAATCAATATCTGCGCAACATGCCCGGTCGGGCTTATCGGAGACGATTTAGGTGCGGTTGCAAAAGCGGCAGAAGAGCGGCACGGGATCCAGGTGCTGGCCTATAACTGCGAGGGTTACAAGGGGGTCAGCCAATCGGCAGGCCACCACATTGCAAACAATAATGTGATGGAAAAAATTGTCGGTAAAGGAACCGAGCGAAAACCTGGTAGGTTTATCATTAATCTCCTTGGTGAATACAACATCGGTGGCGACGGTTGGGAGCTTGAGCGGATCCTTAAGGAGATCGGCTACATCGTTAATTGCGTCCTTACCGGGGATTCAAGTTACCTTGACATAAAGAACCTGCACCTTGCGGACTTAAATCTCGTCCAGTGCCACAGATCGATTAATTACATCGCTGAGATGATGGAAGCAAAGTACGGAACACCATGGCTGAAGGTCAATTTCATCGGTATTGACGCAACAAACCAGTCTCTACGCCAGGTCGCGCGATGTTTCGGGGACGAGGAACTTGTCAGGAAAACCGAGGAAATTATTGAGCGGGAGACCGCCCGGGTTACTCCTACGCTCGACCAGTACCGGAAGGTACTGCTGGGCAAGACCGCATTTGCAATAGTCGGCGGCTCACGGAGTCACCACTATCAATATCTCCTTCGTGATCTTGGTATGGAAATGATCATTGCCGGTTATGAGTTTGCTCACCGGGACGATTACGAAGGCAGACAGGTGATCCCCACCATTAAGACCGATGCTGATAGCAAGAACATTCCAGAACTTCACCTCGTCCCTGATGAAAAAATGTACAAGGAAGCTCACGCTCACCTGAATATGTCAAAGGAAAAGTTCGACGAAATGAACGCCGAAGTCCCTCTTAATTATTACGAAGGCATCTACCCAAACATGAAAAGCGGGCAGATTATCATCGATGACGCAAACCACCATGAGGTCGAAGTCCTGATACAGGCCGCAAAACCCGACCTCTTCCTCTCGGGAGTCAGGGACAAGTATATCGTCCACAAGATGGGCGTGGCTTCGAAACAGCTCCATGCCTATGACTACAGCGGCCCCTATGCAGGATACAATGGTGCGATAAACTTCGCCCGTGATGTCGCAAAAGCCCTGACAACCCCTGCATGGAAATTGATCACCCCCCCATGGGAGAAAGAAAAAGAAACCCGGAGTGAGTCCGATGCTTGAATGTGTACCGGAAGAAACAGTGAGCCACACGACAGGGAAGATCAACCCGGCAAAGACCTGCCAGCCGATCGGCGCAATGTATGCGGCGCTTGGTATTTATGGATGCCTACCGCACAGTCATGGCTCGCAGGGTTGCTGTGCATATCACCGCATGCATCTTACCCGGCATTTCCGTGACCCGGTGATTGCATCATCGAGCTCCTTTACTGAAGGAGCATCGGTCTTTGGCGGGGCAGCGAACTTAAAAACCTCTATAAAAAATGTCTTTACGATCTACAACCCCGAGGTCGTGGCTGTCCATACTACCTGTCTTTCGGAGACAATTGGCGATGATATCCCAAACATCCTCAAACAGGCCGAGATTCCCGAAGGAAAAGTGGTTATCCACGCTAACACGCCAAGTTACGCGGGTTCGCACATTACGGGTTTCTCAAACATGTGCAAAGCGATGGTCTCCTATCTTGCACAGTCCGATGGAGTGGTCAAAAAAGAGCAGGCAAACGTCCTGCCGGGTTTTGTCAATCCCGGGGATATGCGGGAGATCCGGCGCATCGTCTCGTCCCTCGGTATAAAACTTATCATGTTTCCGGACACATCCGGTGTCCTGGACTCGCCCCTTACAAGCAGGTACCAGATGTATCCTGAAGGTGGGGCAACCGTTGCCGAAATTCGGGATTCGGGAAACTCGGAGGTCACGCTCGCACTTGGTGCATTTGCATCGCATGATGCTGCCGATATTCTTCAGGAAAAATGCGGTGTTACCGGTATTCCCTTAAAACTCCCCATTGGTCTTAAAGCCACCGATGATTTCATTATGGCGTTAAAAGACTGGTTTGGTGTTGAAGTTCCCGGTGCCTTGACTCTCGAACGTGGTCAGGTCATCGATACGCTGATCGACACCCATTTCCACTACCAGGGAAAAACGGTCGCTATCTTTGGGGATCCTGATCACGTCATTGCCATGACTGAATTTGCGCTTACGATGGGTATGATCCCCAAATACCTGCTCACCGGTACACCCGGGAAGGAGTTCGAAGCGACCCTCAATAAAATGCTTGAAGAGGCAGGCATACAGGAAAGTCGGGTCAAGGCGGACGGGGATCTCTTCGATCTTCACCAATGGATCCGGGAAGAAAAAGTGGATCTCATGATCGGTACAACTTATGGGAAATACATCTCCCGTGCAGAGGATATCCCGTTGGTCAGGTTCGGGTTTCCCATTCTTGACCGGGCCGTCCACCCGCTTATGCCCGTTGTTGGTTACCGAGGCTGCCTTCGCCTGATCGAGCAGATCAGTAACGCACTCCTCGAACGTCGTGATCGCGATGCTTTAGACGAGGATTTCGAACTGGTACTGTAAGGACGAAAAAGAATTCCTTTTGGAAGAAAAGGAGGAGATATTATGGAAGATTTATGTACGTTCCCGGCCAGTGCCGTCGCATGCATTGCTGAACGACAGGATTCTATCCTGACGGCAGGCAAAAGCCGAGCACGCATCCACTGTGCTGATGACAGTCTTGCCGGTTCGGTCAGCCAGAGAGCCTGCGTGTTCTGCGGTGCCCGGGTCGTGTTAAACCCGGTCACCGATGCGGTCCACCTGGTTCACGGACCTATCGGCTGCGCCACCTATACCATGGACATCAGGGGGAGTCTGTCGAGCGGCTCCGAGTTATACCGCAACAGCTTCTCCACTGATATGAAAGAGAAAGATGTCATTTTCGGCGGCGAAAAAAAACTTACGGTCTGTATCGATGAGGTGGTAGGAAAATACCATCCACCGGCAGTATTTGTATACGCGACCTGTGTTTCGGGCATGATCGGCGATGATATCATTGCAGTCTGCAAGCAGGCCTCCATCCGTCACGGTATTGATGTCATCCCGGTCGAATCCAGTGGGTTTATTTCCGGGAATAAGGTTGTCGGTTATCGGGCAGCAGCAGAAGCCCTTCTCCGGCTTATCCGCCCAAAAGAGGGAGAGACCATTGAAAAAACACAAAAGATCAATTTCCTCGGCGAATATAACCTCGGTGGGGAAAAATGGCTGGTCGAACGCTACCTGAAGGAGATGGGCATTGAGATCAATGTTGCTTTCACGGGCGATTCAAATGTCGCTGCACTTAAACGTGCACCTTCAGCGTGCCTGAACCTCGTACAATGTACCGGGTCGATGCACTGGGTTGCTGTAAGTCTCGAAAAATCCTTTGGAACGCCCTATATGGATGTGAATTTCTTCGGGCCGGAGAACACGGCGGAAAGTCTCCGAAAGATTGCAGCATTCTATGCTGATGAGGGTATCTCTCAGCGTGCAGAAACACTGATTGCTCGGGAGATGGGTCGGATCCGTCCCATGCTTGAGAAATACCGCAGTAAGCTTCGGGGGAAACGTGCTGCCATCTATGTGGGTGGTGCATACAAGGCGATTGCCATCATCCGCCAGCTCCGGGGCCTTGGTATGGAGATCGTGCTCTCCGGTACCCAGACCGGCAACCAGGACGAGTACGAAAGCATGAGCCGGCTGCTTTCCGAAGGCACAATCATTATTGATGACGCAAACCCGGCAGAACTGGAGAAATTCCTTCTCGAAAAGAAAGTGGATGTCATGGTCGGCGGTGTTAAAGAGCGTGTCCTTGCGTACAAACTTGGTATTGGTTTTGTTGACCACAACCATGACAGGAAAGACGGTCTTGCCGGATTTGATGGTGCCGTTCGTTTTGCCCGGGAGGTCTATGTTACAACGTGCTCACCGGTGTGGCAGCATATTCGCACCCCGGCTTACGAGGATGTGTACTCATGACGGGTACACAGGTCGCACCAGTATCTGCAGATCTCCCCAGGTCTCGGCAGGTCAGCGAAAACCAGTGCCATATGTGCATGTCGATTGGCGCTGTTGCCGTATTCAAAGGTATTGAAAATGCGATGGTCCTTGTCCACGGATCGCAGGGCTGCAGTACCTACATGCGCCTCGCAAATGTCGAGCATTACAATGAGCCGGTCGATATTGCATCCTCATCATTGAACGAGAAGCAGGCCATCTATGGCGGTGAGGCTAATCTCAGGAAAGCGATGGACAATGTGATCCGGGTCTATCAACCGGTGGTGCTGGGGATCCTGACAACATGTCTTTCCGAAACAATGGGAGAGGATCTTGAACGGATTGTCTCTTCATATGTACAGGAAAAAGGGATTACTCGTGTCTCTATCATCCCGATAAACACTCCCAGTTATAGTGGGTCACAGAGTGAGGGGTTTTGGGCAGCGACACGAGGGGTGATCGCATATTGTGCCCGCCCTACTCTGCCGCATCAGCGCATTAACGTTATCGTCCCCCATATCAGCCCTGCCGACATCAGGGAGATTAAACGCATTCTTGACTGTACGGGACTTTCGTATACGCTTATCCCGGATTATTCGATGACCCTTGACCGCCCGTATGAGGGACGGTACTTAAAAATAGCGCCCGGCGGGACTTCGGTTAAAGAGATAGCTGAAATGCCCGGATCTCCGGTTACTATCCAGTTTGGTTCTACCTGCCCAAATTCCCTGTCTCCGGGTTTATTTCTTAAAGAGAAGTTCGGCGTTCCGCTCATCAACCTGCCCTTGCCCATTGGCCTTAAAAATACCGACCTCTTTGTCGAGACAATCACCAAAATCAGTGGACAACCAGTACCTGACGCACTTACACTTGAACGCGGTTGGCTGCTCGATGGTATGGCCGATTCCCATAAGTTCAACGCAGAAGGAAGACCGGTTATCTATGGGGAACCTGAGCTGGTTTATGCTTTTGCCACGCTCTGTGCGGAGAATGGTGCGGGCCCGGCGGTTATTGCAAGTGGCACAACAAACAGCCTGATTGCAACATGTCTTGCTCCCCTTATTGAAACTGCTGATGAACCCCCGGTCATTCTTGAAGGAGCCGACATTGCGGCAATAGAAGAAGCGGCGTTGAAAACAGGATCAAACATTGCCATAGGTCATTCCGGGGGAAAATCCCTTACCGAACGACATAGCCTCCCCTTAGTGAGGGTTGGTTTTCCCATCCATGACCGGACTGGTGGCCAGAGGATCCTGTCTGCCGGATACCGGGGCACGCTAGCGTTTCTTGATCGCTTTACAAACACGCTTCTTGAAACCAAGTATGCAACGTACCGCCAGAAAATAAAAGAAGAATATTGTAACACGGAGGGTATCTGATTATGCAAAAACCCAAACACCATATCTTTGTCTGCACAAGCTCCCGGGCAAACGGGCAACAAAAAGGATTCTGCCACGCAAAGGAAGGAGTCAGCATCATGGCAAAATTCATGGAGGAGATTGAAGAACGCGACTTAGGTGGAGAAGTATATCTGTCCAATACCGGCTGTTTCGGTATTTGCGAGAAAGGGCCTGTGGTGGTCGTATACCCGGACAATGTCTGGTATGGTTCGGTAATTCCTGATGATGTCCCCGTAATCCTTGATGAACATATTGAGGGAGGAAAAGTGGTGGACCGCCTACTCATCTGAGTGGATAGTCTTGTTTTTGGAGAAGATGATGGCAGACGAAATTGCTGTGGTTCTTGGAGAAAATGGTTCGAGTTCCTCGCTGAACGAACCGGGAATGATAGTTGTCTTTGCCCGCACTAAAGGATCCTGGAAAAAGGATCGAGAGATGCCGCTTGTCCTTGACCCGGCTCAGGGAATGAAAGGGATGCGCGAAAAAATGGCAGGTATCATTGAATTTATGAGGAGCAGCCGGATCGTGGTTACCTCATCAGCCAGTGGAGCTCCATACTTTGAGCTCGAAAAAGCCCGCTGTGCTATTTGGGAAATCTCAGGGAAACCACAGGATTTTCTCAGTCAGGTCTGGGCAGATGAAGAAAAAGAGATGGCAAAGGAAAGAACCTCGTTACAAAAACGAGAAGGATCCGGGATACCCGTGCCTTTGGAAAAAACCCCGGGTACCTTTTACATTTCGATAAAAGAAGTCCAGGGCAAACGTCCTGATATCTCAAGCAAACAGGTACTCCAGCAATTTATTCAGAAAGGGGGGTTCCTGATCCTTGATATCATCTGCACCCATGTGCCACCATGGATAGAAGTTGAAGCAGAGCGCCGTGGCTATACCCTAGAAACCGAAATGGTGGATAACGAAACCACCAGAGTCAGGTTAACGACATCCGCCAGTAAATAATATTATAACCAAACATCACTAGAGCGTTAGAACGAGAAAATACACCAGAAATTACATAAAAAGGAGGACATTCATGAAGATGGTTCAAGCTATAATCCGGGCTGAGAAACTGGATATCATAAAAAAGGCACTCGAAGAGAAAGGTTTCATCGCCATGAGTATCATGGAAATTACCGGCAGGGGAGAACAGAAAGGCATTACCCTTGAATACCGGGGTGCCATGGTAGAAGTGGATACCCTTCCTAAAATCATGATCCAGATGGCAGTTAACGATGAGGATGTCGATCCTATCATTGCCATCATCCGGGCTGCTGGTAGGACCGGGAATTTTGGTGACGGGAAGATCTTTGTCTGGCCTCTTGATCTGATGGCAAAGGTACGAACTGATGAAGTCTGGAAATGAGATTCAAACTATAAGGTAAATTCTGATATTGTATTTGGGAGTGTAGTGTGCCGGCGACATTAAAGGCAGGGGATATGGTCAGTGGTTACAATATTATAGGATTACTTGGTCAAGGCGGGTTTAGCCAGATCTATAAGGCACATTCCCCCGATGGCACACAGGTTATCCTTAAGTTTCCTGATGTATCCATGCTTGGCGATCAGGCAACCTACGAACGGTTCCGCCGGGAGGTTGCTATCGGACAGAAGCTTGACCATCCGGCAATTCCTCATACAATCAGCTTTATTGAGGGGCCAGACTCCGTCTTCCTCGTTATGGAATATATCGAAGGTCCGTCGCTTCGTGAATACATTACCGAAAAAGCACCCCTCCCTATCAAAGAAGGACTTTTACTCGCCGACCAGCTTGCTGAAGCCATTGATTACCTACATTCTCACGGCGTCTGTCACCGGGATCTCAAACCGGAGAATATCATTGTCGGGCCGGATAACAGTATCCATATCCTTGATTTTGGAAGTGCTTTGCTTGAAGGTTCCCGGCGTGTAACATGGCGGTGGGCGTCAAACGCTTTTGGAACGCCGGATTATATGGCGCCCGAGCAGATCCAGGGAAAACGGGGGGATGTGCGTACCGACGTGTACGCACTCGGGATGATAGTGTATGAGATGCTTGCTGGGGCCCTGCCTTTTGAAGGAGATAATGTCCTTGCGGTGATGAACCAGCACCTGACGGGAGTCCCGGTTTCCCTTTGCAGTTTTCAACCCTCTATTCCAGCCGGGATCGAGGCTGTGATAATGAAATCCATACGCCGCGACCCCGATGAACGTTACCGGTCAGCGAGCGCTTTCAAGAAAGATCTTGATAATTATGCAGATCTGGATCTCTCTCAATTCCAGTCGAATCCTGAAGCTGCAGTAAGTGGTGGCGTACTTACTAACCACCAGATCTGGGTGCGGACTATCCTTGTTTTTGTCGGTTTCCTTGCATTGGTAGTATTAATTGTCCTTGCCGCATACCTGATGCACCATCATTAAAAAAGTAAATTTATACAGGATCCGGGTTGTTATATCAGCGCCTTATCCCCCTGCTCTCCATTTCTGACCCGGATCGCACTGATCATCGGACAGACAAAGATTTTCCCGTCTCCGTGATGCCCGGTCTGGTTTGTGGTGATAAGTGTATCAATTATGGGCCTTACGTCACTATCATTTGCGACTATGATAAGCATTCTTTTCGGAGAAAAACCGCGTTCCCGCTCATTTTCAGCCAGCCGGTTGTCCAGGTCTGTCAATGTATGAACCACATCCCGTCTCTGGAGTATACCTTTGACGGTGTAAGATGGATTTTTACCACGTAGAAACTGGGATTTGCTCGAGCCTCTCCCCGTAACATGCAAAAATGTTAAACCTGTGACGCCGAGATTCTTCAGGGCGTACTTGGTTTCTTCCACTTTCTCAGTTCTGATTATAGCGATGATCTTCTTCATAGGCTAGTTTCGGTCTTTGCTGGAAGACTCGAATCATTCTTACGTGTTTCAGCGGTCCTGATCGTATACGCATCATCGACGTAGGTAACGAAGATCTTGCCGTCCCCGACAGCCCCATGCCCGGGATTCTCTTTCTGCCAGGTCTTTGCCATGGTGCTGATAATTTTTACCGCTCTCGCAACATCGATATCAGGAAGTACGAGCATAAGCATCTCTTTAGGTATCTCCGAATAATTTGCCGTGACACCTATCTCAGCACCATGACCGGTGACATGCAAACGGGTCATTGCCGAAATGCCGATCTTCTCCAGTGCATCGATTACTTTTTGCGAATATTCCGGCCGGATAATAGCCCAAATCATTTTCATCGATACACCGGTTCAAACATTCTTCCCACTTCACGCAGCTATCTTTTTCCAAGGAGCGTCCGCCATGAAAATGGATTAGCCGCTTGTTGTCCAAGGACCTCTATATGGAACATAATGCCCGTGATATTATCCGGTGCCCCTCCGCTGAGCGCGAGCCTGACTAGTTTTTCACATCCCCTGCTCATATCAGTCTCCTCTAATGCGGAACGTATCTCTTCCTCAGTAAGTTCTGACCATAAACCATCGCTGCAGAGGAGGTATGTGTCGCCTTGCTTCACCGGCTGCCGGGTAATATCAGCATTCATGAACGGGTCCCCGCCAACAGAACGGGTAAGTTGGTGCCGGCCCGGTGATTTGATGCTTGACCCGAGGAGATCATGTGGAGCTGGAGCATGTCGCTTGCCATGGTATGATCCCGGGTCAGCTGATAGATATGGCCATCTCTCATCCGGTAGAGGCGGCAGTCACCAACATGGCCAAGAGTCAATAAATCATTTTCTAACACGGCAATAGTCAAAGTAGTCTGCATTTTCTGGAATAGTTCCGGATCGGTTTGAGCCACGCAGAAAATCTTCTGGTTTGCTTTCTGCATTGCCCGATTAACCATACTGTCTGCCTGTCCTCCATGCCAGGCATGGAACTCCTCTTTTATGGCTTTAAGTGCCATCCTGCTTGCGATGGCACCACCCCGGTGACCGCCCAGACCGTCGGCAACTGCAAAGATATATCGAGAAGACGATTCAGTGTCGGTTTTTCCATTGATAACGTGAGTAACCCAGTGGGCATCTTCGTTCTGCGAACGTGTCAGACCCTGATGAGTAATAGCCCGCCAGGTAACGATTACACCAATCAGGTGGGGCGTCTTGTCTGTCTGGGCAGTTATCGCATTTTCTTCCATAGTGACCACAATGACTCGATCTATAATTAAAAGATATAGGTACCGGGTCTAGCAGATTACCTGCAAGATACCTCTACCTTTCTTCTTTTGACTCCGGTCAGATATTTTCTCATCTTTTGCAATGTGGTAAGGCTATGAATCATCCTGTTCAAGTCCGGTTGCCTGTGGCAAGTGCCCTGTCATAATGGGACCACCCTGTTTTTTCGTATTGGAGATAAACCAGACTGCACCGGCCACGAGCCAGACAATCACCATCGCAATCGCAATCAGTGCATCAGTTGCCGAGCTACCTCCGGAGCTGATACCTAGCCAGACGACTGCACCAAGCATAACGATGTTTGCAAGAAAACCAAGCAGCGGAACTACCCGGTGTTTTAAGAAATTGGCATCAGGGCGGTGGAAGAAAGCCCAGAGTGCAATGAGGTTGGTCAGGCCATACAGGAGGAACGTGCCGGTATTAGATGCAAGCGTAATCTGTGTCAGGTTATCGATATTCAGGACACCGTATGCACCCAGCACGGCGGATATCCCGACAAGGATCCAGATACCGTAGTGCGGTGTATCATATTTCCCGTGAAGAAGGCCAAGGAGTGTTGGCATCTCTTTGTCTTTTCCCATGGCATAAGTAATCCGTACCCCGGTGTTAAAGCAGGCAAGGGTTGTCCCGATCAGTGCGAGTACCACTGTTGCAGCCATAATTAAGACTAATACAAAACCCGTCCCGCCGAGCATCTGGTCGCCGATTACCCGGATCATGTCACCGATTGGTGCCCCGGAAGCCGCCGTTGCCGCATACCCTGAGATCGCCGCTCCCGTCGCATCCGTTCCCGTTAGTTGGGGGCCGACAAAATAATTGGCGGCGAAGTATTCGAACAGATAGGCGAATGCACCCTGAATGATGAGGGAGAGCAGGATTGCTTTTTTAATATCCTGTTTTGGCCGGAGCGCTTCTGAGCCCAGTGATGTCACCGATTCGAACCCTACCAGCAATAGTATGGCAATGGTTGACTGGAACAACAGGTTTGTGAAGTTGTGCGGTATGAGAATTGTTGAAACCGAGGTGGCATACACCAAGTTGGGGTGGGTCTCCCGGTAGAGGATTGCCAGAATCGAAAACCCGATAAGGGCTACTAACTGGATTGTGTTGATGACAATCGCAGTCATTGTCGAACCGGTTATTCCACGGTATGCAATATATCCGTTGAGTAGGGCAAACAAAATTGCAACTAGGATCTGTTCCGGCACTGAAAGGGCAATTCCAAAGAGGCCGAAGATATAAACAATCAGGATAGCTGAAAAAGCCACCATGATACCCGGATAGATCCAGTAGTACAGATGCGATATCCAGCCGACAAGGAATTTAGCGACTCGTGCCCATTGCCGATGTCCCGCTTTTTCTTTCTCAAGAAATGAGGCTTCCGCATAATAATAGGAAGAGCCGGAACCGGCTTTGGGATAGATGTTTGCTAATTCTGCGTAAGATATAGCGGTTAAAAACGCAAGAACAAGCGCGGCCAGGAGGCCAGTCCACATCTCTCCGGCAGTTGTTACACCCCCATTGGTCTGTGCTGCTTGTACCTGAAATGTGGTCCAGAGAAATGCCCCGGGCGCAATCAATGCCATCGCATTGACCAGAAGCGAGGTCAAATTCAGTGTGCGTTTCATTGTTCCGGTTTTTGGGGCAGTTGTTGTTGGATTTCCTTCCTCTGTCATCGTAATGCATCTCCTTGAAAGGACAAAGATTTTCAATCGAAACTGTAGACCTAATCATTAATCTGACTTAGGACATGGAAAGTATATTCCTTCTATTGCTTAAAAATATATCTATTAATACATTTGAAGATCAAAAGAAAGGTATGGCGAAAATCTCTTCATGTTTCAACTGCTTTTCAATATCTTGGGATACTATCCGGGAGAAAAGTCTGTGATGAAGATATTTGCCTGGATCACCGATCACCTTATTTACTTTGTATTGGGTGTCGGCATAGTGTCTTTTCTTTTTCCGGGACCGGGTTCCTTATTCGGATGGATTGTCACACCGGTTTTGGCATTAATGGTACTTTCTATCAGTATGACAATTAACGTCGGTGATTTAATTCGCGTAAGCAAATATCCGTTAGTTATTGTCTGGAGTGTGATCTTGCAATTTGTCGTAATGGCGCTTTTTTCAATACTTCTTGGAAGAATTTTTCTCTCCCCTATGACAGCTATGAACACCGGCCAGGTTCTCTTAGGATCTCTTCCTGCTGATATCTCCGCTCCTCTCATGATTTCCATTGTTGAAGGTGATACTGCACTTGGAATAGCGATGCTCGTGACTGCAATGGTGCTTACACCCTTTGTCCTGCCCAATATTCTTACGCTCTTTGGTGGAATAACCCTGTCAGTACCAACAAGATACTTGGAAGTTGAGTTGGTAGGGATAATTATAATTCCCTTGATTCTTGGGATAGTCTTAAACTATTATTCAGCTGAACGTCCGGGAAAAACGAGATACATGGCCAGGTTTGGCTGCCCTTTGTTATCTTCTGCTCCTGTTCGTCGTTGTTTCATCCAACGTCGGGACAATCGTCTCTTTAAAAGAATTCGCTTTTGTCATTATTGGTGTGGAAATATTGCTTAATCTCTTTGGTTATGGTCTAGCCTATCTGTCAAAGAGAATCTTTAAACAATCCCGGGCCACATTTCTTTCACTTTTATTCATCACTAGTACCAAGGAATTCGGTATTGCTCCTGCCGCCGTCAGCACAATGGAACTAAAAAATACCGTTACTATACCTTCGGTGTTTTATGCGGTCATCCAGATGATCTCTGCACCCGTGGTTGTAAAAATAGTAAAGTATTGGGACTCTCGTACGCATGAAGAGCCTATTTGATGAATCAGTTTGTATTTGGAGATTACATTTCGGGCCCTCACCGTTAGATCAAAGATTTAGTGGCGCGTAGCTGAGCTGAATCTAAAAACCGGTTGAGAATACGTTTGGCATTCAACGTCGAGATTAGTAAACTATATAAAACAAAGATCGCACTTTCCTTCCACAATTTTTTTATAATAAAAGATGGAACGCAGCTAATGTGAATGCTTTACAAGCATCTCATGATGAAGGTGTATTCCATTGGGGCGTCGTCTCTTTGGTCGATGATCAAAAAACAGATCAAACCAGCTGTAATCCTGTTTCTTTTACTCACGATTCTCGTGGGCATCGTTTACCCGTTGGTTGTAACCGGTATCGCTCAGGTGATCTTCCCCACACAGGCAAATGGGGATCTTATTGTTCATGATGGAAATGTTGTAGGATCTTCTCTCATAGGCCAACCGTTTTCCTCCCCGGAATATTTCTGGGGGCGTCTTTCTGCTACATCACCGATTCCCTACAATGCGGAAGCTTCCGGTGGTTCAAATTTAGGCCCGCAGAACCCTGCACTTATTTCAGAAGTTCATGCCCGGATAGATGATCTTCATGCAGTTGATCCGAATAATACGCAGCTTATTCCTGTTGATCTGGTAACGTCTTCGGGAAGTGGGCTTGATCCGGATATCAGCCCGGCGGCAGCGTATTATCAGGTCCCACGGGTCGCCCGGGTGAGGAATCTTTCTGAAAACGACGTTTCTGCACTGGTGGCGGCCAACACTGAAAACCCCTTACTTGGGCTATTTGGTGAGCCGGCAGTAAATGTCCTGAACCTGAATCTGGCACTCGATGATTTGAACGCCCATACAACTACGGCTCCAAAAGAGGCAGTTCCCCTAAATCAGCACACAAACACGATGTTCGGAATTACGATCAATGACTGGGTCTTCCTTGTCCTGATTGGTGTGATTCTTGCACTCCTCCTGGTTCCTATGGGGGAGTTTATGTTCCGGATTTATACCGGCAAACAGACATTCCTTTCACCGGTATTCATTCCCCTGGAAGGATGGCTCCTAAAGGTGTGCGGTGCCGGAAGTGATACCGAAATGGACTGGAAGGAGTTTACTGTCGCGATGATGGTATTTTCCGTTATCGGGATCGCGTTTGTTTTCATCCTTCAGGAAGTCCAGCAGTATCTCCCGCTCAACCCCCTCGCTGCCGGCCCCGTTTCCTGGGACCTCTCATTAAACACTGCCGTAAGTTTTGCCACAAACACCAATTGGCAGTTCTACGTCCCGGAAACGACAATCAGTTACCTGACGCAGATGATGGGACTTGCTGTCCAGAACTTCATGTCTGCTGCCGTAGGTATGGCAGTCCTTGTTGCTTTCATTTACGGTTTCTCTCGGAGGTCAACCCTTACCATTGGCAACTTCTGGGTGCTCTTACTCCGGGGAATCTGGATTCTCTTACCGATTAGTTTCGTCATAGCCCTTGTTCTTGTCTCGCAAGGAACACCCCAGACATTTGGCGGGCCTGTGACAGTTCCAATCCTTAATCCCGTGAATGACTCAAATGGTAACCTTGTAACGACGCAATCCCTATCACTGGGACCTGCGGCATCTCAGATTGCCATAAAAATGCTTGGTACGAATGGTGGAGGATTCTTTAATGCCAACTCGGCCCATCCTTACGAAAATCCGACGTGGTTATCGAATCTTATTGAGATTATTGCCATTCTCCTGATACCCATATCCCTGTGTTTCATGTTCGGGAAGATGATAGGATCAGTAAAGAAGGGGATGGCTGTCCTTATTGCGATGACCATTCTCTTCCTTCCCCTCCTGGGTCTTGGCATTTATTCGGAAATGGGCGGAAACCCGGCATTCACTCCGCTCGGGATTGACCAGACTCCCTCGCATCTCCAACCCGGGGGCAACATGGAGGGGAAGGAAGTTCGGTTCGGGATTGTCCCTTCAGCGGCCTTCTCAGTTATCACGACGGTAACCAGTTGCGGTGCGGTAAATTCAATGCATGATTCCTTCATGCCGCTGGGGGGACTGGTCCAGATATTCGACATCCAGTTGGGTGAAATTGTCTACGGCGGTGTCGGTTCCGGCCTGTACTGTATGCTGGTGTTCATCATCATTGCAATGTTTATCGCCGGATTAATGGTAGGTCGAACGCCGGAATTGTACGGCAAGAAGATTGAGCCGTACGAGATGAAACTGTCCACTATCCACATTCTTATCCCCATCTTTTTGATCCTGATTGGAACCGCTATCGCAGTGTCGATTACAGCAGGCACTTCCGCGGTCTTTAACCCGGGGCCGCATGGCTTCTCCGAGATCCTGTACGCGTTCAGTTCAGTATCCCAGAACAATGGCAGTGCTTTTGCAGGGTTGTCTTCAAACCTGTTTTACAACATATCAACAGCAATCTGCATGTTCATCGGGCGCTATGCTATCGCCATCATCACGCTCGCTCTCGCCGGGGCGTTTGTTAAGAAGAAGATTGTGCCTGCATCCGAAGGGACATTGCAGGACCACCGGCCGCTCTTTATTATCTGGGTAATTGGTACTATCCTCATCATTGGAGCGCTTAGTTTCCTGCCGGCCTTGTCCCTTGGTCCCATTGTAGAATTCCTGATCCAGTTGGGAAGGAGTGTTATCCATGTCTGAACATTCAGGGTCCAAAGTCCCGCTCCGGATCAGTATGCGCTCTACCGGCGTGCTATCATCGATTCATTCATCAAACTCGACCCAAGGACGTTGTATCACAATGTAGTGATGTTTACCGTTGAGATTGGTAGCGTACTCACCACCCTTCTCTGGATCCAGGCACTCCTTGGGCACGGTGAAGCACCGGCAGGATTTATCGGTGCTGTATCAATCTGGCTCTGGTTCACGGTTCTTTTTGCAAACTTTGCCGAAGCGCTCGCCGAAGGCAGGGGAAAAGCCCAGGCTGAAGCACTGCGTAAAATGCGACAGGATACTGCAGGAAAGAAACTGAATTCAGAGTATATTGTCGTAAAAGGAAAAGAGCCGGAACCTTCAGATTATACCGTTGTTTCTTCGGCGGTCCTGCGCAAAAATGATGTCTTCTATGTCAAAGCCGGCGACACAATCCCGGTAGATGGCGAGGTGATTGAAGGCATCGCATCCATCAACGAAAGCGCCATTACCGGGGAAAGTGCGCCAGTGATTCGCGAATCCGGTGGCGATCGCAGTGCCGTCACGGGAGGAACAAGTATCCTTTCAGACTGGCTCGTTGTCCGAGTGAGTGCAGATCCGGGGGAAGGCTTCCTCGATCGTATGATCTCTCTCATTGAAGGAGCCAAACGGCAGAAAACACCCAACGAGGTAGCGCTTAATATCCTCCTTGTCGGCCTGACTTCCATCTTTGTCGTTGTGTCTGCGACCCTCTATGCATTCTCGGCATACAGCGTCCAGTCTGCCGGTGCCGGGACGACAGTTACAATCACCGTCCTTGTGGCACTTTTTGTTTGTCTTGCACCAACTACAATTGGGGGTCTCCTCTCAGCCATCGGTATCGCAGGCATGGACCGGTTGATCCGGAAGAACGTGATTACAACTTCCGGGAGAGCCATTGAGGCTGCCGGGGATGTGGATGTCCTTCTCCTTGACAAGACCGGGACAATCACGCTCGGGAACCGTCAAGCCGTGGAATTTATCCCGGTTGACAATGTGGAAATTGCGGATCTTGCGGAAAATGCCCAGCTTGCATCTCTTGCAGATGAGACTCCCGAAGGCCGTAGCATTGTCGTTCTGGCTAAGGAGAAGTATGATCTTCGGGGAAGGACTGTTGGAGACGGTAACGAAATGCAGTTCATCCCGTTCACCAGCCAGACCCGGATGAGCGGCGTGGATAATGATGGTATCCGTATTCGCAAAGGCGCGGCAGACGCAATATATGAATACATCGAGAACAGCGGTGAGATAGTATCCGAGAATCTCAAAACGGTTGTTGAGATGATTTCACGGGCTGGAGGCACACCCCTTGTTGTCGCGAAAAACGGGAAAGCTCTCGGTGTTATTCATTTAAAAGATATTGTGAAAGGCGGTATAAAAGAACGGTTTGCCCAGCTGCGGAAGATGGGTATCAAAACGGTGATGATCACCGGTGATAACCGTCTTACCGCAGCAACGATAGCCGCAGAAGCCGGTGTCGATGATTTCCTCGCAGAAGCTACCCCCGAAAGCAAACTGAAGCTGATCCGTGAATATCAGACCGGTGGAAGAATGGTAGCCATGACCGGCGACGGGACAAATGACGCCCCGGCACTTGCCCAGGCAGACGTTGCGGTTGCCATGAACACCGGGACCCAGCCGGCCCGCGAAGCGGCAAACATGGTGGATCTCGATTCCAACCCGACTAAACTGATTGATATTGTTGAGATCGGGAAGCAGCTCCTCATGACCCGTGGAGCCCTGACAACATTCTCGATAGCAAATGATGTGGCGAAATATTTTGCAATAATCCCGGTCGCTTTTGCCTCAACCTACCCGGCACTTGGCGCCATGAACATTCTCGGGCTCCATGATGGCATCCTGTCCGCAGTTATCTTCAATGCAATTATTATCGTGATTCTCATTCCCCTGGCGCTTCATGGGGTGAAGTACCGGGCAATGTCTGCCGAGGAGTCATTGCGGAACAACATTCTCATCTACGGTATTGGCGGACTGATCGCCCCGTTTATAGGGATAAAAATTATCGATATGCTGCTCCTGTTTTTGGGAGTATGAAAATTCAATACAGCAGTTCCGGCTGAACAGAGGCCGGCATACAATCCATTTTTCCCTCTCGGTCTTGTGTATATTGCCAAGAACGCACTTTATTTTCGTGTTTTATAAAACCTTATTTCAGGTTCATTCCACGATCCGGTGAGTTTCCCCCGAAGAGCAAGTTCTCCCAAGATTTTTTTGGTTTCAGTGAGAAGGGATCGCGCCCGTGTCCCGGCAAGTGGCGTCCCGGGAAGCGGGATGAACTGGTGGACATGAATTTTTCCTATCCGTGCCAGATTCCGAATTGCCGAGAGTGTTTTTAGCTGATCTTCATCGGTCTCGAATGGGAGCCCGACAATGAAATCTATTATAGGAGTAATCCCGGCATTATGGCAGAGCTCAGCCGCCCTTATTGCATCGGCAATGGTATGCCCCCGGTTGAGTCTGGCAAGGATCGTGTCGCTCCCGGACTGGGCTCCAAAGTGGAGTTTGGTGTTGGCACAGTAATCGTGGATGATGTCAATTGACTGTTGGGAGATAAATTCTGGCCTTACCTCGCTGGGGAACGTCCCAAAAAAAGTTTCATGAGTGAGTTTTTGGAGAAGGTGCTCAATTTTATCTAACCGGGGATGGATACCATCAGAGCCGTAGGCAAAAGCATTTGGACTAACAAATCTGGCCTGTCCGTACCGGTTGGCATATTTTGCGATTTCATCAATCGACCGGTGCCGCATACAGTGCCCGAATATCTGCGGTGTCTGGCAGTACCCGCAGGAAAAGGGACATCCTCGGGAAATTTCAACATATCCCTTGACTTCAGAAAATGCGGGATAGGCATCAAGCCGGACACTGCTTGACACCGGTTCATACCACGATCCAGTTGCTATACCGGGGATATGCCCGCATCCACCATCCTCAAGATCGTCAAGGAGGTGTGGCAGAGTGAATTCTCCTTCTCCCACTATGACATAATCTGCATAAGCAGTTACCTCACGCCAGCAGGCTGTCGCGTGCGGTCCCCCAACAATGGTGATACAGTCCGCTTCTGCTATCTCATCTTGGTATTGTTGTTTGTTGATCGAATTCAGCGAATAACAAGTAACATCGGCTTCAGGGTTTTTTACCGGGTCCAGCTGCCACCCGCTTGTTTCACATGCAGCCTTGAGGATGGCATATGAATTCCGGGAAGCAGGGATTTCCCGCCAGTTCACCTGCATTTCGTAAATCCGAACATGGTCGTGAAAAAAGAGGACAGCTTATTCGCCACTTCCGCCTCTGGAACGGTATTGCTTCAAGACGTCTGCCACTTTATAGGTCTGGCCATTGTTCATAGTCACATAGACCTCGACGCGATCGGATTCCCCGGCGTACGTGCCGTTCCCCGGCGTCCCGACAAGGTTAACAATAGTTCCGGCATTGGATCCGAGCGTCTCGGTATCGGTAGTTCCATCGACTCTCGTCAGGACTACTTTTATCGAATTGACATTGCCTTGGCCAAAACCACCGTTAAATGTTACGGGAATATCACCATGATAATCTTTTTCACCAACAGTAACTGTGACTGCCTGATCAGAGGGCATCACGTCGGTAGGTGTGGTTGTCAGGGTAGACGTGGGTGCTGTGGCTCCACTGGTGCTGGAAGTACCGGGAGTACTCGTCGATGACGAGGGTTGCGAACTAGTGCATCCGCACAGGACAACTGCACTACAGACAAAAACAATCAGCAGAATGATCACACGGGCTTTCATACCAAATGATAATAACTTACTTTATTTGACAGTTGTGATCTTTAGATCATATAAAAATAGCACCGATAGTCCTTTATTGATAAAAGATTCTTCAAAGATCATCCTCCTATCTTTTTGAGGGCATCTGCTACTTCCTGGACAACGCCACTGTCATGATGATGAAGCAGTTTCATGAGAGGAGTTGAAGCTTGAATAGATCCAATTTCGCCCAGCGCCCAGATTGCAGCATCCTGGATAATCGGAGAACGATCGAGGAGGGGAATAAGGGTCCCGATAGCATCCGATGCATGCAATGCCCCAAGGATGAGGGTGACCCGCCATGTAGTCCCCTCGGTGGCGTCATGCAGTGCGTCGATAAGAAGAGAAGTTGCATTGGTTTTGGGATCGCAGAGGACATCGAATGCGGCACTTCTTACTGTCCAGTCATCGTTCTCGAGGGCATCGATAAGAAGGCGGACATTCCCTGCCTCCGGCGCTCCGGCAAGGTTTGCAATGATTCCGAGCCGGACAGATCGTGATGTGCGACAAATTTTCTCCGCCCATTCCTGACGGAGCACCGGATCAGTACCTTCTGCAGTCGGCACCTGCAAAACACGATCGTCTTGTTTGATCGGCGCCGGATCAGCTCGACCAAGGGCTTCTGCCCAGCTGATGACCGCCCATCGTGCCACCTCGCTGGAAAATCCCAGTTCGTCCTCAAGCCTTTTTATCAGAAATGCCTCGGTAAGTGCGAGAGGAAGTGCATGACGGGGTGTGAGGAGATCGTCTGGGATATGCTGTCGCACTGCATGGACAAGGACAAAAATCTCGCGGGAACACTCGGGACAGGTATCCCGTAGCAGACCCTCGCACCGGTTTGCATCATGGGCTATCGAGACACCATACAAGGCGATGAGACGCGAGAGCATGGTCCGGGCGGTATCGTTCATGGCTGTTCCTGGAATGGTGGCATAATAGTACATGATATGCCGTCGATGGTTATGGTGGTTTTCGGGTTGAGCGGTACAGCCTTTCCCGGTGGTACGCTGGAGGTCGTGCCATCGGGAAAAGACACGTGCCATGTACTATCAGAAAGGTTCCGGATGCCTGCGGCACCTGATATTGAAGGATGAGAAACGACGCGACCGATTTCCTGAGAACCGTTATCCTGGCTGGCTCCAGGTGAAATGTGAACAGATCGAAGCGTCGTCCCGAGAGAAAGGGCAAGACTTGAGTTGCCTCCTGGCCGCCGGATAACAAGAAATGGCAAAGGCGGAATCGGACTTTTGCAGTGCCAGCAGGAAACGGACATCTGATTTTCTGCAACCATATTTTCAGCCCGGCACCGGGGGCAGGGAACCAGGCGGTCCTTTAAAGAGAGAAAAAGGTTCTGCCACTCTCCTTCCGTGACCCGGCGACCTGGATTTTCCAGTCCTTCCGTGAAAGCCCGAGTGAATAACGCTTGTAATTCGGGATGGCAGATTGCCCACCGGTCACGTGCGATGTTGTAATCTGGATCATTTGGCAGCCGGTTTGTCGTTTTGCAGGGATCAAACACAAAAATCGGGGAGATGCCGTAGACCTGTTTTTTTGCCGGTATATCCCAGCAATGGTAACGGTACTCCAGATCGCCATGGAAGGGATGGTGCCAGACCCAGAGATAGAAAAGGAGGACAGCAAGTGCGTGGAGATCCGTCACTGTAGAGGGGTCACTCTCTTCCCGGATCAGTTCCGGGGCCATATATTCTAGCGTTCCCCAAATCTGACAGTGCGACTGGCGGTTGACGCCCACATTGTCGTTGTCACAGATCAGGACATCACCGGTTTTGGGATCAAACATCAGGTTTCCTGCCGAGATATCCCGATAACAGTGGCCGGAGAGGTGGAGTGCCCGGTAACTGTTTGCAAGCTGGTATGAGATCTCACAAAGTGCCGTTATGCTTGGGACCGGTTTTAAATGCGCCCATATCTCGCCAAGCTCGGCGAACCGCTGCGTGTCGATCCGGGTCATAAGGTACCCGAATTGTTTAGAACCTTCAGCCGTAACAAGATCAAGCGGCCAGATGAACCGTTTCCCTGCAGCACCATACGGTGGCCCGGTCCTGACGAGGTAGGAAATGGCATCCTGCTGATCCGGAGTAGCCTGTTCAGGTTTGTACCATTTCACAGTCTGATATCCCTGCGGCCCATCAACAAGATAAACCTCTCCCTGTGTGCCCTCGCCGATCTTTTTTATCACCTGAAGGGTGGTCTGGAGCTGACGTGCATGGAGCCGCTGGCCAACAAGAAGTGGCATGGTTACCAGCCCTCCCCTGCAGACAAATGTGTATCTGGCTCCTTATCCGGTGGTTTTTCTTCCGGTTTGATACAGGCCCAGACAAGAGTCATATCGTCGCCGCTTGCAATTGCTGAGAAACGGTCAAGCCATCCACCCATAGCGGCAGCCACAGCCTCGATGCCATAGGTGTTGATGCGATCGACAAGGCTGTGGACAAAAACAGAAAACTCCTCGCTGTCAGCGCCGTTGAAGGAGTCCGATATACCATCGGTTGCCCCGAGAAGGACGCCACCATTCTCCCGGTCAAGTGTCGCCGTCCGCCAGAGCAGGTGGGCATCAGAAGATGAGAGAGAACGGGTCTCGCTACCGGTAAGCACAGGGTCCCGGGGGAGAGGGAACTCGATAAGGCCTCCGGGCCTTACGAGAAGAAGATCGCCATCGCCAATCTGGGCAAGAAGTATGGTGTCGGATACGACAAGAGCGGCTAGCAGGGTTGTCCCGTACCGGGTGAATACCTGCTCAGTCGGTCCTGGTGCTTTTCCATCAGGAAAATGTTCCTCCCGGTTTATATCCTGCAACACGAGTTCCCGCCACCGCCTGGTGGCGAGCCTGGGAAAATCGGTCTTGAATCCGGAACGGTACTGCTGGCGGGGGATATTTCCGTCAGCATAGGATCGGTGGAATGTTACCAGTTCGCTGATTGCAGCATTCACGGCAAGGGCAGCTCCTGTCCTGCTCAGGTCATGCCGGGGATCGCCATGACCATCGGCAACGGCAAATGCAATGCAAGGCTGAGCACCGGCAGATCCGCTCCAGAGTCCATATGCATCTTCGCAGGGTCTGTGAACCCGGACATGGGATGCCCCGGTTCTGCTGCAGCCAAATGCCCAGCCAAGGCCGGTATCGGCGGTGCAGGAGAACTCTTCCGGTGATGGCATAATCTTTCTAGAAAAGATCGGTATTAGATGTGATCATCTGCGGCGGGGAATCAAGCGCAACGTTCGATATATCTTCCCCGAGCCTATGCTTCTGCTGCGGCCCCGTGATGATGCCACCGATGCACTGACTGACGCCCATTTGATATAGGCGACCAGTTCTTCCGGAGAATGTGCCCGTATAAGTCCCACGGATTCCTGGTTGGTAAACTTGATAAGTTCGGGTGCATTGTAATCAGATTCGTCACCAATGGCGATAGCAAGCCTTACAGCTTTGATACCCCATGGAATTTTTCCAAGTTCCGCAATAGCAGCATCATATTCTTCTTGAGGATCTGTGCAGAAACCATCGGAAATAAGAATGCAGACTGGCGGAAGTCCGCGGCGGGGCATACGATCGATGCTGAGCTCTTCAGTCAGGAGCTTGATGGCTTTTGCCGTTGCGGTAAGTCCACTCGTCTCCAGCTCAGGCCAGACAAAGTCGTTTAGAGGGACCGGGTCTGGACCCACGTGCCAGGCAGCGTTATTTGAAAATTTTATTGCCCGCATCCGGATATCGACCTGAGGGTATGCTTCAACTGCCTTCTGGATCTCAGGCAAGGCTTCACGGATAGCCTGGTTAAGTGTGGCAATCTTCTTTCCCCGCATCGAGTCAGAGCAGTCTGCAAGCCAGAAGAAATGCAGCTGTTTTCTTGCTACCTGACCTTCAGGGATCGGAATCGCATCTTCGATAATAAATCCCCCTAATCTCCTGTTTACTGTAATCTATCCGGTGACAATATAAGATCACCGGTTAGCCGGGCGCTATTCAGGGCAGAAATGCTCTAAAAACATGCACTATTTAGGTGCAAAAAAAAGATCCCTCTACTGTGAGGGTGGCGGAGTGGTGGTAGTCGCGCTTGCTGGGGCGGCACTCTTGATCATGTCTTTTACTGGTCCTGGAAGGTCCATACCATCAACAATTTCCGGTAGGATGCTCATAATGACCTGTTGGCCCTGCGTGGATGAGGCAAAGCTCTTCAGCAGGTTCATTCCGTCTGGAGTAGCCAGAAAACTTTTTACTGCTTCCTGTCCCTGGGGGGTCGAGATAAACCCGGTAAGTGAGCCTTCAAGGCTGCCAAGATTTCCAAAATTCATTTTAATAAACTCCTAACTGTTTTCCTACATTTTAGCGGTATTTCCTCTTAAATTTGTGGGAGTCTACCATTACATCTGATAAATCCATCGGAAAAAAGTAATAGGCTTATCTTACAATTTCTTGAGTGCCTGGACGACTTTCCCGACTGTATCCTGGGCGTCGCCATACAGGAGCCTGGTGTTGTCCCTATAGAACAGATCATTTTCAATACCGGCAAACCCTTTCCCCTGACCCCGCTTGAGAATAACAACGTTCTTGACCTGTTCTACATCAAGGATAGGCATGCCAAAGAGCGGGCTACCCTGACGGTGGGATGCCGGATTAACGGTATCATTTGCGCCGATGACAAGAACAACATCCGTACTGGGAAATTCCGGGTTGATCTCGTCCCGGTCGAAAAGGCGATCATAGGCTACGCCAGCTTCTGCCAGAAGGACATTCATATGTCCCGGCATCCTTCCGGCTACCGGATGAATTGCGAACTTAACCTGGATATTCCTTTTTTCCAAAAGGTCAGCAAGCTCCTTGACTTTCTGTTGGGCTTGGGCAACTGCCATACCGTAACCGGGAGCGATGATTACCTTATTTGCATAGGCGAGCATAACTGCGACATCATCGACTTCAACCGGTTTCATACTGCCCTGAATTTGAACGCCGCTTTCTTCTGTAGCCCCAAAAGCACCAAAGAATACGTTTGATATTGAGCGGTTCATGGCTTTTGCCATCTGGAGTGTCAGGAGGGAACCTGCCGCACCCACAATGATACCGGCAATAACCATTGCGTAGTTGGGTGTTGCAAACGAGAATCCGTCAAGTGCTACAGCAAGCCCGGTAAATGCGTTGTACATCGAGATTACAACCGGCATATCAGCCCCGCCGATGGGGAGCGTCATGAGGACCCCAAATACCAGTGAAAGGATAAAGAAAAGCGGAAGGTATATCGCGATACTGAGTGGGATCCATGCCGGGGTCAGGACAATACAGATACCGGAGATAATAGCGAGGAAGAGAACTGCCATATTGACGATCTGCTGGCCCGGGAACGTTATTGGGCGCGGCCGCATCCATCCCTGGAGTTTGAGAAACGCGACGATGCTGCCGGCAAAGGAAATGGCACCGATAATACCACCAATGACTGCAAGTGAGCTTGTTGTGTTAATGGTGCCAAGCAGTTCAACAGCCGAGATCCCAGCCGCTGCACCGCCACCCATACCGTTAAAGAGTGCTACCATCTGAGGCATCCCGGTCATGGCGACACGTTTGGCGGCAATGTAGCCAAAACCGCCACCGATCACAATCCCAATCGCCATTAATGCAAAATTTGTGAGGTTGGGCGTCAGGAACGTAACGAGTGTTGCAATAAGCATAGCGGTGCCAGCCCAGACTATGCCACTGCGGGCAGTGAGCGGGTGGCTCATCCGGTACATGCCAATGATGAAGAAGAAGATCGTTGCTATGTAAACCGGATCGATGATCCAAGAGAGGTCGATCATATCAGGCCTCCTTTTTAGGCTTTTTCCCGCTGCGGTCAAACATCTGGAGGATCCGTTCTGTTACCACGTACCCGCCGGAGACATTTGCTGCCCCGAGAATGACGGCAATAAAACCGATTGCCTGTTCGAGCGGTGTTGTGGCAAGGCCGAGGGCTACCATGGCGCCGACAAGCACAATTCCATGGATAAAGTTCGAACCGCTCATCAGGGGTGTGTGGAGGATAACCGGCACCCGGCTTATCACGACATAGCCGGTAAACGCGGCAAGCATCGCGATATAGATCGCAGTCCAGAGCATTGTTGTATCAATCATGGTTTTGATCCCTCCAGAAGATCGCGTGTCGGTTGGTGACAGACCTTTCCTGCATGTACCAGGAGGCTCGCAGTAAGGATTTCGTCAGTAAACTCAGGTACCAGTGCGCCGTTCTTGTCTATAAGAAGAGAGAGGAACGATTGCAGGTTCTTTGCATACATCTGGCTTGAGTGGAAAGGTACCCGGCCGGAAGGTTCTGAGGGCCGATAATGACAACGCCATGCTCCCGGATTGTTTTGCCTGCCTGGGTAAACTCACAGTTTCCACCGGATTCAGCGGCCATATCGATGATGACAGCGCCCGGTTGCATTGTTTTTACGGTTTCTTTTGTAATTAGAACCGGGGCGCGGCGGCCGGGAATAGCCGCCGTGGTTATGACAATATCTGCCCGAGCAACCGCGGCTGAAACCATTTCCTGTTCCTTTACTTTCTCTTCGGCCGTGAGCTCACGGGCGTATCCACCCTGACCCTCAGCATTAATCTCAAGCTCGAGGAACTTTGCGCCAAGGCTTCTCACCTGTTCTCCGGCAGCCCTTCTGACATCATAAGCTTCAACAAGGGCGCCAAGTCTCTTTGCGGTAGCAATTGCCATCAGACCTGCAATACCGGCACCGAGAACGAGCACCGTCGAAGGACGTATGGTTCCGGCAGCGGTGGTTAGCATCGGAAGGAACTTGGGGCAGTTTTCCGCTCCAAGGATAACAGCGACATATCCCCCCGCTGTTGCCTGGGAGCTGAGTGCATCCATACTTTGGGCACGGGAGATCCGCGGCACAAGTTCAAGGGAAAATGCGGTAATCTTCCGGTCACGCATCTTCTTTACGGTCTCGAGATTGTTTGCCGCGTTCATAAACCCGATAACGATCGTGCCTTCTGCGAGTTCATCGACATCAGCAACGGTGGGTGGCTGCACGCGGAGAACAACTTTTGCGCCATCAAATAGCGCTTGTTTATCAGTAATAACTTTTGCGCCGGCTGTTACGAAACTGCTGTCCTGGTAAAAGGCACCTGCTCCAGCATTTTGTTCGATTCGTATCTCACAACCTGATTTAACAAGGTTCCGGACTACATCCGGTACGGTCGCGACCCGCTGTTCTCCAGACGCAGACTCCTTTGGGACCGCAATTACCAGTGCCGGTGTCACAATCCCCACCGGGCCTTTCCAGTCGTATACCTATAAAACAAGTACTTCACTCCGATCTGCAATGTATCCTAAAATGTGAACCTACAACTTCTTTATTTTACGCACACGGACTGCCACGCCACGTTTCGACCCTTTCATTTCAGCGGCAGACATCGCCGCTTTACCGGTGGCATACGCCTTTGCTCCCATGACCAGGACTTCGTCACCCTCCCGGATAGCAGGATCAGCATTCTCAATACCTGGAGCAAGCACATCCCCTTCCGGTATGAAATCGCTGATAGTTACCCGGTACCCCTCCGGGATAAGGTTCCATCCATCAAAAGTAGGCCTGAGAAGACCAGAACCTGTATCGATAGAGAATACCTGCTGGTTGTTCTTTGTATAGAACAACTCCGGGAAATGGCCTCGCAAGAGCATACCTTTTGTGTCCACCTCGCAGCCGAACTGGTACGAGAGCATCCCGTGAAGCCGGTCGTCTTTTACCCGGCGTTCTCGGTCAAGTGCCTGACTGAGCCGGGCAAGGGCTGCATCGCCCGACGGGTTTTCCCGGCTTGAATATTCAAGCGTGATACCGCATCTTTCTGCAGCCATTTCTGCAACTTTCAGTGCCCCTCCTTCTAGGTGGGCGATCACCCGATCATATTTATGGACCGAAAAGTAACGCGATACAACATCCGAGATGTACGCACACTCCTCAGCATCCCAGTACCCGGTGACCGGGACATCATAATGCATTGCCGGGTATACGCATTCGAGTTCCCGGGGAACGAGACCAAGAGGCGAGGTAATAATCAGCTCATGGGCTCTTCCGGCGATAGCCATCTGGAACCGACGGTGACTTTGCGAAAGCGAATACGGTTTTTTTGCCGAACAGGGAAGAAGTACAGCGACAGTAGCGTTTGGTGGCCGGTACCGGGCAAGAAGCCGTTCTGCAAATCTGCGAACCTCAACCCGTTGCATGGATTCTGCGGAATTTACCCGCATCACACCACTCCGAGCCACCGCTGTGTGTGGTTCAAGCCATTCATAATCGGTATCAAGATGGCGCATAATAGAGACATGGTTTGCGTTCATCCTGCACCGGGATTCGACCAGTTCCCGGAGTTTTGACTGGCCTATAAAATACCGGACAAGCCCGGCTTCATGATTCAACGCCAGCCGGTTATGCAGTTTCAGGTCCCCGTTCCGGCACCCCTCGCAACCGCAGATACCACCCTTTTGTGCATCTGCCGGGAACTCTCCTTCGGGAGTGCAGAACACGTCTTGGGTGGATTTAAGATCTACGCCGGTATAGTCAAAGATACTAAACCCTGAATAACACAGGATATGGACCGTTGAAGGAAGCGCTGCGGCAGGAGCATACCACAGCGTATCGGGTGGGGTGATATTTTTGAGCATCTTGAGCCAGGTAACGTACTTGCGGGGATTTGTAAATGCTGTATGCCAATTGGCTGCCATCACCACATCCCCGTTTACCGCGGCGTTTTCTAGCGCCGGATGGACAATTACCGGTTGGCCGACCCCAGCAGGAACATACGCCTTTGTAAACTCCGGCGGGGCAGCAAGCGGGACATTCGTGCAACCCCTTACAGCAAGTGTGGGAAAGAGTGCTTCGGTGTCAAACACAGCCGGGAAGGGCATATGTTGGTCTGGCAGTTCATCACCGGTTATAGCGCCGGCCCGCGCAAGACCATCCCGCTTTTTAATATCAAACCGGATCACTCAATCAGCTCCGCAGTATTGCCGACTTCTTCCCAGAAGATTTTGTTCCAGCTGCCAAGCCCGGTGACCATTATCTTACTTTCCTTATGGCTCTCTGCGAGCATCCGGATCCCCCGGCATCCCTGTCTGATCATCGCTACATTCCAAGGAGGAATTTCGGATGGGCCGATGGGGAAGGTTTCTTTTAACTCAACGGGATATGGTCCGAAGGGCGGTTTGAAAAAAAGCACATCGTCATACCCCTCGCGATGCCGGGCATCGCAGACAACCAAGACATTTTCTCCGAGCCGCAACCGGGCCAACTGGTGCTGGTACCGTAATACCTCAGTACGAGCACAACTTTCTTCACCCCGGTAGAAGAACCGTCGTTTGGAGGCCCGGTCAAAAGCCTCAAGTTCAGCGTTGGATCCTAATAGCTCCCAGTAGGCAGAGAGGAGTTGCGGGTGATTCCGGCAACGGTCGTCTACCAGCTCCCACAGTGTTCCATCAGTAATTGCCTGCCGTATCCGTGCGATCTCTGCAAGAGTCACAGCAAGATTGTGGAGCGCGAGGAGCCGAGTACGGTCATGTGCGGATTTTAATTCCTCGGCTGTACGGTTGCGGCAGACCGTACAGGCACAGGGAAGATCGGTCAATTCGTCTACCTTAAAACTTCCATGCGAGGTGAGGTACCTGCCATCTTTTGCATACAGTGCATACGCCGCCGAATCAAAAAGATCACAGCCCATTGCAGCGGCAAGGGCAAACATTGACGGGTGACCGGCACCAAAAAGATGAACGCATGAAGACCGGGGGATGGTCCGTTTTGCGGCAATTACGACTTCGACGAGCTCCCGGTACCGGTAGGCTTCCATGAGCGGTACAACGGCACCGATGGGACAGAACGAGAAACCAAGATCACCTACTTCTTTTCCTGCTTTTTCACGGAGGTCCGGGAAGATGCCTCCCTGTACCGGTCCGGCGAGTGGGGCATCGTTGCCGAAGAGTTCTTTTGCCTCACGGAGGCGCTCTACGGTGATGGCAAGCTCCCGTTCAGCCGTCAAGCGATCAGCATCCGGTGAAGTCGGAATATCAAGAGGCACCCAGATATCGCTGCCAATATCTCTCTGGTAAGACAGGGTCTGCTCGTTTGTTATGGAAACTTCGCCGTAGACCGAAAGCTGGAATGATCCTGAATCGGTCATAATTAAACCGTCAAAGTCAAGCAGCCGGTGGAGCCCTTCCTGCCTGACCTGCTCACTGTACTGCCCGCTCTGGGAAAAAATGTAGGCATTGGTGATCAGTGCTTCAACGCCCATAGCCCTGAGTTCTTTCGGGGTTACGAGCATAAGATGGGGGTTGATAACCGGAAGCAGCGCCGGTGTTTTTATGACCTTTTTCCCGGCACCTAGTTTTCCGGTTCTTCCTGCAATATCATTATCCAGATTCTCGAATGTTATCGCCATGTCCCGGCCAATACTCCTTTCCCTAGATGATTGGCAGTCTCTTCACGTTAAACCGATCCCCCAAATGAGCCGCAAAAGATCTGGCCTTCAAATATAAGGATCTCCACGTCTTTTCGTTTCCAGCAGGAACAGGGTAGTCCGGCCTTTTCACAGGTGTGGTCCAGGAATGTCTTTGCGTCCCAGTTATACTCAGGCGCCACCTGGGGAAGCAAAAGGCCACTTGTGCCTAAACCACGGGCAATAAGACCATGGCGTCCTACTTCAATATGTTTGGGACGTTCATCCGGGTCGCATGCCAGGGGAACAGGAACGGTAAGGACGGTGACTTCAAAATCGAGGTTTATGAGTTCCTCTTTTTTTACTCCGGGAAAACGGGGATCTTCAAGAGCTGCTGCAACCGCGGCATCTTCGATAGCATTTCCCAGCGGCATAACCGGGTAAGGAAAGCCGATACATCCCCGGAGCTGGCCGTTTTTAGTCAGGGTTACAAAAACCCCGCGTTTTTCGTCAAAGACCGGAGTCAGGTGAACCATTGGCTTTGGTTTTTTAGTAATAGTATACTCTATTGCCCCACGGGCAAGCCGGACGGCTAGTATTCCCTCTTCTGGCGTTAGGAGCTGCATGACAGGTACCTCTTTTGTGACACTTTCTGCAAAGGTCGTTTATGTAGTTATGCCTTTCATGGTTGCTCAACAGGCCTATGTCCGTCCATCGGTTCCATTATTAAGGATCGTCTGCGCATATGTTGTCGTGAGAGGGAGAGAGCGGCTGACGGTGGCCTCTGAATGGCCGCTGAGGAAAGTCCCCCCACCCACCGGGCACGCAGCCATACGCAAGTATGGGTGGCGAGAGTCACGGCAATGGCACAGAAACGACACGGCCTGTTCCCAGTTATGATGCGGCTGAGCCCGCAAGGGCGAGAAGTGCGGATCTTTTCCGCATGAGTAACCCGCTGAGCGTTTTTACGGAACAGGATACGATGAAACGGCGAATCCCTGCGGGTGCAAGCCAGAACAGGGTATTGGATCGCTCGGTATCCGCCCGGGTTTGGCGCAGAGCTGAATGCCGCATGAACAGAAGGAGGCTTACTCCTCCCACTCACATTCTTGTTTTGGGGATTTGGTTACATACACATCTTTGCATAAATATGACGTCTGTACTACAGATAAAGCAGGGAATGTATGGCTGGATTTAAACCAAAATCGACAATACCTTAATTTTTCAAAGAAAATATGCTGTTATGCAGTTAAAACCTCAGAAAATCGCTGCGATTCTCCTGTTTCTGGTAATTGGTATTCTAATACTGATATCATCTGTTTCAGATGCGGAATCCGGACCGTCTCTTCTGCCAGCATTAAACTCTTCTCCATCAGAAATGCGGGTTGCGGTCTTTGTCAACTCTATCTATAACCTCAATATGGTCCAGGGAACCTACTCTATAGATTGTTACCTCACTTTCCGGTGGACCGATCCCAGCATCGAGACCGCCGACTTCGAGTTAATGAATGGTGCACCTTCTTCCAGCCCGGATTCAGTAGAGAAAATATATGAAAACAAATCCGGTCCGGTAAAAGAGGAATGGTATCGGGTCAGGGCTGATTTCAGGATCACCCCCAATAATGTTGATTACCCCTACGAATCCGGGATCCTGCCTATCGAGATCGAAAACACTCATCTAAAAAGTTCGCAACTCATCTTCGTTCCACTTACTGATGAAAGTGGAATAGAACCCGGGTTTGTCATCCCCGGATGGAAGTTTGGTACTCCAACATTCTCTCTCACCAGGCATTCGTATCCCGGGAACCAGTCTTTTTCTCTGCTCTCGTACAATATCCCGATAACAAATGATGCATTGGCTTCGCTTCTCCAGACTGTCGTCCCTCCCCTCATCTTCTGTATCATAGCTAGTCTCTCATTCCTGATCTTGGTAAAAGAACCTGTTCTGGTCAGCCTGAGGTATACACTTTCAACAACCATGTTTATCTCAGCTGTGATGTACCATTTCGGACAGCTCGCCCTAATCCCGGGTCTCGGGGTTCTCAAGCTGTTTGACAAATTCATGATAGCCGTGTACCTTTTCCTAGCCCTGACTCTCGCCATTACTACCTTCTGTTATCTCGCCGAGCATCAATGGCATAGACCCGAACTGGTGAAACCTATCAACCGTTATGGCGTGGTGGTGTCCATCATCTTTCCCATCATTTCATTCTGGCTTCTTTTTGTTCTGGTGTAAAATCCATTTTAGATCCTGAAGAAAACTGAAATATGAAAGGGATGAACTGGCAGGGAAAATCTCCGCTATCAAACAGGACGTGATGATCATGAGATTGCGGAAATCTACGAAACAGAAGTCTGGATCCTAATAAAATTCAACACTGGATTCTTAATTGCAGATGCTTGGCAAATAAATATTTATGAATAATTAATATGTTTCATTCGGAATCTGAAAAAGATGATCTGAATGAGCACCATCCTCTTGATTGATGATAATATCTATGTCGTTGAAGTTTTTTTAGAGATGCTTCGCCAAGGTGGGTACTCGGCCTCGGCTGCTTATGGCGGTGAAGAATGCCTGAAGATCCTGAAGAATGAAGTGCCGGATCTCATTCTGCTCGATATTATGATGGAGCCGATGGATGGATGGGAGACACTGGAAAAGATCAAAGGGGAAATAACTACGGCTCAAATTCCGGTAATTATGCTTACATCAAAACATGTGACACCAGCTGAAATGGAGAAGTATGGTAAATACATCGAAGATTACGTCCTTAAACCCGTCACCAACATTCAGCTTTGCAATGTGATTGAGCATGTGTTCCAACGTCAACAATCTATCCAGACCTCAGTAGATCGGGCCATGCGACGTGGAGTTCATTTTGGTGTTGCCAAAGAATACGCCATTCTTTCAAGAAGTATCGATATCAACAAGCGATTCTTGAATATTTTCAAAACCAGATATATTCTCGATAACTCAAATATAGATACCATTGATAGTATTGGCCGGACTTTGGAAAAATTGGACGCCACTCTCAGGTTTCAGAAGACCCGCCTCCAGCAGATCGAAGAAGAAATTAAGGTAACATAACTGGGTTATTGGGAAAAATTCCTTGAAACTATAAGGTCTCTCTTACCCATCTGTCTTCACCATAACTGACGTCACATTCTCTCTTTCCTTTTCCCGCATCTCTCAATAAAGTGCAGAGAACAGAAACATTGCGCAAATCAGATACAGAATATACAGAATAACCGGAATTCCTACACAAAATGCTGCATTCCGCAAAGTTAATTGACGTGCGTATTTCATGCCGCAAATCCAGCAGACCATGCTCCAAAGAAGAAAAACAATAGTGACTACCATAGAGATCCGGTAGAACTGGACCATCGCCGGATCGCTCATCAGGGCTTTTGTTGCGTTCAGTACCGGCTTGAGGATCACGGAGCATATCCTGGGTGATCTTGGGGACTATAACTTGAGGGAGGTACACTAAGGCAAATACCAGGGTAATAAACGAGCCAATGATCCGGGGAATAAATCCGTACCCGACTATCTCAAGACTACGCGAAAATTCACCATTGCCTTTGAAAACAATGGAAATGACATAAAATATTCCGGATATAATGGCCCAGGAAACAAAGACACCGAAAAAGGCAAAAATAACGGCAATCCCGATAATAACACTTGGTGCAAAACCGGTTGTTCCCAGCATATTTGCTGTCAGAATGCTGGTTAGATAGGCTGACGCCGCACCGAAAATGCCGATAACAAGTATAATGAGCGCAGGAGGGACGAGATTTTCTTTCTCCGTCATCAGATTCTTGAAGAATACATTCGGGTGGAAAAGAAGATCAACGATAGGAGAAATCATAGATTACCTGAACGCTTAGAACTTAAAAAATTTCGGAAGAAAGGGAAATGACAACAATAAACAAAAATGGTCTTGTCATCAAAAAATAAGATTAGAGATTGACAAGGAAATAGAGTAAAATCAGGGGTATGAAGAAAACTGCCCAAATCGCCTTGTTCCAGTGATAAACATCTTTCCCATCGCACGGTTTGATGGGAAGCATCTCAAAGACTGCCTGAAGGAGATTTATTGAAAACCCAATAATACCGGCGATCGAAAAAAGTCCGCCAAGGGGAATAAGCATCAGGCAGGCGCATGCGATGATAATACTCAGCACCGGGCCCGCAAGCATAATCCGGCCCAGGTTTTGTTTTTCCAGCGGTACTTTTTCATGCACAAGCGTAAGGGTCGGCTGGCCAAAGACACTCCCGAAAAGCCAGGATGTTAATGCCATGATGATGGTACCCATGCCATAGAACTGGATCTCAGTCGTGCTCTGGTATTTCCGGTTCATGTACCAGTGTGCCATTTCGTGGGTCATCAGGGCAATACCGCCCATCACGATATAGATAACAATAGCAACAAGGTTCAGGGGCAGGCGGGCAGCAAAATAAAAGAGGGCTCCTATGACTGTGGCACCAATTGCTATAACGATAAGCTCTCTGTGGGTAAACCCGAGTAGCAACTTACGATCATAATTCTCTGAAAACGTCCGCTTTTCTTTCTGTTTGTCTGCAATCCTTCCCTGCGCCACCTGTCCCAAAGAATTTCCGAGAAACACCATCAGCTTCGCTAACCATGCAGAAATGACAGTACCAAATGTAGTCATACCAAGAGCTGTCACAGCAATACCAATCGCTGCGGCAGCAACCGGTGCCACTTCATCAGGAATAATGCCGGACAGGGGAAGCGCTGCCTTTCTGCAGGTCTGGTTTGGGGGAGGCAGGGAAGAGACTGCTGTTTTTTTGAGGGTATGAGTGACGCTTTGGATAGTGGTGGTTCGATCCTGTTCAACACTGTAACCGTCTGGAAAAACAATGGTGGCATTGACCATCATGTTCAAGGGATACTGGTATCCCCCGGGAAGGACAGCCTTTCCCGCATACTTGTTGAGGTTAATAGTGGTTGTTGTAAATGACTTTTTGTCTATCAGAGCAAAATGGGGCATGAGCAGTTCAGCTGCGCCTGGCTCCACGCATACGACCTGAATATTATTATTTGAGACATTGATTCCATTCCGGTTCTGCAGGTTTGTGATAAAAGGAGAACTGGCGATAATGAGCCCTTTTGCCCCTAGGTATTCGGCAGGGTTTACATGATACGTCACGTCCATCACGGCGTTACCCTGTTGATCAACCGTGATATAAAATTGGTTAAGCTCGAGCGCACTGGCAGCAGATATGATCAGTAAACAGGACAAAACCCATGCCAAAAGGTAACGACAATCCATGTATGGGGGTTTTATTGTGACACAATTTTAATTTTATTAAATTATATTTCGGTTGTTGAGATCAGTACAACGATAACATTGACATAAAAGAATGGCTGGCATTTTACGTATCATCTGAGATGTTCGGTTGAACGGTGATTTCCCGAAACAAATGATCAAGTCTTAAAAGTACATTGATCCAGGAAAGCTCATCACTAAATTCAAAGAGCGTAGCCACCATCAGGGTGAAGGGAACCGAGAACAGCATCCCGGCAAAGCCGAGCAACCAACCCCAGAATATAACCGAAAGGATAATCACCAATGCCGGTATCTCAAACCGTCGAGCGGCGAGATATGAAAAGACCGGGTTTTCGACTATAAGGTTAAGGAAACAGACTAAGGCAATCACCGCAACAACTCCCCATATCCCAAACTGGAGCCATGCAAAGAAAATCGCCGGGATTGCCGAAAGGATGAGGCCAAAGTAAGGGATGTAACAGAGGAAAAACGTTAGAATCCCCCAGAGAAGAGCAGCGTGCACACCCATAATAGCAAGTGCTCCCCCAAAGAGAACACCGTGGAAAACGTTGGTTTCAGTACGCACAACCATGAAATCGACAACAAAACTGCTCATGCAAGAAAGTTTGCGGAGTTTTTCCGGCTGATTGGCAAGCATCGATTTGATCCGCCCAATAATCGGCGGTGCTTCGAGCAGCATAAAACAAGTGGTTACCGCAATAAAAAAGAGATCCATTAAATCACTCCCGATATTCATCACTGAGGAAATCATGGTCTGGATGCTATCGACCAGATTAAAATTCTGGGAAAACAGATAGACTGGGATTAATACCGTGCATTGAAAAGAATGTTGCAACGTCTGCAAGCCGGAGCGTCAGATCGTTGTGGTACTGGGGGAGGTCGATTAAAATGACTTCAAACGATGAAACGGTAAGGTACAGGACAAAGACGATAATGATTATTGCTGCAAGTGTTACAACACCGACTGCTACCGGAACGGACAGCCCTTTTTTGCACAGCCATTGTGTTGCAGGATAAAGAAGCAGGGAAAGAACAAGGGAGACAAGGATGATGGTTATAACCGGCGCTGTCATTCTGACGCCGAATATAATTATAGTAATAAGTGCAAGCCAGAGCAGAATGCGTTCTGTTGCTGAAGTTGACAAGGTCATTAATCTGCTGTTGTCGGCAAATAATACATAGATTTGCCTCGTTCACGGTTCTTGAAAAAGAGATTTAAAATCCCGGTTGTTCGCTGGCTTCCCACTTTGAAAATCCGAGCCGGGCAAAAAAAGTGGCCGGTACAAAAAGGATTACAGCACCAAGAGCAGTAAAGGGGGACGCGAACGCCACAGCCGAAAGGGTGAGGAGTACTATCCCGATAAGGATAAGGTAGGTCACCATTACCTTTACGTTGTACACAAGAACACTGGGAGAAAGACCGGTAAGCCATATTGTAACCCCGAGACAATAGAACGATACCGAGAGACAGATCACGACCGCAGGGACAAGGTAGATTACCTGTCCGGAGAACGTGGCAACAATGGCGACAAAAACAGCGGGGATCAACTGGAGGACCGAGAAACTCGCTATTTTGCTTTTTATGAGCGTACGGACACTCACCGGAAGGCAGGCATAGGCACTGAACGTATCAAACATGGTAAGCCAGGTGTACATCGTAGATGCGATCACTCCCGTTACCAGTGCAAATTCGAGTAACACGCCATTCGAAGGGAGGTATCCGTTAAGAAGGGAGAGGAAAAACCAGATTACCACAAGCGGGATGATAAAAGAAAAGAGTGTCTGTCCCACCATGCCACCACTCCTGTACATATCAATCAGATCCTTTGCAGCGAGAGGCGGCGTGGGAAAAAATGATAGTTTTTTTGTCAATGGTGTCAGCATGTCGGAGTAACGTTTTGTTGCTCCCGATGTTTCCGGGGTAAAAAGCCAGATCGAAACCGTGAAGAGGAGAACAATTGCCACGCAGGAAAATGCAAGATTCAGCCACGAAAATGCATTAAAGAGTAACAGAGGGGGGAAGAACATTGCGGGGTTCTGACCGGTCAAGAATGCCAGAACGCCAGCGGCAATTACGAGAATGCCAAGGATGCCGGCAAGCGCAGTCTTTGAGCGGGAATAAACTGATGAGAGGAAAAAAACGGCGCAGAGCCCGAGAAGGAAAGAAAGTGTCAGCGTAAGAGAGAGGAGGAGCGGCAGGGTGATTGGTACACCGATGAAAGGTGAGGCAACGAGAAAACCTAACGCCAGGGGAAGCACCCAGAGCGCAAAATAGTAAAGTGTGTCTTTGATGACAAAGTTTGCGAAGATAAAACGTCCAGAGAGCGGCAGGCTACGGGCAGCATAGGCAAGCAAGCTTGCCTGTCCGAACCGGCGGTTCATTACCTCGGATCCGAGAAGCCCGAATGCCCCGACCATAAACCCGAGCATGAGGTAATTTGCATGGAGGACAAGGGAAAGCTCCCCGGAAGGGAGACTTTTTCGCATCAGCGGGAGAAGGAACGAACCCATGAAGGCTATCCAGAAGATAAGGATAGGAAAAAGCGCAAAGGAGAGACTCCCAAACATCGTCGAATGGACCCTCCACTCCTCTTTTACCATCGCAATGAAGAGTTCAAACATTCCGGCTCCTTTGGACAAGGTCAAGGAAGAAATCGTCTAGGTGACAGTTTTCTGCGGTAAGTTCAGTAACTTTCCCAGAATGGAGGACATTTCCTTTGTGGAGGATTGCAAAATCCGAACAGATCTCTTCCGCCACCTCAAGGATATGGGTTGAAAGGAAGATCGTATTGCCGGCTTTTACATAGTTCGTGAGATAGTCTTTGACCACATGCTGCATGATGGGATCGAAATTGATAAGCGGTTCATCAATAAGAGCGAGCGCCGGTGCATGGATGAACGCCTGGGCAAACATAAGTTTTTGCCGGGTCCCCCGGGAAGATCTTTGCAGAGGACGTCTTTTTTATCCTTAAAATCAAGAAAATCAAACCACCACGTTGCCCGCTCACTTATATCAGGGATCTTCCGGATTGCACCCACAAACTGCAGGTACTCGGTCGCGGTGAGAAAACTCGGGGGTGTCTCCTGCTCTGGGATGATCCCGACGCGTTCCCGGACCCCGATAGGGTTTTGCTGCACATCAATACCAAGGACGGTTGCTCTTCCAGTGTTTGGCCGGATCTGGCCGGTCAGCATCTTGATCATAGTTGATTTACCGGAGCCGTTCGGGCCCAGAAGGCCAAAAAGCGCCCCTTTCTGGACCGTGAGATTGATATGGTTGACGGCAGTCAGGTCACCGTATATTTTTGTCAGGTCTTGAGCGGAAATCACGTGTTCGGTCATAGTATTATATTAATTATAGTCTGAACTCCTTTTTTTCCTTGTCGCTCTCCCGCGTAGGGGGGTTTTCCGTTCCAGTTGATGCATGGCCGGAGACATCCATCGGATTTCCGGAAAATCTAGACGCTTACGGTAGTTTTCTTCTCAATGGGTGTTTTCTTATCGATAAATGAGGAATACCTCCGATAGAACCACACTTTCCCGAGTTCTACAATCAGTACATACCCAACTACAAGGCATACCAATGCACCAAAGAACGCAGTAGGGGGCGTTACAAAGCCAAAGAAAGTGCCAAGGATGGTCAGGGGCAGGATACAACCCACTGCAGTTATCGTCCCAGCACATACCACAAGCTGCCAGGCTCGGTTTACTCTTGTAGAATGGTACTACCCGGGTCCTGATGACAAATACAATCAGCGTCTGGGTACAGATCGATTCGATAAACCAGGAAGTCTGGAAAAGGGCTGGACTTGCATCGAAGATATACAGCAGAATGGCGAATGTGATAAAATCAAAGATCGAGCTGAGTGGTCCGAATAATATTGTGAAATCTTTGATGAACCTGATGTCCCAGGTCTTGGGCGTCTCCGTGTATGAGGGATCTACGTTATCTGATGGGATGGCCACTTGCGAAATACTGTACAACAGGTTGTTGAGTAGAATCTGGATGGGGAGCATGGGAAGAAATGGGAGGAACAATGAGGCTCCGGCAACACTGAACATATTCCCGAAATTGGAGCTGGTATTCATCAGGATATACTTCATGGTATTCCCGACAGTCTTTCTCCCCTCTATGACCCCGTCATGAAGTATACGGAGATCGTTTTTTAACAGGATAATATCAGCGGATTCCTTTGCAATATCGACCGCATTTGCAACCGATATGCCGACATCTGCTTCCCTGATCGATGGAGCATCGTTGATCCCATCACCCATAAATCCGACAACATGGCCGTTGCGCTTGAGCGCGTTCATTACCCGGTTCTTCTGGACCGGTGTCATCCGTGAGAAAATGGTTACTCCATCTACAACCCGGGCAAGCGCCTCGAGATCGAGGTGTTCGATATCGGCGCCGGTCAGGACTCCTTTCACCGGAAGGCCGATCAGTTCGCAGGTTTTCCGGGTCACGAGCTCGTTGTCCCCGGTAAGTATCTTGAGCTCGATCCCGGATCGGGCAAGGAGCTCCACCGATTCGCGTGTACTTTCTTTGGGAGGATCGATAAACGTGATAAGGCCGGACAAGACCATCTCTTTTTCATCAGCTACGGTAAATGCGGTCTGGGCAGTTTTCAGGAACCGGTAACATACCGCAAGTGTCCGAAACCCTTGTGTACTCTGGTCATGGTAAATCTGTTGAATACGGTTGCGAGCCTGATCATCGAGCGGCTGGATTTTGCCACCCCGATCCTCACTCGAACATATACTCAAAATCTCTTCCGGGGCTCCTTTGGAGATGATGAGCACGCCGTCTTTTGTTACCGCGACGACGGATTCGCGCCTGCGAACAAAATCAAACGGGATCTCATCCATCTTGGAGCAATCGTTGATGTCGAGATGCCGGAATCGTAATACCGCCTCATCAAGAGGGCTTTTGAGCCCCGAACTGAAAATGCTGTTAATATAGGAATAATTGAGCACAGCCTCGCTGTCATTTCCTTCTGTATCAAGATGGTGTACAAGGGCAATCTGGTTCTCGGTCAGGGTACCGGTTTTGTCTGTACACAGAATATCCATACTCCCGAAGTTCTGGATTGATGCAGGGTGCTTGACAATAGCCCCCTTTTCTGACATTGATATTGCCCCTTTCGAAAGGTTGAGGGAAAGAATCATGGGAAGAAGTTCGGGCACCATGCCCACAGCGAGTGCAACAGAAAACAGTAGTGAATCAAGAACGTCGTGTTTAAAAAGTGCATTAACAAAGAAAACAAAAACCACTAAGGCGAAGATAAATTGGGTCATTAAATAACTGAAATGTTTTAATCCCCGCTCAAATTCTGTTTCCGGGGGTCGAGCGACCAGGGTTTTAGCTACGCTGCCAAATTCCGTATCCGGCCCGGTCTTTGTCACTACAGCTGTCGCGGTTCCGCTGACGACCGATGTGCCAAGAAAGATATAATTCTCTGCTTCACTCAGGGCTTTTGCCGGATCTGAAAGCGTAGGTATCTTCTCAACAGGATATGGTTCACCCGTCAGGGCTGACTGGTTTACGAATAAATCCCTGCCAGTAAGCATCCGGGCGTCGGCTGGAACAATATCCCCGGCAGACAAAGAGATAATATCCCCGGGAACCAGTTCGAAAATAGGCAGTTCCTGTTCCTTGCCGTCACGGAGAACTGTAGCTTTTGTGATAATTTTCTGCCTGAGCAGGTCAGCAGCATGCCCTGCTTTATATTCCTGGAAAAAATCAAGGGTAACACTGATGAGGACGATGATGATGATTATAACGGCACTGATGACCCCACCGGTGAATGCGGAAATTACTGCTGCAAGGAGCAGGATGATAACCAGAAAATTTTTGAAATGATCCAGAAACTGAAGAATGATCGGTCGCTGGCGTATTCGGGCAACATCATTCGGGCCAAACTTTACCAGACGTACTGAAGCTTCAGGAGAGGTGAGGCCCTGTCGTGTAGTCCCAAGAGCTGCCAAAACCTCCGTCTCTGTTGCTGAATGAAACGGGAAATTTACGATTTTCGGGTCACGGGCCTGTGTATCTTTAGATTTTCCGATCATATCCGGTGGTTTCTCCTGTAGGGTAGGGTTACCTGTCGGAATTAAAGAGTCCTTCGGTCATTTATCATAAAATGGAGGTCGATAGATTATTCTGATTCAGAAATGTTTCATGTGGTTTTTTCTTTGGTTTGTCACAGCATTATACCTGTGAAAAATTTCTTGTAGGTAACGATATGTTTTTCTGGTTTCGATGCATTCGTGAAATTTGTAGAAGGATCGGAAATGGAAGCAAAAACATCAGAACGCATATAAGGACATTAAAGCAGTTATTACAGAGCAGCATGAGTGATGTAAATGTATACAATTCTCGTAGTAGATGACAGCCTGTTTGTCGTTGATGTATTTGTTACCATGCTTGAACGGGGGGGATACAGCAGCTTTGCGGCGTATGGTGGTGAAGAATGCCTTGAAATTCTCAAGACCGTAAAACCGGATCTTATTCTTCTTGATATTATGATGGAGCCAATGGACGGTTGGAAGACGTTAGAGAAAATCAAGGAAAACTCTACCACAAAAGATATTCCAGTACCCATGCTTACCGCAAAGCCGCTCACGCCAACTGAAGCCGAGAAATATGGAGCCCTTATCGAAGATTACGTCCTTAAACCTATCACCGACCGCGAGCTTTATGATGCTGTTGAACATGTCTTCGGCAGGCGGGAAACTATCAGGTCAGACATGGCCCGGGCCCGCCAGTCCGGGGTCGATTTTGATATTGTCAACGAATATGCCCTTCTTTCCACCAGCGTCGATGTAAATAAAAAACTGCTGAAAATTCTTGACACAACCTATAATGCTAAGAATGCGAAAGGCGCAACGAGCAGCAGTATCTCAAAGGCATTAAAAAATATTGGTGCTACCATCAAGTTCCAGGAGACCCGCCTCCAGGAGCTTAAAGAAGAAATAAAAATGACATAGAACGGTTGCCAAATAGTCTTCCGGTTAACCTCATTGCTCGAATTTTGTTTCATGGTATGTGCATCAGAGAAAATTCCATTAAAAATAAGGCATATAATCCTTTCAATACAGCGGGCATTAAAAAGAAGTGCTAAAATATTGGAACCATTCTTTTAGTATCGATGGGAGTATAGGTACCTGAGCGGGAATTGGTTATCATGTTTCGGGGCCCACGAGCTATTTTCAAACGGGATTTTATAAAATTCTTAAACAGCCCGTTTATTATCTTCTCGTCGCTCCTCATCCCCGTTATGTATCTCGTCGTTTTTGGCAGCGCCCTCGGAGGGACCCTCACCCATATCCCGGTCGGGGTCGTCCAGGAAGTCCCGCCGTATGCCGACACGCCGCTTTTTACCAATGCTTCATATCAGCTCAATCATATCAGTCAGGGTAGCGCGAATGACGCCGAAAAACAGCTTGACGTTACGGTTTACCCGGACGAAACACAGGCTTTACAGGATCTCAAAAACGGGAAGATTGCTGCCGTTATTGTATTTCCCTCGTCAGTGTCAAATGATAACACAGTCAGAATTTATGAAGACAGCTCGGATTCTGTTACGCCTCCCGTAATCGAAAATGGAGTAATGCAGGTTCTTCGCGAATTGGGAGCGAATATTTCGGTCTCTATCGACAAAATCTATGGGGATATTACCTACATCCAGTTTTTTGGCGTAGGGGTTATCATGATGGCCATCTTTACTTCCACGTCCTTTGGAGGTGGCATAGCCCTTATAAAAGACCGTGAGAACGGCATCCACGAAGGCTATCTCGTTACGCCGGTGAAACGATCCAGTATTGTCCTTGGGATTATTTCCAGTGGCACTGTCCGGGCATTTATTGCGGGGTTTGTCATCTTTTGGATCGATTTGCTGGCGACCGGAATCACCCTTCAGAGTTTCCAGGATTTTGTACTTGTCCTTCTTGTGATCCTCATCGCGAGTGTTGGTGTGACTAGTTTTGTCGTCTCTTTTGCCACCAGGTTCTCGTCACAGCAGGAATACGGGCCGGTTATAGCCTTTTTCAACCTTATCCTCTTTATGACCTCTGGCGCATTTTACCCGGTAATTGGCATGCCCGGGTGGCTTCGCTGGATCACGGTCATTAATCCGGAATATTATGGCATTCATGCCCTGAGAAGTATTATCCTGAAAAACCAGGGTCTCAACGTGATTGGTATCGACCTTGTTGCACTCATGATTTTCTCATCGATAATGATTATTATCGGTATTACCACATTCAAGCGGACGCTCGAATAAAATAGACTGGTCTTTGAATTAGTCGTCGTGGCCGTGGAGAATAATAAGTGTAATCGTGCGATCACTTCCTGCCTGCAACGCTTGATTTTTAAGAGCCTCGCAAGAAGTTTCTACATTCTCATCATTTATTTCCACAACCGACTTGATTTCTTCCCGTTTAACGTAATCATACAATCCCGAGGAGCTAAGGACCATAAAAGAATTTAGGAGATTTACCCGGTGGAACTCCGAATCTTTGAGCACGATCGGTTCACCCAACGTATGCGAAATAACCTTCTTTAATAATGAACCTGATTTCTCGGCAAAGGGTATTTCACGAGGGATAACAATGCCACTATCCGGAGAAATATAGTACACGCTTCCGTTTCCCGTATCAAGAATCGTGCAGTCCAGATTATCATCAACAAGACACGCACAGAGATCCGTCCCCAAACCGGCATGTAGTCTTTTTTGCCCATCTCTCTCACCGATTTTTAAATCCGCGTCTGCGACTGCTTTTACAAGAATTTCTGACGGGTCATGGGTATTGTTTTTTACGGTGTCCCGCAGGGAATTGATCGCAATTTCGCTTGCTTTACGTCCAATGCCTGAACGCCCACTGGCAACCGCAAAAACTTCATAGGATCCAATCCTCTCTGCACAGAAAGAATCGTCGTTTGTTTCCGAAACTCCCCTTTCAGATATTGCAAACGAGTGGATATGAGCCATATAGTTGCTTCAAACGGATTATTGAAGAATAAATATTTGGATACTGACAACATCCTGCATAATATGGACAGACCTAAATTATTGTCGACCAGTGCAGTGGCTGAGAATTACGCAGGGTATACGTACCACCTTGACGGGGAACTGGTTCCTGCACTTACGGTTGAATTAAAACCGGGACAATCGATCTTCTTCGAGCATCACATTCTGTTGTGGAAGGATACGGGAATAGTGATAAGCGTTCGTCCTATGAAAGGTGCCATGAAACGGATGATTGCCGGGATGCAGATATTTGTGACCGATGCAACCGGACCGGGTCAAATTGCATTTAGCCGTGACGGGCCCGGTCACGTTTTTGGTTTTCATATGAAACCCGGTCAGGAGATTGATGTTCGTGAACATCAATTCCTTGCCGCAACGTCAAATCTCGAGTACAGTTACATACGGGTAAAGGGGTTTGCAAATATGATGTTTGGTGGCACCGGGTTTTTCATTGATAAGTTCCGGTGTTTAACCAATGATGGGATTCTCTGGATGCACGGTTACGGAAACGTATTCGAAAAGGTACTAGGTCCGGGTGAACAAATTGATGTCGAACCCGGCGGATGGCTCTACAAAGACGCAAGTGTGTCAATGGAAACAAACATCCAGTCGATATCGACTGGTCTCCTCGCGAGCATGAACATTATTACGAATCGGTTCACTGGTCCGGGACGGATCGCATTGCAATCGATGTATATACATTACGCGTCTGGGGAATAGATGGATTTCTTTCTTTTTTGGTGATAAACAGTCCTTTAATTTGGTAACACATGGATAATTTTGAACCAACACAAAATACTGATTGTTGTCATGAGAGCCCAAAACAGAAAGATGCGAGGGATGGGATTCGAACCCAAGAACTCCTACGAGACTAGGCCCTCAACCTAGCGGTAAACAAAGGCACTATATCTTATGATGCAGATTAAGAATCATGGAAGATGTTTTGACAAAATACAAGCGGCTCGATCCGGTCAATCATCGGTATTTCGTTGATTATCTACGGTACCTCCAGCTTCGTAACATCCGGGAAACGACGATCACAACGAAACTCTGGAAGATCTACGGATACCTGATCTGGTCAGACTTCCGGGATGCGAAGACAGCACAACCGCAGGATCTCGAAAACTTCTATCTTCAGCGGAGAAAGGAGCGATCACCCATCACGGCATTTGGCGATATCCAAGAGCTCGCCCTGTTCTTCCGTTGGTTACTCCCGGACCGTGAGCTTGTCAAGTTCAAACCACAGAAGCCCCGGACCGACCTCCCGCCGGAAAAGGTCTTACAATCTGATAATATACGGGGAATACTGGAATACTGCGAGTCACAGCGGGATCGTGCCCTGGTTGCCGTGGCATGGGATAGTGCGGCCCGTATCTCGGAGCTGCTCGATACCAATATCGGGCACGTTGCCTTTGACCGGTACGGAGCGGTAATAAGTGTGAGCGGTAAGACCGGACGCCGTAATATCCGGCTCGTGAGCTCAGTACCGGACCTTCAGGCATGGATCAATATCCATCCTCTCAAAAACAACCCGGACGCCCCCCTCTTCGTGACTTCCCGGAGGCGTGGGAATACTTCACTATCCCGGCTCACCGTGCGCCGGGTGCAAAACATCTTTGCCCGGCTGGGAGATCTTGCAGGTTGCCAAAAGGACACCAATCCCCACGCATTCCGGCACGGGCGTCTTACAATCCGGGGCAAGCAGCTTACCGAGTCCGAACTTCGGGAGTATGCCGGATGGTCCAAGGGATCGAGCATGGCACAGGTCTATGTGCACCTGTCCAGCCGGGATATCGACAATAAGATCCTGGCGGTGGATGGGATCAAGCCGGAAGAAGAACCGGAGGCGGACCCGATGGCAGCGCAGATATGCCCCCGATGCAAGAAATCAAACGCCCCGGATGCGATGTACTGCGACAGATGCAGCATGGCACTTAATGATGAAGCCATGAAAAATATCACTGTGCTCCAAAATATCAATGAGGATCCGGACGCTCATGCGGAGTACGCGGTATGGCTGAAGGCGCGAAAAGAGAAGATGGTTTAATTTCCCCCCGCGCATCCTCATTTTTTCTTAAAATCAAATACACCTTTTTGTAAAAATTCAAAGCGATTTTTCCGATTAAATCTCAGACCATTACAGAGTATTTTGTGTGGTTATTATCCTTGAATACCTTAAAGAAAATTCCAATTATTATATTCTTTAAATCTTTAAAGGTAATTCTTGTAAAATTGGCTTAAATTTTAGAAATAAGCCCAAATATTGATTTTATTACCAAGAACGTTATATAGAAGAATTTTTGTATCTTTATTTATGCAATCACCAACAGTAACAATACGGATTGATGCGGCCGCCCATGAAAGAGCTAGAAAAGCAGGACTATGCGTCAGTAAAATTGCATCCCAAGCCCTAATTCGGGCAGCGGATACTCTTGAAGGAACGACAAGCAAAACCAAAGAACCCCGGGAGAGCCGCCAAGCATCACCCCGGGATACCACTCCAAGAGGAGGGCAGGAAAATGTCAGTCCCTCAACTTGATAAACCCGTTGTACCTGTACGGGTGCCTCGTGCGACAGTAGAGGCCTACCGGAAAACAGAACCACTATTCACAGAGTTTCTTATTGAATCCGGGCGGGTTATCGTTCTAGAAAAAATGCCGAATTTGTCGGCGGGAGCGCAGGAGCATGGCATCAAATCTTCTGCCGTCTGAAATTCCCCAGGATCGAACTGACGTGTTGCACCTCTTACGGCAGCACGACGACGATATCGACGAGTTAAGCACGGACCAGCTCGCCGCCATTCGGAAAATTTACCGACTCGACGACCCTCGCACCATCACCGAACTTATCGCGGTAGGAGAGATCACTGTCAGTAAGAGGGATATCGAAGAAATTAAAGCGGGTGGGTTCGAATGACAAAAAAAACGGCTCTCCAAAAGATGTTTTTTCTTCACGATCAGGAATGGTACATCCGCTCCCGGTTGGATGGTGCTATCATCTCCCCTTCTGCGAGAGGGTGGGCCGAACACAATCCGAAGCTATCTCACCGTATAAACCGGGTAATCCCGGCGGGCAAAATCACCGATGATGTTTGGATCGATTTCGTCAAAACCGAGATCGATCAGGCAAAAAAGGAAAACCGCCGGCCCGCTCCATGGGCCGAGGGGTTGCTACAATGACAGCATCAGCACCGGCAGAACCCCAAGAGCATCCGGTACATCTTTGCTGCGATGATTATCCCGAGCCGGACGATCTCAAGAAGAAGGATCACATGGTCGGCAATGCTCTTGCCAATGCCAAGACTTCCGAAGAGCTCGCCGCTGCGTTTAAAATGCGGCAGGATCAGGTTGCTGCCGAAGCCCCTACAGAGGCCTCAGAAGCCATGAAAACACCTACCACGCCCGAACCCACTCCAATACCCAAGAAAGCCCCACAGAACGCGAATACGGCCATCCCTGTAGCACAAGAACCGCCCCGGGTACACCATGCGCCATTGCCGGCAACCCCGGCCAACATCTGGCAGTTTGATCCAGTCCATCATAGGCTTGTATTCACAGCAGCCGAGAAGGGAAGACAAGACCGTAAAAGCCTCCAGTGCAAGGAGTTTTCCCGATCGGATCTTGGCAACTCGCAACGATTTACCCTCCGGTTTAAAAGAGACGTTCGGTACAGCTTCCCTTTCAAGAGCTGGTTTATCTGGGACGGCACCCGCTGGCAACAGGATAACCAGGGGCTGGTGTACGAGATCGGCAAGGAGGCCGTGTTTCGCCTTGGAGACGAGGCCCCACTCTACGAGTCTGAAGCAGAACGAACGGCAGCGTTTAAGTGGGCGGCAAGCAGTCAGAGTAAAAGCGCTATCGAAAACCTTGTTGCACTCTCTCGGTCATCGCTCCCGATATCACCGGACGAACTCGACCGGGACCCGTACTTGTTCAATACCGTAAACGGCACTCTCAATTTGAAATCGATGGAATTCACAGGGCACCGGCAAGAAGACTATATCACGAAAATGGCCGGGGGGGTCTATGTCCCTGAAGCCGAATGCCCTCTCTGGCAGGATCACCTTCAGCTTGTGTTCAGCAATGATGATGAATTCATCACCGGATTTCAGGAAATGTGCGGATATTCTCTTATTGCCGGCAACCCAGAGCAGATAATGTTTATTCTGCACGGGACGGGGAAGAACGGTAAAAGCGTTACCCTTGAAACGCTCTCTCGTGTGTGGGGGGAGTATGCGGTCAACATTGCACCGGAAAGCCTGATGCAGCGAAGGAATAACGAAGCCCCCCGGGGAGATATTGCCCGGATCGCTGGCGCCCGGCTGATTACCTCATCTGAAGGTGAAGACGGCGCCCGGCTTGCTGAATCCATCATAAAGATGCTTACCGGCGGCGACCGTGTAACCGTCCGGCGACTCTATGAAAAAGAGTTTGAGTTCATCCCCACCGGCAAAATCTGGTTAAGCACAAATCACAAGCCCGTGATATTTGGCACCGATGTTGCCATCTGGCGCCGTCTCTGGTTGGTCCCATTCAATGTCACGATCCCAGAAGAGCGGCGGGATACTCATATCTTGGAAAAGCTCGCGCTTGAAAGCCCGGGGATCCTGAACTGGTGCCTGGAAGGATTGGGAAGATATTTCACCAAGGGCAAACTTCTCAAACCGGCCCGGATCGCTGAAGCCTCCGAGACATACCGGGATGAAAGCGATCTTCTAGGAGAGTTCCTCGCGGACCGGTGCATCATGCAGGGAGAGGTAGACAGGCGTGCATTGCTTGCTGAATACAAAAACTGGTGCAATGATGTTAATGAGAAACTCGTTACCAGCAAGCGTTTTGCCTCGCTCCTGCGGGACAGGGGAGTAACAGAACGCAAAGATCACGGTAACCGGTTATGGGTGGGAATCAGCCTTGTTGGGCAGGTAAAATTTACCTAACTCTCCAATCCACTTTTCAACCACTTTCCAAAAAAAAATAAGCCCGTATAATGGCTAGGGGCAGCAAGGGGCAGATAATTATCTATTTCCGTAAAGTCTTCATGAAGAATCCTATAGAAAAAGTTTACAAAATAGGTATCTATGTGCCCTCTTCTGCCCTTTTCAAAAAAGAACCTCAAATTATAGAAATACGTTCCAATAAGCAATCTCTCCTGCCCTTTGTGAAATGGACGGTAGGAAAAACGCTCCTTTCTTCCCCCAGGTCCTTGCAACGAGGTAAGCATAGAGGTAATTATAAAGGCCATCATCACCAATGAAAACTTTTTTCATTCAGATACATGAGATCCCCGGACAACTTAATTCCTGTAACGACTGATGACCGGGTCTCTCACACAATTATCTTATTGTAGAAAAATATGGGGGATTTTTACCCAAAAGTAAAGTGGACTTGGATAAGGACAACCCCGCTTCAAAGACCCGGCCGGGGATCTCCAATGGAAATATACCCCAACCTTTCACAAAACGAACGTTTATTGAAAGTATATAAATACAACAACCAACAAAGGTAGTATTATGAAAGAAGTGGGGTATGCAAGGATAAGTACCGATAAACAGGTACTTGATGGCCAGTGTGAAGCTCTTCTCAAAATAATGCCCCGGGGGGATATCTACGCGGACACCTGCTCCGGTACAATACCCGCCAAAGAACGCCCGGGCTTTACTGCACTAATGGCAGCGGTGAAAGCGGGAGGAGTGAGTACGGTTGTGGTCTATGAATTCTCCCGGCTGGGACGCTCGTATGCGGATTCAGTCCGAACAGTTCTCGACCTTGAGGATCTCAACATCACGGTCCGGTCTCTCTCCCCCAAAGAGGCATACATTAGCACTTGCGCTGATAAAGGCATGAAACGCATAATGCTGACGATCGCGCTGACATCGGCAGAGCGGGAGCGGGATCTATTAAGCGAGCGGACAAAACAGGGCCTTGTGGCAGCCCGGGCACGCTTGAAGGTATCTGGCCGGGAACTGGGACGACCCACAATACCGTTTAACCGTGAATTTGTCGAGGCAGAGAAGGCACGAGGGCAGACACACAAACAGATAGCCGCATCGTTAGGAATGGGTGTTACAACTCTCTGGAAGCGCATGAACGAATAAGAGCGATCAACCCACCATTCTTTTTAATCATCACCCCCAACGCACAATAACGCCCGTATATGGCAGCAATAGCCAATCGGAGCCCGTATTTTCGTTTCACAGGCGAAAAACGGTTTTTATATACTGCCAGGGAGGCCAGATAAAAATCCGGGAATTTTCACCTTTTTGGAGGCCTACCCGCTTCTACAAAAATCTTAAAAAAATGGGTTTTTTTGAGGTCGTTATAAATTGGAAAGTGCCCCGAGTCCAAAACAAAAGACCACCAAGGCGATCAGGGCGATGAAACCCAGTACGATCGCTACGGATATCCCGGTGGCAAATTTCCCGCAGAAAGATAGCAGGTCCATTCTCTCAAACACTCTTTGATTGGGTTTTTCCCCTTGACACGATAAAACGTGTGGGGGCTCTGGATAAAATAACAAGATTAATCCCAATCGAGTATCTAAAACGACATTATGAAAAAGAGCATTATTTTTACTGGGGTATTGCTTTTGATCATCGCGGTATTTGTTGCCGGGTGTACATCAAATTCCCCGGCCAGCACCACCACTCCGGTACCAACAACCCCCCAATTATCAACGGTTGACCCCGCAGATATGGCACTAACGTTATCAGACGTGCCTACAGGTTTCACGATAAAAGAGGGATCAGAAAAGACGTCTTCAGATGTTAGTCAAGAATATATTAGAGATGGGTGGGAAAAGGGATATTATGTACAGTTCGACCGAGTGAATACTGCCACTCAAGATTTCGAAATTTTAGAACAAACACTGAGCGTTTATCCAATTGGTCACGTGAACTTGGTCATGACACAGGCGAGTACCGAAATACTACAAACGGCAAATGCGACCAATACCGTTGAAAAATTATCAGATCCTAGCATTGGTGATTCGAGTGCGGCATTTAGGACAAAAACCAGCATCGATGGTTTTCCGGTCACAGGGTTTACAATATTTTTTGTAAAAAAAGACGTATTTGAAGCGTTAGACCTAGAGGGCACATCGGCGGATTATGCAACGCTCAAGAACTTGGCAAACGTTTCAGTCTCGAAGATCAGATAAATAACCAATCATATTTTTCGTTTTTTTAGCAAACTCACGTCAGAAAAGTTACTGTTTACGCTGTTCAGGCTGTTCAATAAAACAAGTAAAGTTGTTATTAACGCAAGTGTACTTTATATCCTTTGAAAGTCATATGGCAGGGTATGGCAATACAACACGAGCGAGCAGGCGTTGTATATCAGCGTACCTCCGTGGATATACCCGCCGATGTAAAGGCCGATGTCGATAAGTACGGAATCAACGTCACGCAGACATCAGTGGAAGCCCTGAAAAAGGCAGTAGAACAGAAGAAGGCAGAGGTGCCGGCATGAGCACCGATTACAACGACTTAAATAAGATCGACAATGACGGGAATCCGCTTGTTGGTAACGCCGGTGCGATTGCCATCCAACAGAGGATACTAACCGCACAAATCAAGAGCAGGGGGCCAGCACATGACCGACAGTAACCCCGAAGAAGAAGCCGGCCAGAACTCCGCCGACGTGATGAACACCGGCAGAGACGTGCCCCTGACTCCCGGCGAGATCATGAACAGAGACCGAAAACAGCGGGCAGAGGCAGCCCTCCGGGAAAACGAAGCGTACCAGCGCGGTATGGCCGAAGGGATGCGGAAGTTTAACAGCACACTGTTGAATCCCGAGAACAATCAGGAGAAGGTGCAATAATATGGCCGTTTCCGAAATGCAGATCGAGTACCGGGTCCGGCCCGTCATAGCCGAGATGGAAAAAGGGCTTTTTAAGGTCGTGGATGAACTCCAGAAGGAAACACTGGCTATAAACGTTGCCCGGGTCCGCTCGGATTTCATGCAGGACCTGACATCTTCACTAGGGCAGTACCCGGGAGCTCCGGTACTTTGGAGACGACGCCCCGGAGATTCATGCAGTCCCGCCTTCACAGCGAGAGAAGGAAAAGATAACGCTGAACCGGCCGGTCCGGGAAGTCCTCCGGGTTGTCAAGTACTGTCAGGACAATCCCCGTGTGACCGGCGAAGATTTACAGCGGCTCCGGTCCACGGCATTCAGGTCCTTCCCCCCGCATCTGAACATCCAGATCATCCCAATTCTTACCGCTTACGGTGAGATTTTCGTGAAGCTCGCAGAGTTCCAGCGGCTGTTACGGTTCGATGCGGAAGAAGAGCCGGCGGACAGCATTCTCAAGGCCCCCAAACGATGACACCGCCGGGGCACAGCACCCGGAGGCCAAAGGGGATCGTGTGCAGACAATGCGGACGGAGGTTCGCGGACTGGATGACCTTAATCCTGCACAAACCCTGTAAGGGCGTACCAGTCAAAACCAAACCATGACCGGGGGGGCGAGCGGGTTTGTTACATTTTCCCGCGATGAACCCCTGCAGCGCCACCGTTACTGCATTTTTTACACACCCTGGGGGGGAAATTACAACCCCCCGGGGATCGTGCCGTTTTGTAACCGCAATTATCCGTCAATAAAGCCCCACCAAGGCACTTCTTTTGGCAAAAGTCCCTGCCGATGGGTAAAAGTATGCGGTAAGTGAAAGAAAGGCCGGTTTTAAGAGAAACAAACTTCAGAAAAGTGCGAGGGATGGGATTCGAACCCAAGAACTCCTACGAGATTAGGCCCTCAACCTAACGCCTTTGACCTGGCTTGGCTACCCTCGCCCTTTACTTTTTTTGAGGGATTATCTTACCGAGCAACGCAGTGCCTAAACCTTGTCATAGGCCCTCAACCTAGCGCCTTTGACCTGGCTTGGCTACCCTCGCCCAGATAAGAATTGCACTGCGACTGTCGCCGGTGAGGCCGGCTTATCCCGCTTCTGTGCCATAACAAAAAGGTTGTCTATCTAAAAGAATGTTATGGCCATTTTTTCGTAATCCACGTCAGAACACGTATTCCGGAATCAGGTTGGCTAGTAAACACCGGTTATTTTCAAACAGAATATATTTTCCTATTGTTTGTATACGTTAATGGCATGCCGGAAGCATACATGTATATTTATCTACGTTATACCCGGTGAACATATGTGGTCAGATATTATCCACGAATTTGCAGACTCGCCGTCCCAGGGTCGCGTTGTCCGGTTCCTCCTTGAAAACGGTTTTGGGGTTAACGAGGAAGGAAGGATCTGCTGCAATGATATAGAGATCCCGGCAACGTCAGTCGCAAAAGCGATTGGTTCGGATCGCCGCGTCGTGGATTCTACTGCACGACGCATACTGGACCGCCCTTTCCTGCGGGAGATCTTTCTTAATATGCGGGCGACGCCGGACCTGAGCCGGGTTGCAGAATCCTTGGGGTTCTCAGTTATTGTTGTCATGCCCCGGGATGCGAATGAGCGTGGTATCATCGGTTCCGCCATCCGTGTTATTGCTGACCATTCTCTTGCGATCCGTCAGATATTTGTCACTGACCCCCAGTCTGTCTGAGGATCCCAAATTGGTAATCATTGTCGAGGATCCGTTACCTGCAGGTGTGGTAAATGAGATCCGGTCCCTCCCGCAGGTGCGTCAGGTCATCATTTAAAAAACGTCAATGCGTGAGCAGTTCCACGTCGTTAGCCAGCCGATACATCCGTTTTCGGATCTTCCGGGGAAGGTTAACGGCAGCGGCAATTTCCTCCTCGATGATTACCCGATTAGAACCGGCAATAAGGTTGTCACTGTGCGTGACGATTTTTTCCTCGATAGTTTGTGGCATACAATCACGGGGTAAAAGTCCAAGCAACGTGCATTCATCTGCAGTCAGGCCGGCTCCGGTGTGACATTCCACGATTCTTGCTATCTCTTCACGAAATCCCTTTTCGCGCAGGAGATCTGCACCCCGTTGTGCATGACCGATTGAATGTGTATTCCCGCGACCAATATCATGGAGCATCGCGCCGATAGTTACAAGATTTCTATCAGCGAGATCGGACCGCTTGGCATACTCCTCTGCGCAAGTGCATACCGCTTTACAATGAGCGATTACCTTCGGTCTGACGCCGCCCTTACGGAGCAGGGAAATACAACGAATCCGGTTCTCAGGCATGTCCCAAGGTTTTCTTCATGCTCTCGATGCGGTCCCGTAATGCTTTTACCAGCATTTCATTTTCAAAATGGGAAAGCGGGACGTCGCAGTTCGGGCACTTGAAATCGTTACCAATCGCTACCGTGAAGGTGTAAATGTCGTGGCATTCCTTACAGATGTAGAAATCGTTCTCTTCTTCAAACATGATCCTGCGTTCAAGTTTATGAAGCACCATTTCCATTTCTTCACGGATTGCGTCATGGATATGATCTATCCGCAGCTGCCAGAGATAGGTCAGCCATCCGGTTTCGTTGTTCTTGATCCTGTGGTATTCAGCTAGTCGTTTCTCGTACAGTGTATACAGGGTATGCCGTACTGAGTTCAGGTTAATGCCGGTTTTAGCGGCTAGATCTTCGTCGCTGTGTTCGCCTTCTTTGGGGAATTTCTCAAGAAGATTGAGTCCCTCGTCACCCACCAGCCGGTGAATATATGATCGCATTGCGGGATTATTGAGTACTTCTTCCACTGGATCCATCAGCGCATATATTGTCGGACGGTGCTAATATTCTTATCCAGCGTACCAAATGCTGCATTGCGGGATGGACCTGTGCCTGAGACACTCGTAATTGCCTGGCCCTCTTCAAAAAAAGTCCCGGGCCACGGGATATCCGAAACGACCGGTGCAAATACTTTTAAATCTGCATCAAGGGTCAGGTCCCGGTCAGCAAATAGGATCCGGCGTGCAGCAAATATCTGTGGCCGTGGTGGTTCAGGGAGCATTCCTGCACAGGCATTGACATGAAACCGGAACAGGTTACAGGCATATGCAGCCTCGATGGTATCAAGGGTACCCTGGAACCGGGGATTCATTTCTATGACATATGGCACATCGTTGCCAACGACAAAATCGATGCCCAGGCAGCCGATACAACCACTTGCTCCCGCAACCTTTTCGGCAATCTTAACCATTTCTTTCGCCAACGGGTGGTCAAAGGGTGTTACTGATCCTGAGAAACCAAACGCCGATTCACCGGTTTCCCGAAGTATCTGTTCATTTACTGCAATCGCCTTTGCCGCATAGCCGTTTGCGATGCAGCAGACGCTTGCCGGGACACCTTCGGCAACCTCTTGCCGGATGTAAGGAATATCCGGGAAAAGTGCTGCCCATTTTTTTTCTGCCAAGTTATCGTTTAGTATAGCATTACGCCAGCCTCCGGCACCCCGGCGCGGTTTTGCCATCACCGGATAGTGACCATCACCAGCAATGCGGGGGACAGGGACCTTAAGTTCTTCAAAAAAATGCTGCATCGTGAGCTTGTCAAGGAAACGTTCGATGCGGTCCCGCGGCGTCCCGCAGAGCGGAACAGGAAAAGAGATATCTTCCGCACCAGAAGTAGCCACAGCGAAATCAAAGGAGTACCGGTTGCAAAGTTGGGAAATCGCGCCGGGAATGTCGCTGATATCCTCAAACCGTATCCGATCCCGGGTATACCAGGAAAGATCCTGGTCGCAGAAATGGTCAACCGCACAGACCTCGTACCCGGCAAGAGTAGCGGACTGCGCTACATGCCGTGTAGTAAAACCGACAACAAGAACCCGTCCTTTCACAGTTCCTCCGTTTGTTTTCCGGCCTGCGATGGTATAATACGGATCTTCGCACCGGGAAATGTCCGGTTGAATTCTGACCCTTCATAGAAGCGATCGAGAAACAGCGCAAGACTTGCTATTTCTGAATGCGGCTGGCCGGTGACAGAAACATTGTAATCCGCTAGCCCGTACATCTCGCCGGGAACTTTTTCGGCCCCCACTACCACTAGCAGTTTCTCACACGGTTGAATTTCACCAATAATATCAGGAAGGTTAATTCCGTACATTGTGAGATGAACAACCTTCCCCCCGGCTGCTTTCCATTCCTTGATGCAGGTTCGCCACTTCACATCGTCGGTGCAGAAAAAATTACCGCCCCACCGTTCTGCAACGTCAGCAACACTTTGCACTACACCCTTATCGCGGGTTGCAAGAAACATACCTGAGGCGCCAAGTGCCCGGCCAGTTAATGCTACGTGAGTGGTAACCCGCTGGTCCCGTTCCGGCCGGTGACCTATCCTGAGTATCGCTACTTCTTTTTCCGTCATAGATCTTTTTTCCGTGCCTTTATCATGCCGTCTTCAATGATATACGGGAGTGTATTATCATATTTTGCCTGGCATTTTATGAGTGCTTCTCCTATGGAAAGCACTCGTACGGCGCCGTCTTTCCGGTCGATAAGGAAGGAACGTTCGAGCCGGTCCAGTGAGGTTGCAATTTCCACCTCACTAATCCCGCTTTTTTCTGCAAGCCCTGCAGCAGTTATGGCCGGCTCCTGCGCGATGATGTGATAGACCAGCCAGTCCGTATCCGATTCTTTCACCTTTACACATTCCGCCGCAGCCCCATTAAAATTTATTGCCCTTGTCTTTTACTGTCCGAACACGCACCCTTTTTGCTCATCAGGGCTTACCGTATGCCATGGATGAAGAAGATCCTTCGTTTACCGAACTTGTCCGGATCGCAGACTGCCTTCTCGAAGAAAGTGGCGATGATGAAGATGCATTAGTGCGCAGGCTTGAAACCATGCCTCTGCCGGTCCTCCACGAACTGATAGTCTCGGATCTCCTGAACGCGTGGCAGGTTTTTTATTATTTTTTCCGCACCACGCCCGAAGAATTAATACGGGAACGTCTTGAACTCGAACCCGCGTCCTCACTTGTAGATGGGATCGAGATAGATGAGATCGATCTCCTGATCCGGGTATTCCGGGTGAGAAATAGTATACCAGAGATTTTAGTTACTGACGGTAAAGAAACCCTCAAAACTTTTTCCGGCGTGAATGCATTTGACGATAGTTTTTCCTATATCGAATCGACTTCATAAACGATCGCCGGCAGTAATCAGCTGTTCATCGACCCGTGCTGGGACAACCGGGGGACTGTTCCCCACTCAATAATCGTTTCTCTCATGATGGCATAGACACCCTGGACCGTCGTCGGGGGAATGCTATCAAGGATACGCCGGTCATCCGGCCGCAGCTCATTGCAGACAGCAGTCGCCCAGGCATCGGCGACAAGCGGGTCCTGCGCAAAGATTGTGACTGCGTCGGCTATACCAAATGATATGGAGGGACCGACGGTCGCTGATGACGTACAGATCCCAAACGGTTCTTTTTGTGGAGGGATAATAAATGCGATCCGGTCAGAGGCCGGGGCTGTTCCTGCATGAACACCTACGGTTAGTTCGCGTTCGCTCACAAGGGCAATATCGCCACCGTTATCGATGACCCCAAACGAAGCCCCTGCTTTTATCATGGCGTCAATGCCGGCAGCTGCTATGGCACCAGCTACCGTTGCCATCGGTCCGACACCCGCTTCAGCTGCTGATTCTGCCATGTGGCAAATAAGGGGGTCATCTGTATCCGGTTTGTACGGGAAAAAAGTACTGGCAAAAAAAGGGTCACGGGCGATATGCGCTTCAAGAACGAGCCGGGCGGAAATCATACCCTCCTTTGCAGCGGCCGCGTGAACCGGAGAATCGGCCAGGATCGCGGCAAAGGTTTCGCGGTACCGGAACGGCTCGCGGATCATAGAGGAAGCGAAAGCGCCTGGTGGGGGCATGCCGGGACGCATTTACCGCAAAGGATACACTTTTCTTCTGCTATAGAAAGTTTCCAGTCTTTGTCAAATGTGAAAACTTCCCGGGGGCAGATAGCAATACAGGCACCGCAGTCCACGCATTCGCTGAGATCGAGACTGATTCCGTGTTCGAGCAATCTAACCGTTGCCCCCAGCCGGGTCAGACTGTCCCGCACGAGTTTGCACTGTTCCTGGGGGACTTCAATAAGCGCTTCACCTTCAGAAGTATCAATAACGGCCCGTTCTACATTGATAAGCACTCCGGTGTCCTTTACTGCCTGGGCAATAATGGGGGCATTTTTCCGTCCTTTGGAAAAGTTTACCAGGAGTTTCATTTCAGCCACCTCCCGCCAAAGAGTTTCCCGAGATTTATTGCAGTAAGCATACCTATAACGTGGCCTTCAGCATCTAACACAGGTAATGCACTGATGTTATTCTGTTCAAGTTTCCTGACAGCAATGTCAACCGCTTCATCAGTTGTCGTTGTCACGACTTTCTTTTTCATGATATCATGTACCGTGCTAGCATTGCCCGGGTTTGCGACCGCTTTTGAAATGTCAAAAGTGGTCACGATCCCGACAAGCCTGTTGTCGCTGCCGATGACTGGCAGGTGATTGGTTTCTCCTTTGAGGAGTTTTTGTGCGGCAGTACGGATCTCCTCATTCTCACCAACACTTACGACCTGCCGGTCCATGATGTCCATGACGCGGGGACCTTTTTTACTTTCATGCATCGGGTGCACTTTCTTTACCGGATCTATGGGGCGGGTGGGGAGGTCGAGCTGCATCTTTCCCTGTCCGATCCAAGACTTGAGCTCTTCGGCCACTTTTCGGGCCCTACGGAAGCTTGAGAGGGATGAGGTTCGCACCTGTTCACCGTTTACCTCCACCGAGCCGGACCTGAGTTCTGCGTAAGTTACGCTCCGGACCTGTGGGCGGGCCCGGCTTGGCACACCGTAGTCGAGCAGGTCAACCGATATGTCTTCGTCACAAATAGCGGTCGAGCGGACGACATCGATATCAAGCACGGGAAGTGGCACGCCAAGCCCAACGTACAAGGTGACACCGTACCCGGTCATGGTAGCGGCGCGGAGATAATCCGGGTTCATCTCTTTCAAGTTCCCGGTCACCATGAGAGTTCCAAAACCGCCAGCCGGTGAATGCCGAGTACCTTCGCCAATAATCATACCCTTGGCACCGCATAAAAAGATCGGAACGCCACTGCCGATAAGCCTGAGTTTGGGGTCGTTTGTGATTGGGTTGAGGAGTCCTGCACCGGAGTACGTGATATTCCCGGTATTGGGAAGGAGCGTACCCATATAGGTATGGAGGAGGCGGTCGGTGGTATTGGTCGCTGCATTATACCTCTGGTAAGCGTTTCTCGGGTTGCACATGATCGCCTGGTTAAGATTTTCAAGCAGCAGTTCGGTGGTTATATTCCTGCGAGGGTAACAGTCAGTGCCCCGGGAGGCCGCTCGCAGTTCCACAGATTTCCCCGAGACAAGGTCTTCCAGGACATGTGCACCACCATATTTCTCTTCAAGGGTGTCCGACTGCTGCGTTGCTCCGATATAGGTATCGACAGCGGCAAGACCGCCGTATGCCTCAACACCGTTAAGCCAGATCCGTTCCATACGGATGGGAGGCTCCGAATGGCCGAAATTTAAAAATGCCCCGGATGAACACATTGCACCAAACGTACCGGTGGTAACAACATCTACCTCTCTTAACGCGCCTTCTTCGCCAAGCTCGTCAACGATAGCCGGCATCTCTTCTGCGGTGACGACGCGGGCGTTACCGTCACGGATGTGCTCGTTGATCTGACCGATGGACTTGTGCATAACTGGATATATCGTTTCGTGAATGTTAAAGGTTACTGTAATTACTATCAGTAATATATGGTATATATCTTCGTTCAGCAATATTCCTGTATATGCGCCTGCGTGCCTTTGCAGAAGAGATGGAATTGCTTGCCCCTTCAGCGCTTGCCGAGGATTTCGACACCGGGAGAATTGGGATTATCGTTGAAGGGAAACCGGATATAGAGAAGGTTTGCTGTGCCCTTGACGCGACGCCTGTGGTGGTCAGGCAGGCAGTCGCCGCGGGCGCTGATATGCTGGTCGTCCATCATACCCCCCTCTGGAAACCGGTGACTTCTCTTACAGGAACTACTGCCGCACTGATGCGTGAGATCTTATCCGGTGGATTGAATGTGTATGTCATGCATACGAATTTTGATCACGCAGCTGGCGGTGTTAACGATGTCCTCGCTGATCTTCTCGGTCTCCAAAACCGGCAACCGTTGTCTCTGGGTATGGTGGGATCCTGCGCAATTTCTCTCCCGGAGATCTCACAGAGGCTGGGTGGCACCCTCCGTATCTGGGGAAACCTCGCCCCTACCCGGAAGCTTGCTATAGTTGCCGGCAGTGGTTTTGATCTTGAAATTATTACAGAATCTCAGGGACTTGGGGCTGATACTTTCCTTTCTGCTGAGATGAAATTATCTGTTGCCCGGGCTTCGCCGCTTCCCTGTATAGAATCCACACATTATGCATTGGAAGCGCCGGCCATGAAACATCTTGCCGCACAGAACGGGTGGCAGTATATTGACGATCCCCCCCTTCTGTCCGTATACCCATGAATGATCCCTGGCAGTTGATAAATGACAGAAAAGAGCCTGACAAAGAAAGTCGGGCCGCACTCATAGCTCTGTACAGTACGCGGGGGAAAAAAGCAATTGATGCAATCGATTCCCACCTGGTCAAAAAATATCTCGATTTTTTTGTGGTAACCGGTTCTTCAGCAAGGTATGTAGTCTGCGAAGAGGTCTGCACGTGCCGTGATTTTGCGTACCGGCAAAAACCCTGCTGGCACCTTATTGCCGTACGTATAGCAGAAGCAACCGGGATATATGAGACAATCGACACCTGGTACCAAGAAAAGGGAAAGATATAGGTAATGCTTACCGGTTATCATCTTAATGGATTTATTTCATATGACACCGCCAAGATCTTTTTTCAAAAGAGTCTTTCATCGCAAACCCTTTTTCCCTTCACGGTTATATTATGGTTAAATGAGTGGAAAACCAGACTGTCGTACGGATTATTATTCAGGATCGATCCTGAAATATCTGATGGCAGGATGGGCTTCCTCTGTTACCGTAACTTCCTGATATATATACTATGGACGTGCGTTTGATGCTCGAAGAAGAATACAAGCTCGACTATTTCAAGAAACAGGGGATGATGCGGAAGATCTGTAAATCCTGTGGCTCTGCCTTCTGGACACGGGACAGTTCCCGCGAGGTCTGTGGTGACGCACCCTGTGAACCTTATACTTTTATTGGAAATCCTGTTTTCACCTGCCATTCTGTCGATGAGATGCGGGAGGCATATCTTTCTTTTTTTGAAAGAAATGGTCATACCCGGATTGAGCGGTACCCGGTTGCCGCACGGTGGCGGGATGATATCTACCTGACCATTGCATCCATTGCTGATTTCCAGCCGTTTGTGACTGGAGGTGTTGTTCCGCCGCCTGCAAACCCTCTTACTATCTCTCAACCCTGTATACGGCTTAATGACCTTGATTCGGTAGGAAGATCGGGTCGGCACCTGACCACATTCGAAATGCTTGCCCACCATGCGTTTAACACTCCGACCGAGGAGATTTACTGGAAAGACCGTACGGTCGAGCTGTGTGATCAGTTCCTAGCCTCGATTGGTGGCGATTTAAACAAGGTCACGTATAAGGAGCATCCGTGGATCGGTGGCGGTAATGCCGGTCCGAGCGTAGAAGTAATGATTGGCGGTCTTGAGGTTGCAACCCTTGTTTTCATGAGCCTCGGCCGCCAGAAAACCGATCATCCGGGTTATGACCTCAATGGTGAGAAATATTATCCGATGAAGCTCCGCATTGTTGATACCGGTTATGGACTTGAACGGCTTGTCTGGGCATCGAAAGGATCCCCAACGATCTATGATGCAGTTTTCCCCAATATGGTCAGCCGGGTCATGAGCTCAGCTGGTATTTCCCACCTTCTTGAGAATAAGGATTATACAAAAATCCTCTCATTAAACGCCAAGTTTGCCGGACTCATGGATATCTCCGGTTCCAATCTTTTTAACCTGCGAAAGAAAGTCGCTGCCGCCATTGAGATCTCCCCGGAAAAGCTCGACCGGATGATTACACCTATCGAGAAAGTGTACGCGATTGTCGATCATACACGGTGTCTTGCGTACATGCTCGGTGATTGCATTGTACCATCAAATGTCCGCGAAGGCTATCTTGCCAGACTCGTCATCCGGCGGACTCTCCGGATGATGAATGAGTTTAAAATGCAGGATACTCTTGCTGATCTCATTGAGGAACAGATGAAGATCATCGGCCTTAACAAATTCCAGCAGGATATCGCGATTGTCAGAGAGATTGTGGACAGGGAAGTGGAAAAATACGCCGTTACTCTCGACCGGGGAACACGAATTGTCCAGAAGGTCGCAAAGACCTACAAGGCAAAGAGCCAGCGGGTACCGCTTTCAGAGATCATTACGTTGTACGATTCCCATGGAATTCCCCCGGAGATGATAAAAGACATCGCAGCAAAAGAAGGCGCCGTCATCGATCTCCCGGACAACTTCTATTCCCAGATTGCCGACATGCATTCTGAGTCAAAGAAAGAGGTTGTCGTTGACAAGACTGCAGTATATGCAGACCGGGTCCGGGGACTTCCCCCGACAAAGAAACTCTTTTATGATCAGCCCGGGGATACCGAGTTTGAGGCAATGGTCATCGATTTCTTTGACGAATTTGCAGTGCTCGATCAAACCCTTTTCTATCCGGAAGGCGGCGGCCAGCCGGCAGATACGGGTAGCCTTGTCGGGCCGGAAAGTATGGCACGGGTAGATGATGTCATAAAAGACGGTGAAGTGATCCTTCATCACATAAGTGGCGGTGTCCTGCAGCGCGGCGAACGGGTGAAAGGGATGGTTGATGAGGAACGTCGGTTCTCGCTGATGCGCCACCACACAGCCACCCATATCCTGCTCCACGCGGCACAAGAGGTACTCGGTGTTCATATCCACCAGTCCGGTGCACAGAAAGGACCCGAAACCTCCCGTATCGATATCCGGCATTTCAAACACATTACTCCTGATGAGCTACGAAAGATCGAGATCGCCGCAAACCGGATGGTGATGGCTAATCAGGAAGTCGAAATTTCTGTAGAGAACCGCACAAAAGCTGAGCAGGAATACGGTTTTTCCCTGTATCAGGGTGGCGTTCCTCCAGGTAAAGATCTCCGTATTGTAAAAGTGGCCGGCGATATAGAGGCTTGCGCAGGCACCCACTGCCGGAGCACCGGTGAGATTGGCGTTATTAAAATCATCCGAGTCGAACATATTCAGGACGGTATCGAACGCATTGAGTTTGCGGCAGGAACAGCAGCGGTCTATTATATGCAGCACCTGGAGCAGATTGCCGCATCATCAGCTGAGGGTACTTTCTGTCCAACTTGAAAACCTTCAACCAACAGTCCAGCGGTTTTTCTCCGAATGGAAAGACCAGAGAAAAGATCTCGATCGCTTAAGCCAGAAACTGGTCGACCTTGAGATAAAAACAATTCTTGCCGAATCGATCTGTGGCATTCCGGTTACTGTAAAACGCATTGATCTTCCCGCCCGGGAACTCACGATAATAGCAACAGCACTTGCCGAAAAAGGCGGTATTGCCCTTCTTGCTATGTCCGGTGAAACTGCCCGGGTAGTCCTTGCTTCCGGTGATCCACGGGTTAACGCTGGAGAGATTATCGGACAGGTATGCGGCCTTCTCGGTGGTAAAGGTGGCGGAAAACCCCAGATGGCTCAGGGCGGTGGACCCGATAATGATAAACTGGACCTTGCCCTCAATGTCGGTCGCGAACGCATCATTGCAGCTCTTCAGAATAAATGACCGGAACAGTTACAGTTCTTGAACCAGGCGATGAACGGGCCCAGAAGATAGCAAAAGCAATGGCAAGTCAGACAGCAAATGACATTCTCTCGCTACTTGCAGCTGGATCCATTAGTCTATCAGATATTACAGAAAAGCTCAAGATTCCGCTTACAACCGCAAAGTATCATGTTGAAAATATGCTTGATGCCGGTCTTATAACGGTATCTGAAACCCGGTACAGCGTCAAAGGGCGTGAAGTAAAGTTGTACGCGCTCACCGATCAGCTGTTGATTGTTGCGCCAAAAAAGACCAATATCCGGGATCTCCTTCTCAAATACGGCTCTCTCTTTGGCATAGTAGTTGCAGGAACGCTTGTTGTATTCGCGCTTGCACCTCTGTTTTCTTCAGCCGTTACACCGGAGGCAGCCGCCCTCATGACTACTAATGGGGGTGAGGTTTCCGGAATTCCTGGTGCAATAAGGGAAAATATGATGGTCCAAGGAACATACATTGACCCGGTTTTTACTTTCTTCCTTGGTGGCATTCTTGTTATCGGCGCCCTGTTCTGTTACGAAATATTTCTCTGGAACAAGGGACGCTGAAATAGGAATTAGGGAAAGATAAGGAAACATAGAAGGGTATTCTGTCTTTAGAAGGAAGTAATAATTTTTTTAAAGTCTGTTATTAAAGACGGAATATGCCGGAGAAAAAAGATTATTGACTTCACTCATTTCTGATTTTATTCAGAACAAGCATGGCGATCCCCAATGCACCGATAACTACTACCACAGAAAGAGGTGATTTGGTAGGTGTCGGGTGGATAATGGGTGTGTAGGTCACCATTGGCGTTGTTGTAATAGGAGGAGGGGTTATAGTCGTAGGTATTGTTGCAGTAAATGTCGGGGAAATAACATGATACACGACCGAAGTAATTAAGCCGTTTTCATCGGAAAATTTGACGGTATAGTCATCCGGCTGGGTAACTGGCACGGTTTGGGTGAAGATCCCATCTCCGGTCTGGAGATTTGCAACAGTCTGGATATATTGCGGACCGAATACCCGACCTGATGATGCACCATCGATCTGAATTTGAATACCACTATTCCCCGCGTTTTTGTGTGAACCGGAAATAACAAGTGCATCTGCTAGGTTTTGGGTAGTAGCAGAAGTGAGAGTAAGCTCAGCAGAACGATCTGTCAGCATAATAATCTGGCTTGCAACCGAGTCAGAGCGCATGGCAGGGACAGCACCGTTCCATTCAATCTCTACATCGTACTGGCCACCTTTGAGTCCGGTTGTATCAAAAAGTGCATATTGAGTCTGCTGGCTTGGCTGGATGGTCATAACCTGGTTGTTGATTTGTGTGGACGTATACTGTTTCTGGTAAAAAACCAGGTTGAAACTTGTTCCTGGGGGGAAATCGGAATCAATCGAGCATTTTATGGTCTGGCCGACCGGGATTGTTGTCGGGGAGCAGTTGAGATATATCCCGTACGCTGACGCTGAACCCACAACGAACATGGTGAGGAGGGCTAGGAAACAGAGAATCTTTTTCATGCCTAATTGGTCGAATGCCCGGACATTAAAAGGTTACCAAAAGGATAGCGGACATTTCCTTTGCCTGAAATTAAAACCGATTTTTAAACCTAAACCAAATCGATAAAATTTTTGAGGAGGCACAGACCTAAAGACCCGCTTTTTTCCGGGTGGAACTGGACACCGTATACATTTTCCCGGACTATGGAAGAAGCAAAAGGAACAATATATTCAGTCGAGGTAAGGGTGTATTGGAGTGTTGTATCTGCATAAAAGGAATGAACAAAATACACATACGCTTCACGGGGCAGTCCCGCAAAAAGCGGGCTGTCTTCTTTTTCAAGTCTTATAGTATTCCAGCCCATATGCGGGACTTTGACGCCGGGGACGACCGGGAAACGCCGCACGCGGCCCGGGATAAGACAAAGGCCCTCGTGCAGTCCGTGTTCTTCGCTTGAGTCCATAAGCATCTGCATGCCAAGACAGATCCCCAGAAGCGGAACATCTTTTATTGCAGCACAGACCGTTTCCCTGAGTGTTCCTCAGCTGTTCCATGCCTTCGTGAAAAGCACCGACTCCTGGAAGCACAATTCCGTCGGCTGCCGCGATTTCTTCAGCGTTACCGGTGATAACTGCCTCTGCTCCTGCAGCCTCTATCCCGCGCATGACACTACGCAGGTTTCCAAGGCCGTAATCAATAATGGTGATTTTTTTTCTCATGCATATCGTCCCGGATTCTCCATGCCCCGCTTTCGATCCACTCCTCGGGCAGATCCTGCTCTCTTTGCCATGTTTCGAGATGTGCCTGCCATCCTTTCCAGAGACCGGCAAAATCGGTCTCAATCATGTGTATCAATGCCATATCACTTGACGGGCACATGAAACATCCGATCCGATCCAGCCGGTGTGCGTAAAGCCGGTTGTACGGTGCCTCTTCCCGGAAAAGATAAAGCCAGACGTGAAGCGCGGTCCATTCCTGAATAGGTGCCGCTGATACCTGGACTTTTACCGTGGGGTTTCTCCAGACCCGGTCACTTTTTGCACGAGAAAGCGATTCATACCGGCGCTGGCCAATAAAGGAAAGACACTCGCCCCATGTAGAACGGATCGTCTCTGCAACAGGAATGAGCTTGCATACACTACAGCACCAGCGGGCGTTTACGGCTGGGGGACCCTGCTCGGCAAGGGTTGCATAAAATTTATCGGTAGTTGTAGTCCGTATTACGGTCACCTGGTACTGGTTCTGCACATCGAGGATATTTTGATAGGTTTCCGGGAACTCCAAGCCTGTGTCGGCAAAGAGGAGTGGTACATTTCCCAGTGCTTTTTGTACCACGAGGAAGGTTGCAAGACTGTCTTTTCCACCGGAATAGGAGATTGTTGGTTGGAGTGGATATGTGGCGGCAACTGATTTTACGAATTGAACTGCCTCGTCTTCTGTATTTTTGATGGTTTCTGCATTGGACAATACCGCATCCGACCATGTGGCTTCACCGGTTATAATGGTTGATGAGATGTTTTTTCGGTTCCTTACGACTTGTCCTTTCTGGAGCATCATTGCTTCAGTAACTCCCAGTTTAGCCCTTCCGGCACCAATGCATTTCCCGTATTTATCGAGAATAAATACCTCATCTCCCTTACAAATTTCCTTATCTATTTCCTCGAGACCAGGCCGGAGAACGCTCATTCCCCGATCCCGTATGAAAGGGACGGTGCTGTCGTCGACAACAACGAAACGTTTTTTTGGGCGGAATACATTGCAGGCTTCAGGACGAGGAATGGGTTCCCACCGGCGTTCTTTTGGGATATACCGTATTGATCCGGCAATTCCGCCGCCAATCACGATCTCTTCCATCCGGTCAGTATCTGGAACCTTGTTTAACAGAACAAGCTGATTATCGGGAATAAGCGGTGCACCAAAGTGATCTTCAAAAATGCTATTGATGAGTGCGATGTCAGCGGGAAAGGCCGGTCGTGCATCACCAGGTGGGGTGAGTGGGACTTCACGGGTAGTCGACCCGCAGGCGGTACAAGTTTTTGCAAGGACAGGTGTATGGCACTGGTCACACCAACGGAGCAGGATTTTTCCCAGGTAGGGGCGCATTCCCACATCTGTACGCATTTGGTCTTAAAAAAATGGTGCCGTACACGTCAATTCGCGGCAATTTTCTGTGTGTTAATTGATACTTCTTAGAGTAAGACCGATAGGATTGATATGGACTGCCTCTCCACATTGATAGTACGAATTCGACTGCCGGAAAAACCGGCTTTTCCGGACTTCCGGGGTGTGATTAACCATGAGTGTAGATATCTGGCTCTTTACAGCGGTTGTTTTTTTCATCCTTACTATTTGTGCAGTTCTACGTATTATCCCCGGCCCGACATTGAATGACCGGCTGATCGCCATCAATGTAGCGGCCACTCTTGCTTGTGCCGGGGCCCTTGCTCTCACCGTCAGCTGCCGGCAGTCTCCTTATTGTCCTGATTGCTGGCCTGTTCGCGTGCATGGTATTTGCTTTTACGATACGCAGCTTCCAGACACGTGAGAGGTCATCAGCATGAATGCATTGATCCTTGATATAATCCTATATCTCCTGCTTTTGGCAGGACTCGGGTTTGGCGCCATCAGTGTAATTGGTCTTCTTCTTTTTCCTGATATCAGAAGCCGATCCTTTACCGGCCTTCGCGCAGGCGTCCTTGCTATAACGCTTGTAACTATAGCCGGTGCAAGCTATGGTATCTATGAATGGATCATGAGTGGCGATATTCAATATCAGTACCTGTTTTATGCTATCGGTTCAATCCTGATGCTTGTCCTTATAGTAGTCCTCAACCGGATTGCCGTCGACATTGTTTGCCGGTCTTCGATTCCGGTGTTCTTACCTATTCCTGACGAAGAAGAAAAGAAATAATAAAGCCTGTCTCTTTTTTATCTAAATTACAGGAAGTGACTACTCAGGACACTTGTTCCTTTTGATCTGTATTTTCCTCTTCCGGTTCGATGAAACAGAGAAGAGACGCCACTCCCAGAAAAATGATGGCCGGCAAATAAATGGTGATAAGAGTAAAAGTTCCCGCAAGGGGAACCGAGCATAAAATACAGGCCCCCGACGATAGAAGCATCCACCCGGCAAACCGCGTATCCGTGTTTGCAATTGCTGCGCCCATCAGACCAAGACTAGAGAAAAGAGCGGCTTGTACACCAGAAAGTGTTATATCTGACGATATTGAGGAAAAAATCACCAGTGCTGCTGATGCTATTCCCAGAAATCCCCCTATTACACCAAGTACAAACTGTTTTTTCATCAGTAACAGATTGAATAACAAATGCCTTTAATCTTCCTTTTATAATACTATACAAAATAGACTCTGCTGGATGAAGGCGCGGATATGATTTTTTTCGAAAATGTCCCCCAAAATACAGTTTTTGGCTTAATTTATAAGACCTTTCTCAATCGAAATTTGGCGTATTTAAGGCTTATTTTTGCAATTGCGGCTTATTTGTTATGATTGCGCATTTTGCACCTAATCGTTCTGAATATCAGTTGTATTCCGGAGTCTCGCTTTTTGTGAGGGACAAAAGTTCGGTTTATACCAATTCTATGCAGGAAAACCCCTTTTCGACCAAAATATTTATTTATTCAAAGATTAATGAAAATTATAACCCTTTCCGGTGGGAGGTGGATCGAAAATGGTTGCAGCAAAGAAACCGGCCGCAAAAAAGGCCCCAGCAAAAAAACCCGCCGTAAAGAAGGCAGCCCCTAAGAAGAAGTAATTTATGGGGTTTAATTAATGTTTTCTCTCTATTTTTTATGATTCTCCTGTAATTGAAACGGTATATGGAAATGAGTATTATTCCAGCCAGGTTGTAACTTCACGAACCGAAGGCCTGATTGAAGGAGACAACGTTTCTGCCGGGTATCCAATGGCACATCCCATAAGCGCCCAGGTACCCTTTTCAATCCCAAGGATACTACAAAACCGGGCATTTTCTGCCATTTGTGTCGTAACTGATACAATCTGGAAACCAAGATCGAGAGCAGTCGCCTTCAACCACATATTTTCCAGACAGTGAGCAAGGGACTGCAATTCTACCGGGGGGAATCCTTTCTTTTCCGTGACGACAATATAGAACGGTGCGGTACCGACACCCGGTACCATACCCATGGAATTTATAGCGTTAAGTCGGTTCATGAATGATGCTGCCCGGTTTTGCAAGTCGGCATTTTTTTTCACTTCATTTGCCAGATTATCGCGCATCTCAACAACTTCTGCATATACAAGCGGTATAAGCTCCTTCATAGCCTTTGAATCCTTCCTGATGACAATAAATCTCCGGAAATAGTCATCCCTGCTGCCAATCGCTGAAGCGGCGAACGGAGCATGAAGTCCGGCACGGATTATACTCTCGATCATCTCATCCGGGGGAATTTTTTCAGTAAATTTCCGGTGGGAGCGTCGTTCCCCTATAATCTTGTCAAAGGCTGCATTTGCAGGGTCAATTTTTCTTGCCATAGGTTCTCAACTTAACATCTCATCATTGCTGGATATATTTCAAATTAACTTTATGATGGTCAGGATGAATCGAATGTCCCCGCTTTTTTTATATGTCATCCCGTTAAATCCCTGACGTATGACACCAGGGATAATTCTGAAAGCGATGGATTTTCTCACCCATCCTCTGGAAGCATTCAAAAAATCACGGGAAGACGATATGCGGTCAGTCATCAGATTTTATTTCGCATTCCTGCTGGCAAATGCGGTTCTGACTGCTCTAGCCTCTCTTACGGGTGTTGGTATTTTCGGACTAATCCGGCGATCACTGTATATCCACAACCCGGTAATAATCTTTTTCCTTGTCATTCTTAGTGGCATTATCGGCATCCCGCTTCTGGGCGCATGGCTTCATTTGTGGGTCTATATTGCTGGCGGACGCAAGGGATTCACATTTACTCTAAAAGCTGTGATGTACGGATCAACGCCCGTCCTGCTCTTAAGCTGGATTCCCTTTATTGGAATTATTTTTTATCTCTGGGGTGTGATCCTCACTATCTTCGGGATCCATGAGCTTCACGAGATTGATGGTGATCAGGCTGCTTTTGCCGTAATTGTCCCAATTGTTATTGTTGTTGTCATCATTGTGCTTCTTATTGCACGCTTGTTCCTTGCTGGTGTCCTCACAAATATGCCCCTGACGAGGTTCAGGTATTTCTGAGCATGACAATCAACGAGGAGGATACAAACTCATTGAGAACCAACATGAAAACCATATATGTATGTGGTATGCCTGAGTTGAATACAAAACCAGATCCGATATCGAATAAATAAATGAGATTGAGAATGCCAGCATCACGAGATTCCCATGAGACTATTGACCGTTATGAGGACATGGGAATCGATGAACTTGTTTCCCGTCTGGCGATTGACATTACATCTGGTTTATCTTCAAATGAGCATAAAAAAAGGATTGTTATTGAAGGCTACAATGAAGTCCCGGAAAAAAAAGCCAATCTTTATCTTAATTTTGCAAAAAAATTCTCTGGTCCCACTGCATGGATGCTTGAAACGGTTATTGTCCTTTCGCTTGTTTTGAGGAATTATGCTGACGTCTATGTGGTCATTGCACTCCTAATATTAAACGCAGGTCTTGGTTACATTCAGGAACTAAAAGCGTCAAAGGCCGTTGATGCGCTGAAAAAACAGTTGCAGATCAATGCGCGTACTTTACGCGACGGAATCTGGCAGCTTATTCCAGCGCGTGAGCTCGTTCCTGGCGACATAGTTAGGATACGAGCTGGTGATTTCGTTCCGGCAGATATCAAAGTTCTTGACGGTAATCTCAATGTCGACCAATCTTCCTTGACTGGAGAATCTCTTTTGATTACAAAAGATCGTTCTCACATGTTATTTTCTGGTTCTATAATAAAAACCGGCGAAGCAACAGGCCTTGTTGTCCTGACAGGAACGAAGACTTATTTTGGGAAAACTACTGAGCTCGTGCAGTTTGCCCGCCCACGTCTCCTGGCTGAGGAAGTAGTATCCCAGGTTGTGAAATGGCTTCTTTTGATTGTCGGTTTTGCACTTGCCATCACTTTCGCCATGTCCTCACTTTCCAGCATGAATATGTTTAATATTCTTCCCCTGGCGCTCGTACTTCTTGCCTCATCTATCCCAGTCGCTTTACCGGCGATGTTTACCATTACCATGGCTCTTGGATCGGTGGAACTTGCTAAACACGGTGTCCTGGTAACACGACTGAGTGCATCAGAAGATGCCGCAACCCTGGATACTCTTTGTTTGGATAAGACCGGCACAATAACAATGAACCGGCTTACAGTAGCCGGCATCGTTACAGAAAACGGCATGAGCGAAGAGGAAGTCCTTATGTACGGAGCGTTAGCGTCTGAAGCTGCAAACCATGACCCAATCGACTGTGCCTTCCTAGTTACGGTTGACGACCGGAAAATTTCTATGGAGGGATTCGCCCGGCAATCATTTATCCCGTTTGATTCAGCGACCCGGCGAACAGAAGCAATTATCGAAAAGGACGATAATCGCTACCGTGTTGTAAAAGGTGCAATTGGTGCTGTTGTTGAGCTGACCAGTACCAATCCAACGATTTTGAGAACCCAATCGGCCGGATTTGCAGCGAAAGGGTACCGCACTCTTGCCGTTGCCTTAGGTATTAACGAACAACCCTTACGTGTTATCGGTTTGGTCGCCTTGTACGACATGCCACGGTCGGACGCCGGGAAACTGATTAGAGATCTCCAGGATCTCGGTATATCGGTCAGGTTGCTGACCGGCGATGCGCTTCCTATAGCTCAGGAAACAGCACGGCAGGTTGGTTTGCCCGGGATTATCACCGGTGCAGAAGACCTGAAAAAAATTCAGAAAACCGATCCTGTAAAGGCATCTCAGATTATTGAAGAAAGTGCCGGTTTTGCCAGAATCTATCCCCAAGATAAATACGTGATCGTAAAAAAACTGCAGGAATCCGGCCATGTAGTAGGTATGACCGGAGATGGCATAAACGATGCACCATCACTCCGGCAGGCTGAGGTGGGCATCGCAGTCAGTAACGCTACCGATGTTGCAAAAGGGGCGGCAAGTGTTGTCCTGACTGGCGAAGGACTGGGAAATATTATTAACCTTATCCGGGTAGGTCGGAAAATCCACCAGCGAATGCTGACCTGGATCTTCAACAAGGTTGTAAAGACATTCCAGATTGTGGTCTTTGTTGTGGTGGCGTTTCTCATAACCGGACAATTTATTGTCTCGGTGTTCGATGTAGTGCTCCTGCTTTTTGTTATAGATTTTGTTACATTATCACTTTCGACTGACAATGTGAGAGGATCAAAACAACCAGACAGCTGGGACATATCGGGACTGGTGAGATCGTCTCTTGTCCTCGGTGTTCTTGTGGTCCTGGAATCCCTAGCGATCCTTGCTGTCGGTCTCGGACCTCTAGGCCTCACCGGAAAAACGGCAGCAATCCAAACCTTCTCCTTTGCCATTCTTTTCTACTTTGGTATGCTCACCGTTTTTGTCGTCCGGGAGCGGGGACATTTTTGGGATTCTTTTCCAAGCAGGTCGCTGTTCCTTATCATGCTTGCAGACATGGTTGTCGTAGCTATACTGGTTACAGTGGGTATTCCCGGGCTAACTGCAATCCCGCCGGTAGATTTACTGACCGTTATCGCTATGTCTGTGTTCTTCTCGTTTTTCATCAACGACTTTGTCAAATATTTTATGCTGAGGCCGGGAAAAGACGATTAAATAGAGAACATCACCCGTTAAGATTTGCAATCCAGTCCCGGGTCATCATCACGGATGAAAACCGCATTGCCTGGGTGACGCAGATCGCCCGGTGCAGTTCTTCTGCTTTTACCGTTCCAGCATAGTTGGTTATATCAAGTGTCCCGGTGGCATCGGCTATGAACTGAACGGTATATCCCCGGTGGAATGCCTGGCGTGCCGTGGTATCGCAGCACATCTGGGTCATATAGCCAACAATAGTAACTTTAACGATCCCGCGCTCCTTGAGCCATCTCCCAAGGCCGGTACCGGAGAAACTTCCCGGCAGGGTCTTTTGGATGAGGACGTCATAAGGACGGTTCTTTATTTCATTGAGCAGTTCATACCCTGGCGATCCGATCCGGAATGTCTTGGCATCTGGTGCAGTGCTCCCATGCTGGATCACAACAATGGGAATATGATGATCTTGTGCGGTATCCATGATCAAAAGAATATTGTTGAGACTGCCCGGCGGGTAAGTAATGGGAATATTACCGGTAAAATACTCGTTCTGGACGTCTATGACGAGTACTGCCTCCTTTCCCTCTTTTTCCCGGGCTGCCGGATCTTTATCCTCCGCGGCAAACTGATCACGACTGATTATCATCTGGTAGAACTCTACCGGTTTTCCCTGAATATCTTCGGTACATTCTCCAACAATCTGGAACGATAGTGATGAATAGAGTTTCTGCGCCCGGAGATTTGTTTTACGTACTATCAAACGGATTGACCAGATATCCGGGTGGGAAAAACCGTGCCGGAGAGTTAGGAGTGTAATTGTTTTTCCAAGGCCGTGTCCGACCCGTTCCGGGTGCAGAGCAATTCGGAATTCGGCACTCCCGCCAATTTCGCAGGAAAGGATGGAAAAGCCAACGATGGTATCTGAGTCTTCGGCAATAAATAGCTCGGTTCCCGCTTTTTCGACATATTCACCGAGCCAGCCGCTGTCACGAAGGGTATAATCAAGCCCGGAAAACTCTGCGGGATACGGTGGCCACGCTTTGATGATGCTTATATCGGATTTTTGTAAGGGACGCAGGGAGATCATGCATGATATTTTTGGTGAGGATATTGAAAAGAGATGTTGTTGATCGTAAAGGAAGTTCTTATCTCGCTATCTTAAACCTATCTTCTGGAATGATGTGAGTAAACATTGGATGTGTCGGAATTATCCATTATTGTTGAAAAAAAGATTGTTACAATTTTTGATTTTCAGGTAAACATCTTTTAGGATCTTTTTTAATTAGAGTTCTAGGGACTGAATTTGTCCTTAAGAAAATCTCAGGATTCAGCTATCTGTCCGAGATCCTTTTGAAGGTTTGTGACGTTGGGCGGATAGCATTCACGAGCAAAAGCAACAGAGAGTGGAAAGTATGATAGAGATTGTAACCATCATCGAGGGAATTATAGCACTTATAGTGGGGGTCGCCCTTTTGGCATCTCCTTTACTTGTCATTCAATTACTAGGAATTTTTGTGATTTTAGTGGGCGGGATTGTCGTTAGTAAAGGTCTTGTCAAAAAGTTTAGAGATTGACCGGAGATTGATTCTTTTTCACTCTATCCGGAAAGTAAAACAAACAGACTTTTCAATATCTCTTAATTTTTAATATTCTTAATATTGCAAATTTTGCAAAAAATGGGGAGATTTTTATTTTCCATTAATGAAAAGAAGTTTGTCCCCGTATATAGTAAAAATGATATGTGGGGAATGGAGTCGTATATGCCTGTAAAAAAACCAAAGATCAGCAAGGCCGGGAAAGCACAAAAAATATCTGACAAGGCTACGCTAAAAATGCATAACGATGTCACTGCATCACTTGAGCAGTTGGAACATCCTGAAGTGAAAGCGAAGAAAAAATCAGGTTTCCATAATGCCATTTCTACAGTTAGAAATGTAGTAGCACGGAAGCCAGAAAAAAAATTGAAAAGGAAATGATTGCCGGGTGAGTTATGTTTGATCTAATCTATCTCGCGGTAATTTTCCTTATCCTTGCCCTGATTTTTTATATAGTAGGTGCTCGGGGTATAGCCGGCTTTTCCATGGAAATCGCAAAGTGGCTCGTAATTATCTTTGTTATAGTTGCTGTAATCACATTTCTGTTGTAACGGGAGGAACAAAGAAAATAAAAACTTTTTCCAAGGTTATTGCTAAGGTACTGAAACCGGGCGTTCTGATACAAAAATTTTGGAACATTAGGTCAGATGGAAATTTGAAGAAAATTCAGGGGAGAAACAAACAATGGCTGATCTCATCCAATTTGCTGTGATTTTTCTTATACTTGCTCTGATTTGTTTTATGGTGGGTATAAAAGGTATAGCCGGGCTCACTATGGATATCGCAAAATGGCCCGTCGTGATACTCATTGCAATGGCTATACTCCTTCTCGTATGGTAACCGGGAGATAAGAGAAAAATCAGTCCAGGTGTATATTTAGCAGTGCTTTGAACTGTGGTCATTCATAGGGGCACTCTTGGATTGTATACACTTGGATTTAGGATTATGATACAGATGCTATTATATGGGAAGATAGAAATCCCCATACCGAGGTAACCATTCTATGAAAATCTTTAACAGCGCATTTCTGGGAAGGACGTATTATAAATTTACTTTAGGATGGCAGATTATCAATCTCCCTCTCGCTTTCATCGGTTTTCTGACCTTTGCTAAAGTCTGGCAACCCACCATTGAATATTTCAAAATACCCTTTATCGCGGTGCTCATCGGATTTCCTCTCGTACTCATATTGATCGGTTTTGTAATTGGCGATCTAATGATTAAAAAGAAAGTTCAGTCGGAAATAAACAGTTTGGTAAACCAAGAAGCCAATCCGCAGTTTTTTGAGTTGTGCGCCGATGTAAAAGACATCAAAGAAAAGCTACGGATCAAAGAATAAAATTTATGATGCGGATTTACGATAAATTACCAAAAAGCCGGATTTGAAAAAATGGATGTGTGAGCACACAAAACTATATTCAGGATGCGCCGACCGGGCTTTAGGCCATTACGTCAGAAGCCCTTACCAAAATTATATGTCTTTATTGCAAACGCGCATAAAAAAAAATAAAAAATAACAAATATTCGAAATATGCCGCACTCATTATTGAAAGGACCACGAAGGAAAGGTTCCGATTGAAAAGGTAGTATCTTTACTCTCATGTTATAATCCCGGAAATCCTCCATGTGGCAGAGGTATATCGGTTTCTGGAGGAGAATCCATATGGAAGATTTTCGCATGCATCCAGATGCAACGTAAAAGTTGATTTTCATCTCCATTGAAGAAATCGGATCCTTTGATTTTCTTACCAATATTCATTAAGTACGCTTTGACAGGGTCGGGAAATTTCAATTTCACACCTTCTCTGCTGAAACCACCAGAGTGAATCCATACACGGGACATCAATGGATAAGATGGTGATGTTACAACCTCATCATGTGCATTTAGATATGAAAGCCCGGATAAGTATTCAAAAATGTCAAACGCCGAATCAAAATAGATCTCGCTTGGGATAAGCGGTTTGATAATATTGTGGATAACTTTGGCGGGATAAGAAATAGGGTCTTCTCGCATTCCAAATCTTTCTAAACAGAAATCAAGTATCCACTGCTCACTTGTCCATAAAATACTCCAGACATTTACGTCTTCAATGTATGGAAAATATTTCCAGGCAAATAACACATCAGCATCATATCGCCTTTGCCGTGGCTTCTCCAAAACAGCTGTAAGACTATTAAAGTTTCCCTTATGGACAGCTGTGATTCCTGAAGCATAGATCACAAGTAATCCCGGGTAGAATCGTAATTTATTGAGATATTTGTTTAAATCCGTTGCATAAGTTCCATTAACTCTTTGTCCGTCATGAAGAAAAGAAGGATCGATTGTCTGCAAATTGATTAACCGATCAATTGTTTCAGTTATTAAATCTGAATAAGTTCCATTGTCATAATAGGATATTGTTGCAACCATCGCAACGAGAGGAGCAGATATTCGTTCAAGTTCTTCCAACCGGTTCTTAAAACACGTTTTCCCATCAATCGGGCCATGAGGGACAAAATCAGAACGATTCACTTCCGAAAAGATCCGATCTGTTTCATTACGAAGGAGGTCGGATAGAACCATTTCCGGTCTAGGATCTCTAAATGCATCCTTGGCCTTTTTGATAGCACTTTCCGCTGAAAGAGGAGCAATTCTTTCATGTCGCCGTAATATATCTATCCTTGATTCGAGATCCTCAAAAAACTCATTTGCTGAAATAATACCTATAGTCGAAAGATGTAGTTTGGATCTGATTTCTTCCGGAATTGTCTCGGGCGACTCTCTGACGCACCAAAAGATCGCAAATCTTCGAATCCTCTTACCGGTCAAAATTTTTACAAGACCAGTATCATGTTTTCCAGACCATCCACAAATGACCAAACCATATTCTGAAAAGATACGATCAAGATAATCTGAAAGTTTTTCATCGTATGTGTTGAGATCATCCGGGGTTAACTTCAAATCGGTGGTGGGATATCTTCCATTAACCATTACAATTCGACACCGATCTCCGGTAACTTCCATCACTCTGAGATCGCTTTCATGAGTGATGACAACAGGAGTTTTTCCCGTTTCTTGTTTTATTGCTTCTTCAATAAGTGGATCAAAATTCGTCGTAATAATCATACTGATTATGCCGTCTCTAACGAGCCTTGCAATACTTACATGCGCAGGAGTTGGTGTAATCTTGGGGGGTTGATCCGGTGTAATATCCGGTTCAAAATAACGACTGAGAATGGCTTTGCGATCATCGTCAGATTTTGCTAACTCGTCAAATAGCCGGGAAAACGTCGGAGCCCTCCCGTCATGTGTTTCTTTATACCAATCTTGAGGGTTCTGACCGGATTTTATCCCTTTTCCGGCTATTTGGCGAATCAGATCATCGGTTATATCCCCAGCAGTAGGAATGCCTGCCTCTTGGGAGATACCAGAGCCAACAAGAAGGGCATATCTTCTTGGAGAGTTATGTAAGGCAAGAGCGACAGGAATTACTTCGTCGGGGGATGGCATATTAATGTCTCTGACTGATATTCATCGTCTGGTAACAATCGTAACAAACAGGTTTCGCATACGAGATTGAACCTTTCTTTTCACCACATGAATGACAAAAATGCTCTTTGTAGTTAGGATCCTTGTATTGTGCCCAGATAGGGTAGCAGTTGTTACAGAGGGGCCTGTCAGTGTTAAACTTATCCATTGGAGTACCACATCGGATACAATACGCCTCTTCACCTAGTACCTGACTCAACCAAATTATCAATCAGGCCTTTATTTTGTGTCATCTTCGGCTTCCGCAGTGGTTTTTGCGGAGTGTATTTCGAAGAAGCATCATGAGGTTTGGATATAGCAGATTTACGAACTATTTTCGGGTTCTCCTGGCTCTGTTTCAAGATCATCTGAACCTCCTCATAGGCTGAGCCGTATATCCCGGGATCTTCGGCTTTGGTAAATCGAATCCCCATTTCCCAGTTGTGTGTCTGTGAGTGTTCATGCAGATTCATTGAAGTTATAAGGCCCTCATTTTCGTTGAGAAAACACTTTGCATGGAGATCTGCGCAGACACGGATGTTGGCATTCTTAAGATCTCGAAAAAATTGCATGTCGGCGTCGTCAACGTTTTTATCGGTTCCACTCTCCACGCGTGAGATTATTGTGAAGTTGATCCCGCGAGTATCGATGTTTTTCAGATAATTCTTGGTTTGTTGCGGAATTTTGAGGTACGGCGCTACGATGAAAAGTTCAGTGCGTGCCCCATTAATGATTTCAGTAATCGTGCCGTAAGACATTGCACCATTTACAAACTTAGCCATGTTTTCTCAATCTGCTATGTACTTGGACTAGGGATAAGATTTTGGCTCATATGGATACAGATTACGCTATAGATTTAATGAAGAAAGGGGAATGATGTGAAGAAACAACACGCTCCAACGCCCCAAAACAACAAGCCCTGTGGGACGTAAGACTATTCAAGTATAAGCCTTTTGTCTTTTGAAATATCTTCAATATCCGTAGTGGCACTCTACAATTAACAATAAGATTATTTCGAATGGCTTAAAATTATAAAATATATGAAAAAGTGTCCAAAATATGGGGAATCACTTCTATCTGACGATACTAAAAATTGCAATGATTGTAAAACTATCCTATTGGTTATAATATTTGTTTTGATGTTGGGCTCTTTATTAATTGGGATATTTATTGGATACCTGATTGAAGAGAACCTCTATTCTGATAACCAAAAGATGGACACAGCAATTCAATTTTTATTACCTGCAATTCATGATGCCGGCCAAATGAGAATAAACCAAATTGTAAACCAAACCTCTGATTTGGGTCAAAATTCGACTAGATTGAATGCGATGGCTGAATTAATCAAAAACGATTTTACTTCACCCGATTGGAATAATGCAATTTACACTCAAATGTCTCCAACAGGATCATCTTATTTAGTTGATGCACGAGGTCGTATAAGGCAAAATATTCGCGATAATGATACCTTTGATTTAAGTACAATTCCTGATTGGGTTGCCTTTGAGAGAACCGGAAGATGTGAAGAAATGTCTGTTTTATTTTATGCTGTGGCTACCAAAGCTGGATTTAATATGCATGTTGTCGGAGCTGCTGGAATAGGTCATTGGTGGAACGAGGTGGAAATTAACAACGATTGGAAATACTTCGATCTCCAACGATATGGTGAAGTCAATGGAGTGGGAGATCAATCCCAATGGTTTGGAAATAGATCTAATTTTTCTAAAAACGTTGGATATCCAATTGACAATTTAACCAAATCTGGTATTTGCGTTCATGATTTACAAGAAAATGCCGATATCGAAGACATAACAAATGCATATGACCCTCTTAACACGTCAATGCACGGAAGTTGCAAGGTTATGACCAACTAATTTTTTATTCGTCAGTCGTATTTCTTATAATAGTTCAGTTGTTCATCTGTGGGTTCCAGAGCCCGAATTTCTCCCTTGGAGTTCTTGATTAGCAGACCCTCTTCATTAAGACGAGAGAATGACTCCCTATACTGATCTATACTCATAGGGATCTTGTTCAGGTTCTGGATTATTAACTCCTCAGGAAGGTACACATCAACATTGTCCATTTTTATAATGAAGAGATACAGCTTTCGATCACGAGGTTCCCGGGTCATCATGGCAGACCGGGGATATTTTGTTGAGTAGAGATCATTTGTGAGGGTAATCATATCCTCCAGATGTTCAAAGGCCATTTTTATCTCATCAGTTCCGGCTTCCCGTTTGGCAAATAACCTCGAAATGGACGTCGCTGCTCGCGGTATACTCGTTCCCAGATCAAATCTGCAGGGTACTTTGTTCGTCTCAAACAGATTTTTTAAAGCGTAAATCTCGTCAATTAACAGTTTTTCGTGTTCTTGCGGAATATTGGGACGATAGAGTACCGAATCGATCAGATATCCGGTGACAAAAGGTTCGTCAGCTCTCCTGTGCTTCCCGATACCATCCGGTTCCTTTTGCCTCACAATCAATCGTCAAAGGATTATGCATTACTGTATTTTCAGGGAGATAAATGGCATAACTCACCTCGATGTTTCGCGATAGTCCTTCTGCCCCCTCCTCTTTTGATATTTTATAATAATAGGGGGAACTTGTTTTCCGAAACTCCATCGGAATGATTTGCATAGTTCTGCTGTATGCAGTCCAACCAGATTTATCGGAGAACACTGCGGTATTTATTCCGCCCATATTTGACATCAAAGGTGGGGCAGAGAGGCACGATAAGGCGGAGCAGAGTGCTATGCTTTTCAGGTCATCAATCTCCCCTTTGTAGGGGGCCATAAAAAACCAGAGGAGTTCGTATGGATCAATAAGTTTCCGGCTGGGTATTATCGTCGTTGGATCGATACATTTCCAAGAATTGATGATCTTGACGTTATACAGTTTGCCGTTGATTGTATCCGGTTTTTCATTCTCAACAGTAACTTCAACCAAGTCACCGGCAGCTGGTGGAGAGCCGTACGGTGCGACATAGATCTCCTCTCGGGGCGTCGGAAGAAACGGCGATGGATCGAGGTAGAAAAGCCATGGTTGACCTTCTATGGGCCGGACAAAACCCGTATCCTGTCGATCAAAGATAAGTGCTCTTTCAATCTGAGCAAACTGATATCCGTTGTATCGTTCACCTAGGGATGGTTTCTTTTTTACCATTTAACCTACCTCTTTTCTCCTTACCTATCTGTGGGTCTCTATAATCTCCACGATATCTTTTGGGTTCTTCGATACAGCCCATTCCCATTTGCCAAAACCACCCTGCGAGTTTACTGCTCGAATCCATTCGTCGAGGAACTCCCGTTTCGTTCGGTCTTGTTGGGTATCTTGTCCTTTAACTTCGAGGACAAGATGTTTACCACTCTTGAGCTTGATGATAAAGTCCGGACGGTATTTATGGATAATACCTTGGTACGTGTAGGTGATCTCGAAGCCGAGGTGATCGTTCTTGACCCAGGCCTCTACATTCTCGTTTCGGTCGAGTTCCCAAGATTCGCTGGCTTCCCAACGGCTGTCATACACGCAATGGTTGATATGAGATTTCTTCGTATACTCGCATGGCTTGCTGGTATACCATGGACGCATATCGGACGTGCTTTTGATCGGATGCTCACGGTCATAGTTGGGCAAGAGTGTCTGAGTATTCTCGAACCGGATAGCCTCCCAGATGTGCTGGACCACCTTGTTCATGTTGAGGGTAATGATGATCCGACGTCTCATATCCTCCTTGTCATAGAAGTCAGGATCCACCCTGATCTTACGGGACCGGACGACTTTTTCAACGAGGGGAATGATCTGGGCGATGAGGACATCCTTGTTACCATTCCATGAGGGCTGTACCTGCTCGTAGACCTCTTTGGCGGTATCGAAGATGATCTTCTGCATCCGGAACTTCTCGGAGAGTTTCTGAAGGTCTATAGTTGTGATCTTGGTGATGTCCGGCTTGCCGTCAAGTAACGGCGCGAGTTCGGCAAGGGTTGCTGTATCCTGAGCGCGAAGAACCAAGGGCTTCACTCTCTCAATATCGATGGACAATACAGGTCTGTACATGTGGTAGATACTGAGGATATTGGGCCAGTGGATCTCAAACTTCTGTTTTTCTGGGGCAGGATTGATCTGCATCTTGGGTGCTGGGGGTGGCGGAGGTCCGTCCTGTGATGTTTCATGGGGCAGGAATGTGAACGGCACTCCAAAAATGTTGACGTATTCCGGATCAAAGAATCCCTTATCGTTCAGTTCGTAGGAGGTTCTGCGGAGCCCCCGGCCCACTACCTGTTCACATAACAGCTGGCTTGTAAATGCACGTAGCCCGAGGATGTGAGTGACGGTCTTGGCATCCCACCCCTCGGAAAGCATTCCGACCGAGATGATGTTCTGGTATTGTTCGCCAGGTTTACCGAGCTGCCCGACGGTATCGACAATCATACGGAGTTGTTCGGCATTCTGTTGTTTGGTTAGCTTCGGACTAATTTCCTCGGGTGTATCGTCCTGTTCTGCCGGGACTTCCCCTAGTTCGATAATGTCATCTTGTTCTTCCGCTTCACCAAGGAGCTTTGAATCAATGCGGAGTGTCCGGTCCGGGTTACAGAGTTCAGGGATACGAACCTTGTTCTTATCGAAGGAATACTTGATCCGCGCTGAGGTCTCGACACGGTTTGCAACCGTGATCATGACGGGAGGGGTCTTGTAGCCTTCCTCTTCCCAGCGTTTCTTGGCTTCGAGCCAGTCGAGTCCCAGAAGGTAGTACGCGTGGATGATCAGGTCCGGAAGCGGCTCATTCTCAGCAGCCCTGCGGTTGAGATCTTCCCTGACTTCGGCATCGTTGTAGATGTGGTATAACCGCGATTTGAAGTTTGCAGCCACATTACTATCATCACGGACAACAACACGGGGAGTCTTGACCAAGCCTGACTCTATGGCATCGTTGAGTCCGAAGTCGCTGACAATCCAACCGAAGAGATCCTCGTTCTTGCTTTTCAGGCCCATTGGGATGAACGGTGTCGCCGAGAAGTCGTAACAAGTCTGGATGGTCCGGGCTTTGTGGATCCGGTCGAGTGCACCGATCCAGACGGTTGCCTCCTCGATATCCTTCTTCTTTTTACCGATCTCCACGTCTTGTGCAGGTACGCGCCAGGCATGGTGAGCTTCGTCATTTATGACAAGGATGTTGTTCGTTGTACTAAGCTCTCCCATCACGCTGCGGACATACGCCTCGTCGCTCAGGGCACCACGTTTGTCCACGCTATGCCGCTTTTGGATCTGCTCTTCGGAGTCCCACTGGAGTGCATGTCTGTTGCGGACGAGAACCTTGCCCTGCCGGAGTTTGTCATCAAGGCCCTGCGGAATGATGCTGAACTCTTCGTAATAGTTGCCGTTGTACGATGGTATCAGAACCTGCAACCGGCTCCTGATGGTCAACCCAGGTGCAATAACAAATACGTTCTTTGAGAACCGAGCGTCCTGCGGGTAGGTTACTTTGTTGAGGATCTGCCACGCGATAAGCATGGACATGACGATAGTCTTGCCGGATCCCGTCGCCATCTTGCAGCAGATACGCGGGAACAGACTGCCATCGTTGGGAATATCGATGCCTACTCTCTGTGATTCTGGAGCTTCGATGAGCCAGATGAGGGTTTCAATGGCTTCGAGCTGGCAGAAGAAGAACCGTCGGTTTTCCCGCTCCTCGGGATTGTACCAATATTCGAGGAGCCGCCGGGTTATACCTGTTACACCTGGGTATCCTGCCTCCCGCCATTCTTTGACACGTTTCCGGATAGTATTTACCAATGGGATCTCGATGAAGTGTCCTGCATCGTCAAAGGACTTGGAGTGCTCTGATGCAACCAGATATCCCGCTCTCCGTCGCCCGACCTTTTTCTCGAACCGCTTGGTCTTGAAGTTGTAATCCCAGTATAGTTTTGGTTCGTCAAACGGGTTGTTGAGGATGAGCTGGTCGATTTCACCGGTTGCCATCAGTCAACCTCGATGATCTTGATACTCTCTATGCCTCGGTCATCGACAATCTTTACTGCGATGGTATTGTAGGTCCCGAGTTTGAAAGGCAAGGATGTTGTCCCATGGTATGCTTCCATGAGCTCTTCATCAATCTCGGCCTTGAGGTTATTTGCCAGTCGTGACCAGCCGCCCTTCTCGTCTGCCATCGGGAAGAAAACCTGCTTGGGATAGAGGCTGCGGCCATCGTAATCGGTGTCCAACATCCAGACAGCAATATTGTGGGCTCCACCCGATACCACCGAGCCATTCTTAGTATCGTAGTAATCAAACCCGAGCACCTGCACCTTGTATTTGCCCTTGTCATCCCCATCCTTGATCTTATCTAATTGCACATCCGGCTGTCCGATCAACCAGAAGCTCTCGTTGCTGATCCGTTTCTTCTTCAGGTCATCAGTAAGGAGGTCGGCGTTCATCTGGACCTTGAGGAGCGTGACATCTTTCCAGTTGGTCTCATCGACATTCTTGGCAGCTTCAGGATCAAACTGGAATGCCACGAATAACACGATGTTGGGTTTGGGCACACGTCGCTCTGCTTCCTTAATCGCCAGCTCAACCTGTTTCGGCTCCAACGGTGCGTGTTCCGGCCCGAATGAAATTACGACGGTCTGCGGATTTGTTTCTTTTGTTGCTGCCTCGGCATGGAGCCATCGTGCGCCGGATATCGGTTCAACACGGGAGAACTCGATCTTTTGCCCACCTTTGCCTCGGATACCTGTGCGGAGTAGTTCGTCCCTCCAATCGCTCTGACGCAGAGTTTCTCCACTGCGAGCAATTGAATCATCTGCGGGGGTTTTCACATCGGGTTCAAAGAGGGGTTTGACAGTGGGGGATGGAACTGCTTCAACGGTGAATGGGCCAGTTACCCTAATTCTAGACTTATCGAGTATAGGCTGATCAAACAAAGTTTCAGAGGATGGAGGTTCGAGATTTGCAATAGAGCGTAGTGTAACGTGCGGAACGGTCTTGTATCGGAATCCACTTCCAACACCCTCCTGATGGCTCTGGAGTTCATAATATTCAAAGATCGAAGTCATGAGTCGTTGTCTTGTGAGGGTAATTGCAACCCGGGATGTATCACAGGAAATCCAGCGACGGCCCCACTGTTCAGATACAACTGACGTTGTGCCAGAACCACAGGTTGGATCAAGAATGAGGTCTCCTGGATCGGTCGTCATTAAAAGACAACGCGCAATTACCTTTGTTGATGTTTGAACAACATACTGTTTATCGACGGCAAATGTACTCTGAATTGTGTCGTCCCAGAAATTATTGATCGTAGAAACCGGGAAATCATCTGCATATCGTTTAAACGCCAAAGTATTGCCTATACCAATCAATCGGGTCATCTTGGCAAGATTTTGCATCCCTGAAAGATTGGTTTTCCATGAGTTATTTTTTGAAGGTAAATACTGTTTATTATTGAATGTAAACGGAAATGTGGTCGTTTCTGATTTACCTTGAGATGTCAAATTGTCCGATCTGAATAATTTACCTTTGACAAGCTCATTTTCATTATCTTTAACAGTGTGACGCTTTACTGTTCCATCAGGAAGTTCAATCCAACTAAAGGATGCAAGTTCTTTCCGCGTATACTCTTTAAATATTTGATGATATTTGAGATTGTTCTTGGATTTTGCATACCACAATAGAATATCATAAACCCCTGCAAGCAATTTAGTTGGACTACCACTTGTTTTTAGGAACGGGATTTGTGCAACAAAATTTTCTTTTCCAAATACCTCGTCCAGAATCTCCCGAACGTGATGTAAATTTTCATCTGAGATCTGAACGAAAACGCTACCACTATCAGTGAGTAATTCACGGGAGAGCAGTAGCCTGTCCCGCAGGTATGTCAGATAGGAATGGATACCGAGTTCCCAAGTGTCTCTGAATGCCTTAACCATCTCCGGTTCCTGTGTCAGGTCCTCGTCCTTTCCATCAACGACGTTCCGTTTATTAACAAAAGGCTGGAAATTTGACCCATACTTGATCCCATACGGCGGATCGATATATATCATCTGAACTTTGCCAGCCATACCCTCCTTCGCCAGCAGGGAGTTCATCACCAACAGGGAATCCCCGGCAATCAGTCGGTTTGACCAACCGTGTTTGTGCTTGTAGAATTCGATGGCTTCACGGATGGGGGGGTTTTCCCCGGCATATTCAAAAAGGGAGACCTGGCGTTCACCAGCGCCATTGCGTTTCTTTACGGCATTGATGAGGGTATAGGGGTCGATACGTTCGTGGACATGCAGAGAAACGGTGGGAACGTCAAACGAGGTGTGCTCCACCTTGCCGGCCCATTGCAGTTGGGGATCAAGGTGGGGATCGTACTGGTAGGTCTTCTTCTCACCTTCAGGATCAGTCTCTGCACGTACAAGGCCGATGGGGGGATTGTTGCAGCGTGTCTTATCCTTATGGTCGTATTGCTCGATCTGCTTCTTGGACTCGGCCTTGACCGAGCTGGCCTTCGTGATTTTGGTCTTTGTCTCGTCTGGTGACCGCGTATCTGCGGTTATCTCGTATTCTGCGGTGGTTTCTGATACTCCAGTAGTCTTCGGTTTGCGTCCCCGTGGCATTGGATCCCTCTCTCGTTGAAGAGAGATGGAATCGCATCAGCGTTAATGTTTGTGAAATATATTGATATTGAGAATTATTGGATTTCGACAATAAGTTCATTGTTTGAAATAGGGATTTACTGAACACTAAATTTTGTTGAGCTTAATATATCTAATAAGAAAATCCCTAAATGAGTTCGGATCAGCAACTTTCCCGACTTTTTTTGTCCGATTGTAAAACAGAGAGAATTTTTACGTAAATTTAATAGAGCAAAAGGACACTAGTCACGTAATCTGATTACCTATTGTTACAATCTGGTGTAAAAAATTGGAAAAATCGCTTAATACGGGCTCCTATTGACAACTTTCCCGAGCTTTTTTTGCCCGATTTCAAAATGAGGGAAATATTCACGTGAACCTTATCTAATAACTCATATCATTCGGTAAATGCCTATTACGAAATTGCATGATTGTGAGCACAGGTTCACGTCGTCGGATACATCGACCAGTCAGTAACCACAACCACCGCACTCGACACCGCAGCCCGGTTCTACGACAATGCCCTCGTAGACCCGCTTCGCCAGACCCTCATCGGTCGGAAAGTTATCGCAGACAACCCCTCCGTAAAGGGAGACGGTATCTTCAACGTGGATGTCAACTACATCCGCGAAATGAGCTCCGGCACTATCGCCTACTCCCTGCCCTCTGGCAGAGAAGGACGCGACATGATCCGGGTCGACGGCACGAATGTCAACCTGCCGATCCTCTTCAAAGAGTTTGAAGTTCCCCGCATGGACTTTGAGGCATGGTCAACCAAGAACGTTCCGCTCGACGCAGCCGCCGCGATCTCCGCCGCGCAGATGGTCGGCGTTCAGGAAGATCAGCTCATCCTCAAGGGATGGAACCCGAACAACGACGGCACCACCTTCACGATCCCCGGTATGCTCAACGTAGCCAGCGCACAGGCCATCACGACCTCGCTCTCGTTCGCAACCGCAGGGAACGCAACCAAGGCAATCGCCGCCGCGTTCGCAGCCTTTGAACAGGCAAATGCACTGTCACAGGCATACAACCTGATCATCAACCCGACATCATGGGCGAACCTGCTCTCTGCACGGTTCCCGACCTCGAACCAGCGTGAAATGCCCGAAATCATGGAGCTCATCAACTTCGGCAACGCAGACGGCCCCGGTCGCATCTACGTTACCCCTGTGTTCTCCGCAGGTCAGGGCGTCCTCGCACCGGTCGATCCCGGTCGCGTGAACATGGAAATCTACGTTCCGCGTGAGATCAGCGTCGATCTCGGCTACGACTCACGGATGCCGAACACGTCGAACATCTACGGTATGGTCTGGGGACAAAATTTACTGACCTAAATCCGCGATATAATCCATTGTCCAACCTCGCACACCCGCTCGCCATACAGCATATATAAGACCACATCTCTACGTTGAAACACAACCAGAGGAAACACCATGATATCGAGCGATTTTATGAATGATTCAGAAATCAGGAAAGGCCTTCAACGACGAATAAGGGAAGCACGAGGCCGTGCAAAAAAAGGATCTGACTTTGATCTCACCGTTGAGTACCTTCAGGCCTTGTTCGTTAAACAGGACGGCCTTTGCTACTACACGAAGAAACCAATGACTTGGGCCTCAAACGTATACAATACCGTTGCAATTAGCAGGTTGGATCCGGATGGGCCATTTACACAAGCAAATGTTGTCTTGAGCTGCTTAATTGTTACAAATATGAAAAATTCGTATAGTGATGAGACTACCTTTGAATACTGCCAATCTGTTGTTAATAATCCCCTTCCTCTGAATGAGCACCGCCTTATGAAACGTTATGATGAAGAGTCTCATCTTTTACTGCGTCCATCAAGTCATGGCACCGGTCTAACCGATATAAAAAATCAGCAAAGCCTGAAAGGAACTCGTCTATCATTAAAAATCATATCAACATCCCCTCGTAAGGACAGAAAGAAAAGCAATGAAGAGCTTGCACCATATTACTTGAAAGAATGCAGTGATTGTGAGAAAATTTTACCGTTGGATTGCTTTGGATCTGATCGCACCAGACCAGATGGTCGGGATTATAAATGCCGAGAATGCGAACGGCAACGAAGCTTGGGAAGAGTAAACCTCGAAGAGCTTATAAAGGGAAAAGCATGGAATGCCAAAATTCGGTCGTCGAAAAAAGGGATCGCATGTGGCATTTCAGTTGACCTCCTGATGTCGATATTGGAACAGCAAAAGGGACTATGCTATTACACAAAAAAACGTCTAACAGGTGTGCCTGGAAATCTCGATAACGTTTCAATCGATCGCGTCGACTCTACGAAACCTTATGTCCGAGAAAATGTAGTCCTGTGCTGTGAAGCCATCAATATAATGAAAAACGAGATGAGCTATGAAAATTTCTTAGACTACTGCAATGCAATTGTCGCCCATCCGCTGTCTCTCAATGATCCACGTCTTCAAAAACGTCCCAACGAAAGTCAAGGCTCGAAACGACGGAAGGCAGCGGAGGATAAGAAACCCGACCTTCATGATTTTATATTCGAAAAACACGGAATCGGTGGGTTTAGTGTTAGGAAAAGACTTCCTGAACAGAACCCCCAGATTGTTCTCTAATGGGATTAGGGATACTAGATATAATGAACAAAAAAATTTTGTTAAGGCTTTTTATTTAAACATACCATTGCGAATCGTTTCGAGACTGATATTATGACGATACCTCCATTGATTCCGTGATGGTGATGTAACCAAGTTCAGCTGCTATACGTCCCCAACCAGCCAATCCATAGAACTTCTCAAAGTTTTGAATGGCGTTCCGGGAAATTTTTACTGGATACTTAAGAGTACAAGTTTTTTCTGTCTGTACGATGCATGACATTATGTCACCAGGTCTGTCTGTGTGTCACCCGGCGGGAGCGGGAACTGTCGCCGGGTTTACGGATTCTACAACAATACAAAATAAATAAAAAAAAAGGATGGTCTGACTCGTTATCACCTCGGAACGAGACAGGGAGAGTTGATCATCTATTTATGAGTAATTGAAGTTTGCATAATTAGGTGGGTACTTGCATCTGATTCTGGGCCATCCGTTCCTGGGCGAGGCGAAGCATGATTTCAGGTTTGTCCTCAGAAATTCTTCGTAGTGTAGTGAATTGAGCTGCAGCATCATCCGTGAGCTGGTGTCCGCATACATAGCAATAACCGGAAAATGGAGGGTTCACCGTTTGACAGTGTGGACATTGCTTAGGAGTCATTTGTTGTTCTTTTGCCTTTTTTTGCGGCTCAATGCCGTACAGGCGTAAAACTTCGTTATCAACATCTAAACCTGTCAGATGAAGGTATGTTTTAAACATTCGGGAATCAACGGAACCCCACATAATTTGACTAATAACGCTTTGCGCCATACCTTGTTTCATCAAGTCGGTTACCCGTGTGTGCCTGAAGAAGTGCGATGTAATATGTCTCTCGATACCAGCCCGTATTATGATACGGTCAATGGATCTCGATACTGAACCATGTGTTAGAGGCTTGTCACGCTTAGTCAGAAAAACCAATGCCGATCCTTCAGGTACTTCCGGATATATTGACTTCCATTTTGCCAAATATCCTACTGACATTATGAGCCGAACGTACCGCGGTTTATTGGTTTTAAAATTCACGTTAACAACCACACCATAATCATCGAACTTGACCTGCGACCATGTAAGTGTTCCAAGTTCTCCGATTCTAAAGCCCCCTTCATAGAGCATCATAAAAAGGGCACGATCACGGTCACTTAAACAGGCTTGGATAAATCGGGATAGCTCATCAGGTGTGATAAGATCGGCAGCCGTTTTTGTCATTGCATCCTTCGACGGATTTTTTATTGCCCTGACCTTCTCAAGTGGGATCGAAGAGTGGTTATTGATAATGGCCCAAGTATAAAATTGTTTTAAAATTTTTATAAAATCTACAATAGTGTTTTGCTTATACGGCTTGCCTTTTTCGTTGACTGCGTTTTTGATTGTTGGTATAGCCTTATGGAGATCAGTAATCGTATTTTTTGAATATTCACCAACAAACCGCCGCAGTGATACGAGCGTAAAAGTGAGTTTATTGACCCGTTGGATACTGATATCGTTCGTGGCCTGCATCTCAGCGCAAAAAGCCTTAATTAAATCTGCGTCCTGTTGTGTTAACCGACCTTTTGCGATGGCAGCATTGATTGAGTTGTCCGCATATTCGGGGCGTACCAGATTAAAGGCGGATGCAACAGGCTTGTCTCGGCTCATCTGGAGCAAAATGAGCGTTAAGTTCTATATATGCTGTGTGGCAGAGACTCTAACCTAATGGCCGGATGCGCCGACCGGGACTCGAACCCGGGTTTAGGCGTTGGCAACGCCTAGTGATAACCACTACACTATCGGCGCAGTGTGCTCTAAAGTGTGGTCATTCATAGAATTTAAGTATATCGACCTTTTGGGCATAAAACAGGCTTATTTGCTGGTTGGTGTCCTCGTAAGACACGTTTCAAATGTAAGAAGCATCTTTTCAGATTCAAATGCCATATCTTAAAGTAACGCAATCGCTCTATGTATTGATCAATGATTCCGCTCTTCGTGGAGTGCACGGGAAAACGAGTGGTCATTTTCGGGGGAGGAGAAGTAGCGGCACGGAAAGCTGGGCATTTTGCACGGGAGGCGGATGTCCTGATGGTAAGTCGGACATTCAGGCCGGCCTGTAGGATGCTCCCGGTCCAGCTTCAGACCCTGAACACTCGTGCGGCCCCGGATGCGGAACTTGGACTCCTCATTGCACCAGCATTTCTTGTGATTAGCGCGCTTTCCGATCGGTCCGAGAACGATCGGATCGGAGCAATCTGTAAGGAACACGGTGTCCTCTTCAACAATGCTGATGGAAAACCTGGCGATGTTGTTATCCCAGCAATGACAACGGGAACCCATTATACCGTTGCCGTCAGCACCGGAAGCGGAAGCCCTGCTGTGTCGCGGTTCATCCGGGAGGAGATAGAGAAAAATTATCCGGCGATGGATACTATGGTTGCGCTTCAGCACCGGCTGCGTGCGACGTTGAAAGAACGCATGACAACCCCGGAAGTGCGTAAAAAGATTCTCTGGTCAGTACTTCGTGACAAACACATCTGGTCAATTCTCAGTAAATCCCCGGACAAAGCGTGGGAACGGGTAGAGGAAAAGTATCTTTTATGAATAAGTATAGTTCGCGGATTGCAATTGCCGGGGTCAGCCACCATACCGCTAATGTAATGGCGCTTGAAGATTTCCGGTTTCCTGATGAACCGGCATTTCTTGTCGCAGCGAAAAAGAAATTCTCTGGCGTGCTTCTCCTCCAGACCTGCAACCGGGTCGAAGTAATTGTAGAAGGTAATGCCCATGCACTTCGGGATTTTCTTGAAAGCCAGTTGAGATCGGAATTCTTTCTTCTTGAAGGCCGCGAGGCTTTACACCACCTTTTTTCTCTTGCAGCGGGTATCGAGTCAATGATTGTTGGTGAAGATCAGATCATCGGGCAGTTAAAAAAAGCAGTTGCAGATGGCGAAGTAGCTGGTACGGCAAGCCCGTTTCTTGCACTCTGCGTTAACAAAGCCGTTCACGTTGGGGTGGGTGTCCGCAAGAATACCCGGATAAACCGGGGAGCAGTCTCAGTCGGCTCGGCCGCGGTTCTCCTTGCCGAAGCCGAAATCGGGACACTTGAGGGGCGCCACATTCTTGTTGTAGGGAGCGGTGAGATGGGTCTTCTTGTCGCACAAGCACTTGCAGCTGAAGCAGCTGACTGCAATGTATGTCGCAAACCGAACATTCGGCCGGGCAGTCAAACTCGCAGAAAAGATTGGCGGAAAAGCGGTACGGATGAATGAATTGTATCATTACATCACGCTCTCTGATGTGGTGATTTCCTGCACATCGGCTCCACATCCGGTCATCCATAAGGAAGCGTTAAAAGAGGCGATGCAGGCACGCTGCTGGCCGGTCGAGGGGCATCCTCGGCCGCTTATCCTGATCGATATAGCCCAGCCCCGGGATGTCGAAGAAGGTTCCGGTGCAATAGATGGTGTCCGGCTCTTTACCATCGACGACCTACGGCGGGTCAACGAACAGACCATGAGCACGCGAAGGGTTGAAGCTGAACGGGCAGCAGACTTTGTAAATGAAGAACTAGATCTCTTTATTCGGCAGCTGCACCGAAAATCTGCTGACGATTGTATAGCCGCCCTTCACAGTTGGGCGGAATCTGTCCGCCTGCGTGAACGAAACAAGGCGCTTGCACGACTTGGCGATACCGATGAACGGACCACAGAAATAATCGACGATCTCTCAAGAGTCCTCACAAAGAAAATTCTTACCGATGCAACGGCATCCATCCGGGCGTGTGCGGAAGAAGGGGATCATGGCTCTGCGGAAGCATTAGTCCATGCTCTCACCCGGGGAACGACTTCAACGGAACCACCTAAAAATAAAGGATCGACCGAATAAATAGCCGGGCCACTACGGAAAAATTTCCCGGCAAATTCAGATAAAAAGAATACGTTGGGATAATTTCTGTGATTACCCGATTTTACTGTATGCCGTTTCAGCAAGTGTCTTAAGGGTACTATATTGTGCACCGGTTCCGGTAATCCTTATTACTTCAAGGATGTCGCCCTTTCCAAAGACCACTTCGCTAAATCCTATTGGAGGCGGAGCTGTGGCATTAGTGGACGAGGAAGACAAGAATGGATTATTTTCTGTTTTTGCAGTTGCTGCGTTTGCCATTGCTGAAAAAGCTTGGGTTTCGGGTCCGGTGTTTGGTGATGGCAAGTCATTATAGGAGAACCCTGTTACTTGCCTGTCGTTGACATTAATAAGTGAAACGAGACTAGGAATATTTCCTGCCGGATATTCCGTAATAGTCTGTGTTATGACAGTCGGATTTACAGTTTCGTTCCCAGATGACGAGTATGTAGCAACGTACCCTCCCACCCAACCGAGATCTTTTGCTTCTCCACCGAGCTCACTTATTGATTTCTGTCGACCGGATACTTGGATAAAGCCTGGTGGTAGATCCGCTTGAGTAAACACAAGTCGTGCAAGTGATACCGAGTTTGCCGCAGAGCCGGTTGCCGGTGCTAATGTAACATTTCCCGGAGAACCGGAAGGTGAGACACAACCGGCACACACGGTAATAGCACATGCCACAAAAATATAGACGAAAAATGCAATTCTCTGCATGGGAAGTAGTAAAGTCGGAAACAGGATATAACTTTCCGCTTATGCTTTCCGGAAACCGGGATAAATTTCTCCTGATAATATAACCATAAATACCATGCATCTGCAAACTGTACTTGATAACGTCCAAGGTATGGTGCCCATGTTCCTTCAGCGACGAATGCGGCGGGTAAGGTCCCGCACTATCCAACCCCTTCTGCGTGAAACAACCCTGACAAAAAACGACTTCGTCGCTCCCCTTTTTGTAGATGAAACGGCAGCGGCCCCGGTGCCTATTGAGTCCATGCCCGGGCAGTCCCGGTATCCTGTTAGTTCTATAGCTACAGTTGCCGGAAAACTGTGGGAACGGGGTATCCGGGCTGTTCTTCTTTTTGGAATTCCAGCCCAAAAGGATGAAGCAGCAACTGGTTCCTATGACCCCGAAGGAATAGTGCAGCAGGCAGTGCGGCGGATAAAATCTGAATATCCTGACATGGTGGTCATAACCGATGTCTGTGCCTGCGAATACACAAGCCATGGTCATTGTGGAATTGTCGGTGGGACCCGGTGTGGGGGAAAGGACCTCTTAAATGACGAGTCCCTACTTCTCATGAACCGGATCGCAGTCAGCCATGCTGAGGCAGGAGCGGATATTGTTGCCCCGTCTTGTATGCTTGACGGGATGGTAGCGTCGATCCGGGCTGCGCTCGATGACAGTGGATATGAGGATGTCCTGATCATGTCGTATTCGACCAAATTTTCGTCAGCACTCTATGGACCGTTCCGGGAAGCTGCGGAATCAGGGTTCACGTTTGGTGATCGCACGACATACCAGATGAACCCCGCAAATGCCCGTGAGGCCTTCCTTGAGTCACGACTTGATATGGAGGAGGGGGCAGATATTTTGATGGTCAAGCCTGCAGGACCCTACCTTGATATCCTCGCTGACATTGCAAAATTAGGTCTCCCCGTGGCGGGTTACCAGGTTAGTGGAGAATACTCAATGATTAAGGCTGCATCGGAACGGGGATGGATTAAGGAAAGGGAAACGGTGCTTGAGCTCCTTACCTGTATCAAACGGGCCGGGGCTGATCTTATTATCACCTATTTTGCATACGATGCCTGCGGGTGGCTGGAATGAAAAGTCAGGATCTATTTGATCAAGCCAGAACTCTTATACCGGGCGGTGTCTCAAGCCCCGTCAGGGCAATAAAACCGTATCCGTTTTATACGGCCTACGCTCAGGGAGCACATCTTTCAACAGTCGATGGTTCAACCCTCATTGACTGCTGCATGGCATACGGACCACTGCTTCTCGGTCATGCACACCCGGAGATCAAAAAGGCAATTACGGATCAGCTTGAAAAAGGGTGGCTGTATGGTACTCCAATATCGAATGAACCTGAGTTTGCCCGACTCATCACCAGTGACCACCCTGGCATGGATATGGTCCGTTTTGTGTCGAGCGGTTCGGAAGCGACGATGGCCGCGATCCGGCTTGCCCGGGGTTTTACCTGTAAATCAGATATCATAAAAATAGAGGGAGGATTTCACGGCGCACACGATGGTGTTCTGGTAAAGGCCGGTTCAGGAGCCACGACAATGGGTGTTCCTGATTCTGCCGGGTACCGCCGGCCGTGGTTGCCCACACCCGGCAGCTTCCGTATAATGATGCAGAAGCGCTTGAATCTCTCCTTGCACGGGATCATGATATTGCTGCCCTTATTATTGAACCGGTCCTTGGAAATATCGGGCCTGTGCTCCCGGAAGAGCGTTACCTGAAAGATATCCGAGAGATTACCAAAGCCTACGGTGTCCTTTTAATCTTCGATGAAGTAATTACCGGCTATCGCCTGGGTATTGGCGGGGCTCAGGTAATGTTTGGTGTGAAACCGGATATTACAACATTTGGGAAGATTATCGGTGGCGGTCTTCCCATTGGTGCATTCTGCGGTCGCCGGGAGATAATGTCGCTTGTTGCGCCACAGGGCCCGGTATACCAGGCCGGCACTTTCTCGGGTAATCCCCTCTCACTTGCAGCAGGACTCGCAACTATCCACTGGATCCATAATCACCCTGAGATATACCGGGATCTTGATGAAAAAACCGGGCTATAGAAGAATCCGTGGGGAATGGAACGGGATCGTTTGTACGCATTGGTTCAATGTTCAAGTATTTCTTCCGGGAAAAAGTACCGAAGAATTACACCGAAGTTAAGGAATGCGATACCGCTGCTTTTGGCAGATTCTGGCAGAACACACTTTCCCGCGGAATTTTCCTTCCGCCTTCACAGTTTGAAACAAACTTCCTTTCGGTGGCACATTCCAATAAAGATCTTGAATCTATTGCTGGGGGGTATGCTGCGTGTCTGTAAGGGTCGGGACCCGGGGCAGCAGGCTCGCTCTTGCCCAGACGGCGACCGTCATAAAAAAGATCCAATCGTTAGGTATTGAAGTTGAACAAAAAATTATTAACACGCAGGGCGATGAAGTAACTGGTATCCCTCTCCACGCGATTGGAAAACAGGGAGTTTTTGTCCGTGCCCTTGACGATGCTATACTCAATAACGAAATTGACTGTGCTGTACATAGCATGAAAGATATCCCTGCTCTTCGTCCTTCAGGTTTGATCACGTCAGCGATCCTTCCCCGGGATTCCCCTGCCGATTTTCTTGCTTATTCCGGTCCTGTTTCATCAGTCAGGATCGTCGGCACTTCAAGCACACGGCGGCGGGCCCAGCTCCTGCGACATGATCCAGGTCTTGAAATTAAAGATCTCCGGGGGAATGTCGATACAAGAGTCAAAAAACTCAGCGAAGGTCAATTCCATGCAATCGTCCTTGCAGAAGCAGGGCTTTCACGGCTAGGCATCCGGATTCCGGGTGACCGGCTTCCCCCGGAAAAATTTGTTCCGACAGCAAACCAGGGTACTATCGCTGTCGTCAGCCGGGCAGATCCTTCCCTAATCGAGGGTACTATCCTCTCTCGATCATCCTGTCACCCGGAAGGATGTTGCCATTGAGAGGGCCGTCATGGAACAGATCGGTGCCGGCTGCTTCACACCTATGGGCATTTATTGTAAAAATGGCCACCTTATTGCTGAGGTTCTTTCTCTCGATGGAAAACGGACGGAACGTATCGAAAAGAACATCGGAACATTAGAAGATGCACGTGCAGAGGGAACGGCGTTTCGATCAGTGGCAGGCGACCTGATTGCTGAGGCATATCACACATTAGGGATTTCTTATGAACGGTAAAGTGTATCTTGTTGGCTCAGGCCCTGGCGGTACAGGACTTCTGGCGCAGCATGCAGCGGAAGTGATTGAAATAGCAGATGTCATCTTTTATGACCAGCTACCTGGTGAAGAAATCCTTTCGTCTCTCCCGGTAAATGTCGAGAAGATTGACTGCGGAAAATACGGTGGCCGGCATACACTCGAGCAGCAGGAGATAGAGTCCCTGATGGTTGAGCAGGCAAAAAAAGGGAAAATTGTTGTCCGACTAAAGGGAGGCGATCCCTTCCTTTTTGGCCGGGGCGGAGAAGAGCTGGAGACCGTACAGGCCGCCGGTATCGCGGTCGAGATGGTGCCGGGCATTTCCAGTGCACTTGCAGTGCCGGCGTCGGTGGGTATTCCGGTTACACACCGAAAATATTCCTCTCAGGTTACCATTCTCACAGGTCACGAAGATCCTACAAAACCGGAACCTGCGCTTGACTGGCAGTTACTTGCCAGAAGCCGGGGGACAATAGTAATCCTTATGGGGGTCGCAAATCTTGGTAATATTGCACGGGCCCTGCTGGACAACGGTAAAAATGGAAACATACCGGTCGCTATAATCGAACGGGGTCTGCGAAAAGACCGCCGGGTTACAACCGGTCCCCTTTCAGACATTGGAAAAATTGCACTCCAGGCTGAAGTAAAACCACCGGCCGTCATTGTTATCGGGGAAGTTGTCCGGTTATATGATCCAAGGCAACCGGATCTTATTCCTCCGGGGGAGAGAAAATGATTGAGCAGATTGACAGGTTTGAACGCATAATATATACCATCCTTATTGTCCTTCTCGGTGTTGTGCTTATCTTTGCTTTGATCGGCATGGTTTATCTGATTATATCAAGCATTATTTCACCGTCTATAGGACTACTGTCTAACACGAATATTGTTTCAATCCTTGGCTCATTTTTACTTGTGCTCATCACTGTCGAGCTTTTGGATACGATGAAGGCGTATATTGCAGACAATGTAGTACATGTTGAAGTGGTTGTGCTTTTGGCAATCATCGCAATCGCGCGGAAAGTAATTCTGCTGGACCCGGCATCAGCTGATTCCACGGAACTTATCGGGTTCGGCGTGATTATTGTCGGGCTTGCAGCTGCCTATTACCTCATTAAAAAAGCGGGTGTTCAAATAGGATATGGCTTTAACAAACCCCCTCAGGAAAAGCATCAGGTCAAAGAATAACCTGTAGTCTGAAATATTTCAGGTCGTTCAACATTTTTTGGTAATATGATGATATACCAATTTTTCGTCAGGGAAAACAAGTCTGTTTTATTCAACCAATTCAATGGTATTAATCCAGCACGCCTTTAAAAGATGGATTTCCCGCCAAACCGGAAGCAGCCGTCCGGGATTTCAATCTCAAAACGCACACCACTACCAAAGTTCCCACATTCCCTGATAGACAACCCGGTAATCGAGAGAATTTCCCGGCTGATAAACAATCCAAGCCCGGTGTTTTTACCAAAACCTTTTTCGAATATCTTCTTTTTATCTGTTTCAGGGACGCCTGCTCCATCATCCTCATAAATGAGTAGTAATCTAGATCCTGATTTTTCGTATTTGACTGTAACCTGCCGGACATGTTCGCCATGCCGTATCGAATTATCAACCATGTTCTCGAAAACTTTTTCAAGGAGTGGATCAGCGAATATCTCGAGATTTCCGGTCAAGATGCGGAGCTCGATACCAGCTCGCACGAGAATTGGTGAAATAAGGGCTATAATCTGCTCTATATTATTCCACTGGGCTGCTTTTACACCGATATCCTCATATGTCCTAGTGAACTCTATCTGACGAAGGATGTTGTTTGCAACAATTTCCTCTTTGTCGAAATTTGTTTTCATCTCTACGCTCTGATCAATCATTTTGGAGAGCTCGATGTACGCTAAGAGTGCCGTCAACTGGTTTTTGATATCATGTCGGGTAATGCTCGACAACAGGTTGAGTTTTTTATTTGCGTTAACAAACGCTTTCTGTGTACTATCAAGCTGCGAGTTCAGAGCCGTCAATTCCCTATTCTTGGCAAGCACTTGTTTATGGTACCGTTTTATTTCCTCAACAAGCTTCCAGATAACGATAGCAACAATCAGAAGAATCAAAGCGCGAAGGATCGGTTCGTACGGGATAATATGCGGTTCTAGTACCATGCTAATGAAAATCTGGAGACCGCCAAAGAATAGGGCAGTTGCGATTGCCGCCCTTCCATACCAGAGCCCGGCAACTGCTACAATCAGGTAATAAAACTGGGTATATACAACAGTTATGCCGAATATGAGATGGACTACACTTTCAAGAAGGATGCCCGAAAGAATGAGAACGGAAAAAACAACAAGTTTTAGTTTCTCTTGTCCCTGCGGTACAACTTCCGATGTTTTGATCAGGTTCAACACGTTTACTCCAGCAATAATACCCACTAGGTTTGTTATCATGTGCCATATATATCTCACGAAACAATTCGAAATGATTAATTCGCTTGCTTAAACTTACTGTTATCAATTAAGGTAACTTTATATCATTTCTCTGGGGTCTGGCTTATATAAAATCCAGATTATTGAACAGGACTAAAAGAATGCATTATCGATCGTTTTTCAGATTTTCAAAACTATCCTTACTCCGGAGCAAAAACGGATTCAGCTCAGGGATCTCATCTATCCAATCCAGATCTTCCACGCCGGACTGGTGGGGTTGATAATTGGCTTTGCTTATATTCTTTAAGTCCGCTCGAGGTACTAGGTTGCCTAGACAGAATTCTCGGGAATTCAACGGTTGATCTCCGGCAATAGGCATGGAAAGAGGGTTCATTGCGGTATTGTTGTCATGCCAGAATGAATCATTATGGTCAAAATACCATGATCGTAACTGCTTGATATATTCAGCAGATGCAGGCCGGTAGAGATACTCAGGAATATCGAATTCTGTCTGCTGGACTTTTCTCTTAACCTTTGACCTGCCAAGTATGGCAGGAATTATAACAAACAGGAATTCAATAGATGCAAATAATACGATGAAGAAAAAAAGAACCAAATATCCGAAATTTACAGCCATATTTATATTATTATACTTCATCTCCAATTAAGGACTTTTCGGTTTACTCTCGGAAATAACTATCTTTTGAACCCATATTGAGCCTTTCCTTTCTTTGGGATAAAAATCAGGATGTAGCTTATCAATATTTCACTACGTCAATCCCTTTCTCCCGGCTAAAATGAGATATATTTTATTATTCATTATCTTCTCCGAAGTGTTCGGAAAATATACTCCTTCAAAAAAGGGTAGCCAAGTCAGGTTAAAGGTGTTAGGTTGAGTGCCTAATCTCGCAGGTGTTCTTGGCTTTGAATCCCTTCCCTTACATTTTTTCCGTCAGTTCTTGAACATATTCTCTGGGACAAGATTCTCCCCAAGAATGGTATGGAAATGCAATTGAGTAGGCCTCATTCGTTATCGGTGTTTTGGATCTGATTTTCCTATGGCAATTTTCCAGAGCAGGAAAAAATTACTGGTAGTAGGTGGGTTTATCCGTTTCGGTACCGGGAGCCGTGCCAATTGTTTTACTTGGGTAATACTGGAACGACATGATCATGTTTTCATAGGTCCCCCGGTTTATGATGCCACCAGGAGTTACCGAGTAAATCATTTCCGGAAGATATCCCTTTTGGTTTGCATTTGCCTGGTTGCCGACATAGATGACGGTTTCGTCCGGTGTTCCCGTAAAGGGATCGGTCCTGGTATCAAACCGGGTGTAGGTGATCCCGTTCAAAGATGTAACCGTAGATTCATCAAATACCGTACCGGAATTTCGCAGGAAAGCTCTGAGATTCTGACTTACGTCAAGAGAGGTGGAATAGGAGAAGATGGTCAACGAATCGGCAAGTTCAGAATAATTTCCGCTTTGGTCATCAATTATCTGACTGCTTCCTTGCGTAGCGGGGTTATATATGGTTGTTTTATAGTCGTTGGTGTACCCGGTTGAAATCACCCTGATTGAAGTGCCTGTATACCCTTCCGGTGCTGAGATGGTAAAGAGCAGAGGCGTGTCTTTGATGGTTGTCGGGAGGGAAATGGCTGGGGCAATTGTTGTTGGTGCGGGAACCGGGATTGTAGAGACAGGTGTCGGAACTGCAGTTGGTATTTCGGTTGGGACAATCGTTTGCGAAGGTATAGGTGTCGGTTGAGACTGAGGAGTCTGGGTGCACCCGGCGGTTGCAAGCAGAACCACTATCGCACATGAAAGTGCGACAAAAATCGAAATTTTCATACACGTGGATACATCTCGAAGTTAATATAAATTTCTGAAGGTACGAGATCGGTTTGGGAAGGACTTCCCTCTCCTTAAATCATAAAAAAATGGAATGAAGAATTTTACATTGTATTCATAAAGATTCCATTTATCGACAAATTTCTCTTGGAGGAACAGTTCAGCCTTTTCTTAAAAAAAACGACAAAACAGGTGTTGCATCTTTGTACATTTATCGTTCCAAAATCAACAATCGTATCGTTTTTTGCAATAACAGCACATGCTTATCCACTATCTCGTTCAATGGTGGCCTGTTCTGATAGATAAAAATCAATATCAGAACAGGAATTGGAAACATAATGACTGACACCCCGAAAGTAAAGGCAAGCAAAGCTGTAGATGACGCACGCGTAGCTTCACATGCTACGAATGATGATGCGAAACTCTCGTCACATAATACCCTCAAGGATGCGAAGACCTCTGCATATTCCACACGCAATGACGCAGTAAAAGCACAGAATATATCAGATAAATTCAACATCCATGCTCACCAGGTCGATTCCCGGGCGAAAATTGCGGCACACGAGTCTCAATCAGAATCGATGATGAAGTAATGGTGAAATAAATTGATCTCTGAAGTAATTGTTTAGATAAGTTGGATAAAAGTGAGGTATTTTTCAATAGGAAAAACCAGAGATCTTCAACCAACTTATCAGAACTGTCATTCTCAAAATTTCTTCCTGCCGTTTTTATTGAAATCCATTCTTCCTAGGGGCACATCCATGGCGTTGTATGCGCTTAACGGAACTTCAAGAACGTAATGTCGTCCTACTGCACCAGTCCTGCGGGTAACGAGTTTCCGAGATGTACGAAAACCTATCTGCAGAAAGGATCGAACAGATCGTTTTTCAGAAAACAATAATTGTAACGTTTTTTGCAATAACAGCACAGCCTTAACCGCCAGGCAGCTCAATGGTGGCTTGTTCTGATAGAGAAAAATGATTTCGGGACAAGGAGTTGAAAACATTATAACTGACACGAAACAAGATGCGGCCAAATCCGCAAAAGCCAAAAGAACTGCTGACAAAGCTACGCTTAAAATGCATGATGACGTAACCACATCGCTCGAGCAGCTGGAACATCCCGGAGTAACAGCCAAGAAAGTACCAGAAGAGCCAAAAACCGGTGCCCATAAACACATGACCGGTGAAGAAAAGATTGCCACTTTCAATCAGCACAAGCATGCCGGAGGTGAAAATCATAAGGGCTCCCCAGCTACAAGTGCCCACAAAGATGTTCCCGGCCATTCAAAGACTGAGATCCAGAAACTAATGTATTCACATATTTCTAAGGCACTTGCGAAAGCGAAGTTCCCCATCTCCACCCGTGCAGAGTTCATATCTGCTTTTCCACACGGTGCAGAAACAACCTGTCATGTGGGTAACTGCACAATGACCGCCGGAGATGCGGAAAAACTTATAAGACCCACAGACTTCCCGTTCAGGAATGTGAAGTCAGTTGCTGATGTTATCATTGCGCGGACTGAATCATAACCTCGATTTTTTCGGTTCTAAAATAACCGAGACTGATGACCATAAGTTCGGCAAGTGATCGTTTCCTGAGGTGCGCGCAAATGGCACCAAGTAGAGGAACGGTAATAATCCCTCCAGATTATTATATCATAGGAATTCAATTTATTCTCGTTTTTTTAAGATTCTGCAATAAGACGGGAATCAGATTTTGCAACTTTAGTGCAAGATTATCCAGTAAACCGGAATTCACTGTTTGCTGTAGTCAGGCAAAACGTCCGATTATATAAATTACGATGGGGATCATCAGGTATAGTGATAAACTCCAGATGCTCCCCTCCAGTGCGAAAATGATGCACGCAATGGAGATCCCGGGGACGACAAGGTTTTGTAAACTGACTTTTCTGATGTATTCTGGTCTCAGCGTTGACTCTATAAGCCGGTAGTCGTGCGATGCGTACCACCAGAGGAAGCATATACAGACACCGATAGCAAAGAGATTTGCTTCAAATACCATTGGACCGATCGGGATTGTGGAAAAATCGCCAGAATATGATGTTGAAAAAGGAAGGAGCGCAACAAACATGAGCATAACGAGATTAATCCAGGTGAATATTGTATCATGAGCCCGTATTGAATAGAACAGTGTGCGTTGGCTGAGCCAGAATACCCCGAGAATAAGAAACGCGAGAACATAATTCAAGAAAGCAGAACCAAGGGAGACGAGAACATGAAGTGCATAATAATCTGATGGTATTAGTGATGTTTTTTCCGGCAGGCCCAGTCCAATGACAAGAAGCGTCATCGCGAACGCGAAGATACCGTCAGAAAGTGCTTCCAGTCTGCCTTTGAGGAGATGTGATACGTTCTCGGTATTTTCTTCTGTCATAATTTTCCTCGTCTCCATACTGCGAAGTGATCGGATTTATGTTCTTGGGATTTTTGCAAAGAAAATAATTGGATCGTGCAAAAAAATTTATCTGAGGTTCTTTTGTCTGGCTAATATTTTATAAAAAAATTGGATTGGATAAGATACTGATTTTTGCCGCATGATTGCACCCATATTGCAGCAGATGCAAAAAGATTGAATATCATGAAGGATCATTTCTGTTTTCTCGCTTGATCGCCCGGGTGCTTATATTCGTTCCATGATAAAGGACCGGTTCTATGAACTAGAGGGAACAGACCTCCACACATCATTCAGATATCCGTTGCTGTAACCGCCCATCAACACTATGCTGTTATCCGGCATTGCCACAATGCTCTGACCTTCTCTTCCCGACCAACCGGCGTGGGCGATTATCTCAGCCCAGGTGGCGCCGTTATCTGTAGAGCGCAATACATTATCCGGATGTCTGCCTCCGGTATCCTCGCCTCCCACAAGCACTATGCTTCCGTCTTGCATCGCCACGCTGCTTTGGTATGATCGTGGCGGCCAACCGGCATGAGCGGTCATTTCAGTCCATGTGGCGCCGTTATCCGTTGACCGCCATACGTCATTGTAATGGGAAATGTTATTGTTCGCATCCCCAACACCACCCATGAGCACTATGCTACCGTCAGACATTGCTACACTGCTTTGGTATGATCGTGGCGGCCAACCGGCATGAGCGGTCATTTCAGTCCATGTGGCGCCGTTATCCGTTGACCTCCACACGTCATTGTACGTGGTAATAACATTGTTTGTATTCCCTACACCACCCATGAGCACTATGCTGCCATCCGGCATTGCTACACTGCTTTGGTATGATCGTGGCGGCCAACCGGCATGAGCGGTCATTTCAGTCCACGTAGAGCCGTTATCTGCTGACCTCCATACGTCACTTTTATCTCCGTTAAAATCGTTACCACCCATCAGCACTATGCTGTTATCCGGCGTTGCCACAATGCTCAGACCGTTTCTTCCTGACCACCCGGCATCTGCAGTCATTTCAGTCCATGTAGCGCCGTTATCTGTAGACCTCCATACATCATTGTAACTGGGAACTGTATCGCTTGAACCCCCCATGAGCACAATACTGCCGTCCCGCATCGCCGCGCTACTCTGGAAAAATCGTGGCGACCACCCGGCGTGTGTGGTCATCTCAGTCCAGTGCGTTGTATTGAATGGATGGGTTCTGTTAGATCCAGTGGGTCCATGAGAGGTAAGGTTCGTTGATCCTGTGGTTGTGCACCCGGCAACAATTATCGTTCCCATGTAAATGATCATAAGAATGAAGATTGTTTTTTTCAGCATATCTCCCTCATACTATCCTGATATGATAATGATTGTCGTTGGAATCAAATTGATCTACTGAACCATCCTTGGAATTGTCCATTAAAATTTTTATCCGGCTTTATCAAAACGACGAGTAAAGTAACCGTGAGTTGAGTGTGTTTCAGCCAATAATCCAACGCTACCATGTGTTCCGGGCAGGAGGAGCGAGCCCCAGTTTCTGTCCGTTAGACCGCCACCAGATATAAAGAAAACTGATATATGGATCTCTTTTATCCGCCAGCGTCGTCATGGTTCCATAAAAGGAAAATCAACAACAGTCCTGTTCCTTCTCTGTTTTCAATAAACACATTTCCAATAATGTATCCCTCAACGCGTTTTTGTTATGATATCGGTTGTTTCCTTACAGCCAAATTCTTTGTATTAGTTATTCCGTCTTATACCTGAGGATTGCTCCAATTCCCCCATACAACGACAGGAATGTTAGCCCCTCTTCAGTAGCATCAGAAATAATAACCGTCTTCGCATGGGTTTGATCGGCCATGTGTGTCAGTTCTTCTGTTATGTCCATCTGTTCGTTTTCCAGAACAGGATCTGTGCAGACACGGCACGTATGTACAAGGATATCCTTTATTCCGGATCCCGGTTCCAGATTAAACGTCCGCTCTTCCCCATGCCCGCATTCCTGGCATGTGACGCGAAACCGGTTTTTGCGAAGGGATGCTGACAGAAGAAGTGTTCCTACGGCTCCGTCTGCAAGGTTTTTACGAACACTTTCTTCACCTTGCACTGCAACCCCGCCTCTGTTTTCGAGATCTTCGAAAAACCTCTTTATGAGAACCTTTTGGTTTTCGGTGTCTGTTCCTTTGATGATTTCCTGTGCTTTATTCGCAAGCTCCCACAACCCCGCCTTGTCCGTACGTGCTACTTCGACAAGGCCAATAACTCTTTGCCGGACTTCATGATTGAGGTAATCACCTTCGAGGAAATTTTCCCGTGTTGGTGTCTGTCCCCCAATCATGACTCCCCGAAATCGTTTGAAATAATCTCTCTCAGAAAGGAAAACCGTGCTTGCGTGTTCACCAACCCGGGCAAAAAACTCATTGATTGCAATCTGCCGTCCACGCTGAAACCGGGGTGCAGACTGCCCCCCTTTTTTCTGTTTACTTGAAACATTTGCAGTGGCACTCCCTTTAAATTCAATATGATCGCCACGAAGAAAGCCCCAATATGCTTCACGCACATCGATTGTAATCAAACCGTAAACATTCATCATCCCCAGCATCTGTTTGAGAGGTTCTACATCGTACATCGATGCACAACGGTAGAGATATATGTTGAGCGATTCAGGCGGTTCAATAACGGTGCAGGGAAGATCAGTTCCGTTTATGTCAGTCAGGTTTTTTCCGCAGAACAGTGCGACGCCGTGCGGCGGAATGTGTTCGTAATTTTTCAAACGCGAAAGAATCGAAGAAATTGTCTTTTGCACATGGGTACGCGTCTCTTTATCACTGATAAGTTCCGTTTTTGTATATTCATCTTTCAGGTATTCTGTCACTTCAGAGAGATTTTTGTCCGGAGGGATATACAAGGTGATGAGTTCATGCCCATCCGCTTCTTCTGATTCGAGTTTTTTAAGTGTTGCCTCAAATTCGTAAATTTTTTGGGATTCCTCAACCTCTCCGGGTTCCGGCTTTTTCATTTTCCTGTCCTCCTGAAATTTTAAATCGGTTTATTTCACCTTCAATGTAAATTTGAAAATGTGTGCTCCGATTTTTGTACGGGAATCAGCCTGGCGAGTTCGATAGTGAATTTACCTGATTTTTCCTGTGATTTGATTTCATCATTGCATGTAGGTCTGTAGCGACCTTTGCCTCCCAGCGGGTTGATGGGGATGAACACGGGGCCCCCTCACTCACGTTATGGGATGCCATGCGAGAGTTATTGACGAAATTGCAGCCTTTTTGGGATTGCCCGATCTGATTTCCGACTCTTTTATACGGCTATTTTTAATTCTTTATAGGCGTAAGCCACCATGGTGTGAAGAAGTGGATAAGCCTGTCCTGTTGTTACAAAATTTGCAGTAAAAATAATCAGGTTCTGCACAAATCCCCTCTCAAGAAGTGCATAGAAAGCGAAAAAGGATGGTGTTCGGTGTCTTTTATCAATGCGATTGGTTGATCCGATATAATGTCTGTGAACATAGAGCCTATTGATAATGTATCGCAGCGTTCTGGTGTTTAATCTGTGACTGTTATATCTACCAGGTCGAATTCATTCCATTCGCCTTTGATCGTTAAATATCTCGTTCCGGGTTCACGTACGGCAAAAAGAATAAAAAAATGAAACGGTTACCATAAACGTCAGTCCGTTAATAAAAAATTTCCAAAAGAAGAAGTCTCTAAAGAAAGGACAAACAGACTTAACTCAGAACCAATCTGGAACCTATGATAAATTCTTTGGATTATTATATCATAGAACTTTTTTTTCTGATTTTATTAGTGAGATCTCCTGTAAGAGTGCACGAATCAGATTTTGCAACAACGGGACATACTTATCCGTTTACCCGCTGGAATGGCTGGCGGGAATTAAAGATTGATTTGCCATGTTTCCCCTCATAGCATTCCTGTTTCCGCTTACCAGCCTTTCTATCTCAAATCTGATTCTTCAGTATGGGATATGGGTATACGTCTTAACCTTTGTCATTATCTTACTCTCATCTACTGTCGTTGGTGGGACGATTCCTGACAATACGTTCCTGATCCTGGCCGGAGCAGTTACTAATGGGACCAGTTTGTCTATGACATGGTTGTTTGTCGCAGCGGTCGGAGGTGGGTTTGTGGGTTACGAGATCAACTACTGGAGTGGGGAGAGATTCGGGTTACCGATTAGCCGAAAAATATTCCCGGCGGTGCTTCACGACAAAAATGTAAAGAAGGCTCTTGATATGATGAATCGGTTCGGCATCTCTGCCCTTATCTTCAGCCGGTTCATGCCGGATCTGAACCTGCCTTCATTCCTCGATGGAGTGAACGCGATGGATTATCGCAGATATGTAGTATTTAATCTCGCAAGTGCTGTCGTATGGTGCGGGATTCTTTTGATGCTGGGATATTATATCGGGAGTCTCCCTATAATCAACGCGTACCTGGATTATGTCACGGATCTCTTCATTGTTATGCTGGTAGCAGGGATAATCTTTATAATCGTTATAGCCGCCCGAAATTACATGAAACGAAAAAGCAGCGGCTCACCGCAATTAAAGGAATGACATAAAACTCCCCATTTCGAAGAATATCCGCTCCCTAAAACTCTGGGAAAATCTGACACGGATTTTCGGGTAAAATAGTGCTTTTCAATCTCGATTTTATGCGTTTGACCCGTTTGCTAGAAATCGGCTCACAAGAACTCGATAGCTTGGCTTGCAGTCGGTAGTTAACCATTAACTCACCTTTAATCCACCGTCACTACCACTTTTAAGAGAGAAATAAATGCCCCGGTCCTCCCGGGATTAGGGGTTCTTAACTTGAAAAAAGATTAATTCCGGTTCTTCCGGGCCAGAACTATCAGGCCGCATAATGCAAACGCTCCAATGACCGGAACTGCATCAAGTCCTGATTGTGTACTGACGGGCATTGTCTGCGTAGTCATCACAGGTGTTATTGTGGATTGAGCGAATACTGTAATCGATTGTGTAAAAGCATTGTTGCTGCTACCACCATTATTATTCGTCGTTAACGACACTGTATAGGTGCCAGCTCCCTGGTAAGTATGCGAGGGGTTTTGTATCGAGCTTGAACTGCCATCACCAAAGTTCCAATTCCATGATGTAGGTGAATTGGTTGACGTGTCGGTAAACTGGACCGTAAGCGGAGCCGGACCGGAAGAGGGTGAAGCAAGGAAGCTCGTAGTCGGGGCTGTCGAGATTACGGCAGCATAGGTAAATTGGCTGCTGGATGAACTCGTTGTTGTACCATAGGGCGTGGTGACTGCAACACTTACGGTTCCAGCTGCTTCATCCGGGCTTATTGCGGTAATCTCTGAATCGCTTATGAACGTAACCGAAGTTGCCTGGGTGCTGCCAAACATGACATAATTCACGTCACTTGCACCAGCACCGTTTGAAAAGCCGCTTCCATAGATAGCTACCGATGTGCCACCATTTAGCGGGCCGGAAGTAGGTGAGATGGTATAGAGTGTCGGGGCTGAGCTTACGGTGGAATAGGTAAATTGACTCCCGGAGGAACTCGCTGATATTCCAACGGGCGTGTTAACAGCGATATTAACCGTTCCATATCCACCGGGGCTGATCGCTATAATCTCCGAATCGCTGATGAACCTAAATGAGGTAGCCTGGGTACCACCGAACATGACATAATTCACGTTACTTGCACCGGCACCGTTGGAAAAACCGCTTCCATAGATAGTCACCGAGGTACCACCATTTATCGGGCCGTTGCTCGGTGAAATACTGGATACTGACAGGCTTGAGGCTCCGCCGGTATAGGTAAATTGATCGCTGGATGAAATCGATGAAGTGCCCGCAGGTGTGGTGACGATGACGTTCACGGTTCCTGCCGACGCAGCCGGACTGGTGGCGGTGATCTCGCTATCGCTGATAAACGTATTTGAGGTCGCCTGGATGCTGCCGAACTTGATATAATTCACATTGCTTGCCCCAGCACCATTCGAAAAACCACTTCCATAAATAGTCACCGTCGTACCACCGGACGAAGGTCCAATGATCGGTGAAAGGCCGGTAACCGTCGGGATCGAAGCTGATGCGACATAGGTGAATTGGCTATTGGATGAACTAGCTGATGTCCCTGCAGGTGTAGTAACACCGATATTCACCGTTCCTGCTGATGCAGCCGGGCTGGTGGCGGTGATCTCGCTATCGCTGATAAACGTATTCGAGGTTGCTTGGATGCTACCGAACATGACGTAATTCACGTTGCTTGCACCGGCACCGTTGGAAAATCCACTTCCATGGATAGTCACTGTCGTGCCACCGGTCGAAGGCCCTGAGCTCGGTGAGATAGAAGTTACTACCGGGGTTGCTTCAGTTACTGGACCTACGGCTCCACTTGTAGCTGCACCGGTATAGCTGCCTGTACCAGTAACTACAACTTCAATAAACTTCGAAGCATCCCCAGCAACCACAGTATAAGAGGTTGTTGTTGCACCCGCAATGGAGGTGTATGTCCCTCCAGATGTGGGAGATTCCTTCCATTGATAACTTGCAGTTGCACCTGATGGTACCAATGATCCCGCTACCAGCACACTACCGACTTGCGGTGAACCGGAAATCGGACCGATTCCTGAAATCGCTGTTGCTGCAGATACCGGTAAAACGACAATGCCGAAAAGTACAATCATCACACAACAAAAGAAGACAGTTTTAAAGTTCATTCCTATTACCTCCTGAGATAATTTACCCTTCAATATCCCGGAGGATTATTAATTGTATGGTTATTTTACAAATTATAGAATTGAGGACTTGGTGATTTTACATTGAGGAGTTTCTCTTTCATTAAACCTTAGATTCAATAGAAATCAAGATTCCTGATAGATATTATGTTCAACGTACTGGTCATGAATATGAAAATATATTTTTGACACACAAAAAACGCGAACAAATGCTGTCATTTCGCAAAAATCGAAAAGAACCGGGCATGTCTTGTCCCATGCCCGGAGTTACGTGGTTGTACTGCGTGCTCATGGTGACCGCCCTTCTTGCGGTCGGATTCTTATAATTTTGAGAGGTTAAAAATTAATGGATATCTTCTATTTTTTGCAATAATTTTCAGTTATCTGGTTCTACTACGGATTCAGAATGCTAAATTAGTGTATGTTGACGAAGCACACCAATTTTATTTTTCGTTATATTCTGGAACCGATGTACCGGAAAAGAAAGGTAGTGTCTCTATAATGCTGTAAAATCAGCACACCCAGTATCCAAAGAGATCATCTCACTCTTCACAGATAAATACCGGTTACCCGTGATCCACTCCTCATTAATATCGATAAGGATCGAACCGGTAAGTCTTAACAACGAAGCATCATTCGGGAAAGCCCCTATTTTTCTGCTCCGTCGTTTGAGTTCTTTATTAACCCGTTCCAGGAGATTAGTAGTCCGGATCTTTTTCCAGTGTTCCGGGGGAAATGCCCGGTAATTCATCAGGCCGTGCTCGAACCGGTAGATGGTATCAGCAGCCCGAGAGAGCCCGAAATTCTCCAGTTCCTTCGCATAAGCAAGTAAGAGAGCATGATCACTGAGACATTCTTTGAGTCGTTCGGCGATCGACTTGTGATATTTTCGGGAGACTTTTCTCAGAACTGCCCGGATAAAATGAACGTGACAAAGCTGCCATGATGAGCCAGGGAACATCCTTTCGGCAGCCGATTGGATCCCGGAATGTCCATCTGAAATAACGAGATCCACCTTACTGAGACCACGATCCTTGAGGTCGGAAAATATTCCTTCCCAGGTAAGTTCATGTTCCGCATCAGCTACACGAGCTCCGAGGATCTCCCGGTATCCGTCTTCCCGTACCCGGCTACTACGAGAAGAGTCTTTGTTGACGTACTTGACTCCATCTCTTACTTTGAAGTACGATGCATCGACGAAAAGATACGGAAAGTGTGAGTCGATGGTTCTTTCCATAAACTCCGTGATTTTCACATCGAGTTCCTGTGCTACCTTCGAGACGTAGGACGCCGAAATCTGGGTGACGCCCAGATGTGAGATTACTTTCTCGACATTCCGGGTCGATACGCCCTGAAGATACGATTCGATGATCGCGTTCACGAGCGCTTTCTCAGCCCGGGAGTATCGTTCGAATACTTTTGTCTCAAACGGGATCTCGCGTAACTGCGGTTTCTGGAGCATGAGATCCCCGAACCGGGTCTTCAGGGACCTAGACCGGTACCCGTTCCGATGCGCTCTTCTCGAACTCGATCTCGCGTGTTTCGGTACTCCGGCTTGTTGGGCCACTTCCTCGTTCATCACATCGTTCAGAAACCACGTGATGAGCTGTTGCATTCCCTTCTCGTTATCGGTAAGATAATTTAGTACGATGTCGTTTAGATTCATTGCCCTGTATTCTCCTTGTTGCAATCTGATGTTGGATACAGGGCGTCTTCACTTTTTACAGCACTTCGTGTACACTACCTGATGGCATCCGGCAATCTCGAATTCAAACTGGATCTTAAGCCGCCTACAGAAAACACAAGATCTGCTTACGAACAGTTCGTCATTATAAATTCAATGATCGAGAAAGTCCGCGAAGCACTCATACTCATGATTGCTGATGCCAATATGCTCGCCGATGCTGCCGTAGCAGGAAAGCTCGAAACCCGTGCTGATGCCTCTCGTCACGAGGGAGATTTCCGTAAAATTGTCGAAGGTGTCAATGTCACACTCGATTCTGTAATCAGGCCGGTCAACGAAGCCCTCCGAATGTCCCAGGAATACGCAAAGCAGAACTTCTCAGCCAGAGTGGATGAAAACCTCAAAGTAGCTGGCGATTTCTTGGCATTTAAAAATGCCCTTAACAATATCGGGATTGCCGTATCAGCTGCTGTGAAAACCGTGAATATGCAAACGGGAAATCTGTCAGTTTCTTCGGCGAAAGCACTCTCAAATCTTAAAGATGTATCAACTGCATCTGATCGGATTACTGCCAATGCCCAAAAAGTCAATGAAAACGCCGGCATAAGTGCACAGGGTGTGGAACAGGTACTCAAGGCAATGGAAGATATGAATTCTGCAATCGAACAGGTGACAGCCAGCATGGAAGGCGTTTCATTGCAGGCAAAACAGGCATCAGAAGCGTCAAAAAACGGTGCCATCCTTGCTGAGAATGTAGAAAAAGGCATGGGCGATATTACGAAATCCACCGATTCGGTGAACAGTATTGTCAAAGACATCGAAAAGCAGATGGCCGATATCTCCAAGATTGTTGTTCTAATTCGAGACCTTGCAAACCAAACAAACCTACTTGCCCTCAATGCTGCCATTGAAGCAGCTCGGCCGGTGAAGCCGGCCGAGGATTTGCGGTTGTTGCCGTTGAAGTTAAAGCCTTGGCACAGGAATCAAAGACCAGCGCCGAAAAAATAGAGGAGATGATTTCGACCCTCAATAAATCCACAAAGAAAGCGGCAGTTGCAATGGACGATACGCACAGCCTAGTTATAAAAGGCACAACAATGTCAACCGAAGCATTCGACGCGTTCCAGAAAATTAAAGTCGCTGCAGAAGGTGTCGCAAATTCTGTCTCCGAAGTTGCTGGTGCTTCAGAGCAGCAGGCAGCAGCGGTCGAAGAGATCACCGCAAGTGTCCAGGAAGTAAGGATAAAAATTGAAGGCACAGCTAAAGAAGCAAAAGAAGCCGCAGAAGCGGCAGAAGAAGCAACTGTAGCGATAGATGAAGTGAACAAAGTTGTTGTAAACGTCAATGCGATCGCTGAGAGCGTGTCCCGAGAAATGGCGAAGTTTACTCTTTGATCAGAATGTCAATTCAATGACTCCTGTAAATCAAATGAATCGGGTTACCTAACATCCGGGAACCGGGATAGCAGATACCTACGGGATGGAGAAAACCTAAAAAAGCGCATTGCCAGGTAAAGACTAGGGATGAAAACCATGACACACGATATTGCAATCCTCGTCATTGATGACGATCCTGATTTTCTCACCATTAGCAGGATGTATCTCAAAGAGGGGGGTTTTCAGGATATAGCAACATCGTGTTCCTCCAATGAAGCGCTCGAAATCCTTGCATCCCGTTCATTCGATGTTATAGTGGCCGATTACGACCTTCCGCCGGGCATGAACAGCATCGAACTTTTGAAAAAATTAAAATCTCAGGGAGATACGACACCTTTCATTATTTTCACGGGAAAGAGCCGTGAAGAGGTAGCAATCGAGGCTCTCAACACCGGGGCTGCCTATTATCTCCAGAAAGGCATTGAAATTGAGGCCCAGTTCGCCGAGCTCAGGAACATGATTATTCAACTTGCAGAAAAAAAGCGGGCAAAAGAACTGGTTGAATTTCAGGAAAGAGAACTCCGCTCAAAAAACCAGGAACTTGAGTCATTCTGTTATTCAATCTCCCATGATCTGCGGGCACCACTCAGAGTAATTGAAGGGTATAGTGCTGTTATCCAGAATATCGCAGGAAAAGATCTTTCTCCCGAGGCCATAACCTATTTCAATGGGATCCGGTCTGCAAGTGCAAAAATGGACACAATGATCGAGAGCCTGCTGAAATTTTCCCGTGCAGGTAGACTCGCAATAAATTATCAGGAAGTGGATCTTTCGAAAATTGCACAGGATATTATAGAAACCCTCAGGCAGCAATACCCGCAGCGAAACGTAACGGTAAATATTGATGCACCGATGATAGTGTTCGGCGACCGTAATCTTCTCATGATGGCCTTGCAGAACCTGCTTGACAATGCCTGGAAATATACCGGGAAAAAAAGCCATGCGAAGATATCATTCCGGGTGATAACCGATGCTACTGGCAGGAAATTCTCTCTCAGCGATGATGGCGCGGGATTTGATGCAGCCACGGCAGAAAACCTGTTTTCTCCGTTCACACGATTCCATACAGAATCTGAATTCCCCGGGACCGGTATCGGTCTAGCGACGGTCCATAGGATAATCGAACGGCATGGCGGTCAGATTCGTGCTGAAAGTGAAGAGGGGAAAGGGGCAACCTTCTTATTTACCCTACCGGACGGCAGGGATATCAGGAACCATGGTCAGATCGATGGTGAAAAAAAATCTTGTTCTCAGAGAGGCAGGTGAAAAAGAACTATGGATACGCCTCTCAGACAAAAATTTGGGATCACACGGAACACACCGTGGATTGCCACCGTTTCAGCCACCGCGATATGTCTCGCGGTTAGTGTCTTCTCCCTGATGTCAGGATGGCTGACCATTTTCCAGAACCTTTTTTATGTTCCCATCATTCTTGCTTGCATATTTTACACTAAGAAGGGTTTTGTTTTTTCCGTGTTCCTTTCATTCGTGTATTTTATCGAGATGGCGATATTCACCCAGGATCCCGGTACCTCCAGGGTGCTTTTATCCGTGTTCTGATATTCATTTTTGTTGCCGCTGTGATAACCTATCTCTCGCTTATCCAGCAGAGGACCCAAGTTGCACTCCAAGAACGTGAAGCACTATTCCACGAGATTTTCGACAATGTCAATGACGCCATTCATCTGCATGAATTTGACGAGCATGGCCGACCAGAAAAGTTTATTGAAGTAAATGCCATTGCCTGCCGGATGCTCCAGTACACAAAAGAAGAGATGCTTCAGCTGGGCCCTCTCGACATTACGACGGAGTTCCACAGTATTCCGGTGGATGAGATTGGGAAGGAGTACAAACGATGCGGTCATGTCATATTTGAGACAGAACACCAGAGAAAAGATGGCACTATTGTTCCTGTTGAGGTTAACGGACATCTTGTCACAATCCATGGAAAAGAACTGATCCTTGCAGTTGTCCGTGATATTTCTGAACGGAAACGTACAGAGACAGCACTGCGTGAAAGCGAGGAGTTTAACCGCGGTCTTGTTGAAAATATCCCTGATATTGTAACCGTTTATGGCATAGACAGGAAAGTCCGGTATGTCAATCCTGCAATCTTCCCCCTACTCGGCTATCAGCCGGAATCGGTTGTTGGAACCGATATCTTGTCCTATGTTGCCGAAGATCAGCGTGAAAAGGCATACCATACAATCTCGCAGCGGCTCGCGTCCGGGAATGTACAACCAATTGAGATCGACATTTTAAAAAGTGATGGGAGTAGGTTGACGACCATTACGAAAAGTTCGAACACGCATTTTAAAAATGAGCCGGCAGTCCTTTTGATGTTGACTGATATCAGTGAAAGAAAACAACACGAACAGGAGATGCAGCAGCACAACGAGGATACTGAACGCAGTTCCCGCATCCTTGGCATGGCCAATAAAAAACTCAACCTCCTGGGAAGTCTGACCAGGCATGATATTCTCAATAAACTTTCATCTTTAGCTGCATATACCCAGATATTAAAGAAAAATTCAGAAGATCCTGAACACATCCGGATTCTTGAAGCTGAGGAAAATTTACTAAGGACAATTGGTGGATACCTCGAATTTACAAAAATGTACGAGAAGATTGGTGTTGCGGCCCCTGCATGGATTGAACTGGACGCCGTGATTCGGAAAGCGTTTGCGGCCATCCCACACCGTGAGATTATTCTTGAAAGCAATCTCGAAGGATTCAGGGTATATGCCGATCCCCTCTTCGAAAAAGTGTTCACTAACCTGCTAGATAATGCGGTACGTCATGGGGATCATGTATCAAGGATCCATGTGTCAGCACAGGAATTAGATACAGGTTTAGTTCTTGTCTGGGAAGATGATGGGATAGGTATTGAAGAAGATGAAAAAGTGCATATTTTCGAACGGGGTGTAGGAAAGAATACGGGAATGGGGTTATTCCTGGCCCGTGAAATTCTCACCATCACCGGAATGACAATTCACGAAACGGGTAAACCAGGTAAAGGTGCACGGTTCGAGATTACGATCCCTAACGGTGGTTATCAGAAGGGACTGACCCCATGTCCTGTATCAGGATCCGACCAAGCGAACGCAGAGGTATTTATTAAATAATTCCTGGAGTGTGTATGGCCCCGATTTCTGTTCTTTATGTTGATGACGATGTAACTCTTCTCGACATCTGTAAGATATTTCTCGAAGATGGTGGAAAATTCAAGATCGATACATCGGAATCAGCCAAAGACGCGTTAAAAAAGATGTCCTCCAATACCTATGACGCGATCTTATCGGACTACCAGATGCCAAAGATGGATGGCATTCAGTTCCTTATCGAAATCCGGAAACGTTTTGGGTCAATCCCATTCATTCTTTTCACCGGCAGGGGCAGGGAAGAGGTAGTTATCCAGGCGCTCAACAGCGGAGCGGACTTCTATCTCCAGAAAGGCGGGGATCCTGAGTCACAGTTTGCAGAACTTTCTAACAAGATCACTTATGCCATATCGCGAAGACGTGCGGAGGCGGCAAAGCAGGAGAGTGATGCAAGTCTTGATCTTGCACTTCGTTCAGCAGAAATGGGGGTCTGGCATTGGGACATTATAGAGGGGAAACGATATTTTGACGACACGACCTGTCATCTTTTAGGGATCGATCCGTCCGTATTCACGGGATCTGCAGAAGAATTTTTCAAGGTAGTCCATCCCGAGGACCATCAAATACTGAAAGATTCACTCAACCGTACTATTGAGCAAGATGTGCTTTATGAGCCAGTGTATCGTGTCATACATCCTGATGGAAGTTTCCGCTTCGTAGCCGCCCGTGGCAGACTGGTAAAAAATGCCGCTGGAAAACCGGAACGGATTAATGGAATAATCTGGGATATCACCGAACGCAAACAGACAGAAGAAGAACTGCATGTACTCACTGATCGCCTGTTCCTCGCAACGCGTGCAGGTGGCGTTGGTATTTGGGATTATGATGTTGTCCATAATACGCTGGTATGGGATGACCAGATGTTTGCCCTCTACGGGATTACACGGGAGCAGTTTGGCGGAGCCTATGAAGCATGGCAGGCCGGACTTCACCCGGATGACCGGACGCTTGGAGATGAAGAGTTCCAGAAGGCATTACGCGGAGAGAAGGATTTCAACACCGAGTTCCGTGTCCTCTGGGCTGATGGCAGCACCCATTACATCCGGGCCCTTGCCATAGTTCAACGGGATTCAGATAGTAAACCTCTGCGTGTAATCGGCACGAACTGGGACATCACCGAACGCAAGCAGATGGGCGAGCAGCTGGATATGGAAAGGACCTTCATCGACGCCATCTTCAACAGCGCTCCCGGTATGATCTATCTTTACAATACCGACGGGCAACTGGTTCAGTGGAACAAAAACCATGAGCGGATGACCGGTTACTCTGCCGAAGAATTATCGCATATGCACTTATTGGACTGGTATAAAGGCGATGCAGAAAGTCAAGCAGCAGTGACGGAAGGCATCAGGACAACAATCGAAAAAGGATTCGGCTATGCCGAAGCCAACCTGCAGAAGAAAGACGGCACACGCATTCCCATGTATTTTACGGCCAGTCCGCTGCTAATCAATGGCCAGCAGTACTTTACCGGTATTGGGATCGACATTACCGAACGAAAACGGGCAGAAGAGGCGCTGCTCAAGAGAAACGAAGAACTCCACGGAGCCTATGAGCAGATCCAAGCAACCGAAGAGGAACTCCGTGGAAACCTGGATGAATTGAGCCGGCAGGAACAGGGATTGCGGCGAAGCGAGGAGAAATACCGCTCACTCTACATCCATATGATTGAAGGTGCAGCGCTTCACCAGCTCACCTTCACCGATCAGGGGATACCTGATGATTATATCATTCTTGAAACAAATCCTGCGTTTGAAAAACAGCTAGGCATATCCCGAAATGACGTCATTGGTAAAACCAGCCGGGAAGCCTATGGTGTATCCGAACCACCCTATCTTGAAACCTATGCAAGGGTAGCCCTCACGGGGAAACCGGAGGTTTTTGAAACCTACTTCCAGCCCCTTGACAAATATTTCTCAATATCCGTCTACTGTCCGGAAAAGGGCAAATTCGCCACAATTTTTGAAGATATCACCGAACGAAAACGGGCGGACGAAGTGCTAAAAGAGAGCGAAGCAAAGTTCCGTTTTCTTTCCGAAAGCAGTCCGGATTATATCATGCGGTATGATCGTCAGTGTCGTCATACTTACATGAATCAGGCGGGATTACGGGTTTCTGGATTGACAGCAGATCAGCTCATCGGAAAAACCCATCGTGAAGCCGGGTATGATGAGGATCTCAGCCGGATGTGGGAAGAGAAGATAACCGGGGTTTTCGAGACCGGTAAACCCAGCCGGACCCAGTTTGAGTGGGGCAGTGCCGAAGGTCGTGTTGTCATTGACTGGCTACTCACCCCGGAATTAGCCGACGATGGCTCCGTCAGATCAGTACTGGGAGTTTCAAGAGATATTACCCGGCTCAAACAGGCTGAAGAAGGGTTAGAATCCGCACAACAGAAACTTAAAGAGGTTCATCACCTGGCCCATATCGGAACATGGGATTGGGTTGTTGATACAGATACGGTAACCTGGTCTGATGAATTATACGAGATCGCCGGCTGGGATCCCGCAAAACCTGCGCCAACGTATGCACAACATCCCTGTTGTTATACCCCATCCAGCTGGGAGAGACTAGACACAGCGGTAAAAAAGGCGCTCACTACAGGAGAGCCATATAACCTTGAACTGGAACTGGTCCGGCCTGATGGCAGTACACGATGGACGAATGCCTTTGGTGGCAGGATGACCGATGCGAGCGGCAAATGTATCGGCCTTCATGGCACTATGCAGGACATCACCGAGCGAAAACGGGCAGAGGAAAAACTGAAGGAAAGCGAAGTACTCCTTGCCGAGGCACAACGCATTGCTCACATGGGGAGCTGGAGCTGGGATTTCACCACAAACAAGGTCGCGTGGTCGGATGAGATGTACCGGATTTTCGGGATATCTCCCGATATCTATGATGGAACTCCGGAGATGGCCCTGAATGTTGTTCATCCTGATGACAGGGAGCGCTTTATACAGAATATGGAGGACATTATGTCCCGGGGTGTATGGAATCCTCTCGAATATCGCGTGATCCATTCCGACAGATCCATCCACATTGTCTATGCCAATGGTGTTGTCGAGTTCGACAATGCAGGCAATCCGGTCAGGAGCACCGGCACAGTTCAGGACATCACCGAACGTAAGCTGGCTGAACAGGAACTGCAAAAATCCCGGAGTGAATATGTCCATCTGCTTGAGAATATACACGATATATACTACCGTAGCGATACAGAGGGAAGACTCGTTCTTGCAAGTACATCTTGGGCAAAAAAACTCGGGTATGATGACCTCACCGAGTGTCTCGGTAAAAATATTGCTGATACGTTCTATGCGGATCCCAGAGATCGTAAAAGATTCCTTGATGAGGTTTACAAAAACGGTTACGTGTCCGATTACGAAGTAAACCTGAAGAAAAAGGACGGGACAACACTCCCGGTTGCGGTAAGTAGTTACCTCTATTTCGATAAAGCCGGCACTATTCTCGGGATTGAAGGTACATGGCGTGATATCACTGAGCGCAAAAAAATGGAAAATGCCCTGAGAGAGAGCGAAAAGAATTACAGCCTTATTTTAGAGAATGCAAACGATGCAATCTTTCTCCACGAGATATTGCCGGATGGCAGGCCAGGAAAGTACGCTTTGGTTAATACAATTGCCTGCCAAAGACTCGGCTACACCCATGATGAACTGCTGCAAATGTCAGTCAGTGACGTGGCTTCTCCTAGACATATCCCCAATATACCGGAGTTAGCAAAGAAGTTGCATCAAGATGGATATGCAACCTTTGAAGGGATCCACCGGAGAAAGGACGGCACAGAGTTTCCTGTCGAGAATAGCACTCACATATTCGAGATGGGTGGCCGAAAGGTTGCAATAACGTTTTCTCGCGACATCACTGACCGCAAACAGATCGAAGAAGCATTGAAAAAGAGCGAGGAAAAGTACCGGAATGTGATAGAAGTCCAGACCGAACTCATTTGCCGGTTCCGACCTGACGGAACTCACATCTTTGTCAATGAAGCATATTGCCGTTATTTTGGTGTAAAACGGGAAGATCTCCTCGGACATCGTTTCATACCATGCATCCCTGATGGGGACAGGGAGTTCCTGAAACAGTTCTTTGCCTCATTAACCCCGGACCACCCCAGTGGTGATATCAGGCACCGCATCATCATGCCAGATGGAAATGTGCGGTGGCAGCGATGGAGCGACCTGGCCATCTTCGATTCAGAGGGTCATATAACTGAGTATCAATCGGTCGGGCGAGATATCACCGATATGAAAAAGGCTGAAGAAGCGCTTGCTGAAAGCGAAGAAAAATACCGCACTCTTGTCGAAAAGGCAAACGAGGCAATTATCATTGTTCAGGATGAACATTTCGTTTTCGCCAACTCAAAGATGTCTGAACTTCTTGGTGTGCCGAAAGAAGATTTTATAGGCAAGTCTATAATCGATTTCATCTGGCCTGATGATCGGAAAATGGTGATGGAGAAATACCGGAGACGTATGAATGGAGAAGCGCAAAGTGACGCGTACGATTTCCGGATCGTTGGAAAAGAGGGCAGACTGAGATGGGTCTTCCTGCAGGCTGCGTTAATCCAATGGAATGGAAAGCCGGCAACGCTCAACATCTTGACCGACATCACCGAACGCAAGCAGGCTGATGAGGCAATCCGTCTGATGAATAAGAAACTCAATATCCTTTCCAGTATCACTCGTCACGACCTTAAGAACCAACTTATGGCATTAAAATCTTATCTGGCGATCTCAAAACGTGTTTTCGGCGATCCTGCAAAAACGTCAGAGATTAATGCCAAGGAAGAGGAGGTAATAAAAAACATCGAACGTCAGATCGACTTCACCAAAGAATACGAGGACATCGGCGTTAAGGCCCCGATATGGCAAAACTGCCACACGCTCGTGGAGCACGCATCAAAGCAAATCTCGTTTGGGCAGATTATCGTGAAAAACAATGTCCCCAAATGTACTGAAATGTTTGCTGATTCGTTAGTTGTCAAAGTTTTCTATAATTTGATGGAGAATGCAATCCGTCATGGCGGTAAAGTCACGACCATCAGGTTCTTTACTGAAGAACGTGATGGTGCTAATATCATCGTGTGTGAAGACGATGGAGACGGTATTATTCCAGGAGAAAAGGAGGCGATTTTCGACCGAGGATTCGGGAGGAACACCGGCCTTGGACTTTTCCTTGCCCGGGAGATTCTCGATATCACCGGGATCAAAATCTCAGAAACCGGTGAGCCGGGAATAGGGGCACGATTCGAAATCGCAGTCCCTAAAGGTGCCTTCAGGCTGTCCGATGAAAATACCATATGTTAGGAGGAGATCATGACATTATCAACTATTCAGATGGATGCGATACAGGAACTGGGAAACATCGGTGCCGCTCATGCCGCAACATCACTTTCCCAGATATTGATGAGCCCAGTCGAGATGCATGTCCCGAAAATCAGAGTTGTTAATCTTAACAAGCTGGGAAATTATATTAGTGAAGACTCCGCTGCTATGGTGGTTTTTGAACTCCAGGGAGAGATCCCGCATGGAGGTTATATCGTCTTTTATATCACAAAGCCATCAGCTGTCCAATTGTCCAACACGTTGCAGGGACTGACCGAAATCGATCGTCCACTTAACGAGATGGATGAGAGTGCACTCCTTGAGATCGGAAATATCATGGCCTCTGCATTTCTGGACGCCACATCTGAACTTCTTGGTATTGTCATGCTTCCGTCACCTCCTGCTATGACTATTGATATGGCGCACGCCGCCATGCAGACCTTGATCGCCCAGATGATCGAGGAGGTCGATCAGGTCATCCTGTTGTCCACAGAATTGATTTGCGAAGAGCATAAGATTGAAAGCGATATTATCCTGATGCCGGAGATTAGCACGCTGAAAAAAATGGCTGACCTATTGGAAAATCTCACGAATCCTGGTAAGAAATCGGATGTTTGAGAATGACTGACAAGCACTCATGGAATCTGGGGATTAGTAGTTGATGTTATGCAGATGTACTAGGCGTTAATGACCAAAATTTCACGTTGAAAAAAACTAGCAACCAGATGACATATAATCTGTTTGATATAGATATGATGGTTATTTACACACTCGTTATGCAATAGGATTGTTGGACGGAACAAATGCCCGCGATTTCATTACTCTATGTTGACGACGACAAGCATCTTCTCGACGTGTGCAAGATGTACCTCGAACAGATGGGTTCGATGAAAGTCGATACCGCACTCTCCGCCAAGAATGCACTCGATAAGCTTGTCACTACCCATTACGACGCGATTGTTTCAGATTACGAAATGCCAGAGATGAACGGGATTGATTTTCTCAAAGCCGTACGAAAAAGTTACGGATATCTCCCGTTCATTATATTCACGGGCAAAGGCCGCGAAGAGATTGTTATTGAGGCAATAAACAGCGGGGCCGATTTCTATCTTCAGAAGGGAGGGGATCCGGATGCACAATTTGCTGAACTCTCACATAAAATCCGCCAGGCTGTTAAAAGTTATAAGGCAGATGTTTCTCTCAAGGATAGTGAAGAGAAGTTTCACCAGATTTTCAACAGTGTCAATGATGCGATCCACATCCACGAGATTGACAAAGAGGGTCTACCGGGAAAATTTACTGATGTTAATGAAGTTGCCTGCCGGATGCTCCAGTATAAACGGAGTGATTTGCTCAAAATAATGCCACTGGATTTAACAACAGAATATTCCAGCATACCTGTTGAGGAGATTGAGAAAAAATTAACAAGTACCGGCCAAGTGATCTTTGAGACATTTTACATTCGTAATGACGGTCAGACCATCCCGGTTGAGATCAATGCACATGTTACTGTGCTGAAAGGAAAAAAAGTTGTTATCTCCGTAGTTCGTGATCTCAGCGAACGCATTCGAGAGGAGAAAATTCTCCGTACCGAACTTGATCTCGGAAAGGATCTCCAAAAAATTCGCAATCTCCCTGAAATGCTTGAGACCTGTCTTTCCTTTGCCATCGATGCATCCGGTCTCGATGCAGGAGGGGTTTATCTTGTCGACGATATTACCGGCTCATTAGATCTTATCGTTAGCAGAAACCTTGGTCCTGAATTCCTTTCCTCCTTTACAAAAAATCCTGCAGGAACGCAATTTGCACAAATGGCCACTACCGTTAAATCGCAGTATTTTCCTCCTGATCTTGAGACGCCGATTCACAAAGAATTGTGCAAGAAGGAAAATCTTCTCCTATTTGCGCTTATACCGGTTATCGTGAAAGGTCATCCTGTTGCCTGCTTGTTTGTGACATCACATACTGCAAATGAGGTTTCTGAACATTCACGCATCGTTCTTGAAACCATTGCAACCCTGATCGGGATTTCGATAGAAAAAGTGCGGGACGACGAAACTACAAAATCCAATTTAGTCCGGCTTGAAACTGCCATGGAAATAGGTAATCTTGCATGGTGGGAGATGGAACTTCCGCAGGGCACCATCCGTTTTGATGAGCGCAAAGCAAAGATTCTCAGGTACTCACCCGAAAAGTTTGTTCATTATTCCGACTTTACTGCACTTCTTCATCCAAATGACTATGAACAAACCATGCAGGCAATGAGGGATCATCTGGAGGGAAAGGTATCCCGGTATTACGCGGATTATCGCATCCAGGATGCTGACGGGAATTATCATTGGTTCCGGGATGTCGGGGGTATAACCCAATCCCATGCCGATGGGACACCAAAAATAGTGTCCGGTGTTGTGATCGATTTAACCACCAGCAAAAAATTAGAAGTTGAACTCACACAAAAACATGAAGAGTTGCTGGCATCGTTCGAACAGCTCACTGCAACAGAAGAAGAACTGCACCAGAACTATGACGAACTGGAAAAAGGCTATAAAAAATTAGCGAGAAGCGAACAGGAATTCCGCAATCTTTTCGAGAATATTGTTGAAGGACTTGCTGTTCACGAACTTGTCCGCGATGCGAACGGGCAGGTATCCGAATACCGCATTCTTTCCGTTAATCCGTCGTTCGAACGTATCATTGGTATTAATGCAACAAAGGTGATCGGAAAAATCAGTTGCGAGGCTTATGGAACCGACAAGCCCCCATTCCTTGAGATTTACACGAGGGTTGCGGAGACCGGCAAGCCGGAAGTATTTGAGACCTATTTTCCACCTATGGATAAATACTTCCGTATCTCCGTTTATTCTCCGGGAAAAAACCAGTTTGTTACGGTTTTCTCAGATATCAGCAAGGAAAAACGTAATGAAGAGGCATTAATACAGAAAAATACTGATCTTGAAGCAGCCTACGAAGAACTGACTGCAACTGAAGAAGAGATCAGATCTAATCTCGACGAACTGACGGCGAGTCAACAAGAACTTCGCAAGAGCGAGGAGCAGTACCGGCGAATTGTCGATACTGCAAACGAGGGTATCTGGGAGTTGGATGCCGAGTTCCATATCATTTTTTTCAATCCCCGGATGTCGGAGATCCTCGGTTATTCATCTGAAGAGATGATGGGCCGCCGTATCACAGATTTTGTTCCTCCAAAAGAGGTTTCAGCGTATGAACACCATCTAAAAGATCGCCGCTACGGCCATGACGGCCACTATGAACAGAATTTTGTGAGAAAAGATGGCTCTATCGTAATTCTATACGTATCAGCAACTCCTGTCGTTAGTAAAAGAGGAGCGTTTCTTGGATCCTTTGCCATGTTTTCTGATATTACCGAGCGTAAAAGAGCCGAAAATGAACTTAAACAAAAAAATACTGATCTTGAAGCAGCCTATGAAGAACTGACCGCAACCGAAGAAGAGATCCGCCATAATCTTGAGGAGCTTGCCGCAAACGAGATTAAACTCCGCAGGAGTGAAGCACACCTTGAGGCAGCCCAAAAACTGGCCCAAATGGGGAGCTGGGAGTTTGATATTTCCTCAGGAAAGATATCATGGACAGCGGAGACCTTCCGAATTTTCAACGTGGAGCCATCACAAGGGGAACCTACTTTTGAAGAACTGATACGATACTGGCACCCGGATGACCTGGAACCGTTCTTGTCGGCAGTAAACGATGCCCAGGAACATGGAGTTCCTTATGATCTCGAAAACCGAATTCTTCTTCCTGATGGCACACCAAAATATATCCGGGCACAAGGTCAGGCTGAGAAAAGGAAAGGCAAAATCGGCAAGCTTTGGGGTACGATACAGGACATCACCAGTATAAAGAAAGCCGAAGAAGCCCTACGGGAGAGTGAAGAGCGGTACCGGAACGTTGTTGAGAGCCAGACCGAGTTTATCTCTCGGTTTTTACCAGACGCTACACATGTTTTTGTCAACGAGGCCTACTGCCGGTATTTTGGTCTCTCCCGTGACCAGATCATCGGTCACAGGTTCAGGCCACAGATTCCCGCCGCAGACCAGGAACGAATGAAACGGTTCTTTGAATCGTTAACTCAAGAACACCCGGTCGATACTATCGAACACCGTATTGTCATGCCAGACGGCAGTATACGATGGCAGCGGTGGAATGATCGTGCGATCTTTGATCCCAACGGAAATGTGATTGAATACCAGTCTGTTGGTCGGGATATTACCGAGACAAAAGAAGCTGAGGCAGCTTTACAGGAAAGTGAACATCGGTTCCGTGAACAATACCAGAATAACCCTCTCGCCATTTGCACCTGGCAGCATCAAAAGGGGGATTTTGTCCTCGTCGATTGCAACCCGGCAGCACAAAACCTCACCAACGGGCGATCCAATGAACTCATTGGAAGAACCGCATCTGAACTGTATGCAAAACGTCCTGAAATCCTCTCTGTTATCCGCCAGTGTATTTCCGAAAAGAAGGTGATCACCAAGGAACTCGTCTCTGAGAACTTCCTGCCCGGAAGACTGATCAGTTCTACTGCATCTCCAGTCCCTCCGGACAAGATTATGGTGCATATACAGGATATCACTGATCGCGAACGTGCAGAGTCCGCGATTCGGCAGGCCAATAGGCAACTTAACCTCCTGACCAGCATTACACGGCATGACATCCTGAATAATATCTCTGCAATACAGGCTTATCTTATCATAGCGAAGAAAAAAGAACCTTCTCCCGAGGTAAGCACAATCATCGATAAGATTGGAACTACTACTGCGACCATGAAAAACCAGATAGAATTTACCCGGGTATATAAGGATCTCGGTACCCACGATCCGCAGTGGCAGGATATTGGAACTATCACCACCCGACTCAGTCCTCCTCCAACACTTGCGATCAACAATGGAATTACGGGGTTGGAGATATATGCTGATCCTATGCTCGAAAAAGTATTTTCTAACCTGCTCGATAACACCATACGCCATGCAGAAAAGGCAACTGAGGTCGCTCTGTCCTGCCGGAAATTGGCTGATGACATTATTATCCTGTGGGAAGACAACGGTGTTGGTATACCAAAAGACGAAAAGGAGGATATATTTGCCCGGGGCTATGGGAAAAACACCGGGTTTGGTCTTTATCTTGTCCGAGAGATACTCGCAATCACCGGAATCAGCATAAAGGAGACCGGAGAGCCTGGTAAAGGTGCACGGTTCGAGATTAATGTGCCGAATGGAGCATGGAGAACTGCAGGAACGCAGTTATGAAAGCAGTAAAAAAGAAGAAAATACCACAAAAAAAGGACACTACTACTGCAAGTCCCAAACGATCTTCATCAGATGAAGATAGGGATGCAATAAGGAAATGTGTTGAAAGATATCGTCTGTTGATAAGCAGTTCCAGCGATATAAGTGCAATTCTTGATCCTTCGGGAAAAATCCATTACATATCGGATAATGTTAAGAATATCACCGGTTTTCAACCCGATGAATATAAGGGAAAAACAGCACTGGAATTCGTGCATTCCGACGACCAGAAAGAGTCTGGATCTGCACTTGAACGAATTATTCGTGGTTTTGAAAGGCATATAACAAAAGAGCTCCGGGTTTGCCGGAATGATGGCGGTTGGGCCTGGGTCGAAGTACTCGGGACAAATCACATTGATAACCCCGAGATACATGGGGTTGTGCTGAATATCCGTGATATATCTGAACGCAAACAAGTTGAAAATGCATTGAAAGAAAGTGAAGAGCGATACAGACTTCTATTCGAGAAATCGCCGGTTCCTTACCAGTCCCTGGATGCTGATGGACGATTCATTGAAGTAAATGAAGCGTGGCTTCAGGAACTGGGTTATACAAGAGAGGAAGTCATTGGTCACTGGTTCGGGGATTTTATAAGTCCCGAATTTTCTGAGACGTTCCGGATTAATTTCCCACGATTCAAAGAAGCCGGAGAGACATTTGTAGAATTTGATATGATACGTAAAGATGGCTCTCCGATTACCGTGGCATTTGATGGAAAAATAGGGCATTATCCAGATGGTTCGTTCCGGCAGACGCATTGTGTATTCCAAAATATTACGGAAAGGAAAAAGGCGGAAACAGCGCTGCGTGAGAGTGAGGAGAAGTACCGGCTCATAACAGAAAATACCGCAGATACTATTTTTATTTTCGATATGAACCTCCACATGACCTACGTAAGTCCAACCGTGAAAAAACAGCGGGGATTCACCGTTGAAGAAGCCATGAAGCAGTCCTTGGATCAAATGCTAACACCAGAATCCATTTCGGCCGTAAAAAAACTCTTTAATGATGAGGTGGCTCGGGAAGCCACCGGAACTGCTGATCCTGATCGCTCTATTTTTATTGAAACCGATGTTTACTGCAAAGACAGGTCAATTAAACCGATCGAGAATTCCCTGCGTTTTCTGCGAGATTCTAACGGTCGTCCGTATGCAATCCTAGGTATTTCACATGATATCACGGAGCGTAAGAAGGCGGAACAGGCTCTGAAGGAGAGCGAAAAGAAGTACCGGGACATTTACGAGAATGCAGTAACAGGTTTTTTTAAGGCTACCGTTGACGGTCGGATTGTCGAGGTTAATGATGCATATGCCCGCATGTACGGTTATTCCAATGCGGCAGAAATGTTAATGGCGGGGTTAAATGCAAACCGTGATCTCTATTCTAACCAGGCTGACTTGAAACAGGCACTCTGTATTCTTAATGAAAAAGGTAATATAGAAAATTACGAATCCCTGCGCTTAAAGCGGGACGGTACCCGTTTCTGGACCTCGATAAATGCACGAGTTATTCAGGATACTGCGGGTAAAATTATCCTTTACGAAGGCACATCCATCGACATCACCAATCGCAAACGATACGAGAATACGTTAAAACTCTCAAACAAGATCTTATCGATTTCAAACAATAACCAGCATCTGGCTTCCATGCTGGATGATGTCGTGCATGAGATACAAGATTACACCAAATGCGATTCAGTTGGTATCCGTATCCTCGATGCAGAGGGAAATATCCCGTATCTTGCCTACACCGGGTATACACAATCATTCTACGAAGGCGAAAGCCCGCTTAGTATTAAATCGGATGAATGTATGTGCATCTATGTGATACGGGGCGATGTCAACCCCGATCTTCCTGTTATTACACCAAAAAAATCGTTTTACTGTAACGGGACGACAAAATTCCTTGCCGGTGTTTCCGAAGAAGATAAAGGAAGGACCAGAAACGTCTGCAACGCAGTTGGTTACGAATCGGTAGCCCTTGTTCCTATAAAACATAAAGATACCATTCTCGGGGTTATCCATATTGCTGATCACCGTGAGAGGATGGTTCCTCTTGAAATTGTTGAAACTCTCGAAGACATCTCTCAAGTGCTAGGATCTTGCGTCAAACGCTTACAGGTAGAAGAGAAGACTCAAAATTTATTACTCGCCGTTGACTCGGAAAAAAAGCGATTGACGACCCTGATACAAAGTATCAGCGATGAAGTTTGGTATGCTGATAAACAGAAAAAGTTTGTTCTTGCAAATCCCTCGGCCTTGAATGAATTCAATTTGAATTCAAATTCTGTGGATATAGAAAATTTTACGAAGAATCTGGAAATATATCGGTCTGATGGGAGTCTTCGCCCTCTTGATGAAGCCCCATCATTACGTGCGCTTCGTGGCGAAGTTGTGAGACAACAAGAAGAGATCGTCCGGATTCCTAGAAGTGGAGAGTTGAGATACCGGCAGGTCAATTCCAGCCCGGTAATAGATCAATCCGGTACTATTATCGGTTCGGTATCTGTTGTCCGGGATATTACCGAAACCAAACAGATGGAGATGGCGCTTATAGAAAATGAAGATCGGTTCAAGCGCATCTCTTCGATCATGTCTGATTTTGCGTTCTCCTGTTTAGAAAAACCGGATGGGATCTATACTATCGATTGGATATCCGGTGCGGTCGAACATATTACAGGGTACACTATTGATGAACTGAAAAAATTTGGGTGCTGGCGATATATCGTCGATGAAAGGGATCTTCACCTTTTTGATAAACATGTCACAGGAATTGAACCGGGATCAACGGGAAGCTGTGAACTGCGAATCCACAAGAAAAATGGCGAAATCGTATGGTTCTTCTGCAGGACAACCTGTATTTATGACTTCATTCATCCGTCTATAAAACGTCTGTATGGTGGATGCCGGGATATCACCGAACGTAAGAAGGCGGAAGATCAAATCCGGCAAGCCCTTGCCGAGAAAGAAATCCTTCTCCGCGAACTCCACCACCGGGTGAAAAATAACCTTGCCGGTATCCTCTCCCTGATTGGGCTTCAATTAAGTCAGGCTCCGGATTCCAATATCGGATCCCAGTTAAAAGATCTTGAAAGCCGGATTCGGAGCATGTCACTGGTTCATGAATTACTATACAAAACCAAAAATCTCTCGGAGATTATGTTCCAGGATTATTGTAATAATCTCATCAACTATCTTGTCCAGTCTTATGGAAGCTCTTTAGATATTAAATGGGAAATTGCGATGGGAGATACAACCTTACCCATGGATTCTGCTATAGTCTGTGGCATGCTTATCACCGAGATTGTCACAAATAGTCTCAAATATGCATTCCCGCCGGGGTTCTCCCGCTCCGAACGTGATGACGAACCCTGGACGATTACCCTAACTTTGAAGCGTGATGGAGACGCGACTGTAATGACTATAAGTGACAACGGTATAGGAATACCCAAGAATATTATCGAGAGCCAACCCACAACACTTGGCATGACCCTGATACATCTCTTTGCCAAGAACCAGCTTCAGGGAGAAGTTGATATCGATAACAAACGGGGGACAAAGTACACTATTACATTCACTCCAAAATACACAGAGGAATATACATGACATCAGGAAAAAAAGTCCTTATTGTAGAAGACGATGCTCTGATATCAGCAGGACTTTTGCAGACCGTCCGCAGTTTTGGATATGAAACTGGAAAAGTGGTGGCCACAGGAGAAGATGCTGTAATCAGTGCCAAAGAAATCAAACCTGATATTATTCTTATGGATATCAAGCTCGCCGGTACTATGGACGGTATCGAAGCGGCGAGAATCATACGAAGCGCACAGGATATTCCGGTGATCTATCTGACCGCTTATTCAGATGACGAGCGATTACGGGAATCTCTCCACACAGAACCTTATGGCTACCTCATCAAACCAGTTAAGAACGATGACCTACGGACAACCCTTGAAATTACCCTCTACAAACACCAGATGGACATCGCACTTCGGGAAAGCGAAGAACGCTACCGGGCGATAATCACCCAAGCAATGGAAGGAATCGTTCTTTTCGACCGGGATTCGCACACCATCATCGAGACCAATCCTGCATTCAGGGATCTAGTCGGGTACACAGAAAAAGAACTTGCAACTATGAATATCTTTAATATCGTCCCTTATCCTCCAGAGACAGTTAAGTCCCTTTTTTCCAAACTTGAGTGCGAATCGCAATGCAGGCTTGGAGAACAGAAAATTCGTCGTAAAGACAATTCCCTGCTCGACGTAGAATGCAACTCGAGTTTTATCCGTTACAAAGGGAAAAACATGATCATCTGCGTTATTGCACACGATGTGACCGAGCGTAAGCGTGCAGAGTCCGCCCTTTTTGAAGCCAACAAGAAACTGAACCTGCTCTCCTCCATAACCCGTCATGATGTCCTTAACCAGCTCATGGCGTTAAGAGCATATTTCATTTTAACAAAAAAGAAAATTACCGACCCAGACCTTTCCGATATCATCCATAAAGAGGAAGAAGTACTCGATACCCTCGAACATCACGTAATATTCACTCGAGATTACCAGAACCTGGGGATGAAAGGATCAGCATGGCAAAATGTTGATGAGATTGTACGGAAAGTGGCTGCAACGCTGCCGATTAATAAAACACGAGTTGAAACTGATCGATCAGACCTTGAATTGTATGCAGATCCACTATTGGAAAAAGTATTTTATAATCTGATTGACAATGCCCTCCGCTACGGGGGAGAGCATATGACAACCATCCAGTTTTCCTCTCGTGAAACAGAAAAGGGGTTTATTGTTTTCTGCGAAGACGATGGCGTTGGTATGGTAGTGTCTCTATAATGCTGTAAAATCAGCACACCCAGTATCCAAAGAGATCATCTCACTCTTCACAGATAAATACCGGTTACCCGTGATCCACTCCTCATTAATATCGATAAGGATCGAACCGGTAAGTCTTAACAACGAAGCATCATTCGGGAAAGCCCCTATTTTTCTGCTCCGTCGTTTGAGTTCTTTATTAACCCGTTCCAGGAGATTAGTAGTCCGGATCTTTTTCCAGTGTTCCGGGGGAAATGCCCGGTAATTCATCAGGCCGTGCTCGAACCGGTAGATGGTATCAGCAGCCCGAGAGAGCCCGAAATTCTCCAGTTCCTTCGCATAAGCAAGTAAGAGAGCATGATCACTGAGACATTCTTTGAGTCGTTCGGCGATCGACTTGTGATATTTTCGGGAGACTTTTCTCAGAACTGCCCGGATAAAATGAACGTGACAAAGCTGCCATGATGAGCCAGGGAACATCCTTTCGGCAGCCGATTGGATCCCGGAATGTCCATCTGAAATAACGAGATCCACCTTACTGAGACCACGATCCTTGAGGTCGGAAAATATTCCTTCCCAGGTAAGTTCATGTTCCGCATCAGTGACACGAGCTCCGAGGATCTCCCGGTATCCGTCTTCCCGTACCCTGGCTGACTACGAGAAGAGTCTTCGTTGATGTACTTGACTCCATCTCTTACTTTGAAGTACGATGCATCGACGAAAAGATACGGAAAGTGTGAGTCGATGGTTCTTTCCATAAACTCCGTGATTTTCACATCGAGTTCCTGTGCTACCTTCGAGACGTAGGACGCCGAAATCTGGGTGACGCCCAGATGTGAGATTACTTTCTCGACATTCCGGGTCGATACGCCCTGAAGATACGATTCGATGATCGCGTTCACGAGCGCTTTCTCAGCCCGGGAGTATCGTTCGAATACTTTTGTCTCAAACGGGATCTCGCGTAACTGCGGTTTCTGGAGCATGAGATCCCCGAACCGGGTCTTCAGGGACCTAGACCGGTACCCGTTCCGATGCGCTCTTCTCGAACTCGATCTCGCGTGTTTCGGTACTCCGGCTTGTTGGGCCACTTCCTCGTTCATCACATCGTTCAGAAACCACGTGATGAGCTGTTGCATTCCCTTCTCGTTATCGGTAAGATAATTTAGTACGATGTCGTTTAGATTCATTGCCCTGTATTCTCCTTGTTGCAATCTGATGTTGGATACAGGGCGTCTTCACTTTTTACAGCACTTCGTGTACACTACCGGTTGGTATCGCTGATGATGAAAAAGATCTCATCTTTGAACATGGATTCGGGAAAAACACCGGTCTTGGACTGTTCTTAGTCAGGGAGGTGTTGGGAATTAACGGTATGACCGTTAAAGAAACCGGTACACCAGGTAAAGGAGCACGATTCGAGATTACCGTTCCAAAAGGGATGTACCGGCGAGTTGAAGTAACTTAGATCTTTTTGGGTTCTGTCAAGTCTTCGGATGTTGGCGTTAAGCCTACATCGAAGAAAATATGTCATCTCCCGCAGACTTGACAGAGCCCAGCTTTGTATTAAACGGATTTGTAAGAGAATTCCAACAGAAAATGGAGGATTTATTTGATCAGGATTTTTTGAACCGCGTGAGAATATAGCTCGTCAGGGTCTTGCCACTGATATTTCGGGTAGATGCATCAACCCGGATAAAGAAGAACTCTTCACTACCGGTATCAACAAAGACCGGTTTTTCTGCCGGGGTGATATGCACATGACAAAGTGTTTTTTCCGAGATAACCGGGAATGTGATGTGAATATACTGGCTCGCTGTCTCATAGATCTCAGGAATGTACCGCCGTATTACCGAGTCAATTAGCATTCGCCGGTACCCGTCCGGGTTTCGGTCTTTTTCCAGCATTCGGGAATAATCGTCATCGATCCCCACAACCTTTATCATATTTTTTACCCGGTCTTCTTCTATACCTATAATGAGATCTCCACCACTGGAATTCAGGAAACCGGCAATTGACCTTGCGATAATAAATTTCGAAGCGTTGGTCCGGTATTTTCGCACTTCTGCCGATTCACTAACATCAGCCTCTTCTTTGGAAACCCTCGTGCTCCAAAGGGCTTTAAACTTAAACTCAACCCTTTCACTTTCCCCGGTGGCGATCATCATCCTGACAGCAATGGTATCATCCTCGGGCACGTTGATTTGAAGTGCATTCCGTTGTTTGATGACGTAGGAAGAAACCACGGCAATGCCGATAAACAGAAGCGCCTGAAAGATTACGCCACCTACGACAAACACATTTGGAGTGAGAAAATATGCTGATACCAGCAGGTAAGAAACTGCACAGCCTCCGGCGACATAAATCCCGCGAGAAGGGTAAAAATACGTGGCATAAAGGATTGGGAAATAGAAAAGCTGCGGGACTATTGAGCCATATCCGGCCGCCATGGAAATATAGGTAACCCCGATGATAGAGGCAGTAATTGAAGCGATAACCCAAAACCTGACAAGATCGTTTTGCTGTATTTGAAAGGTGTTCGGTAAACGGTATCCTGGAAGAGCGGGTGTTGGATCCATTGTTAATGAGGGCTTAGACTAAGAGGCTAATAACCATATCTATAGTCGGTGTTGTTGCTTTAATCGATAGTTAGTGATCTGATTGTCGTCAATATTGACCGATTAATTTTCTCGTTGTTGACTGTCCCCAAAAACAAAGGATCTCAAATCCTCCATTAATCCCCTTTCAGTACACCAAAATTAACATAAATGTTAAGGTTGGTGTATCTAAGGGGGAAATTGGGAGAGGAAGGTTATGACAATTGAAATCCTGAAATCAATGGCAAAAGAGAACCAGATCTTTTCTTTTGCACAGATTTACCAGAAAACGCACATCAAAAAAGAGATGCTCTGGGTTATCCTCTCCCGCATGGAAGAGAAAGGGTTCATCGAACGGATTGAGAAAGGAAAGTACCTGATCATCCCCTTGGGTAGCGAGAAAGGGAAATATACGCTCCATGAGTTCGTCATTGCGTCCTATATCGTAGAACCGTACGCGATCTCATACTGGAGTGCACTCCATTACTACGGGCTCACGGAACAGATTCCGACCACCGTCTTTGTCCAGACCCCCGCACGTAAAAAGAAGAGCCGGATAGAGATTTTTGGGGTGAATTACCAGATTGTGCGGGTGAAAGAGGACAAGTTCTTTGGTATCCGCAATGAGTGGATCGAAGAGACCAAGGTCAATGTCACGGATAAAGAAAAAACGATTATTGACTGCCTTGACAAACCACATTACGCTGGGGGCATAATCGAAATAGCGAAAGCCATGAAGGATAGGTCGCTGAATTACAATAAGCTCATGGAACATGCAGTTAAACTCAACAACTTTGCAGTTATCCGAAGGCTCGGTTTTCTTTCCGAGAAAATGGGTGTGCCAATTAATCTCCCGCCACCTCGGTCGAACAAATATTTGCTGCTGGACCCTACGATGCCAGCGAAAGGGGCAAACGATCCTAAATGGCGGCTTGTGATTAATCAGAATATCATCCCGCCGGAGTCACTTGAATGATATCAACTCTTGAGATCATGGAGCACTCACGTGAGCTCGGCGTGCCACCATCAACCATCGAACGAGACTATGCACAGAACTGGCTCCTTGCCGCCTTGCGTCCTATCAATATAGCTCTTAAAGGAGGAACTGGCATCCGGAAAGTGTTTATTGAAAACTACCGTTTTTCCGATGACCTTGATTTTACTCTCCTTGAGCCGATCGATGCTGTTACAATGCGAGCCGCAGTTCACGATGCAGTTATACAGGTTCGCGATGAGAGCGGTATCCAGTTCGAAAATGAACTCAGCTTCCGAGAAACCAAGAACGGTTTTAAGGCAACTGCCCGGTTCCGGATCCTGAACCGTCACTCTGCATCCCCGGTAAAAATCGATTTGGACCTGACGAGCCCAAATCAGGAGATGGTTTTGCTTCCGGTCAGTATGCGCCCAGTCTTCCATCCATATTCCGATAGACTTCAGGGATCTATAACATCGTATGCGCTAGAAGAGATTTTGGCTGAGAAGATTCGCTCTATCTTCCAAAGGACCCGTTCTCGCGATCTCTATGATGTCTGGCAACTCGCAGATCTTGTGAACCGTGAGAATGTGAGATCAATTCTTTACCAAAAATGCGATTACAAAGGTGTTATTGTAGACACCGCTATGTTAAAAGTCAAGCGGGACCGGTTTGAAGCGGATTGGAGGGTTTCTTTAGGTCATCAAATGAGACAGATACCCGATTTCAATGAGGCGTTTGATAAAATCCTGGTTGAGATTGAGGATTATTTAAAAGAGTAAATAGTCAGCGTTAATGAATCTGATAGGATCGCAGGACTTGAGATTTCATCCAGAGTATTCTGTTTCAATCAATCGATTCTTTGCGCCATTTCAATTGCAGTACGCAGTTGACGCATATTGTAGGGTTTTAACAGGTACCCGTCGGGTAAGGTTTGACGAGCGGTGTTCAGGATTTCCGGTTCGTCGTGTGCGGTGACGTAGATAAAAGGGATATCGGTGTTATTAACGAGATGATCACCGACAATGACACCCTCGGGTTTTCCCTGGAGCATCAGATCTATCAAGACTATGTCAGGGTTTACTTCTTTGATCTTTGCGATTGCGTCCTGAAAGGTTGCAGCCGATCCGGCACACGCATATCCCAGTTTTTCTAAAAATGCTTTGAGAAGTTGGGTCTGATCCGCCTCGTCTTCAACAAAAAAAACACGTTTTGGCGCTGTCATGGTATCCTCCTATATCGTTGTTTAGATGCTACTGTTACATCAAACCTGCAACCGTTTACAGGGACGATGAAGTGAAAGTCAATTTAATATAAATTAATCTTTATGATTAATAATAAATCTGCATAGTGGTCCGGTAAAATACCAGGTTTGTTTTTTTCTAATTGTGCAATTCTTTCAATTCGTGCTTGAAAACGCCTGTTTATCTAAGTACCCGTAGATTCTTTTGTGTCATTTCCGCGTCCGGACACGTGATGACAGAGTTGAACGGCTATGTCATCAGCAACCAGCACCACAATGTCAAATCTCCTGACAGCATCCATCACGCTCATCGCAGGATACATGGGGATTACAATCCCCAACGGCACCGCTTTACCCGCAATGGCAGTCATCATTGTTGCCGCAATAGTATCGCATTTCCATAACAGCAATCTCATATCAGAGATCGAATCTGCATTTGAAGGAACCGCCAATTCATCGCCCCAGACCTCTTCCAATAGTTCGAAGGTAACACCTTCTAGCACGCAATCTTCCGTACCTGTAGCAGTTACCCCATCTGTACCAGCACCTCAGACAACTCCGGCACCGTCATCTGCAACCGCTACCGCAGCTTCGTCATGGATCCAGAATGCTAACGGTACCTATACCAACACGGTCACCGGACGAACATACGCTACACTCGCCCTCGGATATTCCATCGAAGCGACCATTGCTGCAGCCCAGGCATCGACTGCAGGTACACCACATACGGTCGTTACCCCGAACGGTCAGCAGTTCAGTACCACTTATTCCCAGTACTGGATGGACCCTACCTACAACACGGCCATCTATGGCACACCCTCTGCTGCTGTGAAAGCGGCATACTCGGATGCCACGTATGCATTTGCCATCGCTCAATACACGATAGGCGCTACAACCACGGCCCCGGCCGTTCCGACAACTTCCTAATCATATATACCGGGTCCGTGTTTGCCTGCCGTCTGGACCTGTCTCCCGGCACGGCGCAAAACCCTGTTCGAGGGTGCGGTTCATCCCGCCCGGACTCATCTCCCGTGTAGCCAGACAACCACCTGCCACCGTCATCTCTGGCTGCCGGGAAAATCACTCCATGAAAACCTACCCTCCCCTGCCCGGGATACCGCAGTGCAACTCCACCTCCACACGAGGAAATAAAATTGTCTGGATGAATGGGCCTGAAGGATATCATTATTTCCGGCAGGTTGAATTTACTGTTTATCGAAATGAGCGCCCTGTAAACCTGGAATGGATTGTCGAGAATTGCCCCCGTATTAATCATATTAACGCATATGAAAAACCCCTTCCGTGGAATAAGATAGATGGCGATATGCAAACGATCCACGCGTGGTATCTTCGGAATTATGATTATGATTGTGACCCCGAAGGCAATTACAAATTCGCCGCACCGGGTGAGGCAATTTTTCCATATCTTGTGGGATGGGTGCCGGGCTCAACATGTGGGGATTGTTACACTCTCGATAATCCACAAAATAAAATCCCGCATTGGGTTATGACTAGGAAAAAATACGGAGACGGGAATTTTGGGTATTGTTATGATGCAATACACTACCGTGCTGACCACGCTCATACCCCCGGACAATACAACCACCTGAAAAGCATCGAATTGGATTTGGAAAATGCGTTAAGGGCGTACAAATCCACGCATAAAGAAAATTGGTTCGATCCCACATTATGGGATATGGGATTGGAACCTTCTGGATGGGGAATCCACTAATCAAAATTTAGGTGAATAAAATGACTGAAAAAATAATTAATATCGATAACAGGGAGCGTGTTTTTGTTCCCTGTCAATGTAAAGACTGCCTGAATACAACCGCGTATATGGTAGGCGATACCTACCGGCGGAGATATTGCAATTTCCATTATCGACAAATCCACAATGATCTAATTGCCAAAGGTGCGACGGCAGAAGAATTAAAGAAGGCACTTCTGGAGGATTTGGTATGACGGAAACTATACCCGGTCTGAATATCTCATTATCTGATCTGGATATTGAAACTCCGTTAATTCTTCATGGTTCTGATAAATACAACCACGATGAGACAATTCAAAAAATCATACAGATTCTTGTTTATAACGAAGTGAACCAGAAGGATCTAAAATATGAAAGATTCTTAAAACCCTTAAAGAAGGGCGAACAGGAATCAAAATTTTATCCACTAACAAAGGACGAATTAAAAATCTGTATCGAAAAATCAAAGGAAATAATTCTATCCATTCATCGGATGAATGAAGAGAAAACACAAGCAACAGAGGATCAACTCAACCAAGGACGAGAAACCATACAGAAGATGAGAGAGGAGAGACTAGAGAAAGAAGAACAAAACAATATTGAACTTCTGGAATATGCCGGATCGATATTCTATGGAGGGGATTTCATCGAATATTGTAAGGCGGTTTTTGAAAAGATATGGTATGGAGATGAGTATGTACTAGAGGCGGTTCTTTATCAATCAGCAATTGCCAGAATGAAAAACCCCTATGATGGGTTGCATCTTCATATTGCCGGATCAACACAGATGGGAAAATCTGATAGTATAGTTCATTCTCTCTATTTCGTTCATCCTTCTGACGTTCTGAATATGAAATTCTCAAAACAATGGATGTTCTATACCAAAAAATTACATGAAAGAATGATTCTGTTTAACGATGATGTGACGATGGGACCGGATGAGGCGCAACACCTGCGGGCATTTCTCACTTCTTGGAAGACGGGAAACAAAAGAGGAGTTGTAATAAATGGGGATGAAAGGGAATTATCAATTCCCCGGCGTGTAAGTCTCATCTTAACAAGTGTGGAAAATGTTTCTAAAGAATCTGAAGATGCACAAGACGAAAGCAGGTTCTTAACGGTGAATATGCGAAACAGATCACCGGAAACAGAGAAAGCAGTAAGAAAATTCATGCAGCAACCCCCGGTTGACATATCACGAGAACTAAAAATAATCCATCTGATATGGGATTATTTCGTAGAGCCAGAAAAAATAAAGGTTGAACTTCACGACACGATAGAAAAAGAAATGCCAAACAGGGAGTTTAAGCGATTTCTTTCAATGATACAGGCACATGCTCTCCTTTGCGGTAGAACAAAAACGACTAAAGAAGATACGGATGCAATAGATATTTTCTTACTAAACACGCGTCCGATGTTAAACGCAACCACGGCGGGATTTACCAATAACGAATTGTGTGTATCCGAATGTCTCAGTACGGAAAATTGGATGAGCACAAGGGAGATACAAGAGAAAACAGGTATGAGTTATGCAAATGTAGCAAGGGCATTACATGGTAACAAAGGTACTTTTGAGAATCCAACCAATGGACTTTTGGTAAAATCCAAAATCCAACAGAAATTAAACAGAGATGAAAATGAAAACAACGTTCGAAAATTCAAGAAAATGGTGGTTGGTGCGGCAGTACAGACAAAATTTTAAAAATTAAAATACGCCCGATTAACACGGATTACGCGGAATTACACAGCAATTTACACACTTTTTTTTAAACCTTCGGGGCCATTTACACATTTACACGTTTTTTGGTGTTTGCGAGCAAGCAACCAAAAAAATATTTTCAAAATTCATACGCGTTCTATGAAAATCATTATACACGTTCTAAAAATGAAAAATATTTTTCAAAATACCCCCCTCTCATTTTTGTGTAAATAGGTGTAAATGTGTAAATGCTCCTCTATAATAATAAAAAATAATAATGTAAATAGGTGTAAATAGGTGTAAATCATTGTTAATGGACAAAACGGAGTTTAATTCTTTGTCCGTTTCCACTTTTTCAGAGGTGCGTATTCATAACTATATCCACAAAGTTATGAACTTCATATACATTCTATCCCACCACCCGGCGCTTCAATATGCGTTCTGTTATGAACCGCTCATAACCCCCCGTGGAGGGTTTCATCTCGCGTTCTGTTATGAATTATCCCAACACCCGCGTTCTATCCAGCAATCGATCCAACCCAGTTACCCCACAACGCCCGCGTGGTTATACAACTTCGACGTAGTTATACAACTTGTTTTGTGGTTGTATAACTTCGACGTGAATATAGTTGTATAACTTCCTTGTAGTAATACAACCATTATAGGGCTTTGTACCTAAAGTCCGATCAAGGATGAGTCAAACTTGGCGACAACATCACTCATGCCTTTGGTTTTGCCACTTTTTCCACGCAGAAAGGATCATTGACGCCTCAAGGGGAGTTTTAGGCGAATTGGTTAAGCGCATCCCGCCTAACCGCCCGCGCAGATATAAAGCATCAGTGTCTTTAGGTGTAAACCGCAACACATAATCTAGGCACCACAACGCTTCCTGATATCGCTTAAGATTAAAGAGCGCCCACGAATAGTTATACAGCGTCGCACAATTAACCACCGGCAGGGTGTTGGCCTTCTGGCTACCGAGCAACAGGAGGATTAATCCGGCGATGCTCTCGTTTTGATTGTCTATGTAAAAATCCCCCACACCCTCTATCAGTAGATTGCCACGTAACGATTTCTCCCATGCCAGCAACGCAGCTGGGAGATCACCTATATTTGAATAGGCATAACCCAATGTCCACCAGTCAAAAAGTGTCATGCTCTCTGGTGGAACCTCTTTCATCGTCGTAATGCACTTTTCCCATTCCTTCGCACTGGCGAACTTTGTTGCATCCTTGGCAAGTGAGTGCGTCTCCATCGGGTATGGCTTCGTTTTCTCCTTCTTTTTCAGAAAGTCAAAAATGCCCATTGTTATCAACTAAATTATCATTTCAAAAATATATTAAGTTCGGGCTAGGGCTTAATGTCAGAGTTCTTCATTAAGACCACCGCGAGACTTACGCATAAGATAAAAAAAAGATTGTGGGCTTTTTGGAATGCTGGACAGGTAAGAAACACATCCGCTCTTATATTTTAGGTGCAAGTCAAAGACTTTAGGTGCAGAACGCAACTTCAGATGCCCCATTATAGGAAATGTTTATATACATAAATTATCTAGGCATATATATTATGATTGGTTCTGACAAACAAATGGTTAACGTTGCGCTTCTCCGTGAAGATGTCGAACGCATTAAGAAATTGAAGAAACCTGTATCGGAGTTTTGCTGTGAGACGGTAAGCGAACGATTAAGGATTATCGAATTGGCAAAAGAGAACACGGTGCAGGATTGGATGTATGTGGATGCAGACACGGTGACGGATACAGACCAGATAGTTATTGAGCCGGATCCGGTTCATGATGATCCCCCGGTTATGAAAACAAACCCGGATTGGTCTAAACTTTTTGCCAGAGTATAGACGCGTATTACATCATCATGAAATAGAAATCATACGCGTTCTATCGTCGCTGCTAATAATAATAAAATCGCATAGCGCGGTTTCTGTGGTTTTTACACAAACCACATGCACTTATGCGATCCGGCAGCACTTTTGCCACTGGGCGCAATCTGTGCGGGTCACGGAATGATGTGAGCGGGTGGAGGGAATCAACATCTTGATGAATCATCAAAAGCGTATTTTGAAATTCATAAATACATTTATGATTTTCACCAAACCGATAGGTATTTGCCCATTTGAATAAATCAATCGTGTATGGTAAAATGGGAAATCATTATACCCGGTATAATTTGTTTCGTAATTGGTATAGCGGCAATTGTTTATGCAGCAAGTTTGGGAACTTCGTCTAATATCCCCAATACTTCGTGGACAGAATCACAAATTCTTGGATATCCCGTCCGGGTAATTGGTGAATATATCTTTGGAGTTAGTTTGATTATAATAGGGCCTTATTTGATGAATAAAGGGTGGAAGTTCTAACATCCTACCCTTTTAACTTCGATAAATGCGCCACTTATCGTTAAAATTGTAGCAATGAGAACCATGTAAAAACCACTATCCAAATTTTCTGGAATTCGTAAATATTCACCTAATAGAAGTTCAACCATAATGATACCAGCAATTCCCATAAACCAATAGGCAATTAATTTTTGATTGTCTCTAAAAAATGTCATAGATTACACTCCTCTATCTTCACACTTCCCAACCACGCACCAAAAAATACCAGGCAAAAGGCAAGCACGATTAAATCCCCGATGAGAGCATACCCACCGTACTGAGCCGGCGCCGTGTGTATTGTATCGGTGAATCCAGCCATCATGTTTGAATAGTACGCATCCACGATCCGGGGCATTATCGAAGAGAAAAACGCCAATATCAAAAAAGAGGGTATGAGGATAAAGGAAAGTCTAGTTTTTATTGGAGATCTCCTTATCTCGTATGCGGTTATCATTTTTCCAACCGCACAACAAGATCCGGATACACTTCTAATATTCCCAAAAGTGCCTCTTCGGGAATATCTACCAACACCCCGCCGTCTTTAATTTCTAATCCGGTATCAGTCGTATCCAAAATCATCCCCATCCTCAAACTGGTGCTCCAGCTTCCATGCAAAGTCCTCATTTCTCTGCGCCAAAAATGCCAGTTCTTCTATGGATGCATAAAACGGTTCTCCGTTTTCATCGGCAATCACTGTGTAAAATTCGTTTTTACGCACCATCAGAAATCACGTGGTTCTCCTGTCTCACGGCATAATTCCCGGCAGCATTTTGTACAAATTATCGCCAATGGTGTATCGAAATACTGCCGGCGCTTGTGCGTTTCACAGAGACGGCATTTCCTTACTCTCCACGGGCCGGAACTCATGATATCACAAAATCCTTTTCCCCATCGCATATACCGCCGTGCCGCTTCCAAACGCCGGTCTTTTCTTGGCAGCGGGCCGGTGTTGGGTTTGTGCTCTCTGTTGTGCGGTTTGTGCCCGCTGTGCATACGCGGCAGCTTCCCCGGGTGTGATTATTTTCCCGTTCAAACTTCGATACCCCTGATTTGCCAGATACTTCATTGCCGCTTGTGATATTGCCGCTTGCGAAGCGCCGGGATTTGCACGGGCGATTTTGTTATAAATCGCGTTAAATGCTGCTTGTGCCGCTGGACTTGCATTTAGTTTAGGTGGTGTCATGTGCGATCACTCCCTCTAAACGACGCGCCGGCCACATGTGCATTTTTACGACTATGCGGAATGCGGAGTTTGAGATTTGAACTTGTCTTAACCCGTGTGTAGATTTCATTCCCTGTCACCACCACGGCCACCAAAGAAAGAAAATCGTTTCTTTTCTCCCTGTTCTGCATTCTTGCTAATTCTACCGAGAAACCCGGTTTCATTATTTATGTTTTGATTTACACGATCCCACTGTGAACCCTTCTTATCTAAAAATCCCATATTAATCACGTCCTGAATTTTTCTTAAATCAACCGATATTCAAACCACGATTTACTTTTTCATTATATCTGGTGATATCCCCTTCCGCATCCTTCCGGATCGGCACTTCTTGCTTTTCACGAATGATAAAAATTCTATCCATCATTACCGCCTCCGTGAGGGTTTCTTTTTTCTTTTCGCTGTAGTGGATTTTTTTGGAAGACTTGAACCAATACCAAACCCGCCTCCGGACATAAGACCAGACATGCCAGGAACAGAACTTGGAACAGACCAAAGAGAATGATAATTATCATTCGCAGTTTTTTTATTCGATACTCCTATAGGCGCAGTAACCCATGTACCAGAAACATTCTCCCAGCCACTACTACGCATTGCCTCATGTCTGCGATTTGCGACGTTTGAACCTTCTACATATCGAGAGGTTGTTTTTTGGATCGCACCATGAACTTTACCCGCAACCCGGCGCACCTTCGTGAGTATCGGGTGTTTCTTTTCGTATTCTTCCTTGTCCTTTGCCGGTTTCTGTTGCTCACGGAGTTTTTTGTTTAAGTCCCGGCGTGCCTGTTGATTAGCAGGGACTCCGTTAACTTTCACATTCTGCGAGCGGGAACCACGGGCGGGAGATTGTTTTTGAGGCTGTTGTTTCTGGTGATTCTTCATCCACTCAACATACTCGGCCCCGGTTAGCCCCTCTGGTGCGTCATCTTGCATAATCACAACTCCCCGATCTCCTCCATACAGGACAGAACTTGTTTGTTTACTCGCCTGTGTGTGCCGATGTGATCTTGTACATAGGCACTATGAAGTGCATCCTCATGGTTTTTGTATTGAGAATGAACGCGCTGCTTTTTTCGTCTAACAATTATTTTTGCAATTACCATTTTTCTTCACCTTACTCCTGAAAACAAAATATCGACGTGTAACAATATCCCGCACAACTTCCGCCCGATACCCGCGATCTTCCCAAGACCGGGCTTCTGCTCGGGCATATCTGATACCCGCCGGCCCACTTTTGAGACCCTAATACCGGGGCGACCGTCGATAATCGGGTTGTGTGTTTGAATGTGACGTGTCATCGGTTTTTCTCTCTATTTCTTCAATCAATATTAGACAGAAGATATAAGTACTGCTATATACTTATAGTATTTAAATATATCTACACAAATCGCGTATTACAACGACGGAGAAAGAACACACGCGCACATGCGCGGAAAGAAAATGCAAAAATCAAGCGCGGGGCGGTGTCCAGGTGGTATCTGCTGACGGGAAACCGTACCATATCCGGAACCGGCTCACTCTCTGCCGGTGCGGGAAATCACAGAACAAGCCGTTCTGCGATGGGAGTCATGCACAGCATTGACATAATAAGAATGATCACAGAGGAGTGAAAAGAACCATGAGTTTTGTTAAAGTTGCAAAAGCTGGTGAGATACCTGCCGGAGCTATGAAACATGTTGAGGTGGGCGGGACAGAGATTTGCATTGCAAATGTCAAAGGGACATTTTATGCAATCGGAGACCGTTGTGGCCACGAGAATGCAAGGCTCTCCCGGGGCTCCCTGATGGATACCATCGTGACTTGCCCCATGCATTCTTCACAGTTTGACGTAACCACCGGGAAACTTATGTCCGGGCCGGTTCTGGAACTCGGCGGGCTCAAGGAGATGTTTACCGGCTGTCCCGAAAAAGTGAAAAAAGCGGTGGCGCAGATGTTTGAGGGAATTGTCGAGGAGCAGCGCCTGATCAAGACGTACGATCAATCGGTTTACGAAGTGAAAGTGGATGGTGATGATGTGCTGGTTCAGCTTTAAACTCAGGTGTTGACCGATGCAGCCTGAACAAATTAGGTAACATTCAACGAGATTGTCTATGATTAAAACAAGAGAGACAACCCAATAATGTGCAATAAATGTATTCAAATAACCAATTTCGGCTCTGTTAACTTGTTAGGAGATAATCATTTTTTCAATGCTAATTCATGAAAAATCATGACGAGATGAATATATCAAGTCCCGATAATGCACCAGAATCCCATCAGTTACCAGTCTCAAGTATTCGCCAAAAACCTTTGGGCACCGTTATCTCAAACCGGGCACCTTTACCAAATACACCGTTCTCTTTGATAGTAAGCCCGGTAATCGCGAGGATTTCCTTTACAAGGAACAACCCGTATCCTGTATTCTTTCCAAATCCTCGTTCAAAAATTCTTTCCTTATCCTCGTCCGGGATTCCGCCTCCATCATCTTGATAAACAATAATCAGGTCGTCATGGTCTCTACGATATTCTAGTGAAATGCTGGTCAGGTTTTTTCCATGACGAAGGGAATTTTCAAGGAGATTGCCATATATTTTTTCGATAAGCAAATCAGTATAGATCTCAAGATTGCCGGTATTGACCACTATTGAAACTCCACCCAAATCTGTGGTTTCAAGAACTTTTGTTACCGTAGCATTGACATTATTCCACTGTGAAGGTTGGATCCCAATATTCTGGTAATCACGGGTAAACGTAATCTGGCGTCTGATGGTCTCGGCAATCTGTTGTTCCTGGTTTGCGAGCTCGGCAATTTTTGTATCGTCTGCAACCTTTTTTGTCATTCCGATATAGCCTGATAGACTATTGAGTTGGTTGAGAATGTCATGTCTTGTAACACTATTCAAGAGGACAATCTGTTTAGTTGCCTTGCGTATCCCCTCTTCTGCCCTTTTCTGTTCAGTGATGTCATGGCTGACTCCAAAGACGACATTCTTGACCCGATCATATTCCGCAATCGATTGAATAGTCATAAATGCGTTATCACCCGGCCTCTGAATCTTAAACTCAATATTGTATGGTTTGTTTTGTTCGATCAATTCCTGAAGGGCCTTATCCAACGCCTGCCGGTACTCAGGAAGTGCTATCTTCTGGAACTCTCTAACATCCCATTCCTCACCCGAGAGACCGTACAGCTTCCGTGCTCCATCGGATGCTGTCAGTTTGTTCCGGTCAGGATAATATTCCCAGTTACCAAAATGCGCAACACCTTCTGCACGTCTGAGCCGGGCCATATTGTGCATAAGGGCCTCTTCTGCTTTATTGCGCTCTTCGATCTCTTTCTGGAGTGCATCATTTGTGGTGACAAGCGCTGCAGTCCGTAACCGAACCCGTTCCTCTAACTCCTGCTGATATCGTTTCATTTCCGTGATATCTTCAAGGATAATCCCGACTGCCTGGCTACCATCTTCAAACACGAGAGGAATAAATTTAATTTTGAAAAACCGTTCATCGTCTTCAACATTGAAATACGCTTCGAAGCTGCATTCCTTTCCGTCCAGTGCTTTTTCAAGAGCTGCAAAGTGTTCTCCGGTAAAGTATGGTGAGATCTTTGAATGTTCCAGCTTGAGTCCCTTAAGATCGTCTTTTGAGATATTAAAATAAGAAAGGAGGGAGTCATTGACTTCTTGAATGAAAAGATCCTGATCAAGGATCATAATCAGATCGGAAGCGAGACTCAACAGGTTGGTCAACGGCAGCCTTTGGTTAACATAGAACAATTTTGCCGGTCCCAGAACCCGCAAATCTGCCTGCCCGGATACGACCAGGGAATTAAGATATTTCGCTGCAGTGGAACGATTCAGCGAGAGTTTCTTTGATACTTGCTCAATGGTCAGTCCTTTGGGGTTGTCCTTTAAGAGATCCCGGATCCGCACCAATTCGCTCTCCTGAACCATATTGAGTACCTCTTTCTCTCTTAATTTGCGTTATATTCTTATAAACATCACTTTTTTCTACTAAATTTAATCAACTGATTTAATCATCACATATTAACTAATGTATCAAATCAGTATATTAATTCAATGTATGTAATCAAAGGTTCTAATCATCACAATAAGAAAAATATAAATACTTTGGTGGGAGAGTATTCTCTATGCCCAAAATCCATGCACACAAAGTGCTCATCGGGTTTCACAAAAACTTGAGCGTAGGGCGGTAATAATGGAGATTTGGAATCGCCAGCAAAATGACATGGACCGATTCGAACAACAACTTAGCTCCATTGCTACCTTACTAAATGAGCATTTTAGCGTTGTCGATGAAATCTGCCGGAAATTTGAGGAATGTTGTGAGATTCCCATAATTCCGGACGCTGATACCAGGAGAGGGTACACATGTTCCTGAAGGTTCGGGGAAAAACTCCTGGAATTGATTGCATGATGATGGGTCGGATGAAATCTACTCGTACTGGAATGTTATGGGCTCTTGAACAGATAGTGCCCCAAAACAGTGGCTTAGATCACCTAATTATTCTGCCAATGCAGAAAAATTCGGTGAATTTCATGGAATCCTCTACAGGAATTAAAACCCTTTGGATACATTACGCCTGGCTTGTGATAGGTTCAGAGGCATTTCCTGAGATGGCATCGTTCAGTGAAAAAGCAGGACACATTTTCCAGAAACCGTATTCGATGCCCGGCAGCCAGCAAATGTTGGTTGCACAGTAATGAGGGGGGAGTATCTTGGAACTGATGGGAATTACCGTTGAAAATGACACAACCTGGATTAAATTTGCTGACCTGTTGGTTGAATCTGGTGTGATTGACGATTGGATCGGACTAAAGAACAAGAGCAGTTCGTCAATTAATGTTGGTAAACGCTCTGATAATTTCAAATTGGGTTAAATCATGGACACTGAAACTAACTTTATCAAGGATACGATTAGGATTGCCGATACGACTGCCAACCCAGCGCCGCTGGGACTACTGGCATTTGGTATGACGACAATTCTGCTGAACCTGCATAATGCCGGGTTCTTTGCGATGGGATCTGCGATCTTTGCAATGGGGATATTCTTTGGCGGGATTGCGCAGATCATTGCGGGTATTATGGAATGGAAGAAGAACAACACGTTTGGTTCGACCGCATTTATCGCATACGGTTTTTTCTGGATCTCTCTCGTAGGCCTGATTCTTATGCCAGTGTTCGGCTGGAGCGGTCCCATCCAGATGCAAGCAATTGTATCGTTCCTTACGTTGTGGGGTTTGTTTTCGTTTGTGATGTTCATCATCACATTGCGATTGTCAAAAGCGCTCCAAGTGGTCTTTGGAACCTTGACCTTATTGTTCCTCCTCCTTATCGTAGGTAATGCAACCGGCAATGGTGTTGTTCTCCAAACCGCAGGTATCGTGGGTATCATCTGTGGGCTTAGCGCGATGTACACAGCCCTTGGCCAGGTAATGAATGAAGTGTATAAAGAACAGGTTATCAAACTCGGGTGAAAATCCTCGTAGAATTACAGGAATTAACTGAAATGTTTGAGATAAATCCGCTGGGACACGGTGTTGTGGATCCAATCTCAAATTCGTTTTGGAGAATGACAAGTTCTGCAAACTTGTCGGATACAGTAGGGATGGTTGCTCGCAATAAAATGTCCCGATTTCAGGCAACAGGGGAGAAACTATGGAACTGATGGGAATTACCGTTGAAAATGACACAACCTGGATGAAATTTGCAGACCTGTTGGTTACATCTGGTGTAATTGACGATTGGATAGAAAATCATCAACTTTCCTCAAAAGAACAGGGGGCAGATACCATGTAAGTCGGGCTTCCGAATATCAGCCGTTGATTGTTACAGGATTTATCTTCCTGCCGATATTATTGGCTGGTCTTCGATACCGGCTACAGGAAAAAGTACGGTCCCTTAAACACACAATTGCGAACTTCAAAAATTTTGCAAAAATGCAGTATGGGAAAGAGAAAAATGAAAAAAATGAAAAAACAGGAGTAAAAAAATGGATTCAAATGAAATGGATGAACTGCTGGTGAAAGCATTCCGTGGGGATGCAAATTGCCAGACTGATGCACGAAGAGAGATTGCCGCGATGTTTACTTCGCTCGATAAGATGGCTGCAGATGCGAAGATGCTCGCTAAAGCTGCAGTTGATGGAAAACTTGAGACCCGTGCGGATGCTACCAAACACACTGGTGTATACCGTGAGATTGTTGAAGGTGTTAATAAGACTCTTGACGCGGTTATCATGCCACTCAATGTAGCGGCAGACTATGTCGATAAGATCTCCAAAGGTGAGATTCCAGAGAAAATTACTGACAAATACAATGGCGATTTCAACGTCATCAAGAACAACCTCAACACCTGTATTGATGCGGTTAACCTTCTAGTCAAGGATGCAAAGATGCTCAGCGTGGCTGCGGTTGAGGGAAAACTCGCAACACGTGCTGATGCATCCAAGCATATGGGAGATTACCGTAAGATCGTTCAGGGTGTCGATGACTGTCTTGACGCAGTGATTGGACCTCTCAATGTAGCGGCAGACTATGTCGATAAGATCTCCAAAGGTGAGATTCCAGAGAAAATTACTGACAAATACAATGGCGATTTCAACGTCATCAAGAACAACCTCAACACCTGTATTGATGCGGTTAACCTTCTAGTCAAGGATGCAAAGATGCTATCGAATGCCGCTGTCGAAGGTGCACTAAAGACGCGGGCTGATGCAACCAAGCACCAGGGCGATTATAAGAAGATTGTCGAAGGAGTTAACGCCACACTTGACTCTGTCATCGGACCCTTGAATGTTGCCGCTGATTATGTCGATAAGATTAGCAAGGGTGCAATCCCCAGCAAGATAACCGACAATTACAATGGAGACTTCAATGTCATCAAGAACAACTTAAACAACTGTATTGATGCCGTTAACCTCCTCGTCAAGGATGCCGGTATGTTGGCCCTTGCTGCAGAGGAAGGGAGACTCGCGACACGTGCCGATGCAACCAAGCATCAGGGTGATTACCGCAAGATTGTCGAAGGTGTCAACAATACCTTGGATCGTGTCATCCAACCGGTCAACGAAGCGCTTCGCATGTCACAAGAGTATGCAAAGCAAAACTTCACCGCACGTGTTGACGAGAAACTCAAGGTGGCCGGTGATTTTGTCGTATTCAAAGAAGCCCTTAACAATATAGGAATTGCAGTCTCCGCGGCTGTTAAAGAAGTGAACTCTCAGACCGCCAGCCTCTCAGCATCTGCTGAGGAAGCAACAGCAAGCCTCAACGAAGTCGCAACAGGCTCTGCCCAGATTGCAAACAATGCTCAGAAAGTAAACGAATTTGCAGAGAAGAGCAACAACGGAATTGCCCAGGTACTCAAGGCCATGGAGGATATGACTACTTCGGTCCAGCAGGTCTCAACCAGTATGGAAAATGTTTCCAACCAAGCAAAAGCTGCTGCAGACGCCTCCAAGAGTGGTGCAGTGCTTGCTGAAAACGTCGAGAAAGGCATGGCAGATATCTCTACCTCAGCAGGTACAGTCAACGACATCGTCCAGGATATTGAAAAACAGATGGCAGATATCAGCAAGATTGTTGACCTGATCCGGGACCTTGCTAACCAGACAAACCTGCTCGCACTTAACGCAGCCATTGAGGCTGCACGGGCTGGAGATGCAGGACGCGGGTTTGCCGTTGTCGCTGCAGAAGTAAAATCTCTTGCCCAGGAATCACGTGGCAGTGCTGAAAAGATTGAGGAAATGATTGCCAACCTGAACCAGTCAACCAAGAATGCAGCGGTAGCCACCGATAATGCCAAGAACCAGGTTTCCAAAGGAGCACAGATGTCGTCTCAAGCACTCCAGGCATTCCGCAGTATCAATGAGGCTGCCGAGAAAGTATTTTCTGCCGCAACGGAAGTGGCAGCAGCTACCGAAGAACAGGCAGCAACTACCGAAGAGATCACGGCTAGCGTTACTGAAGTCAGGGGCCAGATTGAAGGAACCACAAAGGAAGCAAGTAATGCAGCCGCTGCATCAGAAGAAGCAACGGCATCCATCAATGAAGTCAACAAAGTTGTTGAAAACCTCAACAAGATTGTTGAAACTGTCTCCAAAGAAATGGCAAAATTCACCGTATGAGGGGGAACCATGGCAGCAAAGGCAGCAGCAGAACCAAAAATTGAGAACAATGGATCCCTGCCGGAACAGGAACCCAGTTCACGCTCCCGGGGAGTAAAAGGAGCCTCGAAGGATATCCAAGTCGTGGAATTTGTTCTGGGAAAAGAACACTTTGCCATCGACCTGTTCGATGTCAAAGAGGTGGTGGAGTATACCACCATCACAAAACTTCCCAACACCCCACCGTATATCAGGGGTATGATCGATCTCCGCGGGGAAATTACAACTATCGTCGATCTCAAGCAACGCCTCAATATCCATGAGGGGGACGATATCATTGAAGAGAATAAACGGATCATTGTCCTTGACGAGAAGATAACCAAATCCAAAGTTGGCATCATGGTCGACGATGTTTCTTCAGTATCGACATTTGAGCTCACTCAAGTCGATGACACGTCAGGAGTCGGAAACCAGGACAGCAATGCAATCATCGGGATCATTAAAAAGAAGGTCCGGATCAAGGACAAAGATGTGAACGAGCTGATCATCTGGATTGATATTAAACCCCTCCTCGAAGACATCCACATGTAAAAAAGGTGGCAGAACAATCGGGTGGTCACCAGGAAACGATGAAACAAATATGATTGTAAGCGAGGGGAAAAATTGGAGCGGGCGGATCGAGAACCTCAAAAAAATGGAGGGGGTGAACGATCCTCCCGGTTTCCGGAAAGTCTGGCGGGCATTATGAGACCATGGGCTATCCCGGATACCATCTAACCCCATATATCGCTTGATCAAAAGACATCGGGATACAAGCGTCAACGAGCTAAAGGTATGAAACTCGGTATTGTTGCGAGAATGATAACAGGTCGGGTTAACGTATGAAATACCTCTATGCTCTTCTGGTTCGCATCCAGATCCCGATTTTTTCAAATAGACCGGATAAATTCGACAAAATAGACAGGAAATGAAATATGAAAGAAACAGATGATGGGTCACGAACGGATCATACCTTTGCATCCTTTTCAGAAGCCGATGGAGAGAGATTAAACTCCAAAAAGATCTCGGTCCTGTACGTGGATGAGAACTCATCGTTACTGGATATCGTATGCAGGTACCTGGAAATGGACGGTGAAATAATGGTTGATACATCATTATCCTGGGAAACTGCGATTGAAAGGATGAGATATATCAAGTACGACGTGATCGTTACTGATTATAATATTAACAACGGGGATGGAAACGAACTGCTCAAGTCTGTAAGGAATTTGGGCATAATGATACCCGTTGTATTTTTCGTTCTTTTCCGCTCAGATGAACTGGAGAAAGAAGCACTCCAGTACGGTAACGTATTATTTACTGAAAAACTGGCTATGTCCCTGGGTTCCCCGTTTCCCAATCTCTATAATACCATAAAAAAAGCCGTGTCACAAAATCAGGATAACACCCGGCGGAACCGGTTTGCCATATTGAGACCGGAGGGGATTAAAACGCTTTCGGTGCTCTATGTGGATGATGAGCCGGCGCTTCTGGATATATGCAAACATTTCCTTGAGAATTCAAAGGAGATGTCGATCGATACAGCAACCTCAGCAAACGAGGGACTTGAAAATATTAACACTAAAACCTACGATGCAATTGTTTCTGATTACATGATGCCAGGAATGGATGGTATCCAGTTTTTAATTGAAGTACGGAAACGTTTTGGAGAGATCCCTTTTATCCTGTTCACCGGAAGGGGTAGGGAAGAGGTGGCTATTCAGGCTATCGATAACGGGGCAGATTTTTATGTTCAGAAAGGCGGCGACCCGGTTGCACAGTTTGTAGACCTGGCTCACAAGGTAAAACTCGCGGTTAATACATTCAGATCTAATGAAAAACTGGTCTATTATAACCGGCTTTATACGATCCTTTCCGGCGTAAATTCTACGATTGTTCATACCGATGACAAGGATACACTTTTCTCCGAGATCTGCCGGATCGCTATTGAAAAGGGCAAATTCCGGATGGCGTGGATAGGACTCATTGATTCTGCAGTTGACCTGTTACGCCCGGTAGCTTTTGCCGGATTTGAAGAGGGGTATCTTACATCAATACGGATCTCAATCAAAGATGAACCTTACGGGCAGGGACCCAGTGGACGTGCAGTTCGCGAGAAAGAGCATATCGTTTATAATGACATTGATACAAACCCCATGATGGCACCGTGGTATGCAGAGATAAAAGCACGGGGGTACCGATCAACAGCAGCTTTTCCGCTGTTCCTGAATGAAAAGGTTATAGGCACATTCCAACTCTATGCTGCTGAACCTCATTTCTTTTCTGATGATGAGATCCTGCTTCTCGATGAGATTGCCTCTGATGTATCATTTGCATTGGAAAGGTTTGAAGCCGAGCAGCAGCGCAGTGAGGTGGAGCGGGAACTCCGGAATAAAAACGAAGATCTCATGGCAGCCTACGCACAGATCAGCGCAACTGAAGAGGAGCTCCGACAGAACCTTGACGAGACCATAAACGGTCAGGCCCAGTTACAGGAAAGCGAGGAAAAGTACCGAACTCTAGTCGACAAAGCAAATGAAGCCATCGTGATGGTTCAGGAAGGTCTTTTAGTATTCGCAAACCCGCGGATGTCAAAATTGCTCGATATTCAATCTGAAAAACTGATCGGGAGTTCCTTTTTGGATTACGTCCATCCCGATGACCGGGAAAAGGTTGCCGGATATTATAAAACATGCTTATCCGGAAAGAATGTGTCTGACGGTTACGAATTCAGGTTTATTCGAAATGATGGAACGATGATTTGGGTTCATAACAATGCAGCCCGGATCCTGTGGCACAAAAAGCAGGTGACCCTCAACCTGATTACAGATATCACAGAACGCAAAAAATCTCAAGATGACTTAAATGAGAAACAAGCCGATCTCGAGGCTGCGTATGAAGAGCTTATCTCAACCCAAGAAGAACTTCGTAAAAATTTTGATCTCCTGACACTTCACGAACGGGAGTTATACGAGAGTGAGCAACATTTAATCAGTATTATCGATTTTCTGCCGGATGCGACATTTGTCATTGACCAAAAAGGAACCGTTATCGCATGGAACCGGGCAATCGAGGATATGACCGGAATCGGCAAGGCTGAAATGATCGGTAAGGGGAACCGTGAATACACAATCCCGTTCTATGGCGAACGAAGGCACAACCTTCTTGACCTGATCGGTACCGATGATGATGAACTAAAAGCGAAATACCAGTATGTTAAAAGAAAAGGCCAGACTCTCTATGCAGAGGTCTTCACACCTGCATTGTATGGCGGAAAAGGGGCATACGTATGGGCGACCGTATCACCACTTTTTGATCATCAGGGTAACCGCACCGGTGCCATAGAATCCATCCGTGATATAACCGAGAATAAAAAAGAAGAAGAGACACTTCGTGAAACGCGTGATTATCTCGAAAGCCTCATCTCCTATTCAAATACACCAATCATTGTCTGGAACCCGGATTTTGAGATCGTTCGGTTTAACAATGCTTTCGAAGATTTAACGGGAATTCCTGCTGCAGAAGCAATCGGAAAACCTCTCTTTACTCTTTTCCCTGAAGATAGTAGGGATTCCTCAATTTCCCTAGTAAAAAGGACGTTAGCCGATGACCATTGGGATTGCGTTGAGATTCCTGTCCTCAATAAGATCACTGGCTCCGTAAAAACGGTCCTTTGGAATTCTGCAAATATTCTTGACAAATCCGGGTCATCGGTCGTTGCAACAATAGCCCAGGGACAGGATATTACCGATCGGAAAAATGCCGAGATTACCTTACTTAAGGCAAATAAGCAGCTCAACCTGCTCTCATCAATCACGCGGCATGATATTGCGAACAAAATCACGGGCATTCTTGGGATATTAGCAATAATGCATAAACTTACATGTGATCCAGTACTCGACAAACATATCCAGAAACTGGAATTATTAACAGATGAGATCATGTCTCAAATCGAATTTACCCACCTCTGCCAAGGTCTTGGTACAAACACTCCACAATGGCAAAACATAGCCGAAACCTTCCCGATCCGGCAGGTGCCCGAGGGCATCGGGGTTGATATCAGGTTCCACGATATTGAGGTCTTTGCCGATCCTCTTCTCGAGAAAGTTTTTCCCAACCTTCTTGACAACACGATTCGACATGCAGGTAACGTAACCACGATACGACTTGATTGCCGGGAGAGTGCTAGCGGTTTACATATCACCTACGAAGATGATGGCATCGGCATCCCTAAAGATGAGAAAGAACGTATTTTCGAAAGAGGGCATGGGAAGAACACCGGCCTAGGCCTTTTTCTAGTACGAGAGATCCTTACCCTAACCGGTATTTCAATAATTGAGAACGGAGAAACTGGAAAAGGAGCACGGTTTGAACTGCATGTACCTAATGGGATGTATCACGTGAATTCTGCATCGTCCTTGCTGTCTGATGAAAAGGCGTCTTCTAAAACGATGTGAAAGGAGGAGGAAACGATGGATCGAATGTTCTTTAAACGGATAGAAACTGCAATGAAAAATATGGGGCCCTGGGATTACTTGATTATCTGTGCTACCATTCTCCCAGTAGTTTTAATCTATTATTCCCTTACTTTGGGCGTTTCATCACTCGTAAGTGATTTACTCTATATTCCTATTATTATAACCGCGTATACCTATCCACGGCGGGGAACATTATTTGCGATCGGGCTTGGGATCGTGTATCTGTTTGTCGTTTTCTTATTACGTTTTAGCTATCCGATGGATCTTATAGCCGCCTTGGCACGGTTCTATATCTTTGTGTTTGTAGGTATTTTTGTCTCTTACCTTGCACTTCGCTTAATGCGCGAAGAACAGATATATCATCGGATCTTTGAGCTCCCCTATGCCGGAATTACACTCATGGATCCAAAGTCTCGAAAAATCCTGCAATCAAATCATCACATGGAAGATCTTTTCGGTTATACCGCGGATGAACTCAAATCTTTAACAATCTCTGATCTTATCGCGGAAAAGGATAAGTCTCTGATATCGTCTGTTTTGAAACGGATCAAGGAATTGCCCGATACTCCGTTATCATTGGAACTAACCATTCAAAAAAAGACCAATGAAACACTCCCTGCCGTTCTCTCATTATCTGAGATCCACGATGAAACAGAAATGCCAGATTACCTTGTTGTGCTGGTTCAAGAGATGACCGAGCGCAAACTTTCCCAGCATCTCCGTTACCAGCAGGCAGCTTCATTGCAGGCATCTATCGACGGGGTCATAATCCTTGATCCATCATTTACCGTAACATACGTAAACGATGCTTTTGCCCGCATGTTCTCATGTAAAAACCCATCACATCTTGTGGGAAAATCCTGGTCGGCCATCTATCAAGCGAGTCAGCAGACAAAACTGATCCAGGAAATCATACCTGCAATTACCAAGGACGGACAATGGAGGGGTGAGATGACCGGAAAACGCCATGACGGGACGTTTATCTCCCTCGAAATATCAGCCAGTGCCATAGAAGACGGAGGGACCGTCTGTATCGTGCGGGATATCACTGAACGCAAACTGGCCGAACAAGCACTCTATGAAGTAAACAAAAAATTGAACCTGGTTTCCAACATTACGCGTCATGATATCCATAACCAGATATTCACCCTGCTAGGTTGCCTGCATATAATACGAGGAAAGGTAAACGATCCGGCAATTCAGCACTACCTCCAGATAGAGGAAGAGACGATTCAAACCATATCTCATCGGATCGACTTTACCAAAAACTATCAGGACATGGGGTTACGTCCTCCATCTTGGCAAGATGTACAAACCGTTTTCCTGTATGCCATCTCCCACCTCGATCTAAAAGGTCTGGAACGTTCACTGAAGGTTGACGAACTTTCAATCTATGCAGATCCCCTGCTAGAAAAAGTCTTCCAGACTTTGGTCGAAAATACGCTGAAGCATGGCGGCAAAGCAACCCGGTACTCATTTGTCTTTGAACACGTTCATGGAGGAATTTGTCTGGTGTATGAAGATGACGGGATCGGGATTACGACAAAAGACAAGGAATCAATTTTTGAGCACACACCGGATATGATGGGTGGTCTCAATCTGTTCCTGTCCCGCGAAACCCTCTCCATTACCGGGATTGGGATACGGGAAACCGGTGAACCAGGAAAAGGTGCACGGTTTGAAATTTTCGTACCTCATGGAGCGTATCGCGAGGCTGCAAAGTTGCCGGTTGAAGGTTCATTACCAGGGGTTACAAAATGAAACGACACCATATACCACCGGATTTCTTATATCATCGTCTTCGTGTCGGGGCACGTCTTCCTCTTCGCAAACCAGCCAAAGGACCACCAGAATTGCTCGAACGAGTCGTATTCAAAGATTCGCCGTTATGTAAAAAATTTGAGAAAGAATTACAAAAAAAACAGGAATTTAATGTAAAGGGGTGACCGGAAAATGAAACAAGAAATTAACGCTCTGATAGTCGAGGATTCAGCCGATGATGCAACGCTGCTAGTGCTGGAACTCAAGAAAGGAGGATTTATCGTTACGCACGAACGGGTAGAGACCGTCGAGGGGATGAAAACAGCATTGGCAAGCAAGCCATGGGACATCATCCTCTGTGATTACAATATACCCAGATTTGGCGCGATGATGGCATTGAACCTCGTGAAAGAACTCAACGTGAAATTACCATTTATTGTTCTTTCCGGTGTTGTTGGAGAAGAGACAGCCGTTAATACGATGAGAGCCGGTGCCCACGACTTCATTGTAAAAGGCAGGTATGACCGGCTGGTTCCGGCAGTCAAACGGGAGATCGAAGAGTATCTGCACAATTTGGAACTAGATGAGAAAGTAAAAAAACAGACTGCAGAAGCGAACAAACAAAAACAACTCGCTTTTCAGATGATGATGCAGAACCCGCAACCGCTGATAATGGTTGATACGAATTTTCATATTAAAATAGCCAATGACGCATTCCTCGCCCTGAGCGGGTTAACCGAAGAAAAAATACAGTCTATGAGCATCAGGGATTTTAAGGTTTTAGAGAAGAGCGGGCATAACGTCCGTGAAGCACTTGAGACAAAAAAAGGTGTTACCGGCAACGTTGTTGTTGAGTTCCTGACCGGTATTCATTATCTCGAACAGCACACGATTCCGTTGCTGGATAAGGACAACAATCTCGTTGCCCTGATGGTAGTATATAACGATAACACCGAAAAACGCAAGATTGACGCTGCAAAGATGGAATTGGCCGAGTACCAATCCACGTATTTCCAATCCCTTTCCGATAACCTTACGCTGATGGCATGGTAGTGTCTCTATAATGCTGTAAAATCAGCACACCCAGTATCCAAAGAGATCATCTCACTCTTCACAGATAAATACCGGTTACCCGTGATCCACTCCTCATTAATATCGATAAGGATCGAACCGGTAAGTCTTAACAACGAAGCATCATTCGGGAAAGCCCCTATTTTTCTGCTCCGTCGTTTGAGTTCTTTATTAACCCGTTCCAGGAGATTAGTAGTCCGGATCTTTTTCCAGTGTTCCGGGGGAAATGCCCGGTAATTCATCAGGCCGTGCTCGAACCGGTAGATGGTATCAGCAGCCCGAGAGAGCCCGAAATTCTCCAGTTCCTTCGCATAAGCAAGTAAGAGAGCATGATCACTGAGACATTCTTTGAGTCGTTCGGCGATCGACTTGTGATATTTTCGGGAGACTTTTCTCAGAACTGCCCGGATAAAATGAACGTGACAAAGCTGCCATGATGAGCCAGGGAACATCCTTTCGGCAGCCGATTGGATCCCGGAATGTCCATCTGAAATAACGAGATCCACCTTACTGAGACCACGATCCTTGAGGTCGGAAAATATTCCTTCCCAGGTAAGTTCATGTTCCGCATCAGCTACACGAGCTCCGAGGATCTCCCGGTATCCGTCTTCCCGTACCCGGCTACTACGAGAAGAGCTTTCGTTGACGTACTTGACTCCATCTCTTACTTTGAAGTACGATGCATCGACGAAAAGATACGGAAAGTGTGAGTCGATGGTTCTTTCCATAAACTCCGTGATTTTCACATCGAGTTCCTGTGCTACCTTCGAGACGTAGGACGCCGAAATCTGGGTGACGCCCAGATGTGAGATTACTTTCTCGACATTCCGGGTCGATACGCCCTGAAGATACGATTCGATGATCGCGTTCACGAGCGCTTTCTCAGCCCGGGAGTATCGTTCGAATACTTTTGTCTCAAACGGGATCTCGCGTAACTGCGGTTTCTGGAGCATGAGATCCCCGAACCGGGTCTTCAGGGACCTAGACCGGTACCCGTTCCGATGCGCTCTTCTCGAACTCGATCTCGCGTGTTTCGGTACTCCGGCTTGTTGGGCCACTTCCTCGTTCATCACATCGTTCAGAAACCACGTGATGAGCTGTTGCATTCCCTTCTCGTTATCGGTAAGATAATTTAGTACGATGTCGTTTAGATTCATTGCCCTGTATTCTCCTTGTTGCAATCTGATGTTGGATACAGGGCGTCTTCACTTTTTACAGCACTTCGTGTACACTACCAAAAGAAAAGATATTATTTTTTTTCCTGCGCCATTTTTTTGATTTTTTCATTGATGTTGGAACTATTCTCAATAAGGTGCCATTCTGCTTTACTCATCCCCATAAAAAAATTGCATGCTGAACATTTAATCCAGGCTTCATATTGATCAGGAAATTCTACACGAATCGTTAATTCGCCGCACTTTGGGCAGGTAATTTTTTTCTGTTTGATCGAAATTGTTACATCTTGATCCCTATTGTGAGGCGGGTCTTTTTGTTTACGAGAGACGGGAATTGCGCCACCGGTTTTTTCATCCTCTGATACACAATGTGCACCCATGGGGGTTTCATTAACGCTCTCATTTATTGTAACTTTGGAATTATCAGTCATTTTGTTTTTGTCCCACATTGAATCGTTAGATCAGATTTTTGTTTCTTCAGGTACCGCTACAGGACAAAGGTGATTATAGCAACTATGATGAAGATTATAACGAGCCATTTTGCGATTTCCATAGAGAAACCCGCAATCCCCCGAGCACCTGCTATATAAAAAATAAGGGCAAGCACAAGGAAAATTACTGCAAGGTAGATTAAATCGGCCATTGCTTCACTTCTCCTTCAATTTTGACTTAGCCTCATGAACCGCAATTCTGGCATCGGCGACGCTTTTAGAGACACTTGTTTTTATATTGTCTGACACTTTGTGAGCATCCACATCTGCATCTTTGAGTGTATTATGGGCGGCCATTTTTGCATCATCATAGGCTGCATGTGCAGCTACTCTTGCATCATCGACAATCTTACCCGCCTTTACTTTTAAATTATCAGTCATTTTGTATTCAACTCCAATACCCTGATATGATTTTTCAGCTAATTTTTTACTGCATATCAGAACTACCCTGCATAGAATAGGAAATAATATAATTCTTGGCTGTTTTTGCAAAATCTGTACCAAAAAGACGGGTAATCTGATGATTCAGAGTAAAAACAATAAAATTACAAAACCGGGAGATTTTTTGGACGCGATCTACAGTATATTCTTTTCAATCAAGTGGAATCGAGCACCCTGTTCACGATGAATGTTGCAAAATTTGCAAATACAGGAATTGTAAAATTCCGAAATGATAATGTATAGCGGGTTGTTAATAGAGGTCGATCGTGAGAATTATGATGAAAACGAATTGTGTAATGTGTGCGGGAATCATTACCCTGCTCCTCATTCTGATGGTACCTATGGTATCTGCCGACAGCACTGTCCAGCCGGGCTATATCACGGTCGGACTGGCACCTGTTGCCAACTTTAACGCGGTGTACACGGGCACCACGGCTCCTGCTGTGGTTACATTTCAGGATCAATCAACTGGTAGTACCCCATTAACATATTATTGGAATTTTGGCGATGGCGCAACATCAACCGATCAAAATCCACAACACACGTATATTCAGAGTGGATTATTTACCGTCAATCTCACAGTAACAAATGCATATGGGACCAGTACCGAGACAAAAGTAAATTATATCGGGATTGGACTGGCTCCGAATGCTGACTTTACCGGTATTCCGACAACAGGGAATGCACCGTTGACGGTAGTGTTCACGGATCGTTCATCGGGATCTCCAACGTCATGGAATTGGGATTTCGGGGATGGTCAAACATCGACCCAACAGAACCCGGTGCACATCTTCTTTGCGCAGGGAGATTATTCCGTGACCCTGACTGTAACCAACAGTAAGGGTACATCCACCATCACAAAACAATACTTAATTCATGTATTGCCTGCTCTCAAATCAATATTTACCGCCAATCCAAAATCCGGAGTAGCGCCGCTTGTTGTAGGATTTACCGATATATCTACGGGGAATCCACAAACATGGACGTGGAATTTTGGCGATGGCACTACTGACACAACACCGAATCCAGTCCATACCTTCACTAATAAAGGGGTCTATGCCGTTAGCCTTACAGTAACCAATGGGATACAGACGGATACTTCGACACAGGCGATCGTTGTTGGTGGTGTTCCCGCAGTAGATTTCGTAGCGGATAATACAACTATTGTTGCAGGCACTCCTGTACACTTTACGGACTTAACAACAAATTCGCCGACTTCCTGGTATTGGGATTTCGGCGACGGCCATTCATCGACCTTGCAGAACCCCACTGAAATCTATATGGCAAATGGGGTTTACAACGTCACCCTGACGGCCACGAATAATAATGGACAGAACACGCTGGAAAAAGTTGATTATATAGACGTTGGGGTCCCACCCACTGCAGACTTTACTACGGCAATTCCGAGCTTCCAGGTAGGCAGTGAAACTCAGTATGTCCAGTTTACGGATACTTCCTACGGTAACCCGGTTACATGGTCATGGAATTTTGGCGACGGAACGACATACAGTGGCCAGGAACCTCCCCTTCATCTCTATAACCATGTCGGATCATATACGGTTTCACTGACCGTGACGAATGCCTTTGGACAGAACACAAAGACAGAATCCAACCTGATTAACGTCAGAGCAGGACCATTAGTTAACTTCACGGCGGATAGGACAACTGTGAGTGTGAACCAGTACGTATCATTCACCGATCTTTCTGCAGGTAATCCTACCAGCTGGTCATGGAATTTCGGCGACGGAGCCACAAGCTCCGAACAGAACCCCAGCCATGCATATAACCAGGTTGGAGTTTATTCAGTGATGCTGACAGCATCTGACGGGTACACCCAGAACTCCCTGACAAAGTTAAATTACATCACCGTTACAAATCTCCCGAGTGCTGACTTTGTAGGAACACCTACCAGGGGCATTTCGCCTTTCACCGTAGCGTTCACCGATAAGTCCGTAGGCAACCCGACTGGATGGTCTTGGGATTTCGGTGACGGGACAACGTCGAACGAGCAAAATCCCTCACATGTATACACTACATCCGGCAATCAGATAACCAACAATTATACCGTGTCCCTAACGGTAACAAATTCAAACGGTGCTAATACAGAAACGAAAGTGGATTATATCCATGTGACCCAGACGCCCATTGCTGATTTCACTGTAAGCTCAAGGCAGGGTAAAGCACCATTTGTCGTGACATTCACTGACCTTAGCCTAGGGAGCCCAACCGCATGGCTTTGGAATTTCGGTGACGGGACAACGTCGACAGACCAGAATCCGACGCATACCTATCCATTCGAAGGATCCTATGATGTCCAGCTGACCGCTACGAACCAATATGGGTCTGACACTGTCTTCAAGACCGGAACGACATCTACACGGAACAACGGAGTACCTACCGAAGAACCCATTCCGGTACCCTATGTGATAGTTACTCCGCAAGAGGTGATACCGACAATTGCCGCAACACCTCTACCAACCATGCCGCCGGCAACACTGCAGCCAACCGTTATTCCGACAACATCACAGGCACCAGTATCAACTCTCGTTCCAGTGGCTGCAGTTGTGATCGGTATGCTTGCGGTTGTTGCAAAGACAAAACTGAAATAATTTTTTTTGAAAATTTCTATTTCTTGTTTTAAAAAGAATAAAATTATCATAAGAGATTCTGTGAGAATTAATCTTACATTTAAGCCATTTCATTCCACGGTCTATGGGAATTCTTCATCTCAATGAACCTAAAAAATCCTGAAATAAATTAAAATATTTTATCACCCTTCAAATTTTGTAACATCGGAATTAATTATTATAGTATTTCCGCCATATAACGACCTGCTCTGGTGTGGTAATTTTACCAGATGATGTTTTATTACAATAAAAAATGTCATCAGGAAACAAAGAACAGGGCTTCAAAAAATGAGAAACGAATCTCAGCGAAAAGGGGGAATTTTACATGGATGATATAAATTCAGGGAATGATGAAAAGGGCCGGGAACTGGCCCGGGAAACGGGAAAAAGGGAGGAACAGGATGCGCAACGCCAGCGTGAAATGGCGACAGAAAAAGGACGGAAACAGGGACTAGATGAGGAGCGCAACCGGGAAAAACAAGATAAACAAAAGGCCGGTTGGGGAACAGGGATGAAGATTGGTGTATTCATTATAGTTCTTGCCATTATAGTAATAATAGCAGCCTTTCTCACGGTATCGGTTCAAGTAACTAATGTCTCTCCCGGTGATGTGTTACCCTATACTTCGAGTTACGGTACTTCATTTCCTGAAGGTCAGACAATCCAGATCGGAAACACACAGATCAGTGCAATCTCTTATGGGAATTCAGTCACCACGGATGTGAATGGAAATCAGCAGCAACTTCAGGTAGGTCAGACCCAGGACGTATCAGAACAGCATGCAAGGATTACTACACTTGGTGTGATCACCCTTATGAATACCAACTTCCAGATTGACCTTACCTACAAAGGTGAACGAGATAACCGGGCATATTTTGATATAGCCATTAATACCGGAAGTCAGGTACCGTCTGAGCTTATCAGACTGTTGCTCCCATCTGAAATAGATGCAACACCCATATGAGCATTGACATTCAATGAATTTTTTTTCAATCGCAGTTTTTGAAGCTCTGGTTTTATTTCCCATCTTGAAATTTTCTCTTTATCCGTGTGCAGAGGAAATAAAATAGAGTGTAAAAGCGATGGATGAAAAAACCAAGAATGATCTTATGATTCTTGCGATCGGAGTCCTTATAGGTGGAGGTATTTACCTTGCTAATTCTCTTGTCCTCTATTACACTACGATGAATAAGGAGAAGAGTGACGTCGCCGATGGCCTTTATCTCGATATCTCATCTCTTAAGGATAATCTTGTCGCCACTGATTAAGAATTCCTCACGCACCCCAGTAACAATTTTATCTACGTCCAAACCCCCCCTCTACCCTTCCAATGGTCTGTACTTCGCATATCTGCAGGAAATCCCAACGATGGATAGAAAGACCGCACAAGATACATTTACATTTTATAGTCACCTGATGGCTGCAGAGGATTATCGAAACCAGATCTACGAGATCGAGCAGTTGGGTGATCAGAATCCTCTCACTTCGGCGGAACTTACATGGAAACGGATCCTGACCCGGGATGCCGCCGTCGAAATAAACACGTCGGTAAATCTCCTGCCTAATCTGACAGAAGAGCTCGATGCCGCTGCGACTTGAGATAATCGATTCGACATTTCTGGCTCGGTTCCGTTGTTGGAAAAGCCAAACTTACCCGAATCAGAGATCCGTAATAAGTGATATCTCAAAAATCCGGTTCTTCTGACTTCCATAACAGTATCCAAGACCCAACATTTCCGAAAAGATATGATATTATCTTGTATTAACGCCAGATTCAGGAAATATATCCGTTAACCAACGATTTGTTTTAGTCCAAAAAAGGCAGTTTTTCCCGGATTCCGGGTTCAATCACCCTGATCTTCGGGAATGGCCCATGAAGGTTTTTTGAATTTCATAAAGACCAGCGGCGGTACTGCAAGGAGGAATGTCCCGAGGAGGTACTGCACCGACATAGATCGGGATGTTTGTGAAAAATGACGGAGGAATAAGTCCTACAATAAATGCAAATACGACACCGAACCCTCCAATACCCCCAACAATCCAGATCCCCGTCATACCGCCGGGGATCTTAAACGGGCGTGGCTGATCCGGTTTACTGTACCGGAGCTTGATGAGGGCCGCAAAAATCAGCACGTACATGATGCAGAGCAGTTCTGTCGTCATTGCCGACATGATCCAGTATGCCTGGTTGACAGATGGCAAGATAATATACAGGAGAGAGATTGCAGAACCGATGAGAGCTTGGGTGACAAGTATTGCAACTGGCGACCCGTACTTGTTATGACGGTTGAAAACCTGTGGCATATTCCCGTCTAAGGCCACAACTCCGAGGCCTTTTGCAGGACCGATGAGCCAGGCTGCGAGGAGCACCACTCCGCCAAGCGTCAGGAGGATTGCCATAGGTGCCACAAGCCACGTGAGATTAACTGCTCCAAGGAAGTACTGGATGGCCTGCATGGTACCGGATGCGAGACCGAGCTGCGTTGTGGGGATGACAAATGCTATCGCGAGTGTCCCGAAAACCGAACAAAGAAAAATAATAACTGCCGATAATGCCATCGCTTTTGGATAATCTTTCTGCGGATTCCGGGTCTCAAGCGCATGGAACCCGGCCATCTCCATTCCCGCAAACATAAGAATGATCGTAGAGAAAAATGGCACCGTTGTTAAGTTTATTTCCGGGAGCATTGCCCCCAAAGAGAATACGGGAAGTACTATTGCGGCGCCGGTAATGACCCACCAGAGGCCGAATAGAATGATAAGAACTGTCGGGAAAATACTCCCTGCCACAACGCCGAAATTGGAAAATTTTGAGGTTACATCAGGCCCGAAATATGCGATTGCAGTCGTACCCCAGAATACGATCATCATCACACTGAGCATATAGACCGGATTATTTGCAAGATCCGGGGTAAGAGCAAAGGCAAGGGTCGAGGCAATGAAGGCAAGTACAGTGGGAAACCAGACAAGGTTGTTGGACCAATCGCAGAAGATCGCTATAAAACCTCCTTTTTCCCCAAAGGCCTGTTTCACCCATGCATAGACACCACCGCCTTCGGGCCATCCGGTGGCGAGTTCTGCACCGGCAAGCGATATAGGGACGAGAAATAATATTGTTCCTATGACGTACCACCCTACACTCGACCATCCGAACTCTGCCATGGAGGGAAAATTCCTGATACTCAACACCGCGGCGACGTTAATCATCGCGAGGGCAAAGACGCCCAGTATTTTCATATTAACAGGTTTTTTTGTTTTTGCAACGTTATCTTCGGTCATGATTTCTCCTTGATACAGAAAATCCTATACTCTCCATTCACGTATTCGACACCGTGAGTGTCATGGGTAAAACCGGGGAACCGTGCATCGAAATTCTGGAGTGCGAGCAGGTACTGGAGTACCGGTTCATCAGCTCTGCCCGTCCGTTCTCCCGGAAGGAGTAAAGGAATACCCGGGGGATAGGGGACAATACCGGTTGCGACGATCTTGTCTCCCATCTTTGCTACTGGCACCTGTTCAACTTCACCTTTCACGAGGTGTTTGTATGCTTCGGCAAATGTGATGGCCGGTTGTGGAAGAAGACCGTATGCTTTTTCAAGCAAAATTCCCTGCCCGTTTTCCCGCATGAAGCCATGCATATCAGCTACGAGATCCTGGAGGGTCATTTTCCCGTACCGGTCCGGGTATTGTGTTGTAAGGTCGGGGAATATCTCGTCAAGCGGAGAATTCTCGTCATAATGGCGCTTGAACTCAAAGAGTTCAGATACGAGAGTCCCCCACTTTCCTTTGGTAACTCCCATCGAGAAAAGAAACAGGATGATATAATCCCCGGATTTCTCATTGATGATACCACGGGTATCAAGGAATTTTACAACAATTGCTGCCGGGATCCCCCATGCCTCGAGAGATCCGTCGGGCGCCACCCCAGGAGTAACGACAGTAACTTTGATAGGATCAAGCATGCAGTACCCGTCTTCAAGCCCCGAAAAACCATGCCATGCATCGTTCGGGTGCAGGACCCAGCAGGAAGGGTCGTCGCGTAGCAGATCATGATGAGCATCGGCAAAAGGAACTGTCTTTCCTGTTTTGGGATCGGTAACGGTATCTGGCTGCCACATGTCAAACCACCAGTCTTTTGACCCCTTTTCTTTTTCGAGTTCACGGGAAATCCTTGCCATTATTACGCGGAACCGGATTGCCTCGTCAATGCATTCCGTTGTCAGAATTAAACCCGAGGGGCCATCCATCATCTTTGAGGAGACGTCGAGTGAAGCGATAATGGGGTAAAAGGGTGAGGTCGAAGTGTGCATCATAAATGCTTCGTTAAACCGTTCGTGCTCCACGGGGGATCTTCCGTTCCGCACATGGACCATAGATGCCTGAGAGAGTGCCGCGAGGAGTTTGTGTGTTGACTGTGTTGCAAATACCGTGGGACTATTGGAGTTTTTTATTTCCTTTCGCATGGCGAAACGCTCCCGGTACAGGGGATTAAACCGGGCATATGCAAACCAGGCCTCATCATAATGAATACGATCAACAATCCTACCAAGTAACTCTTCAACCCGGGTGGCTCGATAACAAAGACCATCATACGTCGAATTCGTTACAACTGCTAGTGTGGGATTTGGCTTATTTACCGCCCGGGTCAACGGGCATGCTTTAATTTTTGCTGTTACTGTATCTGGCAGCATCTCGTTCGGGTGAATAGGACCGATGATCCCAAACCTATTCCGTGTCGGAATCAAGTATACCGGGATTGAATGCGTCATAGTGACCGCATGCTCTACCGATTTGTGACAGTTTCGATCTATGAGAACAATATCACCATCGGTAACACAACCCATGAAGACTACCTTATTTGCTGTGGAGGTTCCGTTGGTCACGAAGTACGTCCTGTCTGCCCCGAACACTTTTGCAGCATACTTCTCTGCTTCACCAATAGGTCCTGAGTGATCGAGGAGAGAGCCCAATTCGCTTACCGAAATGGAGAGATCAGACCTTAGCAGATGTTCTCCGAAAAAATTGTAAAATGCCCGCCCGGCTGCCGATTTGCGGAATGCGGTTCCACCGGCATGGCCTGGAGTATGCCATGAATATTCAAAATCCTCTGAGAAGGTAGCGAGAGAGCCAAAAAATGGCGGGAGAAGGTGGGCACGGTAACGCCTGGAGGCTGCCCGTATCCGTCCAGCAATAAACTCCGGTGAATCTTCCATTACCCAGACATATTCACTGACCTCACGGATCATGTCTAAAGTGAGGGTCGTGGGAGATTCTTTCGTGGGTTCCCCCATCAGGAAGATAGGGATCTCCTCGTTCCTCTTCCGGATCGCATTTATGAGTGCCACAGTCGCATTATGGCGATGTGGCGTATCTCCGCCAAGGTTCCAGTTGATGAATACGCTATCAGATTCAGGAAGGCTGGCAAGAGCACCACTTGCATTATCGACTAATCCAACATCGATGATATGAATGCCGAAATCTGTTAATCCATCCATGATCCGCCGGATCGCGTTTCCTGCTGGGGTATCCGTCTTATGGATATCATCAATGAGGGAAACGGTCAGGATTTCTTCGGCGTTCATAATCCACTCCTCGTGTAGATGGCAAAAAACCTTGTATCTTGTAAAATATCGAAATGGAAAATGAAGAAACCTGTTTTTTCCAGATCTTCGGATATCCGGATCTTCACATAATCAGCGGTGACAATTCCTGCAATTATCATCCAATTTACAGGCCCATTCAAAATGGTTACGCGTTGTCTCTTTTGGATCATTTGTTTTAAACGCAATTTATTCAACTCCCTTCCCCGATTGTATTTTTTCGAAAACTCTTAAAAATATCAAAAATCTCCGTCATTCTAATTATGGATTGCATATATCCGGTGATTATTTATACCGTTCCGGTTATTACAAAATCTGCAATAATTCAAGAAAAAAAGCCAGGTATTCTGAACCCGAAGGCAACGTTTCTCAAACAAAAATGAATTTCCACTTAGAATACTCGTATTAATCGGAGAGGTATTTTTCGGCGTATTTCTGGAGATAAGTCGTAATATAAGGCGTCACTATCGGAATAATAACCGGGATCATTTCACGGATAAGATCCGTATTATTCGTATCCTTCTGCCGGGTGACGCGAGATCTTTGTTGTGCTTCCTTTGTCGGAGCACGTGATGTCATCAGTTGGAATATCCCGTAAACGGCTATTCCGGCAACCACTGCTGTGGCAGCTGTGGCAATTGGGTGATCGCGTACCGTTTTTCCCACAGTTTTGCAAACACTAAATGGATTCTGGATTACGGATTGTTTCAGCTCACTGTAAGATTGAGCAATCAACGATTCAGTGACAAGGAGATCTTCTTTTGTAATACGCCTATTGCTTTCCATTTTTTATCATATCCTTCGCAAGGGGAGTGTTCAGAACGATTTTGTTCGATAGGACCAGATGTGCCGCTACAGTTCCTACTCCACACATGATAGCTCCCGTGATGAGGAGGGCCGCCCAAAGAGGAACTAATGTAGCGATAAAAAGGATAATACCTACAACCAAGATTATGATTCCAGCTACCAGTGAGGTGAGAATGACCGATAAATACATTAACTGTTTAAAAAGGAAGTTCACAGGTTCAAACACATAGTCCTGCAGAAACAAATCTGTTTTTTGCCGCAGGTAGAGATCTATATATTTGATTATCCTGACGAACTGTAATTCTATCGTATCTCCTTCGGTTTCGGCAGCTGAACCCATAGAAACCTTCGTTAATCTCGTGATTTGAAGATGATCATGCCAAGGAGAATACCTATTCCTGCTGCAACTAACACCGCAGGTATTGGATGATCACATATAACATGTTCTACAGGTTCCACGTGTTTGTGATATGACGTTTCCATATTATGATAGCCGTGGCCAACATCTGCCTTAAACTGGTTTACCCGGTCCTCGACATCCTGCAGGATGGCCCTTACATCCTCTCCTCTCGCCGATACATCAGCTATCCGCAGCTTGCGGGCAGCCTCTTCCAGAGCTTCAGCCGTCTGGTTTTTTAATTCTACAGTATCATGTGCCATAGTTATACACCTTCACCTGGAGTTTGCATCATTTTCATGAACATTTTTTTCAACTCCCTTCCCCGATATGGTTTTGAAGTGATTAGCATTCGCTTTTTTATCCATACCAGAGTTATCGTCCTTATAGTTGGAAAGAGTATAAGGATTACCTGACGTTGCAAAATCTGAATCGATCAGAATTTCCGTTCAGGTAAGAAATATTATAAATTTATTCATTCCGCAGATCTGTTGAAAAAATATCAGTTCTGCATTTATGTATTATATGATAATTTTGAATTTTCATTCAAGGATCCGACATGCTACTAGTTGAAACATTTGAAAGGTATCGAAAAAAAATTGGATTATTTGCTCTTTTTGTGTAGCATTACGACTGCGTAGCAAATACCAATTGAGGAGAGTATTGTAACTACTTCTATAGGGGATTTTGTGGGTAATGCGGTAGGAGATGACGATGATGTTGATGGTGTAAGTATCCCCGACGTATCGACACTGCCGCCTGAAGGAACGTTCTTCGATACCTGCCAGTCCTCGTACCCGGTCAACCTTAATAAAACTATGTGGGTTCCCTGCGGAACGTTCGTTAGGGAAAGCGGTGTGACGCCTTTAAATACATTATCTAAATAAATGTAGGCACCTGCCGGATTTGATTCGACAGTGATCACGCCGTTTGTGATCGGCGTCGGGCCTGGCGTTACAGGAACCATAGTAGTCTGAATAGTATATGTTGATCCTGCTGTAACCGTAGCAGTTGTTGTGTATGTCTGGTAATTCGCAAGAGTAATACTGACCGTATAGGATCCTGGGCTGAGCTGGGTTACGTAGAGTGGCGATGATGCCCCATTAAACCCTCCTACGGTAATACCCTCATAATTACCATCGACGTACACCGCTCCTCCGAGAGGGGTTGTCGTGATCTGGAGATCACCATAACCTGATGCCTGAGTGTATGGACTCAGTGTTTCTATAAGGTTGGTGGTTTCGCCGCTTGCTATACTAATGGGAGCAGTGAAATCGAAATACCCGGCCTTTTTGAGAATCAAGGTATGTGTAGCTGGATTAAGGGCAATAGTCTGTGGTGTTGCACCATAATACACATTATCAATCCAGATATCCGCATTGGAAGGGCTGGAATCAAGGTTAAGAATCCCGGTCTGAGATGGGCTTGTGACGAGGTTTACGTTAATCGATGTAATTTCTCCGGCGTCAGGAGCGTAGACCGTTTGTGAGGATTGCGTATAGCCCGCCTGGTAGACTGTAAGGGAATGATAACTATTTGCGTTCTCAACGAATGTAGCTGGGGTAGCCTGACAATACGATTGGTCAAGACATGCCAATGCGTTGGACGGAGTTGATGAAACCTGAAGAGACGATGTGCTTGGGGCTGCTGAAACTGGTACCATACAGATCGCTACAGCAAAACTGAGGATCGTAATAAGGAGCAACGATCGTGAGTTCTTAAATTTTAGAGGCATGCAGGAGACTGATGTTAAAAGCATAATAATATATCCCGATTTTCTTTTTTTTGCAAATTGTCAAATCCATACTGACACATTTTAGTTTTATTTTTGGAAGATGTCCTGGGAATCGGGCTATATGAACCATATTCATCCAATTACGATTCTATCGATTTTGGGATCTGCACATATCCTATATGAAATGTGTTATGGGGACACTTTACCCGGATGAAACGCAATCAGAGAAATAATCAAAAATTGTATGTTTCAAAAATTGCAAACTTGCAAAATATTTATTAAATTTATACTAGATCTTATGGCGTTCAGGAAAAAAAATACTTTTCAGATAATATCGAAATATGAAGATCGGTGGGAGTGAAATCTGTGAATAATCAGAGAAGAACCAGATTTCGGTTCGTAAAGTACCAAGGCACTTAAAAATTTAATCTCTGAATGTGGGGAAAAAATGGTCGAAGGTAATTGGTCTAATGAAAAAATCCGATGGATGGAAAGTTTTCCTGATATGAACCCGAATCCAATTGTTGAAATGGATGCAAACGGGGCAATCACTTTTTTCAATTCAGCAACTCAAAAAACTCTGAATAATCTGGGATTTCCTGAAAATCCCGCAATATTTATTCCAGATGATAAAGTGGAAATATTACGCCTCCTTAAGGATAGTGCTGAATCACAGGTTTCCAGAGAAATTATCCTTAAAGATGCGTGTTTTTCGGAAAATATTTTATTTTTCCGCGAGTTCCAGACGGTCAGAATTTATGTAGTAAACATTACCAAACAAAGAAAGGCAGAATGGGAATTAGTCAGAAAAAACGATGAAATCACTGTACTTAATGAAAGACTCACGAGACTCCATAATGAACTTGGTCTGATCTTAAAATACAACAAAAAGTGTGAAGAGGTACTGCACCACCGGGAGGAAACCTTCCGCCAGGCTCACGAGTTTTTAGAGACCGTAACAAAAGGGACCGGTGTGAATATCGCTATACAAGACGTGAATTTACGTTACTTGTTTTTTAATAACGAATACAAAAAAGAAATTAAGCGACTTACGGGAAAGAATCTCACTTTAGGCACCAGTATGGTAGAATTGTTCAGGGAAAAGCCGGAAGAGCAAAAGGAAGCCATGATCGAGTGGAGTAAGGTACTCCACGGTGAGAATATAAATAAAATACAAGAATATGGAGATCCTGGGAAGTCCCACAAAGTCTATCATGTAATTCATATCCCTATCAGGGATGCCAAAGAAAATATTATTGGCGCGGGTGAACTAGCTTACGATATAACTGAACAGGTTCAGATTCAGGATAAACTTCGTGAAACGAAAGAATATTTTGATAACCTTATAACGTATGCTAACGCCCCTATTATTGTTTGGAACCCTGAACTCCGCGTTACTCTTTTCAACCATGCTTTTGAGCATCTAACCGGTCGAAAAGCAAAGGAAGTCATCGGAAAACCATTTTCCATTCTTTTCCCTGAGAACTATCTCGATACGGTGACCGCTCTTATCCAAAAGACTCTGGAAGGAGAACGTTGGGAAAGTGTCGAAATCCCCGTTCTCCATAAGAATGGTAAGGTCAGGACAGTACTTTGGAACTCTGCCTCTATTTTTGGTAATGATGGAAAAACAATTGTTTCAACTATTGCACAAGGGCAGGATATCACTGATCGGAAAAAGATAGAATATGAGTATAAATTGCGAGCAATCGGATATGCAAAAATAAACGAGACGCTCCAGGAAGAGATCCTTCAACGGACGATATCAGATAAAACGCTAAAAAAAACTCTTTCTCTTCTCAATGCATCACTTGAATCAACGGCTGACGGAATCATCGTCGTCGATCTGAAGGGAAATATTACTAGTTATAACCAGAATTTTGTGAACATGTGGGACATCCCCCCAAGGTTATTGGAATCGAGGGAATGGAAGGGGGTAGTTAATCAAATAGTGACCCAACTTAAGAATCCTGATGAGTTTCAATCTAGCATCAAAGATCTTCAATCTTTCTCGGGACGTGAAAGCTTTGATATGATCGAATTTAAAGATGGAAAAATTTTTGAATGCTATTCAAAACCCCAGAAAATAGAAGATACGCTAGTCGGCAGAGTATGGAGCTTCCGGGACGTTACCGATCGCAGACAAGCAGAGGAAAAACTTTTATCTTCCATTCAGGAAAAGGAAATCCTGCTTCGAGAGATTCAGCACCGCGTAAAGAATAATCTCGAGCTGATATCCAGTGTGCTTGATATGACACGGATGCGTACTCGTGATGAATTAACGAATGACCTACTTACCGATATAATGCTTAAAATCCAGACCATTGCACAGTTTCATTCCCGCCTGTATGAAAGCGAGCAGCTGGGGAAATTCAATATAACCAGTCAATTCAGGGATCAGGTTAATTTACTATCGAATATTTATTTCAAACCGGGGCAGGAAATTAATTGTGAAATTAATTCTCCGGACATATTTCTCACACTCGACCAAGCGTTACCTTGTGCACTTATAGTCAATGAAATACTCTCAAATGCCTATAAACATGCCTTTACTGGGAGAAAACAAGGAGTGATTGAAATTTCCGGATCTCAGGAGGATGGGCAAAACCACCTTACTTTCCGGGATAATGGTATTGGAATACCGGATACGGTGAATTTAGATCGTTCTACCAGCCTTGGACTTAAGCTGATCAGGACACTCGTGCAACACCAGCTGAGAGGCTCTTTAAAGATAAACATCCAAGGCGGAACTGAAATTTCGGTAGAATTCCCTTTCATTCAAGGCGGGACATGAGTCATGTCAAAGATACTTGTTGTAGATGATGAAGCGCTTATTGCAATGCGCCTCGAAGAACGTCTAAGCAGTCTGGGATATACCGTTGTAGGCATGGCAGCCTCCGGAGAGGATGCAATTGATAAGGCACGAAGTACTCGACCAGATCTTGTTTTGATGGATATCGTTATGCCGGGAAGGATGAATGGGATCGATTCAGCAAAAATTATATCAGATGAACTGGATATTCCGGTTGTTTTTATCACCGCATATGCCGACGACGAAATAATCAAAAAAGCAAAAAGTGTCCGACCGTATGGATATATTGTAAAACCCATCAATGAGCTCGAAATTAAGGCCGCCATTGAAGTGGCGCTGTTCCGGAAATCGGAAGAACAGGATCTGCAGAAATTACAAAAAATGGGTCGGGAAAACATTTCAACGGAGATGGTAACCTCCCAGAGTGCAGATGAAAGTCTTACTTACCTTGATATAACTGAAGAGAAAACCGTTCTATTAACAGATATTTTTACAGAAATCGGTTTATTTCTCTATACAGACCCTGATGCAAAAGAATCCATATTTAAATTTGTATTGGAAGAGGGAATAAAAAAGCGAGGACGCACATTATTTTCTTACTCCAAGTCAACGATTCCGAAATATTTCCAAAATGAGATCCGGAAAAAGGAACTCTATACGTTCCGAATAAGAAGAAAAGAAGTTTATAACCTTTTACCTATCCTTGAAAAATGTACCCAATCCCTATCGGACGATCCATCTCCAACAGCATCATTACAGATCCTTCTCGATTTTTCTGAACCTGAAGAGTTCGAAGATATTCTTTCTATCAAGGATTTGCTTCTTTCAAAAAAGAAGAATATGATCCCCGTATCAGGAATCATTGCCGTGAATATCGGGAATATGGATCATCAACTGATAGCATCTTTGGCTGCAGGTATTCCCAAGATCATTGTTTCTACTGGTAAAGAGACCACTTTTTCATTCGCTCATAATTCATTTCCCGCAAAATCCGTTTCCGTTGTTCCTCAGTCAACTATTGATTGCGTTATAAAAAAATCACTGGAGCCAGTAGTTCTTTCACTACTGGAAAAACCGATGTCCGGGTATGATATCGTTCATGAGATTCAAAGGAGATATAAAGTCCTCATTCCGCAGGCAAGAGTTTACACCATCCTTCATGATCTTTTGAAGGACGGTTATCTTGAAGTTGAAGTTTCGGGAAAATCTAAATTGTTTTGTCTTACTGAAAAAGGAAAAAAACACGTCAGCCAGAGACTGAACGAGTTCAGGTTAGTTTTCTGGCATATTTTAGGAGATGGGAATGAAATAAACGCTGGGATTGAAAATCAAAATCAATGAAAAGGGCATTCATAAAAACCAGAATAAACGATAAATGGAAGTTTAGAATAATGCTAGCATCAAATCTCTTTTTCTCTTTTTTCTCTTGAAATGTCTCATTCTTAAAAACGTAGCAATATTTGCAATACCTCGTCAGGTATATCTTCTATCATAAAGATGTAGTCTCCGGGTATAGTGTTGCCCACGGGAGGTAGATTACCATCTTTATGAGAAGAATGCCGAATTCAACTCAGTTGAGGCTGTTAATCCTCATCTGAATAACGCATGCGGACAGACGATAGTGGAATCATAGGTAAAGGCCGCTTCGTTCGTTGCTGTCCATAAGAACCTCTAAATTACATCATAAAAAGAGCCTTAAAAAATATGGCTCAAGAAAAATAGTGGCGTTGTGGCATTTAGAAGTCGAATTATAAGCCCGATAACTGATTGGGGTTATTTATACCCCTTTTTCGAGCTTCAAACTGATGAAAACCAATTAAAAAATGGATGTTACCTAAAAAATATGTAGTCTATAAAAAGTTAACCGGGCGCAGGAATATGAAAACAGAAAATTCTAAAAAAATCAAACCGGAAAAAACTACCGAACCAGAAACAACATTCATAGATGATGGAAAATTCCTCCGCATACGTACAGAACTGCCAGGCATTGCCGAAGAAAAAATCAAAATCGCCCTTGAAAACCGTTCAACTTCAATAACTATTTTAGCTATTAACTCCGTGATACAATACAAAAAAGTAATTAATATCCCCGGTGAAGTAAGGTTTAGTAAAAAGCGTTTCGCAGAAGGTGTCTTGGAATTAACCCTGGAAAAAATTGATTCTAATATTCCCTGAGCCTTTATCCAAAAATTCCCAAAACCTCTTAAAAAAGAAGGCATATTACTTAAAATTCGGATAGAATCTTGTCTGTAATAAATATTTGTTCACACGATTCGGGATAGAATACCGGTTCTCAGATCATAGTAAATTCCGTAGATTTTAATTTTCTCTTCATCTGTAGCTTTTTTTACGAAGGGATACGCGATTAGGTGCTCTATTTGGAGACGAACATTTTCCATTTCGATCTGCTTCCATCGCTCTTCCATCTGTTCCTTCGTCCTTGGCGGCGCAATCCACGAATCCACGCGATTTTTCGCCTCGCGAGCTTCGTTAAGCCAGAGAGGGATGTATGCATCCTGCAGATTCTGGTCGAGAGCCCTGATTGCATCGCAATCTGAATGACCACAGACGACAATATCTTCGACGTTCAAATGGACAATCGCATATTCTAGTACGGATGCAAAGTTCCAGTCATGATTTGGGGCAATATTTCCCATATTGCGATGAATATAGAGTGTCCCGGGGGGTGCATCGGTTATATGCCCTGTCTGGATTCTCGCATCAGAACAACCGATCCAGAGAACTTTCGGTTTTTCGCCTTCTATGAGCTCACGATACTGAGAAATATTCTCTATAAAAAAGGTCTCCTGGAATCTTTTGTTTCCCTGAAATAGTTCTTCTATCATATTACAACCCCTTAATTTTCGATTGTTTCAGTAGGATAGGTGATGATCGTACCTGACTAAAAGAGCTTCGCATATTACTTAATTCTTACAAGAGACCCCGGGACATTTTAAAAATATTATTCGGCTCTCAGTGCATCGATCGGATCCATATTCGAGGCAGCCCAGGCAGGGTACATTCCGGATACGACGCAGACCACGACCCCGATAATTATCCCGTAGGGGATATAAATCAGGCTTGCCGGTTGGAAAAAATACGCGGTGGAACCCGTCATGGCACCTACGACGGTATATCCGATGATAAAGCTCATAATGCCTCCTACCCCCGCACCGATAAGGCCAAGGATAAGCGCCTCGTACAGGAACATCCTGCGAACCTCGCCTTTCTCAGTCCCGATAGAGAGGAGGATACCAATCTCCTGGACCCGCTCCTTAACCGACATCATCATGACATTGAAGATACTTACGGCAGCGACGACAAGTGAGATTCCACCGATTGCCGTTATAAATGTGGTAATTGTTCCAAGGGTGCTTGTAATGCTTGACAAACGGGAACTGGCATCGGTAACTCGTACCACGTCGCTGTTCCTGTTTACTTTTGCGTTAATTGCCGCTTCGGTAGTGTTGATGGTGGAAACATCTCCCACAATCACGTTAACCTGATCATACTGGTCCAGACCCCCGAACTCATTTGTGTACCAGGAGTCATCGACGACCATACCATTATCGACATTGACGCCGTCTGTCGCAATCCCCCGTGCTACAAGAATACCAGCGACCCTGACAACCGGACGCGTAATGGTAGCACATTTCTCACCGATTTGAATGGTATCCCCGGGAACCAGGTTGAAGGTGGTGGCAAGGGTTGCACCTGCAAGAACGTCACTGCCCCGGATATTCGAACCTTGCGCTATGGTAAGGAATTTTGGGACGTCGGTGGGATTGAGCCCATAGATCGTTCCCCGACCATTCTGGTCGCCGATACTAAACTGGATACTCGTACGGTGAATCGGTATCACGGTATTCTGTCCAACGGAACTTCGGATATCGTTGAGGGTGCTCGAATCTATAGTACTTGACGGCGGTGCGGCTCCAAGACCGGTGCCCACTTTCACGACATCGGAAGTGAGGATAATCGTGTTGACACCCGCCGATAGCTGATCCTTTACTGAGAGCGACAGGTTAGCCCCGAGCATGCCCATAGATGAGATAGCAACAACACCGATAACGATCCCGATAGAGGCAAGAATCGAACGCAGGAAATTCAGCCGGACACTTCTAACCGATAGATCGAAAAAAATGTCTCTCATGATGCCACAATCCTTCCGTCAGCGAGCCGGATTATCCGCTGTGCGTTTGCTGCAATATTCGGATCATGCGTCACAATAATAACCGTCTTTCCCTTCCGGTGAAGGTCAGTCAGGATCTCCATAATCTGGAGCCCGGTCTTGCTATCAAGATTCCCGGTGGGTTCATCACAGATAAGGATCTTTGGCTCGTTTACTAGGGCTCGTGCAATGGCTACCCGCTGCTGCTGTCCTCCGGATAGTTGATTAGGACGATGGGCACCCATGACAGGATCAATACCCACCGCTTTAAGGTATTCGGCTGCCTTTCCGGTCGTGTCCCTCTTTTTATACTTGAGTATAAGAGGGTACTCCACGTTTTCGTATGCAGAAAGGAGAGGTATGAGATAAAATTTCTGGAAAACATATCCGATGACGTCCCGGCGCATGTGTGTCCGTTCGATGCTTGACATTTTCGCCACATTTCGACCAGCGATATAGAGTTCCCCGGAGGTAGGGACATCGAGAATACCCAACTGGTTCATCATCGTTGATTTGCCTGATCCGGAAGGTCCCATAATTGCCACAAATTCACCCTCCTCTATATCGAGAGATACGTGATCGAGCGCGGTAAAGTCGCCACTTTCCAGGTGATAGGTTTTTGTGACATCGGTAAGCCGGATGAGTGGCTCATCGGTCATGTTTGCTTACCTAGGTCTTTTTTCCTAATTTTCCCCATGATCCATTTCCTCTTCACATAGAGAATCACAACGACAACAAATACAATGCCCCCGATAATGATCGGGTAGAACGCACTCAGGCCACCGCCCCGGCCGCCACCAAACAGTCCGCCAACTCCCCCACCACCGCCGCCAGTGTAAGAGCCAGTCCCAGCCGTGGATCCTGTTCCTCCTGAACTGGTTCGTGTGCCAGAGGTGCCGGTGGTACCTGAAGATGTGAGCGAACGCAGGTCAAATGTCTGTACCTGAACTCAGATTGTTGCCACTATCATCCTTCCATACTGTTGTGATAGGAATGGCCGCGAGAGAGGATGCGGTAAAGGTGAGTGTAAAACTGGAGAAATCATTCGACGTCAATGAACCGACTGCATAATTGGAATATGGCTCCACCGGTGTTGCCGGTGCCCCAACAGACACTACCACCCCGTTTGCATCGGTTATCCCCGTATTGGTCACGTCACCAGTCAAAGTGTATACGCCATTCGCGTTAGTGAGTGCCAGATCGTTTATATCAGTTGACGCGGCGGTTAAGCTTGAACCGATATTGAGCGGAAGGACAACAGTATCCGAGTGTGGGTTCTGGACTATCTGCCCATTGCTGTATTGGATATTGAAAGTAACATTAGACACCTGATAGGGCGTAATGGCAAACGGTACATTCATAGAACTGCCACCGGGTAACGAAGAGATAAAGGACTGGCGTGGGTCGATATCAAAACCTGAACCGGAAGGCGTTATTATGACATTACTGATGGCTCCTCCGCGAGGATTGGTGATGGTCAGGTTTACAGTATCCGGATTGTTGATGGCAAAATTACCTGGTCGCTGCGAAATCGCTTCTACAATTGGTGTTGAATCTTCCTGAACTTCTATGGGATAGGTTAAGTCTGTTGCCCCCGAGGGATGCCACACTGAATTCAGGGTAATATATTCCATCAGGCGGTTTTGCGACAACCTTAAATGTATAGGTAAATGAATTTCCGGGCCCGAGGTAGGTCTGACCCTGGTAGGGGTTGAGAGTTTCATCCGGGATATAGATATTCTGGGAGTTGAGAATGTCTGCGTGTTCAAATGCAACTTCCTGGGAACCGGAGTTTGTCAAGGTAACCGATATGATTCCCTGATCATAGGAGTAGAATTCCTGTGGATCTACGACTACAGAACTCACATAGACCTGGGAAAGGGCCTGATCTGGATTGAGTGTCGTTGTGGACGCACTGGCAGAACTTGTCCCGGAAGAACTGCTGGTACTTATCGATGAGCTGCCACCAGCTGCACTTACGGTACCAACCGTCAGGAAAATTATAAGAATACCAATTATGGCAGTAAACGGTTTCATATACACTCCGTCTCTAAATTGTCATCCTCGTATTACCGACTGTGAATATGAATGTCTGAATGTGATACAAATTCGTGAGTCTTGTGCCAATGCCATATTGAATCTCCAGCCCAGTATGAGAATAACCTCTTAATAGAAGATTTCACGAATATCAGAAATTGCAACGTTTTTTGCAACAAAGGCACAGGATTATCTATCATAGTTCAATATGGTTACCTGATCTAGCAGAGGTAAAATTGGAAATTTATCGTTATCTTGTACAGAACAACATTTCCGGGGACAGGCCTAATGGACAACAATTCAGGTGATGAACATATTTTTGAAACGGTAGGAAAATGCCGTATAAAGGTGCATAACGGGCAGGTGGTGGAGATCGGTGAACCCCGGATAAAAGACTGTCCCCTGGCGAAACGGTTTGAAATTCCTGTTGATGAAATATCAAAAAAAGCGATAAAAAAAACTATTGAACAGAGGATCCGCTCATTTGGAATGTGTACGGCACGCCGGAAGGTGATCTCTGATCGAGAGTTCTTTGGATTTGCCCCTGCAGAGCTACTTGCATGTGGACTACGTAGCGGAATGTTTGATGCCGCCATTTGCAATTGCGACGGGGCAGGAACACTCATTATCACTAATCCGGCTATGGTACTGGGGATAAGTGGCTTGTTGTCCGGGCTCATTTCGACGTCACCGATCCCCGAGGTAATAGATAGAATTGAGCAATATGGCGGCGTTGTTTTTGACCGGGTTGGCGCCAGCCTCGATCCTTTGGGAGCAACAATTGTCGCACAAAAGATGGGTTTTTCCCGTATTGCTATCCCGGTCTCAGATCCTGATATTGCAGAAAATATCCGAACCTATTATCCCGGTGCTTTTATTTTCGGTGTTCATATGAGCGGGATTGCCGAAGAGGATGCCCAACGTATGGTAGGTGTTTCAGATCTCGTCACCGGTTGTGCATCGAAAACCATCAGGTCAATTGCCGGAAAAAAGGCACTCCTCCAGGTGGGAGCAGTTATACCTATTTTTGCTTTGACCCCTCTTGGAAAGGAGCTTATTATGAAAAGAGTCCTTGAAGCCGATGAAAAATTTTTCCTTAAGCCCACTACCTTCCCGGTAGTATGCGACAATCAGCCAGAACCTCTTTTATGACAAAGGTCTGCTCATGGTTCAAAACCAGTTTCGAAAATTAATTGCAATAAATGCAATAATCGGGATATTATATCACTTGACGGAAATCAATGCAGTTAAGAGCGGAATATAGACTGCTGCGTGTTCACGATTGAAAGGAAGGGATAACTCCTCATGACTATTGCACTTCATATCGATAACCTGACCAAGCGATTCAACGAACTGGTTGCTGTGGACAAAATATCACTTGATATCGATCACGGAGAGATTTTTGGGCTGCTTGGTCCCAATGGCGCCGGGAAAACAACAACAATATCCATGCTGTCAACTATGCTCAAACCTACGTCCGGTTCAGCGACGGTTAATGGCATCGATATCGAACGTAACGAGGATGGAGTGAGAAAATCCATAGGGATCGTCTTCCAGGACCAGAGTCTCGATGAAGAACTGACTGCCTGGGAAAATATGGATTTTCATGGACGTCTTTACCGTGTCCCCGCAGATCTACGTAAGCAACGGATTACAGAGCTACTCAACCTTGTCGAGTTGGAAAACCGGAAAGACGACATCGTAAAAACATTTTCCGGAGGAATGAGGCGTCGTCTGGAAATTGCCCGTGGACTTCTCCACCACCCTGCGGTCCTCTTCCTTGATGAACCTACGTTGGGCCTTGACCCTCAGACCCGAAATCATCTCTGGCAATACATTGCCACCTTGGCCAAAGAGAAGGGAATTACCATCATCCTGACGACGCATTACATGGAAGAAGCCGACCAGTTATGCAACCGGGTTGCTATTATCGATCATGGTAAGATCATTGCTCTTGATGCTCCAAAAAACCTCAAAGATGGAATTGGCGGGGATGTAGTGACGATCAGATCACCAGACCCGGCTGCTGTGGTTGCAGCCCTGAGCGAACCTTGGATCACCCGCGTGGAACAGCATAATGATGAAGTAGTTATCAACCTGAAAAATGCCGAACAGCACATTAGTGCTATCGTAACTCTGCTCAACTCAAAACAAGTCTCTATCGAATCCCTTGCCATCCATAAACCAACTCTAGAAGACGTGTTTCTCTTTTTTACTGGAAAAACGATCCGTGATGAAGAGGCTGACCATAAAACCAACATGCGGATGTACCAGCGGATGGTGAGGCATTAATCATGGACATTGTATATGCCATCTGGCTCAGGAATATGAAACGCTATGTGCGATCCAAAAGTCGGATCATTGGCAGTATCAGTATGCCGCTCTTCTTCCTGCTCTTTTTGGGCTTTGGATTGAATTCCGTGGTGACATTGCCAGGAATCGGCGGAAACTACATCGTATTCCTGATACCCGGCATCGTAGCAATGAGTGTACTGTTCACCTCAGTTTTTTCCGGAATCCAAATTATATGGGATAAGCAATTCGGATTTTTGAAAGAAACCCTGGTTGCACCGGTCTCGCGACTGGAGATCATGTTAGGCCAGACGCTGGGTGGAGCAACAACAGCAGTACTTCAGGGATTTATGATCCTCATCCTTTCATTATTTATCGGGCTTCACGTATCAAATCCAGCTGGTTTTCTCGTGGCTCTTGGATTCATGATCCTTATCGGTATATCATTCACGGCGTTTGGCATTGCGATTGCATCACGTATGGATGACATGACAGGTTTCCAGCTTATTATGAATTTTGTTGTTTTCCCCATATTCGGACTGTCTGGTGCTCTTTTTCCAATCAGCTCATTGCCGTCATGGATGGCTCCGATTACGCTGGTGGATCCGTTGACCTATGGCGTTGAAGGGATCCGTTACGGTCTCACCGGTTCTTCACAGGTTAATCCGCTGATCTGTGTGGCGGTTATCGGGGGTTTCACGATACTTATGACTATACTCGGGGCATTCCTGTTCAGAAAAATCAGGTTCTGAATGAAAAGGATGATGTTTGAAAGAAACAGGAATACGGATTAGGTAAAACGATATGGCCGTTGTTGCAAAAGATGTTGCAATTTTTGACTTTGTAGAATCAGCTATTATGTCCCCTCTTCACATGCTGTGCTGGTGATCCATTATATCCATCACGAAAATATTTGAAACAAATAATGCATTCATGATCGGGCAAGAAAATTTCCTCCCCATCTCTGGTAAACAGAAAACCCCTGGAAATAATCTTTCTCCGACTTTCATGGATGAGGTAAACCTATCAGTACTGAACCGGTTTAAAGAAAAATTCCGATTAACCGGAATTGATGTCAGAACCTTCAGAATTCGATGAATTAAAAGTCTTCGATGTATTGCTTGATGACCATGTGAACCTGTCCAAGATCTGCAATGTCCATTGTAAGTTCCTCTGGAGCGAATGGGTTCGGGCTTACCCGCGCCAGACGTTTCGCTTTCCAAAACTTATCCGCGAAAAAGAATTCAGTGCTATCATCACAGGTAAATAGGGAACAGAGGTTGTCATGTATGACCCTTGGTGTGCAGTCGTCTATCCCGGTACAAAGTTCGTTCAGTAACTCTGATGCATCGAAAAACAATCCGGGAACAGATCTTCCTGATTTAACTCCCATTATTGAGACTCACCGGGGTTGCGAAGTATTTTGGAAAGCGAGTTTTCAGAGGTGACATCTGAAAGCATATTACGATCTTGAAGGAAAACAACAACGAGGTTGTGTATGACACCGACTGAAATTGCCAATATCAATGCTTATGCGATTATATTAACCGCTGTCTCCACGATTGTCCTTGCCGTGATAACGACGTTTTATGCAACTGAAACGCATAAAATGCAAGTATGGGCAAAGAAACCCATTCTTACTATCCAATGTGATTTCGCTCCCGGAGAGACAGACCGGGCGAGAAAACTCTTTCTCAGCAACAACGGGCCGGTTGCTCAGGACATCTCAATCAATGTCGATGTAAAGTTGAAAGGCGAGACTGTGACCAAAAAGCTCTACCTTTATTCGATGGCTCACAAGGAGCGTGTAGAGATTGTGGATAACATTTTCGAGATCAAGGACAATGGTGGTGAACTTACCGTTAGGATGCGATTTTATGACGCAGATATGAAGCTCTATCGTTCGTCAATCGTTGTCGATTTCTCTGAGATGACTGCGGACAGGATTATCACCATACCGGAATCGGCATCCAAAGAGATGTCTGACATCGGCGATGCCCTTCTAGAAATTTCCCGAAAACGATAAGAGAAAGGGGTTATATTTTTTCGTTAATGGAATTGTCCTTTACGATATTGCTGACAATCTTTGACACATCACAACGATGTACTATGTAAACTCAAAGAGATGACCATTCCAACCAGATCAGACATTTAAGTCAACATATCCAAATCCAAAATCTTCTTTATTCAATTGTACTAAAGTCAGACCCCATTATTCCCTTTGCCTCCTGGGAATGGGTAATAGTTATCAATAATCGTATACTGTTGGCCCGAGGTCATAGTGACATAAACAATGACATGGTCGGTTGTTGTAGTCCCCAATAGTGTAACCTGTGCACCGGTTGTGGGGTTAGCTACGGATCCGGTTTCTTCTACTCCATCAGATCGGATAACGGTGACGTCCATGTGCTCGACCATACCTAACCCCAAACCCCCGTTGAATGTTGTAATGATCGTTGGATTTTCCGAGATCGAATTACGGCTGACTCCTATATTGATTGATTCGAAGTCGGGAACGGTCTGGACAGGGCCGGGAGCAGCCGTCAAAGTAGGGGCTACCTCAGTTACTTGGGGGGCTGTGGGCATGGTAAGCGGCGGAGTAGGAGTTGTTGGTGGAATTACGGATTGATTAGTGCAACCCATGACAAGTGTCAAGGCTAATACGAAGATGATGAGTAAGAATAGTGCCGAAGCTGATTGTCTCATTGCAGCTCCCCGGTATCCCTTATATGAAACTTAGAGATCTCATCGCTCTTTTTCCTGATCATACCGGAGAATGTCCCGGTTTTTCTATAGTTTCTTTGATCGTTTTCGTGCATTTTCCTACCTCCGTGCTATTAGAGTGCTTTTTGCAAGAGTTTTCTGATGAATAATGATTCATAGATCCATGCGAATAATGTGCATACATCAAGAAGATGTATATATCAAACTCGGTATTGCAAAATCTGAAACAATCTGAAAATTTTCAATATCAATTTTTGAGAAATAGTTCTATTGCTTAAAAGGGCAAAAAAAACTACCGTCTTAATCAATCTATATTAAAATATAAAGATCCCCAAACGAAGCATCGTTTATTTTTGATTCACATCCAGGCAGATCGATACGGAATTCCCGGTTACATAGAAAAATGTTTTAAATGAAAGTTTATGATATTTATTGATACGGTAACGGAGCGGTTTTTTACGTTACTTTTTCTTCAGTCCTGATTGGGCTTCATGCATCGCTATTTTCGTATCAGCCTCATTTTTTGCGATCCGAATCTTTGCATCATCAGATGCTTTGTGGACACTGGCCTTTGCCTGATCTGAGATTTTCTCAGTTTTGGTTTTTCCCTTAAGAGCATTGTGTGCGACTACCGATGCATTGTCATACGCAGAATGCGCAGATACGCGAGCATCATCAACTGCTTTGTGAGCTTTAACTTTTAAATCGTCCGTCATAACATTTCATCTCCGCTCCAAGATAGGGTTTTTCAATACCCCCAGAGCATACTTGCATAGAACGACGTCCTTGATTAATTGCACTTTTATTTGCAAAATTTGGAAAATATTTTATTAAAAATTTTTTGGTTCTCAACCGTCGAAATCCTGTAAATCTGATGTAGGCACTTCTTATTGTGTTTTGGGGCTCGTCCTCTGCCATAAGAGATCTTTATCAGCCCAGGTATACAAACTTGAAATGTTTATACCGGTAATTTGGACTGAAAAACAAGCATTAATACCTTAACACAACAAAATTTTGGAAGATGGCCGACACAATTCCAGCCGGTGGTCCGACTCAGGACGAAGTGATGGCACTTTCATTATTCAAAATGGGTCTTGAACCAGCTGACTGCATGCTGGATCTCGGATGTGGAACAGGTAAAGTCTCAATTGCCGCCGCAGGACAGGTTAAAAAAGTCTGGGCTGTTGATCGGCGTCTGGAAGCAGTTGCTTATGCAGAAGCTGCAGCAAAAACTGCCGGCCGGGAAAATATTGCATTTTTTTGCAGTGAAGGTCTTGATTTTCTCAAAACAGCTCCGGTATTCGATTGCGCATTCGTTGGCGGATCGCAACAGATTGAAAAGATTTTACCCATTCTTTCAAAGAAAGTCAGGCGGGGTATCGTAGTAAATGCTGTCCTTGTCAACACACTTGAAACGGTTATAACTACAATGCAGTCGCTGGGAATTTTCCAGGAGGTTGTGCATGTACAGGTTTCCCGCTCGCATATACTTGGGAAAAGTCTGATGTTCAAACCTATCGACCCGGTGTACATTATCGTAGGAAAAGGTGCAGCATGCTCTTAGGTCTGGGCCTTGGCCGGGAAACCCGGAACTCCTGACGATCCGGGCGGTCAGGCTTCTTAAAGAGGCAGATGCCGTTTTTGTTCCGGGGAGAATAGCTGCTGATCTGGTTGCACCGTACCGCACACCAGTTATGCTTGATTTTCCCATGACTGATGATGAGCACCGGATCCGGGAATGTCTGGAATCAAATGCCGAAAAAATTGCCCCGGTTGCGCTAAAAGGGCTTGCAGTTTTTGGCATTCTCGGTGATCCTAACTTTTTTTCTACGTTCTCGCGACTCTGTGAAATCATTACAGCCCACCATCCCGTCATTGAGTTCCGAACAGAACCTGGGATCAGTTCGATAACGGCATTTGCTGCCGCTGCCAATATTCCCGTTGCGGGAGGGTTTGAAGTGACTGATGGATCCAAATCATCCTCCCTTATCCGGCTTAAAGCCCGTCACCCGAAAAAGATCATCGCTAATCTGAAGGAGGAAGGGTACCGGGATTTTATCCTTGTCGAGCGGATGTTTTTTCCCGATATGAAAGTGTACCGGGGCGATGAGATCCCGGAAAAAAGCGATTACATGAGCGTCCTGTACGCGAGACGGTAACTATGGTAGTCACACCTAAAATCTGGTTTGTTGGGGCAGGACCGGGCGATCCGGAGCTAATTACGGTCAAAGGAAAGGAGTTGGTTAACGCCGCTGACGTCCTGATCTATGCAGGGTCACTCGTTAACCCGGTACTTGTTGAAGAATCTGGTGCCCGGATCAAACACGACAGCTGGGGCATGCATCTCAATGAGATTGTTGATGAAATGGTTCAATATGCCGTAGCCGGGGAAAAAGTAGTAAGACTACATTCCGGCGATCCCTCGCTTTACGGTGCTATTGTCGAACAGATCGAAAAAATTGAAAAACGTGGCGTCGATGTTGAGATTGTGCCCGGTGTATCTTCGTTGTTTGCAGCTGCAGCGGCACTCAGGACTCAGCTTACCCTAAAGGGTGTTTCAGAATCTGTTATTATCACGCGCCCGTCAGGAAAAACTCTTGAAAAAGACCAGATAGAAGCGTTCTCACGCTTTGGCACAACAATGGTAATCTTTCTTGGCACAGAAAAGCTCAATGAGATCACCGCAAAACTGGCGTGCCCCGATGATACGCCAGCAGCTGTTGTCTATCATGCCTCATGGCCTGACCAGAAGATTGTCTTGGGTACCGTAGCAGATATTGCGTCAAAGGCACATGATGCCGGCATAGAACACACGGCATTGCTTCTCATTGGGGACGTTGTTGGCGAACGAAAAGCGGGGCATATAACCTCCTATCTTTACTCATGACAGACACCGTCGTGATCTCACTCTCCCGATTTCTGCCGGACGCCCGGAGGATCGCGGCGTTCCTCGATGCAGATATACGTGAATACCATGCCGGTATTTTTGCTGAAGTCTTTCCGGAGTTCCGGAGAATTGTCGCATTGATGTCCATGGGCATTGTTGTCCGATGTATCGCCCCGCATTTTAAAGATAAATGGGTCGACCCGGCAATTGTCGTGGTGACTCCTGATTTTATATATGCTATTCCTGTACTTGGAGGTCATCATGGGGCAAACGACCTTGCAAAAGAACTTGCCGGACTCGGGCTTACGCCAGTAATCTCGACAGCGACAGAATCTACAGGACGGGATTCAGTAGAATCTATTGCCTGTCGCAGTGACTGTGATATAATCAACCGGGATTCGACCGGGTAGTTAATGCAGGAATACTGGACGGAAAAACGAAAATTTATACTGTTCCGGGCCCTGGGATCATCCTTGCAGGTCCAGACGTATCAATACTCGTGCATAAGGGTGAATACACTATCGGGATAGGTTGCCGGAAAGATGTATCTGCTGAAGAGGTAACTCAGGCAATACATGAAGCACTGTCGCATGCCGGTATTACCTTGAAGGAGGTTATGATCTTTGCAACTACCGCAAAAAAATCTGACGAGGGCGGTCTTCGCGAAGCTATTGCCGCAATCCCTGCCAATTTAATATTCCTTGACGATGACATTATTAATGCTGAAGTACCCTCAACACCGTCTAAGGCAAAAAAGATAGGCCTTGTCGGTGTTGCAGAACCGTGTGCACTTGCAGTTTCTAAACACCGGGATATGATCATGAAAAAGAAAGTTTTCGGGAAGGTGACCATTGCAATTGCCCGCTGAATATTCGTCACATGGTCTCTGGATTGTAGGGTTAGGCCCTGGAAGATCAGAGTACATGACCAGCCGGGCTGTCGAAGTACTTTCCCATGTGGAATATGTGATTGGAAATGACAGTTATCTCGATGCGATCGAACCGCTTCTTGAAGGAAAGCAGGTTATCCGGAGTTCCATGGGAAAAGAAGTGGATCGGGCCAAAAAAGCTATCCAGCTCGCCCAAGTTCATCCGGTAGCTATTGTTTCTGGCGGTGATGCTGGTGTTTACGGAATGGCCGGTATCGTCCTTGAGGTTCTCGAACACGAAGGTGCAATAATTCCGGTAGAAATCGTCCCTGGAGTGACTGCTGCAAATGCGGCCGCTTCCGTTGTAGGATCTCCCTTATCAGGGGATTTTGCGGTAATAAGTCTCTCCGACATTCTCACTCCTCTTGAGGTAATAGAAAAAAGGCTCGACGCCGTTTTTTCTGTCGGTATTCCGGTGGTTATCTATAACCCACGAAGCCACGGCCGGCCGGATAATTTCGCGCTTGCAATGGAGCATGCCAGAAAATATTACCCGCCCAGTGTTCCGATCGCGATTATAAAAAATGCCCTTCGCAACCAAGGAAGCGACCCGGTTACAACGACTCTTGGGGAGATCGGGAATTGTATCGAGGAAATCGATATGCACACGACCGTCATTATTGGCGGCACAGAGAGTAGGATATGGAGGATGGGAAATAATGTCAAAGGAATCATCACGCCACGCGGGTACCACCGAAAATACGTATATTGATCCAGGTGCAACGACGCCGGAAGCATACGAGATCTCGAAAACATCCCGTACGCTTGCCAGGAAGATGGTCGGGAATGTGACGACAGAAGACCGCGTACGTCAGCGGTGTTCGGTAGCCGTGGGGGATTTTGCGATGGCAGACCTTTTGAGATTCAATAGCGATCCGGTAGAAGCAACGGTCGAGGCTCTCAGGAACGTTGCAGTGATCATCACTGACATTCGCATGGTCCATGTCGGTATCCAGAAAAAGGGACATCGTTCTGAGATACTATGTGCCCTCGATTATGGTAGTGAAATCGCTCAGAAGCGTGGCATTACAAGAAGCTCTGCAGGTTTTATCGCACTCCGCGACAGGCTTCCAGGATCCATTGTTGTTATTGGTAACGCACCTTCTGCCCTTCTCACGGTGTGCGATATGGTAAAAGAAGGCATTCATCCGGCGGTCATTATCGGGGCTCCTGTCGGCTTTGTTAACGCGGCGGAATCAAAAGCCCTCCTGCGGACGTTAGATGTACCCTCTGTTTCCACAGAAGGGACCCGGGGAGGGACACCGGTAGCGGTCGCGGCGATCAATGAATGTATTACCCTTTTGATCGAGGAATTGACTGCATGAGGGACCCGGTCACCGGTTTTATCTATCCCAAAGACTGGGTGGAAAAGGTCACCGATTCTCAATCACTTGAACTCGTTGAGCACGGATTTGCAGTGCTGACTGCATCGGGTATGTTCCTCAGGCGAGGATTCACCACCGGGACCACTGCGGCTGCCGCATGTAAGGCTGCTATCCTCTCTCTCTCCGGTGACGTGTCACAGGTAACTGTAAAACTTCCCTGCAGCCTCGTGGCGGATCTTCCTGTTACAACACACGCCGGGAGGTCATCATGCAGGAAATACGCGGGAGATTATCCTTCGGACGTGACTGCAGGTATTGAGTTTGTGGCAGAAGCCGTTATTTCCGAAAATGACCTCTCCCTTGTTCCGGGCACAGGTATTGGTAGGTTTGTAAGAGATACTCCTCGGTACCGCAAAGGTGCGCCGGCTATAAGTGAAATCCCCTTGGCCTGCATCCTGTCTTCTATGCAGGAAGCACTGAGGGAGACCGGTCTTACTGGAGTTACAGTTACGCTCTCAATACCTGACGGCGAATGTATTGGAAAAAAAACGCTTAATCCCCGGATCGGCATTGAAGGCGGGATCTCGGTGCTGGGGTCAACCGGGCTTGTCGAACCATGGGACGATCATCTCGAAGAGTCTGTTCTTTCCCGGATAGCCGCTGCAACCCATGTGGTCATTACTACTGGCCGGATCGGTCTTCGCTACGCCCGTCTTCTTTTCCCGGATTCTGAAGTTGTGCTCGCCGGAGGAAAAATCGGAGAAGCATTATCGGTTGCGAAAGGGGATATAATCCTCTGCGGTCTTCCGGCCCTGATCTTAAAATATTTAGACCCGCATATCTTGGATGGAACAGGGTTTGAAACTGTGGAAGAACTGGCAGCATCGGGAATTTTCCTGAATGTTGTGGATCCAATCCTTGGAGCTTTCAGGAAAAAATATCCTAAAATCCGGGTAGTCCTGATTAACAGGGAAGGAAAAATTATTGCGGAGAGTCCATGAAAATCGTTGGTGTCGGGTGCGGCCCGGGAATGCTTACCGAACAAGCGACTCAGGTTATCCGGTCGGCCAGGTTTATTTACGGGTCAAGTCGGGCTATCGATATGGTACAAAAACTTATCCCGAAGAACTGTACTGTGCGGTCTATCATCGATTACCGGAACCTTTCCCAGATTCCTGAAAATGCGGTGATCCTCTCAACAGGCGATCCCATGCTTGCAGGTCTTGGATATCTGGCCGGTGAAGTGATACCCGGTATCTCATCACTCCAGGTTGCAGCTGCCCGGTTGCATATCCCACTTTCCCGGGTAGCAGTCATTGTTGCCCACGGCAGAGGACATGACCGGGCAATGGAAGAAACCATTGAAGAACTCCGAAGAGAAAAAATCGTTTTTTTGATCTCAGATCCCAAGTTTGACGTTAGAGAATTATATCGGCGTCTTGGATCTATGGGTCTTTCTATTCCGGTCAGGATTGCGGTCTGCGAAAATCTCGGATACCCGGACGAACAGATTTTAACCGGCGATATTGTTTCTCCACCCTTTCCTGATGCAGATCTCTATTCAATGGTTCTCGGTCAGTTTGAGGTATCTGGTAAGCGGTGACCGGTGAAAGATTATGCTTTGGCAGTGATGGCTATTTATCTTTAATAAAAATAAGAAAAGATATGAATGTTCAGAACCTCAGAAGCCCGAAGGTTAAGGCAGTATTACTTGGAATCATTGTTGCATTCATTGTAACCGAGATAGGTACTCCTCTTGGGTTTGCTCTTGTTGTAGGCATTATTTTTGGCCTGATTGCCTATATTATCCTGAATGATTCAAATAAGATCGGAAAATTTGGGAAAAAATCTATGTGAAAGGGACATTTTCATTGATATTCTGATCTTTCAGGGACTCAAATTGTTATCTCAGAACTCGAAAATAGCATAAATAATACAATTGGCCTTTCAAATTCAAGCCAAAAACTCTTTTACGGGAGGGAATCAAATGAATTGTTTAAGGAGATTTTGATGAGTTCACAAAAATCGTCGTCTTCCATCTCTAAATCGCAGTTGAGCTATCTTTTTTTTATCCTTGGTATAGTCCTGTTAATTATCCCGGAACTTAATGGTCTGGATTTTCTCCCATCAGAAATCCGTTCAATTTTTTCCGTATTGTTTTATCCGGGATTATTATGTGTTATTATCGGTTTCCTGCTTAAATAAGAACCGGGAAAACAAGTTTTTTACTTTTTGGAAGACGATTTCTCTCCCTCTTTTTCCTTGGATGCCTGCTTTTTCTCAATCTTTAATTCGCATTGCCTTTCACCGGTGCACATTGTGCGGACGTACCGTGCCGTGTAGTTTGTGTTTAGAAGAGGAACCGTCGTGAGGGTCAGAGCCATACAACGGGAAAACGTATGTTCGTGATCGACGGCAAGTGAATGACTATGAACCAGGAACGGGCAGCGTTTAATAAGTAATACAGCACCATCATCAGCAAGTTCAATGATCTCCCCGCCATATTCAGGACCGAAAAGGATGATCGTTGCCTGCTGGATACTACGGGCGATCTCCGGGGCAGTTTTCACTGGGAGGGAACAAATCTGTACGATCTCCCGGACCATCCGGGCGACCTCCATCCAGATTTCGCGTTCTAATGCATCGTATTTGTTTCCGAGCACTTCTCGGAACGCGATCTCATAAAGCGCCGGGAGTTTTGCGGCACATTCAGCGGCAAATTTCCAACGAACTGCATCTGGAACGTCCTTTAAATCTGGCATGATTTTCCTACGGAGGTATAGGAAAGGGGGTCATATCAATTTGGCGATGGGCAGATAACTGTTTAGTACCTGTGTATAGCACGACTGAAAAGAAGATGAAATTGTTATAAAAGAGATTGAGAAAACTGCCACGGCTAAAGATCCTTTGACGGTTTTTTTTATTGAACAATAGAAGGAATGACATCATCTGAAATGATATCTTGTCCAATTATCGCATCAGACACTTGTTCGCTTCCATAACGCCAGGAAAACCAGTTCTGCTCCCATTCGGGATTTCTTGATTTAAGCAAAAGCAAAAGTTGCACTTTAATATCCTGTGTTGTCATCCCATCATGTATATCGCCCGAAATTTGCTCTGCAATATCCCTTGCGATATTCAGAGGAGCTCCACTTTTTATGGCGCTCACGATGACCTTTTCTGGAATAAATGCCTCCATTTGACCGTTCATTTTCTCAATCATCACCATAAAATTGACCCCTTTTGTCGGACATAGGATGAAAAATGATATATAATTACGTTTACTCTTCAGATTTTGAGACAAAAAATGAAACGCCCGGGATACCAAATGGCTGAATTTTAATCGCACGGCAATGCTGCATTGCATTGCTTCATAGAGTACCTACCGTTAATTGCCATTGTCAAGGAGGAGATTTATGGTATCATTCAAATGTTCAGAAATAGGACTTGATTGTCAATACGAAATTATGAGTGAGAGGGAGAATGATTTGCGAAGAAAGATTCTGGATCATATCCATGATTCACATCATGAAGGGGCTTGTCCTCCCGAGGTTTTAATGAAGATACAGACCGTTATTCATCAATGAATTACGATTTCCTTTTTTTATATTTTCCTCATAAATGTCAGTATATCTTTTCCGGATAAAAAAGTCCTCACGTAACAAATTGTAAAAAATAATACTCTGCTAAATTATGCAGCTGAAGGAATTCTATGAATATAATTTTCAAATTTTTGCTGAGACCGGATATTTTCACATATCTGCAGATTTTTCAAGGCCTGTTCGGCAGTAATGGGGAACTGACGTTCATCGGATACACAACTGACAAATGTATTTAATTCATCTTTTAGGGATTCTGACTTATTGATCAGTACTTTCTCTATAACGTTATCCTGGACATACCGGCAATTTTCCATTGAATACTGATCTGGTTTCCGGTAGATGGAAATTTCCTGTGTCATGAGATCTGCTTCAATGGTATAATTCTCCTCTTCGACATAAATCATTCTTATCTTCTTGGAAGATTTCCTGCTTGCCGAAAGGTACACCGGTGTTTCATCGAAATTAAAAAGGGCTGTGCATACGTCCTGGTTTCCAGCACTATATAAAGTTGGTTGACCCGTAAAAAGGAGATTGAAAATAATATCAATATCATGGATCATAAGGTCTTCGACGACCGAACCGTCTACAACTCTTGCCGATGCCGGATTATGCCGTTTAATCTCAACATACAGAGGTTTTTTTAAGATCTTGGCAATTTCTTTAACGACCGGATTGAATCGTTCTATATGGCCTACTCCAACAATAGCATTTTCTGGTATAATATTGACCAGTTTTTGCGCTTCATCAACAGTCTGGCAGATCGGTTTTTCGATAAGGATTGGTATGTTATGGTCGATTAAATTTTTCGCAATATCAAAATGATATTTGGTAGGAACGCACAGGCTCACTGCATCAACACAGGATTCAAGTTCTGCAAGAGTATCGCAGGCAAATGCATTATTCATTTTAGCCACGTTTTCTGTTGCAGCCCGGTTTGAATCAAACAATGATACAGAATCTACCGATTTCATTTCTGAATAGATTCTGGCATGATTCATCCCCATGGCTCCTACACCGATTACACCAATATGCAATCTTTCACGCTCCTTTGAAAATACTTCATATAATCAGAGCCGGATTGTTCTCCGCCAGATATGTCATTCATCGTCTCCCCCTTCTTTTGATAAACATTATTTTAAGATATGCCTTGCTCCGGTGCATGGCAAATTATTATATATGGAATTAAAGTCTGCCAAGCAAAAGAAAAGTCTGCAACATATAAAATTTTAAATATTACAGAGTTGAAGGATGCTTTGCATTGCGACACCCTTCTCATAAGAGAAGGAATCAGTGCGGATGTAATATTCCCGATTTCGAATTTAAAGAGTGACGAACCAAACTATGATAAATGAATCATATAGTCAGGAACTGAAAAAAATCCGGGGTCTTTTAGTCGGACTTAACAAAGGACTTACGGTTACTGAAATTTCCCGGAAGATTGGGATCAACCGAAATTCTGTTTCAAAATACCTTGATATTCTTCTGACATCCGGAATCGTGGAAATGAAAGTTGTCGGGTCGGCGAAGCTGTTCACAATCTCAAAACGGATGCCTTTTACTTCAATTATTAACGTTTCTTCTGATTATATTCTGGTTCTTGACGATGATTCCCGCGTCAGTTATGCTAATGAAAATATGCTATCCTTTGAAAAAAAAACACTTGACCAGATCACCGGAATGCAATCTGGTGACCTGGAAGTGACCCGGCTTGCTGATCCTGATATCAGGAAATTTATTGAAGAAAGCCTCCAGGGGAAGGAATTTGGAACAGAGTTTGAGATAAGTGGAGGCCCGACACCTTTCTTTTTCAAAGCAAAATTTGTACCCGGGATGCTTGAGAATAGCAAGAAAGGGGTCATAATTATCCTTAATAATATTGCTAATATTAATCAACCGGCAAAAACACGTAATTCAGATATAATAACTATTCCTGCAGCAGCAAGTCCTGATTTCAACCCTCCCTTGGATGGAGATGGAGCCACCGCTATTAACTATGAAAAAGCATCTCTTTTAGAGAAAAACATAACCAATTATCAAAAATATCTTGAACTCGCCACGCAGGGGATCTGGGCAATTGACGAAACATTCCGGACTTCCTTTGCCAATGCATGGATGGCAGGAATGCTTGGATATTCTGTTAATGAAATGATCGGGAAATCCGTTTACGATTTTGTCTCACCGATAAAAAAAGAACATGTCGAAAAATATCTGCAAAATCTCCGTGATAATAAAGATGTGCCGGATAATTTTGAGTTTGAATTTATCCGTAAAGATGGTATCAGAATATTTACTCTTGTGGGGCTCTCTCCATTTATCAGTGAAACTGGCAAATTTATCGGTGCACTAGCCACCATATCCGATATAACCGATAGGAAAAGAGCGGAAGATGCCTTACGCAATAGCGAGAAGTACTATCGCACTATTATTGAAACATCACCAAACGGGATCTTAATTTTCGATAATTCGGGTCTTCTTAAAATGACAAATATGCAGACTGCAAAATATCTGGGGTATGTCGATCCAAAAGATCTGGAAGGAAAAAATATCTTCGATTTTATTTCACCTAACGATTTGGAAAAATGTGAAAATTTCTTCAACAAAGCAATAGAAAATCAGGATAGTTCAACATTAACATGCACGCTCATTAAGAAAGACGGCACGGGATTCTGTGCCGATCTGACTGTCTCACTCTTCAATATATCACTTGAAACTGAGAATTTCTTTATTGGTATAATCACTGACATTTCAGAACACCGTAAAGCTGTCAACCAGATTAAAAAATCGGAACTCAAATATCGTTCTCTTGTAGAGGAAATCGGATCTGTCATTTTTACAACTGATATAAGGGGAAAAATTACATATATCAGTCCCGTTATTCAAAAAGTCCTTGGATACTCACCGGACGAATTATTGGGTAAACATTTTTATGCCTTGGTTGATTCATTTTCACGTCACTCTCTTGGCGTCAAACTCAAGGAGGCCCAGACCGTAAAATTACAGCCTTCTGATTTCCAGATGATTGACAAATCGGGTAATTCGCGCTGGGTTAGGATTATAACACAGCCTCTGGTTCATGAAGGTCGGCTTCAGGGGATTTCAGGAATCATTGAAGATATCAATGACTGGAAAAAAACAGAAAATGCACTTTTACAATGTGAGATCAAATATAAGATTGTGGTCGAGGACCAGATCGATCTTATTTGCCGCTTCTCCCCGGATTATGGTATTCTTTTTATCAATCCGGCGTTCTGGAAATTCTTCAACAAAACAGAAAATGAAATACTCGGAACTAGTTTTCTTGATTTTATACCTTCGGATTTTCATCAGATACTTATGACCAGTATCGAAAAGATGGATACAAAGAATTTTGTAAAAACCATAGAACTTAATCTTGTCACCCCTAAAGGAAACACATACTCATTCCATGCGACAATTCGGGCAGTGTTAAATGCCGAAGGAAAATCTGCGGAATACCAGATAATTTGCCGGGATATCACAGATTTAAAAGCATATTTTGAACGATCTCAGTCCCTTCTTAAAGAGATCCAGACGAGAGAAATTAAACTCAACGCACAAAATGAAGAATTAAGGAAACTTCAGAGATATACTGAAATTTCTGAAATGCGATATCGCGATCTCTACGATAAGGTTCCCGCGGGTATTTTGACCCTTGATATGGAGGGCAGGATTATCTCGTTGAATCTGACTGCAACTCAGTTTATTGGCAGACCAAGAAAATACCTGATCGGACAGGTTTTTTCGAATTTTATTTCCCATAAAGACTTGGAAACATTCTCCGATTTTCTCACCTCCCTGTTCCGTATGCATAAAAAACAGACTTGTGAAATTTGCCTGAACGGGTCCGGTGATTTGCCCCTTATGATTAAAATTGACGGCTATGTCACTGATGACATCATTGGTGGATCCCCCCAGTGTCAGATGGTATTCACGGATATTTCAGAATTTAATTTACTGGAGAACAGAATTAAAAATAATAAAATCTCTTTTGACGCAAAAACGGATCAGTTTGAGGAATTAGAGATTCCAAGGTGATGAAATTTTGAAGACAGCCAAAATCAAATATCCGTCAACCAACTTTGTGCTGTGGATATCACTTATTTTACTTGTCGCTCCTACTATGGCCATGACTCCCGTCTGGACGTATTCATATCCTTCCGCGAAAATCGGGAGTGTTGCCATTTCTTCGGATGGAAATTCTATTGTTGTGGGTTCTGGGCTTTTGTATATCCTTTCTCATGATGGTCAGCTTCAGGCAACTCAACCGTACGGCGATAACGTTGCTATGACTCCTGATGGCTCAACAATCGTTTCGTCGTTTGGTCCTACAGTTTATTTATTTAAGCAAAATTTTACAAGAAATCCCAAGATATTTTCAAGTATTCACGAAATCTGGGAGACACAACTCCTGAATCCCATATCTTCTTTAAGTATATCCGATAATGGAAAAATGGTAACTCTTTCCACGCAAGGATCTGGCCTTCTGGAGGTTTATTCCTCTAAAGGCGGTCTTATCGGTTACAATAATCAGAGTTACTATCCTGTCGTCAAGATTTCATCTGACGGGCAGGTTATTGTCGGACTCTCCCAAACGGCAATGACCGTTGTCGACAAATACGGGCGTTCTAAAGTGTACTTCAATTTATCTGTCGTTTCCGATCCGACGGTAATGGCCTTGACATCCGATGGAGATGCAGTTTTCTTCAATGATGATCAACGAGTCTGGTGTGCATCGACAAAATCGAACGGATCAGCAATCTGGTCTTCGTTGCTACCCGGGGATATAAACGCTCTCGCTGTAACACCAAGCGGATCGGATATTTTCATTGGAACCGATAATGGATATGTGGACCATTTTGACAAAAATGGAAACCTTACCTGGGAATATAACATAAATCAGAATGGAACTCGTGGATCCATGGTTCAAAGTGTAGCTGTGTCGGATAATGGTGCGAACGTTATTGCCGGAACGTATGATGGTAAAACGCTCATGTTTTCTTCGGATGGTGATCTGTTATGGTCCAACCAGACAAACGATCATATCCATCACGTAGTATTAACCGGGGACGGCTCTTTTGCAATAGCAACCGGTGATTACACGGTGTATGCCTATCAATCGGTAAGTTCAGGAGCGAGCCCCTCAACGGCCTCGACTGTGGTCTCGACCCTAACACCTGGTGAAGATAATCCGCCTGTATCTGATTACGGTTCAGGACCTGCGGATAATAGCACAGTGGTCCCTACGCCGGTTTCACAGGATCTATCACAGTATTCTACTATTCAGACTGCACAGGGAAGTCCCTTGTCCCCCGTGACTGGATACATTGCGATCATAGTCATAATAGTATTAATTCGGAGAAAGGGGTAACAGGTCTCTAAATTGGAAATTATTAATGCGATTTAATTCTATAATGGTGATTATTCAGAAATGATTGTTTCAAAAATAAAATAGTTTAATTGACTTTTATTACCTGTGTAAGCCAGGCATTTTTCTGATTATGAACTACCAGAAGTATTACTAATATTCCTCATGACGATGTTCAGGTTTGATTGAGCATCGGAATATTCAGGGGCAATTTGGAGGGCCTTTTCGAAGGAATCACGAGCTCCCGTATAATTTCCCATGTCCATTAATGCAACACCCCTGCTGTTCCATACATCCGCAAGATCACTTTCTATGGCAAGAGCAGAGTTAAACGATGATACCGCAGCGGATGTTTGGTTCAATGCCATAAAGGCATTTCCTTGGTCTACCCATGTTCGTGCGTTCGTTGGATCTAACGCAAGGGATTGATTGTAGAATCCAATTGCAGTAGCGTAATCTCCCATGACGTATGCATTAAAACCGCTGGTGTGCAGGGTGACAGCGTCTGAAACGGCCGGCGTCGTCGGTTGAGTCATCTGTTGGGTTTCTTGTGATACCGAATTGTTGTTTACGCAGCCGCACACTATAACCACAACAAGGATTAGCGCCGTAATTACCACGAATCTTTTAAAGGACATAGTAGTTTCAATTCATCGCAAAAATGATAAAGTTTTGTATGGAAAGGAAATATATTTCAAACAACTTGAAAAATATCTTCTAATCACAAAATTTTTTTATTTTCGAAAATGCATCAAGATGATCGAACGTTGAATAATTTAAAAAAATTTAGTATTCACTCCGCCGCTTTAAGACGTAGACTATGAACACCATGCCTAAGACCATAGCTATTGGCAAGCCTACGGTGGGGAATTCAGGCACATACGGTATTTGCCGGACCGGGATAAGGCTGTCTTGATAACTAACTGAATCCCAGAGGATTACACCGTACCACTGTCCCGCACTTGGAACGAATGACGAGTGCGATATTGCGTTGGTCACCAATGTGCTAACGGCGCTCTTTTCTCCGGGTGAAACAGGACCTCCAGAAATTGATGTCCAATAAGCATTAGGTCCACCATTACCGAGTTGCCATATTGCACTCTGGATGGTATACTTGTCATTTGATCCCTCATTGTTCAGAATCCAGTTAATAGCCCCCCAATTGGCAGTAGGTACCTGAGATGGAACTAAACCTAATGTTGAATAAACATTCCATGTTTCTTTGTCCCCGTTTTGCAGGACGTCTACCCTATCACTGCACCACGAGACGTATAGCGGCGGTGAATTGGGAAGATCTCCAGTTCCTCCTGATATGATGTTAACTTGCGCGTATCCAAAGAGTGATGTAGGATACGTCACCATACCGTACACCGTTGTTGGTAACGCTGCCGAGGCTACAGAAACCAAGGCAACTAATCCAACAAGCATAGCCAAGATAAGGACTTTTCTCATACAAGCATTCCTCCTTTTTTCAAAATGATATCCAGTCGGGAGATATTATAAATAAATGCGAAGCACAGAAGCAATGCAGATCTTTTTTGTGATTTGAAAATTGTTCAGAACCATTAAAAGAGAAAAAAATTAGATTTCACTCCGCCGCTTTGCGACGTACACTGTGAATACCATGCCCAACACCATAGCTCACCGGCAATCCGACGGTTGGGAATTCAGGGTACTGGCGGTGGTGTTTTTGGGACCGGGAGAGGGATAAGAATATCTTGAGTGGTTTTTGAATCCCAGAGGATTACACCGTACCACTGTCCCGCACTTGGAACGAATGAAGCATGTGATAATGCAGTGGTTACCAATGTGCTTACAGCAGCCTTTTCAGCGGGAGTAACTGGAGACCAATAGGCGTGAGGTCCACCATTACCAAGTTGCCATATTGCGCTCTGGACGACGTGCTCGTCGTTCGACCCTTCGTTGTTCAGTATCCAGTTAATAGCGCCCCAATTGGCAGTAGGTACCTGAGATGGAACGACACCCAATGTTGAATAAACATTCCATGTTTCAACCTTTGCATTTTGCAGGACACCTTCTTTGTCAACGCACCAGCCAGGGTATAGTGGCGGTGAATTGGCAAGATCTGCATTTCCTCCTGATATAACATCAAATTTCACATACCCAAAGAGTGATGAAGGGTACGTTGCTTTACCAGTCACAGTCGTTGGTAACGCTGCCGAGGCTACAGAAACCAAGGCAACTAAGCCAACGAGAATGGCCAAAATAAGGACTTTCCTCATATAAGCATACCTCCTTTTAACAAATTGATAACCTTCCGGAGATATTATAAATAAATGCGATGCAGCGATGCATGGCATCTGGTTCCATGAATGTAATTTATATGCTCCTTGAGGGAAGACGGCATGTTTGTAAAGGAAATAAAGGCGATATAAACGATTACTTCAGCCGGTCGACAAGCGAGTGAAAGCGAAGATAGTATTGCTTGCCCGGCTCTCTTCAGTTTTTTCGCTACACTAGGCGAGTCATTCTATAATAAAAATATTTTTCAAATAACCGAAGATTTCGATCTTACGATAAATCAAGCTCGTTATTTTGCTTCAATGCATGGTATATACTTGACATAAGATTATTTATTGGTGACAACCACTTCAACTGATAATAGGGAACGGTAGTTCCGTTGAATTTTCTTTTGAAAGGAAACAGGGAATAATCATCGGCACCCAGGATCTGAAAGACCTTATAGTGATTATCCGCACTCCACCGTATTGCTTCCCAGAGGAGCAATTCATTGGGACTCAGCCCTTTGAATAAACATTTCGGAGCGCCAATCCAGAAACTCACCATATCTTTATATGCAATTGTTATTATTCCACTGAGACGTTCTGATCCAGCTCGTGCAATGAATACTTTTATATGGTCCGGTGAAAAAAAAGTAAAAAGTTCGGAAAGGTAGTCTTCTGGAGAATGGATTCTGTTTCTTTTTGCGAGCATATCACGGATGAAGAACGCATCTTCTCTTGTTCCATCAGAAACGGTAATTCCTTCTTTTTTTGCTTTTTCAATATAATATCTCAGACTTCTGTTGAAATTTTTTAAAATATTGTCTGATCCGCACGTAAGATCGATATGATAGGTGTATCGTGGGGTTGCAGAATACCCGCCCCATTTGAATAATCTGCAATCACTAAACCCCGGGGGAGTATTAATCTGAATATAATTCGCTTTCAGATTTTTTTTAATGAATCTGTCTGCCTGTATCTGCAAATCCTGGAGGAACATTTGTTTCTTTTCTTGTTTCATGGTTTCAAGATCGGGGATAAGAGGACCGAGGTATAACAAGTCTATATTCGAAGGAGGGGAATAACAAAAGGTGCTCATGGGAGTTTTAAAAAGATACAGTGGATAAATCCCTACAATTATTTCGTTTTGTGTGATAAACAAGGGAAAAAATTGAGCATTGAACTTGAAACCGGCAATTTTTATAACCGAATATTTTTCCAGAAGTTTCAGCCATTTCCATGTATAAAATAATGTACCGTTTGGGGACCTGTCAACTATTGTGTCCCACTGTTGAGAATCATTTTCTTCACCAATTATTAATTTCATGTCCGTGTATGTTATGCAATTAGATATTAATTTATTGTCATCCTGTAATCCAAGTTTTATAATACGACAATCAATTGAAATAAAAATAATTACATATCTTTATTCCGGCGACGATTACTTTGAAATAATTCTATTCACAAATTTTAGCAATCCGTTCCTTAGACTTATATCCTGGTAAAGAATGACCGCATAGTAAACAACGGATACGATTACAATAATAATCATGATAATCACAGAGGAAAGAGAAAGAAGCATCGCAACGAATAGGGGTATGCAAACGATCGATCCAAACAATAGATAATACCCTATATCATACAACATATCTCTCCACGAAACCTCGGCAATATTTAACGAATATATGTTCATCCATCCTCCGAGAGCGGTTCCCGCGAGTGAAAGAAGTATCATGCTCATAATTGGACTATGCATTACCCCTCCTATAATAAGAGCGGAAGCACTCAAAACAAGGAGTGAAAGATTAAACCATAGAGTAACGGCCTGCTTTCCGAGAACCTGATAAATATAATACAGGGGAATCGAAACAAAGCTCATAAAAAAACTCGGCGCTAAAATTTGTGCGTACTGTCCTGCAGTAGCCCATCGCGTTCCCAAGACAAATGAGAAAATCACCGGTCCTGCTATAACCAGAATCAGGCAGATGAATATGCCAAAAGAGATCAACCTTTTGAGTACCGCTTTCACGACGTTTTTAATCCCTCCTGTAAGATTTTTCTCGAGGCATGCCTGCTGGAAAAAAACGGTACCGATTGAAGTTCCAACTAGTTTGGAAGGTAATCTTAATGCTATATAGGACATGGCATAATATCCGACTATTTCCGGAGAAAAATTAAGAGCGAGCAAAAAAGGAATAAATTGAATTACGACGTTTGCTGCCAGATCTGATCCAAAACTGTATTGAGGAAATTTTTTATAATATATCATTAATTTTTTTATCTTCTGGAAAGATGTATGATAGAAGAGAGAGAAATCTTCACTGATTTTTTTCAACAGCATAATAGCTATTGTCGCATCATTAATCATCGATCCAAGAATAAGGCCAAAAGGGGTTGATTTCAGAATCCCATAACCGATTGAAAACCCCTTACCTGTAAATGAACTTACTACATTCGCGGAAGCAAGGGCATTATATTGTTCCTGTCTTGAGATCCAAAAACCAAGTACATAGGCATAACCGCTGAAAATGATTGCAAACGGCAGAAGTGGTAGATAACGAGATAATGTAGGGGCGTTTAATTCTTTTTCTATAGTGCCGGAAAAGAGAAAGAAGCAAAGCGTGGTAATAAATGATATAATTGTAATAAGAGACAAACATAAGATGACGACGTTTGCTGCATCCTCCTTTTTTTCCGGTAAAACTATTGCATAATAATAGGAAAAACATGCAAGAGGCGCTATAAGGCTGACAATGGAGAGAAATATCTGGAATATTCCAAAATCTGATGGGGAGTAAATCCGTGCAAGGATCGGAGTCGCTATTAACCCGAGTATCTGCCCCACAAGAGTTGATGAAGATAATTTTAACATGTTTGAAAGAAATTTTGACATCGGACCCAATCTTATAATATTACTCAGGAATAAAAATATTATGGAATGCCATAGATCGGAGCGAAAGAGTCAACCCCGATGATATTCTGCAAACACTATATCTTAGGTACCTCGGCGGTTACATAATTGGGATAGATGAATATAATTTTTTATAATTGTGTCCTTCCGGTTTACTAACTATTAAATAAATTCAAGTGATAATAAGGATTGACTCGTAATATGGTGCTATTTGATCTAAGTCCTGATGATTATTGGTATCTGATGATTTTTATTTTTTTTATAGTTCCGTTTTTTTTCACGGTCGCGGCGCTACCCTATATCATAAAAAAACTCCGGCTTAACGGACACGTGGTCCGGGATATGTACAAGCCTGATCAGCCTGAAATTCCTACCCAGGGTGGTATTCCCATTCTTCTCATCTCTATTTTTTCCCTTTCAATTCTAACTTTATTTTATAGTAAAATGGTTACGCCAATTAATTACACCATTATTGTAGTAGTAATTCTTTTTGCCCTTTTCGGCTTGTTAGACGATCTCGTTAACATAGGCAGACCCGTAAAACTGGTGTTATTGTACTATTGTTCCTATCCCCTCATTCCCTTCATTACGACCACTGCATTCTTTATTCCCTTTTTGGGTCATGCAGATTTATCTATTATTTATCTCCAACTTATCATCCCAACATATGTACCCGTGGTTTCAAATCTTGTAAATATGCATTCTGGATTTAATGGGCTTGCGCCGGGTCTTTCCCTCATCGTCCTCATTTCCCTTGTCATAAAAACCTATATTTACGGTAACATTTCAAACGCCCTTTTTATTGTCTGCCTTACCGGGGCCCTCGCCGGTTATTTTCTGTTTGAAAAGTACCCCTCGAAAATATTCTGGGGAAATATCGGGGCTCTTGCTATCGGAGCTGCTATCGGCGCTATAATTGTGTCCCAAGGATTTATTATCGGTGGTTTTATTATGCTTATTCCCCATATAGTGAATTTCCTTCAGTATGTATTTTGGCGGGTGAATAAAGATAAATATCCGATCGCAAAATTTGGAAAAGTTCGAGAAGATGGAACACTTGAAGTACCGAACCCTCTCACCCTTAAATGGGTTCTGCCGTATTATTTCCGTATGACAGAAAAAACGGCGGTGTACGCCATGTTTGCTGTAACCGGTATTTTTTGTCTGATCGGGATATTTATACCTTGGTGATATAAAGAAGACCTATTTCGGTGATAATCTGTGATAGATGTTATAAGTGTCATAATCGCGTTTTTAAGAGTCCTGCTAGGTTTTGTACTTGTATTGTTCATACCCGGTTTTTTCCTGACCTTGGTTTTTTTCCCCAAAATCTCAGAGATTCAGATTTTTGAACGACTGGTGTATTCAGTGGTTCTTAGCATCGGAACGGTAATTGCATCAGTTCTTTTCATGGATGTCGCATTAGGGGTCAATACTACCCCCTTGAATATTGTCTTTGGAATTTTGTCGGTTTCATTTGTTTTTATTATAATTTGGATTCTGCGATTGTATTTTCCGGAAACCTTTATGCGAATAAAAAAGTTTTTCATTTTAAAATTTTACACGTTAAAGATGAAAAAATGAGGGTATTTGATGAATGAAATATTTATTAGATCTCTCAGAAACTATCACCATCTCAATCACCAACAACAAGAGAACGTTATACAGTTAGTTGATATATCAAAAAAATTTTTCCAAAAAAAGAATCTGGAGCCCTATGAGGGAAGCTCAATCGAATCTGAACATACACTTATTGTGGAATGCGGCCATCAACCTAATTTTCTTCCTCATTCAGCAACGTGGAAAAAAGCTTTTTTCATGAGTTGGTTATGCAAGAAATTGGAAAAGGGCGGATCAACCCCTCTTGCTTTTTTTGGCTTGGCAGATCAGAATATTTCGACTGCGAGACTATTATCGAAGAATCAGGTTCCAGATCTGAATAAAGATGGATTCATAAAAATTGGATTTAAAATTAGCAGTAAGGACCGGTTGCGATCCTTTGCCTGCATTGAAAAACCTCCTGCTGAAGAATGGGAAAAGGAGATTGACCGAATTCGGCGGCATTATAAAGATATTTCAGAGAAAACCAGATTTGGGGATGAAAATGTTAAAAACCAGTGGACCCGGATTCTCGATATTCTTTGGTCAAGCTATAATTGTGCTGACAATTTTCCAGAACTCAATTCCCTGGTTTTCGTAAGAATCTGCAGGGAAATTTTAGGCGTTAACCTTTTCTTTTTCTTGTACTCCGATATGCACAACGCCGGCATGTTCCTTGAAGAATCAAAAAAAATTCTAAAAAATCTCCCCCGTTTTAATCATATTTACAATCAGGAGATTGCAAGAGACGGTCTGAATATACCGTCGGTTTTACCAAACCACATGCCGTTCTGGTATGAGTGTGAGTGTGGAGCAAAACTTGATCTCTTTCTTGATTCCGATGCAAGCTGCAAACCGGTCTGCCCGGGTTGCAAGAAGGAATATCATCTCGCCTTAAAACCTGATTTTGAGAATCTGGAAAAATATTATTGGAAAATGGATTTTAACGCAGTATCGAGAAATATTATTATGGCTCAAGGATTAGGAGATACCATTTTTGTCTCCGGATCCGGGGGATCTTCGATCTATGGGTGTATCTCGGATAGAATCTCCAAGGACCTAGAATTTCATCGTCCTATTACTCTCGCATGGCAATCGAAAGATCGCTATCTGGGAATGGCACATAAAATTATCCTCCGGGACTTAATGAAAACATTTTCCCTTATTTCCGAAGATTTTTCCTCTGGATTTCTGAAAGAAAAGATCGAAAAAAAGTTCAATGAGTTATCAGCAAACCTTAAGGATTCTAAGGAGCGGGATTTGAGAGAAGATCTCGAATATTGGAGCGGCTTGCAGAATTCCGCAAAAAATCTTCTGGTATTCTCTAGAAATTTATTTGCCACGACGCCGTCTTTTATCGATCTTCTCGCAAATTACCGGTCAGATACAACTATTAAAATATGGGAAAATGCATTAGATACTCAAGAGGTTCATGAATATGGTTATATGTACCAGATTCGTAGCGATATCAATTATCCCGGAATTTTCTTTCCGGAGATAGATCCGGCCTCGTTTCCTGAACTGTATACAGCAATAGATAATGTTGGAGTTAACTGATGACAACAAAGGTTCTGGTTATCAGCCCCCACACCGATGATGGTGAACTAGGGTGTGGAGGTTCTATAGCAAAATTCATTGAAGAAGGGTATGAAGTGACGTACGTCGCTCTTTCTTGCTGTGAAAAATCTATCCCTCCCCAGTATCCGAAAGATATTCTTTCTCGAGAAGTAAAATCTGCGACCAAGATCCTTGGAATAACTGATCTGGTATTATTCAGTTTTGAGGTTCGGGAATTTCCAAGGTTGCGTCAGGAAATCCTCGACACGTTAATCCGGCTGCGGAATAAAATCCAGCCCGACATGGTTTTTACTCCATCGAGAAATGACACTCACCAGGATCATAAGATCACGGTCGAAGAAACGATGAGAGCTTTCAAGAAATGTACCCTTCTCGGATATGAACAGCCTTGGAACAATATCACGTTCAATACCTTGGCATTTATCCCACTTACGGAGAACTACATTCAGAAAAAAATAGATGCACTTTCATGTTATGAGACGCAGAAAGGAAAGGCCTATCTCAATCATGAGTTCGTACGGGGTCTTGCCCTGACACGAGGTACACAGATTGAAGAAAAATATGCGGAAGCGTTCGAAGTGATCAAATGGGTTATTCATTAGGGCGAGAATATGCGTATTTTATTTGATATGGGACATCCGGCACATGTTCATTTTTTTAAAAATACTATCATAAATTTAAAAAAAGATGGACATGAAGTGAAAATTACAGCACGGAATAAAGAGGTTACCCTTGCTTTGTTAAAAGCGTATGGTTTTGATTATGAAAACAGAGGGGAAATGTACACCGGAATGCTTACTAAAGCATTTGGGATGATTAAAATTGACCTGAAATTACTTAATATTGCCAGAAAATTTAAACCTGACATCCTTGTTGGCGTTCATAACCCCTATGTGGCACATGTCGGGACGGTTCTCAGAAAACCTGTAATTATTTTTACGGATACTGAAAATGTAAAGATTGCCAGTTATCTTACATATCCGTTTGTTCAGGCAATTGTAACACCTGTTTTTTTCAAAGAACCGATAAATCTCAAGAAACACGTAATGATCCATGGAATAAAAGAAATAGCCTATCTTCACCCGAAATATTTTACTCCGGATCCCAAGGTACTTGAAGATCTTGGATTATTGCCCGGGGAAAAATTTATCATTTTGAGGTTTATCTCATGGGGGGCCTCTCATGATACAGATCTGCATGGTATACGGAAAGGTTCTGAAAAGGAATTAATCCAGAAGCTGGCCCCCTATGGAAAAATCTTTATTACCTCTGAAAAACCTCTTGTCGGTGACCTCGATAAATACCGAGTGAATTTATCGCCGGAAAAAATTCATTCCCTCCTATATTATGCTCATATGTACATAGGAGAAGGGGGAACCATGGCGGCAGAGGGTGGAATATTAGGAACACCGGCAATTCACATAGAGTCCAATTCAGCCGGCATAGCCACCGGAGAAACTTGTGGTAATTTTCTCATGCTCAGAGATATCTACGATCTGATTTATTTTTACCCCACACAGGAAATGGCGTTAAATAAGGCTGTCGAGATTCTAAATAGACCCCATGCAAAGGAAGATTGGAGGAAAAAACAAGAAAAACTCTGGTCAGATATGATCGATGTTACTTCATGGTTAACTGATTTCATCGAACGATATCCAGACAGTCTCCGAGGAAATAAAAATAAGAATTCCGATCTACAATGATATCCTTATATCATCAAACCTTGGATAAGTTCGGTCTGTACGGAATAAACCATTTTATAGAAAAATTCGGAATTCCTATAGCAATCAACGAATCTTCGCAATCAGGTATTATTATTTCCTATGGTTGCCCTGTCCGGGGTAATTTTGTAATCAGTATTGATCGAAATGAGATCCAGAATGCAATTTGCGGACAGGTTACTACACCTTTGGAAAAGGTTTCCATTTGTGAAATTCCCCATAATTCCGGCTTCGGTGATGAAGTAATTGCAAACTTTGAAAACGGTATTCAAAAATATCCATGCGTTGTTAGAAAAAAAAATAGTATTTCCATTGGTATCGATATATTCGAAGAAACCGGTTATATCCTATCAGGTCATCTTGACGCAATCCAATCTTCACATGACCAATCTATAAAAACCGAAATTGCTACTCAGCCATCTGTAGATTTTCTCGAAAACATCCTGTTCGAGGCAATACTTTCAGGGTGTCAATACCAGAAAATTCCTTTGGTCCAGAAATCATACTGGCCTGAAGGAAAGACGTTTGCAGTCTGTCTGACCCATGATGTTGATGAGATAAAAAAGACATATCAGTGGATCAGTCGGCCCCTGAAATTTATTTTGAGAAAGAATTTAACTGGATTGGAAGGTCAGATCAAATCATTTGCCCAAAAATTCAGAGGAATCGAACCATATTATACCTATGAGGATATCATAAAAATTGAACGTGAACTGAGCGCAAAATCTACCTATTTTATTCTTAAGGAAAGCGGAAAAGTAAATCCATTTTTCATAAAAACATGGTACCTGTACGGAAGAAATCGAAGCCTGCAGAGTTCTAAAATGCAGGCTCTCATCCGGAAATTGCTTGAAAACGGGGATGAGGTAGCAATCCATGGATCCTATTTTTCTTTTAAGAATCCTCGTTTACTCCAAGAGGAAGTTCAAGAACTCGAACAATTGATCAATGAAAAAATACTCGGTACCCGTCAACATAATCTTAATCTTGAGATCCCCACGACATGGCACTATCAGATAGATGCAGGTTTGAAGTATGACACTACGTTGGGATTTAAAGATCGTATCGGTTTCCGGTGGGGGACATCGTTTCCATTTTACCCAAATTCTAGGGGAGAACCGATATCTATGCTTGAAATCCCCACCATAATTATGGACATCTGTCTTGAATCCAGCAACAATAAAGAATCAGATTGTCTTCAACTCGCAGCAGAAGTTGAACGCTATCATGGTGTTCTTAATCTGTTGTGGCACCCCCCTATTTTCAACGAACTAGAATATCCGGAAGCACGAAGTATCTATATAAAAATCAATACTCATTGCAAAACTAAAGAAGCCTGGATAACGAATGCGTGCAACATTTACAAATGGATTGCGTTGCGAAACCAGTTTTCTGTTAGCTATAACTTTGATCCCGTGAATAAAACGCTGAGAATTCATGTCGATCCTGAAATCGGTGAGCAGTTTCTAACGCTGTATCTCCCAAATCAAACAACTTGCCATATAGGGTCTAACAACGCTAAGATTATAAAAGCTGACGATAATTGTGTGTTCATCAAAATTAATCCATCGCCGGATGAGAAAGAAATATTTGTGGGACTAGTATGACGATTGAACTTCGAGTTGCGCAAAACAACGATAAAGAAGAATGGGATTCGATGGTATCGCAATCCTCCCAGGGAACTTTATTTCATCAGTGGGAGTGGTTGAAGATTGTTGAACGGAATTCCGGTTCACGGCTGTACCCCCTAATTGGTATGAACAAAGGGTCCCCTATAGGTTTAATCCCTCTTTTTCTCCAGAAAATAGGGCCGTTAAAAATGGTTTTTTCCCCTCCTCCCCATGTGGTGATATTTTATTTGGGTCCCATATTTCTGAAAACCGATTCCTTAAAGCAGGAAAAAATTGAATCCCAGTATCTCGAATTTCAGAAACAATTTGAAGACTTTATAAATACTGATTTACATGCCCAATATACGTTTATCTCGCTTCCGCCCGCCCTTCATGATCCTCGACCTTTCAAATGGTCCGGATATCATATCCAACTCAATTTTGATTACTCTACGGACCTTTCAATAGGTGCTGATTCCCTTTTTTCCTCCCTTGATAAAAGACAACGCCAAGATATTAAACGGGCAAAAGAGAGGAACATGACCTTTGAGATAGGTGGAGAAAACGAATATAAATATATTCTTGATTTGATGGATCTTCGTTACGCTCAACAGGGGAAAATCGTTAAAGTGCCCAGATCGTATTTTGTCGATCTATTCAAAGCATATAAAGACAATATATTGGTCTCGACGGTTAAAGTCGACGAGGAAGTTGTAACAGGCACTATTCATCTGAAATATCGGGATTCGGTCTATAGCTGGGTTGGGAATCCAAAACCGATCAAATCCCTGTCTCCTTCACCAAATGATCTTCTCATTTGGGAAAGTATTCGTTATGCTACCGAGAATGGCTATCGTTATTACACAGCCTTAAGTGCAGCAGGCAATAAACGCCTTCATTTATATTATGCCGGCAAATGCAATCCGGCATTAAATATTCGATACACAGCCACAAAAAAATCAATTCCGGCTGATCTTGTTGAAAGAGGCTATCTTAATATACTACAACCGGTGCTTCAGAAGGTTCGTACGATGAGCCATAGCTGAATTTTGGTGTCAAATGCCATGAGATTGAGTAAAATCATAATTGTTTATCATGCCTGTGGAAATTAAAATAGCAAACGATGGTGATGCGAAAGAATGGGATGAGCTTGTCTCTCTCTCTGTTCAAGGTACCATCTTTCATACATGGACATGGCTAAAAATCGTGGAAACGCATACCAAAATGAAGTTATTCCCTCTTATAGGGATGATGAATAATAAGCCAATTGGTATTTTTCCTTTGTTTTTTCAGAAAAAAGGGCCCATAAGGCTGGTTTTTTCACCACCTCCACAGACAGTTCAATTTTATCTTGGGCCTGTTATTTCTGAGTATCATACAATGAAACAGGAAAAACGAGAGAAATTATTGCAGGATTTTCAAACATCTGTCGATACTTTTCTGAAGGACACCCTGAATCCCCAGTATATCAGCATCTCACTCGGACCTAATTTTCAGGATCCTCGTTCATTTATCTGGGCCGGTTACAGCATCGACACACATTATGATTATACGATCGATCTTGACTGTCCGACAGAAATTTTGTTCAATCGTCTTACAAGAAAGCAGCACCAGAATGTTCACCGTGCAAAAAAAAGAGGAATTTCTGTGGATTTAGGAGGAAAGCAGGAATACGAAGAAGTTCTCAATCTTCTGGAAATCCGGTATGCGGATCAGGGAAAAAATGATATACGCGCCCCTCGAGAATATTTGTCGGATGTTTACGATGCATATAAGGACTTTATCAAAGTTTTTATTGCAACATCAAATGACGAAATTGTTTCGGGAACGATCGATATCCAATATAAGGATATACATTATAGTTGGATTGGAAACCCGAAACCACAAAAGCACATCAGTCCTTCACCCAACGATGTCATTATGTGTGAATCGATCCGTTTTGCACAGAAAACGGGCATGAAGTATTATGTAACAATGAATGCAGCGGGGAATGAACGGTTGCATTCATATTATGCTTCAAAATTTGATCCAGACCTAAATGTTCATTTCTCTCTGAAAAAATCAACGGGTTTAATGAATCTCATGGAAAAAGGGTATTCCGGCGTTTTTCGTTCACTATTGTGAGATTTCTTTCGGGTTAATAGTGGAAACATTCCCATATTATTTTTCGGAATTTGGTGAAACGGTCTTCCTTTTTGCAAATGAAATGCCAATCTGGTGTGTAAAATAATAATACCAGAAGATAATCAACCAGAGAGTAAAACAAATCCATCCGATGTAGATATGCACCTGTTCCATGATTCCAACAGGGCCAAAGAAATACCCACTAAGTGCTATTAGCAGTATCCGTGCAAAATTGGCGCAAACCGTTCCCAGATATCCTATTCCGATAAGAATGGCACTTTTTTTCGAAATACTTTCAGGAAAACTTGCAAGAACTATTATAACCGAAACAGTGAAAGTACCCAACGACCAGATACCTGTGCAATCTGATATAATAGCGAGGGAAATTGGTGCACCTGTTTGGGACATGAACGATATGATATTACCATTGAAAGTGGATTGAATTCCTAAAAAATTTAATAAATCCGTGGTAAATAAAACGATATACGGGATAATTGGCGCTGTTATCCAATCCTGGTTTCGAATAAAAAGGCCATATACTCCATAACCTACTACTGCTATATAGGGGATAGAGACGGGAAGTACTAACGATCTGAAATTTAGCAGACCAAATAAAATGACTCCAATACCAGAGAGCACCAATATTAATTCTCCGATTGAAGTTGGGCTTTTTGCTATCCCCATAGGAATGCTGATTATACTTAAAAAACACATGAGAATTCCCACGGCAATAATAATTTTTTGTTGTCGCTGTGAAAAACTACTTGTGGTGTTTCTTGAAATATAAAGAATCCCGATGCAAGATAGAATCCATATCCCTAAAGCATCGATTTCCATATAGGTAGCTTTTTGATAAAACAAAAGACATACTGCGAGTAAAACCAATGTAATAACTACCCAGATCTTTGAAACACTAAATGCATTATCGGGCAGCTTCATTCAACAAATCCGTTTAGATAATAATAGCTAATCATAATTGAAATTTATGATCCTACCCAGAAATGAACCTCTTCTTGTTCTTTTTTTGTCGTTAATATCAAACTGACTTTGGAAGGATACGTAATATTAAGCGGAAGGGATATCATGTCTCGTTCATTAAGGCTTTCTCCTTTATTTAAGGTGAATTTTTTTGTTTTTATAAGTGTACTATTAAGGTATTCACTAAGAACGTAGTCAATTGATCCTGATTCCGAAGATTGTACTCCATAGGTATAGAACACTGAATTATTATTGGAGTCATGAACTATACTATCGGGTATTATATAGAGGGAAGAATATGAATCCATATTAGTCCATAAGAAAAAAATCGTTGTCCCCAGTCCAATAATAACAGAAATAATAATCGCTACCATTATTATCCCATATTTTTTGTTCAATCCGAACTGGCTTATCATATATTTCTATATCGTATAGTGATGATAAATTATTAAATTTAGTGTTAGTACCCGAATCTTCAAAAAAAAAAATTGTTTATTTTAAAATTCTTTTCGTGATTAAGGATAAAATTGATCTTGGATACCAGATTTTAGTTTTTGCCCTTCGCCCATTTCACTGACAATTTTTTGTGTTCTTTCAACATACATTTTCAATATTGTAATATCCATTCCGATGATAAGAAATTCGCGGAAATTCTCCTTGATATCATATAATTCCTTGATCGTCCACGCAACCCAGGATTTCTCACCATTTTTCCGGATGACTTCAGTTTCCTTAAACATCATATGTTTCGCGGGAGAAAGGAATTCACGATTGAGTTCTGCCTGGTTTTTTGATGTATTTGAAGGAAGCGTAACGATTGTCCCGACAAAGTATTTTCCTACAATATCAGATTCTGAGAACCCGAAAAATTGTTCGGCAACCTCGCTGATGAAGGTGATTCGTCCTTCTCCATCAGTTCGCAGGATAAAACTGTTGGCGTTTTCCAGCAGATCTTTGTATTTCTTTTCGCTCTGTTCAAGAGCACTGATTGTGTTTTGGTGCCCTTTAATCTCTTCAAGTAGCCGCTCGTTTGTTGTTCTGAGTTCGCTGGTTCTTGCTTCAACAAGTTGTTCCAGATGATCTTGGTATTGTTTAAGCTCCGTGAGGTCTTCAAGAATTATCACCAGTCCTTTCCCGCCGTGGTCAAAGACACTGGGTATAAATTTTATTCTGAAGAAACCGGGTTTTCCTCTATTATCGACACTATCAAGTTTGATCGATTCCTTACCATATGAGGATTCTTGGATCTGACGTAATGTTTGAGATGTAAAACAAGAAATTAAAGGGGATTGATCTATCCTTTTTCCTATCAGATCATTTCGGGCTATCCCAAAATGCTGAACGAGAGGTTCATTGACCTGGTTAATGACAAGTTCATCGTCAAGCACTAGCATCAGGTCTGATGAAAGATTAAGCATCTGGGAGAAAGGGATACGTCTGGAAAGAGTGAACACTTTCGCTCGACCAAATATTTCCATATCCGCTTGTCCGGAAATAAGAAGTGTATTGAGATATTTTGCCGTTGACGTTCGGTTAAGTGGAATCATTTTGGCAACATCTTCAATAGTCAATCCTCTGGGATGCTCCTTGAGTATTTCCCGGATCCGGGATATTTCTTTAGCCTGATCCAAAATCAAATCCATAATTGTTGCTACTTTATTAATGCAAATCATCTATTAGTATCTTTCGTCATTACATAGTACCAATGTAATTCAAAAGTATAATCCATTATACAACATAAGAGGATTTTTTTAGGTCAGATGATATCTCATTACAATTTAGCATTGCAGTCATATTTTTATACTTTACAGTAATATCATACATTATTGTAATGCGTTACAATGGAGTAGCATTATGACTTCGGTTTCCCACCATTTTCTATTCTTCGCAGGTATACTTTTGGGATGCATTATCCTCCCGGGTATATGCTCTGCAGGCACGGTTACGACAATTACGAATGTTCACCCTTATTTGTTGTTCACTAGCATTTCACAGACTCCTGGGTACCAATACCAGGCACAGAGTCCTTGGAATACATGGCAAAGTGAAATTCTTACCGCCTCAAATAGTTATCTAAGTTTAAATTTTTCAGGCAATCTTGGTTCATATAATAGGATATCTTATCGCGGAGGATATGCTTCATATCTTGGATTGTCTTACCAAATCACGAAAAATCCGAAATATGCTAAGAAAGGAGAAGAAGCTCTTCTCAACATGAGTGTCGGTTCAGTCGCAGAAACCGCTGATTATGGCCTTGCCCTTGAAAGTTATTCATTAGCTTATGACTGGATCCAACCTACTCTTGATGCCTCTTCTGATCTCAAAATTCGCGATAATTTGGCCACTCTTGCGGATAAAGTTTACCAAGCTACTAACTCGAATGGCACACAGAAAAATTATATTGATTTCCCCGATTTAGGTGGACACCTTTACCCCGCATTAGGTATAGCGTCGGCAGCACTTTCTGATTACACCAACCCAAATAATCTTCCGCTCCATTCTAGCCCGTCTGATTGGTATCATGCCGGTACAGATTACTTATTTGTTAATGATAAACTGCACTCTTTAGGTACGTCATTATTTTCGCAAGAATTTGATCCTACTGGAACAGATCTATTAGCAGGATACAAAGATTATACTGTCAATGATTTGTCGGAGTGGTACCAGGTCTGCAATTCGAGCTTTGGCATTAACCTCATGAGCACATATCCTGTTGCGGAAAAGGCTTATACATCAGAAACATGGGAATCGATGCCAAACGAATATAGTACTAATTTTGTAACATATGGAAATACTCTCTGGGACTATCAGATGGGAACGGTAAGTCTTATGTCCCCACAGGACAAGGCTACTGTTATCAATCATATCAATCTTGTGTCTAATGATGAGAAGAATTCGATTCTGCCAAAAAGCATGGACTTTAATCAAATAGACACTGATCTTCTTTACTGCGTCTTCGGGAATTATAATTCGGCCCCAACCACCTACCCAACTGCAACCAGCCATTTGGATCCAACTGGCGTTCTTCAGGTTATCCGGGCAAACTGGAGTAAAACCTCAGACTGGCTTTCTTTTACTACATGGAACATCGCTGCGGATAGTAACAGGAACATGATGCACAATGACCAGCAGGGATTTGAATATTACAGCCGGGGCAACCTCCTCCTTGCTGATGCGGGTGAGCCCAAACATATTCTTGATACCAATTATGGTACAACAGAAGTTGATCACAATGTGATTGCTATTGATAACCCAAGAACCTCCTTCCCGCTTTCCTCTTGGTCAGACAGTACATCAGCCGGCCTGACAAAAGGTACTGCTAACAACCTGATTACTCCGGCAAGTATAGGATCAATGTTCCAATTACCATGGATGCAACTGATTCAGTCCAGCGTAACTGCGACTAAAGTGACCACCGGTGCACTAACATCGACCCAAACGCTTTCAAGCCCCATCAAATGGCAGAGAACCGTATTATACCCTGAATCGGACTATTTCATTATTGTTGATCGGTTTCAGGGAACTGAAACATGGGGATACCGCAACATATTCCGGCCTTCGAGTCTCATGGTGACACCAAGTACAGGAACGACCAATCCAAATGTCGGATACGACAACGTGAATTTGTCAGTTGGATCGACATCCTATAATTGGCAATCATTAGCTTATAAGAAAGAAATTAATACGGGAATTACCACAAACTCCCTTACATGGCAGACAACCAATCCTTACGGCAAAACCGTTCTAGCAAATCTTGTAACCTCCCCGAAGTCAAATGTTCTGATTGAAAAGAACGATGGAAGGATTGGCGGGTATGACCAGTCATCGGAAGTCTACACACCAGTAGTATATTTTGAGCCGGCTAATGCTACATCAGTATTTCGGGTCACAGCACTATTAGCCAATTACCCGACAGAAACAGCGAAGACAGGGACTGAAATTGTCGTGAATGGAACAGGACATGCCCTAGACGTCCATGCACCCACTTATGACGATTATATCTATACCGGGACCGGTGCGGCCAGTTTCGGAATGTTTGGGACCAATGCTGACACTGTCTATATCCGGTCTTCTGGGGCTGTCCTCACTGATTTCACCCTGTTGAACGGATCTTCTCTCACTTCATCCGGAAGTCCTGTGGTTTCAATTTCCAGTCCTGTTAATTATTTGACTGCAAAGCGTGCCGGAAATACCTTGACCTTCCAAATCGGTGGCCAAGGAAATAATGCAAATATTCTCTTCAACGGAATTTCAGCGACTAGTGTAACAAGAGATGGAATCTCGTACTCTGGCTGGACAAACCAAAATGGATCTTTATTGAATATATCAACGGATCTCGGCCTTCACCAGTTTGTTATAAATATTGGGAATGCATTGACCGTCAATCCGATTGGAACGGTGAATGCAACTGTTAGCACCCCCGTTTCTTTAGTAGTTAACGCGGCGTACAGTGGTAAGGGAACTCTAACTTATACAGCGACAAACTTACCGGTCAATGCTACCTTTAACGGAGGAACACGTACTTTTACATGGATCCCCTGCGCAAACCAGACCGGGGCCCATAACGTTACCTTTACTGTTTCTGACGGCTCCCTTTCTGCAAGCGCCGTCGCGAACATCATCGTTGGTGCCCCAACAGTCGCCCAGACCCCACCTGCTGCAGGATCCGTCTCTATGAAATCGGTTTATGATGGGGATTTGTGGAGTTATGAAGGAACTGCAAATTCCACATTCAGCACCCTTATCTCAGGAACCGCCGCCCATATTGATCATACTACCTATGCGAACACGGTTCTCAAGTCCGTGGCCTCCTCGACAAATGGGACATTTTATTCCCTTGGCGCAACGGTCTGGACATTCGATACTTCCAGCGTACCAAAAGGTTCGACCATCACGAGTGCAACCCTGTCCCTTTTCCTGATTCAAAAGGGATCCGGTCTTGGCCAAACTAATTACGTAATTGTACCTTTCTCCCCGGCAAATTCAAGGAATTATAGTACTAGTGACTGGCAGAAATTCGGAACCAGTACGCTTGGAAGCATCTCAACATCGTCGTGGGTTCAGGGAAATTATTATAATATCAGCTTATCTCCTTCAGCTATCAATGTGAACGGGGGAGACACAACACTTGCAGGATTACTCTCTTGGCACCAGATGAAATCCTTTTCAGGGACCTGGGTTCCAGGAGGAATGACGTGGTATGAAACAAATACGAGCGTTGCAGCTGCAAATCAGCCCGTTCTATACGTATACTATATCCAATAATTTTTTTTAAACATCATCATTTGGATATTTAGAAATCTTTTCTTTAGTGATCATCGATATTTTATTATTTAAAGAAAATTTTGCCAACGTAAGTAATATATCGTAATAGCCATAGTATTGTTGGACTATGGTTCTGACTTTAAAAATTCTCGACATTTCGAAAGAAAAAGATTGGGATGAATTAGTCAGTTCCTCTAAACATGGTACTATTTTTCACTTGATTTCATGGTTAAGGATTGCAGCAGAACAATCAGGGACAGAATTAATGCCATGTATGTTCTACAAAGGAACACAGCTTGTCGCAATATATCCGATATTTATTCAGAAACATGGATTAGCTCGGGTGGCTTTGTCACCTCCTCCACGATCCTATATGATATATCTGGGGCCGGTAATTTCAGATTATGATTCCTTAAAGCAGGATAAAAAAGAAAGATTATATTTTCAGATTCAACAGGAAATGGATAAGTTCATATTTAATATTAAAAAATGCAAATACGCAAGAATTCAATCCTCTCCGGGAATTCTTGACTCCAGGCCTTTAAACTGGTTGGATTACGATATCGAGCCATATTATACCTACCGCATCGATTTGTCCGGAGGCGTAGATCGGGTCTGGAATAAGTTCAACAGAAAACTCCGGGTTGAAATTAACAAAGCTGTCCGAGACGGAGTCACTGTCCGAAATGGCGGCAGTGATGACCTTATATATATTCATGATGCCCTCTCTACTAGATATCAGCAGCAAGGACTTAAATCCATTAATTACAAAAATTATTTACAATCTCTTTATAAGGAATTTCAGAAGAATATGAAAATATTTGTGGCGGAGTACCAGGGCCAACGAGTTGGGGGAACCATCAATCTTTTTTTCAAAGATGTCATGTATCTCTGGGTAGGGATTCCGAAGAGTGATCTTGTCGGGATCTCTCCTAACGCAGTGATTCAGTGGGAAGCAATTAAATGGGCACATGCGAATGGGATCGGGATCTATGAAGAAATGGATGCAGGTCATGATCCTCGTTTACGATATTTTAAATCAAAATTCAATCCAGATTTGGAGATCTGGTATTCTGCGACCAAATATTCGTCATTTAGCTACAGGATCGGAAAAGAATTATTCGATCTTGCACGAAAAATTAATTTCCAAAAAATTCGATCGAGGTAACCACAATAAGATACCATGTCGTTAATAAAATTTATTAAAAAAATGATATTTGCCGGTTTTTCTTATCTTCCGGGTACGATAAAAATCATCTCTTATAGGGCATTAGGTGCAAATATTGGAAAAAATGTTGAATTGGGCATGGGATCGATAATTAAGCCGTTTGACGGCGATTTTAAAAAAATCCAAATATCCGACGGTGTCATTATTGGGGATGATGTAAAAATTCTCGCAAAATACCTTATCCTTGGTGAAGGTTCACAGATTAAGGCTTCGACACGCATCTGGGGACAATCATCATTTTCTCTGGGTCCTTTGGGTTATATCGATAGGGAATGTCATTTTGATTTACGGAAGGATATCACGCTCGGAAAAGAAACAACAATTAGCGGGGGAAGCTGGTTCTACACTCACATGGTATTTCTTTCTGTTCTTGATGGGGCTCCGTTCACATTATCTTCAATAAGAGTTGGTGACCGGACATATCTGGGTGCAAATGCGTTTGTTCTACCCGGAGTTACTATTGGTCATGATGCGGTGGTGGGTGCGCGATCCGTAGTTACACGGGATGTCGAATCAAATGCGGTTGTAGTGGGTAACCCGGCACGTCAGATCGGAAAGACTCCAGAACGATTCAAAAAATTAGTATTTGCTGATAAGGAACTTTTAGTAAAAGAGATCCTTGATCAGTTCATTGAAGTGTATGATAAAAATACAAAGGTGGTTGGGGACGCAACTAATAAGAGTTACCGTTTCGTGCATGGTAATCATTTCATCTATTATCAATCTCTCATCACCGATCTAACGATGATAGAAGATTTTGTTAAACGAGACCAGCCGCCTAATGTAATAATATCTTTCGGGATTTCCGATAAAATTAAAGAATATTGCCTGCGGCACAAAATTGAATGGATTGATCTGGAATCAGGGAAGCATTCCAAAAAAATCTCTGCTGCAGGTCTGACTATTGAGAACTTCTTTAGTAATTATGGTATCAGATTTCAACCTGAATAATATCTAAAACCGACGCAACTGGTACTGCAATCTGCGCCGGAAAGAAATCCAAGACTTGTATATATTTTAAAGACTTCTTATTTCGTCAATGATCCCAAATAAACGTCCTTTTACATCCAGGTTTGATTGGTAGGTTTCAAACCCCGGGCATTGGATTTTTATTGTATGTATACCGCGGTTTAAATTTACGTCCACTTCGCCTTGCGCGTTAGCGAGGTAATATTTTGTATCGATAATAACTTCGGCATTTCTCAAAGGTTCTCCTGCTTCGTCTTGTAATTTGATATTAAGGAGCCCCTCAGTCATATGTTTAGGCAGATTTACAATGATTTTTCCTCTGGGTTCCATTGGTTGGACGAGAATTTCTTGTGTTTGATATGCGGGAATGTCTGTACTGATATCAAGGATAACATTTCCGTTATCCTGTGTCATTCTTACAATTTTTCCTTTGCTGACATAATATTCTCCGGATTCCAATGTCGGCAATATTACTTGGAAGGCAACTTGTGTTGCACTCTTGTTGTTTTTATTAGTCATATTAATCATAGCCACATCATTTAGCACAGTCCCATTATACTGAATGTTTTGGATCTCTTTGTAATGCTCCGCTATGACATCTGGCGTCGTAAACGTCAGACCATTATTATTAGCATACGAGATTAGTGATTGGATATAATCGGTATATGCCGGATTGCCAATATCACCAGATCGAATGATAAACAGAGCCATTTCATTCATAGCTACAGATTCATCTATGGTCGCTTTCCAGGCGGAAAGGGTTGTAAATGGATCTATCTGGCTTGAAAGTTCGGAACTCGTCGGAGCAGATACAGGAAGCAAAGCGATATTTGTGGGACTATTATGATACATCGCTAACTCCGGGTCTCTTATTTGCTGCCCTATTATTCCATAATATGGTGGAGATACATATGTTGGAAGCATGAGGGAGAAATGGTCGTCTGATATTATTTTAAGCGTATCAAGATTATACTCTAGCATGCTTGGCATGTAGCCGATGAGCGGGATATGGCTTTCGCTTGCAGCGCTTATCACCGCTTCTATATCACTTGCCTGAGTACTATAATTGTTAAACGTATTCGCTACACCAGTTGAGCTTGAACCGATTATTTTAATTCCTCTACTATTTATTGAGCTCAAATCCACAGTTCCGATTTTTGTCGTGTTCTGAATTGTGACATTCCCTCCCTCCGATATTGATGAATTTTGGGACATGATTATATTCTGCTGAGGAAGCACACCTTCAGTATAAGGGACACTATCGTTAAGGAGGATGTTGTAGCCCTCATTTACATAATCAGAAGAACCGAGATCCGAGGTTGGAGTGCGATACCCCACAAGCATTATCGGGACTATGCCATCAGGATAGTCCAAAAGGCTGATCCCATCCTGTGAATGGATATTGTTTTCAGCAGTTATTTGATCTCCCGGTGAAAGGAATTGGGTGATATGCAATGTTGCTCCCGGCTCGAGAGAATCGGTCTGGGAAAAACTGACACTGCTCATATTGTAAATGGTGGATCCTCTGTATGTTAACACATTAGGACTTGGGGCAGTAGGTTCGTTTTTAAGACAGATTCCACTATCCCTATCATAAATGTACAATTCATCAAAATTATTATTCAATTTCACATTGTCTTGTGACGGGTAGATATGTCTTGTCACAGCAGTCTGATTACCTGTAATAATAAAATCATTCAGAGGTACAAAAAGATCCGTTGAGACTTCGGTATTCATCTGTGAAGGCGCCGTTGATGTCACCCAATCGTTAGATATCAGAAATTCCCGTTTGATTGATGTCGGATAAAATGTATACTGTATAACTAATGATGCTTCGTTATTGCCATTTGGATCTTTGAGAATTGTCTGATAACGAAGTTGATTGTTATTCATCTGAGGGACTATAGATATATTGTTCAGCATAAAAGCATCAACAGTACTATTTTGTTCTGAGGTCTCATTTAAGGGAGTAAATGGGTTGACATATCCCTTCCTGAGCCCTGAGATCTGAATACTATCAAGGAAAAATCCTTCGCCAAGAGAATTATCCGTGGGAGTCCCGAATTGTTCGATAACCGGATAATTTCCGTTTAATACAATTTTATAGGCGTCCGTTTGGACTTGGATAGAAGTTGTTGTCTTCTCAACGGTGATATTTCCTGCAAGAACTTTTTTCTCACTAGGTATTTCTGAAGAAATGATATCATAAATACCATAATCTTTGCTTGAATAGATTTTATTCAGCGCTGTATCATTATCAATTTCAAGCATCGACCCTGTTTCACCAAGATTTGCAACAATCTTATCCGATATCATGATATATTTTAAATTAAACAGCTGTTGCAGATCTCCGGCAGGAATTGTATCAGGGTCGAGAAGGGTACTTCTCAAAAGACCCAAGAATGTTCTTGTCTCATAACCATTCTGTAGTCCATACGTTACGTCAGTCATATTTGTGTAAATTGGAACCTGTCGTAACCCATACCCGACAACTACGTCAGACGGATTGCCTTGCTGACTAAGCCATTGCATACCATTAACAACATAATCTTCACCGGCAACTTGAGGCAGATAATAGCTTGTTGCAAGTGAAGCTGTAAGAATCACGGTAAGCAAAACAACTAACCAAACAATGAATGTTGCTTTTTTATTCTGCGGATTTCTGGTTTCCAGATAGGAAATAACCTGCCAAAAGCCGAGCGCAGAGGTAATCGGAATTATTATAACCAGAAAACTGATCTCTCTAAGTGCTCCTGTTGATATAGCGTTAAGAAAGAGTATATCCGGCAAGACTGCCACAATTAACACTGTCAGAAGGGTGCACTGTCCTTTGCTATCCAACCGGAAAAGACCTATAAATGAAAAAACGATCTGGAGGGGACCCGACCATAATGGTGTCGCAGCTACAGAATGTGAGATATTACTGATGGGAAGTGTAAGCGGAAACTGGTTTTTGGAATGCTTGACCGACTCTGCCACCTTTCTGTGGATATAAAGGAAAATTTTTCCAAGAACAAAAATGAATGCACCAAGAATAATCGCATACACAAGCTCTTGGTTGAGAATAACATTCTGGTAGAATACGTTCCCTAATTGCAATGGTAAATCGAAATTGAATTTATCAGCAAGATAGTTACCGGGTGATAAGAACAACGTCGATTTTTCCGTGTACTGATTCTGGATCTGGGGGAACCATGTAAGTGACAATATATAGATGACAAATGTACTGATAATGACAAGATACATCGGTAACGATGACTTTCCCCAGATCAGGCAGTACAAAAGATAGAATATTATTGAAAATGAAACCAGAAAAATAAATGTTCCTGTATGACTAATAATAATGACAAAACTTGATAACCATATTATCGGAAGCAATTTCCACTGGAATGGTTCCTTAATTGCTATATAAATCAGAATAAACAAGAAGGGAAGAATAAAAATTGAAGGTCGGTATGAAAGAAGAAGAAGCGTTACATTGGGCATCGAGATAAGAAAAAGGAGAGCAAAAATTTTTTGATCTTTTATCTCTAGGAACGCATCTGAGTATATATAAAAAGATCCAATGATAATCAATAAAAAAATAATGTTCAATATGAATACGCCGCTTGTAACAGATAATCCTGTAATTTTTGCAATAATACTCCCAAAAAGCCATAAACCGAAAGGATAATTATACTGATTGTCTCCACTTGATGGATCTGTCACAAAATTTCCCATTTTCTCATAAAAATCTGAAATTCCTGACGATATTGCCATCTGTTGGGTCTGAAACAGATGTGTATAATCGTCAGTTCCGAAAAAACGTCCATAATGAAGAACTGGTATAATGAATGAGATAAGAAGAACTGCCACTAAGAACAATGTGAGCAAGAAAACAGGATCTAATGCTTCATTTTGACCAGCTGATCGTAGCGCTTTAAACGAGAATTTATCCTTCAACCATTTTCCTGGCTTCATTCACTCACTCAAATATTATTAATTTAATTTTCGGGAAATTAACTCCTATTATCGCATTTATTTAATAATCGAATTTTGCGAGCACGAAATATATTCGATTTTCAGTTTGTTTGTAGACAAGCATATATATTTTTGATCATAGTTACACAAATGTTGTTTTGTGAAATCTATGAACTCTGCTCGTTGGATAGGTTTTCTTATAATTCTTGCAGCACTGATTCCAGTTGTATCGGCAAATACCCCGACGACCGGGCATCCGTTCCTGTTATTTCATGATATCAGTCAAACTCCAGGTTACCAATATCAGAACATGGATCCATGGAATACATGGCAGAATTCCATACTATCCGGTGCTGATAGATCGCTTGCTTTGGACTTCTCCGGAAATCTCGGAGCGTATGATCGGGTCCAGTATAGAGCAGGTTATGCGCGAGATCTTGGATTAGCCTACCAAATAACCAAAAAGCCGCAATACGCCACCAAAGCCAAAGAAGCACTCTTAAATTTATCTGTTGGGACAATAAGTGAAAAAGTGGACAAAGCTAATGCTTTAGGTGAATATTGTCTTGCGTATGATTTTATCCAACCCACATTGGATCCCGCAACCGATACTATTATCCGAGATAAACTGGCCACACTTGCCGATATGGTATATGGTGATCTTAACGGTAACGGCACCACTCGTAATTATGTATCATTTGCCGATTATCATGGTCAAGCTTATCCTATGATGGGTATTGCCGGTGCAGCTCTTTATGATTACACCAACCCGAATCATTTCCCTCTGACGTCCACACCTGCAGACTGGCAAAAAGTTGGAACTGACTACCTGTTTGTTAACGATCAGCTGCATTCATATAATCGCTCTCTTTTTAGTTTCGGTTTTGACGAAACTTCGGGAAAGTACCTGAATGGGGCCTATAAATTTTATGTGTATGATGACCTTGATTTATGGCTCCAAGTCGCGTATCATGCATATGGCGAAAACCTGCTGGATATCTATCCGGCGGCTAAAAAAGGCGTTACCACTGAGATTTGGGATTCGCTTCCCAACAACTATGCCAGCAATTATGTCACAAACGGAAATACAGGCTGGGCCTATCAGACCGCCATTATAAGCCTCCTCTCTGACAGCGAGAAAGGACCGGTTCTGAACCATATTGACCTGATAGAAAATTCGACCGTCCTGCCTTTCAGCAGATTCTACCAGGCTGGTCCGCCAGCACTTCTCTATTGTGTGTACGGGAATTATGCATCAATCCCCCGGTCGTTCCCTACCAACACAAGTTATCTTGATCCTAACAGCATCTTCCAAGTTTTCCGCGGGAGCTGGAATGACGACGCTGACTGGTTATCGTTAGTAACCTTCAATGTCGCTTCCCATAGCAATCGGGACTCACTACATGGTGATCAGCTTGCTTTTGAATACTACAGCCGAGGCGATCTCCTTCTTGCCGATGCAGGTGAAAATAAGTATGTTCTCGACAGGGACTACGGCTATTATGATATCGATCATAATACCCTATCCCTCGAAGACCCGCGGACGCCGTTCCCGGTCTCACCTTGGTCCAACAGTGCATCTGCAGGAATATTCAAAGGAAACGCTTCTGGCATCGCTACCCCGGTTACAGTTAGTGCAATCGCCCAAGTGCCATGGATGCAGCTCGAGCAGGCAAATGCACAGATTACCAGCGTTATGACCCAAACGCTCGGGAATTCCCAGACCCTTTCCAGTCCAATTCAATATGAGAGGACGATCTTATACCCGGTATCGACTTCGGATCCAAAATCGAATTATTTCATTGTTGTCGATCGCATGGAAGGAACTGAATCGTGGGTATTCCGTAACATTTTCCGGCCAACCAGTCTGATGGTAACACCCACTACGAATGCCAATAAAGATAATTACAAATCCCAGTCTGAAGTCGGCCATGTCAACGGCGCCTTATCGATCGGGACGACACCTTACAATTGGCAGACACTCCCTTACAAGGCGGAGACTGATACCGGATTAACTACAGATTCTTTTTCCTGGGCAACGACCAATCCCTATGGCAATGACGTCAATTTTAACCTTGTTTCTTCTCCCGCTTCAGATATCCTGATCGAGAAAAATGTCGGCAGAATTGGCGGATATGAAGCTGAATCCGAAGTTTTTAATCCTATCGTGTATTTTAGGAGCCCCGATACCACATCACTGTACCGGGTCACCGTACTCCTCTCCAGCTATTCGAATGAAACACCTAAGACTGCTTCTGAGATCCAAGTGAATGGAAACGGTCATGCATTACAGGTTCACTCTTCCTCGTACGATGATTATATCTATACCGGTGAAGGCGTATCTTCATTTGCAGGATTTTCTACGGATGCTGATACTGTCTTTATCCGGAAAGGGGGAGATACTGAAGAGATAACCCTACTGAATGGATCTTATCTTGATGACCAGAATGATCGTATTATTAGTCTATCAAAGAATGTCGATATTCTCACGTTAAGTAAAGTAGGCGATCAGATTGACTACCGGATAAGCGGTAACGAAAACGTCGGAGGTTCACTTTTTGCCAATACTACAAATACAGCCCAGAGTATCAGTGAAGGCATATATACGCAAGATAATATGCTAGAATCAAGTGCTTTAGCTTCAAATGTGGAATCGACTTTGGGATCAACCTTAGAACCCATTACGAACCAGGAGGATTTTATTTCCCGTTTATATTCATTCGTTTCAAAGGTAATAGATACAATTAAAAAATTGTAACTACTGGAATTTCCTCATAAACAAAATTAGATCTTTTTTATTCTGCGAGATAGTAAATTTCACTTTCTTTCCGGAGAAAACCTTCTCGTTCCAGTGCGGCGAGAATCAGTCGTACACGATCCGACTTTTCGCGTACAAGTCCGGTGATCTCTTCCTCTCTCAGCTGTATGCTTTATAAGAAGGTATTTTAAAATAATGCCTCTTATACGACGGTCAGATCCCGCAAATGGCGCCTGTTTGACATAGGCAGTGCTCTTGTAGTTGGGATTTGGAACGCTCTTTTTAAGTTCAGCTCCAAAATCCATCAGTGCCCAATACCATATCCGGGGGTTATCCCGGTCAAGCATCCGTTCCACAACGGAAAGAATATCGGCGTCGGTAATGCTCTCCCTACCAGAAAAGAAGAAATGGATAAAAACACGACGGATATTGGTTTCTATAAATACAACCGGCATATTAAACGCAAAGGCACAGATAGATGATGCAGTGGCCGGTCCAATCCCCGGAAATGTTGCCAACACATGAGGATCTGACGGGAGAATTCCGCAAAATTCTTTTTCCATTTTTTCAGCGCTTTTTTTCAGAGATATTGCTCGCCGGTTATAACCCATTCCCTGCCATACCTTTAGGACATCAGTGAGCGGAGCACGGGCAAGTGAGGCAAAATCCGGGAACGCATCGATAAATTCCGGGTATTTTACTGCTACCCGTTCTACCTGTGTCTGCTGGAGCATAATTTCTGAAACAAAAATCCTATAGGGATCATCCGTGTGGCGCCAGAGCATGTCGTGCCGTCCATAGCGGTTATAAAAAGTTAAAACCATTCTTCGGAACTCTTTTGCAGCTTCATCAGTGAGGTTATCGAAAGAAAAAACCTGGCTGGAACTGTCAAGAAAAGTCTGCATTGTTTTTTTCATGATACCGCCGTAATGAGGATACGTATCTCATAACAAATCTTTTCTTAATAATTCGGTAATTATAGTGCGTGATAATCATCTATGTCCGCCCGAACATTTCGTCGAGTTTTGCACGGGTGAACCGGATCATGGTAGGCCTGCCATGAGGACAGGTGAAGGGCGTGTGCATCGCCCGGAGCTGATTGACGATCCGCTGGCTCTGCTCATAGGTACAGACTGTACCGGCCTTTATCGCACTCCGGCAGGCTATAATCCGGGTAATCCGTTCCCTGTCGCTCAACGGTCGTTCCAGATCGGTGTTCATAAGATCACTGACAAGATCATCGATTATTTCCTGACCTTCGCATTTACCCATTATAGCAGGGACCGCCCTGACCAAAAAGGCATCACTTCCAAATTCTTCGATAATTATACCTTCCTTTGCAAGGGCTGGGATCAGGTCACGAAGAATTGCTGCATCTTTTGGTGATCGATGGATAACAATGGGGATAAGTAATTCCTGTGCATTTTTGGTAGAAACGATCCGACGAATCTTTTCATAGAAGATTCGTTCATGGGCAGCATGCTGATCGATAATAATAAGCTCACCATCTGGCGCCGCAGCGAGGATATAGATGCCCCCAACCTGCCCGATAACTTCCATCGGCGGAACACTCCCAGAAACCGGTGAATCCATAACGGGAACTTCGGTCTGGCGGAGCCGGTGGTCCGTCGACAGGGTTCCTGCATGGGTCGGTTCTGTTGACAAAAAATGATGTGTTTCTGACACTGCCGGCGCTGCAATCTTCCCGAATCCCGAAATTTTAACCTCATATCGTGAGGAAGTTTCTGCAACACCTGGCACAACAGGAGATTCCGAGGCCTCAGTAAACGTGTGTTCTTGTCGGGAGATAGTGCCATCAGGAATCAGGTTGTTGTGTCGAAGAATTCCAAAGACCGTATCGCGTAAAGATTCTGCAATCTCTTTTTCCTTGGTAAGTCGAACTTCCTTTTTTGTAGGGTGCACATTGACATCAACAAGGTGGGTATCCAGGGAAAGGGAAAGGAATGCGACAGGGAACCGGCCCCGGGGAAGGAGTGACCGGTATCCCTCTCTGATTGCCGCAGTCAGTGAAGTGGATGTAATATACCGTCCGTTAATAGAAACAAGGATCTGCCCGTGATCTTTGCGCGAGAGTGCAGGGCGTGAAATATAACCTGAAATACGCAGGATGGGCAGATCCGCAGAAACCGGTAACAACTCCCGGGCATATTCATTGCCGAATATCCGGGTAATGGTGTTAAGCAATTGAGAGGTCCTTTCGGTGGCAAGCTGTTCACGATTGTTATAAAAAAGTCTAAATGATATACTGGGGTAGGCTAAACAGAGACCTTCGAGTATTCCGTGTATACGGGCAAGTTCGGTGTTAAGGCTTTTCTGGAATTTTTTCCTTGCTGGTGTATTAAAAAAAAGTTCCTCGACCAAAACATTTGTGCCTTCCGGAGCTCCGGTTGCTCTCTTTTCATGTAAAATACCGCCGATAACAACAAGCCGGGTTCCGGCAGTCCCTGTACTGCTCCGGGCTTTTGTTACGAGAGTCACTTTAGCAACAGCAGCAATACTCGCAAGTGCTTCTCCCCTGAACCCCAAGGAGTGAAGAGAAAACAAATCGTCAAGTTTTGTGATCTTACTTGTTGCATGCGGGGCAAATGCAAGTTCAGCATCGGCAGGTGACATGCCACATCCGTCATCGGTAACCCTTATGGTGGATATGCCTCCCTGAACAGATGTAATATCGATCCTGATCGTGTTGGCGCTGGCATCAATGGCATTTTCGACAAGTTCCTTGACTACAGACGCCGGCCGCTCAACAACCTCTCCAGCTGCAATCTGGTTGACTGTCGCAGGATCAAGGATCTGGATAGTCTTGTAGTTCCCATCCTGTGTCAACGATCGCCCTCCCTCTGATTGGGTGTATCCTGTTTTCTGATCAGCTGTTTGAGTTCAACCAGTTTTGCAAGTGCCTGCATTGGGGTCATGGTATCAGGATTGAGAGTCGACAGTGCCGTGATCACCGGATCCGTAGTCGGCTCTTCCAGTGCAGGTATGCTGTTATCAACAAGAAGCAGCTGGGTATACCGCTGAATCTTGGATCCACCAGTAAAATCACGATTGAGAGATTCGGCGAGGATCACATCAGCACGGTCAGTCACTTTTTTTGGGATACCGGCAAGACGTGCCACATGGATTCCATAGCTCTTGTCAGTTGCACCCGGAATAAGTTTACGTAAGAAAACGATCTCCTTTTTCGTTTCCTGTACTGCAAAATGATAATTTTTCACCCTTTTCAATTCAGTCTCCATGCCGATAAGTTCATGGAAATGCGTTGCAAAGAGTGTCTTTGGACCGTTAGTGGATTTTCCATGCAGGTATTCGAGAACTGCCCGGGCAATTGAACATCCGTCAGCTGTGCTGGTGCCCCGTCCAATTTCGTCAAGAATGATTAGACTTTTTTCGGTCATATTATTGAGGATGTTGGCCAGTTCAAGCATTTCAACAAAAAACGTGCTTTGACCGCTTGCAAGGTCATCAAATGCACCAACCCGGTGAAAATCCGGTCTATAACGCCGATACGGATAAACCGTGCAGGAACAAAGCTTCCCGCCTGGGCCATAATGCAGCAAAGTGCGACTGAGCGCATATATGTAGACTTTCCCGCCATATTTGCGCCGGTAATAATCATTATCTGCGTTTTTGATCCCGATACATCGACATCATTGGGAACAAAAGATCCCGGAAGACTCCGTTCTACTACCGGGTGTCGCATATCCCGGCACATTATCGAATCTCCATCATCGAGCTGAGGACGGACATAATCGTAGTCCTGTGCAATTTCAGCAAGCGCTGAAGCAACATCCAGCATGGCAATGCTGGAAGAGATCTTTTGAAGAATGGGGATCTTTTTCCGGATCTCATCAATAAGGCCGGTGAATAAAGTACGCTCTAGAGCAAGCACTTTTTCATCGGCATCAGTGATAACAGCCTCCTTTTCTCTCAATTCGGGGATCGTATACCGTTCACCGGTTGCAGTTGTCTGACGCCGTTCATAACGGGCTGGGACAAGGTTAATGTTGGTTTTACTCACGTCAATATAATAACCAAAAACCCGGTTATAGCCGATCTTGAGTGACCGGATTCCGGTTTTCTCACGTTCTTGTTGCTGGAGTTCCACAATCCAGTTCTTTCCCGAGTGCAGGACACCCGTCATACCATCAAGCTCAACGGAATAGCCAGGTCTGATCATTCCCCCATTTTTTGGGGTTGCCGGCGGATCATCAATAATGGCATTCCGAATAAGATCGATAATTTCCGGCATTTCAATAAGCCCGTCTCGTGCCGCTGCAACCAGAGTTGGTGCTGGACAGGATACATCCTGAGTTGAAGACTGTTCTACAAGCAGGTTCCTGATTGCTGGAATAGTTTCAAGAGAATCTGCAAGGGCAATAAGATCGCGTGGGCCGGCGTTTCCGTATGCAATTCGGGCAGTAATTCGTTCTATATCTGCATGACGGGAAAGAAGATCCTGCAGTGATATACGCAGTAAAGCAGATGAGGTAAAGTATTCAACGGAATCGAGCCGCTCCCCTATTTGCTTAAGATCCGTGAGGGGCCGGGTTAACTGCCCACGCAGGAGACGACCGCCCATAGGTGTCTTTGTCCGATCAAGGGTGGAAAAAAGGGTTGCGTTTTTGCTCCCGTCGCGTATGCTCTCGTGGATTTCAAGATTGCGCAGTGTTATCGAATCAAGCATCATGCCTTGTGTGGATATGCGAGTTGAAAGGCCACTAACATGAGGAAGCTTTGATTGTTGCGTTTCCTCCGCATAGGCAAGTGCGGCTCCGGCAGCACCAACTACAGCCGGCATCGCTTCGCAACCATAGCCGGCAAGTGTTGTTACCCCAAAATGATCACAAAGAGTACGAAATGCCCGTTCCGGGAGGAATTGATCATCTGTATAGGGTGTTACTACCACACCGTCGCGGCGGACGAGATCACGTAGATCTTCATCAATTCCTGAAGGGACAATACATTCTGCGGGACGGTACCGTGCTATTTCCGAACGAATACTTCCCGGGATTCCCCCGGAGGGAAGTGCAGAAACAAAAAATTCGCCCGTTGAGATATCAAGAAGAGCCATTCCCCAATCCGCACCCTTTGAGCCAGGAGCAAGAGCCATCAGGTAGGCAGCTGCTGATGATGTGAGCATTACCGGATCAATCACGGTGCCAGGAGTGATAACCCGTACCACTTCTCGTTTTACAAGCCCTTTTGCAACTTTTGGATCTTCAGCCTGCTCACAGATAGCCACTTTGTATCCTTTTGCAACAAGGCGGGCTATGTATCCCTCACCGGCATGATGAGGAACTCCGGCGAGCGGTATACGCTGGTCGCCATTTTTGGAGCGAGAGGTCAGGACAAGATCAAGTTCTTTTGAAACTATCTCCGCATCACCTTCAAGAGTCTCAAAAAAGTCTCCGATATGAAAAAAAAGGATAGCATCGGGATACTGAGCCTTAATCTCCCGGTATTGACGCATACCCGGGGTAAGGTTTTTCCCTTCATTGGTCACCATAGCGCCGGAACCAGGCTCAGGTTTCATTTGCAGTACTGTTTTACCGGCAGAAGATTAAACCGTACGGATCAAACAAGAAACACTCTTTTAATTGTATTTAATCGGGTCTGGTTCTAGTTAACGGTTGTACCAATACATGAAAATGACAGGCAGTGATACAAAAAGTGCTATTAATTCAAACATAAGCCCAATCACAAGCCCGGTACCCAACAGGTCTATAACGGCAAGAAAAACGCTGGTAATTGTAGGAATATTAACAAAAATGATACAAATACATACACAGGAAAGAAGGAGTATCCCAATAAAGGCATTTTTTAGGTCCCGGGCACTTGGGGAAAAAGAGAGCGTAAGACTGATAACAAGATATAGGTAAAGGATAAACCAACCGTTGAAGTCAGCTATAAGATTGTAGTACAATGTTTGACCAATCGCAGGAATAAGGGAGTACACAGATACGGAAGTATCCGGGACAAGCATCAGTGATGGATATGTACAGCCAGTGTACGTACCAAAAAACCATGTTACTCCGGCAAGCACAAGCGGCAGGATAAAAAGTGGTGCACTACTTATGATAACATTCCCAAGAACAGGAATAGCAGGAGCACCGTATGAGACCATGCCACCCTCTTTTGATAACAAAACGACTTTTTTTATCTTCGCGCCGGTAATGAGGCATCCGATTATATGAGCACATTCATGAATAGCTATACCGGGGGCACTTATGAAAAGATAGAGCCAAAGCTGCCTCAGCGATTTTGCCCAGATATGATCGAGAATAAAGGAAAGGGTCATAACGAGAAGGCCGGTAGCAATGACAATGCTGAACGCTTCCATTGCCGTTGAAAAGGCATAACTCATCAAAACAATAAATCCGGTGGCTCTGCTAAAAAGAGTACGCTGTTCTTAAAATAGAAAAATTCTGATCTTAAAAAGAAAAAAATTATTCTTTCCTGTTCTTCAGGCCATAAATAACCAATACTACTCCAATAAGGAGACCTGCTGGCAGAATAAGGCTCGGGAATTCCGGAACCGAACTGCCGGTAGTCCATGTCTTTGTTGCGGTATTGGAGGTAATAGTTGCACCGCTGTTTGGATCTATGAAACTAGCCTGGATTGTATCTGTTCCCGTTTTTGTGCTCGTGTAACTCCATGTCGCAACTCCTTTGGCGTTCGTGACATTCGTACCACTTAAACCGGCGTTGGGCCCGGATGTAATGGTAAATGTAATCGTTAATCCACTAAGTGGATTGCCATTGGAATCTTGTGCCTTTGCTGTCAGAGTGTGGATTGTATTAATGGGATTTGTTGCTGTTGCCGGAGTGAGAACAACACCTTCTCCAACTACTGCCGAGGTGGATTTCAGGTAAAGTGTTGCTGCCATGATGTTGTCGTTATCCGACGGATTGAGCGTGAAGAACTGGATGTTGGTGTCACCATTAGCGACAAATGGAGCAAGATCATAGAGTTCTTCATCATACCGGAAGTTTCCTATTGGAGTCAGGTAAGGATCTGGCGGATTACCTACGGTATCGTTATAGCCACCGACAGTGAACAGGGCTCCATCTGATTCATCATGATTCAGCTCGTTGTCTTCTCCTCCCGCCCAGGTTGTCAAGCGCTGCTGCGGCAGGGAGTTGGTTGAGACATTAATGATGCTGTATTGAGCACTAGATAGCTGATAACTAAACGTATCTGTCAGTCCCAATTGAATGCCGAAATTTGGCAACGTCTTGTTGATGGGATTCGCGAGGCCTATGTTGAATTGGTCTCCAAGTGCATCTAGTGCACCCCATTCAATAATGACAGTGTTGTCAGCGGTCTGGCTGGGGTCATTGGCGATAATATACAGGGCTTCTCCATCGATACTATACGTCTGCGCCCCTTCATTTATGTCAAATGAAACGGTTCCGGCGGGAGCGCTGTCAAACTTGCTCTTAACAAGGGATGTGACGTTCCCCCAGTAATTTTGACAGCCGAAATTCCCTTCTACATTATTGGTAAAGAAAACAGGCTGGCCGTCAATCTGGACAATTCCCGGTGTTTCAGAACTGCCGGGGGTTGTTGCAGATGACATAAATGCTGCAAGGACTGTTTCTCCTGGCATCTTCCAAACCCTAATCGGACCGTTCTCGGCGACCGTTCCTATTCCGCCCACCGAGAGGTTAACCTTGCCAATAACGGTAACCATTGGCGTTAACCCGGACGAAGGTGCAGTAAGTGAATGGAAACGAACAGCATTGCTTTTTGCAATGGTTGCGGTTCCAGGAACCGTCCCAGGAATACTTGATCCCAAAACGGGTTGAATAGCTATACATGCTATAACAAAAACCAATAGGACTGTTAATGGAATAGAGTATTTTCGCTTCATCAAATACCTCCTCTGTTGTAAGAGGCTCCTTGTTGGAAAAGATTAATCGTCAACAATGAACCCCGTAAAACTCCTTTCACAACTTTCTTTTAAAATAAATATGCAAAGCATTGGTGCCTAGCAAATCGTCTCATCGAAATCTGTTAAAAAAAAACCTAAGCGCAATCACAATATTTTTATATTTGAATGAATTTTAGGAATACTGGTTGAGATTCAATATGGTCGGGAATGGTTTATCCAAACCGCATCAAATAAAGCTATTAAAAAAGATTTTTCGTGTTAATATTTTTATATTTATCTTTATATCGTTAATAATTTATACAGTTAATGCAGCTGTTCCGCTCTCACTTTTTAATGCCACTCCACGATCCGGGATGGAACCGCTTGCTGTATCATTTTCTGATCTTTCAAAAGGTCATCCAACTGGCTTGGCCTGGTTCTTTGGAGATGAAAATTTTTCAGAACCATGGACAGAGATGAACGTTAGTCCCGGATGGGCCGCAAGATGGGGTCAGGCAAGTGTCGTCATGCCAGATGGGAATATCGTTCTCATGGGAGGTTTCATCGGGAATGGCCAGGTAGTTGGCAGTGATCGATATACGAACGATACGTGGCGATCGACCGATGAGGGTGCTTCTTGGGAACTAATGAATACAAGCCCCGGATGGTCAATACGGGGATACGAAAACGGTGTTGCAATGCCAGATGGAAAAATTATTTTAATGGGGGGATATGGTCCTTATGGCTATTTTAATGACGTTTGGCGATCTAGCGACGAAGGAACAACATGGGACATAGTAAATGCAAGTCCCGGGTGGTCTCCTAGGTTTGGCCAAAGCAGTGTTGTCATGCCAGATGGAACTATCGTCATCATGGGGGGATACGGCTTTTATGATTTTGATAATGATGTCTGGAAATCTTCCAATGAAGGCGCAACCTGGATGGAGGTAAACGCGAGTCCGGGGTGGTCAAAACGCTATTCGCAAAGCAGCATTGTAACCCCGGATGGCGATATAATTCTTTTCGGCGGTTATGATTCCGGTAAAAACTACATGAACGATGTCTGGCGTTCAACTGATGAAGGCGCAACCTGGACGGAGGAAAACACAAGCGCCAGCTGGTCGCCGCGACATGGACAATGTAGTGTTATGATTCCCGATGGCAGTATCATCATGATGGGTGGAAGAATTAGTACTGGCGGTTATAAGAATGATATTTGGAGATCTACGGATAAGGGAGAAACGTGGACACAAATCAATGAAAGTGCCGGCTGGCCGGAGAGAGCTGCTTTTAGCTGCGTGGCAATACCCAATGGCAATATTGTCTTGATGGGAGGGTACGATCTTAGTTCTTTCAAGAATGACGTGTGGCGAGTCGGTACAGCCGGATCATTCGAAGAAAATCCGATTCACATTTACAATGTACCAGGAATATATCAGGTATCCTTGGTTGTTTACAATTCAGATGGTTTCAACACTTTGCTAAAGCCTGAATATATCTCGGTTACCGGATTCTGCGATTCCTGCAAAGCAGATACATATCCAGCGTTTTCTATCGCAGTGATAGGTAGTATTGTTCTTGTCGTATCCTTTGTATGGTGGCGAAAAAATCGTTGACCATGCAGATGGAAATTAATTAGGGATCATTTCAAGTGGCCCTTAGGGCGGCCAGAAAGTGACGTACCAGAAAATTGTATAAAAATCTCTACAAATTTTTCAGGGCCACGAGGTCGCGGACTCCTACCAGTTTCCAGACAAGCGATCGTTCCTCTTCTGCTATTTTTGCCGGGGGATCAGTTGGTGAGTGACCGAGTGCAGCAAGGATATTGCAGGAGAGCTTGCGTTCCACGATCAGATCAACAAATTTTTCCCGGATAATCTTCTTTTCAATGGAGTCATTTACCTCTTCAAGATATCCCTGTAATGTAACAAAGGTATATGACGAGAGATCTTTTGTGTATTTTTCTATCTCCACTGAAGCATGAGGACTTTTCTTGAAATATTCCTGCTTCTTTCCGTATTTGGTGGATAAAAAATACATAAAAGATCCATCGAATACGTACAGGAATGGCGCTATGTAAGGGTATTTCTCTCCCTGAAATGCAATCCGGCACACATATCCCTTTTCGATCAACCGGTCATATTCCTGCTTTTCCATACGGGGGATCTTAACGACATCCATATATCCGCACCAATTTGGATTCTGACGGGGAGCTGATAAATCTTCGTAAATCTGCTTGAAGCACAACTCACCTTCCGAATGTATTTTTTTTATTTTTCAAAGATTCAGTTTTTAATCTACGTACGAGTAACGGAGAAACAGAGGTTTTCCCGAGGGTAATATCCTTTCCCGGATGGTTTGGCAAATCTCTTTCAGGCTCACCGGGCAATATCCTATAACCTCGACACTGACGTTAATCCTTTTTGAAATGGGATCGATAAACGGGAACGCGCAGAGATCATTATTATGATGGTGTCCATGTATGATCCAGCCGGAAAAACCGGCGGAGCGTCGTTCGGATCGTGCAAAAGAAGAAATTCCCGTCCTTCATAGGTCAAATGCACTGATTGAACTGCTGATTCTGTATTTCTGTCGTCGTTCCCGGCAACAAACGTAATAGTGCCATTAAGGAGAGCGCGATACTCTGATTCGAGGCATGCTTCTCTTCCATGTCGAAGATCACCAATGAAATATACATGATCGCCCTGAGAAACAGAATAATTCCAGTTTGTTATAAGTGTTCGATCCATTTCGATAACGTCAGACGGGACAAACGGACGTGAACAGTAACGGATTATATTGGTATGGCCCAGATGAAGATCTGAGATAAGGTAAATTTCACCGGGGTCGTGATCTAACGGTCCTTTGAGTTCAAATCCTGCATATCGGCGGTATAATGTCATGGTTTTCTGCCATGAAAAAGGATCACGGATTTCATCGGCATTGAGCCACCGTTTTTGGAGAAGATCATACTCGCCAAGAATATCATCATTATGCATGACCGTAATCCGAAGACCTGCATCGTCAATAAAAACGGGATGCACTTTTTTGTACTGTTTTTTGATTCCTGCCATTGTAGCTAACCTTACAAAGAAAGAGGAAAGTTGAAAGGAAATTGAACTTGAGGAATGCAGTGAAAAATCGGTTTTTGACATTGCAGCAAGACCATTGAAAACTTCTTCTGCTTTTCCCGGAGGAAGGCGATTTGCTATAGTGGCATGGAACCATTTTTTATCAGCCTGCAGATCCCACGCATTAAGGCTGATAGTCAAGCAGGAAAGTTTCTGGCTGATTAAAGAAGTTAATTTCACAAGTTCCGGGGAGGGCTTGACAGAAAATGCGACTACACCACCGTGAATTCCGTCACGCTGCTCCCATGAACCGATCATAAATGGAATCGGACCTATACCCGAAGCGCATGAACCAATTATTTGAAGGATATCTTTTGAGTGTACAGGATTATCAAGCGTAAAAGGACCGTACAGGGTAATATGTGGATGTCTTTCCTGGTGATCTTCAACATTGAATTTTTGTGCAATGGCTTGTATGGTTTCTTTTATCCGCCATCTGGTCCGTGCAAGACGGATCTCGACAAGATACGTATCTTCCATTTCATTATCTTCCGTAGATATTGGTCTATTAGTGGCAGCGGGTTAAAATGCTGCGTAGGAGATTTAAACGTTCTGGAAAAATCCGTATTTCTGGTACTAAGTTTGAAAGGAACATTTAAGATCCGAGTGGTTTTTTTAAACCAGCTAAGTAAGTTCTCCATATTGAGTAAAAACTGTAAAAAATAGACGGTCTATCTCCTTCCAGTTTTCTTAATATTTCTTTTTGACGGCAATATACCAAAGTACAATAGCGACGCAAACTATCACTCCCATCACAATTTCAACGGCATATTTTACATAGAAGGGTGTTTCCGTCGCTGCCACTTGTTCAGCAAGGTTTATGTTTGCCTGAAGGTTGGGATAATTGGGATCCAAAGTTTCCACGTGCTGGAACGCAATCAGGCCTTCTGTGCATTTATTCATGCCGCAGAGTGCATATGCTTTGTTAAACCAGGCATCGGCATTATCCGGGTCAACACTGATGGCTTGACTAAACGCATCCAGCTGCCGGCTGTAGTACAGATTTGCAGCAGCATTTTCGTTAAGTTGTCGCTGATAATAAGAGCCGATATTATAGAGTATCTGCCCATTGTTTATCCATGCTGCTGCAGAAGATCCATTTAGTGCCAGCGATCGGTTGGACGCATCCAGTGCCGAATTGAGGGTGGCAAGCGGGTCTGCTGTATAGAAGTTTTCCCGGTTAAGGACATCAGCAATACCATTCCACGCTGCGGCATTTGTGGGATCAAGAGTGAGTGACTGATTATAGGCGAAGAGTGCTCCGGAATAATTCCCCATAGCGGTAAGATTCTGCCCCGTCGCAAACCATCCAGCTGCATCAGTTGGATCCGATAGTACCGGAGAAACAGCAAAGGTGCACAAAACAAACAGTATCAGCACAAGAACATTAGATCGGGATATCATAACACGAAATATATGAGTTACGATTCCCTCATTAAAATTGCCCTTCCTTTTCATTTTTTAAGTACGAGGATATGACGTGTGAGACTTTTGTGGACCCGCTGGGTGTGGTGCTGAATGATGGTCATATGTTGTGTTGCAATTCCTGAAATGTCTTTATGGGTTACAACAGTTGCACGGCAATCTGGCTTCAGTATGCGCTTAATTTCATCGAGCGCATCATGATACAAGCGTTCCATGGTATCCGTTTTTTTAATGCAAACTGACTGGCCATAAGGAAAATCCGTCACGACCGCATCTACCGACCGATCCTGTAAGGGAAGCGCTGTGGTATCGGCAAGAAGAAGGGAGTCTGTTTGCACATTTTCCTTGCAGCCCCGGATCATAAGGGGATCAAAATCACTTCCCACCGCACAGATCCCCAGCATTTCAGCTTCGATAAGAATCCCACCCGTACCGCAGAATGGATCGAGGAGAACTGCCCCAGAACGACAAAGTGAGAGGTTGACAAGTGTCCGGGCCATACGGGGCATCATGACCCCGGGATGGAAAAAATCCCTTTTTCCCGGGTTACGACTGTCATATCCCCCCCTATCGATCCGGAACAAAACTTTTCCGAAATAACACCGGTCTCCGGAAATGATAGCACGGTATTCCTCATCCGGTTTGATAAGCTGTACAGGTCCTGAAATCATTGTGCCGATCATGCATTCAAATTCCCGCTGGGAACAGGTGTTTTTCTCCTGACAACTTTCATGAACAAGCTTGGCTCTCCCGGCAAACAGTTTATTGGTTGTAAGAGAAAGATCGGAGAGGAGACGCCGGAATGAGCCGATATCCGGGTTACACTCGCCAAGGTACTCGAGTACGACATGAGTCATTGCCAGACGTTTGGCCTCTTCTGGTTTGGGGCATTCGGCAACAGCGACCTGAGGACGTGTATCGAGAACTAATGCTACGCAGGCGATCTCAGCTACCGGGAGCGTCGGATTTTCTCCAGACAGCTCAAAAAGAAGCTTCATCTTGCGAAATATAGATCGTTTGGGCACAAATACCTGTGCGAAACGCCAAAAGACAGGAGTACCTGTTTTAAAAAATTAGTTTATTGTAAGACCCTGTTCGATGGCATCGTTGGATACATTGAATGTAGTTGCGGTTCCTTCAATTTGGTAGGGACCTGTTGCCGTTACACCGGAATTACTTCCGATTGTAGCATAGGGTACGATAAATTCACCATTTACACTCTCTTGACGGTAGGTAAAGTTCCTGCCAGTGTTCGTCGTCAGCGGAACCTCAATAATACCCGATCCTTTGATATGAGCGCCTTTCACATATTCGAAGATTTTAACATAGCGAATATCGGTTGTATTGGAGCTGTATGCGGTAGTAGGGGATTCATGAATTAGACGGTAGTGCTGAAGTGCCGGTAAATCTGTCGTTGGAGATGAGAACTGAATGTTGAGCGCGGCTGCATGGTAACCCGGCTGAGCCTGCTGGTTGTATTGTTCAGCAGAGGTTATGGCGTCTGAAGCGTTCATTTCTTTTACGTTCACTATCTCGGGAAGGGATGTCTGGGTAACCGAAGGATCTGAATATTCAACATAATATGCCGAACCGGCTGGTACCATTGAACCATCATAGTTGTGGAGCCGGGAGATCATGGTGGAATAATAGGACGGTTCGTTGAGCGTTACTGATTGGTATTCGTTTGGATTTGATGTAGATGGCGCTAGAAGGTTCAACTGAAAGGTGTCAGGAGTTGCATTGGGATTTAACAGGCTGTACCACGTAGACATTGCGTAAAACTTCCCGGTATCCATTTCGACATCGGTTACCACATACTTCGTTCCATCGTCATCGAGGATCTTATTTGCTGTGTCTTCCGAAGCTGCCATGAAATATGCTGCTGATCCGTCTGAACCGGTAACTCCTGCCTGGAACGGGTTTGCATTGGGGATCCTGTGGGCAATGTAAGTGATCATATGTCCATAGTCCCACCACGACATTACGCCGTAGGAAGTATTCGGATATTTAAATATGTCTTTGTTGTAGATCGTGTAATAATTCACACCGGGATCCGGCGTATTATTTCCCATCCATAAAAGCGATTCCTTCCAATCCGGGTTAATGCCACCTGTATCGCTGGATGCAACTTCATAGTTTTGCATAACTGAAGTAATAACGAAAAGGAATGAAAGAATTATAGCAGCAAATAAAATAATCATGGCTGGAACGTCATCATGAACATGTTTCTCTTTCTTTGCTTTCGCAGCTTTACTCCGTGTCTTTTTTGATTTTTCTCGTTTTTCAGGCTCATTAATTGATTCTTCCTGATTTTCTCCAGCTGATACTCGACCAAATAAATCTCGGAACCTGCGGAGCAGGTGTTGTCCCCCATAGTCCCATGCATTACTAAGACATAGGGCTGACAAGAGGGCAATATTGACCGCAAAATAGTACTCATACTTGATCCGTTGCACCGTACAAATCAACATGGCACAAGACCAGATAAGAAGAAATACTTCGCCCTGGTCCTCTTTTTTAAACGTCTCCCAGATGAGGAGGAGCATTCCACCGGCAGCGAGGATTAAGCCATAATTGAAAGTAGACCATGCCCGGACCAGAGTCCAGGGCATATCTTCCTCAACGGTTGATATGATCGGTGCCTGACCAAAAAACCCTATAAGACCATTGGTAAACTCTGAAAACAATGCTGGGAACAGGAGAGCTAGAATCACCGAGAAAAAGCAGGCTATCCCTGCAAGTGAAGCAATGTAGTAGTATTTGCTCTTACCTTTGAGGTAGTCTGACCAGAGGTAGAGAAAGATGCTTGCCACAACGAGGAGGGCATATGCAAGAATTGGGCCTAATGTATAACGGGAGAGATCCAGACCAGTGTCTTTAAATCCGAACAATAAGAGGCAGATTATAACGACCCCGAAAACAACGGTATTGACAAATGCGAGATACTGGTTTGAGAGAGATCGGTGATGATTGACTACAGCCTGGACAAAGGTGAAAACTGCAGTAATGAGTGCAAACACTATCATTGTCTCAATGTTTATAAGACCTGCAAAGAATGCGAGACCGGAAAGAACGGAAAATAAAAGCACTTTTCGGTATGTCGAGAAATCGGTGATTTCGATTTTTATCTTTTTTGCTTTCATCAAAGTATAGAGATAAAGAAGACAGAAAAGCGCACTGAACAGGGTTTCGCCGATATGATGGTATAAGGATCCATATAATGATCGGAAAAAAAACTGCCCGGATACCATAGCTATCATTAAAGCAGCAAAAAGTCCGGTCTTCCAGTCCGCAACGGTCTTACCTAGCCAATACATGACAAAAACCATAGCTATTGCTTCAAGAACGGGGATGAAAAGTGAAACAGTAATAATCTCGGCCGGTGTTGTCGCATGGACAATAATTGCCGCAATTGAACAGAGATATGTCAGCATTGGTCCCCAGTATACTGTTGTACCAACCGGGTACTGGCTCATGGGATCAAACCATGCATAACTGGGGAAATTTGCGAGGGTTAGGTCAATCTGACGTAGAGCATAGAGAGGGTCATCTGGCTGCACGAGATTAAACACATCGCCATTCCCGAGATTGAGCAGGGGAATGATCCTGATCCAGAACATAAATAAGGCAAAAATTGCCAGAAGTGCCAGGATAATATATGACCGGTGTTTAGGGTTGTCGAATAATGCCAACAAATTCACCACCAAGAATACTAAAAACTCTTAATTTGTTGATGGATAAGGTTGTTTATAGGTAACTTCTGTATGTCCACTTAATTCCTTCCGTAAGAGAAATGTAAATGTGCTAAAAAATGTGATTATAGTTAGGAAAAATAGTTACTTCTTTCCTTTTTTCTTTCCCATTATGCCAGAAAAGATCCCACCCGTTTTACTATCATGGCCTTCAAGCTCTGCAAGTTTCTGGTAGATCTCTTTTGCTTCTCCGGACACTCCTTTTGGAGTGATAATTTTTACCCGTACAAGAAGATCGCCATGTTTCCCGCGTCTTTTTACTCCTTCCCCGGCTATCCGGAGTGCCGTATTATACTGAATGCCAGCCGGGACTTTCAGATCAATGTGGCGTTTGTCTATCGTTTCGATCTCAACAGTTGTTCCAAGTACGGCCATAGCCGGGGTTATCTCAATTACGGTCTCAAGATTGTCTCCGAGACGTTCAAAGCGTGCATGCGGAAGCACATACATCTCGATGAAAAGATCACCGTTTGGTGCACCGTAATCACCGGCCTCACCATATCCCTCCATTCTCAGGCGCATCCCACTGTCTACACCAGCAGGTATATGGACCGTCACTTTCCGTTTAGCCCGCGTGTGCCCGCTGCCATGGCACTCACGGCATTGCCGCTCCGGGATCTTTCCCCTGCCCCCGCACATTGTACACGGTGTCATACGAACAAACTGGCCAAAAACGGACTGCTGGGTCTGCCGCATCTGTCCGCTCCCGCCACAACGGGGACAGATATTAGTCTTCTTTGTTTCGCTTCCCGATCCAGCACATGCTGGGCAGGTTTCACTGTGCAGGACATCGATCTCCTTGTCTGTTCCAGATACTGCTTCTTCAAGCGTTATTTGCATGCGCATGAGGAGATCGGCGCCGGGTTGTGGACCTGCCCTTCGCTGGCTTCCGCCAAAAAAATCGAAAATATCACCAAAACCCGAAAAATCCGATGAGAACCCGCCGCTGTACCCACCCGCGCCGGTATAGGATCCTTTCGAGGCATTAGTAAACGTTTCATGGCCCATGTTGTCATACTGCGCCCTTTTCTGGGCATCTGAAAGAACGCTGTATGCTTCGTTTATGGATTTGAATTTCTCTTCTGCTCCAGGATCTTTGCAAACATCCGGGTGAAATTTCCGGGCGAGATTGCGGTAGGCTTTCTGAATCTCCTTTTCGTCGGCCGTCCTCGGTACTCCGAGGGTGTCATAGTAATCGCCCGAAGCCATAAATGTTCACTCGTCTTTGACTTTGTAATCAGCATTGACTACATTATCATCTGATTTCTTTTCAGGCTCTTCAGTTGACGGGCCGGAACTGTCTCCAGGTTGAGCTCCCTGCTGGTGTGCAGTCTGTTCAGCCTGCATTTTCTGATAAATTTTCGTAGTCGCCGCGTAAACAGCCTCAGTAAGTGTTTCCATGGCCTTTTTGATTCCGTCAATATCTTCCCCGGAAAGGGCAGATTTTACCGCAGTAGCGCCTTCTTCTATTTTCTGTTTGTCTGCGGCATCGATCTTATCGCCGCTTTCTTTGAGCATCTTTTCAGCGGTAAAGACTGCAGTATCAGCCTGGTTACGGATCTCAATTTCTTCTTTCTTTTTCTTGTCTTCTGCTTCGAACTGCTTTGCAGCGTTCATCATTTTTTTGATATCTTCCTCAGAGAGTTTCTTGTCTCCTTTGATAGAGATCGCCTGTTCGTTTCCTGACCCGAGATCCTTTGCTGATACATGAATAATACCATTCGAATCAATATCAAAGGCGACTTCGATCTGAGGGATACCACGGGGTGCTGGAGGGATACCGGTGAGCTGGAACTTGCCTAATGTAAAGTTATCTTTTGCAAGGGCACGTTCGCCCTGAACAACGTGGATTTCAACGCTGGTCTGTCCGTCCGCCGCTGTCGAGAATATCTGGCTTTTACGGGTAGGAATGGTCGTGTTTCGCTCGATGAGTTTTGTCGCAATGCCACCGAGGGTTTCAATACCGAGTGTGAGAGGGGTCACATCAAGAAGGACTATGTCTTTTGTCTCGCCGGTCAGCACAGCTCCCTGGATACCTGCCCCAAGAGCCACACATTCATCCGGATTTATGCCTTTATCCGGCTCTTTACCGAGTAGTTTTTTAACGGTTTCCTGCACAAGGGGAATACGGGTAGATCCTCCGACAAGAAGAACATGATCAATATCGTTTGCACTCATTTTTGCATCACTAAGTGCCTGATTCACCGGTCCAACGGTGGATCCTACAAGATCACCAATAAGTTGTTCGAGTTTCGAACGGGAAAGATCGATATTAAGGAATTTAGGGCCGGAAGCATCAGTTGTGATATAGGGCAAGTTGATATTTGTGGTCTGGCGCTGAGAGAGCTCGATCTTTGCATTCTCTGATGCGTCGCGAAGACGTTGCATGGCATAAATATCATTTTTAAGATCGATGCCTTCTTTCTTTTTGAACTCGTCAACGAGATAATCGGTGATAAGCTTATCAAAATCGTCGCCCCCGAGGTGATTATTACCTGCAGTAGATTTAACTTCGAATACACCGTCACCAAGTGTAAGAATTGAGACATCAAACGTACCGCCCCCAAGATCGTACACCAGCACTGTCACGTCTTGTTCCTTGTCAATACCATAGGCAAGGGCGCTAGCCGTAGGCTCGTTGATAATGCGCATGACTTCGAGGCCGGCGATCTGTCCCGCATCCTTTGTGGCCTGCCGCTGTGCATCGTTAAAGTATGCCGGTACAGTAATGACTGCTTTTGAAATCTTCTCGCCCAGATAGGCCTCAGCGTCAACTTTCAGCTTCTGAAGGATCATCGCGGAAATTTCCTGCGGGGTATATTCTTTGTCGCCAATTTTTACTTTCTCGGAGGATCCCATCTTTCGCTTTATTGACTGGATTGTGCGCTGGGGGTTGGTTACTGACTGCCGTTTTGCAAGGCTGCCTACCAACCGTTCTCCGTCTTTGGTGAATGCAACCACAGAGGGTGTTGTTCGAGCTCCTTCACTGTTGGGAATAACGATAGGTTTACCTGCTTCCATAATTGACATGCAGGAAAAGGTGGTTCCCAGATCTATACCCAGAATTTTTTCATTTGCCATAAGCATCAGTTCTCCATTATTTACGGCTCTTTTTTATTATTTATGCGTCCATTTCGATGTTCGATCTGCTTCCACTGGATACTGCAACCTTTGCGTACCGGATTACTTTGTTATGCATCCGGTAACCAGGGGATACTACATCAACTACCGTGCCTTCATTATCGCCAGAAACTATATGTGCAACCGCTTCGTGTTCACTGGGATCAAATGATTTTTTTAGTGCATCTATGGGCGTAATACCGTGTCGTGAGAGAATCCCGGCCATAAGCTGGCGGATCTGCTCCACTCCGGTACGAAGATGATTATTGTCAGCCTTAAGGGCCCTGTCCAGATTGTCCACAATTTCCAGGATGTCAACTGCAAACTTTTCGTTCGCGTGCTGCATCATAGATTCGTTGTCCCGAGTAGTTCGCTTCCGGTAATTGTCGAAATCCGCAGCAAGCCTGAGATACCGATCGTTTAAATCCTCACACTGTTTTTTCAGATCTGCGAGTTGATCATCAATCTCTGATTGTGGGTTTTCCGGATTCTTCAGAGTTCCTGTAGTTTCGTCACGCACGGGAGTTATATCGTGGTCATCCATAGTTCGTCCCATTCGATGTTCCAATATTTAATGAATTGTGGTTCTATATATTACTTATGTAAAAATTACCGACTGTATCTGCCATAATTAATAGTATTTGTTAGAACGAAACGAATTGGATGGTTAGTCTCTCAATCCGGCCGGTATTTTGAATGAAAAAAAACAGACGCATGATACAATCGTGAACGGCAAAAAATCTACCCTGCACATGAGGAATTTTCAAATAGCATACCTTTTTTGACCACGATCTGCATATAAATAAACTATGAAATGGGCGCTTCTTTCAGTGTGGGATAAATCCGGGATCGTAGAGCTGGCGCATACGTTGTCCGAAAACAAATATAATATTCTCAGTTCTGGAGGAACAGGTAAAACCCTAGGTGAAGCAGGGATTCCTTTTACCGAAGTATCGAACTATACAGGTTTTCCCGAAATGATGGACGGAAGGGTCAAAACGCTGCATCCTAAGGTTCATGGTGGTCTTCTGGGGCGCCGTCATATAGACGATGCCATCATGGCCAAATATGGAATTAACAGGATTGATCTTCTTGTTGTGAACCTATACCCCTTCGAGCGTATGTCCGCAGCATCAATGCCACTTGAAAAGTTAATCGAATATATCGACGTAGGAGGACCGGGCAATGATCCGTGCGGGAGCAAAAAATTTCAAGGATGTCGCTGTAATCGTAGATCCGGCTGATTATCCATCCGTTATAAAAACGATCTGTGGGGACGGTTTTTCCCCGGAACAGCGACTGGTGCTTGCAAAAAAAGCATTTGCCCGGACTGCAGCCTATGATGCTGCTATCAGTAATCATCTCTCAAACTTGGATGTGACTTTTCCACCCACGCTGTCCCTCCAGTTTACCAATGGACGGATGCTCCGTTACGGTGAGAATCCTCATCAACAGGCAGCCGTATATGGAACGGCCGGTATTGCAGCAGCTGAACCCCTTCAGGGCAAACAAATGTCCTATAATAACTATCTGGATGTAAATGCCGGTACAGCACTTTTAGCAGAATTCGATGAACCTGCTGCCGTATTAGTCAAGCACAATAATCCCTGTGGCGTCTCCACGGGAACTGATATTCTCGATGCATACTTGACAGCCCGTGAGGTCGATCCTGAATCTGCCTATGGATCTGTTGTTTCCCTCAATCGCGAAGTCGATAAAAAGTGTGCAGATGCGATTAATTCAACCTTTGTCGAGGTTGTCATCGCGCCATCGTTTACGAAAGACGCTTTTGATGTAATGAAAAAGAAAGAGAATATGCGGGTTCTCCTTCTTCCGGAACGTATTAATACAGACGAAGTGCGTGCTATCGATGGTGGCATTCTCATACAGCGAACACCACCTTACCAGGAAAACTGGAACGTAATAACGAACCGCGACCCTACTACTGATGAGATGCAGGCACTTCGCATTGCATGGAAAGTCTGCAAACACACCAAGAGCAACTCGATTATATTTGCTGACCAAAAACGAACTCTTGGTATTGGTGCAGGGCAGATGAGCAGAGTCGATTCAGCACGGATTGCAATTGAAAAAGCTCGTGTCTCTCTTGCAGGGTCTGCCGTAGCTTCAGACGCATTCCTTCCCTTCCCGGACACCCTGGAGATCGCAGCAAAATCAGGTGCCACCGCACTCGTGCAGCCTGGAGGATCTATCCGTGACAAGGAAGTCATTGATATTGCCAACCAACTGAATATTGCCATGGTATTTACCGGAGTCAGATATTTTAGACACTGATGAATTTCTGGTATTTTTCGTTTTTAAGGAAAATAATGAGATAAATATTTATTCTGCGAAGTTATTATAACCTATATATATCGTTTGTGGCTTTTTATAGTCATAGATGGTTCTGTAGAAATCTTTGGGGTGAATTAAATGGATTATGGAACTCTGATCGGGAACTCCTTTACCTACGTAAAGGAAGGTGTAATTGACAAAGTGAACAAATGGCTGCTCCTGATTATTGCCACACTTATCTTTTGTATCCCCCTGATGGGATACGTCATGAGAATTTACCGGGGAACAACTCCAGCTCCTGAAGTGGAGAACTGGGGCAAGCTCATTGTTGATGGTATACTTCTCCTTATTGTCGGCATAATTTATGCAATACCGGTTATTATCCTCGAATTTCTCACAATAGGTGTGGCTGTTGCAACCATAAAAAACAGCCCTGCCGGTATGATGACCGCTATGGCAGGTGCCGGCATTCTTGGGATAATTCTGGTCATTGTCGCCATTATTATATGGATTATCTCACCAATCGGCATTATCCGGTTTGCACGAACAGGAAAATTTGGCGATGCGTTTAATTTTAACGAGATTCTTGCGACAATAAAGAAGATCGGATGGTTGTCCTATATTCTGGCCCTGATCATCGTTGCTATAGTTGTCGGGATACCATCCCTTATTCTCTGGGCCATCTGTGCAGCGCTCATAATTGCATTACCTCTAGTGGGATTAGTCGTAGCATGTATCATTTTCCTTATTGTTGTACCAATCCTTGCCATTTTTGAGGCCCGGTACTTGACCCAAGTTTACGAAAGTGCCGGGATCATATAATTTTTTTTATTTTTAGTTAAATCGGGTTTCTTTTTCGAATTGGTTGTATCTTAATATCTTTACAGTCCAGATATTTTTTTCATTATTGAAAGTCTGTCAAAAATAGGGAGAAAATTTACTTCTTATCTCATAAAGTTTATTTCTGCACTGCGCCGAGGTTGGCCTGTTCCACAGTCTTTGCGTACCGGGCAAGAACACCAGTCAGTGATCGTTTAATGGGTTTCCATGAATTTTTACGGGATTCAAGTGTCGTTGAATCTACCAATAGATCGATTGTCTTGGTAAAGAGATCAATGCTAATCTGATCACCGTCATGTACAAAGGCAATTGGGCCTCCAACCGCGGCCTCCGGGGCAACATGCCCGATACACGGACCCCGGATGCCCCGGAAAAGCGGCCATCAGTAATAAGGACAACTTTGGTGTATCCCACACCCATCAACGCTGATGTTGCTGAGAGCATCTCTGGCATACCGGGAGCACCCCGCGGCCCCTCATTTCTTATGATCACGACATCTCCTTCGCATATCTGCCGGGAAAGAATAGCTGTCATTGCTGTTCCCTCTCCATCAAAAACCCGGGCGGGACCTGTATGGGTCCATATGTCTTTTGGTACGGCAGCGGACTTGACAACGGCTCCATCAGGTGCAAGAGATCCAAAAAGGATACGAAGCCCTCCGGCGGGGCTTACTGGCGACTGCAGAGTCCGGATAACATCCTCATCGTAAATAACGGCTTTCTGTGCGATCTGATGAGTGGTTGCCCCGGACACAGTAGGACAATTGTCAATATGTTTTTCGAGTCTCTTAAGAACTGCCGGTATCCCCCGCCCGGAACAAGGCCTGCATTGAATGAGGTCCTGCGGGAAGCATATAACAGATATGGGGAATCTCATCGGCGATACGATTGAAATCTTCCAGCGACAATGGCACATCAGCTTCTGTTGCAATTGCCATGAGATGGAGAACAGTGTTGGTTGAGCCGCCAAGTGCCATATCCATGCGGATAGCATTTTCAAGGCTTTTTTTCGTTACAATATCACGTGGCTTGATGTTCTTTTGTACCAGAGGAATAATTGCCTCTCCACTTTCCCGGGCTATTCGCAGTTTCGCTGCATCCACCGCAGGTATGGCAGCACAACCCGCAAGAGACATGCCCATAGTTTCGGTCATGCAGGCCATAGTGTTAGCGGTATAAAGGCCCTGACAGCTGCCGCATCCCGGCATGGCGCAACACTCAAGCTCTTTTAAAGCCGCCTCGTTCATGGTTCCTGCTGCTACTTTCCCAACTCCCTCAAACACATCTATAAGGGAAAGATCTTTTCCTGCCATATGTCCAGGAAGCATCGCCCCTCCGGTTACTACAATTGTGGGAATATTTATCCGGACTGCTGCCATGAGCATACCAGGAACGATCTTATCACAGGTTCCAACACATACAAGACCATCGAAACGGTGAGCTTGTGCCATAAGTTCGATGGAATCGGCAATATTTTCCCGTGAAGGAAGAGAATATTTCATACCTTCGTGTCCCATGGCGATACCATCACAGATGCCTATTACACCAAACTCAAACGGAACACCCCCGGCCGCAGCTATTCCTTCGCTGACCTTGTCCGCAAGCTGACGAAGATGAATATGGCCTGGCACTATAGTATTATAAGCATTGGCAATTCCGATAAACGGGCATTCCATCTCACGATCGGTGACACCAAGCGATCGCAGAAGCGAACGGTTTGGGGCCCGTTCGTACCCTTTCCTTACCTTGTCGCTTCGCATATCCGTCATTACCTGATGATTAAGCCGCTTAAATCATGAATCTGTTGTCGCATTATCACCGCATTTAATAATGTTTCGTGTTTCCCGACGAGGGATAAAAAAACTAACAGCCAATGGCTGTCCCAGCTCACAAAAAATGTCAGGAACTACTTTTTCAATTCTAAAAAGTGATAAAACCTTACCAAACGAAAAATTACCGTTTCTTCCGCATCTGAATTCCGGCATAGATAATACCGATAATAACAGCAACAAGAATGGAGATATAGATTGGACTCGATACAATCGCATTAACCCCGGTAAGGTTCGCAACATCAATAGTGACTTTCATGGGATCTGAAACATAGGTATCATCGATAGCATCGTTGTAACGGATCTCCGAATCAAGCCCGTATTCCTTAATCGTCGCATCACTTGCGACACTTATCTGGTATGAAGCCACCGCAGTCTGCCCGGGTGCCAGATCCCCTAAATAGGCAATATCTGAAGAACTAGTGAACGGGTCAACTACACTGATACGTGCCTCAGCACTTTTGATTGTTGAATCCCCGGTATTCTGATATTCTATCTGAATTGTATTCCGGCTCCCTGGGCTCATCTGAATAGGAGGGGACAGAATTGCAAAGTCTACTTTATTACCTACATCAAGGCCGACCGTCTGAGGTTGAGATGTAATAAAATCGCCCTCATCGTTCTGGTAGACTACGACCACATCTAAGGGATAGGTCTTGTTGATAGCATCATCTGCCACCGAGACTTTGTACTGACAGAATACCGTTCCACCGGCAGGGAAGTCCCCGACATACACACTACTGTCCACGGGACTTATCGGACTCGAGTTATCCTGAATAATTTGTACCGTCGCTTTGGAACCGTCAAGGGATCCGACATTTTTAATGGTCAGGTTTACGTATCCTTGCGCACCCGCAACCAATTGATTTGATGTCGCTGATATTACTTCCGGGATCACCTCTGACTTGATGGTCAGCGGAACATATATTGTGATGTTGTAGGGCAGGTAGTAATACTGCAGGGTGTCAAGGCCATACTGATCAACATGGGAAAACTGTGTGTAACTGATATTGAGTGGAATTTGATATGTACCACCAGCAGCATCCGCATTTACTTTTGCAGAAAACGTTGCCGTTGCCTGATCCTGACTGCCAATATCACCAATCATCTGAGGATCGGTTTTTATAACCAGAGGAGCGTCGCCTGGCTCCATTGCAACGGAGACAAATTTCGCTGTGGTCGGTACATCTGAAAGATTGAGAATGTTAGGAGCAACCTCATAATTCGTGCTTATACCGGTATTTTCTATAACAACGGGTATCTGTATGTCACTGCCAGCCGTGTATTGGTCGATACCTGCTATATACGCCGTCAGGTTGGGGCTGCCATCGAAGTATTTTGTACCGGCCATAACCGGTGCAACCAAGCATGTGCAGAGTATTATAAGGATAATTAAAGGTGCCTTTATCGATGCCATCGGAGAGTCTCCAGTTCATTAACAAAAATATAACTCATTATTGTGTGTTGTTTGGTTATGTATTTTCTTTGGGCCTCAGATGAAACCATTGGAATGATTTTCCGAAAAACCATAATAATCCGTTTAGATAGCCCCCTTTTGAAGAGAAGAGAAAAAATTCCTTTATTTCAAAGTAGATTTGAAAACGGTTTGCACTGTTTTGACCTTTTCAATGGAATTATCAAATCCCCCCCAAAAGGATCGCGAACTTCATCATGCATACATACATAATAATAAAAAGCGTACTTATCAATAATGACAAAACGATTGTGTTATGCGGCATTTGCGACCGTCATCATTCTTACGCTTCTTGTGACCGGTTGCGTAACTCCTCCAAAATCTACAACATCAACTTCGGCTCCCGGGGGTTATTATACTACAGCAACTACCCCCCAAGGAGCTCCGACAACTCAGTCTTATGTATCGGCGGCAACTCCTTTCGTGACCAGCACACCGGTAGACCAAACTAATGGACAACCTTCTGCTATCTTTACGACTCCTACACCTATACCAGCCGATCAGTCCTGTCTTATCTATCTCAACACAACGTATAGTTCTGGTATCAACACGAATGCAATCTCATTTAACCTGAAAAATCCCCCGATGTATATCAACTATACGGTTACACCGTTTAATATTACAGTCACAAAATATATGGCTGAGAGCCATCAGGGGGCAAATGGTCCTGAAACTCTCCAATACTCGGATTTTGCCCCCTATTCATGGTTTGAAATCACTGTCCGGGACAATGCAACGGGTGAGATCTATCTTGACGACGGGTTTGGACCCTACAAGAATCCCAATCCTTTAAGTGTCTATAAAACAGCGACCTTAGGCCCTATTCTCAATTCTGGGGATCTTCATATTGAGATGACCGGGCAAAACATCACGGAAACAACAGGAATCTGGGTCAAACCCGTAGGTAATATTGATGACCCGCAAAATCAGACATTCCAGGAATGTAAATATTGGAATGGCCAGCAACAGAATTATCTGGTAACAGCAACCCCCACGACACTTCCGACATGGACCCCAGTGAATGTGCAGACACCCAATGATTAAAATATAAATTTTTAAATTTTTTTTACCCGAATTAAATCTATTTCTCTCATAAAACGGTGAAATATTTAAGCGATGAAAACGATGTAAGTAAGGAAGTCAGCCAAAAACATAGGTCCCGGTGGGGTAGTGGACATCCTAGAAGATTGCGGATCTTTTGACCCGGGTTCAAGTCCCGGCCGGGGCGTACTATTTTGAGGTTTGAGGCCCGAAAGGGTCTGCTAACTGTTTGAATATGCATGAAAACACACTCAGCATAAGCCAGATGGAAAAACGTGCACCGACAATCAGGATCGTCTTTTTCATATTCTGATATCTAGCGCCACCGATGATCTAATCAAGAATTCCTTTAAGAGGCAGTTGAGTTCTGAATAGAGAGCAAGGTTAATTCTTGAATTTGCAAACGAGCTTCAGGCCTCGAATGTAATCGGTAAAAATCGTTTTTCAAGATAGTTTCTGTTTCTAGTTAACCGGCGATATCTGCTCGACAAATAAAACAAAAGCAAAATTGAAGATGTTTATCGGGACCCTTTTTTCATGCTCCCAAAGAACAGAAGAACTATAGCAAATCCGATTATTGTTATTAAAGACGTAAATCCTGAAATTGATGGCGGATCACTTTCTGCATAAATGGAGGTATTGAAGAGACTGGTGCCGCCAAAATGCCATTCCGCCTTATTGGCATTTACGGTTGTCGCCGTGGTATTGACAATTTTTCCCGGCATTTCGAGGTAATAATCCACCGTGATTCCGGAAAGCATCGATTGCATCATTTCCTGTTCTTCTGCCGCATTGAACAACGGAGCGATTGGCGTTGGAGTTATTTCAACTTGTTCGTAATGGTTGCGTGTCGTATCCCACACCCACTTCGTCGGTAACGGGGTAGGGGTTACCATAATCTCTTCATAACTCCGGGACGATGCATTCCACACAATCACCGATGTAGGAGCAGGCGTTGGTACCGGCATCACTAAAGTAGGTGCGGATCCAATCGTTGCATATGCCTGCATTGCCTCTGGGGAATAGAAGGAGTTATCCTGGTAAACAATCATATCGCCATCTTTATGGATGCTTATTTTGGAATCTGGGGGAGGGGAATAGGTATCTGTTCTTGAGATCGAGATTGTAACCTTGTTGTTTGGGGTATCCCATATTTCGTTGTAGGCTACATTCTCTGAGCCAAGAGATTTTGAGAGGTTTGCTTCGATTGCATCTTTTACCGAATCGTATCCTTCGTGTTTTGCACCCAATTCAAGGAGATTATATGTTGAACAATCCATGGTCATATCATATTCGGCATTGGAAATCTGTGCGTCCTTGTTAATGGCGAATTTATCAGTGATTGCGAGGTTCAGACACCCGGCCGTAAGGACAAAAAAGATGATGCTGCATGTTATAATAATAATTCCTATTCTTTTCATAAAAAAAAGAATTTATTTGATTCAAAATAAATCTTACTAAATGAAATTTAGTGAGATGGTTCTGTTAACTTATTATGGGATGGTTAACTTTCTCTAATCTGAAAAATATACGATATCTTAATGTATTAGTTGAGTTTGCAATGGGATTATCGTTTGTATCCAAGAATGAACTCATGAGCTACCTGAAAATCATGCAGGCGCATATCGATAAAAATCCGGCCTTTCTCAGTCGGGACATATACTTTCGACCGTCCACGGGTTTCCATGGTAACAAGACCAATACTTTCGAGATTGTAAAGATAGGAATAAACCCGCGCAAGAGGAATATCCACGTGGAATCGGTCCGATATATCTTTGAGAATATCAAAGCCTGAGACCGGCTGTTTCAGGTTCATGAGAATCAGCTGTTCGAGTGAGTGTTTGACAACGGTATCGACAATATCCTGCGAAATGATCCCGGCAACACTTGATTTCCGGGAAACGGCGGGAAATGCAATCACATTCGTGGTATTCGAGATAAAAATAAATGATGGAATGATCGCGGATATTACCTGTACATATTCATCACTCAGGAAATGCAAGTCAAATGCAAGGATACCCGAAATTGACACCGGTGAGTCTCTGATGTTCTTTATTTCTCGAAGAAGTGCAAGAACAGGTTCGAGATCACAGCGGCGGGAAAAATCAAATACAACAAGGATTTTTCGTTGATTTCCGGTTTCCTTTTGGCGGAGCTCGTTAAGGAGAGTCGTAAGACCATCTATACCATTACGAAGTTCGTACGCAATGATTTTTTTCTCAAGAATCTCTTTTTTAAAAGTCGAGGTGAGAGTGGTTGAATAATACGCATATACAACTATCTGATTCTTTTCTTCAAGTCCGTGGGAAATGAAATGATGGAAAAAAGGAAATCGTTTGACACCATGATCATAGGCAAGAAAGGAAATATCACGCAGTGAACCCGCAAGAAAAACCGTTTTTGGTGATGAGAGGCGGGGTTTGGCCGATGAAAGATTCATTATGGTTTCCTGCTGTCATTTAATAAGAGTTCTAGATATATCTTCCGGCGTTTATTGTTTCCGATAATCTCTCCGTTTCAAGGGCTAATCCTTACCGGTGCATTTTGCTATTTCTTTTAACGCCATCTGTCAAGTAATTGGTTTGCAATATGTCCTAATAAAAATACGTGCATACTTCTGGAAGGATTACAATAATAATCGGTTGCCATTATTCCAGAATATATAATCTATTTCTTATGCTTTAGTCGTTGCTAACCTATTACAATAAATATAATCGATTTCATATTTCAGGATAAAGCACTATAGCAGGATCCCAAAATTTCATATGTCCATGCAAGAGAACCACGGAAATAAACGGGGAACAAGATATCATTCCGTGAAGGTATACTATTAAACGAATAATCAGATCTTATGGCTAAACTCCGAATTCTTGTGGTAGAAGACGATGCAATCATAGCGATGGAGATTTCAGAACGGTTGAAGCGCATGGATTATGATGTTACTGGCATAGTTTCCACCGGCGAGGAAGCGATTAGCCTTGCAATAGAAAAACCTCCGGATCTCATCCTCATGGATATTCATTTGCGAGGAGAAATGGATGGGACGGAAGCGGCTCGTCAGATTACATCGCACGTAGAAGTTCCCGTGATCTATCTGACTGCCTATTCTGACCAAGAGACACGGGAACGGGCACACCAGATTTTCTCTTATGGTTATATCATCAAACCGTTCAATGATCAGCAATTACTCTGCGCAATAGATATGGCATTTTCCAACCATGCTCTTCACCGGAAAGTAAAAGAAAGTGAAGAGAAGTTCCACACTTTGTTTGAGCATATAAGCGATGCTTGTTTCCTGTACGAGATTTCATCGGATGGCAGCCCCGGCCGTATTGTAGAGGTGAATGATGCTGCCATCTCGCTCCTTGACCTTGAACGCATTGAACTGGAAGGGACAGAATATGCACAGCTAAACGACGTCTGCTGCAAGCGAGATTTCCCGGATTATATGAAACGACTTGTGAGAGACGGGGATGTCAGGTATGAGATGATCCTTGTAGGAAAAACTGGCCGGCGGCCGTATGTAGAGATCAATGCCCATTTCTTTAATTTTCATAATCGTGGCTTGGTAATTTCCCTTGCACGGGAAATAAAATCCTAGAATCAGAGATCTTTTTTTAAACAAAATGAAGAAACACTCCAGATTATCCGGAACGTTTTCTCATTCCGGATAACTAAAAATAAGGCCCTCTCCGTCGTGTCCTGGTGTAGGTAGTTTCATTATTTGAAACATTGGGTCTGTTTATATATTTCCTACCGGTTTATTGTTAATTGTGTTACAACAATGACGGCAAACTCCGTATTTTTTGAATCTCACCCGGGAAACGAAGCTCGGAACGTGAACAATCTCCAAGATGCAGCGACAAGCTGTCCAAGAATTCTCATTGTTGAGGATGAGGCTATATGCGCTGAGGACCTCCGGGAGATCTTGGAACAGTCTGGCTATACGGTATGCTCCATTTTTTCAACGGGAGAACAAGCGGTAGCAGGCTTTTCGGCCCTTCAACCGGATCTGGTATTAATGGATATTGGCCTTGGCGAAGGTATAGACGGTATCCAGGCAGCGGCGCAGATCACGTCACGGTCATCGATTCCTGTTGTATTCCTTACAGCCTACCATGATACAGACACACTTTCCCGGGCAAAAGAGATTAATCCCTATGGATATCTGGTAAAGCCATTCGTAAAAGAAACAGTAGATACAACGCTTCAGATCGCTCTCGCCAAAAACCAGCACGACAATAAGATACGCATTGTATCGGCATGGCTTGATTTAACGTTCAGGAACCTGAACAAGGGAATTGTTACGCTTGACCGGGAAGGAAAGATCATCCTGATGAATTCCTGCGCCGAGCTTCTGATGGGAAGAACCCTCGATTCAGTGTACAGGATTCCTCTTGACGAGATCCTTCATTTCCATGATGCTATCTTAAACCAGCCGTACGTTCCATTTATGCCTGCGGTTCTTACTGATGGATTGATTGCAACCTTCCCCACAGATACCAGGCTTATCGTAAAAACCGGTGAGATGTGCCGGATAAAAGACTGCATTCTTTCTCCCATCCAGGAAAAGGACGGATCCATTCAGGGGGCTATTCTTGTGTTTTCACCTGATTGTGAACCGGATATCACGGGTCTGCCATCCGCTACGGTTAAAAGATTCGTCCCTGAGGAGACAAAAATCCCGGACAGAACCCACCATATCCTAGACATCAATGACATGATTAAAACAGATCTTACTCTTGAACGGGCAACTCTGTGGATCCTTCTTGGAAAGTTTGAGGATGCAGAATCCATCTATGCTTCCCTGCTTTCGCAGGATCCTAGTAACTTCCAGGTCTGGCACAATATGGGAAATGTCCTCATAAAGCTCGGAAGACATCTAGAAGCGTCCCAGGCCTTTGACAAAGCTCTGGAAATTTGCCCGGATTCTTCGGAAACCCAAAGACGTAAGGCAGATGTTCTGGCCATCCTTTCCATGAAAAAAAGACGATAATTTCGCGGGATATGGGTTATTATGGCAAACGGAACAGAATCTAAACGTCTAGTAAACCAGGTTCATACACATATCTTAAGCAATTCTCCCGAATGCAGGGTACCAGTTCATCCGAAAATCTTTATTGTTGAAGATGAACTGGTTTTTGCTGATGACTTAAAGGAAATCCTTGAAGGACATGGATATTTTGTGTGCGGTAATGCTGCTAAAGGCGAAGAAGCACTTATTGCGATACCGGAGCAAGCCCCGGATCTTGTCCTCATTGATATTGTCCTTGCTGGTAGAATGAATGGTATCGAATTGGCCGAATCTCTTCAGACCTGTATTGATATCCCAATAATCTACATTACAAGTAACAGCGAAGATGAAACCGTTGCAAGCGCAAAATGTACCCGTCCGTACGGATACATTCCTAAACCTTTCGATGAACACTCCCTTTTTTCAACAATAGAGATTGCCCTGTTTAAACATCAGGCTGACAAACAAATCCGTGAAAGTGAAATACGTTACCGAACCTTTGTTGAAAACATTCAGGGAATTGCATACCGATATGATGGTAACCATACCCTTGAATTTTTCCATGGAGCAATAGAAAAGATTTCAGGCTACCCGGCAGCTGAATTCATTGAAGGCAGGCTGGCATGGTACGATATCATACATAAGGATGATCGCAATGTGGCAATCCTTCCCTACAAAAATGAGGGTTTGCCCGTTTTAGAGAGCAGATCACAGGAATATCGTATTGTTCGAAAAGACGGAGAAATTCGCTGGATTCACGATCAGACCGGGTGGTATACCAAGCACCTCCTTTGTTTCCCCTTTATGAGGGTATGATCTATGATATCACCCCCCTCAAAATTCTTGAAACGGATCTTAAGAAAGCCTGTGATATCAGGACACTTATCCTGCTCATGAGTGAACATTTTTTCCGGCGTTTTGCAAAGAACAGTATGACGGGGAAAAATACAACGCATCAGCCTGAACTTATATCATCCCTTTCAGAAATACTCGAAGGCGTCGGATATGAAATGGGGGTGCACATGATATCACTTTATCAGAGGACCACCACCTCAGGTTATTCGCAGATATCTGAGAAGCTGAGGTGTTTCCACCCCAACCATGTACCTCCTGTTGATATTCGCAGTATCAATAATGTTCCCTTGCCGCAGAACGGATTTGCGAGGTTCAAAGACCAACTTCTCAAAGGATTCCCGGTTTTTGGGACAATCGACCAGTTTTCCACCTCAGAACGACAGTTTTTCCCGGACCCTTCAGTCACATCGGTTGTTTTGGTGCCCATTTTTTGCGAAGACCGGTTCTGGGGTTTTATCCAAGGATTATATTTCAACGAATATCACGACTGGACTGAATATGAGATAAGTTCGATGCAGATCGCTGCGGATGTTATTACAACCATTATTGAATCTGGCGCACACCGGGATGATTCACCCCGGCTTCCCGGTACTTCGCCCTTACAACGTGAAGACGTATCTCAGCCCCTGAACACGCTCATGGAAGCTGCAGTTGACATGGTATTTGTCGCAGACTCCGGGGGAAAAATCCTTCATATGAATAGGACAGGTCTCGCATTTTTTAGGATGGATGGGGAGCACCAAACTGATGTGCCCTCCTATGAGGCATTTACATCGTTTATCAAAGGATGTACCCTTCCATCCTCTGTCTCATCATTGAATCAACCCAAAGACCCCACTCTGGAACTTGAACTACCGGCGGGAGAAAAAAGCGTATACCTCGAAATGACCCTTTCACCGGTTTCAAGTAGTCAGGATAATCGCAGGTTGTTCATGGGTATTGCCCGGGACATCACCCGGCAGAAGAATTTCCAGAAAAAACAACAAATGATCCAGAAAAAACTCCAGCTCATGCAAAAAATCGTTCGCCATGATCTGATAAATCAGGTAACGGCGGTTATGGGCTACCTGTACCTTTTGAAAAAAGATACGGTCAATCCGGAATTTCTCAAGCTTATTGAAAAAGAAGAAAGGATCATCGACACAATCAAAAAATCCTTAAGTTTTTCCAAGGTCTATGAACATCTTGGCGATGAATCTTCGGTATGGATCGATATTACTGACGTTTTTTCTGCAGCATGGGCAAGTCTTGCACCGGAAACAGTACAGCTGCATCTTTATGCAGTATCTCTCGAAGTTTTTGTCGACCCGCTTTTCAGAAACGTTATTTTTAATCTGCTGGATAACTCCCTGCGGCATGGGGGGAAAAACCTTTCATCAATACAGGTTTCGCTCCGCTATTCCAGCGATGAAACGCTGATCGTGTACGAAGACAATGGTGAAGGCGTTCTTGCAGAAAATAAAGAGAAGATCTTCAACCGGGGTTTTTATAACGATAATGGGTTCGGTCTTTTATTGAGTCGGGAAATATTGTCTCTGACAGGACTGTCAATCCACGAAACAGGAATTCCGGGAAAGGGGGCTCGCTTTGAGATACGAGTACCGGCAGGGATGTGGCGTTTACCTGAAAAGAAAAAATAATGGGATTGATGGTCGGGATCATGATACAGGCTATGCCCCCGGGATTTTGCGTGGTAATTCCCATAATCCCCAGAATATCTGCGCCATATCAAGAACCCGAAAGATTTCGAAAACTCAAAAATGCCTGGAAAGAACCTTACCTTCCCCCTAGCTCAGGTGGATACCAATGAATGCGGAAAGACAGATCACAGGTCATAGCTCCCGGTTGCGGAAGTATCAAAAATACCTTCTTGTCCCGGCAATCCTCGCAATCCTCGTTATTATCGGTATACATCAGATGGTCTCGGCAGATAGTATCCAGACAGGAAATCTCGTCGTGGCAGTCACCGATTATCATAACGATGGCAGTCTTGATGGTGCGGCAGTGTACGTTGATGGTGGATATGAGGGTACCACATCCGAAACGGACGGTGCGGGGACACTTAATATATCTGATATAGCACAGGGTTCCCACACCCTGAGGGTGACCGATTCCGGCTACCGGTCATTTTTAGAGACATTCACTTATCCCGAAGGACCGGAGATTCACGTAGCCCTTTCAGACAGTCCCCTGGTTCCCCTGATTCCAGAAAATAACAACAGTCGAGGACTCAATATTGTTTTTATCCCTTCTTCGACCTATTTCCGGACATCGGATGATTCCGTGGTCAGAACCAATGCATATACGGACAATGAAACCCTGTTCCGGCAGGATGTGACCCGCATTATTAACGATACGTTCGATAACCTTGGAGCAGTAACAGATCCCGCTCTTCCCCTCCCAAGTGATTACCAAAGCCGGTTGAATTTCTATTACTATTTCGATCCCGCAAATCCTGCCGATGCATTTTCCGGATGCGCTGGCACTGTTCCTGATTCGTACTGGGACAATGTTACCTTCAGCGATCTTACCGTTGTCCTATACCCCCTCTATGACGGCCTGTATACCAATGTATCATATCAGCCCGTCGGCTGTTATGTCAATTCCGGCACCGGGCACAAAGTGATGAAGGTACCGGCAAACCGGGAGACCCTTGCTTACCATGAATCAGGCCATGGCCTCTATGGACTTGTCGATGCGTATTGCGGGGACACCGATTATTTCGAAAATGACCCCTATCCCAATATCTGGTCCTCCCAAAACGGGTGCATTTCCAGTGCAATTGCTGATAACCGCGATCCTTCAGGCTGCCGCCAGGTCCAGTCGGACCCTGGCGATACGGACACCTGTATTAAGAACTTCTGGCGATCGGATCCTGATCCGGACATCATGAAAACCGGAGAATTCGGCATGTTTGGCGCAGCATCGACAGAGCGGATTGTCTATATTCTTAATAAATCTGAAGAGTGAGGTCCATGAAAAAACACATTTTGGTAAACGTTTGTATATGCCTCATGATCCTTATCAGTCTGGCGGTGCTTGCCGTAGCAGCGCCAACTGCACCGGACTATGAAAAAATCCTGCAGATCCACCTTAATTACAAGAACGATGAATACAAGGTGATTTCACAGACCGTTACCTATGGCAGGCCCCCGAATCTTGCCATTTTATTCGGGCCTATCAAAGGTAATATTACAGACAAAAAAGGTTCGCAGCTTGCGTCATTTTACCTCACAGATCCGGGCATTGCTGTTGGGGAGATTGTTGCAAATGGATCGACGGGCTCTCTCATACCCTATTCAGAACGCCAGTTATCGGGGACATTAACCCTCAATCTGCCGGTCTTTACTGATATGCAGATATTCTCCCTTTACGATACCCGGTCCGGAACGCTTCTGGTCTCTTCTGATGTCAGTTCCGCGTTTTCTACATTTTGCCTTGGTTACCCTAAAGACCCGGATTGCCTGAACCGTGGAACCGTTGCCTCACAGACAAGCACTCTTCCCGATAACCTCTTGATTATCGTGGGAGTCTTTGCCGGGGTCATCATTGCTGCCGAAGGCATTCTTTACCTTACGAAACGTGCCAAGATGTCAGGACCCGAACCGGTAGCAAAACAAGCGGGAATCGTTGTGGATGATTTACTGGTAACAAAACAAACGGTCCTTATTGTAGATGATTCACTGGATATTATTGATGTGGTTTCATCTGCACTTATTAAAAACGGATACCAGTGTATTACCGCGACCGGCGGAAAAGAATGCCTCGATATCCTTATGGTTCAAAAACCTGATGTCATCCTGCTTGATGTAATGATGGAACCACTTGATGGATGGTCAACGCTCCGGCAGATCAAGAAAAATTTAGCAACCAAATCCATCCCGGTTCTAATGCTTACCGCGAATAACTTAACTGCCCATGACGCACAGAAATACCACATTTGTATCGAGGATTATATCCAGAAACCGTTCCATGAGGAGGCATTGTTTGCGGCAATTGAGCAGATACTTGCAAGGAAAAATGCCATCAGAGCGTCCCTTGCTATGGCAGAAAAAGCCGGTGTCGACCGGGAGAAATTCTGTAAGCTGGCATCATTGTCGACCGGGTCCTCGTGGATAAGAAGATAATCAATATTTTACAGAAACCTGAAGACGGTATGTTTATGGCCTGTACTGTGGAACGCGAGACCAAAGAAGTCATATCAGAGATGATCCGGAACCTCAGGGTTAGAGAGATCCAGATGGAAGAACTCAAAAATGAGATAACCAGGACTTTCACCCGGAACGGATTTGTTCCTCCGTCGTGGTGAAAGTTTATACCTAGTTAAGGTATGGGGAAAAGTGACTATGAAAAAGCAAGAACTAAACAGGCTTTTAATCTGTAAACGTGGAATTCTTATATTCGGGAAGTTGTGATATGCCACTTGGGAAAAGATCGATTCCGGACAGCTTAAGACATTTTATGATATATTTTATTGTTTTTTTTGCCTGTGTCCTTCTTGTCCTTACTGCTCTTTCATTTGAAGATACAAAAACCGAAATCGAATCCTCTACAAGCATGTACCTGGGTAGCGCGGCATCCAGCATTGCTTCTGTGACCAACTGGAATTACATCAGTGCCATAACGCCGGGCAGTGAAAGTTCGGATCGGTACACTAATCTGGTGCAGGTTTTTAAAACCACGGAAGCACGTTACCCGAATATCAATAAGATCCTCATTATAGAAAAGACACCGTCCGGGTATGAGTATCTGGCTGACAGTGCCTGGGATACACCGGACGGACATGCCATCGGTTCACCATTCGTTGATGCACCAGCAAACTTCGATACTCTTTACAATGAAGGCATCCCGTTTGGTACTCTCCCCACTAATGAAACCGATTCCCTTATTGGATCTGCACCAATCCGGGATACAAACGGTCAGGTCAAAGCAATTGTCTTTATCGCTGCTGACAGTTCCGGTTTTATAAATTCAATGAACCGGATTGACGAAATGCAGTTTGTCCTTCTGATCATCCTGCCGGCACTTGTCATTGTGACCGTTTTCCGCTCCGAAATGCTCCTTGACCGGTTGCGAAAATCGATCCGGAAAAGTGAAGCTGAATATAAATCCGTGGTCGAATCAACCAACGATTCAATCAGTATTGTCGACCATAAAGGCACCTACCTGTTTATGAACACCCGATATCGTGAGGATCTGGGACTCTTACCAGAAACCAAAAAGGGTGCAACGTACCGGGACTTTCATTCAGAATCCGAGACAAACCAGTTCCTTGATGATATCAACAGGGTGTTCAACTCAGGGACAATGCTGAACAAAGAACTGGCGTTGGGTAAGAAAAACCTGCTCCAGGTCATGAACCCGGTAATCGATCCGGAATCCGGAGCGGTCATTGCGGTAACAGAAACACTGAGGGATATTACCGATCAGAAAAATGTCGAACAGGCCCTCATAGACAACGAACAGCGCTACCGGGTCCTGCTACTCAATGCTAACGATACCGTCATTATTTTCGAACCGTCCGGAGATCAGATCGGCAGAATAATAGAAGTAAATGCCATGGCAACTACCATGTTCGGCTATAGTACCGACGAAATCCTGAATATGAAGATTGCCGATTTCGGGATATCAAAATCTGATGAAAAATACATGAAAATTTATGAAGAACTTCTCACAACTTCACATACTGTCTTTGAGACTGAGATCCGGAAAAAATCCGGCCATCTCCTGCCAGTAGAGGTAAGTATCCGGCTTTTTACGTTCCAAGACAGACCGACAGTTCTCGCGAGCATCCGGGATATCTCTCAGCGTAAAGCTACGGAAAAGGCGATCCAGGAATCTCTCCTTGAGAAACAGCTATTGCTCAAAGAGATCCACCATCGGGTAAAAAACAACCTTCAGGTCATTATCAGTCTTCTCAACCTCCAGTCACGGTACATTACTGACCCGGCGACCCTTGCCGTAATTATGGAAAGCCAGCACCGGGTAAAAGCGATGGCGCTTGTGCATGAACAACTCTACCAGACTCGACGGTTTGCTGCTATCAACTTTAAAAATTACACTCAGGCTCTTACCGGCAATCTTATGAGTTCCATAAATGCTCCTTTCCAGAAAATTGACATGAACATCGATATCGAAGAGAATGTCTGGATAAATATTGATGCTGCCATCCCCCTGGGACTCATCCTGAGCGAATTAGTCTCCAATTCCATGAAATACGCGTTTCCGGATGCCAGTAAAGGCAGGATAGACATTTCCCTGAAACCGGATAACAACGGGAACTATGTTCTGATCGTCAAAGACAACGGTATTGGTATGCCTGAAGATTTCAACTGGGAACAGACCCGATCCCTAGGTCTTCGCCTCATAAGGATGCTCACCCGACAAATAGAGGGAACTATACAACGGCTGCCCGGTGAGGGAACAGGTTTCCGGATTGAGTTTGTGCCAAAATGGGAAGGTCAGGATGATGGACCAAGTCCAGATCCTCAGCAATGATGCTGACCTTCCCTGTGCGAAGCAGATTACGGATAGCATAATACGAATCTGAAATGACTGTTTACAGAAATGTATGGGTATATTTCTCTATTCACCATCTCTTCCTGTTAAATACCAGTCGGGAAATAGAAAAGAAAAAGAAAGATATTATTATTATTTTTTCGATTTTTTCCGACGTGTAGTTTCATTTTTTGAAACATTGGTAGGGGGTTCTTAATCTTTCTCCCGAAACATTTCGACGGTGTACATTCGTGCATTTCCTCGCTCAGCATACCACATGTCTCTATCCCGCCAGCCAAAAATTACCTCTTGTCTTGATAATTTTGACATTCGTCGCAATACTGCCTGTTTCGGCTACCTACTACGATGTAAACAATACGATTATCAACCCCGGCGCAACCGTGTATATTGGAGAACAGCAGCTGAACTTTAACACACCCAATGTATTAGCAGCCCTTCAGGGAGATGATGCGATCGGCTGGTGGCCATCCGCGAGTCTTTTGTCAACTACAGCACCTACGCAGACGTACGATCTGAACCAGCTCAACTTGGCATCTATGTATATCTCTCAATCTGACTTTGGTAACTACCCCGGCAACTGGTATGGTGTGAAGGATGGACAATATGATGGCAGGGGTTCACTTTTTAATGTGCAGGACCCATCGCTTTCTTTAGATATTTTTGATATCTCAACGGGAACCGTTGTTACTGGCGGTAATGTTGTACAGGGTGACCAGCTGACATTCCGGATTAACACAAATCTCAATTCTGCCCTTGATTCTTCAACACGTGCTCAGGATACCATTAATGCCCCCAATTCGGGTAACATTGATATCATTGTGCGCAATTCTTTAGGATCCACCTATACTTCACTCTACAATGGCAATGGTCCCCAGGCAACTTCAAGCCTCACCGAACAGGATGTAAACCAACAACAGTGGTTCTGGGGTACAACGGGAGGAGCAGTCCCCGCGACCACGAATGTCAACTATGCCTGGGACACGGGCGTAATCGATGCTACCGGTCAGTTCCTTTATAAAAACGGGGTCTATATTGTTATCGCAAAGTCAAGACTTAATGGAATGTACGATAATTACCTGAACACAGGAGCTACCTACACCTGTTCAACGGTCAGCCAACCCGCGACGATCACGATTGTAACCAACACAGTCTCGCTTTCAGCCAATGTGGAATCGGTTATCCGCGGCAACCCGTTCTCGGTTACTATCACAGGTAAACCATATACAACATACCATCTATGGGTAACTGGAGCCAGTAAAATGACCGGTGGATCCAACAACCAGCCACCTACAATTCTTAAAAACCAGGCTGGTGTAATGTTTGATCCTCGTACTACAACCAGCCAACCCGCAACGAACACTCCCTATAAACCGGTTGCGGACAACGGCGGGTACATGAGCCAGTCAGGCGTCACCGTTTGGAATGATGTTGCCCATGGCGATGACATGACAACCTTTGGTCCCGATTCACAAGCACTGGGTGATGGCACCTTTGAGTATGCCAACGTGACGCTTGATCAAACCGGAGCGAGAACCGTTGAATGGTGGACAACTCCTTTGACTCAGGCCACGCAGTATACTATTCGTGTTGAACAGGACTTTGGAACCACATCGAATCACAACTACATATACGATGAGGTGCCAATGCAGGTGCAACAAGGCTCCGTAACTATCGTAGCTGCCGGCACCCAACGATACAACATCAGCGATAATGTGCAGTTTTCGGGCATAGATACAGCATCCCAAAATGTCTACCTCTTCATCACCGGCCCTATGCTGAACCCGGCAGGTGCAGACTTCACGGCAACTCCCGGGCAAGTGAGTGCTAACGTCATAAATGGGAACGCATCTACGTTTGAGCGGCCAACCGTTCGTGGTGATAATACATGGGTATGGGAATGGTATACCAGCGGAGTTCCTCTTTATTCCGGTAATTATACGGTCTATGCTGTCGGTGAACCCAACGATACAACGCATCTCAGCAATGCGTCTTATGCCTCAGTTACTATCTTTATCAATAGTCCTTTAGGTAGTGCTAATATTTCCCAGACGATTTCTCCTAACGTGACAGCAACCGTAACTGCGAACGTAACCTCGAACGTCACTTCAAAAGCTAATGTGACGGTGACAGCGACAGGTACGCCGACGGTCACTACCACCATTTCCAATATGCCAACGAATACACAGGTACCAGTTACCCCAGTAATAACAGCGACACAGTTCACCACGTTCGTCATTACGCCAAAGCAGAATGCACCGACCGAGACCATACCGCCCCTGCCCGCGATCACACCGCGAAAATCACCGCTCTCTCCATACACTCCTATAGCCGGAATGGTGATTGTTTGTGGTATATTCTCGGCAATAAAACGGAAGCGATAATCCACTATTATTTTTCTAATTGTATCTTTCTTAATCACACCCAACAGTCAACAAATCTTTCAGCGTTTGTTTCACACACTGATTTTAAAGAATACTCCTTTATAATCGCATTTATTTTATAACCTACAAGAATCCCGAAAATTTCCTTTATGGATTTTTTCGGGTCATTTAAATGGAGGAATTCTGGTATGGTAAATGTATCCGCGAATGGGGAAGTCTACCGGTGCGAGGTCTGTGGGAATGTCGTTGTTGTTAAAGAGGCCGGGGGAGGAGAAATTATGTGTCATGGCCAACCTATGAAACTCGAGAGTACCCCTCCAGGGAAATGAGCCTCTTTTAGATCCTGAAATCTGGCATGAATGAAGTTTGACTCTGTTTTCACTATTTCAAAATATATGAAAAAAGAAATATTTGAGGATTACAACGCCGGCTTTGTTTTGAGTGCAGCGACCAGGAGATTCACACCAGCTTCGATATCTCGAACATCCAGTACTTCAACGGGGGAGTGAATGTACCGGGTAGGTGGACTGATGGTAGTGCTTGGCACCCCGCCACGGGATAAGTGAATGGAGGTAGCATCGGTTGTTCCTCCAGTACCTACTTCAACTTGGAAGGGTATTGAGTGCGACTCGGCGGTATCTTTAAGCCATTGGACAACTTTGCGGTTTGCTATCAGACCGCGACCGCTGCTATCGACGATAGTAATGACCGGTCCTTTTCCCATTTCGACTGCCGCATCTTTCATATCAATGCCCGGGTGATCTCCGGGAATGGTCACATCGGTGGCAATTGCCCAGTCAGGATCAATGGAATAGGCACTGGTTTTTGCACCTTTGAGCCCGACTTCTTCCTGGACTGTAAAGACAGCATAGAGGGTAAAAGGCGATTTTACCTGCTGCATGGTCTTAACAAGCATTGCAACGCCGGCCCGGTTATCAAAAGCTTTGCCGGTCACGCGGTGATTAGCGAGCTCGGTAAATTCACGATCGATCGTTATCGGTGTCCCGACCTCGATACCAAGCTCCGCCACATCATCCCGGTTATTGGCGCCGACGTCGATAAACATATCATCCGTTTTTACGCCTTTCTTGCGCTCTTCCTCGTCCATCATATGCGGAGGTTTCCCTCCTATGACACCAATCCGGTCCCCTTTGGCCCCATGGATGATAACACGCTGGTTATACAGCGTCGGGGCATACCAGCCACCGAGCGTGATGAAACGGATAAAACCTTTATCGTCAATATACTTGACCATAAGACCGATCTCATCCATATGGGCTGCAAGCATCACCTTCGCTTTATTGCCGTGTTTAACCGCGATGAGATTCCCCATCGCATCTTCGGTTATTTCATCAACATGTCCTTTCAGTTCTTTTTTAATCAGCGCAAAAACACTGCCTTCGCTTCCGGATACCCCATGGGCATTGGACAATTTTCGTAAAAGTTCTTTTACCATAGTTATGCTCCTGTTGCCATCCTTATCCTCTCTAATGCCTTTTTAAGGTTCTCCCGTGACGCAGCATAACTCAGCCTTGCATATTCTGGGGCATTTGCGCCAAATGCCGATCCGGGCGTCACAATAACTCCCCGGTCGATAATTTTCTGGACAAGTGCTGGCTTCATAGGGACAAATGCGTAAAACGCTCCTTCCGGCACCACAAGGGAGAAACCCAGGTTAGTAAGCCCTTTACAGATCAGGTCACGCCGTGCATGGTACTCGTCCCTCATCTGATGGACCGCAGTCTGATCTCCGGTGTAAGCCGCAAGCGCTGCATATTGGGATATTGATGTAGCGCAGGCTTGGCAGTACTGGTGCACCTTGAGGCACTGGCCGATGATTTCCGAAGAGGCCGCGAGATACCCGAGCCGCCAGCCGGTCATTGCATAGGTCTTGCTTGCCGCGTTTATGGTAATCACGTTGTCACCGAACCGGGCGGCACTTATATGTTTTTTGCCGTAGACAAAATGTTCGTAAACTTCGTCGCTGACAACGGTAACACCGGCATCGTTCGCATATTCTACCAGTGCCTTGATCGACTCGCGGCTTTCGACTGCGCCAGTGGGATTTGAAGGTGAATTCAGGACAAAGACCCGGCTCCGTCAATAAGCTCTTTTGCTTTTTCGAGGTCGATATGGAATGTATCATCAAGTGGCACGCCGACCGGCTGGCCACCGGCAAGGGTGGCAAGTGCTGCATACGATACAAAGCCAGGGTCAGCACAGAGAACGACATCACCGTCGCTTATGAGCGATTGCATGACAATATGAAGAGCTTCGCTCGCACCAGCAGTAACCAGGATCTGGTCGGGATTATAGGGCAGATCGTTTTCTTTTTTGAACTTCGTGCTGATAGCTGCCCGGAGTTCAGGGATGCCCGTATTTACTGTATAACCGGTTTTTCCCGCTAGGATTGCGGCAATTGCCGCGTCCTTGATATGCTGTGGCGTGTCAAAATCCGGCTGACCAAGCCCGAGATTTATCGCATCAGGCCCGGCAGCCTCAAACATCCGGCGTATCCCGGAAATTTCTATGCCTCTTACTCGGGTCGAAAAATGTTCTTCCATAGTCTCTCACCTTGACTTCCCACTATTCAATATTTGCGTGCCGGTTTTTGAGTGCGGTTTCATCTGTCTTGGTAATCTCCATGAGCCGCGAGATGACTGCATCGGAAAGGATCATCGAAGCTGTCTCAAAAAGAGTACCTAAGGGCGCAAACGATTTGTGGTCACCCAGCACCTGGCGGATTTCGAATTCGGCTGCATCGTCTTTGACGTCATCACGCTGGTTTTCTATAATGACTTTTGAGTCGGCAATTTTTCCAATCCGTGAATCTGCATTTGAGGTGATCAGGCAGATATGGGCACCAATCTCCTTTCCGGTCTCGGCGATATCGGCAACAGTTTTTGTCCTGCCGGATCCTGAAAAGATCACAATGACGTCCCCTTTCTGGAGCGCCGGAGTGATCGTCTCCCCGACTACATATGACTGGAAGCCAAGATGCATCAGCCGCATTGCAAAACCTTTTGCTACAAGCCCGGATCTCCCGGCTCCCATCACGTAAATGCGCCGTGCATTCAAGATCTCGGTGAGAAATGCATCAATGTCTGTATCGGAAATTGAAGATGCAATTGCCCGGATCTTTGATGCCATCAGCTGCATCATTTCCTGAACCCTGTGGTTTTCCATCCTTCTCGCAAGAATGATGCTATCCCATAGTAGAAGAGAATTTCGTACTGTCAGTATTAATGAAACCTTCTGCAGAAGGACCAAAGCCTGGAAATCTCAACAAAAAAGGCGGAAAAAATACTAGTCGCCGGATGCTTTGTACTGGATACTGTCGCCATAGGGAACAAGTTTTGCGTTCTCCAAGACAGAAACGGCCCCATGACCGCCGCAGATCCGACAGCGTTTCTGGCGTGTTTTGAGCTGCTGATCTGTTTCTGCTGCAAGTTCCAGCAGCGCTTTTCGCTCTTTGCGCGCGAGATCGCTGTCTACGTTGACCGAGGTAACCAGGAAATCGGCAAGAGAGTTGTACCGTGCCCGTTCCGGGGTAAGGCTCGCAAAATTAATAACTGCATCAGCGGTGAAAAGTAGTCCTTCCTTTTGGCAATACAGATAGATCTGCCCGTGGGTGTGACCTCCCAGTCCTTCCAGAATGTCAAGACTAATATCTCCGACGGATATCGTTGCAAGCACAGGGAAAATGCTCTGCGTTTCTGCTCCTGTTTTTGGAAGGCAGGTAATCTTTTTTGAAGCGGTGAAACGGGAGAAAAGGTTGATCATTTTGGTATAGAATGCTTCCAGCACCGAGTGCTCGCTCCGCGAACCATACGCTCGGTTATTTGTTTTTATAATGTCACGGGTGCCGATATGCATAAGGGCATCAGCCGGGAAAAATCCTGCTGCCCCACAATGATCGGCATCCGCATGGGAGATGATGAGGCGGGTGAACTGGTCTTCGTTCCCGAGACCGAAGTGGGAAAACATGGCCATAACATCGTCGTGATAAATACCATAGCCGGTATCGATCATAACGGTCTCCTTTCCTGCCGTGAGGACATAGATGCTACCACCGCAAGGTAGCTGGAAACAGAAAAGGTCAACGAGTGGTGTTACCGTTATCTTCTGAATGTCAGCATAAAAATTTCTACCCGTTGTTGCCCGTAAGGTTCTTCCGGTCTGAAGCACACTATCAAAAACCAGGCGGGGGTTGTTGCCCCGGTTCATAAGTTCCTGGGCGATATGATTAGTATCGGCAAGAAATGACAATAGAAAATCATTTTCGGATTCGCCAAGCAGATCCCGGATTTCCTGAGCAAACTTGACATAGAAAATGGTATCATCGAGGTTTTTACCAGTAGTATCGTATTCAAGGATTTCCAGATGGTACCGGGATTTGAGGGTATCAAGCAGCTGCTCGACTAATGCCGGATGTTCTAGGTTAAGGCTCACGGTTAACCGGTCAGGATACCTTCCTGCTTCATCAAAATCGATAAAACCAATATTTGCCCCTGATTCTGTCGTATACTTCAGGAACCGGTCAGGGATCCTGGGGTATGGGGAAGGTGCACATAAAATTTGAGAAAACTCGCTGGTTTTAAAGAGGTCTGGAGGTATCCTATTGCCGCCAGGTCCCGGGTTATTTTGGTGCAATCTTCCGTAGTGGCGGTTACTTCATAAAAGACCGTGCAGGGATCTATCCTTCGGTCATACTGGATGCGGTTGATGTTGCCGTTATACCGGGTTATGATACCGGCAGCTTTTTCTAACGATCCCGGTTCATCAGGCATACGTGCAATAAAATCGTATTTCTTCAAAGGTGCCAACTTCATGCGCAGGACTGGAATAGGTTCACAGTTTCAATATAGGTTATGGTTAAAAAAAAAGAGATACCCGTTAGTATCAGGTTAATTCTTTTTTCTTTTTACGGCTGTAATCAGGAGGGCTCCAAACACGCCAGCTATCGCAATTAACGGAGAGAGAGCCATGCCAAAGGGTGCTTTAACCATTACTGGGGAGACATCGGTCGTTTTGTTATCGGCTATGACAACATCCATGGATACTGTCAGGTAACCGGGTGCTTTAATATTAATATTATGTGTCCCGGGTGCCACTCCATTCAGGGTCACCGGAGTGGTCCCATCAAGTATTGAATCGACATAGACAGATGCACCGAGCGGGGTTGAAGAAATTACTAGTGATGCCCCACTTGGCACAGTCGGAGGTGTTATCTGTGGTGTTGCCGGTGCCCCGGTCACCGTTGTTTGTGACGGCATGATAGTTGATGTCGTCAGGTTCGCATTGGAAGCAACGATCGTCAGCATCTCTGTCAGGCTGTTAGGCAACGTCGGACTGCTAAAGGTAATACTATAGGTCCCGGGAGACATGTCCACGTGGAATCCAAACTGGAAGTATCCATTGGCACTGACAGGCGCGTCGTAGGTATGCATAAGATTTCCGTGAGCATCTGTTATTTTGATCTCAATCGTGTTAGTTGCAGATTCTACGTTTCCCGTAAGCTGAACATAATTATTAAGAACTGCGGGATTAGGTGTAACGGTTGCATAAAAACCCGGCTGTCTGAGGAAGATAGAGGCAGAGGAATTGATCGCCGGGTTACTGAGGTCATAGACCGTAAGCGTATACCGTGAAGTATACAATTGACTTGCACCAACTGTTCGCCCAGTGTCCCAGATAAAATTCCATGTTCCTGATGGATCGGTATGGATCGTATCCCCAGTGCCCGCTACCCCGGTAGGGGCGTAAGGAGGTACGCCATCAGCGGGAAGACCGGGGCCGGTAAGAACGATTACCGTAGTATTTCCTACATTGTTCGTGCCATCCAATAGGATACTGTCACCGATGTAATAACTGCCGTCTCCCCGGTAAGATATGGACATAGAGCCACTCTGGCCTGATACCGGTACAATGCAAACCATCAGTACAACGAGAAGAAGGAGGCCGCATATGAGAACCGGCACTTTTTTTGAACACATTTTTTTTCCTCACCTAAAAGAAATATATTCATGAGAGAATAAACGTTGTTGTCTTTTTTTACACGAAACGGCATATGGGGAATGACCGGAATTCTATAAACACGTCAGAAAAGAGTCCCCATAACGAAACTATATGTAGAGTCGAGCGAAAATCCATAAACAGAGGGGTAACCGTGACTGACGTCATCCTGGTCGTAAAAACCGGAAATGCGCAGCTTAAAAGTAAAATATCCAAGATATCGCGCGAATTTTCCTATGACGAAACAGCATACAATCTTCCGATCTCTTTTGCACTGACTGGCGTAGCCGTCCATGACAAGAGCACTGCCGCCACTGTTTTTACAAAGACCGGTGACAACCCACTCGTGGCGTCCGAATGCCTGCTTGCAGAGGCTACAGCGGCCACAGGAAAAGAATCTGCTCCGTTTACCGGCTTTATCAGTGATACGGTGATACGGAAACTTGGTTACTCGCTTGTTGACGGGAGTATTCTTGGACTCTCACTTATTGTAGGCACACCTGAAAGTGCTGGCAGTGCGGCGGCCATATGCCGCGAACTCCAGGAAAAATATATGCTCACGTTCCTTGCAGGTGGCGTTATTCCGACACTTTCCTCTGCCGGTGTAAAACTTGGCCTTGATTACCGTCTTATCCCCCTTGGATCCAAGCCCCTTCATGGTGTCCATTTTGTGGATATCGTTGCCCGGGTTGCCATGATGTTCGGAGGCGTTTCCCCAGGAGATACTGGTCGCCTCCTTGCCTATGCAGCGGAACGTGCAAAAGCCATCGTTATTGTCTTTCCCGGGTTAACTGACGAAGAAATAGCTTTTGTCGATGGCATGCGAGTGCTCGGGTTTCCCATCCTCTCCCTCGGGGGCTATGAAGGTGGAGAATGGACCACGGCCACTCCTGATACCATCGTTCGTACGGGTATGGACCTCAAAGGCATCCGTGTTAATGTTACAGCCATTCCTATTCCCATGGGTTGCTCTCCTGCCTTTGAAGGAAAAAGTATACGAAAGGAAGAGATGCAGGTCGAGTTTGGCGGGGGCCGATCACCTGCTTTTGAACTCTTGCGGATGAAAAATCCCGGCGAAATTGAAGATGGTATGGTTACGGTCATCGGTCCGGAGATCGATTCCATGAAAGAGGGGGGTGCCTATCCCCTTGGTATAATTATCGAAGTGACCGGAAAATCCATGAAGAAGGACTATGAACCGGTACTTGAACGCCGTATCCATAATTTTGTTAATTATGGCGAAGGATCATGGCACGTTGCCCAACGGGATCTTATCTGGGTCAGAATATCAAAAGAAGCGTTCGCAAAAGGTGTAAAAATTGAGCACCTGGGTAAACTCCTTGCCAGTAAGTTCCGGATGGATTTTCCCCAGCTGCTTGACGCTGTCGCTGTCACTCTTATCACGGAAAAGGAAAAAGTCCTTGTCGGAAAACGGGAAGCGGAGACAATCTATGCCGATAGGGACGCCCGGATCAAAGGCATGCGGGATCACGAAGTTGATACCTATTATTCCTGCACACTCTGCCAGACTTTTGCTCCTAACCATGTCTGTATTATCACACCTGAGCGGCCTGCTCTCTGCGGGGCAATCAGACTGGCTTGATGGCAAGATTGCGTTTGAAATGTCTCCTGCAGGAGCAAACCAGCCGGTCGAGAAAGGATCACTTATCAATGCCCAGAACGGGGAGTTTGAAGGCGTCAACCGGTTTGTCAAGAAAGCAAGTCATGGTGAGATCGAGCGATGTTCCCTTTATAGTGTTATGGAATACCCCATGACCTGCTGCGGCTGCTTCGAAGTTATAGCACTTATGCTTCCCGAAGTCAACGGCATCATGGTAGTCAACCGTGAATACAAAGGAATGACACCCTCCGGCATGACATTTTCTACTCTCGCCGGGACCATTGGCGGCGGTGCCCAGACCCCGGGCTTTGCCGGGATCTCAAAGAATTATATCTTATCGGATCGGTTCCTCCAAGGTGAGGGAGGTATCGAACGCTTGGTATGGATGCCTTCGCAGCTGAAAGACGAACTCAAGCCCCGGCTCGGTCCTCTCCTTACCGCAAAAGGTCATCCGGATCTTTTTGACAAAATCGCTGATGAGACCATAGCAGAGACCATTGAGGATTTAACAGACTTCCTGAACCGCGTCTGTCACCCGGCCCTTGCGATGAAACCGTTGATGTGAGGCACACAAGATGATTCCTGAACCGCATTTTGGCTGGACCGGCACGGTAGGTGAAGTTATCCTTGGGGCAACCCATTCTGAAGGTGGTACGCGATCGCGTTCGTACAGGATAGGTGGTGGCACCACACTTCCCTTCATGGAAAAAGAACAAAAATCCTCTTCACCACTGGTCGCTTTTGAGATATGCGATGATCCCCGGTATTGGTCCCCGATTGTCAATGATTTCTGCAGCGATCTTATTCACGATCCGGGCGCGTGGGCAAAGACGGCTGAGATTGCCTATGGCGCTGATCTTGTCAGGCTTTGTCTTACGAGTACCAAGCAACGGGATTTTTCTGATATAGTATCACTGGAAAAGACAACGGAAACTGTCCTTTCATCGACAACGCTTCCCCTCATTATCGAAGGCAGCAACGAACCTAAGATCGACAGCGAGGTATTCCAGAAATGTGGTGAGATCGGCCAGGGTGAACGCCTGCTGCTTGGAACCGCCGAAGCCGGAAGGTACCGGAGTATTGCCGCCGCGGCCCTTGCCTATAACCATGCTATAATCGCCCAGTCTCCTATCGATATTAACCTCGCAAAACAGCTCAATATCCTGCTCAAGGAAATCGGGGTGCCGCGGGACCATATCGTCATCGATCCCTATACCGGTGCACTTGGCTATGGCTTTGAGTATTCATTCTCTGCTATGGAGCGGATCCGGTTTTCTGCACTCAAAGGCGATGTTGATCTTGCGATGCCTATGATTTGCGCACCTTCGGATTCGTTGACCATTAAGGAAGTCCGTGAAGCAGATGCAAGCACTCGCAACGCCATTGCTGTGGAATGGGAATTTACGACAAGTCTTGCTGCAGCAGTCGCTGGTGCGGAAATTGTCTGTGTCAGGCATCCTGATACGGTAAAACGACTGAAAACAGCATTTGCAGGCCTCAATACCCGAGGTGTATAATCTTGCCGCTCAAGGCACTGGACATTTACAAGCTCCTGCCAAAGAAGAACTGCAAGGAATGCGGTGATCCCACCTGCCTGACCTTTGCCATGAAACTTGCCGCGGGAAAAGCAGACCTTGATCTCTGCCCCTATCTTGATGACAAAGCAAAAGCGGTGCTCGGGGCAACAACCCGCCCGCCGATTAAACTGGTAAAAATCGGGGTAGGTGAGCGATCCTTTTCGGTCGGCGAAGAGTTTGTTCTTTACCGGCACGACAAGACATTCTACCACCCTCCGGGAATTATGTTTGCGGTTTCCGACATCCAGAGCGACGATGAGATTTCTGCTGTGACCGCCCGGGTACGGGATGATACCCTGACCCGCGTCGGCGCTGACCTGAAATTTAACGGGACGGCGATTGTCAATACAACCGGAACCGTTGAAGCCTATGCACGGGCCGTTGCCGCTGTTGAAAAAACGGCCGGTCTTCCTGAAGTCCTCATATCAGATAACGCGCAGGCCCTTGCTGCTGCTCTTGTCCTCTGTGGCAGTTACCGGCCGTTGATAAGCGCAGCAACACCGGAAAATTATAAGCAGATGTGTGCGCTTGCTAAACAGCATGGCTGTCGCCTGGTTGTCCGGGAACCTACCCTTGAAGGGCTTGCCAAGCTTACCAAAGACTGTGCGGCTGAAGGGGTTTCGAATGTTGTTCTTGACCTGGCACCAAAGAACCTTGGGGATTATCTCTCCCGCTCGACCGCCATACGGCAGCTTGCCATTACCCGTGAAGTCCCGGATCTGGGCTATCCGGTCTATCTGGATGCGACTGCTTTTGAAGACCAGGATGCGGCAATTGCTCTTGGTATCGTCAAGTATGCTTCAGTGATTGTTACATCACCACTATCTCAGCCGTCAGCTAAAGCGGTGCTTACACTTCGCCAGAACATCTATACCGACCCCCAGAAACCCATCCAGATGAACCCTGGCCTTTACCGGGTTGGTACACCGGGAAAAGATGCACCTGTACTCATGACGGTGAATTTCTCCCTGACCTACTTCACACTCCAGGGCTACCTTGAATCCACCCGTATCCCCTGTTTCATGCTGATCGTCGATACGGAAGGTCTCTCAGTACTCACGTCAGTTGCTGCCGGTAAACTCAATGAATCCCTTGTGCGGGATGCCATAAAGAAATTCGGGGTCGAAAACGAAGTATCACACCGGAAACTGATTATTCCCGGATACGCAGCGCCTCTTTCTGGGAGAATTGAAGAAGCTACCGGATGGAAAGTGCTGGTGGGACCCCGTGATGCTGCTGAGATCGGTGATTTTCTTGTACAGGAATGGAAACCCTAAATGCGTACTGTTACTTTCCTTCCCAGTTATCATAAGATAGAAGCTCCCAGGGGCACGACAATCCTCGATGCAGCACAACGTGCCGGCATCAATATGAATGTTGTCTGCGGCGGCATTGGAAAATGCGGGAAATGCGTGGTCTATGTACAATCCGGGAAAGCTGAGTTTGATAAACAGAAATTTGGCCGGTTTTTTACTGAAGAAGAATTGAAAAAAGGTGCCTGTCTTGCCTGCGTTACCACGATCCAGGGAGACCTCCAGGTAATTATCCCGGAAAGTACGCTGATCCAAGAGCAGAAGATCCTCGTTGAAGGGACGGAAATGGAGATTGAGTTTCACCCGTCAGTGAAAAAATACTACGTTGAACTCCAACCGCCAACACTTGCCGATCCCTCACCAGACCTCTCCCGTCTCCTCTGGGGTATCCAGAAAAGGGGCGGACCGGTCGCAGAGAAAATGTACGCACCTCTTGAGGTGATGAGAAAGATCCCCGCACTTCTGCGGCACAGCGACTGGAAGGTTACCGGCACTATCGCCCTTGTGCCCGGGGGTTACCGGCTTATCGATATCCAAGAAAATGATACCTCACACAGGCTCTTTGGTGCAGCCGTGGATCTGGGGTCAACGACCGTTGTCGTATATCTCTGGGACTTAATTACCGGGAAAATAACTGCGGTTGCTTCCAATTACAATAAACAGATCAGTTGCGGGGAAGACATTCTTGCACGCGTGAATTATGCACAGAAGAACGGGATTGCAAAACTCCAGACGCTTGCGGTTGAGAGCATCAATGCTGCGTTGACCTCTGCTGCGAATTCCGCTGGGATTGATCGGGAAGATATTTACGAGGTCGTGGTTGCAGGAAACACCGTCATGACCCATATGATGCTCGGTATCGACCCAGGCTACATTATCAAGGAACCCTACGTACCAGTGGTCCAGCGGGCTCTTTCCGTTGCCGCTGCACGTATAGGAATTACCTGCAATGACAATTGCGGGCTCTTCGCCTTTCCGGCGGTTAGCGACTTTATTGGCGGTGATATCATTGCCGACATTCTTGCCTGCGGTATGAGTGAAAAGGATGATATTTCTCTTCTCGTAGATATTGGAACGAATTTCGAGGTCGTGCTTGGCAATCGCGACTGGATGTTTTCCTGTGCTGGCGCCGCAGGGCCGGCTCTTGAAGGTGGGGAAGTGCTCTTTGGTATGCGGGCAAATCCCGGCGCTATCGATAAGATTTCCATTGATCCGGTTACCCTTAAACCGGTCTATTCCACCATCAACAGTATCAAGCCCCGGGGTATCACCGGTTCCGGGCTTATCGATATTCTAGCCGAATTGCTTACTTCCGGAGTTATAGACCGCACAGGCCGGATTAACACGGAGTATGAGAATCCCCGGATCCGTACAGGTGTCCATTTCCCTGAATATGTTATTGCGTTTGCAAAAGAGACTGATATCGGAAAAGACATTGTCATCACGGAAAATGATATCAAGAACCTGATTATGAGTAAAGCCTCCATTCACGCTGCCTGTGTGACACTCATGAAAGAGGCAGCGGTTACTCGGTTTGATATCGCTACTATCTATTTTGCAGGTGCCTTTGGTAACTATATCAACAAGAAAAATGCAACGACTGTGGGTTTGATCCCCGAGATCGATCTCGATCGGATAAAAAACATTGGGAACGGGGCAGTGGCGGGTGCAAACCTCGCTCTTATCAATCGCAGGCAGCGGAAACTGCTCGATGGTATCGCAGGAAGGATAGCTTACATCGAGCTCAATGCAGAGCCTTCATTTATGGACGAATACACGTCAAGTGCATTTCTCCCTCACACTGATCTCTCGCTCTTCCCCGGAGTCCAGGCTCTGCTTGAGTCAGAGCGTGGGAAAAAGGAGGAAACCTGATATGGTAAAGGTGATAGCACCACCGTACTCCCGTGCTACTGGTGTGGGGGCCCTCCCGCATACCGACCCGGTGCTTGCGTGCGATGACGTTCTTAATGTGTTTCCCGAATTTCCCTATACACCGACGCTTCCTGACCACGGATTGCTCGAAAGTATTGTTTTCAACGACGCAGCACAACTCCCGGGCCAGCTTATCCGCGAAGGCAGGTTGCTTTATGATAGTAACCGGGATAACACCACTGCGATGGAACAGGTATACTTGGACTTTGTTGATAAGAATTTTTTACCTTACTGCCTCGATACCGATCATGCATCCGCATTTTGCGAGATGATGACCCGGCAATTCCCTCAGGCTACTATTCTAAAGTGCCAGGTAACCGGACCGGTCACTTTTGGGATGCAGGTTGTTGATGCCGACAAACGGCCTATCTATTACGATAGTCAGCTGGCAGACGTACTCTCCAAAATGATTGCTCTGAAAGCCCGCTGGTGTGAAAACGAAATGCTAGTACGGACCGGGATTAAAGAGACGTTAGTGGTACTTAACGAACCCTACTTTGCTTCGCTTGGATCCTCAGTTGTGCCGCTTGACCGTGGAACAGTTAAGGCAGGCTGGGAGGATATCGCGTCGCTTGTACAAGGTGGCCTTGGTGTTCATTGCTGCTCGAATACGGACTGGGAGTTTATTATCGGCCTCGACCCCTCAGTTATCTCTCTTGATGCCTATGCAACAGCGACAGAATTCCTGCTTTACGTAGACGCAATTACGGGATATATGGAACGGGGGGGCGTTATTGCGTGGGGGATAGTACCTGCACAGTATAAGCTTTTTGCAGCTGAGACTGTAGATTCGCTCTATGCACGGTACCTTGCGATACGCACCCAGCTGACAAAGCACATCCCGGAAGAACTTTTTGATGCCCAATCACTCATTACGCCTTCATGCGGGATCCGGTTTGCTGACCGGAATGGCGCAAATGAGATCCAAGGCGCTGCGGCTGAGATTTCCTGTCGGATCCGGGCTCTGACAAACCTTTCCTGACACCTGATAATTATGTCCACACACCCGTTTACCATTGCACTCTCCGGAAAAGGTGGTACCGGTAAGACTACGGTAAGTTCTCTTCTTGTTCGGTCTTTTATCGAAGCCGGTGAAATTCCGGTACTCGCTGTTGATGCGGACCCAAATGCAAACTTCCACGAGGCTCTGGGTGTTGAAGTGAAAGAGACGCTTGGCAGTATGCGGGAAGAAGCCTTTTCCCGGAACATCCCACCGGGTATGAACCGGCACGATTATGTGAGGTTCCGGTTCCGTCAGGCGCTCGTCGAATCCAACGGTTTTGATCTTGTTGCCATGGGCCGTCCTGAAGGTACGGGATGCTACTGTTTTGCAAACGATCTTCTCTCCGAATGTATGCTACAGCTTGAACGGCAGTACCGTTTTATTGTGATAGATACCGAAGCAGGAATGGAGCATATCAGCCGGGGCACAATTGGCAAGCCGGATATTTTGTTAATCGTGAGCGATCCTGGTGCACGAGGACTGCGGACAATTACCCGGATCCGTGAGATCGCTATACAGCTCGGGCTTGAACCTTCACGAATCCATGTTGTGTATAACCGGTATAAATCGGGAGCAGCACCGGTGGATATAGGAAACGAACTTCCGATCGCGATAATTCCAGAAGATCCGGTAGTCGAGGCAGCCGATCTTGCAGCGACACCGGTATCACAGATTCCGGAATCAAGCCCGGCACGACGTGGGGTCCGTGCTCTGGCAGAAAAACTGATAAAAATGGCGTATACCCGAAGTGAGATATAGAAAATGACATGAAATGGAGGAAATATGATAATTTTTTACAAAATTTTATTATTTACAGGAAAACAGCCACGGCAATAACGGTCGTCCATAACCCGTTCTTATCACCTTGTGCTGATTGACAGACATGTTTTGTGCGAATGATTTTACCGCTTGCCTTATATATCTGTTCACGTTCCTGCCAGGCAGCATTTGCATCAAATTCAATACCCAGCGTTGTCGCAAGCATAGTCGCTGCAAGATCCTCGGCATATTCTCCTGTCCGTTCCTGGGTCTCACCATATGCATGGTGCTCGGAAAGATACCCATATTCTTCCACGTCTTTGGGTAGGGCAAGCCCGACAGCCGCAGAAACCAGACGGTTAGGTTCATTTGTTTCGTTCCTTGCCATTACACAGAAAGTAATGCCACCAGACTGGAGTTCCCGCAGGCCGGTGGCGGACTGGATCTGTTTACATTTGGGAGGGAAAATGCTTGATACATACACAAGGTTACATTTTTCAATACCAGCTTTACGAAGAGTGAATTCGAACGATGCAAGACGATCTTTATGGATTCCCACCCCCTTAGTGAAAAAGATCCTCTGAGGAACATACATAATTTTTATAGCACCCATGTCTTTTTTTAATTTTTGGTTATTTTCATAAAAGAACTCATTTTCAGCAAGTTTGGTTTTTCCGGTCAGATCGGGGACATAAAACCGGCATATCTTTGACGATGTTGAGAAGTTCTTCCATATGGTCGATGGTAAAATCGGCCCCAGTACTGTCCCGGGTTTTCGAAAACCGGTCCCGTACCGCGCATAAACCGTACGGATACCGAGTTTTCGGCAGGGTTCAATGTCCCGGCGGGGACTGTCTCCAACAAAAAGAGCTTCGGAAGGTTTGGCACCAACAGCGTCCAAAGCGGCAAAGAACGGCTCATGTGCCGGTTTTTTGACTCCAATACGGTCAAAAGTCACCATTGTATCAAAAAAAGACAAAAGGCCACATTTATCAAGCCGAATCCGGGCATCCGCATATTCCGCATCGGTTACAATTGCCATGGCGTACCCATGATCCCGAATGACCTCAAGTGTTTTTCTGACTCCGGGATAGGGCATAATGTTCCGGAGTTTTTCACGATGATAGATCCGGCAAGCATGCTCGAACATTCCGTTTGTCGGGATACGACGTTCCTCCATATATTGCCGGATATTTTCGGTCGATTCAAAACCATGGGTGCTTTCGAGAAAATATAAAAACAACTCGTCGCCATCATCATGACCAAGATGACGCACCACCCCATCGCAAGCAGATATCTGGGCCCCCACAAGGTCAAAAAGAGTATTGTCCATATCAAATAGGATAGCAATGATACCCTTTTGAAAAAGGTTCTCATCCAGGGTAGTGTTATTCACACAGTACAATCCACTCCGTTAACTAAAATGGGATCGATTGAGGATTGCTCATCCTATTAGATTCTTGCAAAGCATCACTGCATTGCATATTTTTATTAATTACTATAGGCATGCAAGGCATACTCAAAGAATGTGGGGAGTAGTGTATGAAATACTGGGGCAAATTAAAATCCAAATGGTACCTTTCGGCAATTCCTTTGGTAATTGTAGGTGCTTTCCTGTTTTTCCATCCGGGAACTGGAATTCATGGTAATTTAATACCTAACACAATAATCAGCCCCCAAGTTTCAAGCCCCGACGTTAATTCAGCACCCCAAAATCCGGTTCCTAATGTCGTCAACCCAAACGGAGGTTTTACAGGAAGTGGTGGCTCCTATCGCTCGGCAACTTCAGGTTCCGGGATACCGGAGGTAAATCCCCCAAACCCTAAGTCTTTACCACCAAACACAGTTCCGACTACGGATCCGACTTCTGTACTAACTACAGTACCAACTACAGTACCTACTACGTTACCAACTACAGGTCCGACCTCGCTCCCAACTACAGGACCAACTACCGTTCCGACAACGACTCCGGATCCCCCCTCCCCAGTACCCTGAGTTCCCGAATCTTATTGTGCCTGGCATCACACTCATGATTCTGGTTATTATTGTGAAAAAAATATAAACTAAAAGGACGAACGTAATTTTACTATAGCCAGATTTGTTAAGATATCCTTTGGAGTTTGATGAATTCTTCTAGTCAATTTTGCTGCAGAATTCTGCTACCAGATTATTATGTTGCTAATGCATGAAATAATACAAAACAATAAAGTCTTTTAAATTTTTTTTTTACTGAAGAGTGATAGCTCATTATAAAAAATCCGGGTTCAGAAAAAAGAATGAAAGGGAGAGAATATCCTCTTGTCCAGCATTACGGTAAGTCCTTTGACTGAACTACCGGGGATTTTTTTTGTTCATCGGTTAACGTTTTGGTAAGTGCAACCGTACCCGTTACGGTCCCAAGGTTCATTGTTTCAAGGGCGCTCGCCGGTACAAGGACAATAGTCGCATTTCCCGTCTTGAGCCCTTCATACAACATGTTCATGGCTCGAAGGTGGAGCGCTGTAGGGTTGTTTTCGTAGCTTTTTGCCGCCAGCTCAAATTTCTCTGCAATCTGACGCTCTGAGTCACCAAGAATGACCCGTGCCTGACGTTCGCGTTCCGCCTGAGCCTGCATTGACATTGCATCCTGAAGGGGACCGGGAATAATCACATCACGTATTTCAACAGAAAGGATCTTGATACCCCATCCGCTTACACGGCTCCCAATCAACCTCTGGAGTTCTGCGTCAGTCGCTTCCCTCCCGGTGAGCATATCTGAAAGGAAAGTTTTACCGATAACGTCCCGGAGCGCAGTCTGGGATGCCAGAGAAACCGATCCTTTGTAATCCTTGACTTCAAGTGCGGCCTTTTCGACATCAACCACCTGCCAGAATAATACTGCATCGACGTTGACCGGCACTGTATCCTTGGTCAGGGTCTGTTCAGCATTGAACGATGTGGTAATGACCCGAAGATCAATCCAGTATGCAACACGACTCAGGAAAGGAACGATAAAGAAAAGTCCCGGCCCTTTGATACCGACAAATCTCCCCAGAAACAGGACCACGGCACGTTCCCACTGGTTGGCAATCTTGATCGCCATGACAAGGAGGATTATCAGAATAATCAGAACGATAACAACTATAAATGTATAATCCATATGGTCAACCTTCCAGAACCGCCCGGCTGGAACTTATTGCCTGACAGTTAAAAGAGGGTACCTTTTTGAACATATATGCATGGTGATTGATCGGTTATTTCCGGACAACCACCGGCTTAAAAAGATTTCACCGGACCTTTACTGTGCTTTTTCGTAGCAGATCAGTGCTTCTTCGTGTTTGCCCAGTTTGTCGAGCGTGGAACCGACATCGTTCCAGACCTCTTTTCGCTGGGGATCGATTTCAAGGGCACGTTTGAATGACGTAAGCGCCTCCTGATATTTCTCCAGTTCCTGCAATGCCCGACCCTGGTGGATCCATGCATCGACAAAATCCGGCTGCAGGGCAATCATGGCACGGAACGACTCTGCCGCATCCTCGAATTGGCCCAGAGCTTCAAAAGCGCTTCCCCGGGTAAAGTATGCAATCGAGAATGAGGGGTCAATAGCGAGCGCCCGGTCATAGTATTCGATTGCACTCTTGTGATCGTTCATGCCGGCAAATGTCATACCCCGCCGGGTCCAGCCAACTGCATTTTCCGGATCCCGTTTAAGTCCTTCATCGTACGCCTCCTGGGCTTCAGCAAATTTTCCGAGATCATAGAGGACATTTCCTTTACCAAACCATGCAGTCGCAAGATCCGGCTCTTTTTCAAGGGCTTTTTCAAATGCTTCAAGAGCGTCGCGGTACATGCCAAGCTCAGCAAGCGAGGTTCCTTTATGGGAGAATGCATCGGCACCATGGGTGTCAAGCTCTAATGCCCGGTCATAGGACTTGATGGCGTCACGATATTGTTCAACAGCCGCGTATGCCAAGCCACGGTCCCGGTAAAGGTCAGGAAAATCTGGTTTTATGCTGATAGCACGGTCATATTCCGTGATAGCTGCATCGAAGCTACCTTCATCATACAACGTTCGGGCCTTCAGGTGATGTGCCTGGTAGCAGGATGGGTTTATCTCCAATGCACGATCGAATGCCCGTATCGCGCCATCGGGGTTCTGGAGCGCTAGGTACGTCTTTCCTTTCTGGAAGATAGCATCAGCATAACCGGGGCTTGCCGCCAGTGCCTGGTCGAAAATGGCAAGGGCATCCTTAAACTTACCCAGATGGTAAAGCGCCCTTCCCTTCTCATAGAGTGCCTCCGGGTAATCGCTTTTAATCTTGAGGGCCGAATCAAACGATGCAACTGCTTCCTCGTACTGTCCCCGGTGTATGAGGGCAATACCTTTGTAATAATAGGATTCCTCAAATTGCCGGTTTATGGCAAGGGCACGGTTGAACGCTTCGATTGCCTCATCATTCTGTTTCCGGTTCAGGTGGGCACGTCCTTTGTAATAGAATGCCTCAGCAGATTCCGGCTGGAGCGTCAGGACTTTTTCAATTGCAACAAGTGCTTCTCCGGTTCGTTCGAGGTGGATAAGCGCCCGTCCCTGGTTAAGAAGTGCCAGTGCATAGTTAGGATTGAGGGTAAGGGCATGGCTGTAACATTCCAGTGCCTCGTCGTACCGGTCAAGGTTTGCCTCGGCTATACCACGATAGAGCCATGCTTCAGGATATTCGTCCTTTTGGGCAAGTGCCCGGTCAAATGCGGAAATAGCCTCGTGGAACATTGAGACGCCGCAAAGAGCCCGCCCTTTTGCGTAGAAAGCCCGGGCACATTCCGGGTGCTGGATAAGGGCAGCATCAAAGTTCTTGATCGCTTCCTGATTCCGGCCTAATGCCCAGAAAGAAAGTCCGGCCTGGTAATAGGCACGTTCATCCTTCTTATCAAGCGCAATCGCTTTTGTATAACTTATTATGGCGTCTTTGTGACGATCCTGTGCTGCAAGAGCCATGCCTTTCCCGGTCCAGATATACGCGTAGTTCGGGCGGAGACGGAGTGCATGGTCAAAGATAGTGACGGCATCTGCAGGCCGCTGTAACCGAAGGAGCGCCATACCTTTGTGGTATAATGCTTCGTCATGTTTGGGACTCAGGGTAAGGGTACTGTCATATGCAGAAACAGCCTCGCTGTACATTCCAAGCGCAAAAAGGGTCCTTCCCTTATAGTAATACGCATCTGAAAACTCGGGTTTTAATGCGAGGGCACGATCGAACGCGGTAACAGCATCATCAAAAGTATCGAGCGCAAAATGGGCCCGGCCCATAAGGTACCAGGCATCAGCGTTTTGCTCATCGGTTTCCAGCGCCTTTTTGTACGAGTCTATAGCGTCACGGTACCTGCCGAGATCGAATAACACCATGCCCCGGTGAAGCAGGCCGGGAATCGAACCTGGATCGGAACTGATAACGTGATCGAATGCTTCAATGGCAGCATCAAGTTTTCCTGTTGCTGAAAGGGAGATCCCTTTCCGGTAGAATGCGTCGTTATTACACTCATTGAGATTAATTTCCTTGTCAAAGGCAAGGATAGCCTCATCGTGCCTCCCAAGCTCTGCGAGGGCAAGACCTTTGTAAAAAAATACCCCGGAATAATTTTTATCTATGAGCAATGTCTTGTCAAAAGTCTTAACTGCCTCCCGGAACATCCCGAGTGTCGTAAGCGTTTTTCCTTTCTCGAAAAGTGCATCCGCAAAAACCGGATCAATTTCCAGAGCTGCATCGAATGCTTTTACCGCATCCTCAGTACGTCCGGTCTGCTCCAGCGCTATTCCCTTGTAATAATGGGTCTTTGCATCTGATGGCCGAAGCGTAAGAGCTGCTGCATAACTACTGACTGCCTCCCCGAATCTTCCGAGCAGGTCCAGCGATCGCGCTTTCTGGAACTGCGCGTCGAAATGTTCTGGTACTAGGTTAAGCACCTGATCGAATGCAGCAATGGCATCCTCATAATGACCAAGCCGCGCAAGGACACAGGCCAGTTCGAACCAAGCATCGGCATTTTCGGGACTGTACACCAAAAGACGGTCATACGATTCCGCAGCCTCCGCGTACCGTTCCATGGCAGCGAGGGAAGCCGCACGGAAATAGAGAGCCCCGGCGTTTTTGGGATCCCCGTCGAGTGCAATATCCAGGGATTCGCACGCGTCCGCGTATTTTGCTGCATAGAAAAGCGCTCTCCCCCGTTCGAAACTGGCTACCGGATCTGAAGGTTCAAGTTCAAGCACACGATCAAACGAATTAATGGCTTCCTCATTTTTATTCAGCGCAGCTAAAGCCCGTCCTCTTTCAAGATAGGAGCGGGCATCATCAGGGCGAAGCGCAATCGCACGATCGAATGCGTTGACTGCAGTTTCGTAATGGCCGATATGCACCAACGCACCGCCTTTTTTAAACCAGATCTCAGGATCGTCAGCATTGAGGGAAAGTGCCGCGTCAAACGCCATATCCGCATCTTCGTATCGCTCCAGTGCGAGAAGCGACAGGCCCCGCAGGTAGGCGGGTTCGTAGTTGTCCGTCAGCTGGGTAAAGGCAAGCCTGAATATTTCCTGGGCTTCGTCATGTCGGCCAAGGGACGAAAGGGCTTTTGCTTTCTCGAAAAGGATTTCACCGTTACCGGGTTCCTTGCCAAGTGCGATATCAAAGAGATGAATTGCCTCTTCGAACTGCCCGAGCCGGGACCATGCTTTTCCATCAGTAAATAAAAGGGTTATGTCGTGGGGCTCGATCTGGCGGGCTTTTTCAAATGCTTGTACGGCATCATCGTCTTTACCAAGACACTCGGAAGCAAGACCGCGGTGATACCATGCCCCGAAATGATCTGTTTTTTGGGAAAGCATACGGTCAAATGCGGTGATTGCATCGGTAAATTGGCCGAGGCGTTCCTGTGCAAGACCAAGATAATAGGCTGCATCGTCAAACGATGCATCCAGTTCAAGGACCCGGCTAAACGAAGTAACCGCTTCTTTATCATGTCCGAGTTCGAGTAGAGCACGGCCATTTTCGTAATACATTTCCGGTTTCGTATCGTCATGGGAAATCGCCGCAAAAAATGCGTCGACAGCATCGTAGTAGTTGCCAAGACGGGACAATGCCACGCCTTTTTCGTAGTATGCGATATACTTGTTGCCGTCAATTTCCAATGCGTGGTTAAATGCGGTAACGGCTTCATCATAGTGCCGTAACCGGGAATGTGCACGCCCTCTGGCAAACCATGCATCGAAATTTGCCGGGTCAAGCCGGATCGCCGCGTCGAAGGTGGCAATGGCGTCGGCATATTTTTTCAGGTTCGAAAGTGCAATGCCTTTATTGAGAATCGCGCCGACACTAGATGCATTAATGGCAATCGCGGCATCAAACGCAATAATAGCGTCTTTATGTTTTCCAAGCCGGGCCAGTGCAAGTCCTTTCTCGAAATAAGCCACAGCAAAATTCGGGTCGATAGACGAGGCCATCTCAAATGCCTCGATTGCCTGTCGGTCCCGGCCAAGTTTGGCAAGCGCACTGCCTTTATCGTAATAGGCGCTTGCATATTTCGGGTTAATAGAAAGCGCCCGGTCAAAGGAGGGGATTGCTTCTTCAAATCTTCCCATACCGGAAAGTGCTACTGCCCGGTCATACCACCCGTTTGCATTGTTGGGTTTGAGTTCGAGGGCTTTTGTGAGCGCTTCAATTGCAGCCCGTAGATTCCCTGCCGATAATAATGCACTTCCCTTCCTGAACCAAGCTGATGAACACGATGGATCTGCTGAAATGACCTGATCAAAACTGTCTATTGCTTCAGCATACCTGCGGAGACCGGCATAGGCTTTCCCCCTTCTGTATGAAGCTGCACTATCAGTCGGTGATAATGCAAGAGCGCGTTCGAATGATTCCAGTGCCTCCTCAGGGTGTTCCTGGTCAAGCAGGACAGTTCCCTTGAGAAGCCAGACCTCGGATTCATTATTTTCCAGGGAAAGGGACTGCTCCAACGTAACAAGAGCTTCGTCGGGCTTCGTAAGTTTAACCAGCATACGAGCCCTGTGATAGAGCACTTTAGCATTCTGGGAATCAAGTTCGAGGAGTTTGTCAAATGCCGCAAGTGCCTGTTTATATCGGCTCAACCCGGCATATGCAAGACCTGTGTGGAACAGCGCATCCCGTATTGAAGGATCATGATCGAGCGCCTGTTTAAACGATCGAATCGCTTTTTCATATTTTCCTAGAGTGAATAACGCGAGTCCCTTATGGTAATGGGCGTCGGCATGCTCAGGCACATACTGGATCGCTTGATCGAATGCCTCAATCGCTGCATCATATTTTTTTAACCGGGAAAGCGCCAGACCTTTTTTGAATGCTGCATCAGTGTAAGACTGTTCTAAACCGAGAACCAAGTCGTACGCCCGAAGTGCCTCTTCGTCATTGCCGATTAGGGCAAGTGCTTCCGCTTTATAGAACGCAGCATCAGCAGATTTGGGATCCAGCACAAGTGCCTGGTCAAACGCTGCAACTGCCGCTATTCCCTCTTTTTTAAAGTAGAGTGTCTCACCTTTTGCGAGCCAAATAAACGAGTTCTCCGGTTCGAAGGCGAGGGCTCTGTTGATAGCCTCGAGCGCTGTATCATACTTTTTCACCGCTATAAGGGATCGTCCACGGTAATAATGTATCACAGATGATTCAGGACCAAGTGTAAGGGCAAGGTCAAATGTTGCGGCGGCGTCCGGGAATCTTTCCAACATATAATAGGTGAGCGCTTTCCTGAACGCATAGTCCTGAAGGGAAGGAGCAAGATCCAGTGCACGTTCAAAAGCCGGGAGTGCTTCTCCGAATTGTTCCTGGTTGAAAAGGACCAGGCCTTTCTGGTACCATGCAGCTGTACAACTCTCGTCATGCACCAATGCCTGTTCAAAGGATTCCAAGGCTTCGTTATGTAGGGAAAGGTGGGCGTAAGCAATGCCTTTATAGTACCATGCAGCGGCATTTTTTTCCTCTATGGAAAGCAATTTGTCAAAGATACCAATGGCTTCCTCCCATCGTTCATTGTGCAGAAGAGATTTTCCTCGGTAGAAAAGGGTAAAGGGATCCTTTGCATTGCGTTTCTGGGCTTTTGCAAATGATTCTGCCGATTCCTTAAACCGGTTGAGCCGGTAAAGGGCGTATCCCTTGCATGAATATGCACGTGCATTTCCTTGATCATATTCAATAGCTCGGTCAAGCGCTATTACCGCATCCTCATATCGGGAAAGATGTACGAGATCGGTACCCATGACAAAGTGGGCGATGACATTTTCCGGGTCAAGGGAAATGGCCCGGTCAAAAAACCCGACGGCTTCTTCGTACCGCTTGAGTTCTGAAAGCGATTGCCCTTTTTTAACCAGACTGCCAATATGGTTACTATCGATTTCGATTGCCTGATCAAAAGATAAGATGGCCTCTTCAAACTTTTTAAGGGCGAAATACGCGCAACCTTTCTCGTACTGGATTCCAACACTTGAACAACCTAGATTGAGATACCGGTCAAAAAGGGCAATAGCCTCTTCGTATTTTTCCATCCGGGATAGGATAAAACCGGCCTGTTCGAGCGCGTCAGCGTGGTTCGGACTGAGATTAAGTGTCTTTGCAAAAGCTGTAATCGCTTTTTCATCCCGGTGAAGTTCGACATAGCAAAGGCCAAGGCGATAAAAATGCTCAGGCGAGGTGGGTTCTACTGCACAAGCTTCTTCGTAGGTAGCTGCGGCTTCCTTGAAGCGTTTCAATGCTTCTAGCGCTTGTCCTTTTGCCGTAAGAAGGGGTATGTCACCAGGGGTGATGGCAAGTGCACTATCAAAGGCAGAAACCGCTTCCTCGTTTTTACCGATCGCTGCAAGAGCCCGCCCTTTATGGTAGTACGCCGGCGGGTACTTAGAAACCAGGTGAAGGATATGATCAAATGCCCCTACGGCTTCTTCATACCGTTGGAGCTCGATCAAATCAAGACCCATGTCAAACCAGGCATGCGTGTTTGAATTATCAAGTTCAATGGAACGGGAAAGTGCAGGAACCGCATCTGCATATTCCTTGAGGGCAGAGAGTGCTACACCTTTATAATACCAGGCCTCGGCAAAATCCGGCTGGATCCCGATTGCCAGATCGGAAGCCTGAACTGATTCTTTGTCCTCTCCCAGGAAATGGAGTGATATTGCTTTATTGAGCGCCGATTCAGCGCTCCTGGGATCGTATTCAAGTGCCTTTTCAAAGGAGAGAATGGACTCTTTATACATTCCCTGTGCTGCAAACGCTACACCCCTAAGATGGTATACTGAAGCATTACCGGGATCAACGGAGAGCGCACGATCAAAAGTTATGACGGCATCGCTGTATCGTTCAAGCTTCAAGAGAGCAGCAGCGTGATAATATACCGCCTTCTTAAGATGCGAGTCTATCCCTTCTGCCCGGGTAAGACATGTAATCGCGTCATCGTACCCGCCCAGTTCATACAATGCAAGACCCTTGTATTGGAGTGCCTCTGCAAACGAGGGATTCAGCACAAGGACATGGTCGCAGGCATCAATGACTTCGGAATAATCTCCTCAGCTCGTATAAGGCACGACCTTTCTGGAACCATGCATCAGTATGTTCGGGATGTTCGGCAAGGACTTTGTTGAATTCTTTGACCGCCTCCCGGAACCTGCCCAAAGTTGAAAGAGATTCTCCTTTATGGAACCTCGCCGGCAGGCAGTCAGACTTTATCGAGAGCGCTGCCTCGAAAGAGAGAATTGCATCTTCAAGGTTTGCAAGACCTTCAAAGGCTCGACCCTTCTGGTAGTGGAGGTTGGGATTTTTCGGATCGATCGCAAGCGCCCGGTCCGTTGCTTCAAGTGCTTCCTGGTACCTGCCCAGGTGAGAAAGGATGAGTCCCCTGAATCGCCACGCTTCGGTGAAGTCTTTTTGTAAGTCTGTTGCTTTTGCAATAGAGAACAATGCGTCTTCGTCCTGACCCAGGTTATGCAGGGACATAGCTTTGTTGAATGCAGATTCCGCGCTCTCCGGATCGCATTCAAGCGCACGGTCATACGCGTAAATGGAGTCCTGGTACAGGCCCTGGGCGGCCAATGCTACACCTTTAAGGTGGTGTGCTAAAGCATTACCGGGATCAAGAGAGAGCGCACGATCAAAAGTTATGACGGCATCGCTGTATCGTTCAAGCTTTAAGAGAGCAGCGGCGTGATAATATACCGCCTTCTTAAGATGCGAGTCAATCCCTTCTGCTCGGGTAAGAGATGTAATCGCGTCATCGTACCCGCCCATTTCATACAATGCAAGACCCCTGTATTGGAGTGCCTCTGCAAACGAGGGATTCAGCACAAGGACATGGTCGCAGGAATCAATGACTTCGGAGTATTCTCCAAGATCGTATAATGCACGGCCTTTCTGGAACCATGCATCAGCATGTTCGGGATGTTCGGCAAGGACTTTGTTAAATTCTTTGACCGCCTCCCGGAACCTGCCCAAAGTTGAAAGAGATTCTCCTTTATGGAGCCTCGCCGGCAGGCAGTCAGACTTTATCGAGAGCGCTGCCTCGTAAGAAATAATTGCATCTTCAAGTTTTGCAAGACCTTCAAAGGCACGACCCTTCTGGTAGTGAAGGTTTGAATTTTTCGGATCGATCGCAAGCGCCCGGTCCGTTGCTTCAAGTGCTTCCTGGTACCTGCCCAGGTGAGAAAGAATGAGTCCCCTGCACCGCCACGCTTCGGTGAAGTCTTTTTGTAAGTCTGTTGCTTTTGCAATAGAGGACAATGCGTCTTCGTCCTGACCCAGGTTATGCAGGGACATGGCTTTGTTGAATGCAGATTCCGCGCTCTCCGGATCGCATTCAAGCGCACGGTCATACGCGTATATGGAGTCCTGGTACAGGCCCTGGGCGGCCAATGCCACACCTTTAAGGTGGTGCGCCGGCGCGTACTTGGGGAGAAGAAGCAATGTTTGATCGAATGCCTCTACGGCTTCGCGATACCGCTCCAGTTTCAGAAGTGAAGCCCCACGGTGGAATATTGCACCATCGATATGGGGATCGCTTTCAAGAGCCTGGTCAAACGATAAAATCGCTTCTTCGTACCTCCCCAGTTCATACAGAGCAAGTCCTTTGTGGTAATGGGCATCCGGATAACTGGACTCAATTTCAAGTGCATGATCATAGGCTTCGATAGCATCGGTGTGATCTCCGGAATCAAAGAGTGCCCGTCCCTTCTGGTACCAGGCATGGAAATTGTGGGGGTTCTCTGCAAGGGTCCGGTCAAAATCCCTGATGGCTTCGCCATATCTTCCTAGATTGTACAGCGAAACCCCTTTTCGCATCCGTGCCTCAGAATACCGGGGTTTAAGCGCAAGGGTCTTTTCAAAGGCAGTAACTGCTTCCTGGTGCCGACCGAGACCATCGTATGCCCGGCCTTTCTGGAAATAGACCGGAGCATTATCCGGATCATATATCAATGCCCGGTCAAATGCATCAAGTGCTTCCTGGTATTTTCCCAGTTTGGAAAGAGCAACACCCTTGAAGTAGTATCCCGGAGAGTTGCTGGTATCCTTTTGGAGGTTTTTATCGAATGCATCTATGGATTCCTGGAATCTGCCGAGTTTGGAGAGCGCCACGCCTTTTGAATAAAAGACTTCTGTATATACCGGTTCTATGTCCAGTGCCTGATCAAACGCGTTGATTGCATCCTGGTACTTCCCGAGATCAAGAAGCATTTTTCCCTTGTTATACCATGCCGGTGCAAATGATTCCCGGATCCGTAGGGAAGATTCAAAGGCGGCAAGCGCTTCTCTTGCCTTCCCCGAATTTGCGAGGGCAAGACCCATATGGAAATGAGCTTCGCTGTTGTTTGCGTCTATTTCGATTAATACTTCAAAAACTTGAAGGGCTTCTTCAATACGGTTAATTTTTTCAAGGGCAAACCCCTTATAAAGAAATGCGACAGTACTCCTCTGATTTAAAGTGATTGCATTGTTGAACGCATCGATGGCATCCTGATATCGTCCCAGATCGAAAAGGGCCCGGCCATCTTTGATCCAGCCCTCTTCCTGATTGGGATTCATCTGGAGCGCTTCAGCGTAGGCCTCTGCGGCTTCTCCGGTCCGTCCCAGGATATTAAGGGCATCCCCTTTTCGCATCCAAATTTCGCCGAGGTTTGGGTTAATATCCAGAGCTTTATTGAACGAGGAAACGGCATCGACAATTCTTCCCAGATCCGCAAGAAGGATACCTTTTCGTGCCCATGCATCGGCATTGCCCGGATTGATTTCAAGGACCCGGGTGTATGCCGCCAAAGCGTCCTGTTTTTTTGCAAGACAATCGAGCGCCGTACCCTTCTGCATCCAAATCGCGACTAACGTCGGGTTTAACGAAAGGACACGATCAAATGTTTCCACGGCCTCGGCATAGCGCTGGAGTACCATGAGCGAGTCTCCGCGGCAGAGAAGCGCTTCAAGTTGCGATGGGTTTGCCGCAAGGCTGCGGTTAAGTGACGCAACTGCCTCTTCGTGCCGGCCCAGTTTGGCGAGGACAATCCCCTGGTACATGGACGCATCAGTTAATGCGGGATTCATGGAGATTGACGTATTAAGGGCCGCCAGTGCCTCGTTATAACGCTGGGACTGAAGAAAGGCTATTCCCTGGTAATAATAGGTCGAGGCATTTGCAGAGTCAAGGACAAGGGCATCAGAAAATGCCCGGATGGCATCCTCGAAACGGTCACATTCCAACAGGGAGATCCCCATGTAATGGTGGGCAAGTGCATTTGCCGGGTTGTAGTCAAGCGATCGTTCGAACGCAACGACGGCCTCATCGAATCGTTCCCTGCCCGCGTAGGCAATGCCCAGATAATAGAGAGCCTGGTGGTTATCCGGTTCCTGTACCAGCAGCCGTTCAAAGGTCTTTATAGCATCCTCATACCGTTCGCGTTGGGCAAGGGCAATCCCTTTCTGGTACAGGGTCTTTGGATTATCAGGTTCAATCTCCAGTGCCTGATCGTACGAGATGATTGCTTCGAGCTGTTTACCGAGACGGGAAAGTGCATTGCCTTTCTCAAAAAAAGCACTTGCACAGCGACGGTTGATTTCAAGGACCCGATCAAATGCCCTGGTTGCCTCTTCGTACCGGGAGAGTTCGGAAAGAGCGATGCCTTTGTAATACCATGCCTTTTCATCTCGAGGTGCCATCTCGATGGCACGGTTCAGGCCGGTTATTGCGTCGGCATACCTGCCAAGGTACACGAGAGCTGTGCCCCGGCGAACCAGTGCCTGCACATTTTTTGGATTAATGCCGATGACCCGGTCAAAGGCCTCAATTGCTTCATGAGCGAGACCAAGCTCCACATAACAAAGCCCGATTGAGTACCAGCCATCAGAAAGATGGGGTTCCTGCTCCACCGCAGATTCAAAGGCAATGACCGCATCTCTCCACTTTTCCATTGCCATGAGGGCAAGTCCTTTTTCATAGAGGGCTTTTGTATTCTGTGGGGAAAGTGCGAGTACAGCATCGTATGCTGCAGCGGCATCTGCATACTGCTCCTGTTTAAAGAGTACTGTTCCCCGTTGATAAAGGGCAAGGGTATGTGAAGGATCAATTGCTATAGCATGGTCAAAAGATATGAGTGCCTCATCCAGCATACCCAATTTAACAAGAGCCACGCCCTTGTTGTAATAGGCATTAACGTAGTTGGGATAGATGCTAATTGCATCGTCGAGTGCTTCTATCGCTGGCTGAAACCGCTCTGCCTTTAACAGGGCACTGCCTTTGTCATAATAGACCTGTGCATTGTCAGGCCGAAGGGCTATGCTTTTATTGAACGCTTCGAGAGCTTCATCAATCTTCCCGGTTTTAACAAGGATCTGACCTTTCTGGTGGTACGCCTGAGCATTACTGGGGTTTTCATTTAAGACACGATCGAACTCTAAAAGGGCTTCTTCACTGTTCCCAAGTTTAGCAAGGGCAAACCCCTTGTGATACACGGCATCCGAATAGTCAGGCCGGATTTTAAGTGCGCGGTTATACGCGGTGACTGCTTCACCAAACCGGCCGAGGCTGGCAGACGCAAGTCCTATCTGGTATGCGGCCGAGGCACAGCCGTGATCAATTGCAAGAGTATGTTCAAAAGCGCTAATTGCTTCGTCTTGTCTTCCGAGCCTCGAGAGTACAATCCCCCGGAAATAGGATGCCCCGGCATGGTCATTTTGTCGGGAAAGAATCTGGTCAAACGCGCTAAGTGCATCATCATACCTGCTCAGGTAGATGCAGGAGACGCCTCGGCCATAGATAGCCTCTTCGTTATCCGGTTCGGCTGCCAAAGCCCGGTCAAAATCCGCAACCGCTTCCTTAAACTTTTTCAGGTATCGGTTCGCTTTTCCCCGGATAAAATAGATCCTGACGTTTTGCGGTGCGAGCTCTGCCGCTTTATCAAGAGCGTATGCAGCGTCCTCGTACCGACCCAGCTCAAAAAGAGAATATCCTTTGTAGATCCATGCATCCGCAACGAGAGGATTTTGTAAGATCGCCTGATCGACAGACTTCACTGCTTCTGCATACTTACTGGTTCGGAACTGGGAAATACCCCGGATTATCCAGATATCTGCATGTTCGGGTTCGGATGCAAGAAATGTCGCAGCTGCATCCGCAGCTTCTGCATAGCGTTCCTGTTTTGCAAGGATGAACGTCCGGTAATACCATACCCATACATCAGAAGGATCGAGGGCGTAAGCTTTTTCAAAAGCATCGAGGGCTTCTTCAAATCTCCCGCTGTCATACAGGGAGATGCCCATGTTGTAAAACGCCTTTGAATACCCGGGAATTAACGCGATTGCTTTTTCGTAGGCCGTAATGGCCTCTTCATGCCTGCCAAGATCTGCCAAGGCAATAGCTTTGTTGTAATACACTTTTGCGTGGTTGGGATCAATGGTAAGCGCATGATCATATGCCGATATTGCATCCTGGAACCGGCCAAGTTCGTAAAAGGCAATGCCCTTGAGGATCCATGCCTCAGCGTTGTCGTATTTGAGGGCGATAAGACGATCGCAGGCATCAAGTGCTTCCTTGTTCCTGCCAATCTGTGCTAACGTGGCGGCCTTGTTATACCATGAATTAATGTCAGATGGATCGAGGGTAAGCGCACTATCGTAGGATTCGATAGATTCCTCATACCTGCCAAGATCATACAGTGCGATGCCTTTGAAATAATGGGCTTTTGGCAGGCGGGGAAAAAGCGTGAGTGCCCGGTCAAACATGACAACCGCCTCTTGGTGTCTGCCGAGATCATAAAGTTCGATACCCTGCCGCATCAGTGCTTCAGCATCACTTCTGCTCATTGATTGTTGTCGCCTCTCTCTTTGTAAATTGAAAATTCATCGTACCGCGTGACGTATATACGCGTGGGAAAATGTGCCTTATACCTTTTCCGGTATATATATGTACACTACCATTAATGAATACTATTTTTATAGACTATCGTTTGCATATATGCCTGCTCCCCCAGCCCGAATTTTACCTGTTAAAGGATTGTATTACTTTACTAAGCCTTTCAACACCCTCGGTTATCCTTGCGGGTGTTGCATTGGAAAAGTTCAGCCGCAGGGTATCTGTACCCCCGCCATCGACATAGAAGGGTAAACCCGGGAGGACCGCAACCTGCTTTTTGAGCGCTTCAGTAAAGACATCAACGGCCGGGCAACCGACCGGCAGGGTGACCCAGACAAACATACCTCCTTCAGGTTGTGACCAGCTGACACTAGCGGGCAGATTGTCCTGCATTGCATCAATCATGGCATGAGCCTGCTCATGGTAAGCAGCACGTATTTTCCCGATATGGACATCAAGATCTGCCTCTTCAAGATACCGTGAGGCAATCCGTTGTGACAGGTAATTTGAATGGAGGTCGGAGGCCTGTTTTGCGATAATCAGCTGGTCCATGATCTGCCGGGGGGCGCAGACCCAGCCAAGGCGCATGCCAGGGGCTATGATCTTTGAGAACGATCCGGTCAGAATGGTTTGATCCGGCAGATATTTTTTTATCGGGGGAAGTGATTTTCCTGAGAAATGAAGTTCGCCATAAGCATCATCCTCAACGATAATCGTATTAGTGCCTTTGAGAATCTCTGCGCAGATCTTCCGGCATGCCACGGAATAGGTAATTCCCGAAGGATTCTGCGAGTTTGGGATACCATAAAAGAGTTTCGTGTCGTATCCGGAAACTGCCGATTCAAAGGCTGCCGTATCCATTCCACCTGCATTGAGATTAACGGGGACAAAAACCGGCTCATACAGAGAAAAGACCTGGATCGCGCCAAGGTAGCCGGGACGTTCGATAATGATGCGATCACCGGGATCAATAAGGACCTTCCCGATTAGATCGAGACACTGCTGTGAGCCATTGGTAATGAGGATCTCATCAGGAGAAATCGCTAGACCCAGCCGTTTTTTGTACCGGTCTGCAATGAATCGCCGGAGTGGAAGGTATCCTTCTATGGTAGAATACTGTAGGGCGGTCCTGCCGTCGCTTGCAAAAACATCTGCCGCGGCCTGTGCCAGTCCTTTAACATCGATAAGACCGGGGTTTGGCAGACCGCCGGCAAAAGAAATAATTTCCGGATTTTCCGTGACCTTGAGAATCTCCCTAATAAATGATTTGGGTGTCGCAAGCATCCGCCGGGCAAATACAGTTGGCGTTTTGATTGGCCAGTGTGTCATATTCCGGACATTTTTTGTTTTTTTATCCATAAATCCGGTTTCCTGTAACAATTTCTCTGGATTATATGAACTCGCACAATAAACGGCTTTCTCCAGAATAACACTTCAAAAGACTTTTTACCCTTAGCTGCACATCGTTTTCATAAGGTATCTTGTATGACTGTCATTAAGAGTATTGACATTATTTCATGGGCAAAGATCCATGCATTATTTGGTATCGTTTTTGGCCTGATCTACGGTATTGTGATTGCCATTATGGGCGCTGCAATCGGTGCTAAGTATGCGATGCCTGGTGTTACGGCCTTTGGCCTGCTCTCCATCATTATCTTCCCCATTATCTTTGGGATATTGAGTTTTATCATCGGTGCAATTATGGCATACCTCTACAACATCTTTGCAGGAAGCGTTGGCGGTATCGAAATCGAGCTCGTCGAGAAAAAAGCATAATCTTCTTTTTTTTATCTTGTATTGCTGAATTAAGGTGAGAATACATACTTGGGGCTATCTTTAAAGGATTTAAAAATGTGGGGTCTCCCCAAACCTTATGTCATACTACTTCCTATATCAGCAATCATGGATGTAGGAGACGGGTGCGGGCTGTCGCCGCGAAAAGTACACTACCTAAAATTTCTTCACGCGAAAGGGGGAAGGGTTAGAACTACTGATATCGCCAGGGAATTTGCTGTAGATCCATCAACAATAACAAAAACAATCCAGGAACTCTGTGTAACTGGTCTTGTCACCCATAAACCATACCATGGGATAGGTCTTTCAAGTTCGGGGAAAGTGTATGTGGATTTCCTCATCCGCCGTCATCGTATCCTGAGCCTGATGCTCACCCATTACGGGTTCTCACACGATCAGGCATGTGAAGAAGCCTCACGATTTGAGTCGCTGGTGACAAAAGCGGCAATCGACCGTATCTGCGTTGCGATGGGCCATCCGAGCCATGGTATATGCGGAGAGATTACCCATGACGATGGGTGCCTTGATACCTAAACAGAATTTTGAAAAATCTTTCATCCACATCAAAATTGATAACAATGGCTTGTGCCCTTGAAAAGTTGGGGATATTCCAAATTTTGCATAATTAATATATAATCAACCAGCGACATACGCTCTGGATTCCACACAGGAACTTCAGGGAAGTACTTTCTCATGACACTACGAATAACCAAGATACTCCTTGCAGCTGTATTGGTATTTATGGTTCTCCTTGCCGTCATTATCCTAGTACCGACCCTGATCTCTTCACCTGTGTCTGCCCAAACCGGATTCGGTGAAAAACTCCAGGTGATAACTTCGTTTCGTCCCATCACTTTTCTTGTCCTCCCGGTTGCCGGGAATTATGCACAGGTAACCCAGCTCCTTCCTCCCGGTGCTGAACCTCATGAATATGATCCAACACCAGCAGATGCAATGACTCTCGCGAAAGGGAAAATTTTGTTTTATGACGGTCCTTTTATGGAACCGTGGGTGGAAAACCTTGCAGATTCAGCCAATCCGGATATTGTCAAGGCACCTTTCATCGATTCAATTCCTCCCGATGTTCTTGCCCAGATGAAAAACGCAGATCCGGCCTTCCCTGATACAAACCAGGACCCTCATCTCTGGCTGTCACCGCCACTCACTGAGTATTATGTCAGTTACATCACCACGCAGCTATCAAATGCAGACCCGGCCAATGCATCTGGATATCAGCATAACGCAGATGTTTTTGAAGGGCGCCTTAAAAGCCTCGATCACGATTATGCGATTGGTCTTTCCAATTGTTCAACAAGGACGTTTTTGACATCCCATGCATTCCTGGATTACCAGGCCGCCGCTTACAACCTTACGGCACTTTCAATTACAGGTCTCAGCCCGGATGCTGAACCGTCAGTTCAGCAGATGGCAAGGATACTCAATGAATCAAAAATGGATAATGTGGAGGGGATCCTTGCAGAGACAGATGAAGTCCAGGCGCTGAGCCAGTCTGTTGCTACGGAGCTAAATCTTCCTTTATATCCTTACTCTACGATGGAAATACTACCGGCCGGGCCGGTAAATGCAAGCGATAACGATTATATTGATATCATGGAAAATAACCTCCAGCAGATGAGGATGGCTCTTGGATGTCGGTAACCATTCCCCATGATCACCCGGTATGCCTGAAGGCAAATAAGGTCAGTTTTTCGTACGGCAGCGAACGAGTGCTTGAAGACATATCGCTTAGCATCGGGCAGGAAGAATTCGTAGGGATCGCCGGACTGAACGGTTCGGGAAAAACAACTCTTTTAAAAATCCTTGTCGGTCTTCTCAAACCTGACACGGGAATGGTAGAATTCACCTGCCACAAAGGGGACTGCGAAGGTATGTTTCCCTGCAGGCCCTGTATCGGGTATGTTCCCCAGCTTGCAGTACTTCGACAGCAACAGTTCCCGGTGACCGTCCGCGAGGTAGTCGCGATGGGTACTTACGGTCAGTCCGGCCTTTTTTCACGACCGACAAAAAACGACAACAAGATAGTTGAAACAACAATTGATGAAGCAGGGCTCCGACGGGTCTCAGGGGAACTTTTTTGTGATCTTTCGGGAGGACAGCAGCAGCGGGTGCTCATCGCCCGGGCCCTTGTCGGCAACCCTCATATCCTTGCCCTTGACGAACCAACGAATGGCGTCGATGCCAAAAGCAAGGAGGATTTCTATTCCCTGCTTGCCCACCTTCATATTACCCACAAGCTTACTGTTCTCCTCATTCTCCACGATCTCACGGAGCTGAGCCGGACCATGGAAAGGATAGTGTTCCTGCACCACCGAATCCTTTTTGATGGCCCAACAGCCGCAATCGGGGAAAAAGGGCTCTGGGATCTCATGATCCGGGCTGGGAATCAATGAGATGATTTGGATATGGTACTTGAATTCCTGATGTATAAGTTCGGTATCCGGGCTCTTATTGGAGGGCTGATCGTTGCCGTCACCTGCGCAAGTCTCGGAGTATTTATTGTACTGCGCCGGCTGTCCCTTATTGCAGATGGCCTTGGCCACGTCGCTTTCGGTGGTATTGCCCTTGGATTCTGGACAGGGATATATCCCCTCTATACGGCTGTTGCCTCAGTCATTGCCGGATCGCTTGGAATCCATGCACTTGGCCGGCTCCGGGTCGCCTCAGATGCAGCGATAGCTATTATGTTCTCTGCCGGCCTCGCAATCGGCGTTGTCCTTATTAGTTTAGCACAGTCTGCACCTGCCGATCTCCTCTCATACCTGTTTGGGACTATCCTTGGAATCAATGACAATGATGTCATTCTTGCAGCCTGTCTTGGGATCATTGTGCTTGTGCTCCTTTCCCTTTTGTGGAAGGAATGGATCGCTATAACCCTTGACCCGGATTTTGCCCGGTCGCCGGGATGCCCGTATCCATTCTTGAAATACTCTTTACGATCCTTGTCGGACTGACTGTTGTCGTCACTACACGTCTTGTCGGTGTGCTCCTTGTGTCAAGCTTGATGGTCATACCGGCAATAGCAGCAATCCAGCTCCGGCTCCCTTTCCGCAGGACCGTATTTGCAGCGCTGTGTATGGCAATTATTTCAGTCATTGTTGGGCTCCAGCTCTCCTTTTCGTATAACCTTGCGTCTGGAGGGGCAATCGTTCTTGTCACCATTGTTTTCTTTATCCTAACAACACTTGTATCCCGGCTTTTACCCCGTATCAAACGGGAACTCCCGGTTGAACCCTGGGAACACCAGTGCCTGGTACCTCTGTATGAGCCCGCTGATAAGAAAAACGGTGAAAATAAGATATAACCGGCTTTATCGCATTTTTTTTCCTAATTGAAAACTCCTGATTTTAACAGATCATAAAGAAGTCGTCAAAAAAAAGACCGTATCCCGGAAAGAAGCAGTGGTGAAAAGAAGTGGAGGAGCGAGGGGTTTCTCATGAGCACCCCGGCAATTTTTGCAGGCCGGTCCATATCCCCGTAGCGGATAATTGCTTTAATAGTTGCCGGGTTGTTCATTACCTGTATCATCTCGTCGATAGTCTTCACAGAAAGATGCTGACGCATCAGGAAGAGCCGGTACCCCAACGCAAGTTCCCGACCCATGTCGGCCTGCCAACGTTTCTCGTATTCAGCAAGGGCAGTGTCAGAAAAATCATCCTGTTCACAACATTCCACTGCCACCGCAGCAGCGTGGCGGGCTGAACGAACCCCCGTATACACACCGCCTCCCGATGTGGGTTTAGCAAACCCGGCTGCATCCCCGACAAAGAGAGTCCGTAAACCATACGTCCGGGGCATAATGCCAAGCGGGATAGTTCCGGTGACACAATGCAGGTCAGAGCGAAGACCGATTCTTTTTATAAAGACGGAAAAAAGGTGACGGGCATTCGTTTTTCCACAGAGTCCCACTCTCACCCGGCCGTTCCCGGAGGGAATTACCCAGCCGAAAAATTCCGGTGCAGCATCAGGGTACAGCTCAACAAGACCCGGATCGCTGTTGTACATACCCTCAGACTGGATACCGGCAAGATAAACCGGCGATCGCTCCATACCATGAAAACGGGCGATAGTACTCCGGGGACCGTCTGCAGCAATCAGGATCTTAAACGGGATCTCGCACTTTCCGTCAATTCCCCGAGTAAGGACGTGGTTATTTTTCACACCACAGACAACATTCTTTAGCATAAACTCTGCTCCTGCATCCGCTGCCGCCATCGCCATTTCACGGTCAAGCATTGCCCTGTCAACAACACAGGCTTTAGGCGTTTTTGCATCAATAACAAGTGCAGATCCAAAAGAGGGTACAATGCGGGCCCCGGAAACGATATTCAGTATAGGTTTCCGGGAAACTGCGCATTCCTCGAATGCAGCAAGAGACAAAAGACCGGCACATTGTACGGGGTAACCGATACTTCCCTGCTCTTCAATACAAAGAACAGAGAGTCCGCGTCGAGCGCAGACATGTGCAGCTGCGCTGCCGGCAGCCCGGCACCGGCGACAACAACATCATAGGCCGGGGGCATAAAAAGAATCCTTACTTATTTTGACTCTTTTCCGTCGTTATGATCGGCGGAATTTATCTGGATCTGGCAGGTTCTGATGATAAATGTTCGGGGCGTTACAGGAAGGATTTCTCCCTCCTTTATCGATAACCCCATGAGGATCGCAAAAAGCCCAAGCACAAGCGAGATCGTCCCTACTAAAGTCATAATAAAGAAAGATCGCATAACAGGTACATAGGTAATGAAAATAAGAAACAGGATAATGCTACTTGCAATAACCACAATGACCATAAGATACTTTGATTGTGGCCTCGTTAATGCATACGATATTCCGGTATAGCCAGCATAAAGAGCAAGGAAACCAACAACAAGGATAAAAATCAAAGACATGGTTTCGGGAAACAAAAGCTCAACAAGACCGACGACCAGAAGGGCTGCAGAACAGAGGAACCAGAAAATGGATTCATCCGCATGAGCAGTGATAGCTACTAATATGCAAAGGATAAATGCACCTATAAGAAGAATCCAGAATACGCCGGTAAAGAAAGCAAGAACTTGCGCCGGCACAACAAGTGCGAGACCCCCGAAGATCACGCCTGTCAACCCTTTTAAAAGGTGAGACAGTTTAGCATCCATAGGAATACGTCGATGTGATCGCGTTAATAGTTTCTTATACTAATGCAAGGGCCGGTCCGGATCTTGTGCTCTGATAAGAATTTATAATTGTTAGGGATTCCTTAAAATAAGCTTTGACTGAAGCATTTAAAAAAAACGAAGCAGCGACAAGCGCCCAACTGGCAGCCACTCTTGTTGCGTTTGTGATTGCTCCAAACTTTGCGTAAATTTATTCACCGTGTCCTCTCTTTCTGGATGTTTTGATCAGGATTTGAGGTCAACGGATTGGACGCGTTCCTAATCGCATACCATTTACATTTCCGTATTCTGACAAAATGCTTGCCAGTACTCCCGGAAAAAGCAGGCGCATTTTAAAGTCGCCCGAAGCCGAAAAAATCTATTCCCAACAGTTTTTCCATAACATAAAGTATAGCAAAGAAGAACACCGCGTAGAGAATAAAATTGACCACAAAATTTACCCAACCGGTCACACCGGAATTATTCATAATCATATTAGAGAGCGCATTTGCGATGACAATTGCACAAAGAATTCCAAGGAAAAAAATAATCCATTTTTTGACTTCGACAAAATCCATACAGATTATTGGCGCCTACACCTATTAAAACTCTCAAAAGAGTGACAGTATATATTTTTTGTTGGTTCATGCACACTGCTCCTCACTAGTTATGCAATCGGTTCTCTTGCGTACGGAAGGAAAGTATTTGACTATCCGCTTCCAATCTCACAGACGGTATATTAAGAAAGGAATTTTCCTATGCCAAAATCCAACAGCCGCCAACTGTTACGTGAAATTCTCGCGGAGATGGTCCGGATCTCGCAATTAACTTCGGGACGCCAGTACGAGAATTTTTACCGTGATGAAAAAGATTATGCAAGCCTTGCTGGCAGCCTCAGAATAATTAGTGAACGTGTGCGTCATGTCCCGACCATTATTCGCGTAAAATACGCACTTGTACCATGGAATGAACTTTCGGAATTAGAAGAGAAGATTTCCGGAACGGACCCGGTTAACCGGCCCAGGATTCTCTGGAAAATCGCCACCGAGACGCTGCCGCGTATCAGGCCAGTACTCGAAAACCTGGAAAAGGAAATGGAAGTATAAAACTGCCGGGTATTTTTCAACAGCGACCCGGATTCACCGGGTATCTCTTCCATTTATCCCTCGTCGTAAGTAAGACGTTACCTGCCCCCGGCCAATGCTTATTGCATATAATGGACTCTTTATTGATATGGACGATGAAGATAACGGCCATCCGGTCGAACCAGAAGATCAGTCTTTGCCGGATCCAGCCCTCGATCTACCGGCTCCTCCTATGAGCCCGTGGTTTTGGGCAGTAATCGCCCTTATCGGATTTCTTATCATTCTTATCATATACGGTCAGGTCCAGGGAATCACTCATCCGGTTACCGTCAACCTGACCGGGACCAGCTGGACGCTTGTGTCCTATGCCTCAACTCGAGGGATTATGCTCCCGGTTACGACAATAATAAATCTCTCATTTAGCGCCGAGAACAGGACCGCTTTTGGCGTATTTAATTCCTGTACCCGGTACGCATACACCTATTCCCTGTATAATTCCACGCTCATTTTTTCCAATGGGACAACAACGCGTAGTTCCTGTGCAAATTTCAGTGATGAACATTCAGAATCCGCATATCTGCAGGATCTCGGAAATACGACCATCGAGCGATTCCGGTCCGGGCATCTTACATTTTATAGTGCAGGAAATAAACCGCTGCTCACCTTTGGCCAGTCTGATAGCTGAATTTTTTCCTGCTCCTGCTCCTGCTCCTTTTCAAACAATCCACTGTCAAAACATAGGAGAATGGTATTGATATACGAACATTAAAAAAAGGCAGGTGCAAGAAGTTATAATCGGGAGTGAAATACGAACATGGAAGCAAAGAGCGAACGAAAAGACGGCGTACTTATCTTTTTTATCAACGGACGGCTGGATGCATTCGGTGCTCAGCAGCTGGATGAGTGGATAAAAGGAACCCTCCAAGATGACGATAAAGAACTTGTAATCGATTTATCCGGATCTACGTATCTTTCAAGCGGCGGGCTGCGAACTTTTAGTATGCTTAAAAAAGAGATGAAACGCCGGAACGGGCGCTTTGCACTTGCAAATGTGGGAGAATATCCAAAAAAAGTGCTTGATATGGCCGGGTTCTCCACGATTCTTGAGATCTTTCCAACAACTGAGACCGCAGTAGAAGATATGAGAAAAAAGAGAAAAAACCCGACCCTTTTTAACGAAATCTTTTACAAGAAGATTGAAGAAGAAGGGGTCTCTCTTATTATTGAACCTGGCTGGATGATCAGCCCGCCAACGCTCCGGATTACGGGAGATCTTACAAAAGTCTTGCATGCCCGGCTTACCGAAGCAGACATAAGGGAAAAGCAGTTTTCCGAGATTACGTACTCACTTGGTCTCGGTGCACTTGGAGCCAATAAAAAAGAGGCCATGCCTCTGCTCGGTGAAATGATTACCCTGTACGGCTCTATGGTCTGGCTACCTACAGACGGTAATAACACCCCGGACTTTCTTACACCAATGGATACCAAAGGAGATGTCCCGGTGTACACAGGGTATAATGTAACGCTTGACGGCCCGTTCAACGAGTACCTTACCCTTGACACTGTGGATCCCAATGGCGTCAGTTTGGGTGACATTTATCGAACTATCTTTTCCAGTGCCAGGAACAGGGTTAAAATCTATAAAGGAGTCGTCGCGGTTTCCATCTGGGGTGTGATTGCCGGTGTTGCAAGTTCGGGAATTAAAAAAGCGCCTGTTGCCCAATCGTCACTTCCCGCAAAAACAACGATTATGGACCCGGCGTACTCGGCACAGTGGATGGCTTCTGATACTAGTATGTCCTATAAAGGAGACACACTGGTTAGTTTTGGTTTTGGGATTGACTGCGAATATACCACAGCAGGCTTCAAACAGGAGCATCTCGATTCCCTGTTCTACACAAATCCTGCAAACAAATCCTCCTCAAAGATGATGTACCTTCACAACCACGGTGTAATCTTCCGTGGTGTCCCCTACGACGCATCGCTTGATTTAAACACCCAGGTAAAAAAGATCATCAACGAAGCCACCTTTGTGGATATGCGCCATCTCCTGGACAGCACCCGGCTTCGCCGTGCAAAGATCGGCGTTGCTTATGTCCAGGATATCGTCCGGGAACCCTGAAAATAGTGATCAAGAAACCGCATCTTTTTGCTTTTTTTTCGTGAAGATCAGGATATTCTTTTCGTCTTCATACCGGTACGTGACGGTATCAGTAACCTGACGGACCAGATAGATACCAAGGCCCCCGGTTTTGCGTTCTGCAATTGAAGAGGTAATGTCTGGATCGGGTACGGTTAAAGGGTTAAATGGCGGGGCTTCGTCAACAATCTCTACGGTCAGGAGATCCGTATCTGCTATGCTATGAATGCTGATCAAACCTGGACTACCACAAAAACCATGTCGGATGATATTAGTAATGATCTCTTCAACGGCGAGCTGGATATCAAGAACTGCCTGATCGCAAAAACCGGCTAGTTGCATGAACTGTTCAATCTCATGTGCAACAGCAGGCATCGCATCGAACCGGGCAGGAATTACCATGTCTGCAGTAGCTGCCAGGATCACACCTCCTCCAGATATGCTCGGTACCTCATTCCTCTGGCTGCTGGCATAAGCTATCCCTGATATGATATACAAACATCTACCATAAAAAGACGGCTTAACGACAGAATGGATTCTACGAAAAAGGGAAAGATTATCTCTGTACAGAAAGGATAGCTTTAGAAGACGCCCAAACAGCGCCTGTCTGGGAGGAATGACTCGTGGATATAACAACTACTACCCATGATACTGCAGCCATTCTTACCGTGAAAGGTCGTGTGGATGCTTTAACTGCCGGTGACCTCGAAAGTGCTATTAATACTATCATTGACAAGGGCGACCGGTGTATTATTCTTGATTTTTCCGGACTTACCTATATTTCAAGCGGCGGCCTTCGCGTCCTTTTGGCTACAGCAAAAAAACTTCAGAACAATGGTGACCGTTTTATGCTCTGCGGCCTCTCTATCGATGTGCAAAAGGTCATGAATCTTGCCGGTTTTACAGCAATCTTCTCTATCTATTCCTCAGCATCCGAAGCTCTAGACGCAGTAAAAAAACCAGTAAAACCCCATTCCTGAGCCCTGTTTTCACAAACCGCCAGTAAATGTTTTTACTTTTCTTTTTCTGATTTTCCTATTGTGGCAAGATAGATCAGGAAATGGTTAACACCGTCAATCCCAAGGATGGATGCCATGATGTCGTCATCGAACGCTGCAACAGCACACACGCCACATCCGATAGCCTCAGCTGCCAGGTACAGGTTCTGGCAGACATGACCTGCATCGAGGTGAAGGTCCCGGAATCCACGTTCCCCATACCGCCATGTCATCCGGTAGGGAATTGCCGTCCAGAGAAATGCAACACCGCACCGCATGATAAAATCCTGGTCAAAACATGCATGGGTAATATCGATATGCAGGGATGGATCATCGGAAATACGCTGGAGGCTATGGGAAAGTGCAAGGAACCGGTATAATCCCGGTACCAATCCGTGGACGTCATTTACAAGAAGATAGGTCTCAAACGCATGGCGCGACCCTGCCGAAGGAACTGTCCTGAATGTAACCTGGGTTCCATGCACTTTTTTGACACCTTGAGTGCACCAGAGAAGAAAGGAAAGTTCAACAAGGGAAAGCGGCATCCTTTCGTAGGATCTCACACTACGCCGCCGTTCAATGGCCATGCGCAGATCTATGGGAGGAATTACAAGATCTGTGGGTTTTGGGAGATCGATTACCGGCTTCCCGGGGTTTTTTGGTAGTTCGAGAGGGGGTTGGGGAAGACCTTTTTCTTGGTCAGAACGATCAAGGAAACGATATTTAGTCCTCTCCATGAATTCTTGGCCAGCACTTGGAAAAGAATGTTCTGTCATACGGTAACGATCTACGGCCGATTCCTGATAGTCCTTGTGCCTGCTGGTATGACTCAAGTTAAGTACCAAAAGTTTACCTGCATTCAGGGTAATGGATATCAGGCCAAAAAGAAAAACATTGTTTTTAAAAAAGGATAACAGATGTCAGGAAATTGCATACACAGGCCAATATGCGAACCACCGCTCATTGAATTTGAAAATGTCACTATAGTCCGGGGTGAGTGCCGTGTACTCGATGCTGTCACCCTCTCCCTGCGAGAAAGAGAAAACATTGCCATTCTTGGACCTAACGGTGCAGGAAAATCCTCACTGGTAAAAGCCATTACCCGGGAGTATTATCCGTTGATAACAGATAGGTCTGTGAAATTCCAGTTCCGGGGAAATGATACCTGGGATATCTTCGAGCTGCGGTCGTTTATTGGTATTGTATCAAACGATCTCCAGTTCACCTTCACCCGAACTATAACCGGCCACGAAGTGGTACTTTCCGGGTTTTTCTCAAGTATCGGTCTCTTTAATCGGGACATCTCCCCTGCCATGGAAGAAAAAGCAAAAGAGATTGAACAGTTGCTTGGGATTAGTCAGCTTCAGCTGTCGTCCTATGACCTCTTTATCGTCCGGAGAAGCCCGGAGGTTCCTGATAGGAAGAGCGCTTGTTCCTGGCCCGGCAACCCTGCTCCTTGACGAACCCACAAGCAACCTCGACCTTTCTGCCCTGCACATGTTTCGCAATATGTTAAGAAAAATAGCACAGGCAGGGACAGGTATTGTCCTGGTGACACACAACCTCCACGATATCATTCCGGAGATTACCCGGATCATTATGATGAAAGACGGGAGAATTGTTGGCGACGGTGAAAAAACGCTCATGCTCACGAATGAGAAGGTAGAAAGCCTTTTCTCGGTACCTGTTTCTATCCAGGAAGAACACGGTTGGTATTATGCAACGGGATACTAAATCGTTCGTTTTTATAAATTTTTCATTTATTTTATTTATTAAGATCGTGTGCTCAAGAGAAGCATTCTTATCATAAATCTGAATTGTTAATTATGCGATGACCGGTATATCCGGGAAAGAGACCTTGCAATCTCCTCCCGCTCCGGCCGTGAGGTAGACCATGGAAAAGATCCAGCTGCACAACCAAGCCCCAGCGGTGCCGATTCCAATTATTATTGCCGGCGCACTTGTAAAGGGAAAGGAAAATTACCTGACAATTGGCGCATATGGAATAATGTCCATCCAGCCGCCAGTGGTCTATATTTCATCGATGAAAAGCCATTTCACCAATGCCGGGATAAAAAAGACCGGTTACTTTAGTATCAACGTACCTTGCGCGAGTATGGTAAAAGAGACCGATTACTGCGGGCTTGTATCAGGGCGCGATACCGACAAATCCGTCGTCTTCACCTCATTTTATGGAAAAGAAAAACATGCCCCCATGATCCGGGAGTGCCCTATCAACGCGTTGTGTAAACTTGCAAAAACTGTAAAACTTCCCAACAATGATGTCTTCATTGGCGATGTTGTAGAATATTACGTGGATAAAACATGCCTTGCAGAGGATCACCCCGATCCCAAAAAAACTACCCCACTGCTCTTGTACGGCCGTTCGTACAGAAACCTGGGCCGGGTTGCCGGAACGGCCTTTGCTGCTGGAAAGGCACTCATGAAAAAAGAATAATTTTTTTTGTTCAGACTATGCCGGAGTTTGAATCCTAAAACACACTCCAAAAAACCCGCGTTTTTCTTGATGTTTTAAGAAAAAAGAGATTTTGTCGTTTATGCTGCCGCAGCTGCCGGGATTCCTTTTTTGACTTGTAACGCTGCGAAGATAGCTACAATCCCAATAAAGAGGGCAAAGATGCCAGCGACAAAAGGAAGGAGCGCAGCGGATAATAACGGAAACACAAGAAGCAGGATACCAAATATTATACTGATAATCCCGATAATACCATTTCCGGCATCCTTTCGTGTAAATGCATGGAATAAGTGAACGAATCCCGTAAAACATGCCCAGAAACCAATGAAGATGACTAAGAACGCGAGGAGGAAGACGGTTGAATATAATGGATAAGAGAGGATAATGATACCTGCAATAAGGTTGAGCACTGCGAGAAATATCTTCCAGCCCATATCTGTCCGATCTATGGCGAGACTGATCAGCGCGAAGATACCGCTGACAAGCCAGTAGGCTCCCAGAAATGTGACAAAGACGAGCGTGGTAATACCCGGCGAAGCAAGGAACATAACGCCAATGAGGAATGCAAGAATTCCCCACAAGAGAATGACCCACCAGGGGAAAAGCCCGTGAGAGTTAAACCAGCACATTTGTTCATCTTCAGAAGGTTGCGGAAATGTAGTTGCTTCAGTCATGTTAATAAACCTCAATTTTATACGTGATTTCTGCTACCGGCATATTTGAACATTGCTTTTTAACCGGTGCCATATTAAAAAATATTACTCTGATTCGGGCATATTGAGTATCGTCCGTATCTTCTGTTGGGTTTCCTTTGGTGTTCCTGTCGTATTTAGCAGATAGCAATCTGTCCGTTCGACAAGATCCCGGATATATTGATTCCGGAGCGTGGTTTTACGTGCTTCTTTTACTAGAAGATGCGGATTAAAGTATTCGTTCGCCTCGAAGAATGCACAGGCATCCTCTTTCTCCAGCTCGCACAGGGTTCGCGAATCAGCCGTGTCCCGGTGCAGGACGACAAGTGTGGTTAGAGTCGTAAGAGGTAACAGCCGGCCTTTTCCTACCACCCACCTGATATCAGCTACAGCCCTTCCATCTGCATCATACTCATTTGCAGCAACAAGACCGTCGAATTCCTTCCAGATTGCAGAAAGATCCTGCCGGATGTAGAAATTCCGTTCCGAGCCGTATGCAAGAATCTCCGGACCGAAGATCCGGGTAAAGAACCAATCGTCGGAAATAATCCGGGCGCACGGATCGCGAAGAAGACCATACGTCTGGGTGGTCTTTCCCGCACCGGAAACCCCGACCATGCCAAGGCCTTTTCCTCCGATATCTACACAGGCTCCATGGATTGAGCTGATACCATGTTCGTCCTCAAGAATATCGCCGCAGAGGCCAAGTGCAATTGACTTGATCCAACCGTAGTAGGTAAAGTTGAACAGAAACGCGGTCTTGGTGTATGGGTCGAATTGTACGGTGTTTTCCTCGTATGATGGATCAGAAAACACGTACAACCTGCCGTGAGACCGGATATTCTGGGACATCGGGGAAAAGTTCTCCTGCCATGTCTCAAGCAGTGTTCTGTTGTCAGAAATCAGTTTGATACAACAACCGAATATCTCCGATTTGATCTCGTACTTTATCCGGGGTGCACAACGTACGGCGAGCTGCTCTTTTTCTTCAGGGGAAATCAGGAGTATGGTATAGGGCATCGAACGACCTCACATATGATGATCTTCATTCTTGATAAGCCGCCTACCGGTATAGGATGCTTTCGGTCGGGAGAAAGTCAGCCCGAACAATAAAAAAATAATTTCGAACCAAATCACAAAAAGAAGTATTCCAGGAATAATAGAGGTTACGATTGTATATGGCTGCCGTCGCAGAACGGTTTGTTTCCGGATTTCCCGCACCGGCAGAGCGTAACACGGTTCCTGACAATGTACGGTTTGCCCTCTTCAGAAGTGACTGGTATGCTGCCTCTTACCCAGATAGGGCCGTGCTCCCCCCGAGGTGGGTATTCGATAAGTGCAATTGACTTTTCCAGTTCCGGCTCGATAATTTTTCCGGTTTTCTTGTCCCGGATCACAAGTCTTCCTGAGGGACAGTGGCATGATTCTTCAATTGCCGTTGATTTTGCCTTCGGGACATCCGAGGCTTTGGTGAGGTTCCAGATCCCACCGGCCCGCATGCAGAACCGAGCATGGACACAGAGGTTCTCGAAATCATCCAGTTCAAGTTCGGGCCCCGATATGACCCGGGGGTGAAGGAGATACGATTCGTTTCCAGCAGTTTCTTCACCGTTAAAATGGATCTTCACGTGCGTTCCGTCACAAAACGGCTTATTCTGTGAATGGCCGCACCGACAAAGGGCATACATTTCTTGTTCAGGAAATTGTTTTACCTTTCGCCAGGTATGGCAGTTTCCTTCCTTGTCGTTACAGATCTCTTCCTGTTGCAAAGGAACGTTCCCCGTGACAATATAGGGGCCATTCTTCGTTACGGTAATCTTCATAGAATCGGTTTTTGGTTCCTGATTGTTTTTGGGTATTTCTGTCATGGAGATTATTCCTGTCCCTCTGTAAATATGTACCTTCTTTGTTACAATCTTGAATTGCCCTGCCGGAGAATAATGGTTTTCTAGGTTAAACCCGGGAAAATGAAAGGAGGATATGATGGGTAAAAAACGACATCATAGGGAAAAAGAGGGGGTATTTTATTGATTGAACTGTATGTCAAAGTAGATGCTTTTTCCTGATGCTCTAAGGGGGATCCCGTAAGCAACGCTGCAACCCTTAAGATATCCGGCTTTGAGGGCCACAAATCCCGCCGTGAACATTATCCGGTTGTCGACATTATGGATCGATGCCGTCTTCACTGCTGATCCAACGGCAATACCAAGGTCAGATATCTTGAGAACACAGTTAGGTCCGGCATACGCAAAGTCCTTGTTCTTCCGGGTCTTCTGCGCTTTTACCATGTCTGCGCATGTTGAATGCCCGCAGCCGCCGCAGTTGATGCCAAGTGTTTTTTGACCCTCGACACCGATAAGAACCGTAGCATCGCTTGCTTTCACCTGTTCACCGTTGATCCGGAGAAAATCCATACCGGTCTCTTTTGCGGTTGCTATCATTTTGTTCCCGAGTGCCGTCTGTTCTTTACCGGAGAGCACTTCAATTTTTATCGAGTCAAGGCCGCAGGCTTTCGGTGCTGTTCTTGCAGCAAGCGCCATGAGACCAGCAACATTCATTACTGCATCAGATTCAGTTGTCATACCGGGAAATTAACTTCGTCAGGTAATAAACCATAAGGTATTCAGGCTGTCATCCTGTCGAGAGAGCCGATCTTGTATCACTACTGAAGCTGTTGCACTGGATAGCGCGGTCGGTTCGGACAAAGGAAAGTACGTACCTCTGTCGCTCGTAGTTACGCAGGAGATCGTAAATTATACCAGGGAATGGGTGATAATGTGGCGTTACAACTGCAGCCGGGTGGAACTCATTGTGAAATGACGTTTCCGTTAAACGTTGGCGGGTGATCTCAACAAGGATTTTTTTGAGAGCAATAAGCTCATTAAGCGTAGCGGGATATTCCTTATCATCGATAACCATTTCGATCTGCTCAACAACTTCATTCATCCGGGTCATGATATTCCACTTTCTCCTTTCAACTCTGGATTTTACAAAATAGATGTCAGCTGGGGATTATATATAATAGAAAAATTGGTAGGGTTCTTTTGATTAAAGGGATGGTAGGGTGTTTGAACCACCGGGTTATATGGAAATTTCCGAACATCCCGACAATCCCAAAAACGATGTGAAACAGATGGATTTGCCAGAAATCTAAAAAACACTACCGTATATCCTGATGTGACGGAACCTATAAACGGGATCAGAAGAAATTTATGCAAACTCTTATCTCCGGTTGCTGGGAATCCTACAATATCATTTCCGGCACGATGAGATACCGCACCGGGAGCGCGACAAAAACGTCTGCACCATCACCAAAGACACAACCTGAACTCTCCGGAGAAGATGCCACCCTTCTTACACTTTACGCCCTCGCCGGAGAGGAATGCGGAGAACTCATTACGCTTCATCCCCATCTCTTCCGATTCATCCGTCAACACCTTTTAGCGCTTGGACATACCGCTCTTACCCACCCGGCCTCACATGATGTTGAAGTCCGGGAACTCTCCATCCATGAAATGAACCGTGCCGAAGAGGAACTCTGGATCCACGATAACCGACAGAAAGCAGATACCGAGACTGACCGGTTGTTTGCGGCGTTCTCCGGGACGCAGCTTGTCGGTGTAGCACGTTGTTCCCGGCACCCGGACTGGTATGAAGTTGACAGCGTCTATGTGCTCGAAGAATACCGGCATCAGGGATTTGCCAGGCTGGTCATGAAACGGCTTATCGAAGAATGCGGCCGTCATGAAACACTCCATCTGCATGCAAAGCCGGAACTAGTTGATTTCTACCGGGAGATGGGGTTTGTTCCGGTCCAGTCCCCAGAGATACCAGAAACGATCCGGCCAGAGTCTGATGCATATGGCTCCGTGGAAAACAGCACCTGTTCAATGAAACGCGACCCTTCTCCCGGCTCATAAGCGCGAAATAAAGACTGGTATATGGTGGATGAATGATATCACACATCAGGTCACGGTATTTGGCAGATAAACAGTATCTGAACAAATCCATGTTTAAGGAAATGGTTGAATGATCGGCCTTTTCTTCAATATCGTAATCCTCATCTTCCTTGCCGGCATCGCCATCGCTCTCTTGGGCGCGGGGCGCGACGACTCCGTCATTCGCACACTCTCGCTTGCCTGCACTGCCGGAGCTTCGGCACTGCTTGCCCTTTTTGCGCTTTTCATACTTGTCACCGGTACTTCTGTTACCGTTATCGCATGGCAGCCATTTCCCGGCTTTCAAATTGCATTCTTTATTGACCGGCTTGCTGCGTTTTTCCTCTTTCTTATCAGCATAGTTACCGTGTGTGTCGCAACATACAGCACGGAGTATATCGATCATATGGACGGAGGAACCCGGCGCAATCTTTTGTGCGGCTGCATCGGTACCTTCGTGCTCGCAATGGTCCTTGTCGTGGCCTCACAAAACACGATCTCCTTTCTCTTGTTCTGGGAGCTCATGGCAGCGATCTCCTTTATTCTCGTGATGTATGATTATACGCACGCCGAAACCAGAAAAGCAGGGATCTTTTATTTTGTGATGACACAGCTCTCTACCCTCTTTGTGATATTTGGGGTAATCGCTCTTTTTGTCGCAACAGGTTCGTTTGCAATCGCCCGGATAACGGTACCGGCCGCGTCGACGCCACTGGTAACTGCCGGGTTTCTTTCGCTCTTTATCGGTTTTTCCATAAAGGCTGGCATCATCCCTTTCCATAAATGGCTCCCATATGCCCACCCGGCAACCCCAACACCGGTCTCAGCACTCATGTCAGGTATTATGCTCAAGGTAGCAGTCTATGGTCTTCTCCGGTTCGTCATTACCGTTTTTTCTCCGGATGCCTGGTGGGGTGAGTTGATACTTGCCGCTGGTATAACATCAGCAGTCCTCGGAGTCATCTATGCGATCAAGGAAGATGACATAAAAGGCCTTCTGGCATACTCGAGCATAGAAAATATCGGCATTATATTTGTTGGTATAGGCCTCTATGTCATCTTTTCCTGTTCAGGACTTGCCCTGCTTGCGACTATCAGCCTGCTTGCCGCACTTTTCCACTCCCTTAACCATGCGTTGTTTAAAAGCCTCCTTTTCCTTACGGCCGGGTCCGTGGTGCACGCTACACATACGCGAGATATCGAAAAAATGGGCGGACTTGCCGGAAAAATGCCCCTAACCTCAGCCCTCTTTTTTACCGGTGCTGCTGCCATTGCCGCTCTTCCGCCGCTTAATGGTTTTGCGAGCGAGCTTTTGATCTATACGGCATTCTTTGAATCTGTCGCTGTCGTCAATCCCCTCCTCAAAGTAATCCTGTTTATATGTCTTGCTCTCTTTGCTTTGACAAGCGCTCTTTCCGCAGCCTGCTTTGTGAAAGCCTTTGGCTCCATTTTCCTTGCCAGGCCGCGGTCTGTCGCATGTGATAATGCGACTGAAGTGGGTCTCGCGATGCTCGCAGGCCCTGCTGTCCTCGCTGCATTATGTGTGGGCCTTGGTGTCTTCTCGTACCAGATTTTTACTGCGTTCGGTTATGTCCTACCAATACCTGACCTGCTGGTAATAAGCCTCCTTCTCCTATTCATGGGACTACTTACCTACGGCATCCTGTATTTTACCTCTTTCCGGGAAAGCAGGATCAGTGAAACCTGGGGATGTGGTGCACGATCCCTTTCCTCGTCGACAGAATATACCGGCCACGGTTTCTCGGAACCAATCGTTACCATCTTTTCATCCATATACCGGACAAAAAAGACCAGCACCAAAACCTATTATGATGACCATGACCTCATCTTTGATTCGGGAACCGCTGAATCCGGTTGGTAAAATTCTTCGAGGAATACCTGTACCTGCCCATTTCCCGGGGAGCTACCCAAGCTGCAAGCTTTATCGTCCGCATGCAGAACGGGTGCCTTGACACGTATATCCTCTATGTTTTCTTGGCTGTTGTGGTCGTCATCGTTTTGTTAGGGGTGCTTTTATGACCGCGGATTTTCTTATCTATGGTATCATCAATACGATTTTTGTCGTTCTTGTTGCCCCGCTGTTTGTGAGCCTTGTAAAGAAGATCAAGGCGTGGACACAGGGTCGGCGGGGTCCTTCAATCTTCCAGACGTATTATACGTTCCTGAAACTGTTCCAAAAGGAAGTCATCTTTTCCCCCAACGCGTCCTGGATCACCCGGGTCACACCGTGGGTCTGCATTGCCGCTATCCTGACCGCTTCGCTCTTTGTCCCTCTGGTCTATGTGACTTCGCCGGCGGCAGGTATAGGAAATATCATCCTTTTCCTGTATCTCCTGGTGCTCGCCCGGTTCCTTATGGCCCTCTTGGGTCTTGATGCCGGGAGTGCTTTTGGCGGTATGGGCAGTTCACGTGAAATGAGTGTTGCAGCGGTCATAGAACCCACCACCATCATTGTCTTTGCTGCACTTGCCTTTGTCTTTAAATCGCTCAATATTATTGACATGGCAGCGACGGCCGCCACGACCGGTACACCGGTTACCCCGACGCTGATTTTGCTTGGCATTTCCCTTTTCATCATCCTGATTGTCGAGACTGCACGTATCCCGGTTGATAACCCGGAGACCCATCTCGAACTGACCATGATCCACGAAGGTATGATCCTCGAACAGTCCGGAAGGAATCTGGCAATTCTGGAGATCTCGTCTGCAATCAAGCAGACTGTCCTGATGGCACTCCTCATCAACCTCATTGTCCCCTGGGGGATAGCCACTTCGCTCCTGCCTTTTGTTCTTGCAACTGCAATCGTTCTTTTTATCATAAAAGGTGCCATTCTTGCCCTTTTCATGGGGCTCTTTGAATCGTCCATGGCAAAGATGCGATTCTTCAGATTGCCGAACCTTTTCATGATGGCGTTCTTTTTCTCGACGCTTATTATTATCATTGAGGTGTTTGCATGACGGATCCTGCATATTTAAACGGTATCGTCAAGGTTCTGTTCGTCTGCGTGATTATTACGTCTGCGTATATCATAACAACAAGAAACCTCATCAGTCTGGTCCGGGTATATGCACTCCAGTCACTTGCACTTGTCGCAATAGCCCTTTCACTTGCCTGGTACGAAGCTGATTCCGTCCTCCTTGCTATTGCTATCATTACGTTGGTTTTCAAGGTGTTCCTGATCCCTTACTTCATCGCGACCATTCAGGAAAAAATCCGGATCAAACGGGATATTGACTTCCATTTCCTGAGCCCTACCAGTTCGTTGTTAATTTCGCTTGCTCTGATGATTGTCGTCTATATCATGCTCTCACGGATCTTCCCGGACATGATGGTAAAAGGCAGTCTATTTTTCTTCGGGGCTGTTATCGGGATCTCGCTTGTCCTGATGGGGATGATGGTCACCTTTTCCCGTAAACGGGCAATAACCAAAGTACTGGGCTACTTATCGATGGAGAATGGTGTTCTGCTTTTTGGTATTTTTGCCACCGAGCTTCCGTTCATAATTGAGTTCCTGATCATCATCGATCTTGTCATCCTCATTATCCTGACCACCATCCTTACCGTAGGGATCGATTCCACGCTTGAGGAGTACCATAACCGGCTTCACCGGTTCTATCTCTGGGAAGAACAGGAGGAAGCAACATGATCCTGATCGCTTTTGCCATCTGTGCCCTTGCTGCAATTGTGCTTGTTGCACTCAGCCACACCAACCTGCAGATGAATGCAGCTGCGGTCGGGCAGTCAATTGTTTATCTTGCGATCACCGTTTACATTCTCCTCTTTGTCCAGATCCCGGTGAATAATTTCATCGTGGGAAGCGGATATTTCTTCATCGACCATCTCGGCCTTCTGGAAGTGATGGTTGCGACCTGTATTTTCCTTCTCGCAGCCATATATGCCCGGGGATATGTCAGTAATCTGCTGGCAAACCGTGAGCTGGAACCAGGCAGCCTGAAACTTTTCTATGCCTCCTGGTGCCTGCTTGAACTGGTAATTGTCCTTGCCTTTTTCTCTGACAATCTTGCGCTGTTCTGGATATTTGCAGAAATGACGACAATCCTTTCCGCGTTGCTGGTTGCCATTCTTTCAGCAAAGGAAAACATCGATGCAGCGCTCAAATATATTTTCGTTGCATCGACGGCAATGATTTTTGCTTTTGTCGGTCTTATCTTCCTTTATGAGATATCACTCTCAACGCTTGGCACTGGTACGCTAAACTGGACTGTTTTAATGCAGCGCGCTTCAACGTTTCCTGCCGGCATGGTGACTGCTGCATTTATGTTTGTTTTTATCGGGTTTGCCGCAAAATCCGGTATCTTCCCGTTCCATACGTGGCTTCCGGAAGCCCATGCAAAGGCCCCTTCAGCCGTGAGTGCCGTTCTCTCGGGCGTGCTCCTGAACATAGGAATCTATGGTATCATCCGGGTCTTTGCGATCGCTCATCAGGCCCATGACCTGGCTGTTCTTACCCCGGTACTCCTGATATTTGCCATTTTCACAATAGCTATTGCGGCAATCTCGATGCTTGTCGAAAAGAACCTAAAAAAACTGATCGCGTTTTCAAGCATCGAGAATATGGGCATCATTCTCGCCGGTATAGCCGTGGCCTCACCGCTCGCAATCTTCTGGGTGCTTTTCCAGATTATCGGGCATGCCCTGACAAAAGCTTCACTCTTTTTCTCGGCCGGCATCCTGCACCGGCAGTACCGGAGCCATATTTCGCCGGATGCTCCTGATGATATTCATGACGTTTTTAAGTTTCAGCCGCTTGCTGCCTGGGGTATCATCCTTGGAGGCCTTTCAATCATCGGTATACCTCCTTTCATGGTATTCTTCTCAAAATTCTTTATCCTGCTTTCGCTAGGATCTCTCTCTCTAGGAACACTTGCGGTTGTCCTTGTCCTCCTTTTTATAGCTGCTGCAGCTTTCGGGTATTTCGTGATAAAGGCATTCTGTCGTACTACACCGTCCGGTGAAATTGACGACCTTGCAGCCTACCGGACCCCCCTTTCCATGGAAGTACCCATCGTGATACTCCTTACCCTTGTCCTTATTCTCGGACTTATGTTTCCAGCTGGGGGCACCGCATTCCTTAACCAGATAGTGATGGAGCTGAAGTTCTGATGAGCGTACAAAAACTACAGCACGAAAATATCGCCATAACAGTAGTCCAGGAAATCTTCGGTTCTGATGCTGTACCTGCCCGGATCTCGATTGGATGCAGCGGAGAATGCTCTATAAGCCCGACCACACCGGAATTTGACCGGGCCATTCTCATCCTTGCCAGACATAAATTTGTCCTTATAGGCCTGTTCTGTTCCGAATGCCCTGACGGTTCAGGCCATATGCTCCGATATGTTTTTGAACACCGCGACAACCTCCTCGTTCTTGTCAGGCATATCGCCGGAAAACAGGCTATGTCTGTCGCGACGATCTTTCCCTCGGCTACTTGGCCGGAGCGGGAATGCCGTGATCTGTTTGGCATCAGGTTTGGGGGTGCGTTTGACACCCGGCGCCTTGTACTTCATGAAGAATATCCGGAAGGATTCCATCCGCTGGAAAAATCCTGTCCCAACATACCGGTTACTCCAATAAACGCGACAGATACCTATCAATTCCGGATGGTCAGTGGCGAGGGTGTCTACCAGGTCCCGGTCGGACCGGTCCATGCCGGTATTATCGAGCCCGGGCATTTTCGGTTCAGCGTGATTGGAGAGACTGTGTTCAATCTCGAGATCCGCCTGTTCTATACCCATCGCGGTATTGAGAAACTGGCGGAAGGAAAGAATCCGGCAGACTGCATGAAAATTGCCGAAGCCGTCAGCGGCGACGAATCGGCGGCAAACGCGACCGGGTTCTGTATGGCGGTTGAACGGCTTTCCGATATCATGGTGCCTGACCGTGCCTGGCACCTTCGGACTGTTTTCTGCGAGTCCGAACGGATCTGTTCCCATCTCGGCGATTTAGCTGGCATGTTGACCGATGTCGCGTTCCCTCTTGGAGCAAGTCAGTTTGCGGTATTGCGCGAGGAGATGTACCGCGAGAACGAGAAGATTTCCGGCTCCGGTTTCTCCGGGGCATGATCTGCCCCGGTGGCGTGATGCAGGATATTCCTGATGGAACTCTGGCCGGTTTCAAGGATTATCTTGTGCGGTTCAAAAAGCAGTTCAGGATCGGGTTATCCATAGTACTTTCGACGACATCGGTGATAGACAGGTTCGCGCAAACCGGTATTATCAGAAAGCCACTGCTTGCGCCACTCAATATCACCGGGCCGGTCGCACGTGCATCGGGAGGGGAACGGGATGTGCGGGTGGACCATTCGTACGGCATCTATGACAGGTTTGTTCCTACGCTCCATCTTCTGAACGATGGCGATGTTCTTGCCCGGTTTACGGTAAAGGCTGCAGAGATCCTGGATGCACTTGACCTGATTGAACGGGTTATCGCCGCAATTCCTGACGGGCAGATTTGCAGTACTGAACAAATCCGCGACGGTAGTGCACTGGCACTCGTGGAATCACCCCGGGGGCAGAATCTTTGCTGGGTTGAGATACAAGAAAAAAAGATCTATCGGTACAAAGTAAGGACTGCATCGTACTGCAACTGGCTTGCACTTGAACACGCTGTACCCGGCAACATTATCGCAGATTTCCCGGTGATCAATAAAAGCCTGAACCTGTCATATGCCGGGACAGATCTCTGAGGTGAGATAGGATGGTTAACGCATTTTCCTGCCTGCTAAAAAAGGAAGTTACCGGTACTCTTCCGTTAAAAGATGATGAAATTGAAAAACTTGGTTATGAAATCCGGCAGGAGATCAACGCCCGGTTCGGCAGGAGTCTTGCTATCCGGGAGCTGGATGCAGGTAGTGACAATGCGGCAGAGATCGAAATAAACAACCTCAACAATGCGTTCTATGATGTGGAACGTTTCGGTATCACGTTTGTAGCCTCCCCCCGCCATGCAGATGTCCTGATGGTAACCGGTGCTATTACCCACAATATGGCTACTGCTGCCCGGAAAACCTACGATGCAATGCCGTCTCCCAAGTTTGTCATTGCCGTGGGCGACGATGCCTGCAATGGCGGCATCTACCAAGGAACATACGCAGTCCTTGGTGGAGCAGACAAGATCCTGCCGGTGGATTTGAAAATACCCGGTAATCCACCGACACCTCTCAAGATTCTTACCGGTCTACTTGCCCTGATGCGATATGCCGGGAAAAAATCGTGAGAACAAACGACAATTAATCGCAAATTTTTGTTAATATTTCTTTTCCGCTTTTTGGCTTTATTTCCCTCGTCTTTTTTTATTTGTTTGAAGTAAATCGGTACTTTCCCTTCTGAACGTTAATCTCGAACCGGGCACCTTTCCCGGGCAAACCGTTTTCAGTGATGGTACTACCGGTAATTGACAGGATCTCACGTGACAGGAACAAACCGAACCCGGTGTTCTTCCCAAAACCCCGGGTAAACAGTCGTTTTTTATCTCCCTGATATATCCCCACGCCATCATCTTCGCAGATCAGGGCAAGCCCGGACGCCGCTTCCTGCGACCACACACGGATACAGGTCATAGCATCGCCACCGTACCTGAGCGCATTGTCGATGAGGTTATAGAATACCTTCTCAAGAAGCGGATCTGCCAGGATCTCAAGATCGATTCGGTCGACTTGAACCTTCACACTCCTCATCGGAAGCTGTGTTGCAGCATGCATAACAACCTCATTCACGTTCTGCCATGCAGCGGACTGTATCCCCATATCCTGATAATCCCGGGTGAACGCGATCTGGCGTTCAATCGTATCGATAACCTTCTCCTCTTTTTTGAGGAATTCAAGGATAGCCGGTTCCTGAATGTGCCTTCGGGAGAGTACCAGGTAACCTCGAAGGGAGAGCAGCTGGTTAAGAATATCGTGCCGGGTGATGCCGGAGAGGAGGTTGAGTTTCCTGTTTGCTTCCCGTATCGCATCTTCCATTATCCGGCGCCCGGTGATATCTTGAACGGTCCCGTGTAGCTGAACAACATTTCCCCCTTCATCGCATTTCACTCCTCCAAAGACATGGATCCACATACTCGTGCGATCGGCTCGGAAAATTTCCAGTTCAAGGTTGAATGGATTTCCTTTGGTTAGCGCCGTTTCGATGGCTTTTTTGAGTTTATTCCAGCTCTCCGGAGTAAAATACCGTTCGAGTTCTGCATGAGTAGGAGCATGCCTTGGCGTGTCCTTTCTGATCATTCTGTAAAGTTCATCGGACAGAATAACGGTATCAGCATCCCGTGACCACTCCCATATCCCGATTTGAGCGAGACGGTATGCTTTATTTCGTTCTTCCTGAGCTGCCGCAAGCTGTTTATTTTTCTCCCGTAACTCAAGCTCTGTCTGCCGGTGTCCAGTGATATCGATGGCAACCCCAAGCACCGCTGGTTTTTCGCAGCCCGGAAGAGAAAACGGGACTTTTGTTGTCTGGAGATGCCGTTGATTCCCGTACGCGTCAATATAGAGCTCCTCGGGAATGAACTTGATCTGTCCTGTTGCAATGACCTCCCGATCATCCTCCAGCATCTGGCGGAGTTCTTCCTCATCCTTGTGAAAAAGCGCATGAGACTTCCCTTCGAGTTCGTTGACCGTAGTATTATATCCCTCTGCCACAGCCCGGTTTGCAAGGATATACTTTCCATCATAATCCTTGGCAAAGATCATGTGTGGAACGAGATCGATAATCTGCCGCAGCTGGGCTTCCCTGCTTTTGAGTGCCTCCACATATTGTTTACGTTCGGTGATATCTCTGGCTTCTATGATGAGCAACCGTATGGAATTGTCAGCTCCGAATACTGGTTTGAGGGAAAAGTCAACCTGCATCGTGGTATGGTCCAAACCCTGCAGCTCAGCTTCATAACGGACAAAGTTCCCGGAAGCTGCGTTGCGGATCCCTTCCTGTAACTCCCTGATTCCTGCCTCATCTCCCTTCCACCAAGGAGTTTCCCAGAAGGGGAGATTTATAACGTCTTCCATCCGAGCACCGATAAAACTCAGTGCCGTTCTGTTGGCATCAGTCAGGATTCCCTCCGGTGTCATCATACCAGTAAACTGGAAGGTACTGTCAAAGATTGCCCGCATCTTGCTCTCGCGATCCCTGAGTGCTTCTTCTGCCTTCCTGCGTGCCGTCACATCACGGAAGACTACATGCACAGCGGGTTTATTCCTCCAAGCAAACGGTCGTGCTACCACATCCACATCGATAACGCTCCCATTCTTCCGGATAAATTTTTCCTGAATAACCGGCAGGTTCTCTTCAGTTGCAGATACTGATCGCTTACGCACCAGTTCACGGTAAGCAGGGTGCACAAAAGACAGGAGTGGTTTCCCTATGATCTCATCGGATTTTTCTGCACCCATGAGTTTGAAGGCCGTGGCGTTTGCATAGACAATTAACCCATCCTGGTGAATCACAATACCGTCAAAGGAGGTTTCCACGAGGATCCGGTATTTCTCTTCACTCTCGCGCAATGCATACTCATGAGCACGTTCTTCCTGTCTCCGCGAGACCGCCTGGCGGATCTTGTGCGCCAGCTCGGCAAACTGTGCCGTTGGATCTCCGCCTTTCTGGAGATAGAAGTCCGCGCCTGAATTAATGGCATCTATTACAACCTCTTCGCGTCCTCTTCCGGTAAACAGGATAAACGGGAGGGTATTTCCCGACCCTTTTAACATTTTTAGAAATGCGATTCCATCTATATCCGGCATCTTGTAATCGGAAATGATGGCATCGTATGTTTTAGTATTCAAAAGAGTAAGTGCATCCCGGGCAGAAGTAGTGATATCAATGCTGAACTGTCCGCTCTGCTCGAGAAAGAGTTTGCCTATTTCAAGCAGGCCGGGTTCGTCATCGACGTAGAGAACATTGTACATGCGTTATACCGCGTCTTATCATGTTACTGGTAGGTTTGAGAGATATAAAAAACACAGGATATATATCTCACCGTTTCAGGTATTACGCGCATCCCCTTTCGTTAATCCTCTTCTCCCGCTCACTTTCACCCCCCACAGACCGGATCTTTATCCCCCCAGTGCAGCAGGGATCCGGTGTTATGCAGATCAAGATCCGAAATAAGACACTGGGGGTGTCGTAAATGGGCAGGACATTTTCCAGTATCCGGCTGGGTGTTAACAACATGGCGGACCGGTGGGCCCGGTCAGCCCGGGCACTCAAAAAGGAGGGCCGGAAGTATGGCGAGCGTCTCGTGGAACTTGTAAAAACGCATTCGAGTGAAGCATTTGTGGCTTGCGATGACCCTCTCGAAGCCGTAGTCTTCTCTGCACTTGTCGAAATCTTCAAACGCCAGGACCGGCTTGAAGCAGGGGTTGAGAAATATGTGGATTCTTGATACCGCATACCGGGATGGAGGTATCGATCTCTGGACAAAGGAGAGGGGCACCGTAACAAAAGTTCACCGCGCGTACATCCCGGAGTTTTATGCCCGGTTCCACGACCCGCACACCTACCCGGATATGATCGCGGCACTGGAAAAACGGTATGGCGCCAGGGAATGCACCATCCGCACCATTTTTGGGGAAGACAAAGGCTGGGCGATCTCTGCCGGCCGGGAAGTAGCCGAAACTATCGAACACCAGGTGCAGTACGCGGTTGATCTCTATAATGTGGACGTGCGCAGGGATCAGCGTTTCATGGCAGAACAGGGAATTGTTCCCTGCACCGGGGAACGCGATGACCGGTTTTCCCCGGAAATTTCCCATGATCTGGCTATCCTTGAGATCAGGATCCGTGGCAACCCTTCCATAACCACGTCTTGCACCGATGTAGAAGTTATCCACGGACGAACAGAGCGGCTTACCGGCAAGACAAAGGCAGTACTTGTGGATCTTTTCGGTCTTGTTGGATCATATAACCCTGATGTGATTCTTATGCCGGACGCTGATACGTGGATGTCGAAGATCCGGACCCTCGCGCAGCAGTATAACCTTATAATGCCCTTCTCTCGGAACGGAAAGTACCGGCAGATGGATTCCCGTTCGTACTGGAGTTACGGGAGAATGGAGCATAAGGCGGCCGCACTTGTCCCGGACGGCCGTATCCTCATTGATACGGAACAATCGTTTGTCTACCATGAGGGTGGACTCGACGGCGTTCTTATGGCAGCCCGGCTTTCGGGGATCTCCCCCAACCTCGCGTCCCGGTTCACGCCAGGAACACTCATCAGCAGTTACGAGACTTACGAGGCGATAAAAAAAGGCATCGGAGTACCATTCCGCAAGAGCGACCCGGAGCTGGTGCGGAAGCTTCCCGCACTTCTGGCTGCCGACCGGGGCGGAATGATGTTCCAGCCAAATCCAGGAGTCTTTGAAAATGTCGATGAAATCGATTTTACCTCCATGTACCCCTCCATCATCGTACAATCAAATCTCTCACCGGAAACAATCGGTCACACGGAACGCGCAGGATTTCTTCCCGCCGTGCTTAAACCGTTACTTGATCTCCGTATCGCGACAAAACGGCTCAAAAAAACCGATCCCCGGTTTGCCGGCACCGATGCGATTCTCAAGTGGATGCTTGTGACCTGCTTTGGGTATACCGGTTACAAGAATGCAAAGTTCGGAAGAATTGAAGTGCACGAAGGTATCACCAGAACGTCACGGGAAATACTGTTGCAGACAAAAAAGATCGCTGAAACCATGGGCTTTCGCGTGCTGCACGGTATCGTCGACTGTCTCTGGGTACAGGGAACGCCAGTCAATGCACTGATGGAACAAATCGAGAAAACGATCAGTCTCTTCATTGAGGCCGACCATTTCGACTGGATCGTTTTCCTGCCCCTTGCAGACGGGTTTGGTGCGTACAACCGGTATTATGGCAGGCAGCCTGACCAAAGTATTAAAGTCCGGGGGATAGCAGCACGCAGACACGATACACCAGCGTATGTTCGGGAGATGCAGCGTCGTATGTTGTATATTATGAAACGGGCAGCAACCATCACAGAGCTCATACAGGTAAAAGATGAGATTTCCGGTATTTTCTGGCAGGCTGTCGCGGACCTTCCTAACGCGGACCCGGAACAGATGACAATCAGTCGCCGGATTAGCCGGCTGACGTACACTCACCGATGCCTTGAAGGTGCAGCGGTTCAGGCATACCGGGATCGGGGAGTTACGGTATCTCCCGGTATGAAGATTCAGTATACCGTGACCGATGCCTCCCGGTACCAGGTAGCCCCTGCATGGTGTGCAGACACCTTCGATCCAGAGTTCTACCGCGGGCTTCTCGATCGGGCATACGCCGAAATCACGTTTGCGTTTGCCGGATCGTACTGAATGGGATGTAAAACGGGATCTTTTTACGCCACCCCGCTTATTTCTTTTTCGGCACAACCTAGCTGGGATGTCACTTGTAATAAACCAAAAGTGTTTATACCGCTTTTTGAAAATTACCCCACTATTGAAATATCGATTGAGTGAGGGGTATGCGAGAAAATGATCCTGTAAAAACCGACCGTTTTTTTACTGGCGATAGGGAGAAGAACAAGGTGGGGATATAAGCATGATATACGGTATTCGGTCTGGAGAAAAAGGGATCCGGGTTGTTATCACTGGGAAAGGGGGCGTCGGCAAGACTACTCTTGCAGCCCTCATTTCCCACCTGTTTGCAAGGGAAGGCAAACGAGTCCTTGCAATTGATGGAGACCCCCAGCAGAATCTTGCGGTGGCGCTCGGAATACCAAAATCAAAAGCAGAAAGTATTGTAACGGTATCAGAACAGTACGGATGTCACTGCGAGAGGACCGTAAAAGGTGATAATGGGTCACCGGGCGGTTTTTTCATGCTTAATCCTGACGATGTCGACCGGATTTCGATACCTGCGGGAAATAATATCCGTCTATTGGTCATGGGAGGAGCAAAAGAGGCCGGCGGATGCCTCTGTCCGGAGTATTCCCTGCTTGCAGCAATACTCAGGCACATGAATATTCTTGAGGATGAAGTTATCATTCTCGATACACCGGCCGGCCTTGAACATTTTGGACGATCAGTCGCTGAAGGGTTTACCTGTGCGGTGGTTATCACAGATCGATCGTACAATGCAATTTCTGTAGCCCGGAAATCCGCGGCACTGGCCCACCATCTCGGTATAGAAAATGTTGTACTTGCCATCAACAGAGCTGATGGTGAGACCAGAAACATTAATGTCTGCGGCAGAGAAGGGGGGGTTGCGGAGTTTTCACAGACCATTGTCATTCCTTTCGAACCAGAGGCCAGCCGTATAGAACCAGAGGTTATACCATTGGTCAACAGCAATTCAGCATTTATAAAAAGCATCGAAATACTTGTAGCAGCAATTTCTGGCCGGTGCGAGAGCTGGTCCCGCCGGTTCGTTAAAAAACGCGAAGGGAATACAATTTTTCCGCTCCCTTTAAAAGATTTACTGAGGAATAGGATTCGCGTCCCGCGTGTTTATCGTTGGTGAAAACAAACGTTTTTCCATATCCTTATGGACAGTGGCTAATGAACAGTACCGATCCCATTGAGATCCCGGCCCATCATGCGGTGTTTTCCGTAACGGCACTTTCCCCCCGGTTTCCTATACCCCCTGAAATCCCAGCACAGGCTCTGTTGATTCTTGTTTCTAACCAGCGCATAGCGATTTACGACGGTGATACTCCACAGATCTATTCGCAGGCCGGGCTTCATACGAATATCCGTACTTCGTGTCTTATTGAATATCTCGGCCACAAAGGTGCAGTCCCCTATTACGCTGCAGGGTTGGCTGACAATACTCTGCTCCCGGAGGGTTGGACTTTGAGTGGCGTGCGCGAGCTTTACGGAAGAATACCAGAAGAAGATCTTGCAAATGCATCTTTTGCGGTCCGTATGATCGGATCGGCAGAAACAAGCCGTTTCTGCGGCCGGTGCGGGCACGAAACTGAGCGTGTCATTATGGAACGGTCAAAAAAATGCCCAGCCTGCGGATTGGTGAGCTATCCACGAATATCCCCGGCAATTATCGTCCTTATCATGCGGGGTGATACGATCCTGCTTGCCCGGTCTCCCCGGTTTCCAGAAGGGATGCGGAGCGTAATCGCTGGGTTTGCAGAACCGGGAGAAACACTGGAAGACGCTGTCCGACGCGAAGTACAGGAAGAGGTGGGTATTTCCGTAAAAAATATCCATTATTTTGCCAGTGAACCTTGGCCGTTCCCGGATTCGCTCATGATCGGATTTGTGGCCGATTATGCCTCTGGTGAGATAGTTATTGACAACAATGAAATCATCGCTGCAGGTTGGTTTGGGCTGGACAATCTGCCAACGCTTCCCCAACAAATGAGCATATCGAGAGCACTTATCGATTATTGGATAAACCTGAAAACAGATAGGTAATGCCTTACCACAGGAAAACTGCCACGTTTTGGAGCATGAACAGAACCGCAGGCGATATAAACATAGATATAATATAAAGCCTTTTAACTTGTTAGAGAGCAATGGTGATGAATTCTGAACCATCAGGTACAGATGCGGACATCCCTGAGGGCGAGAGCGCCATTGATGTCTTCATACTCTGCAAAGATGACCGGGATTCCGAGGAACTCTGCGGGCAGCTCGCGCCTCAAGGATACCGGGTCACCCTTTTTTCTGACAGTGCGGATCTGGTAGCAACCCTTCGTACAGGAAAACCCAACCTCCTTATCTGCGACGCCACCGGCCCGGGAAAGAAGGATATGACATTTGTCGGGAGATTAAAGCTGATTATGATCTCTGGAGGATCCCGATACTCCTTGTCACCGGCGTCGCAAGTCTCGGTGATCTTCTGGTTGTTCTTGACAGCAATGCAGACAACTTTCTCGCACGGCCGTACGATCCACAGTATCTTCTTTCGTTGATCGAGACGATGCTTTCATCCCCGGTTGAAAAACCGGATCCCGAAAAGATCCGTACCCAGTTCAAGATCCGGCACGAAGATCGCGATTATGTGATTATGGCGGATCGCAGGAAACTCCTGGAATTCCTGCTTTCCTCGTTCGAGATTGCAGTCGACCGCGCCGGGGAGCTGGCACATGTCCAGAACGCCTTGGACGGGCTTAAATCCACACTTGAACGCCGGGTCTCAGACAGAACAAACGAACTTGTCACCGAAACAGCCCGGCTTCAGATGCTGTTGAATGGGAAGAACCGCGAACTGGAAACCGCCTCAAAGGCGATCAACGAGCAGAAAAAAGGAGAAGCTGCCCTGCGCAGCACGATGGAAGAGCGCGAAAGGGTCATTTCAGCAAACCGTGACGATATCACCCGGCTTTCGCAGGAAATTGAATCAACCCGTGCACGCCTTGCCGAGGCAGAAGACATAGTCCGGACTCTGGGAAATGAAAAGGATGAACTTGAACATGCGCTTCGCGGTGATGCCGAGTCCCTGAACCGTGACCTCGGACAGACAAAAAAAGATCTGGAAGAAGCAAAAAAAGAACTCGCCGCCATTTTGGGACAGCGTACAGCGCTTGAGGCGCAGGTCGCTGAATTCACCCTCACCCATGAAGACGCACAAAAAGTGCTGAACACTCGTGCCATGGAAATCGGGCAGCTTAAAAGTGATCTTGCCAGTGAGAAAAACCGGGCGGAAGCCGCTGAAATGGAAGTTAAATCCATACTTCAGGAAAAAGCGAGATCAGAACAGGACCTCCGGCACACGGTTGAGGATATCACAGAAAAGGCACAACAACAGTCGCGGGAGTGCCTGAGACTTGCTGATGAGCTCGCCGCAGAAAACGAGCAAAAATCTGCAGCTGAGCAAAAATACAACGAACTTATCCAGGACCAAGCCAAAAAAGAGGCCGTGTTCGCCGCGGAAAAAAGTGCGATCGCGGTGCACTACAACACGCTCCAGCAGAAATACGACGCCTTGACAGAATCGTACTGCGCTGAACGCCAGAAGAGTTCCTCATTGGAAGCAGACATTACCCGTATAACAGCTGCGCAGGATCAGGTTAATCAAGAATTGCAGTCTGTCAGGGAAGAACTTCGTCTGGCACTCGCTGCAAATGAGGATGAGCGAAGACTGCGTATCACTGCTGAAACCAATGCTGCGGCGATGGGAAAATCAAAGGAGGAGGAAATACAGACCCTTAAAAACGATGTTGCCTCGCTCCGCGCCGTGATTGAAAGCACCCAATCCGATCTCCTGCAAGTAAGGCAAGAACGTGATGCTGCACAGGAAACCCATGAGAATCTCAAAGACGATCTCGCCGCTGCTCTTCTTGCAGGTGCCGAAGCCGAAAAACTTTCCCGCTCTACGGCAAATGAGATGGAACAGGTAAAGGAAGAGCTGGATACCAAGCAACGCCTTCTCTATGAAGCTGAGGAAAAATTTTCGGCAATGACACGGGCAAAGGAACTGGCCGAACACGATCTTAATTCTGCCAGGGATCTGGCGGCAGTGCAGGAGCAGGATCACCTCGCTAAAATCCAAGAGATTACTGATGCCCTTGATGTTGAGAAGGATGCGAGGTTAAAGGTTGAAGATAATCTTGCACGTATTATCGAAGAAAAAGAAGCGGCAGACCAAAAACTCTTCGCAATTGCCCAAGAGAGGATTGCCGAGAGGGAGTCCAGGGAGCAGGCAGCATTCCGAGAACGCGAGCTCCTCGCTAAGATTCAGGGGCTAACCGAGACCCTTGATGCCGAAAGAGATGCACGATCAAAGGCAGAAGACGACCTGGCTCGCATTACAGCAAAGAAAGAGGCAGCAGACCAGAAACTCCTCGCAATTGCCCACGAAAGAGTTGTAGAAAGAGTGTCAGGGGAGCAGGCCGCAACGCGAGAGCGCGAACTTCTGACAAAAATCCAGGACCTGACCGATACACTGGGTACGGAGAGGGATGCGCGATCGAAAGCAGAAGACAATCTCGCTGCCATGACCCGGGAAAAAGAAGCTGCAGAACTTCAATTGCATGCCGTAACCGAAGACGTAGCAAAAGAAGAGGCCCCGGGTAATGAGCGTATTACAACGCTCGAAGCCGATCTCAAAATTGCCCTTGAACGACAGCGATCCCTGGAAGAGCAGCTCCGCGCTGCTGAACGGGAGCAGGCCGATAAAGAGGCCACTGTGCAGGCTCTTACTGTAGAGATTGAAAAGGCTACCGCGGCACTCTTTGCAGAAAAAGAGGAAAGACATGCGGCAGAAGATGCATATGCCGAAGCAAAAAACGTTCTTGTCGCATTGAGGAAAAAGCCGCAGATCCCATCCTCGGCAATAGAAGAGGTTCAGATAGCAGACCACGCACTCATATCCAAAAAACCGGATCTTCCGGTCATGATTTCAGGTGGTTCGCATGCCCTTGCCAGAAAAGAGATTGATCGACCTGTCCCGGTACAGGCAGATCCAACGACGCCGGATACCAGTGACGAAATGGAAAACCCCCATCTCAGGATCAAAAGCGTTGAAGACCTTTTCGAAGAACCTCGTGAGATAAGGCTCGATGAACTTCCTGACGCGATCCCGACAAAAAAGGCACTGGCGGACGAGGATGATATATCCGGAGCGCCCGAGACCGATTCCTCCGATATTGAAACAGTAGTGCGCGGTGAGGGAGGTGATCTCTCTGACGATCCTGAAGATGATGGCGACGATGTTTGTGTTGGAGAGATTGAACAGACCGAAGATGGTGCTGAAGGCACTCATGTTAATGACGCCGGTCCCCCGACATTCAGCCGGCAACAATGGTTTGATCTGGTAAGATGGGCGCACAATGCGGGTTCACTGAGCCATGAAGATCGTATCAGAATTGTCAAACTCGGTCGTTTGATCCAGAAAGGTAGGTTGCTTACTCATCGACAGGAATCGCAGTTAGCAGAGCTCGTGACGCTCGCCCATGCAAAAGGGTACCGGCCACCGGAATAGATGGCCTGTCTCAAATTATTTTAGTCAGATCGTAAATGTCCCGGATTTTACCAATTCTGCTCTTTTTACCAAATGATGGTATTGAAAGGCCATCCCATAAAGAGAGTTTTTAATTATCATCACACTGTAAGATCGGATGTATTACCAGTTTGCTTGCAGGAGCAGTATCCTGACATATTCTAACGTCAGAAGCATATATCATGAAACCTAGACTGGTTGCAAGGCCAGCCATACTGATCGTGAAAACCAGATCTGGGCGAATCAATCGTAAATTTTCAACCATAATTAGGATTACAAGTACGCTACAACCTTGGATTTGGTACAGAGTACTGCGAGAATCCGCTCGATCGCATGGACGGATCGAACCAGCAACCTTCATCGCACTGAATGGGAAGAGAGGGGAAATTCCTTTTCTTGTACAAAGATCTTCTGCCATGTGAAGTCCAAGACCAAGAAAGATTCCGCCGAGGAATATCCCCATATACCCGGCATATGCGCTATTTATGAGCATGGCAGGAACAAAGAAGAGAACACCTGTAAATATGGCGATAAAAAGAACGCCTGGAATGGAATGTGTAAGGCGCTTGTCAAAAGGATCCCGGACCGGATATCCTAATTGTGCATATATCCTATCCAGAACCAATACACAGAGCATCCGAGGTACCTGGACAATACCCCATGCAATAGTAAGAAAGGAGAGGTGACGCGGCCGGGACATATGAATATCAGGAAGGATTGCACCCAGACACGTACCGGTACTGATAATAGCGACAATAAGAGGGTTTGAGAAAATAAGAGAACTGAATACAATAAGAGAGCAAACCAGGGCAAGTATTACATGGTGCCGGGTGATCATGATGAGATTTTCCTTATTTTTCCGTATTTTAGTGATCTTTTGGGCAGAGGATCAAATCTAAAATTGATATTTAGCCCGGGATTACCTCGGGTAATTCAGTTTTTGAGGACGATCGATAATAATATAGGAAAATAATCTGAGGCCGGGCACATATATGTGTTGGGATTTAGTTGTTTTAGAAGGAATATATAATAAAAATAATTAACGAAATGCTTAACCATATCATAATCCTTCCTTAACGAACTCTTAGTGGAAACCCCAGATAAATACATATAGTGTTAGTTCAGCGTTGTGAGGTGATTATTAGAGGGAAGAGACACAATTTGCCTCGTTTATCCGGCCGGGTTACCACCGGTTTTTAAAAAACAGGAGGACACTTATCTCTTCCGGATAATTGATCATCAAAACAAAATTTGGATTATAAAAGGTAACATTTTCTGATTACCTTTCCGACAATATAAACAAAATTTTAACTACTTTCCTGAGAAAAGATATTTGAAGAGTTAATTTTTCAGGATTGTGATTCATGAAAGCAATGCTTACCCCCACGAGATTAGCGCTCATCGGAATGATCTGCTGCCTCTTGTTCGTATCGGCACTCTTTGCCGGTTGCACGCAAAGCACAACGACTACCCCGACAACTGCCACGCCGACCGAGATACCGGCAACCCCGGTACCCACAACAGTAGAAGTAGCACCTACCGCTGCCCCGACCACTGTCGCACCTACAGCGACTCCGGCCCCTTCATTCACTCCATCCGCAAATAACCTCGTTGTGTATACAGCTGCCTCCCTGACAGGAGCCTCCAAAACCATAGGATCTTCCTTCACGAAAGCCTACCCAAGTACAACGGTGTCATTCGATCTTGACGGAACTCAGGCACTCAAGACTCAAGTCGAGAACGGAGCCTATGCTGATGTTTTCATCTCTGCAAGTAACAGTTATACGAACACCCTGAAAAGTGAGGGCTATTTTGTCGACGGCACCGTACAGCCCCTGGCGACAAACTACATTATTGTCATTCTTCCTCCCGCTAACACAGCAAACATCCAGTCCCTTGCCGATCTTGCAAAGCCCGGTGTGAAGATTGCGATAGAGCAAAAGGCGGTTCCCGCTGGCACGGCAACATTAGCAGTCATCGGAAACCTTGCCAACGATACCTTGAGTCAGAGCTGGGCTAATGCAACGATGAGTAACGTCGTAACCCAAGAGACTTCCGAGCCTGCCGTTGCCGCTAAAGTAGCTCTTGGCGAAGTCGATGCAGGATTCGTATACCAGTCCACGGCGACGGCAGCACCGAGCGGCACATATACGACGCTCACCATCCCCCAGAAGGACAACTATCTCCAGACATACACTATAGGCATTCTCAAGGGAAGTCAAAACAAGGCAGCGGCAGCAGAATTCGAGCAGTATATGCTCTCATCTGCTGGCCAGCAGATACTGGCGCAGTACGGTTTTTCCGCCCCGCCAAAGTAAAAAATATCTCATCCTTTTTCCTATGAGCCGGGCCGCCGGCATCCCTGCCGGTAGCGAAAACCCCATGATCATCGATCGTTTCCGGTTAAGAAACTACCGCCAGAGGCTTACATACCTTATTGCAGGGATATTGATCGCAGCAGTTACGTTGTATCTGGCACTCCCTATTTTTGCACTTTTTCTTAGGATGACACCGGATTTGTTTTTTGCCACCCTCCATGACCCGGACGTTGTAAGTGCACTCTGGCTGAGCCTGTTTACTACATTCATTACCCTTGCTGTAGTCGTTCTTGTCGGAACGCCTTTTGCCTATTTCCACTCACGGTATTCGTATCCGGGAAAGGTGATAGTTGATACCCTGATCGATCTTCCCCTTGTCCTTCCCCCGGCGGTCGCCGGTGTTGCCCTCCTCGTACTCTGGGGGAGGGCCGGGATCCTCGGCAGGTACCTCAACATGTACGGGATCACAATTGCATTCACAACACTTGCGGTAATCATGGCACAGATCTTTGTCGCATCACCGTTCTATCTACGTCAGGCCAAATCGCTTTTTGAGCAGCTGGACCCCGCTTATGAGCAGACCGCCCGTACCCTTGGTGCCTCATCACTCCGGATCCTTACCAGTATCACCGTTCCTATGACGGCAGGTGGCCTGATTTCAGGTGCAGTCATGACTTTCGGGCGTGCCCTTGGTGAATTTGGCGCGACGATCATGTTTGCGGGTAACCTACCCGGGGTGACACAGACTATGCCCCTTGCAGTCTATGTTGGCATGGAAGGCGCCAATATCAATGTCGGGCTGACAATCTCTATCCTGCTAGTAATCATCTCATTTGGCATCATGATTGCCGTGCGCCTGATCCAGAAAAGGGAGATGCCCCATGCTTGAAGCCGTCATAGTAAAACAACTGCGAGACTACACGCTTGACCTGAAGCTGATAGTAAAGGCCGGCGAGATCACGGCCCTGATGGGTGTAAACGGTTCCGGGAAATCCACGACACTCAACATTATCGCCGGCCTTGTGAAACCAGACACAGCTTCTATTAGCCTCAATAACGAAGTCCTGTTCAGAACCAAGGATAACATTGATATCCCCACTGAAGACCGCCAGATAGGATATGTTCTCCAGAACTCAGCCGTATTTCCTCATATGACTGTCCACGATAACGTCGCGTTCGGTCTTCGTGCCCGGCACCTCCCGCGTATGGACATCTCGGAACGCGTTGAGTACTGGACAGAGCATATGCATATCGAAGATTTAGTTGGGGTAAAAGCAGGGAATCTTTCTGGTGGCCAGAAACAACGGGTCGCACTTGCCAGGGCTTTTGCGGTTGAGCCCGATCTTTTAATGCTGGACGAACCGTTTACCGGGCTCGATGCAGACAGTATGAAAGTCGTAAAAGTGCTTGTCCGGGAATTTGTTAAAAAGATGCAGATACCCTGCATTACGGTTACGCACCGTGCTGTCGACAGCGCGGATATTGGGGACTTTGCCTGTGTTCTCTGTCAGGGTAAAAAAGAATGGGAAGGCTCACCTGCAAAAATACCGGAGCTCTATTCGGTCTGTCATTGCACATGAACCTTAAGAAAGACAACACTATTTTGATCATGTGTCTGAAATAATCCAGGTACATTCTTCGGTCAGAAACTCCGAAATATTATTTGTCTGCTGATCCGGTTTGCCTAACAAATTACTGAATATCCTTTTGCACAAGCGTCGGTAGTGAGCCAAGAACAAGGGCATATTTATACCAAGCAGCAAAACAGCTGACAAGCGATCCTGCCGGCATAAAAATCCGGTTTGATGAGAGATAGGTGAGGTAATCGTTCCATGACTACCGATTCAATCGGGGCAATGATCAAAAAACAGATAAAACCTGCGGTTCTGATTTTTTTACTGCTTACCCTCGTAGTAGGCGTTCTTTATCCGCTTTTAGTCACCGGTATCGCGCAGGTGGCCTTTCCGGTCCAGGCAAACGGAGATATTCTTGTACACAACGGCAAAGTTGTCGGATCGTCACAGATAGGGCAACCGTTCTCGTCCCCGCAATATTTCTGGGGACGCCCTTCGGCAACTTCCCCGGTACCCGACAACGCAGATTCTTCTACCGGATCTAATCTTGGCCCCAATAACCCGGTACTTGAACAGCAGGTGCAGGCCCGGTGGAAGCCCTTCATGCGATAGATCCCAATAATACCAACGAGATCCCTGTGGATCTCGTCACGACATCGGGAAGTGGCCTCGATCCCGACATCTCAGTTGCAGCTGCGTATTACCAGATCCCCCGTGTCTCCCGTGAACGCAACCTCTTACAAGCCGATGTCACGGCACTTGTTAATTCACAGATCGAACCCCGGCAGTTCGGCATATTTGGTCAATCCCGGGTAAACGTTCTTTCATTGAACCTAGCTCTTGACGATCTCAGCGCACATGCGATCTCTGCAAAAGAGCTTTCCGGATCCTCACCCATACCGGAGAATCGTGGCCCGGATCTGCTCTTTGGTATGGAAATACAGGATTGGATCCAGATACTCCTTTTCATTTTCATAGTCGCAGTTATCACGGTTCCTCTCGGATCGTGGATGGCAAAAATATTCACCGGTAAGCCTAATTTCCTCTCTCCGGTCACCGACTGGTTCGAACAAAAAGTTCTAACGATCTGTGGCGTCAGCATAGGCGAGGAGATGGACTGGAAGGAGTTTGCAGTAGCCGTAATGGTATTTGCCGTTCCCTGCATTGGCGTTGTTTTTGTAATACAGCTTGTTCAGCAGTTCCTGCCCCTCAACCCGGCAGGACTGGGGTCCGTGCCGTGGGATCTTTCTTTGAATACCGCGATCAGTTTTGCGACAAACACCAACTGGCAGGCATATGTGCCGGAAGTAACAGTCAGTTATTTTACCCAGATGGTGGGTCTGGTAGTCCAGAATTTCATCTCAGCTGCAGTCGGAATTGCTGTTCTTATCGCGCTCATCTATGCATTTATGCGACGATCGGCAACTACCATTGGTAATTTTTGGGTGCTGTTGGTTCGTGCGGTCATTTTTTTGATCCCGCTCGCTCTCGTTATATCTCTCGTGCTTGTTTCTCAGGGAACCCCCCAGACGTTCGGCGGTCCGGTTACAGTTCCTCTGCTTAACCCGATCAACGATTCTTCCGGAAATCTGGTAACCACTCAGACTATCCCGCTTGGGCCGGTAGCATCACAAATCGCCATCAAGATGCTCGGTACAAATGGCGGTGGATACTACAATGCCAACTCTGCGCATCCTCTCGAAAATCCGACACCTTTCTCCAATTTTGTAGAAATGCTTGCTATGATCATTATTCCTGCCGCGCTCTGTATAGCGTTTGGGGCAATGATCGGCTCGAGACGCAAAGGAGTCGCTCTTCTCATCGCCATGTCAATTATTTTCCTTCCACTGGCCGGTCTTGCCATATGGTCAGAACAAAGCGGAAACCCGGTACTTACCCCGCTCGGTGTCGATCAAGCTCCCTCTCATCTCCAGTCGGGAGGGAATATGGAAGGAAAAGAGGTACGATTCGGCATTGTTTCTTCAGCCCTTTTTGCTGTCATAACCACGAGTACCTCCTGTGGTGCAGTCAACTCGATGCATGATTCGTTTATGCCCATTGCTGGCGGAATTGTCCTTTTTGATATGCATCTGGGAGAGGTTGTTTTTGGAGGTGTCGGATCCGGTTTATACGGGATGCTCATCTTTGTCATTATAGCGATGTTTATTGCCGGCCTGATGGTAGGCCGGACACCGGAACTCTATGGCAAGAAGATCGAGCAGTGGGAGATGAAGATGGCTACGATAATTATCCTCGTCCCCATCATCATGATTCTTGCCTTCACGTCCCTCGCTGTCCTGACAAGTGCCGGCCAGGCTGGCGTTTTTAACCCGGGACCGCATGGATTTACCGAGATCCTGTACGCATATACCTCAGCATCCCAGAACAACGGCAGTGCTTTTGCCGGTCTGAATGCAGATTCCCTGTTCTACAACATTACAACAGCAATTGCGATGTTTATCGGGCGCTATTTAGTCATTATCCTGACACTCGCACTCGCTGGATCACTTGTCACAAAAAAGATTGTTCCACCCAGTGAAGGCACGCTGTCGGATCATCGGCCGCTGTTTATTTTGTGGCTGGTGTTTGTCATTATCATCGTTGGAGCGCTTAGTTTCCTGCCAGCTCTTTCGCTTGGTCCTATTGCAGAGTATATGAGTATGGTTGCGGGGGGGCTGATCCATGTCTGATACAAAAAAGCCGCGTAATGGGACTGCGATCCCTGGTCTTTACCAGCGTGCAGTTGTGGATGCATTCTTCAAACTGGATCCGCGGACACTTATCAACAACCCGGTAATGTTTACCGTGGAAGTCGGTAGTGCCATAACGACTCTGCTCTATTTCCAAGCACTTCTCGGTCCGGGAGAGGCTCCGCCGGTTTTATTGGCGCTATCTCCGCATGGCTCTGGTTCACGGTGCTTTTTGCTAACTTTGCGGAAGCACTTGCTGAAGGCCGGGGTAAGGCGCAAGCTGAATCTCTCCGTAAGATGCGGCAGGACACCACCGCAAAAAGGCTCAAACCAAAGTACAAAATAATCAAAGGGAGCGAACCCCAGGAAACAGATTTCGAAATAGTTTCATCTTCGATCCTGCAAAAATCCGAACTTTTCTATGTCAGGGCCGGGGATTTAATTCCGGTTGACGGTGAGATTTTAGAAGGTATCGCATCAATCAACGAGAGCGCGATTACTGGCGAAAGCGCCCCGGTTATCCGGGAAGCCGGCGGTGATCGCAGTGCAGTCACGGGAGGGACAGCTCTTCTCTCCGATTGGTTGATTGTCAAAGTCAGTGCAAATCCTGGCGAAGGGTTCCTTGATCATATGATAAGCCTTATCGAAGGAGCAAAGCGCCAGAAAACACCCAACGAGATCGCGCTCAATATCCTTCTGCTCGGCCTTACTACCGTCTTCATTGTTGTTGCAGCGTCCCTTTATGCATTTTCCGGATATAGCGTACAGGCAGTCGGCGCCGGAACAACAATATCCATAACCGTGCTTGTTGCGCTCTTTGTCTGTCTTGCACCGACTACTATTGGAGGGCTCCTTTCTGCCATCGGAATTGCAGGAATGGACAGGTTGATCCAGAGGAACGTAATAACGACATCAGGCAGGGCTATCGAGGCTGCCGGTGACGTGGATGTCCTCCTGCTTGATAAGACTGGTACAATTACGCTCGGGAACCGGCAAGCCGTTGAATTTATCCCGGTGGACGAGACAAAGATAGAGGATCTTGCCGGGGTCGCTCAGACTGGCGTCTCTTGCCGATGAAACTCCAGAAGGCCGAAGTATTGTTGTACTTGCAAAGGAGAAGTACGGCCTCCGCGGCAGGACTGTCGGAGCATCCGGTGACGATGCCGGTATGCAGTTTGTCCCGTTCTCAAGCCAGACACGAATGAGTGGGGTCGACCATGGTGATCTCCACATACGAAAAGGCGCTGCTGATGCCCTATATAAGTACATTCATGCGAGCGGAAATGTCGTTTCAGATCAGCTCAGGGAAGCTGTAGATACTATCTCACGGGCTGGGGGAACGCCACTTGTTGTGGCACAAAATGGAAAAGCGCTCGGTGTTATTCATTTAAAAGATATCGTAAAGGGCGGGATCAAGGAACGTTTCGTCCAGCTCAGGAAAATGGGCATCAAGACGGTGATGATTACCGGTGACAACCGGCTTACCGCTGCGACGATTGCGGCTGAAGCTGGTGTCGATGATTTCCTTGCCGAGGCCACACCTGAAAGTAAATTAAAATTGATCCGTGAATATCAGGCCGGTGGTCGGATGGTGGCAATGACCGGAGACGGCACAAACGATGCCCCGGCACTTGCCCAGGCAGACGTTGCCGTCGCTATGAATACCGGTACACAGCCTGCACGTGAAGCCGCCAACATGATCGATCTCGATTCCAACCCTACCAAACTTATCGAGATCGTTGAAATCGGAAAACAGTTGCTTATGACCAGAGGGGCCTTAACGACGTTCTCAATTGCTAACGATATTGCCAAATATTTCGCCATTATCCCGGTTGCTTTTGCCACGACGTACCCATCGCTTTCCGCACTCAACATTCTGGGGCTTCACAACGGGATTCTTTCGGCAGTCATTTTCAACGCGATTATTATCGTCCTGCTTATACCGCTTGCATTGAGAGGAGTGAAATATCGTGCAATGTCTGCTGAAGAGGCGTTACGCAACAATATTCTGATTTTTGGGATTGGTGGTATCATAGCACCCTTTATCGGGATAAAGATTATCGATATACTGCTTGTTTTCTTTGGAGTGTGACAAATCTGTGACAAATCCGCTCGACTGTCGCCACGATCAACGTCCCGATCCAGACACCCTGCTTGCTTGCGTCCAGAAAGAAGAACTACAAAACACTCGGGGTAAACTTAAGATTTTTTTAGGATATATTGCCGGGGTCGGAAAGACATATGAGATGCTCAAATCTGCGCATCTCAAAAAGGATGAAGGCATTGACGCCAGGATAGGATACATCGAGCCTCACGGAAGAAAAGAGACTGAGGAGCTTATGGAAGGGCTCCCGATCATCCCTGTCCGCACTACCGAGTACCATGGCGTAAAACTTACCGAAATGGATCTTGATGCCATTCTTTCAGCACATCCTCAACTTGTTCTGGTTGATGAACTCGCTCATACCAATGTTCCTGGATCCCGACACCTGAAACGTTACCAAGACGTTGAAGAACTCCTTGCAGCAGGTATCGACGTCTATACCACGCTTAATGTGCAGCATATAGAAAGTCTCAATGATGTGGTTGCACGGATTACCGGTGTTATCATAAAAGAGAAAATCCCTGACAGGGTCATCGACGAGGCCTCAGAGATCGAAGTCATTGATCTGGCGCCGCCTGAATTGCTCCAGCGCCTTCGTGAGGGAAAGGTATATGTGCCCGATATGGCGGCCCGGGCAATCGAGCAGTTTTTTAATGAAGGTAATCTTTATGCCCTTCGTGAACTTGCACTTCGCCGGGCCGCTGAACGCGTCGATAACCAGATGCTTGCTTATATGCAGACACGTTCAATTCCCGGTCCCTGGCCGGTTGGCGAATTCCTGCTAGTCTGCATTGGTCCCGGCCCACTCGCTGAAAGGCTTATCCGCACTGCCCGCAGGCAGGCTGACCGTATAAATGCACGCTGGTGCGCCATCTATATCGAAACGCCAACCCATCACCGGCTCTCGCGGGAAGCTAAAGAACAGGTCGATCGGTCACTTCAGCTCGCTGAGAAAATGGGAGCAATCACGACGACCCTGTTCGGACTCAATGTCGCAAATACAATCCTTGAGTACGCACGGCAGCACAACGTAACACGAATTATTATAGGAAAGACTCTGCGTCCCCGTTGGCAGGAGTTTGTTTTTGGATCGGTTGTCGACCAGCTTATTCACAACAGCGGACCTATCGATGTCTACGTTATCAGCAGTGGCAAGGACCTTCCGGAAAAACCGGCGGCGACCGAACCCCTATTTCCGGCAACACCCCCGCGGGATTATATAGACAGCCTGACGCTCGTCGTGGCGGTTACTATCTTTGGCTGGCTATTCCATGCCTTTATTTCCCCATTCAACCAGCTTATGTTTTACCTGCTTGCCGAAGTCGTCATCGCATTCAAGCGTAGCCTCAAGGCTGCAATCTTTACTGCGATCGTCGGTGTGCTCGCGTTCGATTTCTTCTTTGTGCCGCCCTATCTGACATTCCGGCTTTCCGACACTCAGTATCTTCCTACATTCCTTGCCATGATCATTGTTGGGACTGTCATTAGTATGCTTGTCACCCGTGCCAAACGTCACGGTGACGCAGCCCAGGTTCGTGAAAAAGAAACCAGCACACTTTATGCACTCTCACAGGACCTTGCAGTAGCTATGGATGCAGCCGCGATCATGAGAGCCGTTAGTCAACACATACGGGAGATCTTCCAATGGGAGAGCGTCTTTTTCATCCCGGAAAACGGTCTTCTTGTTGTTCAGGCAAAGACCCCTGGGCTGGTTATGGACGTAGATGATATTGCTGTAGCAACCTGGGCTTTCCAGCATGGAACCATCGCGGGTTACGATACCGATACCCTGCACGGGTCAAAACTCAGGTATATCCCGCTCCGGAGTACCCGGGGCGTTCTTGGGATTTTGGCAGTCCAGCCAATTGATCCCACAGGTGTTATCACCTATGAACAGTCCCGAATACTGACTGCATTTGCAAACCAGGCAGCACTCGCACTTGAACGGGTAAATTTGGCAAAGGTCGTATAGGATTACACTCCAACGCATATTAGTTTGGGAAAAATCTTTTTTTTGCAGGAATGATTGAGTCAAACCGCCAGAATAGTTTATATCAATCCGGTCCGACGGAGCCACAATCCAATGAGAATATATCCAAAAATAGCACCGATAATGACGGTAACAGATTCGAGTAGTACAAGATAATTTCCGTTTATCGCAGATTCCAGGATAAAATAGAGAAACTGGAGAACTGCATACCCAACCAATACAATACCTGCGTAGAGTACAACAAGGGCAATTGTACCGGAAATAATTAGATCATCCATGAATGAGCTCATTCAAGATACTCCGCCAACAGCTCATTATAGAGCCTTTTTGTGTTCTCCGCAGTACGGGCCATTGCCGGAAACCCGGGAAAATCCCGTGTCTTTGCCACATCATCTGCAAGATCCAAGTGTTTCTGATTTACCGAATAGTACCAATTTTTCTGCCGGTAATACCACGAGAGGTACTCCTGTTCAGTCTGCCCGGGTGTTGGTATCAGGAGCGCTTGGTTTTTTCCCAATTCGGCAAGCTCCATGAGGGTCGTATATCCCGAACGGCATATAATACACTGGGCACGGTTCATCAACTCGGTCTTTATTTCGGTAGAAACATAGGGAATACAGGTCCAATTCCCGCTCCGGACTATGGCTTTTGGTCCCTGCGGACTCCCCAGCAACGCAACCCCAGAACCTTCAAGCTCCCCGATCTTTGCAAGGATAATCTTTTCGAGAATAGTCCTTTGAGGTTCAGGACCGGAAATAATAACAAGATAATCGAGGTCCTTCGCACATGCAATTTGATGGGTACCAGAGAGAATTCCCGAGAAAAAGACACGATCCCTGGCCACATCAGTTTGAGGAAGCGAAAGTTTTCCGGCAAGGGAAAGCTCGCCCGGAAGATTGTCAGGGACAATGATGCGGTTGTACCGCTCATGAAGAAACATATTTGCCGGAATAGCGAGCAGTTCAGCAGGCCAGTATAATAGTGGCAGGTGGTAATGGAGCTGATGGGAGATAAAGATGGACGGGACCCGGGGAGAGAAAACGCCAAGCCTGTTATCACTTATGACAAGATCGTACTGATCTTTAGACAGGATAGTTTCCAGTGTTGCATGCTCGCGTGCAACTGCTTTGAGCATGAAGGGCAGGGAGGCACAGAAGCGCGGGACAAAAAACCGGCCAAAACTAAAAGCGACGGAATAATCAGGATAATCGATATATTGGGCATCCGGAAATTCCTGCCTGAGCACCGAGAGGGCATTACCACAGGCTGCAATCGTAACTTCATGACCATGATCATGCAGGGTCTTGATAACCGGGATATCACGCGTGGCGTGGCCAAGACCCCAGTTCAGTGGTGAGACAAGAACACGCGCCATCAGGTACTTCCCTGAATTAACATTGCACTAAAAAGTATATTGAGATGATGTACAGCGGATTAAACAGGCTGTTTGGTTTTTTAGACTTCTTCGCCGGATCAAATTGCGAGCATCCCTTCATTTTCACGCAACCAGTGCCGGTGACGCAGATAATCCGGCATCACCTTTTCGACTTTTGCCCAGAAACGATCAGAGTGATCAGGCTGGCGCAGATGGACGAGTTCGTGAATAACCACATAATCAATAACTTCCGGAGGGGCAAGGATAAGACGCCAGCAGAACGATAGCGTTCCGGACGTACTACACGAAGCCCAACGCCGTCGTGTATCAGAGATCCGTATTTTTTTTGGAACATAATCGAGAATTGCGGCGATCCCAGCGACACGGGCAGGTAATATCTCGGCCGCTTTTTCTGCGTACCACTCCTTAAGAAGCCTCCGACACTCTGGCAGTCGTTCTTCACCGATATAAAGCCGATCGCCAAGTGAGATCCCGGTATTGCTTCCCGAGAGCACTTCAAGAACATACAATTTCCCGAGGAACAGGAATTCTTCGCCCCGGACAAAGTGTCTTTCACCGAGTGACGGCCGGTTTTTTGTTTCAATTATCTTCTTTTCGATCCAACCACGTTTTTCTTCTACAACCTTCATGATCCAAGCGTCTGACGCCCGTATCGGTGCACGGACGATAAGCGCCGCATCGGGAGTAATCTCAAGTGAAATGGTCCGGCGGCGGGAGCGGATTATCCGGTTTGGTCGAAGGTCGCCCATCGCGTAATTCATTTTTAAATGGGAGTTCCTAGCAGATGAGCCTTTAGCGAATTATGCACCATCCCAAAATTTAATAGAATTATTAGCAAATGCACATGTCTACCCTACAAAGGAGGGAAAATATGACGAATGTACCAAAAGGATGCCTCGATATGCTGACCGACAAGAACAGTATGCTTGTACTTGTCGATTATCAGTCTACAATGTTCAAAGGTGTTGCATCAGGAGACAAAACCGTTATCCGGAATGCGGCGTTCTGTGCAGCAAAAGCGGCGAGTATCCTTTCGATCCCGGTCGTGCTTTCTGCCATTAATCCCTCCAGTAACGGGGATTTCATGCCAGAAATTACCAGATTATTTCCGGGACAAGAAGTATATTCTCGTAAAGTCCTTGGGTTTGATGCTTTTGAAGACGAGATGACGCGGAACGCAGCCAAGAAGGCGAACAGGAAGAAAATGGTAATCTCGGGTCTCTGGACAAGTATGTGTTTTGCCTATACTACTCTCCACGCGTTAAAGGAAGGATACGAGGTATATGGATTGATGGACGCGGCCGGTGACTCCACGCATGATGCCCATGAGTTCGGGATCAAAAGAATGATTCAGGCAGGAGTGATACCGATCACTGTTGAATCTCTTGTCTCGGAGTGGATGCACGATTGGGGGAACCCAAAGGTTGGCGATCTGGTAAAGGAAGTATATTCACGATACGGGTATATGATCGGGTTTTAATCCCGGATTTTTCCGCGTCAATAGTAAAACGTCTGATCGAGGTGCATTCACCCTGGAACCTTTCACGTTTGAATCTGAAGAAAACGATGGGAGATCATCGGATGAGTGTTATCAAAATAACGCTGTAAGATATTATAAGAACACTCTGTTCACAGAAGGTAGAAATTGCCGGTCAAATGGAATGACAGGACACATCACATTGCCCAATCTTATCACCAAAATTCAAGACTATTACCGTTTAACCCCAGTCCAAATTGAAAATGTAACCCGGTTAAAGAAAATATCCGATCATTTTAACAAAAGAATGGGTTTGCCATCTGATCCTAGTGAAAAGATTACATCAGATACAGTCATATTGGAATCAGGCCACCAGCCCAATTTTCTCCCGCATTGTGGAACATGGAAGAAAGCTTTCCTTCTCGATAGGATATATCGAAAACTTCAGGAAAAAGGGATTCCGGCAATTGCATTTTTCGGCCTTGCCGACCAAAACCAGTCTACCGCCCGATTACTCAGCAGAAATAGCATTCCTGATTTTAACAAAAAAGGATCACTGGTAATCGGATTTCGAATAAAAGAACCTGATAAATATACGGGATTTGCTTCCCAGAAAAAGCCCGACCGCGATCAATGGGAAAAGGAAATGTCTCAGATTAAGACGCATTATCAGGATATGTTAACAAGGGCTGACCCGGTCGATAGAAGGATCCAACCACAATTAGAGACACTGATGGAGATCATTGAAGACTGTTATGAAAAGGCAGAAACTTTTGCAGATCTCAATTCTAGGATTTTTACAAGGATTTCCCATGATATTTTAGAATTGAAACTCAGTTTTTTCAGTTATTACGATCTTCAACGAGAGAACCTTTTTCTTGAGGAATCCCGAAGACTTCTTGATAATTTTCAGGATTATTCTCGGATATACAACAATACTGTAGTACAAGAAAAACTTGATATCCCTGTGATCGAACCGACGGAGCTTCCATTATGGTATCATTGCACGTGCGGCAGAAAGCTTTCACCACTCCTAAAAGAATCTATGACCGCAGAGGCCGTCTGCCCAACTTGTAATTGTCATCACCGCTTGTCTTTTGAGAAGGGTTTCCACGATCTTAAAAATTATTATGCCAATATGGATTTTCGTGCGGTATCCAGAGAGATCATCATTTCCGAAGCAATTGGAAACAGTCTCTATATTTCAGGTTCCGGAGGTTCTCTCATCTACGGTAGGATATCAAGGCAAATTGCGGACGCTCTGGCATTTCACCGTCCTTTAACAGCTTACTGGCGTTCCGATGATAATTATCTCGGTTTAGCTCACGTAATCGTCTTGAAAGAGATGATGAAATTGTTTTCTCTGAAAATAGATGACGTAGAAAATTCCAATCTTGCCGAAAAAACAAAAAATGTTATCAAGTCTGTTGAGCTAGACCTCGAAACGGCTGCGGCAGATGTACCTGATAAAAAGACAAGAGAAATTTTCAATCTGAAAAGGCGCCTAAACAGCCTGACAATGGTTCTGAATTCAGCAAACCAGATTTTTTCCTCGCCTCCTTCGGCATTCGATGTAATCGTCAGTACCAAACCAGAAACTATAACCGGACTGTGGGATTCAGCGCTTAATACTGCAGATATTTTATACGAAGGAGATCAGTTTTCTTTAGACGTCAATATAGACTATCCGCCATTTCTCTTGCCCGAAATTGCCCAGCAGACAGTACCTGTCATCTATCATTCCCTGAAAAAATTAGGAGTTGCGGAGAACTGACCAAAAAAATTTTACATCCAGATTTTTCCCTCAACCAATCCTAAACCATCTCATGGATGTGGATCCCTTTTGGAACCCTTCATAAATAACACGGATATGCTCTCCTTTCCTTGAGAAACGCTGTCGGTTTTCATTTGGGATCCTAAGATTCGGTCACAAAAACTCATTCTGTTTCGATATAACAGAAGGGATCTTCGGCTAAAAAATCACCAGTCTTAGCATACGCACGGACCCGGCAGCCACCTCCACAGAGATCGAAATACCCGCATGTTTTACATTTCCCCTCGGTACGATTAGGTTTTCTCCGAAAACATTCAAGCACCGGGTGTCCATCATCAGCCCAGAGCATACTGAATGGTTTTAAGCGAATATTACCGATAAGAAAATCCGGGAACGGGCAAACTGGCAGGGATACACATTGCCGCACGGATCGATATTGGCTACACGGTTGCCTGCACTGCATCCACCTTTTAATGATGCAATCAGATCGCGGGCGTATTCAAGGTCTGCTGATCCATCCCTTTCCATAGACTGGATCAGGTGGATACAATCCTGTGGTGCATCAACGGTGAGAAATTCCATAGTGCCGGGATCTATTTCATTAGCTTTTCGATACAGGATGCTAAGCGCTTCAGTCACTTCACCCTTGTCCAACTGCAGCCGGGCGTAGGAATCGCTTCCTCGTCCTGTTGGTACCAGCCAGTATAGGCAGAATCGGGAAGCACCGAGAGAAAGAGAGAGATCAACGAGATCTTCAAGTTCCCTGCAGTTTTCTTTTGTAAGGGTGATCCGGACCCGCACCGGAGCCCGGCCTCCTTACAGGCAGCAAATGCACTGATTGTTTGTTCAAACGCATCACAAGAATTACGGAACCGGTTGTGAGTCGCTGCCTTCGCACCGTCAAGCGAAATTCCGGCATATTCAATCCCGCATTTTTTTACCCTGTGGGCAATGTCGGAGGTTATGAGTGTTCCGTTGGTGCTGAGCGCCATTTTGAGACCACGGTTGCCGGCATAACGTGCCAATTCCCAGATATCCTCGCGGATAAGTGGTTCCCCACCGGTGAATAAGATAAGAGGGACACCCATTTCCGCAAGATCATCAATGACCCCCAACGCTTCAGCGGTTGTAAGCTCCTCCTCCGTTGTGCGTCCAGGTCCTGATTTGCTGTAACAATGGGTACATCTCAGGTTACAGCGATCCGTAAGGTTCCAGAAGACTACCGGCCGGTAATTCGTGGAAAATGCAAGATAATTACTAGGTACTTCGGCTTGCGGTTTGTGGCAGTGCTGTAATACACTGCTGACTGTTCCCCTTCCGTGCAGACACTGAGTAATCCGGTTCATTTTAGGTTTTTCCCGTTCTCACGCAGACGAACATTCGGCACACGCTTAAACTCCCGGGTGCTGAAAAGGACTACATAATTCCGGCAGCCGGTTTGTTCTGCAATAGTCTTGACATCATCTAGGACCTGATCCCTGTTATGCCCATGGTGCACAGTATAATGCGTGTACTCCCACCTGCCCGGTACAGGCATGCGTTCATAGCAATGGGTTGCTGAAGGAAATGCTGCAAGCAGTTTCCCAAGATTGTCTCTTCCAGATCCTACGGGTTTCCACGCCACAAGAGCGTTCGCGGTGATCCCTACCCTTCGCTGATCGATGCGGGCCCGGAATTTTCGGATGATACCAGATTTCTTCAGGAGCCGGATCCGTTCCACAACTTCGTCGCCACTGATGTCCAATCGCTTTCCGATCTCTTCAAAAGGTGCCGGGACGAATGGGAGACCCTGTTCCATTTCCCGAAGTAATTGAACATCAGTCAGATCCATGAGAAACCTCCCCGGATTGGACGGGCAAAAAGGAAAACCGCACATCAATTTTTATCTTTTTTACTGTCGGTAAATTAAGAGCATCCGATACCTGAATCCCGGTCCTCTCAAGCATATCATTCAGCACACGTTCAATCTCCTTCTTATCCTGCGCAGCAATTGTGAACCAGAGAGAATAGTAATGATCCCGTTTGAAGTTATGCGATACTTCCGAATAGCTACTGATGATAGCAGCAATCTTGTCTACTCTCTCCTCCGGTACATGGAGGGCAACCAGTGTCGCAGCACGCAGGCCGATATGGTGGGATTCAAGTACAGGGGATATGCCCCGGATAATTCCTGAATCTTTCAACCGATTCATCCGAATGAACATATCAGTTTCCGTAATGCCCAACCGGTCAGCGATTGCCTCCCATGGCCGGGGGACCAACGGGAGATCATCCTGGAGGGCATTGAGTATGGCCAGATCGGTCATGTCGGGAGTAAAATTGCTTGTCATAATGTCATCTCCCCGGGCTTGTACAGGCACCAAGGATCTTCGCCGCAGCACTCCCCGTTATAAGTCCCCGGTGTTGCAAGACCATCGCACCAGAGCGGGGATGCTGCGTCTTCTCCTAAGTATGCCCGGGCCCGGCAGCCACCGCAGGTCGTTTTGAAACTGCACTTTCCACATTTTCCCATAAGCCGCGATGGATCCCGGAGAGCGACAAAGAGCGGTGAATTGTTCCAGATCTCAGAAAACGGCGTAGTCCGGATATTGCCAACACTTACCGATAAATACGGGCAGGGGGTTACATCGCCGTTGGCAAAGATCCGGCAATAGGTAATACCGGCAAGGCAGCCTCGTCCCCACGCGGGATTGATGATGCCAAGACTATCCGCTATTCTCCGGAACTGCGGGGCGCAGGTCGGGCGGATGTTCAGATTGCTGTCCCGGTACCGGATGAGGACCTGCCGGATTAGCTCTTCATATTCTATCGGGCCGCGCGGGGCGATCTTCGATGCCCTGCCGGTTGGAATGGGGAAGAAGAGCTGATAATCGTGAACGCCAAGCGAAGTCCCGAGCCCGATCACATCTTCGACATCGCTTATGGAAGATCGCATTACCGACATATTGATTTGTATCGCGATTCCTGCATCGCGGCAATGTCCAATCGCCTGCAAGGCTCTCTCCCACACTCCATTAAGACCCCGAAAAGAATCGTGAGTTGCTGGATCTTTTGAGTCCAGGCTTATGGCTACTGCCTTTATCCCGGCGTCCCGGAGATTCTTCGCTGCATCCTGATCGATGAGATACCCGCTGGTCCCAATCGCCATCCGGAGCCCCTGCTCCGTGCCATACCGGGCAATCTCATAGAGGTCGTCTCGCATCAGGGGCTCGCCTCCGCTGAGCACGACTACCGGAGTTCCAATCGCCCGGATCTGATCAATGACTGCGAATGCTTCCTCAGTGGAGAGTACTCCATCTGCCTCCTTTTCGCCCGCATCCACATAACAGTGAGAACACTTCAGCGGGCACCGCAGCGTGATATTCCATGAAATGATACGCGGTGCACTTGATGTACCCTTCAATGTTTCAGTCTGTTTGCCAAACACTGCCCGAGATCCTTATCCACTTTGTTAAGATTCTTAACTATTGAAGACATTTATGCTACGATCTCGATAGATCGAAGCGATCAAGATTCATCACTTTGGTCCAGGCTGCTACGAAGTCCTGGACAAATTTCTTCTGAGAGTCTGCACTTCCATAGACCTCGGCCAGAGCCCGGAGCTGAGAGTTCGATCCGAAGATGAGGTCGACCCGCGTGCCGGTCCATTTGACTTCGCCGGTCTTGCGATCATGCCCTTCAAATACGTCTTTGGTGTCCGATACCGGCTTCCACTCTGTGCTCATGTCAAGCAGGTTCACAAAGAAGTCATTGGTAAGCGTTTCCGGCTTCTTGGTGAAAACGCCGAACTGTGTCTGTCCAAAGTTGGTGTTCAGCACGCGCATACCACCGATGAGCACCGTCATTTCAGGTGCAGTCAGGGTCAGCAATTGCGCCTTGTCAACCAGCAATTCCTCGGACGATATAGCATAGCGGATCTTCTGATAGTTGCGGAAACCGTCCGCCTTTGGTTCGAGAACGGCGAAAGAGGCTACATCTGTTTGCCCCTGCGAGGCATCCATGCGTCCCGGAGTGAAGGGGACCGTTACCTCGTAACCAGCCTTCTTCGCAGCCTGCTCGACTCCCGTGCAACCTGCCAGAACAATCAGGTCAGCAAGCGATATCTTCTTTCCGTCCGACTTTGATCCGTTGAACGCATTCTGGACGCCATCCAGCGTTTTGAGAACGATTGCCAGCTGGGCCGGCTGGTTAACTTCCCAATCCTTCTGTGGTGCCAGACGAATACGGGCACCATTGGCACCGCCGCGTTTGTCGGAGCCACGGAAAGTAGATGCCGACGCCCATGCTGTTGAAACCATCTCTGATACAGACAGGCCGGAAGCCAGGATCTTGCCCTTCAGGAAAGCGATATCTTGTAAATCAACCAGTTTATGATTGATGGCAGGAATAGGATCCTGCCAGATGAGATCCTCGGCCGGAACCTCCGGGCCGAGATACCGTGCGCGTGGACCCATGTCCCGGTGAGTTAACTTGAACCACGCACGGGCGAACGCGTCAGCGAATTGATCAGGATTTTCCATAAATCGCCGTGAAATCTTTTCGTAGACCGGGTCAAACCGCAGGGAGAGGTCCGTAGTAAGCATGGATGGCGCATGACGTTTCGATTTGTTGTGGGCATCCGGAACGGTATCCGCACCTGCGTCATCCTTTGGCTTCCACTGGTTTGCACCGGCCGGGCTCTTCGTCAGTTCCCATTCGTAGCGGAACAAGGTTCGGAAAAAATTATTGCTCCACTTCGTGGGTGTAGGGGTCCAGGTGACCTCCAGACCGCTGGAGATTGTATCCCCTCCTTTGCCGCTCCCGAAGCTGCTCTTCCAGCCGAGCCCCTGCTCCTCAATTCCCGCAGCTTCAGGCTCAGGTCCTACATGGGACGCGGGACCGGCACCATGGGTCTTGCCAAAGGAGTGACCGCCAGCGATGAGCGCAACCGTCTCCTCATCGTTCATAGCCATGCGGGCAAACGTTTCGCGGATATCCCTGGCCGCCGCGATCGGATCCGGGTTGCCGTTTGGGCCTTCCGGATTAACGTAGATCAATCCCATCTGCACGGCTGCAAGGGGATTTTCGAGGTTTCGATCACCGGAATAGCGTTTATCATCCAGCCATATGTGCTCAGAACCCCAGTAAACCTCATCGGGCTCCCAAGCTTCCATACGACCGCCAGCGAAGCCGAAGGTTTTGAATCCCATTGACTCCAGAGTTACGTTGCCAGCAAGAATCATGAGGTCGCCCCAGGAAATTTTCCTGCCATATTTCTGCTTGATCGGCCAAAGCAGCCGACGCGCCTTATCAAGGTTAACGTTATCGGGCCAACTATTGAGGGGCGCGAAACGCTGCTGACCGGCACCTGCACCGCCGCGACCATCTGCTGTACGGGTACGTACCGGCGCTATGCCATGCCATGCGAATGAATAAGGGCCCATAGTGGCCGAAGTCGGCAGGCCACCAGTCTTGCGAGCTGGTCATTAAAGCCTGCAGATCTTTCTTCACGGAGGGCAGGTCAATTTTTTTGAATTCCTCAGCGTAGTTAAACTCTCCGCCCATCGGATTGGACAGGGGACCGTTCTGATGAAGAACCTTCAGGTTCAATTGGTTAGGCCACCAGTCCCGGTTGGACCTGCCTCGGCCGGTGGCTTGTTTATGCGTCGCTTGATTTTTTTCAGTCATGGTCCATCATACATAGGTAGAAGGAAAATCCCTTTAATTAATATTGGTATGATGATCGTGCTCATTAGTGTTTTTTACGAGTCCTAATAACTCGGAATTTGAAATCAGAAAAAATTGTTATGGCTTGGATAATGAAGACATAATGTTGTGACGTCTTATTTCACTACAATATTGTATTTCTTTAAAAATTGAAGCATGAAATGACGTTATCTATTATAATCCCTCAATAAAACTATAGGAATTTTTTGATATATAGAACAAATTAAAAAGATATATAGTTGCGTATTTCTAATATCTCATTGGTTAAGTATCCACAAGTGAGGTGGCAGATTGTATGCGAATACTCAGATGCGAACGCTGTATAAAACCCTGTCTGTTAACAACCCTTAACGATATAGAGATGAAATTCTGCCCCGTTAATAAAGGATCGGCAGATTGGAAACTGGTCAACAGGAAAGAGCAAGTGGTTACGTAACCCTATCGCGTTACCAGCGGTGGTTTCCCATGGGAGTCTTTGAGAAGATCCTGAAAAAGACGGCAATTGATCCCGAGTCAATGTATCTTAAGGCGGAAGAATTCTGTCGTCAGGGGTATTATCTCGACGCTATTGATATTCTCGACAAACTGATGACCGCAGATCCTCTCAATGCCCATACTTCACGTCTTAAAGGCTATGCACTATACCAGATCGGGTCGTTTGAAGAGGCGCTGCAATATTTTGACCAGGCACTTAGCATTGACCCTAATCTCCCTGATGCACTTGTATATAAAGGGCTTATTTACTCAGGTTTTGGAAAACATACCCAGGCACTCACTCTCTATGAACGTGGACTTGTTATCCATCCCAACCTTATACAGGCTTGGTACGCAAAAGGTCTGACTCTTGCCATATTGCAAAAATATGATGAAGCCCTTCTTGCATATGAAAAAGTTCTCTATCTGGATCCAAGACACGTCGATGCTTTAATTGGCATCAGTGTCGCACGGAAGAAATGTGGGATGGTCCGGGTGGATAAATCGCCAACAGACTCTTCGGCTAAAGAAACTATTCAGAACAAATCCGGCAGCGTTTCTCCTTTACCCGACAAGGCAAATCCGGTGAAAGTTTCAGTCGTTCCGGTACCCTCATTCCCCAGCCGGCCGGAATGCATTAAACTGGTAGCAGAGGCGCCTGATGCCGAACCTGTTATAAAAATACAAGAGAAACAAGGATCAGTTTCGACGCACTCAAAACCCTTGTCGCTATCCAAACCTGTTGTCGCAAAATCCGAAATAAAAAAACCCGGTTCTCCAAAAAGCGTAGTGGAATTTGACCGGATCAAAATAACTCCGAAAAATACCGAAAGTACCAGACACTCTCGTGAGACAATGGTTGTCCCTTCAGGTTTCTCTCAGAAATCTGCAGAAACGGAACCAATTGATATCCCTGTTCCCGATTCCCCCCGGTGCAGTTCGTACAATGAAATAATTCGGGAAATGGAGAGAAATCCAGACGATGGAATGAATCTGGACCAATTGCACATCCTCGGAGATCTCTATATGAAGACCGGGAGGTACAATGATGCGACCGAGCTTTTTGAACGCATCCTTGAAACTGAAAACGAGAACGCCCGTGCTTGGCAATTTCTGGGGGATGCTAGAAAGAAATCCGGCGTTTATGATGAAGCATTATTCGCGTATGAGAAATCGCTTGAAATCGAACCGGAAAATTCGCTTGTCTGGATAAATCGCGCAAAGGTCCTGGTTATGATGGAGAGACATGACGAAGCGATCATTTCGTGCAACAGGGCAATATCGTTGGATGACGTCTCGCTCGAGGCATGGCTCTATAAGGGATTTATTCTCAAAAAGACCCAGCGACGATCTGATGCTATCGCTGCCTATAACCGGGTGCTTGAACTCAACCCGGGTCACGATCAGGCAGCTCGTCAGCTTAAAAACATAAAAGGGGGTGCCTGAACCAAAAAAAGAAGATCCTACATGTATCCGTTTTCCATGTTATCTGCATTAAAAGATCTTTTAATTCGTTTTTATCCGGCAGAAATCGATATTCAGGCAATTGCGTGATCTTGATTTCGTTTAATGCTTGCTTTTCCGATGTAAAAGTTAATCCCCGACCAAACGAAAGAGATTTTGAGATGCAGCAGATACCTGAAAATAAAAAAATGCAAAAGTCCGAGCCCGATTTCCGGTACAAACAGTGCCTTATCATGAGAAATGACGTGAAAATGAGCTGTGGAAAGAAATGTGCACAGGCAGCACACGCATCCATCGGGGCTTTTGAAAGTGCTGATAAAACAGTCCGCAAAGCCTGGCAGGCAGAAGGACAGAAGAAAGTTGTTCTTAAAGCGGACAGCGAACGGGTTCTTTTTGAGATCAAGGTTATTGCGGAGCGTGCCGGTATATCCACATCACTTATCCAGGATGCAGGGATGACCGAAATCCCCCCCGGCACGATCACTGCGCTTGGTCTTGGACCGGCAAAATCCGAAGACCTTGATAAGATTACCGGATCGCTTTCGCTTTTATGATGGAAAGTCCGTTTGATCTTGAACGTGAGCTGGGGATGCAGTATTATGCCACAATTACCCCGGGCATTGGTGGAGCCCTCCGGACTGCTCCGGAAGATTTCATTGTCGAGGAGATCTCCCTTGAGAAAAAGGACACATCCGGACCGTACCTCATCTGCCGGCTTACAAAATCCAACTGGGAACTCCAGCATGCAGTAAAGGAAATATCCCGCAGGCTTGGGGTGAGCCACCGACGTATTGGCTGGGCTGGCACCAAGGACAGAAATGCCCGGACCACGCAGTTGATTTCACTCTATAAGGTCACTGCAGAAGAGATCTCTGCACTACATATAAAGGACATCGCCCTGGAACCGGTCGGGATTGCAAACGAACAGCTTTCCCTTGGTGATCTCGCGGGAAACCGGTTTGATATTCGGATCCGGGATGCAGATCCCGAGGATCTCGCTTTAAGGGTGGCCGAGGTGACAGACACGGCAGCCACAGCCCTGCCAAATTATTTCGGTCTCCAGCGTTTCGGCGTTGTCCGTCCCCTGACGCATAGAGTGGGCGAGCTGAATCCTCCACGGCGAGTATGAACTGGCAGTCGCCACGTATGTTGGCAAGGCATTTCCCTACGAGAAAGATGATGTCCAGAGGGCCAGAACCGCATTCTGGGAGTCCCGGGACCCGGCAATTGCCCTTCGTGAACTTCCGGTACAGATGTCATTTGAACGTTCAATGCTTTCTCATCTCCAGTCGCGTCCGGGAGATTATGCCGGAGCCCTCCGGCAGCTGCCACCTAAGCTTCTTTCCATGTTTGTTTCAGCGTTCCAGTCATACCTTTTTAACTGCGCCCTCTCTTACCGGCTTTCTGAGGGAATTGGCTTGACAGAACCGGTGCCCGGCGACCATTTGATCTTTGCAAACGGTCGCACCGACACTGTTACACAACAAAATATCCCCGCTGTATCCCTTCACCTGGCCCGGGGAAGATGTAACATTGCGCTCTTTATGCCGGGAAAGGATGATCCGGCTACTGTCAATTGTAATGATGCCACAAGATCCATGCTCAACGATCTTGGAATAACATCCGAAGATTTCCGCCGCGCATCGGTATTTGTCCAGACAAAATTTGACGGCGCATGGCGCCCGATTGCCATGAAAACTGACATCCAGGCTTCTGTTGAAGGAACATGCGTACACTTGGCATTTTCCCTGCCTCCGGGCCATTATGCAACCACGGTCTGCCGGGAATATATGAAAACCGATCCAATCCGGATGGTATAGATTATTTTTCTTTACTAAATATGGAACTCATGATCCCTGCTCATCTAAGCAGTGGATCATCCCAAAAAGAGAACCGGGTACTGTTATTTCCGCTGCTCAGTAAGCTGCTGTGCACCTGCGATTGCGTCATTAAGGTTACCCAGCTGGTCGACCAGATTGATCTTCAGGGCGTCCGCACCCCGGATAACTCGGCCATCCTGGATATCCGACCGTGCTATCATACGCTGTGTCGTTACATCTGTAATGAATTCTTCAAAACTCTCATTAACAATCTGTTGGGCATATGTTTGTTCATCAGGAGTTAAAGCACGAGACGTTGTGCCCATATCTTTGAAGGCCCCGGATTTAACATCCGTGATATTGTAGCCCTCCTGGTTCAACCACCCGCTTATATCCGTAAACGTCCAGATAACACCGACTGCCCCGGTCAATGTATCAGGATCTGCGTAAATCTTGTTTGCATGGGCACTTACATAGTATGCGGCCGATGTGTCAATGTCTCCCATCGAGACTACTACCGGTTTCTTGGTTTTTGCATACTCCATATCGCCGATAATTTCTTCTGCTGCTGCAGGTGTCCCTCCCGGGCTATCTACACGGAGAACAATAGCGTTGACAGTGGGGTCATCAGCAGCCTCGCGGATCTGATTGCCTACGTATTCGCTTCCAACTCCCTCGTCAGTGGAGAAATCCCCGGTCGAAAGTGTTCCTTCCATTCGGATGACTTTCACACCGGCATGGGTGTTGGCTGTGAAAAAATACACAACCGCAAAAACGCCAATCACAAGGAAAAGACCGGCGAGAATGATCAACAACCACTTCATGCCGACCCGGTGCGATGGCGGGGCCGGTATAGTCATTGCAGGGTATATATCTGGAATTTCCATAAGGGTGTGCTCTCAGGTATACAGCACATCAAACTCTGAAACGAGGTTGCTGCCGCACATATAATATTTTTTGAGATTTAACCTGATCATCTCGTTTTCGGTATTGATATGCATTCCGCCTACGAGGGAAGGCGTATCAGATCCTCCGACAATAAACGGTAGGTGGATAAGTCGTATTTCATCAACAAGCTTTTCATGAAGCATATGCCAGTTAAGCGTCGGGCCTCCTTCTATCATCAGTTTTTTAATCCCGAAATCATCGTGAAGGATTTGCATAAGGACTGAAAGATTGACATGATCCTTTCCAGCAGAGACTACAGTCGCACCTTTGTTTTTAATTGCAGCAACCCGGTCTTTAGGGGCACGTTCTGAAACTGCGATTAATGTCGGCGCATCAGTACCAAGCACATTTGCATCGAGAGGGATATCCGCCAAACTACACGGAATGACCCGGAGCGGACTCTTGCCCGGAACAAACCTGACAGTCAGAAAGGAATTGTCGATCCGTATTGTATTTGCCCCAACCATGATCGCGTCGTAAGCAGCTCGTGTTTCATGAAGGAGGATTTCAGTTTCGTGCGCCATATATTTCATCAGGATCTTGCTGGAGGCTCCTTTTTTTAAGGTAAGCTTGCCATCAGCTGTGATCTCGGACATCATCAATACATGCGGACGGATCGTTGCTGCTGCCATTGCAATCAACTCTTTTGCTTTATTGGACGTGTGACGTAAAAAATATGGTGATTACTGGAAGGCAATATAGAACAGGCTGAAAGATTATATGGCCGGAGTCATCCCGCAACTATTAATAGTTCGTATTTCTACGATGTGAGGAATGAATATTACCGCTCTGATAACACGGGTCAAACGCGTCTCGAACCAATTGCGGGGGTCTTTATCCGGGGTGCTGTATTAATACCAACCCGTGTTGGTTCTTTACCCTTATCGCGGGGATTTCCGCGGTAGTTCTTTTTATGGAATGTTTGTTCCTTGTTGAAAGCCTGTTTTATCCCTTTCTGCAATTTCCGATTTCATAGATGGCAGTATAGTCCAGCGTACCAACTCCCCAACAAAATTCGGTGCGGTCTTTGACTGGATCGGTGATAAATATGTTGATGTCCTGGTGATCCTCGGGATGGGTCTTTCCGAAATTCCTGTCCTGAGTGGAATCCTTCCGGTCCCGATTTACCGCAGACTCGGCAATCACAGGTCTTGCCATTACCGGCTCACTGATGAACACGTTTATCAAACCCGTTGTCTGCGCAGAAGTCGGGACCGGGAAAAAGTTGAAGGTAAAATTGACGACCTCTTCGAAGGTGTGGGTTTCTTTGGTCGCCCTGATACATTTCCTGTCCCGATTCTCGGCAAGGTCACCAAGTTTGTCTGGATATCCATAATCATTATCGCAATCTGCACAAACCTGTCGGCAATCCAGCGGATCCTATACCTTTATAGTATTCTTTCCCGACGATTATGCAGAATACTTTTACGCCACTAAATTCACGCCATCAATAGTCTTCCTGCCACCATCGTGCATAACAGAAAATTCTGAAAACCTATGTTTTCGGGGGTTGGAGTTCGTCGCAGCCGAGGTTATGCACTGTTGCTTGCTCATGATCCGGCTTATGGTGCCACCTCCTCCGGATCAGGTCAAATTCACGTATGACCTCACCATAATATAACTGGTACAGGTCATCAGCAAAAGAACCGAGCTGAGGAATGAGCGTAAAGAGGCCGAACGCGATTATGATAAGGGCCACGAGCGCCAGCATCTCTGCGATTACGTTATGTGCCCAGAAGAAGCTCTCATATCCGATCTCACCATTCCCCGCTATTTCAGTCCAGTACGGGAACCATTGGCCAGTGTAAGCCATGATCACAAAGACGTTCCGAAAAAGGTTAAGGATGTAGATGGTTGGAGCAACAATAAGAAATGCAGATATTTTCTGTCTCAATGTTGTTGGAACTGCGGCGGCAACACCGATCATGATCGCGATGCTCTGAATTCCGGTACAGGCCAGAATAATTTCAACACGGTATCCGTTCTGGGCGATTATATTCCACGCATCAAGATGGACCGGGTAATTGAATATCTGGAGCAGCCATAGAACTTCGTTTACAACGCTCAAAATAAGCCAGTTGCCAGCGATGGAGAGGTACGCGAATGGTGCATAAATCAGGAACGCAACTGCTGCAGCCCTGGTAAGATGCATAACCGTGTTGTTCTCATCAATCAGGTATCGTACAGTAATTAGCAGGAATGGAACAGAAAGCGCAGCCATGATGGGGTAAAGAAAATTGCTTTCCGAGAAATATTCCGGCAAATCGAAAAAGAGGAAAGCAACGATGAAGATCCAACCGATAATTGCTGCATACTTCCTATGGGGACCGGGGATCAGGGACACCAGAAATCCGATACAGGATATCAGGACCAGATACTCGATCATCACTTAGCTGTTAAGCGTCTAATCAAAAAAAGGATTCTCCCTTGACATATCGTTTATCGGGGGATAAACCCGTTCGATGCCTTTTGTGGGAAAGCAATGATATAACACAATCCGTAAGATTAGCTGGATAATCACTTTAATCTTGTAGCATGATCCATACTGTTATCCGATGTTTTGCCCGGAATGCAAGAGTATGCTGATGTCCTCTGGCGGCCAGCTCAAATGCCGCAAATGTGGGTATGTCAGAAAGATTGAGTCCTCTGAACGCATGACGCGCGAAAAAAAGCGCACGGAAAACGAGATCACCATCGTTGACGATGAAGACGACAAAGTAAAAACGATGCCCACGATCCAGATCAAGTGCCCAAAATGCGAAAACAACCTTGCCATCTGGTGGCTCCGTCAGCTCCGTGCCGCTGATGAAAGTGAGGTGCGGTTCTTCCGGTGTACCGAGTGTGGCCATACCTGGCGGCAATACGATTAGGCAAAAATCAAACTTTTAAAATCCGTTTTTTAAAATCTCAAAAAATATTTGTCCGATTCTTTATACTAGGAAAAGACGTGTCGATAAAATTGAAAGCTGTCGAATCAGAACAAGACTCTTGTATTTATTTCATTTTTATTATACATCCCTTCGAAGACGGAAAAAATTGGGATCCCTTGCATACAACCAGGCATATACATTTTTGACAGGAGAATCTTCCACATTCCTACAATATCGCAACGAAACCATATTCCACAAAATATTTTGGCCAAAATCAGCATTTTAATCACCAAAAAGCAATTTTTGCAAATAACAGAAGAGGATAAAAAGAAGCAATTCATTACGGTGATTGTTGGAGGATGCCAACATAATGGAGAAGAGGTATGACACAAATGACTAAAGTATCACGAATATTAGCATTGTTAATAGGAGTTATTGCGATCGTATTATCGTTAGCAAAGTTTTTCCCTCTGTCTAATGATGGACTTATAATATCTGCTTTTCTGGCGTGTTGGGGACTTGACGCGCTAATTTAAGTTAAAATTTTTTATTTCCGTAGAAACCTTTTAACTCATTAAGAACCGCAAAAAGTAGCATTAATCTTGGGAGGTTCTACATAACGTTGGCGAAAAAAGAGAGCGTGAAAAAATCAAAGCAGTCCCGGTGCCTTGACACGGTACATCTGCCACAGAACACGGCCCATAACACGATAGGTGAAATCGAGTTCGTCAAAGCTGGGAATACCGTGCTCCTTGAGCATCTCGCGCCCGATGTTCATCGAATCGCCGCCGAGCAGTGTTGCGATCAGCCTGTTTTCTGTCCGCTCTGAGAATTTGAGAATCTGTTTTGCCATCTGTTCTGATGAGAGCACAAGGTTGGGGAATCCGATAATAAACGCCATATCCCAGAGATCGCCGTGTTTTGCGAGCACTTCAAATGTCTTTTCAAAGCGTTTCTCCGTGGCATCGCCTAGAAGGTCAAGAGGATTTCCCTTGTTCCAGAATTCGGGAAGAAACTCGTTGAGCTCGTCAATGACCGTTATGGGAAGATCGACGATTTCAATACCGTACCGTTCGGCATAGTCAGAAGAAAGAACAGCAAACCCACCGGCATTGGTAATTACAACCGCACGCTTCCCCTTGGGGTACCGCTTGGGATGGGCAAGCACCTGTGCTGCAAGAAACGCTCCGGTCAGGGTATGGACCGCGATAACCCCGGACTTACGGAATGCTTCCATATACACCTCGTACGAGCCGGAAAGAGATCCTGTGTGGGAAGAGGCAGCAGCCTGGCCCCGGCGTGAAGAGCCGGATTTGATCGCGATGACCGGCTTTGACTTAGCCACTTCGGCAACAACGTCCATAAACGCTTTGCCGTCGTTGATCTGTTCAATGTACATAATAATGGCTTTTGTTTTGGCATCTTTTTCCACGTATCTCAGGTAATCAAGAAAGTCAAGATCGCACTGGTTGCCGACCGAGATGACGTTGGAAAATCCGATATTCTTTGCAAGGCTCCAATCAACGACCGTGTTAATAATAGCTCCGCTCTGGGAGATGAACGCAATATTTCCGGGCTTTGGTGACTGATGTACGTATGTAGTGTCAATACCACGTGGTGGAATGATCACACCAAGACAGTTTGGTCCGATAATACGCGTCCCGTGGCCCCGAGCAATTGCGACAACACGATCCTCAAGTGCCTTGCCATCAGGCCCCATTTCCTTAAATCCGGCGGTAATGATAATGACCATCGGAACGCCTTTTGCCCCGCATTCCTCAACTACGCTTGGAACATGAATAGCAGGGACGGTGATAACAGCCAGATCGACCGGGGCAGGAATTGCCGTAATCGTTGGATATGCTTTGAGCCCCTGGATCTCTGACCGTTTGTTGTTAACCGGGTATAATTGTCCCGGAAAATGGAGGAGGTTGTGCATAACCGCGTACCCCATTTTTGATGAGTCCTGAGATGCACCGATAACAGCGATTGAACGGGGCGTGAAATATTCTATTGGTACAGGTAGCCGGTCTTTAGGTTCTGGTTTATGGATGAGCTCCGAAACAATAACTCTTGCATCCACGGCACAGGCACCGGATTCGTACAACCGGAGTGGGTTAACGTCAAACTCAACAATATGCTCATTTTCCAGGAAGAAGCGGCTGACATTGGCAATGATCTTTACAAGTGTCTCCTCATCACGGGGTTTTGCACCCCGGTAACCTGCAATTAACGGATATGCATTGATCTCGTGGATCATCTGCCGGATTTCAGCCTCAGTCACCGGCAGGATGCGCAGCGTTATATCCTTCATGAGTTCCACCATTGTTCCACCCATGCCAAAGGTGATTACCTTGCCAAAAGCCGGATCAGTTCGCCCTCCGATAATCAGCTCAAGGCCGGGTTCTGCCTGCTGCTCGACCATGACCCCGTCAATCTGCGCTTCCCCATTGTAGGCCTTTGCGTTATCGATGATCTTGGTAAATGCGCCCAATGCAGCCTTCCTACTGCCGATACCGACCATCACGCCTCCCGCATCACTCTTGTGAACAATCTGCGGGGATATGATCTTCATCACCACCGGGCATCCCATCTTCTCGGCCGCAATAGCCGCATCCTCACCATTCTTGACGATCTGGTACTGGGGACCGGGATCTCGTATTTTCTTAAAATGTCATATCCTTCCGCTTCTGAGAGCATCTTCTGGGTCAAATGTTCACCTCGAATCATGAGTAAGGGGATTTCAACTTTTAGTTTCCCCGGATAAATCTGGCGTACAGGAAAAAGGCCCTTAAAAGGACGCGGCTGCACACCCCTGTTTCATTATGTGATAACAAATTTGGCGAGACCTCATTTAAATGTGCTGAATTGTAAGTAATGCGCGATATAGGATAAACGGGCAGATATTTGGGCGAATTTTCCCATTCTAACCGCAAAGATTAACTTTGATTCATCATTATTGATAATGTAGATTAAAGGTGCATTATGGGTAAAAGCGCAGATGACGGAAAAGGGTCCGGCTATTATACACCGGACCCATCATACCGTGTGCACAGCTGGATGGGTGATTATACCTGGACCTACAATGAATTTGTCAAGGATCCGGAAAAATTCTGGGATCATATCGCCCAGAAGCTTCACTGGTTTTCTCCCTATGACAAGGTCAGTGAATGGCAGTACCCGTATGCGAAATGGTTCGTGAACGGTAAGACCAACATCACCTATAACTGTCTCGACCGGCATGTACTCGGAGACCGGCGTAATAAGGTGGCACTGATCTGGAAAGGTGAGTTTCCCGAGGAAGAACGGGTCTTCACGTACCGCCAGCTGTACCGTGAGGTACAGCGGTTCGCAAACGGTCTCAAAAAACTCGGTGTCACGAAGGGCGACCGGGTCTGCATCTATATGCCGGTCATCCCCGAACAGATCATCGCCATGCTCGCTTGTACCAGGATAGGCGCGATACATTCGGTGGTTTTCGGGGGATACGGTGCTGCAGCCCTCAACCAGCGGATCGTAGGTGCAGGCGCAAAAATCGTTATAACCGCAGACATGGCGATTCGCCGGGGCAAAGCCATCCAGCTCAAAAACGTAATTGAAGAAGCTGTGATCAACGCTCCTACCGTTGAAACTCTCATTATTCTGCGCCGGGAACAGCGAACACCGGTTGAACTCCACAGCGAATTGGAAGTTGATTTCTATGAACTGATGGCTGACGTGGACTCCGACTGCCCGGCAGAAGTTATGGACTCCGAAGATCCGCTGTTCATTCTCTACACAAGCGGTACCACAGGCGCTCCCAAAGGCATTGTCCATACCTGTGGAGGCTATATGGTCGGAGCGTTCTATACAACCAAGTATATCTTCGATATCAAAGAGCACGATGTTTACTGGTGTACGGCAGACCCCGGCTGGATCACCGGGCATACATACGTCGTCTACGGTCCGCTCTCCGTCGGTGCTACTATTCTTATTGCCGAAAATACCCCCGATTACCCGGACCGGGCACCTGGTGGAAAATCGTCGAGGAATATGGGGTTAATATTCTCTATACCGCACCTACCGCAATCCGGATGTTCATGAAACTGGGGCGAGAATGGCCGGATAAATACAACCTCAGCAGCCTGCGGGTTCTGGGATCGGTCGGTGAACCGCTCAATCCTGAAGCTTTCGAATGGTTCTACCACGTGATAGGAAAGGACCGGTGCCCCATTGTCGATACCTGGTGGCAGACGGAGACAGGGATGCATATGGTGACAACCGTACTGGGAGAACCGATGCGGCCGGGTTACGTGGGTAAATCAATTCCCGGTGTTGTAGCCGATGTCGTCGATAAAGACGGCAAAAGTGTCGGTCCCGGGGAAAGCGGGTTCCTTGTGATCCGGCAGCCGTGGCCTGCGATGATGCGGACAATCTATAACAACGATGAACGATATCGCAAATACTGGGAAACCCTTCCCGGCTGCTACGTTGTTGGTGACCTCGCGATAAAAGGAGATGACGGCTATATTATGGTGATCGGAAGATCCGACGACCTCATCATCGTCTCCGGCCACAACATCGGCACTGCAGAAGTGGAGAGTTCGCTTGTTTCCCATAAGGCAGTCGCAGAAGCTGCAGTTATAGGAAAACCCGATCCGGTTAAGGGAAACACCATCAAAGCCTTTGTTACGCTCCGTGTCGGCCATACCCCAAGCGACAAACTCAAAAACGAACTTATCTATCACGTGCGAATCACGCTTGGCCCTATTGCCATGCCCTCGGAGATCGAGTTCACGGAATCGCTGCCTAAAACCCGTAGCGGTAAAATTGTCCGGCGTATCTTAAAAGCAAAAGAGATGGGCATGGATCCAGGCGACATCTCCACACTCGATGAATGAGACCTGTATACCGGTCTCCCTGTTTTTCTTCGGTAATACCCGATGCCTTTTTATACAGTGCACCCCTTTCTTTATATGCTTTATATACGGGGACACCGATCCTAGGATCTCCCCGTCCTTAAAAAAATTGGGAAAAAGTAAAGGTGATGATACCATGAAGGTTAATCCAGAGGACTCACTGAAAATAGAAAATATCGTTGCTTCCGCAAAGGTTTGCGATTATCTCGACCTACCGGCACTTGCATCCAAGATCAAAGACGCTGAATACAATAAGAAACGATTCCCCGGCGTTGTCCTGCGGATGCAGAACCCGAAGATCGCCGCGCTCGTCTTTGGATCGGGAAAAGTAGTCCTTACCGGGGCAAAGAGTGTCGACAGCCTTTCAAAAGGCCTAACGATTCTTGGAAACCAGCTCCGGAGTCTGGATATTGACATCCCAAAGAAACTTACCTATAAGATCCAGAATATTGTCACTTCCGCTGATCTTGCAACAGCGATAAATCTCAACAAGATTGCCGTGGGATTTAATCTCGACAGGATCGAATATGAACCGGAACAATTCCCGGGCCTCGTGTACCGTCTTGAGAACCCCAAAGTTGTTGTCCTGCTCTTTGGGTCAGGAAGACTCATTATAACAGGTGGCAAGGAACCTGAAGATGCAAAAAAGGCCGTTATCAAGATCCTCGCTGATCTGCGAAGTCTCGGTCTTATGTAACCTTTTTTGGTAACAGTGATACTTTAATTTTAGATGAAGTGTAATATATCAAGCAACCCATTCACTTGGGCATATAAAAGTTGTGTTTGTTGTTTATCAATAACAGAGGATATATATCGCAGGTATGATAAATTATGGTCAAAGAAAGGAAAAAAATGACGGAGGAATGTGCATGAGAACAGAAAATGTAATGTATTTTACGGAAAAAGAAGAGGAATTCGCAAATCTTCTTGTAGAGATCGGCACGAAGAAGAACGTTGCTAAAGTGCTGGTATTTTTAGCAAATATTCCCGAAGCAACCTCGCGGGCAATCGAACGTGGAACAGACCTTCGTCAACCAGAGGTTAGTATCGCTATGCGGTACCTGATGGACCAGGGATGGATCACCAGCCGCGAGAGCAAAGCCGAAAGCAAGGGACGCCCGGTTAAGATCTATGAACTGGCAAAACCCATAACCGATATTATGGACAGTATCGAGAAAGAAAAGAAGAAAGAAGCGACCAACCAGCTCGCAATGATCCAGAAATTACGTGATTATATCCGCTGAATTAAAAACCCCACATTTTTTATCATCGCCGACGATTACCGTCGTGTTTCCTAGGAACCGGGTAAAAAGACCACTCTCGACCACACCGGGGATTGCCGCAATTGCTGCTTCGATGGCAGCCGGGTCCCCGATTTCGTTGAATTGGCAGTCAACAATAAAATTTCCATTATCCGTTATTACCGGGCCATCCTTTTTTACCGCTTCGCGAATGAAAGGCCGGCAGCCCAGTCCCCGAAGTTGTGCCATTGCCGGCTTCGTTGCAAAGGGAAGCGTCTCAACCGGCACTGTACCGGAGAGTTTAGGAACCATCTTCGACTCGTCCACAACAACGATGAACCGGAAAGCCGCTGCAGCCACGCATTTTTCCCGGGTAAGCGCTGCTCCTCGTCCCTTGATCATACGGAAGCCGGGATCCACCTGGTCTGCGCCGTCAATAGCGAGATCGAGTACCGGGTTGTCATCAAGTGTAGTCAGGGGAATGCCGTATTCCCGTGCCCGCATCGCAGTCTGGTAGGATGTGGGAATACCGTAAACCGACAGACCGTCCCGGATCCTGCCGGAAAGGCATTCGATGGTATGATAGACCGTGGAACCTGTCCCAAGGCCGATGACCATCCCGTCCTCCACCATTCCTGCCGCCATATATCCTGCAGCCCGTTTCGCCGCGGCAGCTGTATCTGTTATGTCAGCCATACTGATGATAGGATTGGGGTGCCGGATAATTAAAACTGGTGAAGACCGGGTACCCGGCGGAGAGGATCGGTTAATCCTGGAAAATTTTCCTTGTACAGGTATCAGCCGCATGGGCTGTACAGTCCAGCGTGATAGGCGTAATCGAGATGTTACCCTTCCTGACCGCATGCACATCGGTACCTTCCTCAGCATCTTCAAGGAGGGGTCCATTGATCCAGAAGTATGGCCTCCCCCGGGGATCGAGTCTTTTCTCGACACCGGTACGAAAGAGTTTTCGTGCAAGCCGGGTTACTTCGTAGCCGCCTTTAATCTTCGAGGGGATATTTACATTAATGACATCGGCATCCGGGCAGAAACCCGCTGAAAGCACACGCTCGACCACATCCCGCACAACTTTTTTTGCCTCATCAAAACTCTGGGCTGACTGGCCGGGATCATCGAACTTGTCTCCCTGGTCTTCTACCTGCAACGAGAAAGCAATTCCTTTGGTTCCCTGGTTTGATGCTTCCAGAGCTGCACCCATCGTACCTGATGTCATAATCGATTCATACGAGAGATTTTCGCCTATATTAATACCGCTTACCACAAGCGTGGGTGCAAGCTTGAGTGCATACAACCCGATAATGACTGCATCGGTAGGTTTCCCGGCAACTGCCCAGGCAGGGATACCGTTGATCCGGATACTGTTTGCCCGGATAGGTTCGAAGATCGAGATCGAGCGGCCAACCGCGCTCTGCTGGGTAGCCGGGGCAACGACCGTAACGTCAGCAATGGGGCAAAGCGCCTCATAAGCCGCCCATATACCAAGGGAGTTCACACCGTCGTCATTGGTGAGCAGGATCGCGGGTCTCATAACACGGTACTCTTGGAGCAACCTTGCCAAATAACTGATCGATCCGTGCAGATCGCCAATTGGGCATAAACGGATAGGGTAATTTCCTGTAACGTCACAATAGTACCCGGCTATGAAAGTCCTTCTTGCCGAGTATGCTACGTTCCGTGACCCTGTCCTTGCTTCTGAAGGAAAGGCGATGCTTGATGTCCTGCACCAGAGTTTTACCCGGTGCGGTTATGAAGTAATTCTTCCCGGTCCCGGGGATTTTCTTGAAGAGATACAACGGCTTTCGCTTACCTGTGAGATGGGCCTTGTAATTGCCCCGGATTGCCTGCTTTCGAAATGTACGTTCCCGGTCGAACAGCACTCCCATAACCTTGGCTGCGGCAGCATGAATGCTGCACTCTGCGCTAACAAGGTCACGACCGGCCGGATCCTCAAAACCCATGGAATTCCAGTCCCGGCAGACGCGCCTTCAGGGAAACACGTCGTTAAACCCATTGCCGGTTGCGGTGCTCAGGGGGTCCGGCTAACCACCGATGCCCCCCGAAAGGATGAGTTTGCCCAGGAATATATCGAGGGTGAGCACTACTCGGTAAGCATCGTAATAAGCCGGGTCATCGGCGAAGCCTGCCTGTACTTTTCCGGCAATCCACCACTTATCCTCGCTGTCAACCGGCAGTTTGTAGCCCTCAATGCAGACGGCACGTTCACTTATTCAGGAGGTGAAACGCCCGTCCATCCCCAGCGGGAACAGGAGATCACTGAAACCGCAGTAAAAGCCGCTGCGATTCTTGGCTGCCAGGGTTACTGCGGCGTCGATGTAGTGGTCGGAGACCGTGTCTATGTTGTGGACGTAAACCCGAGGATCACTACAAGTCTTGTCGGTATTGCTGCCTGCATGAACGAAGAGATCGCTGCACTGCTGGTCGGCGCCTCACAGGGAAACATCCCGGACAAAGTGACCTATCGGAGCAGGGTGCGTTTCGACCGGAGCGGGACGGTCACCCCGTTATGATCGGTATTGACGTCGGCGGGGCAAACCTCAAGGTCGCTGACGATAATGGGATCCACATTCACTATTGCCCTCTCTGGTCCGGGGCACCAATTGCCGGGATCCTTTGCCAGTACTCCAAGGAGAGGAATACCGGGGCCGCTGTCGTCATGAGCGGTGAACTTGCCGATTGTTTTGAGAACAAGACCCAAGGCATCGCATTCATTGTCAATGCAGTCCGGGAGGTTTTTCCAGCAGCCCGGTTCTACGGCACCGACGCCACATTCCATGATCGTCCGGTACCGGAGCTTGCAGCAGCAAACTGGCTCGCTTCGGCCGATTTTCTGCGTGAAAAATACCCGGATGCCTTGCTTCTCGACATCGGCAGTACGACCGCCGACTTTATCCCGCTCTCCCGTTTTTCTTCCCTTAAAGGCCTTTCAGACCTCGCACGGCTTCAAAAAGGATACCTTGTGTACACCGGCATGCTCCGGACACCGGTAGCTACCCTTCTTTCTTCCGTAGACCTTGACGGGATACCAACCCCGGTCAGCACCGAATATTTTGCTGCGAGTGGCGATGCTCATCTCGTGCTTGGCCATATCAGGGAAAACGATTACAGCTGCGATACCCCGGACCACAAAGAAAAGACCCGTGGAGCCAGCCTGCGCCGGCTTGCCCGGGTAGTCTGCGCAGACCTCGAAGAGATAGGTGAAAATGGTGCCCGGCAGATAGCAGAAGCATTCTGGGAACGGCAGCAGGCGCTGGTTTGTGATGCGGTGCACAGGGTTACGAAAGAGACAGAGACTACCACGGTAGTCGTGGCCGGTTTAGGTTCGGCACTCTTTGCCCGGGTATTGCGAGGTATTGATCTTTCACAGGAGATAGGACCAGCCGCAGATGCGCTCCCAGCATATGCCGTCAGGGAGGTGGCACTACGGAAGCATGGAAACTGAGCCTTGGTCTCCTTGCCGGTTCAATCGGCATTACAGCTGTTCTTTGGAGTTTGCATCTACCGTTCTTTTTCCTTTTTCTCTGCATCCCGATCTTCCCCTTCCTGGGGAAGCGTCAGGTCAAACGCTGTCCGGTGTGTGGATGGGAAACCACAGGCAGCGAGAACTTCTGCCCCGCGGACGGGACTGCCCTTCTCGGCCCGGGAGGAGACGGAAGACAATGAGATTACCGAAAGCGGCATCCGGATACCGAAAAGATCCGTGGACGGTACAATGTGAACCTGCTTCTGTACATACTGCCGGCAGCTGGTCCGGTCAACAATAATATCCACCGCGTCAAGCCATGCCGCAGTCCGGTTGACCGGCATCATGGTTGCAAGCGTCAGGCAGAGGTCAACAACCGGTGATCCGATCCGGGTGCCCGGGTAGAACGGTTCATCGGCGTTGACAATACGGCCGCATGAATGGCAGGAAAATCGTTTGACAGACACGGTGAGGGAACGTTCGTGATCATTTTCACGGACAACAGCAAACACTTTTTTCCGGGTATCGTATCCAGAAACCGCCCCACCACAGACCGGACAGGAGGCAAGCTCGCTGAAGGTTACCCTGTCAACAGCCAAAAGCCCAGCCTGGACGATCATTGCAAGCATAGGTGGGATGCGGGGACTTTTCATCAGGACGCCTTCTTATGACAGGTTAAAATTCAGCACGCAAAAACTGCCCTGAAACCCACCATTAATCATCATATTTTGTAGCGTTTTGATCACCCTTAAATACTCCGGTAACAGACCTTTTTTGTTCGAGGTTAGAACATGGACTTTAAATATGTACCAAGCACCTGTCCCTACTGTGGCAACGGGTGTGGTGTCAACCTTGTCGTAAAAGACGGCAAAGTTGTCGGGCTCTCCCCGTGGCACCGCAACCCGGTCAACGAGGGAAAGGTCTGTATCCGCGGGAACAAGCCATATGAGTTTGTCAACAGCCCGGACCGGATTATGGCTCCGCTCGTGAAAAAGGGCGACAAGTTCGAAGAAGTCAGCTGGGAAGACGCCTACAAGGAGATCGCCGCTGCTTTTAAGGCAGTCAAGGGCGACGCCATCGGTGTTGTCGCTTCTGCAAGGAACAGCAACGAAGACTCTTTTGTCTTAAAACACTTCGCGTCGGACGTGCTCAAGACGGCAAACATCGATTACTGCGGCCGCCGGTGTAATGCTGACGCCGTTAAAGGTCTTACCGATGCATTCGGGAATGGTGCAACCACGAATTCGCTTGCCGATCTTGAACAGGCAAAGGCAATCCTCATCGTGGGAGCAAACCCGCTCGAAGAGAACCCGCTTGCAGGCCGAAGGGTTATCATTGCCAAACAAAACGGTGCAAAGATAATCGTCGCCGACTCCCGTAACACGGCAACGGCAAAGCTTGCCGACATCCATATTACCTGCAACCCGGGCACGGGTGTGGCGCTGGTCAACGGTATTATCACTGCCATCATCAAGGCAGGTAAAGAGAACAAGGATTACATTGCAAAGCACACCAAGGACTTTGAAAAGGCAAAGGCGGCAGCAGCAGCCTGCACACCGGAAGCGGTCGCAAAGGCAGCTGGTATCAGCGCTGATGTTGTCACCCAGGTGGCCGAGATCTTTGCCTCAACACAGCCAGCGGCAGTAGTTACCTCAGCAGGCGCAGGTGCAGGAGACCTTATCCGGGCCCTTGCAAACCTCCAGATGGTCACCGGTAACGTCGGCAAAGCCGGTGCAGGTGTCAATCTCCTCCGCGGCAAAAGCAATGCCCAGGGAGCAGCCGATGTCGGCGCAGTTCCCGGAGAGGGCGGTCTCACCGTTCCGGCCATGATCGACGCGGCAGCAGCCGGTAAAATCAAGGCACTCTATGTAGTCGGTGAAAATATTGCATCCGCAGGTCCTCATGTAGCTGACGCCCTGGCAAAGCTTGACTTCCTGGTTGTCCAGGACCTCTTCATGACTGCGACTGCCGCAAAGGCAAACGTTGTCCTGCCCTCAGCCTCTTTTGCAGAGCGCGACGGGACCGTCACCAATGCCGAGCGCCGTGTCCAGCGGGTCAGGAAAGCCATCGAACCTATCGGCTCCTCCAAACCCGACTGGCAGATTATAAGCGAGATTGCAAAGGCAATGGGTCACGAGAAGGACTTTGCATTCAAGGACGCAGAAGCTATCTTTAACGAGATTGCAAAGACTGTCCCTGCCTATGCAGGTATCACCTATGCAAAACTCGAAAAACCAGAAGCTGTCCAGTGGCCTGCCGCCGGGGGCGTGTTTGGCACTCAAATCCTGTACACGGACAAGTTTGGTACAAAGGACGGAAAGGCGGCATTCGCGGCCGTCGAGTACAAGGCCGTCGAAGCAGCTGGCGGGGAGTTCCCGTTTGCGGCAGCTGCCGTCTGGCCCATGGGCACACTTTCTGCCCACACTTCATCTATCATACGCGAGTGGCCGGTGCCAAGAGTCGAGATTAACAAAGACGATGCAAAAGCACTGGGTATCCTTGACGGATCATTTGTCAAGGTCACCGGAAAAGCCGGGTCAATTACCCTTACCGCTGATGTGACCAAGGATATCAAGAAAGGTGTCGTCGGTTTGCCCGCGAACGTTGGCGCTGCTGTCAAGCTTGAGAAATCCACAGGAGGGAACTAACCATGACAAAGAAAGGCGATATGCTCTACGCATGGACCAACGACGCTGAGATCCAGAAGAAAGCCGAACTTGGCGGTGCGGTCACGTCCCTCTGGAAGCACGCGCTTGAATCCAAGACCATCGACGGCGTCCTCGTCATTTCCAAAGGTAAGGATCTCTACGATGCAAAACCCACGCTCGTAACCGATCCGGCACAGCTTGCAAACACGGCAGGCTCACTCCACTGCGGTACGCTCCTCCTGCCCAAACTGATCAAGAAGTACTTTGACGGTGCGGCAAACACCAGAATTGGCGTTACCGTAAAAGGCTGCGATGCAATGGCGTTCTACGAACTTGCCAAGCGCAAGCAGATCAATCTCGACAATATCTTTATGATCGGTGTCAACTGCGGAGGATCCGTCAGCCCGGTACTCGCCCGCAAGATGATCGCTGACAAGTACGGTGTTGACCCGGACACGGTCCACAAGGAAGAGATCGACAAGGGCCAGTTTATCATCGAATACGAAGGCGGCCACAAGGGAATAACCGTCGACGAACTCGAAGAACACGGTTACGGACGCCGGTCCAACTGCCGCCGCTGCAAGATGAAAGTGCCCCGGCAGGCAGACCTTGCCTGCGGTAACTGGGGTGTTATCGGGCCCCGTGCCGGCAAAGCGACATTTGTTGAAGTATGCAGCGAGAAAGGTGCAAACCTTCTGGACAGCGCAGTCAAGAAAGGTATCCTTGCGACAGAAGCAGCAAACCCCAAGGGTCTTGAGATCCGCGGTAAAGTCGAAGGTGCCATGCTCAAGCTCGGCGAGAAGTGGCGAACCAAAGACTTCACTGGTCTTGGCGAAGGAAAAGAACGCCTCAAGAAGATCATGACCGAAACCTCACGGTGCATCAAGTGCTACTCGTGCATCTCCGCCTGCCCGATCTGTTACTGTGTTGACTGCACGACCAAGAACCCGGTCTACGTAAAACCCGGCGAAGTCCCGCCAAATTTCATGTTCCACCTTATCCGGTTTGCCCATATTGCAGACTCCTGCGTGAACTGCGGCCAGTGCCAGGAACTCTGTCCAGCAGAGATTCCGAATGCGCTTTTCATGCACGCCCAGCAGGTCGAACTCGAAAAGATGTTTGGCCATGTTCCGGGTATCAACATGGAACTTCCGTTGATGGCGTTTGTTGAAGAACGCGAAGAACGCGCCCGGCTTTCAAACACCGGAAGCGACATGATCTACCAGAACGTGTTCAACCCGGTTCCCAAGAAATAATCTCTTTTTTTTTAAAACCATTTCAACAACATTCTGTGAAACAGCGTTTAGCGGGCACGGTCGTTGGTAATACCGTGCAGTTTCCGGAACATCCGTACCGCGCCCGGGTCGTAGCAGAGGGTTCCGGCAGGGGATCGGTGAACCGCCTGCCATCTACGGACTCAAGGATGGCATTAATAGCCGCAGGGTTGCCCGGCCCGTACCCTCCTTCAAGGACAAAGGCGGGTGAAAGACCCGTTGCATCCAGAAGAAGGCTTGTCAGGGTTCCGTAATCTTCCGGAACAAGACCCATGACACTGAGGGGATCATCGAAAAGCATGTCCTGGCCGGCCGAGACCAGGATAAGATCCGGATGCACCCGTTCCAGCACCGGGAAAAAAGATCCGTGAAAACATGGGCAACATCTCCGATCGTGCTTCCCGGCATAAGCGGGGCGTTAACCGTGTAGCCGGCACCGGGGCCGGTGCCAATTTCCACTGCCGCTCCGGAGTAGGGGAACAATCCCTCTGCATGGACCGAACAGTACACTACCCGGTCGCTTTTTACAAAAATTTCCTGGGTACCGTTCCCATGGTGCAGGTCCCAGTCAATAATAGCGACTTTGTCGACGGAATCCAGAGCCCGTGCAGCCGCAACAGCAACATTATTGATAATGCAAAACCCCATTGCCCACCCGGGAAGGGCATGATGGCCCGGTGGCCGGACAAAGGCAAAACAGCTCTCCCCGTCCCGTGCACGATCCGCTGCCCTGCATGCGGCTCCTGCTGCGTAGGTTGCAACGTCGTAGGACCATGGCGTGATGTACGTATCAGCATCGATAAACCACTGTATTGCCGCAAGGTCCGGGTCTTTGGTAGTGCCGGTAACGGGAAACGGGCTCAGACTTCGCAGCCATGAGAGGTAGCCGGCCTTGTGGACCCGGCCCAGATCCTCTGCCGTTGCCGCCACAGGATCGAGCACCGGAATACCAGACCGGCAAATGCGCAGCAATCGTATGAAGACGTTGAGCAGATTCAGGATGGCCCGGGCAGTCGTGGCGATCATAGACCGGCCCGGTAATAACGGAGCATTTCATACTGCACCATCGGCCCCGATTCGGACACGGAGATGATATGTTTGTGAGCTGATGAATATTACGACACACACCGTAATCAGGACAATCTCAAAAGGAATAGAGAGAGATAAAACGTTAAAAAAGAAAACAAACCCTTTCTATTCTTTTGACTTCCGTATCATCTGGACTTTCTGAAGGGTAATCTGGCCATGCTCGATGTATTTTTCGATCTCCGGGAGAACCGCCATAATTTTCTCTTCTTCATCAACAATCTCAAGGGTAACCGGCAGATCGAGGGAGAGCCCGATCACGTCGACCGTATGGACAACGCTCTCGTGGCCAAACCCTGCCATCCCCCGATAAACGGTACATCCCGGAAACCCCTTTTCCTTGAAATAGTTCACCAGGAATTTGTATGCGGGCCGGTCTTCAATCTTGGCCGATTCAGCGATATAAATTTTGAGTAATATCCCGTCCATTATCATACGATAACCTCCGTTTTTTTAGATTGCCCACCAGGTGCAAATAAGATATCCAGCTGCCACAGCAGCAAGGCCGCCTCCGACACTAATCGCACTATATGTCGCAAGAGTGCGATAATCATGATCCTCCAACATACGAAACGTCTCATACGAAAATGTTGAAAACGTCGTAAAACCACCAAGACCGCCGGTCCCGATAAGATAATACAGGTCGCCTTTGACCAGTGAAAATACCAGCAGGGAAAATGCGAAACTTCCTATAATGTTGACAAGAAACGTCCCGGTAGGAATGCCCCGGATTGGCTCGATGCGTGAGAAGACAAAGCGGAGTACCGATCCTGCCGCCCCGCCCACGCCGACAAGGAGAACCGGATCCATTCAAAATCTCCGGTAAAGGATAACAAGTCTCCCCAGCCATATGGCGCCAAAACCCAGTAGCAGTGTGACCACGAGATTTAAAACGCCGATGAGCGGACCTGCTGCAAAGGACTGGACTTCAAGAGCAGAGAAGGTAGTGTACGATCCGATAATACCGACCGCACAGAACTGCCGGGTAGTTTGCGAAAACCTTCCCAGGTACATCGATTCGTACATGAATATTCCAAGGAAAAAGCAGCCGGTGGTGTTGACAAACAAGGTTCCGGGAAGGGTGAAGACGATGCCGGTATCGACAAGGTACCGTAGCACAGCACCGATAAAACCTCCGATGGCCACCGCGGCAAACGCAACGCACGACTCAACAGAAGGTAAAAACGCCGTATGAAGGCTTCCGGACGACAACGAATTAATTCCCCCAAATCACCGTTCGTTTTTTGTAGAAGTCATCAGTCACGCGAATCGGTGGCGGTTGGAGGCGGACTTCATCGCCGTTATCATAGATTGGTTTTCAGTGTTTTTGAATCTGGCGAAAAAAGCTTCAGTAATATGGCTTACATCCACCCGGATCAGCCGATCTGCTGCCACCAAACTGATCTCTTTTGCCTCTTTCCGGTATTCTTTTATAATGCGTGGCATGATTTTTTGTAGTCCAAGGCGTAGAGTAAAAATGGTAGAGCGAGTAATATTTATGACATTGGGAAGCGCGTTCCGAAAGGTTATGATACAATTATACCTGTCAACACACAAACATTGACATATATTCCGGCATCTTTTCGAACGCTGAAAAAAAATCCAAACGAGAACAAAAAAGGAAAACCATGAGATCCAGTACTATCGTTATTTGCATCCTCCTCTCTGCCCTGATGGCCATGGCAGTTATGCCGGTCTTCGCCGATGATATCCCAACGGTGAACGTTGGTAGTTTTGAGGTAAATCCTTCAGTGCTCTTGCCCGGCAGCTTTGGCACGATAACGATTACGGTAAACAATACTGCCCAGAGTGCCTCTCTCACCCAGGAATCCGGGGAGCTCCAGTCAACTACCTATACCCAGGTAAGAACCAACGATATCAGCGTCAATATCCAGAATGTTCATCTTGAAGGAGACGGTATCACGGTTTTAACCGATGATTTCAACCGAATTGGCGATTTAGGCCCGGGCAAGTCCATTCCTCTTACCTTCTCCATACAGGCCCCGGACCAACCAGGCATATATTATCCCGAGATCTGGATCGATACCCAGGGCGGGCAGAGCACGCGGTTCCCGATCCCGGTCAATGTTGATACTGCAGTCGGCATCCAGAAACAGGCCATCCTTATCATGAACAGTGATATTAACAGCACTGTCAACCCCGGAGATGAGATCCCGGTAACGCTGACAATCAGTAACGCAGGCCAGCTTCTCGCAGACGATGTTACCCTGAAAATATCAAACGTGAGTACAGACATTGCTCCCGAGAATACCGATACCTACAATATCGGCCTTCTCAACCCGGCCGACCAGAAAACGATCGATGTTGTCCTTCTTTCAGATAAGCTGACACCCCCCGGCCTTATCCAGATACCGGTAACGATAAAGTACGCAACAATTGACGGAACCCAGATAACGCAGGCTTCAAGTATCGATCTTACGCTCGAGGGAAAGGCGGAACTCGGCATCGTTTCCATAGATACAAACCCGTCACCGCTTGTCGCAGCAACCCCGTTTGATCTTACGATCCGTATAGAAAACACCGGCACCGGTGATGCAAAACAGGTCGCGGCGACCGTGGATCTTCCTGCTGAGGGGACGAAAAAGGCATTTATCGGGAAGATCGCCCCGGGTGATGACGCACCCGCACTATTCCAGATCGAAAACATGAAAGGCGGTACGTACCCGTATAACCTCACCGTAAATTACACCGATGATTTGGGTTTTCATTCCTATACCCAGCCAATGAGTCTCCGGGTGCCACCTTCTGATTCTGTTGGAGGCGTTATCTTCGGGCTTATCGTCCTTGTGATCCTCGGGTTCCTCGGGTACCGCTACTGGTACCTGCCCCATAAAAAAGGCGACGGGACATTCCCATGGGTAAAAAAGAACTAAAGGTCGCCTTCCTGCTCGCTATTCGTTCTCTCCAACGAGGGGGCAGGACAAGTGTGATCCTGACCGTCCTGATTGTGGGGATGTGTTTTACCAACATGATCTTCCTGCCGTCCCTGTTTAGCGGGATCGAGCAAAGCATCACGACCCAGCTTGTTGACTACGAAGTGGGAAATGTTTTCGTGAGCCCCGAATTAGGCTACCAGTATATCACGAACCTGACAGACACGCTTGGTCTTATTAACGGTATGCCCGGCGTGGAACGGGCAACGCCCCATATATCAGAAGGTGCGACTCTCAAATACCGGCAACGTATCCTCGGAGTCTCGGTCCGAGCCATCATGCCCAATGACGAGAAATACGTCTCACCGTTGTACACAAAGATAATAACGGGCAACTATCTCGGCAACACGGATACCGGTGAGGTTATCATCGGGAAACCGGTAGCCGGTAATCCTGCAATCCGGGCAGAAGATGAATTCCAACCGTCGCTCGGCGGTGTCCGTGTCGGCGATTCGATCACGATCGCGTATGCAAACGGGTATACAAAAAATTACATCGTAAAAGGGATCTATTCCACCGGCTGGAGCGAAGCGGACAGTTCAGTCTATGTAAGCTGGACTGATATGGAACAGGTGCTGGGCCAGCAGCCCCTCAATTATGCGGATGATATTACCGTTAAGACGGCACCGGGGTATACTGATGAGTTTGTCAAAGATGAACTCACCCAGTACGGGGTTTCGCAGAAAGTCCAGACAACAAACGACCTGCTTGGAAAGAGCCTGGGCGCTGCATTCCAGAGTTTTGCCATCATTAACGACGTATCCCTGATTGTAAGTATCATCATTACAACAGTCGTGCTCTTCATTGTTATCACGATTAAGACCCTCAACAGCCGAAAACAGATCGGGATCCTCAAGGCAATCGGTGTCGATAAGGAAGTGATCATGCACAGTTACGGGTTCCAGGTCATGATCCTTGCAGTCCTTGGCATTATCCTTGGTATAATTGTCACGTCGTTACTCGCAGTCTATATGGCCCTTCACCCCATCGTAACTCCCGCATGGTCTGCAACCCTGTACCTGACCCCTATGGACCTGTTTACCAATTCCCTGATCCTCTTTATCGCCGCTATTGTTGCCGGGTATGTCCCGGCGTACCAGGTATCGCGTGAAGATATCCAGTCGGCAATGAGGACCTGAAATGATCGAGATCCTCGATTTGCAGAAAATCTACCGTATGGGAAATGTCGAGGTCAGGGCCCTTGACGGTGTCACTCTCACTATTGAAAAAGGAGAGTTCCTCGGTATTATGGGTGCAAGCGGCAGTGGCAAGACTACGCTCCTGCACATGCTGGGTCTCCTTGATACACCCACCTCCGGTAAGATCCTGATTGACGGGATGGACATTTCCCTTTTCAGTGATTATGAGAAAACCATGTTCCGGCTCTATAAGCTCGGCTATGTTTTTCAGGATTACGCACTGGTCCCCGATCTCACGGTTATGGAAAATGTGTCGATTCCTGCAATGCTCCGGCAGGACCGTACCGATGAACAGACAACAAAGGACACCCTTGAAATACTGGAACGTATCGGCCTGCGTGACCGGAAAGACCACCTTCCCCGGGAACTCTCGGGCGGCCAGCAGCAGCGGGTTTCGATAGCCAGATCTATTGTCAATAAGCCGGATATCCTCTTTGCCGATGAACCCTGTGCGAACCTAGACACGGAAAACTCAAAGATTGTTCTCGATCTGTTCCGGGAGATCAACCGGGAAATGCAGCAGACTATCGTGATGGTCTCGCATGAAGAATGGCACAAGGATTATTTCCACCGTATTGTGCAGCTTCGGGACGGAAAAGTCGTCAGCGATGATATGCACGAGGAGAGAAAAACTTCAGCCGGTTTTCAACAATAATCATAATACTTTACCGGGAAAATGAACAGTATGTATTATGAATTCAAGGAACTGCTTTTTTCCCCACGTGCATTTTTCTCCAAAAAAACAGGACCTGCATTCAACCTCCTGGTACCCACGCTAATTGTTTTAACAGGCGGTGTTTTTGGACTTATAACACCGTATGTTATCAGTTATTTTTCACATGAAGGACTGGCACCGGTAAACGCGATTTTACCTGTCTTCGCGGTTCCTCTCTATATATTAGGACCGTTTGTTGCCTGGTTCCTTTTTTCCGGTATTCTCTATGGGATCTGCAAATTGTTCTTCTCAGGCACCGGGACGTTTATCCTTACCCTCCAGAATACCGGCTATGCCGTCCTGCCCCTCACCATTATTTCACTTGTCCCGCTGATCCAGGCTCTGTTCTTCAGTAAAATCGGGGAAATTCCCGGGACCTATGATGTGTTGATCCTGTTCGGGTTCAACATACTTTCCCTCTTGTTTATCATCTGGACCGGCTACCTCTGGGCCGCTGCAATGGAAAAAACGCATGCCATCACCCGGAGCAGATCCCTGGTGGCAGCCTCCGTTACGGTGCTGATATACCTGGCGTACCACCTGATCGTTTTGTTTGTTATGGCAAGCCGGTTGCTTTCCTGATTTTTATTCCAAAAGAATAATTTTAAGTAGCCTTTCCGGTTACTACCTAATATGGCTGTGATCGATCTGGAACGGGTGGACAGGATCAAACAGATACTCAAGTGGAATCCGCGGGGCATGACCATTTCGGATCTCACTAAAAAAATGCAGATCAACCGGAACCTCATCGCCAAAAACCTGGACATGCTGGTGATCTCGGGTCAGGTTGAGATGCAGCCCATCGGGACCGCTAAAGTGTATTTTCTCTCAAAACGCGTTCCTGTCTCGTCAATGCTCGAATTTTCATCTGATCTGGTGATCATGGTCGACCAGCAGGGAAAGATCGTGTATACCAACGAACACGTTCCTGCACTCCTGGACATCAGCCGGGAAGACCTGATCGGAAAAAAGATCGACGCAATCGATCATCCCTTCCTGCGGGATCTCTCGCGGAGTGTACAGGATCGGGATCCCAAAGACCGGACCGGTAAAGAAGACATCGGGCAGATAAGCAGCAGTATACGGAACGTGCACCGGTATTTCCGCACAAAAAAAGTGCCTACGGCGTTTGAAGACGGAAGCCAGGGATTTACTTTTATTATTGAAGATATCACAGCGCAGATAACCTACCAGCAGAAGCTCGAGCTGAGTGAAGCCCAGTACCGGGGCCTGGTGAGGTCGTCCGGTGAAGCAATCATCGGGAGCACGGAGGAGGGTAAGATCACCAGCTGGAACCATGCGGCACAACGGGTCTTTGGTTATACCGAAACGGAGATCGTGGAACAGCATTTCAGCCAGCTGGTACCAGCAAAGACCCATGCGGATCTTGACCGGCTCCTGCAGGATATTCGCAATGGTGACTGTGTCCAGCGGCGTGAGATGAAGATGGTCCGAAAAGATGGAAACGTGATTGATACCCTGATCACCATCTGTCCTATCCGGGACGAGCAGGGGACTATCACCGGTGCGTCATCGATCGTCCAGGATATTACCTACGAGAAACTCGGTGAACGGGCACGCGAATACGAAGACCGGTACCGTACCCTCGTTGAGGATATGAATGTCGGCGTCTACCGGAGTACCGGTGATCCTCGCGGAAGGTTTGTCTGGGGAAATACGGCACTCCTCCAAATCCTGGGCTTTGGCTCCATGGACGATCTCAAAGAGATCGATGTCACCGATGTTTTCTCTGAACCGGACGGGCGATCCCGGCTTCTTGATGAATTACACCGGCAGGGGTTTGTTAAAAACCGGATCCTTTCCCTGAAACGCACCAACGGTTCGCCGGTAACCGTCAGCGTCACCGCTCTTGCCGAATTTAACGATGACAATAACCTGGTATTCGTCAACGGTATTGTCCAGGACATTTCCGGTTTTGTGAACCAGTCTGCTGAGACGGGATAAGTATCCGTAAGTTTTACCAGAGGCTGACATGTCCCTGCTCCGAGCAGAAGTAGCCATGCACCTCTGCCTTGCATTAATTAATGTTTATTCTTTTAGTAGGATAGTTTGATCACGTTTCTCCTGCCTATCGGAGATTTCATTGATTCGGAAAATGTGTATCCAACCACGGGATTACGTGGGCGCTAGTACAGATTCTCCACTCCTGCCATCAGGATTGTAGACAATTCATGGGAGTTGGATTTGGTTTAAGGGAGGATAAAATGGTTAAATCAATCGGACTGTTCTCAACCAGGATACTATCTATCATTCACATCCCCAGAAGTACTTCTCTGGATAAAAAAGAGGCCTCACACCGGGTATTGGCTGAATATGACGGCGAAACACATAGGAAGAGGAAACGGTATGTTCTTGTTCTTGTCGGATTGTTGATGATCATTGCGCTGGTAATGGTGATGCCGGTATCTGCATCGGTCTGGACACAAGTCAGTGGTTCCTCCGGAGTGCCGTTTGCCGGGATTCCCGAAGGTACGCTCATCTCCGGCGGGACACTCTATGCCTGGACGGATGGAGACGGCGTGTGGGCGTGGAACGACACTTCCTGGTCACAGGTTGGGGGTTCTTCTGGATTGACGGGTTATTCCAGGGTTGTCCAGGGTATGATCAGCTCCGGCGGGATGCTCTATGCCGCGACTGATAACGGCGTGTGGGTGTGGGATGGTAGAACATGGTCGCTGGTCGGCAGTTCTCAGCCGTTTTATTCTAATAATGGAGGGCTTAACATTCCCGGACCGCTGGTCAGTTCCGGCGGGACGCTCTATGTAGTATATGGCGACGACTTGTGGTCATGGAACAGCACAATGTGGTCTCAAGTCGGAACATTCCCACAGACGACTCCCGTTGTCAGTTTTGTCATTTACAATGGAGCATTCTATTTCGGCTCGTGGCAAAGCGTGTGGACAAGGCATGGCACCTCCTGGATACAGGTCGGAGATTCCGTAGGTGACGGGTGGGTTTATAACCTTGTCAGTTCCGGCGGGACGCTCTATGGTGGGACTGAAAACGGTGTGTGGGCGTGGAATGGCACAACCTGGACCGAGGTGGGAGGTTACTCCGGACTGACAGGGAATGCAGCATTTATCATGTCCCTGATCAGTTCCGGCGGGTCACTCTATGCCGGAACTGATGGAGGTGGTGTATGGACGTGGAACGGCGTCTCCTGGTCGCAGATGGCTGGACCCTCCGGAATGACATCTGGCATTATCTTTAGTCTTCTCAGTTCTGGCAGTACACTCTATGCCGGGACGTATAATGGCGTGTGGGCTACGACTCTGACTCCACTGTCCCCTCCGGTTATAACCGGTATTTCACCTTCGAATGGACCTGCATCCGGAGGAACATCTGTGACAATTACCGGATCCGGATTAAGCGGGGCAACCGGGGTTTCATTTGGATCAATTCCTGCAACCAGTTTCACGGTGGTCTCTGACACCCAGATTAACGCCACGTCACCGGCCGGTTCTGCCGGAATGGTTCATGTAACCGTTACTACTCCGGGTGGGACCAGCGCAACTTCATCTGCCGATGAGTTCACCTATTTCTATCCAGCACCGGTCGTAACTAATATCTCTCCGGATAACGGACCCGTTGCCGGGGGAACATCGGTGACCGTTTCCGGTTCCGGGTTTACCGGGGCAACCGGGGTTTTATTTGGATCAATTCCGGCCACGGGTTTCACAATAAACTCAGATTCTCATATCACCGCCACATCGCCGGCCGGGTCGGGAATTGTTGATGTAATCGTAACTTCTCCGGGAGGAACCAGCACTGTATCGTCTGGTGACCAATTCACCTATACCACCAATATAGTCAATCTCATCACGACAACAGGTATCCTGATTACCCTGTCGAGCAGTCCGGGGACCACTCTCTCGAACGTTGAAGCAATTGCGAACCCTTCACCATCAAATACCCCGGCAAATATTACATGGCCACTGGGGTTCATCAGTTTCGATGTCAACAATGTCCCGGTTGGCGGGTCGGCTACGGTTACTATCACCATGCCAGTCGGTACGATTGTGAACACCTACTACAAGTATGGTCCGACTCCGGACGATGCAACACCGCACTGGTACCCGTTCATGTACGATGGCCAATCCGGTGCCCAGATTAAAGGTAATGTTATTACCCTCCACTTCGTTGATGGAAAACGTGGCGATAACGACATCGCGGCTAACGGGGTAATCTCTGATGCCGGTGGCCCGGGGTATAATGCAAATATCCCATTAGTTCCCGAATTCCCCTCGCTTGTTTTACCCGTGACCATGATCATTGGTATACTGGGAACGGCCCTCTTCCTCAGGAGAACCAGGGAAAACTGACTTTTTTTATTTAATCCGGCTTTTTGAAACCAGGATGAAATGAGATTTATGTTTTTTGAGATTTTTTAGCGACCAGGTAGATCCGGTTAAACGTTAGGTTCACCATACCATATTCATCGGCCTGTTCTTTAAAAGCGGTTTTCATCAGGCTCCGGAAGGTCTCAACGTATTCATCCGTCAGGGGAACGGAATAAAATGACTGGTTTAAATAACCGTTTTCCGCACCCGACTGATAAATGCCATATACCTGATCTACGGTATACCGGGCTGACTCTTCGACTATGGTGCATTTTTCAACGTCAAATCCGGATTTCTCAAAAAGCGTACGGTAATCATCTTCTCTTTCCAGAAACATCCATGGATTTTTAAAAAAGCCGAAGGTTTTTCTGGTGGCCGGATTATTACAGACTTGTTCAATAGCGCTCACAAAATTGGGACAGTACATCGCGGTGGCAGGAGCCTGGATACCCATGCGGCCGTTGGGTTTTAGCGCTGCAAAACATTGTTTGAGCACTTTTTTAGGATGTGAGAACCACTGGAAAGCAGAATTGCAATAGATTACATCAAATGAGTTCGAAATGCCCAGACACTCAGCATCTTTTACGAGAAAACTCACATTTGGCTGGCCGGCGTTCTTGCTGATGGCTTCGTTGATCATGCTCCCGGAAATATCTGTGCCCACGACGATACCCTCTGTACAGCGGGCAATTTCCCGGGTTGTGCGACCGGATCCACACCCAAGGTCAAGGACATTTTCATCTTCCCGGATGGACATCAGCCCCAGCAAAACATCCGACGCCGATTTCTGGACCAGAGCCTTTTGTTCATACACGGAAGCTTTACTGTCGAAATTAATGTCCACCATCACTTTATCTCCCACATCAATGCGTATTTTCAGGAAAATCCTGTCGAAAGACCGTCCCGGATATCCTGTTTCTTTTCTGCATTCAAAACCGTAAGGTAATCCTCGAACTTGTGGATCCGGGTGCTGACCGGGAAGGGGATCGAGAGGGTACTGATAATTGCCTCGCCCCGGTCCAGGGTCTGGATCTCGACTTCCATCCGGGACAGGTCCTGTTTGGCACTCCCCATCACAATATCCCGGTCGCCCCGGTCGCCAAGGCCCATGATGACAAAGGTGTTAATCTGGGCGAGCACTTTGGGATCCACGTTTTTTGGCTGTTGCGTGATGACGCAGAGCCCGACCCCGAACTTCCGGCCTTCCATGGCACATTCCCGGAACACCTGGGTCGATGATCCGCCGCTCGCAAGCACCCGTTGCGCTTCGTCAATGGCTATGAGGATCTGGTGCTGTTCTACCGATTCGTCCTCGATACCGAACTCTTCTGCGGTTTTCCGGTGTTCGTGCAGGATACGCCGGGTGATCATGGAGAGGATGAAGAGTTCGCTCCGTTCACTCATCCGGGGGATATCGATGAGGACAACCTTGTGATCGTGGAGGGCGTTGATAATTTCCTGGATTGCGGATCCCTTGGAACGGAAGAACCGTTCATTACCGTGCGCAATAATTTTTACTTTTCTCTGGATAGACTGGAGCGTTGAAGGGTGGAAAGCTTTGAGCCGGTCTGCGATCTCAGGGTAAATCCCCCGGTACGTCCCGTCTTTTACCTGGTCCGGGAGGCTTTCAATATCTTCTACGGCTAGGAAAAAGGAGATGGTCTTGCTGCCGGAGAACTCTTCCAAGGCTTCGATGGCTTCTGCCTGGGCTGGTGAAAGTTCATAGAGAAGGCTGAGGTCACCCATCCGGAAATCGTCGTATTCCAGCCAGAGTCTGGTTTGCCCCGTATTTTTTCTGGTTGTTTTTATCGATAGAGAAAATGGCAAGCCCCTCTTTTCCCGACGAGTAGTGCGGCAGTCCCTTGCGGGTCTCCCCGGAAATGGACTTTCCGCCTCGGACGTATTCACCGTGGGGATCGACAATCAAAAGGCCGAACTGCCGGGCTTTCATGGACGAGGCACAGAACACCCGCATGAAATTGCTTTTTCCCATACCGGTCGTTGCAAAGACGCCCATGTGCTGGGGGAGGACAGCACTGGGGATCTTCACGGGGACACCTTTGAGATCTTCCTGGCCGGTCCGGATAACGCCGACTTCGATATCGCCCATGACTTTTTTCAGGAAATCAAAGTCTTCAGCCGCCGGGATACTGACCCGGGAGAATTTCACGGGGACCGTCCGGGGTTTCCGGAAGATGCTGGTTTCATCGATAAAGCCGAGCGGGACTGCTTCGACCCCGATAAAGACATCCTCGCCAAGGTCATAGAACTGTTCGCTGTAGGGTCTGGTATCCCAGTTCTGGTCAGAAAAATTGCTCTCGTGGAAGAGGTCGGTGACTTTGGCAAAGAAGGTATACTTTTTCTTATCGTCTTCGATCTTGATGATGTCACCCACAAAAAGACCTGCATCATGGGGAACGATGAAACGGTACGCGAGAACGCTTTTGCCGATGAGCCGGAATTTCGTTTTATCTGTCGTTTCAATATCGTTCAAAGTCATCATGGAGGTCACCAAAGAGCATATCAAACATTTCCTTGTTCAATCCCCGGACGGAAAATCCTTTCATTAAGTCCTGCCGGACGTGTTCGATTAAGGGATCGTCAATTACCACGGTACGGTGTGCATCAAGGAGCGGGTACGGGTATCCCGGTATTCTCCCGTCATCGGCACAGGATGCAATGGCACCCATTATTTTTTTAACGGTCTGGTCATCCGTGTCGCTCGGCAGCTCAAGCCGGAAGGGCACATTTTTGGACGGGTGAAACGAGGCCACGTACAGGTCACCGAGCTTGTCCCGGACGGGACTGTCCGGGATGCGTTCATCGATCTTTATCCACCAGGGACCGGTCATGCCGAACTTTTTTGCAAGGCCGGCCATTGCCGGAAGGAGAGGATGTACTCCTCCCCACATGGCGTTTGTCCGTTTTGCAATCGCTGCAATAAGGACACCCCGGTTCTGTGTGGTCTGGATGATTTCCTGCATGACTGGCTCATGGTTGGCGTCCGTGACCCGGAAGGTGCCGTCTAGGAGGAGCAGCGATCCTTCCGGGAGGGTTCGTGCCTGGTTTAAGGCTACGCCGTATTCCAGCGTGTCCCGGAGAATGGCAGAAACCCGGAGCACATCCTTGTTTTTCAGGCCTTTTGCAGGAATGATCCCGAAACACTCGTTCATGAGGATGAGATAATCCTCGTTCTCATGCTCAGGGCCGATGGTGACGATCCGGAGCGGCGTGATCGCCCGGGAGCGCCGTTCCCCCGCAAAAAAGGTGGTGTGTGCCGCTCGGACGGCAGCAAGAGCAAAACCGCCCGATTCCGCAATTGTCACGTTGCTCCCGTCAACGGCAGAGATAACGCCCCGGAATGTTCCGGTAATGGGGTGGATATCGTCTGCGGTCAAGGTACTCTGGGCAGCAAATTTCTCCACCATGTTGTCTCCCACCTGCCGGTAAATCTGGTCGAGGACGTGGGCAAGGGAATCTTCATACAACGGATCGGTCGGCATTATTCCACCACCTTGACCCGGCTTGCGAGGTCTGCGCCCATCTCGACGACCAGCGTGGTTTCAAACTCGCCCTGCATTTCCGGGATATGGGAGATAAGGATAATCTGCGGGAACCGGGATTCCTGGGTCCGTAATGCGGTAAGCAGGTTGTTTCTCCGTTCTTCGTCCTGGCTCCCGAATATTTCATCGAAGATGAGGAGCGTGCTTTCATGGACATTGTGGAGCTCGGCAAGGTACCGGGAGAGGGCGATTCTCAGTGCTACTGCGATGTCGTCCTGTTCGCCGCCACTGAACCGGTCGATGGCGTAATCGGCGTCGATGTCCCGGATACTGAGGTTAAAATCATCGTCTAAAAGGACCTGTTCGTACCGGCCACCGGTGATTTCGCTGACAATGCGGCTGACTTCACCTTCGATCCGGTTCCGGACGACCTGCATGAGGTAGACAACGTATTCGGCGATGATTGATCTCGTTAGTTTCAACAGTTCGATCTCTTCGGACGCGGCTTTGATGCGGACTTCAAGCTCTGCGAGTTTTGCCTGCTCACTTTTAATTGTTGCAATCTTTTCCTCGGCATGCCGGACCTGTTCGGTGGCCCGGGCATGTCCGGTGTCTGCTTCCCGCTGAGCTTCAGTGACCTGTGCGAGCTGTTCCTCAAGCATGTACTCATGTGCCGGATCGAAGGGGTTTCTGGCGATCAGGGCATCTGTTTCTTTTTGCGCCGCTTCATTTTCTGCGATCCGTGTTTTTACGGCGGTCAGTTGTGTCTGGATCTCGCCAGCCTGTGCCAGCTGCCGGGCAAGCTCATTGTATCGCGTTTGTACCTTTTCAAGGTCGGTGACTGCTTTTTCTATTGCCGTGAAAGCCACAATATCGAAATGGCACGCCCTCATTTTTTCGGCGATTTGCTTTTCGGCTGTTTCCTTTTCGTGCAGCGTTTTCAGGAGATCAGCCAGTTCTTTTTCGATAGCGGGTAACCGTGCCTGAGCTTCAGCATATTTCCGGAGGCCGACAAGTTTCGGGACAATACTCTCCAGGACTGATTTCTCTTTTTTGAGTTTCTCCCAGGAGGCAAGGACCGTGATCGCTTCGTCTTGGATTACGGCAAGCTGGGATGCGAACTCCTGTTCGATTTCGGTGTAATGCTCGCCGAGTTTCTGCCGGCACAGGGGGCATGTGCCATTTTCACCAGCGGCCTGGAGTGTGTCGCGGTCGCTGATGAGTTTGGCCTGGTCTTTCTCAAGGCGTTTCTGCCGTTCTCCGAAGGTTCCAAGCGAACGGTCGATCTCCTGGTTCTTTGCGGCAACGAGCGTTTCAAGATTCGCATCCGGGACGGTCCCGACGATCCGGAGCCCGGTCCGGATCTCAGCCCGGAGTTTGTCTGCTTTTTCTGCATCTTTCCGGATTTCTGCGACCTGTTCCTGGTGTTTGGCAATTCGAATGGAAAGATCGCCACATTGCTGACGGGCAAACTGTTGTTCTGCGGTGAGCCGGTCTACCTGACCTTTGAGATTTCTCAGGTTCTCGAGCTGCCGCTTTTTCTCCGGGTATGCTGCGACCTGTGCTTCAAGGGAACGGCATTCCTGTTCCCGGGCAGATAATGAGGTGAGACGGTGCGCCAGATCGTCCTGCTGGTGCCTGAGTCCGGTCATTTCCCGGACCAGCGTATTCTTTGTTTCTGTCCGCCGGGTATGCTCGTCCCTTTGCGCATTGAATTCCCGTATCGCTTTATAAACCGTATCTTTTTTTATCGTCAGTGATGCTCGTTCTTTTTCGTACGCCGCAATTTGTGTCCGGGTCGACATTAACTCGGCATGGAGCCGGGGGAGGTCTTCCGGATTCTGTCTTCCACGGATACCAATAAGTTCTCCTTCGAGGAGCCGGAGACCGGATTCTGCAGCATCAACCCGTTCTTTGAGGATCTTCTGGGACTCAGCGCTGAGGTAATCGATGCCGAGTGCCTTGAGGAACCATTCCTTTCTCTTGCCCGGCGTGCTTTCAAGGAGGGTTAAAAGGTCTTTCTGGCCGGCATAAATGGTATTTTTGAAATCCACCGGGCCCATGCCAAGGGTCCGGCGGACTTCGGCTTCGACGGGACCTACTTCTTTTGCCACGAGCTTTCCGTTCCGGTAGAACTCTGCATCGTGCTGGACGCTCTTTCCCTTTTTGAATGTCCGGATGACGGTGTAGTGTTCGCCACCGACGGAAAATTCGAGCTTTACTTCGCACTTGTCTTTTGGTGCAGCAAATGAGGAGACGATGTACTCCGGGGCAATGCCGGTTGCCCGGACGCCATAGAGGGCAAAGAAGATTGCCTGGACGATGCTGGATTTTCCTGTACCGTTGTTCCCGAGGATGCCGGTGATGCCATCAGTGAATTCAATGGTCTCGTTCCGGAACCGTTTGAAGTTCCGTACCGTGAGCCGGTCAATGATCATTCCGGCTCCTCCCGGTGCTGTTCCATGACTTCGGCAAGGACGGTTTTACCGGTCCGGGCAACAAACTCCTTCTGCTTTGTGCTGAGCTGTTGTTTTTCAACAAACGTCCCGAATTCGGCAAGGTAATCTATTGCCCGTACGTCCTGATTGATTGAAACCGGGGACTCTTCTCCGGCGGCAACGACCCGGATCTTAAGGTCTAATAGTTGTTCCCGGATGGGAGCTAATACACGCATATCGATGCCTTTGTCATGTTCACGGGAGATGCGGTCCAGGGTTATTTGTACGAGGGAGAACTTTTCCGGACACTTTTTTTCAATTCTCTTGATGATCTCCTCAGTAATTTCTGTTACATGGCGACCGGCGCAGGCGATGGTGCCACAGTCGTACATGGGTGTATGGGGAAGGTCAAGGTGGTCGACGGTGTGTTTGCCGGGGTTTATCACAAGACCACCTTTGATGTCCCGGATCTCGCCATAGGTGAGGTATTCGGTGGAGCCGGAGTACCACGCGTTTTCAGCTATCTGCACCTGGTTGTGGTAGTGGCCAAGGGCAATGTAATCGAAGTCTGCCGAGAGGATGGTGCTGTCGAGCTCGTGTTCAGCGACGGTCGCAAGGCGCTTGTCCTTTATGGTTGTTGCAAGACCGTGGGTGACCAGCACATTGTTCTTACACTTGTCGAGTTCGACCTGATCGTATGCTGTCCGGTAGTCTTCAACCCGGAGCATGTTGGGGATCAGGTGGAAGACGGTATCGCCAATTTCGACTTTTTCGTACTTGAACTGGTATGCCGCGTGAATTTCCGCTGGGTAGTAGGTGAGGAGGACAAGCGGCGATGTGGTGTACCTGGTCTTGACCATGCTGTGGTTGCCGGTGACGACCACAAGTGCGATACCTGCATCCTTAAGCCGGGTAAGTGCATCAAGGACAGTTTTGAATGCCCGGGTCTTTGGCTTGACGGTATCGAAAAGGTCGCCGGCGTGCACGAGTACATCCGGTTTTTCGCAGATGATCTGATCTATCGCAGTAAGGAAGTTATCGTAGATCTGCTTCTCGCGAAGGTTCATTCCTGACTCAGGATCGAGTCGGGAAAATGCGGAAAGGCCGAGATGGGTATCTGCGATATGGACGAGCTTCATTTTCTTAAGGAGTTAGATGGGGTGTACTGGGATATAAGGGGAAGGGGAGGACGGTGAAAATGGAATAAACAACCGAAGATTAAACCGGCTCAAATTTTCTTCTCCCTACTTGTGTACGGTTATAACCCAACATAAATACGAGTTTGTGAGGGGTTATATCCTTACACTTTTGAAGGAATATCAAGGGGTATAACCTGACATTATCGACCGCTCTTTGATGATCCAATCAATCCCGGCAAGGGAGTTATCGTAGATCTGCTTCTCGCGTAAGGCTCATCCGCCTCAAAAAGAGCGTGAGATTTAACCCCGCTGCCACTATCGAGGACAACGGAGGGATTGAGGAGGATATTTTATTTCGAAATCTGTTATTAGGATTTTTTTGGCTGGTATGAAAAAATGCCATCAAAGAGGGAACGTATCTTCGTTTTTCATAATCATTCAAACAATAATATTAAATTCAATAAAAAAAGAATTCAAAATGACGTAAATGAAACATACTTTTGATAGTTATTCGTGTTTTGAGAGGTGGAATAATACCAAAGCAAATTATGTCGCTCACTGGAGGGATATCTAATGAGTCTTTCTGATGAGGATGAAAACGAACTGCGTCAAATAGATGCTGATACTGAGGAATATCAGGACCATATAAGGGAATCGGAACACGGTCGTATTAGACGACTAAAACCGATAAATCCCATCTACATCGTATTTTTCGTTATCTTTTTTATTGTTGCCTTTGCCTATAGCTTTGGCATGTTCGATCCATTATTAACTTCTCATCTGACAGAAAAAGTAATTGGGAAAGAGCGGATTTCGGGATTCAAGGGGAGTTCAGTATATGTGATTTACACCCTTGATCAGCAAATATTTGAAGTAAATGATAATTTTTTTGTCGGGGCGACGAATGCACAGAACATCTATAATGAAATTCAAGCCGAACATACGTATAATATGACCGTAATCGGTTGGGATATTCCGATACTCCATGTGGCTGGTGGGGGATACCCCAATGTTATCCAGGTTCAGGAAGTCAATTAATAAAAGAATTTTTTTATTCCTTCCCACCGATTGTGAAAAAATTGAAAAAGCGGACTGATCAATTTATTCGGCAAAATCTCAAGGAAAATGGAGAGAATGCAAAAAAGGGAGCGAAATTTGTGGATTTCTGGGCCTTTGGTGATTATTTATTAGTCCCACAGATGCACCCAAACTAACTAAAATTTAATATATACAAAACCTTGAATAATAAATAGAATCGAGTGAGGAATAAACATGGTATTCGACTTGGATATCGTTAATCTCCTTAATTTAGTGCTTTGTATTGTTATCATAATTCTGGGAGTAATTGTCTTCACGCGAAAGGACGAACTGGGCGCATTGATTATCAGTCTTGCTTTCTTTCTTTTTGGCATTTCCCATCTTTATACTCTGTTGGGGCTGGGATCAACCTGGGAAGCCGCTACGATCTCTGCCCGGACTGTAGGCTATATGTTGATAATCTTTGCGTTATACTTATTCTTAAATCATGGAATCGATAAAGGAGAGGAATAAACAGGAGCTCTCTGTTGGCCTCGATTATATGGTGAGGGTCCGGCATTACGGTAAAACCTCAATACTGTCCATTTTCTTTTGCCACATCAGGTTGTCTGGAGTGCAGCATTGCCATTATCGTTGCCTCATCGAGATTGCCATAAGTTCCAGTTTCCGATGGATTGTTGCCGGGCTATCGCCCATTGCCCGGATAAGAAAGCAACTTCATCGAATACAGCAGCGAATTTCTGAAAATAGGACATTGAATATATTGGTGTTTTACGGGATTATAGCCGAGTATGAATTCGGCAAAATCGCGGGGAAAATGGAAGAATTGGAAAAAAGGTTAATGTTCTATGGTTCTCCTGATGAAGAGAACCGTTCCCAATAATCCGATGATCACGATAACTGGAATCACTGGCGAGGGAAATTCTGGGATAACCGATGTATAGGAGAATTCGTCAGTAGGCGAAGTTGCAGATGTGCCGTACGGTGTCGTTACCGTAACGTCTACAACACCGGCAGTTTGGGCCGGGCTCACCGCGGTGATTGATGTATCCCCGTTAAAAGTGAAGGATGTTGCCGGTCTCGTGCCGAACGTTACGGCCGTTGCCCCGGTAAAGCCGGTGCCGTTGATGGATACTGATGTTCCACCGGCTGTAGGGCCGGAGATCGGTGAAATCGAGGTGACGGTCGGAATTATTAAACTAGAAGATACGGAAGCTAATTGCCAAATTGCTTGGTTGGGACCCGGTCCATCATTAGGATATCCTTCATACTGTCCCAGTATCAAGTAGAGAGGAGCTGTTCCTGCATTGACATTATCGAGTGTACCGAGTATATTGTTCCCGTGAGACAGCGTGATGTTCGCCTTCCCGTTTTTATCGACAGTAATTGTGAATGAATAGAAGATGTTATTTTGGGGATGGGCGTCTAAACAAGTGTCCTGATCATGATATTGAGAATTTCCAGCCCAAATACCCGTGTAACCGCTATTCGGATCAGTGTCTCCGAAGATTAGTACTTTATTCTGAAGGTCACGACTTACGAGAAATATTGTAAATGGGTTACCCGTTGCGACATTCCCTTCAACCGTTGTCTGAACAGTAAAAGGAGGAGTGAAATTGTTGTTGGATTGCATACCCGTCATCTGATATAGTCCATTAACACCTCCCATTGTCATACCCGTTTTGCTGAAACTCAATTGAAGACTAACGAAATTTTCTCCCAAGGATGAAGCTGTATTTTGAAGTACCGGCCCATTCATGGTCCAAAGTTGAGTGTTCAAACTAGTATCATTTGAAAAAATATCGGACACGTTTTTTCCATCAACCGAGACCGGCATACAGATAACGATTAAAAAAACAACAATGGGCAGGATGAATATCATCCTGTTCGTGAAATGCCCGTTTTGTTTACCCATGATTTCTCACACCAGAAATTCTATGAGGATTCGAGTAGAGTCTCTCAAATGCTTTCATCCCAAGAACAGAAAATATGAAATCCTAATGAGCGGTCATTGTGGTTATCCAGACAGATAACTAAGAGGCTTAGGATACGCAATAATAATGTAAATGTTATATATAATAACTCGGAAATAGCTCATTTTTCACGGATGACAAACGATCCGGGGGTTGCTGTTGATACCGGGCTTGCTGCTATACTCGGCGCTGGCACCTACTGTTCAGTTTATGCAAATAAAAGGAAAACAATGCTGTTTCATCTACTTTGGTAAATTTTCCACATCTGAAGAGTGAACAAATTAACTGTAAACACAATAAATCTCCTTGAGCCGAATAGTACCACTGTTCATCTCAAATTTTGTTTTTTGCGTCAACGTCGAAAGGAGATATCAAAGTATTCTTTTTTTTTAATAAAGTTGCAGTAAAAAGGGTTCATCGAACCTTCCTCCTCGTGTAAATAGCATTTTTTGCTGGTAATTCTATCATACTAAGCGCCTTTCAACTAACGTGAGGATCCCCTCAATGGCTCTGGTACTATCCAGGCATGGTTGGGATCCCTCCTTCTCAAGAATTCGGAGAGACCTGCGTATTTCGTCAATTTCCTCCGAAGTGATAAGAACCCACGGGTTTTTATGTGGCATTATTATCATCTCTTCCCGGATCTGTTCTCCTACAAACTGGTGCCAGAGATCTACATAGGTAAAACATATCGTTGGTCCTTTGATTTCCTGCAGTTATCATCACGGATCACTCGTGCCTCAGCGCATCAATCGGGTTAAGGTTAGCCGCCTGCACGGACGGATATACCCCGCAGAGAAGGCAGACGATAATACCAAATCCTACTCCTTCGACAACTGATGTCATGCTTGCCACCGTGAAGAGATACTTCGTAGTGCCAAGAAACAGAGCACTTACCAAATATCCGGCAAGGATACAGAGAATCCCCCCGATCAAGCTCCCCATCACACCGATGATAGCAGCTTCGTAGACAAACATGCTCATAACTTCCCTTTTTTGTGTGCCAATACTACGCATGATTCCGATCTCTTTGATCCTTTCGTTGACCGACATGATCATGATGTTAAAGATGGAAACACCCGCGACGATCATTGAGATACCCCCTATGGCCTCGACAAATGTCGTGACCGAACTAAAGGTCGAATAGACGGTGGCAAGTGTTGCCTTGCTGTCCGTCACAGAAACAGTCTTATCCCTGGTGTTCCGGTTGAGCTGATTCTCAATGGTCGTTGTTACAGCCGCCGTAGTGCCGCTGGTGACCTTGACGACCACTTCATTATATTCACCCTGCTCATTGTAGGTACTCTCAAACCAATCTTGCGTCACGACAATTGCACTATCGGTGCTGATATCAAAGCTCATTCCCCGTTCCACGATAATACCGGTCACTCTGAGCGTGCCGTATTGCCCATCGGTTCCGATAGAAATGCGCGAACCGACCTTGATATTATGATCCGATGCAAATGTCGAACCTACCAGACAGCCGGAGTTTGCATTGTTGTAACCCCCTGCTTGGAGATTGGGTAAGAGAACGGATTCATCATCTGTCGGGATGCCGTAAATGGTCGCCACGATATCGTTGCTTCCGACACCCACTTGCATATGTTCGGATGTTGAAAGAACAGGAATCGCCACGTTCGGGGCAACTACCCGTTTGATCAGCTGGAAATTTTGATCGGTAAGCATCAGGTTTGCAGAGCTTGAACCTCCACCGCCTCCGCTTGGGCCCATGCCTCCCCCTCCTCCGCTATATGGAGTGACAATTACCGAGTCCCCCACAGACGAGAGACTCGAGCTGATCTCCTGTGTAATACTATTTCCAAGGACACCCATAGCACCGATGGCGACGACACCGATAATTATACCGAGCATTGCCAAAGTCGAACGGAGCATGTGGATCCGAATATTTCGTTTGGAGATCTCCCAGAATATCGTATTCATGCTGCAATTCTCCCGTCAACGATCCTGATGATCCGATTGGTATATTCAGCAACGAGGGGATCGTGAGTAACAACGATGACGGTTGAGCCCTTCCTGTTCAGTTCCGTCAGGAGTTCCATGATACTCGCGCCGGTCTTTGAATCGAGATTTCCCGTCGGTTCATCGCACAGCAGGATATCGGGATCATTGATAAGCGCCCGTGCAACCGCAACACGCTGTTGCTGTCCCCCCGAAAGTTCGAGGGGAGTGTGTGAGAAGAGATTTTCATCGAGCTGGACTGCACGAAGCACTTCCCGCGCCTTGTCCTCATTAACTCCTTTACCGGATTTGAGCATCTGGGGAAAGCTGACATTCTCGATGATGTTGAGCAGGGGAAAGAGGTTGAAGTACTGGAAAATGAACCCGATACGATCCCGTCTCAGGTTCGTGAGTTCGATATCGCTCATATCGCCGACTCCTATCCCACTTATGAAGATATCACCGGTGGTTGGTGTATCAAGGCATCCCATCAGGTTCAGCAGTGTTGACTTGCCGGATCCCGATGGCCCCATGATCGATATGAACTCCCCCCGTTCCACTTCAAATGAGACGTGGTTAAGGGCAGTCACATCTCCGGCCTTGAGCGGATAGATTTTAACCACGTCGGAAAACTGGATGACCGGTTGCATGATGCACCGTCCTCCTTTACTGTTTCTTTCGCTTCTTCATGTAGAGATACCCGCCTGTACCAAGCACAATTATAATGACAATAATCAGTAACGGAAGCATGCTTGGTTGTGAACCAGTCTGAGTTGTAGCCTTTGTTAGGTCGATATTCTGGACGGAGGTGATAATATTGCCATTACTGTCTCTGAAAGATTGCTGGAGGGGTACGCTTGTCGTGCCTTCAGGCACCGTAAAGGTGAGCTCGAAACTGCCGAAGTCATCCGGTTTGAGTGCACCGATAACATAATTCACGTCAGGTTCCTGCGGCACTGCGGGAGAAAGTGATGTGACCGTGACACCATTTGCGTTCGAGAGACCGGCATTGGTTAAATCTCCGGTGAGGTCGTAAGTCCCGTTGTTGAATGCGATAACAATATTGCTCATCACCGGATCGGCCTGCACTTTGTCGGTTGTAAACAGGATCGGCAGAGTGGTATTGATCGTATGGTCGTTGTCCCCGTTCCCGTAATCGACCTGCATGGAAAGTGAAGTGGGGGAATCCGGTGTAACAGTAAAATTGACCAACGTACTGGTCCCGGCAGGCAGATACCCGATATATGTCTTCGAAGGCGTAAGGGTGGCATCGTTCCCGGTAACATCAAAGATGACATTTTTCACATCGTTATCACGGGGATTTGAGATTTGAACACTGATAGTCGCTTTAACTCCTTGGTTGAATGAATCCGGCTGGTTAGCAATGGTCATTACAAGGGGTGTATTGTCCACCTTGACCGGTGTTTTTGAATACATTCCATTCCCGGCGACAAAGTTCAAAGAGAATGAAGGATAGTAGGTACTCGCAGATTTATCCGTTTTAATAGAGAATACAAACGACTGGGTCTGGAGAGGCCCAATGTTGACATTGGTGTCATACGTGCCGCTGATAAGGTGGATATCGTCATCACCGAAGGTAGCATGGTTGACCATGACGCTTTGGTTTGCATTCCCGTTGGTGACGTAAAACGTTGCAGTTGCAGTATCCCCGGTAAAGAGGACTGCCGGATCGAGCGTATAGTTTGATAAATATACGTTGTTTGCAGCCTGAACAGCATCAGTTATGGCGTCAGCATTTGCCGGAAGAATCAAAAATCCCATGGCCAGGAAAAGAAACACGAGCACCACGTATGCGGAACGCGGCATCCGAGCGAAAATGCTTTTCCTTGCTCCTGAATGAGCCGGCCTGTGGTCTGCTAAAAAATTCCGATTATCCGGATATGATGGTAGATATTTCATTCTGAACATTCGCAATTCCCCAAATGAGTAGTAAAATATTTTACTACAATTTTTACATGAGTTTGACCCAGGACTTATAAAAAAGTATTCATCGTAGTAGTTAAATTATTAACAACTCCGTGAACACTATATTCATATGGAAAGCATCCCCGCATCTCTCGTAAAATCGCTCAATAATCTCGGGTTGTCCAATAATGAAGCGAATGTTTATGCCGCGCTGGTCATGTTCGATAATGCAGATGCAAAAGATCTTATTGAATATCTCTCTATCTCAAAGCCAAGCGTATACGAGGCTCTGGATCACCTGGCGGAAATGGGACTTGCGGTAAAAAGAATCACCAAACCGGCACGATATAGCGCGGTTTCACCTCACATGGCCATTGACCTGCTCATGGGCAACCATAAAAAGTCAGCCAAACTGGCACTGGAAAAACTGGAAAAACTGGAACTGGAAAAGGTGCGCACCGATAAGGAGGAGGCTCTCTGGACCATATATGGAGATAAGAGCGTCGAATATAAGTTTCGTGACCTTTTCGGTAAGGCAAAAAATCATATCCGGTGCATGATCGGTGAGCGATACCTTCCGTTGGTTGAAAATATACAAATTAAGGATATTTCCCTGTCGCTTATCGTAATATCTGATGCTCCGGGTCTTGAGAAAAAATTGCGGGCTCAGTTCCCGGGAAAGAACGCGGATATCCATGTGATCACTTCGAAAAAGTTTGCTACTCCCCCACCCTTTGCTCCTCCGGAATTTGAAGAGCTCCATAAACTGATGAGAGTCGAAAACACGCTGGAACTGATTGTTGATGATGAGGAACTTCTCATGATCCCGCCGTTTTACTCTGACACGGTTTCAGTCCTCAATACCCGGAACAAGGGGGCCGTTCTCCAGTTGAAACTCTTCAGCCAGTTTAATTTGAAGCGATTTACTGATGGAATGGATTTTTCACCGACTGCTCAGTAGGTGCAGGTGGCGGTGCCATCTCCGTCCCTTCCGGCTCGGCAACTATAACCTCTTCTATATTCACCAATTGCTCGGCAGGTGGGGGCGGCGCTATCTTTTCAAACAACGCGATAACCATAACCTCTTCGACATTCACCGACTGCTCGGCATACTTCGGCGGCGCCATCGCTACCGGCCCGGCAACCATGACCTCCTCGACATTTACCGGGTGCTCAGCAATAGAAGGCGGCGCCATCTTTAATGACGGCGGCACTATGCATTTTTGTCGGATTTATAACGATACCGGAATAGCGGTATATAATAACGGTGTCTATTCATTCGATGCATCAGACAACTGGTGGGGCAGCAACAGCGATCCCTCTAGATACACGAGCGGAAACGTCATCAGCAGTCCATGGTTGGTGCTCGGTGTGATGGCGTCCCCATCCACCATCAACCCTACACAGACCTCTACAATCTCGGCAAACCTGACGGACAATTCCGCCAGAAACACGCTTTTTGGGACCTATGTTCCCGACAATATCCCGGTCTCTTTTTCAAGTACCGGCGGTACTGTTAATCCCTCAAAGGGTTCGACCCAAAACGGTGTGTCCAAGACGACCTTCACACCCTCATCAACCGGTACCGCCTCTGTCACCGCGTCCGTTGACGGTCAGAGCATGACAGCGCCGGTCACGGTGATTTCGGGGGGTCTGCCCGAATTTCCCTCTCCTGTGATACCAGCGATTCTAATCATCGGATTGCTGGGAACGGTTCTGTTCATCCGGCGAATCCGAGAATACTAACTTTTTTTTAATCAATCTTTCTCCGTATGACCGCGTTTTAGATTATGAAAAAAGTGAATTAAGATCAAATTATCATTTTCCCGCTTGGCCTTCCCGGGCGGTACCCTCTCTGCCTCTGGTAACAGACTCTCCCCACCCGGAACCACAACCGCCATTCACCCCATAATATACTCGCTGGCATAAGGCTCGTCTGCCTCAAAAAGAGCATGGACTTTAACCACGCTTCCATCAGCGAGGACAAGTGTATTCTTAAAGTCCTGAGAACGGGATAGAACTTTTTTATCGAAAAACTCATAATCTAAGAATCTTATATTCTAAGTTGTGAGTGCATATGTCTGATACGACACTTATCAAGGTCTCGTCAAAGGGACTCGTCACCCTCCCGAAAAAGATCCGGTCAAAACTCGGCATCAATGACGGCGATTATCTGGCGATATCTTCGAATAAAGACCAGATTATCTTCCGGAAAGCGAAGATCGAAATCGATTATGAAAACCCGGATGATGCATGGAAGGAGTACTCAAAGAAAAGGTTAGCACATGACTGAACCGGCACAGGGATCCATTGTCCTTGTGGATTTTTCCTATTCCGACCAGGTCCAGTCCAAAATGCGTCCGGGCGCTTGTCGTGAGTAACTCCCGGTATAACAGGATCTCCCGTGATGTAATTGTCATGAAAATCACCTCCAGAAAGCCAAAACTCATGGAGGTCAGTTTGAAAAACGATGATCTTCTGGCCGGATCGTTGGATCATCCCAGCTACGTTCAGGCTGATGGGATCTATGCTCTGGAAAAAGAACTCATCTGCAAATCCATCGGTGTTGTTCGGCCAGAGAAGATGCAGGAAATCAGGGGCCTGGTTTTGGATCTCTTCTCTCCTGACAGGGAGTAATTTTCCCGGAGAAAAAGCGGTAATGTGTCCTCTATTCATCCGGTAACACATTATCCTCACCCGGTACCGCAACCGCAATCCTTCCCTTGATATACTCACTCGCGTAAGGCCCATCCGCTTCAAAAAGAGCGTGGGATTTAACCACGCTGCCATCAGCGAGGACGGAAGTCACCAACACAACAGCACGTAAGTTGCAAAGGTTAATAATTCGCTCCGACAAGTGAGTCTTCCGGGACGGTATTATGAGGAAGATAATTGTTCTTTCGTTTGTAACGCTTGATGGCGTTATGCAAGCTCCGGGAGGACCGGAGGAAGATCCATCCGGAGGCTTTCGGTACGGGGGCTGGATGGTACCCTATGGCGATGAATTCATGGGAAAAGAGATGATCCGTCAGGTGAGCAGGCCGTTCGATTTACTCCTCGGGAGAAAGACCTATGAGATTTTTGCAGCGTACTGGCCGAACGCGACAAACCCCAGTGATCCCATAGCCGTGGGATTTAACCATGCAACGAAGTACGTTGTCTCAAAAACCCTGACAGCACCCGGATGGAACAAGTCTGTTGTTATCAGCGGGGATGTGGTCGAGGAGATCAAACGGCTCAAGGAACGCGACGGACCTCAGTTGCAGGTTCACGGAAGCGGAAACCTCATCCAGACACTCATGAAACATGACTTAGTCGATGAATTGTGGCTGAAAATATTTCCCATCACGCTTGGCCCGGGAAAGCGCCTGTTTGCTGACGGCACTATCCCCGCAGCATTCAAACTGCAGGAATGCAAGACCTCTCCGAGCGGGGTTATCATCGCTTCGTACCAACGTGCGGGAGAGGTAACCACGGGATCTTTTGTCTAGAGGTGTGAAGAGCGTTCGTCTCCCGATCCATTTCCTTCAACTATAATTTTTCAGTTACTGTCACCTTTTCCCGCTTGGCCTTCCCGGGCGTGCCGGTTCTGATAGGTTGACAGGACTTCGTGAGAAAATTCAATTAAAAATGAATTATTTCAACGTATTGAATTGGAAAAATTATCAGAGGTCCCGGGAAGTTATCAGCTCCTTTGATTGAATAGTTTCAACGAGGTGAAATATTCGTTCATCAACCTCAGGCGCTAAACAGATCCAATAATCATCGTCTTTGCTGTTGCTTTAGGGAATTTTAAAGAAAACCTTCTTTTCCCGGACATCATGGCAATAGCGACATTCGGTAGAGCATTTTTCAGCCTGGTAAACAGCATCTCCGTCGCGAACTTTTCCTGCTTGCTTTTCGAATAGAGCGAAATCTCTTCCACAATGCTCACACCGTGACATACAATAGTAAATGAGTGAATCCAAAACCACGATGAAAATTGCCAATGCAATAAGCCCGAGGATTAAAATTTCTATGCCATATTTGGGAAATCTCGGTAGTAATCCAATAAAGGTCGATCGCGTAAATTGATTCGGGGGTATGTTAATGATAGATGCAATACCTATGGGAATTACCAAAAAGAACGAAATGAATGCTATCAAATCAATGATAATACTCCCTTTAAAACCGACTACACTCATTAAAACTTTTGCAATAACTTCAATATTTGAGGGATCCGCAGGTGCAGTTTCAAATTCCCGTGATGTATCCTGGATGGAACAGGTATTCTGCTCGATTTTTGATCCATGACCAATTACCGCCTCGTTCTTAAATGTAGTGCCATTGCCGGTTTTTATGGAATGATCGTCAATGATATTATTTTGAGGATCCTTATTTTTCAAGATTTGCACCCCCTCCTATGACACCATCTATCCCGAATATATTTTCGTTTGCAAAAGTAATACTATCGTCCTGAACACAGAAAAACAGGGTTCTGTCACGTCTTCAGGTAGTTGCATCAAGCCTTCGTCGAGGAAAATATGTCGCCAGTCACGGACTTAACCGAGCCCCGCCCTGCATTCCGGAAGCATTCAGGTTAACCTGACGGTGTTAGCGCCTGCTTCCATTGAATATATTGGTGTTTTACGGGATTATAGCCGAGTATGAATTCGGCAAAATCGCGCAGATAATGAAAGGATTGGGAAAAAAGTGGCGAGCAGCGCCAGAAAATTTCATTACCAGATAAAGGGAATAAGCCGATAGTGGACATTCTGTGTATACTCGCGGTAGCCTTCCACTCCTTGGCTAGCATCTTTTCTTCCCCAATTATCCTTGCCATCAAAAGAACCATAAGAACAAGACCTACAAGCACACCAAAGGATGAACTTAAAAGCAGCGGTGCCCCGATCATCATCAGGATTGCGCCAAGGTACATTGGATGCCTGACAAACCTATAAACACCGGTCGATATAACCTGCTGCTTCCGGTCGTTCTGGATTCTTACCAGGGGTGAGAGGAATGAATTATCGGCAAATGACCGGAAGAACAGTATGAAGGATCCGACCAACCCGGCTCCTCCAAGGAGATTCAGCCAGACAGGGAATGCGGGAGACCAGCCAAACCGTTTTGCATCAAGTGGCATAATGACAATCCAGAGCGTAAACCCGGTTATGAGTCCGTAGACAACGTACCGGTCCCAACCTTCCTGATTGCCGGTACCAGGTTTCTTATATCTTTCTTCCAACAGCGCCGGGTTTTTCCGGTACAAGGAGAGGATCGTCGAAAAACAGAGAACAATAAACCAGATGCAAAAAACCCAACCTGCAATCCAGAGAAGATCTCCAGAAAGTACGAGGATGAGAGCAGGAAACAGAAGAATATACAGAAATGTGAAGACGGTCTTCTTCTCCATGAAAACTATTATGTGCAGTCGAAGTATTAATCAGTCGCCTCGTTTGTAGTTCGATCCGTTTTACAGTACTGGTGCGTTAACGGGACTCGAATGAAAATGGCATCGTCGAAATCCATAGAAGTTGATTTTTTAATAGTCCCGCCATCTCAGAACCTGAATAAATCATCCGCTTTCACGACTAAAGGCGCGACCGTGCAGATAACGCCGTCACGTCCGGGATCCACGTATTGAAATAATCCTGGAGTTTCTCAGCTATCCCCGTTACAATCTTCGGCGGAATAGCCATCCTCCCCTTGATATATTCACTAGCGAAAGGCGCGTCTGCCTCAAAAATATCATGGGATTTAACCACGATGCGAAGCAAAGTTGCATTGCATCGTTTTATAATTTGCAGGAAATTAATAAATTCAATTAAGGGGCCCGGGACAAGCTCCAGCTGACTATCTTTTTGCATTCACTCTTCGAGAAAGCCATTCAGTCTTGATCCTAAGGCAAAAGAATGGTGAGTTAGATGAAATCAATTCGAATAATACTCGTAGTGGCCATACTTCTTTTCCTTCTGATTTTTATTCAGGGCGTGATGGCTGCGGAAACGTATGGGTATGTGACACAATGGGGTTCCGTTGACTCGGGCAATGGAACGTTTAACAATCCCAATGGAGTAGCAGTCGATACATCCGGCTATGTCTATGTTGCTGATATCGGGAATGACAGGATCGAGAAATTTGATTCCAATGGGATTTATCAAACTCAATTTGGCACACCTGGCTCGGGTAATGGGCAATTTGAGGGACCCAGAAGTGTAGCAGTCGATAGTTCTGGCAACGTTTATGTAGGTGATGATACTAGAATTCAGGAATTTGATTCGAATGGGAATTATTTGATGAATATAACTCTCACCGGATATGGCAGCCAAAACACAGATTTTATTCCATGGGGTTTGGCTGTCGATACATCAGGGAATATCTACGCTGTCGATGGAAACTCGGTTCTGTTAAAATTTGATTCGAATGGAAACTATATCGCGAACTGGAGTATTAGTCTTCCAACCGGAGTTGCCGTTGACACTTCAGGAAATGTGTACGTCTCGCAGATGTGGGGGAACATCCAAAAAAATGGAAACTTCTTAGTACTCTTTGGGGAGAATGGAGATACTAGTAGGTACCCTATGGGTCTTGCTGTTGATGGAACCGGTAACATTTATGTGACGGAAGGAGTCGATAACCGGATTAATGAATTCGATTCAAAAGGGAATTTTGTAACCCAATGGGGCACCAGGGGTTCTGGAAAAGGTCAGTTCTTTGAACCCAATGGTATTGCCGTGGATGCATCCGGCAATGTATACGTTGCGGATTCAGGGAACAACAGGATCCAGAAGTTTGCTCCATCTCAGCCCGGCGCTATTACTGTGACTTCTGAGCCGGCTGGTGCCGAGATTTATCTCGATAGTGAAAACACAACACAGGTAACACCGTACACGTTCGAAAATCTCAACCCGGCTGACTACGATGTTTATGTCGTCCTTAACGGGTATTCTGTACCAGACGTTCAGACCGTCGATGTGACAGAAGGTTCAACTGCAACCGCCGATTTCCCGCTCCACACACTGGTGAACGGATCTATCTCAGTGATTGCTGCAATAAATGGTGCTGAAATCTGGATCAACAATGTTGACACCGGACATGTGGCCCCGTTTACCTTTGAGAACATGCCTTGGGGATCCTATCTGATCGAAATAAAATCTTATGCGTGCTATCAAATGCCGCTGGATGTAACCATTTCGCCAGCTGATCCTGTCGCAACGGCTGACTTCTCCTCTTGCATGCCTCCTATGTTACCCGAATTTCCCTCGCCGGTCATACCGGCGATTATGATCATCGGATTCCTTGGAGCCGTATTGTTCATCCAACGAACCAGAGAACACTAATTTTTTCAATCTTTAAAAATCCGGCTCCGGAATTTGAGAGGTTTTAGTCCCCTTTTTTGATGCCCCTGCTCGCTTCAGGCGATTATGGTTCATCCGTACAACCATTCCAGTGGAAGTATCCCCGGCGGGCATTCCCGTTTTTATCATCAGTTTCAGAAGGCCGGTTATCCGTCGTTTTACTAAAGTGGCAGCGCAAAGAATCTTCCTGCCGGGTGCGACCTACACAACCGCAGGTGTCCTCCAGTCAGGAACTGACATAGTACCAGTTGAATTTACGGCTAACTTTTACTATTCAGGAGTTACAGGCAATTATGATCTCACGGTTCGCGAGATTGGGCCGTAATAATTTTCTCTTCAACCGGGACTGGTTTTTTGACCAAAAGGAGAGTTTCATTATGCACGGCTATTGCTTCTTCAGACGACATTCTTTTTCGTTATGTGCCGATACCGCATCAGCATTGCAGAGAGATACTTTTATATACAATCATCGTAACTTCTGGTCAGTGAGATTTATGAAAAACCATATCCTTGTTGTTCCGGTTCTGTTTCTGGTTCTTATGTGTGTAATTATGATTTCCGGATGTACGTCAAACACCGGTAATAGTGCAGTTACGACGGTACCTACAACGCTGCCTGTGGCTACCGCTGCAGGACCACAGTACCTGACCTATACCAATCCAACATATCAACTGACGATGTCGTATCCTTCTGACTGGCGGGAACAGGATGTTGCTCCAGCGACCTGTTTGGCAGCACGTCCCTATGGCAAAACTACCTGTAATATTGTTAATTTCTTTTCCCCGACGGTTAATGGAAAATATACTACCTTCAGTATTGACGTAGATAATCCGACAACATCGACTCTTGGAACGTATTTTAACAATGTTACCGGTGCAATAGAGAACTATTACCCGGGCGTGCAGGTCGTTCAAACCTCTCTCCAGGAGGAAATTTCCGGCAATCCTTCATATGAGCTTGTCTATACTACAGGTCAGGAGGGGAAAACAAATCCAGTACCGGCGATTGTGGAAGTCACTTTTGGAAATACTAACGTCCCGTATATTATTTCCTATTCTGCATTAGATGATCAGACATTCGATTATATGGTCAAATCTATCCAGATAGCGACGGTACCCCCCACACAAGGCCGGTGAACTTTTTTTTATTTTTTTGCAGGACTACAAGAAACGTGACCTGCACCGGGAAACCTATTATTCCGGATTGAATATTCTCTCATCATAAAGACCAGCACGATTGCCGTTGAGGATACTCCCGAGAACCGACAGATCTGTATGAAGTACTGCGATGCATGCTCGAGCTACCAGGAGAACAATCCTGGACAAAACCGCCATCCTCATCTTTTCCCGCTTGGCCTTCCCAGGCGCCCTCTCTTCATCCATTAATACAGTCTCCCCTCCTGGAACCGCGACCGCCATTTTTCCCCGGATATACTCACTCGCGTAAGGCTCGTCGCCTCGAAAATATCGTGGGATTTAGCACAAATAACATCAGCGAGGACGATCCTTCTTAATAGTCCAGGTAATCGAAATTCACAAAAATAAGAATAAAAATTATATCGTAACCAAGTATCTTCAATACTCGAAATTCTTCTTTTTTCCGATAGTGATTATTTCAATGAGCAGCATATCATGATGGATAAAAAACGTCACCCGGTAATCTCCAACGCGAAGGCGGTACCGGGGCATTATCCTCGGACTGTCCCGGACTTTTACAACGTCATGACGCAGATCCGGGTTTTCAGCAAATCGCTCTAAGGCAAGTTCGATGTGGATACGAAAATCCCGGGGAATTGACCTCAGGTCTTTTTCTGCCCGCCGTGAAAGTTTTATCTGGTACACGCCATCACAGGTTCCGGGCTTTGATTACTTCGTCGTCACCCAGATCCTTCATGACATCCCGAAGCGAGCGTACCCTTCCCGCCTTAATGTCGGCTATTCCTTCCTCCATTGCATCAATCTCATCTTTGGTAAGGGGCTCATCATCATACGCTAATTTAGCCAGGCGGCGAACAACATCATCATAGGTCTCCCGGGGGTTGATCTTCAGATCGTCCAGAAGCGCCTTCGTATCTGTCCGCATTCGTACGGTTGTAACTTCTGACATATACATGAGTATATGCATATATACTGTAATAAATGGATCACTTTGGGGTAAAAAAATTTCTCTGTTTTATCGTTATCCTTATTGTTTCCCGCTTGGTCTTCCCGGTCGCACCCTCTTGTCATCCGGTAACACATTCTCCCCTCCCGGAACCACAATAGCATCTTCCCTTGATATACTCGCTGGCATACGGCTTGCCAGCCTCAAAAATGTCATGGGATTTATCCACGCTTCCATCCGCGAGGACACGCGTATTCTTAAAGTCCTGAGAAATTAACAAAACCTTTGCACCGAAAAAATCATAATCTAATAATCTTATATTCTAAGTTGTGAGTGCATATGTCTGATACGACACTTGTCAAGGTCTCGTCAAAAGGGCTTGTCACCCTCCCGAAAAAGATCCGGTCAAAACTCGGCATAAATGACGGGGATTATCTGGCAATATCATCGAATAAAGACCAGATTATCTTCCGGAAAGCGAAGATCGAAATCGATTATGAAAACCCGGATGATGCATGGAAAGAGTACTCAAAGAAAAAGTTAGCACATGACTGATCCGGCACAGGGATCCATCGTCCTTGTGGATTTTTCCTATTCCGACCAGATCCAGTCCAAAATGCGTCCCGCACTTGTAGTGAGTAATACCCGGTATAACAGGATCTCCCGTGATTTTATCGTCATTAAAATCACCTCCAGAAAACCAAAACTGATGGAGGTCAGTCTGAAAAACGATGACCTTCTCGCCGGATCGCTTGACCATCCCAGCTATATTCAGGCTGATGGGATCTACGCTCTGGAAAAAGAGTTAATTTGCAAATCCATTGGTGATGTTCGACCAGAGAAGATGCAGGAGATCAGGAACCGGGTTTTGGATCTCTTCTCTCCAGATGAGGAGTAATTTTCCCGGAATCCAATATTTTACTGTTAATCTCATTTTTTCCCGCTTGCCTTCAATTTATGAACGGTATATTGCCTCGATCCCGTAACGGTCCTGCCTGGAATGCAGATTATGTTACAGGATTGAACGTTTATTTTTTTGCGGCTGGAATATCCCCCTTCAAAAATTTTTGCAAGTCGTTTAACAATTTCTTTTGTTCTTTCGATCCGTTTTGGGTTTTCTTCAAGAGTTTTGATATCCGTGCAATAGCCGCCTCCTTACTGTCGCGTTCATCTTTCTGCATGTGTATCACCCGATCCTGTTAGTCAAGGTGGGCTGTTTATCGCATACCCTCTTAATGGCTGGTATTTTCCCGTGTTGGAATGATGACACCATACAAGAAGCAATTTCATCATCAACCGTTTCCGGACCCAAAACTCCATCAGGTTAATGAACTTCCGGAACATTCCGTAAATTACATGCAGATCCAGAGATTCGTTGTCCAGACAACTGACGAACTCGATGAGAAGATCAGGAAATACCAGAAGGATTTTCGGCCCACTCTCGCATTTCTCTTCACCACACCTTTTCTCGGAATTGAGGACTGCGTCGGGGTATTCGGGAGCACCGGTGTTGAAGTTTTTGGTTGTACAACTGCCGGAGAGATCATGACGGACACAGGAAGTTCTCCGGTCCACGAACTTTCAGCAGTATGTTGCCTCCTTGATCCCCCCCCTTCTGCCATCTCAGTACGCCTTTTCGAACGTGGGGAGGGGGGTTCTGCCGCACTCGGGCACCAGATCGGCATCTGGGGTTCCTCGCTCTTTTCACGCCCCGCGTTCCTTATAGCAATCTCCGGTCTTACCAATGATGGCGAGGCGATCATCCGGGGCATACAGGAAGCCATTCCGGAAGGGACCACCATTGTTGGAGGCATCGCCGGCGATGATAATGCGTTTGAGGAGACAACGGCATTTTCCAAAAACGGCCTGTCCCATGACGGCGCAGTGGTTCTTGCCCTTGATACCGATCAGATTGAACTCTCCAGTTTTACCACAAGCGGCTGGCAGGGTGTGGGAACCGAGATGGTCGTGACGTCATCGGAAGGAAATGTGGTGAAGTCCATAGACGGGAGGCTGCCAATCGATCTGGTTACGGAGTACCTCAATATCCCCAAAGAGGAAATCATTGCCACTGCACTCAGTTTTCCCATGCTGGTCACGCGGCCCGACGGAACCAAAACCCTCCGGACCGCACTCTCCGCGGATTTCGAAACCGGATATCTCACGTATGCAGGAACTATACCGGAAGGTTCGATCCTCAGGTTCTCCAGCTCGTTCGGATTTGAAACGATAGCGGCTACCACGCGTGAACTGAAAGAATACCATCAGAAGAAACCAGATGCTGATCTCATAATCATTTTTGACTGTTGTGCCCGCCATCAGGCTGCAGGCAAAAAGGTGAACGAAGAGATCCAGGCTATAGCAGACAACTGGAATGTCCCGGTTGTAGGATTCTTCACTTACGGGGAGATCGGGCATACGGAAGCCGGGTCATGTGACGTGTTCAACGAAACCCTCTCGTTAGCGCTCCTGAAATTCCGGTGAACCCTGATGAGTGAAATCAATGAGCTCAGGGATCTGCTCAAATCGTCCCTCAACCAGATTGAGAAACACGACGCAGACAGGGTAGAACGACTCCTCCGGCGCCTCGAAACCAGGACCGAGATGCTTGAGAAGAAATACAACCGTGCCACCCAGGACCGGCAGGCCGGCCATTCGCTCCTGAAAAAGACATCGGATGACCTTATCCAGCGATACCTGGCCATCTTCGAACATTCCGGTAATCCTATGGTAGTCATTGAGAACGATGGCACCATTGTTCTTGTAAACAATCTTTTCTGCACATTAACGGGCCAGAATGCTGAGGATATCCAGAACAGGAGCAATATTACCGATTACCTTACCGGAGAAATGGGAGGGCTTATGCCCGCTGACACGACCCAGACAGGCCAGGCTCCCGTTACCACGGAAACCACCACCGGCAGAATGCATCTTCCTGATGGAAGGATAGTCGATGTAATAATCAGCATGGGATCGTTCTCCGGCAGCTCGCAGCGGAGCGTCACCTTTCTCGATATAACTGAACGCAACCGGCTGGAACGGGAACTGATGGAGACAACCGAGCTCCTCACCGGTATCCTCAAAGCTTCGCCTGTCGGGTTCCATAAAACTGACACCGAGGGAAAGATCGTCTATATTAACGATACGTGGACGCGTATTACCGGGTTCTCCCGCGAGGAAATGCTGGGTAAATTCTACGCAATTATAGTTCACCCGGAGGATCGCGAGAACGTCATTCAGGGAGTACGGGAGAGTGCAGAAAGGAAAGAGAGTATGGTAATCGATACACGCATCGTCCGGCAGGATGGCGTGATACGCTGGATCTCGGCCCAGGCAGTACCTGTTGTGGATCCGGGCAACAACATAACCGGGTGGGTAGGTGCGATACGGGACATCACACAAAGGCGTGAAGCAGAAGAGGCACTCCATAAAAGCGAGCTCAGGTTCCGGGAGCTTACTGATCTTCTCCCTCAAACTATCTTTGAACTGGATTTGCGAGGGAGTATCACCTATGTTAACCGTGCCGGTCTTGAAATATTCGGTATTAACGAGGAGAAAATCCAGAACGGCGTAAACGTCCGCGAATATATCAGCCCCGGAGATCTCGAACGTATGAATACGGGACTGGCAAGAGTGGGTGCTGGTGCAAAATCCCAGGGAGAGGTCGTTCATCTCACGAGGCTTGACGGAACACTGATGAACGCTATTGTTTATACCGGTCCCATCATTCGGAACGATGCGGTGATCGGGTTCCGCGGTATTGTGATCGATGTCACTGAACGGTTGAAACTCGAAGATGCACTCAAAGAGAGCGAGGAAAAATACCGGGCTCTTACGGAAAATACCCCGGATATACTCTTTTCTACGGATATGAACGGGATTATTACCTATGCCTCACCACAAATCGCAAAATATGGATTTCTTGAAGATGATGTAATGGGAAAACCATTTCATATTTTCGTCCACCCCTCAGATGTTCATGACGTGGAAAGTAATCTTTCCCGGGAATTGAAAGAGAATGCGCAATTTGTTTCCCGGTTCAGGATCCTGGACAAATGGGGTATTACGAACTGGTTTGAGGAGAAAAGTTCCCTGCGGCTTGACATATCAGGAAAACCGATCGGGATCTATGGCATCCTTCGGGATATCACAGAACGAAAAAAGGTTGAAGATGCAATCGAAATTGCCAATAAAAAACTAAACCTGATGAACCAGATCACCCGTCACGATATTATCAACACCATTACCGGGGTATCGGATGCTTAGACATGGCAAAATCTACAACTGAACCTGAAATGAAGGAGCAGCTTCTTGATGATATCAGGGAACTTACCCGGGTTATCCAGCGCCATATTACGTTTACCCGGGAGTACCAGGAAGTCGGTGTCCATCTGCCGCAATGGCAGAATGTCAATGATCTTATCGATAAAACAATTAAGAATTTCACAAAATCGGGTATCATATTTCAATCAGATTTCGAAAATATTGAGGTCTACGCGGATCCTTTACTGGAAAAAGTGTTTTACAATCTGGTAGATAATGCCATAAGGTACGGGAAAAAACTTACAACTATTGCGATATATCCAAAGATTTCCGATACGGATTTCTCGCTCATTTTTGAGGACAATGGTGTTGGTGTCGAACCTGACATGAAACGCGAGATCTTCAAACGCGGAGTTGGAAAGAATACCGGGATGGGATTGTTCCTGACCGCTGAGATCCTGGCAATTACCGGAATATCAATAGAAGAAGCCGGAACGTATGGGAAGGGTGCCTGTTTCGAGATCCGAATCCCGGCAGGATACTGGCGTTTTGTGACGGAAGAACACGCACGGTAACTATTTCAGCGAACCGGTACGTTGTATAGACATTTCGTTACCTTCTGCAACTGTTCTGTGGTTAGTTGTGCCCTGATTGTAAAATAATGCTGCAGGATTGATTCAAAAAAAAAGTTAATGTTGTCTGGTTTGCCGGAGGTAAAACATGACTCCAAGGAATCCGATAATCATAACAGTTGGTAAGACCGGTGAGGGGAATTCAGGAATCTCTGATACCCACATAATTGTTGAAAAACCTGACGAGATCGTAGATCCTGCTGGATCAATATAACTGGCAACCACTGAATCAGTGCCAACTGCATTATTGGTATAGGTGAACGTTGCCTGGCCGGAGGCATCAGATCGTGAAGTGCCATCCTTGCCGGCATCAGGCCCCGAAATGATTCTGAACGTAACAAGTGTACCAACTACCGGCTTCTCTGAATCATCCAATACCAACGCAGTCAACTTATTAGATTCATAAACCCGGGCTATTTCTTCAGGAGGCGTTAAAACAAGTATGGGGCCTCCAGGTCCTACAGTGACTGTGCTGGTTACGGGAGCCGTCTCAAAGACAACCTGCCCGCAGGGAGGCGGAGGAGAGAAGTACCGGAAAGTCCCGGAACTTGTAATAAGGGTCCCCGGGGGTGTTTCCGGAGAAATTATGCCAGAAATCTGGAGAGGATTTTCATTACCATTCGGTACCCATCCGCTATCAAACCACCATCCGGTACCAAACATCCCCGTGGGTTTACAAATTACTGAATTGCCGGTGATCCTGCACACTACATTGAAAAGGGGAGTATTATCGGTGACATATTGGATATTTGAATCGAGGGTAAATGTTGCGCAGGAGATTGCGATAGATCCCGGATAATGGGGCGGATAATGTTGTGGTGGAAAAATCCCCCCAAATTGGTACGTAATTCTATCTCCAGGAGCATAGACTGTTTTATCGGGAGTCATATTGAACGAGAAAGATCCCAAGGGACTCAAAGGGCTGAACTGTACATATCCTCCGCAATTCGCACCAAACGCCAGGACAGATCCGGTACAAAGTACCAGAACAATGAGTGCTATGACTCCGATTTTAACGAGAAATATGTTTCTACCCATCATATTAATCACGTTTTTTATCTTGGTTTCCTTACACACCGACCTGAAAGAAATTAATCTAAAAGTTTAGTTTTCTCTGGTTCGCCGGATGAAGAGCACGGCACCCAGGAATCCGATAACGAGGACTACTGGGAATATTGCTGAAGGGAACTCTGGAATTGGCATTCCAATGACCTTCGCAGTATTCGAAGCACTGGCAGGATCCATAGGGTTTCCATCCTCATCATATCCGGCAAATGTACAGGAGCTCACCAGTTTTGTGCCTCCCGCAATTGTCCCCGAGATTTTGAGACCGGGGTACCCGCCAAATCCCCAACCCGGTCCACCCACCTCATTGCAAGTTACGGTATTCCCGCTAACACTACAAGTGACCAAATCATCCCACCCATAATCCTCCCAAGTGATATGCTTGATGTCTGGAGACAACAAAACCTCACCCCAAACGATGTGATCAACAGGACCACCTCCTCCGATGGTGTAGGTTATTGTATCCCCTACATGATACACAGATTTATCAGAAGACATTTGCACCTGCCACTCTTGAGCGAATGCCGGTGCACCAATACCAGACGCTAATGCTACAATACAAACAACACACAGGATGAATACAATCCTGCATCCAATCCTGACTTTATTTGTTGAAGTAACCATGGTCTCTACCGTCCTCGATTCACCTCTCTGGCACTGGAGAAGGCAGAGGGGGTTAAAAACGCAGATTCTGGAACGGTGTCAGCAGGATGAATCTGAAAATATATCTTCTAAAATAATACACTTATTAATATGCAATGCGCAGATGCATGGCGTTCTTATATAAAATGAAAAAGATTTTCTAAAATTTCATCCCGATTGAAACATGCTCATTCCTCACTATTTGTTATTTACCAAAAATCAATCTATGAAAAAGTACATTTAATTGGGGTTAGAACTGCTATCCTCTAAAGTTAAGCTGGATGAAATGTCGGCTAAAGACTATTATGCAATACTCGACGTTAAAAGAGATGCATCAGCCGATGAGATAAAAAAGGCGTATCGTACCCTTGCAGTAAAGTACCATCCTGATTTATGTAAAGATCCCGGCGCGGAGGAAAAATTTAAAGAAATTAATGAAGCGTACGCGATACTTAAAGATCCAACGAAAAAAAGATCCTATGATGAATTAGATAAAATTGGAGGTACACCACCCAAGGAACCTCCTTGTTATACGGCCCAAAAGGAATATCCCCGTTATGCAAGTACCGAGGAAGTTCCTCTGTATAAACCGCCACGGGAAGACAAAAAACACCACGACTTCTCTCTAGAAGCTCCACTACTTTTTTCTTTCTTTGGAATTGGATTAAAAATGTTCGGCTTTACGCGGTACGTTACCTTTTTCTTTATCCCGATATTACCGATAGACCGGTACATATATTTCGTCGAAGATGATGGAAGGACCTTAACATTTTATGCGAAATTAAGCGTTCGTATCTCGCAAAGGATATGGCAGATAGCTGTTGGAATTTTCATAATATGGGTTATATTATGGATCTTTTTTTTCCATCTGGACCTGACAGCCATATACTCCTCTCTGCAAGCAATGATGAAATTTTTCCAACCGCACCGGGCTTTGCCACCGGGACGAAGATATGAGGCTCCCGGAATGTAAGATAACGCTGCCGGATTAGTTTCACGGCGCCCGGCTGCTTTTCATCTCCTCTTTCAACACACACTGATGGATGAATTACCCCTATTCATCGTGCCTTGTGTCCTGCCGTCACTGTAAGCACGAATGGACGTATATGGGTTCACGTCTCGCCAGTCTGAGACGATCCAGAAAACCGGTCAAGGTTCAATGTCCGAGATGTCATACGCGGATAATACTTGATGTGAAAAACGCTGTATGATTAAACAAATCTCATCATAAGGCAGTCAATACCATCCTTTCCCATCTTACGCTGTCTTTTCCCACACACGGAACCAAGCCCGCGGTATGATTGGATTCTTTCAATAACGCCAGTTTGGTATGTCGGCAACACATTCGTTTTTCCCATACTTCCGGGTTGGGAATCCAGATTGATAAAAAGAGAGTTGATGATGTGAAAATGTCCTGTTTATAGACAGATGCAGAGGAATTAAAAAAAGATTAGTTTTCCCTGGTTCTCTGGATATAGAACACGGCTCCAAATAATCCGATAATCATGGTCACAGGCAAGGCTGGTGACGGGAACTGGGGGCAGGTGTTTGGGACGACGTATATTGAATTGTTGCCGTATAGAGCAACGCACTGGGATTAAACCCATTGACATCACCTAATGCAAAATTACGCACGACAAAGGACAGGGTGTTAGATCCGGCGTGAGGAGTAAAACTCGTGGAAAATGCTCTTGAATAATCAGAATAATCGTTCGGGTTCACACCGTATACTTCTTCGGGTGAGGTGGTCGCGATTTGTACGCCATTCAGGTAGACATCTGCTGCATTGTCAGCAGTAAATGCAAGTTGAGCGGAGTTAATCGTGGCTCCTGACGGAATAGTGAAATTATCGTTGAATAACCTCCATTGGTTATCGGTACTCAATCCTTCCCGTGTCGCTGCGCTGGATATCCACACAGCACCAGACCCGAAGGGAGCCTGGGTAGGTAAATACCATGTTGATGCAATATCCGTTGAAGGAACCGCGGGATTCCAGGAGCCACCGTAATCTGCAGGATTCAGGGGACTTGATGGTTGTATCGTTGTATATCCAGCTGAAAGGGTACCTGTGCCACTCACGAGCACCAAGGTCTGCGCTGATGCCAAGGCCGGGAGAAGAGCAACAATTAATACACACAGAATAATACAGATTCTCGCATTGAATTTCATAACACAAACACTCCAATATGTCGGTTTTCCCATCTTTTCAAGGAGGATATTTATAAGGATGCAATGCACCGGTGCATGGCATACCAGAGCAGGTTCTTATATCGCAAAAAGAAGCCCGGTTGAATTGAAGAGGGGTATACTTACCTGACTGAAACTGGTTTTGAAGGTGATGGCAATTAACTTATATTCTTTTTGAGCATTGGGTGATAGGTTTAGGCAAGAATTATTGAGTAGCAATCCGCACCCATTGCAAACCTTAACTCGTTTAAAGTTTAATGCATCTTTGTATGCCTGATATTAAACACCAAACGCATAAACTCCCGGATCGATAGATGCATAAAATGCAAAGGGTATACATACGGCAGGGAAAACGGTATGTCCCGGTCGGCCGGTCGTGCAGGGATTGTGAATACCTGCAACGAGACTGAAAAACTTCAGGTGACAACTATGGCAAACGATTTTTATAATACAAATTTTACAGGACGAAGAATCAACATAGATTTTGTGAAATGCTTCGGTTCTATACCAATGTTTGAACGAATCGGGGAATTACAAAGAAACTGGCGTAAATACGGGAATATTCATTTTATGCTTTCTGGAAGAACTCATGCGTTTGTTGTGGGAAAGTGGTTTTTTATGTATATCATTGAAAGTTATCGGTAACATTCTGTTTTTTCGAAATATGATATCTTTTTGATTCGGATCACCTGTCGGGTTGTGCCCTGATTGTGGATAGAGGGTGAGGGATTAAAAAAAAGTTTAGTGTTCTCTGGATAGTGAACACCGCTCGGTTCTGTCAAGTCTTCGACAGGTTATCATGTATGTCCGGTGTGAAATAATTCGAAACTGCTCACAACCTGTAAGAGCCCTCAAAAAAGATGTTTTTTATTTTTTCATAAAAAACTTTTTCGCCTTTGTCCCTTCAAAGGCAAAAACAATTATGCAGGACATCAAATACCAGAAGATAATACCAATTACCCAACTCCCAGCCGAATACGTGCTGAAAACGGTCTGGTAAAAGAAGAAGCTCAAGATTGCCACTATCACAATCGTAACAACTATCTTTCCTATCGTAGGTTTCAGGAAGTCCGTCCAAGTCATAAAATAATCGTGTGTATCAAGGATTTAAAGTATATAAAATCCACCACTTTTTACATTTTTTATAACTACATTTTTACGAACCAGACATGAGAAAATCCACATAGTCCGGATTGATCGGTTTCGGCAGGCCTGGCAGTCAAATGAAAAGAGGGGCTGGTTTTGGGTCTCCCGCATGACCGCCCGGGAGACCCTCAATTACCACGGGTCTATGAAGGGTCCCGCCTAAATCCCTTGTGGTGCCGGATACATTACCTCGCTGGTGCCGGGAAGGGGAATCGTTGTGATTGTCGTGTTAATATCGTCAAACGAGTTTGCCTTGATCTGTTTTGCTGACATCGTATAGAGAACATTGCCAATATAGAGAGAACGTGTGACATCGGCGGGTGAGGACCCGTAATAATAGTAGCCGTATTCACCGGTCCCGTGCTGGACTGTTCCCCTGAGGGTAAAGCCGGTACCCGGGGTGACGCCGAATACATATGCCCCATACCAGACCTGCTGCTGATTGTTGTAATAATTCCCTTTTATTACCTGGGATGAAGATACCGCCGCGACCGGGATCACAAGGAGGTTCTTTGCCTGGTCAAAGAGGAACGCATGGGGGTCCGTGAGTGCTGCCGAATCGGAGCCTGCGTCACCGATCTGCACTTTGGCAAGTTGTTGGGGGTTTGAGACATCAGACACATCGTAGAGAGCCAGCTGGATCCCGCTTGTCGAGACACTGCCCCAGTCATCGGTCGCCGTCTGTTTACCAATGCCGATGAGATGTGTCGTGTCATATGGGTACAGGTAATCGGAATACCCGGTGACATTGAGTTCCCCGAGAATCTTCGGCGTCTCCGGTGTCGAGACGTCGATAACAAACAGAGGGTCTATCCGGTTAAAGGTCACCATGTACAGCCGGTCGCCAATGAACCGGGTCGCATAGATCGATTCCTGTTCTGCAACATGGGTTAAAGAACCGGTGGTGTTCATGTTCCCGTCAAGTACATACACATTGTTGTAGGTGTACTCGCCTGCCGATGTTGAGATGCTCGACGTAGTCGCAAGGCGGAGGTTGTTGTTGTATTCATCCATTGAGTACTGGTTGTCGAGCGTTCCCTGCACTTCACCTTCTGCGACATAGGTAATTGTGCCATCCCGGAGGGCGATCTTATGGATAACGGTGGTAGTCTGGTCGGCTTCCTTCAGCTGGATCACCTCCTGCTCAGCGTTCCGGAGACTATTGAGGATCGCCTGCCTCTGTGCATCGGTCATGGTATTGAAGTCGGAGGGGACTGGAGCGAGGGGGACTGCCGTGTTTACGGAGTATGACACTCCTGACGATGATGATCCGGGCGCGTTCACCGGAGCCGAAACTCCGGCCGATCCGCTCGATCCCATACCCCCGCTGGCGACACCCGGCTGAGGCGGAATACCGTTACTGCTTACACCCTGCTCCGGGTAGATCACCGGGTGATATTTCTGGTAACTCACGTACATCGCATCGGGCGATACATAGAGAATATTCCCGGTTCCAAGGAGGTACGTCTGGGCGTCTATCTCGTTCCCGCTTACTGCGTCAAAGGAGGTGATGGTGGTAAACGTATACTGGGATTCAGGGTAGTCGAAATACCAGACATCGGGCTGGACAACGGTCGTGGTCCCTTCGCGGAGAGCAGGGACGACTACCTGGTCACTGGCGTAGGGATAGATCTGTTCCTGGGTGACCATGTACACGGTTGAGCCAATCATCCGGGCGTCAATATAATCTCCGTCCATTGTGTAGTCCTTTATTACTTTGGGGTTTTTCCGGTCACTGATATCGTACATACGTGCGTGCGTGGACGGTGAACTATAACCCACGGGCTGTGCCACTATCATCGGCCCGGAGGCTGGCTGGGCACTCCCCGGGGGTATTGCATTACCCGTTGTTTCCGTTGCCGTGGTGAAGAGCACAAGGCGGTCACCGGTAACAAAGATATCTTTTGGCGTGTCGGTAAGAGCGGTTGTTGAAACAACCGATGCACCCGCTGCCGGGTAGGCATCAATAATGACGAGGGATGACCCGGATATCGTGTAAATATACGTACCATCATTTTTTATGATATCCGGTTCATCGACTCCGGCAACCTGAACATTCGTCTGTGAGTACCCGACAGTACCAGACAGGGCCGGATTCCCCTGCGTCGCCGGTTGCGCGACATTCACGCCGGTGCTCGTCCCGGTTGAGGAGGACTGGCCAGACGGGTTTCCGTTCTGCTGCGCTACGGCCATCGAAGTCCGGAGATACTGCTCTATATCGGCTGTCGAGTTGAACTTTTTCAGATCGGACGTAACAGGGTGAGTGGTCACCGGGGTGCTTACGCAACCTGTCGCAAAGACTGCGATAAGAATAAGCGAAACACAGAATACAGGGATGTATATTCTAGATGACATAGACTTGGATGGATATTGGCAGAGGGTATCATCAACTTACTGTTAACTACGAATATTTTCTTAGTCATCGGGCAGTAAGGTTCTGTTCCATCGTTGTGGGGTGATACATGTCGGTTGTTCGATCTTCAAACAAAAGTCCGATAATAATATCTCCTTGCATAACAAAAAGGCGCTTTATGAACCGCAATCAATGGATTATTGGTTGTATATTAATAGCCCTCCTCATTGGTTATATGATTTTTGAGAAGGGGGTCACAAATCAGGGAATCAGGGGAATACTTCCCAATTATATTTTAATTTCAACGGCAATTTTTACGGTCACATTTGTTGTATATATCCTGGGACGGCAAATTTTCGAAGAGCTTGAACACGAATTAGGGGAGGCTTACGCAGAGATTAATCACAGAAATTTGGTTCATTCTGTATTAAACAAGGTAGATCGTAATAGAAAGATGTCAAAATCGAATAATTTGGTTTTCATTTTTTCAATGCTTTGTATTATTTCAAGTATTTTGGCGCTTATTTTTAGTAATTTAACTGAAGATTCCAGTAATGCCGCAATTATTCTGTTTTATTTGGCAACAATTTTTGTTATCTGTTCAATATTTGAAATGCTTGCTTTAGCATGGAAACTTTCTTCAGTGGGGATCAAAAAACCTGATATTTGAGATGTGGAGGTATGTGCCCGGTTTACCGGTTCCTGTCCGTGACATCCCTTATCGATGCACTTCTGGTTGTCTTCATCGCCATACTTATTGCTTAATAAAGACATATAAAAACGAAACGGATTCTCTTGAGTTGAAAATTTACGATACCTGTTCTTTACGTCGACGACGAGCCTGCACTTCTGGATGTTGGCAAATTTTTCCTTGAGGAGACCGGCGAATTTACCGTAGTTACTGCATCATCCGCGTCTGTTGCTCTCGACCGATTAAAATCCAATGATATCAAAGCCATCGTTTCCGATTACCAGATGCCAGACATCGATGGTATCGAGTTCTTAAAACGGGTACGGGCAAAGGATAAGGCCATCCCGTTCATTTTGTTTACCGGCAGGGGCAGGGAAGAGATCGCTATCCAGGCATTTGAAAACGGTGCCGATTATTATCTCCAGAAAGGCGGGGATCCAACATCGCAGTTTGCCGAGCTTACCCATAAGATCAAGAGAGTCTGTCGATCACATCCGGGATGAAACACAGGTTGCCACTCTTAACCGTCTCTATTCAGTGCTTTCCGCATCAAACAAGGCTATCGTTCATATTCATGATAAAAAAGAACTGCTGACCGAGCTTTGCCGGATTGTTGTTGATATCGGTGGTTTTGCCATGGCATGGGCAGGTATCGTTAATGAAAAAACCCATATCATAGAACCCGTTTCCGCATGTGGTCATGTTGATCACTACCTCGATAATATCTCAATATCGACTGATGATATACCCCGCGGACAGGGTCCGACCGGAACTGCATTCCGTACGGGAAAATTCAGTGTCTCTAATGATATCGAACACGATCCTAAGATGGCACCGTGGCGCAAAGGTGCACTTGACCGGGGCTATCGTTCACTTGCCGCATTCCCCTTCGCACTTGATTCCAAAAATGCCGGGGTTATTACCTTCTATGCCTCCGAACCGGGGTTTTTTAACGACCAGATCATCCGGCTTCTTGAAGAACAGTCCGGGGATATCTCGTTTGCCCTCATTACACTTGATCATGAAGAGAAACGAAGAGCTGCCGAAAATGATCTGAAAAAGTCCGAACTTCAGTACCGTCGGTTGTTCGAGACAGCACAGGATGCGATTCTGATTCTTAACGGAGTTTCCGGTGAAATAATCGATGCGAATAAGTTCATCATCGATATGCTGGGATATCCGCTGGAGTACTTTAAAGGAAAACATCTCTGGGAGCTTGGCTTTCTTAAAGACAAAACCCTTGCACAGGACGCGTTTCTGAAGCTGAAAACGGACGGGTATATCCGGTATGAAGATATCCCTCTTGAAACAAAACAGGGCAGGGAGATGCGCGTGGAATTTGTCAGCAATGTCTACCTCGTAGACGATAAGCCGATTATCCAGTGCAATATCAGGGATATCACCGAACGAAAACAGACAGAGGATGCACTGCGCGAGAGCGAGAACCGATATCGCGACACGTTTGATCTCAACAACGCGGTCATGCTCATTATCAACCCGGAGACCGGCAGCATCGTTGACGCAAATTCTGCAGCAAGCCGTTACTACGGTTATAGCCATGAGGAATTTTCCCGGCTAAAGATCATGGATATTAACATTGCTAAACCGTCGACCATAAAAAGTGATATGTCTGCAGCTCTGGGAAATCATGGTGAACTTTTCACGTTCCGGCACAGGAAAAAGAGCGGGGAGATCCGCACGGTCGAAGTGTTCAGCGGACCAATCATGTTCGATGGCAAACAATTTCTCCATTCGATCATCCATGATGTGACCGAGCGCAATCGGGCAGAAGTTGCACTCAAGGAAAGCGAGAAGAAATACCGTTCCCTGTTTGAACAGATGCTTGAGGGATTTGCCTACTGCCAGATGATCTATGATGAGAAGGGCCAACCCGCTGACTGGGTATACCTGAATGTGAATACCGCCTTTGAGAGGATCACCGGCCTCGAAAATATTACCGGAAAAAGGGTTTCGGATGTAATACCGGATATCCGTAAACAGACACCTGAGCTCTTTGATATTTATGGCCGGGTGGCATCCACAGGGATACCAGAGACGTTTGAGATCAATTTTAAACCCCTGACCTTGTGGCTAAGAATCTCCGTCTTCAGCCCGGAGAAAGGCTATTTCGGTGCGATCTTTGAGGATATCACGGTGCGCAAACGGACTGATGAAAGACTCAACCATCTTGCGGCCATAGTCACTTCATCAGAGAATGCTATAATCGGGAAGACTCTGGAGGGTATCATCACTTCATGGAATGCCAGTGCCGAGAGGATCTATGGCTATACGGCAAGTGAAACCATAGGCAAACCGATCTCAATGCTGGTACCACCGGGTGAACGGGATGAAATCCCGATGATCCTGGAAAAGATCCGGGCCGGGGAGACGATCCGCTCCTTTGAAACAAAGCGCATGGCAAAAGACGGGAGGATTATTAACGTATCCCTGATAGTCTCGCCGATAAAGAACGATAAGGGGATCATCACGGGGGCATCGACTATTGGCCAGGACATCACCGAACGTAAACATGCAGAGAATGCCTTGGCGCTTGCAAACAGGAAACTGAATCTTTTATCGGGCATTACACGGCATGATATCCTTAACCAGCTTACGGCACTTAAAACATATATCGAGCTTTCCAAAGATATGCAGGATAAAGAAACGCTTGCAAAATATATCAGCACCGAAGAAAAAATTGCAGATACTCTTGAAAGACAGATTAATTTCACCCGTGAGTACCAGGATCTTGGGGTGACCGTCCCGGTCTGGCAGAACGTACGGGTGTGTATCGAGAAAGCGGTAGCTTCGTTACCTATGAGGAATGTTACCGTGAAAATGGACTTTGTTGATTGCGAAATATTTGCCGATCTCCTCTTTGACAAGGTGTTTTACAACCTTATCGACAATGCCCTTAAATATGGCGGTAATACGATGACGTTCATACGTATTTCGTCCTTTGTATCAGGGAAGGGCATAACGCTTGTGTGCGAGGATAATGGTGCGGGGATATCAGAAGATGATAAAAAACACCTGTTCACCCGTGGTTTTGGCAAACATACTGGTCTTGGCCTCTTTCTTTCAAGAGAAATTCTTTCGATTACCGGCATAACCATTACAGAGAATGGGGAAGCCGGTAAAGGTGCACGGTTCGAAATCACGGTGCCAAAAGAGAATTATCGGGTTGTTGATCTTACGGTAAATACATAATAGATTCAGGACCATCTGCTCCAAATTCCAATATTAAGCCATTCTTTTAATTCACGGTCGGTTTTGAAATAATTCTCGTGTTTGTCACCTGGACGAGTGCTGAAAATTACTTCCGTGCATGTGCCTGCACTCGGGCAGCCAGCACATTCATGTGAGCATGTCTCTTTTATGGGTTTTTCGGGGAAATACCGTTCGTTTCCGTTGCCATGTATTTTAACCGTGAATTTGAACGGTGATGTATTGTGAGTGCGATTAAAAAATCGTGGCTGTTTTCTATATTTTGGAACGTACGGTTCTGGTTAGGGTGTGGTACTTTATCAGAGAATTATCAGATTTCCAACACGGGAAAACAGACGATCCCTCATCATCATATTAGAACAGCTAATACAAATATTAAAATAATATATGATTTATTTCTACTATTATGTCTGGAAAAAAACCCACAATCCATGACATCTCACCTAAAACCGGATCCCCGGACGGTGGAACAAAAATCACGATCACAGGGACCGATCTTGAGGGAACTACGGATGTCCATTTTGGCGACACGAAGGGCACTGATTTGAATCTTGTGGATGACACCACAATCACGGTCAAGTCACCCCCCGGTAAGGCAGGCGGCGTTGATATCATAGTCACGAATTCACAAGGCACGAGCTCTTGCTCGGACAAGGATAAATTCACGTACACAACAACGAAGGATAACGATACGGACTCCGATACCGGCTGTATCTGGGTGACTACGGATCCCCCGAAAGCCAGCATCCAGATGGATTGTTTGAATACTGATAAAACGACACCTGCAAAAATTGACGGCGTTAAGGCAGGATCCCGGACGGTTGGTGTTTCCCTTGCGCTGGATTCAGGTACTTACTACGCCACCAAAACCGTAAATGTTACGGCAAAATCGATGACCTCAGTATCCTTTACGCTGCTAACCCCGACTAACAACAACAAGATCCTGCAGATCATTAGCTGGACGATCTTATCCCTAGCCGCATTTATCCTGATAGCATTGTATGTAAAAATCTCTGGCATTCCCGGTTCTTCTCTTCCGGGAAACGGGTTACCCGATCTGATCAGAGTAATTGCATACCTTGCCTGTGCCGGTGGTATCGGCGGGGCTGCATTCAGTATCTATGAGCTCATCGCTCATCTCGGAGATGGGGATTTCTGCCTGAACTTCTTCTGGTGGTACATAGCCCGCCCTATCACCGGAGCAGTGTACGGTACTTTTGCCTTTTTCCTCGTTGCCGGTGGATTTATCACATTATCCGGCGTGACCAATCCTGACATTTCGACTATGTTCACGACAAAGACAGATATGTTCTACCTTGCCCTTGCGTTCCTTGCCGGGTATTCCGAGGAAGCTCTTTCCCTGAAACTCAAGGATATTGCAGAGGCATTGTTCAAGAAACCCAGCGACAAGGACGAAACAGTCCAGGGAAGTAAACAAACCAACAAACAACAATGACTTTTTTACGGGAAACAAGTGTTATCCCACGAATCCAGAAATTTTTCCTGATTTTGTAACCTGGTTGGAGACAATCAATTTTTTCAGGCTTGAAAAATATACACGTTACCAGAATGCGAAAATCGGGCATTGAATCTGGTGGAGTATTACAGGAGTATATCAGATTCCAAATTCGGCACAATCGCGAGGAGAATAGAGGAATTTAAGAAAAATAGCGTTCCAAAAAATGGCATTATTTTATTTTCCACGTCTCCTGTGGTTTTGTTGAAGGTTGCGCTACTGCAGCTAAATCCGCTTTCAACTGTGCAAAGTCAAAACCGGGTGCAAAACCAGGTTTCTGCGCTTCTGGCGGCAGAAGGGCGTAGGCTTCATCGACGCATTCATCCCACCAACCCCAGGTACCGTTTTGCGTATTTCCCCAAGTCAGAACGGTAACACCATTCTGATCGTATGCAACGGCAAATACTGCGTGCCCGTCATTGGTGAGTGGACCCGGGTCCAGGGCTTATGCGACTGGAACTCTTGTTGGCAGTTTTGCTGGACCTGGAAACCCAGATAAACACCGCCAAAGAGATGAAGGGCCTGCTGTACTTCCGTGTGATTCTTTGGATCAATTTTTGCATACGCGATGAGTTCATCACCGGAAACCCGGTTGCTCTGCCAATAATTCAGGACATCAAGTTCGTTCATGCCGCTGTCCACACCGTTGGTCAGCTGTAAATATAACTTTACTACTGCCGGTGAAGGCATAATCAACTCATTACCGACGAGCCCACGGAAAACTGTCTCTGCGTGCGCCAGAGCGGCAATGGTGCAATCCCCGTAGGTGTCGTTCCCGTCCATCGGGAACAACGTGGCGGGATCACTGACCTTTAGTTTTTTGTACACTTGGCTCAACTTATTTTCCGCCTTCGGCGGCGGGGCGATACTTGACTTCAGGTATTTTTTAAAGCGTAACGTACGAAAGTCATTTTTCGGCGGATGCTTTCCAAATCTGAATTGCGTCATAACTCCTCCACATATCCAAAAGGTTTGACCATATGACATCTGATTTGCTCATGGCCGCTTTTGGATAGCAGATCCATTTAATTTTCTATATATTATAATTTTGTATAATGCCATTTTAATTATCTTGAACACAGTCCTGGAGTTCCTCATTTTTCCGGGGACAATAAATAGTGTATTTTTTCCTTACTTCAGGGTAAGAGTGTACTTTTGATTGACATATTTCACGATTTAGATTGCTCTGTTTTTCCTGTGTGTCGTCTGATAAAAAGAGATATTATTTATAAAATTATGCTGAAACTAAAAGTTATATTAAATGTTTAACATCCTCTATGTCGATGATGACCCTGCTTTGCTTGAGATGGGAAAACAATATCTTGAACGAAGTGGGCAATTCAGGATTGATACTATTGAATCAGCACTACGTGCACTAACACTCCTGAAATCAAAAACGTATGATTCCATCGTCGCCGATTACCAGATGCCCGGGATGGATGGTATTGAATTTTTAAAGAAAATCAGGACTTCAGGAAATACTATTCCCTTCATCCTGTTCACCGGCAGGGGGCGTGAAGAGATTGTTATCCAGGCTTTAAATGAAGGAGCGAATTTTTATCTCCAGAAAGGTGGCGACCCCAAAGCGCTATTTGCAGAACTGACCCATAAGATCCAAATTGCAGTAGACCATCATCGGGATTCAGAAAAGCTTCAGGCACTCCACAGGTTGTACTCGGTAATTTCTGCTACCAACAAGGCGATTGTTCATCTTCGGACAAGAGATGAGTTTTTTTCCGAGATCTTCCGGATTCTCGTAGAAACCGGGGGATTTCGCATGGTATGGATCGGTCTTGTTGATGAGGAACACAAGATCATCCGGCCTGTTGCTTCCGCCGGCTATGTCGACGGGTATCTTGATACAGTAAATATTTCTACCGAAAATATTCTCCGTGGGCGCGGGGCAATTGGCACTGCATACCGGGAAGGGAGAAATTATGTTTGTAATGATATCTCCCGCGATCCTCGCATGGAGCTGTGGCATGAAGATGCTTTGAAACGTGGCTATCAGGGAATTGCCGCATTCCCCTTTGCTCTTGGTACCAAAAACGTCGGGGTTCTTGCATTATATGCCCCGGTTACCGGATTTTTTGATGAACAGATTGTAAATCTTCTGGATGAGTTAGCGTGTGATATTTCGTTTGCCCTCAGGACAATTGATGATCAAAATGAACGGGCTGCCGCTGAATCTGCATTACAGGAAAGCGAAGAGAAGTTCCGGGGCATCTTTGATTTCATAAATGATGGTATCGAGATTCATGAGTTTCTTTCCGACGGAACTCTGGGTAAATACATTGAAGTCAACGATGTTGCATGCAAGATGGTGCAGTACACCCGAAAAGAACTGTTGCAACGGGCACCTTCCGATATAACCACCGCATACCACAGCCGGCCGATTGGCGAGATTTTGAATGAATTATCCAGGACCGGCCACGCGATATTCGAGACAGAGCACCGAAAAAAAGATGGGACCATCTTTCCGGTTGAGATCAACGCTCACGTCAGCTATCTCCAGGGGAAACGAGTGGCGATATCTGTGGTCAGGGATATCTCTGAAAGGATCCGGACTGCGCATGAATTGAGCCAGAAAAACCTGAACCTTTCCATCATCAACGAACTCGAGCGGGAATTTTCCGCGCTGCCTTATGGAAAACAGGTCGAAGAGCTGGCAATAAAAAGGCTTTTATCATTGACCGGGGCTGTCGTAACCGTATTTTCGAAGTATTATCCGGGTGAACAGGTACTCAGGACCACCGCGATCGAGTTCGGCCCGGGAATACTGGAAAGTCTGCCGGGAGCATGGGAGAAATGTACTGCATTACTGGGTTCGAAACCCGGAGAGTTCCAGATTCCGCTCAGCAGGGAGGCGTACCAGGATGTGAACAGGAGCATCGTTGGAAAGAAAAATACCCTGACTGATATCAGTTACGGAAAGATCACGCCATTGGTCAGTGCGACTATCCAGAAATTATCAGGTATCGATCGTTTTTTCCATATCGCGCATGTCATTGATGGTAAAGTATATGGGACATCGGTTATCGGACTAAGGCCTGACCGCCCCGATCCGCCTCAGGATCTTATGGAGTCGTATGCACACCTGGTCGCGGTATCGTTGCGACGGCAGCAGGCAGAAGCAGCGCTCCGGGAGAGTGAAAAATTTAACAGAAATCTCGTTGAACATCTGCCCGATTTTGTCCTTATTTATGGTAAGGATGGAAAGATCCTGTATGCAAATCCGGCCTCAGCCGGAGCCTTGGGATATGATGCACAGAAACTCATTGGTACTCCTGTAATTTCGTATGTTGTTGAAAGTTATCGCGATAAGACGATGGAGAACCTATCATTACGACAGAATTATGGTACTGCTCCCAATTACGAGATCGAAATTGTCAATCACAACGGGCTCAAAAAACGGGTAATCGTGAGAGGCACCCCTATCCAGTATAATGATGTCGCAGCCACGCTTCTTGTTCTTGTTGACGTCACTGAACGCAGCGTAGCTGAGAAAGCCCTCAAAGAAAGCGAGCAGCGAATGAGTGCAATCTTCAATTCAGCACGGGTCGGTATCATCCTTATAGATGCAGTATCGCACAAGATACTCCAGGTAAATTCTGAAGCCCTGAACCTTATAGGAGCATCAGAAAAGGATGTAATCGGGGTTGTCTGCCATACCTTCATATGCCCGGCAGAGCAGGGAACGTGCCCGGCCGCCGATTTCGGCCAAAGCGGTACCTCTTCTGAGGGCACACTCACGCGGAAGGACGGGTCTGTTTTACCCATTATCAAAACAGTGGTTCCCGTGGAGATTGGGGATAAAAAAGTCTTTATAGAGTCATTCGTTGACATTAGCAAGCGCAAACATGCTGAGGATTCACTCCGGCTGGCAAATAAGAAACTCTCACTCCTTACCAATATCACCCGTCATGACATTAACAACCAGCTTACCGGTTTGAATGGTTTTGTTGAGTTGCTTCACGAGAGGATCAATGATCCGGCTCTTGAAAATTATTTTACCTGGATCACGCAGGCGAGTAATCGTATTTCCTCGACAATCCAATTTACAAAAGAATATAGTGGCGTTGGAGAATCTGCTCCTGCATGGCAGGATATACGTTCTCTTGTGGATATCGTATCAACGCAGGTCCAGCTTAAGGGAGTCACCGTTATAAATGACATTCCCGCGGGGATTAAGGTTTTTTCCGATCCGCTGATTATCAAAGTCTTTTACAACCTTATAGAAAATGCCGTCCGGTATGGTGGCAAAAAGATAACAACGATCCGGATTTATCCACGGAAATCTGAAGGCGTGTTGGTCATCTTCGTTGAGGATGACGGCGATGGTGTACCTTCCGGGGAAAAGGAGAAGATCTTCGATTGGGGCTTTGGGAAAAACACCGGTCTTGGGTTGGCCCTTTCGCGGGAAATTCTTGATATTACCGGAATCACGATACAAGAGAATGGTGAACGCCATGCGGGTGCCCGTTTCGAGATCCGGATCCCGACGGGATACTGGGCGGTTTGACGACCGGGGCAGGAAGGAACACGTTCAGACAAAAATATCGCCTGCGTCCATTATCGTTTTCTCATCGAAATTGCCATACGTTCCCGTTTCCGTTGGATTGTTACCGGACTATTCGTCCATGGCGTGGGAAGAAAGCGCCTTCATTGTATACCCCGGCGAAAAAGGCAAGATATAATATGAATCTCGATCAATACCATCAAACTTAACTTTGTCTCGATGTATCGCATTCTCTACGTTGATGATGAGCCAAGCCTTCTGGAGATTGGCAAAATTTTCCTAGAGCGGAGCGGAGAATTAAGCGTTGATACTGTTTTCTCCACACCGGATGCATTTACGCTACTGAATTCGAAAAATTTCGATGCCATTGTCTCTGATTACCAGATGCCAGATATGGATGGCATCGAATTTTTGAAGAAGGTGCGATCTTCAGGAAATAGTATACCGTTTATCCTTTTTACCGGAAGAGGGCGTGAAGAAGTTGTTATACAGGCATTAAATGAAGGCGCAGACTCCTACATCCAGAAAGGAGGAGATCCAACATCGCAGTTTGCCGAGCTTGAACACAAGATCCGCCAAGCGATCAAAAAGCAAAGAGCAGAGATCGCCCTTTCGGATTCGGAGCAACGTCTGGCAGATATCATCAATTTCCTCCCTGATGCAACCTTAGCTATTGATACCAAGGGTAAGGTGATTGCGTGGAACAGTGCAATCGAAGAGATGACAGGAGTTGCATCAACAGTGATGCTCGGTAAAGGGAACTTCGAGTACGCATTGCCATTCTACGGGAAACGGCGTCCCTTATTGCTCGACCTGATCTTCGAACCGGACCCAAAGATTGCAGAATATTACACAAATATACTGCGGAACGGTAATACGCTCTCGGCAGAGACCAATCTCCCACACCCGAAAGGGCATCAGATCTGGGTTCTCACTAAAGTGAGCCCTCTTTACAATCGACAGGGTGATATAATCGGGGCAATCGAGGCGATACGGGACGTTACCGACAGGAAAAAGGCCAACGACGAACTCAGAGCTGCAAATGAGCGGCTTTGTGCCTCTGAAGAGGAGCTCAGGTCACAATATGACGAGCTTGCACAGAGCGAACGTCAAATCCGGGAGAGCGAGGAACGGTACAGGAACGTAGTCGAGGACCAGACCGAATTTATCTCCCGGTTTTTACCGGACGGTACCCATGTCTTTGTCAATGAAGCATACTGTCGGTATTTTGGACTGGAACGAGATAAGATTCTCGGGCACAAATTCCGGCCAAAAATCCCTGTTGAAGATAAGGAGCGTGTGAGGCAGTTCTTTACATCTTTGACACCGAACCATCCTGTTAGCGAGATCAGGCACCGTATTATCATGTCGGATGGGAAAGTCAGATGGCAGCGATGGAGTGATCGGGCTATTTTCGATCCTGCCGGAACCGTTCTTGAATATCAATCTGTTGGCAGGGATATCGACGACATAAAAAAAGCGGAAGAATCACTTTCAGAGAGTGAAGAGAAATTCCGGTGTATCTTCGATACGATAAATGATGGAATCCAGATTCACGAGTTTCTTTCTGATGGAACACTGGGAAAATTCATCGAAATCAACGAAGTTGCCTGCAAGATGGTGCAATACACCCGAGAAGAACTGTTACAACGCGCACCCCCCGATATAACCACCGCATATCACAGCCGACCGCTGATACAGATTTTGAATGAATTATCTACATCTGGCCATGCAATATTCGAAACAGAGCACCGAAGAAAGGATGGGACAATAGTCCCGGTCGAGATTAATGTTCACGTCAGCTATCTCCAGGGGAAACGAGTGGCAATATCCGTGGTCAGGGATATCACTGAACGGAAACGGACAGACGATGAATTGCACCAAAAAAATCTGAATCTTTCCGTCATTAATGAACTGGAGCGAGAATTTGCCGAACTGCCTTCCGGGAAACGAGTCGAGGAGCTGGCAGAAAAAAAGCTTCTGGAACTCTCCGGTGCTGTGGTTGCGGTATTCTTACTCTATGATCCGGTTGAGCGGATGCTTAAGCCAACGGTTTTTGACTATGCGCCGGGGATACGGGAACGGTTACCAGGTGCCCTGAAGAAATTGATCCAGATACTGGGGAAGGACCCGAAAGATATCAAGATCCCGGTCAGCGAGAAAATGTTCCTTGATATGAATTCAAGCATCATCGGGATAAAGAAGACGATTACCGAGTTAACATACGGACAGGTCCGGCCCTTTGTCAGCATGAGTCTTCACAAGTTGTCTGGTATCGACCGATTCATCCACGTCGCGCATATTCTTGATGGTGAGTTGTATGGCGTATCAGTGATCGGGCTGAGAATTGACCGGCCGGATACATCACATGACCTTCTTGAATCGTTTGCACACATAGTCGCAGTATCATTGCGCAGGCAGCAGGCAGAGGAAACTCTGAAGGAAAGTGAAAGGAAGTTCAGGGCTCTCGTGGATCAATCCCTTGACGGCATTATAATTGTGGATTTCAAAGGAAGAATCTTGTTCTCAAATAAATCCGCAAAAAAATTTTACGGATATGACAAGGACATTCTAGGAGGGGTAAACGTCCTTGATATTGTAGCTCCGGAATGCCGGATACCTGCGGTGAAGGATTTTGAACGTGTTGCAGCCGGTGAGGATGGTTATCTCGTAAGTTACAGAATCCTAAATAAGGAAAACAAGGAGATGTGGATCGAATGCATTGGGAAAAAAATTTCCTTTGAAGGCAAACCCGCCCTGTTATTAGCCATTCGTGATATCACTGACCGCAAAAAAACAGACGAAGAGCTTTTTAAGTCCCGGCAGATGCTCCAATTGGTCTTGGACACTATTCCGCAGAGAGTTTTCTGGAAAGGCCTGAACTCCGTCTATCTCGGTTGCAACAAACCTCTCGCCATTGATTGCGGGTACTCCGATCCCGGTGAGCTGGTAGGCAAGACCGATTATGAGACCGCCTCCGCAGAAACCGCAGATCTCTACCGTGCCGATGACCAGCAGGTTATGAAAACAGGTCAGCCAAAACTCAATTATGAAGAAATGCAGATTAAACCGGACGGAACCCATGCGTGGCTAAGGACAGTCAAGGTCCCCCTGCGAGACAAAGAAGACCAGATTATTGGAGTGCTGGGAACGTACGAAGATATCACCGAGCGTAAGTATGCAGAAGAGGCACTACGGCAGGCAAACAGGAAGCTGAATCTTCTCTCCGGTGTCACCCGGCATGATATCAAGAACCAGCTCATGGCACTCCAGGGATATCTTGAAATTTCCAAGGAGACCCTAGGGGACGCGGTCAGGACAGCAGAGTTCATTGAGAAAGAGAATACTATCGCAAGGACAATCTCCCGCCAGATCAGTTTCACGAAGGATTACGAGGATCTGGGTGTGAAGGCTCCTGTATGGCAGAAAGTCTCAGTGCTGGTACCAAGAATCATCACCGGACTCCCTATGAGGGGTATCCGGATGGATATTATTGATTCGACCTTTGAGATCTTTGCAGATCCGCTCCTCGAAAAAGTATTCTATAACCTAATTGAGAACGCTCTCCGGTACGGAGGAGAAAAAATGACCGCGATTCGAATCCTCAGCCGAGAGACCCGTGAGAATTTAGTTATCGTTGTTGAGGACAATGGCGTAGGTATAAAGGCGGACGGCAAGGAGCGCCTATTCGAAAAAGGATTTGGGAAAAATACCGGTCTTGGTCTCTTCTTTTCCAAGGAGATCCTATCAATTACCGGCATTACTATTACTGAAACTGGCGAGCCGGGCAACGGAGCCCGGTTTGAGATTACCGTACCGAAAGGGGCGTACCGCTTTGCCGATCCAAAAATGAATAAATAATCGGGCTCATTTGCTGATCAACAATGGAATGAGCTATAAAAATTGCCATAATCGCAACTTCACACGTAATTAGTGTCTTTAAAATTGTTCGCGTATTCTCAAAGTCTAGATTAGGAAATACCATTGAATAGGGAGGAACGTTTCTGAAAATCGGGCATTGTATACAGGGGAGTTTTACGGGGTCTTATCTGAATATGAATTCGACAAAATCGCAAGGAAACAAGAGGGATTTGAAAAAGCATGACGGATCAAAGCCCAGAACAAAAAATCAGTGCATGAAAACCCTGTTTACAAATCTTTAATGGGAGAAGACAGGTATAGTATTGATCAAGGAAGACGGCATTTGTTCACTATCCTTTATGTCGATGATGAAGCCACGTTGCTCGAAATCGGCAAACTCTTTTTAGAGAGCGGCGGGCAGTTTTCTGTCGACACTATTACCTCAGCATCAGCAGCACTTGCAGTGATGGATACAAAATCCTACGATGCCATCATTGCAGACTACCAAATGCCGGAAATGGATGGCATTGAATTCTTAAAGAAGGTAAGAACTTCGGGAAATACTATCCCGTTTATCCTTTTTACCGGACGCGGACGTGAAGAAATAGTTATCCAGGCTTTAAATGAAGGGGCCGATTTTTACCTCCAGAAAGGAGGGGAACCAAAAAGCCAGTTCGTCGAACTGAGTCATAAAATAATAACGGCGATTGAGCGAAAACGTGCACTTGCTGCCTTGAATAAGGAAGATTACGGACTCAAGACGCTGGTATCTTTTTACGAGATGACATCCGGCCCATTAAAAGATTTGATGATCTTTGCCGTAGAACAGGCAGTTAAAATCACGGCAAGCACCATTGGGTATCTTGCATTTGTTTCAGATGACGAGTCCGTCCTTACTATGTACGCGTGGTCTTCGGAGGCAATGAAAGAATGCCATATCCACCGAAAACCCATCGAATATCCGATTACCACAACAGGGTTATGGGGGGAAGCAGTCCGCCAACGTCGTCCCGTCATTACCAATGATTATGCCGCCAAAAATCCCCTGAAAAAAGGGTACCCGAAAGGGCATGTCCCCATCAAACGGCATATGAATATCCCGGTTTTTGACGGTTCCCATATCGTAATGGTTGCCGGCGTAGGAAACAAACCTTCTGATTATGATGAAACAGATGTCCACGAACTTTCCGTTCTGATGAGCGGGTTATGGAATGTCATTAAACAAAGAAGAGGAGAAGAGGAACTCTTAAAGAAAAACGAGGACCTCAATGCTTCCAATGAACAGCTTGTGGCGGCCGAAGAAGAACTTCGTTCGCAGTATGATGCGCTTGCAAAAAATGAAACCTTACTCCGCACAAGCGAAGAAAAGATCCGGGAATCTGAAGAGTTCCTTCGCAGGGTAATCACCGGGGCAAAAGAAGGCATCATCGTCTATGACCAGGAGTTACGGATCAAGCTCTGGAACCGGTTTATGGAAGATTTAACCGGCATAGATGCGGCGGATGTAGTGGGTAAAAACGCGCTCGATTTGTTTCCTTTTCACAAGACGCTTGGGAACGATATCCTGATGATGAAGGCTCTGGAGGGCCTCACTGAGGAATCGCGTGATTTTGAGTTCGTCATCCCATCCTCCGGCAAAAGAGGTTGGGTGAAAAGTGTTTTTTCCCCTAACTACGACATCCATGGTACCATTATCGGTGTAATCGGGCTTGTCCGGGACATCACTGAACGCAAAAAAATCGAGGCAGCTCTTCAGAAGAGTTGGCAACAGTACCGGGAAGTTATCGAAGATCAGACTGAGTTCATCTGCCGGTTCCGCCCGGATAGCACGATTGTTTTTGTCAATGATGCCTACTGCCGGTATTTCGGTATGAACCGTCACGAGATCCTTGGCCACCGGTTCCGGGCAAAAATCCCACCTGAAGACCGGGAGCGCGTAAACCGGTTCTTCGCTTCATTAACTCCGGACCATCCTGTTGATACTATAGAGCAACGGATCATAATGCCGGATGGAAGCATACGGTGGCAACAGTGGAGCGACCGGGCGATCTTCGATTCTTCAGGAACGGTCACTGAATACCAGTCGGTGGGCCGGGACATCACGGAGAAAAAAGAGGCCGATGAGGCGGTGCAGACATCACTCCGGCAGTTAAATACCCTTGTCTCCGGACTGAACGCCGGCGTGATAATGATTTCAGAAAACAATAGAGTTGTTCAGGTAAATCAGGCATTGTGCGATATTTACGATCTGCCCGAGACACCTGAACAGTTGTCCGGGTTGACGGCTCAGGCATTGATTGAAAAAATCATGGGTTCCTATGTTTCTCCTCATGAAGCACGTGCTCGCATCCAGAAAATTGCCAGGGAGGATAAAACCGTCATCGGTTATGAAGTTACCCTGCGGAACGGGCGCACTGTCCTGATAGATTATATTCCCATAATTGATCCAAAAGGGCAAAAACGAGGTCGGATATGGCATATTCAGGATGTTACCCCACATAAACGGGAAGAGGGAGCACGGTTTGAAAACGAACAGCGCCTGAATTCCATTTATAATACTGTCGTTGACAGCATTTTTCAACTGGCCCTTGAACCTGGGGGGCGGTACCGGTTTACTTCTGTCAACCAGGCCTTTTGTAAAATCACCGGATTATCCTATGAAAGCATTATCGGAAAGACGGTAAATGAGATCATACCCGAGCCGTCTTTAACAAAGGTTCTGGTAAAATACCGGCAGGCTATCGAAGAAAAGATCATTGTTCGTTGGGAAGAAATCTCACATTATCCTACCGGGGAGCTGATAGGCGATGTCAGTATTGCGCCTATCTTTGATAAGGAAGGTATCTGTACCCACCTGATCGGCTCCGTTCATGATATCACCAGCTTTAAGCGAACAGAGGAAGCTTTACGAGAAAGCGAGGGGAAATTCCGGGGCATTTTTGACATGATAAATGACGGAATCCACATCCATGATATGGATCCGGAGGGAAAACCCGGGAAATTTTTTGATGTCAACGAGGTTGCCTGCCAGATGCTGCAATATACCCACGAAGAAATGCTTGAACTCGGGCCCTTTGATATCGTTACTGAATATCACAGCCGGCAACTCGATGAGATCCTCTGTGAATTATCCACAACCGGCCATGCAATCTTCGAAACCGAGCACCGGAGAAAAGATGGGACAGTTGTTCCCGTCGAGATCAATGTCCATATCGGTTATATTCAGGGAAAACGAATGGGAATATCCGTTGTCAGGGATATTACAGAGCACAAGCAGATAGAAGAAACCCTTTACCAGACAAACCGGAAACTCAGTCTCCTGTCTGGCATCACCCGTCATGATATCAACAACCAGTTGCTGATTCTGCAAAGCTATCTGGCGTTACTGGAAAAAAATCGATCCGAAGTCGAATTTAAGGAGTTTTTACTTAAAGCCGTAAACAGTGCAACGCGTATTGCAGCAAATGTCAGGTTTGCCAAGGAATATGAATCGATTATTATCGAGATTCCGGTATGGCAGGAGTGCCGCACACTTGTTGACGCGGCGGCAAAGAAAATCACTCTGGGAAAAGTCGCAGTAATCAACGATATTCCCCCCGGAACAGAAATGTTTTCCGACCCTATGGTTGAGAAGATCTTCTATAACCTGATCGATAATGCACTAAGGCATGGTGGCGGAAAGTTAACCCATATCCGGTTCTTCTCTGAAGAAACGGATGCCGGACTGCTGCTTGTTTGTGAAGACGACGGCGTGGGAATCAGCCGGGAGGATAAAAAACGTCTCTTCGAACGAGGGTTTGGAAAAAATACCGGTATGGGTCTTTTCCTTTCCCGCGAGATCCTGTCAATCACCGGTATTACGATTCAGGAATGTGGACAGCCAGGAACCGGAGCACGATTCGAGATTACCGTACCGAAAGGTAAGTGGCGACGTTGCTGATCGATATACAGAGAATGAACATCTGGCAGAAGAGGATCAAAAAAGTCCAGAAAATGAATAAATCCATTACGATACTTCTAGGGTCGTTTGTCCGTTGGGACGCAGGCCGCACTGTCTCATAAGGCGGGATGTTCGGATAGGATACTTGTTCTCCTCAGTTGGAACTATCTCGAGGTAGTGATCCGCCTTCCGTGCAAGTGCTGAGAAGGTGCGATCAGCAAGAGGGGTATAGAGAATCACCAGCGACTCACGGGCCAGCTCCTTGAGAGCGTTGGCGATTGGTTCGAGCATCTCAAATGCCCCATCAAAAAGCGAAGGGTCGTGCTCGATAAAGACGACGGTATAGCCAGCTTCCCGGAGTATGGTGAAGAGCTGGTGTGCAGTGAATCCCCGCCGGACGTCAAAGTTCTTTGACTGCCGGTTGATGCCTGACAGGATCCGGGAGTAGTTCCCGCTGATGTAGAGGAACAGAAACCGCTGGAGATCTGTGTTGCTGTTGATGGCGGCGATTATCTCTTTCTCGGGTGCGATTACCGCATTGAATGTTCCCGGATAGAGTGCCAGTCCCTTTCGGATCTCGATCTGCATAGCACCGGATCCCTGCTGCACTGAGGAGGATAAGGATCCGGCCATGAGGGGGGTGAAAGTGAACATACGCCCGCATATGACGGAAAACAATTCGATTTCTACGTGCTATTGCGTTAGAGGGATTCACTGAAATGATATCATCGTAATCAATTCTTGTAACGTATGTAAAGAGTCCCGATACCGCATCAAAACCTCCAGACCATCGTAAAAATTTTGAAAACCGCTAGTTTCATTTTTTGAAACTTTTATCCCCCTTTATATTTCCTGCAGTTAAAGAAATGGTCATGAAATCGGACATGGGATCAAATGGTGCATTCAATGGTTGTTCTATAAATACATATACAAGAATAATAATTAATTCATTTATAGAAAAAACATCGATATTTACGGCTGATATGATGAATACTGCGAGGTTAATAAGTGATAAAAATTATATATTAGATAAAGAGGGTTTTTAATGCTTCTACGATATTCGCCTATCACACTGGTTTTTACTCTGTTTCTTTTATGTGCATTGGTCGTGCCAGTGTCGGGAAGCCCCCCAATTTATATCACTAACACCACAACCTCTGCACAACTCCAGACTTTGCTTAATGGAACGGCGGGTGGAAGTACAATCATCCTCGAAAATGGGACATATCTGATAAATGATATCCTTATTACCAAGGACGTAACACTCGAATCAGATCCATTAGATGGCGGCAATGCACAGAACACAATCATTGACGGGATCGATGCACCAGCAAATTCACAGGGCGTTTTCTATAATAACACTAACTCAGGCGTAAGTACCACAATTACCCTCATAAACCTGACTATAAGGAACGGATATTCAGTCAGCACAAATGGAGGGGGTGCAATCCACGATTATGGCGATATCACTGCAGTCTCGTCAGATTTTATTAACGACACATCACCAGGTCATGATGGTGGAACCCTTAGCATACATGGATTTACTGCAAATATCACGGTTTCCGGGGCAACCTTCATAAATTCTACAGGATTGGAAGGCGGTGCTATTTATGATGATTCCGGATATGTTTTTGTTAACTCATCATCATTTGTTAATTGCCATGCAACCCTATTGGCAGGAGTTGTATATGGAGCGGATGGAGTGAATGCAACCTTCTCCCGGTTTAGTAATATCACTTCTGTAGATAATGCTTTCATCGAAACGAATAGCGGAGATATTTACGCCCCAGATAACTGGTGGGGAACGAACAATCCAGGAATATCGACAATTTTTAAGGGGGGTGGCACCTATACAATTAATCCTTGGCTTAACCTCACAGTTACCTCTACGCCTGTAACCGCAATGGGCCAGACCAGTAAGATCCAGACTAATCTTCTCTATTACAATGATAGCACCTCCCAGTCCGGGATTATTCCCACCGACGGAATTCCGGTTTCCTTTACTGTTTCTCCTGTCACATCCGGCACAATGATTCCTCCGTCCGGGACATTCACGAATATGTTTTCGCCAATTTCAACGTTCACGCCATTGATTGGGGGACCGGTAACCGTTGATGTATCGGTAGACAGCGCCATCATACCGATTAATTTCGATGTGGCACCTGTTATCACCGGAATTACCCCGGCAGCAAGCCTTAACACCGCACCAATACCAGTCACTATCACGGGCTCCGGATTCTATAATACTACAACGATATGGCCGACGGTGAACCTGACACGAAGCGGCTATAGTAATATCACACTTACCGGAGTGAGCGTCTCCTCGGTAACATCCATTAATGGTATAATACCGGCAGGGATCCCTGCAGGTGTGTGGAACATCGTCGTGACAAACCCCGACGGTCTGGAAGGCACTACTGGATCGGTCACCTTCGACGCTCAAATCTCCACACCTAAGAATAACAATAATGGCAGGCCCAGTTATGGTCAGCCTGAGAGCAATCCAGATAATGGATACACCGGCCCTCAGCCTGCTTCTCAGGGTGGTGCCCCCGTTAAACCTGCAGTTGTCCGGCAGGAGGCTCCTCCGGAAACTACGCCCATTTCCCCGGTCATAACTGCCCTTGCACCGGTCCAGAACCCAACCATCCTTGCCATGGTCATTTTGACCCTCCAGGAATTCCAGTTCTGGCTGATTCTAGCCGTAATTATCATTATCCTGATTGCCATCCTGCGAAGATGGTGGATCAAGCGACAGGTCCTGTAACAGCTCAAAAAAAATTGAACTCATTTTTTCACGCTGAAGATTCCCTCCTTGTTTAATCACGGCAAACGGAAAATTATGACGCGGGATATAGGGCTAATCAAAAAGCAGGATCTTTTGGGAAAATATTAGTCGGGGTAACCCCGTAATTTCCTGATAAGTTTGAGTTGATTATTGGCTTTGGTTTCTATCTCTTTTTCTATGGAATCCATGATATCGGTGATGGGTATAGCAAGCGCGTAGATCTTCAACGGGCGTCCCTTGGTATCTTGCTTGCTCTTGTGGGATACGATCCAGCCACGATCCGTAAGGTATTGCATTGCTAAACTTACTGAATATAGGTTCCGTGCTCGATGTCACGGGAGGTGACTTCGGGAATATTTGTTAAAAAAAACCAGCGCCTTTGCTCTATTTTTCTTCGTACCAATATCGATGAGAAGATTGGTAAATTCATTTTCCTTTTCCGTAAAATGGTAAACGTCTCAGTTCTGATTCTATCTTCTCCAAATTATTCCGGGTTGTTTTTTATGTAAGTATACTACAAAAAGTTCAGCCAAAATCTTGACGAAATTTAATGTAAGAATGAACATTGATCATGTGTGGCCGGTACTCGCTAATCTGCATCGATGATCTCTGCGGAAGGTTCCGTTTCCTGGACCCTACCATCGGTTTCCGATCGCATTCCCGCCACAGGATTGGATTACCATTGACATTTTTCTGCGCCGATGACCTGTCCTGATCAAATTTCAAACGTCACCGGGGCATCAGAACACCCTCCGATCTTTCAGGATTGTGGGAATTAATCTAAAGAGATTTATCCTTTCATTTCAATTAGTCAATTCATGGTTCTGAACCCTAAGATCGCTGCGCAGATCAAAGGCATGTTACAGCAAAACCCGCAGGGTCTTAGTATCACCGAAATCGTCAAAGAGGTAAAGATCAGCCGGGGCACTGCTGGAAGATATCTCGAAAGCCTTCTCGCATCCGGGCAGGTAGATATGCGCCTCCATGGGATGGCCAAGATCTATACCCTCTCGCACCGGGTTCCAAATTCCGCAGTTCTGTCGATCTCCTCTGAATTCATCATGCAACTTGACCGCCACCTCAGAATACTATACATTAACGACCCCTTTGTCGAATTTCTTGGCACTACCCGGAAAGATCTCGTCGGAAAAAACCTTCAGTACTCCCCACTGGTACTGATTCTTGATGAACTTTTCGAATTATTCTTAACACAGGTTAAGAACGGAGTTGATGGTGTCGAATGGAACGGAGAACTCTTACTCAGAAAACAGAAGATCTTCATTGCCTGCCGAGTCATGCCAACTGTTTTTGAGAACGGGCAGAAGGGGGTATCTGTCACTCTTGAAGACATCACGGATCGCAAGCGATTAATGGAAGATTTGCAAGCGAGTGAGGAGATATACAACCGCGTCATCTCGACTGCAAATGAAGGTGTATGTATCCTTGACCGGAACCTACGCATCACTTTTACGAATGAGCGTTTTGCCGATATGTTAGGATATTTGCGCGAGGAGGTGGAGGGCCATGAGGTATGGGATTATGTTTTCGAGGATGACAAGCCTACCCTTGAACATCATTTTGCGACCCGGAGTAAGGGGAACTTCGAGATAAGAGGATGGCGTAAGAATGGAAGTGTTGTCTGGTTCCTGATTTCTGCTTCACCTCTTATCGGTAAAACCGGTTCTTTCCTGGGATTTTTCGGAATGGTCACTGATATCACCGAGCGGAAGCAGGCTGAGGAGGCACTCCGGGAGAGCGAGGAGAAATACCAATCAATTATTGAGGGGTTACCCGATGCTGTCAGCGTTGTCGACAAAGACTTAAAAGTGACTTTTGCCAATGCCAATCTCCTCTCATGGCTGCAGAGCATGGGGAGGCCAACCGACATTATAGGAAAAACGGTCCTTGATGCATTCCCCTTCCTCTCATCCACAGTCCTTGAAGAATATCGCACTGTTTTTTTGAAGGGAAAAATAATAATTACCCAGGAGTCTTCCCGAATCGGCGATTCGGAGATCGTTACTGAGACCCGTAAGATCCCCGTCGAAGAGAAGGGTGATATAGTTGCCGTCATTGCCGTAATCAGGAATATCACCGAACGCAAGAAGGCTGAGGACTCGCTCCGGGAAAGTGAACGGCGTTTCGCGCTTTTTATGGAGAATCTTCCTGCGGCGATGTATATCAAGGATCGCGATGGCCACGTTGTTTTCAGCAACCGTTTCCTGAACGAGTTGTTCGGCTGGTCAGATCCTATAGGAAAATCGACGATTGATCTCCTTCCGTTGGATGTTGCACAACGGATGATCGAGGACGATCACAAGGCTTTTGATCAGGACGTAATCTCTGTCGTGGAATCTGTGACTGATATTCACGGAAAGAAGCGATATTTTAAAACCACCAAATTTTCCGTTCCGGATGCTGGTGGCGCCTCGCTCATGGGAGGTATTTCTCTTGATATCACCGAACAGAAACAAACCGAAAACGAACTCCGGCAAAGTGAGGAAAAGTATCGAAAACTCCTGTTTGGAGCAGGAATCGGTGTCGGATATTGGAATCCGGACGGTATCCTCCTGTATCTCAATGAGATCAGACTTAAAGCGCCTCAACGGGAAAGAAGAAGACTTTATTGGTAAACATATCCGCGACCTTATTAAACAACCTGGCGATGCAGAAAAATACCTTGAACGGATGCATAAGGCGGCAATCTCTCCTGAACCGTTGGTATACGAGGATTATGTTACCCTGCCCTCCGGAAAAGGCTGGTATTTATCGATCTATGCAAGAATTACGGATTCTGATAAAGCAGTGATTGGAATCCAGGTGTGGTCCATAGATATTACTGAACGCAAAAAGGTTGAATTAGCACTTGATGTGGCAAGAAAGAAACTGAAGGTGCTCAACACAATTGCAAGCCAGGACATTCAGGAAAGTGTGTTTGCCCTGTCGGCATACCTGAGCCTGGCAAAAAAAGAATTCACTGACAAGAAATTCCACGAATATATCGATAAAGAAACGGATCTTACCAAGAATATTATTCAATCTCTGAATGTAGCCAATGAATGCCAGGAGCTGGGCACGAAACCACCGAAGTGGCAAAAAGTGGAAGATGTTTTTATTTATGCCATCTCTCATCTGGATTTCAGTAATATCTCACGGGATATCGTACTCGACGGTCTTGAAGTCTATGCCGATCCACTCCTGGAAAAAGCATTTTTCCACATGATGCATAATACGCTCGCGCATGGTGTCCGGGTGACAGAAGTAAGAATCTATTATAAAGAAATCGAAGGCGGGATCCGGATAGTTATTGAGGATAATGGAGTTGGCGTACCCAGGGAAAAAAAGGAGTATATCTTCGAACGAGGATTTGGGAAAGGCAGGACGCTTGGGCTCTTTATTGTGAGGGAGATGCTCTCTATTACCGGGATGATGATCGTGGAAACCGGTGAACCGGGCAAAGGTGCACGGTTTGAAATAACGGTGCCAAAAGGATCATACCGGTTTTCCGTTCATTTTAAAGACACTCAATAAAAATACACAGCAGGCGTGGATGTAATAGTTCAGAACCATTGGTCGCAAGGTTGATGACCCCGGCAGAATAATGACCATCAATCATGTGTGGCCGGTACTCACTAATCTGTATTGATGATCTCTGCGGGAGATTCCGGGTTCTTGACCCGACCTTTGGTTTCCGTTCTCATTTCAATATCGCACCGGGCAGCACAAACCCAGTGATCGTGGCGCATGAAAGGGCAGAAGCGGTGATGATGCAGTGGGGGCTTGTTCCGCGCTGGGCAAAATCCGGATCTGTCTGGCCTATTGGCTTCCGGCTTCCTGTTATGTGGGGCCAACTCATGCCGCACTCTGGCAGGGATGTTCTGCCAGCCAACCGGCCTATCAATGCCCGGGCGGAAAGTCTGACGGAAAATACGATGTTCCGGGATTTGTTGAAGGAAAACCGGTGTCTTGTTCCGGCGAGCGGTTTTTTTGAATGGAAACACGAAGGCAAGCACAAAGTTCCCTTCTACATTCACGTAAAAGATGATCCGGTCTTTGCATTTGCCGGGCTATGTGATAGCTGGCAGGACGCATCAGGAACAATCCTCCAGACGTATACGATCATTACAACAGCCGCTAACGAACTGGTTGCCCCACTCCATGACCGGATGCCGGTGATCCTTAGACAGGATGACGAGATGCGCTGGATATCGAGGGGTGAGCTCCCCGATGATGAAATGAAGCGGATCCTTGCGACATATCCGGCCGGGAAAATGGAATCTTACCCGGTGTCGGAGCGGGTTAACAAACCGGATGCAGATGATGAGAAGCTGATTGAACCGATAAAGGGACTTTTCTAGAGTCACCTAATTTTTTTCGGTTCTTCTTATTCGTTAGACTTTTTAGAGATTGCATTAACAAGTTACAACGGCGTTGTAAACCATTAGTCCACGAATGTGGAAGGTACTTACCATCAATGAATTCATATATTTAACCAGCAGAACGAAAAAAGGCATATCCGTTCTCATAGTTGATGACGATTCCATACTTGCACATTGCTCAGCATTTTCTGAAAAACAATACCTTTTGCACAGATTGAGCATATTCCAATGATGAAGCATTACAAAGAATTGAGCACAACCCGTACGATGCAATTGTGTCCGGTTATCAGATGCCGGGAAAAAATGGCTTTGAACTGTTGAAACAGGTACGTGTTCTCAACTCGTCTTTACCCTTCATCCTTTATACGACAGGAGCAGGGAAGAAATTGTTATTCCGGGATTAAATGAAGGTACGGATTTCTATATTCAGAAAGGAGGGTATCCCAAATCTCAGTTTACAGAACTTCCCCACAAAATTCATCGGGCTATTGAAAGGAGAGTCGCTGCTGATGCAATTGAAGAACGCAACGAGATACTTGACGCAATCCTTGCTGCCTCACCTTTCGGGATTACATTGGTAAAAAACCGGACTATCCAATAGGTAAACACGTCACTAGTATTGATACATTCGCGTTCGGTTGATTTGATAGACCGCAGACAATAAGCTGTTTTGCCGATGTGGCAATAACGAGCAATTTCTATATTATTACTTTCTTTTATTTTAAACATAAATGCGGTATTCACGATGTTAAAAACCCCGATAATAAACAATGATTCACAAAATACTAAATATTAATCAAGCATTTTTCAAAATATGTTTCAAATATCCTTAAGCGATTTTTCCAAATTGAATTGTGATATCAGTAACGAGATAGAGAAAGTTTTATTAAAACTTGTTGCTGATGGCAAAATCAAAGTAATTCCCGATGATACCCCAATAAAATCCGGAACTAGCGGCGAAAAAAGAAAAAGAGGCAGGCCGCCCAAGATAAAAAATCAGGTAAAATCTGCCGAGGGTTCTAAACGAAAACGCGGCAGACCGAAAAAAGGGTAACTATAGACCTCTGAAAAAAAATAATGGGAGAATTAACAGGTCTACCAATAAAGCCACTTAGCCCCTGTCGCAGAAATGACCAATGTCCAGGTTGTTTTTGTCAAAGATCTCGCAGGCAGGGCAGAAGCAACGATCCTCTTTCATATTCTGGGCATCTGACACGCCACGTGCACAGAAAAGGCTGTCTGGCATATGCTGTCCAAGGTTGTTCTTCCGGTAGCTCGGGCATGCACCGCAGTACTTCATACAGGTCTGTCGGTTCTCAGGGGTATCCTCAACGGCAATCGTGCTGCTTTTCATGATGAGTGGATGGAGCTATCGGGAATAATAGTTTTCCTGTCAGGTCTTTTTTTTCCGGGAAGACAGGAATGGGCTTTTGCGGACGCCGCTTTCACGATATTAAACGATCCCTATAAAAAAATTAAATCGCATTTACCGCCGGACGCAGTAATACCCGCCGCGGAGATGGTGCTTTGTAAAGAGCTCGCAGGCCGGACAGAAACAACCGATCTCTTTCATATTCTGTGCACTGGACGGTCCGCGGGCGCAGAAAAGCTCTTTTGGCTCGTTCCGGTGGAGGTCATGCCTTTTGTAGTTCTGGCAAATCGGGCAGTATTTTCTGCAGATTGCCTTGTTCTCATCGGTATCCGGTACAACAGGGGCTTTCGCTGATTCAAACATGTAAAAAAAGGTACGATATGAACATTAATAGATCTTACGGGGGATAGTGAGCGTATGTGCAGGTATGCGAATATGCCGGCCTGACTCCCGGGCAGGAAAGAGACGTCAAGCGTGCCGTCGAAGGCACCTGCGAACTCTGCACCGAATACTTCGCTTTCCCGCTCCTCGAAATCCACCGGATCTCCCGTAAAATATACCGGGAGATGGCACGGGATCCCTCAAAACGTATCCTCGTGATCTGCGGTTCCTGCCACCAGCATATCCACCGGCTGCCTGTGCATGTTAAAGACCAGCGTGCCATTGTCGAGCGCCGACCCTTTTATATCCGGCAGGGAATCCGTAAGGCTCTTGGGTACAAGCCAAAACCGTACTCACCTCCCAGAGAGTCTTCGCTATCCGCGATGTATGATGAGTATTTCTACCATTTCCCGCCAGGTTCATTCAGATTGGGTGGGTGAAAAAGCCCAGAAATAAGGAACATTATATCCGGCAAAGGGCACAGAACTGTTCAACAACCGGGTCGTTCCGCACCTCAGGGTGGAACATAACCCCATAGAGCGGCCGGTCCGGGTGATGGACAACCTGCACGTACCGGTCAGATGCAGCCGTCACCACCCAGCCGGGCGGCGGGTCGCAGGCAAAGGAGTGTAGTTCGTAGGCTTCAAATGATTGACGGTCGCAGAGGAGTAGGTCTGATCCGTTGATCCGGACTGTGGTCATTCCGATTTCGCAAGCCAGGCGGAGGAAGCCCCCGTGGACAAGACAGAGCGCCTGCATTCCTGCGCAGATCCCAAGGACAGGAACGTGAACGTCCCGGAGCCATGCAAACTCTTCGGCTTTTTCGGCAAAGAGGTTATCTTTTAACGCAGTCCCGCAGAGAATGATCCCGTTAGCACTCTTGATATTTTCACCGGATATCACGGAAAAATGCACTTCCCGCCATTCATGCCCGGCCCTGGAAACAATCCGTGCAACCGGACCCACAAACTCATCCCGGGAAAGCGAGCCGGCTTTCCACGAGAGATCCACGAGAAGGATCATTTTGCCTCCAGAACGGCACGCCGGACACAGAAGAATCCCCGGAAATTTGCATACTCTTTTTCGGATTCCTGAATCACGATCTTTTTCGTAAAGAGGGGAGAGTCCACGACCAGCGTCTCGTACTCTCCACCTTCTCCGGTAAGGGTAATGCGGTGCGTACGCACGTACTGCTGCAGGTCGAGGAGTGCTTCCCGGTCAATCTCCCTTCCAAGCCAGTCCGCAGAAAACGGGGCAGCGAAGACACCAGTGATAAGAGCCCGGAAGCCTGATGTAACCAGTTTTTCCATGTAAGTTTCCGGATCCGTATACCAGAGCGGGTTGAAACACCAGAGGTCGAGGTCGTGACAAATGCGCTGGACCCGGGATGCCTGGTATACTGATAGGAGGGCACCGGTTACTACACCCTCGATATCATACTCTTCCACGGCAAGGTGTATGGCACGGGAAAGATCGTCGAGCTCGGCCTCCTCGATCCCTTCCGTTTCCACAGTAACAAGCGGGAGACCGGCCGCTTCTGCCTGCAGGGGCACGAGGTGGATATTGGGGATGTGGAACATGTAGCTCTCCTCGTTCCGGGACCGGACTGATATGAGGCAGGCAACCTCCTCTTTCTGCATCGCGAGATGGCAGGCGTACCATGAGTCTTTCCCCCCGGAACAGAGAACGCCGAGTTTCATTCCCTGTGTACTCTTATTTCCGACATCTTGAATCTCTCTTTTTAGAGGCCTGTTGCAAAATTGTGTGAAAGAAATCGTTCACAGATCACGAACATTTTGTTCACGGAACATGAACTTAAAGGCAATTTTTCCTTTCACTAGTATCATACTTTGATTTTGGCAACAAAATAGAGATCAGGTTCGTTCTCAGGAAAACCCGAGAGCGAATGTTCCTCAGCGGCATGCAGGGAGTCTTTTGCCATTTCCTCTCTTTCTGAGGATTGTGCCATCTTTTCTCTCCGTAATGAGTACAGAAAAATTTGCGCCCACTTCAAATTTTCGATCCATTCCGGTCAGTGATATCGCGGACAAACGCGAAGCTGTATTCATTAATCCCCTTTCGGACATAGGATGCCATAATCTCGACATCAAGGATAGTACCATCTTTCCTCCGGTGCCGGGTTGTGAAGAAACTCCTTTTTCTTTCTCTTAATCTTTGAACGGATCGTTCCCAGATTTCCGGAGTAATATCGGGATCCAGCTTGAAAATTTTCATGCCCTGAAGTTCTTCTCTGGAGTAGCCGGTCGTTTTACAGGCTGAATCGTTCCCGTACAGGATAGTGCCCTCAAAATCCAGCCAGAAAACTTCGTCATAAGCCTGGTCGACCGAGGTTTTAAGGAGGATGAGCTGGTCTTCCATCTGTTTCCTGTCGGTGATATCGTGAGCGCAGCCTTCAAAACCGATGATAACCCCGGCTCCGTTGCAATGGGGAACACCATTCGTGCTATGCCAGGCCCAGGATCCGTCAGCACGTTGGACGCGATATTCAATATCCGTTTTTCCCTTGCCTGTCGTCATAACATACTCAAGGCCCTCCATACAGATCGGAATGTCATCGGGATGGACGAAGATTTTAAATGATTTCCCGACTACCTGACTCAAAGGGTGTCCCAGTAATACAGTCCATCCTGGTGAAACAAAAGTAAACACACCCTCTTTATCGAGCGTATAAATTATGTCATGGGTATTCTCAACTAACCGACGGAACTTTTCTTCACTTTCTTTTAACAATTCTAAGGCCTGTTTCCGTTCAGTAATGTCTGTGACCATACCAAAGGATCCCTGGAACGAACCTGCCTCGCCAAAGAGAGGAGAACCTGAGATCAGGCACCAGATAACTCTCCCGTCCCGATGCCTGAGCCTGCACTCGTAACGGCTTTTAATCCCTTTCATCCGGGCAATAATCTGGGCTTCGAATAAGGCCTGATCCTCCTTCATGACCAAATCCAGAACATTCCGCCTGGTCATTCCCTCACGCGTATATCCCAGCATATCGGCAAAACGCTGGTTAGAAAAGAGGGTATCAAGATTCCGGTCTAAGATCCAAACGCCTTCATTGGCCGTTTCAACAATAAGACGATATTTCTCCTCGCTCGCCTGTGCCCGTCTCTTGTCTTCTTTTTGCCCGGTAATGTCTTCAAAAACGACTGATGCGCCTTTCTTTCCGTTGTCAAGTACAGTTGGGGCGATCCGGCAGGTAAAAATGGTACCTCGGGACTCGATGAAAAGTTCTCCTTTCCACTCGACACCCTTAATGCCATTCCTTACCCGGTCCAGAAAGGAACCAAAAATGTCGTCGAGAACCGGCACAAGGACGGAGTACTGAATATTTTTTCCAATAAGTTCTTCCCGGGATGTGTTCAGAAACTCGACAAAAGGCTCATTGACATATATAATCCTGAGGTGGCTGTCGAGTTGTAGAATAAGTTCCGAGGAGATCGAGAGGACTGAGGAAGAGGGAACCCGGTGTGAAAGGGTATAGATCTTGGCCATGCCAAAGAGGCGCATATCAACATGTCCGGATGCGAGAAGGGTTTCAAGATACCTCCCTGCGGTACTCCGGCTGATGTTCACCTCTTTGACGATTCCGGTGATGCTCAGCCCCTGCGGATGCTTCTGTAAGAGATCTTTGATCTTCACCGTAATCTTCTGGCTCAAAACCATATGCAGACTAATATTTGCGCTAAGATATAATGAACAATGGTTCGGATGCCGAAAGGGAGTGGATTTTATTTCCCGGGTAATCGTTCTTAACTCTTCTTGAATCTCTTTTTACGAAAAAAAGGTATGTTTGTTATCGGGCATAATTGCGAACCCGCAATCAAATCCTCGTACCTATCATGTGCTCGCGTTTACCTCATGTATTGCATTGGATGGAACGGGTAGAGTGGGAATGGGTGTAAGCACAGGAGTCGGGGTTGGAGTCGGGGTTACAAACGAAACCTGCAGATCAATTATCCCGTTTGGCTGGGTTGTCGAAGCCGTTTTAACCGCTTCTCCGTTATTGTAGACGGTTACTTTCAGTTCGTCGCCCGAACCATCCATCTTCTGGACAGATACTGCAGCCGCCTGATCGGTGGTGACGACCTGATATAGATGGTCGCCGGTATCGGTTACGTCCTGATGCGTATTCGGTGAACCAACCCAGCCGGTGTAGTTCTGGTCGTACGAGATCTCAACCCATACACCTGTTTCCGGAATAAGCAGCTGGGTTGTCTGCGGTACTGATTCCGTAGTTACTGCAGCTGTCACAACAGGGCTCAGCGTTGGTGTCGGCATCATGGTAACCACCGTGGGTTGTGGCGTCGTCACCGGTTGGACAACGGTAGGATTTTGCAGGTCTTTCATGACGATAAATCCCCCGGCTGCGATCGCAAGGATCACGATAATAATAACGCCCGCCGCAAGGATCCCCAGACGCATTTCCCGGGGCGCAGAAGGTGCCGGCGGCGTGTGCGGGACTGCCGGTACCGGTTCTGCCATGGGGATCGGGGCAGATTCTGGTACTGCCGGTGCAGATTCCGTGAGGGACTCCGCGTCTCCTCCTATGGGTCCCATCGAGTGAATGATCTGTTCCAGGGTCCGGCCCTTATGATCATCCGGTACAGGAGAGGCAACCGGGGCCGGGGGAATCTTCTCGGCTGCGGCTGAATCTGCCCTCTCGCCTTCCGGCACGACATCATTAGTCCTCGCCGGGCTGGAAAAAAATCCCTTAGTGAGCGACGTGATCTCGGCAGGTTTCGTAGCAGATGGCTCATGTCCATCCTGATCTTTTATGGGGCGGGCAATTTCGATCTTCTTTAGTTCACCGAGATCACCGGTATAGTCTGGACGGGACTGTCCGGGAACCTGCATACGCATCGCCTTCTCCACCGGGGGCGACCCTGCTTCCGGAACATAATTTTTAAGTGCTGTTACCCATTCATCAGCCTTATGCCCGGGGTCGCTCACAGTCTGCCGGTCAATGGTGAGAACCATTTGCCGGGTTTCGCCGGTAGTGGTGAGAAGCGTGAACGTGATAACTTTTTCGTGGAGGGTATTTTCACCCTGTTCGAAGTCTTTTATCGTGGTAAGCAGAATATTTTTTTTGGGATGAGTATCTTTGATCCTGTCTACCAGAATAATCCGCTTGTTGGTGAGTACCGCCTCAAATGATGCCGATTTGATATGAACCATCTGCGCCGGAGCAAGCACCTTCTCGTCACTGCCTAGTTCCAGGTCGTCCATTTTGTACTGCCCTCCTGAAATATTTTCACCGTAGGATGTCTGCCGGGAAAAAGATATGGCGATTATCCGTTGTAAGACAAGATTCTCGGAGTATTAAACCCTTTTCTTACCAGTCATTAAAAAAATGGTAAATGTCCTCATTTCCCCCGAAAGAGAGGGTTTTGCAATCATCGCAGCAGTCCTGTTCCGGACCGATTCAAACCCGGCGTTCCCGAAATATTTCATCATTACAATCCGGTCAAAGCCATTGTGGAACACACCTTCATGGGTATCATGAAATTTTCCTTCGTCGGAATCGAGATCGGCCACTGCAAGCCATCCCCTGGTCGTGAGAACACCGGCAATCCTTTCAAGCAATACCTCCACATCTGGTATATGGTGAAAGGTCATGCTGCTGACCACAAGGTTAAATGTCCCCTCAAGAGCGTCTCCCTGATCGAGGTCTACGAGCCGGGTCCTGACATTCGCAATTTTCTGTGCCCGGATCTTATTCTTCAGCACATTGAGCATACCTTGCGAGCTATCGACGGCAGTGACGGAACGGACATGCGGCTGGAGTGCAAGAGTTAAGAGACCTGTCCCGCACCCGAAGTCCAGAACGTCCATATCCGGTCCCGGTTTCACTGTCCCGATAATTGCCCTGGCCACATCCTGAGCCAGTTTTACCGGGCGGGGTTTTCGTCCCAGGTTGCCGCCTCTGTATCAAAATTACGTTTTTCGCCGGCCATAACAGTAACCGGACTGTGGGTAGGACAAACGGAAATAATGCACGGATCGGATTAGATATACTAGTCGTTACCTCCACCAATAAGGAAATAACTTGGTAAAGACAAAAATGGGTGATGCAGATTTTTGCATTTTTATCCCTTCTATCGTCGATTATCATTATGGCGCTGGGGATATTTGTTTACTCAACAAACCGGAAAAGCCAGCTCAACCGGATATTTTTATTTCTCTGTGTAATGGCTTTTTATTGGGCATTTATGGAATCAATGCTCCGGGACGCCGATAGTTTTAGCTCCGCATTCGTCTGGATGAAGCTGACCGCATTCTGGACCTTTGTTCCCGCAGCCACCTTTCATTTTACCCTGTACTTTACCGAATCCAAACTGCTCAAGAGGAGCAGCTGGATTCCCTTCCTTATCTACGGCCCGGCAGCCTTCTTTAGTTTCCTTGAACTGGTAACAAACCTGATAATTACGACCCCGGTAATGAGATACTGGGGTTACTCCTACCAATATGCGCCGGATATGCTGCCTTTTCTTATCGAATTGGCATGGGCCTTTGGTATTCTCGTACTATCATTGTTCTTGTGTATCCGGTATTATTTCCAGGTACCGGATTACAACAAAAAAACCAGACAAAATATATTGTGACCGGTATCAGCGTCGCAATTATCGGTGAATTTTTCTGTGAACTTGTGCTGCCTCTCTTTCATGTAATAATCCCGGAACCCGAGGCCATTTTCTTTATCTTCTTTTCCGGGATGGTCGCGTACGCCGTCCAGAAATACGAACTCTTTGTCGTCAATCCTACTACCGCTGCAGATAACATTGTCTCGACTATGACAGATTCCCTCATACTCCTTGATCGCCGGTACACGATCACATCAGTGAATGAGGAAACCGAAAAAATCACAGGATATCAGCGGGAGACACTCGTCGGCAGGCCATTCTCAACCATTTTTGTGAATCCCCAGGATAGCAACGAAATCCTTTCAAAAATTACAGCAGATAGTGCGATTAGAGATATCGAAACCCTGTTTCGTTCGCACGACGGGGCATCCATCCCGGTCAGCTTTTCCGGTTCAGTGATAAAAAATACCAGCGGGGAAAATAATGGTATTGTCTGTATTTCACGGGATATCACCCAGCGTAAACTGCTCGAGGACACCCTTAAAGAAAATGAGCACCGGTTCCGCGAGCTTGCCGACCTTCTTCCCCAGACCATTTTCGAAATGGATATGGAAGGAAATCTCACGTACGTCAACTATGCCGGGGTGGAGATATTTGGCATTGACAATACTAAGATCCGGACTGGTGTAAATGTCCGCGAATACCTGATACCCGGCGATATCGAACGCATGCGCCGGGGACTGGCCCTTGTAATGGGAGGTGCAAAGTCCAGTGGTGAAGTGTATACTTTACGAAGGCTTGATGGAACTTTGATGAAAGCAATGGTAAATACCGGGCCTGTTATCCGGAACGGTGTGGCAATCGGATTCCGTGGCATCGTGATCGATATCACTGATCGGGTGACCCTCGAAAAAACCCTGAACGAGACCACCGAATTCCTCACCGGTATCCTACAGGCATCACCGGTGGGCGTATTCCGGCTCGATCCGTCAGGACAGATCACATACATCAACGAATCATTCAGAAAAATTACCGGCATCACGTTTGAAATTCTCCAAGGGAAATATTGGGCAGATATCCTTCCCAAGGAAGAGCGTGAGCGCATGATTATGGCGATTGCCGCATCTGTGCGAGAGCACAAAATGGTAGAAGCTGAAGCCCGGTATATCCACCCTGATGGCAAGCAGTACTGGCTGTTTGGCCAGGTCGTCCCTCTTTTCGATCCGGTAGGTCATATCAAAGGCTGGGTTGGTACGATCACGGATATTACCCAGAGAAAAACCATCGAAGTTGAACTTCGTGAGAGTGAAGAAAAGTTCCGGTCCCTTGCCGAGAATACTGCCGCTCTTCTTTTTTCGCTTGATGTAAACGGTGTATTTACCTACGTTTCACCGCTCATAAACAGTTATGGATTTCTCGTCGAAGATGTTGTTTCCCATCATTTCAATGATTTCGTCTATCCGGACGACCGTAAGAAAGTTCAGGTTAATTTCCGGAACGTTATTGATGGAGAACGCGAGGTAACTTCCGTATTCAGGATGGTTGATAGATGGGGGTACATCCACTGGGTAGAGGAAATAAGCACTATCCGGGTGAATGTCTTTGGTAAGCCGGTGGGCGTGTACGGTGTATTGAGGGATGTTACAGATCGCCGGCGAACAGAGGATGCTATACAACTGGCTAACAAGAAGCTCAATCTCCTGAACAATATCACCCGACACGATATCATCAACACGATAACGGGGCTTTTTGGGTGCGTTGATATGGCAGCATCTACGCAAAGCAAGGAAGAACGATCCGTCCTGCTTGCAGAGATTAAGGACCTGGTACGGATTATCCAGCGCCAGATTACCTTTACCCGGGAGTACCAGGAAGTCGGGGTTCATGCCCCGGTCTGGCAGAATCTTAAAGACGTCATGGACCGTGTCATTGTCAACTTCTCAAAACAGAATATCAGATTTGACCTGGACCTCGAAGACACGGAAATCTATGCTGATCCCCTGCTTGAGAAAGTGTTCTACAATCTCATCGATAACGCAATCCGGTATGGGGAAACGGTCACTGCAATCAGGTTCTATTATCAGATCTCGGACAAAGGGCTGGCACTCATCTGCGAAGACGACGGCGTCGGTGTCCCGGCTGAATCAAAGGAGCAGATCTTCGAACGCGGTATTGGCAGGAATACCGGTATGGGGCTCTTTTTAACCCGGGAGATCCTGTTGATCACGGGTATAACGATACAGGAGAATGGGACCTATGGAAAGGGGGCACGGTTCGAACTCTTGATACCTAACGGTGCCTGGCGGTTTCCGGTAACCGGGCAAAGAGGTAAAAATATCTCCCAGCCGACCAATTGATGCTATACGGGAATGGTGAACATGGCAAAAGGCTCGATTCTCCTTGTTGAGGATGATGATATCATTGCAAAAGTTGCACAATGGCGTTTAAACAACCTCGGCTACGAAGTTGTCGGGCGTGCAACATCAGGGGCAGAAGCAATGGAACTGGTCGTTAAACAAAAGCCGGATCTTGTACTCATGGACATCAATATCAAAGGCGATATTGACGGGATCGAAACGGCGCGGATGATAAAAAAAGGGTTCAACATTCCTGTGGTCTATGTAACCTCGCACACCGACGGGCCGACACTTGAACGCGCAAAAGGGACAAATCCTGACGGGTTCATCGTTAAACCCTTTGATGACAATGACCTCCGTGTGGCAATCGAGCTTGCATTGAATAAGTAACGTCCCGGATTACCGGGTCAAAATAAAATACGCTTTTTTCCGACTTTTTCTCCTGGCTGTCACCGGCCTTACGTATAACTCCACAGTTATATCTTTTACCCGGAAGGGTGGGTATCCTAACCAGACGCATCTGGTCAATACATAAAAGAGCCGGGTGAAGCATGTATCAGCGGTTTTGGATACCACGAGCACAACACGTGAAAGGAGGTAATGTCGTTTGAGAATATTCCGATGTGAAATCTGTAAAAAACCCTGTATGTTGACCACCCTCGATAACGAGAATATTAAATTTTGTCCGGTCAACAGTAAACCCGTTGCCTGGAAACAGCTTAACCGGGATAAAAAGAACGTATGCACGAATTAAAGAAAAACTACGAGGAAATTTTTCAGTTACTTTCCTGCCTGGACGTTCATATCGGCATCTTTCAGTCCGGGATGACGGTAGCGGCCTCGTCCCTTCGTTCCCAGGAGCATGGCAGGATCAATAACTCCCACCGGACAGAAATTACGGTAGGAACAGCAGAGTTCGTACCGGTGCTGCCAGACAGGCCGGCCTTTTTCAATGACTATATTGTTTACCGGACAAACCACAGCGCAGGTGCAGCATGAGGTATAGGCACCAGAGACCGAGAATTTCCGGTCTGCGTCATGAACACTCCGGGCAAAGGGACCGTAGAGCGCTCTGTGCATTAAGGAGGAGAGAGGCGAGAGCCCGGGCTGAACGGAAGCGCCTTTTTCAATTAAACCCGCGATCTCAGTGAGGCGTGCACCTGCAGCTGCAATGATCTAATAGTCTTCATGGTGCCGTTTTCCGCAAAGATGTGTGCTCTTACCCTGTAAAGGCGTATCCCCGGGGATAACCTCACAAAACAGATCCGGATGTTTTCCGGGCTAGGAAAGTTTTGCAAGCGCTTCGTGAATAAATGCCGGGATATCTGCCGGTTTCCTGCTTGATACAAGATTTCCGTCAACAACCACCTCTTTATCGACGTATTCGGCCCCAGCATTTTTTATATCTTGTACAAGCGACATCCATGCGGCAACCCGCCGGCCCTTCAGGACATCAGCGGTGATGAGTAACTGTGCGGCGTGGCAGATAGCAAATACCGGTTTCTCTTTGGTAAAGAAATCCCGGACAAAACGGACTGCATCAGGATCGATCCGCAGCTTGTCGGGAGAGTAACCACCGGGTATAAAAAGTGCATCAAAATCCTCGGCCGTGACTGCACGGACTGCTTTATCGATATGAATCGGGGTCCCGTATTCCCCTTTCACCATTGATCCCGCAACGAGACCCACGTGAACGATAGTGTGACCGGCTTTCCGGAACGCAACCACCGGCAGCTGGTACTCCACATCCTGGAACATATCCGTAAGAATCACGGCAATCGTTTTCATGGTCTTTCCCACCCGTACCGGCCCGGCATACTACCGGATTACGGAACGATTACCCGTTGTGCACAGATAAAGACATTCATCGTACGTAGATTTCATCGTATTTTGTCAGGGTCAATGGGTTTTTTACCTATGAGGTTTAGTATCATCCATCGGATCCGGCCTTTTTCCCCATACTACAAGGCCGGGACTAGGATGAACCATGGCTGAATCGCTCATGATTGAACAGGATATCATAGAAGACCTGCTGACCCGGCTCTCAGACAAAGGTATGAAAGGAAAAGAGGCTGCCATTGAAGCCTTGGCAATAAGCACTGAAGACGATGGCTGGAGGCCGGAGGAGCTCATCCGGCAGGGCGGAATAAAGATCGTCAGGAACATGTTACAGGCAAAAAACAAGCACATTGTCTATTCAGCTCTGAAAATTATTGTCGCTGTTGCGTCTACGGGTGAAACCGAAGCACTTATTGAAGAAGGTGTTATCGCCTGTCTGGATGCTATGGCGGATGACAAAAACCCCGCAATCCGGGAAAAAGCCAGGGAAGCTCTTGCTCTCCTCCAGCCCGATGTAGGTTATGCTGTTATGTCAAAACCCCAGGACGAATATTAAGGCAATTTTTGGATCTGGAGAAAATCCGAAGTAAAATCGTAACCAAAAGATCTAAGGTTTATTGTCGGAAAACCAGCGAAATAAGAAGAGACCATACGACCACAGATAAAAATCACTGCGTCCCTGGCGCGTTCCATATACAGTGAGTGGTGATTTCAGGGATAGATCAAAATAATTTTTCCCCGGAAATTGGGATTATGGAACACTATCATGTTTCGTTCTCAAGTATCGTGAAAATGCCTTTTTTACAATCTCGGAAAATGTCGGGTAGGGATATATTGTCCCGGCAATCTGTTTCACAGAGATATGGTCCTGCATCGCCATGGTCAGGTTTTGGATGTATTCTCCTGAACCGGTCCCGATTGCATGTGCACCGACAATGCGATCATCACCGGTAAGAATAATTTTAAGAAAAACCTTGGTCGAATTTTCCGTCCTTAACCGACCAAACACAGTGTCAAGGTGAAGGACATGGACGTCCCCGAATTTCTGCCGTGCTTCATCTTCCGTGAAACCAACATGGGCAAGCTCCGGCTCGGTAAAAATGACCCAGGGCATAATTCCATCGGAAATGGTCTTCTTCTCGCTGTTTACGATGTTATTAACTGCAATGCCGGCATAAAACGATGCAGCCTGCGTGAAAAGATATTTTCCGATGACATCGCCGCATGCGTAAATATTGTCTGCAGTCGTCATCAGTTCATCATTGACGACGATTCCTCCTTTTCCGTATGCAACCCCTGCATGTTCAAGAAGAAGGTCTTCGATATTGGGCTTCCTCCCGGTGGCTATTACGACAGATTCCAAAACAAGTTCATGTTCCGATCCGTTTCTTGTGTAGCGGGCAATAATTCGTGAATTTTCCCGTTTAAATTTCAGGACGGTGCTGTTATCAAGGAAGTGTACACCATCAGCCTGGAGAATTTTTTTCATTTCTTCGGCGATCGCGTGATCTTCATTCCGGAGTATTCTGTCTGACCGCATCATTATGTAGACTTCAGAGCCTAATCTCCGGAGCGCCTGTCCAAGTTCGATTCCGATCGGACCGGCGCCCAGAATGAGCGTGCTCACCGGGAGGGTTTTCTGGTCCCAGAAATTTTTATTGGTGAGGTACGGGATGTCTTCTAATCCATCTATGGGGGGAACCACGGCAGAAGAGCCCGTGCAGATGATAAAATATTTAGAAAACAGTTCATTCCCATTCACGGAAAGGATATTTTTTGATACAAAGTGATTTTTCCCGAAATAGACATCAATGCCCAGTTTCTGGTAGGCTTCTGCGTTCTCGTACTGAGTAATGGAGCTGATAACACTCCGTACATGGCCCATCACTTTTCCCAGGTCAGGTGTACCGGCGTGGCACACCGGGAGCCCGTACTGTGCGGCATTCTTCATGGTATAATAGATGTTTGCAGAATGGAGGAAGGTCTTACTCGGGATACATCCTGAATGGAGACATTCTCCACCAATCAGGGCTCGTTCGATTAAAGCAGTCCTGGCACCCGACCGGTTTGCGGCTGAGGCTGCAACAAGACCGGCTGAACCTGCGCCGATGACACAGATGTCATATTCTTTCATACATCCATACCCGCTGGTATTTTTTCATAGAGGGATTAAGATTAAAATACCTTTAGTACGCACCATGAAAATATTCGCATTCGTTTTTTCCGAGCACAAAGAGTTAAAATTGCCACTCCAGGACATATTATCTGAAATAAACTTCTACGTCGGTGAGCCTGTGTTGGCGTAATTTTATTTTTTTCTGTGAATGATCGTCGATATTTTTTCTCAGAAAGGGATGCTCCTTATTTTAATTTTTTAAAGGAAAAAATAGGGGAAAAAGAGAGATCACTTCTGGTTTTGTTTCAGCTCCTCAACGCGAATTGACGGATTGCGGTACCGGGCACGTTTTTCTGTTTCTTTACCGGCTTGGATCGCCTTTACCGGGCAGATATGGATACAGCCGCAGCAGAGCTCGCACTGGTGTTTCCAGACCGGCTTTCCTTCCAGGATCACGATGTTATCGGCGGGACAGATTGCCGCACAGGTCCCGCAGGATGTACAGCGATCACTGACAGTGAAATGGCGGTCGGCATCGTGGATATGGGATATATGTTTGATATAGAAATGGTTGTACAGCAACCGCAAAAAAAATGAACGGGGAATCTTCTCCTGTTCACTGCGGGATATTTTTCCGGTAATATCTGAAATTTTTTTATCGGCGGTGATGAAAATGCCTTTTTGTTTTTCTTCCGATGGAGGACTGTACATCAGGACATAGTTGCCTGGCATCTTTACCCCGAATCCTGCATCCAGTCCGCGATGGGAGTGTTCTTTGAGAATATCATCGAGCTGCTGTAGTGATGTAGATACGCCAAAACCTCCCAGCGTAACAACCGCAAAAACATATTGCGACTGTGACAGGTTGATACGCCTGGCAAACGATCCCACCATGGCAGGAAGACCAAGGAAATAGACCGGGCAGATTATACCCACACGTCCTTTGCCAGGATTTATTTCCTCCATATCCTTTACCGATGCAATAGATACAATTCTGCAATCGCCAGCCGCTGCGGCGATCTTTTTCGCAACAGCGAGGGAATTACCGGTGCCGGTGAAATAATAGATAACCGTCTCCATGAGATATGCTCCCATTTTTCATTTTGGAGAATTATCATTGTAACCCTACAAAGTCGTTGTGGAACAACCGTCCTTCAGGTAACACCGGTAATATCTATAAGAAAAGCAACAGAGCGTTTTGTCCCCGGGATGATATCAATCGTCAGGGCAATATTCCGGATGTCACCGGATCGGGTTCTGAGCCGGAAAGTATAGTGTTTCATGGGTTTTACGTTGGTAAGCCGGCGCAACCGGTGCTGGGCGAGCATCCAGTCGAGGTCTTCCGGGACTACCATCTCCGTCCATTTCATCTTTCCTTCAATTTCAGCCCTGGAATAGCCGCAGAGTCGTTCGAACTCGGCGTTCGCAAGAAAGATAGATGTATCGTCCTCGATAAGTACTGTTGGGCTTCCGGTATATTCAAAAATAGTCCGGTATGTTTCCTCCGACACCCGGAGAGCCGCCTCAGTCTTTTTCAATTCTTCGTACTGCTGCCTGAGTTCTTCCTCTGCAATCGTGATCCGATCTACCGCTGACCTGAGGGCAGTCTCGGACCGTTTCCTGGGAGTGATATCGCGGAACGTTCCTTCGACACCCTGGAAGGTTCCTTGTGCATCATAGAATTTATGGCTGCTTGTCGAAACCTCCACGAGGCTGCCATCCTTCTTTTTTAAGGTAACCTCCCGATCGACAATCATGCCGTTCTGGTTTATTTCTGCAAGGAGCTTTTCACGTTCACGAGGATCTTGATAAATGGTACGTGCAATATCCTTGCCGTAAAGCTCATCAAGTGAATCGTACCCGAAAACCCTGAGGGCGGAAGGGCTTGCCAGGATAAGTTTTCCGGTGGCATCTGCGCGGTAATAAACGTCCTGAATATTTTCCAGGATGTCACGATATTTCTTCTCGCTTTCCCGCATGGCCTCGAGGACCTCCTTAGTATCGGTTATATCCTGTATCGATCCGTGACTCTGGTAAAAAGAGTCACCGTTGGACCTGGTTGCACTGATCCGGACGATGATATATCGTATTTCACTGTCTCTTCTCACCAGCCGGTGTTCCCGGTACAGAGCCGTAAAGGGTTTTGATCCTTTTGCAATTTCTTCCTCGATACTGGAAAACACGGTCTGGTCATCCGGATGAATAAAAGTGCAGACATATACATCGGCCGGCATCAGGTAACCCCCTTCCCGTTCCGCGGTTGTCCCAAGAAGTCTGGTAGAGCCGGTCGTTGAAGGTGAAAAGTCCTGTTTTTTGGTCATACTCCCAGTATGCCATACGGGCAAGATCCATTGCTTCATGGAGCAGGAACTGGCTTTTCCTGAGTTCTTCCTCCCGGTGTATACGATCGGTGATGTCCCTTCCGACTGACTGAAACTCACGGACACGACCGGATGCACCAAAGATTGCCCGATCGCTCCACTGCTGCCACCTGATTTCGCCGCCCGGCGTCGTAATTGCATGCTCCAGGACCGCTTCAGGATGTTCCGGTGTGAGGCTTGCAAGGTGCTTTCGTATCACACATTCATCTTCATGCGTTGTTACCGGGTGGAACCGGGTCCCGAGAATTTCCTTTGATGTCTTTTGGAAATAGCGGCAATATGCTTCGTTAACAAAAATATGCGTTCCGTCAGGAAGAAAACGAGTGATCAGTTCAGTCTGGCTTTCAACGACGGCCTTGTACCGGTCCTCGCTCTCCCGCAACGCCCTTACTGCTTTCCGGCGTTCGATTGCGTTTGTTATCCGGTGGTTGAGGTCGGCAAACTGCGCAGTCGGGTCCCCCCCTTTCTGGACATAGGAATCAACGTCATTATTGATGGCTTCGATAACGATTTCTTCCCTGCCCCGGCCTGTAAAGAGAATGAAGGGGAGTTCCGGGTATGTTGCACGGACGCATTTAAGGAGGGCGATACCATCCATCTCTGGCATCTGGTAGTCTGAGATAATGCAATCGAACGATTTCTCCGATAATTTTTCGATCGCTTCCTTTGCTGTGAGCGTTGTTTCCACGCAAAGGGACCCGGGTTTTTCAAGAAACAACTTCCCAATTTCAAGGAGGGTTGGTTCGTCGTCGACGTAAAGCACTGTGAACATGCGGGTGGAGTAAATGAAGTAATTATTATTTGTTCTCAGGGTTTTTAATCAAACGGTTGTAACACAACTTTCCCACGTCGGGTACTGATGAAGTTTATAGTTTATGTTAACCCGCAAATTTTATCTGCACCGAAATGGAGAACACCCGCGTATGGGTGAGATCCTTGACAATCCACGGTTACGGGAAAAGCAGTTTGTCTTTGCTGACCGGCATGATGCAGGGAGACAACTCGGGGCATTGCTCAAAACCGTACCGGGTCTTCTTGACCCGGTCGTCCTTGCCATTCCCGCTGGGGGCGTTCCGGTCGGCCTGGAGGTCGCACGAGCGTTTTCAGCCAAACTGTCGCTTGCCATAGTAAGGAAGATCCGCATTCCCGGCAACACCGAGTCCGGGTTTGGGGCAGTCACCTGGGACGGACAGGTAGTGATCAACGAAGAACTCCTTGCTGCTCTTCGTCTTTCGGCACGGGAAGTCGAACATGCCGTTGCCGAAACCAGGCAAAATGTCCAGGAACGTATTGGCCGGTTTATGGCAGATAAGCATGTTCCATTTCTCAGAGGAAAGACCGTGATCCTGACCGACGACGGACTTGCATCAGGCTACACGATGCTTGCCGCGATCCAAAGCATCCGTCAAAAGAACCCGTCCCGGATCATTGGAGCAGTACCGACTGCCTCACTGTCAGCCGCACAACGGGTTGCCACTCATGCAGATCTGGTTGTATCCCCCAATATCCGGAGCAGCCGTATGTTTGCCGTCGCCGATGCCTACGAAGACTGGTACGATCTTAATGACGATCAAGTTCTCAGGGAGCTTGGCGGGATATGACAAAAAATCCTATTTGTTCTCTTCAGATGAGGTTCCGGCATGGACATCCGCTATGAACACATACCGGAAGAATTGATAAGACTTCACCGCTGGGTCGTATGGAAGTACCAGGGGCGGGGCGCCAAACTGACGAAACCGCCGTATGGCCCGATACCCAAAAAAACACGGTATGCACTGGTCAACATCCCTTCGACATGGGGGAGTTTCGATGATGCAAAAGCCTCTTTACAGGCCGGCGGGTTTGACGGTATTGGCTTTGTCCTCGGGGACGGGATTTTCGGGATTGATTTCGATCACGCCACGGACGAGATGGTAAAAGAAGCTCTGTCCCTTGGTTCCTACACGGAATGGAGCCCGTCCGGTCTGGGGGTTCATGTGATCGGGCGGTCCGGGCTCAATCTGAAAGGCCGGAAAAAGGGCTCGATCGAATTCTATATGCAGGGACGGTATTTTACGGTCACCGGGATGATCGTTGACAGATCTCAACCGGACGTGCGGGATGTTCCTGATAATCGTATGTTAGACTTCTTCCGGCGGCATTTTGCAGATGATACGATGTGATCTCCCCATCCCGGGAGTTTAGCTGAGTTCAAGAGATATTTTTTTACGCCGTTGAGGTAATTCCGTCTTTATCAAAAATCATTAAACCAGGGACATCAGAATCGGGATCGTTGCAAGGCACAGCATCGTGGAGAGAAAGACCCCCTGCGAGGCAAGTGTAGAGTCCACTTTGTATTCCTCAGAGAGCAGGACCGAGTTTGATGCGACCGGCATCGCAATCAGGAGCACAGCCACACCAAGAAGGAGTTTATCGGCAACAAAGGGTGATAGCGCGATATAGGCAATAACCGGGAAGATAACAAGCCGGAACGTAGTTATCAGTTTTACCCGCCAGTCACCGGCGAGCTGTGAAACCGGAAGTGTTGCAAGCAGTGCACCGACGACAAGCATAGCAAGCGGCGTCGTAGTCGAGCCGACCAGATCGAGACCCGCATTTACCTGAGCAGGGAGCATGAATCCTGCAAGAAAGAGGGAGAGGCCGAGGACCGATGCCACAAGTCCCGGAGAAAGCATGACTGTTAAATCAAACTTTCCGGGTCGGCCCTGGGCGAGCAGCCAGACTCCCATAGTAAAGACCAGGAGGTTGAAAGGTAGGTTAAACAGGATCACGTAGAAAAGCGAACCGGTACCAAGGACTGCTGAAGCAACCGGGAGTCCCATGAACATAGTATTGGGAAACACCAGCATGAACTGGTATACCCCTTTCTCGGTCGGCGTTGACGGGAGGAAGTGGCAGATGAGGATACTGACCAGAAATGCAACGATGTAGTATCCACCGGCGACAAGAAGCATATTGTTTACGATACTCATCGTCGCAACAGTTCGGGATACCTGCATGCTACTTATAGTTATTGCCGGTATTGCGATATTGACAAGGATACGTGAAATCAGGTGGACGCGGTCGTGGTTGAGAATACCAACTTTCTGTGCGATATACCCTATCCCGATGATCACAAAGAGGGATATGATTGCGAGAAAAACAGTAAGGATCTCCATAAAAGATGTTCCACATGCGGGGTGAAGCGATTGGATATCATCAATCGCTCCTCTATTTTTGTTTTGTTATCGCGTGTGGCCTCCTTTGTCGTTAAGGATCAGATCTAAAAAATCCTGAAATGGTGGTACAGGTATTGTTAAACGAAGAGATATAGTTTAAGAACACCTTCCCCGTTGAGATATAAGGTTCAGACGAAAAAAACCGGAAGTATGCCAATCTTTTTATTCACACCATTGGATCTACAAAAATAATGAACCGGGCAGCATCTCTCTCAATGGCACAGGACCTCATGAAGGACTTTGCAGCACAGACCGGGCTGAACCCGGCCGGTTCCCGTCTAAAACGCTATCTCTGGACAGACGCATTTGCCGTCTGTAACTATCTGGGTTTCTTTGAAACAACGGGTAATACTGCTTATCGTGACCTGGCACTGCGTCTCGTTGATCAGGTGCACCATACGCTGGGCAGGTTTCGGGACGACGATCCACGGACAGGCTGGATAAGCGGGCTTTCCCCGGCAGAAGGATCCCTGCACCCAACTGCAGGAGGTCTCAGGATTGGAAAGATCCTACCCGAACGAATGCCCGGCGAACCCATTGACGAACAACAGGAATGGGACCGGGACGGACAGTATTTCCATTACCTGACAAAATGGATGCATGCCCTCAAGTGCACAAGCAGGGTAACGGGGAACAAGGATTATCTTTTGTGGGCTGTTGAGCTGGCATACACTGCGAACGCCCGGTTTACCTTCTTTCCTCCGGGGAGCCGAAAGAAAAGAATGTACTGGAAAATGAGCGTAGACCTTACCCGCCCCCTTGTTTTTTCGATGGGGCAGCACGATCCTCTTGACGGATTTGTTAGCTACAACGAGCTGCAGGTCAGCTGCGTACAAATACCCCGGAGATATTCCCACAAAAGTCCTTGCCGCTGAGATCGCCGACATAATCGGGATATGCAAGGGTATGAGCATGGCAACCGATGATCCGCTCGGTATTGGGGGTTTACTGTGTGATGCTTTACAGGTAGCCTCTGTTGCTGGCCATGGAGGACCGGTATATTCCAGTCTTCTGGAAACCGTCTTTGATGCAGCACTCAATGGTCTTGAGAAGGTTGCGGGATCCGGCCTTCTGAACGCTCCTGCCCGGTACCGGCTTGCGTTCCGGGAACTCGGCCTTTCAATAGGTCTTGCGGCATTCGAAAGACTATCCTTAAAAATCCGTGAAAATCCGGCATTAACCAAAAAGAAAGATTCCCTTGAACCTGCGATACAGGCAATCCTTGGCTATCTCCCGGTCCGTGAACAGATCGAAGGGTTCTGGCTCGAGGACGCAAACCGGAAGACCGAAACCTGGAAGGATCACCAGGAGATCAACGGAGTGATGCTTGCTACAAGCCTTGCACCGGACGGGTTTTTAACCGGTTAATACTTCTGTAACCTAATCCGGTTTTACCATCACATTCATCTGTTTTTCCTTTCTTCGGGAAAACGAAACGCCCCTTTTGGTACGACCATCTCAAAGCGGGCACCCGCCCCGAAAGTCCCGGTTTCCCGGATGACAATACCGGTGATCTCCAGGATCTCTTTTGCAAGGAAAAGACCATTTGTTTTGACTTTCTGGAATTCGGGAGAAAATATCTGGCTTTTTATATCATCAGGAATGCCTACACCGTCGTCTTCAAAGGAGATTGTTACAGATTCCGGTCCCATGATATATTCTAACCTCATCCGGGTGGCCTTTTTCCCGTGGATAATGGTGTTATCGGCAAGAACCATCAGGACCTGCTCAAGGAGTGGATCGGCAAAGATCTCAAGGTTTTCCAGAGCGGCCTCATGTGTTAGGGTGAGGGAATCCAGGTGGGAGATGGCCATGAGAAACACCCGGTTGACGTCCTGCCATACCGGGGGCCTGAGGCCAAGATTCTGATAGGTCTGAGCAAATTTCAGAGACTGCGAAATCTTGTTTAAAAGTTCTTCTTCTTTTGTGAAAACCGACCGGACAGCATTGTCGGTAACCCGGTCTTTTACGAACTGCTGGAATCCCCAGAGGGTAAATACCTCGTTCTGGATCTCGTTGAAGGTAATATGATTCAGGAGATGCAGTTTTTTCTTTGCCTGATCAAGAGCCTTTTGCTCCTGCATATTCGTGCTGATATCACGTACTACAAGGACGGCGCTTTCGATGTTTCCGGAATTATCAAAGACCGGGTCTAAGGTGATATAAAGCCACCCGGTTCCATTCCGCATCGGGACCTCCACGGTTTCCCGGTGTTTACTTTTCAGCATCGCTTGAAGCGGAGAGGCTCCTGCAGGACATTCAGCACCATGAATTAATTCAACATAGGTACTGCACCTCGCCTGCTTGGCAGTGATCCCTAAAAGATTTTCTACCCGCCGGTTTGTTCTGAGGATCCGGCCGTCCGGCGAGATCAGGCATATCCAGTCTGTTATTGCGTTATAGGTCGTTTCCCATTCAGATTTGCTCCGTGAGAGGGCTTCGTTCTGTTTCCACAGTTCATGTTGCCGGGCCAGAAGCTCTTCATTGGTTTTACGAATCATTTCATTTTTATCCTCCAACCGGCGGGAAAAATTCCGGATGAGGAGGAAAAGCAGAAAAGCAGTGACCAGAACAAAAACGGTCCCTTTTATGGACTGGTACGTGGCGTATTGCGTTACATTGGGGACAACCTGGAGGAGGATCCAGTCCGAACAGAAAATCCAGATGAGGCCAAAAACGAGATAAATAAAACATATCTTCACCGGATCAAGGGTAACGATCTGACCAAGGCGCCGGGAAATGCTCTTTTGTGCGGGTGAAGTATCTGGTTCCATGTCCCAATACCCCTACTGGTACATCTGAACTGAATAATAGGTGAATAATACCTGATGCCACTTATATAATACTATTGCTATTTTTTTCAGGGTTTTCTTTTTCTTTTTGAGACTTTTGCACATGTTAACGTATGTCTCACCCGACAACTATGAAAAGAAAGTTCGGAGAATGTCTGAAAGCACGTAAATTCAAAGCACAGATCAAAGAACTCGCGATCAAATTAATCGTCTACAACATCTTGAAAATTATTTGCGTGATTTTTATCCAGATTTGTTACTGATGAATTCTTCAGAGCCGTAGCACTCACATTTATATATTCACCTGCAAAATTCATCCTTACTCATCCGATCAGGTGAAGAAGTTGCAGATCTGCCACACCATATCACAGGGAGTTATCATTGTAACCCCTACTGAATGGCTCGACACCGCCTCCTCCGAGGAGTTTTTGAAGTACTGCACAGCCTTACCTGCAGGCCCGGTTATCCTAGATCTTTCGAACCTGACCTATATAAGCAGCATCGGCCTCAGGGCATTGCGTCAGTTTGAGAAGGGACGGAGAGAACAGGGAACAATGGTTGTTATTGCAGGGAGCAGAGGATTTGTCAATTCAGTGATCCGTATGAGTGGATTTGACCAGCTCTTCCTGATGTACCCCACTGCGGCCGATGCAATTCAGGTCATTGGAAAACCCGACAGCCTTCATTAATGCCATAAAAATGATTAAACCCATCGTATTCGTTTCTTTCAAATTATCCATTCCGTGTTATCAGCATCCCGATACCTATCGCCAAAATACTAAACTTTCGTTATTCAATGTAACAAAGTAAGTATACACCGTACTTTAGATCTTTTGGTCAATCGGATCAAATCTTTCCTTGAAAAAATGATTTCTGCAGGCCCGTTATATCATGGTATCCAGAATAACCTGAGTCTTTCCGTCAGAAAAATGTCCGGTTGCAACAACATGATTTGTATTATCCAGGCTTCTTATAGGGAGTGTCATACTTGTTCCCACAGGAACAGGGAGACCTGTGAATGGGCCCATCTGTCCGATTTTCTGATCATTGACGGTTACTGTAATAAATTGAACATTTGCCGCTCCTGGCCCACCGTTATACCAAACCACCGTTGCCGGCTTTGACACCCCTCCGGGACTGGATGCTGTAGACTCATTTATCGACATTCCAACCGAATAAAATGGATTAATTGTTTGGGTACTCTGAGTAGGATTATAGTTCTGGCTGTTGGATGGCCCCGATGTCTGCGAAGCTGAGGCCACATTCCCGCCGGATTGAGACGGAGCATTACTACCGGAAGATTGAACGCATCCGACACAAACTATTCCCACAAAAAGAGCCAACAAGAGAAACACAACAAGGCAGGACTTCGTCATAGTTAATAAAAGGGATTTGCCGGTATTTATAATTTAAAATTTGATATTCCCCTTTAGAAAAATCTCACCTCGCACCAGAATGGGTGCATTTGGTGCACTTCATGCCTGCTTACATTCCTTTATGGGTCTGATATGTGCGCGGTGCAAAGTCTCCATGACCGTTGGGGCACAACCGGGGTTTGGATTTCATATAAAATAGTATATTATTTTTGAGAGGAAAACGGTAATCTTCGCCCAAGTTTTTGAGATTTGCACATCTGCCAATGTAATGGGGCATCACTTATACTATCCATCCAGACCCACGGCTGGTAGGTGCAGCACATTTCCGGTTTCACCCTATGGATCCCGCAAAGATATTTTTCTTTTGCAACCCGACGCAGAAACGGGCAGACGGGGACATACCCGCCAGTTTCCGGGTCACGCATTTCAAAGACCACGACACTTCCCAGATCGCCCGAGCTCAGGCTGGTGCAGGGGACCGGTGTACTCCCCTGTTCCATAAAAGCCACAAACCAGCGAAGGATATCGATTCTTTCCTGTTCCATCCAGATATACACATTAGCGGGAGTCGGTGCTATACCGGGACCGAAAATCCGGCAACAGAGACCGCACTGTTCGCAGGGCTCATCTTCGGGCAGGGGCTCGGGCATGGTCGCTTCCTTCCACTATTCACCCGTGAGAAGGATAAGAGTTTTTACTGCTGATTTTGTGGACAATCCGGAGAATCAGGAAAATATCTCGCCGGAAGAATTGAGAATAGCATATATCCCGAAACAGAAAGATTCATCATTCCGGCGGGCAAGAACCGTCCATATGACCGACGCGTTAACCTGGTACCTGTCGGGAATGAGTTTCCAGGCCGAAAACCAGCATGAAAAAGCACTTCACGCGTTTGGTGAGTCACTAACGCTCGATCCGGGAAATGCCGGGGCCTGGGTCGGCATGGGAATGGCCCAGGCACAGCTGGGTGAGTACCAGGAAGCAATCCAGTCATTTGACCGGGCACTTGCCCTTGGCGACCAAAACCCCTTTGTCTGGTACAGCCGCGGTGTTGCATTCCACCTTCTTGGCAATGACGATGAAGCGATCCTGTCTTATAACCGGGCGCTTGCTATCGAAACATCAAACGCTCTTACCTGGACAGGGCTTGGTGATTCTTTACGCACCCTTGAACGATACGAATGTGCACGCGAAGCGTATGGAAAAGCACTTGATATTGACCCAGAGACCGTCCCGGCCCTTCTCGGCTTTGGCATGGTCGCATTTGAGCTTGGCGAATACCAGCACGCACAGGAATACTGCCAGAAGATCCTGGCAATCTCACCGGCACACCTGGTCGCGCTTGCCCTTTCCGGTATGTCACTTGTCGAGAGAAAATCCTACAACCAGGCCATATCTGTTTTTGACCGGGCTCTTACCGTCGATAACCAGTTTGCCCCGGCGATCTCTGGAAAAGCCCAGGCATTGTGTGAACTTGGCAGATTCAACGATGCACTCCGGCTCTTTGAACAGGTAATCCAAATCGATCCCGCTCTTCCGGATGCCTGGATTGGTAAAGGAATGGCACTTGGCAAGTTGGGCAGGCACGAAACGGCGATGACAGACTTTTGACCAGGCATTGGCACTCGATCCGGAGTGTGCAGCAGTCTGGTACGCTGAAGGACCCGTATTCCGGTTCTCCTGCAGGCTTGAAAAACGGATCCCGGGTATAACACGAATGTTACCTGCCACGCCGGGTTCAGCCGGTGATTTGGGAAGCCCTGGTGCTGAACTGTTGCGATCGGAGCAATACGAAGACGCTGTACGGGCATTCGATCAGGAAATCGAAGCAGACCGGAATTCCGCCAACCTCTGGTGCAACCGGGGTGTTGCACTTGATGCTCTGGGAAGGCATCACGAAGCGGTTATATCGTATACGAATGCGCTCAATATCGATCCCGGCATGGTGGCCGCGGGATATAACCGGGGACTCACGGAATGCGACCTCGCCCAGTATGAGGCCGCACTCGTCTCTTTCGACAAAGCGGAAGCGCTCGAACCTGACACTGCCATGATCTGGATGGCAAAGGCACACACGTACAACAAAATGTATCTTTTTGAGGAGGAGCTCGCAGCATACGATACGGCAATTGCACGGGATCCGAATTTTTCGATTGCCTGGCACGACCGCGGCGTTGTTCTTCACCAGATGAACCAGAACCTGGAGGCACTCAAATCATTCGAACAGGCTGTTTCCATTGACCGGGGGCTTGCAGCATCATGGTTTAACAAAGCGTGCCTGCATGGCCGGGACGGCGCGTACGGAATTGCACTGCAGGCATTTGATCTTCTGATGTCCATAGATACAAAGAACGCACTTGCGTGGTTCTGTGAAAGCCTGGTCCTCATTAACCTGGGAAAAACAAACCAGGGAAAGAAAGCGTTCATCCGTGCCACCCAACTGGAACAGGGTTTTTCCCTCCTGAGACGCTCGTCTGGCGGAGCGATATTTTTTACGCGCAAAAACCGGCTGTTTGTACTCAGGCTGGATCGCTGGGTCCGGTCATTCCAGGATCCCTCCCTGATCTGGTTCAGGAAAGGAACCGAGCTGTTCCAGAATCAGAAGAGCCAGGAAGCCATCGACGCATTTAACCGTTCGCTCCTGCTCAACCCTGAAAACGCCCGTACCTGGTTTTATCTTGCACAGGCATGTTCCCGTCTGGGCCGGTATGTGCAGGCACTCGAGGCCTATGGTCACGCAATCGCAATTGATCCCCTCAATACAGCAGCCTGGAACAACAAAGGCCTGATTCACCGGCGGTTGCACCAGGAAAACGCCGCTATTGCTTCGTTCAGCCGTTCCCTTGCTATCGACCCATCTTATTTTAACGGCTGGTACAATATCGGTCTTATCTTCCTTGATCGACAGGAATACGGTAAGGCCCGTGAGGCATTTGATCATGCACTTGTCCTGCGGCCGGATGATCCCCGGGCACGTAACCGGCAGAAATATGCTATGCAGGGAGAGGGAAAAGTCTCTATTGAACCGTAAAATCTCTTTTGTTTACCCGTAATTGGTGATAAGGAGTTCATTGACGAAACCGCGCCGGGCCCCGTTGCAGTTAATCATCCGTTTTGCCGGCACCCTCCTGATAGAAAATCCGTCGTACAGATCTTCAAAAAAGGAGTCATTGGGATCGGAATTACTGAGCATAATCATCGCCCCTTTCCGGTCCAGATCCCGGAAAAAATGCGCGAGGCGTTCCTGGTCGCTATCGGAGAAACCGGCACGTGAATAGGACGTAAACGAGGATGTTGAATTGAGCGGCCGGTACGGGGGATCGAGATAAACGAATGTACTATCGTCAACAGCGCTCCTGCACCGGGTAAAATCACCACATATGATCCGGGTGTTTTTGAGCATGGCCGCAACTTTTTCCAGATTATCAAGGTCGTAGATCACCGGGTTCTTGTATCGACCAAAAGGTACATTAAACCCACCATTCCGGTTGACACGGAACAGGCCATTGTAGCAGGTATGATTAAGAAAAATGATGTGGGCAGAACGCTGTATCCAGCGGCTGGTGTAATGGCCGAAATCAACCGTTGCCCGGTTCCTGTTGAACGATTCCCGGACTGCATAATAGAACGCTTCCTTTTGCTGACTGTTTTTTTCCCGGTATGCAGACTCAAGTGTCGCAAGTTCCTCGGAAAGACGAGGAAGGGATCTGCGGATAACCCGGTAGACGATGATGAGCTCTTCGTTGACATCAGATACTGTACTCTGCTCAAAAGAAAACAGCCGGTTTAACGAGAAAAAGACGGCACCCCCGCCGATGAACGGCTCAACATAACGGGTGATTTTTCCGTCCCGAAGAGCGGTACGTGGCAGAAACCGGGAGAACTCGTCAAGTAACTGCGATTTTCCCCCGGCCCATTTCAGGAATGGTCGGGCCCCGGAATCCCGATTACATTGTCGTGCCATACGGATCGAACGTACCAGTATCCTGTAAATATGACATTCATCGGTTATGATACTTCCACGAAATACCGGCCGTGAAGCTTTTCCTTTTCTCTTGATCTAAAACCTTCCCTTTTTATGCCCGCGAAACGGATGTACAGAACAAAGAACAGCATTCACCAGACGTCATACCATGAGTACATTTACCCGGATCCAGAACTTCCGATCAACGATCAATTTCAGGCTTTTTTTGTTGTATCTCGCTATTGTGCTCATTATCCCGGCAATCTCAACCATCTTTGAATACCTCATTTCGGTCAATCCCGGGCTGCGTTCTGAGCTTCAGCTCGACATGGAAAACTTCCATATCTACCAGATATTTACCACGTCGTTTGTGCATCTCAATTTTGATCATTTCCTCGCAAACGTAACGGCCTACCTCTTAATCGCCATTTATGGTCTGGTTCTTGCAACGCTGATTAACCGGAAAAAGCTGTATGTAGTCCTGAGTAAGGTCATCGTCATAATATTCCTGGTCTTTGGTGCATGTTTTGCCGTGTTCAACGCGACCACCAGTTATTATGTCGGGCTTTCGGGTATTGATTCGGCACTCGCCGGGCTGCTGCTCATTTTCTGGTTGGTATACCTCGAACATACATCCCAGAAAAGGATGCGCACCTATTACGGGCTTGTGTTCTGTTGCGTGCTTGCGCTTTCTGCCGGCATCATTGCGCGATATATTATTCTGTACCATAATTATCACAACATCCCGTTACTTGCGTCGCTTGCCACAGTTATCGCTGTACTGCTGATTGCTATTTTCTGGTTTCGGCACCAGTTTATCGAACTGTACGACGTTATGCGCAGCTTTACCTGGTCTGCCAGGCTCATCACCATCGCGATTGTACTTATCTTTGCGTACTTTATCTGGAACCTGTTCCCGGAGCAGCTGGGAAATTACTCAACCGGGCGGTGAGCATCTCGCTCCATATTGCCGGCGTCATCATCGGTATCCTCGCCGGATATCTTTTCCTTGTTTACTTTGAACGGATTGCCTATTTCAAGCGGGAAAAAGAGGTCGTTTTAGAAAAACTTCCGGTTAAGGAAACCTGAAAAAAGGGCTTATTCCATTCCGGCAAGTATTTCGTCGGTTGTGCGGACCCGGCCCATTCTTTTGAAAATGTAGTTTACAGCATTGTGGTGTTGTTCAGCTGACATCGACGACATCGCATCTTCGGCAAAAATCTGCTGGAAACCAAATTCGTAGGCAAACCGTGCCGTACTCTCGACGCCGTAATCTGTCGCTATACCGCACAGGACAATGGTGTCCATGCCCCTCCTGCGGAGCTGGAGCTCGAGATCGGTGCCGTAGAATGCTCCCCATTGTTTTTTCCCTATCACAATATCCGTGGTCGCGTGCCCGATCTCCGGGATAAACTCGGACCAGTCCGGAGGCATGGGCCCGGTGCGGGAGAACGTTTCATCGCTTTGGACCTTCAGCATCGTCTCCGGCGTTGAGACGACATGGACAAGAAAGACCGGCATCCCGTTTTTCCGGAACGCGGCTATAAGCCTAGCTGCATTCCTGACCACATCTTTTGCAGTATGGGGTTGTGTAGGCCGGGTTGCTATACCTTTCTGGAGATCGATAACCACAAGGGCAGTTGTGTTTTTACTCATTTCCAATGCCGGCATCTGATGTTCACTCAGGGAAGATAGGAGGGTGTCCGCTATTTATTGGCTGTGGTAGTGATGGTATTATACCCGGCACACTTTTTTTAAGCGTTCACCAAGCCACGGGACGAAATCCTTTTTCCTTGACATGACACCGGGCAGCCGGACGGGTAATGGCTCGCCAAAAATTTCCCGAAGGAGCAGAGGATCACCTACACCATAGAGGTCGCTAGCGTTTTCAAGAACATTGGTGAACAACGCAAGCGAAAAGGAGATACCTGCAGCAGACCGGGCTTGTTCCAGTGCCGCTGCAATTGCGTCATCCCGTGCGCGGTTCCAGGCAAAAGATGGAACCATGACCTGGGCGATTTGGACACTTTTTTCCGAAAGCGTAAAAAGTTTTGAGTCCCGGGAAAGAAGGACGTCAAGGGGTACACCAGACAGGTCCATGCCCTGTTCAAGCAGGGAAACGCCCAATTTCTCCGGGTCTTCACCGACAATCGACGCAAGATATTTTACCGCTTTTTTATCCTGGTGGGTTGTTGTTGACATCCGTAGCGACAGGGTATCGGAAAGGATACCACAGAGGAGAACACCCGCGATCTCCCGGGATGGGACAAGGCCGGCTTCCAGGAATTTCATGGCAATAATGGTGGAAGTTGCGCCTACCGGATCGTTAAAAAACCGGATGGGCCGCAGCGTCGTGATCGCTCCCAGCCGGTGGTGGTCAATGATCTCCACAACGTCAGCTTCTTCGATACCGGGGACTGCTTGGGAAGCTTCGTTGTGGTCGAGAAGAATAACCGGGCGGCGGACATTATCAAGTAACGTCGTCCGTGTCAGGATACCCATGAGTTTTCCCTGGCCCGATACAACACATGCTGCCCGGAACATCGAGCCGGAAACGACCTGCCGGGCGCGGGCAATAGTTTCGGTGCATGCAAGGACCGGGACATTGGTTTCCATCACTTCCCGGGCGGGGAGCGAGAGATTGATCATTTTTCCTACACCGAATGCATCCAGGTGCGTGGAAAGAACCGAAACCCCCCGCTGCTGTGCAGCCCCGATAACCCGGTTCCCTACCGGCGCACCTTCAGCGATGATTAGAGCTGCAATCCCGGCAGAGACAAGAGCGAGTTGGGCCGGTTCGTTGTCGCCGACAACCGCGATATCTTTTTCCGTCATTTTTGCGAGGGTGACGTGCAGGGCATCGATAGCAATATAGACCCGTCCTTCAAGGATCGGATGAGATTGTACAATGATGTGGGCACAAAGAACCGGGCAAACGTTTCTATGGGCACAGGGGTGACCGAGAGTGCGGCAAGGTGAAGGGTCCCGATATAGGCATTAGCAAGCGCATGTTCGCCAATCATGCCGGCGGGTTTGCCTTCCGGATCCGTAATAACGACATTCCGGATCCCCTCTTTTGCCATAAGGGCAGCGACATCGACGGTGGGAATATCCTCGGGAAGGGCAAAGACCTGTTTATAGCTGATATCGGCAAGTGTCGGTTCTACTGACGGGATATAAACAGGTGCAGGCATACTGTACCGGTCGAGCATAAACCGGGATTCACCGTTGATCTCCCCGCACCGTGCCGGGACGTACCGGCCGGGTTCAGACCGGTTTTTAAAATCCGCGTACCCTAGAACGCTTGCGATGCTGTCGGTATCAGGCTGCCGGTGGCCGATGCAATAGATCTGGTTCATAGTACCTCAAAGAAGAAGAACAGCTGTTGCTGCAATACGTGCGCCGTCCGGGTTCATAAGCTCTGGGCTTGAGATTTCGTGCTGTCACCTGCCAAATCCTTTTCATGTGCCCCTTCTAACCGGATCATTACGTGTGTACCTCTATAATTGCCAAATTAACACAAGGTGACAACCGCATTTTAAAAAGGGAGATCTGATATGACCGTAGCAATTCACGCCGCTGACCTTACCCGGCGCTTCGGCGATCTCGTAGCCGTAGACCATATCAGTTTTGATATAGAACAGGGCGAGATATTCGGTCTTCTGGGCCCAAACGGCGCCGGAAAGACCACCACCCTTTCGATGCTCTCGACGATGCTCGAACCCACTTCCGGTACTGCAACGGTTATGGGAATTGACGTAACCAAAGACCAGGACGGTGTCCGTAAAGCCATCGGGATCGTCTTCCAGGACCAGAGCCTCGACGAAGAGCTTACCGCATGGGAGAATATGGATTTCCATGGCCGGCTCTACCGGATCCCAAAAGCCACCCGGGAACAGCGAATCGATGAGCTCCTCAACCTGGTCGAACTTTTCGACAGAAGGAACGATATTGTCAAGACATTCTCCGGCGGAATGCGGAGGCGCCTTGAGATCGCCAGAGGCCTTTTACACCACCCGGCTGTCCTTTTCCTCGACGAACCCACGCTGGGTCTCGATCCCCAGACCAGAAACCACCTCTGGAAATATATTGAGGATCTTGCACAGGAGAAAAATATCACCATAATCCTGACCACGCATTATATGGAAGAGGCTGACCGGCTGTGCAACCGGATTGCGATCATCGATCACGGGAAAATCATTGCCCTTGACACACCTGTCAGGCTCAAGGATTCCATCGGCGGTGACGTAGTGACCATTAAATCACCGGATACGGAAAAGACAGCCGCCGTGTTTGCCGTTCCCTGGATCAACCGGATCGAAACCCATGATGACGAAGTGATCCTTACGTTGCAGAATGCTGAGCAGCGCTTGAGCATGATTGTGACCCTGCTCAACGATGAAAAGATTCCCATCACGTCTATTTCCGTCCATAAACCTACTCTCGAGGATGTCTTCCTTTCGTTTACCGGTAAAACCATCCGGGAGCAGGATATAAGCAGAAAAGACGCTATGCGGATGCATTTCCGGATGATGAGGCACTGATTATGGATATCGTTTACACCATCTGGCTGCGGAGCATGAAACGGTACGTCCGGTCGAAAAGCAGGATTGTGGGAAGTATTGCCATGCCTCTTTTCCTTCTGGTCTTTTTGGGCTTTGGCCTTAACTCTGTAGTGAGTGCAACATCGCTTGGCCAGCAGTACGTCATGTTTCTTGTGCCGGGGATGGTCGCGATGAGCGTGCTTTTCACCTCGGTATTTTCCGGCATCCAGATTATCTGGGACAAGCAGTTTGGGTTTTTGAAAGAGACGCTTATTGCACCGGTATCAAGGATCGAGATTATGTTTGGCATGACGGTCGGGGGTGCAACAACGGCAGTTTTCCAGGGAATCATTCTTATGGTGCTTGCGACGCTGCTGGGCCTGCGTATCGCTAACCCGGGAGGGTTTTTTATCGCGCTTGGCTTTATGGTCCTTGTCGGGATTTCATTCACCGCATTTGGGATATCCATCGCTTCGCGGATGGAAGACATGACCGGCTTCCAGCTGATCATGAACTTCGTTGTGTTCCCGCTTTTCGGCCTTTCAGGAGCACTTTTTCCCATCAGCTCCCTTCCCGCATGGCTTGAACCCGTCACCCTTGCAGACCCCCTCACGTACGGGGTCGAGGGGATCCGGTATGGTCTGACCGGCGTTTCTCCGATCAACCCCATCATCTGTGCCGCAGTCATTGCCGGATTTGCGGTAGCTATGACAATGGCCGGTGCCTACCTGTTCCGCAAAGTGACCGTTTAGGTGCACTCCCCATTTTTAGAGAGGATTTATCAGGTAATCCCGGTTAACACAAGAGCTGGTGAAACGCATGAGTGACGAGATCATTGTTGTCAGTACTCCGTATCTTCCCGGTTACCGGATTACCAAAACCATTGGGTTCACATGGGGACTTATTGTACAGAGCCGGGGACTTGGCCGGAATATTACGGCAGGTCTCCGTTCACTTGCCGGCGGGGAAATCCATGAATATACCCAGCTTTTGAACCAATCCCGGGAAGAAGCACTTGCACGGCTGAAAGAGCATGCCGCATCCCTTGGAGCAAACGCCGTCATCGGTGCAGCGTTTGATTCGTCAGAGACCGGCGGTATTATGACAGAAGTGCTTGCCTACGGGACAGCAGTTGTTGTCGAAAAAGATACGGCAACGGCAGGGCCGGTCCGGCTTGCATAAGAAAAAACGGGAGATAGCCCTTTTCTTTTTAAAAAAACATGAAAAAGCGAAAATAAAAGGACTATAGTATGAGACTGCACGGCATCGGTGCATTGCAGCTCGGTTCTTTTAAAAAATTCAAAAAATTATTATTATTCCATCTTTTTCGTAAGGATGAACGCTGCTGCTAAAATGCCGATTATCAATACTACTGGAACGGATACTGACGGAAATTCCGGTACTGGGGGCGGCGTTGATGTTGTCGGACCGGTAGTTGGACCGGTAGTTGGAATTGTGGTAGGTGTCGGTGTTGGTGTGATGATCCCACACGCCGGTAGGCCTGTCACCGTTGCATGATCCAGAGTAATCGCAGTCTGGGCCAATAAGTCACCGCGGACTGTTCCGCCGGTTTGGACTGCAATTCCTGTCTGGTCCAGGATAACACCATTGAATTCTGAATTTGTTCCCAACGTTGTTTCACCAGCGACCACCCAGAATACGTTCTGAGGCTGCGCTCCGCCGCTGAGGATGACATGCGTACCGGAAGCGGTGTCGAGGGTTCCCGGGATAATAAATATCCACACATCATCAGGTCCTCCTGACAGGGTAACATCTGTCGGAATATTTACACCCGTACTCCATTGGTAGACACCAGGAAGGAGGTTTAGTCCTCCAATATCTCCGGCGCCAACGTCAGTATATGTGGCTGTTCGGCCGGAACCGTCAGTATACGCAGATTCCATGTCATTGACAGCAATAGTCAGCATACCGGGTGTTGGCGGCGAATAGTCAGGAGCAAAAACATCTCCCGAAACCTGAGCTGATGTCGAAAATGTATTAGAGGGATCCATGGTGAGGGCAAAACCGGTTATGGCCGCTGAAGAAATCGGGCTTACACCGATATTTCCAGTGATGGTTGAAGTTCCCGTAGTTGAAATTCCTGATTCCGCAAGAATCGTAAAATTACAGTCTGATCCTAAATTCACTGGAGAATTATCAACTAGTGCAGCTAATACCCCGGGAATTACCATGACAGTCAATAGGCAGATAAGCATTATGGTTCCCCCTACAGAGAAGAGAACATTTCTCTTTCGGGTAAGTATTCCACCTCGCCTTTTCATGATCGTACCTCCGGATCACAGAATCTCCCGCAATCACAAACTCTGACTTACCTGCGAATTACTTGAGGGTGTGCAAAGCAACTCTGCTTTGCATCAACTGCCAGTCGAAGAATCACGGGTTCTGACGGCAGTTCACCACCAAAATGTAACCCAAAATTAAAAAATAAATTAGCCCACAACAAGTTAACGGAGCCTAACAAGGTATTATTTAAAAAAGATTACTTGTTGATGTGCACGACTTTTGCCGGAGGAAATCCGTTAAAGTACGTGGATGAAGCAATTGAATAGGCCCCGATGTTTTCTGAATAGACAAGATCACCGATCTCCAGGTCAGGAAGTTCTGCAGAGAGCGTGATCGTATCGAAGGCATCACAGGTCGGTCCGAAAACTGCCGAGATCCGTTTTGGCCCTTCTTTAAACGCGAGGACCGGATAGGTGCAATGATCGAAGACCTGGCCCGAGTAGGTATGGTACACACCATCATTAATGTAATAGCAGGGTTTACCGTCCCGGAACGCTTTGCCAACGACTTTGGCAACAAGAGTACAGGCATTTGCGACAAGGAACCGGCCAGGCTCGGCGAGGATCTCCATGTCACACGGGAAAAGACGGGCGATTTCGGCGTTGAGTTTTACTGCCAGTTCTTCGATTGACCTGACTTCCGGGTTGTATTTCACGGGGAAACCGCCGCCAATATCGAGGATCCGGATCTTCTTACAGAGCCGGTGCTCCACTTCGTCGATGATATCGGCAGATATCTGGAGCGCGACGACGTAGTTCTCAAAATTGGTGCACTGGCTTCCCACATGGAAACTGAGGCCCTCGACGACAAGACCGAGGTCAAAAGCCGCGGCAATCAGGTCGACGGCTTCTCCCGGGTCTGCCCCGAATTTGCTGGAAAGTTCGACCATGGACCCGGTGTTTGGGACACGAAGCCGCAGCACAAGACCGGCCTGGGGGGCATGGGCCCGGATCTTTTTTAGTTCTTCCAGATTATCGAACGTTACCAAAGGTTTGTACTGGTTAAGCTCCTCGAGGGTTTCAATGGGCTTTATCGTATTTGCATAGATGATACGATCCCATATCCAGTCCTGGCGTTCCTTATCGGGAAGATCCTTGATAAAATTATATACAACCATGAACTCGGGCATGGAAGCGACATCAAAACTTGCGCCCATATCCATGAGCGTTTTTACAATATCGGGATTTGAGTTCGCTTTGACAGCAAAATAAACCTGAATTTTGGGCAGGTTTTCCTTGAACTCGCGATAATTGTCACGGATCTTCTTATGATCTATAACAAAAATGGGGGTTCCTTCTTTTCGTGCTAAATCCTCGAGCATCTGACGACGTCCCCTGTCCATGTGGGAGACCGTGTCATCCTGCCTGCATGTGTTTGTTGTTGTGTTCACGTCAGTTCCTCTGCTTTGTTGGTACATTCATTCATCGCACAAATAAGAAGTTTTTGAATTGCCAGACATCATCGCGGTCGTAATTGTTTTCTGGATTTTCCCGGAAATAGACCGTCCGGTTCTTAAGAGGAGTCCAGTCAAATGGCCCGGATGAGAATTCACCGAGGTAAGGCTTTGCGATGTCAAGGACAAACTGGTGAGGCAGGTCATCGGGCAGGCAGAAACCTTTCCGGGGATTTTCGATCATCCACATCACCGCAGAAACCACGCCGAGCGCGACCTGGATGGTTGTCGCGTTCTGTCCCGGTGCAAGTTTCCGTGCTTCATCTATAGAGAGAATACTTCCGGTCCACCATGAATTATACGGGTGACCCATAAGGAGCGCGCCGAGCATATCTGAACCCACAGAGATTTCCCGGTCGTTCATAATACGGATCTTTGGTTGGAGCTCGTAGTTCCTGCCCCGGAGTTCATGAAGGGAGGCAATAGTTGCATCACAGGGCATATACGCGTAGTTCACGGTCGGCCGGTAGATTGCCTTACCGTCGCGCCAGACCGTCCACCGATCTGATATACCAAAAGCCTCCCCGTGCCGGATCACCATGCCTACAATCTCCTGTTCCGGCACCCATGACCGGACCCAGGTGTTGATCCCCATGTGGGGAAGCATAATCGCGTTTTTGGGGCCCGCTGCAGGGACAATGGCGTCAGGAGGCAGGGTCTTTTCATGGGTACCCCACCCGATCTCTGCCGGGGCTGTTCCTTCTTCAAGAAGACCCTCAATACACCAGGTCCCGACAAACTCGTCCACTTTTTTCGGCGACCGGGATATCTGCGTGTCGCGTTCGGAACAATGTATGACCCGGATGCCGACTTCCATGGCAAGTTCGTTGAACTTTTGATCAGCAATCAGGGATTTAAACCGGGCAGGATCCTGTGCCTTTCCGTCTTCCATCATCTTGTGGGCGATATCGACAAGTCCCTGTTTTGTCATATGCGAAATCAGGCCCGGATTAGCCCCATGATCGACCACACAGGTTGTGGAATCTTTCCAGTCCCGGGTAATCTCCCGCATTTTCATCTGCCGGTAATACAGGGACTTCTCTACCGGGCTTGCCGTATAGCGTTCACCGAGCGGGTCCCATGCTTCTACGGAAGTATTCACATAGAGCACGTTATGTTCGTGGCACCACTGGACAATATCGCCACAATCGATGTTCCAGGCAAGATCGATGAGGAGTCCCCCCTCTGACAGGGCATCTGAGAGGACAGCACCAAGGTTTTCCGGGGTAATCTTCCGTTTCAGGAACCGGAGACCCCGGGTCGTATATGCTTTAAGTTCAGGTGATTTTTCCTTAAAATCGACAATGGTGATGTTCTCAAGGGGGATATTGACATGCCGAAGCAGGATGGGAAGCGTGCATTTGGACACGGCGCCATAACCGATAATGAGTACTCTGTTTTTGAAATCCATCCCTACCCTCCCGGGGTGTACATTGAATTTGTTGTATTTTAGGCTCTTGAACGTTATAAAAGAATGAGAAAATGTCCAAACGTGTCGATTGTTTTCCCGGCAAAGAAAAAGCGGTTACTTATTTGAGGATGGTTACAATATACCGGCAGGTGATCCTTTGTCAAAACGGGCAGTTGACCTGGTCTTTTCTGCAACCTATATGCTCACCGATCTCCGCATGATCCTGCGCGAGACGGCTCCGGCGCACGAACTGGACGAGCATCAGCGGGCAGAAGCAGCCCGCCTGCTTGAGAATCTCGAGCGGCAGGTTGGTTCTCTGAAACAGGAGATGCTGAAATGAAGTGCGGGAACGGGATCGAGGCCCGGCAGGTAAACGAGCTTTTTATCAATATCGATCCCATCCAGGCGGGGGGGCGCCTTACCGGTGATGCGATGAAGGCGATCATTGCATACGGAGACGGCTATTCTGTCTGCGACAACTGCCGGAAACCAAACAGGCTCGACTGTATTGCAAAACCACCGATAGCAGAATTTCACAAAGACGTTGCAGCATGGCTCAATATGGATGCTGCCCGGATGATGCCCGGTGCCCGACGGGGTTTTCAGGCAGTCGCCCATACCTATGTATCCAAAGGGGACCCGGTGCTCCTGACATCGCTCTCGCATTACACGGAGTTCCTTGCCGTAGAAGGAGCGCAGGGAGTTCCCTGTGAGATACCCGCAGACAACCGGCATATCGTCACCCCTGATGCAACAGCGGAAAAAATTGAGGAAGTCAGGCAGAAATTCAAAAAAGATCCTGTGCTTGCCTTAATCGACCACGTGGATTACCAGTACGGGAATCTCCATGATGTCACCGGTATTGCAAAAGTGGCCCGCCAGTACGATATCCCGGTACTCTGCAACGGCGCCTACACTGTGGGTACAATGCCGGTGGACGGAAAAGCATTAGGAGTTGATTTTGTAGTAGGATCAGGCCATAAAAGCATGGCGGCGCCAGCGCCGTCCGGGGTCCTTGCTGCGACTGCAGAACGGGCTAAAGAGATCTTTCGCACGACCGCAATCGAAGGAGATGTGACAGGCAGGAAATTTGGTATCAAGGAACCCGAGCTGATGGGCTGCACACTGATGGGCGCGACGCTTGTCGGGATGATGGCCTCGTTTCCCCATGTTAAAGAACGGGTAAATCATTTCGACCGGGAACTTGCCAACAACCGGGTTGTTATGGAAGCACTTCTGTCCATCGAAGGAACAAAGATTCTCTCAGAATACCCGCGAAAACATACCCTGACCCGGATTGATACGACGGGATCTTTTGACCAGATTGCAGGAACCCACAAGAAAAAAGGATTCTATTTCTCGTCTGCGTTAAACGACAAGGGGATATTCGGGCTCATCCCCGGTGCGACCCGGATCTGGAAATTCAATACCTACGGCACGACAGAAAAACAGGCGCGGTACCTCGCCGAAGCTTTTGTCGCGGTGGCAAAAGAGAACGGGCTTCCGGTAACGCCGTAAATACCGGTCAAAACAGGGATCCAGGAAAGGTGGGCCCATGCTCAAAAAATGTGATCTGACTAAAAAAACCGATACTACAACCTATGTGGAGAAGATTGCCTCCCTGCAGGTTCATCTTGGCGAGCTCCAGCGGCAACTGCGGGAGAAGAAGATCCCCGTTATAATCCTTGTTGAAGGCTGGAACGCTTCCGGGATCACCGTGACCATCCAGGAACTTATCCGGTATCTAGACCCCCGGGGCTTTACACTCTCTTCGATTGGTTCACCGACAGCCCGCGAGAAAAGCAGGCCCCTGATGTGGCGGTTCTGGAACCGTATTCCCGTTCGGGGCAGGATCGCGATCTTTGCACGGAGCTGGTACAGCAGAACTCTGGCCGAGGAAACCGAAGGACCCGGGTGGGAACAACGCGTGGATCGGGCCATTTGTTCCATCAACCGGTTCGAGCAGGAGCTCACTGAAGACGGGACCGTCATTATCAAGATCTTCCTTCACATCAGTAAAAAAGAGCAGAGAAAACGGCTCCTTGAGCGGGAGACCAACCCCCTGACCTCTTGGATGATCACCAAAGGAGACTGGGATTTCCATCACGAATACGACGCTTACTTTCCGGTAATCGATGCCATTCTTGCAAAGACCAGTATGCCCTATGCACCCTGGATCGTGATAGGAGCCACGGACCAAAACTACACGATTTACACCTGTTACCAGGAAGTTATAAAAATACTCGAGCGAAAACTCGGTGACACCGGGAAGAGAAAAAAGCCGGACGCAAGGACCAGGCCCAGGTTCAGCCCGGAGATTGTCCCGGTTGTCCGTAGGAAATCGTTACCGGACGACACGCAGGAAAAAGTGGAATGGGAAAAACAGGTAGAAAACTCCCAGAAAAAGGTACGGGACTGCCAGTACCCGGCTGTTTAAACGCAATATCCCGTTAGCTATTCTCTTTGAAGGACGGGATGCGGCAGGGAAAGGCGGTGCGATAATGCGCCTCACCTATGACCTGAACCCCCGGGGGTATAGTGTCGTACCCGTGGCAGCTCCAAACGATCAGGAAAAAGAACTTCACTACCTCTGGCGCTTTATCAGGCATTACCCGGCTGCCGGTCATATAACGATTTACGACCGGAGCTGGTATGGGAGGGTACTGGTTGAACGCGTCGAAGGTTTCTGCACAAAAACAGAGTGGAAAAGGGCCTATACTGAGATTAATGAGATCGAGGAAGAATTAGTAAACTGGGGAGGGGGCCTTTTAAAAATCTGGCTTGAAATAAGCCCCGAAGAGCAGCTCCGGCGTTTTATGCAACGAGAAAACGATCCCCTCAAACAATGGAAAATAACTGAAGAGGACTGGCGTAACCGTGAGCACTGGGAAACATACGGAGCGGTAATCGACGAAATGTTCAACAAGACAAGCACGAACTATGCACCGTGGAACGTGATAGAATCCGATAACAAGTGGTATGCCCGGTAAAAACACTGGAAACGGTCGCGGACTACTGTGAACACCTGCTCCGATAAAACCCATCCCCCTTTTTATTATTAGTGCTTTAATTATGAGTAACTCCAAATGGAAATGATGACACGTGCATCCATTCTCATAGTTGAAGATGATGGGCTGATCGCGATGCACCTCTGTGAAACCCTGGAAAAGGCAGGTTACCACGTAATGAACCCCGAAAATTCCGGGGAAAACGCAATCAGCCGGATTGGAAAGGGCCTTTGTCCCGATGTTATTCTTATGGATATCGGGCTTGGAGGAAAACTCGACGGCATCCAGACGAGCCGGGAGATACGACAGATTCGTGATATTCCGGTCATATTCCTCACAGCGTATTCAAATGAAGGACGTATCGCTGAGGCAAAGAAAATTTCCCCCTACGGATACATCCTCAAACCGTGTATGGAACATGATCTGGTGGGCGCCATTGAGAAGGCTTTACACCATAATCTTTAAAGGATAGTCCCGTTCCGTGCGGTAACATACCTGACTTGGGAAAGGACGATCGCCAGCAGCTCATCAACACCGAGTTTTTCTTCACTTTCCCTGACCGCAAGGCCCGCTGCAGCGGTCGCCGGCATCCGAGGCACTGCCTGGCAGGCAAGGTCTCCCTGTTTTTCCATAAATGTCCCGATCTTCCGGGCAAGCGTAATCGTCTCAGCTTTGTCATAGGTGATAAGCGGCCGAAGCACCGGAACGGTCGTGGCATCAGCAATCACCGCAAGGTTTGCTAAAGTCTGGGAGGCTACCTGACCAAGATTTTCGCCGGTAAGGATTGCCTGTGCCCCCTCGCGGCCACACAGGCTTGCGGCAACCCGGAGCATAAACCGTTTGCAAAGGACACACCGCAGCCGGACCGGGATGTGGCGTTCCTGCATCCGGTCATAGAAGGGTTCGGTATCGACAATGATCATCTGCAGATCAAAACCTGGACACCACAGCGAGAGCCGCCGGTGGTTTTCGATCGCCGTTTCAAGAACATCACTGCCAGCCCATCTCCCGCCATCCATATGCAGGTGTGACACCTCGCAGCCCCGCTTCATAGCGAGCCACGAAGCAACCGGGGAATCGATCCCGGAAGACAAAAGGCAGAGCACCCGGCCCTGTGAACCCCACGGAAGACCCCCGGGTGCCGGTATACGCGCATCATAGACAAAACCCCCGCAGTCCCGGACTTCTGCAAAAAGCTCATACTCCGGGTTTGTAAGGTCGACAGAGAGTCCCGGGATCGCGTCATAAATAACGGAACCTATGAACTCGCCCAGCTGCTGGCTGTTCATACCAGTCTTGGTCTGTCGCTTAGCCCGCACGGCAAACCGGCAGGGTGCAAAAACATGGGAAATGGCAAGAGCGACTGCCGCATCACGGAGAGCTTCGGGGGTCGCCTCAACCCGCATACAGACGCTTACATCCACGATACCGAAAATCCGTGCAATGATACCTGCAATCTCTTCCGGTTTTTCCCCATAGACAAAAATCCTTCCCCGGGGACTTTCGAACCGGCAGGAATGGCCGGCCGTTTCCAGTGCTTTTCGGATGTTACGGAGCAGGATACCAATAAAATGGTACATGACGGGATCACTTTTCAGGAAAAGCTCGCCGTATCGAACCATAACAACTTTTTCCGGTTCCTGGCATCCATTCATGGTTACCCTAGATATTGGATGGCACAAGCTGATAACCGTTAGCGGAAACGAAAACGGGAATAACGAAACCATTTAATCGGCGCAGGGAATAGTGTACTGAAATGGCAAAGAAGTCGAGCAATAAAGCAGAAGAGGCACCATTGAAACTCTTCTACATTTTCTATAACCAGGAACGCTGGGACAACTGGGTAAAATCGCTGAGCGAAGCAAGTTTCGAGGTCGATACCAAGAGCGAAGAGATGCCTGAAGGGTTCCGGATACTCGATGGTTTCTCGGTCGATATCACCCTCGAGGTGCTCAAGATCATAAAGCTCTTCCAGAACAAGCGTTTCACCAGTGAAGAGGCACAGGAAAAGCTGGTACAGGTCGAAGCAATTGTCATGGCAGCCGCACCCTCTGGAGATCTTGAGGAGCTCATTGAGATCCTCCAGCTCCCCAAGCTTGTGCTCTTTGCATCCTGCCGCAAGTACCTGGCCGGCGGGTTTGAGAAGGATATAAAAACGCTGGTGAAAAAAGGCAGGGATACCATCGATAAGGATATGGAACAGGCGCTCGAAATCGCATCAAATATCGGTGCGAGCGTGATTGATGGTGCAGCCTGCTGCGGGAAATACGTAAAAGACGATCTCGAGAACCCGACCCTGTTTGACGAATGGCTTATCGAGTGCGAGAGAATATTCGAAGCGATGGGCTCACTCAAAAATTTTGATGAGTCAACTGGAGAAGACGATTGATTGCCGGGAGAGCACGGTTCCGTCACGCAAAAAAGATCGAACGACTTGCCGGCTACCGTGTGCCCGAGTTCGCCTTCTCTCCGGTGATGCTGGAGACCATCACCACGCGTTTTAATTTTGATGAACTCGATTTTTCCATCCGGGAACAGCTGTTACATTTTTTCGATGATTTTCTCCGGTGCAAATGCAAAAATTCACCGTTATGCGGCTGCCCGGAAAAAAAATTTGCAAAAAAAGTTATCGAACTGCGCGAGAACGGCCTTGACCATCGCCAGATTGCAGCATACCTTTCCGATGAATACGGGATCGAAATCTTTCCAGCAGATGTGCTTTCGTTCCTGGAAGACTCGGTGCACGTCCTTGAAGCTATTGCAGACATTGCGTGCCTGAAAGGTGAAGAAACACTTGCCGCAAAGACCAACGAGCATATCCGGCTTATTGAGCGGTGAACCGGACACAGGAAAAAGCTCCTTTTGCTTCGGACACTTTCTCTTGTCCAGAAAGTTTATATTACAAAATGTAATATCTACTTTACATGGAGTTGGTGAATCAACCAACACCAGCATAACCGGAGAACAACTTCCACCCGACATGCAAAAACGGAAACCTGGCGGCTCTCCGGCGGCAGGTCCTCGAGAAATCTACGAATAAGGAGATGATAGAGAAAACATGGGACTATTAAGTATAACGAACTTCCGAACGCCAGAGTTGGCAGGGATAATGCATACCAGATCGTGAACCCTTGTAAAGATCCCCGTACCAGTTTATGACCATCCCCACCCGATGGAATAAAGCTGCACAGAAAGATTAAATCACGATCCAAAACCAGGACAAGACAAGTACCTCTTCATCAGAACCATTAATCCTGAAAAATATGTGGGAGGAAAATCTCCCGCACCTTTTTACTTTCTTTTTGCAATTGTTTGGCACTGAAAAAACTCACATGAGTCCAAACTCAAGCAAAAATGATGAATGACAATGGGTTTTTTATAATAAAACCTCTCCAATAATCAGAGGAGAGAAAGATATCTTAAATTTTGAGAGGTCATAGATATCATCTTGATTTTAAGTTCCATGCCTTTTCGGGCGCTTTACAAAAGAACGGACGGCCCCCTAGGATTTCATTTTAGAAATGGGAGAAAATGGAGAGTATCCAAATCATTTTAATCTTCTCCGGTAAGAGGGAATGTCGGTGAGATTCAGATGAAATACACTCCTGAAAAAGTTTACTGGGTGATCCTGGTTGTTATCCTTGGAACATTCATCACTGTAGCTGGGTGTACCGGTACAGCGTCGGTATCGCCATCGACCCCGACAACAACTGCATCAACACCGGCACCTGTCACAGGAGCTGTGACGGTCAATATTCAGAACTTTGCATTCAGTCCGGCAAGCATCACTATCTCCCACGGAACGACAGTGACATGGGTGAACCAAGACTCTGTTAACCACCAGATCCTCAATGATGCAGCAGGAACATTTGCTGAGGGTGCACTATTCTCAAGCGATTCTTTATTGAATGGTAAAGGTTATTCCTTCACATTCGATACGCCCGGCACCTACCCGTACCATTGCAGTATTCACCCATATATGAAGGGAACAGTTATTGTAACCTGATTTCTTCATTAATTTTAAAATCGCAGTTTTCATCCCATCAGTAGAAAAATTGCCACGTTACCAGTGTTATGTGAATAAGTGCAAAAATAAAAGTAACTCCGGCCATTCTCATATGCCATTTAAAGGGAATATGGTAGAGTCCCTTTAACACAAGAATACCCATTGTGGCTGTTATGATCAGGCAGATAAACGTAATAACCCCAAAATACAGCGCAATAGGAAGACCATAAATCACGATATGTCCAAGGGAAGTAATCATAATTTCATTATTACAGTAACCGGTTATATAAATAAATAATGAGAAAACATGGCTTTAGCAACCAAAATAGACCGATCTTGCTATAAGCAATTCTCTTCTCACAATGACGGTTAATGGGTAAATCCAGTACCTTGGTGAATAGAGAGAAGGTAGCCATAGACAGAAATATACATTGCAGCCCTGAACCTTGGATTTTTTTTTAAAAGACCGTTTCTCCGGAATATGCCGGACGTTCTACTATCACCATTCTTTACCGGCTTTATTGTATCTCCTTTTATTCGTGGACAGAGAAGCGTCAACGCGGCTGGTCAATCCGGGCGTGCTCACCGGCCAATTCATTTTCACGCCCCCCTCCATGAGTTTATGCACAGCCAATCGGAGACATTTGCCTGCAGGAGGATTTTTCCATAACGAAAAAGGTAAAGGATCCATACCAGGAAATCATCGCGGAATTCGCAACAATTGGGAACATCGCCGGTCTTGATGCAGTAGCAGAAGGAACTACCTGGCAGAATTTCGAGAGGCTCGCGGGCTTCATCTTTGAGATGAACGGGTTTGCTATAACTGTCGGCACCGTCAAGACCCGGAACCGGAAGCGGAGGCAGTACGATGTCATTGCCCGGAAGAACGACCGTACTCTTCTCGTCGAATGCAAGCAGTGGTCGGGCAGCCGCTACCGTCTCTCAGCGCTGAAGAAGGCGGTTATCCAGCACCGGGAACGGGCGCTGTTTTACGAGAGTGTTACAAACGAGAATGCTGTTCCCATCATCGTCACGCTCATAGAAGAAGAGATCCGGATTTTCGAGGGCGTCCCCTTGGTTCCGGTGCACCGGCTTAACACCTTCATCGGGGAACTTGAGAATTTTCCGGATGGGATTTCATCTGGGGAATTTGAGGATCTGGAGGAAGGGATAACAGAGCAGGCGGGGGAGGTTCAGCCGGATCCGGCGGGATGATGATCGGAAAGGAATGAATTGCAAATCCGGTAACAATATTGTGAAAGAAAGAAACCGGGCGTGAAAAATTCCACGCCCGACAGAGAATTTATGTGCACAATGGATGCGATTTCTGACCGCGTTTCCCAAAACGGTCGAATTTATGTAGACTGAGTATATTTAAAAATTCTTGGTCACTTTCTATTTTTTGAGAATACGATTTTGCCTTGTCCTGTCTGATAGAAAATCCTCAAACAAACGGATAGTGCTGTAACATCTCCTCTCCACAATTTTCCTTTAAAAGATACAACCCGAATAATGCTGAAAGGGGAAAAATAAAAGACCTATCATAAAGGTTGTCCGTTAATCTTATGCTTTGAAGAAAATCATAGAGTAGAAGATGGCTGATAAAAAATACGAATCATTGAAGATCGAGAATATCGTTGCATCCGGTGTCATTGCCGATTCTATTGATCTTGTTGAGTTGTCGGAAAAGGTCAAGAACTGTGAACTCAACAAGAAACGGTTTCCCGGTGCGGTCTATCGTATAGCAGATCCTAAGATGGCGTCCCTGATCTTCTCATCGGGCAAAATAGTACTCACCGGAGGCCGCAGCATTAAGGCGGTTATGGATGGACTTGCTGTCATCACCACATCGTTACATCAGGCAGGTATTGAAACACTCAAAGAGCCCAAAGTTGCTATCACCAACATGGTCTGTTCATATGACCTCGGTAAATACATCAATCTTAACAAGGTAGTAGTCACCCTCAATGTCGAAAATATCGAGTACGAACCCGAACAGTTCCCCGGGCTTGTATACCGGATCAAGGATCCCAAGATCGTCGTTCTGATCTTCTCTTCAGGAAAGCTTATTCTCACGGGTGGCAAAAACCTTGAAGACATTAAGAAGGGGCTTGAAACTCTCGAAAAGAAGCTCGAAAGCATCTTCTAAAGTAGAGGAATTATTATTATTTTTAGTTTTGTTGATATGACAGAGAGTTCGCGATATTGGTTTGGTAGCGAATAGTGTATTCCAGGAAATGAGCTCCCCCGTTTCCCCTATCGTGGTATATGTGATTTCATGACTGGGGAACTCAGCAAAATTTCTCTGTATTGCATTCCGTTTCAGATTTGATATTTGTATAAGGATTATTAAGCCAATCCGGCAAATTGAAAATATTTTTATACCCCTTTATTTCCACTGGAACTTCCGCCTGTGAAGGCCTCTACCAGAATAGGTTAAGCAATCTCCGGGACCAGGAATACGACCACCGTTTTATCCAGGGTCACGATGTCCAAGGGGATATCTTCAAATTTTTGGCGGCCGATCACTTTCACTCCCCTTATGGCCAGTCCTTTATCTCCTTGTGTGAGTGATCCGGTGTTATGGAGAAAATCCCCGTCCGCAAATACCAGGTGGTCGAGGAAGCAGAAATCAACCTCGTCCTCCAGTGCAAAGACAGCCGTGACTTTTATGAACGATACCTCAACGTGTTCCCGGATACCAAAAAAGGTCTCGATAGTATCTCAAAGATCTGGAAACGTAAAAGCGAATTTGCAAAAAAACGGCCTTTATCCATTCCTGCAAAAGAAGCCGGTGCAAAATCCACGCATGAAATAACTGCATTGATCGCCGAACAGACAAAGATCCTGAGCGAGATCTCCATTATTACCAGAGAACAACTCGACGTAAGTCAGCATATCCTTGCAGAACTTACCCGGCAGAACCGAATCTTAACCGGACCTACCGAACACACTGCAGGGGTACCGGCAAAAGAATCTTCGCATCATGCCCCCGGGGTACTCCATCCCATGCAGGAATTAACGTCCAAGGTACAGACCCCGATCCTGGTAGGATCGTAAGTGCTGGTGTATCAGTGGTTAGAGACTAATTATTTTTCTGTCCGAAAATTCGCAGATACGATTGCGGACGTTGGGATCCTCTTATTTTTTAACTACCGGTACAACAATTTTGTCATTCCCGAGAGGGCAATACGAAACCCTGGACAATTCTCTCTGCATCATCAGACACTTTGCAAAGGCCCCTCCCGTGGCAGGAGCGTATTGATCGCAATGGCTTTCTTCGCAGAACTCCTCAAGCATATACCCCAATGAAACGAGTGAGACGTTAAATCTAATGCTGATGCTTCATTTTCGTTAGGTCGCGACAACGCACATGCACCAACAGGAGTTGTCACCGGAGTTTACGGTCGCCACTCTGTTTCTGTAGAGTCATAAACTGCTCATTCCGTGGACATTCGTGCGGATTCACTCCATCCGTTGCAGGCCATTTCCCTTCTCTCGGGTTGAACCGGGCCGGGCATGACCATTCGCTTTCCTTCGACGTGGCAGGTTTTGGAACCGTCCTGATTTTGATGTATTCACAACCTGTACAAAAATGGTATGTGCTCATATGATCTCCTTACGTGCTGTATTCATCAGACTTGACGTGGTCTCTTTTCCGGGTGATGATATATGCCTTCTCTATTATGCCGTAGACAGAACTATCCCCGTAATAAATTTCTTTTTGAGTAATTGTTGCATATTTCATCCCTCGTGATTCTCGCAGGAAGAACAGATTCTAAAAAAATGAAAAACAGATCCTGCGTACAACAAGCAGGTATCTATGTATACGCATCATGTATTCACCCGGTTTGGTATGAAATAACACACAACGGGTTATCAGGACGATTTAGCCGAAAATCTCATGAAAATCATCATATCAGCTTTTGAGTAATGAAAGGAGTTGAACAATTATGCAGAACACAAAGACACACGATACAAAAACGCAGGAAACCGCCTCCGGTAAATCCGGATCCGGCATGAGTGCGCACCCGTCTACGGTGGCGCCGAAAGTGATTTCCCCTCATTCAAAAGGCGTGAAAGCGTTAATACATGAGTCGCACAAGATCGAGTACCGAAGGGACCATCCAAAAGCAGTGGTCGGTATGAAAATCCCGTCCGCGTCTGTCCAGAAATAATAGTCCTCAACTCACCATACAATCAACCTATACTTTTTTGTCCGCGATCGCAGAAACAGCCCGGTGTTGGGTCAAAGAGCCGTAATCTCCCGCATATGTTATCGATACAGATTAGGGAATACCAGCCGCATATGATAGTGAGCCAGGATTATTTTTTTACGATATGGAGCTCCCAGACACCACGACCGAGTTTTTTGGTTTCCACGGTCATCCCGGTATCTTTTGCATAATCAGGGATATTTTTCGTAGCTGCCGGCGGGTGATCACACGTAATTACAAGTTCGTCCCCGGGTTTCATCGTCTTTGTTTCTTCTTTGACATCGAGCAAGCAATACGGGCAGACTTTTCCCCGTATATCAAGATTTTTTATAGTCATGGCAATACCAGCCTCATTTTCGTCAGTGAGCATACATTCTGATCGAAGATAAATCAACGTAAGGATACCATTTTCTGATCTTGAGGGTGATTATTACGATTTGGCATGAATCTTTTATAGCATACTTAAATAAAAAAACAACCCAGAATAACACGAGGAAGATAAAATTAGAACTGAAACGGTAACCTATTTTACGGAAAAGGAAGAGGAATTTTCAAATCTTCTCGTCGAGATCGGTACCAAAAAGCACATAGCAAAGGTGCTGGTATTTTTAACAAATATCCCCGAAGCAACTTCCCGTGATATCGAGCGCGGAACTGACCTTCGCCAGCCTGAGGTAAGTTTAGCGATGCAATATCTTATGGATCGGAACTGGATCGTATCCCACGAGATCAAACATGAAAGCAAGGGACGCCCGGTTAAAATTTACGAGCTCGCAACACCTATCTCAGATATCATGGATTCCCTGGAAAAGGAGATGGAGAAAAAAGCCAACGATCAACTCAAACTTATCAAGAAATTACGAAATTTTATCAAATGATCCAAAATTAAAAACACTATTTGTTCTATTTTTCTGGCTAACCAAGTTCTGTCTAGTCTTCGGCGGGTTGCATTAAGACTTCGTCGAAGAAAATATGTCGCCACCCGCAGGCTTTACAGAGCCTTTTATCGTAATTTCATCAAATTCATTTTTTATTCTTCTCGAGAACAACTTTTCATTGAACAAGTCAGCACCTAAGCCTGTGCTGTTGATGTATAAGACGTTTCAATTTTTGATTCTCAGGTAACACTATATCAAGTCCTTTCTTCAGATGCAATGCCAGTGATACAATATGAACACCATCAAAAGCACAGGAAATCGTATAAAATCCAAGACCCCGGTGCCGGAAAACCTCATCAAGATCCCGGTAAAATCCTTAGACCATTCCTTCCCGGAATTTATTGACCAGGAAAGCCTCGATACGCTGAGCCGGTTTGGCGAAAAGTTCAGATTGGCAGGGATCGACGGCAACCCGTTGGAAATTCAGGAATTAACGGTCTTTAATGCGTTTCTGGCGGACCATGTACAAACGAATAAAATCAGCTCAGTCCAGTGCATGCTGCTGTGGAGTGAATGGGTGCGGACTTTCCAGCGCCAGACTGCGGGATTTCCGAACCTGATCCAAGAAAAAGAGTTCCGCACTATTATAACGGATAAGTTTGGCGTAGCGATTGCCAACAATGAGATCAGGGGAGAGATCTATAACGGTATAAAGTTTGTTCCGTAACCAGGGATGCAGGAAACGTACGAATCCTTTTTGTGAATGGAGGGGCCCTCGTTGGAGTCATTTAAGATAGCCATTTTTTGCTGGGAGTCCCTTTATGCCGAACGTGTGGGGGGCCTTGCCAGGGCCGCAACGCACATTGCTGAAACCCTTGCACAGCGCCACGAAGTTCATTTCTTTACCCGTGGGTGGATGCCAGACCAGACGATCAATGACGTCCACTATCATTATTGCAAGCCCCAAGGCAACAACATTGTTGAATATTGTAACAGTATGAGTCTTGCAATGGTGGACAATTTTCACCAGTTTGATCAAAACCAGAAATTTGATTGTCTCCATTTTCACGACTGGCACGCTGTACAGGCACTTCACATCCTGCAGGACCGGAACACCATTCTTACGTATCATTCTACGGAATACGGGAGGAATGGTAACCAGTCTGGAGACTGGTGGGAATACCGGGAGATTTCCGGCAAAGAGTGGTACGGGGGGTTGATTGCAAAACGGGTAACGGCCGTTTCTGCCGCACTTAAAAATGAGGTCATGCAGCTCTATAATGTGCCCGACGGGAAATGCGATGTGATACCAAACGGTGTCGTGCCACACCAGTTCCGTGCAGAGATTGACGCTGGTGAAGTCAAGAGAGGATATGGGATCCACCCGTATACCCCTCTGATCCTCTTCGTCGGCAGGCTGGTTTACCAGAAAGGACCCGATCTGCTCATCGCGGCAATGAAAAACGTGTGCCAGAATTACCGGGATGCAAAATTAATCGTTGCCGGTGAAGGGAACATGCGTGCGTTTCTGGAAGAACAAACCAGGAATCTACCGGTACATTTTGTCGGGTATATTCCCGATTCTGAGTATATTCGTCTCCTGAACGCGTGTGATCTTGTGGTTATTCCCAGCAGGAACGAGCCGTTTGGTCTTGTCCTCCTCGAAGCCTGGAGTGCCGAGAAAGGGGTAGTTGCATCTAATGTTGGCGGACTTGCTGAGAATATCGACGCATTCGTTGACGGCGTGAAGGTAGAACCTTCACCAGATGCACTGGCATGGGGGATGAACACCGTAATCGATGATCCCTCACGGGCTATGACTCTTGGAAAATGGGGCAGGAAAAAAGTTGATCGTAGGTTCCTGTGGGGCCCGATAGGCGAAAAAATTACAGAAATGTATTCCCATGTGGTTGCGTGAAAATGGTGGGGCTGCTGCATCTCTAGTTGGTGAGAGACTTTTCTCTTTGAGCGGATTTATCTATCATCCGTTAACGCTCCAGAAGCAAGCCGACCATCGCGAATGACTGTTAACAATATCTCCGCTACCCCTCAGACACCAACGTCAGATCCGTCTCCCACGATATCCTCTCAACCCTCTCAGGCACCTAAACCGGATCCGGTACAGGAATTTCCAAATCTTTTTGTTCCGTTCATCGCACTCCTGTTCATAATTATTATTGTCGTTCATGTAAAAAGGAAAGGATGAGCTAAATTCCCTTTTCTCCGCTATATATTCCTTTAACCATGAGAGTAAAAGGCAAATCAAAGGACGACCGGTTAAAATTTACGAACGTGCAAAAACCCATTTTCGATATCATAGTTATAAATAATTACCGGGACAAGGCATGCTCAACTTTGTCAAGTAATTCCGTATTAAGGAAGGGTTTGATAAGAATTTCGTCAGGATAAATTTGCGCCATTCGCACTACCATATTCGCAGACAGATAGCCAGTGATGAAAATCAGGGAAATCGAATAACGTTTCCGGATTTCCCGGGCGGTTTCGATACCGTCTAGAGATCCGGCAAGACCGATATCAATAATGATAAGATCGGGTTTTGGGGAGTTTTCAAGAGCCCGGAGTGCCATCTCTCCGGATTCAACAGGGTCAACAACCCGGTATCCTGCCTTTTCCAAAGATTCAATGATATTGAGGGCAATAAGACCATCATCTTCCACTACCAGAATTGTTTCCCCGGTCATGCGATAGTATTAGTGTCATTCAGCCGGAAGATAAACTCAGTACCTTTCTCCGTCCGGACTTCGGTTTCCGCCCGGAGCTGGTGGCGGGAAAGGAAGTTTACCAGTTTAAGGCCGAGGGATTTTGATTTAAGGGGATCAAATCCTTCATGGAATCCGCAGCCATTATCGGACACTCTCAACACATCCTTTCTCTCTTCCTTGGCAAGCGAGACCCTAATTGTACACGGTTCTCCACGGAGAGCCATACAGTCAAACTCCGGCGGGAATGCATACTTGAACGAATTGGTCACCAGTTCGTTAATGATCAGTCCAGCGGTGGTGGCCCGGTCGATACTCAGGGTTCCATCAACGTCGACAAATATTTTAATATCAGAACGGACTCCGTACGATTGGGCAATCTGGTCGACGAGATTTTTCAGATAGATGCTCATATCCACATTTGAAAATTTCCCGGTCCGGTACAGGGTCTCGTGGATCAGGGCCATGCTTCGTGCCCGGTTCTGGAGATCTTTACGAAGTGTCCTGCCGCTTTCTGTATCCTCATACGAACCATCAAGACTCAGAAGCGAGATGAACGCGGTCAGGTTGTTCTTGACCCGGTGGTGAATCTCGGAGAGAAGGACCTCTTTCTCTGAAAGTGCTTCCCGGAGTGCCTCATCTGCCTTTTTGCGTTCGGTGATATCGATTCCCGTGCCAAGAACATATTCGACTGACCCGTCGGCCTTGGTCATTGCGCTGTTTGACCACTGTATGAACCTTCGGGTACCGTCTTTAGCGAGCCAGAAATTTTCATGCTCGTTCGGGAACATACCACTCGTCAATTGTGCAAATGTATCCTTAACACCCTGCATTTCTTCCGGCAGGATGAATAAGTCCCAGAATTGCTTACCTTTCACTTCCTCAAATGAATAGCCAGTAATGGTTTCACAGGAACGATTGAAACGCACGATTCGTCCTTCCCGGTCAAGAACGATAATCAGGCCACCAACGGTTGACAGTATACTTGTAGAGAAATCACGTTCAGTCCGCGATGCCTGCTCTGCTACCTTGCGTTCTGTAATGTCTTGGACCATGCCGACAGAACGAATAATTTTGCCGTTATCATCCCTAACATGTTCGCATTTCTCATGGACGTACCGAATTTCACCAGAATCTTTCCGTGTAACCCGGTGCTCGATCTCGTATGAGTCCCTTCCTTCCCGTAAGGAGCCGGAATATGCAGCATCCACCGCCAACCTGTCTTCGGGATGAACCGCTTCAAGGAATGCTTCGTAGGTGGCACCGAATTCTTGAGGATGGAGCCCGAAAATACGGTAAACCTCATCAGACCATGAGAGCTGGCCGTTTACCAGATCGAGTTCCCAGCTTCCAAGATGCGCAATTTCCTGCGATCGGGCCAATCTCTCCTCACTCAGTCGAAGTGTTGCCTCAGTTTGGGAGAGTTCTTCTAAATTGTTGCGAAGATTTTGTTGAATTGCGGCAAGTTCCCTGTTGAGAGCATTGAGACTTTCGTTTTTCTGTTTGAGTACCTCTTCTGCTAGTTTCCGCCCGGAGATATCCCGGTGAATCCAAAGACGTCCGAAGGCTTTCCCGCCAAGGTATAGAGGAGCAAAATCCCGAAGTAAAACCTTTCCACTTTGAATTTTAACATCTTCGCCAAACACAGGTTTTCCCAAACGGACAATCTCCCATGTTCGAGCGATAAAATTGTCAGGATCTATGTACGAATGCCGTACTTTTTCCGTCAACTCTTTTGAGGACAGCCCAGTCAGATCAGCGGGTGAATCGTTCAGAGCTAAACAGGTCACAGAATGTTTGATTTACGAATTCCACCCGGTTCTCATTCGTAACCAGCAGAACTCCAGACTGCATATTGGAAAGGATCTGGTAAAATCGCTGGAGGGTATTTCGCATTTTCTCTTCGCCCTGTTTGCGTTCGGTAATGTCCTCGAATATTGTGGCAAATTTTCCCTGGTCCTGGGAATACGCCAATATGTGAAAATGTTTTTTCATTGGCGCAAAAAACGATTCAAACTCTTCGGATTGACCGGTTTCTGTAACCTGGCTGTATATGTCGAAGTAAGGTGGTGTTTTAACACCGTATGCCTCCTTGCTGATTTTTCCTACAACATCTTCCCGTTTCAGTCCGAGAATCCGCTCAAACGCGGGATTGACATCAAGGATACGGTAATCGACAGGATCGCCGGAAGTACTATAAACAATCTCATGGATTGCACTTCCTTCAGGACTCTTATTAAAGAGAATTTCAAAGTGATTTTTTGTGTCCGTTACTTCAGCATTGAGCCGCTGGTTGACCATAAAGATCAGACCGAAGGTAAGAAGGATTCCTGTAACAAAATACATCACAAATGCCAAGGTTTGGATAAGTGTTGGCGTAAAAAGGCTGTCAATGGGTGCAAACGTAAGAACGGAGAAGGTACGAAATACAAAAAAGCATGCTTCAATAAACAGGATCCCGGCGATGAAATGCGATGAAGCAGTTATTGACTCATGAGTTTTCCCTACCAAGACCTGAACCATTAACAACAAATAAAAAATAAAGGCAACCGACACAATTACTGTTCGGGTATTGATATCGTCAATCACATAGGTAAAATAAAAGTACAGCGCGATAAAAACAGCAAAAGCCGAGAAAACAAGACCTTTGTTCTCTTTTTTCTCTAAAAAATGCATTATCCCGATGTAGATAAAGAGGGAACCGGCTACAGTCAGAATATTTGGCAAAATTATTGCGATCAACGCGTTCTGGGTTACGTCCCTCACAAGAAATAATATAAATCCGCTCGCCGTCGTGGCACTGCCAAGAGCCCACCAGAGGATCCCGGGGTATTTTTTATTTTTGATATAAAGGAAAGCAATGATAATCATCTGAAGGACATTCGCGACGGCAACAATAACAGATAGTGTGCGAATGTCAAGAGCCATTTAATTCGATCCAAATACCCATTATTGCATCCGATAAAATAATGTTTTGCAATTTACCGGATTCTCTCCTTTGACCCCTTGGGAAACCGGAATCTGAATTTTGTATCTTTTCCATGGTCATGCATGATGCTCGATATTTTTCAGCCGGAAGATAAACTCAGTTCCTTTATCCCGCTGAATTGAAATGTCGGCCATAAGCTGGTGGCGGGAAAGGAAGTTCACCAGTTTGAGACCAAGCGATTTTGACGAAAGAGGATCGAATCCTTCCCGGAATCCGCAGCCATTATCGGACACCCTCAGCACATCCTTTCCCTCTTCCCTGGCAAGCGAGACCCGAATCATACACGGTACTCCGCGTACCGCCATGCAGTCAAACTCAGGCGGGAATGCGTACTTGAACGAATTGGTCACCAGCTCATTAATGATCAGGCCGGCTGTTGTTGCCCGGTCGATACTCAGTGTCACATCACGAACGTCAACAACGACATGGACGTCTTCACGACTCCCATAAGATTGAGCAATCTGGTCGACGAGGTTTTTCAGGTAGATCCCCATATCCACATTTGAAAATTTCCCGGTACGGTACAGGGTTTCGTGGATCAGGGCCATACTCCGGGCCCGGTTCTGAAGATCCTTACGAAGTGCCCTGCCGCTTTCTGAGTCCTCGTAAGAGCCTTCGAGACTAAGCAAAGAGATGAAAGCGGTCAGGTTGTTTTTTACCCGGTGGTGAATCTCGGAGAGAAGAACTTCTTTTTCGGTGAGGGCTTCCTTGAGATCAGCCTCGCTTTTGACTAGCTCCTGCTCACGGAGGCGGAGTTCTTCAACGCTTTGCTGAAGTTCTTCGTGGGTCGACGAGATTTCTTCATAGGCTACCCTAAGATCATCATTTTTCTGTTTCAGCTCCTCTTCCGACTTCTTTCGTTCGGTAATGTCATTGAAACAAATCCCAACCTTTCGGCTTTCCTGTCCGCCAATCTTGAAGGCACGGACTTCGTACCACCGGTTCAATGCTCGGGCTTCATTCTCGAAATGTTCCGGTTCGCCAGTTACCGCAATTTTTCCATAAATTTCAAACCAGTGTTCTTCGTGGTCCGGAGCAAGACTGCGCATCAGTTTGCCTTGTGCATTATGCAGACCAGTCTGCCTTTCAAACGCCTCATTGATTTCAAGGAATCGATAATCAACAGGTTTTCCGGCCGAATCGATAACCACTTCGATAACGCAGAAACCTTCAATCAGCGTGTTGAACCGGGTCCGGTACTTCTCCTCATTCTCGCGGAGCGCTTCTTCGGCATTCTTCCGTTGGGTGATATCCCGGATAGAGCCATTCCGGTAAAGCGGTCGACCGGAAACATCCCTGTTCAGGGACATATGATTAGAAAACCAGCGATAAGTACCATTCTTCATCAGCCATCGGTATTCCACTTCTGCTTCACCGGTACTTTCCAGGCTGTCCAGTGCTGATTGCATGGCAGAAATATCATCGGGATGGATTATTGACCTCGCAATCCCGGCGTCCATTGCCAGGAACTCATCGGCTGAAAAACCTGTAAGAGTCTCGGCAGACGGGCTGATATATTCGTACCTGCCGGTTTGCAGATTCTCGCGATAAATGAGATCCTTGGAACTGTCCAGGACTGATCGGAACCTTTCTTCACTATACTTTAATGCCTCCTCTGACCTCTTGCGTCTGGTGATATCCAGAACAAACGCAACACCGTTGAACCGGGCCGCATCCAGCATGGCGCCCGCAATAATAATGGGAACCCGTGAACCATCCTTGCGGATATATTCCTTTTCGAATGGTATTTTATTGACACCGACGGATTTTAATTCCAGCATGGAATTCTCATCAAGGTGCTGGTATTCCGGGGGAGTCATATGGATCCAATCCACCCGTCCAGCCACAAGATCCTCACGCGAGTAGCCAACAAGGTCAAGGAATTTATCGTTGGCATCCGTGATTATCCCGTTCATGTTCCAGTAGATAACACCAATCAAGCCGGAATCGTAGAAACGACGGAGCTTAGCTTCGTTAATACTCAGTATTTTCTCGGCCTGCGTGAGTTCTTCGATGTTCTGGCGCAACTCTTCCTGTGCTGCGGAAAGCTCTTCATTAAGTGCATTGAGGTTTTCGTTTTTCTGCCTCAAGTGAAGGTCACTTGCTAGAAGTACATCATTGGTCTGACGCAGTTCTTCCTGGGTTGCAGTAAGTTCTTCGTTAAGTGCATTGAGGTTTTCGTTTTTTTGCATCAGGTGACGTTCACTGGCGAGAAGTTCATCATTAGTCTGGCGTAGTTCTTCCTGGGTTGCAGTAAGTTCTTCATTGAGCGCATTGAGGTTTTCGTTTTTCTGAACGAGTTCCTGCTCGGCGTGATCAAGCCTCCATCCTATTCGCTCAGAGATTCTCGCTACAACATACGCGATCAGCAGCGTAAAAACCACAAGCGAAATCGAGAGAAGAACCGCATCATGGACGTTTAACGCCGAAGCAAGCCAGACGAGCACGACATTTTCAATAAGAATAATGATGATAACGAGCGGGACGAATACCCGGAGAAGGCGGGCTCTGGTGGTATTACCGATCATGTACTTGACCGGGGCTGCATCAGGGCCAGCAGCAGTGAAAAGGGCAGCCCCGGTAAAAAACGCGGCAAGCGCTGACAGAAATGCAATCGGAATGAGTTGTGTTCCGTACAACAATGGATTACCGAAGATATAACTCTGGATAAAGGTGAAGCTGACAACGCATTCCACAAGACCGATGATGCTGATTATATCGTGAACCTGCACGGATTTTGTTTGCGTGCCAGAAACCCATATGAGATATATCAGTGCAATTGCCGTGAGAACTATGAGACCGGAAGCTACAGGGGAGATCGGTGTTGATGACGGTCCCATTATTATCGTCCCTAACCCGACAAGGAGAGTTTCGACGAAAAAATGACTCCCCTGGATATTGAGGACAAACTCGATGGATTCGACGACTGCGATGAGAAACAGCACGGTTTGAATAATCAACCTGGTGATCCGGTGAAACGGTTTTGATGCCTGGTACGCGAGAACAGATCCGAAGAAGATCCAGATAAGGGCCGCACTCAGTGCTATAGTCCGGTAAGTTTGTGTTGGATTACTGACCACAGCGATACCGAAGTGTGCAGTAACAATCCCAAGTACACCAATGAATGCAGCGAGAAAACCAAAAGCGATGGTGAGACGCCTGAGCAGGAGTTTTTCCGGCTGTACTGAAGCGGTATTAACAGACGTCTTTTTGTGAAGTGACTCAGGTTCAGTAGTCACGGAATTTTTCCTGCCGCGATATTTCTTGTAGAGAATTATCTCCTAAATATTGATTCACAATATACACTAAATAATTGTCGAATTGAACAAGCGACGTAAGGGCATTAAATCAGGTCGATAATTCACAGAAGATGGATTATCCTCTTGTAGAGAATCACCTTCACCCCCCTCAAGGCCGGATCCTTATCCTTTTCATTGCACCAGGGATCCGGTACTATACAAATCAAGATCAGAAAGGGACTGGCACTCTACCCGGGAACATTCAATGCGGAAATCGCTCTGAAGTCGTCCATATCGGGAAAAAGGTCAATAATATCGAAGATGAGCCGTTAGAGGGTGGGAACGTTCAGGAATTCAGGAACACTGAAAAAGAGCGGTTGAATATTATTGAGATGCGGCAATGTGATGCACACCGGCTGGGGACTAATCGGGGGACGAGGTGGAGGTTAAAGAATCCAAAAAAAATGAATTATCGCCTCCTTTTTTAGGGTGGTGAAAGTTTAAAATTACCCATTGAAGAATACATTGTGTCTTTTGTACTGGGAATTCCAGATAATTTTAAAATAATTGTAGTGTCTCCCCTTTCGGCTAATGCCGAATCAATCATCAAATTCATAGAGATAGATCCATCAGAAGTCCCTGATACCGACGTCTTTTCATCACCATGATCGGTGTGAGTTGTTGTGTCTTCTTGCCATGAAATTTTTAGTCCGTTCATACTTGTAGAAGAATGAGCGGTGATGTCCTCTCTTCCATTTACAAATGTACCAGTGAATAAAACCACTTGTCCCGGGAGCGTCACGGGGTTGGAGTTCTGTATCATTTGGCCCCCCTTGTTAAAAAATTGCATAAATTCTTCCAAATCCATAGTAAAGTCACCTGTATCGCGAAAATTGTCGGTAAATCTGAACTTATAATCAGGATTTGTGTTTTCTATATCACTTGTGTCTATTTCATACCCCCTTACCATAATAATATGCGCAGCAGTAGTACCGGATTTACACCAAAAAGAAGATATGGCCCATTTAAAAGAAAAATATTAAACCCACCAGGATCAGTTGCATTAAAAAACGGTAAAAATTTCAAACCATAGCAGTCATATGCTGGAACAAGAATTTGGTTATTTAAGGTAGTTTTGGCTGTAAATGCACCCATCATTGTTGTAGAAGAAACTACCCCCGCTTGGTTTATTACTTCAGGTACTGTGTAACACTTCTGATCTCGCCAGGATACCATTGTAGCTAGTGCATCGGCCCAACATAACTCGGCTTGATCATTATAAAAGCAGATATCTTTCTTGTATGTAAGCCCCAATCTAAGAAAAAAAGTACCCTCACCATTTATCTCTTTTTCAGTGTGAACATCTTGATCAAAACCAGCGGAATCTTCAACGATCTTCATATTAAAAACACAATGAAAAGCTTCCCCAAACATAAGATTTCCATTACTACTCCATGGACTTCCCGTCCCGACCGTATATATATTTAGCATGGCCTGGGACAATTGAGAAGCCCCGACCGGAGATAATACGCTGACCATCGGAAGGCTGCCAATGCAATTCGCAATTAAAGAGAACGTAATAGATACTTTAGTTCCACTTCCTACCGTATCAGCAAAAGAAGTTAGATTTTCAGGAAAGGTTATACTATCAACAACCATGGATTTTACTTAATTTGAACCGTTTATATATTTTTTTATTATAGGTTCTGATAAGTTGGCGGTTGTTTTGTATTTTTTGCCGAGGTATAATATCAGTGATCACACGCGAACTTTTCAGGACCGAACCAATTCTATCCTTTTTGAAATATTCGCAAAAATCCAAAATGATTATAACAAATAATTGAAACTCCAATTATACATGTAACAAATCCGACACCGGATATTATTTGTAAACCTGTATGAATTTTTGTAAGATCTCCAAAATTGCCTATTGAAGATACATAAAAAACAGCACCTACAAGAAACCCTATGACTGCACACAGCAGACCAGATTTATCATCCACCATACAATACTGCATTTGCATAAACAAATATAACATTCTATCCCCCTACCTGCCGAGGACCATTAACCTTACACCAGCTACCGGAGAACCTTGACTTTCACATCCCTCAAGGCCGGATCCTTATCCTTTTCATTGCACCAGGGATCCGGTACTATGCAGATCGAGATCCGAAAGGGACTGGCAATTTTACCCAGGAGTATCCTTACCTCCATCCCCTAAAACATTATGGCCGGATATGTAAAGTCGAAAGGTATTTAGTGAATAGCCCAAGAGATTTTCTCATAGTGGCTTTGGAACCGAAGACACGGAAAAAGAAGGATACAACTATCCGGGAAATCGGACCTTTATTAAGGGACGATGCAGAGAAGCGTCTTAAAGGTTCCCGGAATAGTTCATCCGATCTTAAAGAGCAAGACAAAGAAAAAATCATCCATGAACTCCAGGTACACCAGATAGAGCTTGAGATGCAGAACGAGGCCCTCCGGGAAGCTCACCTCGCTCTGGAAGAGTCGTGGGATAAATATATCGACCTTTACGAGTTTGCTCCACTTGGTTACATCACGCTCACTGACAAGGCGATTATCAGCGAAGCAAACCTTACGTGTGCTACACTTCTGGGTGTTGAACGGGAAAATCTGCGAAAAGCACGGTTCAGCAAATTTGTCGATGAGAAAGATGCTATTGAGTGGCACCAGTTTTTTAAAAAAGTGCTGAACCAGACAGAAAAACTAAAGCATACACTCATGCTCCGTCGGCCCGACGGGTCTTTATTCTCGGCCCTGCTGGAAGGAATGCCAATCAGGGGAATTAATGGAGAACCTACCGTCAGGTTGGCAATAAGTGACATTACGGACATCAGGCACATGGTTGAGGTCCGATCCCATCTCGCAAACATCGTTGATTTTTCTAATGATGCCATAATCGGCGAAACTCTGGATGGAATCATTACTTCGTGGAATGCAGCCGCTGAGAATATTTATGGCTACACTGCTGCAGAAGTAGTTGGTAAACCGGTTTCTATGCTTTTAGCGCCAGGGGATCGAGATGAACTCCCAAGGATCCTTGCGATGATTCGGGTTGGAGAACACATCGACCACATGGAGACAAAGCGCAGGACAAAAGATGGCCGGATCATAGATATATCCCTGACAATCTCCCCCATTAAAAATGATGAAGGCCAGATACTGGGAGCATCGGCCATTGTCCGCGACATCACCAAACGCAAACTGCGAGATAAGACTGCAACCTTCTTAACACAAAGCGGGTACCCAGGTTATGGGGGAGATTTCTTCAATTCGCTGGCGCGATTCCTTGCAGAAAATCTGGACATGGATTATGTCTGTATTGATACATTCGAAGGGGATAGCTTAACCGCTCGGACGGTATCCGTATTCAATGAAGGGAATATTGACCTCAATGTACAATATGCATTGAAGGATACTCCCTGCGGAGCAGTTGTAGGAAAAACAATCTGTTGTTTTCCCAGAGATGTCTGCCAGTTGTTCCCCAACGATGTTGCACTTCAGGAGCTTAAGGCGGAAAGTTATATTGGCACCACCCTCTGGGGTTCTGAGGGAAAACCGATAGGTCTTATAGCGTTAATCAGTCGCAGGCCCCTGTTGAACCCCGAACCGGCACAAGCGGTGATTGAACTGGTGGCAACGCGTGCAGCCGGGGAGATGGAACTACGCCAAAAAGAAGAAGAACTCAGGAAATCCCTTGAGGAGAAAGTAGCGCTGCTCTCCGAAATTCACCATCGGGTCAAGAACAACCTTGCGTCGTTCATCGCACTGTTGTCCCTTGAAGGGAGCTATGAAGATTCGGCTGAGGGAAAGCGCCTGAAAAGAGATCTCCAGAACAGGGCGCGGAGCATGGCTCTTATTCACGAGACGATCTACAAAACCAGGCAATTCTCGAGCGTTGAAATGGGGGTATATCTCCCAACACTGATTGAGCAGGTTGCTGCAACATACCGCTCAGATAACTTCATCCGCACTGTTGTTAACGCAGAGGGTGTCAGCCTCGATCTCGACCGCAGCACTCCCTGCGGGCTTATCGTCAACGAACTTATCACTAACGCTTTCAAATATGCGTTTCCCCCTTCATTCGATTGCAGGTCAGTTCGTCAGGAAACCTGTACGATCTGGGTATCCTTTACGTTGGAAGATGGGCATTATCTTCTCTCTGTCCGCGACAACGGGGTCGGGCTACCGGAGACATTTGACCTGGCAACTGCGAAGTCACTGGGGCTTAAGCTCGTAAACTTCCTAGCCCACCACCAGCTCAAAGCGGATGTCGAAATATCCCGTAAGGATGGCATAGAGTTTTTGATCCGTTTCAGAGAATAATTACTTTCACCCCCCGTGTGGCCGGATCCTTATCCTCCTCAGTGCAGCTGGGATCCGGTGCTATGCTAATCAAGATCAGAAAGCAAAAAGCGGAGGTGTCGTGATAGGCAGAACGTTTCCCAGTATCCGGCAGGGTGTCAACAGTACAGCAGACCGGTGGACCCGGTCAGCCCGCTGGCTCAAAAGGGAAGATCAGAAATACGGCGAACAGCTTGCAAAAATGGCAAAGATGTATTCGAGTGAAACGTTTGATGCATGCAATGATCCTCTCGAAGCTGTGGTTTTCTCCGTGCTCGTGGAGATCATCAAGCGCCAAGACAAACTGGAAGAGAAAATGAAAAATGAGAAAATTAGACACTCTTAAAAGGGAATTTGAGAGCCTAAGGCGAGATTTGAACTCGCGACTTCCTCCTTACCAAAGAGGCATTTAGTTAGAGTTCATCCTAACATTTTTTATAGCCAAAAGTAGACTTTCTTTCATGAAAGTGACCAAATCTTCCGGCAAACATCTCATTTATTTAGACTCACAGGAAATTTCTCACGCCGAAAGAGACATTATCAAAGGATTCATCGAACAACGGAATGCAATCAAGCCTACGAGCTTCAGGACCAAAGGAAAACAGGCTTATGAAAGTGTATGGATCTGCAAGATTCTTCGGGAGAACAAATCGTCGCTTGACGCCTGTACAGTTCATGATCTTCTGAAAGTAGCCGGGAATGCTGGATCGGGAGCGTTCACCAAAAACAGCCGGCAGACCAAGATCATGACGCTAAAAACCCTATCCCAATACATCCACCGGTTCCATCATCCCATAAACAATCTCGATCTACTTACCCATGATGTTAAAGCCGGTGCTGCAGAGTGCTATACCAAAAAAACACTTTCCATGAATGAGTGGAAACGGTTAATCAACACCCCCATGCCAGCCCGGGACAGAGCAATCATCGCTATGCTCTATGATGGCTATCACAGGCCAAAAGAGATCCTCTTGTTGAATTGGTCTGACCTTCACATCAATTCAGACGGGGTCGTTGAATATGAGATACGGTTTAAAACCGAGATCCCTCGCACAATCGTACAAAAACCATGGACTACCCAAATCCTGAAAACATGGGCCCGCGAAACCGGCGCGAAAATCGGGGAGACAAATAGCCCCATATTCCCTGCTCCAGACGGCGGTCATTACGTGACAATTAATGTATTAGCTGATGTTTTTGATGATCTTAAGAAAAAGACCGGTTTTACTCATCTAATGCCATCTGTATTGAGGAATTCGGCCATGAAGCACGATGCTGATAACGGCATGCCCGTATCCTATATCTGCTTGAGGGCTTGGGGTGTTACCTACAATAAAATGATCAACATCTACATGAAGCCGGATAGTGCAAAAATACAGGGAGACCAACACCGGGAACGAGGAATAGAGGATACTGCTCCGATACTGGATGAAGATAGTGCAAAGCTCACCAAGGAGATCGAGATCCTGAAACAGGAAAGATCCGATGTTTTAGGGGTTGTGTCAGAACTGCAACAGGAAATGAGCCTCATTAAAAAAGTGTTGGAAGAAGTGACTGCAAAACAAAAATCAGGGTCCCAAGGAAATCCGATTCAGACTTCTTGATGGAATAAAATCATTTACTCAAAAAAATTGATGAAATATCGACGGATAGTTTCAAAAAATGAAACTTTTGTTAATACTTATAATGATAGCAAACCGATACTCCCATTCCATCTATAGTAAAAAACGTCTATAAATGGAAAAATCGCAAAAGTGCTTGTGAAAGAGGAGAAAATTACTTTGAAACCGCGACCTCTTTCGTGCATTTCAGAACATTTTGGTATTTCTTGTCATTGGAGATGATCGTATCCAGCAACTCTTTCATCCTGTCCTTTTCCTTTGCAATCTGACTCAAAGGCTTAAGGCATACGGAACAATAATTCGCCTTTTGATCATTCAATGTGGAACATTTCGGACAAGTGATAGCCGAGGTATAGAATTCACACGCGTTCACGATCTGCGTGGTCCTGTCTGTCTTCATTTCCCATCGCTTATTTTCGATTTTATCGGCTAATATGGCATCCATCTTTACCGTCACAGACTTCTCATTTTCATGTTTCTTAACTCGCATTGGTATTACCGTATTACAGTAAGACTACAATAGTATATTATACTTACTGATTCAACCTGCAATTGTAACGCTAAAGGATGATTACATGGAACAAGAGCTTGTTTCACTGACGGTAAAGGTCCCAAAAGGGATGCTGACCAAGATTGACAGGACCTGGAGAATACAGAGTGAATTTCACGACAGATCCGATTATGTGCGGCACGTACTCCGTAATGCAATCGAGGGTGCTCCATGACGAACGAGGAACCTATGATGGTAACGCAACGGCAGATTGACCGGATCAAATCATACGGTATCCCGGGCGCCGATGATGCACTGAAGGCCCTCATGAAACGTGGGGAAATAGTACTTATCAAAGAAAACGGTGGCCAACGTGAACGCACGTTTACCGCTTAAGAAAACCAGTGGCGCCCCAGTCCTCAGGCCGGTAAGCACGGGAACGGGGAACGCCAGTACCCAATCGGAACCGCAGAAGAAAAAGATTGGTGATGCTTGCACGCAGGGCATGTGCCCGGATTGTGGCAGCCCGCTCCGGTTTGGCAGCCGGGGAAGTGAGAATGACTATTACTGGTGCTCAAATGATGCCTGCCCGGGATTCCAGGGACCGTACCTGTTTCCACTCTATTACGTGATGCAGATACCCGATTGTCTCCCTGGAGTCATTGATAACGATTCAATTATCGCTGAACTCAAAGAAGGACACGCGATCCAGTCTCTAGCGCTCCGGTGTCCCTGCGCAAGTGATACAAACAGTATGCCCGGACTACCGGACCTGCAATGTCCCTATTGTGATGGCGACGGTAAACTCTCGTACACGCTGGAGGAGGTCGAGTTCCTGTGAAGTCCGTTTCTCTTGCCCCGGAAGATTCACTCCATATAATCGCGGTTTTTGGTGATCTGGTTGTTGCAGGATATTTCGAACAAGGCGTTTGGCATGACGTTACCTTCACGAAATACTTACAGATCTGCGTAGAATCCAACACTCCACCGGAATACCTCAAGCCGGTAAAAGGGTTTTCCGGGATCCGGTTTATCGTGCCAGCCAAAGATAAGGGGGAGTTTCTGGCGACCCTGGCCATCCCGGTGTTCAATGGGGGGCGACCATGACCGAGGCCCTCACTACCCTTTCAAAGATTTTTGAGGGAAAAGAGATTCGCGTAATCGAGAAAAATGGGGAGGTATGGCTCAGGCTTGATGATCTCGCAGGTGCATGGGGGATTGATCGGACAACCCCCCAGAAGATTATCTCACGCAATGAGGAGGTTTTTGAGGGGCTACATTTGTCTGTAGCCGTCGGGGATGTTACGTCACCCGACGTGTGGAATTGCGTGAATGAGCGGGGTCTCTACCTTATTATGGGGAAAATATCAGCTTCAAGACTCAAAAACAAGGAGTCCCGTGCCGCCATCATTCGCTTCCAACGCTGGGTACCTGAGCTGATCCAGCAGTACCGGAAAAAGGAAATCGTGCAGGCCAAACAACCGTCTCTTGATGCGGAACTCACCGAAGCGATCCATATCGCCGAGGTGTGTAAAAAATCTCCCGATCCATTTCTCTCAGCTGTTCTCGAAAAATACGGGAAAAAGCATCTCGCCGTGAAACTCGAGACCCGGCTCTTGCGGTCGTTCATGGTGAACCCGGCTGGTTCAACGTTTCCCAGCTGGTAGCGATGTGCAATGACCCACTCCTGAATGCAGAACGGCTGAATTATTACCTGTGGAACAATCCCAAAGATCCACAGCGCCGGCCGTACCAGTACCGGGATATGAATAAACTCTGGCGGTTGACATTACTTGGCCGGGAGCATGGCGAGGAATATCTCTATACCACCCCCTCAAAGCACCAGGAGATCAGGATCCGGTGGCGGGAATCAATCCTGTATGCAAGCGGGCTCAAGCAGCAGATAGCGAACGATCAATTGGCATTACAGGGGAAAGCGGGGGCGTGACTGGCATGGGAAAACACAAGCGATTCATAGCGAAGGCTCTACCGGCCCTGTTCCGAGGTGCAACATGAGAGCACAGTATTGCCGGGAGCATATTGACAAAGTAGCTGAAGAGTGCGGCATCAGCGAAGAGTACGTTTCGGATGTAAAGAAAGCCGCCAGGTTTTGTTCAGTGGCAGGAGAATTCTCCGACTGCGCTACCAGCGCAATTCTGGCTTTGATTAACGTTTCGGATGATTTGGTGAGAGATAAAGCCATATCGTCCGTGTCAAATTCGTTGAAATCATCAAAACACCCTCTGACCGGGCAGTTCCTGAAAGAGCGAAAATTGCCAGAAAAGACTATCAAAAAGGTGATACGGAATATCGAGCGGGAAGTCCGGGGCGAGCTGACAAAGACCTACGAGAAAGAGCGGCAACCTGCACCGGAAACACCAAAAGAACCTGAAAAAGAGCATATTGTTGAGGCACAGACCGGGTTCACGACCGCGGCAAGAATGAATGACGGTCTTGGTAATTCCTTCACCCGGGGAAATCCGCTCAAAATCACCCCGGTTCAACTGACCAAACAACAGGCAGAATCCGTGATAACTTCCGTTGTCCGGGGTCACTGGACGGATAAAGATCGAGCCGCCCTTGACGATCTCCGCAAGAACGGCGAGCTTGGCGAGACAGATCACGATATCCTTTACAATGCAATGTGGGCTTGCCATGATCGGTTGGAGGGTGCGTGATGGCCGAACACAAAAAAGGTCACAAGGGTACGGTATCGACCCTCCGCTACAACCGGCAACGGCGGAGGATAAAGAAAGGACTGGAAAAACCGATTGAGTATACTACGACAGTAGAAGAAGCAGCTCTCGCGTTGGTGATGTGATTTTGTCGCATCTACCTACCTACCTCAGCGTACCGTCCGGTTATGTTATGTTATGTAACATAATCCGAAGTTCGGATTTTGGCATTAAGTCAATTTCAGAGTTCCACTCGCTACTAAGGGGTTGGGATCTTTGAGGAAGAACCACACCGTCAGTCTCGAAGAGGAAGATGTGCAACTTGCGCAAGCACTCGGTCTGACCAATCTTTCCGATTATGTCCGGAGTGCAATCTCGTATTTCATTTCTGGTTCAGATCGGGAACTCACCCCCTCCGAGATCCGCGAACTCTCAAAGAAACTCGCTCTGGAAAAGCGAGCAGAACTCCAAAAACAACAGAAAATCACCGGCCAGTCCGATGAAGAAAAAAAGAAGATCGAAGATCTCCGGGCAAAGCGGCTTGCAAAGATTATCGAGTCGGTGAAAATTGAATCTTCTAGGGTCGGGTTCGACCGATTCAAACGATACCTGGACGACCCTCATGGTGACTATGTTGCGATCCAAGACGACATTATAGCAGCAGTCTCGAATAGCGCCGGTTTCCCGGTGGATCTCGCAGATGTAATCACGGCGTTCAGGCAGGTGTCGGCATGAATTCCAACGGTGGTCCCCGGATTAAGAACGCAAAGAAAACCGTTGTCGATAAAATCACTTTTGCGTCACGGATGGAAGCCCGGAGATATATTGAGCTCAAGAAGCTGAAAGCGGCCGGGGTCGTGACCAGGATCGAGTGCCAACCGGCATTTGTGCTGCAACCTGCGTACCGGAAATGCTGCGACGTGAAATATGATGCCGAAATGACGCCGTTTCTCTATAAAAAAGGTATCTGTGAGGTATGCGGGAAGAAGATGTCCGTGGTCAAGGCGATCCGGTATGTTGCCGATTTCCGTGTCACGTATGCAGATGGTCATTTTGAGGTAGAGGAAGTGAAAGGGTATGCCCAGGAAGTTTGGAAAATTAAGAAGAAAATTTTCGAATTCCGGTACCCGGAGATCACGCTTAAGGTCGTAAAGAAGGTGAGACGATAACTCATATTTGTACTAAATGCGAACTCCCGGTAACAGTTCCCGTACCGGAGACATGGTCGCGAAAATATCCGGAACTAGCGGGGTTGTGCATCTATTGTTTTGCGGAATGGCAACGGGAGCATTTAGGGGATGGAAAATGAAGGACGGGGTTATACAAATACACGAAACAACGCTCCCCTATCTGGATTTTATTGAAGAGATCCTTCTTGAGGAGCTTATCAAGCAAGGCCGGGCGGAAATCATACGCAATGGGGTTACGCATGAAAAAAATTCATCCTTTGTATCCCCTCTGTCCTCTGTGGGATACCGGGGTGTCCTTGTTAATAGGGAGCGAGTAAATCCATGAACAAGAAACGGGAACCGTTCTGGGGCACAACCTCTCATGCCACTCTCATCCATTTGTTTGTATGGGACTCGGACCGCCAGAAAATGGTTCAAGCTTGTAGATTACACCAGTTGAGTCGTATATTACCAAAGCGAGTGTGGCCGGTAGAGGGGGTTTCGATCGATCATCCGGCAATTTGCCCAAGCTGCGTTAGGCGGGCTAATGTTTATCTAAACAAGCTCTAAAATCTAGAAAGCAGTTTTGTGGGAACGCATTGTTTTAAAAATTCTTATAATTCTTTTTCTCTTTTGACAAGTCAACAGAACTATTTAACGATTGATATAAATGTTTAAATAGGCCAATATTGGCATAAAGACAAAAAGTCTCAAAATGAGACTTACGATTTAAATCGAAAATGGTGAATTGGTGATTGGCATGGAGAAAGAATTATGCGATGACAATACTTTCGAAAAAATTGAATCGGAAGAAAAGGATGAAGAAGAAGATACCGCAAGATATGAAATAATATCATATGGTGCGGATTTCACTCTTTCCGTTTACTATACTAAAATTGAAAGTGAAGAGATTCTTGTTCCAAAATTTCAAAGGCGATATGTTTGGAGTATTAAACAAGCAAGTCGGTTAATTGAGAGTTTTTTATTAGGTCTTCCTGTGCCAGGAATTTTTTTATCTAAAGAAAAGAATAGTGGAAATCTTTTAGTTATAGATGGCCAACAACGTCTCGTCACCTGCCAAAGTTTTCGTGATGGAATCTTCCCAAATACAATTAAACCTTTTTTATTAGAAGAAGTTAAGTCTCAGTGGGTGGGAAAAAAATATACAGATTTAGATCCTGTTGATAGAAAGCGATTTGACGATTCTGTTCTCCGTGCAACAATAATTCAACAGATTAAGCCTCAAGATCAAAAAAGCATTTATCATATTTTCCAAAGACTAAATACTGGAGGAACTCCCCTATCTAACCAAGAAATTCGTAATTGCTTATACCAAGGAAAATTCAATATTTTGCTCAATGAAATGAATAATCACCCAATATGGAGAACTCTATATCGCAGTAAAGAATTTAATAAGAGGAAGAAAGATGAAGAATTAATTCTCCGTTTTTTTGCGTTATATTATAATTTTGAAAAATATACTAAACCGATGAATGAGTTCTTATCGACATATATGGAAGATACACAAATGGAGTATCCTCGTGATGAAAATCAAAAATTATTAAGTGAAATGAAGGAAATTTTCATCAGTACTATTAGTATAATAAATACAAAAATCGGCCCTCAGGCCTTCCGTCCTAAGGGCAACATCAATACTGCCGCTTTTGATTCAATAATGTATGTCGTTGCTAAAAATAAAGAGAATTTAAATGAAAAGTTGGATAAATGTGTGATTGAGTTATTTAAAGATCAAGAATACATCAAAGCCATCACAGTTGGAACAACTGATCCTGAATCAATTAAAAAAAGAATTGAGGTAACAACAAAATATTTTGTGAAAAAAAATGAATAGACTTATATGCTCAAGTGAAAATTGATTTTTTAGATTTCGTTTTCAATGAGATTGATAAAAAAATAACTGATTCTCAAGTGCAAAGCTATCTCACTCAATATTTATCGGTATTAATTTGTGGGGTCTATGAAGATATTATCGAGAATTTGCTTTTTGAATTTGTTAAAAAAGATCCTATATCAGTAGAGACATTGAATTTTATTTTTAATTCTATCGATAAAGGATTTCGGAATCCGAATTCAGGAAATATTAAGAGCATGATGAGGAATTTTAATCCTCCTTGGGTAGATCAATTGAATCTAGTTGTCACAAGATCAGAATGGGATGCGTTGGAAAGTGTTGTAGCGAATAAAAATAAAATTGCACATGGAGAGTCATCGACTATAACATATGTTTTAATCAAACAATACTATACAGAATCCAAGAAAGTAATAATCGCTCTGGATTCAATAATTGTGTAACATCAATTAGATATTCTTAAATTATTACAGTCTTTTTCCCATCCGAATCTCAAATCGGTGACCTGCCGCACTTAATACATATCACTGACCACCATTTTTAATTTCTATGACTTCCTTTTTTGGAAGTATTTCTATTACATAAGTAGAATTTTTTCTCTTCTGACCATCTTCACTAATAGTATTTTTAGCTGATTCACATGCTATTGCTGCTTTTTCGAGTAAATCCTTGCATGTATCATTAGCATTGTAGATTGTAACTCCACAACAGATTGTAATTCCACTTAATACCATTTTTTTAGGCTTATCTATAATAAAGTTCCATTTTTCAACATTTTCCCTAAGACGTTCTGCAAATTGTCGTCCATGTTCGACATCGATACCTAAATGTGACACTACTAAAAATTCATCACCGCCACAATAGAATATATAATCTTTTTCACGAATATTGAACACACTTTTCATTTGTCCAATAATCTGATCTCCAACTTCATGATTTGAATCATAAATTTGTTTAAAATTATCTATATCAATGAGTATTACAACGAATGGTTGATTTGTTATTTGCGATTCTTGAATCTGATTATTAATTACCTCAAGAATTTGTTCTTTACTTAAGAGACCAGTATGGTTATCAATTTTATACGAATCTTCATTTATTACCCCATCTATTTTTTCATCAGTTTTTCGAGCTTGAATTAACGTGATAATCGCTATAATGACCGCTATAATAATTCCAATTATGGCCCAATAAGCGGTCTCAGAAATTTCCATTAATATATTAATTTTTACTGCACAAAATGATAAATATCTATCTCTTATAAAATTTTTCTGTCAAAATATATTAATTAAAACCAGTTCAATTCCTTCAAATCGTGCTTGAAAAAATCTGTTTATCTGAGTCAATATCAGACGCTCTTTTGTAATGTGCCAGCATCGGCACGGAGTATTTTCTCATGACAAACCCGATTGCAACGCCCACAGGGCTCTATAAGGCCGGCCCGGCCGGTGTCGGCGGCGAATACCAGACGCTCGACTCCATCAACCAGCACATCTTCCTCCTGAACCAGGAACACGTCGTTTACGGCCTCCAGTTTGCAGCGCCAGCCTCGGTGCCAACAAACAACGAAGGCGTCAAAGACAGTGTGATCATCGATATTGTCCTGGACGGCAACGACGCCCACACCATCCACGACCCGCACCAGACCTACGCCTTCCTCTACAGCACGGACTATCCCTCGCAACAGAACGGCACATGGTACGGCTTCTTCCGGGTACCCAACAACAACCCGTCGCTGATAGCTCCCGGCCCGCACCAGGTCACCGTCAAGGTCGCACCCCGGGCACCCCCACTTGCCGGTACCTCTTCCGCAAACCAGATCCTGCCGCCCCGGAACTTCTCCCCGGCAGCCGGTGGCGTCAGCAAAACGTTCGTCTACTGGATCACGGACGGCCCCATCCAGTGAGCAAAAATGTCCGTCCAAACAGACCCGGACGAAGTCCCCCAGAACGACCCGAATGCCCGGGCCGGGTACACCTTCGACCCGTACGCCGCACCGTGCCAGCAGGGAAACATCATTTCCTTTATCCCGTTCAGCTACCGGGACGACCACATCTACCAGGACGGTTTCGATGTCGGTTTCCGTGCCCTGTCCCCTGCCGATATCCAGAAATGCCCGCCGTTCTGGACGGATAAACAGTACGTCTGGGAAGCAGGCCAGGACGCCGGGTTCAAAGCCGGGAGGCTCTCGGATGCCGACAAAGCCCGGATATCCGCACAACCCCCGGTACTCCTCACGGTAGACCCCCGTACCGGGTACAGCATCGACCCCTGGAGCGGCCCGGAATACCTCAAAGACACGCACGATCCCCGCATCCCCTACCACACGAAACGGCAGCAGATGGTTGCCCTTCTCGCAGCCCAGGAAGGCGCCGCTGCTCCGGATCGGGAATCCATCCCGGCCTGTCCGCCACTGTTTTCCGATGTCGAACATTACTGGGACTCTGACGCGATTGCCGGGTATGAAGCCACGCACAGCAGCACCCTCCTTCGGATGAAGGGCTTTGTGATAAACGAGTTCCTGACGAAAGCCGGGACGGGTGACTGGATGAGTATCGCGCTTAAGATCCTGTTCGGTCCGGTGGTACTGTATAGCTTTTCGACGATTCTGCACTTTGTGAACATCGCATAATCAACTCTTTCGGGCCCGTGTTTCCCTGCCGTCTGGTCGTCCACTCCGGCACGGCAGGAAAGCTCTTCCACCTTCAGAGCGCGGTTCGATCCGCCCGGGCTCATTCCATGAAAAAAATACCAGAAAGCGACTGGCAGCGAGAGATCCAGCAAGGGTGCATCGACGCCCGGCCCGTCCGGGGCGGTACCAACTGCCGGCACCCGGAGGGAACCGGCTATTGTTATTTCAAAAACTGCCCGAAGGTGAAAAACCCGTGAGCGATATGGCATTTAAGAAAATCAACATCAGCGACCTCCACGCAGCACCCTACAACCCGAGAAAAGACCTGCAACCGGACGATCCGGAATACCAGCAGATCAAGCGGTCGATTGAAGAGTTCGGATACGTGGATCCGGTGATCATCAACCGTGACCGGACGGTAATAGGCGGCCACCAGCGGCTCAAAGTGCTCCGGGAACTCGGCCAGGAAAAGATCGCAGTCGTGGAAATCAACCTGCCCAAAAACAAGGAAAAAGCCCTCAACGTCGCCCTCAACAAGATCAGCGGTTCCTGGGACAACGAGCGGCTCGCGGTCCTGCTCGGTGAACTGAATACCGAAGGGATGCTCGCGGTCACCGGTTTTGATGAAAAAGAATTCGAGAAGTTAACAGAGCAGCTGAAAAACGAGGGTGCAGCGAACGACATCCCCCTGAAATCAGCCTTTGAAGTTATCATCGAATGTCCCAACGAAAGCGAGCAGGAACGGACGTATAACGAGCTCATGGAGGCCGGGTATAAGTGCCGCGTTTTGACTTTATAAAGGAAATCACGGCAGCCGACACGTTCAAAGTCGAACAGGTCAAGGGCGCTTTTGACCTCCAGACATCCACCATCCAGGAACATTTTACCGGCGATATTGCTATTGAGGGGAAAGACTGGAACATCGGTTTAATTGTCGGCCGGAGCGGGACGGGTAAAACCACGATTGCGAAAGAAATCTTTGCCGCTGACTATATCGAGCCGCATACGTACGGAACATCTGCCATCGTGAACGAGATGCCGGACGGTATCTCCTATGCAGATATAACCAGAATGTTTACTGCTGTGGGTTTTTCCTCGCCGCCGTCGTGGCTGAAACCTTATTCTGTCCTCTCAAACGGGGAGAAGATGCGGGTTGACCTTGCCCGGGCTTTATTGGAAGACCGCGACGTGATCGTGTTTGATGAGTATACGTCAGTGGTCGACCGGGACGTTGCCAAAGTGTGTTCGCTCGCGGTGAACAAAGCGATCCGGAACCAGGGTAAGAAGTTCATCGCCGTTTCCTGCCACGATGATATTACCGCATGGCTGCAACCTGATTGGCTCTACGATACCAATCAGCAGACGTTTTCCTTTCGGTCCGGACAACGCCCTGAAATCAAGGTTGACGTGTTCGACGCCCACCGGAACGCCGGACTTTGGAACGTTTTTGGGAAGTATCACTATCTGAATACGGGCATCAAGAGAGGCACCGATATTTTCATTGGCTGTATCAATAACGCCCCGGTCGCCTTCTGTGCCGTCCGGCATTTCCCTCATCCCAAGAATCCCCGGATCAAGATGGTGCACCGGCTGGTTGTCCTGCCGGACTACCAGGGCATCGGTATCGGTACCCGGTTCCTGGGCTTTGTTGCTGAGTTGTACACTAAAAGGCAGTTTACCGTCCACCTCGTTACTTCTCAGGTGTCGCTCATCAATTCCCTCAAAAAACACGGCTGGCACTTGGTTCATTACGGCCATTTAGCGAAAGTGAAGGGCGGCATGGAGCACCTGAAAAAGACCAACAGTAACCGCAGGATTACCGCGTCGTTTAAGTATGCCGGGAGATCGGTGTGACCACAAAGAAATCTCCCACGGATATCAAAAAATATGGCCGGAAAAAGATACCGGTGCATGCTTGACGTTCATTTTCAAGAGCATGAGTAAAGAGATGGTCATCGCCGAAGCCGCCCGGGTCATGCTCGCCATTGAAAAGAATACCAGTTTGTCCCTTATCATCGAACCCTGCCCGGATTCGGATCGAGAAGGGTGGTGGCAGGTGCGGGAATGCCCGATATTTCCTATACCCCGGTACAAATCCAAACCACACCGGAAAAGCGAGCGGAAGGTGTGGCGGGATGTGGGCCGGCCGAGACTTCGCCCGACCGTTTAAAAAATAGGGGAATGAGCTCTTGCAGAAATCCTCAAAAAAGCACTATGCCTCCCTTATAATCTTCGATAAATACATCTCCCCATTTATTGAAGAAAAAAAGTTTACTTCCCGTTCTTCCGGTACAGGAAAATCGCACCGCCCAAGGGGATTCTGTCAAGTTGTCAGTAGGTCTGAAATTTTTTACTTCGATGAAAAGTCACAAGCTGCCGAAGACTTGACAGAACCCAATGTGTTAACAAATCATTAAAGAAAAGTGTCATATTCGATAGATATATATATAAATGACAAATATTAACGATAGCTGATTTTAATGAGCGACAATGATACTAATGGTGGATTAATTCCTCCCGGCAGCGTTGAAGGGAACGCAGTGCAAGCCCTGCTCAATATCCTGAACAGTGCCACTTCACCGGAAATCCTGCAAGCTCAGGCAATTATGCTGCGGCGATTGGCCCTGGATGGCGATGTGGTCGCCTCGCGCATTCCGGCTCCACTGAACATTACGGAGATCGGCGGTTACATCAACTTGGTCACGACCTTGGGAATGAATGACACCCGCACGCAGATGATCGCCAGCGTTCTGGGTGTTGCCGGTCCGAGCCAAGCATTGGGCTGGCTGCCGTCCCAGCCGACTCTGAGCTGGATCTCTATGCCCAACGACCGCCCCAGTGGACCGCTCCAGGGGACTCTTCCGGTCTCCTTTAGCATCCGGAGCGATTTCGAGCCTTCGATCTCACTTGCGCTCCAGGGAATACATGACCGCGGTTGTGCATTACCAATTCTTGCACCCACGCCCGCCCTTCCACCCTCGGGCTCCCCGCCTCCCACGGATTTGTTGCCCCTGATCGGGCGCTCGCTCATGCTGGCGCCAACTATGGCGCTGGTGAACCCGGATTCGGATCCCCTCGCAGTGGCCCAGCTTCCGGGAGGCATTTGGCAGGTGGTATGCCGATGTTTGAGTGCCGGCCCTATAGGAGTTAATCCGGCAAATTGGTCGGCACTCGTAGGCAACTCAACCTCCTGCACGGTATCCCCAGCGCCTGCTACGGGACGGCAGTACGTTCCTGTCGCCCCAATCTTGGCCAGTGCGGGTTTCGTACCAGCTTCTGTTGGCTACCAGCCCAAATCGATAGCAGACTACACGTGGACCCGGTTCAACAACATCTCCGGCTTGGTCCCTGGAGTCACGACTTTCGGAAGCGAATTGACCCTTCTGTATTCCCCGTCAGTCATCGCCACTTCCAGCCTTGCTGGCATGGTAAGTTATCTGTGGAATGGAACGACTTTCGCAAGCCAATAGGGGGCACGTTGCAATCAAGCCAGACTTCAAAAGGTGAAAACGATATGGCCTTATATCCTGGAGCACAATGGCGCGGCCCTGTTCCGAATCAGACTACTGATGGCATGACTGGTTATATGTTCGTGGTCTTGCACATCATGGAGGGCACCTTAAAGGGAACGGACGCGTGGTTTCATGACGCCACGTCAAAGGTTTCTGCACATTTCGGCGTTGGTAAGGATGGCACAGTTTACCAGTGGGTGGACACCAGGGATGAAGCCTGGGCCCAAGCTGGTGGCAACCCCGTGGGCATTTCCATCCAACACGAGGGGTCAGTGCCTGATGGCTTGACTCCCCAGCAAATCGCCGCCGATGGTAAGCTGCTGGCATGGATCTTCAGCACTCATGGAACTCCATTACAGATCACCGATGACCCGGTTCAAGGCACCGGCATCATCGGGCATTCCGACGGGGGCGCTGCCTGGGGTGGCGACTCGCTCTGTCCCGGCACAAACATCATGGGGCAGCGGCAGGCCATGATCGATGCGGCTGCGCCACAAGTGTCCGTTGTCTCCCCTTCCCTAGGTCTGCCGGGGGGCGGAACAGCGGTCACCGTCACAGGCACAGGCTTCACCGGTGCCACGAGCATAGCTTTTGGAACGGCCGGCGCATCCAATATGGTCGTGGTTTCCGACTATGAGATCACCGCAGTGAGCCCTGCGGGAAGTGGTACGGTCGACGTACGCATCACGGGTCCTACAGGAATGAGCCCTGTTACATTATCGGACAAGTTCATCTACAGCACCGGCACTCCAACCATTACCAGCGTAAGCCCGTCCTCGGGTGATTTACACGGGGGAACAATCGTCGTCATAACCGGCAGTGGCTTGGCACTGGTCTCAGAGCTGACCTTCGGTTCGACCCCCTGCATCACCTTTAATGTCGACAGCGACACCCAGATCACGGCTCTGACCCCACCCGGCACCGGATCCGTGATGCTCGGCTTCACTACTCCCACCGTATGTGGCACATCCGGAACGCTTACCTTTATCTATACTCCTTCCGTGGCACTACCGCAGATCACCTCGGTCACGCCAATCACCGGAAGCACGGACGGAGGTACTTCGGTTGTCATCACGGGAAGTGGCTTCACGGGAGTCGTGGCGCTCTCCTTCGGCGCGATTCCCGCGGGGAGCTTCATCATTAATAACGATACCCAGATCACCGCCACGAGCCCCGCGTCCGCGGCTGGCACCGTTGATCTGTCGGTCACGGGGCTATCTGGCACCTCCACGGCCAGTCAAATGGATCGCTTCACCTTCGAGCCCCCGCCACCTGCCGTCACTTCAGTCGCTCCTAACTCCGGACAGCAGGCCGGAGGTATAATTGTCACAGTCACCGGCAGCGGCTTCACTGGCGCGACATCGGTAGACTTCGGAGCAGTTGATGCACCTGCTTTCACCGTGGCAACTGATAAGCTGATCACCGTCACGTCCCCCGCTGGCTCGGGGACAGTCGACGTCACGGTCATTGGTCCATCGGGTATATCGGCAACCAGTGCCGTCGACCAGTTCACCTACATGGCTGCCCACTCAACGCCCGTCATCCAAAGCATCAACCCTGCAACAGGAAATGCGGGCACAAGCATCGTGATCACCGGCAGCGGTTTTACGGGTGCGACAGAAGTGAATTTCGGGAGCATAGCTGCGACTTCCTTCACCGTGGATTCGGATGCGCAGATCACTGCCACCTGCCCCATCGGTGCCAGCACCGTTAATGTGACCGTAACCACGCCCTTCGGTCACTCCACGACCAACGTAGCGGACCTGTTCTCCTACGTATGATCCCAGACGTATAACTGTGAAAAAAATAACAGGCAAATCAGATGGAAGTATTCTTATGACGAAAAAAAATGAAAATGTAAATTTGTCCACCTCGTCGAACACAAGCTCGACTGCGGCTAGAGTTGTCCCTAAACTCAACCTACAGCGCATTCCGCTCACGGTTGATCCCCTTGGCCAGCAAGGTGCTTCCCTGGCGAGTACCTTGCAGCCCTTCCGAATCGCTGCCCAAAGCAAAATTTTCCTGGGGTTTAATCAGATTCAATCGAATCTCGGGAATATCATATCCCTCCTGGCCCAGCCGACCATCCCAACCACCCTAACAGGAGTTCTGCTCCAACCGGACGGATCCCTTGCGGTCTCGGTGCAATTACAGTTCGATCCCCAGTCTTATGGCAGTAGCGCTCAACCTGTGACGACGATCACCGGCGGGCAGGGGGATTTCACCCTGAACGTTCCATCCGGCCTAGCCCTTCCTGCCAGTGGTATCGTACTCACCGCTCATGGGGCCAACAACAACGCGCAGGTTACGATCCAGGCTCCGCAGATCGCTGCCAATGGGGTGGTAGGTTCCATTTCCCTGCCTGTGCTGCTGCAGGCGCTGCCGGTTTCCATTCTGCAGTCTCTTCAAAACATCACATCTGGTCCGGGTGTACAGACATCCCCGGCGACTGTTCCCGACCCGGGAGTGTTGCCCACACTGAAGTTGGGGGAAGCCGGGACCAACGACCTGATCATTCGTGCATATCAGGGCGTTGACAAATATCCATACGGCGTATTCTTCCGCTTGGTCGAACCGCAATTAAGTATCGTCCAGCAGATCGATCGGGTCGTAGGGGCCAACAACAACTCGTTCTATCCCATGCCGGTGTACAACACCCAGACCGATACCGCCAGTTCCCAGACAACGGACTACATCGACCGTATCCCCGTCGAGCAACCTCTGTCGGCAGATGGATTCCGGGAAAGCCTGATGGGTCTTGGCAGTGACGGCCTCTTCGTCGGGGATGAAACAGTGCCAATGGCCGGCACCCTTGGCCTCGGCTACGTGCTTTGGATGTCCCAACAATGGAATTATCGCGGCATCGGCCTTGGAAACCTGGTGTATTCCCTGCCCCTGGCGCCGGGAGAACAGCAGCAGATCGCTGTCTTCGAGCGTGTAGACACAGCGGGGGTGTCAGAGAGCGAATCTCTGACCGACGAACAAACCCAAGAACAACAGGCGCTCGCTGACACATCCACGGCAGCGACCTTCAATTCTGCCTTCAACGAAGCTGCCAGCGGCGGCAGCGCCTTCGCTACTAAGTCGGATACCTCGAGCTCTGGCTTTAGCATCCTGATCGCGAGCGGCGGGGGCGGTAGCTCCAGCTCGAGCGGATCCAGTCAGCTCCTGGCTTCAGGGACAGCGAGACAGCGCGCAACAGGCCGCCGAAGCGACACACTCATCAGCAGAGAACCAAGCGTCAGCCCGTCGCACCGCAGCCCGCACCGGCATACGCTTGGCAACCGCGAGCGAGAGCGAGTCCGTTACCACCCGAACGATCACCAACCACAATCATGGCCATGCTCTGACGCTCCAGTATTGGGAAGTACAGCGTCTCTACGATGTGTCCACGGCTATTGACGGACTCACCCTGGTATGTTTGGTGCCGATGCAGATCGTCCGCTTCATGTCGCCCGGCCAGCCATTGACGATCACCGATCCTTCCATGGTGTCGTCCCGTACTGACGTACTGACGCGCTACAGCGAGATCATCAAGCATATTGATGTCCTGAAAGTGGCGCTTCCGCGCGTCTTCCAGCCCGGACTCAACCTGCTTCACCAATTCGCGGCAGATCCTACGGCTAATGTCGAATCCAGCGGCGGTGTGGCCGAGGATGTCATCAACTTTATCCTTACCGGAACTTTCGTTCCCTGTGAGGATATTTCTATCACGGCAGTCACGGACAGAAATACCCGAGTCGGACCGGCTCAATTGAGCCCCCAGCAATCCAATTTTACCATTCCGGATGACACTTATGCGAGCCAGGATGGCCTGCTCGCAGGCCTCAGTATGCAGCGTGCGCAGTTGCCGGGAATGACCTTTACCGGAGCTCTTGCCCTGCCTCCCTCCTTGAACCGCGCCAACATCATAGGCTTCGAGATCAGCCGCAGCTTCCGCAGGGTAGACTATACACTGCTCTCCCCCGAACAGGCGGCTCTAATGGCGCTCCAAAGCCAGTTCGACAGCTCGGGCACCAGTTGGATCAATTCAGCCATCCAGTACACGATGGGGACGGACACTGCCGCCAACGTTCGCAGCACGGTCCACATAAGTCCGAAGGATCTGGAGAATACTCTAGGCGGACCGATGCTGGTCTCGTTCTCAGCGACCATCGAGGAACTCAATGCGTCTGGCACCGGGAGCGAGACGTACGCCAATAATGCGCTTTTCGGCACTGTCCTCCCACAGCAGCCCTATCCGGTGCCGGCATTGCAGGTAGCACCGGTACTCAGATACAATGAGATCCTGACCATCGAGGCGATGGCACAGCATGTGGTGAGGAATACGATGAGGTATTCGAAAGCCGTCTGGGCCTCACTGACCAATGAAGAACGTGCAATCCTGCTTGATTTCTACACGATTGGAGTTCCTCCAGGAGGCGTGGAGGATGCCAGCCAAATGGTACCATTGCTGAACTGCGTGCAAAACAAAGTGCTTGGCTTCTTTGGCAATTCAATGATATTGCCTTTCATCATCCCCCAGATCGTGGCCGACACGATAAAAGGGGCCGACCAGACTAAGATTGATCCTGTAAAGATTCAGCAATCACTCCTCGCTTATCAGAAGGCGACCTTTGATCCTCCGCGATCGATGATCTCACTTCCGACCCAGGGTGTCTTGGGAGAGGCTGTGCTTGGCCAGTCCCCGTCAGCGGAGAAGATCGATCTGACCCGATTCTGGAACTGGCAGGACAGCCCCTCGGACAGTGCCCCACAGATCTCGCCCGTTACCCTGCCCACCACGACCTCTTCCATCGCGGGGGGACTCACGGCTCCAAATTCGCTCGGCCAGCTTCCCAGCCTGATCAATAATGTCCTGACCGCTCCGACACCCAACACAAGCCTCCTACAGGCCATGGGGCAGGCAGCAGCGAGCCAGCAGGACTTCAGTTCCTCGTTGACCGGCCAGGCGCAATTGGCCTCCTTGATGACCAACGCCCAGAACGTCTCGAACGCGGCCAGGGCCGATGCACTTAATACCACCAAGCAGCTGCAGTCCCAAGCCATGGCGACTGTCGGCAACATTGTCGGCGGCATGATGGGCGGCAACACGAACGCAGGTTCTTCCGCCGCTTCGGCAGCCATGGGTACGGGATCCGGCAGTTCCGGTACGTCATCGGGTACGGGATCCGGCAGTTCCGGTACGTCCGCGAATAAAAGTGGCAAGTCCTCGGGCACGAGCGCTAAAGGATCAGGATCGACTTCCCAAGGCTCAACAGCACCGCCCGCAGGAAGCTCTCAGTCCGGCGCCTCGAACCTGAACTCGGCCGGTTCCAGTCAGGCGAACTCCACTCCAAGCTCCGATCCCTCTGATCCGGGTTACTAGTTTCATTCCTTCACTAATTTTTAACGATAACTAAGACCGACCGTAAGATCTTAATCGTCGGTGGGCGCTGCATATGTCCAACAGACGGCAAATTGCCCGCCAAAGAAAGAATAATATCCGAGCAGAAGATTGTTCCGAAATTGCAGCTGAAGCAATCAACCGGCACCTCACGATTTCCATCAACGGGAAACTAAACCAAAGACGCTTATCCGGACCATCCGGGATGGTGGCAGGTGCGGGCATGCCCGATATTTTCTGTTCCCCACTACAAACACACATTCCACCGGAAAAGCGAACGGAAGATAAGGCAGGATGTGGGCCGGCCGAGACTTCGCAAGATTGTTTAAAAGGATTGGGGATTGGGCTCTGTAGAAATCCTAATGCTCCTTCATTCATTTGGCAATACAGAAAATTTTGATACTTTTGTTGGTTCTGAAAGGTCTTCGGGAGATAGATAACCCTTGGAAAATCTGTCAAAAATCGGTAGGTGGAAAAATCAGCGTTTCATTGAACGGTTGCTTAAAATCAGTGTTACGATTAGCACAATTATTGAAAGAGCTAAAATGTACAAATCATATTGATATAGTGTCTGATGAAGAGCGGTTCTTGCAATACTAATGAGCGTTATTACTATGATACCTGACCAAAACCCGATTATCACATTCCAGTTAACTTTCATCATACTCACGACCAACAATTGAATGTTGGACAATCGACCTTATTATTTCTTCATTTTCATATCCTGTTTTCTGATCCACCATTTCCACAACATTTATGGTAACCCCCGTATGCACCGGGTCAACCGCATCCCCCGTCAACAGGTAAACACCGTACGAAAACTCATAGGGTATTAGTAAGATACATCTTACTGATCTGTCATGGATGTTGCAATAACAAGGATGAGTTCTAAAGGTCAGGTTGTCATCCCAGCTTCGATGCGAACCGATCTCCCCGAAGGAGAAAAGATCCTGATCATCAGGGAAGGAGCACGGATCATCCTCAAACCACTCAGCGATATTGAACCAGCGTTACGGGAAGATATCCTGTTTGCAGAAAAAACCGAAACTGCATTCGGGGAATATGCGAAAGGAAACTTCACGAAGAAAAAAGCAGGTGACTTCATCAAAGAGATGGATTCATGGTAACGGTTGCTTACCACCCGCACTTTGAAAAGACAATCCGGAAGATCAGTGTTGCCCGAATCAGCCTGAAAACAGGGATCCTGGCGGGTAAAAGAAGAGGGAATGATAGAGGGAAGAAATGATCCTCGTTAGAAAGAGATAAAAACTATTAAGCAAACGTTGGGATGGTGATGACTTGCCATTCTATGCCCTATTATTCAAAGGCGGTTTGCGGCATTCAGAGCTTTCGAAGGAATACTCTGATCGGTTTGTCGCATGGGCCAAGAAAGTCAGCTTCAAGCAGTGTTCCAGGAAGCAGATTCATGCAAGAGGGAAGGCTCGTCTCTACAAATGGGGTAACGAACCTGAAATTTGATAAGGACACCATAGGGGGTTACATAACGGTAGAATCAGAAAGTTACGAAAAAGCAGTTGCAATAGCAAAGCAATGCCCGATATTAGAGAATAACGGATATGTTGAGGTCAGGGAGATAATTAAGCCGGACTCCTAAACTCTACCCATTAAATATCTTTTCAATGCCTGCATAATCTTTTTTACCTTTATAATTTTTGAATCATAATCCCGTCTCCGGATGCCGGAGATACCCCTGCCCGGTTCGCTTCACTCGTATGCCGTAGCTGCCCTGCTCTCTAAAGGCCCTCTTTTCACCACAAATACGGTCTCCAAAAACCAGCACCGAAAAATAACGAACAGGAATCGCATGTCGTTTACGTATGCCGGGAGATCTTCTTGACCAAAAAGAAACCCGCCCGGAAAAAGAAGAAAATGGGAGGGCAATCCGTTTACGAACCCGATTTTCACCCGGTAAAGGCAGGAGAACTTGCCCTGATGGGATTAACCGATGCGCAGATGGCAGCTGTCTTTGGCATAGGTGAAACTACCCTGAACCGATGGAAAAAACGCTATCCCGATTTTCTTGCATCCCTTAAAGGAGGAAAAGAGCAGGCGGACGCTCCGGTAGTCAAATCCCTGTACCAACGGGCACTTGGTTATACCCTCATTGAAAAGAAGATGATCCTGAATCCCGACGGCAGCACCCGTAAAGAGGTCACGGAAAAAGAAATTGCACCGGATGTAATCGCGTGTATGTTCTGGCTCAAGAACCGGCAGTCCAAGGACTGGCGAGACAAGCACGACGTTTCGCATACCGGGGATATCATCCTGCACTTTGACCGGGAGGATGAGGGCCGGTGACCCTTCCCAAAACGCCGGACCAGAAAAAGGCGCTGGCGTTACTCAACGGCCCGTACAAGTGGGTCCTCCTGCATGGCGGCAGCCGGTCGGGGAAGACGTTTATTATCGTGCGGCAGATCATCATCCGGGCGCTCGAATCCCCGGGATTCCGGCATGTCATTTTCCGGCTCAGGTTCAACCATATCAAGCAGTCCATTTTCATGGAAACGCTGCCGGAACTGTTCAAGAAAGATCCGCAGTTAGCATTGATCCGGGACAAGGTCGTATGGAACCGGTCGGACTATTTTATCACCCTGCCAAACGGTTCCGAGATATGGATGGGCGGCCTGGACGATAAAGAACGCACCGAGAAGGTGCTCGGCAAAGAATACGCCACGATCTACTTCAACGAAAGCAGCCAGATCCCGTACTCGTCCGTCACTATTGCCCAGACCCGGTTAGCCCAGAACGTACCGAAGATTGCGAACAAGTTCTATTTTGACTGCAACCCGCCGACAAAAAGCCACTGGCTGTACTCGCTTTTCTTTCTGGGTATCGACCCCGAGACGAAAACAGCCCTCGCCCGGCCTGACCTGTACGCAGAACAGCGGATGAACCCCGACGGCAACCGGGCAAACCTTCCCGCCGATTATATCGAAACCGTCCTGAACGCTTTGCCGGAGAGAAAACGGAAGCGGTTCCGGGATGGCGAATGGCTGGAGGATGTCGAAGGCGCCCTCTGGAAACGTGAGATCATTGATGCCGCCCGGGTGGTCCGGATACCGTCTGACCTGACCTATGTTGATGTGAGCGTCGACCCCGCCGTTACGGCTAAACCGGGCAGCAACAGTACCGGGATTATTGTTACCGCCGTTGATTCCCGCGGCCATTATTATGTGTTAGCTGACCGCACCCAGGAACGGGCTTCACCGAAGATCTGGGGGACGGCTGCGGTTACTGCCTATAACGAGTTCGCTGCCGATGCGATGATCGGCGAAGTCAACAACGGCGGGGATCTGGTTGAGAGGAATATCAAGGTTATCGATCCCCGGATCAATTTCCGGGCGGTCCATGCCACCCGGGGTAAGATCCTCCGGGCGGAACCTGTCGCCGCACTCTACGAGAAAGGCATCGTGCACCATGTCGGCGAGTTTCCGGAACTGGAGGAGCAGATGTGCAGTTTTGCGCCGCTGATCCAGCACGAACAGGACTCGCCGGACAGGCTGGACGCGCTGGTCTGGGGAATAACCGACCTGATCGAGAAGGCAAAGCCGGGGATGAAGATTCCGTTGTCGATGCTTTCCGGCGGAACCTACGGCCGACCAGATTGTGACAACAAGTTCTACGGCAGGGACCGTTCGGAATTCGGCCTCTGATTGAGGATTCACTATGAGCAGGAAACAAAAACGACAATTCCAAAAACCCTCTGCTTCACCGGCACAGGGAAGCGAAGTATACGCCGGTTCCCTTACGGCGGGATTCAAGGGCTTCGCTACGCCCCGGATTGACACTCTTTTGATTGCCCGGTACGAACAGAACGCCGTGCTTGCCGATCCCGTACGGAACCTGAAACGGCTGATGTTCAAGGACGAGCCGACGTATACGGTCTACGATCCCAAAGGCGAGGAAGACGCCGGACTGTCACAAGCGGCTAAAAACCTCGGTCGGTCTTTGGATTTGTTTGCGAAAGCCCAGTGGTGTTTCCATGACCGGGTGTTTGGCGGGTGTTCGGTCTTCTCCTGCGGCTGGGGGAACATTCCCGTCGAGGTTGGACAGAAAACCTTTATGATGAAGGTTCCTACCGAGTTCCGGCACCTTCCCTGGAACTCGTTCTGGCAGCAGCCGCCGGGCTACATGACGACCTATAACCCGATTATGCCGGGGATTGTGGTTGACCCGCTGATGGTCGTCCATGTGTTCCAGGCAGTGGACCAGTTTGTGGATCTCGGCCGGGTTGGTGGTACGCCTTCGGGGCAGTACCATCTGGTCGAGATCTGGCCCCGGCACCCGAAAGAGGGGACGAACGAGGCTGCGGCTCTTGCTACGTGGCTTGCAAACCCTTCGCTTGGTACGCGTCCCACGCTGACCGGCCCGACGTGTTTTAAGATTATTAAGGATCCCTCTGCCCAGGATCCGTCAGGTTTACCGGATTGTCTGCCGCTTGTGCCACTGGTAACGATGTACGACCATGCGAACCAGGCAGAAAACCAGCGTATCGGCCGGGTGGGTTCCCCGGTGATTTTCCCGAAGGTAGACAGGCTTACTGCTGACAATACCGAGTACGCCCAGGCAATGATGCAGAAATGGGGTAAGGACACGGTGTTTCTCTGCAGTTCGGATGGGGTTTACGAGTTTCTTGATCCGCATATCCATGACAATGCCTCTGCCTTGGAACGCATGACGTATCTCAAGGACATGATCACGGCCTATTTCAACCCGGCGACGCCGCTGAAACAGGCGACCGGCGGCAGTTCGATAGGCCGCAATGATTCCGGTGCGGCTGATATGCTGAACGGCTACATCAACAATACCCTCGCATGGATTGAAGACGGGTTCGAGGATGTGTTCAACGAGTGGCTTGACCTCAACGGGTTCTCTAAATATTATTGTACGATTGAGTTCCCGCGGCAGTCGAACCGCAACGATGTCGAGATTACGAATACGTTGAACATGCTCGCGAACCACGGCGCTGTGTCACCCAATGATTTGCGACAGAACGCTCCTGGATTGAATTTACCTCGACTTGATGATCCGGCCTATGACTTGCCGGTACCGGCGACGCAGAATCCGGGGAGTGGTGTACCGGTGCCGCCCGGGAGTGTGCCGGTGGGGAATGTTGGCCGGGGTGAGGATTGATCCCGGGGCATTCGTATGTTAGTATGGTTGTGCCGCCAGTTGAGCGAATGTCTTTTGCGATCGGGCTTGGGGTTGTGGCTGTGGTTAAGGGGTATCTGCTAGTCCGGGGGTTGATCCTGTATGCGGCTTTTCGAGAGCGTGAGAGTTAGATAGGATGCTCCCCGAACATAAGCTGTCCGAGGCAGAGAAACGGTGGATCGTCAGCCATTCCGAACCTGCGATGAGTCCGCAGATGACCAATGGGGAGGTTGCTAAAATATTGGCTCGGCTGTATTCAAGGACGAATTTTGGGAGAAGGAGCCGGGTTACGGTGTTTCTGTTCCGGAAATCTGAGGAGTTCAAGGGGATGGTGAAACAATGATGGGGAAACAAAATTTTTATTTCAATTCAATTTCACACCGCCCGGCCGGAATTTAATATAAACAATTTAAAATCATACAGAATACATTTGTTTAAGATTCACAAAAATTTGGCAGCAGAAAAATATGCAGCAAGACAATACAACGGATACGAGATTACGGGCGCTTGAACATTTAATCCTCTTACTTTTGGGTGCACGGGATCAGAAAATTTCCCTTCTTCATCTTGAAAAGGAGGCATTTTTCTTATGGAATTTTCATCCTGATATTAAAAATTTCATGACTTTCATATCGCATTATCGCGGACCGTACTCGGAAGAGATTCAGCAGATAATTCGAAGTCCGTTCAATCTTATAGATTGCTGGAAATATTCTCCTCCGGCTCGGTATGACGCGATGAGCGGCGGATATGTTGAACTTACTCCCCACGGACGGAGAGAGTACAAACGTCTCTATACTGCCAGTTTGGCAAATCCCCAGATGACTCCAATTCTTGCCGCTATGACGATGGTTAGGGAATTGTACGATAATTTGTCATTAGAAGAACTGTTGCTTCTCATCTATGATACCTATCCGGAGTACCAGAAGAAATCGGATGTTTTTGAATCGATCCGTAAATCAAAGAAGAGATTAGCAGAAAATCTTGTGAAAAAGGGTTATATCGACGAAGAACGATACGAAGACCTCATGGCGAGCAACTGAAATGAGAAATTGCGTCGTAGCAGATTCAACATTTTACAGTTGTTGTACCTGTGATATCAAACGAAAAGACATTCTTTTCAAGTTCCTCTCGTTGTACCCCTTCTACCTCGGGAAAAAAATTTTGGGTGAGCTTCCAAAATCCCTCATGAACGATGATGATTTTTCACGACGCATTAGTGAATATGATTTCGATTATTTCCAGCTCATCAAGCCCTTTTTCGGGAGGAATCCAAGTCATATCAATGATGGCGAGTACGAAGCTATTGGAATCGGGTATATGCTCGATGTTCAGGATAAACTACGTTTCCTCATTCTTGATGATCGCCGTCCCAATAAGTTTGCAAAAGCACATTTTGTCCGAATGGCACCCCGTGTGACCGGCACGATCGGATTTGTCAAAGAGGGATGCTGTACTGACGGGAAGATCTCTGTTGAACACGCACTTGAATTTCTTGATGAAATTAAACGATCAGTAAGTGAAGGCAGGAAGCAGCGCCCATGCAGCATCACACCAGATGCCTGTAGGGCAATCCTTAAGCCTGCGATCGAATATATTAGACAATATCATGTCGACGCGTGATTTTGATCCTCATATCTCTGTTGAAAAGATATCACACGCGAAAGATGGTGATTATTTCATCAAACAGATTGAAATCGAACATTTACGGCAGAAAATCCAAACACCATTAAAGATCCTCTCCGGAAACGGGATCACTGAACAAGACATCTGCACTATTCCGGGTCTCCCTTCACAACCATTCATAGAATACCAGAAGTTTGTATCTAGTATACGCAGCTGGGTTGCTCTGCATACCCTTCTCACGGAGAAATCAAGTTCAGAACGAGTTCAGGGCCTTGATTCGTTTTTCAATATCAAAAAGAGGCCGTGGGAATCCGCATTGACAACCCTTTCCCTCGTATTCCCGAAAAATCCGTTTATTTCCTTCTCGGCCGGTATTGATGAAACGAGAAAAACTTTTCCCGGTCTCGACGAAAACAGTTATATCTGTCTTCTCGACTATATCCATTCGGCATCGAAAGCATTTGTGTTGTGCCCTGATGTCCGACTTGAGAAACGTGATGACATTTCCACGGCGGGATATTTATCTTTTGTTGATCAGAGCATCAAAATTCTCAAAGACCGGAACAGCAAGCCGATTTTTGCCCCTCTGCATATAGAACTTTCAAAAAAGAATCTCGAAGAAGTTCTCACTCATTACAAAACACAAGGATACTCAAATATATGGATAAATTTCGATGCGAAATCTTGCCATGGAATGTATGCTTCCCGATTGAGAACCATCATTCACCTTATCGATAAAATTCTTGAAAATCCGGATGCTACCCTGTATTTCTCACATATCAAAAAGGAGATTCTGCCTAATATCATGGCTGATAAAGCGCCGGCATCAGACATCCTCACTCAATTCCATGGAGCGGATTTCATCGGAACAGACCGCGAGCCATGGCATCCGGTTCAAACTGACTGGAACAACGATGACGCCATGCGTGAACTAGCGAGCAAACACAATTTCGAATCCGTAGAAGAATACAAAACAGCCCATGCACTCCACAAACACCGGATCTTCGATCCCGAATCTTACTATTACCGGAATCTCGATCACTACCCGCAGAAACTTCCTATCGCCACTCCTACGCTTTTACGTGACAACGCAGTTAATCAGTTCATGAATAGCACCTTGATGCATTTCGAAGTCGAAAAAGCAAAGAAATCAATCGGTGAGACGCAATCTGTGAAAAAGTACCTCAAGGGCAAGGAAGCATTCCAGGAGAATCCCGGCCTTATGGGAGACATTGTCATCCAGAAGCTGCAGTCGGGGCTCGTGGATTTTTTGGGAAATTTGTGAAATAAATTACTTCATAGAGATGGATTCCCTCCCGGACAGAATCCATGACCTCGACAAGCTCCACGGCAGACCGGTTGTCTTCTGATAGGTACTCTTTGAGAAGAAGAAGGAGTAACTGGTGGTGATTATCTTCAGAGCCGTTATTTTACATATGGACAAGAACCGCGCTTTTTTACTTTATTGCGGTTGAATCCCGGGGGGGTTGGTTTAAATCTGTCATCATCCGTTGATGCAAGTGGATGGGATACAAGTTGAGCTGGATAGTCTAATGATTGAAATTTTCTTAATTTTCCAATGTTTAATTCCGCAGTCAAAATTGTATTATCATCGCCTCCTGATACGCGAAGTATATCCATTCTATCTTTTCTAGTAGGTTGAACGATCCTTGAATCTCCGAATTCTGAACAATTTACTTGGATGACATAGCAATGTAAATCCTTCACAACAGATTCCACTATCGAAGAAAAGTAATTTGTATCTTTATTTAATACACAAGCTATGAGTAAATCCAATTCTGATCTGAAAATGGCTCTGTGTTTAATATCAGAAACTTCATAGCAATTATAAATTGAGAATTGGCAGCCTCTCCACTTAAAAAGGTCGTATCTCGAACATTTGTTTTCAGGAATCACTAATTTTTGTTCTTTTAAGTTCTCAATCTCTCTTGGTGCAAAATGATTTTTACATCGAATCGAGAGGCAACATGTCTTATATTTTTCCTTATTTTTTACGGGAAGAGCCGACACAATAAAATTATTTGCAACGCTCTCTTCTTTTTTAACTATCCAATATTCCATCCCGAAGATTAATGCCATCTGATGATTACGTGCATATTTGACTAAAAAAGGCAACCATCGATATGGGATAGATAATTCTGGGAGTACAAGAAGGTCACAGCTTCGTTTTTTTGCTTGGTTAATAATTGAAAATAATTCTTTTTGACGTTTAAAAGTCAGATTAGGTTTTTCATTTTGATGATAACTTCTATTGACATCATCGTCAGCTATTTTGATATTCGCCACACCCACCTTAATTTTTCCGGTCGGCTTCTCTGAATGCATTGAATATTTTTTTGGCACACAATGCTCAATTACTTCTATAATATCGTCATGATCAGAATAGGACAATTCCTTATTTTTCCTAATCGATATCGGAAAATTTTTATTGACGTGAGAAATCTCATTATAGTCTTCTTCAAGAGAATCTAATTTGATTTTATCTCCATGCAAAACTTGCTTGAGAAATTGAAAAAGGAAATATTCATCAAAATGAATGAATCTGGGGGATAATTCAAGTTTTTTCAGATTTAATTTAAACGATTTTTCCGTAAACCTAGTCTCAAATCTATCCCACTCAATAAGGGATGATTCATAATTTGTATAATTAATCAAAGGATATGCAACGTAATTATGTTTGATAAGATTAGATTGTCTGAATTTTTTTGCATAATTACTGATTTTTTCAGACTGAGAATGAGAATCTCTAGCAAATGAATAACGTCGAAAAGATTCTTCGTTATGCTTTTCAAGATAAATATCCTTATCATTTCCTAGGAGACCAACGGGAATAGAAATTGCAATTAGTAGATATTCAAAAAGATTATTTTTTAGTTTTTTAAGTATTCCTTCATTAATTTGAGGGGTATTTTTGATTCCACAATCTTGATTTTTGATATTTTCCTCTGGGAAAAATTTTGTAATCTTAAGAATTGTTTCCTGAACATCGAAGAAAAATCTAGCTCCCTCTTTTTCTTGATTTGTCAATATTGTGAAAGAGAACAGTTTCTCCCATGTTTTACAAAAAGCAACGAAATTTTTTCCTTTGTAAAACTTAAACAACTGATCTGAAATTTTCTTTAAATCCTTATCATCAATTTCACTCTGATTTAAACCCGTAATTATATTTGTTAAATTCTTTGAGAATTCGGTAATATTCTCTACAATTCCAATAATATTTCTCCATTTGTTCGTTGATCCATCAAACAAAATATTGTAAGACTTTCTCGTTCACGTAATATTGCAGATTATCATCGGGTAAGAAAAAGAACGCACTTGCATTGTCATCTATTTTTTTCTTAAATGAATCTAACAACGCTTGGGATTGATCAGCTAAAAAGAAATGTAGAATCAATTTTTTCTCTTGAATTTGTAGCATGTCATCGCTAACAAGAAAATATGATTTCTTTTTTGGATCATAATTAAAAATTTCAGTCTTGCAAAAAAAATTATTCATAAAATTATAAATTTTATTATCCGGTTCAATTATTGGATCTCTCATAACTATAAGTATATCATCAACATACCTACCGTAATATTCCGGCTTCACCACTTTCAAAATTTTTTCATCCAAATCTTTCAGATGCCAGTTGCAAAGTAAACTTGATGAGGCTAACCCAATTGGCAATGGTAGAATATTATTTGGAATGTGATTATGCGAATGACGAAATATCTCTCGAATACTTTTTTGATATTGCTGATGAATTCTTTCTAAAATATCGGTTAGTTTTATAGCGAATTCTAACTCGTTGAAATCTCTTATTTTCCTTTTTAAGACCTTGCGGATATTATCGAAATCCGTATTAATGCAATAAAAACATTGCTTTAAGTCTAATGAAAGAATTGCAACATTCTCTTTATCAATATTAAGAATATTTTCTGCAGTTTTTAGAGCATTATTCCTCCAATCCTGGTATTGTGTATTATACAGTTTGAAAATGTGGCTGCTGTGATCTTCGGATCTGAACAGACTGTCATTTAATCTGGATGCGTAACAGGATTTTGATAGTTCAGATTCTAGTTTAACACCCGCTTTCATTAACCAGATGACACTAATTAAGTGTAATTCAATGGGGGCATCAATGAAAAAATTTACACCCTCTAGATAGTATTCTTCAGAAGATTTCTGATTTGTTAAAAAATGTTCGTCGTGGTTTTTTGTTTTATTCTTTGAATCCTCCCTTTTTTTATCCTCTTGTGTTTTTACGGATTTTGGGAGTAAATTGTACCCAATTTTTTCAATATATGGATCTAAAATTGTGATATCGTTTTGTGAATTATCTTTTAAGGTATCAATTATTGAAGCAAAATTTATTAGTTTCTCTTGAAATTCCTCTGAGCATTCAAAATCGGCTAATTTTTTAATTTGAAATAAATTCAATGTTTCAAAATAAACCGTCTGTTTGAGTTTTTTATATGCGACATTTACTAAATCAGTTGAATCCATTCTAGCCTTCTAGAAGATAAAATGAAATTTTATTATATATAAATTAGGTACTATCGTATCAAAATTAAACTAGTTAGGATATTCGCAATTGAGTTAACGGAGAAAGTTACACTCCATTCCGGGTTTGTCCTATCCTCAATTGGTTTTATTAGCCCTTAGCCTTTTCAGTCGAAGTCAAATGCATAATTCTTATTAATGATTTAGAATTTTTTCCGGGCAGACCTCTGCATACTTACAACTCATACACTCCCTTTGCGAAGGCCGTGCCGGGAAATTCCCGAATTCGTAACTCGTGTTCATCGCCGCAAACTCACGGAGGATCATTTCCTGCACATTGTGTAACTGATCCTCATAGAAGGCGTAGGGTTTCGTTACGCCGGTTTTCAGGTAAACAAGTTCTGTGCCAATATTATCGATACTCATCTTGTAGTATTCTTTTGCCCAGAGCACATATGCCATCATCTGAAGTTCCGTTTCGTACTCATCATCGTCCCTGCCGGTCTTCCAGTCCGTGAGGATGAGAGTGCTTTCAGGCATCCTCCCGACAAAATCAACCTTGACTGTTACCTCGACATCCTCAATATAGAAATGATCATACTGCTCATGCCTTAGGCACCCCCGATTCTCATAGGCTGGCCATTTTCCGAAAAATGTCTGCAGGCATGTCTTTCCGTTCTCGTAGATATATGTAAAGAAAGTGCTGGGGATCTTCTCGCCGTTGTGGTATTCGGTGAAGGTCTCGCCGCCGATATTTTCGTACAGCGAAACTTTTTTCGAGAATGCATCTAGTGCCTCGGCAAGATCAATCGGCTTGTTCTCGCAATGGAGCTGGATCTGCTGGTCGATGATATCGTGGATGAGCTGTCCCTGAACGACAAATTTGGACGTGAAGTTCTTGAGCCACCGGATTTTATCCGGATCAACGACCACCTCACTTTTCACATACGGTGCGATGTACTCGTAATAATATTGCCTCTGGCACCGGTTCCAAACCCTGTGTTTGGTAAACGACCACGTGTTGATCTTGAAGAAAAAGGGATCGAGATCCGGCATATGGTTCTGTTGCAAGGGAATCCCGAAATATGTTTCCTTTAAAGGGTCTAGTGGTTCTGTTAACTTAGTCAGGGATCGGATATTTTATTAGGAGTTGGAAAATTTGATAATCCCATAACAAGTTGACGGAGCCTTAGGAACGATGATTGGGTTGGCGGTAAAATAAATCCCAATATCTTATTCAAATCATTAAACAATAAGTTTATTTTGTTATTTTCCCTTCATCTGAATAACAGATATTATATGACACTTGTAGTTGTATTTCCAGCAAAAGACGGGGTTGTTATTGGTTCTGATACGCAATTAACAAGAGGAAGTACACGTTGTCAAGATCTGAAAATTATAGGATTCAGTCCCAATTGTTTATGGGCTGCTGCGGGTGATATTCCTCTTATTCAACGATTTAAAAAAGAACTAAACAAAACACCTGCAAAAAAGAAATCTTTGGAATCAACAAGAGATGAAATAAGTCAAATAATAAAGAAAGTAATGAGTCAAGCGATGAAAACCGACGTTCGTTTTGATATGGTTAGTCATCCAACTGACCTTTTACGCCTATATAATCTTGAAATAATTTTTGCTGAGTACACTAATACACCCACAATATATCATTACTTAAATACAGGTGTTTCTGAAATTTTAGAGCGCCCTCATGCTATTGGTGTAGGCCATGATTTTGCATTTGCACTTTTACAAAAATACGAAAATACTATTCGTGAGTTTGATACAGATAAAGCCTTAATTTTAGTATATAAAATTCTTAACGAAGCCATTAAGGTTGGAGCCTATGATATTAATTTCCCTATTGATATTTGGGTTATAAAATCGAATGGAGCAAAGCCTATTCAAGGGGAAGAACTTGATACACTTCATAATAAATTTCAAGAATTGCAAGATAAAGAAGTAAAACTATTAATTCCGTAATTAGCCCAATCTTCTATAACCACATCTACTGCAATAATAAACTTGAACCATCCGTTCCCTATTTGTTAAGGGATTTTTTTGCTTCAACTGCCCCGCCCTATGCATGGGGGATCCGCAAATCGGGCATTTCTCCATCTTATTTCCAACAGTATCTTTCTTATTCGCTGGATTATTATTATTTTCTAATATTTGTCCTTCTGTTTGTTCTTTTGCGACAACCCGTGACTTATCACTTAATTCCAAATTTATCAACCTGTCGTTAACTTATAAGAACCCCACGATCCATCCCCATTCCCCAATCCCTCCCCATTCCTTCCTTTTCTGCCGAATTCATACCCAGATATAACCCCACAAAACACCAATATATTCAATGCCCGATTCTCAAAAACTCGCCGCGGTCGACAACGAAGGGACGTTCTCCCACTCTTCTCATGATGTCCGGCTCCAGCGGCTCGACACGTACCTTCCCTACACCGGCACCCCATCCGGGAAACTGAAGTATACCGTAGACAACTTCGCCGGTACAGAAAAAGCCTGGGACAACGCTCTCGCCGTCTTTGTCCCGGAAGGCGTCCCCGTCCAGCACGTAGACCATACCCGGTTCGCCCATGATGCACATGCGGAGGCTGCCCGGTTAGGGTACAGAATTGTCGGGCACCATGCAGATACGAAAGTCATAGACCAAGGCCCCGGAGAGCCGCGGGTCATGACCAAAGCCGTCTTCACCGACCCCGCAGTAGACCGGCTCGCACGTGAAGGAAAACTCTCCGTCTCAAGCGGCTTCGACGCCGAAATCATCCCCGGGGAAGACCGCATGGCCGGTACCGTAACCCCCAACCACGTCCTCTACTTCATCAGGAACGAACCTACCGCCTTTGGCACAAAAGCCACGCCAAACGACCTCGGCGCCATGGTCGACAACCTCCAGGAACAAACCCCCGAAAACACGCTCCCAGGAACTCGCATGATAGAAACTGAAGAAACCAAAACGCTCCTTGAAAAGATCGCAAAGAAAGTCGACAACATCAGGGAACACGTCGTACCGAAACCCGAAGACCTCCAGGCCGCGGTTGACAACCTCAGGAAAGAAAGCGAGGACAAGACAGCAGAGATCACCACCCTCAGACACCAGGTCACGGAGAAAGACACCACGATAACCGAGCTCCAGAAAAGCAAAGACCAGCTCGACAACCTCCTTGCACAGAAAGCCGAGGAAACCAGGAACCAGCGGTGGCAGGAGGTCAAGAACCTGTACAAACCGGCACTCTTCCACAAGACCGACGACGAAACCCGGCTCCGGAACGAATTCGAACAGGATCCCGCCGGGTTCGTTCTTGCAAACGTCAGTAACCTCGCACCCGCCCCGGCCAAACAGGAAGCACAAGGAAAATCAGCGATAGGAAACGTCGATAGCATGGAAAAAATCGATACCCGCAAAGCCGCCGGCGTCTACGATGCCACGACCAAATCCATGAGACCGCTGGAGGGATAGATCCATGCCGTCACTGTTCAACAAACCGCTGAACCGCATCGTCCAGAACGATTTCGGCGGTGCCCTGTTCGCCCAGATCGGCCCGAACGCAACCCTCGCGTACATGATCCCCGGTGCTGTTGTCGCAAACGACACCTATGACAACTGTTTCAAGGAAGCCACCGATCCCAGCAACAACATCGGGGTGCTCGGGTACGAAGAAACCCTCCCGGCAAACCAGCCGCTCTCCATCACGAGCGCCTATACGGCCACCGGTACCAAGGTCGCCATCCACAACACCCCCGGTATGCGGTTCCATGCCTGGATCGCGGCAAACCAGAGTGTCAAACCGGGTACCCGGCTGAAATGCACCGCCGCCGGCCAGCTCACCCAGACGACTTCACCCACCGACCCTGTCAACGCGGTTGCCCTGGAGACGGTAACCAGCACCAGCGCATTCCAGGCGTGGTGTATCTGGACCATGAGGTGATCTAAACCATGACTTCCGATCTTACGTTTATTGAACGGACTTTTGACAAGGCCATTGTCCAGGTCCTGCGTGAACCGACCGTGGGCTACAAGCTCATGCCGATGAACACCGATTTCCGGGGTATAGGAAAAGAGAGCGTTGAGTACTTCAACTACAAACAGCGGGGCAGCGCGAAGATCGCGTACAGTTTTGACCGCAACGGTCCCGACACGATTGACGCCAACGGCACGATCATCAAGGTACCGATCCTCCAGACCCAGGTCAAGATCCCGCGCCGGTCGTTCCAGATGATGGTCGACAACGGCGTCCCGTTATCCAACGATATCGCGTTCGATATGATCCGGGCGATCAATATCCAGGTTGACGGGCTGGTGATCAACGGCTGGACAGAAGACGGCGTTACCTACGAATCGTTAGGCATGAGCCAGATTGCCGGGACTGCCGTTACCGGTGCGACCGTCCAGACCTTCGGGAACACGTACAAGGCTATCCAGAAAGCCATTGCTGCGATGGTGCTTGCCGGTATTGATGCACCGGCCTACAACGCCCTCATGAACCCTGTCCAGGCCGGGATCCTGAAAGGGTCTTTGAACGCGAACTCGGGCAACCCGGAAATGGCGATGGTTCTGGATGCGTTGAACCCGAACGGCGGCAATACCGGGCAGTTCTTCCAGCGGTCTAACGTGCCGGCGGGATACATGATCGTTGCCCGGCACCGGTGGAAACGTCAAAGGCGTATTTCGATCTTATTGAGACTGTGGCTCCCATGCACAACGCCTGGTTTGACAACGGGAACGAAAATACCGGTGATGTGTGGATCGAGCAGTATACCTGTCTTGTTCCCCGGTTCAAGCACAAGGATCCTGTATTGCAAACCGATCCGGCTATCGCGTACGTATCTTCGATGACCTGAGGTTTTTACCATGAAACTCAAGGTTATCAAGAATACGCTGGTTCTGGCCGATGGTACCGTGGTTAAAGCCCACGCTCTTTTTGAGGCGGAGGAGCCCTATGCGAGTGAGTATATCAAGGGGAGAATAGCTGTGGCTGTACCGAGCTCTTCTGGTGAGAGTGTGGTACCGGAGGAAGAGAGGGTACGTCCGGGAAGACCAAGCGGGAAAAAATGATACTTTAATCTTAAACAACTTTTTTTAAAAAATTACACTATATTTAGTGAACACTTTTTTTAGAGTATAACTCAAATATTGGTCCTCAGATATTCTTCAATTGAGATTCTCTCTCTTGAGTGCAATCGGTAAAAAGGCTGGTACAGGATAAATATTAGATTGTTAGTAGCTGATTTGCTTTCCTTTAATTGCGGTTAAATTCTCCGTTGAGGAATTCAAATATTTTGAGGATTCTTTGGCCGGGATCCTCTATGAGATTAAAATTAAGATCAATTATCACTTTATCAGAATCGGTTTAAAAATTATCAAATTATCATCAAATAAGAAATTATTGGATGGTATTAGTGGTTCCTCCATTGATGGTATATTGAACTGATGTTCCATTTGCATATTTGAATTGATAGATATTGGGGAGCAGTTCAATACCGTTTGAGAATGTTCTCCAGCCATTCGCATAATATTGAGTAACATTTCCTGAGCTTGAAATCACTTGGCCTGTCTGGAAATTAACAATTAAATTGACGGAGGTATTTTGAATCAGCGTGTTTGTCCCACCTGCATAGGTCATTTGAAATGAATACGCTCCAGGTAGCATATTAAACATTGTCGAACCTGTTGAATCAGTTGTTCCAAACGGTTTCCATCCGTTGGCGTAATATGTTACAATTCCAGAGGATAGCGGGTTTCCGGCGCTATTCACCAATTTTACAGTTGCATTAGGAGCTTGGAATATTACTAACGAATTTTGACTGATATTCTGGGGAATATTGTTTGAGGTTCCAACGTAAACCATCTGGAATGTATACGATACAGGAAGAAGCTCAAGCGAGCAAGAGCCTCCGTTTGTTGATCCAAACGTCTTCCAACCGTTTGCGTAATACTGGACCGAACCGGCATTTGCAGCAGTAATAAGATTTCCATTACCGTCAATCAACTCTGTGGTGACATTAGTCGTCTGGAAGGTGACAGTGGGACTTACGCTTACGTTCTGAAGGAGGTTTTGCGCCCCTCCTGCATAGTCCATCTGGAACGTGTACGATAGAGGAAGGAGTTCTAGTGAACATATTCCGGCATTTGTGGATCCGAATGTCTTCCAGCCATTTGCGTAATATTGGACAGAACCGGCGCCTGGACCGGTTATGAGGTTGTTCTTACTGTCGAGTAATTTTACGGTCACATTTGTCGTCTGGAATGTTACAACAGATGATGAAATTACTGTTTGGAGCAGATTTTGGGTTCCTCCACCATAATTCATTTGGAATGTATAGGTTCCCGGTGCAATATTCGATGTTGCAAGACCGTTTGCATTTGTCGTTCCAAAAGATTTCCAACCATTTGAGTAGTAATTGACTGTCGCACCAGAGATGCCTTGTCCCAGGCTATTCTTAAGAGCAACTGTAACACCTTGGGAGGTTTGGGGTGCATTCACTTGAATATAATTAATGATGGTATCGGTATTGCTCCCACCTGCATTTGTAACCGTCAAACTCACAGTATAGTTACCAGCTGTACCAAAGGTGTGAGTGACATTCTGGAGGGAAGAATATGTACCGTCTCCGAAACTCCAGCTCCACGAAGTCGGTGAGTTCAGTGAGGTATCATTGAACTGTACAGTTAACGGAGCCGTTCCTGAAGTTGCATTTGATACAAACGAAGCAACCGGGGCGACGACGGGTGCTGAGACATTGATGTATTGAGTGACGGAGGTCATTCCTGCGTCATTTCCTGCAGTCAGAGTAACCGTGTAATTACCAACATTGCTATACGTATAGGTTGGATTTTGGAGAACTGATGAGTTCCCATCACCAATATTCCAAATCCAATAAGTGGGAGAATTCGTAGAGATGTCGGAAAATTGAACAGTCAATGGGGCCGCTCCCGTTGTCACATTAGAAGTGAAATTAGCATCGGGCGGATAAAACCCATCAACGATAATATAATTATACTGTGTTCTTGTATCACTCCCAAGACCATTGCTTGCCGTTAATGAGACGGTATAATTTCCTGGATTTTGATAAGTATGTACCGGATTTTCCAAATTTGATTCCTGACCGTCCCCGAAATCCCATGACCATTGCGTTGAATTGCGAATGGATTCATCAGTAAATGTAACGGTCAACGGGCCAAATCCTGAGGTAACATCTGAAGTAAATTGGGCACTTGGAGGGGCTGAAACGTTTAATTCCGTTGCATATTGGTTATTTAACTCTTGATCTTGTTGTTGAGAGAGATTGATGAGATTTGGAATTGTCTCATTATAATTAACAATTAATGATGTTGGTGCCATTAAAGTAAGATTCTTAATTGAATTTATCTCATGATCATTATATCCCATCTCCTTCAAGATCTGGATGTAATCCGATGGTAGACCGTTCTGACCGATTGCATTCTCTGCAGATATAATATCAGATTCAGTGGGCTGATACCCGATAGCTTGTAAATAATTTAATGCGGGACCTGACAAGACATTTTCTGTTTGATCATCATTCACCATTTTACTAGTATAATTGTAACATTCTATCTGTAATTTTGCAGCCCAAATTGTATCATTAGCATCTAAAGCGCCTTCGTATTTGGCATATGCCTCTGCATAAGCCGAAGTGTCTGCTGCTGAAACGAGACTCTGTTGGGCAAATTTCTTTAATGGAGTATTCGGTGACTGATCAAGTTGTGGGATATCTATTGGTGTATCATTGATAGGCAAGGTGTAATTTGGATCCGGATCTGAGGCTGCCACATTATACTCTTCGCTTGTTTTAAATTCTGCAGCAGCCATTGTATACAGATCGGGATTATAAGTAGTAGTGGATATAGACTGTATAGATCCACCTTCTTCTCCTTCATTCCCTCCGAACTCTATTACCAAAGTTGCGGTGGCTTGTAAAGACCAAATATCGCTAACTATTGAATGATAAAAACCTTGGGCAAGATCTATATCTTTTTCAAATGGTACAATTATTGGTACTATTATCGAAGTGCCTTGAGAAATATCGGGGGAGTTAAATTCATATTCATAATCAACCCCGTTATCGGCAGCAATTAGGTTGCCGGCTTGAAGACCTGTCGATAAAATACTTAATAGTCTATCTACTTTATCTATTGCTTGCTGGAAAGGAGTACCTTCGTTTATTGTTAGAGCATTCCCTACAGCATTTGCCATATCTGCGTCATTCGCAACATTATCAACGATCTCCTGCCCATTTTCATAATAGGTGTTACTTTCGAGCCATAACCAATTCCAATCGTGTTGATAGTCCCCGCAAACAGGTCCTGTCAAATGGCGATGTTACCGTTACTGGGTGAGTTTCGTTATGTGTAGGTTGTATAGGACTGTGAGCAGTTATCCAATATGGCAATTCGGTTATGGTAATAGTGGTTGGGATAGAATAAGGCATCCCGTACGGATCGTGTAACTGTGCACATACTTGATACGGCTGGTTCTTGTATAAAATAGGATTAATTACTGGGGAACAAATGCCATAAAGATTACATTGCCCAGCTTGCGAGTATACTTCATCGAAGGTGAGAGTCCCTATCCATGTAAGCTCGGCATTAATGGTATACGGGCCACTACTTTCAACATCAACCGTTGTTGACCAATCTTGGTATCCATAAAGCTTCACTGTAATAGTATGAGTGCCATATTGTAAGAAATAGGCACCCGGAGTCACACCAGCAATCCCTGAACCATCCACAAAAAATTCAGCTCCAGCAGGAGTGGATGATATATCAACTTCTCCAGTGGGCGGTGGCGGGGTAGGAGTAGGGCCTCCAGATGGGGGGAGTGTAGCAGGTACCATCGGCATCATGCCTGCCGCCGATACAAAATTGCTCATCATTACAACCATAAAAATTGCAAAAAATGAAATTATAAGTAGTCTTTTCATAAAATCAATATATTCATTAAAAAAATATACTATTTAACTTTTATCATTTAAATCTCTCATAATTTTGTCGATCATAAAATGAAAGAAAATGCTTCTTATACTGTAAAAACTTATTATAAATTTTAACAAAAAGTTTGTATATCGTTATTTAATCTATTTAATGCCATTCAATGCTACGAATATGAGTCCACTGATAAAAGTAATAATACCTAAGGAGATAATGAGGTAAATCGGTTTTGCTTTTTTTGCTATGTTCATGAGGAAATCTATCGCTAAATAACTGACGACAGTTGCGATAATTATTGTTATAACAATGCCAAGAATACCGGGACCAGCAATTGATGCCATTAAATTAGCCGAATCAATACTAATCAACTCGCCTAAACTGGTGACGACTACGCATGCCAAAATAATTAGCGGCAAAAAAGAAAGGCGAAATGCTTCTTTTCCTTTGACATTTAATAATACAAGTGCGATTGTTGTTACCCCGGGAAGGCTTATCCCGGGAAGAAGGCAAAGATCTTGTATTATGCCAATAAGTACGTATTCTCCGAATTTTATATCTAATAGCTGTCGCCTGAAATTATCATCTGTATATTTCGATTTAGAATACCAAATTACAAACGTATAAATAAAGAGGATTATTCCAAGAAATGTTATGGGTAATCCGTCATTATACCACGAAAGTTGTCTAAGAACAAGCAATGGAAGAAAAAATACGAGACTAACAATACCTGTAACAAGTATATATTTGAATAATCCCCACTCATCAGAGGTTCCCTTCCCAAGAAGTGCTTTAATGAGCGATATTATATCTTTCCTGAAATAAACAAGACCTGATAAAGCAGTGCTGATATTTAGAATTAATACAAAATCAGATGCCTGAAGATTATTCAAGCCAAGAAGGTGTTGTGATAAAATGAATGCCTGACCACCAACTGGTAACCAAACGGTTACTGCCTGAATTACCCCAATAACTATTGAAAAGAAAATTTGTACAAGATTTAACATAATATCAAAATATTGTATGACAAATTTTATATAATTTATTGTTATATTTGGGTCTACGAAAATTCTGCATCGCGTTGAAACTTTGCTCCTCCTGAAGACTTTTCAGAACCACAAAAAATAGCGATAATAATTCCAATTATCCATAAACCGGTTTGATTATTCGATATATTAGATAAAGTTCCATTGATATCCATTGATAGAATAGCCTCACGGTATGATGCAATATAATTACCGTTATTAAATAGCACACTTCATTTTCTATTGAATTAATCGGATAACTCCGAACTGAGGTGCCAATTTTCCCAAATTCAATCAATCCAACCGCTTTTTCCCCAATCCATCCCTTTTCCTCCCGTTTTTGCCGAATTCATACCCAGATATAACCCCATACAACCCCAATATATTCAATGCCCGATGCGCCGATAGCCTCCAAACCAACCGTCGTCAACATCCTCATGCCGGATGGTACAATAAAGCCCTGGAACCGGGCAACCGAACCCAAACCTGACAGTATAGGCAACCAGAGCCGGAACGGGTTCCTGTTCAACTGTTATTTTCATCCGCTCGGCCGGTTTTTCCAGAATACCATCAAAGCCGGGATCCTCTCGGTTATCCGGCGCATCCATGACAAGGAAATCCCCCGGTACGACCGGCAGGCATACGTCTACGAAGATAAACGGCTCCAGGTCTTAGACAAAATCATTACGGACGCAATCGAACGCACCATCCAGGACGCAGACAAAGACCGCAAACAGGAGATCCTCAACCAGTGCAAGGATATCTGCCTGTTCATGCTCAAGGAAGACGCCTTCTACCGGCCCCGGGTATCGAAGCAACCGTCCGGGCAGCAGAACAGATCCTGGAGAACAAAAATCTGCTCCTTTCCCTGACCGATTACGAAGCCTACAACATGACCCGGTTCGCGGACGGCACCAACCATGCCGGTGACTTTTCCGATCTTCCCGAAGATGAACGCTCGAAGCTCCCCAAACACTGGACGGACGGGAGCGTGTACGGCAGATGACGACCGTCTTTGACACCTCCGGCAATATCATGCAGGAAGTTACGGATATCAGCAACTACACGGTCCCCGGCACCATCTCCATTCCAACATTCCTGCGGTTCCTGGCCAAAGCCGAAGAACAGGTCACCCTCGATGACCCCGGGTTCCAGCTCGCACAATGCACCGAAGCCGTGGCTCTCTACATCTGCCACCAGATTTACCGGAAGACCGGGAAAAGCGGCGTAACCTCGGAACGGTTGGGAAGTTACAGTTTTTCCCGGGGTAAAGGGGTGCAGCTCACTCCCTGGCTGGACGATTACTACGATCTCATCGAACGGGTCCGGGCACCGGTGATCTCGCTCAGTACGCTCGATACCAACGGTGTCCGGCGCGACGATGCAACCATGAACCTGCTCCGGCCCGACCAGGCATGGGTTGTGGGAAGCGACGAGCAAACAAACCCGCCGACCGGAGGCATGGGCGATCTCATGGGGTACCGGTGATGGCTGACGCCACAAAACCACAAACCGACCGCGAATGGCTGGTCCAGATTGACGGCAAGGTGGACTCTATCCTTTCCCGGCTGGAAAAAGGGGATTCCTGTATGAAAGATTACAGTGACCGGCTCGATGCCCTGGAGAAGTTCCAGGCGAAGCTCATCGGCATTGCCATAAGTGTGTCTTTACTCGCATCGTTCTGCGGGTACTGGATACTCTGCAAGTTAAGCGAACTGGGTATCGGCGGCGGTGGTCGCTGAATGGATATCACCAGTGGCCTGCTTGCCCAGACGGTAACTATCGCACCGTTCCTTTCCCTGAGCCAGAACGGTGACCGCAGTTTTGGGACACCGGTTACCTATCCCTGCCGGGAAGAAAACGAGATCCGGGTGATCAAGAACAAGCAGGGCGAAGATGCGGTGAATTCAAGCCAGCTCTATCTTTCGCCAACCTACACCGACGCTTCCGGGAACGTGTGGCCTACAGTGATTGGCTATTATGACCGGATTACGCTCCCCAGCGGTACGCAACCGCCGGTAATCCTGAAGATTAACAGTTATACCGACCTTGACGGATCGGTGGCATACATCGAGGTCGATACCTGATGACGGTGACGTTCACCCTTGAAGGAACTGACGAGGTTGTGGCAAACGTGAATCGAGCCCTGCAGGAAGTCCCGGAACTGGTGTTCGGGGAACTGGTGGGATATGCCGACCAGATACTTCTGGCATCCGAACCACAGGTACCATGGAAGACCATGCACCTTGAAGAGACGGGAACGGTTGAACCGGTAGATGACGACCCCAACGCCGTCCAGATTGTGTATGATACTCCCTACGCCGCTAAGCAGCACGAGGATTTGACCCTGCACCACCCGAAACCCGGGACCAAAGCGAAATACCTGGAGGATCCCGCGATGGCTATGGTACCGGAGATTGTACCGGGATTGTGGATAAACTGCAGGATTATTTCGATACTGGGGTTCCGGATGTGACTGCGTTATCTGCATGGGAACACTTGGATGAATAATCCCACGACGGTTCAGTTTCTTCGCCGGGACTTTTAAATAGTCAGCATTGATCAGATAATCCCGCTCTGAAGCAAATGTGAAGAAACAGCACTTGAGGACATTGTATTGGGACAAAGAAAAGTTGCGCAGATACGTTTTGTCTATTTTTGAAGACCAAATATTATATTTGTTATTCGACTAGTTCCTATTCCACAACATCCAGTGTAAAATGATTCCCCTACTGGAATTTCCAAACCTTCAATAAAAATTCTTCCATGAAGATGAAACCCTACAACTTCGATCCAAGAATTATCAACCAACACCTCAATATCTCTAACCATAAGTTCTTTTGTATCGTTTTCTTCGTTGTTTTTTATAGAAATGCGTGTAGTTAATCCAAGATTTGATAGTGTGTTTTCTAAATTTTTCATTAATTCGCTCAAAATAAATTTTGCTTCATCAATTGGAGCGAACCATACGCATTCTATCCTTTGAAACTCGAATAGCCTATAATCATTTACATCTTTTTCAACTCTATAAGTCCATCCCGATTTATCAAAAAATTTTATCGTTTTATGGGGCTTCCTATTTTTTAAGAAATAGTAAAATGGTTCACATTGCCAATGTGATAAAGTATATTTTTTTGGATAATTCCGTGAACTCATTCCTTCTTCGGTGTTAATTATTTCTTTTGACCATTCTTTAGCAAATCGAGGGACAACATTTTTTAAGTTACAAAATTGATCAAACATAAGTAATTTGGGAAAGAGACACTCTTCAAACCCAGCTTCAGTTAAAGATTGCGCTAATTTTGATTCAACTGCTCTAAATTTTGAAGTATATTCTGGCAAATATAGTCTTTGACCCTGCCACCCAATTTCTTCCCATAACTCTTTCTTTTTATTTTTCATATTTTAAACCTTCCGAATTTTTTCAAAATGTTCTAATAAATATTTAAGCGCCGTTTCTTTAATAACTGGTTTTCCAGAATGATCTTTTACAATGTTTTCATACGAAGAATAATCATTATCGCCAATTTTTATTGTTTTATACATTTGAAAAACTATGTAATCAAAAATTAATTTAATGAATTCGTTTGAACATTTATTAATAATATCTGCAATCACCTCAGGATCTTGATCACTATATATTGAATTTGAGGATTTCCCAGTGGAAAGGGGCAAGGAGTCAGTTCCACATAAAGTGTCAAAGTACAAGATTAATGGGGCATTATAATCGGGAAGGCCGCCATCAACAACAACCTTCCTCATTAATCCGCCCCAAATTGTTTCAACATCACCTTTTCCTGTCAACAACACTTGGCTTTTAACAATGTTTCCATAGGAAATTTCACAAAAATTATTTATTAAATCCCTAATCGGATTTTCCCTAACAATCCATTTTTTAATCCATTCTTCGTTGAAATCACATTTATACGCAATTGATAAGAGTGTGTTTGAAAATTTTTCATAACCTATATATTCCAAAATATTAGATTCTGTTAAAAATTCTGTTTTGGTTGGTGTCAATCCAGCTTGTATGTACCTTTTAATACAAGTTTCAACTCTCTTATCTATAGTTGGTTTTGGGATATGTTGTTGTTTTTCAATTAATTGGTCATAAAATAACACCACACAATTAAATCCCTGATCTATACATTGCTTAATTTTTAGGCAAAATATTGCATGGAGAAGGTTATACTCTTCTGATGGTTGAACATTCCAAATTAAAATTGGGGCTTCTTTTTTATCATTGATTTTATCCCAAATAATATGTAACTCCGAATCTGCGGAACCAGACGTAGAATAGCGAGATAATTCTACCTTTGGTGAAATTATTAAAATTTTATTTTTAAATTCCTGAAATGTTTCAGCTTTTTCAATCATGTTCATTCGACCCCAGATAATTTTTCAGGAATTGCTTTATCTCATCAAAGGATTTGAAAATAAAAAATATGATGGTTAAAATAATGCCTATTATTCCAATATAGAAATCAAATATAGGTACTGTAACAAATTCATTTTTCCATAAATAATTCAAAATCTCAATAATTAGGACTACTAGTGAAAGAAAAGTTATTATTAAACATAATAATCTGATTTTAATAATCTTTTCTGAAGAAATATTGTATCGTTTTTCTTTAGATAATATATATCTATTAAAACCATTTCTCGTAACTTTAATATTAGGATTCTTAAACACATCAAATATTTTGCTTGCATTTTCGTTTGGAATCTCAATTTTTATTTCCACATCACCAGATAATGTTAATATCAACTGCTCAAGACTACTGATATCATTAATTATTTTTTGTTCCATAGGTCATGATTGATAATGTTACTAACGATATCTCCACTTACATGATATAATTTTTGAATCAATCAATCGTATTGTGTTAAGGGGAATTTAGACGTCCCTTTGATGCGGAGTAATGTTGACCAAACACAATAAAATAATCTTTTGAGAATATTAGACTTAAAAAGAGGGTTGTAAAATTCTTTTAAAAAGTCTTCTTTTCCAAAATCCCCCATTTTCCTCCCGATTTTGCCGAATTCATATTCAGATATAACCCGTAAAACACCACTATATTCAATGGCCTATTTTCAGCTCGCATTGGTCAATAACCAAAGAGGCCGGTTTTCATGACCGCTGAGACTGATATCGCCACCTATCTCGCAGCCCAGGGATTTGGTACCCTCGGTTCTAATATTTTCGTCAACGACCGGCCTGCCTCACCGGATGCCCTTATTGCAGTCTTCGGGTATACTGGCCAGGCCCCGGAACGTACCCACGATACTTCAGGTAATTCCAAGCCCGGAATCCAGGTCTGGGTACGGGGAGCGGTAGATGGTGCCGGGCAGCCCGGGCACAGATCGAAAGCATCTTTGCCGCACTCGACGGCATGACGAACACTACCATCAACGGGACGTTTTACGTTGGCATCAACGGCATCCAGTCCGGGGCAACCCCGATGGGCAAAGACGAGGTCAACCGTCCCGAATACGTGTGGAACTTTACCTGTACCGTGAGGCGGTAAATGCAGGCCCGGAAAGCACCACACGAGAAAACGCCGCAGCCGGCAAAAAAGCCGCATTTTACGACGCACAAACCCCGTAAACGGAGAACCTGAAAAACCATGTCATCTTTAGCCCAGAGAGGACAGGGCACGACCCTGTCAAAGACCGGTAGTCCCTACCACATCGCCGAAATCACCAAGATAGGAGCTTTTGGCGCGAAACGTACGATGGTCGACGTAACCAGCCACGACACCGCCGGGAATGCCGACGACTGGATCTCCGGCCAGCTCCAGGGCGGCGACCTCAAGATCACCGCGAACATGATCCACACCGACACCAGCGGCCAGGTGCAGGCTGTGACCGACATGCTTGCCGGGAACAAGACCTCGTACACTATCACGCTGCCAACCGGGTCGACCTGGGTGGCGACCATGACCTGCCAGGAATACCAGGTCACCACTGATCTCAAGAACGCGATCACCATCGACCTGTCGTTCAAAGTCAGCGGTGTACCCGTCTGGACGCCCTGAGGTAAACCATGACCGTCCCTTCCGTAAAAGTGAGCCTTGACAAAGAATACGAACTACGGTTCGAGCAGGACGATGTCATTGCCTGCGAAGACGAGATGAAGATGGGCTATGTCTTCTTTTTCCGGGTCGAGCGGCTGAACGGTATCCTTGTTCCGACTGTACCTCAGCCTGAGGCTGCTCCGGACACTCATTCATCACGGCCTGAAAAGCCGGAACGACCGCGGCGATTTCGTGTATGCTCTGCCGCAATCCAGCGAAGGAAAGAAAATGGCCGGAGATCTCATCCAGCAGTTCAAGCAGGCCGGCGGCCATGATATCGATCTCTGGGAGAAATGCCGGCAGGCATTCGCAGACTGGTTTGCCACACCGAAGGAGGGGGAGGTTTCCCAACCGGAACCCACAGGAGAGGAATCAAAAAATGTGCCCGGCGCTGGATAACGAGCGCCGAACCGTTCGCATACGGGATATGTGGGTTAACTCGTGACCAGTTCCGGCATTACACTCCGGCAGAATTCGATGTGCTCTACCAAGCCCGGTGTAAAGCGAGAGATGAGCCGCTGTTTGCTTTCGACGCCATGAACGCGGTGCTGTGCATGGTGATAGCCCGGTGTGCCGGAAACAAGGACGCAAAGCCAGACGATTTCCTGACCCTTCTGCGGGAAACGAATGAAAATGACGAGGTACCGGCAATGGGCGATAGTCCGGCTACAATACAACGGAAACTGGAACTTATGGCAGTATCGATGAGGCAACGGTAATGGGAATGGCGATAAATTGGAGAACTTAGCATAGTAGAAGAAAATGGAGAATATCAAGGGGTTTTAGCTAAAAAAGAGAATAGGAGTTATCCCCAGCCCATAAGCTCGTACGTGATGGAACCACTTGGGAAATTTGAAATCATCTTGACAGGAACCGGAATGCCTGATGCTGACCAATAGGTAAAGGTCGTTTCATTCACCAATCTGGTATATTTGCTAGCATTAGGATAGGATCCCGCCGGCACTGAAACTGGTTCAATGTCTACAAAAGTGAGCGGTGTTGCCGTGTTGAAACTTGTTACTGCATCTAGTGAGGTCTGACCTGGAGGAATGTTCGTTGTTGTTTTCTGGCCATTGAACGTAATTGTCATCGTCCCACCGAGTAAAGAGTTCATCGACAAATCATAGTAAGTATCATAAACCGTGTTTAAACCGTTTGTCGAAGATGTCATGGTAATTTTTGAATGGATTGCCGATTGCCCTTGATAAGTTCCGATGGACCTCTCCACCTTCATATCCATCACTATAGTGTTACCACCAGTCGCTGTTGTAGCCTGATATTCAAACCAATTGAAGTTCGTTCCGAAGACCGATGAGGAATTTACGATCGAACCTGCTTGAGGCAATGCCAACGAAGGATTTGATGGCGGGCTGGTCGCAGAAGGAGTGCCCGACGATGTGGGAACGGATACATTCGAAGATGGAGGGGTAGTTTGAGATGTACAACCCATAAAAGTGATCGCAATAACCACAAGCATAACTGAAATTATACCGACAAATGCTGATTTCATTGGTATCCTCCAAAGATTTGAACAGAAATCACAAAAATCCGTTTTCGTGTATTTGAAATCTTGAATGTTAGGATTGATTGATAATAGTTCATATTTCGGAAATATTTAATAATTTCCAAATTATTCAAACAAACATTATCGCGACACCTATCCCCATGATTCAGTAATTTATTCAAAATTAAACCTTTTTTCCCAATCCCTCCATTTTCCGTGCGATTTTGCCGAATTCATGCTCGGCTATAATCCGGCAAAACACCACTATATTCAATGGAAGCAGGCGCTATCATCGTCCGGTTGAATCGCTCTTACTACTTTTGGTCTGGGCGGTCCTTGCTGGAATAATTCTTACACATTCAACATTTCCGGCAACTTTCTCGCCCATGACTTGATCTTATCTCCCTCCTGAAAATCCGTTGAGGGAATATTTTTGTTTTTTGCGAAACGTGTCGTGAAGCTAAGTTTTTTCTGACCCGGTGCAGCGGTAAAAAAGATTGAGGAGACCGGAGAGATTGGAGATAATGCCATTTTCACGTTTGTCATCACAGAGTCAGGATTCATTCCCTCAAGACCAACAGCAAAAATGGCTACCGGCATGTGTGACAACTGTTCGCTAAAACGTTTTTTTGTAAAATTTCCAATATCCCCTAAACCTGTTGGTCCGGTAAAAATCGGTACTCCGATAATAACCGCAGAATAATTTTCCAGCGAGGACACGTTTTTCATATCAGCTACATCAATAGTATATTCTGCCGTACGCAGTTCGTTTCCGATCTCCTGCGCGATTTCTGGTGTTGATCCGAGGAGTGATGAATAGGTAATGAGAATACGATTGCCGTAAAACTCTCCTCCGTTGTAAGATTCCCCGGATAAGGGCATATTTGTCTTTGTATATCTGTCACTCCAGGAATCCGGAACATATATTCCATTGCCTGATGTCGACAACGAAGTCCGGTTTTGACGTTTCAATTCCTGCAGAAGGTGCGAGTGTACAAAATGCCATCGGCAATAATCTAAACATATAGCCCCAGAAAGTAAAACGACAAAGATGCCGATGTCAAAACCCCTAAAAGGAAGGATTGTAAAACGAAGCTGTGGAATAATGAAGAATAAAATAACAGCTGTCACGAGTACTTTCAGAACAAATATTTTCCAATTATTGAAGTATCCAGTAATATAATCCATGAATTAACAAATACTATTCACATTAAATTTATAAAGATGATTTCTACAGAGCCAAAAAAAAATCCTAATAAGTGATTTCGAAATAAATTATTCTCCTCAAACCACCCCTTTTCCCAATCCCTCCATTTTCCGTGCGATTTTGCCGAATTCATGCTCGGCTATAATCCGGCAAAACACCACTATATTCAATGGAAGCTGGCGCTATCACCGTCCGGTTAAATCTGGATGCGTCCGGGATGCAGGGCGGTATCTCCAGCCTCAACCAGGGCATAACCGGCGTTGCTGCACAGTTCGATGTCCTCCAGTATGCGGCATCGGCCGTGTTCGGGTACGTCGAACAGGGATTCAGTGATACCGTCGGTACTGCCATTGCGTACTCTGACCAGATGCAGCACGTCTCTGATGTAACCGGCATGAGTGCTGAATCTGCGCAGAAATGGAACGCCGCCAATATCTCGGTTGGCGGTTCCCTGGATTCGATGCTCTCTTCGCTCCAGATGGTACAGGGTAAGATCGCCGACACAACCACCGCTGGCAATACCTACCGGAAAACCCTGGACGATCTGGGCATCGCGTACAAAGATGTCAACGGCAATTATCTCGACGCCGATACCCTCCAGAAAAACATCCTTGAAAGCCTCAGCAAAGTAACCGATGCCACCCAGCGGGACTCGGATGCCCGGCTTATCTATGGCCGGGGATGGGCAAGCAATGCCGAACTTATCACGAACGCCACTAAAGCCCTCCAGACCTATAACGCGACCCCGGCGCCATTCTCCGACGACCAGATAGCCGCTGCCCACAACATGGGAATCGAGCTTGACGAGTTCAATGCCAAACTCTCCATTACCCAGACCACCCTTGGCATGGAACTGTTACCATCGGTAAACACCTTGGTAACCACATTCAGTTCGGCTTTCAATGAGGACAGCCCGGTCATCACCTTTTTCTCATGGCTTGATGGAGCGATTGAAGATTCCGTCGAAGGGTTCGCAAAACTCGTTGGCGGTATCGAAGCCGGCACCATCGCCGTCGCGGATATTACCAGCGGGAAAGGACTTGCCCAGGCAACGGCAGATTTCCAGGCCCAGGAAAACAAGACCACCGCTTACATCACCAACCTCCACGGTCAGTTCGATCTCTCAAAAGAGGCGATGGCTCAAACCTCATCGCCCGCCGAAGCCGCAAGTACCCCTGCCGCCACAACGCCGTCAGATACCACGCCTGCCAAAGCGGCAAAGAGTACCAAAACCACCACACCAAAAACTGGCTCCGGGTGGGACGATGCCGCCATTGGTCCACCGGGTTCCGAAATGAACCAGTTCATGATGCAGGCAGAGGCAGCGGGGCAATCCTATAGCGATGCCCTTGACCTCTGGGCCGGAGAAGGCCAGGGTACCCCGGCAAACATTGCGTTCCTGCAGCAGTTCCAGGCCGGACAGGCAAACCAGGGCATGAATGAGCGGGCAGCCGCAGATTCCGGTAGCACGAGTACAACCACCCCGGCCAGCACGACAAAGACCGCCGATGCCCCGAGCCAGTACGATACCCAGCTCAAAGCCGCCCAGAAATTTTACAGCGACCTGCAGGCACTGGAGACCACGCAGCTTACGGCCTTAAACAAGATCGAACAGACGTACTGGACAAACGTTACCCAGATGGCTCAGGCAGCGCTTGCCGACTGGCAGAGCATCGCCACCCAGATCTCCAGTATCATTGCGTACGAGAATACAATAACGGCGAAAAACGGGGTGGCACAGTCCCAACCTTTGGCTGCCCAGACCGTCACCGGTTCTTCCATCAGCACCGCGAACCCAAACACGTCGATAACCGCAGGAAGTCCCGGTGGAAATACAGCGCCATCCGCTCCGGCGATAACCGTCAACGTCACCGCTCCCTCAACCGACGCCGGCGATATCGTCAACGCTGCAAGGAACGCCCTCCAGGTAGCCGGTAACAGTGTATCGGCAGGGAGCCTGTACTGATGTATTTTACCTGGACGCCGCCGGGAGGCTCGCCGGGCCTGACCTTCTCCGGAAGTGCCCCGGATTACCGGCTGCTCAAGGGATACGACGGCCTTGAGGCAATGGCCAGTGTCGTCATGACCGCGAAATCCCTGTATCTGGACGGGGAATTTATAATCGCTACCCCGTGGCTGGACGACCGGTCAATCACCATCCCGCTCATGATTATCTCCACCGACGGCACTCTCCCCACCCTCCAGGCCGAAGTCCTCACGCTGGTTTCTGCCTTAAATCCGAAAAATGGCATCGGAACTCTGACTTTCTACAACGATGCCGGGGCGGCCTATGCCATCAATTGCGTCAACGATACCGGTTCCCCGGCCATGGATACCAACGTCCGGGGGCTGACGTACTGGCAGTGCACCCTCAAGTTCAAGGCATACGATCCAACGTGGTACAACCCGGTCGCCGGGACAAACCCGTTCCAGACCTTCTATAACGGGTGGTCATATCCCCGCAGTTATCCCGAAAGTTACGGGATGGCAAACACGACTCTGGGATGCACCAACAACGGCAACACGCCCACATGGTTTACGGCCGTGGTGACCGGCCCTGTGGCCAATCCCGTTATCACGAACCTTGCCACCGGGGAATTCCTCCAGTCAAGCCAGATCCTCTCGGCGGGGGACACCCTCACCATCAGCACGAAACCCCGGGCATGCACCGCGACCTACACCCCCTCCGGTGGCAGCCCAATAAACGCCATGAAAACAATGTCGCTCAACAGCACCTTTTTCCTGCTTCCTTCCGGGGTAACCGCGATCACCTACGCTTCGAGCCTGAACATCCAGAGCGGATCCACTATGACCATTACCTGGAACGACCGGTGGGCGGCGATCTAAATCCCGGCAGCGAATCCTATGCCCCTCTGGGTCTTTGACCCGACCTTAAACGCCATCGGCATCATCGACGGGTACCAGTACCTGTCCTGGACGCGGGACTTCCGGGGCGTCGGTGCGATGAAATTAGAGGTAGCCAAAGGTCTCGCCCGCGACAACCTGGGGAATTCCCTGGTCCAGCCGGGGAACTTCTTTGGCCTGTACCGGAACGGCTGGTGGCGGATAGCCCGGATCACGCAGGGAAGCATTGCGTGGAAAGCGGACGACACCACGAATTCAGACCTCTGGACGATTACCTGCGCTGACGGCAAAGGTATTCTCAACCAGCGGCTGTGCCTTACCGACACAACGACCGGCACCGGATACAATTCCCTTGCCACCGATGCGGAGACGGTCATCCGGACACTGATTACCGAAGAGATGATGGCCAATGCTAATCCCGACCGCAACATCCCCCAGCTCGTCCTTGAGACAATCAACCAAAGCCGTGGCGGGACCGTCACGATTGACGCCCGGTTTGACTATGTTATGGATACGATCACGGAGGTACTCAACCAGAGCGGGTTTCTCGGCCTGGAAGTCCGGATGAACCCCGCCGTAACGCCGCCAACGCTTGTCCCGACCATGATCGTCGGCACCGACCGCACCCAGTCCGTGTTTTTCACCCCGAAGTTCTCCAACGTCCGGGAACTGGACTATTCCTTCGATATTTCTAAGTCCCGGAACGCGGCTCTCGTGGCCGTTCCGGTACCGGCGCCGCACGGACACAGTCCTGGGTAACCGTCGATAATTCCTTCTACCCGATGGGACGCCTTGGTTTCTCAACCACAGTCTGTTCTCTTGCAGACTGCGGGAACGGGATCCTGGTCTTCGGTGCCAATGACGGGTTCATCTACCGGAGCACCACCAACGGCAGTACGTGGACGCAGATCACCGGGCTGGACTCCGGATCCGTTTCCGCACTCCTGTTCGTCAACAACATGGTTATCGCAGGAACCTCCCCGAACGCGAAACTCTGGGTATCGTATGACCTCGGCCTGACGTGGACACTTCTGGCAACGCTTCTTACCCAGGATGGATCGACCACCATCAGCTGCCTTGCCTGCGACGGCCGGCCCGATGTGCTCACGACCACAGTAACCGCTACCACGGGTATTAACGACAGCCCGGGCATGATCAACGATAGCGAAACGGTGGGCTGGACGGGTGCCATCAATATCTATGCCGGCACTGGCGGAAGCGGCAAAGGGACCGCCTGGATGGCGAACCTGAATTCCCTCTCGTCGTGGTCAAGCCTCGGTGCTCTCACCGGCGGCGATACGGCTGTGAGCGCCATGATCTATGCCGGCGTAGCCGGTGCCAACGGTGCCCCCACGTGGTCAACGCACGTCACCACCGATTCCAATCCCATCCCCGCATGCCCCCGGGGTGTATGGCCGCCGCGGGAAGCTCGGGAAACCTGTACTGGTTCGGGCAGGTACTGGCCGGGATCGATGCGGTCTACCTGCAGGAGGGGCCGCAGAGCGTTGGCTACCAGACGGCGGTATGGGGGCCGTTGCAATGGAACCTCATTTACACCTTTCCCGGGGTGACGGCTGTACCGGTGCTTCTCGCAGCAGCGAACGGCGATGTCCTTGCTGGCTGTGCACCCGGCGGCGAGCTCTTCCGGTGTTCGGGGGGTCTTGTGTCCTGCCAGAACCTGATCAACCCTAACCAGTGGGCGTACGTGACCCGGCTTGGTACCGGGAAGCTGACGGTCAGCTGCATGGTTGACGGCGGGCAGGGGCTGTTGTATGCCGGGGTCAGCGGCGGTACCAATGCCCAGGTGTACCGGAGCCTGGATTACGGGGCTACCTGGGTATCGCTCGGGAACGTAGGGACGGAAACCGGGGTCTTTGTGCTCAACCTATCGCCGACGGGGTACCTGGTGCTGGGCACATCTCCTTCCGGCGCCATCTACCAGGCCATGAACGTCAGCCTTGGTAAAATCCCGACCGGCATGAACCGTTCGGAAATCCTGGTGGACGCTTCCGACGCCCAGAGCGCCGGCACTATCACGGCACAGGGAGCCCAGACGATCACCGATCTCGCGGAAGTGGATACCCTTACCTGTATCCTCCAGCCGGGAAGCGATACGTTTGTTTACGGGACGGATTTTGATCTCGGCGATATGGTCACCGTCGTGTACCCGGGCATCGTGCAGAAAAGCGCCCGGATCCTGACGATCCTTGAAGAATATTCCTTAACTGACGGCGAACAGGACACGATCACGCTCGGGAGCACCGGTACCGATCTGGTCAGTATCGTCAAGAAAGCGAACAAAGCAAACACGAAAGCCAGGAGGAAATGACGATGACGATTACCTACGGTTACTTTGCATCAGCCACCGGCGATATCCGGCAGTATCTCCAGACCGACGACGCGAACCTGTTCCGGCAGTGGTGGACGAACGGCATCATGAACAGTTTTACGAATTCGCTCCAGGTAACGGCTCTCGCCAGCCCGAATATGTCAGTGAACATTGCGATAGGCGGCTGCCTTATTGACGGGTACTGGATGTACAGCAATGCCGTCGTGAACCTGCCGATTGCGCCGAATACCTCCGGGAACCCGCGTATCGACCGGGTCATTGTGACCATCGATGAAGTAAATGCTCGTGCCATCCAGATCACGGTTCTTCTGGGTACTCCGGCTGCATCCCCGGTACCGCCAACCCTTACCCAGAATACCGGCACAACCTTCCAGTTGTCGCTTGCCCAGGTCGCGGTCGCCAGCGGTACAAACCAGATCCTGGCAGGAAACATCACCGACGAACGCTGGACCCAGGTACTGCGGCGTAATGGCAGCGACAATGGGGAAGTTCTCCATACAATCGGATGGTTCCCTGAACGGCGGCGGGATGAATATCCATAACATTGCCGATCCGGTGAGCCCTCAGGACGCGGCGACACTTCATTATGTAACCAATCTCATGGGCTCGAATCAGACCCGGTAAAAATATCCACGCTGACTTCCGGGACCTCGTTTACAATCCAGGCTTCCACGCAGTATGTAGATATTATTCTTGTAGGTGGATGCGGCGGCGGAGGTGGTGGCGGTGGAGGATACTCTGGCGGTACGTGGGCTGCTGGGGGTGGTGGCGGTGGAGGTACAGGAGCCTGTCTCCAGGAATATGGTATCCCCGTCTCCGGAAATATACCGTATACCATCGCAATCGGCATGGCTGGCACGGGGGGTAGTGGCGGTGGCGTAAACAGTGCCGGTGGGGCTGGCGGAAGCGGTGGAAGCACATCAATCACTATCAATGGCATCACGTACATTGCAGGAGGAGGCGGTGGCGGTGGTGCCGGATCACCGGCGGGATCCAATCGTGCAGGAGGTGCATCATCTGGTGGAGGGGGAGGAGGTGTATCCGGCGGTTCTACTGTTCTGGGTATCTTAGGATCGTCCGGCGTCGGTGGCAGTGCCGGATCCGGTGCCTATCCCGGTGGTGGCGGTGGCGGCTGCTACGGGTTTTATTCTGCCACCTGTTACGGTGGTTCTGGTGGTTCTGGAGGAGGCCCCGGAGGGGGCGGAAATGCAGGATCTGCCGGAACGGCCGGGTTTATGATTATTGTGGAATGGTCATAATCCTTTTTTTAATAATACATTGTTAAAAACGAATCAATGAAAAACTGTTAGGCCAACGAAATCGCTGCCGGATTAAAATATTTTTCTAAGTCTAAATCACCTTACAAAACAAATATTTTATTGAGTGAAAGTGTCTCAAAAATTCTTAACGCATTTAAATTTTTCATTCAGAGCGTTAATATGATAAATAATCAAATTAGGAAATATGAGTGGCACTCTTGATGACAAGGACATGTGGCAATATGCGCTTCAACAAGATTTACACATGATTACCGAGTTTGGCTTGGGAATTGTTGGTATAGGTGCATTATTTGTTGCGTACACATCAGCCGACCCCGTTAAATTTCCCGGCTTACAAGGAATTATCGCAGTTATTGGCCTTGCTGGATCATTGATAATATTTTGTCATATTGTTGAAACTGGATTGGATTTTTGGAATTTTAAAAAAACTCTAACGGCCACAAATAGATGTTTCTTTTATAGATTTGATAAATCCCGAGGACAATTGCGGAATTTTTCGTTTGGAAAATTATTCAGGTGTTTTCCTATAACTCTTTTAATGGGATATTTCATGTTCATGGTAGCGTTGGCATGGATTGTGTTACTAATCGATCTACCGGCATTTGGAGTTACATTATCACCTTTATTTCTGGTTTATATTTCCATAGTAGTATTTGTTATGTTTGCAATAGTTTACAATTTAAAAATAAGGGAGTTATGAGATTAAGTTTGCTGTTGTGTTTACTGTTGATTCCAATTCTTTACCTCATTAATTTTATTAAATAACTAAAACACACCAGATGAGAAATAATTTATATTCAAATAGCCTTTTCCAGAATATGTATCAAATATCCCCACGTGATTTTTCCCAATTAAATGCTGAAATTAACAGCGAAATTGAGAAAGTCTTATTAAAATTTGTAGCCGACGGGAAAATCAAAATGATTACCGAGGGAAAATCATTAACATCCTCTGGCGACGGCGAGAAACGAAAAAGAGGCAGGCCACGTAAGGTAAAAATCGAATTGAAAGAGAAAAGACCGCGGGGCAGACCGCGTAAAATCAAAACTGCTGAAACAAAACCCGCCGACGGTCAAAAACGCAAACCCGGCAGACCGAAAAAACTTGTAATTGCAGAATCTGATCATTACGATTGATGGCAGGACATCTCGCATCTTTTAACGTTTTTATTCAGTGTTTATCTCATGACTATGAAAATGAGAATATATAGCGTAAACTTATTAATATGAATGATATATCATATTTTGTCTTTATTCATCTAAAATTATAGGAGGTGAACTATTTGACAACGTTGTTAGATTTTTTGTCGATTGGAAAGCAATTAGATGAGCTGTACGAATTCCTAAAGAAAGTTAAAAGCGATATTAGTGAATACTCTCGGGAATTGTCAAATAAAGAGATAAAACAAGTCCTTAAGGATTTCAAGAAGGGGGTGGCAGAAACCCATATAATTTGTATTAAAATTATTGAAGCCGACGAAGTTGAAAAACAAATGCTTGGTAAATCACTAAATATAAGCAAAAAAGAACGAGAAGAGATTGGCCAAAAAATAGGGTTAATAGCACAAGAATTGGAAAGAATTGTTAAAATCCCAGCTGTCGATCATTTCATAGGAGAAAGACCGGTGTTATCAAAGCAGATGTATCGAACTATGAAGATGAGGGCGATGGTAAAGAGGGTATGGTTTGAAGAAGCAGAATCTCTTAAGGCTATTCCTGATGAGGAATTATACGATAGGAAAATAAGAATTAAGAATGATCCTACGTATGATATTGAACATGCGTTACAAATCCTTTTTATTAAACACATGAAACAACTGGATAGAAGTGCTGTGGAATTGATAAAAGTTTTAGATACAACAATTGATTCACTTTAAAAATATGATAGGGAAAATCCCTACAATATTTTGAAAATTGATTTAGGTAACCATCATCTAAATCTAAAAAAGTCCCTTTACGGGCTCAATCAATTTCTCATCATCCGCATCCGTTTTGTTTACCCTCTCCGACACCGGGTATGCTACCATTTCCTCGGCCGGAAACTGCGCAAGGATCCGGTTGATCTCTTCAGCAGGAATCACTTCGCTGGACAACCACCGCATCTCGTCATCCTGTTTAAGGATAACCGGCATCCGGTCGTGGAGAGGAGCAACCATCTCATTAGCGGCAGTCGTGATGATTGTATACGTCTGGAGGATTGCACCAGCCGGGTTCCGCCAGGTATCGTAAAGCCCGGCAAAGCTAAAAACCGGGTCATCTTTTACGTGGATATAGAAGGGAACTTTACGCCTGCCCTCATTTTTCCATTCATAAAACCCACTCGCAGGAACAAGGCAGCGTTGGGATTTCAGGAGATCACTGAACATTGGTTTCTCATCGAGATTTTCTGCCCGGGCATTAATGGGCCGGTGCGTTGTCGTGATATCTTTTGTCCAGTGCGGAACGAGTCCCCACTGCATCATCACTGCTTCTGCCCGCTCATGAGCAACTATAACCGGGTTCGAACTTCCAGGGGCGATGTTGAAGTGAGACCGGAAACCGAGTGTCGGGTCGAGAAGTCGGAACCTGCCGCAGAGGTCATCAATACACCAGAGGGAGTACCGGCCACACATGATAAATGGTCTTTATTGAGTGGGGAGGCATCAAAGTTTGCAATGAACTCGTTGAATTTTCATCTAATTCTAACCAATGCAAAGAATTCGTGTATTACAATTCACCCTGTTTCGCAAGATGAACAAATGGATCTACTTTTGTGATGGTTCCATAGCATTGTTCGGAGGCCGCTTTGCATCCTCCCTTACAAATATCTTTCAATTCAGGAGCACACGAAACACATTCATCCGGATATGTTGTCCGGAAATTACAGACATAAGGATGGTGTAAATAAATTTCCTTGATGCTGTCTTTCCTGATATTGCCAAGAATTACAGGGGAATGGTTGCATATCCGGATATTTCCGTAAGGATCGATAGTGAAATAAGAATTTTCGCCTGCTTTGGGGCAAAATCCTATCAGAATATGTTTGTATTCTCTTGGGGGAACAACACACGGCTCCAGAACTACTGCAGCGACACTCCGCATGCCATATGTCTCACCGATTTTCTCTAATGTCTCCAAATTTTCCTGAATCATAGTTGGCGATGGAAGAAGTTCACGCCAAAAGTGAATATTGTGCGTACCCAGATTGATACGGTTATACATTAATGAATTAGCACCGAGAATAAGTGCAAGCTCTGCGGTTTTTTGGATATCCTGATAATTCAGTTTTGTTGCTACAAATACAACCGCAAAATTTCCCCCGGCTTTGGAAATATGAATCATGGCATTTACGGCAGCGTCCCAAGCACCGGGTCGCCCGGCTAAATGATCATGAACCTCCTTTTTATGACTTAACAATGTGATTTGGTAGGTATTTACAGAATGAACCGTGGCTGCGATCAGTTCTTTGGTGAGGAGGGTCCCGTTCGTTATAATGACTACAGCGATCCCCCGTTCCTTTACAAACGAAATTAAATCCGGTAAATCGGAACGGAGGAGTGGCTCTCCTCCAGAGAAACCAATGATCTCTATCGGGAATTCTTTCTGGAGTTTAATGATGACTTCTTTTATCTCATCTGTTGTCATCTCTTCCAGAGAGGGTGATGGATTATATTGTTCGTTATCACCCCATACGGTATAGCAATACAAACATCGATTGTTACAACGTTGCGTTACTTCGATGACAACATACTTTGGTAAGGTTTCAGGCGTATTTCCATTCACGCTGATTCCTATTGAGAAAGCTCTTTCGCAGTTTCTTTCGAGATTATTCCCTCATCGACAAACTGTTTCACCAGGGATTCCTTAACTGCCGTGTCAATCGTCGGTGAGATTACATCTATGACTGGATAGTAGCACAAGATAGGCCGATGCCCCCAAATGAACCCGACAACAAATTGCTGAGGTTCGGATAGCAGCACTTCAACCTCTGTTCCTACAAGTGAGGCAATGGTCTTTTTATCGATCTGCGGCCCAAGTGGAAGCAGCTGTTTTTTCTGCTTTCCTTTCAGGCTTGGAATCTCGAGATAATGTTCTCCACCCTCAACAACAACTTTCCCCTTTACTTTGTTGGACGACATGTTCATTCACCCGATTCAGATCATTTCAGTTATAGTATTTAATTATTTATATTCTACACAATTGAAATTTTACAATGCTATTAAAATTTTTAATGTGATTGCTACGAATAATGTGAAACTAAACTTGTACCCGGTGCCGATCACTTTCACTCTCCGTATGGCCGGATCCTTATCCACATCAGTGCAGCAGGGATCCGGTGCTATGCACATCGAGATCCTCGAGCACCCGTACCATGACACTCAGGAGAAGGATCGTGTGGATCCTTGACTCCGCGTACCGGGACCGTGGTATCGATCTCTGGATTAAGGACGGACCAGTAACAAAAACCCATTACGATTACCGGCCGCCTTTTTACGTCCACTTCCACGACCCTCACGTTCATCAGGAGATGATCGAAGCACTGGAAGAGCGGCATGATGCGGAAGAGTGCGCCATCAAAACCGTCTTTGGCGAACTCCCCGGGTATGCAGTTACCGCAGGCCGGGATGTGGCCGAAGCGATAGAACGTCAGGCACAATTCGATGTCGATATCTTCAACGTTGATGTACGCAGGGACCAGCGGTTCATGGCCGAACGTGGGATCTGTCCGTGTATGGGAAAAGGGGATGACCGGTTTTCCCCGGAAATCGTACACAATCTTACCGTAATGGAGATTGAGATCCAGGGCAACCCGGCACTCTCCTCGCAGTTCACGGAAATTGAAATAAAAGGAATCCACACGGAACGGCTCACCGGTGAGAACCATGAAGTCCTCGCTGAACTCTTCGGCCTCGTCAATTCGCTTGACCCTGATGTCATCCTCATGCCGGATGCCGATACCTGGATGCCGAAGATCCGGAAACTGGCACAACAATATGATCTGGTCATGCCTTTCTCGCGGAACGGCAAGTACCGGCAGATGGACGCCCGATCGTACTGGAGTTACGGCAGGATGGAACACAAGGAATCTGCGCTTATTCCCGATGGGCGTATCCTGATCGATACCGAACAGTCGTTCGTGTACCGGGAGGGTGGTCTGGATGCAGTCCTCATGGCCGCCCGGCTTACAGGACTCTCGCCGAACTTAGCGTCCCGGTTCACGCCCGGAACCCTCATCAGCAGTGACGAGGTCTACGAAGCAGTAAAACGTGGGATTGCAGTGCCGTTCCGCAAAAGGGATCCGGAGCAGAGCCGTAAGCTCTCAGTTCTCCAGACCGCTGACCGGGGAGGTATGATGTTCCAGCCAGAGCCAGGGACATTTGAGAATGTCGAGGAGATCGATTATACATCCATGTATCCCTCCATCATTGTAAAATCAAACCTCTCGCCGGAGACGGTCGGGCATCAGGAACGTGCGGGATTCCTTCCTGCGGTGCTCAAGCCGCTGCTCGAACTCCGTGTCAAAACCAAGCAGCTCAAGAAGACCGATCCACGATTTGCCGGTACTGATGCAATTCTCAAGTGGATGCTCGTCACCTGTTTCGGGTACACGGGTTACAAGAATGCGAAGTTCGGGAGAATAGAGGTGCATGAGGGGATCACCGGCCGTTCCCGGGAAATCCTGATACAAACCAAAGAGATCGCCGAAAAGATGAATTTCCGGGTACTGCATGGGATCGTAGATTGTCTCTGGGTGCAGGGATCTCCGATCAAAGCACTCAGGGAACGGGTCGAGCGTGAAACTGATCTGCTCCTTGAAATTGACCACTTCGACTGGATCGTTTTTCTGCCTCTCGCGGATGGTTTTGGTGCCTATAACCGGTATTATGGCAGGCAACCGGATGGTAGTATCAAGGTCCGGGGAATTGCCGCTCGGAAACATGACACGCCAGAGTACATCCGGGAGATGCAACGCCGGATGCTGGATGTCATGGCCCGGGCAAAAACGATCGCTGAACTCAAAGTGACACAGGATGAAGTCACAGCAATTTACCGGGAAACGATAAACAGACTGCCATCAGCGGACCCAAAGGAAATGATGATCAACCGCCGGATTAGCCGGCTCACGTATGCGCACCGGTGCATTGAAGGCGCAGCAGTGCAGGCATACCGGGATAACAAGATAGAGATCGCACCCGGTATGAAGATCCAGTACGTGGTGACCGATGCCCGGCGGTACAAGGTGGAACCTTCATGGTGCGCATCATCGTTTGATGTCGGATATTACCGGGAATTGATCGATAAGGCATATGGCGAGATCACGTTCGCATTTTCTCAGGCAGGATAATATAATCTGAGGTTGGGTGGTTTCGAACCCATTACCTCAAAACCCTGATATTTATTGCACACAAATGTGACTGCATGACAATCCAAAGTGAGCAAACTACCCTCCCATTTGAGCAAAATGTCCACCCCTTAAATGTTACAATGAGTGATCTGAAGCAGTTTGAAGAACTCACAGGTCTCCCCGGAATAGCAAAACAAATGATTCGAGAAAAAATCGTAAAGGTTAAAGATTGATACAAAAAGAGTGAATATCCTTTTTAATTCAAGCCTATGGCGAGATTTGAACTCGCGACTTCTTCCTTACCAAGGAAGCACACTGCCGGGCTGTGTCACATAGGCAATTGCTTTTTCATTTTTGGTTTTTCTTCTATTTATGCTAAGGAGGAACTCATTTCCACGACGTCTTTACCAAGGAAGCACACTGCCGGGCTGTGTCACATAGGCAATTGCTTTTTCATTTTTGGTTTTTCTTCTATTTATGCTAAGGAGGAACTCATTTCCACGACGTCTTTACCAAGGAGGTACTCTGCCGGGCTGAGTCACTTAGGCGTGTTTCTTCTACATCCTGCTCCTGTGAGGAATCAATTGGTTTTTACCGGAACATAATACCGGCTTTAATCGCACAGGCAGGTTGCCTAGATACATTGTCGGTGAATATTATAAAATATTGCGGAGACTCTCTGGATTTCCCGGAGTTTACGCTCTATTCAGAGCATCCGTTCCAGCATATGCATACTTGCGACCGCACCTGCGAAGTCTTCAACCTCAATTACCGGGGATCCGCCACTTTTTTTAACGGCACTCATGACGGGTGAAAAATCGATAGTGCCCCTGCCAACAGCCCAGTGTGAATCGGCAGAGCTATCATTGTCATGCAGATGGTAGTGCCGGGCAGGGATGGAAAGAAATGATGCCAGGCAGTGATTCTGGTGCGCATGCCCTACATCGAGGGTAAAACCATAACCTTCGATCAAGTGGAGCTCATCTGGTGTTTTCAGGAAGAAATATTCCCAGTCCCCCATGTTCTCGACCGAAAACGATACACCGTATTCTTGTGCTGCGGCAGAAAGGTGCCTAAGCGATACCGCAAGCTGTTGTGCTGCCTGCGCTCGTTCCTCAGGCCACGCAAAGTACCCGGGGTGTACGACAACTTCCGCCCCTACTTCCGCTGCGATGGCAAAACATTCCTCCATCACCACAACACTTCCCCGCCGGATAGGTTCGAGCAGGCTTGCAAGATTCGTCCCCCGGCAGGGAGCATGGATGGAGAAGGTACAGGAGTAGGATAACAGCGGTTCAGCACTGCTAAGGAAATGGAGACCTTCATCCATCACTTCGATTGATCCTGTTACGTTGGAGATCCTTTCCAATGCTACCGGAAGGGGTTCGTGGTGGAGGCAGAGCGTGGAGATGCCAATCATTCAAGGAGCATGTACGGTCAGATCCCCATAAACATGCTGATCCAATTTGGGGAGTGACGAGCGTTGCGAATCCACGTGAAGTCATTCCGTTTTTTAGTACCGGGCCATCTCCTGAGGAAAAAAGAGATTATTGTTTCATATGTACATCAACTGCGGGAACGGGATTTCGATTCCTTCACGTGAGAACCGGTGTGCAACCCTGACGTTGATGGCATCCTTGACCTCGTCCGGGAGGTTATAGGCTTTTGCCCAGACATAGATCACAAATTTCAGGCTTGAATCCCCGAACTCCTGGAAAAAAATCCTCGGTCCCGGTTCATCAGCAAAATAATCGGTATTTTTAATCGCATCTTCGACAATCTCGAAAAGCACTTCCTTGACGCGGGAGACATCGTTCCCGTAAGCGACAGTTACCGGGATCGTATACCGGACTTGGGGATTGGGTTCTGAGTAATTGACAACACTACTTGACGTAATCTTGTTGTTAGGGATCGTGACAATCTTACCGTCAACGGTCCGGACCGGGTGCTCCGCGTACCGATCGCAACCACGTCACCGCAGAAGGCATCTATCTCGATACGGTCACCTGTTTTGAAAGGTTTATCGACCGTGATAATCGCGCCGCCAAAAAAGTTGGAGATCAGATCCTGTGCAGCAAGGGCAAAGGCCAGACCAGCGATACCGGCACCGGCAAGGAAAGGGGTAATATTGATCTCGAGGTTGACAAAGACCAGCATGATCCCGGCAAACCAGACCACGTACCGCACGGCAAGTTCAAGGAGATCAACAATCCGGTCATCCGCGTCCCCCTCAGTCATTGCGGCAAGCTGGCGGCCGTAGATCCGGATGATATCATGAAGAAAAGAGGAGGCGATCCAGGTCCCCAGCAGAATAAGGATCGAATTGAGCACCTTATCGGAGATAATCCAGGCATATTGCTCCGGAACGATGTTAAAATCCTTAAGGGCGATATAGACCGAGATAGCAACGATCCCGATCTGAACCGGCGTGCCAATAGCGGCAACGATGATATCATCCCATTTTGTGTTGGTCGTTTCGGCATATTTCCGGAGCCACCGCACGATCATCCGTGCAATGCCAGCTACGGCAAGACCGGGAAGAAGGCTCAGGGCCGCGAAGAGGACGTTATCATCCATACGTAAACTTATGTTGCAGGGTTCTAAATAAGTATAAGATAGTATGGCGACGGGAAACGATATTGCAGCAGCGCTCCGCGGGCTTGTGGACCGGGATATGACTTTTATGCACATCTGCGGTACGCATGAAGCTGCGATTGCCCGTACGGGTTTACGCAGTATCCTGCCCGCCGGGTTAAAGATCGTTATGGGCCCCGGATGCCCTGTATGCATCACGCCCCAGGGGGAGATCGACGCTGCGCTCGATCTTGTGGAAAAGGACTGTATTATCGCGACCTACGGCGACCTGCTCAGGGTACCCGGCTCCAAGGGATCTCTTGAATCCTGCGGCGGGGATGTGCGGATTGTGCAGGGAATTCATAAAGCGGTCGAAATTGCCGGAAAGACCGATAAAGAAGTCGTTTTTATCTCGGTTGGTTTTGAAACAACTGCACCTACCGTCGCTGCATCTATTCTGACAAGGCCACCGGAAAATTTCTCCATCCTTTCCTGTCACCGTGTCGTTCCCCCGGCGATGAAATGGCTGCTTGAACAGGGAGAGGCTAAACTTGACGGTTTTGTTCTTCCCGGTCACGTCTGCACGGTCATGGGGTACGAAGAATACGAACAGTTCCCGGTCCCCCAGGTCGTTGCCGGTTTCGAAGCCGAAGACATCCTGCTTGGTCTTGTCATGCTCGTCGAGCAGATCCGCGAAGGGACGCACCGGGTCGACAACGCATACCCGCGTGCAGTCACCAGGGAAGGAAACATAAAAGCAAAGAAGATCATGTATGACGTCTTCGAACCTTCCGATGTCGAATGGCGGGGGTTCCCGGTCATCCCGCACTCCGGGCTCAGGCTCAAAAAAGAGTTCGAAAAGTACGATGCCCAGAAGAAGTTTGATATCGTATACAGGAAAGTGAGCAAGCACTCCGCTTGCATCTGCGACCGAGTACTGCGTGGTATCGCCGAACCAACAGACTGCAAACTTTTCGGAAAAGTCTGCACACCCCGGACCCGGTCGGGCCGTGTATGGTAAGCCACGAGGGCGCCTGCAAAATCTGGCATCTCTACCATGTAAAAAAGCAGTAAGAAATTGGCTCTGTAGAAATCCTCACGGACCTTTTTTTACTCTCGATAATATCCCCATAGTTCCTTTTTCTCATATGAAAGAAGTCTTAAAAAACGATTGGGGGTTGCCCGGTCTTTCAAGGGTTCCGCATCAATCGTAGTCCCGGAACAACGACGGGTTCTGGCGCTGGATCCACCAGCGGCGGATGTACCAGCCGGATCCGATAAGCGTTATACCACTTCCTCCTACCAATACAACGAACATATACGGGAAACCTCCAGATGGGGTAGGTGCTCGGTACGCAGCCACGGTCTGCTGGGCCAATTCGGACCCTGTGACACTAGGTGGTATTTCCTGTTGTTGCTGCTGGACGGCCGGTGGGGAGGGAGGTTGCTCGGCCGGGCCGGTATAACCCTGTCCATTCGTACCGGATCCGGACCAATAGTCGGATCCCGACCGACTACCGTATGATGACGACCCACTTCCTCCAGGACTGCCTGACGAGCTTGATGAGACTGCCACTAAGGCGAACGTCGAAAGACCGGTGGGCGAGACTGCGGTAAAGACATCGTTACCGCTTGAATCCGTACCAACAAACGTGGTTGTCAGTAACGTAGTCGTGCCGGTATCGGTCTGGTGCATAATCAGGATATGGGACGTTCCACCGTTAACCGCCACCCATGCAGGGCTTGCTGCCATCGTGATGGTCGCACTTAAGATGATCCCGCCATTTGCTGAGTTATCAATACCGGTCTTGGAAAACGAAATTGTGTATGCCAGAGCGTCGATCTTGTCTCCGGCACTTGATGCTGCAAGAGTAAACGAACTCTGGGCAGAGGGTGATGGACTGGATGATATCGTGCTTGTAATAGATGCATCTGATCCCGGTACCTGGGTCATATCAAGACTTACGGAGACGTTAGGGTTACCTAAACTCGATATCGGAACGATCTCCGGCTGGATCGAGGCCTGAACACTACTAACGGTTCCGGTATAATTCCCGGCATTCTGTTGAGGCGGCCTGGTGAAGGTCACGGAAAGGTTGCTCCAGCTGCTGCCCGGGTTGTTAACCGTAACTGTGTTCCCGGAGGCCGGGTTGCCCATAGTGCTGATATTCACCTGCTGCGTGGTACCTGCAGAAGTAATATTTACACCAGTAAACGAGCAGCTGTTGGTAATAATGACCGGTGCAGAGACATTGATATACCCGGTTTTGGATGTAATGTTGCTGCCACCGCTGTTGGATGCGGTGAGGTTGACGGTATAAGTTCCTGCAAATGAATAGGTATACGACGGGTTCTTGCTGGTCGAGGTATTACCATCCCCAAACGCCCATAACCAGCCGGTCGGTAAACCGGTTGACGTATCCGCGAACTGGACAGTTACCGGTGCTATCCCGGTCAAAGGTGTAGCCGTAAAAAATGCAACGGGTGCGGTCCCGCTAATTACCGCCGGCGAGACGATGATCGGGGTCAGGTTGGTAAAAGTATTGCTGCCTGACTCATTGCTGACGGTCAGAGATACGGAGTATGTGCCTATAGAATACAAGACGTTCGGATTCGATGAAACAGTGGTATTATACCAGACGCCGTCACCAACACTCCAGTTCCACATTGTCCCTTTGTAGACTAACGAATGGTCTGTGAACTGGACAAGAACCGGGGAACTACCGGACGAAGGAGTGAACGTAAAAGCAGCTGTTGGCGGATGGGATATACTATACGTGAAAAGGTCGGCAGATGAGGTCAGGCTCGTACCTCCAGCTGTAGTAACGGTAATATCAACCGTTCCGCTTGTGTTTGCAGGAGAGATCGCGTCTATCGACGTATCTGAATTCACCACAAATGACACGGCAGGAACTGTACCGAATTCTACGGCTGTTGCACCGGTAAACCCGTTACCGGTTAATACAACCGGGGTACCACCTGCAGTGATACCGTTTGTCGGGTTGATACTGCTGACTACAGGTACAGATGCATACGTAAACGTCCCTGTTGTCGAGTCTGGCATATTGCCTTCCACATATACCGAAACCGGACCTGCAATGGTGCTTGAGGGTGATTCAATCTTAACCATCGTGTCTGAGAGATAGATCGGAGGCGAAACAAAAGTATTACCAAAAAAGACCCCCATTGCCTTCGTGAACCCGCTTCCTGTTATGGTCACAAGAGTATTCCCATTCAAAGAACCGCTTGCAGGAGATATGCTCGTAATAATTGGCTGGTAATGAATGGTAATCGTGTTCGTATTTCCATAGATCGTTTTCACAGCAACGTCTAAAGTGGTGTAACTGGAACTTGACGGAGCGGCAGCTGCAATCGTGGAGTCGTTAACGATGGTAAATCCGGTTGTCGGTATACCGCCAAACATGACCGCTGACGCCCCGGTAAAACCGCCACCGGTGATAGATACCGTACCTCCCGAGAGAGGCAGTGCGGTAGGATTCACGCTGGTTATCACCGGGACATAGGTAAACGTTTCCGGCTGGCTGGTACCTCCCGGTGTTGTTACCACGATATTTACATTTCCAGCGCCAGTCGTACTGGGCGGAAGGGTAACCGAAATATCCGAATCGGACACTACTGTAAAACCGGGTGCCGGGTTATTCCCAAACGATACGTTGGTCGTCCCGGATAACCCGGTGCCGTAAATATCCATAGGAGACAGGCTACCTCCAGGTACATACCCGCTGGACATACTCAGGCCGGTAATATGGGGGACTGGTGGAAGGGAATAGGTATAGGTTACCGTATCACTAAAACCGCTACCCTGACCACCTTTCACAGCGACATTTACCGGACCGGTCCCGGATGAACTGGTCGGTGTGGTCACCGTGATCTCCGTATCTGACACCACATTGAAATTGGACCCCCAATTCGAGCCAAAAAGGACACCTGTTGCCCCGGTAAATCCAACACCCGTGACCATTATTGGTGTACCCCCGGTGGATTGGCCGCTGGTCTGATCCAGCGAGGTTATCACCGGGTCATAGACAAAGGTCAGCGGGTTGAGCGACCCTGACGTATCTGATACATGCATGGTAACCGCACGAGCACCAGTAACCGGAGGTGATAGTGCAGTTACTTCTCCATCATTGACTACCTGAAAACTTTGGGCAGGGGTACTACCAAAAGTAACGCTATTTACGTCGCTCATGGCGTCGCTGCAGGCATCGCTTAATGATAGCGTCGTTCCTCCGGTTACGGGTCCGGAGAACGGAGTCATAGAACTGTCCTGGCCGTAAAGAATATCCTGGCCCGATCCCAAACATCTCTCTGACACTACATTTAACGCGTAATGATAGGTGGCCGGGGGGCTGGTTCCCTGTGGGCTTGTTACTACCAGGTTTACATCGCCTTCACCCGTTGTGCTTGGAGGGGCTGTAGCAATTATCTCGGTATCAGAGACAACGGTATAACCAAGCGCCGGGTTATTCCCGAAAAGGACGCTGGTTGCACCGGCAAACCCGCAACCGTTGATGGTTGTCGGGTTTCCGCCATAAAGATACCCGCCGTTTGTTTCGGTTTCATAAATAGTGGTGATGTCTACCGGCAGATAGGTGAAATTGCCAACATTATACGGCGGGACTTTTACTTCTACCGTTCCTGCACCAGTCGCGCTTGCCGGTGCAGTAGTGGTAATCTTTGTTCCGTCAGGTGAGATGGTAAAAGAAGAGACGGCAGTACTACCGAAAAGTACCTGGGTTGCACTGCTGAAACTACCTCCGCTGCAGGTAATGGTGACCGGTGTTCCTCCGGTTTTTGGTCCTTGTGTTTGGGTCATCGAAAAGGTAACAGGGGCAAGGGTATAGACAACAATTGTTGGCTGGATCGTTACAATACTGATTGTCGGCTGAACTGTTTCCACTCCGACTGTTGTACTAACTGTGACGACATCTTGGGCACCTACCGGTACTGTAAACATCAGCGCAATAATCAACAATAATCCAAGAACCAGATCATACCGTTTTGAACCCGTCAGCCTCATCCCGTCTGCTCCCTAACAACTACCCGGGGTGACATATGATTCCTGTGGATGCGGTCCCATCCAAGACGCCTGCACACCCCGATTGCTAGATCTCTGGGGCAATGGGTGATAAATTTTGGGAAATATATTTGTCAATTTGATAGATACCGTGAAAACCTGAACTAAACAGGAGTGATGCCGGCGATCCAGAGAGCCAGGGTACAGCTTCTTTACATTAGTATGCTGATAACTGGCGAGGAGGTAAATAATGTCAGCAAACCGGTATGTCAGGTATGTTGATGTATCTCCCGGATTGATCCGCGATTCCGAATTTTTCTCTTCTCGTGAAATTCTTAAAAAAAAGACCTGTGCCCAGCACCAGGTAATAAATCTTCTTCTCTAGAAAGAATGCCTGTCTGAGAAGACTGTAAATCCCCTCGTCCTTCCATTTATCGCATTCTTTTCCTCTGGATGGAACCAAACTCGTGGGGAGAGAGAAGAAAGTGGGTTAAAAATAACAAAAATTAATCTGCATCTCTATTATATTCTTAATTTCAGTTGCTGGTGCGTAAATCATGCTCAAAAAACGGTAATAAGCGGCAACCAAACCTTTCTCATGCCGCGTCGACAAAAGTTTATCTGCGTATAACACGCTGTTAATATGGAACGGCTTGCCGTTCTTGGTAGATGATTTCCACATAAGCTTTCATCAAACCTGAACAATAAAAGCACTTTGAACATTATATACCGCATGCCTCGGTAGGGTAGTGGACATCCTAGAAGCCTCCGGAGCTTTTGACCGGGTTCGAATCCCGGCCGAGGCGCTTTTCTTTTCAATCAGGGCCGGTTCATGAGAACAGTACCATACAGAAGTACTTAAACCCGTATAGCATTGTTAATATGACAGTTTTACTGTTTTGTGAAAACCATGTATGGATCATCTAATTTTGGCGGTCGCGGTCCCAGAGACTCCGGCCCACGTGAAATGACAAAAGTAACTTGTTCCGACTGCGGAAAAGAATGCGAAGTACCCTTTAAGCCAACCGAAGGCAGACCCGTGTATTGCCAGGATTGCCTGCCAAAACACCGGAAGCCCCGGTTCTAAATACTTTAATCATTTGTTCTCTTTTTTCGTTGACATTGCCGAAAAGATATCGTCAAATATCCAGATTGACCGTTTTAATAGTCTTTACGAAACAGCGTCACATCCCGTAAGGGTAATGCATCTCTTTATCGTGATACACCCCAATATAGCACCATCCCTATGTTACATACTGAAAAAAAGATAAAATTAATCCGTGATAAGTTAAGCAGGATTGGCATCAGAGAAAAAGACCTCGATGACGAAACCATCCTTACGTCTTACAGTATTAACAGTTGCGGCAACCTGTGTTCGATCAAAGCGAGGGTAGGCGAACCATCAGGCGCTGATGCTGACACTTCTTTGCTGTGAGTATTCATCCTGCGGTTAAAATCGCAGGTATTCTACCTGTTTTTTTCATAAAAAACCGGGACGTCCCTGAACGCAATCCCGTCAAAAAGCCCGCGATCGGTAACCCGCAGTGCCGGGATCACCGTCAGGGCGATGAATGAGAGATACATAAACGGCTGGGCAATGCTACCCATCTCTGCAGTGACTTTGCCAAGTGCATCCAGTTTTGCTGTTACCTCATGTGCAGGGAGCGAAGACATAAGCCCGGCACAATCAAGAGTGAGCACGGTAAATTCGTTCCCGTTCACGGCAGCCATGCCCCCACCGGTCCTTATGATCGTGTCTATAGCTGAGAGAATTTCCTTATCGCTTGTTCCGGTCGCAACGATATTGTGCGCATCATGGGAGACACTTGCGGCGATCGCCCCGGTCTTAAACCCAAAACCGTGCACAATCCCGGTACCAACACCGCCACGCCCATACCGGTTGCAGACTACCACTTTAAGGAGATCCCGTGGTATATCGGGAATGGTGTCAGGACTTATATCATAGGTGAGCGATTCGGTGAGGATCTGGCCGGGAACAAGCCCGATTACCCGTGCCGGTCCTTCGCCAGATAACCTGATCTGTTCCGGGGAAGGCGTCGTGCACCTGATTGAAGCCGAAAGGGAAGCGGCTGACGGTGCGGATGTATATGATGATACCGGTTCTCCCAGGAAAAAGGTCTCTTTTACCCGGAACGTGCGAGGATTGTCGACAATACAAAAGTCAGCCCGCCGGCCCGGGGAGAGTGCGCCCCGGTCAGAAAGCCTGAACCGTTCCGCAGCTGACAGTGTTGCCATCCGGATCGCACATTCAGGCTCAAGCCCGCATCTCACTGCTTTCCTGATGCACCGGTCAATGTGACCTTCCCGGGAAAGCAGATCGGCGTGACAGTCATCGGTGGAAAAGCTGCACCGGGACACGTTGTACGGGGTTATTATGGGAATAAGGGCCTCGATATTTTTCTCGGTCGACCCCTCCCGGACAAAAATATACATCCCGCGCCGGAGTTTTTCCTCTGCCTCGTTCTGCGTGATACATTCATGGTCGCTATCGGGGCCGGCCAGGATATAGGCATTTAAGTCCATGCCGGTAAGAAGCGGCGCATGACCGTCGCACATATCAGTTAGGGAAAGTTTTTCCATGACTTCCTTATCGCTTTCCAGCACGCCCGGCATATTCATCATCTCACCAAGACCGATAATCCCAGCCCTTCCTACGAACCCGGAAAGCATTCCAGATTCAAGCCTCGCCCCGCCGATATCGAGAGGTGTTGCCGGTACGCAGGAGGGTAGCATATACAGGATATCTACCGGTGCACCGGCTCGTTCAGCCAGCATGTATTCGATACCTTCTGACCCGGCAACGTTTGCAATCTCATGAGGATCGGCGATCACCGTTGTCGTTCCGCAGGAGGCAACCAGCCGGGCATATTCATGGGGAACCAGAAGCGAACTTTCGATATGGACGTGGGCATCGATGAGACCCGGCACAACATATGCCCCGCAAAGATCGCGTTCACGGATCCCCCGGTAGGAACGACCAATCCCTACAATAATTCCGGATTTTACTGCCAGGTCGTTGTGTTCCCAGGTGCATGAAAAAGCATCGAAAATTTCGGCGTTCCGGTAAACCATATCAGCCGGCTCAATACCACGTGATGCCGGAATGAGGTTTTGCAGAGATTGTGGCATCCGGGTCATACCGTAATATCCCGGATAACAGCGGTTTCGCGTTCACCGTTTTGAAAGATATACACGTACATTTTATATCTGCCCGGATCGAGATGCATCGGAATACTAACGTTAGTATCGGCACCGGTTAGGTTAGCAGTAATTCCTGTTGTCAAAAGATCCTGCTGTGCAAATTGATCAAGCGTAAAGACCCGTACCTGGACATAAATCGTCTGGGGGGTCCCGGGACCAGCAACTGCAACGGTCAGGTTGTCGTTCCCGTACGAAATGGTTCCTACTGAAACGGAAGTGCAACCGGCAGTCACAATAAAAAGGATCAGTACGAAACCAATGAGAAGGCCCCAGTGTCCCGTCATAGTTCTTTTGTCGGACTATATCCATAAAAACCTATACCTGAACGAGCGGATCATGTCAGATTGCTAATGAGTTATTGAATATTCATATAAATATTATAAATTTTAGATTTTATGAACTGTTAAAAATTATCACAAAAACCAAAAATCGACATAATATTGCTGAAAAAATAAGAAAATCAATTGTCAATCAATACTTTTGAAAAGGAAAGATTATTTAAGTAGACATTTATAAAAATTCATCAGGTGATATCATAACAACTATCGCGTTCTGCCACCATAAAGGCGGAACAGGGAAAACCACATCCTGCCTGAATATCGCCGGATTCTGTTCTCGCGCAGGAAAAAAAGTACTTGTGGTTGACTGCGATCCCCAGGCCAATGCAACAACAGGACTTGGGATCAGCCCGGAATCGGCCCGGAAAAACATATATGACGTCTTTATGAGCCGGATTGAAGGGTTCACCCCGGTAAAAATGACCGATATCATCTGCTCGACCGAATCCGGCATCGATCTTGCACCCGCAAACCTGGATGTTGTGGGTGCAGAACCGTACCTCTATGGAATTGAATCACGTGCAGAGGTCCTCAGGGATGCACTCATACCTGTTATAAAGAGTTATGACCTGATCCTTATCGATACACCTCCCAGTATGGGACAATTTGTGATAAACGGTCTCGTAGCCGCAGATCATATTATTGTCACCCTCGATTCAGGATCATTCGCGTTCAACGGGGTAGGTTCGCTGTTTACCATTTTTGAGGATATTAAAGAAGATCTGGGGAAAACCATCAGCGTCGATATGGCCATCATTTCCCGGTGGGGCGAAGCTGGAGAAATATGTAACCCCGTACAAAAAGAGGGAGAAAAAATACCCTGATCAGTTTACTCAGGTCACTCTTTACCCCAAGGCACGAACCTACTGAAGAGGAAATGATCGCCCAGAAGGAACGCGAAAAAGAACATGAACGACTTGCCGGAATGCTTGCAGAAATCGGGAAAAAATTCCCCGATGTGCATACCGTGCCTTATTCCCCGGAGATTTACGAAGCCCAGAAACGCGGCATGCCAATCTCGCATGTTGCACCGGAAAGTTCCGCCGGCCACGCTTACAAGGTTATTGCAGATGAGGTTATGAAATGGACGTAAATATGCTTGAACAGGCTGTAAAGAAAGCCGCAGACGGGGACCTGAAGGTCCGAATTGATGAGAATCGTGCAGAGACTGAAATCAAGCCGCTGGTGCAACATCTCAACAGGCTCATTGCAAAAGCCGAGGACACGGCAGAGAAGAAACACCGGGCGGACGCAATGATAAAGTATAACCCGCTGGCTATTTCGATCCTGAAAAAAGACCGGGTTATAGTAAATATCAATAAAAAATATGAATCACTCTGGCGTGGAACACGGGAAGAGCTGATGAAAAAGAGGTTGTATGATTTTGATATAACCGTCCTTTCCGGTGACCACCTCTACGCTTGCTTTGAGACAAGGAAACTCTCGGTAAGTTCCTGCCTTGTAAAATGGCCTGACGGAACCCAGAAATACATGACCCTCCAGGCAATGCCGATGCTCGATGCAGTCGGCGAAGTTGACGGTGCGTTCTATTTCTGGGTAGACAATACCGACCTCCACAATAAAATTGCAGAATCGGAACGAGTCAAGCAGCGAGCAGATCGTATCATAGAGGAGAACCCGTACGCATTGTTCACTATCGATACAAGCCTTGCAGTACGTTCTGCTAACAATGCATTCCTGAAACTGACCGGGTATTCACGCGATGAAACTGGTCGTCTCTCGATGAAGGATTTCAAGTACAAGAAAAACAAAGGTGCCAGTGTCGAATCGACCATATCATCCAAACAACGGGGGCACGGCGAATCGGTGATCGAGTTCCCCGCCGGAATACTGACCCTTGACTGGTACTATATCCCGCTTCTCGATGAGGCAGGTGCTGTTGACAGCTTACTTGTGGTATACAACGATATTACCGACCGGCGCCGGCAGGAACAGGAAATCCAGCATCTCATGGAGGATTCCAAGAATAAAGCCAAGGAAATTTCCGATAGTGCAGTCGAGTCTGAGACCGGGCTTTCACGGATGGCGGAAGGAGATCTTACTTTCGTCGCTGAGATAATTGAAAAAGATCCCCTGGTTTCCTTAAAGAAAGACTATAACAAGGCAATTTCATCAATAAAAAGCGTTGTTGAGGAGATCGCAAAAGCCGCCCACCAGCTCGATCTCACCACTGCAGATACCGGAAAGAGTACCCAGGAGATCTCAAAATCGACAGAACAGGTGGCGATTTCGACACAGGAATCCGCAGAAGGGGCTAAGAAGCAGCTTATCGAAATAGAGAAGGTCGGTAGCGACGTCTCGGATCTCTCTGCGTCCATTGAAGAGATTGCAAGCACCTCCCATGATCTTATGACCCATGCCCAGAAAGCGGCAAGCGAGGGGAACCAGGCGGCAGAACCGGGTAAGGTTGCCACGGCAAAGATGAAGACCGTAGAGAAGATCTCCGGAGAAAGCGTCAACGAGATAACAGCACTCAACGAGCGCATGAAAGAGATTTCCAATATTGTCAAGCTGATTGCCGATATCTCAAGCCAGACAAACCTTCTTGCCTTAAATGCCGCAATTGAGGCTGCACGTGCCGGCGAACATGGACGCGGGTTTGCTGTAGTTGCCGGAGAAGTGCGTAACCTTGCCGGGGAGTCCAAAAGCGCAACCAATAACATCGAGTCCCTGATTGGTTCCATCCAGAACAACAGCGAAAAAACAGCGGCTGCAATCAAAAACTCCTATCTGGAAATCCAGACCGGTATCGAGAGCGTTAACCAGACCATCGATGTACTCAACCGGATTATATCAGAGGCAAACGTCGTTTCCCAGGGAGTGACTGAGATCACAAAGGCGACCGAAGCACAAGCCGAAGCAACAAACCGGGTTATGCAGGGTGTGGAACACACAAACACCCTGTCCCGGGAGACCCAGCAGCGCATGGAAGATATGGCAGCCCTTGCTGAGGAAACCAGTGCATCGACAGAAGAGATCGCCAGTGCTTCGGCAGAACTCTCGCGTATGGCTGAACGACTTAAGGCTGCAACAGACAGGTTCAAAACACGGTGAACTATGGCCGGTAACATAGATGTGGTAGAGTTCGAGCTTGGCGGGGAACGGTATGCCCTTGACATCAATCTTGCCCGTGAAATTGTAGAGATGATGCCCATCACGCCTATACCCCGGGCACCCGCCTATATCTCCGGAGTCATCAATCTCCGGGGAGAGATCACCAATATCATGAACCTTAACACGCTTCTGGGGTTACCTGACAAGGACATCCGGGAAAACCAGAAGATCATTGTCCTTGTTCCTGAAGCAGCAAAAGGAAACAACGTCGGGATCATTGTTGACGATGTCTCCAGTGTCCGGCAGGTAGCCGAGGCCGATATTGAGCATATCGGTGCCGGGATTTCTTCAGAATTCTCACAGTTTGTCAAAGGTATTATCAAGGTTTCGGCAGAAGACGCCGAGAAAAAGAGAAAGGATCTCATCATCTGGCTCGATATGGAAAAAGTGATCGTGGATCTGGGCAGCCGGTCCAAAAACAGCCCGGGTGCAGGACTCATCCACGAATCAGATTAATTTTTTTAAAAACGAAGGGAAAAGAATGACCGAACAACGACCGGGAAGAAAAGCATTATTTGTCGGGGCACCGGCAGGACGAAGTGCTCCCGATGAGATCGCCGAGCATGTACGGGAGTTAAACGAGGAACTCGCCCTTGCACTCAAAGGAGCTCTTGCAAACAAAACGGTAAAAACACTGGAATCAGCGCATTTTGGCAGCGAGTATGCGACACTTGTGGATGCAGTCAATATATCGTTGACCCAGATGGCTGCTGCCGGGTCCGGACCTGCGGCTCCAGAAGGAGCATCCCCTGAGGTACTCGACGCATGCCTGACAAAAATTGACACGCTCGAACGAAGGCTCGAGTTTATGGAAAAGAACAACCCGGTCCCGATGCTTATTACGACGCCGACCCTGGACATTACCGAAGCTAATGCCGCATATATTGAAATGAGCGGGATCCCCGAGACCAAAATCCTTTCAACAAATATCCGTGATTTTGCGGTTACAAGCAGGTCCGGTGAAGATGCCGGCGTTGCCCTTGATAAGAAACGGCGGGCCGTTGGCCAACTCACCATAATGTTCCCTTCAGGTGAACATACCCTTGAACAGTACCTGTATCCCGGTCGTTGACAGTACAGGAGAGGTTGCATCCCTGGTAATTCTCTACGATGATCTCACCACAAAGCGCAAAAAGAACCAGGAGATAGAACGGCTCAAGATCCGGTCTGAAATAATTGTCCAGCAGAACCCGATGCCCATCGTTCTTGCCGATACAGGATTCAAAATACGGGTAGTAAACGATGCCTATGTCGCGCTCACCGGTATTGAAAAAAGCCGGCTTTTGGCCATGTCGTTACGCGATTTCAGGATTATCGAACAAACCGGTGAAGGATTAAAGAAAGTCATCGAGACTGGGACCCGTTCTGCGGGCGAAGTCATGGTTGAGTTTCCCCGAGGTATCCGCCAGCTCCGGCAGTACGGTATCCCTATTCCCGGCGCAAAAGGTGCGATCGAAAGTATCCTTATTGTCTATATCGACATCACCGATGAAAGAAAGGAAATGGAGGAAGTGCTTGCGGCACGACGCATGTCCGAAACGATGGTCCAGCAGAACCCGATCCCCATCCTGATGGCCGATCGTTCATTTAAGATCATTACGGCAAACCCCGCATACGAGAAAATGAGCGGGTACCAGTTGGACCGGATTAATGGGATGAACCTGCGTGATATAAAAATCCGCGAACAGAAAGGCGAAGGTGCTGGCGTTGCGATCAAGGAAAAACGCCGTGCATTCGGCGAAGTCACCGTGGATCTTCCCAGCGGCACAAAGATCCTTGAACAATATGCGATGCCACTTCTGGATAAATCAAACGAGATCGAACATCTCCTTCTGGTTTATAACGACGTGACTGCACAACGTGCAAGCCAGCAGGATCTTGCAAAGAAGATGGAGGAAGTTGCTGGCCTCAAGAAGCGGTCCGATATTATTGTTATGCAGAACCCGATGCCCATCATGCTCATGGATACATCCTTCAAGATCATTATGGCAAACGAGGCGTACACGAGCCTTACCGGCCTCTCCAAGGAAAAACTGCATGGCATGAACGCCCGGGAGTTCAAGATCCTTTCCCAGACAGGAGAAGGACTTAAAAAAGTAATAACCGAAAAAAGACGGAGTTTCGGCGAGATCACCATCGAATTCCCGACCGGCGTGCATATTCTGGAACAGTTCGGTATTCCCATGCTGGATGCCCAGCAGAACATCTCGACCATCCTCTGCGTCTACGTCGATGTTACGGCAAGGCGTGAACAGGAGAAAAAGATCCAGGAGATGATGGAAGAGGCAAAAGCAAATGCAGAACTGCTTTCTGCAAGTGCTGTCGAGCTCCAGACGGGTCTTGCAAAGATAGCAGCGGGAGATCTTACATGCCAGCTCAGCATTGACGATGCAGATCCACTGTTACCCCTCAAAAAGGATTACAACACTTCTGTTAAGGCAATCCATGCGGTTATTGCTGAACTTACACACTCTATCGCAAAACTGGACGTAACCATCAAGGATACCATCAGGAGTACCGATGATATCGCAAAAGCGACCGAGCAGGTGGCCATCTCGTCACAGAAAGCAACAGATAACGCTAAAATCCAGATGGTCAGTGTCGAGAAGATATCCGGCGTAATATCCGATGTCTCGGCCTCGATTGAGGAGATAGCGAGCACGTCTCATGATGTGATGGTCCATGCCGAAAAAGCAGCCAGTGAAGGCGCCCGGGCCGCTGGTGTCGGCAAGACAGCGACAGACAAAATGCAGGCTGTTGAGAAGATCTCCCTGCAGAGTGTGAATGAGATCACAGCGTTAAACGAGCAGATGCGCCAGATCTCAAAAATTGTCAATCTGATCACCGATATTGCAAACCAGACCAACCTTCTTGCCCTGAATGCAGCGATCGAGGCAGCTCGCGCCGGCGAACACGGGCGAGGATTTGCGGTAGTCGCCGGGGAGGTAAAAAACCTTGCCGGTGAATCCAAGAAAGCGAGCAGCCAGATCGAAACCCTCATAAAATCCATCCAGACAAAAAGCGAAAACACGGCCTCGTCTATCAAGAACTCTTTTGAAGAGATTAAAGGCGGTATCGAAAGCGTCAATATGACTGTCGAGTCGCTCACAAGGATCGTTTCTGAGGCAAACGTGGTTTCCCAGGGCATCACCGAGATAACAAAAGCAACTGAAAGCCAGGCACAGGCGACCACGAACCTGATGGCCGATGTCGAATCAGTCAGAACCGCCACCAAGAACAACCAGCAGCGTATGGAAGATATGGCGGCGCTTGCTGAGGAAACCAGTGCATCGACAGAAGAGATTGCCAGTGCCTCGGCAGAACTCTCGGCCATGGCAGAACGCTGCAGCGGAATGATGAAGGAGTTCCATACCGAATGAAAGTGAAGCTTGCCAAAAGAATACTATTTGTACTTTTTCTATACCAATGCGCCCCTGAGCGCAGGAGTGTTCCATGACTATAACGAAGGATGACGGTTTTTTGGCCCTGAAACGATTTATCGAACAGACCCTTAAAATCCAGTGTTCCAACTATAAAGAAGACTATATCAAACGCCGGCTGCTTTCCCGGATGCGTTCAACTGGTACCACGACATATGAAGAGTATTTAAAATACCTCCGCGAACACACCCCGGAACTCGAGAACCTGAGAAATGCACTCACTATAAACGTAACGGAATTTTTCCGGGATGCAGACGTGTACGATATGGTCAGAAAAGAAATCCTTCCTGCACTTTTTAAAGGACGAAAAACAATCCGTATCTGGTGTGCAGGCTGTTCAACCGGGGAAGAGCCCTATTCCCTTGCTATGATTCTTTCAGATATCATGGCCGCTGACAAGACTGTTTCCGGCCAGATCTTTGCCACCGATATCGATGAAGTCGTCTTAAAAAAAGCAAAAGAAGGGATCTATTCGGAAAAATCGATGGGAAAACTCGCCGAATCCCAAATCCACCGGCATTTCACCAAGCTGCCTGACGGGACGTTCCAGGCCAAACCACAGCTCCAGGCACTTATCCGGTTCCGTCCCCACGACCTCATGAGCGGCCAGCCGATTTCCCGGTTTCTCGACATGATCAGCTGCCGAAACGTGACCATCTACTTTACCGAGAAGCAAAAAGACGAGCTTGCACGGACGTTCCATAATGCACTGGTTCCCGGAGGGTACTATGTGATGGGTAAAACCGAATACCTCGGGCGCGAAGTTGAAGGGCTTTATACCCCGGTAAATTCCATCCTGAAGGTCTATAAAAGAAAAGAATAACTCTTTTTTGGTTAATGTTGCTGGCGATCGTCCTGTGCGAGTTTAGATTCCTTCCCGATATTTTTTGTCAGATCTCTCTGCAGGGCCTTTCGTGACGTCTGGAGTTTTATCTGGTTATAGACAGTAACAAAGTTAACGCCTATAACAATTATGACAAGCATCAGGCTTACCCAGAGCATGATACCATTCACGGTAAGAAATGCGGACCAGAGAAGGACGACAAAAGAGATCAGGTAAAAAATGACCCATGTCCTGATGCCCGGAATCTCCATAACAAGGAATATAGATCCCAAGAATACTAATATATTCCCGCCTGTTTTCCGGAGGAGGTTGCAAAAGTCGGACTCTCTTCACGGACAATCTTTGCAATGGCATAAAACATGACAATTTTTTATAGAAAACGTAACCAGTAGTACATGTGGATAAAGGGGATATTTACACACTCATTGGCGGATTTGTCGTAATCCTGGTCGTTGCCGTTATTGCAAACCATGGTTTGATATCCCCCAGCAGTCCGACGACGAATGTACCCACTGTTTCCGTCACGCAAGTGCCCGTTCCATCGAGCGTTGTTCAGACGCCGACGGTACCCCCGACCTTACAATTACCGGTACCTTACCAGATTATCCTGACAACCAACCCGTTTTCCTATCCGGTGATACATCTACCTGATCATATGGAAACCTACGGGGTCTCTAACACCCCCCGGGGAAATGTGAATATACCTTTTGCGTATGTCGAAGATTCACGGGGGGGTCTTACGACGATCTTTAAAGTCCCCTACGCCGTCTGGGCTTTGAATATCAGCGTCACGGCAAACACCCACCCTCAGTATGCAACGTTCGACATGGTACTCTGCGATGCGAAGACCGGATCTATCATTACCGGTTCTGAAATCCTCAACGGCGGGACAATGTATAAGATTGTCCGTACCTCAGGTTCGGTGTATATGATAATCGGTGTCAATTACGTCGATGATTACCGAATCACGCTGGAAACACCAATCTCATACTTTGAAAATGCCAGCTCCCAGACATAACCAGTTAAAGAGTGATAACGACGGGCAGACTTCCTTAATTACCCGATCTTTTCCACGATCACCCTGACGCGGTCGCCGGTTTTGAACGAGTGGCCTTTGGGGACATCGATATTGAACCAGAGGACACCCGGGTTATCCTGGGTTGGATCCTGGGACATCAGGCAATCCTTCTCTTCGTTGATATTGGCAACAAAATCAATAGACGACTCGAACTCAATTTTTGTCATAATAAATGTATTTTAAGCGCAGTATTTAGTTATAATTGCTGGCCAAATTAGACTCTGATGTATTCCGTTAAGCCGTACCTTAACACGCTAAAACTGGCAAAAAGAAGCCAGCAGACGATTACCTATTACCATTCTATCCTGAAAACGTATGCCGCATTTCTCGGAATATCCCCGGACTACCTGCGTACCCGTCTCGATGCCACAAATCTCATCGACTATCCGGCATCACTTTACGGAGGAGTGAACGGGGAGTAAGGACCTATCCCGATATACGAACCCGAAGCTTGGACCTAATTAATATTCAAAAGATGTTTATCTTTGATATAATTATATTGTGAACAAATATTTATATATCTGTAATATATTATATTTAGATCTGGGCTAGATGATCTGAATGAGCACCATCCTCGTTGTTGACGATAATATCTATGTCGTTGACGTTCTTTTAAAAATGCTTAAACACGGGGGATACCTTGCCTTTGGTACATATAGCGGAGAAGAATGCCAGACCGTCCTAAAAAATATAACGCCGGATCTAATCCTGCTCGATATTATGATGGAACCGATGGATGGATGGAAGACGCTGGAAAAGATCAAAGGAGGATCAACTACAGCTCAAATTCCGGTAATTATGCTTACATCAAAAAATGTGACACCAGCCGAAGTGGAGAATTATGGTAAATACATCGAAGATTATGTTTTAAAACCTGTCACAAACATTGAGCTTTATAATGTGATTGAGCATGTGTTCCAGCGCCGGCAGATTATCAAGGCCGATGTAGGTCGGGCCGTGCAGCGAGGGATTTATCCTGACGTTATCGATGAATATGCCCATCTTTCAAGAAGCATCGATATCAACAGTCGATTCTTGAATATTTTCGAAACCGGGTATATTCTCGATGAGTCGAGCATATACAGTGACAAATTAGGCCAAGCGCTGGAAAAATTGGACGCTATCATCAAGGTTCAGAAAACGCGCCTCCAGCAGATCCAAGAAGAAATTCAAGCAGCGTAACGGGCTTCTCTTTCATATTATAACAAGACTTAAAAAAATCGTTTATACTACGCTATTAGAAGAAATTCTATGAAAGCATCTGTTCTTCAACAAGACGTTATGATCCTGAAAAAGTGCTGGCGGAAATCAATGCGAAACCGAAGGGGAAATCCTGGTTACATTCAACTGATATTTTTTGACTTTACATTCATTTGATTGGCATATATTTATATATAAATAAAATATTCATTTGGAATTTGATGGATGATCCAAATGAAAACTATTCTCGTTGTGGACGATAATCTCGATGTCGTTGAAGTCTTTATGGACATGCTCAAAGAAGGAGGTTATCATTCCCTGGTAGCGTTTAGCGGTGAAGAATGCCTTGATATTTTAAAAAAGGATACGCCGGATCTTATCATCCTCGATATTATGATGGAACCGATGGATGGATGGGAGACACTGGAAAAGATCAAATCAGATGTGATATCGGTACGTATTCCCGTTCTTATGCTTACATCGAAACAAGTGATGCCGGCCGAGATGAAAAAGTACGGCAACTATATCGAAGATTATGTCCTGAAACCTGTTACCAACTACGAGCTTTATGACGTGATTGAGCATGTGTTCCGTCGCCAGCAGCAGATTCGTTCCGAGGTGGATCGGGCTCGACAGAGCGGGATTGATTTTGGCATCATCACTGAATATGCACAACTTTCAAGAAGTATTGATATCAACAATCGATTCTTGCATATTTTCAAAACAATGAATGATCTTAATAATTCGTTCAAAGATGCCAGTGAAAACATCGCTGAAACGCTGGAGAAATTGGGTACTACTATCAAGGTTCAGAGGATTCGCCTCCAGCAGATCCAGGAAGAAATTAAAGTAGCATAACCAGGTTATTGTGAGAAATTCCTTGAAAGTTTCTGTGCTCTGCCATAGCATTTGCATTTTCCTTACGATCGTCTCAATTACGATTGCAGGATGTGTTTCAAATGAAAACTCACCAACAGCTCTTCTACCCAATACGTCCATTGTTCATGTGACGAACACATCTAAACCAATAACGGAGGTGACCATGAACCCAGCCTTATCAAACGCACCTCCGTTTATCACGATAGATCCCATCGGGAACCATACGGTTGGGGATGTATTCTTTATTAATGGAACAACGAATTTCCCGGCTTTTAATGGGTCTCTTGATCTTGACATCTCAACTGCTAATTTAAATCCGGGTGGTTGGGGTCCAACGTACCGTTCAAAGGTGTCTATTCAACCCGGAGAAAATGGGGTTAATACATGGTCATGTAATGCTACCGTGGGTCCAGGGTGGAGTGTGTATCCTCCTTCCAGAACACCGGAATCTATTTCTGAAAGTGTTTCAGAGAGTGTAGGGATAGGTCAGAATGAAGTCCTGGTAGACGTGGTATCATCAGACACAATAGCCTCACAAACTTTTTTCCTCTTTCCTGAAGAACCGAATTCTACCCCGTTTATCACAATAGAAACTATCTGAAATAAGACATTTTTTGAGCCATTTATAATCAGCGGAACAACGAATTTGCCAGTTTCTGATAATCAAAGTCTCCTATTAAGACCAGGTCACCCATGGTCCCGGCCGGGGCCTGAACCGATTTGGGATGGGTATAACAAGTATGAAGGGCCTCTCGTCAGTATTCGCAGCGATTTTTGTTACAAGATACTGGTACAAGAATAAAAGAAGGCGGGGATACCAAAAAAACTACATGGCACGGGTCGTGACCATCCACGTCGTGCTGTTCGAATAACTCCATCTGATGATGGATAGTTCTTTGCACATATCGGCAAGAATTGCCATATTGGTTCCTACTTCCTTTGGGGACAAGCCCAGATCTTTTGCTATGTATTTGGACTTGAAGTAATGTTTACCTTTGTCCATGCCTGTTTGAAGATAGGAAACAATTTTGTGCTGGGTTTCGTTGTATTTTTCACGTATGTTTTTACCTGGGGACATGTCTCGCCTCAGTATTAGAAAATCATATGGATCAAGATGTATTTATAAATATCTAATAGTACCAGTAAGATTAATCCGTTTTTTGGGCAATAGTGACGCAAATAAGACACCGAAAATATTTTAGTCAGTTAAATTTCATGCTGACCTGTTTCCGGCTGTTATTTCCAGTATTTTCATGCCAATAAAGGAATGAGGGAATATCACTGCTGTACTGAAGCCTCGCCAATCTTCTGGATTAACGCCTCAAGAACGACGCTTCGCATCCCTTCCACAAACTTGATACTGCCCACAACAAGATGTCCGCCGCCGGAGATGCCACCACCGGGGATCTCGTTGTGCAACTCACGGACCATGCGGGGGATATTCATATGCACGCCCCGGGAACGAAGTACTGCAAAGTCCGGACCAAAACCTATGGTAACAACCGGTTTTCCTGCATTCTGCTTGCAGAGACGGTCATGGACCTCCCCTGATGTTTTCCCGGGAGGCGGGAACGTAAACTTGTGGGCGTGGATCTCCACATCGATCAGGAAGAGTTTTGCCTCGTTTGGAAGGACACGGGGAACGACATGGGGCATACAGGCATTCATCTGGTCTTCGATCATTGCATTTGCACCATCTACCAGGAGGCCCACCAGTTTCTGATGGCGTTCATGGTTCCCGACAAGGTCAAGGATATCTTTGACAATCTCACGGCCATCGTTGAAACGGAGCCAGAACTGTTCATAGTCAAGGGCAAGGGCTATGTCCTTGCATGCCTGCTCGGAATAGTGGTCACTGGCAAGTGCGAGATAAGAGCCCCGTTCAGGTGCTTCGCTCCGGTCACCAACACCGGCAACCGCCGGCAGATGCCGGATGAGGGATTCGACCCGGGGATTGATCAGCCGAGCAACTTCGGTGCCGAGCATCCCGGCAGTAACCCCGAAATCGCCGCCTACGTGGTAGGGGTTTACATGCCCTACCAGGTATTTGTCGATGGTGGCGTCCGGGTGGTGGTGATCGATGACGACAAAGGGAATATCGTAGACGCTTGCAATCTTATACGAGGCCTCGTCCTCTTCGGTCGAACCGTTGTCGGTCAGAATCACCAGAGGCATCTTCTGGCCGAACCGGGCATGGTCCTTGAGTGCGAAATCCAGGTCCCGGGTGATATCTTCAATCTCGTAAAACGGTGCTTTCGACGGAGCACGCTTAAAGAGATAATAATCTGCGTCAAAATCACCTCCCGATTCGCGGATAAGCGAGACAACTGCCTGTTCAATAGCAACCGCCGAGCAGATTCCGTCAGCGTCGGCATGGTGACGGAGAATGATGGGTTGTGCAGTAAAAACCGCTTTCCTGATGATCTTTGCGACCTTGCGCATCTCGGGCATCAGGTTGTCGAGGACATCGCTTTTCACCATCGGCCTGATGTTCTCGGGTTCAGCACGTGCATCGAGCGCTTTTTCTATCCGTGCCCTGACAATCTCCTCCTCAGCTCCAGCAAGGGCCGTGACTGCATCGGCTTCGATCTGGAGCTGGTTGTTGCGCATCATGACTTCGCCAATGACTTTGACGATCATGTTGAGTTCAACTTCAGGAAATGCCCGGACACCGGCTTCCACGAACGCAGCGACATTCTGGGTCCCTGATTCGTCGACAATAGTAAAGATGGTCGGACCGCTGGTCTGCTTGATCTGGGCGACTTCTCCTTCAATAGCTACCGTTTTTCCCTGTTTCGCCGCGAGATCAGCAATCCTGACCGTGGTGGATGTACGCTCGACCTGCTGAACCTGGTAGACTTGGATGAGCTGCTCTTCGAGATCGATGTTCCCGTTAGGCCGTATCTGCCTGACCCGCACAAGGACATTGTCTTTTTCTTTATGATCGGCCTTGACACTTGTTTTGTGCACAAGTCCTTTTATCCGGTCGTTTAACTGGACAAACATCCCGAATGTAGCAAACCCCTGGACTTTTCCAAGGTAGGTTTTTCCTTCCTCTATATCGGACAGGTCGCATCCTGCAGACAGCCGGTAAATCATAGTATCTTCTTGCATCTTCTCACTCCACACGCGATTGCGAAACGAAACGATATTGTATGCGGCTTATGATCGTATTTTCTATCGTTCAACGTTATCCGGCACGAAACATACATGCCAGCGTGTACAAAGAATAGTCACCGGAGGATTATGTTAGTTGTCATGCCCGCAAAAAAGATGTCGAGATGATCTAAGAAAAACAATTCTGAACTTATTGTGCTGTTGGCCGGATCATTCCCGGTAGGTAATCTCCAGCATGAACAGGTCATCCGGAATGACTATGGTTCCGGAAAATGCGGTTTTTGCGTCCTGTAAATGACTGGCGGTATCGGTATACCGGGAGCTGATATGAGTCAGGGCTAGTGTCCGGGCATGAGCCGCTTCTGCTGCCTGGCCGGCCTGCAAAGCGGTCGCATGGTAAAATTCTGTTGCCCGTTTTTTCTCGCTCTCATCATAGGTTGCATCATGGATGAGCAGATCGGCATCTTTAGCATAGCTGAGGAGCGCCGGGATTACCGGCCGTGTGTCACCGGTATACACAATCTTCCGGCCTGGACGAGGTGCCCCCATCACATCTGTCGGTTGCACTTCCACGTCCTGCCCGTCTTTTTTTACCCGGATCGTTTCGCCCCTCTGGAGCCGGCCAAAGAGAGGGCCGGGAGGGATACCCAGGTCTATTGCATGTTCCCGGTCAAACCGTCCCGGCCGGGTCTTCTTCCAGAACGTACCCGAGTGCCGGCAGACCATGGCTTACCGCAAATGCGGTTATGGTATACCCGTCAAAACGGACCCACGACCCTTCAGTAAGCTCCACCGAATCAAGGGTAAACTTGAGATTGAACCGGGCGATCTTTTTTACGATCTCAACAAAATCGTGGACCCATGTGGGGCCATAGATAACGAGAGGTTCCGTGCGGCCGTTAAAAGACATGGTCTGGACCAGACCGAAAATCCCCAGAAAATGATCCGCATGCCAGTGAGAAACAAAAATGGCATCGACGGTAAAACCGCACCGTGACCGCATCATCTGCTGTTGTGCGCCTTCCCCGCAGTCTAACAGGATGGTATCAGTTCCCCGCCGGATCATGATACAGGGAGGGTTTCGCACCGGAGTCGGAAGCGCTCCTGCAGTCCCGAGGAAATAGACCTGAAGTGTTTCGCCGCTCATAGGAAAAACTCCGTAAAGACAGAAAGGCTTTTCTTTGCTTCTTCGATGGAACGGCCTTCGATTACGATCACGCCATTGTACCTGGCAGCGATCCCCCTTCCTACACTCTTCCAGTCAATCGTCCCGGCCCCAAGAGGGAGATGCTCATCGGAAACCCCGTGGTTGTCATGGATATGGATATGGTTTGCCAACCCGACATTTTCAAGGAATTCAGGCACCTTGCCAACAGTGTTGGCATGCCCGAAATCGAACGTAAGCCCGATCCCTTCAATTCCCCCGGCCATACCCATGAGTTCTCCGGCATCCCGGCACAGGAATTCTTTCTGGCTGATCATGTTTTCCAGGCAGGCAAGAACCCCATACTCCACAGCGCATTTTCCGATCCGGCGCAGCGCTTCTTTCTGGAGTTCCCAGACTTTCTGAGGCAGGAGTTTACTGGCCGGGGCCATATACCCCGGGTGTATCGTAACACGATCCGTAAGGTCGCCTGCATGCTCAATGCACACTTCAATCTGCCGGATAGATTCCCGCCAGATAGGATCGTTCAGGGTTGCGAGGTTAAGATCCCCGTACGGAGCGTGTACGGTTATCCCAAGCCCGGTGCTTGCGATTACTTCACGTATTTTTTCGAGGTTTCCCGGCTGTTCGAGCCGATAATTGCCATCCGCGACAATTTCCCATCCCGCATACCCGGCCTCCTCGATACCGTATACCCACTGGATATTATCCCAGACTTTTGCCGACGAAGAAAAATAGGGGCTAAGGTTCATGCACCGCGCTCCATGCCCCGTATCAGTTCAGTAACCCGGGCGGTGAACTCTTCAAGAGTACCGTTGTTGTTGATCCTGATATCAGCCATTTTCAGCGCATGTCCAAGACCCCATCCGAGCTCTCGCTTGTCCCGGGTCAAAAGCCCTTCTGCAGATCCCACATCATCGCTGCGCTTTCTCTCGCGCAGGCGTTCCAGCCGTTTGGGAAATGAGGTTTCAATAGCAACAAGGTGAAAACCCGGGAACTGTTTCCGGAAAACCCTGACTTCCGCATCGCCCCGGATACCGTCTACCAGAACCAGCGGGGCATTTCGTTCCTTAATTGCATCAACACACAGGTATGCTATAGCGTCCATACCGCGTTCGGCACGCAGCCGGTTTGCCATGGCGCCAAGGTTTTCGTCAGTCGGGGGAAGGCCTGCTTTTTTTACGGCATTTCGTATTACGTCACCCATGACAACGACCGGGATCCCAATCCCTTCTGCTATTTTTGAGAACTCTCCTTTACCGCTTGCGGGAAGCCCGACAACGCCGATCGCTTTCATAGAAGATACTTCCGGGTATAGGTCATCTCGCCAATATCGCGGGTCCGGATCCGGACATCCCGTTTCAGCCCGTCTGCAATTTTCTGGATTTCTGCTAACGTCATAGGTGTGTACTGCTTAATGGTATTCCATTTTTGAGTTTGTGTGATATAAGAAGAGGTATTGGTGACCCCTCCCTTGAGCATCGGCATTTTGTGCTCACCCTGCTGGAGGACGAGCGGGATATCCCCGATTGTTTTTGAAATCTCCTGTAAGTATTTCACATTCTCATAAAATACGGTTACTACAACTTCGAGTTCAGGAAGGATCTTTTCCCGGTACGCTTTTCCTGCGATTTCTATCGATCGTAAAACATTCATCCGGTAATTCGAAAGGGACGGTTCACTGCCGTTCACCACGCAGGAATACCCCTCCCATTGCGTCTTATAATCGATCGCGATCTTGTCTATTACTCGTTCATTTACGAGCGTTTCGATCGTATCAGGAAAAATACCATTTGTCTGGATACCAGTGGCAAGACCGAGACTTTTTGCCGCACGGGCGAGCGCAAGGAGCGGATCCTTCTGCATCGTGGGCTCTCCTCCGGAAAATATAACGCCGCTCACCGCCAGTTTCGAACTTTTGATAAGCGAGATAATTTCGTCAATCCTTCGAAAATCCTCCCCATCAAAAATCGACGAGTTCTGGCAGTACGAACACCGAAGAGGGCAGCCCCGGAAAAAAACCGTGCATACAGATCTCCCCCGCCAGTCTACGGTAGAAAGCGGGATAAACCCACCAAAATTCACCCTGATACCATCACCGTTAGGGATCATTTTGAGACGGGATTATATAGTATTCGTGGTCTTTGTTCCTGCACGTGAATAATACCGGACTCTGTCAGGATCCTGTCCATCCTGATGTCGGTAGCTTCCCCGGGAACTTCCGGCATTTCCTGACAGGCAAACGCTACGCCAATTGTTTTTACATGGGGATGGGAGGCAAGGAACCGGTCATAATACCCTGCACCGTACCCAAGCCGGTTGCCCTGACGATCAAAAGCAAGAAGCGGGATAATCGCAATCCCGATTTCATCCGGTCGTGCCGGGATTTCGCAGCCGACCGGTTCCGGGACGCAGAATGTACTCTCTACAAGCACGGAAGGGTCCTCAAGGTACAAAAGCCGGAGGCTTGTAGTCTCGCGCTCTATGACAGGAACAATAACCCGGGTCCCGCGGACAAGAAGACGCGAAACTAGCAGTTCCGTGTCGACTTCAGGTGGCTTTGCGATATATACCATGACAGGTCCGGTACCGTCAAGGAGGGAAAGTAACGCAGCACAGATGCAGCTGCTTTTTTCTGCCCGTTCCTGCGGGGTCAGTGCCAGGCGCCGCTGTTTTACTTCGGCACGTATTTCCTGCTTGGTCTTTGCCATTTCTTTAGTCCCGTACCTCGTACCGTTTGTATAGAACCCCGGATCGCATAATCCTGCCTGCGTATCGGTTTAAAATGTACCGGGATAAAAAGAGGGGAGAAGATAGGTCAGAACTTAAAATACCGGTTGACGATCTTAATGGCACAGAAGTCACCGCACATCGTGCACCCGTCAGTGTCGGCCGGCATGCGTTCTGACCGGATCTGCTGTGCCCGTGCCGGGTTCATGGCAACAGCAAACTGGCGATTCCAGTCAAGATCGCGCCTGGCATGGCCCATTTCAAGGTCTGCTGCCCGGGTCTTCTTGAGCTTGACCATATCGCCGACATGCGCAGCGATCCGCGAACTCATGACACCCTCGTATACCTCTGCTGGTGTGGGAAGGGCAAGGTGTTCGGCAGGTGTGACGTAGCAAATGAAATCGGCGCCCAAGGAGGAAGAAATTGCGGCACCGATAGCGGCGACCCGGTCATCATACCCCGGTGCAATGTCAGTCACGATCGGCCCAAGCATATAGAATGGCTTGTTATTGGTGACCCGTTTCATGAGCTGGACGTTGGTTGCGATCTCGTCAATCGGCACATGGCCGGGACCTTCGACGATGACCTGCACGTCTTTTGCATGTGCCTTATCTGCGAGTTCAGCGTTGATGAGCAGTTCCTGGATCCCGGCCCGGTCGGTCGCATCGTGGATTGCTCCAGCACGCATGCCGTTACCCATAGAGAGCGTGACTTCATGCTCCTTCATGATTTCCAGGAGATAATCGAATTCTGAATAAAGGGGGTTCTCTTTCTCGTTATGGAGCATCCACGCCGTCATGAATGCCCCGCCCCGGGAAACAAGCCCCGCATGCCGGCCCTGGTTCCTCAGTCGCTTGACAGTCTCCCAGTTGATACCGGTATGGATCGCCATGAAATTCAGTACCAAGTTTTGCCTGTTCTGCCGTGATGCGGAAGAGGTCGTCCTCTTTCATATGAATGACAGCGCCGTCCTTTTTGACAGCTTCGATAAATGCCTGGTAAAGAGGAACGCTCCCGACAGAAAGAGTGGTATTGGCAATAATCTGTTTTCGTATCTCGGCAAAGTCCCCACCGGTCGAAAGTTCCATCAGGGTATCGGCACCGGCCAATTCGGCCTGCCGCGCTTTCTCGATTTCTTCAGGAATATTGACAATATCGGTAGAAGTCCCGATCGAGGCATTCACCTTGGTGCGCAGACCTTCCCCGATACCGCATATTTTGACTTTCCGGTACGGTGAGACCGGGATCACAATGTGGCCTTCAGCAACGCTGCGCCGGACAAAATCTTCGGTGACTCCTTCTTGTGCTGCGACCATCTTCATTTCATCTGTTACGATGCCGCGTTTGGCATCAGCAATAATACTCATACCTTAGCAGTACCGCAAAGGAACAAAATAAAGGCTCGTTTTTACATTTCTGGACTAAATCTGGCTTGTTATGGAAACAAGTAAACTTGCGTTTAGAAAAATAAGGCGTTGTTACTGTCAGGAAACACACCGGGATCTCTCACGGACTGCCACGACGGGTATTTTTATAGGCAGCCACGCTAAACCAAAGGAATGAAAAGCGTTTTGGGGCTTTCATGGCAGAGACAGATTTTTTTGAGGTAACCGTCAAAGAGGCAGCACATAACGATGCCGGTCGCGGTATCGCACGGCTCAGCGTCGATGTGATGAAGAAACTGGGGCTTGTATCCGGGGACGTCATAGAGATTGTGGGTAAACGAAATGCTGCAGCAATTGTCTGGCCGGGAACTGCTGAGGACATCGGTTTTGGCATCCTTCGGATCGACGGGAGCATCAGGACAAACGCAAGTGCCGGAATCGACGAGAAAGTGAAGATCCGGAAATCAGAGGCCGTGTATGCCACAAAGGTGGTCATCCAGCCGGCCCAGCAGACCCGGCTTGTCGGAGGGGAGCAGTACCTTTCCCGAGTCCTTCGGGACGCTCAGTCGTCGAAGGCCAGACGCTGCGTGTCGATATCATCGGTAACTCGGTCACGTTCGTTATTGTCCGCGTATCTCCGCGTGCCATCGCCATTGTCTCTGACGATACGCAGATCGAACTCAAGGAAGAACCATTCAACCCCGATGAGGGGAAACGGGAGATCTCCACGATCCAGTACGAGGATATCGGCGGCCTCGAGCGTAAGCTCCAGCTTGTCCGGGAAATGATCGAACTTCCGTTGCGCCACCCGGAGATCTTCGAGAAGCTGGGGATCAAACCGCCCAAAGGAGTCCTGTTCTACGGTCCTCCGGGGACCGGAAAGACCCTTATCGCAAAAGCGGTCGCAAATGAGGTCGATGCTCATTTCATCACGCTTTCAGGTCCCGAGATCATGAGCAAATTTTACGGGGACAGCGAAAAGGCCCTGCGTGACAAATTCCATAATGCCGAGGAGAATGCACCATCTATCATATTTATCGACGAGATCGACGCTATCGCTCCGAAACGTGAGGATGTACAAGGCGAGGTGGAACGCCGGATCGTGGCACAGCTGCTCGCGCTCATGGACGGTCTAGCCGGACGGGGTCAGGTAATTGTCATTGCGGCAACGAATCTCCCCAATTCCATTGACCCGGCACTGCGCCGGGGAGGACGCTTCGACCGCGAGATCGAGATTGGCATTCCTGACAAGAGGGGAAGGCTTGAGATCTTCCAGGTGCATACCCGGGGAGTGCCGCTTGCAAAAGACGTGGATATCGCGGCCCTTGCAGAGACGACCTTTGGATTTGTCGGTGCCGATATCGCACTTCTGGTAAAAGAGGCGGCGATGAACGCTATCCGAAAGATCATTCCTCTTATCGATATCAACAAAGAGATCCCAAACGAGGTAATCGATCAGCTCAGGCTTACCAAGGTCGACTTCGATGCAGCCAGAAAAGTGGTCCAGCCAAGTGCACTCCGCGAGGTCCTAATCGAAGTGCCGGACGTTTCGTGGGACGATATCGCGGGACTCGATGAGACAAAAGACACCCTTATCAAGATCATCGAAGGAAGGCTGCATTATCCCCGCATCTTTGAAAAACTGGATTACAAACCCCCAAAAGGGATCCTCCTTTTTGGCCCCCCGGGGACGGGAAAGACCTTACTTGCGAAAGGCATCGCGAGCAAACGCCAGCTCAACTTTATCTCCATAAAAGGGCCCGAGCTGCTCTCAAAAGGGGTTGGCGACTCCGAAAAGCATGTGAGGGAAGCGTTCCGGAAAGCACGGCAGTCGGCACCCTGCATCATCTTCTTTGACGAGATCGACGCCCTCTTCCCCAAGAGGGGGACAGTCAATGATTCCACACATGTCACCGAGAGCGTCTTAAGCCAGTTTCTGACCGAACTGGACGGCGTAGAAGAACTTAAAGAAGTCTTTGTCATCGGAGCGACAAACCGCCCTGACCTGCTTGACCCGGCCCTTTTACGCCCGGGCAGGCTTGAAAAACACCTGTACATTTCCCCGCCGGACGAAGAAGCCAGGAAAGCAATTCTTGCGACATACCTCAAGGGTCTTGATGGCATCCTCAGTCCGGATGTGAGTATAGACGAACTCGCAGCAACCACCCGGTTCTTTGTCGGCGCTGATCTCGAAGCGGTAGTTCGGGAGACAAAGGCTGCAGTCATCGACGAGTTGACCGGGAAGCATAGTGCCGGGGAGGCAGATGCTATGTCACTTGATAATGTCAGGATCACCCGCCGGCATTTTCAGACTGCACTGGAAAAAGTCAAAGGAACGCTCGACGGCGCAGAATTCGAACGGTCCGAGCAGAAGTCCTGGGACCTTTTGTATGCGAAAGGAAAGCGTGAGATACTGTACCAGGCAGTGAACATGGTAAACCAGGTCGAGTACCTGAACGGGAAAAATGCAGTGGAAGTAGGAATTGTGCAACGTGCTGAAGAGTTAAGAAACCTCATTTACTGGCAGCGGCGATCGTTCGATACGATTCGTGACCGTACTGCAGAACTCCGGCAGGCACTTGAGGCATTGGTCAGGAAGAACACAGCAGCCTGATCGGTATTTTTTTAATGAACTTATTTTTTTAAATCCGCCCTGAAAGATTGATATATATCCTTTTTGAGCAGGACGGTTACCTACGATGGAAGGTGGGAAAGATCGACACTCCACGTCGTTTCAAACGGAATCGGGGAAGTACCCTGGTATTTGACGTCGAGTGTTGATCCCTGGGTAAGATGTTCAAGCTCTCCGGGAGGGATATAGATGGTTCCTTTCTGGGTTGATTTGTAATTAGGGGAGATCTGGCTAAAAAAGATAGCCGCGCCGGGAAAAGATTGCCCCACGGGATCATTGAATGTAGGGTAAACTGACAGGGTCATCCCCTTTGTCCCCGTATTTACCACCGTTATCGTCACGATTATGGTCTGGTTATTCTGTATCTGTATATCATTAATTCCTGAAGTAAATGCATAATCATTACTCGCAAATTGTGCCTGCTGGTTAAGAGTGAGCGGCGGTTGTGTCGATGCAGAAGAAGGTACCCCGGCACATCCTGCTACGATTACGAGCGCAATGAGGATGGGGAGAAGGCACAGTGGTTTCATAGTGAACAACTGGTTCGTTTTATTATATAGACCATAGTACGGAGGTTGTTTTCAGATGTAAATAATCCACATAATGGTTTTAGGCATGGGGTTTACGTCTTCTGAACCAAACGCACATGAGGGCTATAATGACGACAACGATGATAACAAATATGATGTACTGCATCACGACCGGATCCGTTTCCGTAGCAGTCCCGGCGGCGTTCGTATATATCTCAACCATTTTTATCAGGATATAATATTGTTAAATATAACTTTAACTTTTTTATTTTGATTAATTATTTACTCAACAAAAACTTCCGAAAACAGATAAATGCATTACAATAAGAGCGAAAGGGATACAAGTCCGTCTCTCAAAGAGTAGTGGATGAAAAACCCACGCCAGATGATTTTTCTTACGATAATATCCTGGGTTGGATTGATATGGGCGGCATTTCTTCTTATCGATAACACCGACTGGTTCTTTCCCGGCATCTCATTGATCGGTCTTATTCTTGCCTGTAATCTTCTCGGGATTTTTCTCTGGTTGAAAAGCTAGGATTCATTCCTGATGCAATATTAACAATTGGCACAGTTAAACCAATAATTATTTATCATAAATGGGGGAAGGATTATTCTTGGGGGATACTCTCCCGTCTGCTGACACGTTCGGGGAGCCCCCCAATGAAATTATTTCGTTGAATTATCTATAACCATTCCGAAATTTTCTTTGAATACTCCTCTTTTCAGTCAGAACCGTTTTTTTCTGTTCTGAGCCCCCATTTTTTCTACATTGAACCAGCCGTCGAGGCTGTAACTGAGTTCGAGCAGATGTACGATGCGCCTGTTTACATCATCTCGTTCCTTTTGGTTTTTCATCGTTTTTGCTTTTACATAAATCCCATAAAGCGCTATTATAACGTCATCTGGTAATGTTTTAAGCCGTTCTTCAAAATGATCGATAAACATATGTTTAGACCAGGAATCTTCAAAATCCAGAGAATCGGGCTTTATATGTTCTATAAACGGCAGTTTATACTCGTTGATTAAATGATTACGCATATAGGTAATCTCAGACCGGCTGGTAAACAGTCGCCGGATGGATTTGTTAAGTTTTTCAAAGAGAGAAGGCTCACCGAATAGTTCGGAGAGAAATTGAGCCTCTTCATGCCCTTCCATGTATTGTTGTTGGATTTTTATCCATAACAGTTTTCAGGAAGGGGACTTTTTATCCCGGGGAAAAGGTAACAGGGTTACCTAACTTGACTTTCTGCAATTCCTCCAACGATCGGAACAAGGAATTTCTCACCTGAATATGCTTTGTACATCAGGACCACCCAGAGAATAAACATAACAATCACAATCAACCATCCGATAAGGCCAAGGATCCCCCAAATACCTACTGCTGCATACGAATCGCCCCCTACAAACAGCCACCAGACAACAGACGTTAGAAGATAATAAAGGATCGTCAGGGGGAGGAAGGTTAACACCGACTGCATGGCATGGAATCTAACCGTTTTGTTATCTTTCTCAACCAGCAGGAAAATGATCCCGGTTACCCATGTAAGTACATAACACGCGGCAGACGCCACGTTCTCGTCAAGCCCAAATGTTGCCTTAACTGCCATATCTTCACTCCAATCGATGAATGAGGAACAATGGTAATTAAAAAGGTTTGGGGACATTATAAAATTTGAAAATAATGAACCGGGATATTGCATGCAGTGGGAGCGGGATCTCTTTTACCCAAACAGTATGAGAAACTTATGTTAGTATACACTAAGAATATAATTTCGTCAGAACCAAAAAACCATTAAATATATGAGTATACCAACAAAAGACCGTCAATGAGGGTGAAACAGACATGGTCAAAATAAGGACATTATTCGCCTATATTGCGGCAATTGGTTTCTTAATCGCGATCGGTTCACTCTTCATTTTATTGTATAATGCCCTCACAGATCAGTTTGCACCATTGGCGTATGAATTGAGTTTGCTTATCGGTGTATTCTCTTTCCTTATCTGTACGGGGTTAACCATAATAATCAGCAATATCGAGGGAGCATTTTAAACAAAATATTTTTTAATTCTCTTAAAAACAGCTGCTCTTGCCCGGCATCCCCAACCACTGACATAAAACTATGATTAAATAGTATCAGGGAAATTAAGGTTTTTTATCGGTGATTTTATAACGATGAATCCGGTAATTCATTTTGAAATGCCCGCGATGGATAGAAAACGGATGGCCGATTTTTATACAAATGTATTTGGCTGGCAAACACAGCAACTGGGCCCGGAGATGGGGAATTTTATTCTTGTTACGACTACCGAATCTGATGAAAACGGACCAAAGAAACCCGGCGAAATCAATGGCGGATTCTACAAGAAAACAGATGATACTTCATCGCAAACTACGACTATAACAATTCAGGTGGATAACATTAAGGAGCATATCAGGAAAGTTGAAGCGGCTGGTGGGAAAATTTCCGGTGAGATCATGGAAATCCCGCAAATCGGCTTGTTTGCATCTTTTTTTGATACCGAGGGAAACAGAGTGAACCTGCTCCAACCCATTCATAAATGAAAAATTTTACTTTAGAGCATGGGAAAATACGGCCCTCTGAATTCTCGAAAAATTGAGTTCTTTCACCAGAACTTCCCGTGAAATGCGGCTATATGAATTGACGGTAAGGAGAAAAAAGAGGACGTTGATAATGTATTAGGGCTTTGCATAATCCTCACCTTGCCAGAACCCGATTTCTTTTTTATTAAAGGTCACACCTCTTCAAAATTACTCTGCAAGGCAACACTGCCTTGCATGTGCTTATTATCATGAATCAATCAGGAGTATCCATTCACGGAAGGTGAGTTTATGAAAAGTATATTAATGGCAGGATTTGTTTTGGTGGTACTCCTCGCGTCTGTCGGGGTGGTTTCCGCAAACCTTGTAACGAATGGTGGATTTGAAACACCGGTAGCTGCACATCCATGGACTACGCTCTTTACCGGAAACGGATTGACCGGCTGGACTATTACTTCCGGTAGTATCGATCTCATCAATGGATACTGGCAGCCTCATTTGGGGAGCCAGTCAATTGATCTTTCTGGAAATTCACCGGGAATGATCAGCCAGAACATCAGTACCGTGGCCGGTGGAAAATACGACCTCACGTTCTGGATGGCGGGGAACCCGGATATTCAGGAAGTCAAGACACTCGGCGTATTCTGGGATGGAGTGGAACTCAGCCCAACGTATACGTTTGACTCAACAGGTCATTCCTATACGAATATGGGATGGAAAGAAGTTACCATACCCGGTCTTCAGGCAACCGGTACTTCAACAGAAATCGGATTCCTTGATATTCAAGCCCAGAATGATCCCTGCGGTGTAACTCTCGATGATATCTCTGTTGTACCTTCTCAAACAAACCCGGCCCCGGAGTTTCCCGGAATCGCAGCACCGGTAATCTCGCTCGTCGGGTTATTGGGAGCGATTTTCTATGTCAGGAGAATGAAATAACTTATCCTTTTTTTGGCTTCCGGTAAGCTTATCCACCGTCATGCATCAATGCTTTGCATACAATTATTAGAGCTCTCTAAATAATATCCCCCGACCGTAAACCAGCTGGCCCCTGGAATTTGTTCCATCTTTTTATTCCGGTTTTCAGGAGGTGCCAGACGGGTTCCGGGGGTAATGGATAATGAGACAGATAACCGTAGTTATGATAGTTTACCTCGCCGTGGTTATCCTCCTCCTTATTCCGGGAGTTCAGGCAACCAAACCACTTCCAGATTTCTCTGCTAATGTCACATCTGGTAATGCACCACTGACCGTTTCGTTTACCGATTTATCTTCGAATAATCCCACCGGATGGGCCTGGTATTTCGGTGATGAGAATTATTCAGTCCCCTGGACTGAAGTGACACCGGATTCCGGGTATCCTGCAAGGACCACCCAGAACACAGTTGTGATGCCGGACGGGAGTATTATCCTGATGGGTGGCTATAACGGTACCAATTGGTTGAACGATGTATGGCGATCGACTGATTATGGTAAAACATGGACACTCATGAACGCGAGTGCCGGGTGGTTGCCGAGAAACGGGTTTACCAGCGTGGCAATGCCGGATAACAGCATCGTGCTTATGGGGGGAACATCCGGCAACTATCCAAACATGAGTTTGTACAATGATGTGTGGCGGTCAACCGATGAGGGAGCGACCTGGACAGAGATGACTCCCCATGCAGCATGGACTGGCAGAAATTCACCGAGTAGTGTCGTTATGCCGGATGGCAGCATTATCCTGACCGGCGGCAGCGACGGCTGGTTTGTGTTTGAGAATGACGTATGGCGGTCAACCGACGAGGGAGCGACCTGGACGAGGGTAACCGCTGATGGCGGTTGGGTCCCCCGATGCGGTCATACCACCGTGGTGACGCCGGATGGCAGTATCGTCCTCATGGGCGGGTACGAAGATATGCGGTTTACCAATGATGTCTGGCGATCGGCCGATTCCGGTAAAACGTGGCAACAAATGAACGCAAATCCGGGATGGTCAGCACGAAATGGTCAGACCACTGCTGTAATGCCGGATGGCAGTATCCTCCTGATGGGAGGTAATGACGACGTAGACTTTGTTCCGAGTCTTTCGAATGACGTATGGCGATCAACCGATGACGGTGCCACATGGACAGAGATAACACCGCATGCCCAATGGTCAGCGCGGTCAGGTCAGAGCGGTGTTCTGATGCCCGACGGAAGTCTCGTCCTGATGGGCGGTAATAACGATGGCTACGGAGCAAGTGATCTCAAAGATGTGTGGCAGTTCCAGCCTGCTGGATCGACCGAACAGAACCCGGTTCACACGTATATAAAACCGGGATCTTATCCTGTCTCATTGCAGGTATACAATAATGACGGATTTATCAGCGTCCAGAAAGCGGGATACATCACTGTTCTCGCTCCGAATGCGGAATCAGGAAATATCACGGTGTCTTCAACGCCGTCAGGAGCGGAGATCTTCCTTGATAATACCGACACCGGCAATGTAACACCATATACGATTTCGAATGTTCCGGTAGGATCTCATTCGGTATATGTGACGCTTTCGGGATACAAGATACCATTACCGGTCAGTGTAACAGTTTCCGCAGGGTCAACGACCCCGGCAGACTTTACCCTTGTCCAGATTCCCCCGAAACCGGTTCCTGATTTCTCTACTGATATTACTTCAGGTAAGGCACCGCTGACCGTTTCGTTCACCGATTTATCTTCGAATAACCCGACGGGCTGGGCCTGGTATTTTGGTGACGAAAACTTTTCAGGACAATGGACACAGATGACCCCGCATGCGGCGTGGGCGGGACGATCCGGGCAGAGCGTTGTTGCGATGCCGGATGGAAATATCGTTTTGACTGGTGGCAGCAAAGGTTTTCCCCAGAGTTTCAACGATGCCTGGCAATCTGGCGATAACGGTGCCACATGGTCGCTCGTGAATGCTTCTCCCTGGTCGCTGGGTAAAATCGGTCATTCAAGCGTCGTACTCCCTGATGCTAGCATCGTCACCATGAGCGGGGACAGCGGGAATGGCTGGTTCTCCGACGTATGGCGATCTGTCGATAAAGGAGTGACCTGGACGCAATTGACGCATGATGCCCCATGGGGAGCACGCATTGCGTTCCCAAGTGTTGCTATGCCCGATGGAAGTATCGGTACTGATGGGAGGATTTGGCGGTTCCTTTACGTATCCTGATGATGTCTGGAAATCGACCGATGAAGGGTCAACGTGGACGCAGCTGACAGCCCATGCAGGATGGTCTCCCCGGGCCGGTCATACTGCCGTAGTAATGCCTGACGGAAATATTGTCGTGATGGGAGGTAACAATATCAACAGCCACGTCGTGTTTAACGATGTCTGGCGTTCATCGGATGGCGGGAAAACGTGGACACAGGTGAATGCAAGTGCCGGCTGGGCGCCGCGGGGATCTCTTTCAAGTGTGGTCATGCCGGACGGGAGTATTCTTCTGACGGGAGGAGATGACCTTAATGGTCATTACTACAACGACGTCTGGAGATCAACCGACGAAGGCTCGACGTGGGCACGGGTGAATCCGCATGCCGGGTGGTCGGCACGAAGTTCTCTGTCAGCGGTTGCGATGCCGGATGGGAGCTTTATCATCATGGCAGGAAGTGGCCCGACCGTTGAAAACGATGTCTGGGGCCTTGAGACTGCCGGCTCATCAGCACAGAATCCAGTTCATACCTACACGAAACCGGGAACCTACCAGGTATCACTCCAGGCATACAATTCCGGCGGATTCGGCAGTATACGGAAGACAGAATATATCACCGTTCTTGCCCCTGATACCGGAACCCTTTTCGTGAACTCGACTCCGTCCGGTGCTGAGGTATATATTGACGGTGTTGATACGGGAAATGTCACGCCGTGGACTTCCAGTCAGATGCTACCGGGTTCATACTCAGTCACGGTAAAACTCAAGGGATATCTTAACGGGATTGCAAACGACGTCCAGGTTATCAGCGATACGGTGACCACACAGGACTTTACCATGGTCCCAAATATTCCAGAATTTCCCTCATTAGTGATACCATTGACGGTAATCATCGGATTACTCGGGATGGTTCTGTTTATCCGGAGAATAAAAGAAAATTAATTTTTTCACAATAGACAGGTACGGAAAGGAATCACTTTAACAGAGATTGAACCTTACCTTGATTATCTGAAAAATTCCCATTAGTTAACGTTCAATTTTATCCGCCATTACGGTAACAGAACCCATTTTTGAGTATGAATCCGACAAAATCAAGAGGAACAAGAGAGATTGGGGAAAAGGGACAGATTAAATACTCGAATAAAAACGAAAGTATGAAAACCCGGTTTACCAATCTTTAATGTGAGAAGATAGGCATAGTATTGATCAAGGAAGACGGTATTTGTTCAATATCCTTTATGTCGATGATGAAGCCGCTTTGCTCGAAATAGGAAAACTCTTTTTAGAGGGCAGCGGGGAGATTTCCGTCGACACTATAACCTCTGCACCAGCAGCACTTACGTTGATGGAAAAAAAGTCCTACGATGCCATCATTGCAGACTACCAGATGCCGGAAATGGATGGCATCGCATTCTTAAAGGAAGTAAGAACTGCGGGAAATACCATCCCGTTTATCCTTTTTACCGGACGCGGACGTGAAGAAATAGTTATCCAGGCTTTAAATGAAGGGGCCGATTTTTACCTCCAGAAAGGAGGAGAGCCAAGAAGCCAGTTTGTCGAGCTCATGCATAAGATCCGGATTGCAATCGAACATCACCAGGCCGCAGAAAAAATACAATCTCTCACCAGGTTATACGCGGTTCTTTATGCAACCAATAAGGCTATCGTTCATTTCCGGACGAAGGGTGAATTTTTTTCTGAGATCTGCCGGATTCTCGTGGAAACCGGTGGATTACGTATGGCCTGGATCGGACTTGCTGACCAGGCAGCCATCCGTCCAGTCACCTCTGCCGGACACGTCGACGGATACCTGGACAACTTCACCATCCCTATTGAGGATATTCCCCAGGGCCGTGGACCGACCGGGAGAGCGTACCGGGAAGGAAAATACTATTTCTCGAACGATATTTCCGGAGATCCCTGCATGGAACCGTGGCGGGAAAATGCCCTGAAACGCGGTTACCGGGCAAATGCTGCATTCCCGTTTGCCCTTGGAACAGAAAATGCCGGTGTTTTATGCATCTATGCCCCGGTGACCGGATTTTTTGATGAGCAGACCATCAGTCTCCTGGAGGAGCTGGCCATCGAAATATCTTTTGCTCTCAGAACAATAGATGAGGAGACCAATCGAAAATCTGCGGAAGAGCTTTTACGCGAGAGCGAGAAGCGGTACCGCGCTCTCGTGGAAAACGTCATTGATATCGTGTACCAGACAGATCTCAACAGTACAATTACTTTCGTGACTCCCTCGGCCCTTCATTTGCTGGGGTATGACACCCTTGACGACTTAATCGGCCGCCCCATTACCTCATTCTGGGCAGATCCGGAAAAGCGTAATGAACTGCTTGCAAGAATGAAAGAAAAGGGTTATGTGAACGATTACGAAGTCATTGTCCTGAACCGGGATGGTTCTGAGATTCCAGTTTCAATAAGCAGCCATTTCTATCATGACAATACCGGACGTATCGCAGGAGTTGAGGGGATCATCCGCGATATTCGTGAGCGTAAACGCTCGGAGAAGGCGCTGCGCGAGAGTGAGGCACATTTAAAACGTGCAGAAGAGATTGGCAGGTCTGGGAGTGGGAGTTCCGACTGAGTGAAAATGCGGTTACCGCTTCTGAGGGGGCTCGTAGTATTTATGGTCTGGGAAAAACGCAGTCGACCATTGATAATGTCCAAAAACTTCCTCTTCCCGAATACCGATCTCTTCTCGACACTGCCGTAAAGGACCTTATCGCCGGGAAATCCCCTTACAATGTTGAGTTTAAGATCCGGAGGCAATCCGATGGAGCCGTTCTGGATATTCATTCCATCGCAGAGTACGATCCCGGGCGGAACGTAGTATTCGGTGTTATTCACGATATTACCGAGCGCAGGCGTGCTGATAAAGCCTTAATTGAGAGCGAGGCTCTTTTTCAGGGGGTCTTTTCCCAGTCGACCCAGCTGACGGGTGTACTTGACCTGCAGGGAAGACTTACCCGGGCAAATGCCGCAGCCATGGCCCTCATCGGCACAGATTTGGACCAGGTTATAGGCAAACCCTTTTGGGAAACACCCTGGTGGTCTAATGATCCCGACACCCAGGCCGCCATGAAGGATGCAATAACCCGGGCCGTCCATGGGGAAACCGTTCACTTCGACGCAATCCACAAAGATACTGCAGGAAATGTCCATTATATCGATTTCTTCTTAAAACCGGTGGTGGATTCTAGGGGTAATATAATCGCACTCTTACCGGAAGGCCGGGACATCACCGAACGCAAACAGTCTAAGGAAGCCCTTACGGAAAAGGAAATGATGTTTCAGACTGTTTTCGAGAACAGCCCCTATCCTATATCGATTAACAGTACCTGCTGACGGGAAATTTATTGCAGTCAATTCAGCATTCCTGCGGAGCAGCGAATATACTGAACAAGAAATCCTGGGAAAGAATCCTGTTGAATTGGGCCTGCTCTCTCTTGGAGATTTTGTTAAATTGACAGCTCAGATGGTACTCCATGGCAAGCTTGACAACATTCCTATGACGACAAAAAGCAAATCGGGTAAACGAGTGAATGTGCAATATTCCACAATCCCGATTAAGATCAATGGCAAGCCGGCGATGATGACCATAACGGCGGAAATAACCAAGCTGAAACGGGTTGAAGAAGAACTTCTGGAGAAAAATCTGGATCTTCAGGAAAGCGAGGAGAAATTCCGGGTTACTTTTGATACAGCCCAGTCTGCCTTGATCATTCTGGAAAATGCCGCTGACGGAATGCCGGGAAAAATAATTGATGTAAATACTACGGCCTATGAACAGCTCGGTTACACGAAAGATGAGCTGTGTTCGAAGAATTTCTTCGATCTCGATGCGGAAGAATATCGTGATGAGATCGTTCGTCAGATGACCCGGTTATCCACACAGAAATCCGGAACCTATGAATCTGTCAGGATAAGGAAAGACGGGACAAGGTTTCCCGTTGACATTAATATTCACCGGGCTGTAATGAATGGAAAAGAGGTTATCATGACCTCCGCTCGTGACATCACCAAGCGCAAACAGACCGAAGCGGCGCTGCATCAAGAAGAGGCACAATACCGCAGGATTTACGAGACTGCAACCGAAGGAATATGGGGACTTGACGAAGGGTTCCATATACAATTTGTCAATCCGATGATGGCAAAGATGCTTGGATATTCAATCGAGGAGATCATCGGCCACCATGTAACGGACTTCGTCGTCCAAGATGAAATGAGCGATGCCGAACAACACTTTGAGCAACGGAGAAAAGGGATAAATGAACAGTTCGAACGCCGGTACAAACGTAAGGACGGTTCGATTATTACCCTTCTCGTTTCAGCTTCGCCGGTCTTTGGAGATGACGGGAAATTCAAAGGCTCGTTTGCCATGTTTACGGATATTACTGATCGCAAACGGGCGGAAAAGGCACTCCTTGAAAGCGAGCAGCGTTACCGGGAACTTGTTGAGAACCTGAACGATGTGATATTCACCGTTGATCCAAATGGTATTATCACGTATTTTAGCCCGATAGGGGAACGTCATTACGGATATTCTCCCTCTGATTTGTTGGGAAAACCATTTACAAGCATTGTGTTTAAGGAAGATTTGAACGCGCTTGTGAAAAGATTCAAGGAGATTAAACACGGGATCATTGAACCATTTGAATGGCGCCTGACAGCGAAGAACGGTGAGCATATCTGGGTAAGAACCTCGACTAAGCCAGTCTCGGATGGCACCGGTACCAACAGCTATTTAGGTATTATCTCAGATATTTCCCAACAGAAACTGGCTGAAGATGCAATAAAACTGGCAAACCACAAACTCAATCTCCTCTCGTCAATCACCCGCCATGATATCACGAACCAGCTTATGGCTCTGGTTGCTTACTTTGAAATTTCCAGAAAATATCTTAATAATCCGGATAAGATCGGAGAGTTTATCGACAAAGAAAAGGTTATTACGGGAATTATCAACAACCAGATCACTTTCACCAAGGATTATGAGAATCTCGGCGTAAAGGCTCCTGTATGGCAGAACGTATCGGTAGTGATCAAGCAAACAATCACCGGGCTTCCGGCGAGGAATATCCGGATCGAAGTTGTCGATCCCTTACCGGAAGTTTTTGCAGATCATCTCTTTGGGAAGGTATTCTATAACCTCATTGACAATGCGTTCCGGTACGGCGGCGAAAAGATGACAACGATCCGGATTTACACCCGAAAATCAGAAGCCGGGGCGGTCATTTTTGTTGAGGATGATGGGGCGGGAATAATGCCAGGAGATAAAGAACGACTGTTCGAACGGGGGTTCGGGAAAAATACCGGGCTTGGTCTTTTCCTCTCCCGCGAGATCCTTTCCATAACCGGCATAACTATCACTGAAACCGGTGAGCCGGGGAAAGGTGCCCGGTTTGAGATCCTGGTTCCGGAAGGGAAATTTCGGTTCCACAGTCATTAAAGATTTTAAACCCGGGTCCTGTAAACCTGTTGAGGAAACAGCACCTTACAGATAATGGGATATAAGAAAACATATTTAATGATCGCCGGTTAAAGTGGGCGGGTATGTTGGCAGAGCATATTATTTACAATGCTGCCATTGCGATAATCGTCGGGATGCTCTTTGTCCGGTATTTCGGACGTGACACTACATGGATAATCATTCTCGTTTCCTGGGCTCCGGACCTTGATCTTTTCGCCAAAGGGATCCTGAATAAAATCGGGATAACCCTGCTTTTTTACGGCCAGCCCATCCAGCACGGAACATTCCACAATATCGCGGCCATGGTTATCTTTGGCATAATCGTAGCGTTCCTTCTTGCTCCGTTCGGTCTCAGGTTCTTTGATTCAATGTTCTTTGCCATGATCGGTTTTGGGGGTCACCTTTTCGAAGATGCATTGGTATACCTCACAGATTACCGGTATTTTTGGCCTTTTTCCAACAAATTAATGGGACTTTCCTGGCTTCCGGTGGGTACGCCGTATAAAGCAACTTTTTTCCATATTGCTAATACGGAAGTCCTTGTTATCGGACTCGTTCTCCTTTCCGTTGCCATTATGATCCGGACCAGGGTCGAGGGCCATGGATGGATCCGGTGGTACATGCCGGATAAAGTATATCAGCGTTTTTTTGCAAAAACCTCCCCCTCGTAAGAAATTTTTGACGATGTTCCAGGAGGAGGACTTTTCAGTTCCCTTTTGAATTGTGGGACTTTTTAGACGTATGGCAATTATGAGTTACGTTGTGTAAATGCCATTTTTATCAGTCGTAAGTATATCCCACTTCATTCGTTTTTTGGATGAATGATCTAATGTTAATCCGCATAGATATTCCAATGCCAATTATAATTTCCTGATAAATCTTGCCGGGAATCGCTGGGAGATGATGATTGGATTGGGGTAACAAAATAATCTCTTATCAAGAGGTTTGTTTTAATTAATCCATCGTAGATGCAGCAGAACAAAAACAAAAAAAATTACACCAAAGACCTGATAAACCCGAATTTATACAGCAGGTATATGAAAAGGATGAACAGCAGAATAAAAAAACTTATGACAATTTTTCTATTGCGTTGTGATGTAGCGTCCATCCACTCGAAAAATCCGACCATGCCTTTCCTCAAATGATACATTCAAATTTCAATTAAATATATTTGCCTCAGATTCGGCGGAGATTGTGGGGCATCTAATCGACGTGTTCTCATTCGTGATTATTGTTAGTACATTCCTCCAAATCTTTATGGCATTGTTCGGGGCATCACCGTTCCCCCACTAATCCAATCTCTCTTTTTTAGGATAAGAACCCCAGTAAGACGCTCTAAAAAATGTTACAATGTAGTCTCAGCAATTACCTGGGTCGCTCCACTCGTAAAATGCCCGACACAAATGACATTATCATTTCCGGGGTTATTGGCAGGGAAAGTTCCTTTGGTTCCAACTGGCAAAATGGTTTGCCCGTATGGATCGCGTATGTCTCCCTGGTATACACCATTGACAGATACGGTGATATATTCTAAACTTGCAGCGTCCTGACCCCCCTGGTAAGAAATGGATACGCCGGAACCGATGCGGAATAAGGTAACTGCAACAACGTAGGTATTTTGGGGTTGCCCGGCATTTTCCGTAGTCATTGCGCCGGGCGATCCTGTTTGTACTCCATTTGTTGGAAGAGGGCACGTTTGAGATCCACAGTTAGTTTGTTCTGTTGGAGGGATTGTTTGCTGCGCATTACTTCCAGTAGATGGAATCTGAGCACATCCGGCAATAATCACGGTCAATACAAGAACCAATGAAATGGAAATTACAACAAAATGAGATTTTTTCATGTTAATGAGTCCTCAGCCAATACTCATAATAAATATTATATAAAGTACAACCGTTTGGCGCGTTTAAGCGCGTTGGAAACAATTATCTTGCTTTTCGGCTTGACTAACCTCCTTTCTGTGCGGATTGGTGGATTGATTTCCGAAATGACTTTTTTGAATGGCGCAAGAACCACTTCAACAGAAATTGAGGGTTCTGTTAACTTTGTAAGGGATGATTTTGACTGTTAACCAGAGTGGGATACAACCTAACAACTTTAAAGAACTTTCATTGGTAATTCTGGTTTACATGGTTTTGGAGTCCCTAAAGGGAAATGAGCAATATGTGAACACCCTGATACCATTGGTATATTGGGCGGGAGCTCTTGCAAGTCTTATTCCAACTTATACTTCTAATCATGTCATCACTCCAACCATCATAATTTCTATTATGTTTTTTATTAGCGGGATAACCCTTACCGCATTACAATTTATGTATCACGACATAATCGGGAACATATTTGAAAAAGATAAAGTAAAAATCGAAGATTTAACTTTGGATAAAATTGAGTTAATATCTCATAAAAAAGATATGATAATTGTCACTATTGTTATAATCGGATATGGTTTTACCTCGTTCATCCTCATGTGTCTCAATGTAATAAATAATCAATCCGAAGTGCCATTATCTGTAACTCTCTTATTAATCGCTCTCTATCTGGTTGCAATTGTTTTCCTCGTGCTTTTATTATTATTTGGCAGGGGTCATTTGAAGGAAGTCATTTCAGAGATATACGAGAAACGCAAAGATGGAGAGGATTAACGGTGAAATCCGCGACAGGGAAAAGACCATGAGGGGATTAAAGAAGAAGAGTACCCCGATCCTGAAAGGAATGCAGGTCTATCACAACTATATTAAGCCGCACGAAGGGCTCGACGGAAAAACACGGCTGAGGCTTGCGGGATACAAGTAAACGGAGAAAATAAATGGATAACTTTAATCCAGAACGCTGCAACGGCAGCAAAATAATTTTAATAAAACATCCCGTCTGGAGATGTTTTTGGGAAATCTTCACCGCTTTTTTGTATAACTTGTTGGTGACCTAATACGGAATTAATAAATGCTAATCCTCTTCCCCCAACAGCTGACAAAGCTCTTACTGCGTTATCGAAATCCCTTACGGAAAATGTTGATTCGTGTGGGAACAGCCTTCTTGATAAGTGATATCCTCTAAGATGCCCATTCTCAGGAATGAAAACCATCGTTACTTCAGGATCAAAAATTGCGGATTTTATCCCATAAATAAATTGAGGGTCAAGATCGACCTTTTCAATTTGTTCGATTAATTTAGGGTCAGTGTACTTTACTGTATAAAACAGCAAACAATGATCAAGTTCGCGTTTTTTCTCCAACAAAAGGATAGTTCCATCCCCAGTTTTTAGGGTAAGATACCAGTAATCATCTTCTTTATGCTCGTTAATAATTTCTATTTGAAGTCTTTTGCAATAATGCTTAAAAACTGACATTTCTTTTTCGGAATTATTCATGCTGAGCTCTTTTTATTGCGGAGATCGAATTCACTCCTAATAATCTTGCATCTTTTGGGATGATATTACCAATATTTTGAGCATATGGTTCAAACTTCTCTCCTTCCGCTAACCAAAGCGTATTGATCACAAACCCACCCGCATTTGGAGACGCACGATCCCGGCATGGTGTTGACATAATACAACATCATGTCACTCTGATTATAAAAAAGTCTCGATATGAGATAGAGCCACCCCCCGACTTTTGACAGCGTTTTTCAGCATACTCCACCCCCCGCAGACTTTACAGAACCTACCACACAACATTTTATATACTATATCACCCTAACTTATGGTTAACCATCCGAAAGGAGGTTTACACTTATGACTGAAACCAACGGCGTAAAACTTACAATCAAGAAAACAAGAGGTGAAGACATCGGCCGTCGTATGGCGACCTTACCCTGGCAAGTGAGAGGCCGGCTGAACATATCCAGTGGCGACATCGTAAACACTGGTATGGGATGAGCACGAGGAGGACTTTAATGGATACCGACGATATCCAGCTCCAGAATGAACAGCTGAAACAAGAGAATGAACGGCTGAAAACGGAACTCGAGGAAAAGACAAAACTATCCGAGGACCGACTGGAACGGTTGAGATACCTCCAGGCAGAGTTTGATAATTATCGCAAATGGCAGGAAAAGGAGAAAGGAGCGATCATCGCACTTGCAAACGAGAACCTGATCAAAGACCTCCTCGTCGTTTTCGATGATCTCGAACGGGCACTGCCATCTCTTGGACAGGAAAAGAACAAAGCAGGCATCGAAATGATCTACAAGAATTTCAACAAAATCCTTTGTGCCTATGGCTTGCAACCGATAGCCTGTCTGGGGAAAAAATTCGACCCGCATCTCCATGAGGTACTGTGCACCGAGAAGTGCGGGAAAGAGCAGAATACCGTTCTTGAGGAACTGGAAAAAGGGTATCAGCTGAAGTCCAAAGTGATCCGGCCTTCGAAAGTAAAGATAGCAGAACAGGTAAAAATGGAAGAAACAGGTGAGAACAATGGCTAAAGAGAAAATAATCGGCATTGACCTGGGAACATCGAACAGCGAAGCTGCAGTCATGGTCGGCGGGAAACCGACGATCGTTCCGTCAGCAGAAGGAGCGACCGTCGCCGGCAAGATGTTTCCCTCGTATGTAGCGTTTACGGCAGACGGCCAGCTGCTCGTCGGTGAGCCGGCACGGAGGCAGGCCGTGAGCAACCCTGAAGGAACAATCTCGGCGGCAAAACGCAAAATTGGTACAAACCATGTGTACAAAATTTACGGGAAAGAGTATACACCCCAGCAGATCTCGGCATTCATCCTGCAGAAGATAAAAAGAGATGCAGAAGCGTTCCTCGGAGAGAAGGTAACAAAGGCAGTCATTACCGTGCCTGCGTACTTCAACGACAACCAGCGTACTGCAACAAAGGATGCAGGAAAAATTGCCGGTCTTGAAGTCGTCCGGCTTGTCAATGAGCCAACAGCGGCATCGATGGCCTACGGGCTTGACAAAGGCGGCGAATACAAGATCCTTGTCTTTGATCTCGGCGGCGGGACCCTGGATGTCACCATCATGGAGTTCGGTGGCGGTACGTTTACGGTCCTTTCAACGTCCGGGGATACCCAGCTGGGCGGGACGGACATGGACAATGCCATTTACGAATGGATTGCCGCCGAGTTCAAGAAACAGGAAGGGATCGATTTACGCAACGACAAGATGGCGATCAACCGGGTAAAAGAAGCCGCTGAGAAAGCAAAGATCGAACTTTCGACAGTACTTGAAACCGAGATCAACCTTCCGTATGTCTCGGCAACCCAGTCGGGTCCCAAACACCTGTCGATGAAACTGTCCCGGGCAAAACTCGAACAGCTGGTTGAACCGATCATCCAGCGGTGTTCCAAACCGTTCGACCAGGCATTAAAAGATGCGAAACTCACCAAAGACGATATCCAGAAAGTGATCCTCGTCGGTGGACCCACCCGGATGCCGATTGTCCAGAAATTCATCGAGAACCACGTGGGCGACAAGATGGTCCGGGGTATTGACCCGATGGAATGTGTCGCCATGGGTGCGGCCATCCAGGGCGGTATTCTCGGCGGCGAGATCACGGACATGGTACTCCTTGACGTGACCCCGCTTACGTTAGGCCTCGAGACTCTCGGCGGCGTCAGGACTGCCCTGATCGACCGGAACACCACGATCCCGACGAAGAAGAGCCAGATCTTCTCAACTGCCGCGGATATGCAGCCGTCGGTGACCATCCATGTGCTCCAGGGAGAACGGGCGATGGCTGCCGACAACGTCAGCCTCGGCCAGTTTAACCTCGTCGGTATCCCGCCGGCGCCGCGGGGAATTCCGCAGATCGAGGTTACCTTCGATATCGACGCATCCGGTATCATCAACGTGTCGGCAAAAGACCTGGGTACCGGGAAAGAGCAGAAGATGACCATCACGGCGTCGACAAAACTCTCGGATGCCGACGTGAAAAAGATGGTGTCCGATGCCAAGGAATTCGAGGAGCAGGATAAAGCGCGAAAAGAAGAGATTGAGTCCCGCAATATCGCCGATTCTCTCGTCTACACCGCAGAGAAAACAAAAACCGACCTTGCCGACAAACTGGATGCAGGTATGGTGGAGCGGTTAAACAGCGCAATAACTGCCGTGAAAGCCGCACTTGATGGAAAAGATATTGCTCAAATAAAGGCCGAGACGGAAAAACTCCAGAAGGCTTTAGGAGAAGCCGGAACGGCTGCATACCAGCATGTCAGCCAGCAGGCACAGCAGCAGGCAGGAGGACCGCAGGAAGCACCTCCGGGTGCAGGATCGGCCGGCACCACCACCGGTCCAAACGGTGAGCATGTTGTCGACGCCGATTTCAAAGTCAAGGATGACAATTCATAAAAATTTTTCAGACGACCATGGCGAATCAGGATTATTATGAGGTACTTGGCGTAAAACGGGATGCTACAGCGGACGATCTCAAGAAAGCGTTCCGGCACCTTGCACGGAAATACCATCCCGATCTCAACAAGGGGAGCAAGGAAGCGGAAGAAAAGTTCAAGGAAGTCAATGAAGCGTACCAGGTCCTCGGAGACCCCCAGAAAAAAGCTCAGTACGACCAGGTAGGTCACGTTGATTTCAAACCCGGGGATGCGGCAGGTTACCAACCCCCCAGTTACGACGACCTGTTCCGGGACTTCGGACTTGGCGATATATTCGACGCGTACTCGATGGGGTCCCGGGGATCCAGAAGGCGGGCCGGTGCGGATCTCCGGTATGATCTTGATATTTCCCTCACCGATGCATTCTACGGCTCGAAAAATACGGTTGCCGTCCCGCACCAGTCAGAATGTGGCACCTGTCACGGGACCGGCGCACAACCCGGGTTTCTCAAAGAATGTCCGACCTGTCACGGAACGGGCGAAGTTCGGACACCGCAGAAAATCCGGAACCGTCAGGTAATAAGCCTCTCAACCTGTCCGGAATGCGTGGGAAGTGGCAGGATTATTGAAAAACCCTGCCCTACCTGTCACGGCAGTGGCGTCCTCCAGAAAACCCGGAAGATTGAGGTAACGATCCCCCGGGGCGTTGAAGACGGCCAGCTCCTGAGAATTGCCGGGGAAGGTGAACCCGGGGAAAACCAGGGGCCGCCGGGTGACCTCTACGCGGTCGTCCACGTGAAAAAAGATGCGGTATTCGAACGACTGGGCGCGGATCTCCGCACAACTGCGGTTGTCGGGTTACCGGTCGCTCTCCTGGGGGGAGAGATCAACGTGCCTACCATAACCGGAAGTGCCCTCCTGAAAATCCCCCGGGGGACACAAAGCAATACCCTCTTCCGGCTCCGCCAGCAGGGTATGCCTCTCCTCAATTCAGATAACCGGGGCGATCTCCTGGTAAAGGTCATAGTCCAGATACCTACAAACCTGACAAAAAAACAGGAGGACCTGATGAAAGAGGCGTTTGCGGGGTGAACCGGATAAGACACCACCGGAATAGAAAAACCGGTTAATTATTTATTATAGGAAAATGTGTTGTTACGCACAGGAAATGTGAACATCAGAAACGGACACCACGATCATGAATTTCAATAATTTTACGATTAAATCACAGGAAGCCGTTGATAAGGCAACGGGAATTGCAACAGCGAAGCAGAACCAGGTAATAGAAACGGGACATCTGCTGAAGGGGATGCTCCTGGAAGACGAGAATGTCGTGCCGTACCTCCTTAAAAAACTGAATGTAAACCTGGATAGTTTCACCCAGGAGCTCGACAAGATCATCGATGCGTATCCCAAAGTTACCGGCGGGGATCATTATCTCTCCAATGATGCCACAAAAGCGCTGCAGAAAGCTATAGCACTTTCCCAGGAATTCAAGGATGAGTTTGTCTCTCTGGAACACCTCCTCATGGGGATACTATCGGTAAACGATCGCACGTCACGGCTGCTGAAAGAAAACGGTGTATCGGAAAAAGATCTTAAAACAGCAATTACCCAGTTACGGAAAGGTGCTACGGTGACAAGCCAGGATGCCGAAGAGACCTATAACGCCCTTGAAAAATATTCCCGGAACCTCAATGAACTTGCCCGCAGCGGCAAACTCGATCCGGTTATCGGCCGTGATGACGAGATCCGCCGGGTGCTGCAGATCCTTTCACGGAGAACGAAAAACAACCCCATCCTCATCGGGGAACCGGGTGTAGGAAAAACCGCAATAGCTGAAGGTCTCGCTCACCGGATCATTGACGGGGATGTCCCGGAAAACCTCAAGGACAAGCTGATTTTTGCCCTCGATATGGGTGCCCTGATTGCCGGGGCTAAATTCAAGGGGGAGTTCGAGGAACGGTTAAAAAGCGTTATCAAAGAAGTGGTATCCGCTGAAGGCGGGATCATCATGTTCATCGATGAGATCCACACTCTTGTCGGTGCGGGTGCAAGCGAAGGCGCCATGGATGCCGCAAATATCCTAAAGCCGGCACTTTCCCGGGGAGAACTGCACGTCATAGGCGCCACCACCCTCAAAGAATACCAGAAATACTTTGAAAAGGACAAAGCGCTCGAGCGACGGTTCCAGCCGGTAATGGTCAATGAACCGGACACCCTGGATGCCATTTCCATCCTTCGTGGGATCAAGGAAAAATACGAGACACATCACCATGTGCGGATCAAGGACGAGGCAATCATTGCTGCCGTTGAACTTTCGCAACGCTATATCAGCGACCGGTTCCTTCCCGACAAGGCTATCGACCTGATTGATGAAGCAGCATCAAAACTCCGTCTTGAGATCAACTCAAAGCCGGAAGAACTCGAAACGATTGAACGCAAACTCCGGCAGCTGGAAATCGAACGGGAAGCCATCAAACGGGAAAAAGACCAGGGGAAACTCAAGGGTCTCAATGAAGAGATCGGAAACCTGACCGAGGAACGAAACCGGGTACATGCGAAGTGGCAGTCGGAAAAAGAGCTCGTTGATCAGATAGACGCAAAGAAAAATGAGATTGAGAACCTGAAATTTGAGGCTGAAACTGCCGAACGCAACGGTGATCTCGGGAAGGTAGCAGAGATCCGGTATGGCCGTATTCCGGATACAGAAAAGATCATGGAGGGGCTCAAGAAAAAACTGACCGAACAGCAGAAGGACTCTGCCATGGTAAATGAAGAGGTGGATGCAGAAGAAATCGCCGAAGTGGTTTCCCGCTGGACCGGTATTCCTGTGAGCCGGATGCTGCAGAGCGAGAAACAGAAACTGCTCAACCTCGAGACAGAACTCCATATGCGGGTGGTCGGCCAGGACGAAGCCATTGAAGCAGTCTCTGACGCGATCCGACGGAGCCGTGCCGGGTTGCAGGATACAAAACGTCCCATCGGTTCCTTTATCTTCCTCGGGACAACCGGCGTAGGAAAGACGGAACTTGCAAAAGCGCTCGCAGAGTTCCTGTTCAACAACGAGAACAGCATGGTACGGATAGATATGTCGGAATACCAGGAACGGCATACCGTCTCAAGGCTCGTCGGAGCGCCTCCGGGGTATGTGGGATACGAGGAAAGCGGGCAGTTGACTGAAGCTGTCCGGAGAAAACCCTATTCCGTAGTTCTTCTCGATGAGATCGAAAAAGCACATCCGGACGTGTTCAACATCCTCCTGCAGGTCCTCGACGATGGCCGGCTGACGGATAACAAGGGTCGGACCGTTGATTTCAAGAATACGATTATCATCATGACCTCAAACATCGGGTCGCACATCATCCAGGAGAACCTCGAAAAGGTCACTGACAAAAACCGGGATGAAGTGTATAACCGTACGCGGGATGAGGTGTTCGATCTGCTCAAAAAGACCATGCGTCCTGAGTTCCTTAACCGGATCGATGAGATCATCATGTTCAAACCGCTGACAAAAGATGAGATCCACAAGGTTGTCGAACTACAAGTGGGTATTATCCAGAAGATGCTCGAAAAGAACGATATCCGGCTCAAGGCAACCAAAAAAGCCATCCAGTTCATCGCCACCCAGGGGTTTGACCCCCAGTTTGGCGCACGGCCGATAAAACGTATTATACAGAAGAACCTGTTAAACGAATTGTCAAAAATGATCCTCGAAGGAAAAGTAAACAAGGATAAGGAAATTGTCGTCGACGAAAAGGCGGGAAAACTCCTGTTTTCAAATGCCTGATCCGTAAAGAAATCAATTATCAGATTTTTCCCGTCAGTTCAGAAAAACGGGGAGAGAGATTTCCCCGGTTTTCCGTGTTCACGGGAATCGTCGTATGGATTCCGTTTCCGTGTTCTTGTTGAGCTTACCTAGGGTAGTACGGCAACCGTCTGTGGTGCAGATGTATTGGTGGCCAGCCCGTTGGTAACCGACAGGACGACGTTGTAGTTCCCCGGTGTTGTGAAGGTGTGTGAGGGGTTCTCAAGATTGGATGACGCCGTCGGCATCCGCCAAACGTTAGCAAAACCTTCATTTGTATCCTTCTGTCCGGATAATATCACGACACTTCCATCCGGTAAAGAAACCATATCGTCACCATATCGTGCCTCCCACGGAGCAGCCGCTGTCATTTCCTTCCATGTTACACCTTCATTTGTCGACCGCCAGACATCATTGAGGGCTGCGGCGGCAGGATAGCCACTAGCGAACACTATACTCCCGTCAGGTAACGGAACTGCGGGGAACCGGTCCCGAACCTGCCAACCGCCACTTCCATTAACTACTGTCCATGTTTTACCTTCATCCGTTGACCGGTATGTTCTGTTAGTTCTACCATGATTGGCTGAGTATCCACCCATTACGACAATATTGCCATCTTGGAGAGCAACAGCAGCAGGAGCACTCAGACCCGTACCACCAAAAGCGGAAGCATTTATTTTCGTCCATGTGGCACCTTTATCCGTCGACTGCCACACATCGCCAAAATACACGCTCGAAGATGACCCCCCGAGGATAGTGATATTGCCGTCAGGTAACGCTACTGCAGCGGCATATTGCCGAGGTGCCCAGCCGGAACTCGCGTTCATCTCCGTCCACGTAGCGCCTTCATTTGTTGACCGCCACGTGTCGTTCAGAAAAGTCCCGGCGGTATAGTTAACATCGCCGCCCATTATCACGATACTACCATCAGGTAGTGTAACGGTGGGGAATGCATATCGGGGAAGCCAGCCGGAACTCGGGTTTACAAGAGTCCACGTAGCGCCTTCATCCGTTGAATGCCATGTATCGTTTAGAGTCTCGTCCAGTACATTATCAAACCCACCCAGCATCACAATGCTCCCATCAGGTAATGCTGTCGCCGCGCTATAGTAACTATCATTCCATCCAGGGCTAGCGGTCATTTCAGTCCAGTTTGAACCGACGGTCTGCCAGTTTCCATCACCGAAATACCACGCCCAACCAGTTGGTTGGCCGGTGGACGTGTCGGTGAACTGGACCGGTAACGGGGTTACACCGGACATCGGGGATCCAACGAAACTGGCTGCCAGCTTCGCTCGGACTACCGTGATTGTCTGGGATGCTGAAGTACTGTTGCCACCGGCATTAGTCGCCGTCAGGTTGACTGAATACGATCCCGCCGATGTGAAGGTATGCACCGGGCTCTCCTGAGTTGAAGTGGTACCATCTCCGAAGTTCCAAAGCCAAGAAGTTGGAGTGTTCGTTGAGGTATCCGTGAACTGGACGGTTAACGGGGTTGTACCAGAGGTGGGATTGGCCGTGAAACTCGCTACCGTTATTGGTGGGATGACCGTGATTGTCTGGGGGGTTGAGGAATATGTTCCACCGGGATTTCCTGCTGTTAATGTGACAGTATAGGTGCCCACATGAGAATATGTATGAGATACGTTTTGGCTTGTTGAATAAGTGCCATCTCCAAAACTCCAGTTCCATGTTGTCGAAGAATCGCTCGAAGTACCTTCGGGATTTATTGCAAGACTACCCGTACCGGAGTTGGCATTCAATATGCCATTGGACTTTACTGCAAGCGTGGACATGCTGGAATCAGTATTCAATGTGCCATTAAACTGAACTGTAAGCGGTGCGGTACCGGAATTCGTATTCGAAATGATGCTTGGATTTAGGATCTCCCAGATGTAAATCGTTTTAGGGATTGAATTCGCTCCCCCTGCATTCCAAACTGTTAAGTTGATGGTATATGTTCCGGAATTTGTATAGTCATGAAAATATGGGTTTTGTGATATAGATGTTGTACCATCACCGAAATTCCACAGCCATAGGAATGGAGACCCACTCGATGCATCAGTAAATTCAATATTGGCGGGTTCTGCGTAATTTGTTGTCGGTAAATTAAAATTAGCCACGGGAGGATTGACACGATTTGGATTGTTCATCAATGTGATATCCGTTGGCCATCGGTTAATTACGGAAAGGTTCTTGTAATCAGTAAAATTTTTAGAATTCTGCCAAATAGGGTTTACAAAACTCGACATCGGGGTTATCGAAAGAAGATTGTTTCCATCAGAATCTTCTAATATGAAATTTGAAACTGTCACCGGGCCGGGCAAAAAATTTGAATTGGATTGGGCGAGAGGATTTTTGCCTTCCAATACAATTTGTGCATAAGCAGGCTGGTTCATCCATTCGGGGTCATACTCCGGTTTTGTCAGAGATAATTCAGATATCATTCCTGTATTGGTATCATCCGCAAATCCGGTAACTACATTTCCTCGTACCTGAATATTCCCATAGATTAGATCATTCTTCGATATTTGGGATCCAATTGCTGTAGCAAAAATTTGATCCGGATTTGCTGTTCCAGTTGTTGAATTTGACCAAACATACCATGTTTGCAGATACCATTGAGGAGGATTAGTCACCACGGGCTTGTCATTTTCCGTTTCCCATTGGAGAACCGGTTGGATTAACGCGGTATTTACATCTCCACTGCAATAAAAGATGCCGTTCCAAATAGTAACCGGTACATCAAAACTTGGTTGTTGTGGTACATGCCAATCGGCTTGAAACGTATATCCGTCTGGTGATGACCCTATAAGACCTTCAGCTCCCTCAATCCATTGAGAGTTATAGGGAGTACCTTTACATACGACGCTGGATGTAGGGATATATCGCTCATTAGAATTTGCGTTAATAATAGTAAGGATTCGTGTATTATTATTTACAATGGTAAGAGTGTCTCCTCCGTCGACGATAACAGATCCATTGGGGACTTCGTGAACAAACGTTGCCGGTGAATCTCCATGAATTGTATGAACGATTTCAGCGCGTGTATCATCTGCCGCGAGTACCCTGATTCCCGTTCTGATCAAATACTGTGGTTACATTATTCGCATGACGAATAATGGCGCCCAGAGGAATAGTTATTTCTTGGATATTTTGTGAAACGCCATTTGAAGCCTGGGCACTTTTTCCCGGGCTTAATTCATTGGTAACCACTAAACTTTCCTTGGAATAGTTACCGTGAAGTTGTGGTAATGGAACTTCACTTATCGCTCTTGCTGAATCGACATTCGTTATCAATTCCCCATTTGCAACTGGGACCAAAAATCCCAATATTATTGCAATACTGAGGATCATCACTACATTGAGTCTTCTAAAAACCATGAATAATCACTCTTTTTTCCTGTAAAGGGGTCTAATAATCACGCTAGCTGCAATTACTGCGATTGGCATTGCCGTTGGTAAAGGTGATGACTGAGTCGTCGTCTGGGTCGTTTGAGCCGGGGAAGGATTTATTGGAAGTGATGTCATGCTAGCATTCGTTCCAACCGATGTTAGTGTCGGGTTTGGTGCAGGGAGAACAGTTATAATCGCACCTGCAGCAAGACCTGGAATCTCAACCGTTACTAAGTAGGGCGACCATTCGACAGGTAGCCCACTGATACCGATATCGGTAGCATTAACCGACCACAAGTTTATCCCGGATGGTGTCGATACTATGGAAATATTAGTCAGGAAAAATGCAGGCTGTTCAGGACCTCTATATCCTGGACTATAAGAGTCCGGAAAAATTGTTGCAAAGAGGGAAGTATTCACCGGCAGGTTCGTTGTCCCGTTAATGTTGAGCACATTTCCAATAGTATAGTTCCCGATGGGATCTATGGTAATGTAGGGTGCCGAAGATATGGCCGTCGTTGTTGAAGTCGGATTGGTAAGAGTATCGCCACCAGTTGAAGTTTGATCAGCTGAGACCGGTAAACAGACCAGTAAAATGATTGTTAAAACCATCAGCCAAAACGGGCTCCAATGTATACTGCGTTGTTTCCAAATCATGTGTTCGATCACACCTTCTTCTTTAGGCAGGCATGATCAAAAAATCTTCATATAACAAGAAGCAAATGATTACATGCCTTCGGGCGGGACCGGTCTGTCATCCCTTCTGAAGTTGGCAGACCTTTCCTTAACATTTTAAAATTCCTTCTTTCTAATTAAATCTTCTCAATTGTATAGTTTCAAAAAATGAAACTTTCATGAAGTTATTTATACAAATAAGGAAAAATGTCTCTATAGAAAACCTCATTAATAAATTAAGCTAATAATCGCGAACATAATTTTAGAGATTTTTGTAAAGAAACAATTTTATTTTGAATTCTTTGATCTACGCTTGGAATTTCCTAGATTTCGGGGATTCTCGAAACTTTTTTTCAGGATGGGAAAACCCAAATATCAAAATAAGTCGAAAATCGAGAGATCTCTACTTTACAACAATTTTTAGATCAAACGGTAGCACGGAGGTTTTTCTTCCCGGAAATTGGAGATCAGCATGAATTGTCTGTAAACCACTTTCATTTATGGTGAAATTCCATCTATCTACACCTCTTCCCATTCCGGGCCTCGCTGTTGGACTCCCATTATCATCATACCAGATTGAGCTCTCATCAAGAATTTGAAGTCCGGGACTTGCTTTAATGGCCCAAACTCCACCAAGTCTTGAAAAGCCTGCAGTCAACTCGATTATGAACGAGCTATTCATTTCGGCACAGATCACGGCATTGTTCTGCGTTTCGTTAATTATCATAGTTTGTCCTGATACTAACGATTCTGAACATTTCACAGGGAACAGATCTATATTCGGAGTTCCATACCAAAGGCAGATGGCTAAGAGTATAAATATGAATACAACGCCCCCAATTATTAGAAATTCTGATTTTTTTTCACTCACGATTACAAATCACCTATTTTTGTTTTTCGTTTTTATCGCTAGAACGTTGCAAATAGTACCCCAACACTAATTTTTCCATCCCGAAAACCCTATCCCACTCATATTTCACTAATTCCGGGGAGAGACAAAACTTATGCAAGACATATTTGTTTTTGATATATGAGTATTTTGAAATATATAGTTACGGTGAATGTTTCAAAAAATGAAACTAGTATGGACCTATAGAAAATCAAGGAAAAAATTATAGTAACTCCTAAAAATATTATTGAATAAAATGGAGGTGTAACCAAATATTGTAATATCCCGAATTCATTTCACTCGGATGTTGCTCAGAACCACTCCTTTAAATGGGATTTAGGATTTGTGAAAATAATTGATTTTCATTAAAAGGAAAACGTAAAATCACAATTTTGGAAAATCTCCGGTGTCACTATAAAAATTTATACAGAAATCGGCTCAACTCAAACTCAAATCGTTGCCATTGATATAAAACTTAAATTTTTTATTATTTTTAATTTATTGCAGTCCCATTCGTTACTGCTGATTCCGGTACCTCAAATGTTGTGCTGGTACCCTCGATCTGATAGGGACCGGTGGCTTTTACCGGGTACGGGTTGTCGCTCCCGGTAGCATACGGAACGATAAATGCACCGTTCACGCTTGCCTGCCGGTAGGTGAAATTTCTTCCCTGGTTGGTAACGAGCGGGATCTCGATGATACCGTTCCCGTTGATCCGGGCACCATTGACGTATTCAAATATTTTCACGTACTTCACATCGCTGGTATTGGTGGAAAGTGAGGTGGTCGGCGATTCGTAGATGAGCCGGTAATGCTGGAGAGCAGGAACATCGGTGATCGGAGAGACGGGGGAGGTGCTGAGCACGACTGCATGGTAACCGGCTGCCTGGGGGTTCTGGTTATACTGGTCGGCCTTTGTGACAGCCTCACTCGCGTTCATCGCTTCCGCATCAGTCATAACCGGGTAGTTTTCCTGGGTAATGGACGGATCAGCATATGTTACATAATATGCGGTTGTGGCCGGGGCCATGGAGCCATCGAAGTTGTGGAGCCTTGAGATCATCGTATCATAGTATGCATTTTGGTTCAGGAGATCGGTGCTATAACCGCTCCCTGACTGCGAAGGCACGAGGATCGGCATCTGGTAGGGTGCAGTCGCTGCTGTTTCATTGAACCACGTAGCCATCGCCCAGAATTTGCCGGTATCCATCTCGACATCGGTAATCACATACCGGGTGCGGTCATGATCGAGGATCGTGTTTGCTGTCGACTCATTGGTTGTCATGAAGTACGCGGCAGCGCCATCAGAACCGGTGACTCCTGCCTGGAAGGGATTGGCATTGGGCATCCGGTGGGCGATATACAAAATCATATGCCCGTAATCCCACCAGGACATGATCCCGTACGCGGTGGGCGGGTAGTGGAACGTCGTGGGGTTATAGATGGTATAATAATCCACGCCGGTATCCGGGGTACTGTTACCGAGCCATTCGAGTGCCAGCTGCCAGTCGCCATTCACCTGGTTTACGCCGGCGGATCCTATCTCGTAATTATAGGTTAACGATGTGTACACAAAGAGGAGACCCAGAACAAGAACTATGGCCATAGCTGCTACGAGAAGAGGATCTACCCCGTGAGAACTGGTCGCAGCCTTTTTCTGTTTCTTACCTTTGTGGTGTTCATCTGTTTCTTTTGGACCTTCGGTGTGTGCAAAGCCCGAAAACAGCATGCGGAGATTCGGCCACCCTTTCTCGAAAACGAAATGGATGCACACGGCGGAAAGAAGCGCTATGACGACGGCGAGATAATACTCGTACCGGACATGCTGGCAGGTCGCAAAGAGAATGATAAGTGCCCAGACCATAGCAAAAATTTCCTGGGGACGTTCTTCACGGTAATTGTTATAGAGCGTGACACAAATCCCCCCGGCCATAAGGAGAAGCCCGTAGTTAAACGATGCCCACGCTTCTGTAAGAGTCCAGGCCCGGGCATCCATCACGGTCTGGGTCACGGCGGCCTGCCCGAAAAACGCGTAGAGCGAAGTGACAAACAGATTAAAAAGCTGCGGGGCTGCAACAAAGAGTATCCCCACAAAAACGAGCCCGCAGCCGATAATGGATAACGGGTACCAGGAGCATTTCTTGTCTTTAAGGTACCGGGCGAGAATATACAGAAATGCCGTACCAGCTATCAGGGATACAAAGCAATACACAAGACCGACGGAATAGGTCGAGAGGTCCATACCCGGGCTTTTGAACCCGAACACGAGGAGGCCGACGGTTGCTATGGCAAAAATGATACTGTTTGCAATCAGCAGGTACTCGCTTGACCTTCCACGGCAGAAATCGAACACGAACTGGACAAGGGTGAATACACCGACGATCAGGGCAAACAGGATCATCGTTGGCATCATGAAGAGGCCAAGAAGGTACACGATACCGGCAAGCACGGATAAAAAGGCAATTTTTCGCCAGGTACTAAAATCCAAAAGATTAATTCTGGTCCCTTTTTCGGCGAGCAGGATATACAGATACGCAAGACAGAACAGGGTGGAAAAAACCACCTCACCGTCGCGATGGTTGAAATACCCGTACAGGGAATAGAGGAAAAATGTTCCCGATACGACTGCTGTAAAACCGGATGCAAGAAGACCGGTCTTCCAGTCACCGAACGCTTTACCGACATAATACATCAGGGCAACAGTCACCGCTGCAAACAGGGGGGTGATCAGAAGACAGGTTCCGATAATCTCGGGCCGGGTAACTGCCCCGGTGAGTGTACAGGCAATATCTGCAATAATAATAGTTAACGGACCCCAATAGAGGGAGGTACCCACCGGGAAATAGGTCATCGGGTCAAACCAGGTATACTGGAAATGGTTTGCCAGCGAGAGTTCGACAAGCCGTAAATCATACTGGGGGTCGTCGCTTGCCACCATGGAAAGGATATCGGTATGGCCCATGGTAAGCATGGGGATAAGGCGGAGCCAGAGGGCAACAATAATAAAAAAGCCAACCAGGCCGATAACCAACCATTTTTTACGATCGTTAAAGAATGTTAACTTCACTACCATCACGTTCGCTACAGTTGATAGTACTATTCCCTTTCAAGAATCATGAACGCATCGGCAGTTCAGGTGCGGGGCATCTTACGCCGGGCAAGTAGTTCCCCTTTTCTGGTGAGACGGTACTGCACCGGAAGCATGGAACGGTTCTTGTCGGTGCACGAAGGACACAATGCGCAGGACCCGCATGCTCCCCCTTCCGGCATACAATCCTCTCCCCGGGTAATGTATCCCTGGCGCTCCAGGAAGAAAAGACGATTTTTCAGCTGTTCCGGCGAAAGACCGACACTCGCGGCAAGCTCAGGAGTCGAATAACTACCTTCACTGATCTTCTGCAGGATAGATGCGATCATGAGCCACCGTAGTTACGTAGGTATAATATCCGCGATAAAGCCACGTCCCCATGCGGCAAACCCGACAAGGGAGAAGACAGCGAGATAGAGCATCGGGACAATCATCTGTGACACGGACCAGGTGGTCTTTCCCTCCCTAAAGACAATCGTGTCAATACCCACTGCCCCGAGATCGAGGAGAATAATCAGGCCAAACGCCACGGAAAGAAGCATTCCCACGTACAGGAAGGCTTCCCCCCCGGCAATGCGGGCACGTATCTCTTGTGCACCGACGATAAACACCGCACCTATGACCCAGAGGACAAAACCGGAAACGATATCTGACGGGATCAGGTAAGCTGCGAGGATACGGGCAAATTCCGGTTCGAGTGCCGAGAGGATCTGGAGCGTGCCACACAGGCAATACAAAAAGCCCACTATCCAGGAGAAGATTTCTTTGTGCACCATGGACATATCAGGAACCTCCTACGATGAACGCACCCACATGAGCCACGATGAAGGCAACGATATAGGCGACCGTAAGCCCGTAGACAACAGAAAACCCGGTCCACCGCCACGAACCCGTCTCTTTTTTAATGACTGCGAGTGAGGACATGCACGGCAGGTACAGGAGCACAAAGACCATGATGGTCAGTGCCGTTACCGGGCCAAGCGACGGATCCTGGAGCAGGGCATGACTGAGTGCGCCGCCACTGGTGCCGACCCCGTACAGGACACCGAGCGATCCGATCACGACTTCTTTTGCAACGAGGCCAAAGAGAAGAGCGACCGAGATCTGCCAGCCAAACCCGAGTGGTTGCACGAGCGGCTGGAGCAGGTGGCCGATCACGCCGGCATAGCTCGCCGGGCCCCCAAACTGAACGCCCCAGGGAAACGAGGCAAGGCCCCAAACAACGATGGCGACCCCAAAAATAACCCCGCTTGCTTTCCGGAGGTACATCGATCCGCGATCCCACATATGGATTAATGACGTTTTAACGGTCGGGAGACGGTATGGGGGCATCTCCATCAAAAACGGCGCCGGTTTACCCGGGAGGATCGTCATCCGGAACAGCTTTGCCGACAGGATCGCTATCACGATACCAAGGATATACAAGCCGAATATAACAGTCCCGGCGTTGTTGGGGAAAAAGGCGCCGGCAAAGAGGATATACACCGGAAGCCTGGCCCCACAGGAGATAAAAGGGTTGACCAGGATCGTGATCAACCGGTCTTTTTTGTCGTCAATGGTTCGGGTTGCCATGATTGCCGGGACGTTGCAGCCAAACCCGATCAGCATGGGAATAAACGATTTGCCGGGAAGACCGATGGAATACATCAGCCGGTCCATAATAAACGCTGCACGGGCTAGATACCCGCTGTCTTCAAGGATCGCAAGGATCAGGATCAGGATGAAAATGTTGGGCACAAACGAGAGAACGGTTCCCACGCCGCCAATGATACCGTCCCGGATAAACGAGGCAAACCAAGCCTGTCCTATCCCCGCGGTAACGGCTGAACCAAGAATACTCATGCCCGCAAGAATCGCCGCGGTAAAAGGTGCGGCAACAGCAAACGTGAGTTCAAACGCACCCCACATCAACGCAAGGAAAATGGGAATACCAAGGTACCGGTTGGTGACAACCCGGTCGATGAGATCAGATGCCGTCAGGTCCTTGACACAGGTAACACAGATCTGGGGAAGAATTGCGGAAATCACTTCATACCGGCGGTCGGCCATGGTGGCTTCATAGTCCAGGGAATCGAGGGTTAAAAGAACGGTTTCCACATCTTTCTGGATTGGACTTCCCCTGATCTTCTCCCTGGCATTCTCATCCCCTTCCAGGAGCCGGATGGCAAGCCACCGGGCAGGGTACCGGGCAGTGAGTGCTGTATCCCGGTCGATGACCTCGCAGAGCTGTGCAATTACCTTTTCCGTTTCCGTGCCGTACCCGATGGAATGTTCATGGTGCGGGGACGTTTCTGCCTCTTGTATGGCTGCATCGAGCAGTTCAGAAATGCCCTCTCCACGGCTTCCCGCAGTCCTGACAATGGGGATCTCCAGGTATTCCTCCATTTTACGGGTATTGATCCGGTCCCCCCGCGTGTCAGACATATCAGACATGTTGAGGGCGATCACCACCGGTGTTCCTATTTCCAGGAGCTGGGTGGTGAGGTAGAGGTTGCGTTCGAGATTGGTTGAGTCCACGACATGGATGACAACATCTGGTTTTTCGTCAATAAGAAAATCCCGGGCGATAACCTCATCGGCAGAATACGCTGTCAGGCTGTAGGTTCCCGGGAGATCAATTATTTCGATCGTATAGCCGCCATGCTCGACAGACCCGCTCTTCTTTTCGACGGTTACACCCGGCCAGTTCCCGACATGCTGGTGAGACCCGGTGATGGCATTAAAGAGCGTGCTTTTGCCGACGTTCGGATTGCCGGCAAGCGCTATACGGAGTGATTTTTTCATTATGTATCTGCCTGTCTTGTCACGCCTGATCAGATTTTACGGTTATAAACCGGGCTTCATCTTTCCTGAGGGAAAGGTGGTACCCCCGGACCATGTATTCGACCGGATCGCCCATAGGAGCGGTCCGTATTACGTGAATTTCTGTACCGGGGTGATCCCCATGGCAAGGAGCCGCTGCCGGAACGGTCCCCGCGGGGGAACCGCTACGATCCGGCACCGGGCCGGCGGTTTGATCGTGTCAAGGGTCGTTGTGTTTGCCGTCGGCGATACTGCATCCCGTACAACAGGAGCCGTGGCAGTTTCCGCTTCAGTCCTGCATGCTGCACAGTGCGTGATACCTTTGTCACACGGACTTATCGGGCTCCCGTGCGGGCAGTGCGACGGCGCCTCGAGCATCTTACAAAGGGCACATTCGGTTTCTGCGGATATCGCATGCTCCATCCGGCATGCCTCATCATGCACGTTTTCACGCCGGATCTTGAGGACGTCGGTTAAGAACACCTCGAGGAGCCGGTGCCGGCGCTTGATCTTTTCAGCAATTACCCTGCCGGTTTCCGTAAGGCTTGCTCCCCGGTACGGTTCATAATGTATGAGGTTTTTCTCTGAAAGGCTCTGGAGTTCTTCAGTCACACTTGCCGGAGCGACCTTGAGGCACTTTGCAATAGCATTGGTTTTTGCGGTGCCACTACTCCCGGCGATATCATAGATCGCTTCGAGATATTCCTCAACATGTTCCTGCGCCATCCTGATCAATATTAGGGTGCCCTAAATTATTAAATATTTAGGTTGACCAAAAAATGCAGTAATACCACGTTTCAGGTTTTATCTACAAAAAATGAGAAAAATTCAGGGTACACCCTGGAGCTTCATGAAAAAAGACCCCTGTGCATTCACGTAGTTTTCATCAGTCTCGTTTCCATACGCAACGGAGACCGCTATCCCATTATTATCGTCGACTTTATCATTCAGGTAAGAAATGGTGATTGTGTCAGGTGAGGTGTTTACCAAAAAAGACCATGTGTTCATCCCGGTATAATTTTTCTGAACTACTGTGTACCCGGTATAACGGTCAAACCCACAACATCCGATTTTTTTAGGAGGGGATGGATCATAAGGACAGGGCCAGGCACATGTCGATCCTAAATTAAGGGAGAGAACTTCCATGGGAGGAAGGTTGGTAGACCCGTTGATAAAGAACGGTCCGGTGTAATTGTCTTCTTCTCCGGGAAGAAGAGTAATATTCTTGAGGGGATCAATATGGATCCATAACGATTGGGCTGCAGATGTTGGTTCTGAAGACTGTTGGGTTATACCTGCAACCGGCGTTTGCTGAGGTGAGGTTACTGCTACTGACACGGTGGCATTTATTGCTGGTGCAGATTCGTTGGCTCCTTTAGGATTTATGCACGCGGAACTCATGATCAGAATTATTGTGACAACAAAAATTGCCACTGGCACGAACATTTTGATACGTTTTCCATGAAGCGACGTCATTAATGATTCACCGTTGGAGAAATTATTAGATTACCACTATTTTTCATGAAGGGGAAATACTTTGGGAAATCAGCTGAATAATCATTTCGTGAGATAAAAACAGCAGATAAAAAAAATTAAAGTGATTAGTGGGTTTATGAAAAAACAACGATTTCTGGAAAGGTCATTATTTCCTAATCCCGGTCAAAATGCCGTTTCGATCAATAATCCTGATAAACATCGCAATCAAAGGACTACCAACAAATCCCGAAAAAGGCTGCATATTCCCATGCACCTGGCGGGCCTTTTGCGGCAGTACCAGGAGACACACACCATGATCCTTGAGGAGTTTCTTGAAGAAGCAGGAACGGAAAAGAATCTTTTGAGGCTTATCCTCTTCCTGAGTGAACAGGCAGCCGAAGTAAAAAAGGGTTTTCTCTCGACCTGCATGAACAAGGCAGAATGCAGTACCAAAAACATCTTCGGGGAAGACCAGAAACCTCTTGACAAGTACGCCGATGAAGTGTTCATCAACGCGCTTAAAGAATCACGGTTGGTCAAATATATCGCGACCGAAGAACAGGACCATGTGATCGAAGTTCCCGGCGCCAAAAACCATTTCGGCGTAGTTATTGACCCGCTTGATGGTTCCTCGCTTCTGGACGTTAATCTCTGTGTCGGTTCTATCATCGGCATCTATCCCGGCCACGTCCTTGAAAAAGGATCGAAGATGATTGCCGCCCTCTATATGTTGTACGGACCGCTTACCCTGCTGACTTTTACCACAAAACACGGTGTCCACGAATTCATCCAGCGCGAAGACGGTAAATTTGTCCTCCTTCACCGCGACCTGAAGATACCGGAGGGGAAGATCCACTCTCCGGGCGCACTCCGCAAGGACTACCTCGCACCGCACGCCCAATGGATCAACCACCTGGAAAGTGAGGGGTACAAACTCCGGTTCAGCGGCTGTTTTGTTGCTGACGTTCATCAGATCCTCCATAAAGGTGGCGTGTTCACTTATCCCGGGACCAAAGGAAAAGAATTGGGAAAACTACGCCTCCTGTATGAGGCAAACCCGGTGGGTATGATCATTTGCGAGGCCGGAGGTGCAGTCAGTAACGGTCACACCGATTACCGGGAGATCATGCCTGCATCGATAGGACAGGTCACACCACTTTATATTGGCGGCAAAAAAGAGATCGCAAAGATTGAAAAATATATGAAGGAAGGATAAGTACAGGGTGTACCATCATGGACACGAAAACTTTTGGTCCTCTCCCCGGTTCAACTATTCTCACCGGGGTTTCCGGCAAAAAAGCCATTGTCATGGCCGCAAACGTCCGTATCGCCACGGTTGCGGAAGGTATTTTCAAGGCCGCAAAAGATTCCGATTCGGCGGTATTCATGGAACTTGCCCGGTCTGAATCCGATCTTTCCGGCGGGTATACCGGGATGACGCCGCAGGTCTTTTCGGAAAAGATGCGGGCAGCTGCAAAAGCGACCGCATGCGATATCTGGGCACTCCATGCCGATCATATCTCGATTAAAAAAGGGGATCCCGCCGAAATCGCCGGGACAAAGCAATTGATCGATGCACAGGTCAACGCCGGGTACACATCCTTTGCCATCGATGCCTCGCACCTTTTCAACTTCCAGGGAAAAAATGTCCGTGAGGAACTCGAGCTGAACATCAAGGCCACATCCGAGATTGCCCGGTATATCCGGCAGAAAATGAACGGCAGGGAATTTGGCCTTGAAGTTGAAGTAGGTGAGATCGGGAGAAAAGACACCGAAGGCCTGATCCTGACAAAACCGGAGGAAGCCGTCGGATTTATCAAAGCTCTCAATGAAAACGATGTCTATCCTCATGTGATTGCCATAGCAAACGGCAGTTCGCACGGCCATTCCTACGACGCGAACGGGAATGTGGTCGAACAACTCTCGATCGATATCCCCCGGACACAGGAGATTGCAAAAGCACTCCGGGATAACCATCTCAACGTCGGGATAGCCCAGCATGGTATCACCGGAACCCCGCGGGATCTTATCAACCTGCATTTCCCCAAAGGAGATATCATCAAGGGAAATGTCGGTACATTCTGGCAGGATGTGGCGTTTGGCACCCTCAAAATCTACGAGCCTGCCCTGTACAAGGACATTATGGACTGGACCCTCGAGAATACCTGCCGGAAAATCCCAATAAAAAAGACAAGCAGATTATTGACGGTAACTGCAAAAACGCAATCAAAGTATTCTACAAAGAGATTTACGGCGTCGATGAAAAGACCAATAAAGCCATGCAGGCGATGGCGTATGCCGAGAGTCTTGTCTTTTTCAGGGCATTTGGCGCATACGGTACCGCTTCAGCCATCCGGAAATCCCTGCACTGATCCGGTCGGCTCCCCAACCCTTTTTAGCATCCGGAAACGATTTCCTATTATTGAACGCGTATGCCAAAAACCACGATCTCCGTTATTAAAGCAGATGTGGGCAGTTTCCCGGGCCATTCCCGCACTCATCCTAAGCTGCTTGAAAAAGCGGCGCAGATGCTTAAAGCCGAACGAGGCAAACTGCTCACCGATTCCTTTGTGACCCACTGTGGCGATGATATCGAACTTATCATGACCCATAAACGAGGCGTCGATGATAAAGAGATCCACAAGCTTGCCTGGAACGTCTTTGTGGAATGCACAAAAATTGCCAAAACCCTTAAGCTGTATGGAGCCGGCCAGGACTTACTTACCGATGCGTTCTCGGGGAATGTCCGGGGCATGGGCCCGGGGGTTGCCGAGATGGAGTTTGATGAACGCAGTTCGGATCCTGTCCTTATCTTCATGGCAGACAAAACCGAACCCGGCGCGTGGAACTTTTATCTCTACAAGATCTTTGCCGACCCGTTTAATACGCCGGGTCTGGTTATCGATCCGGCCCTGCACGACGGTTTTGTGTTCGAAGTCCATGATCTGGTAAAAAAACGAAAGGTGCGGTTCTCCTGTCCCAAAGAGAGTTACAGTGTGCTTGCCTATATCGGGTCGCCGTCCCGGTACGTTATCAAGCACGTCTACAAAAAGGACGGGATCATTGCTGCCTCGACCAGCTCCCAGAGTCTCAACATGATAGCCGGCCGGTACGTGGGAAAAGATGACCCGGTCATGATTGTGAGAGCGCAAAGCGGTTTTCCTTCCATGGGTGAAGTGATCGAGCCCTTTACCACACCGGTACTGGTAGCAGGCTGGATGCGAGGATCCCATTACGGTCCGTTCATGCCGGTCGGTCTGTGCGATGCTAACTGCACCCGGTTTGACGGTCCGCCCCGGGTCATCTGTTTTGGGTTCCAGATCGCAAATGGTGCCCTTATCGGACCTGCCGATATGTTCGACGATCCCGGTTTTGACCGGGTCAGGGCGCGCTGCAACGAACTTGCCGACACGATCCGGGCCCAGGGCCCCTTCGAACCCCACCGGCTTTCTCCGGAAAACATGGAATACACGACTCTTCCCCAGATAGAAAAGGCGCTGGAAAAACGATGGGAAGACATTGCAGAGTAAAAGGTCCGGAAAGGGTATTCTTCCCTTCCGGGAACCTTCTTTCTCCTCCTAGCAAACTTTAATTATCTTCCGACCCAAATCAGGACAGATGGTTAACGGAATTGTTTTGCCCATAAAGAAAGTGTTTGCCCTCGTTGATTCCAAAATAATCGTTGAGATCAAAGATGAGGGGCGTAAACTCCAGGGCCGGCTTGTAGCAGTGGATGAGTATCTCAATATTCACATGGACGAGACCATAGAATTTGTCAACAACGAGCGCGGCCGCAGCCTTGGGACTGTTGTTATCCGGGGCAATAATATCCTTACTATAGCCCCGGTCCTGTGAGAGGAAAACGAGGTATACCTACCATGGCTGAAATTGAAGACGAAGCATTTGTCCTGATCCAGTCCCACCCGGAAGGGATGCTCCAGAGTGAGCTTTGGAAGGAACTCGGTGTCGACAGCCGGAAATGTTCAAGGATCGTAAAGAAACTCGAAGAGAGCGGCCTTATTGACCGCGTCGAATTTAAAAAAGAGGGGATCAAGACCTATCTTTTAAAGGCAAAAATGCAGCCTGTCCACCCTGAGGACCTGCTTGCCGGCGATGAACTGATTCCCTGTATCGCGTGCGACCTTGAATGCGTCGTTCAGGAATGTCATCCCCTCATGGACTGGATGTACCAGCTTGCAATTGTCGGGAGCGGCAACCAGTAACCGGGGCAAAACCCGGTTTCGATAGTATTTACCCGTTTTTTTTACTTCCATGACCCGCCTGACACTGCCGCTTATCCTGGAATGCCTTCTTTTTTTTGTGCCACTCAATATCTATGTGATCGGCGATCATATGGCAAACGGTGTCCAGTGGGCCTTTTTCCGGTACCAGCAGAGTTACCTGGGGAACAGCCTGATCCTTGTGAACAAGGATATCCATTATGTTGCAGCCGGTATTCTGAGAGGTTCAAGTGCGACAGGAACCATAATCTGGGTATCAGGTGCTTTTCTTCTTTTTATCGCGGTCATTATCCTTGCGATTGCGTTTGCTTTGCATAAATCCGAGCTTACAAAACCTGCGGGCGGACTCACCATTCTTGCAGGAGCTCTCTTTATTATTGCGATGATCGTCGAATACGGGGCCCTTTTTACAAACGATCATGGTTCTTCCGTCCCCGTGGGTGCTCCCCTCATTATCGTTTCCGGAATTTGGTTATTCGTAGGAACATTCGATGAGGAAGATGAAGACCCGACCGGGCCAGCATCTTCCTGAAAGAATTGCATTCCGGCCATAAATTACGGGAAATCGGCAATTTCCCCATCATAGAAGTCAACTATTTATTGCAAAAATATCAGATTATAGGTAGAGAGGCAGGCATAACACCCGCCCCTTTGGAAGTTCCTGCTGATGATATCCGTCCTCTTCGTCGATGATAACACTGATTTTCTTGCCCCGTTCCGGCCTGTTCTTGAAAAGACCGGCGAGGTCAGATTGGAGATGGTGAACTCTGCGAAGCAGGCAATCGAGAAACTTAAAGGCCGGAGCTTTGATGTCATTGTCTGTTACGAGGAGAACGCGCCGGTTAACGGGATTGAGTTTGTCTCCGATATGGATGGTATCGGCTTTTTACGATATATACGCTCCATGGGAAATCCTACACCGGTCATAATCTTCCACCGGAAAGGCGAGAACCGGGTCACTTTTGAAGAGATCAGTAACGGTGCTGATATTACCGTCCAGCGGACGGGAGACCTTCGTGCACCTGCTGCTGACCTGGTAACGCTTATCAAACAGGCAGCACTCCGCAAGAAATCCGAACGTGACGTCAAACTGGAAAAAGATCAGCTCACGGCGATTCTCTCGGCAACGCCTCTTGGGATATTCCAGATGCGTAACGCCGTTATCGAGTGGATCAACCATCCGCTTACGGCGCTCCTTGGGGCACAGGAGTCTTCGATCGTGGGAAAACCGGTCCGGTCGCTTTTTAAGAGTGACGAAGAGTTTATGCAGGTTTTCCGGGATCTCCAGATTCACCGTGATGTACTCGGGAACGGTTGTGCGGAATGCGAGCTGGTGCGGCCGGGCGGCAGTATAATTGCCTGTACGCTGCAGGCCCGGCTTCTCGATCCGCTTGATGCAAAAAAAGGCGGTACCGTAGTCGTTACCGATATCTCTGACAAAAAGAAGATGCGGGATGCCCTCAAGGAAAGCGAAGCAAAGTACCGGGAAATGATGCAGAACACCCAGAGTATTATTGTGCGGATGGATATCCAGGGGATCATCACATTCATTAATACCTATGCATCTGCATTCTTTGATTATCCCGAGGCCGACCTTGTGGGGAAAAATATTGTCGGCACCATTGCACCCGAGAAAAACCGGGGCGGCCACGACCTTTCGATGATGGCAAACGACCTGGGCTTTAATGCCGAAGGATATGCCATCAATGTCAGCGAAAATATCCGCAGGAACGGTGATATTGTCTGGATTGCCTGGATCAACAAAGCTATCCGCGATACCCAGGGTCACATCGTCGAAGTCCTTTGTATCGGCCACGATATTACGGATCGGAAACAGACCGGTGAGGTGCGGATCAGCACCGACACCTGGAAAGACCAGGTCGTTGCCGATACCGATGTGCGCCAGGACGTTTTCGATGCCGTGTTCCACATCTGCACCGAGATATCTATTGAGGGAAGGGAAGGAAAAGCGGTTGGCACGACATTCCTTATTGGTGACACAAAAAACATTCTGGCCAAATCCCGGCAGATCATGCTCAACGCCTTTGAGGGTCACCAACCCGATATGCGCATGGTGACTAATCCCGATTTAAATGAGAACATCAAGGAATTTGCCCAGCTTGACGGTGCATTTGTCATCTCCGGAGATGGATTTATAGAAGCGTCGGGACGCTACATTACGGTTGACTCAAGCAAAGTTACGCTCCCCAAAGGCATGGGTACACGCCATAATTCGGTTGCAGCTATCACAAGTGTAACCCGGGCCGTTGGTATCGTCGTCTCCCAGAGCGGCGGCGGGATCACGATTTTCAAGAACGGACAGATCTTAAAGAAAATCAGCCTGTGATAACCTTCTTTTTATCGGGATTATACAATAGTCCGAAAGAGGAGTTGTATTTCCTATTTCTCAATACTTTCAACCTTCACGATTGCTTTGCTAACACCAGCAAGAGGAGGAAGCAGATGTGACAGAGTTTGTTCGGCAGTACATCGCCTGATAATTCCTTTAGAACTCGTTTGAAACCAGCCTTCTTTATCTCTTTGAAAAGATTGCAGCACTTTTCCATTTTTATTAAGAAATTTAATTATGCATTCATCGTTTCTCATGAACTCCCCCTAGATCGCTTGTTTATATTTCTATCCTATTTAAAACTTAAACACCATAAGAAGAGGTTATTTTCGGATCTACTTTTCTAACGAGATCATCCCGAATATTTCGCTACGTTGTCCATCAATGTTCGACCGGGTACCCTGCACGCACCCAGGCCTGCATACCGCCGAGAACATTGGTCACCTCAGTATACCCATACATCGCAAGTACGCTCACCCCAAGACTTCCCTTGTACCCGGAATCACAGTACACAAAAACCGGACGATTTTTGGGGATCTCCGGAATATGCTGTACAAGCTCGCCGATATATACCGGTAAAGAATCTGGAATATATCCGACCTTTTCACGGTTTTTCTTGTCCCGGACGTCAAGCACGAATGGCTTTTCACGGAACAGGAGATCGTTGAGATCCTGGACTGAACAGGTCCCGATCATCTCGACCGGCCGGGCAGCCCGGCACCATGAAGGAAAACCACCGGCAAGCCAGCCTGTTGTATTGTCATAACCAAGCCGCAAGAAGTGCCGGAACACAGGTGCGAGATTACCGTTGAAATCATCGATAAGCACAATCTGGCGGTTATAATCAAGGAACCAGCCGGCAAACGAAGGAATGCCGTCGCCCCAGATTGAAAAACTACCCGGGATGTGCCCTGCTGCAAAGGCTGTCGGGGAACGTACGTCTACAATCTGGAATCCGGAAGCGATGAGAGATGTCAGGTCAGCTACAGGGACAGGGTATGGTCGCTTAAAGTCCAGAAGAAGTGCCGGCCCTTCCCGGTTGACTTTTTCCATCTGCCGGAAATAGGGAGGCAGGTACGGGGATTCGGCGGAACGCCGGGCGATAAACGCATCGTGTCCGAGTGCCAGGACCGGATTGGTACGTTTTTCGTACCCGATTGTGGAAAAAGGATGATCGGCAATTTCTTCACCGCACACGGAACCGGCCCCGTGTGCCGGGCAGAGGATGACACCGTCCCCGAGCGGCAGGATCTTTCGCGTAATACTGGCATACATTTTTTCTGCCATCGCTGTTTTTTGGCCTGGCCCGGCTGAAATCTGTCCGTGCAATATCACCGGCAAAAAGCGTGTCGCCGGAAAAGACCATGTACGGTTCACGGGAGACTTCGGTGTCCACAAGGACAAAAGTCAGGCTTTCTTCCGTATGCCCCGGGGTTTCGAGGATGGAAATTTCCAATGTTCCGATCACAAACCGGGCGCCTTCATGGGCGATGTTCCCGTACGCAAAGTCCAAACGGGGACCGTGAAAGATCGGTGCCTCACTCCGGTGTGCAAGCTCCTGTGCCCCGGATACATAATCTTCGTTCCGGTGTGTTTCGAAGATATGGGTTATGATAGCGTCATGCCGGTTTGCGAGGTCGACATAGATATCGCAATCCCGCCGGGGGTCTATAACTGCCGCCTTTCCCCCCGATCCGATTATGTACGAATTATGGGACAGACCCTCAGCAACGATGCGTTCAAGCCACATACCGTAACGAGCCTCGCGTTAATCGGAAGAAAATATAGGGTTACCGGGGGTTTTTACCGGTAATAGTCTTATTGTCGGGATACGACGACCATTCAGTAAATCCACCCTCGTAGAGGACAACATTTTTGTATCCCAGGTAATATTTGAAGAGCAGGAACTCATTTGTTGCCTCCCGACCTGTACCGCATGAACAGATAATGGACTTCTCCGGCGTTGCGCCGGCAGCTTGCACTAATGCCTGGATCTGGTCGTCAGGTTTCATGAGTTTTTTATTTTTGTCGTCCATGAGACTTTTCCAGGGAAGACTGACTGCACCGGGAATATGGCCGGGCCTGATCCAGGGGCCCTGGCCTTCATAGACCGGAGACGGGCGTGCATCAAGAAGTACCACATCAGACTGGTCTTTCATCCTGAGGAATTCGTAATAATCTATAAAGAAATCTTTTTGGAGATTTACCGTAAAAGACGACGGTTTCGCAAGGTCGAACTGGCGGGTAACAGGACGTTTTTCTTCCTTCCATTTTTCAAGCCCTCCGTCCAGGAGGCATACTCGCTTGTGCCCGTACCGTGCAAGCGTGTAGGCAACCATAGTCTGCTCAAGTCCGTCGCCAATGAAGTTACCACACGTAGTCAGGGGACCACTGCTCGAGTATACAACGACCGGTTTGTTCGATTCCAGTCCTAAAGTCCGGAATAAGATCTCGGCTGCGTCGGGCGGAATCCAACGTGTAGGAATCGCACCCTCGTGAATGCGGAACAGGTTCTCATGTGCAAAGAGTGCTCCGGGAATATGATCCTGAATGTACTCGTGGACGTTCGGCTGGCAGTCAATAATTACGAGCCCCTTATGATGGAGATGGGTTTCGAGCCATTCCACGGATACCCATTCCACCGTCCCATCGCCTTTTCCGTATGGATAATTTTTTTCCATCTTTGTACCTCCTCTCTGTCGTGAGATAAGACAAACCCGTATCGTTACAGGAGTAAATAACAGTTGGGGTTGGGATCATTTTTTGAAACGTATTGATCCGCCAACCGGTTTGTTTATAACTATGCCAAACCTGTTTTTTTGGAATTAAACGAGGAGCGAAAGGAAAAGCAGGATATAGAGCGAGATCGAAACCGCCGGGATGATACGGATCGACCAGTAGTTAACCTGTTCAACACGGTGTGGATTTTTATCTTCCGTGAATTTCAGGATGAGAATGCCGGATACCAGCACCATGACGAGGGTCGCATAGGTGATGATCATAAAGAAATCCAAAAATGTAGCGTAGGCAACAAGGGGAATATCATCCGCGATACGCCAGTGGATAAGCACCGCAGCAAGGAACATAGATCCGTTCAGGCCAAGCCGTGACGAGACTTTCATCAGAAGTGATGCTAAGGACACAATAACGATAAGCGAGATAGGCAGGAAGAATTTCAGGATAGTCGACTCTACATCCCGTTCGATGCCATAGTTGAACACAGCCCGGGAATAAGGAGTTTCACCTGCTACGTAGGTCTTGTTGGTTACCAGGGCATTCATCCCGGTGATAGTCCAGCCCGGGAGGTTAGCTTCCGAATCAAGACCGGTATTGTTCTCGTCAATGACGAAGATCATGTCTTTTTCTGTATAGATTTTCGGTTCAATAAGAATAGGAAGCGTGTGTTTGTCGAAAGGGAACAGGCGGAGATCGGGATTTGCTGTCATAACCGCAAAGATCCGGTAATTTTTTTCCTGAGGGGTATTGGTAATGGTATCGATAGAAGTTGTGTGCCCGTTCATGAGCTCGAAGTCGTCGATAGAGACGTTGGCATCCGAGTCCAGATTCAAGTAAAAATTCGTTGAATACGTCCCCTGCTGAACGCTGAAGTCACTGAAGTCCACAACATAAACCCCAATGTGCACGATAGCTGGCCCGGTTGCGGCCGACTGGGCTGTCGAGTTAAGGCTGTCACTTGCGGAGACCGGAATTATTATGACGGCAAAAGCGATGAAAATAAAAAGAAAATACAGGATTGCCACATAGTCCCCTCTTCCACGGAGCATATCCTGATCCTGTAACGGTATTATCATCAGGGAAGTATCGCCATCCTCTTAAAATCAGGTGGGGTTGATGAACAATAATAGTTATCGGAGTTATTCCGGTATATTCAGGAGGACCTGCTGTGACCGGAAGTGGCTGATCGCTTTTCTGATAAGATCGAGAAGTTCGTTATCAACAAATGGTTTGACGACGACACCGTTCTGGGTAACTCCTATCATTCGAGCAAGAACGCTCTCTGATGAGAAAGCGGTTATAAAAATTACGGGAACCAGAAATCGCTGCTGGATCTTGCGTGCCGTTTCAATGCCATCAAGGGATCCTGCAAGGCCGATATCCATAAGAATAATATCGGGTTTTGGGCATTTTTCAAGTGATTCAAGTGCCATCTCACCGGAATTAGCAGGTTCTATGACCTGGTACCCCGATTGTTCCAGCATTTCGGTCAGGTGAAGGGTGAGCAAACCTTCATCTTCAACTATCAGGACAGCTTCCCCGGTCATAGATTTTCCCCGGCATTTGACCGCATCATGAGTTCGTTCCTTTTTAGGGGCGTCGCCATTTCTCCAAAACCCATGATTCATTTCACCAGCCGAGGTGCCGTTTTTACTTCTTGCGACCGGTCTTCACAAACCGCCAGGAGTTATTAGGGATGAGTAATTCGAATCGTGCTCCCTTTCGATAGGTTCCAATCTCCTGGATTGTTATGCCGGTAATCATCAGAATCTCCCGGGATAAGAAAAGACCCATCCCTGTATTTTTACCGACCCCGCGTTCGAAAATCCTGTCTTTTGCTTCATCCGGTATACCTACCCCATCATCCTCGCAGATGAGCGTCATTCCCTTTTCCGAGATTTCGTAAGAGAACCTGATGGTGGTTATTGTCTCTCCATACCGGAGTGCATTGTCGATGAGGTTGTAGAATACTTTCTCGAGGAGGGGATCGGCATAGATTTCCGTATCTTCGAGATCCAGAACAAACGTGATCTCTGACTGGGAAAAGTTGACCATGTCACGTTGCATTACTTCCCTGAGATTCTGCCAGACCGGGGAATTAACGCCAACTTCCTGATACTCCCGGGTAAAGGTGATCTGGCGCTGGATAACCCGCACCAGATCCTTGATTTGCCCAAGGAGTATATCGTGTTCTTCCTTGTTGTTCGTCGACACCGCCATATCAACGCAGCCCAGGACCCCGGTGACTGTGTTGAGAATATCGTGCCGCGTGATGCTGTTAAGCAGGTTCAGTTTCTTGTTGGCCAGCTGAATGGCATTTTCGGCTTGCCGGTGATCGGTAATGTCTCTCAGAACCCCATACATGCCCATAGCTTTGCCATAGATATCTACCCGGATAGTGCATTTTTCTTCCACCCAATGGGTATTCCCCCACATATCCACAATCCGGAATACGGAGGTTTCCTCAGGTTCACCATTCGTTACTTTCTTTAAACCTGCGAGCACGCTTTTACGATCATCCGGATAAATGAAATCGATGAGAGGGTGCGAGATTACATCCTCTACGAGAAAACCGTAACGGTTTACCTGGGGTGAAACGTAGGTGAATATGCCGTTTACGTCGAGCGAGAAGAGGAGATCGGCAGAATTCTCTGCAAGGGCACGGTACTTTTCTTCGCTCTCCCGGAGTTCGGCTTCAATATTCCTGCGTTCGGTGCTGTCCCGGATCAATTCGACAGCACCAACCAGTCTGCCTTCCCTGTTGTATAAGGGCGAAGATACGCACCAGAACGAGGCACTTTTAGCGTTATCGAAAAAGGGGATAGTAACCTCTGAAAGAAGTTTTTTACCTTCCCTTATAAGGAAAGGGAAATAATTTGCACTGATTTTTGGATCATTACAGATGATCATGTCGATAAGCATGGGTCGGCGTTCATGGTAAAAGGGGAGAGCATATGCATAGTCACCTTTTCCAAGGATCTCCTCTGCCCTGATGCCGGTCACCATCTCCATTGCACGGTTCCAGGCAGTAACTACGCCATTGATGTCAATGGCAAAAGTTGCATCCGGCAAAAAATTGATAATGTCTGTTTCTCTCCGTTCAAGATCCCCTATGAGCATTTCCAACTGCTTCTGCCGGACAGATTGATGGATAATATTGCCAAGATCGGCAAACAGTAACGTGGGGCTGCTGCATTTCTGGAGACAGAAATTAGCACCTTCGCTGAGAGCCTGAATAACAAAATCCTGCCTGTCGTTTCCGGAAAAAAGGATAAACGGTATGGTATTTCCCGATGCCCGTATCTGTTTTAAAAATTCAATGCCGTTTATCTCTGGCATCAGGTAATCTGAGACTATCACATCGTAATCCCGGCACTGCATTTTTTCAAGAGATTCTTTTGCAGAAAGTGCGATATGAACTGAGAATCCGGGATCTTTTTCAAGGAACATCTTGCCCACATCAAGAAGACACGAATCATCGTCCACAAGGAGAATCGTTATTTTTGTTAATCCTTTAGCTTTTGCTGTCTTTCCAAGAGACCGCGATATCTCTTGTTCAACCGCATTTTCGTCATTTTCCTTTACTACACCGGTATCAGACATGGAGTATCGGCTATGTACAGGGATACAGCATCCGCATGTAATTGTAACAGCTGGCTTACTGTATCCGGTGATACTTCTGAATAAGAACTGACAGGATATATTACAAACTATAACTGAAATTTCGAGGGTTCTTAAATTTTAATGGCATTAAAAAAATGTAGTCATTTGAAATAATGGATAGGCGAGCACGTTCTAATGCATGGATATTCTCAATTCGCCAACATCGCGGCTGTTCGATTGGCCGGCATTACGCCTGCTCGATTCACCGACGTTACGCTTGCTCAACACATCGACAATTGTGGCATGCGCCGGTTGTTTCCGGCTCTATGTTGCCATTCTTATCGCAGCAATCATGCCAACACCGTTGATTATAATCGCGTACGGTTTGATTGTCTATTCGACGTATACACTTGACCGGGCACTCGGCTGTGAAGAGGATACCGTTAACCGGAGCGAACTTTCAGGTGCAAACAAATATATCGGTATCGGCGTGAGCATGTTTGCGTTTTTAGCCGGAGCATTTATTCTTGCTACGAACCAGATCTACCTCGCCTCAATCCTGCCCTTCATCATCGGTTATGTCTATTCGAAGGGATTGTCTTTCGGTGGCTACACACTCAAACTCAAAGGGAGCATGGGCAGTAAAAATATCGTGATAGGCCTGACGTGGGGAGGAAGTATTGCGCTTATTATCAGCCGTTTTACGCCAAATATACTCACGGTCGCTGCCGTGTTTTTGTTCTTCGGGATAAAAATGTTCATCAATTCAACACTGTTCGATTTCAAGGATGTGAAAGGAGACCTTGCATCCGGGATCCGCACTCTACCGGTCTGTCTTGGTGAAACCAGGACGAAATGCCTGCTTTTAGGGCTCTGCATTTCCCTGTATGCAGTCCTGATTCTTTCCATGCTGGACGGTTTTCTACATCCAGAATGGACTCTGCTCGCCGTTAAGCTTCCTGTTCACCGCTTCATTTATCTGTTTCTATTCTGTCGGCTTTGAGGAACGAACATCAGGATTTACAAAAAAATTCCGTCAATGGATGGTGATCGGTGAATGGCCTCTAGCGCTTTTCATGCAAGGAGCGGTTAATTTCATCTTCTAAATTTTTGACCGACCGTGACCTTTCCCGGAAATATGCAAAAAGATCTTCGCCCCATTTCACCGCCGAGGGATCGACACTGATAAGATCCCGTTTTGTATCAAATATACCGTTGGAATAAAAAAAGGTCATAGAAAGGTATTTCTCGGTCGTGATATAGGAAAATTTTATCTCGCCATCATAAACGTAAAGGTGTGCATTATCATATTCCAACCACTTGGTAATCTGGGGCCGGTAGTTGGCTTCGACAATCTCAAACACATTACGAGTCAGGATCAGGGTCGTATCTATGCCTTTTTTTGCAAGTGACAAGAAGAGATCCGGGTAAATTGGGTGCACCATGTGCGTGATTCCTTTTACCCAGGTAGAATGTTCAAGGATATCCCGGAACTCTTTATGGGACTCATAGATCTGCTCGTCTTTGCTTTCCAGTATCTGGATGTTCCCGAGTTCACCGATGCGGAGAAGAAATTCCTTAGGGAGGGCGTTTATATCATGATTCTGCCAGAATTTCTTTTCTTTTTCCAGGACGCCAAGGGTTTTGTTGAGCGGTTCGAGGAAATGGGCAACAAGCTCGCCCAGTTCCGTAAGAGCATATTTTTTTCCCTTTTTACAAACCAGTTTTTCATCTTCAAGGATTTTAATCTGGGGAAGCATTCCGGTTGAGGTTACTTCGAGTACCGTCTTTATCTCCTCCCAGGTTTTCGGACCCTCCTTTAAGAGGATAAGGAGATTTTTTCGTTTTTGTGAATAACAGATAGTACAGAGTAAATCAGCCATAATCAGAATGGTAGTGTCTCTATAATGCTGTAAAATCAGCACACCCAGTATCCAAAGAGATCATCTCACTCTTCACAGATAAATACCGGTTACCCGTGATCCACTCCTCATTAATATCGATAAGGATCGAACCGGTAAGTCTTAACAACGAAGCATCATTCGGGAAAGCCCCTATTTTTCTGCTCCGTCGTTTGAGTTCTTTATTAACCCGTTCCAGGAGATTAGTAGTCCGGATCTTTTTCCAGTGTTCCGGGGGAAATGCCCGGTAATTCATCAGGCCGTGCTCGAACCGGTAGATGGTATCAGCAGCCCGAGAGAGCCCGAAATTCTCCAGTTCCTTCGCATAAGCAAGTAAGAGAGCATGATCACTGAGACATTCTTTGAGTCGTTCGGCGATCGACTTGTGATATTTTCGGGAGACTTTTCTCAGAACTGCCCGGATAAAATGAACGTGACAAAGCTGCCATGATGAGCCAGGGAACATCCTTTCGGCAGCCGATTGGATCCCGGAATGTCCATCTGAAATAACGAGATCCACCTTACTGAGACCACGATCCTTGAGGTCGGAAAATATTCCTTCCCAGGTAAGTTCATGTTCCGCATCAGCTACACGAGCTCCGAGGATCTCCCGGTATCCGTCTTCCCGTACCCGGCTACTACGAGAAGAGCTTTGTTGACGTACTTGACTCCATCTCTTACTTTGAAGTACGATGCATCGACGAAAAGATACGGAAAGTGTGAGTCGATGGTTCTTTCCATAAACTCCGTGATTTTCACATCGAGTTCCTGTGCTACCTTCGAGACGTAGGACGCCGAAATCTGGGTGACGCCCAGATGTGAGATTACTTTCTCGACATTCCGGGTCGATACGCCCTGAAGATACGATTCGATGATCGCGTTCACGAGCGCTTTCTCAGCCCGGGAGTATCGTTCGAATACTTTTGTCTCAAACGGGATCTCGCGTAACTGCGGTTTCTGGAGCATGAGATCCCCGAACCGGGTCTTCAGGGACCTAGACCGGTACCCGTTCCGATGCGCTCTTCTCGAACTCGATCTCGCGTGTTTCGGTACTCCGGCTTGTTGGGCCACTTCCTCGTTCATCACATCGTTCAGAAACCACGTGATGAGCTGTTGCATTCCCTTCTCGTTATCGGTAAGATAATTTAGTACGATGTCGTTTAGATTCATTGCCCTGTATTCTCCTTGTTGCAATCTGATGTTGGATACAGGGCGTCTTCACTTTTTACAGCACTTCGTGTACACTACCAATCAGAATACCAATCAAAATGTAATTTGCATCATTTCTTAAAATTTTAAGCAGTATTTTTCCTTCAGGAATAATAAACGTGCCTGTTTTTTACTAAATTACGGGAGACAATAATATATTATCACTTCATAAAAATTATCCTATAAACTTACAATAATCTAGAAATCACGCCTTATTTTTAACCGGTTGCGGTAACCATGAATACTATTCTGGCATACACTCATTCCTGTATGCCTGCGCCAAAACACCTCGGGTTCCCACCGGGAAAAACACTTCCTGAAGAACTGAGTTCCGCAATGAAACGGATCGAAACCTCCGGGATAATCTATCCTGACGGATATTACCAGACCCTTCTTGAGAAGTACACCCGGGATGGTGTTTGCTATCCCCATATTCTCATGATACTCGGCGAACCCCGGATCAACAACCACTTCTATTATCCTCATGTGGTCAGGGGAAAAGGAAAGCTCCTGGACTATGGCTGTGGTACCGGCGATAATGTCCGGCAATTGATCCGGGATGGTTTTCCACGTGAAAGGATCATTGCATTCGATATCAACCGGGCAAGCATAGATCTCGGTTTTGATCTGTACCTTGACCGGGATAGGATAGGCGACCTCTTCACAGTCTCAGAAATATTTCCGTATGGGCCGGACCAGTTCGACCTTGTCTATTCAGCCTCCGTTTTCCATGTTATTGTTGAAGAAGACATACTGGAGGAGTATCTTTCCCATGCGTGGTCTACTCTCAAACCAGGCGGCATTCTTTTTGGTTCCACGGCAGGGCTGAAGGGAGAGGAAATTATCAATTCGCCGAACGAATGGGGGCCGCCACGGATTTTAACAGAAGATCAACTAACCGGGTTCCTGACTTGTGCGGGTTTTGAGGTTCTGGAGATTGTTGAGCGTCCCCACGGCCATCACCACGTCCCTCAGCACAAAAACAGATGTGTTCTTGAATTCTGTGCAAAAAAACCGGAATGAGTCAGCACGGGACAGGTGCACCCACCCACATGTTTTTATGGTTGATAGATTGAGATCGATGTAGGTGCATTGATGCATATTACGCCGCAGACACTTGCGGGTCCCGTTCCGGCCGAACTCGGGATTCCTCTGGGAGCGGGTCTGCCATTTATTGCAAGGACCATCCAAGCGGATCTCGCCGCAAAAGGACTGGATGAAGTCCTTACAGAGGAGTGACGGGGCCGGAGTTTAAATATAAAAATTTTTTTCCTTTTTTATGTATTATAGGACCGGAATGCCACATACTGGTCGAGTATCTTGACCTCATCTCCCTGCGGTGAGATTGCCCAGACTTCTGCCCGGTCCTGGTATCCGGTGGTCGCGTCGAACATCAGACTCTCCCCAACAGATAGCGGCTGGATCATCTGCCCGGTTTCCACAACGCCGTCGGATCGGGTAACCTTGATATTCAGTCCCTGGATAAGATCCATCCCCATCCCGCCCCGAAAGGTTACGATAATCTTCGGATTGATAGCTTGTCCATTACTCTGGGCCTGGGCCTCGACCGCCCAGTAATCGGGCATGACCCCGGTAGGTCCCGGGGTGACTGAATCTATGGTTTGGGTCTGAACCGGCGCCAGAAAGGGGGTCATGGTTGGTGACACTGGTGATGGCACGGGTGAGAGACCTACCGGTTGGGTGCAACCAGCAACAGCAAGTATCAGCACCAGAAGGATTGCCGGGCCAAGTACCAGACGCAACATCATGTGAGGAAAGTCGGATCCACCGGTATATATGATGGTAGGATAGTGAAAGTTAGAAGGTGTCAATAAAAAAAGTCAGGAATGCTGACTCACCTCAGGATTGCCATTTTTGTTACGGCATGTGTACCGGCAGATGTTTCCTACAGACCGGAACGCATCTTCGAGGTCAGGGAAATTGGGGATTTTTGCTTCGCGGAGGATGCGTTGCGGTGTTTTCATGGAATCTCCGCCGATCATACACCCTACAATCATCTTTTTTGTATGCTTGGAGAACCGGATTAGTTCGTTTGCTATCCTGATAGGATTGGCAAGTGCTGTTGGCACGGCAATAACAAACGCGATATCCCAGAGGTCCTGATGTTTTATCATCACATCAAAAGTCTTCGCATACTGGTCGGGATGGGAATCACCCACCATATCAATGGGGTTTTCACGGCTCCAGTTGGAAGGTAAGACCGAGTCCAGTTCGCTGATGAGTGCATCGGGAAATGCCACCAGCTCGATCCCGAAGCGTTCTGCGTAATCCGAAGAGAGGACGGCAAATCCCCCGGCGTTTGAGATTACTACCGCCCGGGTACCGTGGGGGTATCCTTCCGACGCAAGGAGTTCTGCTGCCTGGAATGCTTCCCTGATCGACCTGACCGGGATCATCCCCGCCTGTCTGAATGCAGCTGAAGTACACTTCGGCACTTCCGGCAAGGGACCCGGTGTGTGACGATGCTGCTTTCTGTCCGATCTGAGATGATCCTGATTTCAGGACAATAACCGGTTTTATCGGGGTGATCCGGCTGACGATGTCCAAAAAGCGACGGCCGTTGCGGATCTCCTCAACATAAAGGATGACGGCGTTTGTGGCAGGATCCGTTCCGGTCCACCGGATGAAATCTTCAAACGTGAGATCCAGCTGGTTACCTACGGAAATCACTGCAGAAAACCCGATCCCCTCAGGCAGGCTCCAGTCAACGATAGTAGTTATGATCGCACCGCTCTGCGAAATAAAAGCGATGGAGCCGGAAGTAGGAGAGACCGGGTCAAACGTGGTGTTAATGCCTTTCATTGGCAGCATGAACCCCAGGCAATTGGGGCCCATAACCCGGATCCCATAGTTCCGTGCAAGGGAAAGTACCTGTTCCTCCAGCGCTTTTCCTGCAGGTCCGGTCTCCCGGAACCCTGAAGAGACAATAATTACGAGAGGGATTTTCTTTTTTCCGGCGTCTTCTACAATGGCAGGAACCCCCGGAGCGGGTATAGCGATAACAGCGACGTCCACAGGCCCCGGGATTGCAGTAAGGGAGGGGTAGGTTGTTTTTCCAAGGATTGACGCATTATTGGGATTAACCGGATACAGGTCGCCGGAAAAGCCGAGCATGTTCCGGCAGATTGCGTACCCGACCTTGTCGGGATTCTGCGAAGCTCCAACCACCGCAACCGAACCAATCTTTAACAGGCTCTCCGGCATGACCGCATGATCTTCATCCTGATGCACTGGTTCCCGGATATCGGTCGTATAGATACGGGCATCTACGACACACCCGCCTTTTGCATACAGGATGACCGGGTTGATATCAAATTCCTGAACCTCGGGATGTTCCAGGAACATGCGAATAAGAGCCCCGGCAATGGCCACAAGTGCGGCCTCGTCCCGGGGTGCACTGTGCCTGAACCCGGCGATTAGAGGATACCCCCGGAGGCTGTGGATCATGGACCGGAGCTGGTCATCGGTGATCGGCAGGAGCCGGATCGCCACATCCCGGATCAGTTCGACAAGCGTTCCGCCCATCCCGATCGTAATTATTTTCCCAAATGCAGGGTCGGTCTTTCCCCCAACAATAAGTTCAAGTCCTTCATCCTGCTGCTTTTCAAGGATTACACCATGGATTTCAGCGTCGGGATAGGCTATCCTGACATTTTTCGTGATGGATCGAAATGCCTCGGTAGCGGCTGTCGCAGATGTGATACCGGTGATGACACCGCCTGCATCACTTTTATGGACAACCTGTGGCGAGACGATCTTTGCTACCAGGGGAAAACCGATCTCTGCTGCTGTATGTCCTGCTTCATCTGTAGTCTGGACAACTGCGTACCGGGGCACCGGGATCCCGTAGTGTTTTAGCAGTTCGTAACCTTCAGATTCGGATAAAAGGGTGCGTGGCATGGTGGCAGGGTACTCCCGGGATGTGATCCTTTAGGAAGTATTGCCGGCACGGGGTTAATGAGGATTGTGTAAGATCATAGTAATGCAGGCAAACGAGGACGTTATGAAAGAGGAAGTGCCATGTCAATTCCTGAATGATATTAAATCCCACAAAAATCCGCAAATTCACCTTATTTATTCAATGCAAGTTCAATAGCCACGCGAAGATCATGATCTTCAAACGGTTTTAGAACAAAACCATCCGGCTGAGTTTCTTTTGCCCGTTGAAGCGTGGAACCATCTGAATGAGAGGTAAGAAAGATGACAGGTATCTTGACCCTTGTTTTAATCATATTTGCTGTCTCTATCCCGTCAGTTTCCCCTTTGATATTAATATCCATAAGCACAACGTCCGGGTACTCTTTTACAAGGATTTCCATTGTTTCTGTACCTGGATGTGGCCCTGCCGCAGACTTCGTAGCCGATATTATTCAGTCTCCATGCAATAACTCTGGCAACGATATCGTCATCTTCAACAATCAGGATTTTCGTTTTGGGCATTGTGCATCTCTTTAATATTTTATTTATTATGGCAAAATATTTCATTCTGCTTCTTTAGGATTCTGTCAATTTACCGGGTATTGAGTTTTGACCCTTCAGTGTGGGGCCAAGCTACCGAAGACTCGACAGACCCTCAAAAACACCTTGACTGTCACCTCCCTCATTCTTATAACCACCGGCGTCCTTTTGTACCTCACATCACATGAAAAATATCGTCATTAAAGGTGCCCGCCAGCACAACTTGAAAAATATCAATGTGGAGATCCCCCGGGACAAGCTTATCGTCATTACCGGTGTCTCCGGCTCCGGCAAATCGACCCTTGCCTTTGATACTCTCTACGCCGAAGGCCAGAGACGCTATGTTGAATCACTCTCAACCTATGCCCGCCAGTTCCTCGGTCTCATGCACAAACCCGACGTGGACAGTATCGAAGGACTCTCGCCAGCCATATCCATAGAGCAGAAAACCACATCCAAAAACCCACGGTCAACTGTAGGAACTACTACAGAAATCTACGATTACCTCAGGCTCCTTTTCGCGAGAATCGGTATTCCTTATTGTCCCGAACACAACATTCCCATCGCTGCCCAAACACCGGAAAAAATTGCAGATCAGATTGCGGCTGAGTATCCCGGCATGGTCACTATCCTCGCACCCATTGTCCGGCAGAAGAAGGGAACCTACCAGCAACTTCTCAAAGATCTCAACAAAGAGGGATACGCCCGGTGCGGGTAAACAAAACCATCATCCGCACTGATGAAGAAATCAGCCTCGACCGGTACAAGAAACAGGATATCGAGATCGTCATCGACAGGTTAGAAACATCTGATCGTACCAGGCTTGCAGAAGCAGTAGAAAACACCCTCAAAAAGTCCGAAGGTCTCGTGCTCGTCGCGGATGAAACAGGAAAAGAATCAACCTACTCCTCCCTGTTAGCATGCCCCATCTGTGGCCTTGCTTTCGAAGAGCTCCAGCCGCGAATGTTCTCATTCAACAGCCCGTTTGGCGCCTGCGAAGAATGCCACGGGCTCGGTGTCAAGATGGAATTCGACGCCGATCTTATCATCCCGGATAAAGAACGGTGTATTGCAGACGGTGCCGTCGCGCCATACAGGAACCCCATGGACGGTTTCCGGGGCCAGTACCTCGCTACCGTAGCAAGGCACTACGGTTTCTCGGCCCTCACCCCCATAAAAGACCTCACGAAAGAGCAGTACGACGCGCTTATGTACGGCTCGAACGAAAAGATGCACTTCTCGATGAGCATGAAAAATGGGGAGGCTCAGTGGTCCCATAACGGAGAATGGGAAGGCCTCCTCCCTCAGACCGCCCGGCTCTATTCACAGACTCAGTCCGAGTGGAGAAAACGGGAACTGGAAAATTATATGCGGGTCTTTCCCTGCCCCGTCTGCAAGGGAAAACGGCTCAAAGATAAAGTGCTCGCCGTCAGGATCAAAAACAAATCGATTATCGATGTCACGGATCTTTCGGTCACAAACTGCTTAGCATTCTTTTCCAGTCTCCAGCTCACCGAAAAAGAGCAGGAGATCGCCCGGCAGATCATCAAGGAGATCCATTCCCGGCTTTTGTTCCTGGAAAAAGTCGGTCTTGGTTACATTACGCTCTCAAGAAACGCCGGGACACTCTCCGGGGGCGAAATTCAAAGAATCCGGCTTGCCACTCAAATAGGTTCAAACCTGATGGGCGTTCTTTATGTTCTCGACGAACCTTCTATCGGGTTGCACCAGCGGGACAACAAGAAACTCATAGGGACACTTCGAACACTCCGTGACATAGGAAACACGCTGATCGTTGTGGAACATGACGAAGATATGATCCGGAGTGCGGACCACGTCATCGATATAGGACCCGGTGCCGGACTTCACGGTGGCGCGATCGTAGCCGAGGGTACCCCCCAACAGATAGAGAAAAACAAAAAATCCCTCACCGGCCAGTACCTTTCCGGGAAGAAAAAGATTGATGTGCCATCAATTCGACGCAATGGAAAGAAGTTTATCACCGTTAAAGGCTGCACAGAGAACAATCTTAAAAATATCGATGTGAAAATTCCCATCGGTCTCTTTTCCGTTGTAACCGGTGTTTCCGGGTCAGGCAAATCCACGCTCGTCTACGATACGCTGTACAAGGGCATGATGCAAAAGCTGTACGGCTCCCGGGAGCAGGCAGGCGCACATAAAGCGATCACCTTTGATACCGAGATTGACAAAGTGATAGTCATTGACCAGAGCCCGATCGGGCGGACACCTCGGTCGAACCCGGCAACCTACACCAAGCTTTTTGACGAAATCCGGTCGGTTTTTGCGGAAACCAAGGACGCAAAGATGCGAGGTTACAAGCCCGGGCGGTTCTCCTTTAACCTCAAGGGCGGCCGTTGTGAGGCCTGTGAAGGGGATGGCCTGATCAAGATCGAGATGAATTTCCTGCCCGACGTCTATATCGAGTGCGAGGAGTGCAAGGGGAAACGTTACAACCGGGAGACTCTCGAAGTTAAATACAAAGGTAAGTCAATTGCCGACGTCCTGGATATGAGCGTCGAGGAAGGGATGGCACTCTTTGAACATATTCCCTCGATCCAGAGCAAGCTTGAGATGCTTTCTAGGGTCGGCCTGGATTACGTTAAACTCGGGCAAAGCGCGACTACTCTTTCAGGGGGAGAGGCACAGCGGATCAAGCTTACGAGAGAACTTGCAAAAAGGGCAACCGGAAAGACACTCTACCTTCTCGACGAACCGACAACCGGGCTCCACTTCGATGATACCAAAAAACTCATCAAAGTACTCGATGATCTGGTGGAGAAAGGAAACACAGTTGTTGTGATAGAGCACAACCTCGATGTAATTAAATCAGCAGATCACCTCATCGATATTGGACCGGAGGGAGGGGATGCCGGGGGAGAGATTGTGGCTACCGGGACACCGGAACACCTCGCAATGGTACCGGAAAGCTATACCGGGCAGTTCCTGAAAGAAATGCTGGCGAAAAAGGGGTGAGAGATTTTCCCATTTTCACCTTTATTTCCTGTCATTAAGATGCGATGATGCTTAAAATTTTAATTATCGTCGATGCCTTTGTTATGACCAGCTGCTGTCGGGTGGAACATGACTTAAAGAATATAATATCGTCGTAACCCATCAATTTTGTCGATATAAAGGTCCCACAATGCAACAGAATCTCGTTTAGAAATTTTGTAGAATGTTGTTTATCACTGCCATAACCGTTCCACACGTTGCGTACGACAGGGGAATCCACCCATTGCCATCACTTCTCCGCTCGATGAGGTACACTAATCCAATCATCCCAAATAAAAACAGAAATTTTAACACTATCATCTGATTCGGGAATGTCGTATACAAAGGATTCATTTCCTTATACCCATGCATCAGATCAAACCTCGTGGTTACAATATCCCCTAATGTCGCCACGCCAAGCAACTCGAACCAGATGACAGACCAGATCATGTGCTCTTCCCGTTTTCGGCGTTATATAAAACAAACGCAACAAAACCACAGACAAGAAATTATTATATAAGAATATGCCATGCGTCGATTCTCTGTGACTAAATAAAAAAGAACAGGAAATACAGTTCTGTTGCATCTGCGGTTGAAATGCAAATTTTTTCGAAGTGATATCCATCTAACGTACTGCAACAGCACCGGGACAGGTACCCGAAGATACCTTTATTATCCGAACACAATTAATGAGTTCCGCATGAAACCGGTGTATGTGAAGGGCCTGCCGCCCACTCCTGATACCGGAGTAATCTCGTCCGCAATCAGAAATGTCATCCTGAAGGCGACAGACAACCTTGCATGGCTCTCGGCGGGGGAAACAGTTCTCCTCAAACCAGCCCTGAACTCACCCGACCCGTACCCATCTACCACGCACCCACTCGCAGTCAGCGTCACGGCAGGGCTTCTCGCCGACAGGGGCGCAAAAGTCGTGATTGGGGACCAATCCGGTATAGAGCACGTCCTCCACCATCCTGGTGGCGTGATCCATGGAAGGACTATTGATAACTACGCCCGGTCTGGCATGGGTGGCCGGAATGATACCAAGTTCGTAGGCTTTGAGGACGGTGGGTGGGACGAAGGTTTCTTCCATCACCATTCGGCAAATACCGCATCGTGGCGTAACGGATTTTATGTAACGTTATGGGCAAAGAAAGTTGACCACATCATAAGTCTGCCCCGGGTGAGTGCACACGCCCAGGCCGGGGCTACGCTGGGCCTCAAAAGCATGGTGGGGATGTTGAGGGAGGACAGTAGGATGGAATTCCACGCGAACGGGCCTTTGAATGGGTTCATTGTCCGGTCAGCAAAGGGCAGCACCCTTAAATCATCCGACGACGGAACCGAAACATTCTTCGAAAAGATCGTTGAGATAAGTGACGCGATTCGCGAGAAGCTCAGGCTTACCCTCTATGTCGCGACAGACTGTGCAGGCTACCTTCGGGCCGAACCAGTACGGCATACGACTAGGCCGGACCGGTCTCGGTCGGGCGTATGTGGTGCAACCTGAACCCGGGCTCATCTTCGGCAGCGCAGACCAGATAGCAGCAGAATCTGTAGCGCTAGCAGTACTCAAAGATGCAAAAGGTACCGTGCCATTGCTTCCGCGGTGTATCCAGCGGATGGCGCTTTTCAGTAACCCGTATATTCCGGGCCTCGACCTTACGGATGTCTGCCACCACCCGTATATCCGGCACGGGATGAAGATCGGTCTTGGGGAGATGCCAGGGGAGTTAGTCTTCGAGGATGTACCTATGCAGGTCCGGCAACGGTTGAATGAATTGCTTAAGCAGCCGGATAAAACCCGGAAAAACAGATAATCCTATGGCACCACAAGCGAAACTTTTCCTATGAATTTTGCTTGAATGCCATTATATCTACGATCCGTCAAGGGGTGATGCTGAAGGCCGGATACCCATGGTGTGCCGTTGGAAGAACTTCCGGATATCTGGCGCTACCCTGTTTGGGCGTATTAAAGATCAAGAGGGGTGTGTTCAGACAGCTCGAAAATTGAGCCGAAAACTTTCACATTTTTATACTTCACGGAAGAGACACGGAATCCAGTCATGCGTCCGGGTGAAAATGATCAAAACAAAAATGAGACTCTCATTAACCTATCAATATTGACTCTGCAAAGTCCCGATAACATAAACATTCCGAATCTCAGAAGTTCTCACGATTTGGGAAGAACGAGATTCTCCGGGTATTGAAAATACGGTTCTATTCCTCTTTTTCAATGGTAATCTCACCGGATTTTATTGCATCGAGGAATACTTCATAATCCTTCGTTGTCTGCTCAGCGTATATTCCTGCAAATGAACCGATTGCCTTATCGAAGACATCGGATTTTCCTATATATCCGTAGATTATTGAGGCATCTCCCGACCGGGCGTGGGTGAGCGCCAGGGTCCATCCACAGGTTTCTGCATAGTGTGAAACCTGTTTTGGGGTCATTGTTGAAATATCAAAGGAGAATTTCATATCCCGTAGTTGGCGGATATAAAATTGTTTTTTATATGTGCCAGTTCCGGTAGTCCAGCCAAGAAGGATATCGCTCGCCGACTGCATAAGGCGTTGGCCTGCTACAACCCTTTCTCCATGGTGATCGAATTCACTTTTTCCTGCGTAGGATTCAAGGACAGACGCTCGGGCCTCTTTAATCTGGAGTAAAAGGGTATCATTAATCTCTGCCATTAAAAGTGCAACGCCACACCATGTACCCACACTCCCGATACCTACAACTTTATGGACAATATCCTCGATATGATAGCGGTCAAACAATACCTGGCGTTCAGAAGCAAGGGTTTTGCGATACGTCCGGAATGCATTTAGGATATCTTCATGAACATTTTCTTCAGGAAGAGGATGGTACACGAGAGGGGGCTGGTCAACAATACGTTTTCTTCCATTTTGGGCCTCGGTAATTTTAGGAAATACGGATTTTGCAGCATTTTCTTTTGCTCCTTTAATTATACGTTCCACATCCTGTTTTGTCGCAGTATCGGGTGCCGAAGCAAGGAGAAAATCAGCGTCAAGTTTGGTGTACCACAGATCAAGCACATCCATTGTAGAAAACTGTGCAATTGCTTTACGGTAGGCCCGGACACAACTTCTCGCGATAGTCTTACAATCCTTATCTGAAAATCCTTTATCAAGGGAGGCTATGTAGAAGCTTGCCGAAAGACGTTTAATATCCCATTCGAATGGTGCAGGCAGGGTTTCATCAAAATCGTTGACGTCAAAAATAATATTCCGTTCCGGAGTGGCAAACAATCCAAAATTGGAAAGATGGCAATCACCGCATGCCTGAACCCTGATATTCGTTGTCGGTGTCTGTGCGAGATCCATTGCCATGAGCGAAGCTGTGCCCCGGTAAAAGGCAAAGGCATTGACTGACATGCGACCATAGCGAATGGGGATGAGATTCTCAATCCTTCCTTCATTTGCATTTTTTATGAATTTACCCGGATCAGGTCTGTCAAAAGATCCGCCACATTCAGCATGTGATTCCCTTGGGATCTTCCTTCGCAGGGATTTTCCCTCCTCCCGACGCTGCTTTACCGATTTATACTCTGAACTGAATCGTGCAACACCGAATACATCATGTTCCACAGTCGTTTTCTGTCTCATATTTTCCAACCTGCATTCTCTTGCAAATTGAGTGTTTTAAAAATCAAAGTAATATCCGTTCCATCCCATCAGAGAAAAGGATAATGAGATAAGATAAATTGTATGTTTTATCCGTTCCTAGATTTACGTGGTTTTCACTGTCGCGGTTGGGGTTATTGGCTGGACATTTTGTCCATTCTTCCAAACACTACTCGTTGTCGTACCTGATTGTATCCCGAGCGCCGCCATAAGCTGAGCCGACGTAATGGTGGTCCCTGTTTCCGCAGACAATTGTGCTGCAGAGTACGTGTAGTTGATTGTATGACTCTGGGGTGGAGGGATCATGGCATTTACGAGATTACTTTCGGATACCCCGAGGATCTGGGCAGCTGCTTCAAACTGTGTCATGTTGCTCTGAAAATGACCCCCCACGTAAGCTCCCGGCAGGGCAACGGCTGTTTCCTGAGAGGTAGGGGTTACCGTTGTCGGGGAAACGGTACCTTGAGCGGGAGTCCCGGAGGATGTCTGGGTACAGCCAGCCACAGCAAGACTCATAATAAGTAACATTGATACGGTGATACCGATATACCCGCATTTTTTAAAAGATTCTCGTTTCTGGATTTTCATAGATCATCACATTCCATTGAAGAAATCCTTCCAGAGCGAAAACGACCGGATCACCCGGAAAGGCGCGTCTATCATTTCCTATGGTGTGCCTATCAACCATTTTCTCGGATAAACATTTCGAGTGTTTGCATTTTTTGAAATGCTTTATAGAAACAAAACCCGGTTAAAAGAGTTGTGGCAAGAAATGGTGGCGCTTACCCGGAGGGGGTAATTATTATCATTTATAAAACATATTTTGGATACATGAAACACATCCACGGTGTTTTCCTGTTATCTGTGCTGCTTATAGGACTTCTTTTCATGGCCGGATGCACCAGTTCGACCCCTGAATCCTCATCAACTCCCGTGGCGACACCAACGCCACAAGTTGTAATAACAATGGCCACACCAACAGCGGCAGTTACTATACCGACGCAGGTTATAGCCACACCAACCATCCCATCCATGAATTACAGCGCTGACCAGGTTGACAGCCATTTTATGGACATTGCGTTCACAAGCAAATCGCAGACACTCGGACAATTGAGTGCAACGGGAAATAAGGTTGCTATTATAGGAGTGTATAGCAACGATGACGTAAACACCCTGAGTTCCTTCTTGCAGGAATTTAATACACTTTCTCCGGCAGCTCAGTTACCGACGACACCGATCCAGTCAGGTACAAGTGGCGACATCACGCTGAATTTCCTGCCTGAATCAACCCTGAATAATCTTGCACAGCAACAGCCGACCGTCGGCCAGGTTAACAAGGAAAGTAACGGGGAAATAGCGTCAATTTATGAAACGGCTACCAGTTTGGGGGGGAACGCGACCTACGAGTATACGAAACGATCCGGCACAGTTGTCATTAATAATAATTTAAACGGAGACGAGCGGACGCATTATATGATACTTGGTCTTCTCTACTATCTTGGATTTGTTGGCCAGACAACAACCTATAAGGATAGCATATTCTACGCCGGGCAGAACAATATAACCATGCCGAATGGTATTGACTGGCAGGCTATCGATCTAATGTATGCAGGAAATATAATGCCCGGAATGACCTACAACAATGTAAACAACGTCCTTCACGGTTTGCCGGTAAACACCGGTTTCTAGGAAACTGGCGAAATAATTCTTTTTTTTAGGATTCCGGAAAAATATTGTCCGGAATTATAACCAAAACAACAACAACCCGCCGATCACCAGAAGAATAGCAACAAGGATGAGGAGCGGAATTATAAACACTACTATTGCAAGAAGCATCAGCAATGCAAGGATGAGACCAAGTGCTAAAAATCCGATGCTGAGAATACCGAGAAGTCCAATCATTTTTTTATGACCGCGTCAGATATCCGTTGGAGTGCAGATGATAAAGGATTGACTATGAAAATCTTCCTCCGACATCTGATATGTACTATCGCTATATTTTTTCTATCAGCTTGCGAATAATGTTTCCGCAATTCCAAAAAAAAGGAGGTGCCTATTTCATGCCCAAACGTATTGATACCGGGACACCGGAAGGAGAGGCAATCGGTTTCTCGGGCTCGCTCTTTTCCGGCTGGCTAGAGCTCTATGATGACTGTAGGATTTATCTCTATTACATCATTTCACGGTTCAAGGACCAGGGCAATACCCAGATTCTTATCAGAAGGTGGCTGAGGGAGGGATACGACATCCGGATCGTTATGCCGTGTCCAATCATGAGACATATCATTGGCAAGTTCGGGTTTGAGCAGGCCACTGAATATCTTCCCGCTCACTATGATGATGAAGTCGAGGTCTGGCGCCGGCCATCATCACTTGAGACTCACACGTATAGCGCCGGTACTCTTTCCACGGTCCATTCTCGCTAGCGAAGTGCCAGTGCAAACTTCACCTATTATGCAGTTTCACACTCCGCTCCTGATGGTTCATATGGGGCAGCAGTCAAGTCTTCTCCAACCAGATTTTATTCCCATCTGCAAGAGGAAGGTACTTGGCATCACTACAATGTCCCACAAAAAGTCCGGCAAAGAAGAGCCGTAAGACGACTCGTGGCCTGCTCCGGAAATATTGGGGCTACCCTTCATTTCTCCCTCTCCAAGATGCAATAATAAACGCGGTCATTGCAGGTCAGGATACTTTAGCCGTTCTTGCTACCGGGAGCGGAAAATCGATCTGCTACCAGGTACCGGGGTTGTATCTTGGTGGTCTCACGGTTGTCATCTCCCCTCTCATCTCTCTCATGAAAGACCAGGCCGATGATCTCAATGCCCGGGGGATACCAGCCGCTGCCTGCACCGGTGCACTTGATTACAGAGAACGTGCACACGTCATCACAGACATAAAAGAAGGAAGGCTGAGGTTCCTGTTCATCTCACCGGAAAAAGCAGTGCAGGCCGGTTTTCTTGAGATCCTTTCTTCGGCACCAGTCCGTCTCATCGCTGTCGATGAAGCTCATTGCATTTCGGAATGGGGTCACCACTTCCGGCCTGAGTACCGTGAACTGGCCCGGTTCAGGAACCATTTCCCTGGTGTTCCGGTCATTGCTCTTACAGCAACTGCAATACCTGAAGTCAGGGAGGATATCTGCCGGCAGCTCAGCCTTGTTCGTGTCCAGAAATTTGAGGGCAGATTTAACCGGGAAAATCTTACCTACACGGTTATGGAAAAGAAAAACCCGCTTGTCCTCCTGACCGATATACTCAACCGGCACAAAAACGAACCCGGAATTATTTACTGCATGAACCGGAAAACAACTTTTGAGCTGGCCGGAGAACTGCGTAAAAAAGGATTTGAGGCACGTGCCTACAACGCAGGTATTTCCGGGCCGGTAAGGGCAGGAATCCAGGAGGCGTTCCTGAAAAACACCGTGCAGATCATTTGTGCGACTATCGCTTTTGGCATGGGAATCGACAAGCCCGATATCCGCTTTGTTGTCCATTACGATCTCCCGAAAAGTATCGAATCCTATTACCAGGAGACCGGCCGGGCGGGGCGGGACAGAAGACCTGCCGAATGCATTCTCTTCTATAGCAAGACTGATGCAGAGAACTTCCGAAATCTTTTATCATACGGTTGCAAGAACAACCGGGCGTTAAAAACGGCACAGGATAAATTCCGCGATCTGTGTCATTTCTGCGAAGTTACCTCTTGTAAGAGGAGTTTCCTGCTTGCATATTTTGGTGAGTCTCCGGGCCCTGAAGGTTGTGCGATATGCGAGACCTGTACGCATTCACTCGTACCTTTGGAAAAAAGGGCCAGTCGTAAAAAAACCAAGGAATACCGTGGGAGATTTACGAGCCTAAATCCTATTCCTGCCAGCTGACTGCAGTCTTACCCGATCCCGAGTGTTTAAAAAGGCTGCATTCGGATATTCCTCATAACATGATCGACATCTCCGGCATTCCCGAAAATCCCGGCTGCTACCTCTACGCTGACGAACACGGGACAATTATCTACGTCGGGAAAGCTAAGAACCTCAAAAAAAGAGTGTCGAATTACTTTACCAAAAAAGATCATGATGCGAAGACAAGGAGTCTAGTTTCTCATATCGCGTCAGTTGATGTTGTTGTTACCGATAACGAAACCGAGGCATTCCTTCTTGAAAACACGCTTATCAAAAAACACCAGCCGAAATATAACATCGATTTAAAAGACGCAAAACGTTATGCATGGATAGAGCTGACCTGGGAAGAGTACCCGCGACTGGTGATCGCTCGCCGGGCAACTGGAAACGGAACCTTTTTTGGACCATTTGTTTCCGCGGCTGAACGCGATCGAGTACTCAACGTCGCAAAGAAAATCTTTCACCTCCGGACCTGTAGAAAACTTCCGAAACGACCCTGCCTCCGGCTGCATATGCAGTCCTGCAGTGCCCCTTGCATTGGTGTCGTGAGCCCCGGGGAATACGAAGAAAATGTCAAAAAAGCATCACTTCTTCTCAAAGGAAAATCCACAGAGCTGCTCACTAGACTCCGGGACGAGATGGCTGCTCGGGCAAAAGAAAAAGAGTACGAACGAGCCCTTGCGTTACGCAATGAAATTACAGCAATCGAACATCTTTCCGAACGCCAGCATGTGGAGCGCCGTCGTACCTACGACCAGGATGTTATTGCATGGCAGGTCACCGAAGGGAGGGTTTATCTTGTCGTTTTCAATGTTGAACGGGGAACGCTCACAAACAAAGAGGAATTCACCTTCGATGCCGGAGAAGATTTCTTCGAAGAGTTTCTTGTCCAGTATTATTCTGACCGCGAACCCCCAAAAGAACTGATCCTTGATCGTGAGACTGATCCGGCCCTTGCATCATTCCTTTCGGTGAAAAAAGGCCAGCAGGTAGACATTATGGTCCCGCAACGGGGAGATAAACGGTTGTTACTTGACCTTGCCCAAAAAAACCTCGAGGTTGCATTCTTCCGCGATACGCTCAAGAGTGTTGAACTGGCTGCAGCCCTCAATCTGCCATTTGCGCCTTCAGTAATCGAATGTTTTGATATCTCTCATCTTGCCGGTACGGCCATGGTCGGGTCCATGGTGCAGTTTCGGGACGGAAAACCGGATAAAAGCAATTATCGGCGTTTTAAGATCAAGACAGTTGAGGGAATTGACGATTTTGCATCCATAGCAGAGATTGTAAAAAGGCGGTACCGGCGTCTGGTCGAAGAGCATGCTCCTTTTCCAGACCTTGTGATTGTCGACGGAGGAAAAGGGCAGCTTACTGCTACCCGAGAAGCCCTAGCCTCGCTCGGGGTCACGGGGCAGCTGGTTATTGCTATTGCAAAACGCGAAGAAGACATCTATGTGCCAAACGACGATCTCCCGCTCCGGCTCGATAAGAAAAGTATTGCACTCCGCTATGTCCAGGAAATCCGGAATGAGGCGCACCGGTTTGCAATTACCTATAACCGGCTGCTTCGGAAAAAGAAGATCGTTGGGTGAGCGTCTGCATATATAAACAACCGAAAAATGAGATGAAGTCAAAAGTATTTATAGTAGATGATATACTATTCTCGTAAAAGATAAAGGAGAAAATCATGCCAGACTTTTTAAACCCATTTAGTGGCACCGTTCCGGACAGGAAGCTGACTGAAGAAGAACTCATCAGGGCCGTCCGGCTTGATATAGCCGGTGAACTTGAAGCGATTCACGGTTACATGTCCCATGCAGAGGCAACCGATAATGTACTTGCAAAGGCTGTGCTCATCGATATTGCTAACGAGGAGCGGGTCCATGTAGGTGAACTTATCCGACTCCTAGGAATCCTGACAAAAGGAAAAGAGGACGAGTTTCTCCTGAAAGGGAAATCTGAAGTGGATGCTACCGCAGCCGGGCTCGTGATTCCTTCTTCCGTAGCAATGGCACCCAAAGAAGAACCGACGATTGGATCACTCAAAACAAATGGAGTATAACGTATGGTAAACAATTATCTTGCACGGGACGATGCACCAATTGATGCAGCCTCGTGGAAACTGATCGATGATGTGATGGTCAAGGCTGCAAAAAGCCAGATCGTAGGGCGCCGGATTCTCCCCATCGAAGGTCCCTTCGGTTTTGGTCTCAAAGTTATCCCTCTTGGAGATTATGCGGTCGATGATGGCCTCATAGGAAGTACTGCGATCCCCCTGACGATGATCAGGACGGAATTTTCTCTTGCCAAACGCGATCTTGCTTCTTTCGAACGCGACCACCTTGTTCTGGATACGAATCCGGTATCAGATGCGGCAATGGAAGCCGCTGAAAAAGAGGACAAGATCATATTCTCGGGACTTCCCGGGATAGAAGGCCTGCTGAATGCAGAGGGATCCGGTTCGCTTACCCTTACAAAGTGGGACAAAGTCGGTGCAGCAGCAGATCAGATTATTAACGCTGTGACAAAACTTGATGAAGCAGGGTTCCACGGGCCATACACCATGGCACTCGCCCCGGCGCAGTATAACCTGCTTCTGAGGCGGTACCCCCAGGGAGATGGGACAGAACTCGATCATATCCGATCGATAGTCACTGAGGGCGTCGTAAAAGCCCCGGCACTCAAGAAAGGCGGAGTTCTGCTTGCGTCCGGAAGCCAGTACACATCTATAGCGATTGGCCAGGACATGGTTACCGGGTATAATGGTCCCATTGGCGATCTCCTCGAGTTCCAGATATACGAAAGCCTTGCGCTCCTCATCCGTGCACCTGAATCGATCCTTGTATTAAAGTGACCAATCCCTTTTTTGGGATATCAGTGTAATAACCAGATATGAATTTCCGGACCTGCTCCCTTTACGCATCGGTAGTTCTCATTGCGGTAGCGCTTGTCTTTGGCGCAGGGTGTCTCAGTACCACGAATGTTGAAGACAGCGCAGCAGGTCTTATACATACCCATTACCAATACCAGGATTCATGGTCGCCGGAATATGGCTGCTATGATGATCTGACAGGATACGTCTACAGTACCGGCAATGTCTCAACGACTGGCCTTAAACTCGATTTCAACCTGGTAAACACCGGAACCGGGACCATCCGGGATTCACGATCGGTCTATATCGGAAATCTTGGGCCGGGTCAGACACAGAACTACGAGACAATTCTTGACGGCGAGTGCTCGCAGGATTACCGGGTTGATATTGCCTTTGAAAACACGTAAGTGAAACAGTTACTGCTGATATACAAGCGGATCCGTAACACCTGCCTGTTCAAATGCTTCAAGCCTTTCCGTACATGCACCACATTTTCCACAGGAGAGGTCTTCACCTTTGTAACATGACCAGGTGTCTCCATATTCCACACCAAGGCCGATCCCTCTTTTGACGATATCACCTTTGGAGAGCCAGAGGTACGGCACATTGAGCACGAGATCGTTCCAGTCGCAAAGATGCAGTGCCGTGGTCATGGCACTCACAAACGCCGCCGGCAATCCGGATAGATAGCATGGTCACCGGCGTGTGCTGCATAAAATAGGTTTTTTGACCCGATGCCGATAGCGTAAGCAGCAGCGAGGCTCAAAAAGATCATATTCCTGTTGGGGACAACGGTCTGCTTCATCGTCTCTTCTGCATAATGGCCTTCAGGAATCTTCCATGAGTCCCGGGTCAGGCTGGAAGGAGCAAGATCGTTTAAAACCGGAAGATTTACAAGGGTATGAGAGATGTGCAGTTTTGTGCAGGTTTTTTCCGCGCACTTGATCTCTTTTTTGTGTTTCTGGGAATAATCAAACGTGACAGCCGCAACCTCGTAGCCCTGATCAATGAGATCGTACAGAAGGGTGGTGCTGTCCATGCCCCCGGATAAAATAAGAACTGCCTTCATTGCGGTATCCTTTCCATCTAACCGTTATATTCACGAGCTATATCAAGGAAACGCCGCACCTAATGCAATAAAAAGAATCGGGCACCTAAAAAGCATATCACTTCAAACAACGAAAATATAGTCCGGAGTTCATCTGAAATGGCCGGTCCCTACCTGAAAAGCGGCGAATCCATTATCCTGACAACGGATCGGGTACTCATTGATGATATTGAGTACGACCTCATCCTGACCAGCCACCGCCTTGCCCTGGTGGACAGTAATCATCACATTGACCAGCCTCAGGTAGTCCCGTTTGATACTATAATATCAGTTAAAGGAGAAACCACACCGGCAAGAGAACCATGCATCACTATCGCCGTTGTTGATCCAGATAATATCGAGAATGAAAAGACACTAAAACTCATATTCACCCAACAACCTTACCAGGACCGGTCAGCGGAATGTGATCTATGGGTAAAAAAAATGATCGAGCATATTGTATCGGTCCGACAAGAACCGGCAACGGCAGGAAAACAACCGGTTGAGGTAAAACCCCGGGAGACTCATGCTACCATTCGCCGGTTTGTCGCTCCAGAGAAACTTCGGCCCCATATAGAAATACCCCAATACCGCAAACCCTCGGAGGAATTGCTCGCAGCGTTACAGAAAACTGCACAGGAACAGCAGGATCATGCACCAGATGAACCCGGACAGTATGAACGCGAAGAGACATCGGCGGTGCCCGTTCTCGCCCAGGAACAGGAGATCAGGCAGATCCCCTCGATCGCCAAATCTATTCCTTTCAATAAACTTGTCAACGATAAAGAGGCAATGCAGTCTGAGGAAAAGACCGGGCAATCTGTTCCAGAATTACCTTTTACAGAACCAGTCCCTGAACATGCCAAAGAGAAAGAAGAACTGCCATCGCCTGTAATTGCAGAAGAAAACCTTGGCATGAGTGTCCCGGATCCGGGCAATCAGGAATCAGTCAGTACCGAACCGGTGGACGATATTGAAAAATTTGCCGGTGTGTATGCAGATAAGATCCCCGCTCCGGCAGTATCGTACGGAACATTACCGGAACCTGAAACAACCGGTGAAATGCCTGCAGTAGAACCTCAAACCCCGGAAGCCGAAAGCCAGGAGGGGACAGGGCTACCTCACAATGTGGTCTTTCCGGTCCTTCCAGGCAGCCACACTCAAAGCGAACCGCCAAAAACTCCAAATAAAGGTAGTCCACCCGTCTCAGTCGAACCATCATCCCCAGGAATGTCGAAGGGAAAAAAGAGGACGGGAATACTGGTTGCAATTGTTCTTGTGCTCCTGGTTGTTTTGGGTGCAACAGCCATTATTTTTTTGCTCTCTCCGGCGGGTTTGATGAGTAGTACACATAACACAACCGTTGCACCGATCGTCACTTCACCTCCGGTCATCACGGCAATCCAGACGAGTGCAATCCCCCCCCAGGGGGTCTGGCTCAAGGTGACATATAACGGAACTTTTGAAGGGTCGTACGGGAATCCTGGCCCGGCTAATCAGCAAGAGATAAGGGGATCCGGCGAACAGTTCTATGCCATAAAGAATGGCAACGATCTCATCCAGGCACGCTTCCAGAAGCTTGATAATTCCGGGAATACCCTAACTGTTGAAATTTACAACAACGGAACCATGGTCAAGCAATTCAGCAAAAGCAGCCCTAAAGCAGAGATTGATTTCCTTGTTGATCCGACAACCGGAAATCCTCCCTTTGTTCCAATCAGGAAACCCGGTCAACAATAACAAGCTGGCGGTGCATGCATCAGGTTAGCGTTCCCTCGCGGGCAACAACTCTATCGTATCACCCATTTTAACCGGGAGAATCACGCCTGTCTCCACCTGAAGATTTTTGAATCTTGCATACATTGATAGGTACGGTAAGAACTATGGCAATTGACTGGTACAACGAATTTGTCGATACTTCCTATGAACCGGCAAAAGACGATCTTGTCTGCCTTTTTTATTTTGAACCTGCTGCCGGGATTACGGACGAAGAAGGTGCCGGAAGGATAGCTTCGGAGAGCTCGACCGGTACGTGGACGACCCTTTTTACGATGCCACCGCGGATGAAAAAACTGGAAGCAACTGCGTTTGAATTTGACCGGCATTTTGTGAAAGTCGCCTATCCCCTTGCACTCTGGGAAGAGGGTAACGCCGTCCAATTGATGAGCGGGATCGCAGGGAACATTTTCGGGATGAAAGCACTTAAAAACCTGCGACTTCTCGACGCATCGCTTCCTGCATCCTATCTCCGCGGCTTTAAAGGGCCCCATTTTGGCATGGACGGGATCCGCAAAATGATGAAAGTAAGCGACCGTCCACTCACAGGAGCCGTCCCAAAACCAAAGATTGGGTTCTCGGCACAGGAACACGCACAAATCGGGTATGAAACCTGGATGGGCGGCTTTGATTTTGTCAAAGACGATGAGAACCTTACCTCGACGTCGTTTAACCGGTTCGATGATCGGGTAAAATACATGACAAAACTCCGGGACAAGGCCGAAAAGGAAACCGGCAAAAAAAATCGGCTTTCCTAAACATCTCCGCTGATGTGGAAACCATGAAAAAGCGAGCCGATCTCCTTGTGGAGTACGGCTGGAACTACGCGATGATCGATGTAGTAGTCGCTGGAAATGCCAGTGTCATGACCATGCGGGACTACTGTTCTGACCTTGGCCTTGCGATCCATGCACACCGTGCAATGCACGCCGCGTTTGACCGGAATAAGAAACACGGCGTTACGATGTACTTCCTCGCAAAACTCATGCGGCTGATAGGAGTATCCCAGATTCATACCGGAACAGCCGTGGGAAAACTGACCGGAACAAAAACAGAGTCTATTCTTCTTGCTGACCTTCTGCGAAAGAAAAAGATCGCGGAAGTCCCTCACCAGTGTCTCGCACAGGACTGGGGATCCATAAAGAATGCATTCCCGGTCTCGTCCGGCGGCCTGCACCCGGGACTTGTTCCTGACGTTCTTGATATCTACGGTAAGGACCTTATTCTTCTGGTCTCAGGAGGTATCCATGGTCATCCCAATGGTACCCGGGCGGGCGCAAAAGCAACCATGCAGGCGATAGAAGCATGGCAGGAGGGTGTTTCCCTCGATGACAAAGCAAAAACCGCTCGCGAACTGCATGAAGCGCTGAAAAAATGGGGATATTACAAACCTAAGTAAGAGACAATAAGAGTGCTCTATCCCAATCCCTTTTTATATCCCGGTTAAATCTCTTTAGCATCGTGACAGGATTTCAGCTCGTCTCTTCCTTTCCTCCCGCCGGTTCACAGCCGGAAGCAATAGCCCGGCTCAATGACGGCCTCGCCGATAACGCCCGGTTTCAGACGCTCCTTGGGGTTACCGGTTCCGGAAAAACCTTTACCATGGCGAATGTTATCGCGGCCGCAGACAAACCTACGCTGGTCATTGCCCACAACAAGACCCTTGCTGCGCAGCTGTACCAGGAGTTCTGCGATTTTTTCCCGAAAAACCGTGTTGAGTATTTTGTCTCGTATTATGATTATTACCAGCCGGAGTCGTACATTCCCTCAAAAGACCAGTATATCGAGAAGGACTCGTCCATTAACCCTAAAATCGAGATGTTGAGGCTCTCAGCCACTGCATCGCTCTCCCACCGCCGCGACGTTATTGTCGTCGCATCTGTCTCCTGCATCTTCGGTCTTGGAAATCCTGAAAATTTCCGGAACCTTGGTTTTGACCTTACGGTAGGCCAGAAAATCTCAAGAAAAGAGATCATGAGCCGGCTGCTGGATATCCAGTTCGAACGGAACGATATCGATCTTTCACCGGGCCGGTTCCGGGTCAAAGGCGACACTATCGATATTGTCCCCGGTTACTTTAATGATATTATCAGGATCGAACTTTTCGGTGATGAGATTGAGCGTATCCGTGAAGTAGACAAAAATACCGGGGCAAAAAAAGAGGAGATGAAGTATTTCTATGTGTATCCCGCACGCCATTTCGTTACCCCGGAAAGTGCACAGAAGGCCGCTGTCGCATCGATACAGGAAGAACTTGATGAAGTCCTTCCCACTTTAGGGCTGGTTGAGGCCCATCGGTTACGGCAGAGGACAAACTTCGATCTCGAGATGATACGTGAAACCGGTTCCTGCAAAGGGATCGAGAATTACTCCCGGCACTTCGACGGCAGGAAACCCGGGGAGAAACCGTACTGCCTTCTTGATTACTTCCCCGACGATTTTCTTATGATTATAGATGAGAGCCATCAGACGATTCCGCAACTGCACGGAATGTATAATGGTGACCGTTCCCGCAAAGAAACTCTCGTAAACTACGGTTTCCGTCTTCCCTCTGCATTAGATAACCGGCCTCTGAAATTTCACGAGTTTGAGCAGTACATGTGCCAGGCAATCTTTGTTTCGGCAACTCCGGGACCTTATGAATTAAAGCACTCCACGCAGGTAGTCGAACAGATTATTCGACCAACCGGCCTTATCGACCCCGCCGTCGAAGTGAGGCCCACTGAAGGCCAGACCCTTGACGTAATAGAAGAAGTAAAAAAGACCATTGCACGCGGCGACCGGGTGCTGGTAACAACACTCACTAAAAAACTTGCAGAGGAACTTTCTGAATACTTTGCCGACCGGGGTATCCGCACACGGTATCTTCATTCAGAAATCCAGACACTGGAGCGAACGGAAATCATCCGCGAACTGCGGTTGGGTAAATTCGATGTACTGGTCGGAATTAACCTCCTCCGGGAAGGTCTGGATATCCCTGAGGTGGGCTATATCGGGATTCTAGACGCAGATAAGGAAGGGTTCCTCCGCGATGCCCGGAGCCTCATCCAGATCATCGGAAGAGCGGCCAGGAACGTGCACGCAAAAGTTGTTCTCTATGCTGACAATATGACCGATTCGATGAAGACTGCAATCTCCGAAACAAAACGGCGGCGTGAAATGCAGATTGCATACAACACGGAGCATCATATCGTCCCGCAGACTATCATAAAACCGGTAAAAGAAAAAGAAGTCGAGATCAAGGATACAAAACATGTACCGAAAGCAGAGATCCCAAATGTCGTCATCGAGCTTGAAAAACAAATGCAGGATGCAGCGAACAACCTCGACTTTGAGCGGGCAATTGCACTACGCGAACAGGTAAAAAAACTTAATGAGCGACTCAGGGAAAGTGGAAAGCATCGCGTGCATGAATAATTAACCCTTGATCAGAGGTCATGACTTTTCTGTCTATCATTCTGCAACGGTTCACGTCTCTCCTACATTGCAGATCTTCTTTATGTTATGGTTTACAATATATCGGGCGATCTACCCTATCTAATGTTAAGGAAAACAGTAGCTACGATTAGCAAGAGGTTTCAAGCGAAAACGTAAAGCAGGGGCTAGCAATAAAAAGATGATGAGGATAAATTGGATAAAACCATTGCCCATCGAACCGCAAACGCAATAGGAAAGTACAGCAATAAAAATACGGTGACTTTAAAAAAATGACCTTGGTGGCAGATATGGCTATAGGAATGATCCAGCTGATCATTGCCATCATTTTTTCGGTAATTGCTCTCTACGCAGGATTACTCACGTTTAACCATCTTACCGGAGGTTTCGATGCACCTGGCGAAATTAAACGGGGAAATGTTGCCGTTGGTCTTCTCATAGCTTCCATTTATATTGGTATTTCAATACCTGCGTATGCCGGAATTCAGGCAATCCTTGCTGGTTTAAACAATATTGCTACCGAAGGTATGTTCTCGGCAGAAAGTACCTTCAACATTGTATTCATAATTGTTGAACTGGGATTGAGTATTCTTCTGGCTGTTGGCGCAATTTATGTCGTAATGTATATCATTGCCCAGGTGAGTTCCTCTATTGACGTGCTTCGTGAAATCAAATATGGAAATGTCTCGATGGCACTGGTAGTGGCAAGCATGATCCTGTCAGTATGTATTGTAATCCATTGGAGTATTGATGGATTATTCAAATCTGTCTTTTTTTAAAAGGATTGAAAACTCAATTATTCTTTCCGAATAGAGAAAAGTTTGGGGAACTAAAAAAGGGTTAGATTAACCAATCCAGTTTTCTTACAGGAAGTAAAGAGGGAAACACAGTTCAGATGGCCATTAATATCTGAGAAAAGGGTCTAAGATTATGGTACTGCACTTTCCTGAACCCCGGCGGCATCACCGGCTTCCGGGATTCCGACCATATAGTAACGTTTGATAAATTCGCGCACTTTTTCCGATTCTATCCAGCCCATATCAAGTTGTGTTACGATCCGATCAATTTCGCGGGCCTGCAGGATAATCTTATCAGTTACATCGCCGGGAGCAAGACTTGAAAGGCCCACAATCACGGCAAGAGGGTTCCTGATATGATCGCCAAGGATGGCAAACTGCTCGATATTCTTTTCTATCTGTTCAAGCGCCTCTCTTTTTACTGCTTCCATCTGTTTTCGGGCAGTGATATCAATAAACGAAGCCATAATGCAGACGGGAGCATTCATTTCATTTTTCACAAGATTAATCCAGAGCAGGACGTAAAACGGCGTCTGGTCGGCTTTGTGGAGAAGTATCTCCCCAAGCCAGCTCCCTTTGCGTTGAAGCGCCTCTTTAATCATTTCGGTTCTCTGATTGGATGCGACAAATTTCCAGAGATTTGAACCGTTGAATTCTTGTTCGTGATGGGATCCTGTCATCGACAGGAGAGAGTGATTGACATACGTAATGGTAAAATCGAGATCCATAATGGCAATTGCATTAAGCGATGAGCTTATTGCGTAATCCCGTATGATAAGCGCTTCCTCAGCCTGTTTCCTTGCCGTAATATCAATTATCGTACAGACAAACTGGTCATCCGGGAGCATACCGGCCGAGAGTAAAACCCATCTGAACGTGCCGGTCTTTGTCACAAAACGGGTTTCAAGGTTTTCCACGTTACCCTGAGTGGCAAGGGTCTGAAAAAATTTTTCCCGGTCGGCTTCGTTAACCCAGAACCGGGTGAAAGATTGATCTGCAACTTCAGCGGGTTCGTAACCCAAGGTGCCGGCGAAACGCCGGTTTACTTCTTCGATAGTCCTGTCAGAACCATTTACAACGCCTATCCCGGCTTCAGAATGGTCAAATGTTCCGCGGTATTTTAACTCGTTCCTTCGCATATGAATGGCAAGACTTGAAACAACGGCGGCAATCCCTATAACGACAAAACAGGTGAAAAAGGATGCCGCTACTTGGCCAAGATCCCCACCAGTGACTTCAGCAACGAGCCCGATATAGATAGCTGAAACTCCGGCTGCAAACCATACTCCCCAGCGGGGGTACCAATATGATGCAATAACGATGGGGATATAAAGGAGGTTTGCAGCAACGGCTGCCGTACCATAATGGAATGCGAGGATATTGATAAGAAGGGCGAGAATGGTGGTATTAACGATGATAAAAAGCCAAAGATCGACGAGACTTTCTTCACGCTTCCCAAAAAGAGATTCTCGAACGTTCATCAGCTCACACCATAGTTTGATACCATCGGTTGGAGTAACTCCAAGGAATACCCGGCTTTGTTTTTTCCGTCTATGTTTCTTTTTTGCACAAATGGATATTAATAATTTTTGGTTTTTTTATAGTTAAAGGCAAATAATAAGAGCACCATTTGGTCAGTGAATGCCTAAACTATCGTATTTTTACATATCCCCGACAATTACGGGCGATATAGGTTATTGCACCGGTTCACAGAGCCGGATATTCAACGTTTGAAAAAAATCCATACCTTGAAAAGATTTCCCTTTTCAGCCAAAGCCCCACTGGGCAAGTGTTGTATGTGAAGGATCAACATCCTTCCATGACCAGCCAAGAGCCTCGATGATCCGGGAGATGGGTTGTTCTATGGACTTTTCAAGCATCAGTTCCCAGTCAGGTATGAACTCTTTTGGTACCTGATCAGCATACTCGAAACAGATCACATCGGTTTTAGGATATTTTCCGGTTACCGTTTTTATGTAGATGCGTTTTGGCTTACTACCTTTGCCAAACTCTGTATGCAGGTACTTGTTGGCATATCGGGCTCCCCGTACCTGTGCATCATCAGTCTCATAATCGTCAAGAGACTTACCGATTCCTCCCGGAATACCGATTTCATCAAGAGAAAATTTTCCTGCGCGGTACTGCGTTATTATATCACCAAGGAATGCTTTGATCTCTGAATAGTCTACGCCTGCAAGGATCATCTCCATTACTTTTGTCTGAACTATTTTGGTGATCTGAGGTGTATCACTCCGACGGATCTCAAAACCAACTACATCCATCTGGTCTGCATCTTTACCTTCTTTCCAGACAAGCCGCCCGGCATAACGTTTCTTTTTCCGGCCTGGAAAAATCGTGCATATATCTTTTCAAACTTGATCGAAAAGTAATGCGTCTCGGCGTTCAGCTCCCTTAAAGCAAAGTCCTTGTAACTTGCATTGAGCTGTTTTTCAAGTACACGTGCTATTTCAATGGTTTTTTCACGATCGAGTGGAGGTAGCTGGACCATACAGGAATCCGTATCGCCGTAGATCACCTTGTAGCCGTGCTGTTCGATAACCCGCCGTGTGTGCTCAATGATAGCTCGTCCAACGGACGTGACGGCAGCCCCAATCTCGCGATCAAAGAGCCTGAACCGGGTATATCCCGAAACACCGTAATAGGTGTTCATGATCACCTTGAGCACATTCTGCTGCATATCGTACAGGATATACTGCGGTGAACCGTAGGGAAAGGAATTCCGGAGATTTTTTCTTGCATCACGCTCTTTTAAAAGTTCAGAAAGAATACTCCGGGTCAGTCCGTCAGGTAGTTTTCTGAACCGGATCCCGTTCGGTGCCTTGAGTTCCCCTTCGGGATCTTTTGTCTCTGGTGATGCGTTGATTGTCATCATTGCCATAGGATAGAGCGATTTGAGATCGAACACCACTACATTCTCCCGCACACCTTTGCTTGGTTCAAAGACTGTCGCACCTTCAAATTCCTCGGCATTTGCAAAACCCTTTGAAGGAAGGATATATTTCCCGTGAGCTTTTCGAAGGATATAAACGTCAATTACGCTTGAAGAATTAAGGGTCTTATCCAGAGGGCAGCCAACATAACGGGCGATTTCCCGGTAAAAACCGACTATGTTATTTTTCTTATCAATGGCGACACAGAGTTCGACATCCTTAAAATTATATTCAACAAGGAGTGCAGGTTGTGTTTTCCAGAGATCGGAGACTGTGCCGGTGTACCGTACTTTGATATCCTTGACCTCTTCCTCAGCTATCGCATCAAGACGGTAGGATTCTTTTAACGTCGAATGCATTTTCTTGTATCCGGTGAGGAGATCGAAAAGTGCCCTGCCGCGTAGTGCGTTCCGGTCGGTCATGCCCGGAAGACGAGCGAGCATAACCGGGGAGAGTCCCAGTTTCTCCATTCTTCCGGTAATATAAGGCATATCGAAATCGACAAAATTCCATCCCGTGAGGATATCTGGATCGCGTTGTGCAAGATACGCCCCAAAAGCCCGGAGCATAGATACTTCATCGGCATACGTACAGATCGTATGAGATCCTTTCCGGAAACAACCGTTTTTCAGGCCACCTTGTTCCCGTTTATCGGTGATCTCAGCTGGCATAACGGGGCCACCGAAAAGGAACGTTGTATAATCTTCATCGAATGAATCATGGCAGGTAATACAGATAATTGCATCCCGCTGGGTATCCGGAAAACCACGCTCATCTTCACATTCAATATCGATAACACACACTCGTGCCAGTGCATCGACTTCTGTGGGCACAAGCTCGTGATAATCGGCAGAAATCGAGGGTGCCTTAACTGCACCGGTAAGCCCACAGTCAATCATGAACCTTGTCGCAAAGGGTATATCAGCCTCGAAATGCCGGTACCGCTCTCTTACGTCCCGCACATCCCCGGGGCGGACAGTAAACAGTTTTTTGAGTTTCTCTCCCCGGATTGAACGATAGATAGTGTCCGGCTCAATAGTTACCTGATCGGGGCGTATCTGGCCGACCTGTTCTTCCGGAACATAAAAATACGGCAGAAAACCGGTTACATCAAGCCGGTAAGCTTCTCCACGGGTGTTTCTCCCAAAGACATGAATGACCGGTCCATCGGGAGTGTTGCTATACTCTACCTGATTAATTGCGATCGACACTTCGCCGGTTTCTTCACCAGCCCGGGTTTCTGTAAGGGTTTCTGAAGATCGCAGGGCCTGGACGGGCATAGTCTAAATCACCACCGTGCGGCAGAGATCCCGGACAAAGGCCCCGGCCTGAACAATCCCCGCCTGTTCCCAAGGGTCAAGATTCCAGGTGATGACATCTTCTATGCCGGTACGCCCGACCCGGACCGGAACACCAAGGGAGCATTCAGAAATACCGTACTCCCCTTCAAGCACTGCAGAACAGGGAATAGTCTCCTGTGAATCAGAAAGCAGAAGCCGGATCAGGGTGGCGATATGGTATGCTGGCCCAAATACGGTCCCGCCTTTGCCCTTGATAACTTCCATACTCGCACCCCGTAGTTCATCAAGGATCGTATCGCGGATGTCTTCAGTAACCGGTTGGAGGAGCCGGGAAAAGATCGGTACCTGGTAATTACCATGCTCCCCGAGTACAACAGCTTTTCCCCGGATATGTCTTTGCCGAAGAGCAAGGGAGAACCGGGCACTGTCAAGCTGGCCACCAAAACCAATACACCGTTCACGGGGGATGCCGGTGAGCCGGCTCATGAGAAAATTATTCACATCCATGGGATTTGTCACTGTAACAAGAATGCCGGAAAACCCGTCAAGTAACTCGGCACACTTCCGGATCACGGGGATATTTGCTGCTATAAGATCTGCCCGGTCTTATCTGCCGGTGTACGGGGAGTACCTGCAGCAAAGATACAGATATCCGCTTCCCGGATGTCGCGGGTCTCTGTTGTTACCGAGACCGGTACGCCAGTGTGTTGGATATCCAGCACCTGTGCCTTAAGAAGGCTTGCACTCTGATCATACAGAACGAGTTCATCCACAAGCCCCAGTATTGTTGCAAGGTACGCCACTTCACCGCCGATCCTGCCGACACCCATAACTGCAAGCCTTGTCATAACCTTGCTCCTGTATTAGGTATGCACATCATGAATTTAAGTGACTACCGACAGTGAAACATAAGGATCTCTGTAAAGAAAGATGTCCATTATAAAAAGAGCCAGCCCAAAATTAGTCTTATTTTTGGTATTGGTCAAAACACACGCGGAAGATCGATTCGGGGATCAAGAAACGCTTTCTTTTCACCGAATGCTATCATCCACTGACATATGAGATGCCCATCAAAAAGGTTAATTCTCCCTTTTCCGGAACTGGAAAACCGCACATCTCAGGCATATCGAGAATTGGAACGGCGGATTACTTCTTTGAAATAATCGTATGTGCATCCTTATCGATTTTATAGGATTTCGGGCGCTCAAGAAGATCAAGTGCATTAATTTTCATGTCTACGAGTTCGGAATAATTGAATGACTCGTATTTCTTTTCGCCTTTCTCCTCCCAGAACACAACAATCCCATTCTCCATTTTTTTACTACTGACAATATCGTGCATACTATTCGATCAGGAATGAAAGGGTTATGAATATTGCTGCAGTGATGGTATAGCGTTTTTGGAAGACGGAAAATCAAAAAAAGTTGAAGACAATAATACGGACCAGCCCAAAATTAGGCTTATTTTTGGAAAAACTCAACGAAAAATCGGGGCAGTTATTTGGGAATCAAGAGACGATGCATTTTCGCCGAATGCCACCCATCTACAAACATATGAGATGTCCTTCAAAAAGGTTAATTCCCACTCTTTCTGAATGTGAAGATCACGCCGCATGGTGCTCCCCGCAGCTTGTACCGTATAAACCTGCGATGAGAGGTATTTGCAGGTAACAGCGGGTCAGTGATTGGAGGCGTGATAAATTATAGAGTATATTTTTAAGAACTTACCAGTCTACGCTATCCGAGAGACGGCTATTAAAAAAAAATGTGTTCATTTGCTTTTCTGAATGTAAGATGACTTTGCCGGATTGATCTTAACATTTTATCATCAGTGATCGGAATTGTAGAAATTACGTTTTTTTACGTCAATGAAAAAATTAGATTTTTAGGGTTAATCGACCTCGGTCACTTGTACGTGAATTGGTCGGCCGTTGACGTTGCGGATGTACCACCAAGATTAGTGACCGTTACATTAACCACACCTGCTGCATGGGGTGGTGATACGATGGTGATTTGAGTACCCGTCGAGGTCAGTTTCTGGTTGTTCGCAGTCAGGGATTCAGAGACAGAAAATGCTGGTGTGGTTCCGAACATAATACCTGTCACGCCGTTAAACCCGGTACCGGTAATAGTTACTACTGTGCCTCCAGCTTTTGAACCGGAGTTCGGTGAAACGCTGGTGACGGTTGGGAGGGCAACATAGGTGAACCCGTCAGCTGCTGAGGAAGCGCTGGTACCGCTTGGTGTCGTGACCGTGGTGTCGACGGTTCCTGCTGAACCGGCCGGGACAGTCGCGGTGATGTAGTAGTAACCAAGGCGGATGATAATTTTATTAAAGATAATCGGGGGTTGCCATTGAACTACTACATTAGTTGCAGGGTTGCCACCAATGGTAACTGCGGTCGTTCCGAATAAATTTGCCCCGTTGATAGTTACATTCACGCCTCCAGCCGTTGAGCCGGAGTTCGGCGAAATGCTGGTGACGGTCGGGGGAGCCTCATAGGTGTATTGATCGGCTGCTGAAGTTGCAGATATACCACCGGGTGTCTTGACGGTGACGTCTACGACTCCGGCTGTACCGGCCGGGGCGGTCGCTGTGACGTAGTACTGCAGGGGGTAGAGTGGAATGCATTCTTTAAGAATGGGGTTGTAAAGGCAACGAGCGACAACCTTCACATTAGTCGCCAGTGTTTTGCCAAAGTATACATTGGTCGTTCCATACAAGTTTGCACCGTTAATGGTTACGGTATTACCACCGGCGAGTGGACCGGAGTTTGGCGAGACGCTGGTAACAGTCGGAGCTGCTATATACGTATATTGATCGGCTGCTACAACCGGGGATGTACCACCGAATGCATGGACGGTGATATCAACGGTTCCGGCTGCATGAGCTGGTGCGGTTGCGGTAATCTGATTGGGGCTGTAAACGATGCTGGCGGGAGTAGTGCCAAACTGTACTGATGAAAGTTCAATAAAGCCGCTTCCGGTGATAGTTACCGAATTACCTCCATTAGCCGAGCCAGTCGATGGACTGATCTTGGTGATCACAGGGGTTACATAATTTGAACTGATGGTCTGGAACCAATTGTATGAAGGGTGATCAGAATATGCATTGTAATTCATATTCATATTAAGCCTGAATGTACCGTCAGGTCTGTTGCTTGGTGCACCCCAGCTGTTCACAACAAGCCAGTAGGGAGCGCTTGGATTCGTGTCATCATATCCGACGATGTCAACACAATGCCCGCCATTTTGGTTATCCACCATATATGGACTCGGGTCGAAAATGGCGGTAGATGCATCATTACGCCAGAAATTATAGAAACCATTCGGACCATTCCATCCGTCATCATTCATCATGAAACACCAAATAACGGCTTTATGTGCATTCAGAGCACTCTTGATATTATTGATGGCAGTGGACTGACTTACACCCTGGGTCGTAATAGTAGTTAGTGAATAGGAGTTCAGGGGATAGAATGGATTGGTCGAGATGGCACTTAGGGGAGGTGTTGTAGGACCATATGGCTGATTTTCAGGATCGTTACCGTCACCCCAATAGGCGTTCGTGTTGGACCAGGGAATTACTTTTTGAAGAGTATTATACAGAGACGTAACCGTGGCCGGCCACCCGCCCCCGCATGCACTATCCAGATGTTGTGTCGGGCCGAGTCCATAATTATCATCGAAGTATTGAGTGGAAAGCCGGTTTGAAATCCCAAAGTTTACATTATGATCAATTTCTATGGCTCCGGTTGTTCCCCAGACAAAACAGTTCCCGCACGATCCCTGATTTCTTTGTGAAGGAACATACGGGAGATACGACAAAAGGCTTAACGACCCCTGCGGAATAGTTTGGACTGCTGTAAGTCCAGTTGCAGGATATTTTGGCGTTGCATAATAGTCTTTCTGCATCTGAGCCAGTTGGTCGCTTGTAAGGTGCATGATGGTATGAGTGTTAGTCGATCCACTGGTTCCATCAGCATAGATAGGCAAACCGATACCCGCGCCAATAGTCATAACACAAACAATGCACAGGATGAAGAGGATCCTGTTTGAACAAGACAAAAGATTTGTACCCATTTTTCTCACCTAAAACCCCGATGGGAGACGCATTCCATCGTTTCAAGCCTTTCTACAGACGTTCTCTGGTAGACAAATGCCAAAGGAATACAGTAATACCCAAACATCGAGATTTATTTTTGATTAATTTTTAATTAATTAAAATAAATATGCCAATCATAATTGCTATGCAAATTTTTATAAATCCATAATGAATTTTCGGAAATGATCAGACATTGAAAAAGAAATAAAATCTTTTATGTTGTTGTTTTGTTTCTGGATCCTCATATATTACCGTCGAGAATCTTTAACGCGCATTCAATCTTATATCCTTTATAAACCGAACGAAAAATTACTTTGAAAGAAAAAGACAGCTCCGCTATTTTCCCATCATTAAATGCATAATTAAGGGAACCCCACAAATCTCCAGTAATGATGTCCTTTATAATAAGATCGAGCCCCAAATAAGGCAGATTTTTGGAAAAAATGAACGCGCAAGGGGGGGGGGATTGATTAATTTAGAATCTTTTGTAAAGTCCACAAAGGCCGGATGACAACATTCGTGTATCACGATTAACAGTAGAGATTTCCTTTTATGGAGAGGATTACCTGAATCAAAGAAGTTCGTGGTGAAGGAGCAATAGTCTGCACCATGTGCCCAAGCTACGGTTCCAGCGATCACAGGATAAGCAAATTTTTGGGGGATTTGAAGAGTACATGGCTCTCCTGAACTTTGTGAATTCATTCCCGTACCAAGCATCATTAAGCAACCGCTCGTCACCCAGATTGTCAATCGGAAAACCGCCCATACAGCAGGGTTCAACGCTGAGGTCAGAGTTGACGCTCATCGTCGTCCAAGGATTTATACATCGGACAATCTGATTTGGCCAACAATTGGGATCATTCACGATCTTTTTCGTCACCAACGGGAAGTGATAACAGGGAATCTTCAGGTGTTTGGCAAGAATTTCAATCTTTGGTGTTGATTCGCCATGGATCATCATAATGGTTCGGAATTTCAATTCAGCACATTGCTGCATGATATCTTCCATTCGTGCGACGTAGCAACTAGGATCCGGTGAACCTTCAAAGTGCATTTTGTCTATCGAAATTTTTATACGGTCGCCTTTGTCAAGCATCCCGAGATGTGTAGTATCTAGATTCCAGCCGTTCGTAGGAAACCGAACGTAATATCCCTTATCTTTCGCAAGGGAAAGGAAACGGTAAAAGTCCTTATGCAGTGTGACTTCACCTACTCCTTTGAACTCAATAGATTTACAGCCAATTCTACGCGCATCTGATAGTATATAGCAAGCATCCTCGAATCGCATCATTCCCGGGCCAGTATTTGTATAGAAGTCCGATCCATAAATTCGAGGATAACAATCCTGGCATCTGAAATTACAGGCAGAAGATATATTCAGTATGATCGTTCGGAGCAGAGGCTTATGATAAAGATTCAGACCATAAACAACGTGATGATACAGACCATCAAGTTTCATTGATTATTAATTATTGTGTTTAAATTAATAAAATTTTTTTTATTGCCGTTTAAACCCATGGATATTCACGACACCACACTTGATGATATATAGGAGGACTTTGGATGGAGAAGGTTTCTGTAAAGTCTGCGGGAATTAAAGTAAAATCAACGTCGAAGAAAGATCTCTCACCTCCCTAAGACTTGACAGAACTTCTTATAATCTCTCATAAAATAATAACAAAAAATTATAATTTATTCATCTTCATTATTATGACGACTGCCACAATCCCAAGCAACATGATCGGTAGTATAACCACCGATGGAAATTCAGGTACTTGTGGGGGATTGATCACGTGGATTATAACAGTCCCTTGGCAGAGAATCCCGTTCCACTGGTCGTCAGATTCATAGTAGTACGTAAACGAGTCTGTTCCGGAAAAACTCGGAAAGGGAGTATAACCAAACCCACCGTCATTATCTATAAAATCCACAGATCCATGACTGGGAGAGGTCCCAAGATGAACCGAACAGGAATGGCCTGGGCATTCTCGATAACTCGATATCAGACCTTCGAAGTTCGTAGTGTTTCTCATTATGGTATATGTTGGAGATTTGCAGGTAAACGACACCGGCGCCTCGTATACGTAATAGGTAACTTTTGCAACATTTGAGTAATTGACGCCATCATAATCACGATAGTAGAATGTGTCGGCCCCCACAAAGACGTAACTTGGACAATAGGTGACATCGCCGTCGGGCATCAATGTTAATGACCCACGGTTTGGACCTCGCACAAGTTCTGCTGTGAGAGATGAAGAATAGGGAATGTCATTCAGTAGAACGTTGTCACCACTAAACATACAAAAATCTGCTCTTGACCAAGCAGTACTGAACGTATCATCTTTCGCCACGATTGCCTTTGCCGGCAGGATCAGCAGAAAGATTAGAAGAAATAGGTACAACCCCATTTTCAACTTTCTTTGATACTTCATACCATTCCACTCCAATTTCCCCGGTATCGCCGAGAATTCGTAGGAGGCAATGTCATCGATAAAATCAGGTTGGGCGTTAAAAAATCAGAGAAAACAATAGGCAGCCGGGTTCAGTGTTCCCTTAATATTGTTTATCTATTTATATTATCCCATAGTGAACTTTATACAACTTATCAAGATATTGCAAAAGATGCATGATAAAGAGAACCGTGTAAATCCACCCAAAAAGATGTCCTTTATAATAAATCACGTCAATCATGTGATGGATGGTAGAACTAAAGCCGGGCTCAGTGACAGTCGGTGGTGTGACCCTCGATAACCACCTGCTCCTTGCTGCCGGTGTTCTTGGAACAACCGGTGCATCCCTGTCAAGGATGCTTGCCCGGGGAGCGGGAGGGGTGGTCACCAAATCAATAGGCCCTCAACCAAAAGACGGACATGCCGGTCCCTGTGTTGCCCTTCTCGGGGAGGGGATCCTGAATGCCATGGGACTCCCCAACCCATCCCGTGAATTTACTGGTGAGATTTCAGCGCTCAGCAATAAACCGGTGATAGTCAGTATCTATGGGGGAAACCCTGCAGAGTTTGCAGAAGTCGCCGGGTGGTTTAAGGGTATGGTCGCTGGCTTTGAACTCAATCTTTCCTGCCCTCATGCGGAAGGATACGGGGCTGCAATAGGTGTTAATCCTGATCTTGTCGAGAAATGCACACGCGAAGTGCGTGCGCTGGGGATGCCGACGTGGGTGAAACTCACGCCAAATGTGACAGATATTACAGCGATAGGAAAGGCAGCAGAACGCGGGGGGGCGACAGACTATTGTGGCTATAAACACGGTAAAAGCTATGCGCATTTCAACTGAGTTCAGACGCCCGGTGCTCGGTAACCGCTACGGGGGTCTCTCAGGAAACCCAATTTTCTCTATAGCTGTCCGTTGTGTGTATGAGCTCTACGAAGCATGCACTGTCCCCATCATCGGGTGCGGGGGGATATCGAGTGCCGATAACGTGATCGAGATGATGATGGCAGGAGCTTGTGCCGTGGAAATCGGAAGCGCGGTGCTACAGGATATCGGCATCTTTGAGACGATAAAAAACGATTTGTACGCAAAAAAAGGCATTTTGCCCGAAGAGATAATAGGATGCGCTCATGAATGACCAGCTGCCGGTCAAGGTTTCCCTGACCGAGATACAAAAAGAGACCCCGTCGGTAAAAACATTTTACTTTGACCAGGAGTTCACCTTTGAACCGGGGCAGTTTGTCATGGTCTGGGTTCCCGGCGTGGATGAAATACCCATGGCGCTCTCGTCGGTTAATAGTATCACGGTCCAGAAAGCCGGTGACGCGACCAGCGCTATGTTCGATCTTTCTCCAGGGGCAATGCTTGGTATGCGTGGACCGTTAGGAAGGGGGTTTACCCGGGGAGAGAAAATGCTCGCTGTTGCCGGGGGGGTCGGAGCGGCACCTCTCCTGCCTCTTGCACGTTCTGACTGCGTGATGACCATGCTCCTTGGCGCCAGGACAGAAAAGGAACTTCTTTTTGTCGATCAACTGGACGAGAGTACAGATGTTATGATTGCAACCGATGATGGATCCCTTGGCCAGCGCGGGTTTGTAACCGATCTTATACGGGATGTCAGCCTTGCTGCGTATGATCGGATAGCAGTCTGCGGACCGGAGCCGATGATGAGGGCAGTACTTGCGATGATCGACGGGCTTGGGTTCGCATCGAGAACTGAATTCTCGCTCCACCGTTACATGAAGTGTGGCATAGGGATCTGCGGGTCTTGTTGTATCGATCCGGACGGTCTCCGGGTCTGCCGGGATGGCCCGGTCTTCTCCGGGGAGCTTCTCAAGAAAAGCGAGTTTGGACACTATGCCAGGGGTGCAAGCGGCACAAAGAAAAATATCTGAACCCCGGATAAATGTTGGTTTTTGGAACTCACAGATTATTTTTTGAGCAAAGAAAAACAGATGCATTTCGACTAAACGTTCCCTTTTATGGCGAGCGGTCATTCCCATCGGTCGCTATACTGAGACGGTAACTCGCTTTAGGGACATGGATCTCAAACCGGGCCCCGTTTCCCGGGGTTCCTGTTTCCGTAATGGAAAGACCTGTTATACTTAAAATTTCGACGATCAAAAACAGACCGTATCCCGTATTGCGTGAATATTCCCGCCGGAATATTAATTTTTTCGACTCTTCAGGAATACCAATACCATTATCCTCGCAGCAGAGGACAAGATCGTTTTCCGTCTCGTAATAAGAGAACTGGATACGGGTGACATGTCCGCCATGAATCAATGCATTTTCGATCAGGTTGACAAAAACTTTGGGAAATCCTGAATCCGCAAAAATTTCCAGATCGCCGACCTCTTGGACAATAACAACATCTTTTTTATCAACACCTGAAGCAACGCCGCTGATAACGGAACTAACCTTGTACCATTTAGGTTCTCCCGAACCTATGTGCTGGTAGTCCTGCGTAAACCAGATCTGTTTCTGGATCAGGTCTGTTACATCCTCAATCTTTTTAAGATACGCGGAGATGACATCGTCTGTTTCCATTTCACGGATGAGAGCAAGGTACATGACGATTGCCGTGATCTGATTTAGGATGTCATGACGGGTGATCCCGGAAAGAGTGTTTATTTTATGGTTGGCAAACCTGATTGCCGCCTCGAATCGTTTTCGTTCTTCAATTTCTGCGGAAAGTTCCTTATTGACCCGCAAAAATTCTTCAGTGCGTTCTTTAACTCTTCGTTCCAGATCGTCCCGTGCCCGTTCAATTACCTGTTCAGCCAGCTTGCGTGCGGTAATGTCTATTGCCGAACAAATAACCACATCTCCCTGAGTCAATGTTGCAGAAACAAGAACCTGACGAACCTGTCCGTCACGGGTGGTGAAGAACAGTTCGAGGTCACCGGTTTCCCGCGACATTCGGATCTTCTGTACAAACCGTTCCAGGCCTCCCGCATCAGTAATAATACGGGAGAGATCGGCCCCGGAGAGATCGGCCCGGTCGTATTTAAGCATCTGAACGCATTTTATATTCACTTCGGTGAGTCGGAGCGTATTCACATCGAAGGTGAATATCCCTGCCTGGGAATTCTCGAATATTTCCCGGTATTTTCGCTCCTCTTCGCGTAATCCTTCGGCAAATGAGGATGTAACGACACCAATGGTTACAAAAATCACAAACCATGCCGTGGAGACGGCAACATCCTGGGGGTTGAAGCCGCTGTAGGTATACACAAGAAGGATGTAGACGGTACTCATCCCTAGAGAGAAATACACACCTTTTGCCGGGTAGAGGTAGACAAAGAGGATTATAGGGATGAAGTAGATGAAGGGAAAAACCTCGTAAATGCCATGGGAAAGGGAGTAGACGGTAGAGTATAAAGTAATAAACACGGTGATGACGATGGTGATAGTCCAGAAAATCTGATGTCTTTTCTCCGGTGATATCCTGACGATCATGATTTTCTCTCCTTTTCATCATCTGAATGATCCTTGCGGTCACCTGACAGGAGGGTGTTTTCAAGGCGGCGACGCTCTAAAATCTCATTACGCAGTTCGTCGTTTATTCGCTCGAGATGTGCGGTGCGTTCCCTGACCTGGCGTTCCAGATCCTCAAGTGTCTGGCGTATCTCCTCGTCAGCCATCCTTGAGTTTGTCACATTAGCAACAGAACAGAGAACGGTGTCTTTTCCAACGTAGAGAGGTGAGATAATAAAACGGATGATCCCTCCGTTTTTCTGCCGGAAGAGGGTTTCAAATACCACACCGGCAGCATTTCTTTTTTTTATCTCCTCGAGGAATCGTTGATGTGCAGTTGGGTCAGTCCAGATCGTGATCAAAGGTTCTCCTTTGAGTTCAGTACGGGAATACTGGAGCCATTGAGCACATTTCTGGTTAATCTCGCGGATTTTCCAGGTTATAGGATCAAAACACAGTATCCCCTCTATGGTATTATCCATGATATTGAGGATCCTCATTTTTTCTTCGAGGAGACCGTTTGCATAAGAAGAAGCCACAACCGCCAGAGTAACAAAGATGGCAAACCAGGCAGTGGAAACAGCGATAAGGAAGGGGTTAAAGGATCCTAAAATGTAAACAAGGCCGATATAGATGATGCTTATACAGAGTGCAAAGAGGACAGCTCGCCGGGGATAAAAATAAACAACGCAAATGATGGGAAGAATATAAAGAAACGAGAAAACAGTAAAGACCCCATGAGTGAGGGAAAAGAGCGTTCCGACGACCGCACTGATGGTCGCAACGATAACAATACAGAGACGTAAAAATGCTTCCCTGTCAAGTGCGTGTGGTCCCATGTACGTGCATTCTCCCGGATTAAAGTGCTTACGTCGCCCTTATCACGGTATACCTATTATTAAAGAGTGATTTTAATGCATATAATGTTAGAGGCTCGATCCGGTTAAAACGGGGGTATTCACCAGACATGGGTAATTCTTTTTGTTATGACTAAGTTAAATGTGTCCCCTAGTTCCATTTTTAGAAATGTTGATATGTTCCAGTTCCTCGAGTTTGTTGATATTGGTAAACGTCCTGAGGTCTTGATCCATTGCCCTGAGGTCGTCCACCGGGACGTAGCGGGCATTCAGGGTTTGGATCATGGTCCTTAACGAAAGGGAGGTATGACTTCCAAGATACGATAACAAGGCAGTCCGCCGGTAAACAGCATGCAGGGGTTCAAGCATTTGTTCATTCCACTGGGGGATCGCAACATCGTAAGTACCGATTGCCTCAAAAAGATACGAGACTACCTTGGAATCAATGCATGGCATATCACAGGCCGAGACAAATATGAGATCCCCCTTTGCCGCAAGGGAACCAGCGTGCAGGCCGCCTATAGGTCCCATTCCCTGCCTGATATCACTGATACAGGTAACATTGCTGATCGTCTGAAACCGTGTACACTGTTCCGGACTTCGGGCAACAATAATGATCTCGTCGACGACGCCGGAAAACGAACCAATGAGCCGTTCAATGAACGTCTTTCCTTCATAGGTGAAAAAATATTTTTCCTGACCGTTTGCCCGCCGGGCTTCGCCCCCAGCCAGCACTACTGCGGATCTCATGTGGATCCTCTTTGATTCGTAAGAGATTCACGGAATTTAACGAGATCGGTAATACAGGCATTAAACGGTGTGGGAATACCGTATTCTGATCCTTTTGCTACAATGGCACCATTGAGAAAATCGATTTCTGTTGGCCGTCCCCGAGCAAGGTCCTGGAGCATGGAAGAATGGTGCAGAGCCGTCGCAGGAAGCTGAACATCATGGAGAAACCTAAGATACTGGTCGGCGGATTCCCACTGCAAGCGGATTCCCTCAGCGTGAATGACAGAAAATCCTTCACGTACTATACCGGTAATAATTCTCCAGGCTGCCGGCTGGATCAGCTCCCCGTAAGGCACGCCCATTACGGCACCAAGAGGATTAAGAGCACAGTTATAGAGGGTCTTTCCCCAGAGCTCAGCCCGAACGTCCGCTGTCCCTACTGCCGGGATCCCTGCCTCCGCCATAATTTCAAGGAGTTTTTGCACGGGATAATCAAGTCCTGCGGGAAAACGACCTAGTTTTGCAGGACCGGCTTCAACAGAAACATGCACCGCATTATCCCCCCGCCACTCAAAACCGGTAATTATCATACCTCCGATTACCCGATCAGTATATTGGCTGATGATCTCTTCGTTTCCTATTCCATTCTGGAGGCTGACTGTTTCAGTATCCCGGATGTATGTCGCATATTCTCGGCAGAGAGTTTCAGTGTCCCTGGATTTAGCAGTGATAATAATATAATCGTACCGGGATGCCGGGGGAATACCAGCCGACGCGCTGAATGCAAACGATCCATTTCCCCAGATACCAGTTAACTGGAAACCGTGTTTACGAATGGCTTCAGCAGTCTTTTCCCGGCAGACTGCGTGGACATCGCAGACAGGAGAGAGTTTTGCGGCAACGGACAGACCTACCGCACCTGCACCCAGCACCAGTATCTTCATGGTGATCCTTCGCACCTGTACCTATATGTTCCCGGATGGCAATTAGAGGTTCCGAACAGCACGGTAATTGGGCTTTTATTGGCCTGAGCTTTTACGCTTATTTTCTCCCTTTTTTTCAAGATTGAGCAGATATTCCTTAATCTCAGGTGTCGGTGTGAACCCGCCAATCCCCCCGGCAGCAACGATCCTGTGGCAGGGGACAACAAGCGGTGTCGGGTTCCGCGCCATGGCACGACCCACTGCCCGGGGAGATGTTCCAACCCGGGCGGCTATCTCCCCATAGGTTACGGTTGTACCATATGGCACATCACGGACTGCCTGATAAATACGGGCAGATACGGTATCGCCTTCACAGGCAATTGTGGAGAGAACTGACAAATCGACAGGATGACCCGCGCAATATTGTTGTACTGGTGCCGGGACCGGCCAGGAATTCCGGTACGTGCAAACCTGATACGGTGGATCTTTTCACCACGCCACCAGACATGAACATACCAGAGGCCAAGTCTGCAGGAACCACCGGTTATTTCCATCGTGTAAGTACCTCATGGAACTTCTGGTAGTCGCACTCAAGCATCTCATCCACAATCCATGCAGGAAGGGCTGAATTTACCCTCTTTTCAAGAAACCTCCGTTCTCCGAATACAAGAACACCACGATCCTCTGGTGTGCGTAAAACGCGGCCGAGTGCCTGAAGAGCCCGGTTAATAGCCGGCAGGGTGTAACAGAGAAATTCGCCTTCTTCACCGTATTTATGCCGGAAATATTCGATGATCATCTTTCTTACACGGGTAAAGGGAGCCAGAGGTAGCCCTACAACCATTGCCCCAGAAAGCATCTCTCCCCGGTAATCAAGACCTTCACTCCATTTTCCCCCGCATACGGCAAACATGATGCCAGACTCGCCCCGGGCCGGAAGCGAGAGGAATTCGTTGAGTGCAGCACCAGCTCCCGCAGCATCCCGGGGTTCGACATATATTTTCCTCCTGCTTATATGAGGCGAGGCGAGAGCGACATACGATTCAAGGATCTGGTAACTCGGGAAATAGATTGCACGATTTTTCTTAAGAGAGGCAAAGGCGGTAATGTAGTGCACGATCCTGTCGGTATTCTCCCGGTTCTGCCGCAGAGAATACGCGGTTGTTATATCGGTCGCACAGCAGATGAGTCGATTCTCTTTTGGAAAGGAATTGGGAAGGGTAAGGGTTGCAATTTTTGCGTCGTTAAAATACAGCTTCCTGAAACTGTCAACCGGAGACAATGTACCGGAGATCATGATGCAGCAGGCATGTGTCGAACAGATCTCTGAAAGGGGAGCCGATGGATCGATATTCCTGACTTCAAGAATAATCCCCTCTTCATTCTTTTTGTAGACAGTGAGGTAGGCCGGGTTATGGGCAGACTCCGTAAGCCGGTACATGAAAACAGTCATGCGTTCAATTGCTGTCTCGCGGAACTCACCAGCTTTCTGGTTCTTGTCCCGGATCGTTTCAGCAAGGCCCATAAGTTCGTCAACAATGTCACTCATATCTTTCCAGAGAGAGCCCCGGACAATTGACCGGTCAAATATCCCGGGATCAAACCAGTCTTCGGCTTCGCTCGAATTCGCAAGTCCCGCCATGAATTCCGACAGCCTTGGAAGGACATGCCGGATCGCTTCGGCACCTTTATGCAGCCGTTTCAGGCCAAGGAGCTCCCGGGTAGCCTGTTCAAGGTCCTTTTGTGCAAGGGAAACGCTTTCGACAGACTGGATAACATCACCACAGTTATGAGCCTCATCAATGAGGAGCATAACATCCTTATCTTCCACATTGAGATGTGCGTAAAGCTGCTCACGAATCTCGCGATCGAAAAGGTGATAATAATTCAGGATTATGACATCTGCATTTTTTGCGGCATGCATGACCATCTCGTACGGGCAGATATCGCCAGAAAAAGTACCAAGATCCGGGGAGGGACCGGGTCTGCAAGTACTTTATCTGCTTTTGAGCGGACCCCGGCAGATGCCACCATTTTGAGACCCCCGGTGTCTCCAGGAACAAACTGGCGGCTTGCGATAAAATAGGGGCATATTAACGGATGTTCGCGATCCATCTTCCGGATCTGCTGGATAATAAAAGGGTCTTTTATGGGAATCAGTGCACCGCGTTCGGCCCGTTCGCGCATAAGTGCCGAGGAAAAAGTCTTGACGCCTTCACAGCGCCGGTATATATCTCCCTCGCCGCCAAGAGGGCAAATGCTTTTTTTCCCGACAAGATAAACGGTTTTGAGTTCCGGCCGTTTCTTTTTTATGAGCGCAAGTTCCCGGACAAAGGTTGAAAGCTGGCTGACCGTCCGGACAGCGATCACAATTTTGCGTCCTTTACGTTCAGATAAGAGGGAAGCGACCACACTTGATTTCCCGCTGCCGGTCGGTGCATCTATCATACCAATCCCCCCTTCGCGGGCGACTGATGCGGCAAACTCGAGCATCTCCCGCTGGTGGGGACGGTATTCGTTGTACGGGAAGAACCCGTCGGGAGTGTCCATGTGCTGTACCTGTTTGCGGGGAAAGATATTATGGGCGTCGGAACAGCATGTGGGTTACCTGCCGGGCAGGCTCAAATCTAATATTCCCAAACGATCCATCTGTTCTCATGGCAATCCACCCCATCGAGAACCGGTACGGCACACCGGAGATGCGAGCCGTCTGGAGCGAGGAGAACCGTTTTGCCTGCGTTGTCGCAGTTGAATCAGCGCTCGCGCAGGCAGAAGCGGCACAGGGTATGATCCCCGTGGAAGCGGCAGGGGAGATAGCAAAGAATGCTCAAGGGGCATCTCTGAGTCGGGCAAAGGCAATTGAAGAAGAGATAAGCCATGATATGATGGCTATTGTAAAAGCGATCTCAGAGGTTTGCGGGGAGTCAGGCCGCTGGGTGCATTACGGTGCCACTTCTAATGACATTCTCGATACGGCGACCGGTCTTCAGCTGGCTCAGGCACTCGATCTGATCGATGCAAAACTCCGGAAACTTCTTGGCGTACTGGTACGACGGTCAGAGGAAACCATAACGCTTGTTGCTGTAGGGCGTACGCACGGGCAGCAAGGCGTACCCACCACGTACGGACTCAGATTTGCCATCTGGGCAAGTGAGGTAGGCCGGCATATTGAACGTCTTGAACAACTGCGTCCCGGGTCGCAGTGGGGCAGATGACAGGGGCGGTGGGAACTCAGGCGGCACTTGGACCAAAGGGGATGGAGGTCCAGGCAGCAATGATGGAGATCCTGCACCTTTCTCCGGTAGATGTCTCAAACCAGGTGATATCACGGGATCGATACGCAGAATACTTTATGTTTCTTGCCGGTATCGCAACGACCCTCGATAAAATCGGTGTCGAGATCCGATCGCTCCAGCGAACCGAAATTGGTGAAGTGGAGGAAGCGTTTGGTGCTAATCAGGTTGGATCGTCAACAATGCCGCATAAACGCAACCCTATTAAATCCGAACAGGTCTGCGGTCTGGCCAGAATTGTGCGAGCCTCTGTCGAACCCGCGCTTCTTAACAACACCATTTGGGACGAGAGGGATCTCACCAATTCATCCTGCGAACGGGTAATTTTTCCGGAAGCTTCTATCCTGACCGATCATTGTCTCCGTCTCATGACGACCGTGCTCGATAAACTGGAGATTAATCGCGCTGCAATCCGGCGCAATCTCGGGTTCCTCCATGGTATCAATATGGCAGAGTCTGTAATGATCGAACTCACCAGACGTGGTATGAACCGGCAGGACGCCCACGAGCGGGTGAGGATGGCAAGTATGCAGGCACTGGCAGAAAGCCGGCCCCTCGCAGATGTTCTTCGGGAAGACCAGGAGGTACTCCGGGTACTGTTCACGTAAAGACCTCGAAACCCTGCTCGCACCGGATACGTACATCGGCACATCAGTGGCACAGGTTAACCACGTAATCGGAAAACTTTCACCACTTATCCGGTGATTTTCGATACCATGTCCGGTTGAGCGACAGGTACACTAAAGGAATCTGAAAAAATCTTTTTTTCCCAAGCAGAATCCGGATTCATCAAAAATGCCGGCTAAAACGATAATAACAGGTTTATAGAGTATCAGGATAAATTCAAAAGTATACTCATGGAACAACGATTCTCTATCCGGGGCTTTCATATCTCAAACACGGATTTCGTCCGTTACACCGTTATTGCCTCACTCACAATTTCTTCCATATTGATTACGGCAATAGCGCTTACCAAAAATGCCGGGGCTCTTTATCCTCAGCTTTTCTATTTTCCCATACTGTACGCGACCTATTTTTATCCCAAACGCGGGATCATCCTTTCCGGAATCTGTGGCGTCATTTACGAATGTCTTGTATATTTCTCACTTTACCCGGATACCCTTGCACTCTGGTCATCTACCGGTCAGGCGATTCTTTTTATTTGTGTCGCACTTGCAGTCGGTTATTTTACAAACTTAATCCGGATATCTGAGGCCCGCTACAGGAGTATTTTTGAAAACTCCCTGCTCGGCATCATTCTTTTTGACAAAAACCAGTTCACCATCCGTCTCGCAAACCAGCAGGTGGCTGCAATGCTCGGTTACACTGTCGAAGAAATCAGCCATAAGGTATTTTCAGATCTGTTTTTTTCCATTGATCTAAAACGCCGGTTTTTCGAACACCTCGGATCCGGGGAAAATATCAAGAATTTCGAGACCTGTTTTGCCACAAAAACCGGAGATCCCCACTGGGTTATTCTTTCCTGGAGCCGGATTGACGACGTTATCGTAAGCTGCTCAATCACGGATATCAATGCAGAGAAACTCGCACGTGAACTGGCAGCAGACAGTTCAACACAATACCAGCAATTGACCGAAAGCTCTCCCACCGGCATTGTGATTACGGATCATACGAAAATTCTCTATGCGAACCCGGCGTTTTCCCGTTTCATCGGCTATACAGCTGAAGAATGCATTGGCAGAAATATCACTGAAAGTGTCATGGAAGAAGACAAAGACCGGTTTGTTACGTTTACCGGTAAGTGGGAATTACCTTCCCCGGTCCCTGACCGCGCGGAGTTCCGGTTCATTACAAAAGAAGGAGAAAACCGGCGAGCGGTTCTTTATTTTACTCCTATTATCCGGAACAGCCTGCCTGCCGGGCTCATCAATATCGTTGACAATACCGAATGGGAAGAATATCGGGAACGGGTCGAACAAACCCGGGAAAGACGGCGGGAAATGATGCGGGCGGTCGCTCATGAACTCAGGACGCCGCTCCAACCAGTGCTGGGGTATCTCAACCTGCTTCTCCAGGATCGAACTTCCTTTGGAGTGACTGATGAGACATGGCAGATCCTTGACCGGTGCGCAAAAAGTGTGGACAGGGAACGCCAGATCATCAACCAGATGATGGAACTTTCAGTTCTTGAAGGAGAGGAAACAAACCTTGACTATTCTGTTTTTCCTGTATTAGGGATGGTAAATACAGTAATAGCAAATGGAGGGTATACCCTCAAAGCAGAGATCTCCATCGATGTCCCGCAAGACCTCATCTTTGAAGCAGACCGGCAGAAACTTTCGTATGTCCTCGATGTGCTGATCGCAAACGGTGTGAATTATTCAAAACCCCCAAAAAAAGTCTGGATCACGTACCGCGGCTCCCCTTCACTTCCCTTTCACCGGCTTGCGATCCAGGATAACGGCGTCGGCATCACCGAAGCCCAGCTTGACGCAATCTTCAAACCTGATGATGAGGGCACCTCGCTGTCATCACGGCAAAATGCCGGCGGGCCCGGCTTATCCCTTGCCATTGCAAAGAAGTACGTCCAGCTGCACGGCGGGTATATCAGCGTAGACAGTATTGGGAACATCGGGAGTACATTTACCATCCACATCCCGAAAAAACGACCAGAAAAAGATCAACCATCATGACACGCAAAATTGTTGTAATCGAGGACGACCAGCCTATCCTCGATCTCATGGGTATCCTGTTAAAAAAACTCGGATACGAGCCGGTCCTTATCCCGAACGGGCTCGATGCATTGACTTCTGTACGGGCAGACCCTCCAGCCCTTATCCTCCTTGACATTATGATGTTCCCCCTTTCGGGCTGGGAGTTTCTTGAACGTCTGAGGACTGAATACAACCTCAGGGAGATCCCGGTAATTCTTTTTACAGCTTCACCAATTGTCCCGGAGAAGATAGAGAAACTTAATGATCCAAAACTGGGTATTCTTCAGAAACCGGTTACGTACGATGAACTCAGGGCCGCGATTTCACACTTTCTTGAATAATTTTTCGGAGACAGCGGCAGAAGTTCCCTCCCGGTTTTGAGTGCACATGATGATCTCGTCCAAAAAAGTTGACATATATTCTTATTTATATCAAAAACGATTGTGAGTATATTGAGGTTCCAATCCGGTGCTACTGGAGGCAGACATGATATCGGTCTTGTACGTTGATGATGAATCGGCGCTCCTTGAAGTGACCAAAAATTTTATGGAAAGGGGAGGTGGTTTTAAGGTCGACACTGCTATATCGGCACAGGAAGCCATTGAAAAACTAAAAGCGGAAAGGTACGATGCACTCGTCGCCGATTACCTTATGCAAGATATGGATGGCCTTGAACTGCTCAAATACCTCCGGCCGCGGTGTAATGGCATGCCTTTTATTCTCTTTACCGGCAATGGTAGCGAAGAGATCGCCATCGATGCACTCAACTCCGGCGCTGATTTCTATGTTCAGAAAAAAGGATCGCCCCGGACCCAGTTTGCAGAACTCGAAACAAAGATACGATCAGCAGTCGCACGGCGCCAGAACGAACTGACATTACGCCAGACAGAAAGGGATCTCCGTTCATTGGTGGATCAGCTTGCTGACGTGATCTTTACCCTCAGTGAAGAGGGACTGATAACGTACATCAGCCCCCCGGTAGCCCAATTCGGTTATGCGCCACAGGATCTCATCGGTAAAGATTTTGCTATTCTTGTCGGCGCAGAAGATATTCCATCAGTCGCACATCATTTTGCCGATATAAAACAGGGACTATCCAAATCGTTTGAGTTCAGGTTGGTGGATACAAGCGGCCACCTGCACGTCGTGTATTCATCGTTTAGTCCCCGTTTGGACAACGGGCAGTTTAATGGCTGCCAAGGCACCCTTGCAGATATTACCGCAACAAAAAAAGATACTCAAGACGCACAAAAGATCATCGATCAACATCAGATGCTTTTTGATCTTTCTCCTGATGGGATACTTATTGTTGATCCGGGAACCGGCATACCTGTCGAATTTAATGAAGCCGCATGCCGCCAGTTGGGCTATACCCGGGAAGAACTCCTGGGTCTTTGCCTCTTTGACATCGAGGTTGCAGATGATCCCCAGAAACTAAAGGAAAAGATTCCCGAAATTCTGCAGAAAGGTAGTATAACATTCGGGATCAGGTACCAGACCAAAGAGGGCAGCATCCGCGACATTGTAGTGACTGCCCGGGTCGTTGAAGAAGGGACATTAAAGAAAATTGGTCTGATCCTTCATGAGGTCACTGACGATCAGAAGCAGAAAAAGATCTTAGAAGAACGGGCTCTTGGATCAGAATCAATCTTCAGACTGGCACCTCTTGCCCAACTGACCCTTGCCCCGGATGGTACCGTAACCGGAATTAATCAGACCGGAACAGAGATACTCGGCCGTACCCGGATGAGATTCTGGGGAAATCCCTCGCTGAATTCGTCGAAAACGGCGACCGTGAGCGGTTCTCCCAGGCACTTGACGATCTGGTGCGATCCGGCAGGATCCAGAGAGAACAATTTTCTCTGGTTTCTCATGATAACAAGAGGGTTAACGTTTCAGTCGAAGGGTCTATTGTCCGCACCGATGACGGAAAGATCCGCCTGCTGCTGGTTACGCTTACCGACATCACCGATCAGATAAAGAAAACCGAAGAGATTGAGGCTGCCGCTGTTTCTGCCGGCGGCGTCATTGCCGGTGCCCGTGACGGTATTCTGGTTTGCAATCAGGATCAGATTATCACAGTCTGGAATCCTGCAATGGAGGATATTACCGGAACTGCATCCCGGGATGCGCTCGGGCATCACCTTGCTGAAATGCTGCCGTTCCTTGGGGAAACCGGGGCAGACTCGCCAGCTTCACGTGCTCTTACCGGAGAAATTGTGGCTACACCGGATACACGTTATGAATATCCGGATACCGGTAAGAGCGGATGGGTACGAGCAATCTTTTCACCCTTACGAGATCCCGCCGGGAAAATCTTCGGAACTATCGGCGTAGTACAGGAGATTACCGCCCGTACTAAAACGCTTTTAAAAGTGAAGGCAGCAAACAAGGTATTTTCAATCGGTGCATTTGTCGGTGCGAAAGCCCCGGTCGTCCACGATCTCCAGGAGTTATTAAGCGAAACCTGCCGGGTTGCTGTTGATAATGATGTCATAAACAGAGCATGGATAGGGCTCCTCGATCATACTACCGGCATCCTCCGTCCGGTAGCACAGGCAGGCGCCGGAGAAGGTTTACGCGCCGACGGATTTCTGGTCTCAACTGATCCGGGATGCAGCCTTGAAAAAGAGGCGATCAGGACAGGAGAACCTGTAGTCTGCACCGATACCATAACTGACCAGGTCGCTCAGGCATTCAAAGATGCGGCACAAAGCGCCGGGTACAGGTCATTGTCGGTTATACCCTTCCGGTTCAACGGAACGGTCGTTGGCGTTATTACCCTTTGTTCTCCCCATCCGTATGCGTTTACGAATGAAGACACCGAAGTACTCGCGTACCTTGGCACTTCACTCTCGCTGGCACTCGATCTTCTCGATAAAAAAACCCTCCAGCGCCGGGCCGGCAGGGGAGGACACGGGAGCTGGGAACGTACCCGGTTCTTGGCTGGTGGAATCGAATCCGGAATTGTCCCGTTTGCTGCAGTGCAAGCCGACGGAACCGTATGGGTTGTGAACGCAGCACTCTGTACCTTACTCGGTTATACCGAAGACGAACTGCTCGGTCTCCCGCTGCCGCAGATCTTTGACGCATCTTCCCTGGATCGGCTCCTGCAGGTACTCCAGACTAAAACACCGGAACACTTGGAAACTACCATCAGGAAAAAAGATAACACCGATCTACCCGTTGAATTATTTCTCCAGGAAATACCTGACAAAACGAGTGGCCAGATGTGTGTCGGTGTCTTTATTACCGATTTCTCAGCAAGAAAGCAGATTATAGACAATCTTGAGACGGACCAGAAAAAATATCATGCTTATTTTGAAAAATTGAGTGCTGCTGTTGTGATAACGGAGCCTGAAGGTCTGATTCTTGCCACAAACCCGGCTGCATGCGAGCTGCTTGGCCGGACCGAGAAGGAACTGTGCTCAGAGGAGGGGAACCTTGCCCGTGCCGGAGATCCCCGGTTTATCGAACTGGTGAGATCGTGCAGGGAGAACGGCTCTGCACACACTGAACTGCGACTGGTGAAAGGCGATGGCTCAGCACTTGACGTATTCGTCGAAGGCACCCCATTCCGGGATCAAAATGGCCGGCTGCTTCTGAACCTTATCATCCGGGATATCACCGGTGCAAAACATCCCCCGGGTGAAGAAGCGATCAAGGAAGAGGTAACCGCCGCAATTCTCGACAGCCTTCCTTATCCTGTGCGGCGGGCGGATGCCGGCGGCATTGAACTGTTTTTCAACAAGGCGTGGCTGTCGTTTACCGGAAGAACGCGAGAACAGGAGCAGGATAACGGTTGGATGGAAAATATTCATCCCGAAGACTGTGATACCTACAAAAATATCCTGAAGAAACAGGAAGGCATCAGGGAGCAATGGATCTCTCAATATCGTCTGAGGAGCTGTACCGGTGCATACCGTTGGATCCAGGAGATTTACACCCCCGATGCAAAAGGAACCGGATTTACCTGCTCCTGTTACGACATCCAGGAATTTAAAGAGGCACAAGCCGCATGTGATGAGAAAGAGGAGCAGTTCAAAGCAGTCTTTGAGAACATGTCCGATGCTGCATTCCTCATCAGTGACAGCATTATTGACTGCAATATATCGGCGACCCGGCTGTTTGGCATATCCCGGGAGGATTTAATCGGACGTGAACTTTCGGATCTATCACCCCAGTTCCAGCCTCACGGGCAGCAATCGATCGATGCTATCGGAACGTTCCTTGCAGGAGCACGCACGGGGACACCTCAGACATTTCCCTGGGTTGTATTGAAGAACGATGGAGCGACAGCTGAGACAAACATTACCCTGAAAGTACTGGACACTACCAGGGAGCGTTATGTGCTTGCAGTGATCTCTGATCTGACCGAACAGCACAGGAAAGAACGCGAGATCCGGAGACTTGCCTCATATCCAGAAATGAACCCGAACCCGGTTATTGAAGTCCGGCCCGACCGTTCGATTACCTATTCCAACCCCGCAACCGCGGCTGTACTGTCAGGTCTCGACCTTTCTGATGACCCCACGGTGTTCCTTCCGGCAGATTTTGACGAGATCGTTGTATCATTTGAAAAGAAACAGCCAATCGTGATCGTCCGGGTAGTTCCTCTCAAGGAGCGATCGTTCCAGGAGGCCATTTGCTTATCACCGGATTATGACCTCATACGGATCTATGCGTATGACATTACCGACCGGGTCCAGGCGATGGATGCTCTTGCCTACGCTAACCACAAACTAAGCACGCTCACAAGCATAACACGCCACGACATCCAGAATAAACTCACCGGCGTAAGGGGTTATCTAGAACTCCTGAAAGGATTGCTTCGTGATCCCATGCAAATCGAGTACCTGGAAAAAGCTGAAGCCGGTGCTGAAGCCATCGGGCGGCATATCGATTTTACCAAAGAATATGAATCTCTGGGAGGAACGGCTCCTGTTTGGCAGGAGATTTCGCCTGTCCTCACTGAAATCAAGTCACACTTCGACCTTGGAGGGATTGGATTTGAAGGCCCATTACCGGGTTTTTCGGTCTTTGCTGACCCCATGTTTACCAAAGTCCTCTATAACCTCGTCGACAATTCGCTGCGCCACGGCGTACATGTCCGCCGTATCAGCATTAACGCTGCACCTTCAGAAACCGGGTGTATCCTCACCTATGAAGACGACGGTGTAGGAATCCCCAACGATAAAAAGGAACTTATTTTCGAACGCGGTTTTACGACATCCTCAGGTTCCGGGAAATCATCCGGACTCGGCCTGTTTCTTGCCCGTGATATCCTTGCCATTACCGGCATCGCTATTAAAGAGACAGGGACGCCCGGTTCGGGTTCGCGGTTTGAGATGTCCATTCCCCCGGGTAAGTGGCGAAACGGGTAAGGATCCCTTTACAGAGATTTACCTAGGAAATCGGGTTACACTAATCCCCGGATATTTACGAAATTTCCTAACCTGAAATAAAAATGGTACTAACCATACCCCAGATTATCTAAAAAAAAGATTAATTCCCGTTCTTTCGGAACAGGACGATAACACCGCAAACTGAGAGAGCGCCGATGGCTGGTACCATGTCAAGAGCTGCATGGGGTGTATTTGTGGGAAGAGGAAGTTCGGTAGATGCAGGAGACGGAATAGCTGGTGCAGTTACCGGATCGTTTACGGTCGGTTCGGCAGTGGGTAAAAGCGTTGGATTTTTTATTGCCGGGGTGGGAGCCGGACCGGTATATCCGGAACTCTCTGCATTACCGGTGTTGAGCCAGTAATCAGTTCCGGCGCCGTGACCGCTACCAGAATGACCCGACGCCATTGCGGGGGCTATCCCTGAGATTGCAAATGGCGAGAAACTGGTAGTCGTTGCGGTGAAATGATCCTCGCCAGCCCCATCTGGTCCACTAACGAACGTTGTGGGAAGTGCCTGCCACGTTCCCGAGGTGTAGTGTTCTAGGACGAAATTCTGCGGGGAAAGTCCGTTGGCGGTTAGCCATGATTGCAGGACCGTAAAGGAGATCACTCCGGTTATTGGGCTGGTAGGGGAAATTGACGGTGTGATATCTACGTACTCACAAACGGTTCTGGGCGCCATGGGATCATTGAGGGGAGGGCCTGATAATCCCGTCGTAGTAATGGTAAGATCGGATAGATAATTGATATCGGTACTACTTACGGTAATACTGATAATATTCGTGCCAGAATTGACTGCGGAAGTAACAAGGGTACTATACGTTCCATCGCCATTAACTGAAATAATATTTGCTGTCGCTGGTGCACTGATCGTTTCTGGGCTCATTGTCGCGGTGACGGATATATTCTCGCTCGCCGTTAACGCTGATAAGCCGGTGACGTTCCAGATCCCGCCGGTTGCGGTTACTGGTGTCTGATCTACACCGCCAATACTCAGGACGACACTAGCACCTGATACCGCTGTGCCGTTAACACTGGTAGCTCCAACATAGACCGGAGTCGTGATTGCCGGAGTCGGAGTCGAACCTGCCCCATAGGTAAACTGATCCGCAGATGAGGTTGCACTGGTCCCCGCAGCAGTTTTTACTGTGACATGCACCTTGCCAGCGGTTCCTGCCGGGGAGTTTACCACGATCTGTGTTGCTGACGCAGACGTAAAGCCGGCAGCCGGGACATCCGTTGTCCCGAAATAGACATCCGTTGCCCCGGTAAAACCAGTGCCGGTTATCGTAACCGAAGTCCCGCCCGCGGGGGGACCGCTTGTGGGTGAGATACCGGTCACGACGGGTGGGGCGGCATAGATAAACTGATCAGCAGAAGAGGTTGCACTAGTTCCCGCCGCAGTTTTTACCGTGACATCCACCATGCCGGCGGACCCTGCCGGGGAGTTTACCACAATCTGCGTATCTGACAAAGAGGTAAAGCTGGCAGCTTGGACATCCGTCGTCCCGAAATAGACATCCGTTGCCCCGGTAAAACCAGTGCCGGTTATCGTAACCGAAGTCCCACCGGAGGTGGAACCGGTTGTGGGTGAGATACCGGTCACCTGAGGAGGTAGCCCGGTGATGGTGTAGATATACGCATCCCCAGACTCTCCTGAAGGAGTCAGGTCATTCCCCCCAGGTTCTCCGATAACCACCGTATTACCCGAGATCCCAACGCTCTGTCCGAAATATTCGTCTCCTTGGTAAATAGGCGCAGTGACATTTGTTATCTCATTCCACCCGTTGTTATACGTGTAAAGATAGGCGTCGCCAACGGCTCCGATGCCGGTTTTGCCCCACGGTTCTCCGACAACCACGGTATTCCCGGAGACCGCTACCGACTGCCCGAACTCATTACCATTATTTTTCGTATCAGCCATGAGGGTTCTGTTAAGGCTCCATGCTGATCCGGAGGAAGTATAGATATCCACTCTCCCGACACCAATACTGTAATCAGGCTCACCGACGACAAGAGTATTCCCGGATAGTGCAAGTGAAGTCCCGAAACCGGTATTTGCCACTGAAGCACTGACCTGTGCAGCCTGAGTCCATCCGCTACCGGTGTTTGTGAAAATGCACACTGTACCATAATTTAAAGATGGTTCTCCCACCGCAAGGGTATTTCCCGAGATTGCTACGACATTTCCAAAGTCAGTACCAGCGACGCCGTACAGGGTATAAACCGGCCCAGCATCCGGGTTGCCAGCGTTGTAGATATATACGGTGCTGTTTCCGGGTTCACCGACAACCAAAGTATTTCCGGATAGTGCAACAGACTTCCCGAAATTGCCATTATTTATCGGATTCGGGGAATGGACCTGTATGACATCAGGAAACCCCACATACGCCGCGCCAGCATCTTGTTTTGTAGCGTAAGTTGCCCCGGGTTCCCCGATTGCTACGTCGTTGTTGGAAATCGCTACTGAAGACCCGAAATAACTCTCTTCATCCGTCGGGTTGTCTGGGGAAAAACTTCCAGAAGGGTCCCATACACCATCGGTGACACCATAAAGCTCAGCAGTTCCATGATCCTTATCATAATTCGGTTCCCCGACAAGCACAGCATTCCCGTAAATTGCCACGGCAGCCCCGAAATACCCATCAGCTACTGGATACTCCGGTGTGATATGCGAGGGGGGCAGAATGACGCTCGGAGTTGCCGCTGCCGGTGCTATAATGAGAAATGCGATTATCAAAAGTCCAACAAAAACCAGATCAATTCGTCTAAAACCCATTTTTTACGACCTCAGCACGATAAATAAACCTGAGCGTACCTCATGCTATTCAGGCGCCATTGAGACCAAGCCCCATGCCAGATAATCCTGCACACCCTGGTTATTATAACCTCGACATGACGATATATAGACATTACTATATATATTTTTTAACATTTTGTTAAGAATAGCAACCATTTTACACAGGTAATTTTATCTTAAAAACAGGAATAGACTCTACCACTATATTTTGCAAGAAAGTTCAAAGTGGATTGCTCAAAGAAAAGCAATATAAAACGCCGTGAAATGCGACAAAAAATAATGAGTATTTGTTGAAGGAAAGAGTAACCTTAACTTGGACATAAGAGAAATGTCTTTAAAAAATTGTTTTTATTTTTACGTTATTATCAATAAACAAGGCGTAATTTAAAAAAAATCTCATATATACCGTGCCTTTAACGAGAGCCGGCGTGGTGTATACAGTGGGCGGAACGGTTTGCCCGCTATTTCTTCCTTGATGGCAGCCACAAGCGTTTCTTCAGTCATCTGTTCCTTGTGGGGCTTGTTTGGCTCAGATTTCCTTCGTATCGTAACCGTGAGCTTTTTATTATCCATTTCCTCGTCACCAATAACGACAACATAGGGAACCCAGTCCATGCCGGCTTCACGGATTTTCTTACCTACGCTTTCATCACGGTCGTCAATATCGCACCGGATATTCTGTGCATTAAGGGTATCACAAATCTCCTTTGCATAAATGGCATGACGCTCGGCAACCGGAACAATACGGGCCTGGGCTGGTGAGAGCCAGGTCGGTAATGCCGGCACTTTCTGGGTCGAGATGTTCTCAAGAATTGCACAGATCACACGCTCAACACTTCCCGTCGGCGAGCAGTGAAGGATAGGTGGGTACACCGGCGTGCCATCATCCTTGTAGTATTTTATATTAAACCGCGTAGAACTCTCGACATCGATCTGGACGGTCGGGTTCTCTATCGGCCGGTTCTGGCCGTCAATAGCGGCAAGGTCGATCTTTGCTTCCCAGTAATGTACACGGTCGGACAGGATCTCGATGAGCATCGGGCAGCCGGAATCTTTTACGATTTTTTGTACCCAGGCCTCATTTTCGTCATAGAACTTTTTCGTACACCGGAACGCTGCGACAAGCTGGGTTTCGAAATCCCTGCCGGTCTGCCAACCAATAGCGAGCTGTTCCTCGAAACATTTCATTGCCTCTGGCATATCGGTACACAGCGAATGCATATCGGGCATCGTAAAAGCGCGAAGACGCTTCAGACCGATTACTTCACCTTTCTGTTCATGCCTGAACGAGTAGGTGGAGAGCTCGTACATCTTTAAGGGAAGCGTATTTTTCGAGATATGCATATCCCGCATGATCGAGAACATGCCAAAACACGCGGCAAACCGCAGCATCATATTCCGGTTGTTGCTTTTGAACCGGTACTGCCGTTCACCGAACTTATCCGCGTGCTCGTAGATTGCCTTGTCGCCAAGGTCGTACATGACCGGGGTCTCGACCGGGGTTGCACCGTACGGAAGAACGATGGCAAGGACATAATCGGCCAGAAGGTCACGGATGAGTTTTCCTTTTGGCATCCAGCGAAGACAACCAACATCACTTGCCGGCTCGTAATCGACAAGCTCTTTTGCCCGCATCAGACCTACATGGGCAGGCTCGCCACCGGTTGGTTCTGCTACACCCAGTTCCTTTTTTACAAGGCAGCCAAACGGCGACTTATCGAGGTATTTGTGGTAATCATGAGTCTTTCCGTCCGGGGTCATGACAAACCAGTCATGAGTGACCTCTTTCTTTCCCAGTTTCTTTGATACCGCTTCCCCTTCTTCACCGGGCACGATCGTCTTTGAGAGTTCAGAAAGAGGATGACCCTTGCAGGAGATCTTAAAAGATTTGTACCAGCCAAACGGCGCCCGTTTCACGGCAAATCCTTCTGCAGAAAGACCCTCCTTGAGGGCATTCAGGACCGGGACAGCCACTTCAGGCCGGGCAAGGTCGCTGGACAAATGGGCATAGGGATAAATAACGATCTTGTTCGTCTGGACTTGCCCCGCAGTCTTTTTTACTTCTTCAACAGCCTGAAGGATCACGCCTTCAAGGTCCTCTTCATCAACTGACTCGACTGCAGCAAAGACCGTAAGGGCATCTTCCTCCCGATCTGAAAGGACAGACTCCCTCCTCTGCCATCTTTGTCTTCTTTTTGGCTTCGTATTCGATGTAATCTGAATGTATCAGAAGAAGTCGCATTACTTCATCTCCGTTCCGAACGTTATGCTTATAAAATGAGTTCTTAAGGTATATACCCCCATTGCCCCGATCTGGCCTTGCGGGCGAAGGGGAAGTCACATTGATAATATTCCTGATTCTACATACATACACTGGGGAGAATTGATGACCGCACATGTACTCTTTTTAAGTACTGTTCTTACGCAGGAGCGGTTGTCATGGGTGGAAGAGACCATCAAATGCTATTATCAGGAAATGCTGGCTAAACCGTCCGGAAACACCGCACCACTTCCGGCGGATTTTGCTATCTTTCTCACTGGCGACGCCCTGTACAGCCTGAGCGAGGCAGAATCCCAAAATACCTGGTTGTCAATCCTTGCTTTGCCTCAGCTCACCCTGATCTGTGACGGTGATGCACGGGGAATCCGGGGCATATCCCTCACCCTATTGAAAGAGCGGTTTCCGGATAAGGTACGGGATTGCATAAGGGACAGCCCTGATGATTCGGCGTCATTTTGGAAGGTGATGATCACTCACGCCATTGAAGGATCAGCAGGTGCTCACACCGGCTGGCTTCAAATCTCGTCACCGTATATGTTCCCCTCGGCAGAATATGGGATTCAATGCCTTTTTGCCGCTCTCGATCTCGATTGCGGGATAACGTTATGCGCATATCTGGATGGGTGCCACATCGGTCATACCGGCCAGAACCCGGGAAGTACAGAGAATATTGGTGCAGCTATAGAGAAACTGGGGAAGCGTGCAGCAGAGAAAAGTCTACCCTGTACTTTACTCGTAGACAGGGATAGTGCGGGGGCACGGGGTTATGTTTCCTGGGACGACGGGCTTGGCACCTTTGGCTCGCTCTGTATGATAAAACCGGCACATATCAGGAACAGCGATGTCCTTGTCCGCCATATAGGAACAATCCCAGTGCTCCTTTCGGAAAATGCCGGTAGCACACAATTTTCTTCTCCCGGGCAAACAGATGATTCCCCGCAGATCAACTCAGTCGTTATCCTCATAACGCACAGTCCTTACACAACCGGGCATGCTTATGGCGGGATCGCACTTGCTGCTGCCTGTGCGCATCAGGGTATTCCTACAAGAGTCGTGTTTCTCGAAGAAGGTGTTCTGGCACTCACCGGAGATCACCGTGTTCCTGCAGGATCAGAAATGTATACCTTACCTGAACTGATCTCGTATCTTGCCAGTACCAAGAACCTGCAGATCTCAGCCCTTACTACGTCCTTCCATATGCGGGGAATTTCAAAACACGGAACATTTGCACACATTCAGGATATTAATTTTTCCAACATGAGCCGTATCGTGTTTGGTTGCCCGGATGCATCAGGGAAATGCAGCCATCAGCATATTCTGTTTTTCTAAAAAAAAAGGACGATACCGGGAAAATCCTGGCATGGGTATTGCTGCATTCCGGTAATACGAAAAGTGTCTTTTGAGAAAACCTATTCAATGAATCCCGGAAAAGAATAGTCCTATGACGCCGCATAATCCCCAGCTTCTGGCAGCTGACAGGATTGAGATTACCGTGCTTGTGGATAATTATATTGATATCTTTGTCCCTTCACAGAAATCCGTTGACTCACGGCCGCCGTTCGCACTGGACCGGCCTCTTCTTGCCGAGCATGGATTTTCCTGTTATATCAGGATTTTTTCGAACGGGAAAGAACACGATACCTTGCTGGATACGGGTCTTTCATGCGGATGCATGCTCCATAACGCGGGTCAGTTGGGCATTAATCTTGCAAAGACTGAGTCTATTGTTCTGAGTCACGGGCATTTTGATCATACCGGTGGACTCTCTTCGTTCCTCCAGACAACCGGGCACCAGATCCCCATAGTGGTTCATCCGGATGCATTTCTTTCCCGACGGCTCCAGAGTAAGGGAAAAGACCTGGTCAAACTCCCAAAGCTTGATCCTATAGTCATGAAACAACATGGCGGGGATGTCATCGAGCGTTCAGATCCGTCAGTTCTTGCATCCGGTCATCTGCTGGTCACTGGAGAAATAGAAAGAACCGTATCATTTGAGCAAGGATTTCCCGGGATGGAAGCCCATGTCGGCGACGAGTGGATCCCGGACCGGATATCTGACGATCAGGCTGTCGTTATCAATATAAAAGGCAAAGGTCTTGTTGTCATCAGCGGTTGCGCACACGCAGGGATAATTAACACGATCAGGTACGCACAAAAGATTACCGGTATCGACGCTATTTTAGGCGTTCTTGGCGGGTTCCACCTGACCGGGCCGCTTTTTGAACCCGTGATTGAACCCACGATAAAGGCTATGAAACAGATTAACCCGGTGTATATTGTCCCGATGCATTGCACCGGCTGGGATGCTATAAACCGGTTCTTCTCAGCTTTTCCGGATGCATGTATATTGAACACGGTCGGTACCACTTACCGGTTTTAATCGCCTCTCTTTTACACTTGCTTACCTGCCTTGAGGCAACGACATGTGACCATGTACATTAGAGAGGTTTTCGCGCGTTGGCATGTTTTTTTATCAAGAACAGACACCAGCCAAAATCGAGAATTATTTTATTAAAAAAATATTCGACAAAGATTTGAGGAAAGGCAAAAAACGCATAATTCTGTATCACCGGATGTCAATATTAAGAGAAAAGTTAAGTCGTGGGTTAAACACTTGAGAGAATTCAAAAGACTGATTAACTTATACACATTTACCGTCAGCAAACATAACAATGTTTAATTACTGTTTCAAGGCCACTCTTAAATTAAGGAACTTGATTCCAGTAATTGTTTTTGTGTGTGTGATAGGTATGGCGTTTTCAGTACATGTAAACGTAAACCGGTGCACTGGCTGCGGAAACTGCGTGATCGCATGCCCGGTAAATGCACTGGAACTGTACACACTTGATCCTGTGACCAGTGAAAAAATCTACCAGGTTCAGGACGGCGTGTCAGTGAGTCTTGATGTCAAGACAGAATTGTGTGCGGGATGCGGCGTATGCGTTGAAGCATGCCCGTATGATGTAATTCAGTTATCCGGCAAAGGCTCAGGAGAATCGTTGGTCAAGGTCTGACCACGACCCCACCACAAGAGAAGATACTATGGCGGAGAAAAAGATTACCCTCAATATTATCACATGCCGGACGATCCAGCAGGGCGTCGGCATGGAAGCAGGTAAAACATCACAGAAGTATTTTGATGCCTGCACTATCATTCAGATGCACCCCGAAGATTTCAAGAGACTCGGGGCCTGGAAGAACACAAACGTCAAAGTTACGAGCTCAGTCGGAAGCGTTATTTTAAAGGCTGTCGAGACCCGCGAAGATCTTGTCCCGGGGCTTGCCCACATTCCGATGGGCCCGTGGGCTAACCGTATTGTCCCGGCGTATACGTTCTCAACAGGAGAACCCTGTTTCAAAGGATTTGCTGCTGACGTAGAGGTTGCTGCAAATGCACGGATTTTGGGAGCAATCGAAGTCCTGCAGGATGCCTGCGGACTTATCAGGAAGTGATGACGGATGCCAAAAGAAGTAACTGATGTTATCTGCCCGTTCTGCGGGACATTGTGCGACGATATCCGCGTTACCGTTTCCGATGATAATAAGACGATCCTCGGTGTCAAGAACGCATGTGCAATCGGCGCCGAGAAGTTCAACCACCAGCGGCTCCCGGGCCGGGTCAAACGCCCGCGGATGCGACAGGCTGACGGGACATTTAAAGAGATCACGTACGATGAGGCCATTGACTGGACCGCAAAAATGCTCGTAAAGTCAAGAAAGACTCTCATGTACGGCTGGGCATCCACCAGCTGCCAAGCTATGAGCATCGGCCACGAGATCGCAGAAAAGGTTGGCGGCATCGTCGATAACTGTGCAACAGTCTGCCATGGCTCATCTTTAATTGCCATTGAGGATGTCGGTGTCCCGACGTGTACCCTTGGTGAGGTCAAGAACCGTGCAGACCGTGTTATTTTCTGGGGATGCAACCCGGCACACGCTCACCCCCGGCACATGTCACGGTATTCAATTTTCCCGCGTGGGTTCTTCACCGTCAAGGGCCACAAAGGCCGGAAGATCTATTGTGTGGACTGCAGGTACACGGATACCGCGAAATGCGCCGATGAATTCATCCAGGTCCAGCAGGGCTATGACTATGAACTGCTCAACGCATTCCGCACAGCAGCCCGTGGAGAAGTACTCCCCGACACCGTTGGCGGAGTTCCAAAAGAGAAGATCTACGAGATCGCAGAAGATCTCAAACAGGGCAGGTTCATTATCATCTTCTTCGGTATGGGCCTTACCCACACTATGGGCAGAAACCACAATATCGATATTGCGATCAACCTGACCCGTGACCTCAACGACTACACGAAATGCGCGATCATGGCCATGAGAGGACACTGGAACGTTACCGGTTCCGGTCAGGTTCTCGGATGGCAGTACGGGTTCCCCTACGCCGTAGACCTCTCACGGAGAGATCAGGCACGCCACCAGACCGGAGAGACGACATCCGTCGACCTCCTCAATAGAAACGAAGTCGAAGCCTGCTTCTATATCGCAACAGATCCGGGTGCACATTTCCCGGTTGATGCGATGATCAGCAGTTCCAAGAAGCCGACAGTCACAGTCGACCCGCACATCCAGTGCACGACCGAGATTTCCGACATACACATCCCAGTCGCCATGGTAGGTGTTGAGACCGGGGGTTGTGCATATCGTATGGACAACGTTCCTATCGAGACCCGTAAAGTGGTAGATCCGCCGGAAGGCATGCTGACCGACGAAGAACTCCTGACCAAGATCAACCAGAAGGTTGATGAACTCCTTGCCAAAGGAGGAGCGTAAATGTCAGAATATATCATCAAGAACGGACACGTCTTTGACCCGGTGCAGGGCATCAAAGGAGACAAAAAAGATATCGCCGTCAAGGACGGGAAGATCGTTGATAAGGTCGGATCTTCAGCAAAAACCATCGATGCCAAGGGAAAGACGGTCATGGCCGGTGCCCTTGATATCCACGCCCATGTAGCAGGCCCTAAGGTAAATGCCGGCCGCTGGTACCGTCCTGAAGACAAACATTTCGACTCCCACAAGGTCCCGGGAATTACCCGTATTGAAGGCGGCAAGTCCATTCCGACGGTTTTCAAGACCGGGTACGCGTACGCACGGATGGGGTTCACCTTTGTCATGGAAGCAGCCATGCCCCCGATGTACGCCCGGCACGTGCACGAAGAAATCCACGATACGCCAATTATCGATGAAGCAGCTCTTCCCGTCTTCGGTAACAACTGGTTTATCCTCGAATACCTGAAAAACCAGGAAATCGAGAACACGGCGGCATACATTGCATGGATTCTCCGCCAAACCAAGGGATATGGGGTCAAATGCGTCAACCCCGGCGGCACAGAAGCCTGGGCATGGGGACTCAACTGCCTCACCATCCACGACCCGGTACCGTACTTCGATATCACGCCGGCAGAGATTATCACCGGCCTGATTGCTGCAAACGAGTATCTCGGCCTGCCCCATTCGATGCACCTCCACCAGAATGATCTCGGTAACCCCGGGAACTACACGGTCACGCTCGATTCCCTGAAGCTTGCAGAAGGAATCAAGCCTAAGAACAATTTCGGACGCGAACAGGTCCTGCACTCTACACATCTCCAGTTCCATTCCTATGGTGGGGACAGCTTCGCTAACATCGATTCAAAGGCAAAAGAGGTCATGGACTACGTCAACAAACAGAAGAACCTCACCATTGATACCGGTCAGGTAACCCTTGACGAGACCACAACCATGACTGCTGACGGTCCATTCGAGCACCACCTCCATGCGCTTAACCACCTCAAATGGTTCAACGTGGATGTCGAGCTTGAAACTGGCGCAGGTGTCGTGCCCTATATCTACAGCCCGAATGTCTCGGTAAATGCAATCCAGTGGGCAATCGGCTTGGAACTTGCCCTCTTTGCAAAGGATCCGGAGCGTTGTTTCATCACCACCGACCACCCGAACGCCGGGCCGTTCACCCGGTACCCGCGGGTCTATTCCTGGCTGATGAGCAAGAAAGTCCGTGATGAGCGCCTGAACACCTTTAAGAATGCCGATAAAATCATCGGTGCGACCTACCTCGCTGAGATCGACCGCGAGATTTCCCTGTACGAACTTGCCCAGATGACCCGGTCCGGCCCTGCAAGGGCACTCGGCCTTGGCAAAGACTATGGCGGCCTCGCTGTCGGCATGAACGCAGATATTGCGATTTACAATATCGACCCGGACAACTTCCCCACCACCGGCGCTGATATTGAGAAAGCGTTTGCGAACGTTGCATACCTCTTCAAGGACGGTAAGATCTGTGTTGAAGAAGGTAAAATCGTTGACATGGGCAACAAACACACCTTCTGGGTGGATGCCAAGGTCAATGAGAACAAACAGGTCATGCATGACATCAAGGAAAAATTCCTCAAGTATTACAGCCTGAGTGAGAACAACTATCCTGTTCCTGAGAGTTATGCACCGCACCAGCACATTCTTACCGTGGATGCGGTTCAGTGAGGTGAAAAGGAATGGAAACAATTACACTTACTGTTAAGAAAGTGCCGGAACTCTACCTTGAATGCGAAGGCCTGAACCCCGATACGTTTGCCGGCAAATCTGTCGACCAGATTGCAAAGATCCCGATGTACCAAGGTAAGGAAATTTCCACCCTTGGTGAGTACTTCACGGTTGCAGGAACCACCGGGGCAACGGCAGCCGACACAAAGATCGTCGTGAACGGCGATTGCTCCAAGATGAAGTACATCGGCTCAAAGATGACCGCCGGTGAAATGGTGGTCAACTCAGACTGCGATATGTACACAGGAAGCTGGATGAGCGGCGGTAAGCTCCTCGTCAAGGGCAACGTCCACTCATTCTGTGGCCTTGCCCTCAAGGGCGGCGAGTTTACTATCGAAGGCAATGCTGGCAACTATCTCGCCGCCGCATACCGTGGTGACTGGAGAGGAATGTCCGGCGGAGTACTCCGCGTAAAAGGGAATGCGGGTTCTGATGTTGCAAGCTTCATGACCGGCGGCACCCTGATCATTGAAGGCAGTGTCGATATCCACCTCGGTACCCACATGGAAGGCGGCAAGATCATTCTCAAGGGCAATGCAAACCGCCGGGTTGGCGGACAGCTCGTGAAAGGCGAGATCTATGTGTTCGGCACCATCAATGTCATGATGCCCGGCTACAAGAAGACCGGCGAGGTCGATCTTGAAGTCGATGGCACCAAGGCAAAGTTTGACGAATATATTGGTGATCTCGGCGAGCGCCACCCCAAGAAGAAAGGCGAAACCGTTTACGGCAAGCTTTTCATGAAGAAATAACTTTTTTTTTAGAGATTCTCGTATCAACTGAATTATTCCGCCAACCTTTGTTAATCGCGAGAAGCCTTCGCTATACCTTGTCGGGCATCCATTTTTACGCTGATTGACGTGATTATTCCTTCAAGTGTCGCTCTCCCTGCCGGCCCCTGCCGGTAATAATAGAGGAGAAGGTGGAAAAAGTCGGCAGTTAAATCGGCAAACTCCCTTTTGTACCGGACCTCGACGTTGGTGTCTCCCACAAAACCCTTAATCGAGATAAACCGGTCTTTCTCGAAAGAGAAATACGGGCGACGCAGGTGTGAGAAAGATCTGACAGTGCCAAAATCTTCAAGAAAACCCAGGAATTCGGTTGTCAGTGGCTCGTCAAGCAGGTACTCTTTCATCAGCGAACCGTCCACACAGACTTTCGATTGGATCGACTTAAGAATCCGCATTATCTGCAACCTCGCAGATCGCTTCGACAGCCTGCCTGCATTCATCAAAAGTGGTAAAATAGCCCGGGCTTATGCGGATACAGCCGGTCCCCTTGTCGATTCGCTCATGGATAAGTGGTGCACAGTGAAGGCCGGTCCGGGTAATGATGCCGTAGGCATTAGCAAGAATATTCCCCACATCATCCGGGGGGATTCCGGTAATATTAAACGGAACAACGGGGAGATCGGGATCCTGTGAATACAAAGTGATATTACGGTTACATGCGAGTTCACGGGTGAATATGTTTGTACATTCACGATCATGCAGAGCAATCACGTCAAGCCCGACTTTTTCGATAAAACGAAGGCCGGCATACAAGGAGGCAATCCCCGGATAGTTTGGTGTACCTGCCTCGAATCGCTCTGGCATACCTGTTGGATGCAAGAGCCTCTTTGAATCGGTCCCGGTCCCGCCCTCGCGAATGATAGCAATCCGATCCGGATCCCGAATCCAGAAACCGCCCGTTCCCGGCAACCCGTACAATGCTTTATGCCCGGTGAAGGCAAAGGCATCCATTGGGACCTTTGAGAGATCGAGAGGAACCAGCCCTGCAGATTGTGATCCATCAACAATGAAAAAAATATCGTTTGCAGAAAGATAGTCCCCGACGTTCCTGATATCCTGAACCGTCCCGAGCACATTACTGCCATGGGTCATTACAACCAACCGGGTATCCGGCCGTACGGCATTTTTTATATCTTCAGGGTCGACCCGGCCGTCCGGACCTGATGGAACGATTGTGAGGGAAAGACAACTTTCGTGTTCAAGTGCAGAGAGCGGGCGAAGTACAGAGTTGTGTTCAAGATCGGTCGTAATAACGTGGAACGGTGAAGATTCCCGGCGTGCAAAACCATGAATCAGGATGTTGAGAGAGTCAGTAGCATTTGCAGTAAAAACCCAGTGATCAGCATGTTCTGTCTGGAAGCATGTCGAAAGGAGTTCCCGGGTCACTGAAGGATAATCGATTGCTGAACAGTATGCCGAGCGCCCGGCTTCAGCAAAGGGTTGGCTTAAGCACCGGGTTACCTCTGCAATAACCTCCCGGGGTTTAGGCCAGCTGGTTGCAGCATTGTTGAGGTAGATAAAAGGCATACTGGCCTTTTGATGCGGGACTGACATGGACGCACTACAATAAATCTTACCGGCGTGCCTTAATGACTTTGTTACATTTTTCCGGTGAATCCCGGTCTTTCTCCCATTAACGATCAAATACAATATGCTAATAAAGCGTGAATCCCTATAGAATAGCATACCATTTCGAGGTTATTTACATGGACGCGTACAGGTGCATGATGTGCGGTCATATCTATGACCCGGCTGTCGGAGAGACAAAGGCATTCAACAACACAATTCTGGTCAACACGGACAGAATGGAAGAGTATGAGGGTAAAGTTATGGCATCCCAGCCGATTAAACCCGGAACTCCCTTCTCTGCTCTTCCTGCTGACTGGAGATGCCCGACCTGCGGGTACCCCAAGTCATACTACCAGAAGGTAACTCCGGACACCCTGACCGCAATGCGGACAATCAGCTACTAAAAAGACCCATTATCTCTTTTTCAAGTAAAGAATTTTATTTGGCCATCCTTCCTTCAAAACGAGCCTTCATTCACTATTACCAAGGCTGATACGGAGAACTTCGGGCCTGAATAGTAAAAGATTATCGTTTTGATCTTATTGGTATCCTGGCACTTCTATGCGGGGGACCTTTCCTTCTATTGTGTCCCGGTACAATCGCTCAGGAAATGTCGCGTGCCTGATCGCACTGTAGGCCTCATAGAGAACCGGTGCGTAGTATTTTGTACTCCGCCGGGTAAGACCACGATCAGTTGCTTGTTCTCAATATCATACCCCAGTTCCCGAATTCCATTCGAGACAAATCTATCCCAGACTATACTCATGCACACACACACCTTGCACAACCGGATCAGTTGTGGCTGCCGACCGTTTTACCCACGGGAAGATAAATGTTTGCGGGAATTGCAAAAAAGAAAAAAACGTATATTCTATCCTTCAATCATTTTTTCAATGGACTTCTTGAACTCATCAAACTCAAGCTCGTCAAGCTGTTCAGGAAGCATCTCACCGCTCGAGGCCTGCCGGTAGATCCAATAGATAATCCGGTCAACTACCCTGATAGCATCATCCTGCGTCTTTACGGTAATAAGGTGACGCCCTAACTTTGGATGTCTGCCCCGGCGTCCACCTACCGTTATCCGGTACTCCGGGTCTTCGGCGGATATAATATTGAATGGGCAGGGAAGGATACAGAAACCACATTCCATGCAGAGATCCTTGTGCAGGACAACAAGGCCATCAGTCACTTCAATTGCCTTCTCCCTGCAGTAATGGGTGCATGTCCCGCAGCCGGTACAGAGTCCGGGATCACGTATAGGGCGGCGCGTACCGGTGATACCGATTTCGTTGAGGCGTTCACTTTCACAGCCGTTAGGACATGCAGAGATTGCTATTCTCACCTTGACCGGCAGTTCCCTCCCGAAAAAACGTTTGTCGATTTCCCGTGCAAGACCTACACTGTCGATGATGCCGAACTTGCAATGCCTGGTTCCCAGACACGAGGTTACGTTGACGACTTCCTCGCGTTCAGCGCCCAGGGGGGTGCCATTTTTTTCCAGATCTTTTACGAGTCCCTCGAGCTTTCGGGGATCGACATGAGGCAGCTCTACGGTCTGCCGGGTCGTAAGATGGAGATCGGTTACCCCGTAACGATGGGCAATCTTTCCAAGCCCCTGCATCTGTTCAGGGGTGATCATTCCTGCCGGCATACGGAGGCGGACGATACAGAAGTGAGGGTCGATTTCTGTAATAATTCCGCCCTTTGTATAGAGCGATTCATCAATCTGAGATTTTTTCTGTTTCATATCTGACTAGTGCTTCGCCATAACAATGGATAGAGGTTACGAATGTACACCAATGAGTAAAGTACAAATGATTATTACACTCCGTTGCGTAGTACGTACCATGGTGAAGCATTCCGAATATATGGAAGCTTTTTTTGGCGTCGAGCTTAACCAGAAATTCGAAGATATGATAAATGAACTTAAGGACGCGGAGGACAACCTTAAGGAACTTTCCCTTGAAATTGGAAAACTGGGAGAGATAAAGGACACGGATACCCTCAGTGAATCTATCAAGGAATGCCGGGCCGTAGCATATGAAAATGCCCAGAGCATAAAAGATGTCCGCACTTTTCTTGATTTTTACCTTAAATCCGACAAAACATCCACTCATATCATCCTCGAAAGGGATGCCTATATGAAAATCTATCAAATCTTCAAGTGGGACGGCGCAGATGTCCGGGATCTCAAACGCTGGATTGGTGACCTTAAAGAAATCTGTGATAAGATCGGCCTGAACATGAGGGACCTTATCAATTTCAAGAAACTTACTTCACAACCCGTACCCCCGGAACTGGTTAAATTCCCGGTGTATGCACTTGATCGGCAGGGCTACTGCCTGACCGGTCCCGCGTTTGACATGGTCCTTCATATCGATGAAGTCCGTGAACAGATGGCCGAGAACTCGAACTAATAATTTTTTTTTATCCACTGTATCTGAGGTCAGATAGCAGAGGGGAATAGATAAATAACGCTATTTTCAAATCATCAGTATTCCTTCATGGCCTCACATTTTTTTCTTTTAAGGGATGCTCTCAGTCCGGAGCGGCTCGGCTGGATGGAAGAGCTATTGAAATTCTATTTTCTAAAACTCAATCCGCAGAGCTTCCTTCATGCCTCGAAGGAACGCGACGCAGCGTTTATCTTCTTTTTAACCGGTGACGCCCTGTATAGTCTCCAGGACCCTTCAATGATCGAACTCTGGGAGAATTTTCTCTCCCTGCCGTCGATAAAAATAGTCTGTGACCAGGAAGAACTTGCTCTCCGGGGGATTGCAACCGAGCGGCTCAAGATGAAAAATCCCGAACTGGTCATTACCCATAACAGCCTTGCCCTGAACGGTAGACCCTCATTCTGGAAAGATGTCACGCGATACGCCCGGCAGCATGACCAACCGATCCCCAGTACTATCGGATATCTTCACATGGCATCCCCGTATATGAACCGCTCATCAGGCATCCTGCCTGACTGTCTTGGTGCGGCGCTTGAATCACACGCCTCGTGTGATCTCTACTGTTACCTTGATGGTGTTCACATCTGTCATGATGGCCAGAACCCGGTAGATGCTGAAAATATAGGCAATGATCTGGAAAACCTCGACACACGGGCTGGAAAACGCGGTCTTCATTTCCAGATATATGTAAGTGCCCGGTGTGCCGAAACCCGGGGATATTGTATCCGGGATCAGAATGAGGGCCTTGTACCAGTCTGTACCATCAGGCCGGTAAAACTCCGTGAATTAAAAGATATTGCCACGCAGTTCCGTAGTAATCATATCATTATCTCCGAGAATTGTGCATCGTTTTTCACAAAAAAAGAGAATGTAAAACAGTCGCTTGGCTTTGACGAGAGGGGACGGGGACCACCTATAACTATCCTCGTTACCCGGCACCCATTAAGTGCAGAGTACGCTTCCGGCGCACTTGATTTTGCCATTGCATGTGCTTCGCGGGATATCCAGACAAGCGTCATTTTCATCGAAGACGGGGTTTATGCACTTTCCAAGGCGACCACTTCTAACAAGCTGCAGGAAACGATAGATGCTGCATCCGGAAGCAAAAATCTCCAGTTTTTTGTGTTTTCACCCTCTCTTTCGGCGAGAAATATCAGTAAAAATCCGAAATTAACCGGAGTGATACCTGTTTCTATTGCAGATCTCGGAAACCTTCTTTTCTTCATGCCAACCGGTGTAGTGGCATCCCATCAGCGAATATTCTTTTTTTAACCCGGAAAGAGACACTATTCCTCTTCAGACGCACTCAGCGCGGCTCCAATCGCCCCGACTATTTGCGGGTCAGGCGGTACAAAAACAGGTCTGCCCATCTCGTTTTCAAGGAGTATCCGCACGCAGTCGTTCAACGCCACACCGCCAGCAAAAAATATTTTTTCTGTTGGTGCAACCCGTTTCAGGAGACCTGCGGAACGGCTTACAATAGATTTGTGGATACCAAGTGCCACTTCATTCCGAAGTGCACCTTGGGAAATGAGTGATACAACTTCAGATTCGGCAAAGACGGTACACATGCTGTTGATCTTTTCTGCCCTTGTGGCGGAAAGGGCAGCCGCCGAGAATTCTTCCAACGTGAAACCGAGCACGGTTGCCATGACCTCAAGGAAACGCCCGGTCCCCGCAGCACACCGGTCGTTCATTTCGAATTTGCATAAATCGCCTCTGCTATCCAGTGAAATTGCTTTTGTATCCTGTCCCCCGATGTCAAGAATTGATCCGCAGCTATCCGAGAAAAAACGGGCTCCGAGAACAAAGGCTGTTATCTCGGTTATCACCGGACACGAAAGATGACCTTTGATCAGGTGCCTCCCATATCCGGTAGCGGTGATACGATCAAATACCGTATCGGCCATTAGTTCCCGCGCCGTCCCAAGCGGGTCGTGAGATGTAACAATCTTGCGGGAAAGAATGAGCTCGCCGTTTTCTATAACGGCAAGCTTGATGGTACGTGAACCTATGTCAATTCCCGCGAATCTCATTTTTTCTTCAGGCGCTCGCCAAATGCTTCAATTCTTGTCTTGAGCTGACCTGCATCTTCCATACCATAATCAGTTTCAAGACGTAAGGTCGGTATGCCAGACTTTTCCAGCTCTTTTTCTACCGGACCGCTTTCCATGATATACGGCTGGCAGAATTGCAGGCTGTAATGAATGACCCCCTTGGCGTGGAGACTTTTTGTCATCTCTTTTATGTATTCAAGCCGTGAGGGATTTGGCGTAAACACTGCGCAGTCAATATTGAAATACCGGTCAGTGATAGCATCAAGAAGTTCGTCAACCGTGTTACCTTTTACTTCGGTCAGCCACCGTGAACCCCGTTCTCCAACACATGACTCCTCACCAACAATCACACCATTGCTGGATTCAATAAGGAAAGGAAGTTTCCAGTTCGGGACGGCCATGGGGCATCCTGAAACAATAACACGTGTGGTCCCCTTTGGAAACACGCCATTGTGGTTTTTCACGCGGACTTCCAGCTCGTCACAGAGTTTGTTGACCGCATCCGTAAACCGGACCGGATCATCATGGAAAAAGACCTGGTTTACCAAGAGGGAATCAAGTCCTGAAATTGGTGCCGGATCTGCAGCTCGAATCGCAGCAAGTCTTTTTACAGCCCTTCGTTTCGCATTTACCAGTTCAACTGCCTTTTTCAATGACGCAGCGGTTATCTTCTTTCCGCTTACTTTTTCGAGCTTTTCGATAAATTTACGGTATTCTTCCTTGAGGACAGATTTAGCCATTTCAGATTTTGTCTGGGGAAGGTCCATGATATAGAGGTCTTTTACCAGCGGGCCCATTATCTCATAAGCCTTTTTCTTACCGTCGCAGGTATTCTCTCCCACAATAACATCGCAGGACTCCAGATAGGGGCATACCTTCCCGAGTTTAAAACCAAATGCGGATTTAATAAGCGAACAGGTGTTCCTGGGCAGGAGAGTTTCGGCGCCTTCAAAATTAAATTCTGCACCGGCACACAATCCGACCGCAACCCCGTCTACGGCAAGAACCAGCTCTTCCGGGACAAAGACGCAGTATGAACCGATTATTACCCGGCCCTGTTCTTTGGCATCCATAAGCTCCTTGATACGGAGTCCATGAACTTCGCTCATTACAAAATCGAAATACTTCATTCCCTCAGGGCGGTTCTTTTGTGACAGGAAAATATCCGTATAGGCTTTTCCAAGACCCGCGAGAAGTGCGTCATGGGTCTTGATATCAAGTCCCAGCGACTCCCACATTTTTGTGTAATCTGTCATGTTTTTGCGACCTTCCTCTTTTTGCATTTACTATGAGATTTTTCTGACCTCTGCTTTCAGCCTGATTGGATTCCGGATGGTGAACATGCCCATACAATGTCCCAGGGAATACTCTTTCAGGTCCTCTACCTGTGCATCGGTCAGGTCTCCTTTAATGTCCAGAATGACCCGGAACTCGTTGACAAGGGGTGCCTTCCCGAGGTCAAACTGGGCTGTGTAATCGAGATCTGCCTCGACCCGGGTCTTGACAGAAGTGAGCCGGATGTTTCTCAGGGAAGCTTCAGTGACAAAGGTGCTTGAGTAACAGGCAGCAAACCAGAAGAGTCCGAATGCCATTGGCCCGGGCCGTACACCGGGGCCGGCGAAGTTCGGGTGGCTTGCTTCCATGGTATAGGTACCATCCTTTACCTTTACAACCGAACGGAACTGGGGTCCACCTTCTTCAAAGAGCCAGTCTCCTTCGATCTTAGCCGTGAACTTTGCATCTCCCGGCTTTTTCTGGATCTCTTTTTTATAATCGACAACCTGCTTCGTATCAATGTTATTCAGACCCATTGGTTAACACCCAAGGAATGTTTGCTAATATAGGTAAAAAAAGTTGTGTTAATAACTGTTTAATAAATTTTAAATGTGTTTAACTACTTCATTGCGCTCTTCCAGATACCGATTGCATTTCCCTCTGTATCCCGGATGATTGCAATTTCACCAATAGTCTTAATTTCTCTTTTGGGGACTTCGATCTTACCGCCCAGTTTTTCTACGTTTGCGAGAACCTTGTCAATATTATCGACAAGGACGTAATTTATGATGTTCTCCGACATCTGGCGCTTATACATACCTCCCCAGCTCATGGTTCCTTTCTCTTCGTTTCCGGTGATCACGTCCTGGTACTCCATCGATTGCTTCATTGCCGGATCCATCGGCGTTTTTGTCGGCACAATCTTCCATCCGAGTAGTGCATGATAGAATTTTTTTGCGCGATCGACATCCTCTGCAGGAATCTCAAAATATCCGATATTTGACATGGCATGTGGATAGGATCAGGAGGTTATGTATATTCCCGCATTTCTCAAAACAAGTTTCAAAAGATGAAAGAGGAAAAAGGAAGATTGCCTTGGTTATGATACCTTACGTTTCTTCATTAAAATCCGGGGAGGGATCCTTATACTGGTTCTTGTGCCGCTTTTGGGCCTCTTTTTCCCGGTCGAGCGCGTCAGGATCGACGTGCCATTCTGTCCTGCGGAGGAGACCGTGGATGGTGCTGGCTTCCCGGGTAGTAAGGCCTGCCCTGCCGAGAATGCGACGGATCATGATCATGGTATTTTCCCGTTTGAACGCTGGATGGTGCACGGAATCCAGGAACCGGTCGATGTGCTGGTAGAGATGGCCGAGTTCGTAGGGAGAGGCAAGCCGGTACTGTGCGGACGGAAGGTTTGCCAGTTCATAGCAGACAATACCAACCGCATGGGAGAGGTTCATAATGGGGTACTCCGGGGCAGTCGGGATCGTGCAGATCATATCACTGCGTTTTACTTCCTCGTTATTGAGCCCCCAGTTTTCTCGGCCAAAGAGGATAGATACCCGGCCATCTGCGGTTCCGATACGTTCCCGCAATTCTCGGGGCGAATAAAATGGCATCCTCATGGGAGTGCAGACCGATTTGCTCACCTGGCCGGTTGTGGCTACCACGATACTGCTCCGGGAAAAAACATCCTCCATGGTGCAGATCTTTGCATTTTTTAAAACATCCTGTGCATGGGAGGCTCTTCCTTTCGCTTCCTCACCCATTGTGCAGGGATCTACAAGCACTAACCGGGTAAACCCGAAATTCTTCATCACCCGTGCGGCAAACCCCACGTTCCCTTCATAGAGGGGGGCCACGAGCACGATGTCGATTTCAGGCATAAAAAAAGTTACTGGACCGCGTCCACCGTGTCTTTAAGGACGGAGGCTCCCTGATCATACACTGCGTTTCCTACGACAATCGTATCCGCATACTTCCCCATTTCAGATGCCTTCTGTGCAGAATTGATCCCACCGCCATAATAGAGGATCGCTTCGTCGATTGCTTCAGCTGCTGCTTTTACCACAGCGGGATCGCCGTATGTCCCTGAATATTCGATATAAACGATCGGGAAATGGAAGTACCGGTCGGCGACCGCAGTATATGCGGCGACTTCTTCTGGTTTAAGATCGCAGATGGCCTTTGTTACCCGGCCTACCGAAGAGTTGGGGTTAAGGACGATATATGCTTCAGGAACTACCTTGTCCCACGGAATGTTCCCGTCCTGCTGCTGGACCCAGTACCGGTGTTTGCCAACAATCCATTGCACATCAGTCGTGTTCAACACACTTGGCACAAAGACGTACTCAATCCCGTCGAGAAGCACAGCTTCTGGGCCCGCCGGCTCCATCACGAGGGGAAGATCATACCGGGCTATCTGCTTCTGGAGGGAAAGCAGGTTCTCTTTTGTCACATTCAGCGTTCCCGACAACATGAGCGCATCAGTTCCGCTGGTAGCAATTGCATCGATGTCCCCGGGTTTGAGTTGTTTGTCAGGATCGAGTTTGGTCACGTGAACCCAGTCTTTCCATTTCATAGCAGTATCAGCATCATGTATGTTGTTTATCAAAATAAACTCTGACGCCTTCTTGAAAAGGATTTCAGGATTCATTCCTGTCCTGGTATCTGCGATAGTATTATCTATTCCAGTCCTATCGGAAGGATATCGTCAATACTATTCACAAAAGTGACATTTATGCCAATATTGTTTTCAATATAATCTTTTGCAGAAATCTGTTCCGGTACCTGCTGGATCAGCTGAAAACCGCCATAATTTGTTACCGTCTCGTTGTAATTGGTAAAAACGGCATTTTCTTCAGGGAGGAGGAATAAGGTTTTTCCGCTCTCTTTTGCAGCAGTCGCTTTTTCGATTACACCGCCGATTGCGCCCACATGTCCGTCTGTATCAATGGTCCCCGTCAGGGTGATATGCGGATTAATCGTCCGGTTTTCTATGGCAGCAATAGTTGCAAGGGTCATCAATGCACCGGCACTCGGCCCGTCCACAGAAGAAATCTGGTTTTCTGCCTGAATGGAAAAGATAACATCACTGCCGGAAAGATTAATCCCAGTCCTGTTCTCGGCAACTGCCACAGCAGTATTTGCGGCGTCCTGGAACACAACACCCATCAGTGGCGTCGTCTGGACCAGCACTCTTCCTTCTCCTGGCTGAATCTCAACGGAGAGATTCATCATCGTGCCATTGGATACAATGTTCTGAGTAACAAATCCCCCATTATTGACATTAACTACATTCTGGGAGACTGCCGGTGCCTGTATCGTTGCATATCCCGTTAAAGTAAGCGATGGACCTGAAGAGTTAAGGCCGGAAGTGGGGAATCGTGTGCGATAAAACGAGAGTTGGGATGAAGAGCCCAAAAAGTCTGGTATTTGCCTGATCCAGCTGACGGTGCAGCTGCATGTTCTCCGTTGTGAGCGAATTCGTTTTTTCGACGAGATTCGAGATGATTCCCTGCTGCTGTGGCACATAGATTGCGAAAGTGACTATGTTTGCCGCAACTGAGACAACGAGCAAGGCTGCAAGAACGTGGATTGTCTTCATAGCATATCCTGCCGGTCAATTTTTTCATGTTTTGTAAATTTTCGATGGGAATAAAGATTACGTTTGAGGAAATTTTCTGGCATATGCGTGCTGAAATTTTAATCCTCTACTATTATCCTCAAAATCCCGCAATTTTGGAAAAAAGTATCTGAAAAAAAACAAATCGGGTATCATACTAGGTTTTATCGTGTCCTGTGTGTAGTTCACCATAATTATCCGGAATTCAAGAGTCCGCTCTTGTTACCGGAGACACAACGGAGATACAAAAATGTCGACCGTAGAAGAAAATAAGCGCCTCATGCAGACGCTGGATGATGCCTGGAACTCCCAGGACTGGGTAACATTCGAGAAACGCCACGCGAAAGATGTTGATGTCTTCTGGCCGGGCCAGGAAAAACCGACTCACGGCAGGCCATCCCATAAGGATGAGGCCATCGCATTCTTCAAAATATTCCCTGACAACAAAGTCGGGAACCGTCCCTATAAGACCCTGTTCGGGGAGGGGGACTGGACGTGTTCGGTCGCCGATTTCACCGGAACGTTCAAGGGCCCGATGAACACTCCCGATGGCAAAGAGATACCGCCCAACGGGAAGAAGTTTAAGGTAGAGTTCTGCACGGTCGCCCACTGGAAGAACGGGGAGATCATCGAGGAGAAGCTCTTCTATGACAAGATCTCCCTGATGCAGCAGATCGGCCTGATGTAAGAATGGGTATAAAGGACGTTGAGCGTATGAGTTTTGTCAGAGTTGCTACGGTAAGCGAAATTCCTGCGGGAACCATGAAACACGTTGAAGTAGGGGGAAAAGAAATCTGCATCGCAAATGTAAGTGGGAAATTTTATGCGATCAACGACCGGTGTGGTCATGAGAACGCCCGGCTCTCCCGGGGATCCCTCATAAATACCATCGTAACCTGCCCCATGCATTCTTCACAGTTTGACATAACTACCGGGAAACTGATGTCGGGGCCGGTTCTTGAACTCGCCGGGATAAAAGAGATGTTTACCGGCTGTCCCGAAAAAGTGAAAAAAGCAGTGGAGCAAATGTATGAGGGGATTTTCGAGGAGCAACGCCTGATCAAAACGTACGATCAGTTAGTTTACGACGTGAAAATGGATGGCAGCGACGTGCTTGTCCAGATTTAAATAGTTGTGGTCGTTATTACGCATTCACCTAATAAAATATATGTCTTAAGAAAATACAAAGTCCAGATTATATGACAAGAGAACCGTTGATGCCAGATAGCCGTGTGAATGCTTTTTGTGGTGAATGCGGTGGTAAAATAGTACCCCATAAACAGGGTTCATCAGAAAAAGGGAGAAGGATATGCCCGTTTTGCGGAGGGTTTATTCACGATTCTTGTGCATCAGTGCATAACGCGAAACATAAAGATGAATTGGGGAGTTCCTTATACAGTCGTTATCTCAAGAATATCGAGAAGGAGGGGATATCTGAAAAAGATGTATGCTGCGTTGAATGTGGGGATAAATTACTCAAACATACGGCATCATCCAACACACGTCTTATCGATAATCTGACAAATGAGATCGTGTGCACATGCGAGTATTGTGGCGGATACCTGCATGATTATTGTAAAGATCTTCATTATGCACATCACGAAAAACCATGTAAATAAAATCCTTTTTTTTCGGTTCTTAGTGTGATGACGTGACTAAAAAGAAAATAATTTCGTCGTAATTAATACGAACCCGGTATTTAAAGAGTCGGACAACACACCAGAACTTATTTACCCTTCATTTTATCGGTTTGATCATTCTTTTTTCGGAAAAATCCTACAACAATGGATCCAACAATAAGAATTGTGATCCCAAGAACAGCCAGGCTGATATAATTGAAGTGCTCCTGGACGATTGGCAGACTTCCCACGAAATATCCGGCGAGTATAAAAGTACAACTCCACAGGACGGCGCCCACGACGTTATAGGTAATGAACCATCGGTAGTTCATCCTGCCGACACCGGCAAGGAACGGTGCAACGGTCCGGATATAGGGAATGAAGCGTGCGATAATAATAGTAAGACCGCCATACCGGGAAAAAAATGCCTCGGTTTTGTCCAGGTTACTTTTTTTCACATGCTTTTCGAGTACGCCCATCCCTTTGGTTTTTGCGATCAGGTAGTTAGCTGAATCCCCGAGCACCGCTGCTGCCCAAATTGTGATGATCAGGATACCTACATTCAGGTCACCTGAGCTCGCAAACGCCCCTGCAATAAAGAGAAGCGAATCCCCGGGAAGAAAGGGGAATACTACAAAGCCTGTTTCGGAAAAGATGAGCACAAACAGGATCAGGTACGTCCAGAATCCATATGTCTGAATAATTCCCGGAAGGTACTTATCGATATGAATAATGAAATAAAAAAGCGTGGAGAGATCCATGGATGGGAACGATATTCTTCCCTGATAATTATAATTGTATCGCAGTTTTTCCAACCGTCATCTGTTTATTCTGTCTGATCACCAACCGGCAGCACTTCTTTGTAGAACCGTTTGCCTACCCACCAGATGAGAATCCCAATAAAGATCCATGATAACTCGGCAATATACGTGTTAAAGAATGCAATGCCAATTGAGATAAGAAAAACTCCGGAGATAAGGAGCTCTCGCATGATAAAATAGTGTACAGTTACCTGAGGGAGGTCAGGATCAGAGAACCTTCGATCTTTCGTCGCATAATACCAGAGCGCAACAAAAATAAAACCGGCAAAAGCCTGAGTAAGGGCATAAAATATGACTGCAACCTGAGATTCGGGATATTGGATGATCAAAGAAGTCTGGAACGGGATCAACGTAATACAAAAGAGAAACAGGAGGTTCAAACAGAGAAGAATGCGGTCTGCCTTGATAATATGCTGGAAAATCTGGTGATGGTTCATCCACCAGGTCCCTATGATAATGAAGCTGATGGTATAAATTAAGAACGTCGGCCATTCATTGACGAGATGCATCGTAAGTTCTGTCGAAACATTGTTTTTTGCAATAACCGGAACTGCGAGAGAAAGAACCATCAGTGTGATGCAAAAGGAGAATACGCAGTCCGTAAAATTGAGCACGCGTTCAAAGTTCTTAAAAAACCGGTGGTGTGGATGGGGATCTTTAGATGACATGATTGTTTTCCTCGTCAATTTTTTATTAATACCAGAATTTTAAAGAGATCAGACCCCGTAAAAATTCGTCCTCGCAATCCAGGCAGATGATGAGGAGAGAGGGTGAGGAACCCATCATCGTCAATCGCCCATCTGATCGTATCACGAGTCTGGCGTTTCATGGATCTAATCATTCAGAGGTTTTCCCTTTTCAGCGGCGTTGTTTTTTCAAAATCCCGGTTTACAGTGGCCCAGTATATCGTTCTGAAAAGGCGGTGGATCAGGTTCTTGTCAGAAGAGGTTTTGTTGATGACAGTGAATGCACCGTTCCGGGTTGCTTCTTCTCTTACGGTGCAGGCATCATGTGCAGTGAAGAGAATAAAAGGGAATGTGTAACCGCGGGAACGAAATTCCTGCAGTAACGTAATCCCGTTTATGCCTCCCGGCATTTCGTAGTCAGCGACAATCACATCTGCGGTAGACGTTGACAGCCATTCAAGTGCAGATTCTCCGGAATGAAGGATTTTGAGCGTAATCGATCCCAACCTTTCACAGAATGCTCCAACTAACATGCACATGCCAAGATCGTCATCAACATACAGGATGGATATGGTCGAGTTTTCTCTCATTTTCTCCTCACGTGCACAACTGCGTAGATTATTCCTATAATCGCCCCGACCACAACGGTCATAGCGACCGGATTAGACACGATTCCCTGAATGCCGGCAAGGTTTTTTACATCAATTGCCACTTTCAGGGGGTCTGAGACATAGGTATCATCGATAGCGTCATTGTACCGGATTTCCGAATCAAGACCGTATTCCTTAATCGTCGCATCGCTTGCGACACTTAACTGGTATGAAGCCACCGCAGTCTGCCCGGGGGCGAGAGTACCAAGATAAGCAATATTTGAAGAACCGGTGAACGGGGAAACTACACTGATACGAGCCTCAGCGTTGTTTATGGTGGAATCCCCGGTATTCTGGTATTCCACCTGGATTGTCTGCTTGCTTCCCGGGCTCATCTCGACCGGGGAAGAAAGTATCGCGAAATCCACCTTTTTGCCGACGTCCACGCCAATGGTCTGGGTTTGTGAACTGACAAAATCGCCTTCATCGTTCTGGTAGACGACGACAACGTCTATCGGGTAGGTTTTATTAATCGCATCATCTGCCACAGCGACCTTGTACTGGCAGGAAACAGTGCTGCCTGCCGGGAAGTCGCCTATATAGACGCTGGTGTCCACAGGTATGACCGGGCTTGCCTGGTTCTGAACGATCTGGACGATCGCTTTGGACCCGTCAAGCGACCCGATATTCTTGATGGTCAGGTTTACGTAACCCTCTGCACCCGCAACCAGCGAGTCTGATGTCGCTGAGACCACCCGGGGGTTCACCTCGGATTTGATGGACAGCGGAACCATGAGAGTAACATTATACGGCTGGTAATAATACCGGAGAGTGTCGAGGCCATACTGGTCGACACGGGAATACTGGGTATAACTGATGTTAAGCGGGATCTGATAGGTCCCGCCCTGAGCGTCCTCGTTGACCTTCGCACAGAATGTCACCGTTTCCTGAGCCTCGCTTGCGATATCACCGATCATCCGGGGATCACTTTTTATTACGATGGGGGCGTCTCCGGCCTCCATTTCGACCGTCACAAACTTTGCTGTCGTGGGGACATCCGCCCGGTCGACGATGTCGGGTGCTATTTCATAGTTCGTACTTATCCCGGTGTTTTGGATCACGACCGGGATCTGAATTTCGCTGCCGGCCGTATACTGGTCATTACCGGCTATGTACGCCGTAAGGTTCGGACTGCCTTCCAGGTATTTAGTACCGGCAAGTACCGGCGTTGCAAAACATACCATAAAAACGAGGAAGATTAAGACGTACCTTCCCGTTTTTGCTTTACGTACCATTGAGATCATTGTTTTCACTCCTCATTTTTTCTTTCTCATCACAAGCGTGTAGTATCCAGTACCTATCACAATGAGGACAAGAAGGGTGAGGACTACAGGAATCTGCCGGAGCCCAATGGTCGCTGATGGTTCAGCGACTGTGACCGGTGCCGTGAAGGTATCAGAGATCTGACTGTTGTCGAGTTCATCGCGATACCTGACTTCGGTATTGAGGGGATAGGTTCCCGGAGTCGCCCCGCTCGCGGCTGAGATGGCATAATGGGCTGTCACTTTTCCACCGGGAGGAATATTTCCGAGATATGCAAGGGTATCTGAACTTGAGAGCGGGTTATAGGTGGAAAGCCGGGCTTCAGCACGGTTTGCGGTAATCGAGCCCATATTCTGGTATTCCACATCAATCACGCTGTCAGATCCCTGCGTAACCACCGCCGGGGGAGAGACAACGGCAAAGGAGAGCTGGCAGCCACCGGCACACCGACCGTATCGATTGCCGAAGTTACGGTATTACCATCCGAGTTCGTATAGGTTACTTCAACGTCAACCGGATAGGTCTGCTGCTCTGCAGCGCTTGACACGGATACCTTATACTGGCAGGAGACAACGCCACCCCTGGGGAAATCCCCGATGTAGACACTGTCGTCAGTCGGGATTATGGCACTGTCACCGTGCTGCAGTATTTTGACTGAAGCCTGGGTTCCGTCCTCGTACCCGATATTTTTGATAGTAAGGTTGATGTACCCTTCCGTCCCGACTGCAAGCCCCGACGCCTCAGCCGCGATCACATCGGTCCGGACGACCGGTTGTATCGTGACCGTGAGCGGGATTGTCAGGTTCACGGGAGAGTATACAGCCCCGACCTCGTCACTGGTCGGCTGGTTAAGCAAACTGTTGGAGAGATACGTATACTGGACCGTAAGGGGAAGGGTGTATTCACCGAGCGTCGCATCTGACGTGATCTTTGCTGTGAAACTCGCAGTTGCCACCCCGGGGCTTGGCAGATCACCAAGGTTCTGTGCATCTGTCGTGATGTTGATGGGCGTTCCTTCCCCGGAAAGCCCAACGGTGACGAGCTTTGCGGTAGTCGGGAGATCGGCTTGGGGCAGGGTTCCCTCGTTGGTGTAGAGTACCTGGCTTGTCCCGCTGTTCTGGATGTCGACGATAATTGTGGCATCCTGTCCCGGGGAGAACTGGTTCGTCCCGGCGATATACGCCGTTATCTGGGGCGAGCCCCCGAGATATTTTTCTGCCCCCAGTACCGGCATGGTGCAGCATACTGCCGCGAGGACCAGGAGCGCAATTGTGGTGTAGGATTTCATGGAATGTGCCTCTGTAATGCGTTTTTTTCAACTAGTCTGGACTTCCTGTTTTTGAAGAATCTCGGATTCGATCTTTTGATGGTGATTTCTCGTCTCAAGCCATTCGGTGAACTGGCCCATGAGGGAGAGTACAGCGGGCATGATGAAGATGGCGCCAAAGAGGGAGAACCCAATGGCGATCAGGGTACTGATGCCGAAGTTACTGATGATGGGGAACGTGGAGAGACAGAGTGCCGAAAATCCAAAGAAGGTGGCAAGGCCGGAGACGGTGATTGCAGACCCGATCCTGCTCACGCTTTCCTTGATCGCAGCAATATGGTCGTGGAGTTGTTCCTCCTCCTCTGAGTAACGTTCCATCACAAGGATCGTATATTCGGCAGCAACCCCGATGGTCATGGAGCCGAGCGTTGCCGTCATCGGGGAGTAAGCTATCCCCAGCATGTACATTACCACTGAGTTCCAGCCAACGATCAGAATGATGGGGATGAGCGGCGAGATCGCGTGGATATGCCGGTACACACAGATCAGGAAGACAAAGATCAGGCCAAACCCGAGATAGGTCATCTCATCCTTGGACGAGTCCAGACCAGCAACGAGTGAAGTAAATATATCGAATTCTCCCGTCGGGTTGACCGAAATACCCGGCGGCGGCTGGAGGAAGGCGATATCGTCGACAATCTGCTTTTTAAGATCTTCCTGCTGGGGCATCTGGAGGTCAGCCATGCCAAAGTGTATAACGCCTCTTGTTGATCCGCTGATGTACTGGTCTTTGATACCTTCCGGCATTCTGGCAAGCGCTGCATCCACCTGGCTCTGGGTCTGGGGCAGCACACCGCCATTGTAGGCCACAATATACGTGACAATACTTGTAGCCGATTTGAGATCGGCGTGATGAGTAAGTTCGTAATCCTGGAATGTTTTGATCCATTGTACTGTATCGAGATCGGTGACTCTCGCACCCTCGACATAGATGTCAGCGGTGGTAAGTCCCCCTAAGACCCTTGTCACTTTATCAATCTGGATCTTGGCTGGCATATTTGGCGGGACAAAATTGTTCTCATTAGCCTCGATAGGAATAAGCGGGTCTACCTGGTATCCGATTACGGCGATGAGCGCTACGATCAGGAGAATGGGGACCGGATTTTTCGCGATCTTCACTGAGGCATTGGTGAGAAACTGGGCATATGACCAGGATTTCTTTTTCTTTTGCGCCGGGAGTGAGTCGCATGCATCCGTACCGACTGCATAGCAGACCTGGGGTACAGCCGGTTTAGGCTTATAGTGAATGACGTGGGCGAGCGCAGGTATACCCACAAGGGAGACGCAATAGCAGCTCATGATCCCTATCATGGCCACAAGGCCGAAGGACTGGACCATGGGGATCGTTGAGACAAACATCGCTGCAAAGCCCAGGGATGTTGCAAGCATGGCGTACATAACGGCCGGCCCGGTCTTTGTGATGGTTGTAAACACGGCATCGTCAAGCGAACCTTTCCGGGCCTCCTCGTCGAGCCGGGAATGGAACTGGATCGCATAATCGATCCCAAGACCGATCATGACCGGAAATGCTCCCATTACCGCGAGAGTCAGCGGGATACCGGCCAACCCCATCAGACCCATAGCAGTCGTAAGACCAAGGGCTACAAACAGGACGGGAATAAACCGGTGGCTGACATACGAGAACAGCAGGCCCATGACGATAATCATCAGGATAAGGGCTCCACCAATCAGCATACCGGTATTCATACTCATCTCGTTCTGCATCTGCTGTCTGAATGCAGGAGTCCCGGACATCTCGACACTTACACCGGCCGGTGGGTTGGACTGGGCAACAGCCAGGTTCACCGTGTCCAGAGCCTTGATTTCTGAAGCCGTCGAAAGGCCGTTATCGAGGTTTATCTGCACCAGGGTCAGGACATTTGACGGTATCACAATGGTCTTGACTGATGGCGGGATCTCGTTTGCGAGCGCATCGATCTCACCTTTGGTCTGGGGAAGGACCCCGTTGTTCTCGCTTTTTAAGACATCAGCAACGCTCTCTGTACCGGAAATATACTGCTGTTGCCGGATGTCGCCCTCGAGCCTGTCGAGATATTTGAGCACGCTCGGGTTCAGTGGATCACTGGTGTCGACTATCAGGACAATGGAATCCGTATTCAGTGTCTGGGAATACTGGTAATCGATGGCGCCTTCCGGTGAATTCTTGTCTATATAGGTAAAATCGCCGGTATCCATGGTGATCATAGTCGCACCAAAAATGGCAATAACTAAAACTGCTGCAATAACGCAGATCACCATTTTTGGATGCCGGTTAACGAACCGTGCGATTGAACTGAAGATCTGATCAATCATGATGTTTTCCTCTCGTCAGGAAGTGTTCCTTGGCAGAAATCCTCGAAATATCACCGGGGTTTGAACCGCTTTACATAGACAACGTACCCGGCAATGGCGAGAACGACGAGAAGAATGGCGACAAGACCAGGGATACCGAGCAGGTTCATGACGGATTTTGTCGGTACGACCTCAACGTTAGCCTTGAGCGGATCCGAAGTGAACTGGTTATCGAGTGAATCCCGGTAGATCACTTCAGCATCCAGGCCATACTGTTTTACAGTCGCGGTCGGGTCAATCGAGACATCAAAAGAAGCCGTGCGGATATCGCCAGGGGCCATCGTTCCCAAAAACGCCGTGTCGTCGTTGCTTGTGAAGGGGTCGATAGCGCTGATCCGCGCCGCAGCGTTATAAGCGGTTGTCCCGCCGGTATTCTGGAACTGGTAGGTGATAACAGCATTTGCGCCGGAAGTAACATTTGCCGCAACTGGAGTGACACTGAAATCGACCTTTTTGTTGACTGGTACGCCGACAGTCTCGATAGGTGAATCAACATAATCTCCTTCATAATTCTTGTAATAGACGAGTACATCGAGCGGGTAGGTCTTTTGCTGGGCATCGCTTGATATCTGGGCCCTGAAGGTGCAGTTTACGGTAGATCCTATCGGGTAATCTCCCACATAGAAACTCCCGTCCGTAGGTACTATCGGGCTCTGCCCGTTCTGCTGGATCCGGATTACGGCGTTCTGGCCATTGTCAGACCCGACATTCTTGACCGTTAAGAAAACATATCCCTCGATCCCGGCGTTCAGGTTCTCAGCTTCCACATTAGAAACTGCAACCTGTACCTCAGGCTTGATTGTGATAGGTATGCTGATGGTCTCGTTTACGGTCTTGTACTGGTAGTTTAGTGTTTCATCGCCTTCCTGGTTTGCCTGGTACAGGTATGTGTAATTAAGGATCACTGGTAGCTGGTAGGTTCCGGCTGCCGCATACTTGTTGACAGTAATATGGAAGATGGCAGTAGCTGTAGCACTCGCCGGAAGATCGCCCATTATCTGGGGATCGGCTTTGACAACAAGAGGCGCATCTCCTGCATCCAGAGTTGCCGTCAGCTGCTTTGCCGTGTTCGAAAGATCGACGGGTGTGATATAACCAGACTCGACAATCATGAACTGGTTGAGCCCGGTGTTTCCGATGACAACCTGGAGGTTTACATCGTCACCCGGAGAAAATTCATTCGTGCTTGCAATATGTGCATCCAACTGGGGGCTCCCTGCCATGACCTTGGTCCCCGCTGATACCGGGGCGATGGCGAGGGTGATTACCGCCAATGCAGCAAGGCACACATACAAGTATCCTCTCATCCTCTCTCGTGCCTGGATACTCGTCGCTCCGGGCACGGGTTTCTGCATTTTTTCTTCTCTTAATTCACTCATAGGGTTCCTCGTTCGTGTTTTCCTCATTGTTTGTAAAACATATACAATACTTAACTTTATTAAACTTACGTTCAGTTAAAAAACTCTATGTTTAAGCAATAGAACACAAAGAAGATATATTTAAAAAACAGACATTCTAATTATGCCACGCATTAACAGTGAATATAGGGTGGATGCAAAAAGGAAGATCCTTAATGCAGCCTTAACGGTGGGCGAAGCTAAAGGTCTGGAGACGATCACCCTTGAAGAGATCTCCCAGAAGGTTGGCGTCACGAAAAGCGCACTCTATGCATACTTTCAGAACCGGGATGCGTTGATGAGGGAACTAGTCATTGAAGTTTTCTCCCGGTACCAATCGGAGATCAGGGAAACAATTGCCGATGATCCGGATATTTCGACGTTGCTGGAGCGTTTGGGCAAAATGCTTTTCGCCGGCCAAATCCAGTATGCGAGCCTCTTTGCACAGGTAATAAAGTTAAATATCGCAAGCGATCCGATATTGCGGGAAATACTTTCGGATATCTCTCACCGTTTAGAGTTAATCGGGAAGGAGATTTCCTATATGCAGGACCAAGGAAAAATCCTCAATAAAGGTGATCCGGATGAAATCTGGGCAACTGTAATAGCGCTTGCAATTGGTCTCAAGGTTTTGTCGAGTTTCCGGGGATGGGATCAGGAGAGGGTTCGGCAAATGTGGGAAAATTCTGCTGAACTTATCGTATCTTCTCCAGCAGACGTTACATAATGGATTTGTTAACGTGGCATAGGATGATTTGATTGTCTATCTTTCAGAAAATGGTCAGAGCAGGTAATTAACTCCTTTAAAATTGTATTTTGATCACACAACATAACAGAAAGACAAAAAATAGAAGGTAGAGTTTGGATAACATGCCATTCCAGCTCACTCCGGGCACCATATACTGCCTTTTTTCTGCGATGGATTAATTCACATAAAGTGTTTTCTTTGTGAGGTTCATTCGGGTGAGCAGTGGAATTTACTGTTCGTTAATAATATGCATATTTAACTTTATTAAATTTATATATAGTTAATAGACATTATGTTTAGTTAAAAGAACACAAAGAGGATATATTTACAGGACAGATAACTCACAATTATGCCACGCATTAACAGTGAATACCGGGAGGATGCCAAACGGAAGATTCTAACTGCAGCTATAATTGTAGGCGAAACCAAAGGACTGGAGACTGTCACCCTCGAAGAGATCTCCCAAAGGGTTGGCGTCACGAAAAGCGCACTCTATGCATATTTTGAGAACCGGGATGCGTTGATGAGGGAACTGGTCGTCGAGGTTTTCTCCCGGTTTCAATCGGATGTGAGGGATGCATTTACCGATGATCCGACTTTACCGGTGATGCTGGAGCGCTTGGGAAATGTCCTGTTCGCCGGCCAAATCCACTATGCGAGCCTGTTTGCCCAGATAACGAAGTTAAATATCGCCAGTGATCCGCTTTTGCAAAAAATACTCCAGGATCTCTCTCAAGGCTCAGATATCATTATGGAACAGATTTCCCATATGCAGAAAGAGGGAAGAATTCCCAAAAAAGGTGATGCGGATGAAATTGGTATGACAATTATTGCGCTGGCAATTGGCATCAGGGTTATATCGAGTTTCCGGGGATTGGACGAGGAAAGGGTGCTGCAGATGTGGAAAAATGCGGCTCAACTAATTGTATCTCATCCATCGAAAGGAACATAATTTTTGTTTCTTCGGACACAGTTGACGACGCGATAACCTCTGTTCGTGGGAAAGAGATTGATCGAAAAGAAGCGGATATGAGAAATCGCCTTGAGGATCACATTCAATATTATGATAAGAAGATCCAGATCCGGGAGAATGTGGGGCTCACCGGTCCTTATCAGAAAATTCAAAAAAAGTGTTTTTTATTTGATTCGATATGCTTCTTTTGGGACCGTCATTTCAAATCGCGTGCCCTCAATGTGAAATCTGAGGCAAATTCGACTAAAACCGGGAGTTTTGCTTCCTATTTCTTGGGGGACGGTTTCTGCTGGATTTGCAAAACTTCCCTGTCCCTTAGGGTAAGGAATGCAATTAAAATCGCCATAGGGGGGACCAAGACGACAGATGTCTGACTTGGTGTCAGGGGTTTCATGGATACTGTGGGAGAATTAGCGGGTGCTACGGTCACTTGGGGTTCAACAGAAACCAGTGCAAACATCGAAAGTCCCCGGGGAGATTCACCGGTATAAACCATATTGAGAGAGTGATCTAATCCGGAAAATTTTGTGTCGAGCAGCTGAGAGGTCCCATCATCTGCCAACCGGAAGATCTTAACATCTGGGATCCCCCCGTGGTTCAGAACCCATGACGGCTCAATGCTCATAGTGACTACCGATTGTCCAATATATTTCTGATCTTCAAGGTCCGTCTTTTTCACTTGGGCAGTATAGGCTACCGCATCCAACCGGTATCCATTTTCATTAACGGTGTTTTCAATTATAGTTTTAGTAGGGCTGTCCGGTTGTTCTGCGAGAGAAAAACCTATTACAGCATCATCAGGGGGCATGTTGTTCATTTCAGAATGGAAGGATGCAGAAACCGTCCCTTCTTTGACAAAACTCGCAGTAACGGGAAAACTTTGCATTGAAATGGACGAAATTTTCGCAGAAATTTGTCCATTATTCATCGTTGGTGCTGAATTTATTGAAAGGGTCATAGCAATCGGACCCTTCTCTAGTACTATAGCATTATTCTGTTGTGAAATTTTTTCGCCTGACAATTGAGTGGTTTTTACATCGATTGTGATCTGTTCGCTATTACCCACAGTGCTTACAGTTGATCCTTTTACTCCTACCGGGATACTATAGGATCCCTGGTTCATATCGGAGTTACCATTTCCGGAATTACCTCCGTGGTTACCATTCCCGGAATTACCTCCGGAGTTACCATTTCCGGAATTACCCCCGGAGTTACCATTTCCGGAATTACCCCCGGAGTTACCATTTCCGGAATTACCCCCGGAGTTACCATTTCCGGAATTACCTCCGTGGTTACCGTTTCCGGAATTACCTCCGTGGTTACCGTTTCCGGAATTACCCCCGGAATTGCCACCTCCATGGCCACCACCACCGGAATTACCGCCTCCGGAATTGCCACCGCCGTGACCACCTCCTCCATGGCCACCGCCGCCACGCGCCAATAAAGGACTGGTGGACGCAGAGGAATCAGGGAAGGAATGCTGAGACGGTAATAACACGTTACCAAAACTGCTATCTGGTGTTCCGGCTCTTAGCGAACCAACCGGAAAAAACGATGACGTAAGCGATCCGCCATTTGCTGTCATCTGCAGGGCACTTAGCACAACAACGAGCACCAGAATTTTTCTGATGACCGTGTGGACATTGGATCCAGACATTCGAATCCTTTCCAGATACTGGCTCTTGTATATCAAATTTTTGATATTTTTTAGACGTTTTTCATCCCTATTTTAGAAAATTACGCTATTGGGGGGTAAGTTCTGTTATAGATTTCTCAATTAATAAGTTTTTCGTATAATTTCGATTATATAGTTAATCAATGCGAAACCGGCCCTCTGGAGGAATAAAAAATCGCCGTTTATTTTCGGATTGAGCATTAATCTCTTCGTTATTTTATTTTTTCCCGACACCGTAGTATTTCCGCAGGAATTCACGGATCTTTTCAGATTCAAGGTATCCCTGATCGAGTTTATGAACGAGTTCATTTATCATAGTCGCCAGCCGGATGAGTTTTTCTTTATACTCATTATCCATCAGATCGGCGATCCCGATGATACCCTGGAGAGGATTTCGTATCTGGTCATTAAGGATCGCAAACTGCTGCATATTCTTTTCAATCTGCTGGAATGCTGCTATCTTCAATCGCTCAATATCTTTGCGCACAGTGATGTCGTGTGCGATAGTGAGAACTGCTTTTTCACCAAACTCGTCAAAGATATGAGCAATGACCTCGACAGGGATCACCTTTCCCCCTTTTGTTCGATAACTTCCTTCAAATTGAACCTTTCCCTGTGAGATGAGCTGCTTTGTAACAAAATCCTGATCCGTTTCATTTCCCACGGTAAGGAAATCAAACAGCCTCATCGTAGCTAGTTCAGTGCGGGAGTACCCCAGTATGTCAACTGATGCATTATTCACCTCAATCAACTCACCATATCCTTCCTGATCACTGAACTTCCAGACAAGAACGGGCTCAGTGATGCTGTTAAAAAAGAGATGATAACTTTTTTCTCTCTGATCAAGGCGGGTTTTGAGATATTGCTGGGACGTTTCGAGTTCCCCTAGCATGGCGTTGACATCGGTGGCCAGTTGTGCCACTTCATCCGTTCCCGTCAACGATATGCGGGCCGAGAAGTTCCGATCCGTACCGATTGAGTTCACCCGGTTACTCACATACAACAGCCGGGAAAGGACGGTTTCGTCGAGTACCAGCAGGATTATGACTACAAGGGAGATCCCTAAAAGGACCAGAAATGCAAAGAAGTAGACAATCGTTGATTTTCCTTCAGCGTAGATGTCCCGCGGTATGGTAAGTCGCAGCACAAGCAAAGGTGAGCCGTTTATGTCCCTAATGAGTGCATAGGTCCCTATATTTTCGTTATCGAGGACTGCGATATAAACAGGGGCGTTGACGATGATGGCATCATTCTCCTGGAGCTGGACAAAAGGTGCCGTTCCGTTTTGAAATGATGCTATTGCCACCTTATAGTCCCCCGTAATGTCAGGGTCGTCATAGCGACGTATCTCAAGTGGCAGCTGGACCAGGTTTTCCAGCCGCAGTATTTCAGCGGCGTCCAGATATCTTGCCATGAGTATATAGCCAATGGGCGTGGTTGATGCGTCAGGACCATACACCGGCTGAATTGCAAGAAGGATCGGATCCTGGTGGTCACTGACAATACCGATAATGGCGTTCCCGTGCGATTGCATGGTCAAAAAATTAGCCGGGGCCAGTGGTAACGTAAACAGAGATGCAGGGACCGGTGTCTCTTGCATTTGCTTTATGTCATACCCTTTGCCAGCGATTAATTCACCGGATGCGTTATAAAAAAGGATATAGTTGAACTTGAGATTGTCAAGGGTTCGATCATCAAGTGCTGTCAGAAGGCCGGATTTGTTTGTATGCGCGATGGATTCATCAACTGAACCCCGCGTTGCCCAGTCTTCGGCAACCGCATCGAGTTGATTGATATCTGATGCCAGTATCGAGAGAGCACGGTTCGTGTCTTTTTGGGCACTCTGGACCTCAATTGTATGGAATGCGTTCAATACGATAGTTTCCGATGCGATCAAAAAGACAAATAAAAGAGCTAAGAGCATTGCGGAGAGGATAAGGATCGTTTTTACCCGGATCTTCACAAAGTACCCGCCGCCGCACAGGACTGTCTTAGTTCTGGTTATTGATTCCTCGGACTTATTATATTATTGCCTGGTCACTTCCTATTATGCCCGATGATTTGAGCGGCCCATTTTCCAGCGGTTTTTTAGGGTAAGATATTCTCAAAATTTCAGGTTTGTGTGATTTCCTTAGGAATTAAAACACGAGATGCTTTCAGATGTTCATGCAAAAATACAAATTTTTATGGCTTTTACTTTGAATTTCTTTAAAAAAATGAATTTCTTATTCTTTCCCGGAAACCCCGGTCAGGTTCTCCGCCATCTTCCATAACCGTTCCTGCACCCCGGAATCATATGAAAGTGCAGAAGACCGGACGGCACGACGATTGTCAAAATACCGGCCTGATAACCCTGCTACCTCATGAGAACGTGCAAGATAAATTGACGTTCGTGCTCCTTCTTCCGGGGTTATTGCAGTCATCCCGGGAAACGCTGACCGGAGGATCTTGGTATTTACAACCCCGGGGTGCAGGCAGTTAGCAGTAACCGTTGTCTGTTTGAGGTTTCGCGCAAGGGTATAGGTGAACGCCACGTCAGAAAATTTTGAGAGAGAATAGGCTTCCCAGGGATCATACCGCTGTTCCTGTGGCATGTTGTCCCAGTCGATCCTGTCCACATCCTCATGGGCACTTGAAGCGACGGTGACGATGCGGGCAGCGGGACTTTTCCGGAGCAGGGGAAGCACCAGGTGGGTGAGGAGAAAGGGACCGAGGTAATTCACGGCAAACGTCATCTCGATGCCAGCCTGTGTCACCTGACGGATTTTCTGATAGGTCCCTGCGTTATTAACGAGCACATCAAGATGGGAATAGCGAGCGATGAGATCCGAGGCCATTTCACGGATCTGGTCCTCCCGGCTGTAGTCAGCAATAACGAGATCGGGGCGGCCGTACCCGGCTTTTTCCAGCTCCAGTTGCACATGTTTCCCTTTCTTTTCGTCTCTCCCATGAAGGATCAGCTCAACTCCCGATGCAGCAAGTCCAAGTGCAGTGGCCTTACCTATCCCATCCGTGGAGCCCGTGACAAGCATGACAGGCGTTGATGCCATAAGGGTGCTTACCGGGCGGGAAAAGAAGAATGTATCGATGCGGCAAAGTTGTCGATCCTCTTTATGTAGCCATCAATTACGGAAATACCATTATCAGGTATGCATTTCGAGTGCGAATTTACCGAAATGTGACCTTGTCACGTAACGATGATCAAAAATCACTCGGGCTCAAACTGATACACTTCCTTTCCTGCCACTGAGCTTCGAACAGATATTGAGCTTCGGCGGGATAAAGGAACTGAGTTTATTTTCCGTCTGAAAAATATCGAGAATATCGCATGACCTTAAAAAATCTGGAAAAGGTGTATTACCAAATCATTGAAACGATCAGATACGTATAATCGCATTCTCCTGTTTTTTTCGCATAAGCGCCTGGAACATCCGTATCTTCTCCTCGTCAATGCCGATCATTTCAGAGAGTTTACGGGCATCGGCGGCGAGCAGACTTTCGGCATTGATTACTCCGGCCGCGAAGAATTTGTCTGCGATTGTACTGGTCATACCTTTGATCGAAAGTAATTCTTTTCGCCCTTTTTCCACTCGTTTTTTTGGTATGACTACCGGGATGGGCCGGTGCAGGTATTCGCAGACAAGAACCACGTGCCGGTTGACTGTACCAACACTCATACCGGTCTTTTTACTCAGGTTTTCGGGACTGTTTGAAACAAAATCCTCGGGATTTGAGATCCCTGCTGCGATGTATTTTTTCAGGCTTATTGCGGGAATACCGATTTCTTTTAAGATCTGGCTGTTATAGGTGACTTTTGCCTCGGTGACAAGATTAACGGCTTCACTCTCACCTATGCCGGCCTGCTGGAGGGTAGCGGGACTGGCTTTTGCCAGACCTGCCAGATCGCTAACGCCGTTCTCTTTTAAAGAACTCATGATTTTTGCGTAGCTCCGCCCTTTTCTGGGGATGAGATGGTTTCTCATAAACTTGCGGCATTCAGATCGCCGGCGCAGGTTTTCAAGAACCTCACCTGCCTCGCGCTTGAGTTTTTCCACTGCTGCCGGTTCAAGGCCAAAAACCTTTGCAAGAGATTCGGGATCGCTCCGGGCGATCTCGGCTACTGTATAGATGTGATGTGCCCGGGCTTTTTCGAGGAGAGTCTCATCCATCGACGGTATTTCGATAAGGGATTCTACATTTGAACTGATATGATGGCAGAGGGGACAACCGATATCCCAGGGGCGGGCGCCTTTGCGCACGAGCCGCACAAAATGAAGGTGGTGTTTGTCACAGACTTCGTCGGTCCGTACTGCCCAACCCCATTGGGTGACCGGAAGACCGATATTGAACGTGCATTCCGGGTACCGGGAACAGCCGATGAACTGGGTGGATCCCCGCATATGTTTGATCGCCAAGGTACCGCCGCAGGCCGGGCATTGGCCGAGATTAAGTTCCTCGGCAGTACGGTCCCGGATGTCATCGCCTATTACCTTCTCGTTTGCCTCGAGCTGATCAAATGCGGCATGAAGCATGCTCCGCGATTCTTTAATGACGTCATCACGGGTGCGGGTATTCTCCTTAATCTGCTGCATATGCGATTCGATCGTCTGGGTCATATCAGGTTTAGTGATCGCGTCAGCATTATGCTCGAGCGCTTCGGTTACGACACGACCAACAAGGGTCGGCCGCAACGGGTTTCCCTCGACGTATTTGCGGGAGACAAGTTTTGCGATTACTTCGTGCCGGGTGCTTTTTGTACCAAGCCCGAGTTCTTCCATTCTCTGGATAAGTTTACTCTGCGTATACCGGGCCGGGGGCATGGTCTCTTTTTCATCGAGACTGACTTTCCGGATAGGTAGTTTCTCGCCGGTTACAAACGCCGGGAGGATTGTCTCTTTTGCCTCTGAAAACGGGTAGACGGCATGCCATCCCGGCTCAATAAGGCGGCCGCCGGTCGTTGTGTAGATTTCTCCCCCGGCATCAAAATTCACTTTCATGGTCTGCCAGAGTGCATCAGGAGCAAGCGTAGCAAGGAAACGGCGGAGTACAAGTTCGTAAATCCGGAACGCATCGTCACCAATCCCTTCCCGGGTGGCAACCCCGGTAGGATAGATTGGCGGGTGGTCAGTGGTCGATTTTTTGCCCCGGGTCGGCTCTGGACGCCGGTGAGAAAGGATCCATTCAACCTCTTTTTTGAACGGTGAATTTCTGATCGTGGCAAGCACTTCGTTGAGGTTCAAGGAGGGCGGATAAACCGTATTGTCTGTCCTCGGATACGAGATATACCCGTTCATATACAGGTCTTCAGCAATCCGCATCGCGTTTGCCGCAGAAAAACCAAGCCGGGCTGCCGCAACGATATAAGTCGTCGTGTCAAACGGTGAAGGAGACCGGTCCTGCTTTGTTCCTTCCCTGACTTCAGTCACGACAAGAGGTTCCTTCGTCCGGTCGCGGGCAAGCTCTGCAGATTTCTGCTCCCTGAACCTGCCATTGGTATGCCTGGCTTCGATCTGTTCTCCGGCTTTTTCAGTGAGGAGACCCAGCTGCCAGTATTTTTCCGGGACAAATTTTTCAATCTCTTTTTCCCGGTCGACAATCATCGAAAGTGTAGGGCTTTGCACCCGGCCGACAGAAAGAATATTGTTACCGCCACGTCGTGCTGCAAGGGAGATGAACCGGGTCAGTGATGCTCCCCACATGAGATCGATAGACTGCCGCGCCTCTCCCGCCTCAGCGAGCGCGAAATCGAGGTCGGTTGTATTTGCAAACGCATGCCGTATTTCCTGCGGTGTTATGGCGGAAAACCGGGCCCGGTCAATCTTCACATTTTTGTTGACGGCACGGACGAGCTCGTATGCTTCTTTTCCGATCAATTCACCTTCTGTATCAAAATCGGTCGCTATGGTGACCAGGTCGGCATGACGCGCCAGTTTCTGGAGAAGAGATACAATCCTCTTCTCAGTCGGTACCTTGATGGTTTTTGCGTCGATAAGGCTTCTCGGAGTATATTTCTCGCTCCGCCAGTTCTCGTACCCAGGTTCGAAATCAACTTCGACTACATGGCCGCGAAGGCCGACCGTTGTCGTATCGTCAAAACTATACGTCGATACCCCGGCGTCCTTTTTCTCGACAACTTTGTGGCTTCCGGCAAGGATCTGTGCAATCCGGTGAGCCGAGATATTCTTTTCTGCAACGATCAGGTGCACGTCAGATCACTGCTCCGCACGTTTCAGAGCTGCAACCATAAGCTGGTTGAGCTCGCCAGGATCGGCACAGCCCCGTGTTTTTTTCATGGTCTGGCCGACAAGGAAATTCAGGGCCCCGTTCTTCCCTGCCTTGTAGTCCTCGACAGCCTTTGGGTTTTCTGCAATTACCTGCCGGATGGCAGCAAGCAAGACTCCGTCGTCTCCGGCAGTTTTTGCCAGGTTCAGGCGTTTGACAATTGCATCCGGTGTCTCAACGATATCTCCTTTGAGGTGCTCGTCAAGCATGACCCGGAGGATCTCAATCCCGCTTTTGTCCGTTATGGTTCCGTTTCTGAGAAGAACGAGCAGTCCTGCAAACCGCGTGGGATCTACGGTATCGATCCCCATGTCCCGGTAATTGAGTTCACCGGCAAGGGTATCGGCTATCCAGGTAGCTGCAAGCGTGCACAGACAGTTCTGGTCACCGGCAACGACGGTTTCAAAGAAGTTTGCCACTTTAAGTTCGCCGGTGAGCGTCCGCGCATGGTTCAGCGAACACGAGTACTGGGTTACAAAACGTTCGCGTCGTGCGTCGGGGAGTTCAGGGAGCGCAATATCTTTTACCCAGGACTGGACATGAAGCGGCCGGAGATCCGGCTCCGGGAAATACCGGTAATCGTTCTCCATTTCTTTCGATCTGGCCGACTGGGTGATACCTCTGGTCTCGATATAGTGCCGGGTCTCGCGTTCGACGGTAAGGCCACGCCTGATCAGGTTTTTCTGCCGGGTGACCTCGAACGTAAGCGCTTTTTCCACGCCTTTGTAGGATGATATGTTCTTTATCTCGACACGCTGGCTGCCCCGGAGCGAGATATTTGCATCAACACGGAGTGAACCTTCTTTTTCTGAATCAAAAACGCCCAGATATTCAAGGGTTGCCCGCAGCTTGTTTAAAAATTTCCGTGCCTCTTTTGGCGATTGCATATCAGGTTCCGAGACTATTTCGATAAGCGGAATACCTGCACGGTTGTAATCGACCAGGGAGTACCGGCCGCGTTCGGCGTTTCCCATATGGACAAGCCGGCCGGGTCTTCCTCGACATGGATCCGGGTGAGCTGGATCTTTCGTTCCTTACCATCATCGCCTTCAATTTCAATATAGCCACCCTCGGCAAGGGGCTTATCGTACTGCGTTATCTGGTATGCCTTGTCCAGATCGGGGTAGAAGTAGTTTTTCCTGGCAAATTCTGATTCCGGGATAACGGTGCAGTTGAGTGCTTTTGCCACTTTCATTGCATATTCAATGGCACGCTTGTTTATTGCCGGCATTGTTCCGGGAAGCCCCAGGCAGATCGGGCAGACATGGGTGTTGGGGCCGTCATCCCGGTAATCGGTGGAACAGCCGCAGAAGAGCTTGCTTTTCGTGTCAAGCTGGCAGTGGACTTCGAGACCGACAATAATCTCTGCATCGATCATGATTTCACCGCCTGTTCGTACGCATAGGCAACGTCCACGACCCGCTCATCCTCAAAGGGCCTGCCCATAACCTGGAGACCAACGGGCATACCCTTTACCTTCCCGCAGGGTACCGAGATAGCCGGAATACCCGCAAGGTTTACCGGGACGGTCAGGATATCGGAAAGGTACATGGAAAGGGGATCGCTTTTCTCGCCCAGTTTAAACGCTATGGTGGGCATGGTCGGACCGCAGAGCACATCGACATTCGTGAAAAGCCGGGCAAAATCCTTCCTGACATTCTCCCGGGCGATCTGTGCCTTCGCGTAATATTTCCCGTAATATCCCGACGAAAGTGCAAAGGTCCCGAGCATTATCCGGCGCCTGACTTCAGGGCCGAACCCCTGTTGTCGGATTTCCTGGTACGCCGCGTGCCACGATTTTTTTGTGTCGGCTGCCGGGCCATACCGCACACCATCGAACCGTGCAAGGTTGGAACTGGCTTCACTGGTACAGATCACATAGTATGCGGCAAGCGCATATTCCATTGAAGGAATGCTGCAGGGTACTGTAACAGCGCCAAGTTCTTCGAGCCGGCCGATCGCCCGTTGCACGACAGATGCAACATCCGGGTCAACACCTTCGCCGAAATATTCTTTGGGGATACCAATTCTCAGACCCTGTATCTCAGCTTTCGGGGTATGGCTGTACGACCGGTCGTACGAGGTAGCGTCTTTTTTGTCATGCCCTGCAATTACCGACATCAGGAGCGAGACATCGGTCACATTTTTTGCCATGGGTCCGATGGTTTCGAGCGAGTTTGCATAAGCAATCAGACCATACCGGGAAACTCTTCCGTAGGTAGGTTTCAGCCCGACAATCCCGCAAAATGCTGCTGGACATCGGATCGAACCCCCGGTATCGGTACCAAGAGCCATGCGCACCATGCCCGCTGCCACCGCCGCTGCACTTCCTCCTGATGAACCCCCCGGCACCCTGTTTACGTCAGCAGGATTGAGCGTCGGACCAAACGCCGAATTTTCGGTACTTGTTCCCATACCGAATTCATCCATATTGGTCTTACCGGCGATTGCTGCACCGGCGTTTTTTATCAGGCTGACCGCGTGTGCATCATAGGGCGGGATATATCCTTTAAGAATCTTCGAGGCGCAGGTAGTTTCGATACCTTTTGTCGATATATTGTCTTTGACGGCAATGCCGATCCCTGCCAGTTTTCCTTTGCCATGGTCTGCTTTTGCGCACACATGCAAAAATGCATTGTACCGGTCTTCAAACGCGAAGCAAATCGTATTTCCGGCCACTACATCACCCGGGGAGCCTTGATATATCCATCCTCTTTTGCACCGGCATTTCGTATCGCTTCTTCCTGGGAGAGTGATGGTTCTATCATGTCTTCCCGGAAAACATTCGACAGATCGCGTATGACCGTCTTGTCACCCTGCACTCGGTCAAGTACATCAAAATAGTCTACAATCGCATTAAACTGGCCAGTAAAAGTGGCAAGTTCATGCGTATCGATGCCAATATCAGCAAGTTCCCCGATATGCTCCACGTCTTTTTCAGTGACCATGTTTCACCTGTCCGATGTGGTCTATGTAATCTTGCACGGACGTTTTATAACCATTTTTACGGGCAAGTTTTTTTAGTACTCCCCAGACTCCGCTCCCGTATTGCATGGCTTTTTTCTTGTATCCGGCCAATTCTGGCGGGATATAATGCTCGGCAACCGCACGCAGCGGGATTTTCCGCTGGCCGTCACACACCTTTTCATGGGCCGGGATCGCACATGCAGCGCGCATAACCCGGATGTCCAGGTACGGCATGGACAGATAGGTACCATGAAGCGCAGCGACTGCCTGATCGCGTGCTGCCTGCTGCTCCAGACCAGCAACGTCCCGCGCGAGATCTTCTTCGAGGGTGGGTGTTGTCAGATACCGGGAATAGCCGCCGAAGAGCTCGTCTGCCCCCTGGCCGGCAAGGATACGCTGGTACCCGTGTTCTCCTGCCCATTGTGCGACAAAATACAGGGTAACGGCAATACTGGTGTTCACCGGGTCTTTTCTGGGGATCGCGGCAATTACAGCCGGGAGTGCGGATTCGATATCATCAGGTGTTATTACTACTTCGGTGCAGGTAAGACCGAGCATGTCTGCCGCCTGCCGTGCCCTCGCAAGGTCATGCGAACCTGAAAGGCCGACCGACACGCAATCCCGTCCTGCTAATGCGGCGACAAGACTTGAATCCACACCTCCGGATAATGCGGTTATGCCTTCGTCGCTCCTGAGTTTGATAGCCGTCACAATTGCTTCTTCAAGCGAAGAGGGCGCCGGGTCCGGTTCGATGGAAAACCGGACCTTTTCGTTGCAGATCAGCACACCCCTGGGACCGGGACCGGGGATAATACCAAAATGGTCACGTGCAGAGCACCCGTTAAAAGAGAACGCAAACTCGCCACCAAAAGTGCGAATCTGTTCCGGGTCCCCTCTGACAATCTTCTCAACCTCTGCCATGGAAAGCCGGATACCGCCCTGTTCTACCCAGCCTGTACATTCAAAGGAAGCCATCTACTCGCCGGATACAGTATGGAAACGGCAATGCATATAATGCGTGGTAAACGCATCTTACCCGCTGAGGTCACGATTCTTTTTAATGTACTGACGAAAATACTATAGGGCGCGAGGGTACGAAAGTGGCCAACTCGGCTGGACTTAAGATCCAGTTCCGCAGGGATTCATGGGTTCGACTCCCATCCCTCGCATAGGTATTTGATTCTTGTATAAACTTCTTATTTTTAGAGAAGAGTTTGTTTAAGGTCGTTATTTTCTCAATCGATAACGTATTGTCGTTTTTAAACAAAAAGAGAAGAGGCCGCGAGGCAGGCCGCGCAAAGGTGTGGAGAGAAAACCTGCAAATGCACCTAAACGCAAAATGCGGAAGACCGAAAAAGGTGTAATTATTGAATCTGAAAAATGAGATTGTAAAACGGTATGATTGAAAAAAATTTTCCTTTTATTAAGAGGAGTCTGCGTTGGACTCTCTGGATACTATGGATAATTTTTGGTTTATTAAATATTCTTGATATCATTACGACTTTTATTGGAGGGCGGATGGGAGGGTATGAACATTCCCCCATCTTATCTCCTTATCTTGGAAATCCGATTTTCCTTATTGGAATCAAAATTGGCTATTTTATCCTTCCTTTGGTTTGTATCGAATTTGTGATTTTTGTACTCAACAAGATCCCATTTAACAAAAGCTACACAAATTTTGAAAAATTGATTTACTATGCTTTTTACTGTATTGTTTATGCGACGTGTATCGTATTTTTAATTTTGTTCATTCTGTTTTATTTGATCGTTCAGGATAACAATATCCAGTTTATCCTGTTTCATCATTCTTTTTTATGATTTGAATTCGGGGGAATTAAAAAATGTCCGGATGCTATTTTTATTAATAGCGGCTCGTTGCCGCTTGAAGGTTTAAAAATTACCGCATGTGATGGTGAACGTATCCGGAGAGATTGAAATGAGGTCCAATTTTATTTTCCATCCCCGTTAGACTCAGACCCTAGAATAGTCACCACACGTCCCACGCGGCCGTCCCGGAGTCTGACCTTGATACCATGGGGATGTACCGACGAGTTGGTCAGGATTTCCTTAACGATACCCCGCGTCACTTTTCCGGACCGCTGGTCTTCTTTGAGAATGATATCGACAATACAGCCCGGGGAAATATCGTTACGGCATTTGCCACTGGATCGAATATTTACGTTTTTATCCATAGGTATCAAAAACACTCCTTACGAGACGAGATTCCCGCACATTTTACGCAGTACCGAAAAAAATTATGAGGGAAAAGACATATCCTGAGATCCTATCCCGGATTCAAGCCAGCCAGGAGTGGTAATCCATCCATGACTTGAACCATGCATCATCGGAACGCTGATCTGGTTCTGGTATGCATTTGAAGCAGGGGCAAAGATCGTCCATGTATTTGTCCCGGTTATACTCTCGTCGATACTCACGGTTACAGAAGGTGCAGACGAATATTCAGCATACATTTCAGTAAGATACTTATAACATACCGGTCCCCTCCCGGAAGCTACGCTCTCGCCAGAACATGCAGTAGTATGTATCCCGTTAACAGGGCGGAATACTGCTGCATTCTGGACCGGAGAACGCGTATCAATGTGTTCAGGTGACGATACGTTCACCGAAAACGTGATAGTAGCAGGTTGAGTGATCCCGTTGATAGCCGGCCCGCCAATACTTTTGGCAGAAACTTTGAGAAGCGTCGTTTTCCCGGTATCATACAGCGTCAGGTTCATGTTATCAGGAACCCCGGTAACGTCCCGGCTACTGATCTGTGCCACCACCGGAGAGTTCCCCTTCGGGTCTGCAGGGACCGGCAGGAACAAGGTAACATTTGTCAGGACCCCGTTGGTAGCAATAGTGCAGGTATAGAGGTAATTCCCGGAGAGCGAGCTCCGGTAGATTGAACCAATGTAGCCAAAATAGCATGTATACGCTACAAACGCTACAAAGAGGACAATAAAGAGCCCCAGCACGATTTTAATGATCTTATCCATAATCTCCACCATCGCACCGGATACCATTCTGGAAAGCCATAGTATGGCTGTTCCCATTGCTCCGGCACACAAGCATACTATTCCGAACCCAGATAAAAAATCATTGTATCTGGAAGCTGCGATCCCGATCTTTTCAATAAAAAACAGCACGTCTATATGATCCGGTGCCGATCATATCTGCATGGAACGTCGCCCTGATCTTGTGCTGGCAAATGTCCGGATCCCCGGAGGGCGAAAAGCAGATGTCGCTATCCGTGATGGCCGGGTTATCCATACCGGTGCAGTGACCTCTGGCATTCAGACAATAGATTGCTCGGGGCTTTTTGTCCTGCCTGCGGCAGTTGATGCCCATGTCCACATGAGAGGGGGAAAACAGTCGGCAAAAGAAGACTGGAAAACCGGGAGTGCAAGCGCTCTTGCCGGGGGGGTGACTGTAGTCGTTGACCAGCCAAATACCATTCCCCCTCTGACAAAACCCGGGGCATTTTTATCCCGGGTTCATGAGGCAAAAGAGCATTCGCTGTGTAGTTATGCGATAAACAGCGGTGTCACGCCTGGTACACCCATCGAAGAAATGTGGGCACAAGGGGCGATGGCTTTCGGTGAGATTTTCTATGCCCCTTCAAGTTACAGTGATGCTCTCGATAGTGGAGATCTTTCCCGGGCACTCGGGCGCATCCGGGCCCTTGGGGGTCTTGCAACCATCCACGCAGAAGGGATCGTCCCGGGAAAAGACACGGGTCTTGCTGCTCACGATGCCCTGCGTTCAGGCCTCCATGAGAAAGAGGCAGTGATCGCTGTGCAGGCAGGAAATACAGATGGCTGCCGCCTTCATTTCTGTCATATGAGCACTGCCGCGGCAATCGAAGCTGCAAAAGGAACCGTGGAGGTAACCCCCCACCATCTCTTCCTTTCCCGGGAAAAGACATGTGATGAAAATGCACTGTTCAAGGTAAATCCCCCGGTCAGAAGTGAAAAAGAGCGGGAGAGACTCTGGACATTATGGGACCGGATCGATATTATCGCCTCTGATCACGCCCCTCACACCAAGGCTGAAAAAACACTTCCGTTCCCTGACGCACCTTCCGGGTCCCGGGCGTTGAAACCATGGTACCACTCCTGATGGCCGCAGTGCTTGACCGGAAGATCATGCTCTCCGATCTGATCCGGAAAACTGCTGCGGCACCAGCGGCGCTCCTGGGTATCCCTCCATCGGGTTTTTCTCCGAAGGACCGGGCTGATTTTGCCCTTTATCCCGATGCTGCAGTCATTATCGAACCGGAAATGCTTCACAGCAGATGCGGGTGGACGCCATTTGAAGGATTCCGCGCGGTATTTCCCTCAACCGTAATCCTGGGTGGGGATGTTGTCTACAAAGAAGGTGATTTTTTCCCTGCAAATCCCACGTGGTTTACCGGGAAAGGTTACGTTCCACCGTCATAAAATTTCCAGGGAAATGTTCTTTGGATTCACAGAGCCACGACACAAACGATAAAGACCTTAACCAACAGATGAGAAAGGGTGCCGATACAGCGCACCCATAGGTCCCCGGGTGATCGATTGGCAAGCGCCTGGAAATGATCCATGGGACAACCCGGGTACGCGACAGGCATCGCCCGGCTGAGGGTTTTATACACGGGAGAAGAACGGTAGCAGCCACTGATGATCCATGTGTGTTTAAGCCGGGCGACACTTCCTCTTCAAAAGGGTATTTATGTCCACGATTGCTGATGCAATTCTCGAAGACAGTGGCAATACTATTCTGTACATCGAAGTCTCGGCGGGCGCACGAAGCGATCTCTTTCCTGCAGGTTATAACGAATGGCGAAATACTATCGGATGTCGTGTAATTGCCCCTGCAGTTGACGGTAAAGCCAATAAAGCGGTCATAGGCCTTATCAGCACAAGAACCGGCATACCGGTCTCTGCGGTCTCTATTGTTTCAGGGTTTACCTCATCCCAGAAAAAAATAAGGATCGCTGGTATCACAAAAACAGAAATTACCCGCATACTTGTCCAGAACGGGAACAAAAACAATCGGAGCCATTTGTTCAAATAGAACCCAGAAGAAAATACGGTTGTTTACCGGGGATAAAAAAGCTAATCCGCGAACCTACACTTTAAGTAATTTCCCGTAATATATATATGTTATACCTATGATCAGGCTTTCAACCTATTGCATGATACATGGGGGTGCGTTTACGTGTATTCACCGGATACTACCAGGTACCTTATTCACATCAGCCTCAGTGCAGAGGGGGTGGTCGAGAAACCTGATGTAGTTGGTGCCATTTTCGGGCAGACTGAAGGGTTACTCGGCGAAGATCTGGACCTGCGGGATCTCCAGAGGACCGGACGTGTCGGAAGAATCGACGTCCAGATAGCAAGCAAGAAGGGTGAGACTACCGGAGAGATTCTGATCTCGACCTCTCTTGACCGGGCAGAGACTGCTGTCCTGGCTGCATCACTTGAGACCATTGATCGCGTAGGTCCTTGTGTTGCGCATGTGTCAGTCAGCATGGTCGAGGATATAAGGGTCAGCAAACGGAAGAAAATTGTCGAACGTGCAAAAGAGATTCTTATTGAGCGTTTTGATGACGGCACCATCGACAGTGATGAACTGCTTGACGATGTCCGCCAGACGTTAAGAATCGAAAAAATCGGTACGATTGGCGATGAAAAACTTCCTGCGGGCCCTAATATTCTCGAATCGGATGCAATAATCATTGTTGAAGGAAGGGCTGATGTGATCAACCTCCTCCGGTACGGCATCAAGAATGCTGTAGCTGTGGAAGGCACTAACATTCCCAAATCGATAGTTGAGCTTACCGAAAGAAAAACCACGACGGCTTTTTTCGACGGCGACCGGGGTGGCGAACTCATTCTCCGGGAGCTCCTCCAGGTTGCAGACATCGATTATGTTGCATTTTCTCCCCGGGGAAAAAGCGTAGAGGATATGACCAAAAAAGAGGTCATAAAAACGCTACGCAACAAAGTCCCGATTGAATATGTCCGGGACCAGTATTTTGAAGATGCCGCCGAACTTCCCGCAGATATTGTCAAACAGAACCGTTCAGTACCAGGTTCTGATGAGGGAAATCGCAATGATGCTGCAGGAAGAGCGGGACAGAAGAGACCCAAAGAAAGTTCACCTAAAGTCCCGGTGACCATCCGCGATCATATGGAAGACGTTAGAGGCAAAAGCGTCGCCCGGTTCATGAACGGGGATATGGGTGTGATCCGGGAGATCCGATCCGAAGAGATGGAAAAAGCAGTTGAAACCCTGGATGAACCAGCCACGGGAGTTATTGTCGATCGCACGGTCGACCAGAAACTTCTCGATCGCCTGGTATGGAAAGGGCTTGAATATGTCGCGGCAAAAGATTTCAAGGGGATTATAAAAAGGCCATTAAACATCAGGTTGATCAAAATAAGCTCGTGAAGTTCGAAGCCGCGCAAATTTATTTATGGAGGGGATGCACTATGATACACTTTGGAGTGGAACTGTGCACAAGGAAGAACTCGTTAACCTTCACAAAATACTTTTCGAGGTCAAGGACTATTTTGAAGAGATCAACCCGGACCTGAAGTTTTCCCAGTACAGTGCGTTAAAGATTACCCCGTCCCAGATGCACAAGAGCAAACTCGAGCATAAATACGCCATCTTTGTTCTTGGTAACGAAATTGCCAATGCGATGAAAGAAGTCGATTATACCTCGTCTTCACGAATTTCGGCACGTATGAAGGACCTTGCCGAAAAGACTCTTAAAGAAATGGAATACGCCTGATCCTTCCAGACTCTCTTTTTCACAAAATATTAGTCGCCGTAGAGTCGATATCGCCGACCGTTCTCACCCTGAAGGGGCATAAACACTAAATCCGAGCAGGTGAATCAATCCTGTATGCGATATTTCCCTGATCCGGACCGGGACCTTAACCTCGGCGACGTAAACCGAGTTGTCGAAGCTGCATTTGCTGATCATGGAAAAGGGCTTGTGCAGATGCCGCCCAAAGTCTATATCACCCTCCCTGCCGGGGATTTCAGGACAATGCCGGCGTACCTTCCCTCACTGGGGATTGCCGGTGTAAAGATTGTCAACGTTCACCCGGATAACCCGAAAGTGGGGCTTCCGACGGTAATGGCGTTGACGATTATTCTTGACCTGGCAACCGGGAGACCCATGGCGATCCTTAACGCTACCCGGCTCACAGATATGCGGACCGGGGCCTCCGGGGCAATTGCGGCAAAATATCTTGCACCAAAAAAAGAGTGCGTTCTTGGCATTATAGGCACAGGCCGCCAGGCAGAAGCCCAGGTAAGGGCCACGGCGCAGGAATTGCCCCTTGAACAGGTCAAGGTCTGGAGCCGGAACCCGGCACACGCCGAAGCTTTTGCTGCACGGCTCTCCCCGCTTTCTGCAATAAGCCAGTCTATTGAAAAAGTCTGTGACTGCGATATTCTCGTAACCACGACACCGTCCCGCGTTCCTATCGTTAAAAGCGAATGGATACATGCCGGAACGCACATTAATGCCATAGGTGCCGATGCCCCCGGTAAAGAGGAACTGGATCCGGAGATCCTGCACCGGGCCAGGGTATTTGTTGATGATCCGGCACAGGCATTCCATTCCGGCGAAATAAACGTGCCTATCAGCAGGGGACTGTATCAGCCATGGATGATCGCCGGCACCCTTGGGGAAATAGTAATAGGCAAACGAAAACGTGAAAGCAAAGATGAGATCACGATCTTTGATTCCACCGGGCTTGCAATTCAGGATCTGGCAATTGCATCGATTGCGATGCGTCAGGCATCCGGTATGGAACTACCGTTCCTGTGAGATACGGTTCGTTCTGCCACATATACCGTAACAAAGGAAACCTCACGGCTAAAAGACATTTAACCGGATTGTCCGGCATACAAATATAATGTAAAAAAATTACTGCTTCTCTTTTGCGTATTTTTTCCAGACCTGTTCACGATAGACCGGGCCGCTGTTATAGGTACAGAAAGGAATAAGCTTGCCATCCGGTGTCGCGTAATGGATACAACATCTCTGGACACGCTCGATATCGTAATTATATTTGTCCATGAAATGCATCGTCCCGATGAAAAGGGCATTCCAGTGGAACTCACGTAAGGCATCGAAGTTCTGGGCTATCAATGTTTTACCGATCAATTTCCAGAAGTCCGCCGCGTTTCCTTTCTCCGCTTTCTTGAAGGAGGCATGAAGCTCTTTTACCCCTTCCAGCAGGGTGGCGTATTTGTTGATAGTTCCGCCTTTTTTGAGTTTGGTTGCCATGAGTTCAATTGCCGCAAAGAGGCTCTCTACGTCAACCATTCTCGTTACCGGTACCATCCCCTCTTTTGTTATAAAAACATATGTCGCTGCACCGCAATGTTCGTGAGCGGTGAACCGCACCTGAGGCCCGCGTGTATGCCTCCACCAAATCGGAAAATGGCAGGACACAAGGCACCGGATAAAAATCGCCTTTTTTAAGAATGCCGCCAGTCTGTATCTCGATTTCCCCAAGAAGTTCCGGTATCGTTATACGTTCCTTATCGATATCTTCATCATTTGCTGCCCCGGTAAATGCCACCGGCTGGAAATTAACACCCCGGACAATGGAGATGTGTTCAGCGGCAAATTTCAGGATTTCACCTACTTCACCAGAGTTTCTTCCCTTAATGACCGTAGGGACAAGGACTACACCAAGGCCGGCCTTATGCAGGTTTTCCAGTGCCTTGATATGGATCTTTAAGAAAGGGTTGGTTGCTGGTGTAACTCCGTCGAAGTGGAGATAGACCGTCGAAAGACCGGCGTCTTTGAGCTGCTGGGAAAGGAGCGGGTTATTTGCCAGTTTAACGCCATTCGTTGCGATCTGGACCTGGGGGAATCCAAGTTCCTTTGCCTTTTTGACGATATCAACAAGATCGTCCCGCATAGTTGGCTCCCCGCCAGAAAACTGGACAGCGGGCGCCGGGACCGGTTCTTCGTGCCGGAGCACCTGCATCATGCTGACAATTTCGTCAAAAGTGGGCTCATACACAAACCCGCATGCACGGGCATTGGCAAAACAAAAGTCACAATCCAGGTTGCACCGGTTTGTGAGATCTATATTGGCAAGCAGTGTTCCCGAGTGGTGGTTACTGCAAAGACCACAGGCTGTAGGACACGTATCGGAGATTACCGGATTCTGGGGATTGGATACCCCACGACCTACAGCGTCAAACTTTGCAAACCGGTGATACATCTCCGCATCTGACCAGTACACGTGCCGGAATTTCCCGTGTTCGGGACACGTCCGTACAAGCCAGATCTTCCCTTCCTCCTCAACAATTTCCGCTTCCAGAACTTTCCCACAGGCAGGGCAAAGGCTGCGTGTTTTTTTGATCATCACCATATTTCCACCCGATGCACCAAATACACGACCACTAATTTGGCTTTTTGAGTAACCTTAATCTTTTTATCTGCTCTTTATTAGAGGTATTGGAGTGCTACACTATTAGTGCTGAGTCATTCATAATACCATTGCTCTCTACACTGCTCGCCGCATTCTGGATCATGGTTCCTGCATATGTCCCCAATCCTGTCGCTGCTGTCTGTGGTGGCGGGATGCCGATAGATTTTGGCAAAACATACGCAGATGGACGGAGGATCCTAGGAGACGGAAAAACCTACCGGGGTCTTGTATGCGGGGTGTGTGCGGGCATCGCGGTTGGCTTTTTGCAGATCTGGCTTTTCGGGACATTTGGCTTGACGTTCCTTCCGCAGCAGACGCTCGCCTCCATTGTAATCCTTGCCTTTGGCGCACTTCTCGGTGATATGGGAAAAAGTTTCATCAAGCGGCGGATTGGAAAAAACCGGGGGGAATCATGGCCGATAGCAGATCAGTATGACCTGGTTGCCGGTGCTTTTATCCTCATGCTGGTCTTTGACCCGGCATGGATATTCACCAATGTAACATGGCAAATACTCATAGTTATCCTGATCCTGACACCTATTCTCCACCGGACGGTTAATATTATCGGGTACCATATAAGGGTTAAGAAAGAGCCCTGGTGATTTCCCATGAATGCGATAGCAGATCTCCTGATCACGTGTAAAGCCATCGAGTTTGGTGATTTCACCTTAGCATCCGGCGCAAAAAGCCGGTACTATGTAGATATAAAAACTGCCGTGACGCATCCTGAGTTCCTCGAAGCGATAGCACGAGAAATAGCCAAACGGTACACCTTTGACGTTATAGCAGGAGTTGCCGTTGGCGGGGTTCCTCTGGCAGTCGCGATCTCCCTCGCCGCTAAAAAACCCTTTGCAATTATCCGGGCAGAAGAAAAAGACCATGGCAAGAAGTCCCTGATCATCGGTGATGTCAAAGGAAAGGAGATTCTCCTTGTAGAGGATGTTACCACATCGGGAAGTTCTGCATTGTATGGCATTTCGGTGCTCAGGAACGCCGGTGCGATGGCAAATCGGGTTGTCACCGTGGTTGACCGTGAGCAGGGTGCCGAGGAAACGTTAAAAAAACAGGCCGTCGATTTAATCCCGCTTGTCAGGGTCAGCGAAATCCTCTGACGAAAAAGGACAAAGCATAAACCATTTTTAACAAAAAGAACCCATGTGATGGATGATGAAGATTCTCGTTGTTGGTGGCGGCGGAAGGGAACATGCGATAGCATCTGCACTACACCGCACCGGCGAGTCAGAAATCTTTTCCGTAATGTCAAAAAAGAATCCCGGGATCGCTCGCCTCGCAAAGGAGATGTGCCTCGTACCGGAGACGGACCTGACCCGGATCGAAGCGTTTGCCGCAAAGACCGGTGTTACCCATGCAATTATCGGCCCTGAAGCACCGCTTGAAGCTGGTGTAGTGGATCGCCTCTCAGCCTCCGGGATCGAATGTGTAGGCCCGACAAAAAATGCTGCACGTATTGAAACCGATAAGGCATTCTGCCGGAACCTGATGACGCACTACAACATTGGTGGTAACCCTGACTACCGGGTTTACCATGACACGTCTGAGGCGATAGCATTTGTCAAGGATCATGACGGCGATCTGGCCGTCAAACCAATCGGCCTTACCGGGGGAAAAGGTGTCCGGATCATGGGAGAGCAGGTAGACCGGGCCGGGGCCATCGCGTATATCCGGGAGGTTAATGGCGGAGTTGTCCTTGAAGAAAGATTAAAAGGGGAAGAGTTCACACTCCAGGCATTTGTCGACGGTTTTCACATTGTTCCCATGCCGCTTGTGCAGGACCATAAACGGGCAGGTGAAGGTGACACCGGGCCAAATACGGGAGGAATGGGATCCTATTCGATGCCTGACCATATGCTCCCGTTTGTGAGCCGGAAGGATCACACAACCGCACTTTCCATTATGGCTTCCGTTGTCGCCGCTCTTAAAAAAGAGGGGCATCCCTTTAAAGGAATACTGTACGGCCAGTTTATGAACACTGCCGAAGGTCCTAAAGTCATAGAATTCAATGCACGATTTGGGGATCCTGAGGCAATGAACGTGCTTACACTCCTTTGTTCTGATTTTGGTAAGGTGGTTACCGGGATTACAGAAGGTACACTAACGGCAACCGACGTTGTATTTGAAAAGGCTGCAACCGTCTGCAAGTACCTTGTACCTGAAGGATATCCGCAGGCACCCTTGTCCGGAAGGCCTCTTGTCACCGGGAAAAAACGGAATGCGCTCCTTTATTATGCAAACGTGGAGGAGCGGGAGGGGAAACTCTATACCCTCACATCCCGGACGCTTGCATTTGTGGGAAAAGCAGACACTCTTCCCGAGGCAGAACAAATCGCTGAAAAAGCCGTGTCTGCAGTCACGGGAGATGTCTTCCATCGCAGCGATATCGGTACGCAGGCGCTCCTGAATAAACGGATCACCCATATGAAGGAGCTACGATGAAGAAAGATTTTCTTTCTATTCTGGATATTACCAAAACAGAACTTGGTGAGATCCTTTCCGACGCTGAACGTCTGAAACGGCAGAAACGGGCAGGCGTTCCCCATGAACTGTTGCGGGGCATGTCCTTAGCCATGATATTTGAAAAATCCTCGACAAGGACCCATATCTCGTTTGAAGTGGGGATGCATGAACTCGGCGGCCATGCCCTTTTCTTAAATGCAAAAGATCTCCAGATAGGAAGAGGCGAGGAGATCCGCGATACCGCCAGAGTTACTTCCCGTTATGTGTCCGGCGTAATGATCCGAGCTTACTCCCACGATACTGTCGAGGAACTGGCAGAATTTGCAACCATCCCCGTCATTAACGGCCTTTCTGACCGGGAGCACCCCTGCCAGCTGCTTGCAGATATCCTGACTATCCGTGAGCATTTCGGCGACGTCAGGGATCTGAGTGTTGCCTGGGTAGGAGACGGTAATAATGTGTGTACGTCCCTTGTCCTTTCTTCGGTCCTAACGGGTATGGCGGTTACGGTCGCAAGTCCGAAAGGCTACGGAGTGGATCCTGAAGTCCTCAAACGTGCGCAAAAGCTGGGGGAAATGTCAGGACTGCTGCAACACCTGAAGAAGCGGTAAAGGACGCCCACGTGATTGTTACTGACACGTGGGTGTCGATGGGTGATGAGAAAGAGCGGGAAAAACGTCTTGCCGCTTTTCACAAATACACGGTTAACGACCAGTTACTCCGGCAGGCTGCCCCGGATGCCCGTGTACTCCACTGCCTGCCCGCTCACCGGGGCGAGGAAATTACAGGGGAGGTTCTTGACGGGCCGCAAAGTCTGGTATGGGACGAAGCTGAAAACCGGCTCCATGCCCAGAAAGCGTTGCTGGTAAAACTCCTTAAAAAACAGTAGCCGGTAAAAAACGGTTTTATTCCCCGATGAACTTACGGACTTCATCGATCATATATTTTTCAACCCGTTCCGCAACTTCGCGTGTGCCCCGGAACGCAAGGAGTTCCCGTTCGTCGCCGTCCATGTTGGCGAATTTAAGTTTCTGTTTACGTTCCACTACTTCAACATCGAACTTTTTTGCTATATCCAGGATTATGGAACGCGGAACTCCCGGGGGGATCAGGACATCACAAAGCGATTCTTCAGGCATCTGGCTGGTTTCTGGGTTGTCTGACATAGTTAATCAATTCCTACTTACCGATTTTGATGCGCCGGCTCATAATACAGGGCCCTCCCCGTACGCCGCCAATAGGGTTTTTGGGTTTTCCAAGGGAGTTCATGCACCGTCCCATAAGGGCAGCCCCGCGGGCAAGACCGTCATCAACGAAAACAAGGTGGTCGTTTGGATCATCGAAAAGATTGCGCTCGGTAATCCCCTCAAGGATGTACTCGGGTTTTCTTCCGGAAATAGCCGCCCGCCCGGTAAAACCGATGGATGCATTTCGCGGGACTAAACGTTCTTCCACGGCCACATCAATAAGCCGCAGTGCCATCTTCGCGCATACACGGTCAACTACTTCATTAAGGACAGAGAGGTTGTATTTTTTATGAATTTCAGCACCAATCTCGTATAATTTATCAAGGTCACCGCTGTTGACCCCGCAATCGCAGCCGATCATCGCAACTTTGGATTCTTTTGCCAGCTTCGCATTCACGGGAACACGCCCGAACCGATCCCGGTCTGCCGGTACGATGCGGATATCGATATGTTCGTGGCACCTGGTGACAAAATCGTCAATAATGGTACGATTGCCCCCGGAGAAAATCCCTCCGGCGACGCTGTGCTCCCCAAAAATATCAAGAGCAGTTCCGGTCCGTTCCTGGACAAGACCGGTGCCACGGACAATCGCATCAGGAATTGCGCCGGCAAGACCGCAGAAGTTCCCGATAGTCTTTGCAAACGGGGTTATATCGTCAGGTTTGACGTCGCTGGTTATCCTCCCGTCCAGAGTCGTGCCAAAATCCACAGAAATGCAGGGGTTCCGGAAATCGACCGGTGTCCATTTTGCACCTTCCTTGATCCCGGCCATGGCGAGTTCGCCTTCCATCTCGTTTGCGACCATCTCGACTCCGGTCAAACCCACCGGTGGAATCACACCGGCGACTGCCCCGATAAACACGACCTTGTCAGCAAAACTGAACGGCTGAAGTTTTTCAGCCTGGTTTGCTTTGGTCATGGGCGGGGTCATTTTCCGGGGAGGAACCCCGGCAATCAGGCAGCCGTTTGCAAGGGCGATGACAAAGTCCCCGACCTGGTCCGGGGATTCCATTTCTGCAACAACCCCGGTACTGCGGACGACAAAGTCGAGATCCTTCTGGATGTCAAGGTGTGCTTCTTTGTGGCACTGGAGTAACGTATCCCGCACCAGCTCGGTGACGGCCTGGCGTGAGAGTTTTGTTCCGTCAAGCGTTTCACCAAAAACCTCTTCTCCGGGTTTTGGCGGCCGTATATCCCGGCTCATGCTTACGGTTTTGTTGATAACATAGGATTTGCCGGTTTCAAGGCTTACCCCGGTAAGAATACATTTGGTTGTGGTATTACCCATCTCTACAGATGCTACGATAAAATAGGGCTTGTTTTTGTATTCCGGGATCATCATACCCGCACCGTGCGCAATAGAAGGGGGCGGAGGGCTTTCTACGATATGGGGTTTGAGTTTGACCCATCTACTGAAGAAACTGGCGCACATTATCTTACGATTTGGTTGTTAGAGGATATATGTTTCTTTTTTGTGCTCGTCAGTGGCAGTAAAACCGTTACCCGGTACTAGCAGGTAAAAAGGAAGAAGGGAAGAAAGAATCTTATTTTTTTGCCGGAATCTTCTTTGTCTTCTCATTCATTGCATGAACGAGGCGGGCCTGTATGCCAAAATAATGGGAAACGCCGATTGCATGGCACTGGTCGATGGATGAGCTGTCAAAAGAAACAAGATCGCCAGAGTAAATTGCCTGCGGCGAACTGCGGCCCAGAACCCGGACACTTCCCTTGTACAGTTCGAGATCGACCTTCCCGTTGACCCGTTCCTGCGTTGTATCAATAAATGCATTGAGTGCAGCATAAAGAGGTTCATAGACGAGCCCCTCGTACGCCAGTTCAGACCATTTATCGTCAACCATCCTCTTGAATGCAAGTTCCTGACGCGTGAGAACCAGACTTTCGAGATCCCGGTGGGCTGTAAGGATGACGGTTGCAGCAGGGTGCTCATAATTTTCGCGTGCCTTAAGACCGAGAATACGATCCTCGATCATGTCATTCCTGCCGACACCATGCTTTCCCGCAAGGACATTGAGTTTCTGGATCAGGTTGTAGCCGGTGAGTTTTTTCCCGTTGAGGGAATCCGGAACCCCCCGGGAAAATCCAAGGATGATCTTCTCCGGTTTTGCAGGGGCTTTTTGCGGTGAGACAGTCCAGAGGAAAATCTCTTCAGGGGGGTAATATGCCGGATCCTCAAGATTTCCTCCTTCGATACTCCGGCTCCAGCAGTTCTCGTCCATGCTCCAGGGCTTTCCTTTCTTGACAGGGACCGGAATACGGTGTTCTTTTGCATACTCAATTTCCCAGTCCCTGGTAAGGTTCTGCTCACGGATCGGCGCGACAACATCGAGTCCTGCTGCACGGATTATAAAATCAAACCGCAGCTGATCATTTCCTTTCCCGGTGCACCCATGAGCAATCGCTTTTGCCTTCTCCTTTCTGGCAATTTTCACCACTTCTTCTGCTATCAGGGGACGGGCAAGCGAGGTTCCCATGGGATAACCCTCGTAGGATCCATTTGCCTTAATTGCAGGGAGGATCTGCTCATCAACAAACCTTTCCCGGACATCGACCGTGTAATGGCAATCGGCAAGTTTCTGGCCTTTTTTTGTGGCTTCCTCGATCTCTTCATCTCTCTGACCGACATTGACCACGACCGTAACTACACGATCATAATCATAGCGTTCTTTTAAGAGAGGAATACATATGGAGGTGTCAAGCCCTCCGGAATATGCTAATACGATAGTACCTTTTCCCATAATGGATACTTCCGGTTCAGACATCAGGTTGGACGTCTCACCATATATTTCCAAAGGATACAGGAAAGGTTATCCCCGGAACCAGACCCCGTGAGAAATCCTGAGTAAAAAAGAACGGTTCAGGAAAAATTTCCCGAACACGGATATAGCTTCATTACTTTACGATGAATGTCCCGCCGGAGTACGGCTGGTATATGGTGACATATTGGTATGTTCCTGCCTTGCTAAAGGTGACGTTAAAGAACTTACCGTAGGGGATCACAACTTTACCGAAATATTGCGAAGTCAGTGAACCAATTGACTGGATACCATGCTGTTTATAGGGATCGGCGTTATACCAGGCAACCGTCGTGTTTACCGGCAAATAAATGGTTCCGGTTGGCGTAACGGTCAAGAATTCACTGAAGGTAATTATCTTTGCTGGGGGCATTGGAGCTGTCACTACCGGTGTGACATTTGCAGTGACGTTTGCGGTCACGTTGGGTGTTGCAACCGGGGTCGGCATGGCGGTCGGAACGGGTGTTGGGACAGGTGTTGCAACCATAGTAGGTACTTCTGTAGGCGTTGGTGTGGCAGCGGGTGCTTGCTGGGAAGTGCACCCTGCGAACAGGATCCCGATAAACAGGACTACAAGAACAACAATAAATTTCTTCATGCATGTTTTTTTGCTATCTCTGTATATAAGGATATTCTATTATTCTACGGGTTTTAGCCCGCTTCAGGAACACCTGCGTTTTTTTAAGGCCGTGCTATAAAAAAGGAGGAATAAACTCGACCGCCGGAATTATTTGAGATAATGGCTGATCGGTTCGAGCGTCATCTTCTCACGCTTGATTGCATCAATGGCGAGTGCCGCTGCCCGCGCAGCCTGAAGGGTCGTAATATACGGGATTTGGAAATCGACTGCCGCCCTCATAATCTGGTAATGATCTTGGCGGGACTGGCGGGACTGAGGCGTATTAATAATCAACCGTATCTCGCCGTGGTGCATCATGTCAAGCACATTGGGTGAACCCTCCTGGACTTTCCGGACAAGATGTGCTTCAACTCCGGCTTCGTAGAGATAGTCAACGGTACCTTCTGTACCATACAAGGTGAGACCGAGATCCCGCAGGCGCCGGGCTATGGGAATCACTTCATCTTTCTGGCCGATATTAACCGAGATAAACACGTTTCCTTTGAGCGGCAGCTCGTTATCTGCTGAAATACAGGCCTTATAAAAAGCAAGCCCGAAATCATAATCGATCCCCATCACTTCACCGGTACTCTTCATTTCGGGACCAAGGATAGTGTCGACCCCGGCCAATTTATTGAAGGGAAGAAGGACTTCTTTGACGGCGACATGATTGATCTTCCTTTCCTTGAATCCCAGATCCCGCAGTTTTTTCCCGATCATTACCTTGGCCGCTATTTTTGCGACGGGGAGACCGGTTGCTTTTGAGACAAACGGAACAGTCCGGCTTGCCCTGGGGTTTGCCTCAAGTATATAGACTATATTGTCCTTGACAGCCATCTGTATATTGACCAGACCAACAACACCGAGGCCAAGGGCAATCTGTTTTGTGTATTCCCGTACGGTTTCAATAATTTCTGTCGAAAGTGACTGGGTAGGAATAACGCAGGCTGAATCCCCGGAATGTATACCGGCCTGCTCGATATGTTCCATGATACCACCAATAAGGACCTCTTCTCCGTCACAGACTGCGTCGACATCGAGCTCAATGGCATTTCTCAGATAGGAATCGATCAATACCGGGTGGTGCTGGCTCACCCGGACGGCTTCTTTCATGTATGTCTCGAGTTCTATCGTATCGTGTACAATCTCCATTGCCCGTCCGCCAAGCACATATGACGGCCGTACCAGAACAGGATACCCGATTTTCTCTGCCTTTTCCTTTGCCTCTGCTTCTGAATATGCTGAACTGTTTGCAGGACTGGGGATATGCAGGCTGTCAAGAAGAGCACTGAATCGCTCGCGATCTTCGGCAATGTCCATAGCTTCCGGTGTCGTCCCGAGAATGCGTGTCGAAAGACCCCGCCGTTTCATCTCTTTTTCGAGAGGGACAGCAAGATTAACTGCGTTCTGGCCGCCAAACTGCACCATAACGCCGTAGTACTCATCAGTCCTCAGGATGTTTGTGACATCCTCGAGCAGCATCGGTTCAAAGAAAAGCCGGTCTGAAGTATCAAAATCCGTGGAAACGGTCTCAGGATTGTTATTGACGATATGGACCTCCACACCTTCTTCACGTAATGCTTTTACTGCGTGAACCGTGCAGTAATCAAACTCGATTCCCTGACCGATACGTATGGGCCCTGAACCGAGGATGAGAATTTTCTGCTTGTTGTCCGGGGCAATTTCCGTTGTGCCTTCCCAGGTCGAGTAAAAATAGGGTGTACATGCAGGGAATTCTGCAGCACAGGTATCTACCATCTTGTACACCGGAGATCCCACGAGGTCCTCGATGCGATCCGGTTCTTTGCCGGTCAATACTGCCAGTTCAAGGTTGGTGAACCCATAAGTTTTCGCAAGGAAGATATCCTCATCCTTTCCCTCGGCAGCAAGGCGTTTTTCAAGATCGACAATATTTTTTATTTTTTCAAGGAAAAACGGCACGATGGAGGTAAGATGCGCAATTTCTTCGACGGAAAAATTCTGCCTGAATGCATCGAAAAGGCAGTGGAAACGTTCATCGGTCGGCCGGGAAAGGATCATCCGGATCTCGCTATGGCTCGTATGAGTCCGGACATCGGTATCGATGGACCGCTTGGCTTTCATGAAAGCCTCTTCAAGCGTCCTCCCAATTGCCATCACTTCTCCGGTGCTTTTCATGGATGTAGTAAGCGTCCGGTCTGCCCCCTTAAATTTATCAAACGGCCAGCGGGGTATCTTGACAACGATATAATCTATAGTCGGCTCGAAGGATGCCGCGGTACATCCAGTAACCGCATTCTTGATTTCGTCAAGGCGAAGGCCGATTGCTATTTTTGCTGCAACACGTGCGATGGGATACCCTGTAGCTTTTGAAGCAAGTGCAGAAGACCGGGAGACCCGGGGATTGACTTCGATAACCCTGTATTCACCATCCTTGAATGCAAACTGGATGTTGCATCCTCCCTGAACGTCAAGAGCCCTGATGATGTGAATTGCGGCACTGCGCATCATCTGGAATTCGTCGTCACGTAAGGTAAGAATGGGTGCGACAACGACACTCTCTCCGGTGTGGATTCCCATGGGATCGACATTTTCCATGCTGCAGACAATTATGCACGTATCGGCAGAGTCCCGCATCACTTCAAATTCAATCTCTTTCCAGCCCATCACACTCTGCTCGATGAGCACCTGGTGAATACGAGAACGCGAAAGACCCAGTTCGACGATCCGGGTCAATTCCTCCCGGTCCGGCCTATCCCTCCCCCGGCTCCACCTAAAGTATATGCCGGGCGAACAACGGCAGGCAGACCGATTTTTGAAATCGCCTCATCTATCTGGCCAAGGGAGTTGATCACCATGCTCCGGGGGATCGGTTCGTTGATCGCGTTCATGAGATCCCGGAATTTCTCCCGGTCTTCGCCTTTGTAAATCGCTTCGAGAGGTGTTCCAAGAATCTCCACACCTTTTAGCGCTCCCATCTCCGCAAGCTCTGCGGTCAGGTTGAGGCCGGTCTGGCCGCCCATGCCGGAGAGAATACCATCCGGTCGTTCCTTTTCAATGATCCGTGCGATAATATCCGCCCGTAAGGGTTCGATATAAATCTCATCTGCCATTTCCGGATCTGTCATAATTGTCGCCGGGTTGGAATTGACCAGCACGACCTCAATACCCTCTTCCTTGAGAGACCGGCAAGCCTGCGAGCCCGAGAAATCGAATTCTGCCGCCTGGCCAATCTGGATCGGCCCCGATCCTATGAGGAGGACCTTGTGGATATCAGTGCGCAGGGGCATTTATTTCAACCTCCGGAACAGCGCATCAAAGAAATGAACCTCGGTGTCCCGGGGGCCGCCATGGGCTTCCGGGTGGAACTGTACCGTCGTCAGGCACAGATCCTTGTTTTCAAATCCTTCAACAGTACCGTCGTTGACGTTCGAATACGTTACCTTACAGCCTTCGGGCAGGGATTCAGCGTCAACGGCAAAACCATGGTTCTGGGTCGTAATAAAAATCCGGCCGTCACTAAAACGGACCGGCTGGTTTGCACCACGGTGACCGAATTTGAGTTTATAGGTGTCACCACCAAGGGCAAGAGCGGAGACCTGGTTACCCATACAGATCCCAAAGACAGGGAGTTCGCCAAGAAGATCCTGTATGCACCGTATCGCATCCGGGGCCTGCTTGGGATCTCCCGGGCCATTACTGACAAACAGGGCATCGGGTTTGCAGGCCCTGACCTGATCCGAGGTGGCATTGTACGGGAAAACATACAAATCCCCGTTCCGCTTTGAGAGACTGTAAAGCATATTTTTCTTGATACCCAGATCGATGACAGCGATTCTTTTGCCGCTGCCGGGTATATGATACGGTTCCCTGCATGACACTTCAGGGATAGGGATTATATCACAGATGGTCGGAGTCCTTTTTGCAAGTCCCACAGCATACTCCCCGTCGTCACTACCTACGACAAGGGCTGCACGCATGGTTCCGTAGACTCTGGCTTTGATGGTCAGGGCACGGGTATCAACGCCGGTCATTCCCAGAAGGCCATGTTTCTCAAAATATTTTCTGACAGATGGTTCGTGTTCAGGTATTTCGCAGATCTCCTTTGCGATACAACCTAAAGCACACACACGAGGATTCTGGAAATTTTGTTCATCTACACCGTAATTTCCTATCTGGGGGAACGTGAACATCAGGATCTGTCCGAAATAACTCGGATCGGAAAGAGATTCCATGTAACCGGTCATCTGGGTATTAAAAACCAGTTCACCTGCACACTCACCTTTTACCCCAAATCCTTCACCGGTGACAAAATCACCGTCTTCAAACCCCAGAACTGCCTTCATGATGTCCATACTTTATGTGCCGGATTAGTTATTAACGATAATGCAAAGGAATGACTCCCTTCGTTGACCACCTCATAGAAGGTGTCCCATCCCCATCATTATATAGTACTGGCCGCAATTTTTTCATTGGAAGTGTTTTATAACGTCTACACACGTCAATGGAAAAAACCGGGGTACAATCATGCTGTATGCTCTTTCGACCTGCCAGTGGTGCCATAAAACCAAGGTACTGCTGGAAGAACTCGGCGTTGCATTTGATTATGATTATGTCGACCTTCTTGAAGGAAAAGAACAGGATGAGGTGATGGATGCCATTGAGCGTTGGAATCCCAGAGGATCATTTCCTACTCTTGTCATTGATAACAAACATGCCATCATTGGATTCCGGGAACAGGAAATCCGGGAGGCACTGGCCCTATGAATGTCCCCGAGATTACAGAGAATACTGTCGACATTGCTTATGCTACCCTTAAAAGTGATATCGAAAAAAGCGGTTATCGCTTGAACCCGGATGTAGAATTCACGAAAAACCTTATCCGGGGCATCTTAAAAAACGAACAACGGTACGGCTACGGTTCATGCCCCTGTCGTCTTGCTTCAGGGAGAAAAGAGGAGGATCTCGATATTATATGCCCCTGTGATTACCGGGACCCGGATATCGAAGAATATGGTGCCTGTTATTGCGCCCTGTATGTTAACGAGGCTATTTTCGTCGGTAAGCAGAAAGTTGAGCCGGTTCCTGAGCGACGTCCACCCCGTTCAACGCGGGGAAAAAACACTATACGGGTCACGGGATCTTCCCCGGTTTTTGCCCTACCGATCTGGCATTGCAAAGTCTGCGGATATCTCTGTGCCCGTGAACAGCCTCCTGGCGTATGCCCGATTTGCAAGGCAACAAAAGAAAGATTTGAACGGTTTGCCTGAAAGTTCATGATTATGCCAGCCGAGTTTTAATTTAATATATTTTTTTAATATTCATTCATAGAATGAGGAAACGAATTTTTTTTTATTGTGCAGCATAGCATATGCCAATACTAAAAATAAGGTTCCACACTAACCTACCTGTATGAGTAATCCCGTCCTTGTTGAAATTGTAGGACTCACGTCTTCTGAATGTTCCCCATTTCCCTGTGATGAAAACCGGACCTGCGGTTTATCACAGTGCTATCCCTCTGGAAGCCTGATCAAGGCATATGAAGCACTAAAAACGGTGATGAAAGAAACATACGGCAACCGCGTCGAAGTGAAACTTACTCTTATCGATGATCAAGTTCCCGATTATATCCGTTCAATCCTCGAAACCGAATATCCCCCTATACCGATGGTTCTTGTCAACGGGAAACTTACCCGGATCGGAAGGATCACCGTTGATCGAATCGTTAAAGAAATCGAAGCCTGTTTATAGGGAGAGACTCGGATATCCGCCGGATTTTTGGGTATTATTTTATTAAATTCTTCTTTACCTTTCCCGCCGTTTTCTTTTTCCCCGTAACTGCGCAAGGACACGTTCTTTTTTTGCTATGGCGGCCTTCGACGCCCGCACGACACCTTTTTTCATCTCTTCAAAATCCGCAGCTTCGTTATCAACTACTTTTTTCACCGGTGTATAGGCAGATTCCCGGAAACGGGGTTGAAAATCGTGTTCCTTTCCTTCAGTCACCAGTACCGATTCCGGTTTTCCTGGTTCGACATTGCCGATCATACGGCAGTTTACACCGGTTGCCTTGATCACCCGGATAATCTCAGCGGCCGAAGATTCAGGGGCTACAATCAGAAGTGCATCGAGAGAAACACCGAGATAATCAATCTCAAGTGCCTCAAGCATTGCCAAGACTTCCGGATTAACAAGAGGAAGCGTGTCTTCTTCCCGGACAATCATCCGGCATCCTGCAGTCTCTGCCATCTCGAAGATATCGCCACGGAGACCGCCGTTGGTCACATCGGTCATCGCATGAATCTGATCAAAAACCGGGTTTTTAATCAGGGCCTCGCAGGTTACCAGGAAGTTGAGATTTATTGTTTCGTTAACAACTTCAGGGAACCCCGAGTAAATTGCTGCTGTGGCAATCGTCCCACCGCCGGCGCCTTCGGTCATAATAAGAACATCTCCGGGCTGCGTTGATTTCCGGGCAGTCAGGTGGTGGGCTACGCCGACAGCACCGACACACCCGGTCAATCGGCTGCCAAGAACCATATCCCCACCGATACGAAGCGTTGAACCGGTGACCAACGGCACATCCATCATCTCGCCAACGGTCGTGATCCCTGCCGTATAATCAAATATTTTTGCTACGTCCCCATCGTCGGCCACATGGATATCGGAAAAGAGCATGACCGGTGTTGCCCCCATCACATAGAGGTCCCGGAGCGTCGCACGGGTCACATGAAAACCGGCAAGGAACGGATAGTCTGAGAGCCGGGAATGCATGCCGTCTACCGTACAAACGATATATTCGCCACCGGCTCTTACGGCACCGGCGTCGTCCATCTCGTCAACACCCACAGATACCCCGGTCTTTCCAATAATTCGTGCGATTTCCCGGTGTGCAAAGAAATCTCCTTTACCCCGGGAGCCGACACCGAACTGTCCCATACCAACTCCGGCGGGTTCAAAAGAAAAAAAGTCGCCGGACAGTCCTTGTGTATTTTTAACTTCCTTTACTACTGCCCGGGCAAAGGCATTCGTATAGGAAAGTGAATCGTGTTTTATATCCGAAATACAACTGACGAGATTAGTAATAACCGTATCTTCATCCTCGCCGGCGGAAATGTGCCTCCGGACATACTCCTCCACATCCATGTATTGCGTATTTGCTGCAGAGCCATAAATACCACCGTTATCGGGGATCGTAAAAGACGTTACCGACGCAGGATACCCAGCACTTCTGAAAAACAGTGGAGGGCGTCATCGAATTTTTTTGCCTTGAAAAGGGAAAGTCCCTTGACCACGCCGGCCCTGACATCGTGTATATCGATATAGTATGCCTGATCGAAGGCACGGGCAGACTCTTCGAGCCTTCCTAAGGAAAAGCAGGAGTTACTTAAAACAACCCAGGCATCTGCAATTGTTGGATCCAAGGAAAGTGCCTTTTCAAGACACGGAATCGCTTCTTCATGAGAGCCCAATTGTGAGAGCGCCAGACCTTTTCGGTAGAGTGCCTGCGAATGAACGGGATTAATTCCAAGAGCGCCGTCGAGGGATTCAAGTGCCTCGCGGTATCTTTTCCGGTTTATAAGGGCGATGCCCCGGTTATAAAGTGCAGAAAAGTAAAAAGGATAGATTTTTAGTGCACGGTCATAACAGGAAATCTCCTCGTCATACCGTTTCAATTTGCCAAGGGCGTACCCCTTGTTGACCCACGCCGAGAGATACCGGCTCCGTAATTCAAGAGCATGGTTGCAGCACTTTATTTCTGCTTCATATCGTCCAAGCATACCCAGAGCCACACCCTTGTTGTTCCAGGCAGATGGATTACGGGGATCGAGCGCGAGAGCCTGATCGCAACAGGCAATTTTTTCCTCAAACCTGCAGAGTTTACCGAGCGCAAAAGCCTTGTAATTCCAGGCATCAATGCAGGCGGGATCAATACTCAGCGCCTGATCGCAACATTCAATCTCTTCCTCGAACCGTCCCAGTTTACCCAGCGCAAAACCCCGACCGGCCCAGGCGGAAGCAAGAGACGGGTTCAGGGCGAGAGCAAGGGTAAATAAGGCAAGAGCCTCGTCATGGCGACCTTCCTTTCCCAGAGCAATTCCCTCAGTGTAATAATCAAGCGCTGAGCTCATTTGACGACCAGGGTAAAACGGTGATCAGATGCGTTTCACTTCGGTACAGACTCAAAAACAAACCCCGGACCAGGAGTAAGGTTTGGGAATACCAGTACAGACGATTATGCTTTTGAATGATTTAATATATTCTCGCTACCTTTGACCTCCCCCATTTAACAAGAATAAACCTATCCTTAAGCGACATAGTTTGTATCATTGAACACTATACCCCTGGTCCCGGAGATACTGCTCCCGTCGTTCTTCGGAACCGGGAGAGGATTCCGGGATACTTTTTTCTGCCTCTTCCCAGATTGCACGCAACCGCGAATCATCCGCATGCAGATGAAGAGTTCCGGTAACCGTACCGAGAAATGTTCCCTCGCGATCCATGATCCGCATGACAACACAGCGGTAGAATTTGCACTGGGCAGGACTGTCGTTATGGATGGTGCATCGCAAAAGACTACCGTCCGGCCTGAGAAAACGGCAGGCACGGGGATGCTCATCGGCAAAGGAATGATCGGAGAATATATCCTTCTTGTCCTCATCAATACGAGCGGTAAACTGCGTCCCTGTTGAAACAGACTCACACTCAAATTCAAACGGCCCGATCTGGCGATCAATGGTAATGTAATCTCCTAAATACATACAGCAGATTCCGCATTGCCGGCAGGTAAACGTCACCGGATTCTCTCCGTATTTGTGTAGAAAAAACAAGGTATACCGGGACATGTAATGAAAAAAGTGTTTACATTCATATCGATCTTCCTATCTTCGACATTTAATGAATCTTTGCTGCCGCAGTTTGGGCAAGTTCTTTTAATGTTTCAAAATCCGTTGTGGTACCAGTCATGGTCAATTGTTCGTAAACATCATTTTTGATAAAGATAATCGAATATGTCGTTAAAAGGGGATTTTGGGAGTCCGTTTCACGATAGGCATAGGTCTGTTGACCCATATTCGGGCAGGGGATCTGGTAGATCTGGATTGTGCCGGTATTCTGTGACGTGATTGTATTCTCGCTTATAGTAAATACATCATTCATGTTGGCCAAAGGATAGAGATCGATGATCTGGCTGATTTCGGTTGTTTCGTATTGCTGCGGGTTTAACTGGTAATATGTAACGGAATACCCGGCTTTCCAACCCAGATTCTGCGACATCTGATCCATTTCCAGGTAGCTGATATCAGATCTGTCCTTGAGAATATACCCCGATGGCATATCTGAAGGCTGCAGTGCCATCTGCGACACCGGTACGGTGGGTACCGGACTTTCGGTAGTCGGCACAGGAGTAACAGAAGACGTCTGGACCGGCGCAGGAGTCGACGGATAGGGAAAAATAGCCGAAAGGCAGCCCGCACTGACCAGCACTGCTACAAGCACAACCCCAAGGATAGCTGATGCAGTATGCATGAAATACGATTGACCATGCCAGATGAAATGCTTGTTGAGCGTGACAAAATTATTCGAAAAATAAACCTTCCAAGAATTTCAGGGAAAAGACAAATATCTTTTTCTTGGCAAACATCCCACGGTTGAAAGATAATGGGAGGGCAAAGAGTGGACGATCCAGAACTTCGTGGTGATGAACAGATACTGATGCGAACCCAGGGGATTCATGTAAAATCAATCTCCTTTGAGGCGATTCTCACCAACAAACGAATTATCCTCGTTGACAGAATAAAAAACCTCCTGCCACCAAAAGAGATTCCTCTTGTTACTATCCAGTCCATTGAATCCGGGGAAAACGCGATCCGTGATCTTGTTATCAGGCTGGGCGTTATCACTAAATCCGGTGGAACGCGACAGATGGTACTCACCTTCGCCCGCGAGGGTGGAGGAAACCGTGTCAAAGAACGGGATGAATGGGTCAACCAGATCCGGGTTCATACTACTCCTTCCTTCGAGCAGGTGATGAAAAAGGTGATTCCCGGTATTGATCTCGCAAACCAGGAAAAACCAACCTCTCAGGTCTTTAATCCCCCGGTTCCTTCGGTACAGTCCCCTGAATTTACCCGGACTCTAAAAAAGATCGTGGAGACTGTTCCAGGATCCACTCAGCAGCCGGAAAAAGTGAAGGAAACCATTCTTGGCACGTACTGCACCCGGTGTGGCACGAGGGTACCGGACACGTCTGATTTCTGTACGAAATGTGGCGCACGTATTTTGGCCCTTCCTGTAGGTACTCAGGAACCGGCTGCTGCACCAGTCTCGTCTATGCCAGAACCAGCAATCCTCGATGAGAGTCCTATCGAAAATGCAACCAGATCCCTCGAGCAGCTTGTCACAAAAGCACAGGTTGCTCAACCTCAGGACAAACCATCCGGAGCGATACCAAGACCGGCAGTGTATACTCCTGAAACCGGTGTACCTCCATCTTCGGAGCCTGAATTGATGTTTCCGCCAAATGTAGCCTCAGAGTCTTCGAAGGCTCCTCTGGCAGAGAAACGGTTCATGCCAAAACTTTTCTCACCAAAGGATCTCTCACCCACACCGCTCGTTCCTTCATCCATGCCAAATGCCGTCAGTCCCCCGCCAAAAAAACCTTCAAACAGGAAAAAAATTGTATTGGCGGGTATTATTATCGTCATCATAATCATCGCCGCAATTGCTTTTGTTGTTCTGCCAAAGGTGACATCGTTGGGAGCTCATAGTTCCTCCGGGTCAACCGTTACAGTACCTACAACTATCATCCCGGTAACAACATCTGCAACAGTGAGCAGTTCTGATACCCCGGTAGTAATTGCCACACATGCACCCGTGACCGTTCCGACAACGGGGGTGTATGTCACGGTCGATTATATCGGCGGTTTCAACGGCTCATACAGTTTCGGCGGGGTTACAACCAATATAACGCCAAACTCGGGGGCGCAGTCATACCTCATTGACAACGCAACTGGCACAGTCACGGCAGTCTTCCAGAAGACTGACGACACTACCACCCATCCGCTTACAGTGGGTATCTATAAGAACGGCAATCAGCTTGCATCGAATACAACAAGTGCAGCATTCGGGAAGATTACTGTATCAGCGGGCGTATAACCAAGTCAATCTTTTCTTTTCACCATAAAAACGTGGGTCTGGTTCTCATCACGTCCATCAAACTGAACAGGACTTTGAATCCTCGTTTACTAAAATGAGTTCTTTTTAAGATATCTTTTTTTAATATTTGCACGATCATAGTAGTCAATGAGGCTACACAATGACTGATACACATACGCCACCCCCGGTGCCGGAAGGGGCAGAGGATCTTGAAACCAAGGGCATTGACGTCCTGATCCAAACGCTGCATACCAGCTCCGAACCGGCTGTCAGAGAATATGCCGCATACCTGTTAGGTAAAACAAAGAGCTCTCATGGGATCAGACCTCTGGTAGAAGCGCTTGCTGACATTGACAAATCCGTGCGGGAACAGGCAATGCTTGCCCTTGTTGCAACCGGTAAAGCTGCGATAGAGCCGTTGACGGATGCTATGAAGGATCCCAAATGGGAGACACGGTACCGTGCAGCAGAAGCGCTCGGAAAACTTGCTGACGAGAAAGCACTCAAACCGCTTATCCAGGGGCTTCGGGACAGCCGCGATCATGTACGATACATGGCTGCAAAAGGGTTAACAGGACTGGGGGACACATCAGCCGTTGATCCCTTGATAATTCTCTTAAAGGACGAAAATCCGGTCGTGAGGAAAATGTCGGCAAAAGCACTCTCTGCAATAGGAGGGGAAAAAGTAGAGAAAGCCCTGAGGGATGCAGTCAACGGGGAGACAGACGAAAGTGTCAGGGAAGTGATGAATGCGGGATTAAAATAATTACCCTTGTGATATCTTCCCATTGCTCAACCACGAAACTGATGAAATTGTGCAGTAAAAAGTTTTACTTTTATATTAATTTTTTATTCCGATATGGCAGAAATATCAATTAAGTATCTTTATCTTATCTTATGAGGGATTCTCTTGTGAGTTCAAGTAAGAGCACCAGCGTACAAAAATGCCGAGTGATGCCACGTGAGACCAAGCAATTCAGTTTCCGGAAAAAGCCATTCTTTCTCCCAAACGCTGCTGATCTCCATGATTATTCTCGTCATGTTTATTGTCGGATTCATGACAATATACGATTACGTTAATCTCAAAAGCAGCATTGACTCCGAATTCACCAGTTTTCAGAACCAGTCGGAAACCAGTATTGCTGAGGCCTTACGACAGGACGATCTGGCAACTACCATTTTAGATGATCAACTCAACTGGCAGATGGAAAGAGGCTTTGATCCTCTTTTCGCTGAATACAACCGTTCCGGAAAGAACCCTGCGAATATGGACCTTTCCGGAGTGAAAAAGTCTCTTGGAAATGAATATGATATTTATATTATCAATGAATCCGGCGTTATTGTTTATACCACTTATTCCCCGGAACAAGGAGAGGATTTTCGAAGCATCCCCTATTTTTTCACGTACCTGACCAGGATCCGGTTGTCCCAAGGGTTTTTTGCCGATCGTGTAGTCCGGGATATTTCCACCGGAAATTTAGAGAAGTTTGCCTATGAACCGACACCAGATCACCAGTATATTATGGAACTTGGCTATATACCGCCTGATCTGACTCCACTTACCTTGTACTCAATGATAAAAACGACATCGAAAAATTTGTTTCGATTAATCCCTTTATCGTGCAGTTCCAGATATTCGATACACTGGGTCATAATACAGTGGATAATAGCCTACCGGATAATGCCACGGAAGCAGTTCTCACACAGGTAAGTGGCAACCGTGAGACTATGGAAACAGAAAACATAGCCAACCACACAGAAACACGGTACCTCTTCATTAATCTGAGTAATCCCCAGTATGGTTCCGATATGAGCAGGATTGTCGTACTCACGTACAACACGGGTCTTGTCCAGGATGACCTCAACCATCTCGTCTTCGTTCATCTCCTGTTCGGCGGATTTGCTGTTGGGGTTGGTTGTTTTATTGCCTTTTTATTCTCGCGAAGAATTATCCGTCCGATAGAAGACATAGCACATGATGCAGATCTTATTTCAAACGGGAATTTTGACCACCGCATTGGAACGACTGATGAAAGGGAATTCCGCATCCTTGAGAAAAGTATCAATACGATGGTGGATTCGCTTAATTCGGCAACAAAGAAGCTCAACGATGAGGAAATCTTCCATCGGGATCTTATAGATCAAATGCCGGTCGGCATTTTCTTGAAGAAATCAGATACAGGAACATACATTTTCTGGAACCGGGCAAGTGAGGAAATTTTTGAACGGTCTGCAAAGGACGTAATCGGAAAAACTGACGAAGAGATTTTTTCTCCTTCAATAGCTGCCCAGATAAAAAAAGGAGGAGGGGGAGGCACTTGCATCACGGTTAGAGATAAAGTATAAGAAAATCACATCGAAATCAGGCGCGGAACTTGTCATTCATATGATTATTCTGCCAATCTATGACTCGAAGAGATCCGTGCGATACATGCTAGATATTGCACAGGATGTAACCGATGAAGCTACTTCCCTGAAAAGGGACCTGATATTCAGCATCACCCGGAGTGATATCCTCGATCAGCTCGCTATCATCATGACCCACCTCGAAAGGGCCCAGCTTAAAACGACTCACGAGGAGATGCAAATGTTTTTCGATAAGACTATCGGGTCAGTAGAATCCATAAAGAACCGGATCGCGTATGAACGGGCTCTTCAGAATTCCGAAGTCATTTCACCGAGATGGCAATCGGTAAACCAGGCATTTGCCGAAGCTATCCAGATGCTTCCGGAAAACACGGTTGATATCAATACCGGAGTCGGTGAGATTGAGATTTTTGCCGATCCCCTCCTCCCCAGAATATTTTTCAGCCTCCTATCATTATCTTTCCGCCGCGGCGGATCGGCGCTCTCTTCGATCCGGATGACGGGCATAAGGAACGATAATAAGTTTACATTAATCTATGAGGACGACGGTGTAGGTCTTCCGGCAGAAGAGAAAGAACTAATCTTCGATTTCGGATACAGCCAGGAAAATATTGTCAGCCTCTTTTTGATCCGTGAGCTGCTCGGCTTCACCGGCATTTCAATCATCGAGACCGGAGAATCCGGACATGGTGTGCGGTTTGAACTCTCCGTACCAAAAGGGCGGTTCAGGGAAAGAAAACAATCAGGACCGGTGTCTTCTTAATATACCCTGAAGTAACTTTAAAAAAATTAACGAATCTTCGTACCCGGATCAACAGGTTTTTCCGGTGCCAGAAGCGATGCTGTATCACCGGCCGCAAGGATCATGCCATTGCTTTCTACGCCAAAAATTTTTGCCGGTGCAAGGTTTGTAAGAACAACAACATTTTTCCCGACAAGTTCTTCGGGTTTGTAGAACTGCGCAATGCCGCTCACAATCTGACGGATCTCTCCACCGGTGTCAACCTTAAGTTTCAGGAGCTTGCTCGATTTTGGGATTCCTTCGGCAGCAAGCACTATTCCGGTTTTCATCTCGATTTTACTGAAATCCTCGATTGAGATCGACGGTACCTTTTCCATTTTTTTATTCGCCTCCATAACACGATGCTGGAGCACAGCATCCAGCTCTGCAATCTGATTTTCCTCGATCCTGCTAAACAGAGGGATTGGTGCCATAAGCTGCCTTTCTGGGACAAGGATAGCCGCCTCATCAATCATATGGGTTGCCACCCCGTCGGAATATCCCAACTGAGCCCAGCATTCCTGTGCCTTTGCGGGTATTACCGGCTCGATCAGAAGGGCAAGCGCTTTTACAATCTGAATGCAGTTCTTTATTATCCGTGCAGCAGCGTCACGGTCAGTTTTTATTAATTTCCACGGCGCATTGGTCTGGATATACGTATTCCCGAAAGCGGCAAGCCCCATTATAGTATCAACTGCTCCTTTGAACTCGTATTCCTTCATCTGGGCGTCAACACCAGTCAGGCACTTCTCGATTTCAGCAATGATAGCCGGATCGGTTGTTCCCGGAGGGACACCGCCGAACTCCTTGTGTGCGAAAAAGAGCGTACGATACACGAAGTTTCCGAAAATATTGACAACCTCGTTGTTTATCCGTTCGCCAAAAACTTTCCACGAGAAGTTGAGTTCTTTTGTATGGCTTGTATAGGCCAGCAGGTAGTAACGAAGGTAATCCGGGGAAAGACCTTTGTCAAGATAATCCTCGTTTGTCCAAACTACATAACCGCGGGATTTCGAAAATTTATGATCATCCACCTTTACCATCCCGCTCGCTACAACAGCATGAGGCTCTCCGTAACCGGCCCCTTTGAGGAGGGCAGGCCAGAATATACAGTGGTGATAGATAATATCCCCGCCGATGAAATGGGTTACCCGGGTACTACCGCACCAGAATCGCTTCCAGTCTTTATTTATATCAGCCGCCCACTCCTCGGTGAATGCAATGTACCCTATTGGTGCATCAACCCAAACATATACGACAAGATCGTCGCGGCCGGGGAATTTCACGCCCCAGTCAAGCGTGCGGGTAATACACCAGTCATGCAATTCATCCCGGATCCAGCCGATAGCATAGTTCTTTGCATTACTGGTTCCCCGGAGCCGATCAAGAAATGGCAGGAGATAATCCCTGAATGCGGAGAGCCTGAAGAAAAAATGTTCCTGATCCCGGAACTCCGCCTTTGTCCCACAGACTTTGCAAAACGGATCCTGGATCTCGCCTGGTTCGAGATGTTTGCCACACCCCTGGTCGCACTCATCCCCCCGGGCCTGCTTTCCACAGTAAGGACAGGTTCCCTCGACATATCTGTCCGGGAGAAACCGTCTGCATTTCGGGCAGTACGCCTGGTGAACAATCTGTTTATAGATATATCCGTTTTTTTCCAACCGGCTCATGATCTCCCGGGTACGGTGATGATTGACCGGATCATCAGTCATGCCAAAATGATCGAAATTAACGCCGATTCGTTTAAACGTTTCATCAAAATGCCGGTGGAACTGTTCGGAAAGCCCCGGGGCGAGATTCCCCGCTCTTCTGCTGACACAACAATAGGGGTCCCGTGGTTGTCAGAACCTGATATAAAAAGGACCTCTTCGCCAGTCCGCCGCATATAGCGGACGTAACAGTCTGCAGGGACGTACGTGCGCAAGTGACCGAGGTGGCAGGGCCCATTTGTATAAGGAAGCCCGCAGGTAACCAGCAGAGGGGGTTGAGACATTACGGTACTTTTTAGCATGTGATAGGTAATAATTTATATACCATGCCTAAGGAGATTCCCCTTCCTACAAGGGCGCTCGGCACCGAATCTGTCAACCCGGATCTTTCCTCACTTGCCAGGTGGATTTCCAAACACCGGGGAACCAAGGCTGATCTTATGGCATACCGGTTCGACGCATCGCTGTCACCGGAACTCGCTGCAGGCATTTCTTTTCCCTGCGCAGGAGGTCTGTTTTACCATGAACGAATCCGCGAATGTCTCACTGGTTTAAACGCCAGAGAGAACACAGCAACCGGCGAAATCCATGTGGATGGCAATGCATTGGTTGAAGATTCAATCCTCGCGACTGCCCAAAAAAAAGAGGTATGGTGCGCACTCCCTTCACCGCACACCCTCGGAATAACGGATAAATACTACAATGACGATGAAGAGTGGAGCCAGGCTATCACAGTGGCGTACCGCATTATAATGCGGACGATGCGGGATGCAGGTATCGGTGGGCATGTCCTTATCGGTAATACGCTGGATGAACGGGAGATATCAGTACTTGCAGGAAAAAAGGTCTTCTTTTTTTCACCTTCACCCGGGGAGGAGGACCTTGAACTCATCATGGAATACCAGCGCCAGGTGGCCATCAGCACGAGGATGCTTGATATGGCATTCGATCTTGCAACAGGATACGAAATTAACCGATGGATCCTTTTGGATCCGGATGAAGAAGGAATCCGCCGTATACTATCGCACGTCGATACCGACCAGGTTATCGCCGGGGGATATTGTATTGGTGAATCCGACACCTACTGGAAAAACCTCATAGACTGTGCGGTATATATGAAGTAATGTATCAACAAATTTACCAAACTCATATTGAGCATCAGGTAACCTTTCATCGTTTCTCCTGATATTTCGGAAGTTTTGGAAAAACCAACGATATATGCTGGAAGGTTATTCCAAAGAAACAAGCATTAATAACAAAGGATAAAAGCATTGTTATAGTGGAAGGAGAGGGTGAATGCATCTCACTCCCGAAAACAGCTTTGGATGATACTCCATGAAAGTAAAAACTGTGGTCTGGTTATTGGTTATTCTTATATCAAGTATATTTCTCATAAGTCCGGTTCTTGGTGATGTACCTGTTGCAAACTTTATATCGAATACTACTTCAGGAACCGTCCCGCTCACTGTACAGTTTGTGGACTCTTCGCAGAATACGCCCACGTCATGGACATGGTTATTTGGTGACGGAGGAATGTCTACAGACCAGAATCCGACACATACCTATTTGACCGCCGGCACGTATACCGTTACCCTTATCGCAAAAAACTTCTACGGTAGCAACACCGTAACCGAGAACGGGTATATTACAGCATCAAAGGCAGCAGCTGTTCCTGTTGTCTCATTTGTTACCAACATTACTTCAGGCAATGCACCTCTCAGCGTTCAGTTCCTCGATTCTTCTACCAACTCCCCGAGTTCATGGGTCTGGTCGTTTGGGGACGGAGGAACAGCAACAAGTTACGACCCCATACATACATACACAACAGCAGGCCAGTACACGGTAACTCTTACCGCCACCAACTCCGCCGGCAGTAATACGACATCGCTGAACAATTACATCGACGTAACCCAGGTTACCGCTGCTCCCACGGCCCTGTTCAAGGCGACTGTAACACAGGGATATGAACCATTGACCGTTCAATTCGTCGATGTTTCAACGAACTCCCCGAATTCGTGGGTATGGTCGTTCGGTGACGGGGGAACTTCTACGCTCGAGAACCCGGTGCATACCTATACTGCATCCGGAACCTTTGAAGTCACGCTCACTGCATCCAACGCCATTGGCAGCAGTACAGAGACCGAGCCGGGTTTTGTGGTAGTGAATGCCGCAACGCCGGCTGCCTCGTTTAGTGCAAACGTGACATCGGGGACCTATCCCCTGACGGTTCAGTTCACCGACACATCCAATGACACCCCGACCGGATGGTACTGGACATTTGGCGACGGAGGAACTTCCACAACGGAAAACCCGGTGCATACCTACACGGCAAACGGGGCCTATACCGTTTCCCTGGGAGCATCGAATACAGCAGGTAGCAATACGAGCACCATGCCTGCATATATTAACGTCTCAAATGCCATATCACCGCCGGTAAGCTCCTTTTTCTCAAATACTCAGTCAGGACCGGTTCCCCTGTCTGTGATGTTCCATGACACGTCGAGCAATTCACCCAATTACTGGCAATGGTCGTTTGGTGACGGCGCCCTCAGCAGCGAACAGAACCCGGTTCATACCTATACCCAGAGCGGTTCCTATACGGTGACTCTGACAACGCAAAATGACGGCGGCAGCAACACCACAACGATACAAGGCGATATTATCGTGTCTCCACAGGGAGCAACGGCTGTTGAGACAACGACGTTACCGATAACGACACTGGCAGCAGTGACACAACAACCTACCGCGATGCAAACCACAGTTGTGACGACGACAGTCCCAGGATCTGCCGGGACATCCCCTTCATGGACACTGCCCCTGATTGTCGTTGTTATCCTGGTACTTGTTGTGATTGCTCTTGTTCTTCGCCGCGGCGGGCAATCCGGTGGCAGGAGAAGGTATCGGCGCGGGGACCTGTAAAAAATAAACCTGGTTCCTTCTCTTTTTATTAAAAAAATGTGTGAGAGATTTTAGAGCCGAAAGGAAAGCATGTGGGGATTAGACCATTTTTTCTCTGCTGACACACTCAAAATCAATAAAGCCATTATACGGATCGGTTTTTAAAAGTCTGACCCGGACTTTCTGGCCTACCAAAAGACCATGCTCACCTTTTACAACCCGTCCTTCGGCGGGCGGTGTAAGAAGCCGGACATACGTTCCTTTATCAGCGGCTCCGGTCACCAGTGCATCGAATGTTTTACCAATACTGTCCTCGAGCAGTATGGCAGCAACCGATTTTCTCATAAACCTTTTGACTTTCTTTGATGCTTTCTCGCGGTCAGTGAGCCATTGTGCCCGGTCCTGAAGGTCCGACGATGAATACGGACCGGGGCTCCTGTAAGAATAGCTTTAATCTGGCGCTGGTTGATGATATCCACGTAGCGCCGGTTTGGTGCGGTTGCATGAGTGTAATCGACAACTGCAAGGGCAAAATGACCGGTCGGTGTCGCCCCGGGTTCAAGCATCGTATATTCGCCAGGTCCCATCAGTTTAATGATGGCAAGAGAAAGGTCCGGGAAATGGAGGGGGTCGGCAGCTTTTTCTTTCAATAAAAACGCTGCAAGTGCTTTTGCATCCGGCTCCCCTGGCAAAGTTTCCCCTACAGCTGAAGCAGTGAGCATGATACCGGCCCAGTTTTTTGGCGTTTTTACTATCCGCTGAATTATCGGGACTCCTGCTATCCCCAGACGAGCAACCATAGTCCCATTGGCCGCGACCATGAATTCCTCAATAAGCGATTTGGCCAGATTTGGCGTATTCGCAACCAGACCCTGCACCTCACCATTTTCCATAACAACTTCCGGCTCCAGAGTGTCAAACTCAAGCGCACCCTGTGCACGACGGTATTTCCGAAGCAGTTGCGCCGCCTCATTCTGGAGACGAACCTGTGCTTCAAGCCCCGGAACCCCCTGTATACCCGGTGGCAGGGGGGCCGTACCCTCAAGCCACGCTCCCACACTCTCGTATACCAGTTTCGCCTTATTCCGTACCAGTGCCCGGTATATTTCAGCCGGAGTAAAATTGCCGTCGGAATTTATCAAAAACTCAATAATTACCGCCAGGCGATCCTTACCCTGTAAAAGAGACGTGATTCCATACGAGAGCCGTTCGGGAAGCATGGGAAACGTGATTATACCTGTATACACTGAGGTCCCATTATGGGCTGCAAATTCATCGGTGGGAGAGTGTTTTGGCACATAGGAATCAACATCGGCTATCGCAACAAGCACCCGGATCTTTCCCTCCGGTAAACGCTCGCAGTATTCAATCTGGTCGAGATCCTGTGAGTCGACATTATCTATTGAAGACCACAGGAGCGCCCGGAGGTCGCGTAAATCTTTTGGTATATTGGAAAAGGCTTGCTCCTGCATTTTATTGACCTCGTCCATTACCCGGGGGGAAACCGGGTTACAAAACCATATTTTTCCATCGCATGCCACGCGATGGTCCTGAGATCGGCATCATGGAACTGCGGCCGTTGTTTTTTCATATCTATCGCGTGTAATTCTCACGTTAAGACATAAAAAACTCTTGAAGTGACCGGCTGATATCTTTACAGCTGGTGGCACCGGATAGCGTATATGCAATTATCCCATGCAGGTACTGTTTTTTAGTTCTAGTGACTTGTAGAGAGGTTCTGTCAGGTCTTCGAGGGGCAAGTTTTGATGTACTCCGAAAATAAATGCATCACCCTCACATAACCCGATGGGACCCTTGCAAGACCCATTACGATCTAGCCGGGAACATCCTTTTTAATATCCAGGTTTTTAATAAGGTGAATCTCGATTCACTGCGGTCCGGGTTTATTTTTTCCCGTTGAGGATTTCTTGTATCGTACTCGGTCTCACAGCAGAACTCCCTGAATATGGTTTCCATATCAGAATCTTTAACAACGCACACGAATTGTTGTGTTTTTCTGATGGCCTCACTTGCGATCTGATATTTCTGGCGATCAGGGGGGCGTGATATTTTAACGCCGGGAGAGGGTTCCCGGTTTTTAAAAACAGTTTCCCTGTTCAACGAAATGGTACCTGGATGAATATATCCTTCAAGCACGGGTATTTCTTTTTGACAATGAGGACAGATAATCGTTTCACCAGACATAAATTCATCCCTCTTATATCACTTCATTTATTTCTGCAGGAATTTTTCTGTGGTTCTTCCGGCTGGAATCGTGAATCGTGATGTAGATATACAACTATAATCGTTTCAAATTAATATACATTTTTGTTAATTGTGATTTATACTTAACTATAATCAATTATTGAGATAAACAAGGAACCAATAGAAAAAAGCCTCAAATTATACCCGTATTGGTCAGACCGGGTTCTATTTTACCAGATCGGGAACAGAATCGTCCCGGGAGTTATTAGGATCCGATAGAAGGAGCGAAATGTATCATCTCTGGGTTACTCTTGCATTACTTTGGATCGATCTTCTGACTGGATAACATTTCCAGCATCACATCTTTCATCAGGATTCTCGTGAGATCACGCCCCTCCTCAGATGACATGTAGTCTTTAAACTGTTCTTTGAACTGTTCCCTGTCAGGGTGATCATCGACGAAGGATGCTAAAGCTTGAGTGATGCAGTCGGAGATCGTTGTAAATTTTTTTTCCTCATAAACGAGTTTATGAATCTTTTTATAAATACTAGGGGGCATTTTGTAGGAGATTGACACACGCTCTCCACGACTTCCGGGTTCCTTTTCCACCATTACCATAGTTTTTGTTTAATTAATATAAAAATGCAATTAATAACAATAAATAATCTTTAAGTATTACAATAGTATTATTTATATTTTAAAAAAAAAAGACTTTTTCTTTAAAGGTTTGGATTCACGTCGATACTTTCATCGGGCTTGAGGATTTTTACGGTGAGATCTGTTGTTCTTTCAAGAGCGGTCTTAAAAGCCACAGGATCTGCTGCGATCTTATCCCAGGTATTGTAGTGAACCGGTACCACAATCTTTGCCCCAACAAACTGTGCTGCGATCATGGCTTCGTCGGGACCCATGGTATATCTCCCGCCTATAGGAAGAAAAGCGACATCAGGATGGTAGAGATCGCCGATGAGTTTCATATCGGAGAAAAGGGCAGTATCTCCTGCATGATACACGCATATCCCATCCATCCGCACAACAAAACCTGCTGCCGTACCCGGGTTTGCTGTTGTGCCTGCATCATCAATCCTCGATGAATGGATTGCCGGGGTCATAGTGATAGTGACGCCATTGACTGTGATCGTCCCACCGATATTCATGCCTTCGGCTGGGACGCCTTTTGCCGTGAGGTACTGGGCTATTTCCCCGGTGGTAACGGTCATTTTTTTAAGCGCAACCGTTTCACCCAGATGGTCAGCGTGGCCGTGAGTGACAAGAATAAGATCGGGATCACTCGAGGAAACACTTCCGTCTGGAATAAAAGGATCGATCAGGACTTTTTGGGTTCCGGTGAGAAGAACGCAGGCATGGCCAAGCCAGGTAAGGTGCATAGTAACCATCCATTCTGTCAGGTCTTATAAGGAATGCCAGTCATTAGGGGAAGAACCGCGAGAGGAAGATCAACACCGGAGAACAGACAACGATATGATGGTTGAGTACATCGATGAACTGCTGGTAGTAGAACAGATATTCCCGTGTGTTCTGGGATTCTTCAAGTTTTTTGATCAGCTGGAGCAGGTCTTTTTTCCGTTCGCCATCCGGAATTTCTTCACCAATCAAATGGGATGCTCCGGAAAAATCATTGATCGTCACTTTCTTATCGCCACGAGTACCGGGAACCATGATTTTACTGAAACCGAATCCTATTAATTTCTTATCAAAAAATCCGAATAAAGTCTCAGCGAGAAACAGATGCGAAGGATGGGATTCGAACTCAGGAACTCCTGCTGGATTGGGCCCTCAACCTAACGTCTTTGATCTGGCTTAGCCACCATTTTTTTTCTTACCGGAATATAGCCTGCAAACCTTGATCAAGACCCCAAAAATGCAATAAAATAACTCCCTCGTTGGTTTGGCAGAATGGGTGAAGAAACAATTATAGCATATATTCACGGCCTGTATCTGTCAATGAGTAATAGATCCAGTTCCCCCGGTACTCTCCCTCGATAAGGCCCCCTTCCTTGAGAACCGCGAGATGATATGAAAGCTTAGAATCGGCAATCTGCATAAAACGGTTAATGACGCAGACGCAAAGTGGCTGGTCCTGGAGAAGATAGAGAATCTTAAGGCGGAGTGGATCGGAAAGGGCATGGTATCTCCGGCTCTTTTCAACAAGTTTCTCTTTGTCCGGAATCTTTCTGGAGAGAACGTCCATACCCCCCAGGTTTTCAATAGCTTCAAGTCCCACATCAGGTTTTGTCACCGCCATGTTTCCGGATCCGGGTTGTAACACATTGCAACAGGAACGTTTGGATGATGTCATTTCAAAATATTATGAAATGCCAAAGTATATACGCTTCTCCTGCGGATAATGTTTCAACAAAAATTGAAATGCTATTGAGAAACGATAATGACAGACGCAACATCCCCAGAAAATACCCGGCAATCCTGCTGTGAGGGGGACAGGAAAAAGTCCTCTTGCCGTTGTTTTGTAAATACAGATTCTGAAGCGATCATCCGCACCACTACGGATTTTATTACCTTCGAAAACCGGTGGGATCATTTCCTCGCCCGGTGCGGCATAAACCGATCAGGCCATATCGTTGCCCCGGGCTTGTACCGTCTTGGTAATCCGACCACAGATTCACCGGTCTTCGCATCCGCGAACTACACACTGAGTTTTGATGCTCTTCGGGAAGCGATTGCCGGCATCGATGCGTATATTCTTGTGCTGGACACGAAAGGTATTAACGTCTGGTGTGCCGCGGGGAAGGGCACGTTCGGAACCGATGAACTAATCCACCGCATTGGGGTTACCGGGCTTTCCAAGATCGTTTCACATCGCAAGATTATTCTTCCCCAGCTCGGCGCCCCCGGAATCTCTGCACATGAGGTATCAGGACAGTCCGGTTTTATGGTTGAGTACGGTCCGGTTCGTGCTAAAGACGTGCCAGCGTACCTTGCCACGCATGTGGCAACCCGGGATATGCGAACGGTTAGATTCACCCTTGCCGACCGGCTCGTTCTCACACCAGTAGAACTGGCACACGTGCTCCTTCCTTTGATAGCAGCTACGGTAGCGCTCTATTTCCTTGCCGGTTTCGTGGCTTCGCTGGGTGCGGTAACCGCAGTCCTTGCAGGAACAGTCCTCTTCCCGGCGCTCCTTCCCATAATCCCAACCAGGGATTTTTCTACAAAAGGATTCATCCTTGGCATAATTGTCGCACTTCCGTTCTCGGTATTCTTTGCTCTTGTCAAAGGAATGTCCGGTGTCGCACAGATATTCACAGGACTTATACCACTCCTTATCATCCCGCCAGTAACTGCTTACCTTGCCCTTAACTTTACGGGATCGTCCACGTTTACATCACGTACTGGCGTGAAAAAGGAGATCTTCCGGTACGTGCCGGTTATGGTACTCATGATAAGCATGGGAATAGTCCTTGCAATTGCGCTTGGTATGTTCCGTGTCCTCGGAGGGGTCTGATGTTTGACTCTTATCTGGAGAATACGCTCCGTTATTTCCCGGAAAAATGTATCAATTGCCGGCGATGTACTCAGGTTTGCCCTCATGGCGTGTTTGCCGAAGGAAAAGACCGGGCGAAACTTGTCCGGCTTTCGGGATGCATGGAATGCGGTGCGTGTGCAGGAAACTGCCCGGTACAGGCCATCGAGGTACAGAGCGGCGTTGGGTGCGCCTGGGCTATGATCAATGCAGCCCTCCGGGGAAAGGATATGGATAGTTGTGAATGCAGCTGCGGAGGATCTGAGAGTTCCTGTTGTGGTGGTGAGACGAAAGAAGATCCGTATTCAAAGGGCCCGTAAACGTAAACATTGTGGCTGAAAACGAAATGGTACAACGGAAACAGTGATAATGCATGCAGCCCATCGCTGCGATAGAGAGTACAGGTGGCACAATGAAAAAGAAGATCCTGTTTATCTGCACCCATAACGCCATCCGGTCCCAGATGGCAGAAGGGTATATGAGAGCAAAATACGGTGACCGCTACGAGGTATTCAGTGGCGGGGTAGAAAAAGGACAGGTTCATCCGAAGGCAATAGCCGTTATGAAAGAGATCGGGATCGATATCTCCGGCCAACGGTCAAAACTCATTGATGAGTTCTATGGGACAGGAATTGATACGGTTGTCACCGTCTGCGACTCTGCAAAGGCTGCCTGTCCGTTCTTCCCGGGGCAAAAGAAGAGATTCACCAGGGTTTTTCGGACCCTTCTGCATTCACCGGAACGGAGGAGGAAATCTGGGCCGGGTTCCGCCGCGTAAGAGATGAGATCATCCGGTGGATCGATTCGACCTTCGGCAATGCTCCGGAATTAGTGAAGACAGAGTTGTCACAGCAGGAGAGTGCAAATGCACCGCACGTCCAGGATCTTTTGGTTGAACTAACGGAAGCCACGTGGGAGGATACTGTTGAAAAACAAACGAAGCCTGTCGCAGTTATGTTCTATTCTCCAACGTGTCCTTTCTGCCGGCAGATTGAGCCATACGTCGTAACCTATGCCAAAGAATTTCATGAGACGATTCTGTTCGGTCATCTGAATGTTTTAACAAATGCATCGATTATCGAGCGATATGGGATCAGGCAGACACCGACATTTAAATTTTTTTGCGGGGGAAAACCTGTCATTGAAATGGTCGGTGCCATCTATCCAGCTATGCTTAAGAAAATGCTCGAAGCAGTACGGGATCATCGCAACGAATGCACCTCAAATTCTACGGCAATTGAGTTCGAGAAACTGGTTACTGGCACATGAACAGAACAAACAAGAAAAATGCGAGGGATCAGATTCGCTCATCGAAGAGCCAGCCACTCTCATGCATGTACTGATACCCGAAAATAGACACGGTCACATATACCAATCGAAAAAATAGATCTTCTTAATGATACGTTCTTTTATGTTACATCTATCATTTCGGCTTCGGTTATATCGATGGATTCACCCAGGTTATCTGCCGTTGCACTCCGGGTCATCTGCTCGGAGAGGTCACGGTCTTCCATTACATCCCTGATACGGGTAATATAGGGGTCGATGGTGGGATCTTCCTGTTCCTCGATTACATGCCGGTATTCCCGCAGTGTGGAAGGACTGACTCCTAATACATCAGAAACTTCCTTCATGGTCTTTCCTGACGCAACCAGTTCTTCCATTTTCGTTTTATCAAACGGCATCCTGAAATCAAGGTCGCGGAAAAGCTTGAGCCTGACGCGTGCCCGGGCAACGGTCTTGCTGAGTTTCTCATCGCCGAGCTCGCGGGCGATCTCCGTATCGTTTTTCCCTGCGTAAAACGAAGTGACCAGTTTTGCCAGCTGGATCGGTTTAAGCGACGTCTTGAAAATTCCCTGTTCAATAATCTCCCGCATTACCAGTGCAACTTCACGTTCAATCGCATCGCTATCCCTGAGGGTGCCATGAATGTTTTTCATCGGTTCGACAATCTTTGTCTTACCCGACATGGTGCTGAAAAGTTCCAGCAGCTGTGTTTTTCGTTTGTCTTCCGTCATTGCATACCCCATCTTGGGATTAGGATATACAATACGTCGTCAACTATTTAATCCTATCTTTACACTTCTTTTGACCAGAAGCCTTTTATTTAAGGCTGGATCGGATTTGCAAACCTTATAAAACAATGCAAAAAATGTTACCAGCAGTAATATCCAACCCTCATGGTTTTCCCTGCCCGGAGTTAGGACATACAACAATAGAACCGGACGCGAGCCTTTTTGTCGGGAGTCGTGTAACTGTATAAGAGACAAGTACCAGGGATCCTGCATGAGTGACGTTTTTGAAAATGTGATGGATCTGGCCAAACGCCGGGGTTTTATCTGGCCCACATCCGAATGTTACGGTGCGGTGGCCGGTTTTATTGATTACGGTCCGCTTGGCGCGATGATGAAGCGGAGGATCGAGAATATCTGGCGGCATTTTTACGTTGTCCAGGAAGGTTATTACGAAATTGAGTGCCCGACGATAGCGCAGGAAGCCGTTTTTATCGCTTCCGGGCATGTAAAAGGGTTCTCCGACAAGATGTGCCAGTGCCCTCACTGCAAAGAGTACCCTGAGAGCCGATCACGTGGCTGACGGTGGGGGCGTGAGCGGGGCTGCGACCATGGACAATGCGACGCTCGCCGCCGCAATTGCAGGATGTAAATGTCCTGCCTGCGACGAAGTGCTTGGTTGTGTCGACGTCTACAACTTCAACCTGATGTTTTCGACTACGATTGGCCCCGGTTCCCAGAGAGTCGGTTACCTGCGTCCCGAGACTGCCCAGGGAATGTTTGTGGACTTTTCCCGGTTACTCAGATTTTACCGGGATAAGCTCCCCTTTGGTGCAGTGCAGATAGGAAAATCCTACCGGAACGAGATTTCACCCCGGCAGGGTATGATCCGGCTTCGTGAATTCACCCAGGCAGAAGCCGAGATTTTCGTCCACCCTCTCGAGAAAAACCATCACCCGGCATTTGCAAGATACGCGAATTACCGTATGCCTCTCCTGACCTACACGCACCAGCACAAATGCGAACCGGCCGTAGAAATGACCATGCGGGAAGCGGTAGATGCCAATGTGATCGCAAACGAATATGTTGCCTACTACGTCGCTCTCACCCACGAACTGCTCGTTACGGTCGGTATCCGGCAACGGCTCCGGTTCCGCCAGCACCTCCCTGATGAACGGGCACACTATGCAACTGACTGCTGGGACGCTGAGGTATATTCGGAACGATTTGGCTGGGTCGAGACCGTAGGGATTGCCGACCGGACTGATTATGATCTGAATGCCCATGCAGCACAAAGCAAAACGTCAATGAGCGTTTTCATCCAGTACGATACCCCCAAGAAAGTCCAGCGCCGGAGAATCATCCCGAACATGGGCGTGCTTGGTAAACAGTACCGGCAGAAAGCTAAAGCTTATCTTTACCGCCCTTGAAACCGCGACACCGACCGCAGAAGGTGCGGACGTAACCGTCGATGGCGAGACAATTCATATCCCGGCGGACCTCTTTGAAGTCCGTGATGAGGTTGTCGACGTCAGGGGCGAGGAGATTGTCCCTCACGTGATCGAGCCCTCGTATGGTATCGACCGGATGTGCTATGCCGTGCTCGAGCAGGCCTACGCTGAGGATACAGCCGACGGCGAGAAACGCGTCGTACTCAGGCTCACGCCCAAGGTCGCACCCGTCCAGGTAGCCGTATTCCCGCTAATGGCACGCGATGGTCTTGATACCCTGTCCGGGGAAATCACCTCCAACCTCCAGAAACAGGGTATCCTCGCAGAATATGACGATTCCGGGGCGATTGGCCGCCGCTACCGCCGGCAGGATGAGATCGGCACACCGTTTGCGGTTACGGTAGATTACGAGACCAAAGAAACAGGCACTGTAACCCTGAGGGACCGGGACAGTATGAAACAGGTGAGACTGAACACCGGTGACCTCCAGCAGATTATCCCTGCACTTATTGAAGGAAGCATGCACTTTGCGGCCCTGTAACCGGATACATAATCCATGAAAAACATCAACCATCCCCTCATCCGCCCTGAAAGCATCGAGTCGCGGGAATACCAGCTTGCAATAGCGATGAAGGCGCTCGACGCAAACACGATGGTTATCCTTCCGACAGGGCTTGGGAAAACCGCCATCGCCCTTCTGGTCGCTGCATCCCGGCTCTATAACGAAGGGGGCCGGATACTGATGCTTGCCCCGACAAAGCCGCTGGTGGAACAGCATCTCCGTTTTTTCGAAAAGTTCCTGGTTGCACAAAGTCCCCGGGAACCGGATTTACCGCCGTTTGCCATGTTCACCGGCGATGCCCCGCCAGCTGAACGCACTGCTGACTGGGAACGATCGCAGGTCATTTTTGCAACCCCACAGGTCGTGAAAAATGACCTCATTGCGGGCCGCTATACCTTAAAAGATGTCACCCTCCTCATTGTCGATGAATGCCACCGGGCAACCGGCAATTATGCCTACGTTTTTCTTGCCCGGCGGTATCATGACACAGCCGATAAACCCCTGGTTCTCGCCATGACCGCATCACCGGGAGGTTCACCGGAGAAAGTCGAGGAAGTGTGCCAAAACCTCGGGATTGCCCATGTAGAAAACAGGATGGAAAGTGACCCTGATGTCAGCCCGTACGTCCACGAACGGGATATTGAAATCATCCAGATCGATCTTCCGGTCGAACTCAAAAAAGTCATCCACGCAATCCAGAACCTGATTGACGACCGGCTGGCACTCCTTACCTCGCTTGGCTTTGTTGTCCCGAAACGGGACCGGCTATCGATGAAGGAACTCACTGGCATCAATGCCCAGATCCAGCAGAAGATCCAGAGCCGTGATCCTCATGGTTATGCAGCAGCCTCGGTCTATGCAGAATGCATGAAACTCAAACATGCCATAACACTCGCCGAATCACAGGGGAGCGAAGTATTCCGGGGCTATATCGCAAAGCTGGTCGCGGAGGGACAGGGACCAGGAGGGAGTAAAGCCAGCCAGAGACTGTGCAATGATACGGCGTTTCGCGAGATTTATATCCAGACAAAAACCTGGTCCGGGGAAATCCACCCGAAACCTTCGGTCATTCTTGGTATTGTCAGGGACCAGCTCGCATCCCATCCCGACAGCCGCATTATCATCTTTGCAACATTCCGGGACACTGTGCAGCTGCTTGTAGATTACCTCACCGCAAACGGGATCTCGTGTGAACGCTTTGTGGGACAGGCTACAAAAGACGCAGAGAAAGGTCTTTCCCAGAAAAAGCAGATCGCTGCACTGTCCCGGTTCAGGGATGGGGAGTTTAAAGTCCTGATCGCAACGTCTGTCGGGGAAGAGGGCCTTGATGTACCTTCCACCGACCTTGTGATCTTTTATGAGCCCGTCCCTTCAGAAATCCGGTCCATCCAGCGTAAAGGAAGAACAGGCCGGTCTGCCGCGGGAAAGGTTGTGGTCCTTGCAACAAAAGGCACTTCAGACGATGTTTTCCGGTTCGTGAGTCAGTCCAAGGAAAAAAGGATGCAGAAGAACATGCAGGCATTGAGCAGGACTGCACTCCCCCAGCAGGTTCCCGAAGGCCAGGCACTCATCGAAGCATTCACCCCGCAGGGCCCGGCAATCCGGATCGATGACCGCGAAACGTCCTCGAAGGTTGTCGAGGAACTCTCTTCGATGGGAGCGGCAATCAGGCTCGAACGCCTGCCCCAGGGAGACTACGCAATCGGGGACCGGATCCTGGTGGAACGGAAAACTGCCCGTGATTTTGTCGATACCCTCATCAACCGGGACCTTCTTGGCCAGGCTAAGGCACTTGCCGAAGCCGTTCCCCGTCCGGTCATGGTAATCGAAGGCGGCGATATCTATACAGAAAGAAACATCGAACCAAACGCTCTCCGCGGTGTGCTTTCGGCACTGGCTATCGACATGGGCATTTCAGTCCTCTTTACCCGGGATGAACAGGAGACCGCCCGGATGCTCTTTGTTATTGCCCGACGGGAAGAAGGAGAACGCGGTGAACGGAAATTCCATCCCCGTAAATCCTTTAAATCCATAAAAGACGAGCAGGAGTATATCGTCTCCGCTTTCCCGGATATTGGCATGAAAAATGCCCGGGTTCTCCTGGCACATTTTGGTTCGGTTCAGGCTGTTGCAAATGCCGGTCTTGAAGATCTTGCATCCGTGAAAGGTATCGGGGAGAAAACAGCGCAAAAAGTGTTTGAGATCTGCCGCCGGCCTTACAGCTGACGCAGATTCAGAAGCGCTTCCGTACCGATCTTTACGGCATCCATAAACGCAAGACAATTATCAGGATCGCCGTCGTTTTTAATCCGTTGGCACAGGACAACAATCGTGCCGGACAGTTCTTTGGACAGCATCTCCGCTTCCGGCGTGAGCGAGGTAGACCGGTGTGCGGCTTCTTCTGCTACCGGTGAAGCCTTCTTTGCCGGGGCAGCTGCCGGGGGAAGAGGCGCTGTCTCGATACCGGTTTTTTTTCGGCACAGACAACACAGAAGGTTTTTTTCTTGTATTCAAAAAGCGGGCAGCCGCAGGTGGGACAGGCCTTATCAAGCATTTTCCCGCCTTTGAGGAGGTACTCAGCCATTATCTCGTCGTCTTTTCTTTCGGGCATATGTCACCGTCTGGTTAATATTCAAACTATATATGCGAGTTCTACGTATTAACTACAGGTACGCGGTAGGTGATACCATGCCAAATCCCGAAAAAACAATGGAAAACTGTATCTTGATGCTGCAGCACATTCAGGAGGACAGCACCATCCCAAGGAACATCCGGCGCGTAGCCGATGAGACCCGGGCCCTGCTCTCCAACAATACGAAGGCTATGGGCCTGCGCGCTGCGGAAGCAATCTCAAAAATCGACGAAATCTCAAACGATCCCAACATGCCCATCCATGCACGGACCCGGATATGGGAACTGGTATCCCAGCTCGAGACCATACCGCTTGATTAAACCGGCACCTGTTTTCTTCTTTATTCTCTTTTTTCACGGTTTGCGGCTTTTCGTAGACTATCAATGATTGGCTCTGATGTAAGGTCACATAAAGAGCGGTCTGGCATTCAGGTGTTTTTACCAGAAGAAAAAGGGTTGAGGAAAAGAAAAATCAGGCAGTGGAACAGGCGCGAATTGAATAACCAAGAACAATCCCGGCAATGCCGTACAAGGCCAGTATTGCCCCGACCCAGATAACAACTAAGGCTACCCCGAACAGGGGGAAGACAGAAATCAATAACCCAATGATAATGGCAAGGACACCCTGCAGGGCAAAGAGACCCCGGTGAACGATATGCGGTTCACTAAAGGCGAGTACGATGCCGATAAGACCTCCCAGAAAGAGGGAAATGCCCACGATCATAACGATTACCTGGCCCATGATGATGGGATGGATGACCGTTGCAATACCAAAGAAGAAACCAAGGATCCCGAGGATGGCAAGAAGCACAGACTCTTTCCAGCCACCCGGGGCAAGTGCCGAGAACACGAGCGCGGAAAAGGCGGTAAGGATGATCAGGATCCCGATAAGTTCAACCAGTACCGCTGCTGACACCAGCGGGAACAGGATGATAAGGAGTCCAAATATCAGCGAGACTACACCAAGGAGGACAAGTGCTCCCCACTTGACCATGGTGACATTTTCAACAGGAAGTGCATTTTCAGCCATATGTAACAATAATCGTGTTCCGCCGTATGGGCGGATAAAGGTTATTAAATGCGTTTCTCCGGAAAATTTATTATAATTAAACACGACATCCCCCTAGTATGATGACTACAGAGGAGAGGGATGCAAAAATCGATAAACTCATCAGGAAACTCAAAGAGAATAAAAACTACACGTTTAAGCCCGGTATTCTTAAGGCCATTGAGAGGCTGAAGAAAGAGCCACGCTACAATCACGATCCGAATTTTGTTCCTATGATCAAAGATATGCTCCTGGAGGGATACCCGCCGGACTTTGCTGAAGGAAGCGAACTTGTCGAATATATTGATGAGGGGGAAGAATAGGGAATACCGCGATCCGGTTTATCGGAATAATCATATAATAAAAGGATGAAAATGCCTGTCGTTGATAATCCCCTCCTGAACAGGAAAGATATACTATGACAAAAGAGGTTCCTCTTACAGATATACCATCTCAGATAGATAACGAAATAACAGAAATATCCCAGAGAATCATGGTGGAGCTCGAGACTGCGAGTTCCAAGGATTTATCGGAAGTCAGGTATGCAAAAAAGATATTACAATTATCAGATCTTAATTATACAAAAAACATATTTTACGAGATAGAGAGTGTTCCGACCGGTGCAGAACGCGTTATCGAAAAAAGAGCGGTAATCAAGGCATTGTTGCTTTCCACGTGGTTGCAGAGACTCTATTTTATAATCAGGTCCGCTCTTATGTCGCTTCTGGCAATGTTTGTTACATTCATTTACGTGTCGTTTTTTGGCCAGATAGGCGTCCTTCTGGCAGTTGTCATGGGCGTGCTGATTTTTATCATCGGGTTGATGGTAACACGATTATTTGATCCACAAATCGTCCAGGTAACAAAATATATTGTAAAACGCCTGGCTGAACATAAAGATATCAGGGATTTTATCATGAATCACCTCTAGGGATCCCCGACATTTTATTCGGCGGTACTATATAAACAAATCAGGTAAATGTCAAAGAGATGCATTTTCATCAATTATTTCAACAAATTTCTCCGGAAGAGATAGGCGACAATGTATTTACGTTGGTAGGAAAAGTTTTTCCGGTTATTACTGCAGGAAAGAAAGATCATTATAATTCCATGACAGCCAGCGGAGGTGGTCTGGGACTTCTCTTCAGGAAACCCACTACGTGGTGTATCCTTCGGGCAGACCGTTATACGCTTGAACTGATCCAAAAAGAGCAGATCTATACGATGTCTTACTTCCCGGATGAATACAAGAAACAGGTACTCTTTTTGGGTAGTAAATCGGGGAGAGACAGCCAGAAAATGAAAGAAGTTGCATTGACCGGTATCCAGACTCCTTCCGGAGATATGACGTTCAAAGAAGCCAGACTCATTTTCGAATGTACATTAACGCAAATTACTACCCCCGGTCCCCAGGATTTTTACACACAGGAAGCCCGGGACTACATAAACGAAGCATACAACGAAGCACACGAGTATCGCAAATATGTGTTTGGGGAAATCACCCATGTCTGGGTGACAGCGGCGGATCTCCCGTAAAATTCAGGAAAGGTGTTTGATATAAGGGCATCCCAAAAACACGATTTTTAGTCAATCCTGATTTTTATGATATCATGATCGACGGAAACCTCATATGTCCTGAGATCATGGGTTTTGACCATATCCATAATCCCGCCACTCTTTGTTGTAGACATCACTGCATGAGCAACTCCGCCAAGATGGCCTTCTTTGAGCGTCTTTCCCGTAGTGACGTCGAATCTGGCGTGATGAAGGGGACATTCGACAACGGTACCCTGTAATGTACCCATCGAGAGGGGACCATTCATATGTCCACACCGGTTATCCGTGGCATAGATTTTACCCTCCACATTTACGAGGAGAATTTCCCGGCCCTGAACCTCTACGTACTTCATGGAGCCCGGTGGCACATCTGATATTTGAGCTGCATCTGCAAACGGCATGGTATCGCTCACAGGGGATAGTCATCGGTACAGGGATATAAGGTTTGACGTATGTACCACGAAAATAATCTCCTATCCTTTCACGACAAGCACGTTCCCGTGTGCGGCCCGCACTACTTCGTCGGCGACACTGCCAAGAAGAAGGCGTTCGAACCCCCCTTTCCCCCGGGAACCAATCACGATAAGGTCTGCTTTTTTTTCAGTCGCGAACCGTATGATTTCAGGTGCCGGTTTCCCTTCGCGGACCACAATGGTAACCGGGACATCACCTGCTATGGCCCGGACGCGATCAGAAGCCTGCTTCGCCTCATCGTCGAGATCCATGATGACATCAGGTATTCCCGGGCCGGCTAAAGCCGTGCTGTACTGGATTGGCGAGGACAGGCCCGTATCGATGACATAGATTGCCCAGACTTTTGATCCGTATGCACGGGCGATATTCAGTCCCACTTCAATGGCTTCCTTGTTCTTCGCCGAGCCATCCGTGGCGATCAGGATCGATTCAAATAGTTTCATGATATCATCTCCCATTTCCTCCTTCATGCTGACAGTATCTTTACCCCTGTTTTTTGTTCTCCGGTCCTGCTGAACCGGTCACCGGAAGATCTGCTCTTTTGATCTCGTTTGACTCATGCACGTACCGGGGCCCCCGAAGTGCCGAGAGAAGTGCTGCGACAGCCGCGAGTGCCGCGCCGACGTAGAACGAGAACCGCAGTGACGACATAAACACCTGGGCGAGCGTTGTCGGGAACCAGGTAGTGCCGGTCAGTGTCGTGATAGTCTGCACCGGAACAGTCGCAACGACCGCCGGCGCTAACCCTGTAAGGACGCTCTGTACCGGGTTTATCCCGAGAAACGCGGCAAAAAGCATACCGGTCGGGGGGATTGCCGACATGGCGGCGACCAGCCCACCGGCTCCGGCGGTTGTCAGTGCTGTGGCAAGGACTGGCGGAAAATCCCGGGTGAGGTTTACCACAACGATGGTAAAGAACATCCCCATACTCATGACAAAACCGGTATTCATAAGAGTCGAAACCATCCCGGATGCGACCCCGCGGTCTTCCCGGGGTACAGAGTTCATAATTGCCGTCGTATTGGGCGCAGCAAACATGCCGTTACCGCATCCCATAATAAAGAGTGCGACACCGAGGACCGGGTAATCAAAGTTGTATGGCAGTGAAGCTAGGATCAAAAACGCGATCACGATCAGGATCATCCCGATGGTACTAATCCAGCGGGCACCGTACTTGTCCGAGAGCCAGCCGGAAAAAGGTCCAAAGATCACAAAACCAACCGTGAGCGGGAGCATGAAGACCCCTGCCCAGAACGGTGTCGACTCAAAACTGTAGCCATGGAGCGGCAGCCAGATCCCCTGGAGGAGTATGATGAGTAAAAGCATCACGCCACCCCGTGCAATTGAGCTCAGGAACCCGGCAGTGTTCCCGTAGACAAACATACGGATTTTAAAAAGGCCCATGTTAAACATCGGATCTTTTACCCGGCTCTCAATAACAGGAAACACTGCAAGGAGGAAGAGGCCGATGACAATGGTGGTAATCACAAACGGGTCGCGCCACCCCATCGGATCGTTCCCATACGGGATCAATGCGTAGGTAATCCCGATAAGCAAAAGGGTGAGCCCGCCGGTGAAAGTGATGTTTCCCAGCAGATCAATCTTTGCAACCTTTTTTACCGTCGCAGTCTCCCGCAGTTTTGCAAAGGACCAGATGGTCCCGAAAACCCCGAACGGGACGCTGATCAAAAAGACATACCGCCAGTTGAAGATCGCAAGAATTCCGCCGATTAAGAGGCCGATGAACTGCCCCGAGAGACCTGCTATCTGGTTGATACCGAGCGCTTTTCCCCGCTCGTCCACCGGAAAGGCATCCGTGATGATAGCAGCACTGTTGGAGAAGATGAACGCCGCGCCGACCCCCTGGATAAGCCGGAAGAAAATCAATTCAAGAGCACCAGCACTGCCCGTGCTCGGCGTGAGGAAAAGGAGGATGGACCCGACCGTGAATATCGCAAACCCGATGTTGTATAACCGCACCCGGCCGAACATGTCGGAGAGACGCCCACATGTCAGTAAAAGGGTTGCCGTGACGACCCCGTAGATCATCAAAACCCAGAGAAGGTACTGGAACGACGTGAGCGGGTCGATGTGGATCCCGTTGAATATGGCAGGCAGCGAGATCAGGATGATACTCTCGTTTACCATGGCCATAAACATGGCAATCGTTGTATTCGAAAGGGCTACCCATTTGTAGTGAGGATCCTGGACCGGAGTATTTACAACAGCAGGGTTGTGTTGCGGGGTCGTTTCCATAGGGTGCATAAGTGTTTTGTCCGGAATATAAAATGGATTGGGGTTGATCGTTTTTTGTCTCTCCCAAAAAAAGAGTTCCTCACCTATCTGACCTTGTCTGTTTTTCTCTGCAGATCACATTTCGCTGGTAAAGCAGGATTTGTTTTTAAAGGGGATTGATTTATAGTGATGCAGGGAATGCAATGGAGATTACACCGCACATTCATGCTGTCATGGTCCCGTTGGGACCGACGCCGGACCATTTTGTGTATGTTTACCTTGTCTATGGAGAACACATCACGCTGATCGATACCGGGTTCAACGGATCTGAGAATCTTATCTATGAATATATTCGGTCTACAGACAGGAATCCCGCCGATATTGAACTGTTAATCCTGACCCATTCGCACCCGGACCATATCGGGGCTGCACAGGCGATCCGCGACCTGACCAGCTGCGAGGTAGCCGCACACTTCCTGGATGTCCCGGCGATCGAGCATATTGATCCGATGCTGCAAAAAAGCCCGGCGCCGGGGTTCCGCCGATGGTAGGCGGGCCGGTCCCGATCGGGCGGCACCTTCAGGACGGGAACACCATAATTCTCGGTACAGGACTCACGTTCGAGGTTATTCATACACCCGGCCATACACCAGGATCCATTTCCCTGCTCCTCCGGGAGGAAATGGCCCTTTTCACCGGGGACACGGTCCAGTCTCCAAAACGTGTACCCATCTACACAGACCCGGTCGCACTGGTGCGGTCGCTCCGGAGGCTGGACGCAATCCAGGGAGTCACGTACTACCTTCCCTCTCATGACATACCCTCCAGTGGCGACCTGACGCACTTTTGTATCGCAGATTCACTCAACTATATCCGTCGCGTCCACGCCGCTGTAGAAAAAGCAGCGTCAGCATACCCGGTGAGCCCGGACCCAAAGGTTCTTGCCGGTCAGGTTCTTGCCGAGCTTGGGATCCCCACTACGGCCCTGCCGTTCATAACCAGGACCATCCACGCCGACATAACAGCTGATCGTCTCGATGAAGTACTGGATGAGGAATAACCGGGGATCACCATTTCAAACCGTTGCCTGACGCCATCGTCGTCGAGCCGGCGGAATAATCCTTTTTTCAGGGGATACTAAAAAAAGAGGTTTTTTGGCTGTTCTCTTCCGCGCAGGGAATACCGGGATTACGAGATTGCGTGGGAGACGGAGGGGATGTCGATCTGGTTATAGTAGGTGGCCTGGTAGCCGTCAGGGAATACAATGGTCGTTGTCTGGGGAGCAAAATTTGCTGAGATAAGCGAGGCATACCACTGGTTCTGTATATCTTTCTGGGCGTTCGCAAACGAGAACGACGGTGTAGTTATAGTGGTTGCTTTCCCGGATTGTGCGGTGGAGGCAAAGGAAGAGATGATCACATCTGCCGAGGACGTGTCAGCGCTGACTACGGTTACCGGCCGGTTAAGGTTTCCCTGAAGCGCATTCTGGAGATCCGTGCCGGGGTTTGTGACATGGACATAGATCGCTGCCTGTTCGATAAACGAGAGGTCATATTGCATAACCGCTTCTGCATCCCCGTTATTGTTCAAGGTAATGGTAAGGGTCTTTGCAGTGAATGCCTGCACCGGCATGACTGCTAACAAGACGATGAGGAGGCAGCCTAAGATAAGTAAACTTGATTTCATAATATGTCAAGTAAACATTACATTTGCAGGTATAAAGGGTTGTTGAACCGGGCGGTTAGATCAATGAGCCTGTTAAACCGCCGTAGTTATAACGATTCGGCGATCTTTACCAGCTCGTCAAAGTGCCGGCTCTTCTTGAAAAGCCACCAGGTAAACCGCTCGACAACAGTAAACGAGAAACTTCCTCCCGCCGCATTGGGGTGACCGCCGCCGCCAAACGACCGGGCGATTACATGGCTGATGGGGGGACCGACCGGATCGAGAACTTGCCGTCTTTTGATATAATGACCTCGATGTCGGTCTTCTTGGTGTTTCGGATAAAATGCGCAGTTTCGCTGGGGTACCCGTACAGCGGGGCAAAAACGATACGGTACTTGGTTCCCCGGAAGGTGGCGTGGGAAAGGCTTTTTTCCATCATGGCACCCATTTCCGCTTTTATCTCTGCATATTCGGTTTCGATGAGATTATCGGAAAAGATCCCTTCAATGAGGCAGTCCCGGACATGATCCCGGTTTTTCTTTCTCTGGAGTACCAGGCCAAGGACTGCCGAACGCGGATCGGCATGTTTCCAGAGATCGTAATCGCAGACAACGCGGGCGACCTCGGTTGCGACCGGGTTTTCCGGCGCGAGGTCCCGTGCGACTATACCAGTTGCGCAGACACTGGTATCAATGTGGAGGAGGGAGACTTCGTTTTGGATCTCTGCGACTTCTTCATCCCGCCACCGGTGATGGTCCCGCCATTCGATGACCCAGCCGTTGGACTTTGCCTTCTTTACAACGGCTTTGATATCCCGCTGATGTCCGAGATCAGAAATCGAAAGAAGGTCACCTTTCCCGGGGCATGACGCGATAGCGGCGAAAAGACGCGTGAATTTTCCCACGGAACTCCAGACGGTAAATACACCGTCTTTTCCAAACTTCATCCGGTGGATAGCGTCTGCGCCGACTGCATCGAGATCATTATGCGTCAGGTGGACGACATGGGCTGTCCGCGAGGCTACAGCACGGGAAAGACCGGTATCTTCATCTGACGCAGGGGGGCGTGTCATTTTGTAGTACTGGCATTGCGGGACATAAATAGGAGATGTCAGGGTACCGTTCCCTCTGCTTATGCGTATTATTTATTAATCCCCAGTGCCAACAATTGTACTCCTGCCCTAGTAGCTCAGACTGGGAGAGCGCCAGACTGAAGATCTGGTTGTCCCCGGTTCAAATCCGGGCTGGGGCATTCGGACAAAGGGTTACATTCTAATTCTAATTTCGGGCTTAATTTGCCCGTATTTTCCCTTTGGCTTTTACGCATAAAAACTGATCTCTGATATTCCGCTCATCGTCGAGCGGGTCATTTTCCTATGATGAGTGCGAAAGATCCTATATGCCTCAAAACAGGGGTTCTTTTCATACGCCACATACTTTTACCCATCGATGGGAACTTTTGCCAATAGAACGCGATGGCGAACCTTCTCTCTATATTCCATGGGTATCCTGATGGCACGGGCCTAATGGTTTGCCGGAACAGCCGGTCCCCGCGTGGTTGGTGTTCCGGGAGGGTTTGCTGTATACGGACTGAACGGTCTAAACAGTGTGAACAACCGTTTTCAGAAGTGAACGAATCGGAAAATAGGCCGGGCTGGATACCTTTATTGGCTCGGAAAAATAATTGCCCCATAACGAAGATGAGAGAATGAGCCTTGTTTCCTTTTGCGGGAAGGTAGCGGCGGGAGTCTCTGTTCTAATTGTGCTCGCAGTTATTGGCCTACTGGTCCTTGCCGTGGTCCTGATAGGTGTTGGAGCTTATGAATCGGCAACAAACCCTCACATCACCCAGCAGACAGCGCAGGAGTACCAGCAATTACAGGAGAATATCAGCCATGCGCGGGCAGGGATCTCCGGTGCTGTGGGTAATGTGACGGGGGGTTGAATCGGTTCACGATTCTAATAAGTTGATGGTTAGTATGGAATTGTTAATGTTGTAAAAAATCGGTTACCAAACGCTTTCTTATCAGACTCGTATATTTCAAAAACATCGCGATCATTTAAAACGGTGAAAGATGAGTGTCGATATATTTTTTGGCAAATTCGGCAACCAACAGGTTTCTCGACAAATAACGATCATATTTCTCATTGGAAATATTCTGAATCTTCGCTGCAATCTCTTCGGCGGAGGGACAATTTTCAAGAAGCGAGTGATAGATATCCTGAATTTGTGAGGGGGATACCCCCTTGAATTTTAATGCGATCTCTAGATCCTCTACATCCAATCCGCCGAATGCTTTCCCAAGAATATAGAGGGACCGGTGTTTTGCAGATCCGGTCCAGGTAAACCAGTACGTATTGGGCCCATCGATCACAAATGAACCTGTTGCAAGTCCCGCCTCCAGAGCGGCAGCCTGTGCCTCTTTCAGTATCAGTTTTGCATTTTCGTCAAGATACTCAGGGATATAATTGGATGTGAGCAGCTCTCGCATTTTCTCTCGTACCCTTGGGTGAATATCAGAACCAAGCCCCCCCGAATAATGGGAAGTTTTCCCCCCCTTCGAGGGTATGACATACATTTTCTCTTTTTTCAGATTTAGTTCAATAATTTCCCACCGTTTTCCAGCTAAAATCAGGAATTGACGAGTTTCAAGGTCTGGAACGAATTGGACACTCCCAATTTTTCGTCCCGCAGATATGACATCAAGTTCAATTGCCGAAACAAATGCCGAATAAAAATCAAAATTTTTAACAATTTTTTCCCCTTTTAATCCCAGAATCACAAGTCCGGAGGAATCCTGATCAACCAGATCGGCAATTTTGAGCCCGTGTAATATCTGAATAAAATCCTCCTGAGTGACATTATGGAACGCACCATCACTAACAAGCGTATCAAAGAGATCCTGAACCGTTGCTCCTCCTCGTTCTTTGATAACGCTCAAAATCTGTTGAATCAATGTGGAAAAATGAAAAAGATCCGTTTGTGGTGGTTCGCACCACTTCTGAAACAAAAGTTCGGACATCGCCAGAGCCCGAAGAAATTCGGGATATAATCTGTCAACAATATTCTCCGTTTTCTCGGGTTGAGAAATAAACATTATGAGGATTGAAGGATCACCCTCTTTACGTCCGCTTCTTCCCAGACGTTGGGCTAATGAGTTCACCGACCAGGGAGCACCAATCTGTCCGATTCGGGATACTTTCCCGATATCAATTCCCATTTCCAATGCACTTGAACAAAATACAGAGATGTGTGGATTTGATTTCAGGGAATTTTCCACAGTTTCACGTTCGGTTATTGAGAGTGAACCATGAAAAATTTTAATGTTTTCAGGGTTTCCATATCTTTTTTCCACGGTTCTTTTAACTGCATCTGTATAGTATTCCAGCATTTGACGACTATTGATGAAGATTAGGGAATTTCCTTTATTTTGCTCATCAAAGTAATAGATAATATCTTCAATTAAAGAGGGATTTCGAGTTTTCTCATCTGCGCTGTCAGCATCCGGCTCATTATCTGGGAAATATCCTCGGATCAAATAACAGATATCCTTTTGTTCAATCGGATCTGTGATAAGCGAGACAGAGGAAGGATCTCGTGGGATTAACCACTGTTTTGCCAGTTCGGGATCGCCTATTGTTGCAGAAAGACCTACAATCCTCACATCTCCTTTACTTTTATGCATCGCCCTAGACAGCAGACTTTTGAGATGGGCTCCTCTTTCTGTTCCAATAAAGGAATGCATCTCGTCAATAACAATAAATGAGAGAGATTTAAAAAGATTTGAAAGATCATCCGAGTGATTGATAAACAATGATTCGATGGATTCAGGCGTGATAAGAAGAACTCCTGACGGATTCTTCAGGAACTTCTTTTTTGGATCGGATCCAACATCACCGTGCCATTTGAAAACGGGGATTTCTGCGGTTTTGCATAATACTTCCAGACGTTCAAACTGATCATTGATCAAAGCTTTTAAGGGACCAACGTATATGGCAGAGATACCTCCATCATTTCTATCCACTATTTGCGAAAGGATAGGTAGAAATGCGGCTTCAGTTTTTCCTGATGCAGTTTGTGCAGATATAATCAGATTCTTGTTCGTGTTAAAAATTTCATGGATTGCATCTACCTGAATGGGCCTTAAGTCCACCCAACCCATTTTGTATAGGATATATTTCAACTTTGGATGAAGTTGTTCGGAAGCAGATTTTTCCATTTTTTTATCCTTTTATTCATAATTTCAAATTTGCTAAGTCTCCGGTCGGATTTTTCTTGATTATTGAACTATCCTGCTTGAGTATGTCTTTCCATGACCTATCTGGGTGTGTTTCGAGAAGGGAGAGAAACTTCACAAAACTTTTTACAGTTTCGCGCGGGTTCATATAGAAATCAGATCCCAAAATTTTCGAGCACTTAGTCAGAAATGCCTTCATTCCTTCATCAGTAACTAAATATTTTTCCGTGTCTCCATTGGCAAATACATCTCGGATATTTTCAAGGAGAAGATATGTGTCCTCTGGTGATAGGTTCCCCAATTTGATAACAGGACTACGGGAATTTTTCAAATCCGGTGCGATCATCTTTTCAAGAGGGTTTTCTCGCAGTTTATAGTCAAGCGCGGGATAACTCGCAACACCATGATGGCTGTCATCTAAAAAATCATCTGTGCCAGCAAAAATAAATCCTATACCACTGGTACTTCCCTGTATACAATCATTAAGTATGTCCAGTATTGTTTTGTAGTTCGAGTTCCTTGACTGGGCAACGTTCAAATGGTGGGATATGGCTCCCATCTCATCAAGAGTTACGAGAAAACCGGAATATCCTGCTTTCCGTACAAATCGTGCCCATAATTTCAGATAATTATAGTAATTACTATCGTCGATAATTGTTCGAACTTTTAAATCCCGTTGTGCATCGGTCTTTGTTGGGTATTCTCCATAGAGCCATCGAAGAGAAGCATCCATTAATTCGTCGTTGCCAGATTCAAATCCTTCGAAGTATTTAGTTAGAACCAATTCAAAATCATAACCATTGACATAATTCTGAAGATCTTCCTTGAGGTCATTGTGAATCTGGGATAAGATCTGTTTGTTGTCTTTTCCCTCGCTTCGTAGTTTATAATCAACATCAGAAATATATCGTTCAATGATGCTTTTGAGAGCACCACCATCAGGTCTTGCTTTTACCGACAAATTATGCATCAATTCCGAGTACAATGCCCGTGCCTTGCCTTGGGTTGAATATAAGAGATGTCCTTGGCTGATATCCGCATGAGCGACTACAAATTTTCTATCGAGTGCTACAATACGGGAAAGGGTAAGAAAGAAACTTTTTCCGGACCCATAACGCCCAATAATGAACCGGATAGCTGTCCCGTCATCTTTAATTCTTTCCAAATCGGTTACGATGGCAGCAATTTCATCATCTCTTCCGACTTGTATGTGTTGTAGGCCGATTTTTGGAACGAGGCCCACAGAAAGAGACATGAGTATTGCATCCCTTTCCTTTGGTTTAATTTTCCCCATAATACCAACTGAACTTTCAGAAATATATGTTATCTCATATTGATTCGGATAGTGTTTTCCTGCATCTCAAGCAAGGGATTATCGAATTTCAATACTTCTTCTGCCCATTCGTTAATATCGTCAAATGTCGAAGTTAGGCTGATTGCCCCCAGGTTACATTGTATGAGGATTTTCGTAAAATTTTCTGTAGATATCTCTGTTAATCCTTCAATATTTTTTAAAACGGGATAATACCTTGAATCAAGACGATTCAAAGTATCCAGCGGGAATTGTAGATCATATCCTTGATTTTGGTTAACCGCAGGTTTTTCTGTCAGCTGAGAACTGGTTAATTCGGTTTCATCAGAAGAAACACCATCTTTCGAACCGAGTATTGTATCCATTTTGTCTTTGTTTTTATTGTGTTTTATCCGTTTTTCTTCGATCTCTACCAAATTTAACGAAATATAAGTTGGATCAGGATGTAATGTCTCTTCGCTCTCTTGAGTGATGGAGAAATCAATATCCTTTATTGAGGATGCTGTATTGTCAGGCCCAACACTCGGGAATTTAACGAGAGATTCACCCGTGAGAGAACGATCATTATCCGGTTCTTGATCCGTTGTTGTATCAACAAAGGGAATAGATATTTGATTTGGTAAATTATCTTTATCGAAATCGTCGTTATTCTGAACGGACTCTTGATCTTTGAGAGGTTTTACGTCTTCAAAAAAATCGTCCAATTTTTTTAGAGACTTTGCGGCATCACTGTAATCAATAAGATCAGAATCTTGTATCTGCTCATTAGGAATTGATTCATCTTGTAACGGAATGCTCTCTCCACGGTTTGAAGGACCTGATTTTATTATTAGGACTGGATGCGGCCGAACCAATGTTCTCGCTACTTCTTCCGGTGTTGTTTTCATTGCTGAAACAGAACGATTTGTAGGAGTTTCATAAGGTATTTTTGAGGATACATTCTGTTCTTTTTTGATGAGCACGTTTGGTACGACGTTCACCCTTGTGAAAGGTGGGTTCGATGGCTTTTCTGTAGGCTCTGATTGTGTGGACTTCCGGTTGTCGATAGTTTTTTGTTGGTTTTGAGTGTCGATCAATACGGGTGAAATTTCATTTTTTATTTTTGCACCGCAATGAGGACAATATTTTGCAGTGTCGTCAGTAATCAGCATGTAACATTTTGAACACCGAATTGGGTTTTCACTTCTAATTGTTTTTTTATAAGCGGAATGCATACGGGCACTAATAATAAGAAAATAAATGAATGAGATCAGGGTGAGTATGCCAAAAAAACTGAATATGCATTTTATCAAGCATAACTGATAATTTATATTTCTTGGATCTTTTCTTTCATAATTGAGGAAAATGCCGTCCAAAATCAGATTTATCAACAAAATGAGTCCTAATAACATCGCAATAGGACTATGATAATTTGGAGAATCAATCTCAAAAAATAAAGAGAGAAACGCCAATCCAAATAAACCGGATATAACGATATCCAATCCGATAACGCAGTGGAAAATTATCGAATACCTGAAAGATAGATACTGGGTTTTGGCCCCATCCATGTTGAAGAATATATTGTGGGGGGACGTTATATTTTCCCTAGGTCTGATATCGATCTAACAATGATGAAAATACGGCAAATTGTTTTTGAAAAACGCTCAAAATCCGGATTTTTGTAAGAAGGGTCAGGCCGGGATCCGGATCGAAAATTCAGATGTGAGTCTGGAATGAGTGTGAGGAGTAATAGGCGTTTATATCCCGCGCCTCTTCCGGGCTCGATAGAGGGTCATTACAGGGACATTGAAATGCTGTGCGATGTCTTCCCAGTTATCCCCCGCTGCTCTCATCTGTTCAACCACTGCAAAGTCTATATCCGCGCGGGGACGGCCAAGAGTCTTTCCCTCATCACGCGCGCGGTCCAGTCCCAATTTTGTTCTCTCGACAAGGTTATCCCGCTCCCGCTGTGCAACCCAGGAGAGGACCATTAAGAGGAGCTGCCGGATGTTCTTATCTTCCGAGTGAGTAAAGGCCTCGTTTGGTGACAGACTCCATACAAGAACGCCAAGACCTTCGATCTCCTCTATGATGTTGATAGTCTCCAGAGTCGTACGGCCGAGGCGGGAGATCTCATACACATAGAGGTATTTTACCGTCTCCCTGTGCTCTTGGATAAATGATAACAGACGGGAAAAGGCGGGTCTCTCATGGGGCTTCTTGGTCCCGGAGACACCCTTGTCTATAAAGATACAGTCCCGCACCACACCGGCTTTGATAAGCTCCCGGCACTGGTTATCCGGGTCCTGTTCCATCGTTGAAACCCGGACATATCCAACTTTCTCACATTTGAATGACATAACAATAACCTATTAACTTAATTGCATATAACAATATCGTTCTTTTTTGTTATATCTCCCCTTAGCAGTACATTAGAATTTATTACGAAATATTTTGTTTTGAGATAAATTATTCAAGAAAATTTTCATAATTGTGTGTACGTAAGGGTAGGCCAGCACCTCGGTGGGGAGCCTCCCTTGCCCACATAGTTTAGACACTAATATAAAAATATTCTGTTTTGTTCGCGGTCAATCCACTACATGAAAGGTTAGTAATGCGTGACGGTTCGTAAAGTTAGAAAATGAATCTACTCTGACCTTGTAAGATATTGTTACCCGGATAAATTACTTTTTATCACTTTCTTAAATTCTTCTAACTTCATTGTCTCTGGTTTAGAAAAACCCGCGTCTTGTAATTTTGATGGAATCCGGTACTTAATCAGGTTCTTATCTGAAGTTAAAAAATAGTTATCAGAATATGCAATTGCATAAGCCAGATGTGTCCGATCTGTGGGTTCACGAATCATCCGTGTATCAATCTCATCTTCTCCCATCTGAAAGCAGAGGATACGCACACCATCATTAGGAAAATGAACCGCGATGTTCCAATCATCAAGGAAGCCGTTTAATGCAAAAATATAATCCATTCCGTTTTCTTTTTCGTGCATCTGGGTAAACGCTTCACCCAAAACCGAAATCGATGTACAAATATTATAACCAGCGTTTAACGCATGTTCCAAAGTTGTTTTTAGCTGCGGTTTCTCAAAACACTGAAAAAAAATAGGTGTATCTAAAAAGAGGGAGTGATTCATGCGAGGATCGCTTTAAGACGTTTCATCATAGCACGGTATTCATCTTCACCAATGGCAGATGATATCTTTCCCTTGGTCACCGAGCCCCCATAGGGAAGCATCCCACGTTGGTAAGGTTTACCAATTACTTCATCCGGATTGAACTTTTTAGTCATATCCAGCCTCCACCCTTCGTTCTGAATATCATGTATGCACATACATGATATTAAATCCTCACATGTTTCATGACACATTTCGTTCCATAGCGTCGATGAAAACTTGATATCATTATACTATCTCTTTCGTTTTTAAGCTTAGAAAAGTATCTATTCAGAGGATTAATGATCCTGGTTTCAAAGTCCCCTCAAAGCCACGGGTAACACTCAAAGTACTCCCACTTTTTAGAGATATACCTCTCGTATATATTTTGTATTTGTTCTTTTATTTTCTATTAGACTGATTTGAGAAAAAAAAGGAGGAGTACTTGGAGTCAGAAAAGAATGTTAAATCAGGCTTTCCGGCTCTGGTTTTACCTCGTTGAAATTTCCATTCCAAGAGTAAGGGCCCTGGTAAACGGGGATGTTGCACTTCCTGTCACCAATTCGTAAAGAGGTCTTAGTAGGGGTGAGCTTGTATGCTTGCAGGTCCCGGGTAAATTTGTTTAGTGAGGGCATCCTTTTTCTCGGATCTATATGTTCGAGATCACAAAACTTTTGGTACTGTTCAAAGAATTTCTTACGGTCGAACATGCAGATGTCGGATGCCCTAGCATTCTCTGTCATCTTATCTTTGATGAACTGGCAGAGCGGATCCGCTGCCATGCTCCAACGTTCCATCACCCCTTCCGCATCCCTGTTTATGGTAAGCTTACCCTTTTTCCTGATGGATCCGATTGCCTCGATTACGAGGTTCAGGAAGCTCGTGTACATCTGATTAGTGAACATCCGGGCCGTGAAGGTATCATCTACTTCGTAAGAGTATGGAAAACGGACATACTCCCATCGTTCCCAAAATGCAGGGTCATACTTCACGTCATCGGGATATTTCGGCGGATGATTACAGGTGAATACGTGCGGACAGGTTATAGTACCCTTGTAGGACTGTCGGCCCTTCCGTTCGATATTATGACGGCAGGACCCGGTAAACGTTTTGAACTTCCCCACATTTTTCAGCGGTATCTCCGAGAGGTCATCGTAGATATTGAGTATCTTACCTTCGAGGTCCCCGGCCACAAAACGATCTTCGCATATTGATTGGAGAGAGCGGGCGGATATTTGATCATTCCCGAAAAACCCGGTTAAAAACTCAATGTACGTACTCTTGCCGGCGTTTGGTTCGCCTTGGGCGATATAGTTCTTCTTGTAAGTCGTCTGGAGCTGTGCCTGGAGGATTGCCTGTGCTGCGATCTGAATCAAGAGCGGAACATCTTCGGGCTCTACCCACGAAAGCAGAAGGTTCCGAGCCGCATCTCCCTTGATACTGGCGTCATAGGTAACGGGAATACGATAGGTGAATAGGTGCTGCGGTCCAGGCGGCAGGAGTTTGCCGGCTCTGGTCTTATCATCGAGTTTCAGGATACCATTTTCTAACGGGATAAGATCCTTTACCTGATTAAATGGGTACTCGCACTGGGGATTTGTGGCAAGAAGATAAGCGAGGATATCCCGGATGTCTCGTGTGATACTACACTTTGCCCCGGTCACTTCAATGATGATGCGGATCGCCTGCTCCAAATCTCCCGCATTTTCCCGATAAATGCCGCTTTCTTTGTCGTAAACAAAGAGTGTTTTGTTAAAGCTCATCGTGTTAAATTGCTCGTGCAGGTGTATTGCTATCGCTGGATGCTCAAGTACGACCGTGCCCCTACTGCTTGTCCTGGTGAAACTGTCTAAAAGTGCGTGCTGCCGCTGTGCCTCCCGGTCCCGCTGCATGATCTCATATCGCTCGCGGACCTTCGGATCTTGTGCTGCCTGAGTAAGAGTCTCTCGGAGGGTATCCGTGTTCATCAAGTCGAACCCTTTTGGCAGGCGCTGGAGTTTATCAAGTGCGGCGCATAGTGCCGGGTGGTCCATGCTGGCGATCTTCGCATCAGGATAATCTGGGTGCTGCCATACTGCCGGGGCTGGTGCCAGTTGCTCGGCTGCGGGTTCTGAGATGGATCGGTTCATGGTGGCGATCAGAAATTCTTGGGTCTTTGCGTCTACGAGTGCTGCCCTGGTTGGTACGGTTTCAATCAATCCAGCGCACCCCCACCTTTATCCCTCATTAAAATTGTCTATCAGTCTCCATCTGCCATCTTTGAGACATGCGACAGCAACCAGATAATGAAGTGGGCTGGTTGCTTTCAGGTGCTCCAGAGTCTCCTGGTCGATGGTGAAGCCCGGGATGGGCCGGGGTTGCGGCAAGGTTGAAGTACCGGAACAAAGAGAGCTCATACGTCCACCTGCTTGTCAGTGCTGGATAGGGATGTCGGGGCCTTGGTGTTGGTAGCATTATCGGCCCCTGCATTGCCTTCTTTCATTTTCCTTTCAAGTGCCAAGCGTAATTCCTTCGATAACGAAATTTCCTGTTCTTTTGCGAAATCTCGAAGATGACGAGGTATGGTCACATTTGTATGAATTAATTCCTCGCCATCTGATCGAATTGTCAGTGTTACCATTTTCACTTCCTGTGGCGTGATTCACACCACAGTTATGTATATCGGTTCTGGGGTCAACATCCCTTTTAAATACAATTCAAATGTGACATTATGCCTCCAACAAAAGGGCTTGCCGGAAGGAAAGCAAAATTTCTGGTAAAAAAAGGACAATTGACTCCTCTCCGAGAATCAAAGCCTCTCAGAATAGAGCTTTATAAGATGTACCTTGAAGCACGGATTGGAAAAGGGAGAGAAGAGCTACCCACTATTTTAAAATTCATAATTGAAAGAGGGAAAGAATCCCCAGATGGATGGGTTCCATATCCTGAAATTTTGACGCATATGAAAGAAGAGAAGTTTGACTTGTCTCGGTCTAGAATGAACCAAATCATGATAGATCTGGAAAAGCATAGGATTACAATCAGACAGAAGAGGAAAAACCTAGTTTTTTACAAAATTTCAGGAGAGGCATTGACTCCAGTTTTAACAGATTATGGAGTTAGAATAGAATATTTACGTCTAAAAAGGGCGAACAACGAACTCTCAAATAAACTAGTAATTGCAGAGTCTATCCTCAGTGAACACGATTTAATGGATAATTACGAATCTGAACTTCAAAGAATACATGATGAAAATGAGAGAAAGAAAGCGCGCCGGAGACGAATGAGCAAAGATGAAATTTTAAGGGATATTTTACAGTTAACTCCAGATGAAATGACTATTAGAAATAAATCTATTGAATCTAGTCAAGCGGTAATTCTGTTAGATGATCTGAAAAAATTAAAACAGACTAAAAATGATAGTTAGGCTTGATTTTTTGCCTGCACCTGTAAAAGTTCCATTTTAAACTTATCGAGTATGGCCTGATATTCCGGCTGAAGTTCTGCCTGCTCTTTCGATTTTTTTACCTTATCCATTGCTTCTTCGGTTAGCTCAAGGCCACAATTTCCACAGAACGACAAGGTTGGACCATTGACTGTGAAACACCGGGGGCATTGTCGGGGTTCCAACGCTTCAGACTTCTTCTTTTTATCAGGTGCAATGACCCCATTCATACGGGCTATCTCATTTTCGGTGTCAGTGTCGGTGAGATGGGCATACGTTGCAAATTGCTTTGTGATGATGTTGCCCCACATCATTTTCTTAATAATGCTCTCGCTGCATCCCTGTTGGATGAGATGAGTTATCCGCGAATGACGGAAGATATGTGGCGTTATATGCTTCTCTATTCCCGCTCTATGAGCTATCTTCGATAATTGTTTTGCTACTCCCCGGTACTGGAGTGATTGATGCTTCCCGTTTGTCAAAAAAACAAACCCTTCATCGGTGATCTCACCGGGGTAATCGTTCTTCCATTGTGCAAGGTATGACCGGGCCATGACAAGGGGGATAAAACGGGGCCTCTCCGTCTTGTCATTGACATTTATTACAACATTCCAGTCAGTAAATTTTACTTGTTTCCAGGTAAGTTTGCCGAGCTCGCCAACGCGGAATCCGCCTTCATACAGACAGGCAATTAGGGCACGGTCCCGGGATATCTGACATGCTTGAATCATTGCCTTGATCTGATCCTCGCTAAGGATCTGTTCAGCTGTCTTGGTCATAGTATCGTACCCGGGGGTATGAATTTTGGACAGTTTCTTTTCATCAATGGTCGAGTAGTGGTTCTCTACAAGCCACAGATGAAACCGTTTTAGAAAGCGGATAAAATCCCCTATAGTGTTTTTCTTGTACCGGAGTGAGCCATCAGGATTTTTTGCATTTTTAATAGTATCTATAGCTGAATAGACATCAGATATGGTGTTTGTACGGTAAGGACCTACAAACTCCCTCAGTTGGGTGAGAACTACATGCAGTTTAAACGCCCGGCTGTTGCTGATCTGGGATATTGCTCTTGCTTCCGCGACAAATTCACGGATGAGCGCGGCGTCATCTTCCGTGATCATTCCACTCTTGATCTTTTTTTCAAGAGTGTTGTTCGAGTATTCCACGTACTTTGCATCACTAGCATGGAAACGTGATGTTTGGATGGTGCTGGTAGCTGCCATAACAGTGAATCAGCATCAAAAGTATATAAAGAAACTGCTTGGAATGTAACCTTATATGTATGTGTCGGGCTGGGGCATTGGAACTCATTTTAAATTTTAAATCCGGGCTGTATTTTCCCGCATTTTCGTTTCCTTGTTGTTCCCCTAATCCTTTGGAGGGATTGCCCATAGAAACCCTGATTCAGAGCACACAATAACGGAATATTCAAGCAGGGTCACCACAAACAAGAGGATAATGCCTGAGTCCCCTTTGACTTCTGCTAAGCTCATCGAAATTCATAATGATATCATCCAGGATTATGGCGGGGCCTGGGGAGTCAGAGATGAAGCCACACTTGACCACCTGATCTACTTGGTTAATCGTACGAAGTCCAGCACACGTAAGGCAGCGATCATCCTTCACGGTATTGCAAGCGATCACCCATTTATTGATGGCAACAACGAACTGCATTCGTTGCCGCCGAAAATATCCTGAAAAACTGCGGACATCGTATCATGGCAACGGATGATGAAATGGTCAGTTTTATGCTTGAGGTGGCATCATATATCCACACCCGGGATTCCGTAGAAACTTGGATAAAAGAGAAATTAGAGCTGGCTTAACCGCTGAAGTCCTTTATGGTATTGCTTTTTTGTCTCGATAAGGTTCTTCCGCTCCTTCTCGGTCAGTCCCTTCTCGGGGGTTTTGGCTTTCTTGGCCGTTTCAACCATGAGTAGTATTTGGTCATCAGGGAAATAACGATTTTCCCTTTCAATCACAGCATGACATCCCTCTCAACATCAGCCGGACCGGCCGGTTCCGCCGGAGGGATTCCCGGTATGGAAAAAAGTCACGGGCGAGGGTAGCCAAGCCAGGTCAAAGGTGTCAGGTTAAGGACCTGATCTCATTGATGTACGAATGTTACCGGAGGAATCCTGCCAATTTCATCTTTTTTTGCATCCATGGTAAACTCTTCAGCTGTAGTAATTCCCATGAAGTCTTGATCGGCACCAATCTGCGACGTTCGTTTTCTCCTGACAATAGCCAAACACGTGGCTCATATCGGAAAAAGTCATGGTTTTGCCGTTCTCTTTCCCACGACATAATAGGCTATGGCGCCCGTCACCCAGGCGATTAACAAGCCAATTCCCACTCCCCGGAAGTATATGTTTCCGGTAAGATACCCCACGAAAATGAATATCACGCTTAAAACCAGCTCGAATACGACGAGTATCGGTACCAATTGTTCCCTATTAATTTTTTTTACATCCATGATAATTCCTCCCGTTGTAGTAATTCCCATAAAGTCCTGGTTACCGGGACAATTCCCTTTTCATCCGTGCATGGACCTCTTCAAGGTTCAGCGGGTTGAGCGGTTTACAGAGGATCTCATGGACACGGAGATTTTTGAGATGCTGTGAGGAAGCCGCCTGCATGACCAGCGCCGTATCAGATCCTCTTCCTGTGCCGGCTATAGCGATGATCTTCTCACCGCTTTTTATGTGACCACCATCGGTGGCCATGAGCACAATTTCAAAACAGACCTTGAACCCCTGGCAGAAGCAGCGCAGCAGGTTTGCCATGACTACTGGTGTTGTCGATTCATAGAGGTCGCCGGTGTGAAAAAGCATCGTGCCAAAATGAACTACATGTCCTGCTTCCCTCAATGTCTTTGCCAAATCCTGGGGAAACGCATTGGTCTCGCGGTGAAAGTCCCATTGATGGGGAATGACAATCAGCTGTACACCGTCGTTTTTGAAATACTCCATCGCTTTCTTTGCCGTGGCACCACTGGTAGACGCTATGACGATCTTTTTGATGTTGAGCGTGTGAGCACGGTCGCGTGCTAACCGGAACGTGATATCCGTGTTCCCCGGGTCGAGCGTTTCAAAATAGGTTATCGGCTGTTCCATGATCGGCATTATGGTAGGATGTGCAGATAAGGAATGTGATCGGGCACAATACGGTTCTGTTAGCATTTTCGGTTGGTGTTCCCGGGATCTTCTCCCCCAGAATAGCGGAAACATGAGAAAACTTTTCCGTCAACTTTCCCAGGGTATCGTGATAGGATTAAGGTGAGGAGCATCCAACTTCTGTTAAAATAAAAGCGGTTCAATACGCATTGACGCTGAACTCATGATGTTTGCAGAAGATATCATAAATCCGGTTATCCGGAAATATCCCTGTAGCGGAGCCTGGACAATCCCCATTTCGTCGCTCGATAAGCGGGAACGGGAATATTTTCCCCGGTTCTCACCGGCTGCCAGAACAGCAGTCGTACTTGGCTATCATATTGTAACAAAATATGAATGGACATGGTTTGAAAAGGAAAATGGGCTGCATCACTGCCACGCAGATGATCACAGCAAAAAAATCTATAACGACATCGCAGATGCGTTTGGCGTTCATGGATTCCGGACGGCTATGGTTCCCTATCCCTGGGAGAGTGGCATACAATTCAGATCTGTTGCACAATCCGCTGGAGCTGGCGAGATCGGGATGAATACGTTTTTATTGCATCCTCTCTGGGGCCCGTGGATTCAGCTGAGCCTCCTCGCAACGGATGCACTTTCAAAGGACACCCCGGTATATCACAAATCCGTCTGCACCCGATGCGGCGAGTGTGTTTTAGCATGCCCGGCGGGAGCAATCCGGCAGGATTCATTTGACGGGCTCCGCTGCCGCAGCTACCGTACAGAAAAAGGGGAATATATCCCATTCGGGCCGAAGAAGGAATTCAGGGTACTGCACGACATGTGCCGATGTCTGCCCGGTTGGCCAGAAACCCCGGAATTAGACGTAATAGAACTCTCTTCAAGTCTTAAACTATTCCCAGTTAACAGTGTATTATAAAAAAAAAGATTAACCCTGGACGGCACTCGTCGTTGTCACGGTGGGTGTTGCACGCAGGCTCTGGCGGTCCTTTTGCACAATTTCCCGGAACTGGGTGGTCAGTATGGAGAGCTGCTGGTTTGCAGCTTTTACTTCCTGGGCGTTCTGGTCGTTAAACCCGGTCTGGAGGGCTTGACCTTCCTGCTGGATCTGGCTCTCTACTGCCTGTGCGTTCGAGACGTCAATACCTTTACCGGACAGCTTTGTCAATATGTTGTTCCGGTTCTGGTCGTTGGTCGCAAACTCCGCCATACGGGCGGTCTCGCGGTCTGTCCATGCCGTGGATTTCAGGGTCGCAAGGGTTGTGGCCTGTGCCTCTACGGAAGCATTGACACTCTCGTGAAGAGCTTTTCCGGTACCGTTGTACTCTTTGAGTTCGTCTTTTGCGTCAGTCATAAACTCTTTTTTATCTGAAGACATCTGTGATGCTGCTTGTCTTATCTGGTCAGCGGAGGTCATGGACTCAACAGAGGTTACGACTCCGGAGAAATCTGTCTCAAGGGAGGTCAGCTCACTTGTCCCGGCACCGTTACTGATGGAACCGATATAGCTGATCGCCCCGTTCATCTGGGCCTCGCCGTATGCCCCTGCATAGGCAACGGTTGCCTGCATTGCGGCGATATGGGAGGCATTGGTATTCCATGAGTCCGGTGTGACGCCTGTAGCGCCTGCCGGCATGACTGCTGCCATAAGGCAGATCATACAGAAACTGCCTAACAACATTATTTTCGTGTGTTTCATCGTTGTCACCTTTTCCAGGATTGTCCCGCAATCCCTGCAGGACGCACCTGATTCCAACGTTGCCGGGTCGGGCGTATATATTTCCAAGATTGCCTGAGTTGCGTGATGTAACCTGAGGGGTACAACGTGGAACCCGATACCAGTGAGGTTTGAGCGAAAACAGGAAGATGGCATGTTTTTTCGCAGGGGGAACAACGGGTACCTGAGGCGTCCCGCGACCCGCGTTCTTTCAAGATGATTCCGGGAAAGAAAACGACGAAAGGTACCAGAACCATTCCTTTTTAAGAACACCGGTTCTGGTGCCAGGAGGTCAGGACCGGAACGCCCTGCGGGGAACGTTCATCTCGAACCGTGCGCCGTTCCCGTGTTTCCCGGTTTCGGTAATAGTGATACCGGTTATCAAAAGGATCTCGCGGGAAAGGAAAAGTCCGAGTCCCGTGTTCTTCCCAAACCCTCTCGTAAAAATCAGACTCTTTGTTTTCGGGAGGAATACCGCACCCGTCATCTTCGCAGATGATGATGTGTTCGCCGTTGCGTTCTTCAACCGAGAACCGGACAGACGTGACGTTCCCGCCGTGTTTTACCGCATTGTCTATGAGGTTGTAAAAGACTTTGACAATCAAAGGATCGGCGAATACTTCTGTACCGGCAGGGAGATCATTTTTTACGGTACCTTTTCCCGGAGAGGCTTGTGTTCCTGCGGTTTCTACAAGGGTATGAATGTTCTGCCACACCGGTATATTGACCCCGATCGCATCGTATTCTTTTGAGAACTGGATCATGCCGGAGATACTTTCTGCGGCCTTTTCCGCCTTTTTAGAATACTCTTTGTATTGAGGAGCGAGCGGATCCTTTTCCAGGACGGCCAGGTACCCCCGTAGCATGGTCAGCTGGTTTTGGATGTCATGGCGGGTGATGGACGAGAGGAGTTTGAGTTGGTGGTTTACATTTTTTATTGCGTCTTCTGCATTCTTACGATAGGAAATGTCCCGGCACAGCGTCAGGATGATCTGGGTGGTACCTGAAGTGACCAATGAAGCATTGATCTCTAACGGCTGGATGGAGCCATCCGGTTTTTGATAATCAATCTCCAGACCCCGCACCTGTCCTTTCCGGAAACAGTTTTCAAGTTCGAGGGCATTTCTCTCGCGATCGTAGGATGCGGTCCATTCGATAACGGATTTTCCTTCGATTTCAGCACGGGACGAACGCCCGGTAAGACGGACATATTCTTCGTTTGCCGAAATGACCCGGCCGTCCCGGTCTAAAATAACATACCCGGTTCCGGTAGTTTCGATGAGGCTCCGGTACCGGTCTTCGCTTTTCCGCAGTTCTTCTTCTGCCCGTTTCCGTTCCGTAATGTCAATGTTTGTCCCGATTATCCCTTTGATTTCATTACCGGTACGGACCGGGGCAATAATCTCGTCATACGTCCGCACCCCGTCCCCGCGTGCTATTGACACCTCTCTCCGCACCACATTTCCTTCAAACGCCTTCCGGTTATTCTCCGTCCAGTGTTCGAACACGTCCGGAGGAAGCGGGATCTCGCCGGGATCTTTGCCGATACTCTTTCCCCAATGTCTGATCGAAGCCGGGTTCTGCAGTATGTATTTACCCGATTGATCCATAGCCCAGACGTCAAACGGGAGGTTGTCGACGAGTGTCTGGATCTGGGAAGTTTTCTCCTGCAGCGCATCTTCCATCTGCTTGCGCCTGGTGATATCGTGGACTATGAACACCATGCCGGTGTGTTTCCCTTCCGCATCCCTGACAAAATCGGCGTTTGCAACAATAGAGAATATACTTCCATCTGCACGAAATGCACGGTATTCGCCAGGACCGGTGAAAATACCCTGATGCATCAGTGCAATATTTTCTCCGGCCCTCCCCTGGTCTTCCGGGACCAGGAACAGAACGATTGACTTGCCGAGGATCTCGTTTTCATGCCCAAAGCCAAAAATCTTCAGCACTGCGGGAGAGACAAGGTTGACGGTTCCCTGAAGATCCGTTAGTGCGACCCCGTCGGGAATTGCGGCAAGTATGGACTGATAATATGCTTCGCTCTTCCGGATCAGTCGCTCATTCTGTGCCAGCTCTTCATACTGGCTGCGAAGTTCTTCCGCACTTGCCGTAATCTGGCTGTGTGCCGTCCGTAGTTCTTCTTCTGCCCGTTTCCGTTGCGTAATATCATGAATAACTCCCACGACGACATTTCGGACGGGATCGTATTCTGCCACAGAATGGAGGTCCAGGATAGTCTGATCAGATGGTCTCTTGATTCTGAACTCGATATTATAGGGAGATTTTCCGGCAATAAGGTCCTTTAACGCAGTATCGAGAAGAGGACGGTACTCGGGAAGGGGAATTTTCTGGACTGCGTCTATGGTCCATGCCGATTCTCCGATTCCATACAGGCGCCGTGCCCCCTCAGAAGCGTCAACGGTGTTTTCGTTCAGCCGGAACTCCCAGCTTCCGGACCTGCCGACCTCTTCTGCCCGTTTTAACTGGGTTTCATCTTTTCGGAGCAGCTTCTCACTTTCTCTGAGGGCCTGTTCCTTCCGGATCATTTCGTCTAAACTGGCACGGAGTTCCTCGTCTGCTGCCTCGATCTGTTCATAGGAGGCTTTGAGTTCCTCGGTTTTCCGGTCGCGTTCCACTTCTGCGAGTTTCCAGCTGGTGCTATCAAAAATTACGCCGTCGAAAACGAGCCGGTCGTGTTCCATCACCGGGTTTGATACCCCGGTGATCCAGATCTTTTTCCCGGAAGGTTTCACGTACCATCCGCTGTATTCCCAGAGTGTTTTCGTGCTGACAGCGTGCCGCATTGATGCGGTAAACCGTTCCCGGTCTTCTGCCACGATACCTTGCGTAAACCGGTCGAGAAAATGAGCCGTGTCCTGTTCAAGACCAAGGATTTGCAGGCTCCGCTTGCTGATATAATCAAACCCGTGGGTCCCGTCGGGATTCACGGAGATCCGGTAGATGACCCCGGGAATATTGGCTGCCATTGCTTTGAATTGACGTTCGCGCTTTCCCAGTGCCGCCTCCGCGTTCCTGCGCGTAATAGCATACCGGATCTTGTTTGAAAGTTCGGCATACTGGCTTGCCGGATCCCCGCCTTTCTGGAGATAAAAGTCCGCACCTTCATTCAGTGCCTGTATGACAACCTGTTCACGTCCCCGCCCGGTGAAAAGGATAAACGGGATGGTATTTCCTGAAGATCGTACTTTTTTCAAAAATTCGATGCCATCCATTTCGGGCATCTGGTAATCGGCGACAATGGCATCGTATTTTTGTTTATTCATCAAATCCATTGCAGCAGAGGCAGCGGTAACCGTGTCAACACTGAACTCTCCGCCCTGCTCAAGGAAGAGTTTGCCAACCTCGAGCAGCCCGGGTTCATCATCGACGTAGAGAATGGGATACATAAGAAAACGAAATATTTGTTTGTTATTTATTGACCGTCGAATTATATGTTATCTTTGGGGCATATGAAAAAAAAGCCCCTGGTGAGACAAAGACCAGGTTGTCTCAAACGCTGGACGGATAGGATCCACGACCCGGCCTGCGAGGACGCGGCCAGGAGATTGATCCATACGGGGAAAAGACGTGGCAAAGAGGTAGGACTGGATAGCATTGCAGTCGCCCGGTAGTGTGCCGGGCGACAGGTTCATGATTTTTGCTTCTTTTTAGGGAATCCATTTGAGGATGACGTCGGCATTACGCTTCGGTGCCGGAAGGGCGCCTTTTGCCGGGTAGCCGAATATTAACGTTGCGACAAGCTTGTGATCTTTTGGCACACCTGCTTCCTTGAGGAATGCCTCATCAGTACCAAGGCCGGCGGCAAGCCCGATCCAGCAGCTGCCGATCCCCAGCGAATGTGCTGCAAGCATCATGTTCTCTGCGGCGAGGGCGCAGTCGTGTTCGTTCATCGCATCCGGGGAGGTAAAGACGAGAATGAAAACCGGCGCTTCGTACAGGATCCGGACTTCCGGTTTTGCGAGGTTTTTTGCATAGACAGCCAGCTCCGGGATGGTCGAGTCCTTGAACATACTAACGAAGATCTTCTTTGCTTTCTCGTCTAATTCATCGATGAGTTTCCGGTTCTTGATAACAACGAACCGCCATGGCTGTTTATTGACGGCGGTCGGGGCATAGGTGCCGGCCCTTATTATCTCCCGGATGATCTCGTCGGAGACGTCTTTGTCGGCATACTTCCGTACGGATCTTCTTCCATAGATAGTATCCAGGGTCGGGTTTGCAAGCTGGTTGTCGGGTTTTTTGGATGGAGCCATTGTTTCACCGGTACTGCATCATTCCTTGACAGATATAACCATTTCACTAGAACAATGAAAACAAAAGTCAGGTACGTATCAGTAATTCGGAGAGCTTTTCGTGCACCCTTACCATGGCAAGGGTATCGAGTTTACAGTATGCCAGTAATTCCGCCTTTTTTTGTTCAATCTCTTCCGGGCTCATCATTCCCTGTGCCATCATTGCAAAAACCACCATGGCACTACCTCCGTTGGCAATGGCAAGGCCATCATAAGAAAGATCAGTGACGAGGGCCGGGAGGACTACTTTTATGGAAGTTCTCCCGGCAAACTGGGGATGACGGACACATTTCACGGATTTTTCCAGATCCACAATTCTTTCGATCAATGCCTGGAGCGGTTGTTCAAGATCCGGAAATGCCTCGCAGAGTGCTTTGATCATTGTTCTTTCATAATTACTGTAGGTTATAATCGAACCTTTCTTATCGAGGTCAGCAATCAAACGCTGTGCAAGTTCTTTCCTGCAGTCTGAGTGGGGATTTGCAATATATTCACGGTGTGCGGTGATATTTCCAAGCCGGTCACAGATATGGATGGAATACTGTGTCGGGAATATATCATAGGGGCCGAGTTCGGGATAGAGCGGAATTACTGTTTGTGATGTTTCAAAATCAAGATAATATGCAGGCCAGACGACTTCATCCAGTTTCTCTTTCATTACGGGATCGATATCGACTTCCCCGCTTTTTATACATTGAACGACCTGCCTCTGAAGAGGAGTCAATGTAAAAGATTCAGGGATATCGCATATTGATAGTATCCCTGCTGATGAGAGTGCGGTAAACGCCTTTTCACTCAGTCGCGGTATCTGGAAGATATGATTTTCAATATCCTCACCGATGCATCGCTTAAATTCACTGCATTTTTTGCAATTCATTGTTGATTCGGGCTTGGGTTCATCGGCGGCATGAACAAAATGATCGACTTTTGACAAGTATGGTGAGAATTCCTTGACCTTTTCGAGGACATCGCCGGTACAATTAATTCGAACAAAGAGATTTTCCAGGGGCATCCCAAGCCGATATTCTTTGTTTATTAACTGAAGGATGATATTTGATGTTTTGAAACCGGATTTTTGGGCAATCAATGTCGTATAGGCCATATCTGCGATATGATCCTCTTTTACATTCAGACCTGACTTAACTTCAACGACATCCCACGATGTGCCTTTCCGTGTGAGGATATCGGCTTTTGCAACATAATTTCCCGTGATGAAAGTGCCTTCGAATATTGTATGTACCTTCGCATCTGCGGTAAGTTCACGGGTCAACGTTGCGGCAGACTCATTATCAGGTGCATTGACAAACACCCCATCGGGATACAATTCTCGTGCTAGTTTTCCGATATATTTCCCCTGGTTCATCCAATATTGTGTCTCAGGGGACCGGTCTTCTGGTATTTTATCGTTTTTCAGCCGCCAGCCGAACGTAGGACATGCAATGGTATTAAGGAAGATATTCTTCGTGAGGGACGCCATCTGTTTAGGAATTATTGCTCGGTATGGATATAATGGGTGGCAATAAAGTCGTTAGTCACGAGGTTTCAGGGGAGTAAAGATCCGGCCATGAGTGAGTGAAAGTGAAGGGACGCAAAATATCTCTCGGGAGGTGTTAACCGAAGAATATCTATTATAATGTGACAAGTAATATCCCAATAATTATTTTCTCCCGAATTAACGAATGACAAGATTAATGCCAGTATGAAATATATAAAATAATAATTAAATTGGGTTGAGTGGGAGAATGCACACATTAAAAGACGCCTTTAAGAAAAAGAAAATTGTTCCTTATGATGACATTCTGAAGAATAAAATATCGGAAAATTCCTTCGCAGTAGGATTTCATGCAGTCCTGAATGGGACCGCCGATGACATCTATAACGACCCAAAATTGTTTTTCGATCTTACTCACGTGACGAAAAACCTTGCAGGGATTTATGAAGACGTTCTCTCAAGGATGGCACATGGCGGAAGCCGACCTCTGCTCGTAATTGATACTACATTTGGTGGCGGAAAAACCCATACACTTGTCGCATTATATCATCTGTTTTCCCACCCTGATGTTGCAAAGAAAAATGCAGATCTGAAAAAAATTCTGACTTCTTTGAATCTCCCTGCCGTCCCTGATATCTCCCTCGTTGCCATAGATTGCCATAATATTTCCTCCGTGAAAATGCCCAAAAAGGCCCGGACAATATGGGGAGAAATCGGCCGTCAGCTTGATCAATATGAAATGGTTAAGACTTACGACCAGGAAATGCGCCGTCCGGATGCGGATACTCTGGCCAAACTAATAAATTCTACCGATAAGCCCGTCTTAATTCTGCTGGACGAACTGGTGAATTACCTGAAGGATGCCAAAGCCGAGGCTGTCGGCGAACAAAATCTCGCTGAAGTGACGGTCTCTTTCTTCCATACGCTCACGGACGTTATTGTCAACAGCAAGAATGCAATGCTAATCATCACCCTTCCCGGGTCTGAATCCGCTTATAAGGAGGAATCAGAACTCCTCGAAAAATATAAAACCATGATCAAGGAAATCAGCGGGAGGGAAGGTTCTTTCACCGTACCGATGGAACGTTCGGAAATCTATGATGTTATACGGAAACGCCTCTTCCGCACGGTCGATCACCAGTATGCCACGGATGTCGCCGAACATTTGCAGAAATTTTATGCAGAACATCAGGAATCATTTCCTGCCGATGTGATGACCCTGGACTACCGGACAAAAACCGCTAAATCCTATCCATTCCACCCGGCGCTTGTTGATCTTCTCTATGAAAGGGTAGCTACAATAGCAGAATTCCAGAAAACCCGGGGAGTTCTCCGGCTCCTTTCCCACATCCTGAAAAATATCTACCAGAATATCGATACACTAGATTCTGATCCGATCATTACCCCGGGCATTGTCGATCTTAATGATATGAGTATTTTCCAGGAATTGACCAATAAAATAGCGAAAGGAGAGTTCCAGTCGGTCATCAATTCTGATATTGTCAATGATGAACAGACTGCCAAATGCCAGAAGATTGATAATAAACCCGCATACGGATCAAATGTCCGTGTCAGTACCGCAATCTATCTGTACAGTCTGATCGGTTCTAACAACGAGGCAAGTAAGGGATGTTCCCAGAATGATCTAGTACTTGCCACATCTGTCGAGGGGATAACCTACCCAAAAGATGTGCTGGTTGATGTGATCAATCTCGAAAATACCTTGTGGTACATTTACAACAAAACCGGTAAATTATATTTCTCCGTTGAAGTAAATCTCAACAAAGTCATCGCTGATGAAACCCAGAACGTGGACCAGACCCAATATGATCCGGAGATCAAGGGAAGGCTCCGGAAGATGCTTTCATCGGACTTTTTTGATGTTCATGTATGGGATGAGGATATCAGGAGTCCGCATAAACCAACGCTTGTAGTCCCGAATTTCCACACGGTTGCAGGGACTGAGACTTCAGTCCCTGGTCAGGTAAAAACAGTCATCGAGAAGGAAGGAACTTCATTCCGGTCAAGGAAAAATCTCATGTATGTGCTGGTTGCACGTGAAGATCGTTCTGGAAGAATGATAGAAGCCTCTCGCCGGTTCCTTGCGATCGAGGAACTCAAGGGGGCACGAAAGAATCGTCAGGATATCGGGGCGTACGGCCAGAAGATCGATGAACTTCTCAAGGAAGCGGATTCAACCCTGAATGGTACCCTCGAACGATGTTATTCCCTCATCTATTACCCGAAAGGGACCGAGATCAAATGCATCACCGTCGCAGATGGCTATGAAGGAGCAAAAAATCTTCCGGATAAAGTTTGCAAAGCACTGACAAAAAGCGGTAAGATTGTTGCCACAATTAATCCTGAGTATATTGTTGACCGGATCTTTGGTGATCGAACGGAAATGACAGTGCAGGATCTGGTAACAACCTTTGAAGAGGCACCGGTTCATTTTTTTCCGAAAAATAAGGATGTTGTGTATGATGCGATAAAACGGGGGGTTCAGGAAAATCAGTTTGCGATGTATTCCGGGGGGATCGGGGATATCCTTGCCATTGACAAAGAAAATTTCTCTTCAGTAGGCGAACGATTTTATTTCGGTCGCGCACCTGATTCAGGTGTGCGGGATGGTTATTATCTCCTTCCCAAAGAGCGGGCAAAACTCATAGAGGGGCAACTCAATGAAATAGCCGAACAAGCCGGACGATCGGCTAGTTCCCTGAATCCTGTAGGGCTCTATGTTGGGAAGAAGGGCAAACAAATTTCACTCACTTCACCAGTGACTGACAAGACTCTTGATAACCCGGCGGAAATTGCTGAATACCAAGGATGGAATCTCCGGGAACTGGATATCCGTTTTACCAATGCCCGCCTTTTTAACCAGATTAAAAGTACATTTTCCATGCTGCTCCTTGGCCAGACAGGTGTTGTTTTCAATATATCCGTGCACAGTTCGCAATTTGATCTGGAAATTCATGACAGCGAAATCAAAGATATCAATGCAATCGTGGATCTGTTATCCAAGCTTGCGGTGCAATTCAACGATAATCTGAATGTATCAATTGCAATGAAATTCCGGCAGCCGGCGAAAGTTGATCAGGATCTCGCCGATTCCATCGATGAATTTAGTCCGATAAAGTCTGAACTTACTTTCGAAGCGCTTGTGGAGAAGTAACGGCATGGAGATCAAGAATTATCTGAAAAAGGAGCGGATCCATTATACGGTTTCGCTCAAGGAAGGATCCGGCAAATCCATGCAGCTCTGGGAGCACATCGACGGGATGAACCGGCATTACAAGAATCCCATTGGCTCCGTCTTTTCATGGCGGGCAGAGATCATAAGGGTTTTTCTCGACAAACTTATTGCAAAATACCAGCATGATGTCAAAAGCACGATTCTGAAACGTCAGATGGTTCTCGATACGGATGGCGGAGGAATCGTTCACCTTGAAAAGAGCCAATGGAACAGCGATTACCGTCTTCCCGAAGAAATGGCGATGAAGATGCTCTTTGCGATGAAACTGGTGTCCAGCATGGAGCAGCGACCACGGATAGAAGAAGCACTGGAGATTATTGGTTCGCTGACCGATGAGGAGATATCATTCTGGGCTTGGAAGGTTCTCTCGTTGAAAAATTCTGCGCTGAATGGTTTTAAGGCGATGTATCTTTGAGATGATTTTGTGACTGAAGAAAAACGGACTTTAATTGAAACAATTTTACCGGTTGATGAAATTTCCGAAGAAGCGAAAATCGAAAAGTTAGGAAATGCAAAACCACCCACTTCAACAATGCACTATTGGTGGACGAGGAAGCCTCTCGTCGCAGCGCGGGCCGTGGTTTTAGCATCATTACTTCCATCAGATTTTGATATTATTGAATTCAAAAAATTACTCGGTCTTGGTAGAGACAAACGGGCATATACTTATGATATTCCTAAAGACCGTATTGAACAACTAACGGAGGAATATAAAAAAGTCTGGGGAGAAGTTCCAACAATTCTTGATCCTTTTGCCGGCGGAGGTTCAATTCCCTTTGAAGCGATGCGGGTAGGTGCGGATACAATTGCTAATGATTACAATGCAATGGCATATCTTATTCTCAAAGCTACACTTGAATATCCAAAAAAATACCGAGGAGTCCTTCTTAAGGACGTTGAGGCTGGGTTGGAATGGGTTTTTCAGGAAACCAAAAAGGAGATGGAACAATATTATCCTAAACACGAAGGAAAGGAAGTCGCTGCATATATTTGGGCTTGGCAAGTGAAATGTCCACAATGTGGATTCGAAAATCCAATAGTTGGACAGTGGTGGTTGGCACGTAAAAAAGGGAATAATTTTTATTTAGATTATAACAAGCCGCTGACCGCTAAATCCCCACTTATTTTATCGATTCATAAGGGCATCTCACCGCAAGAAGGAAATTGTTCAGATGGGAAAGGGGTTTGTCTCAATTGTGGTGCACAAATCTCCAATGAGCACATAATTAAAGATATAAACGAGCGGGAAAAAGAATATCCTCTTGCTGTCGTTGTGAATGGTCGAAAACGAAAAGAATACGAGTTATTTTCTCAAAGTGATAATGACGCATTTGATAAAGTCGACAAATATGTCAAACATAACCTTCAACGCTGGATATCTGAAGATATTGTTCCAGATGAGGATATCCCAGAAGACACTCGGGGATCTCTATCAGTAAGAATTTATCTACCAAAGTGGCGCCGATTGCTTAACTCGCGGCAACTCTTATTGTTTATCACTCTTGAGAAAAAAATAAAAGAATACTGCCAAACTCAATTAAAATCGAATGATCTTGATTATAATTTCGCTGTTGCTACATATTTATCGTTCCTTCTCGGAAAACATTTTGATTATAATTCACGTTCTACTGCATGGCATAGAGCAAATGAACAAATCGCTCATGTACTAACATATCGTGGAGTTGGCATGAATTGGGATCATGCCGAAGTCAATCCTTTTGCTGATGGTTCGGGAACACTTCAGGGAATGATAAAAAATATAATAAAAGGGCTGGTCTTCTCACAAAATTCTCTCAATCTGCAAACAAACTGTCTTGTAAAAAATTTATCCGTCACCAATCTAGAAACACCCTCAAACCTAATAATTTCCGATCCTCCATATTTTGACGACGTGAGATATGCTGAGTTCAGCCACTTCTTTTACACATGGGAGCATCGAGTTTTAAAATCAATACACGATCTTGGCGATATCCAATCTGCTGAAGAAATGTCGGTTGGAGGAGCAGGTCGGACACCAGAATTTTTCTCTCGTTTATTTAATATCAGTATGAAAAAGATTTTTACACTTATATCTGATGATGGAATGGTTGTCTTATTTTTCGCGCATTCGTCTCCAGAAGCGTGGGGTTTCGTAATAAAATCAATGCAAAATGCAGGTTTTCGTATTACTGCGACATGGCCGGTCCATACTGAAAATGCAGTTAATCCTCTCGCTCGTGGAAATTCATCAATTATGTCATCTATTGTTATTGTCGCACGAAAACGAAAAACTGAAAAAACTGGTTATCTTGAAGAAATTCAGGATGATGTTCAGTCTCACTTAAGAAAACGTCTCGACGAATTTTGGAATTACGGCCTCCGTGGTGCAGATCTTACGGTATCTGCAATGGGTGCAACCCTTGATATCATCACTCAATATTCTGAAATTAAGAGTTACACTGGCGAGATGCAGATTAAGGACGTACTTGAACTTGTCCAAAAATATGTCGCCCAGTACGTTCTCGATCGGTACATGAAGAACGCATCCGGTCTCGATGCACCAACATCATTCTATCTCTACACTCGGCTGTCACACCTCCAAGGGATGCCATTTGATACTGCAAACCTTATTGCAAAAAGCATGAATGTTGATCTCAAATTATTCGAGAAACAGGGACTCATTGAAACAAGCAAAAAAGGAAAAGCGCAGGGTGTTAAGATCCTTAATTTCTCCTCTAGGGAAACCAACCCCAAACAATCCCTTATCGACTGCGTCCAATTCGTAATTACAACTTTCGCGAGGGGTGGCTATACTGATGTTGAGCGGGAACTTGCAACCATTCCCTTCAGCAGAAGTGAAATCAAGGACGTTCTCGAAGCTCTTCTCTCATTACCAACAGAAGATTCCGAGCGACAGGTAGCGCAGAAGATACTCGAACGTATGGGACAATCATTCCCGAAACAGGGCCAGACCGGGCTGGATAATTTTTAAGGTGCATGCATGGCAATGACGTTAGCAGAATTCCACGAGCGGATTAGAACACAGCAGTTCGATCCGCTGACCAATTTCAAGCTGAATGTCGATGCCTACCGTATTCACCTCAAGCACAAATACGATCCTGTTTCGGTCGTCTCCATCGGTAAGATCGATCCACTGCCCCATCAAGTCGAAGCGTTTGTCAAGATGATGGCGATGCTACGCCCGTCGAGCGGCATTTCCGGCAGGATCCGGATGCTGCTTGCCGATGATGTCGGGTTGGGAAAGACCATTATGGTCGGCCTCGTCATGAAAGAGCTCCTGCTCCGCCATAAAATACAACGTGTGCTTATCATATGTCCATCGGGACTCCAGATCCAGTGGAAGGAAGAACTCAAGGAAAAATTTAACGAAGATTTCACCATCATCAAGGGACAAATTGAAGGAAATCCCTATGCAGAAAATGATAAGGTGATCCTCTCGGTCGATATCGGGAGAAATGAAGAAAAAACAAAGATGCTCCTCTCAACAAAATGGGACCTCATTGTCTTCGATGAAGCGCACAAACTCAAACCCGGAAATATGCGGTACAACCTTGCCGAAGAGATCAGCACAAAAACCGCCCATCTCATTCTCGCATCCGCTACGCCCCATGACGGTAAAGTTGAGAATTTCCTCGGGCTTGTTAAATTGATCGATGAAGAGATGGAGAATATAACCGACAGCGGAGAACTAAAACAGTATCTTGATCCGCTCATGATCCGTCGACTCAAGGAAGATATTGTCAATTTCCGGGGAAAAAAGATCTTTCCTAAAAGATCGATACCGCAAACCCTTGAAATTCAATATTCTCCGGAAGAACTCGAATTCTATAATGGTGTTGAGGATTATGTCAGGACATATTACCAGAAAGCAGAGTCCGGCGGGTTGACCTCTGTTGTCCTCGCACTCTATATCCTCCACCGGCGGGTTAGCTCATCAATCCAGGCCGGTGTCATCTCACTCAGGAAACGCCGGCTCAATCTCCTCCGTCCCTACACAGAGATCACGGAAAAAAACGAAACTGATTATCTCTGCTATCTTGAAGAAGGAAATGAGGAGAAACGGGAAAAGGCCGAAGAGGAAATTATCAGCGCCACAGCAGCACTGACACAGGAAGAGTTGCGGGTTGAATGCGAAGCCCTGGATAGGTTGATTGAACAAGGCCAGAACCTTCTTGACAGTCAGCAGGATCGGAAATTCCAGCAACTCAAAACACTTGTCAATACTATCCGGACAGAACACCCCGGCGATAAGATTATTATTTTCACGGAATTTACTGACACACTTCGGTTCCTTGAAAAAAAGCTCATAGCGGATAATTTCCTCATTGCGAAGATCACCGGGGGATTATCACCAGAAGAAAAGAAAGAGCAAGCACGACTGTTTGAAAAACGGTCCGATATCCTGCTTGGCACAGAGGCTGCCGGGGAGGGATTGAACCTCCAGTTCGCCAATATTGCGATCAACTACGAACTTCCCTGGAATCCAAACAGGCTTGAGCAGCGCATCGGGCGGGTGTACCGGTACGGACAGAAAAAGGAAGTTTATATCTATAATTTCAAAACAGCATTCCCCATCGATGACGCAGTTCTCACAAAAATTCTTGAAAAGATGGAGCATATCCGGGCCATCTATGGATCGAATACCATCGATGTGATCGGGTCGATGATATCAGAGAAAGATATCCTTGAAATTTTCCGCATCGCGCAGGGTAAAGGTTCTCCAGTTGACAAGGTGGATCAGCTCTTTACTGAAAAACTCGATGTCTTCAAAGACATTGACCAGTTCTTTATCAAGGACTCATTTAATCTCGTCAACGTGACATCACTCACGCCCAATATTGACAGGTGCATCAACAATTTCGATATCGAACGCTTCTTCCTCACGTGGGCAGAGAATTCGCGGTCTGTGGATGTTCAACCCGCAGAGAAAGAGGCTGGCAAGTATCATATCCGGATCCCCTGCACTACGACTCCGGCTGAAGCGCTCTGCACGGATAGGGAATCCCAGAAATATGATGACATAGTTGTAACCGGGGTATTCGATCCGGAAAAGAAAGGCACCTATCTCGCTCTTGGTCATCCGGTGATCAGCTGTGCGATTGATGATTCCCTAACAAAACACACGTGTACAATCATAAAATGCCCGGAAAAAGGCATTATACTCACTTACATTCTCAAATTTTTCGATGGGCGTGGAAGAGAGATCTACGCAGAGCCCGTCCTGTTATATCAGACACAAAATGATTGTAAAGGACTGGATCCTCTCAATGTCTGGGAGTTTGAAGGATATGATCGGGATCAGGTGCTCAATGTTGATGGCGAATATTTTACCAAAGCTATCAGGGATCTTCTTGTCGACCCGGAATTTGCCTTAAAGGATTATATTTCCAAGACAGAAGTGTTTGTAAGAGAAAAACACGAAAAGGATCTCGAAAGAGAATTCAATTACGCGTATACAGAATACCAATGGAAAATTAAAAACCAGAATCTGAAACGGGAAAAATTTGAGGAGACCGGACAGAAATACCTCATCGAGCCGGTTGATAACAAGATTCTCCAATTGAAGCTGGAACTCAAATCACTGAGGCAGGATAATCTGCAATCAAAAAATATAACCTGGAAACTCTGTGGTCCGGTCGATCTTGCCCTGCTGCTCCCTCCATCCGATCAGAAAAACTGGGATCCCAAATCCGAGCAGGCACGCATCGATCTTGAAAAGTTGAAAAGGGAGATCGAACTTAAAGGAATGAAAATTGTATGCCAGTTTGAGAGAGAACACGGGAGGATCCCAGAAGATGTTTCGAAAGAAACCGTCAGGGGCTATGATATTCTCTCAAAATCTAAAAATGAAAAACGGCATATCGAAGTAAAATCATTTTCGACAACCAATCCTATACAGATCTCTTCGAACGAATGGCGGGTGGCGTCTCAGTTACGGGAAGATTACTATCTCTATGTTGTGGAGAATATTTCCAAAGATCCAGAGACCCAACCGACGGTCATACCGGATCCATACTTGAATCTTGAGAAATATGTAAAAAAGGTCCCGATTGAGGATTACAAGATGGTATTGGAAAGAGTTCCAGAAGAGATGAGAAAACAAAAACAATAGTTTTTCATCTCACTTTTATAAGGTCCATTAAATTGATGGGCTCCGTGAGTACCTGTAGTCCCTGAGGTGTTTTACCCGTTCTAAATATTGTTTCCCAATATGCATTGTTTTGTCTTCCGCCAAAAACAGTCAAGGATAATTCCTTGTTGACCCATATAGGTAGATTTCTAAAATTCTTGATAAAAACTCGTAGGGATGCCCAGAGCGGATCCGGGAATTTTTCCTGAAACAACTTCTTTTCATTGATGGGTTTTCCTTGCATAATGAAATAATTTTTAATGATCTGCTCAATGAATTTCAACCAATTATACATTATTTCTTCTTTGCTCATACGGAATGCTACGAGATGATCTTCTGGGATAATTTCCCCTTTCCTTAAATTACTTTCAAGCATGGAAGTTCCAATTTCGGGATCGAATTTACCGAGATAAATTTCCTCGGCTATGATATTCATCAATTTTAAAAGCTGTTCCTTTTCATTTACTCGCGGGTTATTGTCTTCATCAAGATGGAAATCAAGAGGTGTCTCTAAAACATCTTGGAAGATAAAAAAGGAATAAAATGTCTTTTCGAGAGTACTGTATGAAATAGGTTTTTCTTTTGCTCTTCCCCCAAAATCTATGAAATCTCTCAACTCATTGGTTGGTTCGTGGGTAATTCCATCACGAACCGCATCAACAATATAGCGTTTCATTTCCCGGGTTTCGCCCTTGAAATATTTGACCAAATCCATTTCAGAAAATGGAAAATCCTCTTCTTTTAGACCATTCTCTTGTTGATAACGGGCCACACGGTCACGATAGAGAGCAGTTCCCAAATGGCGTTGAACTGATTTATCAAATGCGACCTGTCTTAAGGTAGTCCCTGCGTTGGTGTTCGCGGTAAGTAGAACATCAAGATCCGGATCAATGAAAATCCTTATGGGTAAACGTCGAACGCTGAGGAAAATTTGGGCAGCTGCCTTATGCTGACCGTCAAAAACTTTGATTGGAGATTGATCTTCTTTTGTTACAATATATCCTAATGAAACATGAAGTTGAGGACGTCTCAAAAAGAATTCATGAACAAGTTTTGAGATGTTTTTTCCAATTGGTCGAGGATTTATTCTATCGTCATGAAATACATATTCAATTGGCACTAATGCAAAAAAATAGTGGAAATTGCTTAGTGGGTCCTGATAAACGGGAGATTGTAAAATTTCATTCTCTCCGATCTTCCCAAAAGAATATCTTACAATATTTTTCTCAATTGAGAAATTTAATTCAAATTTCGATCCATCATAATTTAAAAGAATATCTCCAAGATTGGGTGGCGAATGTTTTTCTTCGAGAGTTTTTTGTTGCAGCTTTAGAAGGTGCGCAAGTATTCGGGCTATTCTTAAATCTGAAGCCTGTTTCGAGCGGTTACAGGATGCGTGAGTGAGAGCAAAATTTGAAGGATCATCTTTTCCTTCATTATTTAAAGGAATAATATGATCGATGTCAAGATCGTTCTTATGAAGTTTTAAATCAATTTCTTCCTCACATATAAAACAACGGTATCCTTGAGATTCTGCTAATTTTTTTTCTAACTCATCCCGTTCTCCTTGGGAAAGTCGACTTAAGTATTGTGAGCCCAAAATATCCCTCGATATGCAACTTAATGTTATCAAATAAGACTTTTTATATATGCCGCTTAATTTCGGTCATAACAGCAAGATCCGGTAATTCGGCTAGTACCATCACGGGATTGATTGCCAGGCTTGCCTTCTTGCTGTCCATATATAATATGCAAATCTATTTCTCTGAATATGCCAAGAAATATCCGCGACTATGATCGAAGCTGCCTCTGTTTCATATGGCGAAATAGACCTAAAATTAAGACTTGCCCTAAGTGATTTAAGACAAAATGACCATCAACTCCTTGAAAGGGAAGCACATGAAATTGCAATAACACATCAAATAGCATGTTATTTTAAGAAATATTTTCACATATGGCATGTGGATTGCGAATATAATCGAAGAGGCAATGATGCAAAAACCAATTCTGCCGGGCAAGATATCAGGCCGGATATCATCATCCACGAAAGGCATGACCCCAAAAATCCCTCTAAAAAGAACAATCTTCTTATTATAGAAGTTAAAAAAAACAAAACCGATTCTCAAAATGATAGGGATAAATTAATAGAATTAACGAAAAAAGATGGAGCTGACCATTACCAATTTGGTGTTTTCCTCTCAATATCAACAATTCCTCCCTATCATGCACGATGGGAATTGTTTCAAAATGGTATCCATGAAAAAACGATCGTGGAGTAATCTAATCCCTTTGCACCAGCCTGCAGTCTGGGTACATCATCGACAACTCCGAAATTCAGGTTTAGCCGGGAACTCTCCTTTTAGTATTTCGCTGACGAGATTCCGCATTGAAGCCATGAACGTCAGATTATTCAGTGATTTCACCCATTTTTTTCATGGATAGCATCTCACGTATAACCGGTTCATTTTTTGAAACTAGCCATTTCCGGGAACTACCTTGCCGCACTTTGGAATTTATCGCACAGACACCATTTTCGAAAGATGAGATAGTGCAACCGGGTTCGAAGCCTGGTCAAAAAATAACGTACAGAGGAACGACGCTCCCCTAAAGCCTTGCATATATTTTGTGTCTCGTCCCGCATCGACGTATCAAATTAAATGTAAGACAATAATACAATTAATTTCGGGAGTTATACCCAAAAAAATACTGCGTTTATGAGTCCGCGCTAGAAATTTTGAAAACAATTTTTGGATTTTTCCCGATCATACATAATTATCATATTCGGATTGCTCCACGCCGTCATTAAAATATCCTGCGACGATAACGTGGACTTTTCCTTCATGCGAGCGATCTTTTGTGACGGGAGTTTCCGTTGCAGGGACGGTAATCTGGCTGTTTACCGGCAATATTTTATTTCCGGAAACGCTACCGATCATTCTCGGAACCATCCCGGAACCACTAACGCCCAAACCAGTCAAACTGTCTTCATTTATTCCGCCCTGATAAATAATGGTAATTATAGTTGATGTCGCTGTATCTAACCTCTGAACAGAAACATTAACGATATGCGTTACGGGGGTTGGTGAGGGTTGTACTGATATCGAATCAAAATCTGACAACGTCGGGGATGGAATCACGGTAATTATTTGAGTGACTTCTGATAAGGAGTTCATATTACCAGGCTGTGTGGAGAGAGATGTTGATGAGGATGAAACGTGGCTGCCATTACTGATTACGGCGATAAAAACGAAAAACAGTAAAAAAATAAATAAAACCGCAGAACCCCAGGTAATTACTCGTATCCCAGCCATCGTTCTCTTCTGGTTCGGTTTTTTCGGGATTTTTGGATACGGAGGAGCCTGCGGAAAATGTGATGGAGAAAATGTAGGGGGAGTTGAAGAGGTGAAGGTATTCCCGGTAGATTTTGATGTATTGACCATTTCGATTTTTTTGAGAGCACTATCCCTGCTTGTTCGAATCTTTATATCATGCGGATTGAGTTTGAGCGAACTATCATACGCTTCAACTGCTTCATGATATTTTCCCAGGAACGAAAGTGCGTCACCTTTACTATTCCATATAGCAGTATTCCCGGGATTTTTTGACAAAATGGTATCATAAACCGGGATCACTTTATCGTATCTTTTTAAGGTAAAGAGAACGGCACTTTTTCCTTTCAAAGCGTCAAGTTTGCCAGGTTTATACCCCAATATTTCATCAAACTCAGAGAGAGCCGCCTCGTATCGCCCGGCATTTATGTGATCCTGAGCGGATTGAAATAATGCAGAGATCTTTCTCTTTTCATCGGTAAATTTTTCATACGCCAGATTGATCTTCTTGATTCTCTCTTCTGCACCAGGTTCCCTGCAGATATCCGGATGAAATTTCTTTGCCAGGTTTTGGTATGCTTTTTTGATCTCATTATCATCAGCGTCGCGGGATACGCCAAGATCCGTATAATAATCTGCATTGTCTCCGGCCATAGTCTCAGTCGCTGATTATCTTGTCAGTTCATGGAAAGTCAATACAGGAATCGGTATTTTGGAAATTGCACCGCCTGATGCGTTTATATGCTAAAATCCATCCCTGTATGAACCCGTATTTTTCCAGCGCCATAATTGCATAGTTTGAGCAGGAGGGATAGAACCTGCAGATAATATTGCGCTTTTTGTTGTAGTTCCTGCCAATCTTTCCATGCCAGACACGTTTTATCAGGAATATTGACAAAACGGTGAAAAAATTACACTTCATAGTCTGGCATCCTTCCGGCAGTTTTATTTCTTCCTGAGGGCTATTTCACGATTTTTTATCGCCATAATGAAATCCGGGTTAATGGCTATCGCCCTGTCATATGAAGCGATGGCTTCTGCATACCGCCCGAGCTCTACCAGCAGGACGCCCCGGTTATTCCATGCCATCGCATACTCAGGATTAATGGCAACAGATTTGTCATACGAGGCTAACGCTTCTGTATTCCTGAGAAGTTTAGCCTGTGAAACACCGCGGTTAAACCACGCCATGGCATATTCCGGGTTAATAGCAACAGATTTGTCACATGAAGCGATCGCTTCTGCATGAAGCCCAAGTTTACCCTGGGCAACGCCACGGTTGTACCACGCTTCGAAATAATCAGGCTTTAGAGCAATGGCCCGGTCATACGAAGCAATTGCCTCTTTATGTTTACCCTGCCTTGCCTGCGAGACCCCGCGATTAAATTCTGAAGCAGGATCTTTCGGATCGTACGTCAGGATTTTTTCAGAGAAACTATGCGAACCACACCGGGGACAGGATTTTAACCGGTCTAATTCAGATCGGTTGGCGTCCCAATTTCTCTGGCTTGTCGCCTGCCGTGTTCCACCACACATACCACAGGTATTGCATTGTTGCAGGGAACCCTGGCATGAACCAAGAGTACCCTGAAAAGCACTTAACTTCAGGTCAGTCTCCCGTGATTTTAACGAGTGCCAGACTGTACCGCACTGCAGGCAGGTCCTTTCATATTCCTTTATGGAAAGCCATGAACTTTTATGCGAAACCGGCGCGTTTTGCGGTTTTTTCTCAATTGGTTTTTCTTTTTCGGTGTTTTGTTTTCCATCCGTTGGTTTATTGTGAGGAGGGGGTTGTTTTGTTTTTATGGGTTCGGGTTTTTTAACTTCAGGGGTTTCGGATGCTTCATCGTCTTTCTCAAAGATAGAATCATATATTTTATCCCGTAAACCCATCAATATCAATTTCTATTGATTTTTATTCCAAGATATACATTATTATTTCGTTTTCTATACTTTTGGCATAAATGAAAAAAATACCTTATACGGTTGCACGAGAATTCAGTTCGATCAGTCCCGGTTGAATTTGAAAATTTGTGGTATTGTTGTCGATATGAATGTGGGGTTTATACTGATTGGTTAAAAATTTCTCTTCGCTTGATAAGATATAAGGGAAATCCGATAATCCAAAGGAGTAAAACAATAATCCCCCAGCTGGATGGGTCCCATGAGAGAGTATTCATCGACTCTTTCTCAAACCGGGTTCCAGCCCCAATAGATTTCGCATCCGAGTAAACCACCGCAGCACTAATCATGACCATTATCACGCCCACGTAAATGTTAATGAAAAGGGCCAATAAACTAAAAATAAAGATCAATATCAGAACATAACTCACTGAATAGTTTTTTCCTTGCGCGCTATCGATTGCCCGATTTTGGCTCATGATGTTTGTTTCACCTGTTCTGGCTCCGCATTTATCACAAAATTTTGACGTTTCATTCACAAGAGGATTCCCGCACTCTGGACAAAATCTGGACACCTTCTTTCATCTCCTGATGAATTTGCTATATATTTTTTATATATTCTCTTTACAAAGTTAATAATATATATAATTTTCAACTTATGTTTACTATGCAGCTGAGAAATGGTATCGGTGCAATGATAATTTTCGTCATGGTAATTTTTATCACGGGATGCATAAGTTCGACAACAACCGGATATACACAAACAACGACCCCTACGGTGCCTGCACCAACGCCACAGATCGTTTATGTACCAGCAACAGCAACCCCCACTTCGGCGGTCATTTCTTCACAGAACTCGATAATAGGTGTCTGGAGAATTATTGATGCAAGCGGTTACGATGAACGGTTCCGGTTCAATGCAGACGGTACGTATCTGGAGAGTCTTTCTCCTAGCCCCACAAGTCAGACGTTAAATTATTACGGAACGTGGAGTCCTCAGGGGAGTATTTCCTACCAATTACGAAATAAAGTGCTTGGGGAAGTTGAAACGTATGTATATGATCCCTCGATGGATGACCTTTATGCGACAACAGATCCCACTCAGTTATTGACCCCGTACCGGGGCGATGTAGCGGCTGCTTCCGCACAAATAGCAACTCCTTCCGTGCCAACACCTACACCGCGGATCGTTTACGTAACCGTACCGGTCACTCCATCACCGACATTTGACTCCGTACAGACAGCGACGCCAACTCTTCCAACGCCACAGGTTATCTATGTAACGGTGACCGTAATCCCGACTCCAACCGTTTCAACCACACCTACTTCAAATCCGATTTTACAGCAATCCTTTTCCTGGACATGCCAGGGGTGCACCATTCAGAATAATATTTTATCGTGCAACGCCTGTCTCACTACACATAATACGTGGATACCGGCATCACTAACATTGCCCTGTAATGAGCCTGACGAGGTAGTCAATTGTAATGGGGTGTTACAATGCGGGGGAAATTGTCAGTAGTGACAAATCCCATCAGATCCAAACTCAAACCATTTCCCAAAAACCTGTAAATTTTTGCACAATTTTCAGGTATTTACCGGATCTATGGTCTGATTTTAAAAAAGGAAATAATGGCAATACATACATAATAGGTATGTCAAATCAAGAATGTGCGACGAAACGGATACCCGTATGTCCCAGCACATGGGAAGCGGTCTATGAACTCCGGAAACCAGGTCAGACCTTTGACGAGGTTATCAGAGATATTGTGGCAAAGGAGAAGCGCCGCCGTTTATGTGAGGATGCAGATCGTAAAATGCGTGAAGGTCATTTTACGGAGTTCAAACCTAGAAGTTCCTGATCCTCATTAAAGATGAGGAGGTTCACGTCCATTTTTCCCTTCAATCGCCGTGATGGGGCTGTTTTCGTGCAGGATCCGGTTTTGTTAACCAGATGAGGAATCGCAACTCTTTTGGCAATTTAATAAAAAGCATTCATTATGTGGGTACTGCTGCCCGGCCTTGTGATCGAATCCATCGGAATTGTTCTTCTCATCACCGGATTAGTGACCACCAGCCTGACGGGGATGATTGCCGGTGTCTGCCTGATAGCAACAGGAATTGTGGTACACATCGTACGGATTGCAGGAAACATGCGTTCCGGCCGGGGAGCTGCAGGAACCGAAACGAGACCCGGGCCGTCACCGGAACCAGACGGTGATACGGTGATCCTCTATGAAGATAACCTGATCACGATTACCAAAAACGCGATCATTTTCAAGAATTACTCCCTGCTCCTGAAGCCCCGGCAGGTGAATTTCACGGATATTGATCATATCGATGTGCTAAAACCCTCACTGACCACCGGGAAATACCGGATATGGGGCTCCGGGAATCTTTCCCTGTGGTTCCCCTTGGATTCCGGCCGTTTTTCGCGGGACACCATATTCCATGCATATCTCAGGATCCGCGGGATGAATATCGGGTTTACCGTTGAGAATGCTGATGAGGTTACGGCGATATTACAGGCCAAAGGTCTTATCCGGTCATAACAGCCGTCCGGACACTATACCTGAAATGCGATAAGTACGACAACGCCACTAAATCCACTGATTTATTTTTGATATCAATTATTGACTGCTCCATCTCCGGTATGATGGATGAGTGCCCTTCTTTAACGGGTTTTGTGCTCATATCGCACGGGCTTTGAACTGAATGTCATTATCATCATTGAACGGTTGCGAATGATCGTTTTCTGCAAGCATGATCTCTTTTGGGATTCCGTCGGGGAATGCCTCACACGCCTAGGCACCCCAATAATGAGCGCATTCCATACAGCGTATATTTATCATTTAACCTCCTCAACACCTGTAAATTTTTGTATAATTTTCAGGTATTTACCGGCCTGATCATTAACACCTGTCGTTTCCCGTCCTGGTATTTTTTCACTTTACCATCGAACTCTTTTCTAGACACTATAGTTTCATTATCCCGAAGATTCGACTGCCTTGCAACGGTGCATGGCATATTAATAAAAATATATATTGAAGATATTTTTCTATTTAATCCACTAGATAAAATTCTCAACTATCATATTTCGGGAGAAGGCAAGGCATCTCAAAACAGGATTTAGGTGTGAAAAATCATGGTTAAATCATTAGGACATTTCGCAAACAGGATGATATTCATCCTTTGTATTGTTGTTTTCATAGCCGGTATCGGTATTCCGGTCAGTGCTGGAACAAATGTGACACAATCCGTTGCGCCCGGTAGCATCGTTACCAACGTTGAATTTGCTCCCACGTATGTAACCCAGTGGGGGTCAAGCGGATTCGAGAATGGCCAGTTCGCAAATCCCAACTGGGTTGCAGTAAGCCCGACAAACGGGTATGTCTATGTCGCTGACACGCAAAATAACCGCATCCAGGAATTTACACCCACAGGGGCATTTGTGAGCGAATGGGGAAATGGTAAGTTTGCACCCTATTGGCCCAACGGGCCCAGAGGAATAACAATTGATTCCAGTGGGAATATCTACGTAGCTGATTACGGGAATAACCGTATCGAGAAGTTCACTTCAACCGGTTCATATATAGCCCAATGGGGGTCAGGCGGATCCGGAAACGGCCAGTTCAACGGCCCCCTTGACATAGCAGTGAGCCCGAGCGGGAATCTCTATGTGACGGACAAAGGCAATTACCGTATCCAGGAGTTCACATCAACAGGTGTGTATGTAACTCAATGGGGGTCGAACGGAAACGGGGACAGTCAGTTCGCACAGTGGGACGGGCCCAGTGGCATAGCTGTGGATGCAAGTGGAAATGTCTACGTGGCTGATTACGGGAATAACCGTATCGAGAAGTTCACGTCAACCGGTGCATATCTCATGAATTGGGGATCAGCTGGAGGGGGCACCGGCCAGTTCAATAATCCGAATGGAATTGCGGTAGATGTTAACGGAAATGTTTACATTGACGACACCGGCAATAACCGTATCGAGGAATTCGCTTCCTCCGGGGCATATGAGGGAACATGGAATACCTATGGCAATCCTTCAACATCCAACTTTAATGGCCCCCTCGGTATTGCCATGAATGCGAGAGGAGACATGTACATCGCAGACACCAATCACAACGTGATGGTGAAGTTTTTCCCGTTCACTACGACACCGCCTGTTCCAGCAGTCACCAGGATCTCCCCGGCAACCGGGCTGATCACGGGCGGTACATCAGTCACCATCACCGGCTCGGGATTTACCGAGGCTAGTTCCGTAAGCTTTGGCAGTCTTTCTACAAACAATATTACCGTTATCAGCGACAGTTCCCTTACCGTTACAAGCCCGGCCGTTGTTACCGATGGAACGGTTGATATCTCAGTTACGACTCCCGGGGGAGTATCCGCTCCCGTTACCGCAGACCAGTACACGTATACCGGAACTCTTCCAACCTTTGTAACCCAGTGGGGGTCGTACGGAAACGCGAACGGACAGTTAAAGAATCCCAGCTGGGTTGCGGTGAGCCCGACAACCGGGAATGTCTATGTGGTAGATAATGGCAACAGCCGGGTTCAGGAGTTCTCTTCCTCGGGAGTATATGTAACCCAGTGGGGATCGAACGGAAACGGGAACGATCAGTTTAACAATCCGAACGGAATTACGGTGGACGCCGCCGGGAATGTCTATGTAGCTGATTATGGGAATAACCGTATCGAGAAGTTTACATCAACAGGTACATATACAGCCCAGTGGGGATCAAGCGGCTCCGGGAACGGTCAGTTCAGCGGACCAGTTGACCTAGCAGTAAGCCCGAGCGGGAATCTCTATGTGACTGACAAAGGCAATTATCGTATCCAGGAGTTCACACCAGCAGGTGTGTATGTAACCCAATGGGGGTCGAGTGGAAACGAGGACAGTCAGTTCGCACAGTGGGATGGGCCAAGTGGCATAGCAGTGGATTCCAGTGGAAATGTCTACGTGGCTGATTACGGGAATAACCGTATCGAGAAGTTCACGTCAACCGGTGCATATCTCGTGAATTGGGGATCGGCTGGAGGGGGCACCGGTCAGTTTAACAATCCGAACGGAATTGCGGCAGATTCTTACGGAAATGTTTACGTTGACGACACCGGCAATAACCGTGTCGGGGAATTCACCTCATCCGGGGCATATGAGGGAACATGGAATTCCTACGGCAATCCAAAAGCCACCTTTAACGTTCCCTTCGGCATTGCCACAAGTTCGAACGGGAACCTCTACATAGCAGATGCCCATAACAACGTCATGGTGAAGTACCTCCTCCATATACCACCTGTTCCGGCAGTGACCGGTCTTTCCCCGGCGCAGGGCCCGGTATCCGGCGGGACTGCGGTAACCATCACGGGAACCGGGTTCACCGGTGCAACAGCAGTATGGTTTGGAACAAACACCTCAACCAACTATACGGTAAATGCCGATACCAGGATCACCGCGGTCTCACCGGCTAATCCTTCAGGGACCGTTAATGTTACTGTCACTACCCCCGGGGTACGTCTGCACTCTCAGCAGGAGACAAATTCACGTATGGAGTGGTCCCGGTAATCCCGACAGTTACCGGCATCTCCCCGGTATCCGGCCCGACTGCCGGAGGAACTGCAGTAAACATCACCGGGACCGGCTTTACCGGAGCGACCAATGTAACCTTCGGGACTACCCCCGCACCTTCGTTCACCGTCAATAGCGCCACGTCAATCAAAGCCACAAGCCCGGCTCATGCAGTAGGGCTCGTTAATATCACCGTTACCACACCGGGCGGCACATCTTTAATATCAACAGCCGATCGCTATACCTTTACACTTTCCCCAGTAACCCCAACCGTTACGGGTATCTCACCCACGTACGGAACAACCGCTGGCGGTACCGAGGTGATCGTTACCGGAACCACATTTACCGGAGCGACCTCAGTAAAATTTGGCTCTGCAGCTGGTACAATCATCGTGAACACAGGTTCACTTATCGTCGTGTCCAGTCCGGCCAATGCAGCGGGAACGGTTGACGTAACAGTCACCACTCCCACCGGGACAAGCACTACCTCTCCAGCTGACAGGTTCACGAATGTAGGAACGCCTACGGTTACCGGCATTTCACCGACCGGTGGACCTGTATCCGGCGGCACTGCGGTAATCATTAATGGTACCGGATTTATTGGTGTAACCGCTGTCATGTTCGGGACCACACCTGCATTTGCCATACCGGGAACCCAGTCTAATAACCCAAACCAGGTCGCTGCCGGTACCCAAATCATCATCAGCGCACCAACCCATACGGCGGGCATTGTTAATATAACGGTCACAACGCCCTTCGGAACATCGCCGATTTCAGCAGCCGATAAATACACGTATAAATGACCGGTCAGGTGGGCCTCAATGGTGAGCCCTGACGATCATTTTTTTAGGATTTCAATATGAAAAATTATGGTTAAACAAATTGGACATTTCGCAAAAAGGATTGAAATTATCCTTCATATTGTTGTTATTTTAGCCTTATAGTGCGATCACAAAGTGATGGCTACCCGTTGTATGATCGATACGATACACCAATCGGGATGAAAGCAGATGGGCAAACCACATCCCCGCAGAGCTGACAGGAGCCTCAATTGATTCATTTTTTTGATATCAATTGATTTATGTTTACGATATCATTATGGACTTTATATATAGGTTAACTTTAAATAAAATGAAAAATTGCTATATATAGGTTAATTTTAAATAGGATTAAAAATACCTATATACGTTATAAGAGAAGAAGAAAAATGATAAAAAGAAATATATTTCCTTATTTTGGAAGTAAAAAAGAACGAATTTTCAGGATTTTACTGAGCAAAAAAATAGAAAAACCATCCGGATATAAACTGGCACAATTAGCCGAGATAAGTTATCCCTATGTTCATTCAATTTTAGGTGATCTGGAAAGAGAGGGGCTACTAAAAGATCGTCAAATTTTAGATATTAAAAAACTTTTCAACTATTGGGCGGAACATCGGGGTCCAAATTACTATAAAGAATACAATATTCAAAATCCTAAAGATGCTTTAAAAACAGCCAAAATGGAATATGCACTCACGGGCTATTTTGCTGAGAATATTATTGGAAATTATTTGTTTCCCAGATATTATCAGATATATATCGAAGATCAGGATCGGGATAAATGGCACACACACCTGGTAAAAAATGGTTATGTCGGTAAAGGAAATGTGAGGATTTACCTTAATGACCACCACGTTTTTTTTGAAAAGCATGAGGTTGATGGTTGGCCCGTGGTATCTGTTCAGCAACTCATTGTAGATTTAATACGGGAAGGTGCTGAATGTGGAGAGGCAGCAGAGATGCTCATGAAACGGATGTATCATGTCTAACCCATTATATGAAAAGACGGAAACCGACTCTGCTCTCGACGCTTTAGCGCATATTACCACACGCTTACCCGAACCATTTTTACTTCTTGGAGGGTGGGGTGTATTTGTAACCGTCAATGATTCATTCAATGAGGAGCACGGTTCTGATTATCTCGGATCAAGAGATATCGATGTATGTTTCCATATTGATCCTACGGTTAGTGAAGCTGAATTGAGATCGTGCACGTTTTCAAGAGCCCTCTCAATTGTTCAGGAAATCGGTTATTTTCCTCACGGGTTTTGCCGGTTCTGCAGGATAATTAAGAAAGATACCGGGGAAACAATAACAGAAACCGCTGCAAAAACAATGCAATATCATGAATTATTTAATTTATATGTGGATATGATGGTTGATAATCTCCATCCGCTGCAGAGGGAGGTTTTCGGTTTTGTGGCTCTTGATGAGCCAATACTTGGAAGAGTTTTTAATGAACGAACCGGAGTAAAAGTCAATTATAGAGGGGTAAAATTGATGATACCTCCCCCGGTTATGTTGCTTGCCACGAAACTGAGATCCATCCCCAACCGGGAAAAGGGTGATAAAATGATTAAAGATGCCTGTGATATCTATGCACTCCTTTGGCATTCCCCTGAAAATTACAGAAACCTCCTAAAAGAGATCCACACGCAATATCCCGTAGATTGTATAACAGGATTCAATGCAATTACTGCTGAAATTTCAAGGAAGGCTGCTTACCATCTTGGGGTAGATGCAGAGAGATACAGGGATGTAATAAAACAATTAAATGAGATATAAAAAAAGCATCTCTCCCTCAAAACGTCAGAAGTAAATATCAACCTCACCGTCTGGATTTGCATTACTTACGACGTCCACATGCTGTTTGCAGTCAGTAATGGCATTCTCCGGCGTCCAGCTGAGCGTCGGCCTGCCGGCACTTGTCTGTAAATCGATGGCATAGAACGCGACAGAACCGATGTCCGGGTAATCGGAACACTGCTGCAGACCGTAGGCTTCAAGCGTCTCGATATTCCAGGTGAGTTCCTGGATATTGCTGACCGGCAGGCTGGTGTCTGCAATGCCGTTAAACATGCAATCGTAACTGAAGAGGTTATTGTTCTGACCAGACAGGGTCATCACGCCGGTAAGCACCGTCCCCGGCTTTACCTGGACGAGATTGGTATGGAACGCCGGTCCCTGCTGGCCGTCAACTTACCAGTTAGCCACTGCCCAATACGGGCCACCGCCTGCTGCAGAAGGGCCCCACTGGAGCACGGGCTGGTATATATTCGTAGAGTTCTGGATCCCGCTAAAGAGGAAGATGACCTGGTTGTGGTTCGTTTTTGGCGCAGGAGGGACTTTCCACATCGTTGAAAACAGCGTTACCGGATGCCCGGTATCGTTTGTCCAGCCGGCGTAGGCGATCCATCCTTCGCCAAGCCCGGCTGCAAGCGTGGGATGCCGGGACACATTCCCGGGCATCAGCGGCTTTCCACTGCTCTTGATCTGCAAAGGCCCGAAATCATGTACCAGGTGTCCCCTGGCATCCATCTGTTGTATGGTGCCGCGAGCGAGGTCAAGCCTGTGCCCGGGACCAATTGCATGGACATGGGACGTGTGCCGGTACCCGCCGGGCGTTACAACCAGGTCATCGACGGTCTTTCCCGGCATATTTCAGGACCCCCGTCTTTTTCCTTTATTTTTCCCGACGATCGTTCCTGCACCAGTCACCATCTGACCAGGTTTGACATGGTGCACCGAGGACTTCGGTCTCATACCGCCGGGCGTGAGAACCTGTTCCTCATTTTTTTTGTCTGGTTTCTTGTGAGCCATAGGAGAACTCCCCGGTTCGACAGGCTGCCGGCAATTCCTGAAAAGGTGGCCGGAACCTGGCAGAACCTTCTGGTGTGGTACACCGGCAGTGCCGGGTCGCCCTATATGCCGTTTTTGTCCCGACCATTGTTGTCATGTCGGGGTGTTTGTAACGCCGGTCCCGGCAAGAAACGTCGCCTGGCTGACTGCAAGGATGGCAACCAGCCCGTCAGAAACGGCCGGAAGCCCCAGTGACGCGGGATTGGTAGTGGTCAGGAACATGTTGAGAATCAGGGCGCCATACCCCACAATCGCGATGACCGTGAACAGGAACATCTGCGTTTTGTGGACATCCACGTACATCGCGTTGTTCAGCTCGTCTCCCTGGAAGATATCGGTAAACCGTGCATCAGCGGGGGCCGCCTTTCCGTAGAGGACACCGGAGCCTGTTGCAGCTACCTCAGCCTCGGTCCGGCTGAACGCTGCGGCAGCCTTTGTGACGGGTGCCGGATACCTGGAGGTATCTATCCTCGGGCCATCGGCTGTTATCTGCTGAAGAGGTGCCGGCTCTTTAGCCGCTTTTGCGCTCGCGATCACGGGTGCACCAACGGCTGAAGAAGCAGACAGTCCCAGAAGCGCCCACAGGTGCCAGTCTATGGTGATATTGAACGGGTCGGTGATGGTTGCGGCGTTCAGGAACCGGATGAACAGTATGACCAGGTATGCCGAGATTACAAGGACCGTCCAGCACACAATCTGGAGGCGCGAAAGGTCCATGCAGTTTCGCTCATTAATAAAAATTCCCATAAGCCGGCACAGGACAAAAGAACCAAGAACAAAAATAAAGATCAAAAGGATAACGATTGCCGCTCCCCACGCCGACCATACCGGCAACCTGGGAATTGCAAGGATCACGTACGGTACCACAAGAAGGACAAGAATAATAACTGCAAGCAAAAGCATTTCCTTGATATTGGGCCACTTGTGGGCGTCTTTATGGACCACGTTTGCGGATTTAATCAGGACAGACAGGTCTTCACCTTCTGCCGGTTCGGTGAACTCTTCGGTCACATAGGTAACCACGCGCTTCCGGTCACTTCGGGGAGTGTATCGCATAAGGACTTCCTGATCACCGGACAAACCCGTTTTTTCGAAACGGGTTCATCTTTGTTGATCAAATCACCACTATGGCAGGGAGGGTTTATATAAATTACTAAACAATAATTTACAAAATTTTAAGCAATAGTGCCGGTTTTTGATTTTTTAACGACCCGGGAAAAGCAGGAATTCTATCCCGGAAACCTGGGATACGGCGTTTCCTCAAAAACAGGTTATTCTTTAAGAGAAATATAACTATTAAGATAAAGTTTTCAAGGTTTCGGCAGCGCGAAACGGTACCGTGCCGAAAAAAGGGAAATGACGATAATGTTTATAGGTGATGAAGATGGCTTTGAAGGAATGGGAAAATAGAATTTTGATACGGTATCGATCCCCCGTACATTAACGAAACAATGCAGACCGGGATCTGGCAATACCAAAAACGAACGTGAACGACGACGCCGATATGGCATATACGCGGTCATATACCACAATGTGAGCTTCCGGAAGATCTTGTATGACAAATAAACGATACTGTCCGGAGTATCCTTCCAGTGATCCCGCGTATTTTATCAGGTTCTCTGACGATAGATGAATATGGGTCTTATCCAAGGGTACGCCCGGGAACTTTCCGAACGACGCACAGATTATCCGGTACGACCGGATAGTCCCCGGAGCATGATCCGCCGTTTCCCGCAGACATTCCTGCACTGCGTACACGATAATCTGTTCCTTTCCCGTTCAACATGGCTTAATACCGTTCATGGGGTGAGATAATTTGAACATTACCGCTCTCAGGCCCCGGTTCAAACAGTATCTCGAACCCATTGCCGGGGTCTTTATCCGGTGCGGTATTACACCGAACCAGTGTTCGTTCCTTGCACTTATTGCCGGGATTTTTGCGGCAGTGCTTTTTATGGAGCGCCTGTTCCTGGCCGGCAGCCTGTTTTTACTGCTGTCTGCCATTTTCGATCTCGTAGACGGCAGTATCGCCCGGCGCACCAACTCCCCGACAAAATTCGGTGCGGTCTTTGACTGGATTGTTGACAAATATGTCGATGCCCTGGTGATCCTCGGGGTCGGCCTTTCCGGTATCCCTGATCCTGAGTGGAATCCTTCCGGTGCCGGTAACCGCAGACTTTGCCATCACCGGTCTTGCCATTACCGGCTCCCTCATGAACACGTTTATCAAACCCGTTGTCTACGCAGAGGTCGGGTACCGGGAAAAAGTCGAAGGTAAAATTGACGATCCCCTCGAAGGGGTAGGTTTCTTTGGCGGCCTGAGACATTTCTTGTCCTGATCCTCGGAGGAGTCACCGGGTTTATCTGGGTATCGGTAATCATTATCGCAATCTGCACAAACCTGTCAGCAATCCAGCGGATCCTCTACCTCCATACTACTCTTTCCTGACGGCGGTGCACACACGTATGCCCCGCCCGCACGTATAAAATTAAATGTAGGACTATACTACAATTAATTTCGGAGTTTTCTCTGGATACACCAGATTACTGTAATACCGTTTGATACAGGATCGAATCTTAAACCCCCTTTTATGGTGTACGGAATTACGACGTATTTTTGCCGTACAGGGAAAGTTTTGTAAAGCAAACGCATACCGTGCACGTGGGATACATGCCGGATAAAGCAACGTATGCTTGTGCCGCTCAACAGTCCTCTTTTAGGGACTTCAGAAAGTCGGGGTACTTTCAGGAGAGCGGAAACATCAGGTACCGAGTACCAACCGATTCAGGACCACCTGATATTTTCCCTTTTTAGGGACGGACATAAACCGGGGTACAGATTATGCCAGCAAGTCCGGATTATCTCATCTCAGTAAAAAGACATCTCCTCTTTTAATCCGGCAAACGTGCAGCCGGAATCTATAACTGTTTTTGCGCCGGTAAATTATGCACTGCGTTTACCGGGAGTTCGCCATGGACATTTTACTCGCCGCCGTATGTGTCATTATCTTATCCATTATCCTCCTGTACTTCGGCCACCGGTTTGGTCTTCCCAGTATCGTCAGTTTCCTCGTGATCGGGATGGTCGCCGGGCCGTTCGGGCTTGGACTTATACAGGACCAGTCCCTGATCAGTACCATTGGCGAGATCGGTATCATCCTCCTGCTTTTCACCATCGGCCTTGAGTTCTCCTTCCAGTCGTTCCTGCGGTCGTGGCGTGCCGTTATTATCGGCGGTACTGTCCAGATCTGTACTACCGTTGTTGCGATCACGGTAATCACCCTTGCATTCCAGATGCCGTTCGGCGAGGCTCTGCTCTTCGGGTTCATCGTCTCACTCTCGAGTACTGCCATCGTCATGAAGATCCTCCAGGAGAAAGGCGAAGTGGATACGCTCCAGGGAAGGACACTTCTGGGTATCCTGATCTTCCAGGACCTGGCCATTATCCCGATGATGCTCTTGGTTCCCCTGCTTGCCGGGACCAGTACCGGTTTCGATCTTTCCGTCATACCCTACCAGGTTGCAAAAATTGCTGTTATCTTCCTTGTTATTGTGGTCCTTGGGTACTGGATCATCCCGCGGCTGCTGTTCAGGATCGCAAAGGAACGGAGCCGGGAGCTTTTCCTCTTTACCATTGCCGGTATCTGTATCATTATCGCGTGGCTTACTAACGAAGCCGGGCTCTCGTTTACGCTGGGAGCATTTATTGCCGGCCTGATCATCGGGGAGTCAGATTACAACATCGATGCTTTAAGCCACATCATTCCTTTCCGGGATGTCTTTGCTTCCGTCTTTTTCCTGTCGATAGGGATGCTGTTAAACACCGGGACCGTTCTTGACATGTTCGGGTTTGTTGCCCTCATGATCTTTGTCGTTTTCTGGGTCAAGGTCCTGACCGGTGCCTTCTCTGCGGCAATCCTCGGGATGCCTGCACGGATCTGTGTCTATTCCGGTCTTGCACTTGCACAGATCGGTGAGTTCTCGTTTGTTCTCGCGCAGACCGGCCAGGATGCCGGGGTCATACACCGGGGGCATACCAGATTTTCCTTGCCGGGGCAGTCGTCACCATGGCGTTTGCCCCGTTTGCCATCCGGGCATCACCGGCCGTTGTCGATCTTCTCTACCGGCTTTTCCCGACACGAATTAAACGCGAAAAACTCATGGAAGGTATCGCTCCTGAAGAGGATCTCAGCAACCACATTATCATCGCAGGGTACGGGATCACCGGTAAAAGTGTGGCCCGGGCAGCGACGCTTGCCGGTATTCCTTACATGGCCATAGAACTTAACCCGGAAATCATCCGGCAGGAACGTTCCCCGTACCGGCCCAATTTTATATTCGGCGACGCCGTCCAGGAAGAAGTACTCCTCCATGCGGGTATCAGGAGGGCACGGACTCTGGTCGTTGTTGTTTCCGAAGAAGAGGCGGTGCCGCGTATCATTCGCGCAGCACGAAATCTCTCACAAGACGTCCATATCCTTGCAAGAACCCGGCACGTCAGGAACGCGCAAAACCTTCTCGATCTTGGTGCAGACGAGGTTATTTCCGAAGAATTTGAATCTGCGCTCGAAATATTTACCGGGCCCTGAAACGGTACGAGATCCCGGAAGAAGAAGTCGTCAGGATCATCAAACGGGCAAAACGTATGGGTGCAGCCATGTTTACCCGGTGCACCGATCCGGTCCAGCAGCAGAAAATCCAGAACTTCGAGACGCTTTTCAAAGCCACCCATATCCATACCGTACAGGTCGAGGAAGGGTCATTTGCCGAGGGAAAGACCATCGGCGAACTGGGGCTTAAAGACCGGTTCGGCATCCGGGAGTTCGGGTTCCGCCGGGGAACGCTGCGGTTTACCCAGCCTGACCCCGGTATGCTCCTTGAAGCGGGAGATACACTTGTATTCTTTATCACCGATCAGCTGGCAGGCCAGATTATCCCGCTGTTTTCAAAAGGAAAATAGTTCTTAGAGCCGCATGTGCTTGAATGAATACGTCCCGACCAGGATCATAACCACGGAAAAGATACAGATAATAAGAAAATCAAGCCGTATATCAAACTGGTGCAGACCTACAAGGGTCCCGCGAAGCCCGTCAACGGCATACGTAGCAGGGTTTGCAAGCACAAACGGCGTAAGCCACCCGGGAAGATTGTTGATGGGAAAAAGCGCACCCGAAAGGAAAAACATCGGGGTCACCAGGAAACTGCTGACCAGCTGGAACCCTTCCGGGCTCTCCATCCGGGAACCAAGGATAAGACCGATACTGACAAGACCCACGGTAGTAACCAGGAGGAATGCTACGGTAATAGTGACGGTGACCGGTGAAAACGTGATATCTTCAAGGATACCAACCCGGGAAAACACGTAACCGAAAATAAGCAGGATCGCAATCTGGATGAGGGTATCGGTTGAACCCCCCAGGATCTTCCCGATGAATATCGAGGTCCGTGACAACGGCGAGACAAGGACTTCTTTTAAGAAATCGATCTTTTTATCCCACACAATATAGACCCCGAAAAAGACCGCGGAGAAAAGCGCTGTCTGGAGGAGAATCCCGGGAAACAGGAAACTGAGGAAATTAACGCCACCAAACGAGAGGACCGAACCGAGACCACCCCCGATGATCAGGAGCCACAGGACCGGACTTGCAACTGACGCCACCAGCCGGGACTGTTCCCGGCAGAAAACCTTGAATTCACGGTACCACAGCGCGTAGATACCCCGGAGATCGCTCATCGTCTCAACCCCGCACTCATTGCTTTTTCTGCCCAGTTACCTTCAGGTGATCCTTCACGGATTGCTCTGCCGGTATGATGGAGAAACACATCTTCGAGCGTCATCGGCCTTACCTCGACAAAGTCCACCGGGCCGGCCCGGTTGAGGACCTCCTGCAGGTGAATGCCTGCGTCCTCCACCGTAATACTGATCCCGTCCTGCTCAGTCCGGACACCTTTTACGAACGGCAGTCCCTGTAACGATGCAACATCGAATCTTTTAGCCTTGAGGAATATGATGTCCCCTCCTACTTCCTGTTTGAGCTGGGACGGGGATCCCAGGACGGCGATTTTTCCGGCATCAACGATCCCGACCCTGTTGCAGAGCCGGTCTGCCTCGTCCATGTAGTGGGTGGTGATAATGATCGTGATATTCTTCTCTTGTGCTAGTTTCTTTACATACGCCCAGATATGTTCACGGGTCTGCGGGTCAAGCCCGAGCGTTGGTTCGTCAAGGAACAGGATTTTCGGGTGGTGCATCAGGCCGCGTGCCAGTTCAAGCCTCCTTCTCATGCCCCCGGAATATTTCTTTACCATATCGTCTTTCCTGCCGGTGAGATCAACAAGGGCAAGGACCTCGGCGATCCGTTGTTCGCGGAGATTGGAGGGCATATCGTACAAAAGGCCGTGCAGGTTCAGGTTCTCATAACCCGTCAAGGTTTCATCGGAGCTGGGATCCTGGAAAACGATACCGATCGACTTTCGTACCTTATCCGGCTGTAAAACGATATCAAAACCATTCACAATTGCTGTCCCGGACGTAGGCCGGAGAAGGGTTGTGAGCATCAGGAGCGTCGTTGTTTTTCCGGCACCGTTTGGTCCAAGGAGGCCAAACACTTCCCCTTCGCCGATAGAAAGGCTGAGATCATTGACCGCGACAAGCTTCCCGAATCGTTTACTTAAGTTTTTTATCTCGATAAGTGGCATAGGCCGGCCCTTATAGTACGGCCAGTTTGGGTTTTCTTCGGGTAAATAGTAGCGGATTTTACTGTCCCGGGACAGACTGACGGATTTAAAAATGACAACAGCACGAATAGTAGTACTATGCGCCCTTTGGTTGTCGTCAACGTGGCGATGAGCGCGGACGGAAAACTGTCGACCCGCGAACGCCGGCAGGTGAAGATCTCCGGTGCAGAGGATTTTTCCCGGGTTGACCGGCTGAAAGCCAGTACCGATGCCGTCATGATCGGGATAGGCACCGTTCTTGCCGATGATCCGTCACTTACGGTCAAGAGCCCGGAGTCCAGACGCGAACGCCACAACCGCGGGAAACCAGAGCATCCGGTACGGGTCGTTATCGACAGCGAGGCACGGACGCCCCCGGATGCTTCCATCCTTACCAAAGGAGAGGGCGTCCGGGTGGTTGCAGTAACCGGGCAGGCCGATCCGGATAGGGTGAGTGTACTCCGGACAAAGGCGACCGTGATTGTGGCCGGGAAAACCGAAGTGGATCTCGGCCTTGTCCTTGAAGAACTGGGGGCAATGGGGATCCGGCACCTCATGGTGGAAGGCGGGGGAACGCTGATTGCCGGGTTGGTCCGGGCCGGCCTTGTTGACGAGATCTATACCTATATAGGGAATATCATCATCGGCGGAAAGGATGCACCAACACTTGCAGACGGTCCGGGCTGGATACGCGAAACCGATTTTGCCCGGCTCGAACTTACTGAAGTTACCCGGATAGATAACGGCATTCTCCTGCACTGGCTGGTTAAAAAGCCGTAAACCGGAATTTTTTTATCGCTTTTCTGTTCCCTGCAGCAGATACCAAAGCTCATGAAGAATCATTGGGAATAATCTGGTACGTATAGCGCAATTATCGTTCTTGCCATTGTCTTTCTCCTCATCGCTGTCAGACAGTGGTTCAGGTTCCCGCTGCGGATATGGCAGATCATGCTCGGAGGAGCGGTTGCAGTGCTTCTTTTTTTCCAGATCACCCCGGGAAATGCCCTTGCCGCGATCAATCCGGACGTAATGGTCTTTTTGTTCTGCATGTTTGTCATAGGAGAAGCACTCTGCCGGAGCGGATATCTCGATACCCTTACCAACGCCTTTTTCCGGTATGCTCATACGTCCCGCGAACTCGTCTTCTTCGTACTCTTCGGGTTTGGGGCGTTCTCGGCTCTTCTTATGAATGATACAGTTGCAATTATCGGCACGCCTCTCGTCCTGGGTATTGCCAGCAGGTCCCGCATCCCGGCAAAACTGATGCTTCTCTCCCTTGCGTTTGCGATTACCACCGGCAGTGTTGCAAGCCCTATAGGAAACCCCCAGAACCTGCTTATCGCTGTCAACAGCGGGATGCATACGCCATTTGTCACCTTTGCCGTATGGCTTCTCCTTCCGACACTTGCAAGCCTTTGTGCCGCATGGATTGTGCTCTCTCTGTACTTCCGGAAAGACTGGAAAACTGCATTTTCCTACGAGCCTCCATCAGAAATCCCCCATGATCCTGCCCTTGTGCGAATCGTTCAGTGTTCGCTTGTGATCCTGATCGGGCTTACTATAGCCAATATCTCTATTTCATTTATCGCCGCTGCGATAGTCATTCCCCTGCCTCTTATCGGGTTAGCCGCCGCTCTTCCCGTTCTTGTCTTTTCGTCGCAGAGATTCGATGTCGTCAAATCCATTGACTGGACAACGCTCATCTTTTTTGCCGCGATGTTTGTCCTGATGGCTGCGGTCTGGGAGACCGGATTTTTCCAGTCTTTAGCCGGGATCGCCGGTGTATCATCAGTCCCTGCAATCCTTGCAACCAGCGTGATCATCAGCCAGTTCATCTCAAATGTTCCTTTCGTCGCACTGTTCCAGCCGCTGATCCTCCAGGCCGGTGGCGGTACCGCCCGGCTTATGGCTCTTGCCGCAGGAAGTACCATTGCCGGCAATCTCACGATACTGGGTGCAGCAAGTAACGTTATCATCATCCAGCAGGCCGAAGCCCGGGGAGAGACCATCACCTTTACCGAATTTGCCAAGGTCGGCGTGCCGCTGACCTTAATCCAGATTGCAATGTATGCGATCTTTGTAACCCTGATCTAAAATGCCCTCGCGAGATTAAAAAAAGAAATACTTCTCCAGACAGATTTACCGGTGTTCTCATAAAAAAGATCACAATTTCTTTACATCTCCTTTCATGATGTATTTCACCAGCATGAATATCACCAGCGCAATGATAATGAAATTGATAAGGGCGTTTGCAAAGTCTCCAGGCATGAACTTGACAGGACCTACCTGAAATACCTGGGTCTGCCAGTCGCCGCCGGGGATGAGGACCCCGATAAAGGGCATGATTAAATCCTTGACCAGTGCAGTAACCAGGGTCGATGCAGCTGAACCGATAACAAACGCAACGGCAAGACCGATAACCTGGTATTTCTTTAAAAAGTCCATGAATTCCGCACTGAACCCTTGTGCACTTTTTCTCAGGTCTATGATGCCAGCCTCTTTTTCTTTTTCCACAGTTTCCGTTTTTTCTGTTTCCGTTTTTTCCGTGTCCATGATATATACCTCCAGAGAAATGGAAAATCCCTTATGTTCAATGATTTTTACCGGATATATATTATGATTTGGATGATTTCTGGGGATAAACGTGAAAAATGTGCCTGAAAATAGAAGAATCGTCTGAAAAAGTATCAGAGCCTGACCAGTTCATAGTCACGGGTTCCTATACCAAGCTCTTCTGCATAGCGCAGCTGCCGGGACCCATCCGTGTTCGGCCGCATGCCGGTAAATTTATCCTCTCCCGGATGACGGTGCCGGCTCAGGAGCGATTCGGCGAATCCCTGCTGCTGGTTGACGAGGTCACAGGCAGCCGCATCGATAGCCACCGGGTCTTTTGAGGCAAGGATACCGATATCCGGGACGATCGAAGCATCACTCCAGGGGACACAGTCACAGTCCGGCGTGATACGGGTCAAAAAGCTTATGTACCGATCCGGCCGGCCTTTCCCTTAAGCGCCCCGTATGCATACTCTATCATCCTTTCCGTAAAAAGAGGGATCTCGGTTTCCCAGTCGATATCAATCCCATGAGACTGACATACAGTCATGCATTCGAAACAGCCGATGCACAGGCTTTTATCAATCACCGATTTCTTCTCGACAATCGTGATCGCCGATTTCGGGCAGGCATCTGCACAGTTCCCGCATCCGGTACAGTTATCACGGATCGAAAACGGTTTTGCCTGGTGCTGTGCCCTTTTTCCCTGAGGGGGCGCACAGCCCATCGCCACGTTCTTGAGAGCACCGCCAAAACCGGCTACTTCATGCCCCTTGAAATGGGTCATGACGATCATACTTTCCGCGGCCACAATGTCCCCGGCAATTGCAACCGTCGCGAAATGTTTCTTGTTGATGACAACCGTCGAGATGTTCTTCCCGCACAACCCGTCAGCGATTATTACCGGCGCTCCAACTACGGCATAATCAAACCCGTGGTGGACTGCGGTCGTTATGTGATCGACGGCGTTTGACCGGCTGCCCAGGTACAGTGTGTTGGTATCGGTCACAAAGGGAAGGGCCCCGGCTTCTTTTATTTTCTCCACAACCTGCCTGACATATACCGGGCTGATAAACGAGTCGTTTCCCTTTTCGCCGAAATGCAGCTTGATTGCTGTACGATCCCGAGCGTGAATACACGACGAAAAACCGGCAGCTTCAAAGAGTTTTCGTACTTTTGCCTCAGTACTTTCGTCTCCCGATCGTGCCCGGAGACTGGCAAACCAGACCGTACTTTTCATTTCCGGATCATCCCCGGAGGATTATAGTAACAACACCTATCTAAAGGTCGTGCCCGGTTTTTAGACAATAGTATCGAGATTGCGCTTCTTGAACCTGTCTTTATTATACCGTTTGAGGTCTTTAGCCCGATCGAAATACTGGCGCGACATATCGGACCGGCCCATCTCCTGGACGCAAATGCCAAGGTTGTTCCAGGCTTCTGCGTTGGCCGGGTTCCTTTCCAGCAGCTGGTTGTAGGTGTCCGCGGCGGCTGAAAGTATCCTCGCATCGTCCCGGAGAATACCCAGTTTCTGGAGCGTTGCTCCACAGGTAAAGAGGATTTCTTCTTCGGCTGGCGCTAGTTCGAGTGCCTTTGTTATGGATTCGAGCGCCTCTTCGTTTTTCTCAAGGGCCCGAAGACATACCCCCCGGTCATGCCATGCGTAAGCGTGTGAGGGTTCAATTTCAAGGGCTCGGTCAAACGCAGCGATCGCTTCCTCGTATTTTGCCTCCCGGTAGTAAAGCCGGAGGCCCTCCTGGTAGTTCGACTTGGATTTACCCATCAGCCGGTCAAACATTTTTCCCTGGCCTTGCGGCGCAGTGGTTTTTTCCGTCTTTTCTGCTGCAGACTCCTGGATCAGGAGATCGGTTCCGACCGTATGCGTGATATCGCGGATCCCCCCCAGCGTTCCAATAAATATCCCTTTTCCGTCATAGAGGAGAGTTGCCTTCATCCAGAGGATACGTTCGGCGCCATCTGTGCCCGGTGCTTTTGTCCATGCGATGATCTTCCCGTCTTCGTGCGCGATAATGGAATAGTTGTTTTTCTTGATAACCTCTGGATCTTCAAGAACCATATCCACGAGCAGCGGCACTTTACGGCCAAAAAAAGGCTCAGCATACGCGTGATCTTTCTTTCCGATCATATCCGCGGCTTCGATCCCGGAGAGGTTTACCATGCCATCGTTCCAGGCTATCACTTTTCCGTCCCGGTCAATGACAAACGCCGGATCAGAAAAGAAATGCACAACATCGGTGAGAATCTTCTGGGCGGTTCCAATCCCCCGGCCAACCATTTTTCCTTCTACGGCTCGCCGGATCATGTGCACCATCTCCCGGAGCTGTGGCTGGATCTCCTCACCTTTCTTTAAGTAAAAGTTTGCACCGTTATTGAGTGCCTCAATGGCTGCATACTCCCTTCCCACACCGGTAAAAATAATTACCGGGGTCACATCCCCTTTTGACCTGAGAATCTTAAGAAATTCGATGCCGTTGATCTCCGGCATATCATAATCGACGATAATAGCATCAAATGTCTGGTCGTGCAAAAGGCCAAGGGATTCTTTAGCCGATCGGGAGACCTGGACTTTCATGTCGCCAAACCGTTCAAGAAACAGCCTGGTAACATTGAGTACTTCTTCCTCATCATCTATGAGAAGGACTGAAAGCATTTTTTACCGTTACTTCGTTCTTATGACCGCAAAAGATAAAAAAGAATGGATCACTTATTTTCTTTTTCCGAGTTCATGGTCGAGACAGAAAAGGTGCCCGGGTACATCTCCCACGACTTTTATCTTTTCAATAATCTGGAAAGCGTTTGCCTCTTCCTCGACCTGTTCTTTGACAAACCACTGGAGCATCTCGAAGGTCGCATGGTCTTTTTCCTTAACTGCAAGATCAACGAGCGCGTGTATCATGCCGGTCACTTTCTGCTCGTGTGCGTACACTTCGTCAAACACTTTCCCGCATGACGCCCATTTTGCCTTTGGGGCTTCTATGGCATCGAGAACAACTTTTCCCTGTCGTGCCAGGATATATTCATAGATCTTCATGGCATGAGCCCGTTCCTCGTTTGACTGGACCATCATCCATGCGGCAGACCCCTTGAAGTTGATCGACTCAAACCAGGCAGACATTGCCAGATAAAGATACGAAGAATAAAGTTCACGGTTAACCTGGCGGTTCAGTGCTTCTTCCATAGATTTTGATAACATCCGAAATCCTCCTCTTTGGGGTGTAGTTGGCTTCTTTTTTTATAAGTGTTTCTTTTGTGACAACCAACCGGCGGCAAAACGGGCAGGATTCCGGCTTTTCTCCCGTATATCTCATAATTGACAGTATTGTTTTTACCAGATCAAAAAAGAGATGATAACAAGTGAAATACCCTTGTGCTGCCCGGTGCTTATTTCCGGACACGGTTTTTTTCTTCTTTTATATCGAGGATAATTTCCAGTTCAAGGGATTTTGCATAGGCGATTTCCGCTTCCTCGCTTTTCCCGGTCTCTTCAAGGCAAATTCCTTTGACATACCATGCTGTCGCATCGTTTGCGTTGAGCGCGGCCGCCCGGGTTGCCGCAGCAAGTGCCGGCACATACTGCTCGAGCTGGTACAGGGCAAGTCCTTTCTTCGACCAGGCATCCGCGTAATTGGGGTTAAGTAAAAGCGCCTGATCGCAATCAGCAACGGCTTCGGAAAACCGTTCCATCTCTATCTTCGCTGCTGCTCGTTGGCACCAGCCTTCAGCATTTTTTGGTTCGAGCCGGATTGCCTCATCATACAGGACAAGGGCCTCACGGTACTTCGTCTGCCGGACATACTGTTCTGCCCGTTTCAGGAGACGGGGCACTTCACTCACGGGCACGACACATCACCTTTCAAGGCATTCATTTTTTGGTTTTTTACGCATGTTCTTCATACCAACGAATCTTCAATCAGGTCGCCAAAGATCTTTTTTAATGCTGCTTTCTCATACGTGGCTGCCTGCTGCTCTGCTGTAAGCAGGTGTTGGGGTTTCTCCCAGATAAACCAGTCCTTCATCGTCATATAAGAAAGAAGGGCGTTTGTCAGGTTAACCCCGACATCGTAGAGGCTTGCATAATAATCAAGCGACATGTCAGCCCCCCAGTCCACAGCCAGGTGTTTTTCCATGATGGTGAGCATAGCGTCGCCAAACACTTTTGACTGGTACCACGCCGTGTGTGTCCAGCGGGTCGTGAGCATTTCTTTTACTTCGAGATGGTCAAATTTTTTCATCTGGGGGATGTTAACCACCGGCATGAGTTTGTCGGATGGGAGCGTTTTTGCAAGATACAGGTCCCGTGCATAGAACATGGATTTGTCCAGGACAAAATACCGCCGGGGGACGATTTCCATCATGTCCGTCATCTCATCCATATCCTGTTTGCCGTCTTTTAACAGGATATAGAGTGGGTTTTTCTCAGCTGTTCCATGCGGGTATAGATCCGGGCATTGACAATGGGGTTCCAGGGAAGTTCGTTGATATCTTCATGGAACTGGCTGTACAACATGAAAAGCATCTCGATGAGTTTTTTGACCGGGAGTTTTTTTTCCTTTTTTGCCTCATCCTTAAGAGCATCGAGATAGATCTGGCGCAACCCGTTGTAAACAGTATCCGGGGTATACGATAGCACCCGGTATCTGGATTTTTTGGCGGCAGAACCCCGGATAAGCAGGTGGGTGCACTGTTTTGCGATAACAAAATCCTTTAACAGGCCGATATAGTTTGCAGGAAAGATGATAATGTTCTTGTCGACGTTATATGTGTATACGTCAATGAGCGTTCCCCCCGGGGCGGCTTCCGGTTTACGTAAAAGGGTAATCTCAGTATCTAAAAGCCGCTCGGTATCGCTGATGACCTTTCGTATTGGTTTGGTCAGGGGCATGTTGGTCTTCATTGCCCTTCACCCGGCCTTTCCGGCACTTCACCGCAGCGCTTCATGCACTCCCATACTAATGACGAATACAGGTTTTAACGCTAAAAAGGGAAAAACGTTAGGATTGGATACGTGGTTTTAAAGACCGGTGAATTATTTACCGCTTTTCAGGTCTTTTTCCGTGGCCGGGCAAGAGTATGGAAAAAACCGGTCACCGGGTTCCGTTTTCTTGGCCGGAATACTCCCTGGTTTACATATCTTACGTCTTCGATGGAGAAGAACGCATCCGGGTTTGTTTCTTCGATATACCGGGTGATCCGCGGCACATCCTCACGGTTCACAAGAGAGATAATCATCATGACACCGCCCCGTGCTCCCTGCGCATCGAGAACGGTCGTCCCGTATTGTTCGGCCTGTAAAAACCCGGCGATCCCGGCACTGGTTTCATTAGTCGTGATGATACGCATGATAACCATGCCAATGGAGAGTCTTTCTTCGATCTCCAAGCCGACAAACGTCCCCAGAGCAAAACCGAATGCATAGGCAAAGAAATTCCCGACATTGGAAAGATTGCTTATCACGCCGACAATAGCAAGCAGCCAGATGATAATCTCAAAAAAAGCGATAATTGCTGCAAGATACTTGATTCCCTTAGAGAGAAAGACGATACGGAGCGTCTCCATGCAGACGTTTGCGATCTGCGCAATAAAGATAAGGGCCGGCAGGATGACCCAGTTATAGAATTCAGGACTGATGATAAAAAACGCCATGCATGCGCCTCAGGCTTTTCGTATTCTCCTGTATCACATTCTAGTTGACAGGTAAACACGTTGCCGCGGGTTGTATATCAAGGTTATTGGAAAACGCTTGAAAAGACAAAAAAGGGGAATTGTTCGGATGACTGAATCCGGTTTCAAGCAGCATATTTTTCCGGATCGGCATCAAATTTTTTCTTGCAGCCCGGAGCACAGAAATAGTATTTCTTTCCTTTGTACTCGCTCGTAAACTTCGCTGTCTTTTCATCGACGGTCATCCCGCAGATCGGATCAATGGCCATGTGTTTCAACTCCCCTGATTTCCCTTCTTTGCTTCCGGTATATATCCTTTCAGAAGCAGCGAAAGCGTTACAACTGTAACCGAACTTGCAGCCATTGCGAGGGCGGCAGCTCAGGCCGGAACATGAAGCCAAAGAGGGGGTAGAGAATACCGGCGCCAACCGGGATAAGGGCGGCGTTATAGGCAAAGGCCCAGAAAATGTTTCCCCGGATCCTTCCCATCACTTTTTGTGAGAGTTCTATGGCCGCGACTGCGTCGACTAAGTCGTCCCTGACAAGAACGATATCACCACTTTCGATCGCTATATCAGTCCCGCTCCCAATGGCGATCCCGACATCGGCCTGGGCAAGCGCAGGGGCGTCGTTTATCCCGTCCCCGATAAATGCCACTACCTCCCCTTTCTCCTGCAGAGCTTTTACTTCTGCAACCTTCTGGTCAGGGAGGACTTCGGCAACTACCTGGTCAATACCAAGGGTCCGTGCGATGGCTTCAGCAGTCCGCCGGTTGTCGCCGGTTACCATGACCGCACGAATCCCGTGTGACCGGAAACGACGGACAGCGTCTGCACTGGTTTCTTTTAACGTGTCCGCAATTGCAATAAGCCCGGCAAGGGTTCCACCAGCAGCGACCAGAACGACTGTTTTTCCGTCCTGTTCATAGTTACTAATCCGTGCATCAAGTTCTGGCGGAACTGTGACGGCATGATCCTGCAGATACAGCCGGTTTCCCACTGTCACTTGTTCGCCGAGTACCTCAGCGACAACTCCTTTTCCCCCCACAGTAACGAACTTCTCCGCAGTTTCGGGAACGATTCCCCTTTTTTGTGCGGCCCGTAATATAGCCTTTGCATAGGGATGAGCTGAATTTTTCTCGACGGCTGCGGCAAGGCTGATGAGTGTTTCTTCCGTAACATCGACAGCCACAAGATCGGTTACTTCCGGCTGGCCTTTCGTCAGTGTGCCGGTTTTGTCGAAGATTACCGTTGTTACTTTCGCTGCACTTTCCAAAGCCTCCCCGTTCCGTATCAGGATCCCCAGTTCAGCTCCCCTGCCGACACCTACGGTTACAGCCGTTGGTGTAGCCAGGCCAAGTGCACACGGGCAGGCAACCACCAGTACTGATATAAGTGCCGTAAGTGCAAGGATCAGCGTCGCACCGAGCACATAGTACCATACAATAAAAGCCGACGCGGCGATCACCAGAACCGCCGGGATAAAGTACATGACCGCAACGTCGGCGATACGTTGTACGGGTGGTTTTGACCCCTGCGCTGCTTCGACAAGCCGGACAATCTGGGCGAGCACCGTGTCGCTGCCGATCCTTGTTGCTTTTACCCGGAGGACACCATTGGTGCTGATCGTGCCGCCAATAACCCGGCTCCCTTTCTCCCTGAGCGGGGGGACTGGTTCCCCGGTTATCATTGCCTCGTCCACATAACTCTCGCCGGATACGACTTCTCCATCGACCGGGATCCTGTTCCCGGGCTTGACGACAACGAGATCCCCGACAACAAGATCATTAACCGACACTTCGACTTCTTTTCCGCCCCTGATCATCGTCGCGGTTTTTGCCTGGAGGCCGGCCAGTTTCCTGATCGCATCTGAGGTTCTCCCCTTGGCCCTTGCTTCGAGATACCGGCCAAGCATTAAAAACGCCGCAAGCATGATCGCAGTATCGTAGAACATATACGCGTTGGTGAGAACAATCGAGAATGTTCCCATCACGCTTGCAACAAAAGCGACACCGGTACCCATGGCGTACATGACATCCATCGAGAGGATCCGGTTTTTGAGCGACACCCATGCTGCCCTGAAGATAGGGGAGGCGACGTAGACAAAGACCGGCGTTGAAACGACCAGCATGGCATACGCCATCAGCTGCATTGGTATCCCGAGCGGCACCCACATCAGGACCATAAGGGGAATGGCCACGGCAAACCCGACAGAGAACCGCATCAGTTTGTCGTGAAGGTCGGCCTCACGCACGGCTTTTTCTGCCTCGTCACTGAGTTCGCCGGAAAGTCCCAGGTACTGGTACCCGGCGTCCTCGATCGCCTGCTTCATGTCTCTAACCCCGGATAACGAAGGATTATAGGATACGTACGCCTGTTCGTTTCCGAGGTTGACGCTCACAGAAACAATCCCGGGAAGTGCCCGGAGTGCTGCTTCGATGGTCTCTACACAGGTAGCACACATCATTCCGCCGATCCGGATAATAACCTCCCGGTTGGTCACGTCGTACCCTGCTGCCCGGACAGCCTTTTCGAGGTCGCCAAGAGAGACTTTTGCGGGATCGAACTCAACCCGGGCCGTATCGTTTGCAAAATTCACTTCCGCTCCTGAGACGTTTTTTACCTGTGCGAGGGCTTCCTTGATGGTAACCGCACAGGTCGCACAGTGCATCCCGGTTATCTTGAGTTCGGCGTTCTTCTTTTCTGGTTCCGGCAAACGTATCCTCCTTTTTAAAAACGGCGTTTTCCTGTCCTTTGCATCTTTCTCTGGGAAATAATAACGGTTATGGAACAGGTACCTTGGTACGAGTGGAATATTTATTGCGCTCAAATGCTACATGCGAAGACGGGAAGGAGAAAAGGCGTTTATATGAAGGTGACTATCGACCGAAAACAATGTGTCAGTTGTGGTTCGTGCTGGGATTCCTGCCCGGAGCTCTTTGTCCAGAATGAAAAAGATTCATTCAGCCAGATTGTCCCCGAATACCAGGAAAATGGGGATCCGGCAAAAAGTACAGAAATCCCTGACACCACCAGCTGCGCCCGCGATGCCGCCGATCTCTGCCCGGCTACAATTATCACCATTGTTGAGTGACCTGACGGTCTATTCGCGGATCATCGTTAAGATCATCCGGAATCGTTCCCGGGCAAAAACCGCGTGAGGTTTGTTTGCCGGCAGGATGATCATGTCCCCGGTCCGGACTGTATAGGGCGTTCCTGCTATCTGTACCTCTGCAGTACCGTCGGTCACCATAAGCACCGCATCGAACGGTGCAGTATGTTCCGAAAGCCCTTCTCCGGCATCAAAGGAAAAGAGGGTGATCGTACCGGCTTTTTTAAACACAATCATCCGGCTTGCAACCGTGCCGGGCTGGTACGCGACAAGGTCATTGACGACAAGAACTTTCTCTTTGAGATCTTCCCGTGCGTTTTCGGTCATGACAGGTTCCCTGCACATACTTATTTCTGTGTGCCTTGATATCAGCGCCGTTCCTGCATAAGAACTTCCCTGCTGGCTCGATTTTTTTCGGCAATCCGGGTTGTAGCAGATTATTTAGGAACAGGAAGGCAATCAGCTGGTGAAGATGAGATGATAGAATGAAAAAATCACGATTAATGCTCATTGCTCTCGCTGTGTGCTTACTCTGCCTGTCTGTTGTGTCAGCCGCGACCCTGATGACGAATGCGGGCACAGTACCGTCGGGCTCAACCGGGCAGACAGCTATTTCATCAGGTCTGCCACTCCTCAAAGCCCAGGAAGAGGAAACCACCACCGAAACGACCATGGAGCCTGTAACCTATCCGACTGAGCAACCTACGGAACAACCTACTCTCAACCCCACTGAGGTAACCACTCAACCTACGGAACAGCCTACCCTCAACCCCACTGAGGAATCTACCCAACCTACGGAGCAACCTACCCTCAACCCCACTGAGGAATCTACCCAACCTACGGAGCAACCTACCCTCAACCCCACCGAGGAAACCATCCAACCCACAGAGTTACCGACCGTCATGCCGATAACTGAAGAGACTACATCCCCCATACCGGGACCTTATGCACCGGTCGCCAGTTTTACTGCTTCACCCGCATCCGGCACCGGTCCGCTCACCGTCCGGTTTACGGACACGTCTCTCAACACTCCTACCATGTGGTACTGGGATTTCGGAGACGGTACAACCGATTCCTCAACCGGGGTCCCGACGCACACCTATACTGATCCGGGGACCTATACGGTGACCATGACCGCTACAAACATGTACGGATCCGATACGATCACAGAAACGGATCTCGTGACGGTAAATGGACAGGTAATGAATAACGGTGCGATCTTTGCCCAGTCTATCCCAGCCGGAGCCATGATCTATGTGAACGGTAACAGTTACGGGACATCCCCGGTCACGATCAATAACCTTTTCCCGGGAACGTATACAGTCCAGGCGAGCCTGAACGGGTACTCCCCCGATACTCGGACTGTTTCCGTGTATTCGGGCCGGACCACCGGTTATTATCCGACCATGCAACCCACACCGTACCCACCCATGGTTACCGGGGCTGTTTACGCCCAGTCCACTCCTGCCGGGGCAGGCATATACCTGAACGGCGTCTATTACGGTAACTCACCGCTCACCATCAACAATCTTTTCCCTGGTACCTATTCTATACTGGCGACGTTGAGCGGCTATGCGGCTAATGCCCAGTCGATCACGGTAACCCAGAGTCATACTTCAGGGTTCTACCCGACCCTCCAGCCCTCGCCAGGCCCGGAAACTACCGGTGATATCTTCGCCCAGTCCACCCCGGCCGGGGCGGCAATTTATGTAAACAGCCAGTATTTCGGTATATCGCCGCTCACCATCCCGGACCTCGCCCCGGGCACCTATATTATTAAGGCTATGCTGAACGGTTATGCCGACGATATCCAGCGGATTACCGTCAGTCCGGGCCACGTCTCAATCTATACCCCGGCATTTTATCCATCCCCGCCACCCATCGGATCCGGACAGGGAATTATCGCCGTGTACTGCAATGTTGATGGAGCGCAGGTCTATTTCGACAATGCCTTTGAGGGAAATGTCTCAAATGGTGTTCTCTTCGTGCCCGTTGCCACCACCGGCACACCGGTCCAGTCGTACCGGGTCCAGAATACCGGGTATATTCCCTATACCGGTTCAATAACCCAGTGGCCGACAAACGGTGAAACGGTCAAAGTAACAGCAACGCTCGTCCCGTCATCGGTACCCACAACACATACACCGCTTCCCGTGCCCGTTACCATCGGTGCACTAATTGGCGCCGGTGCAGTCTTCCTTATAGCAAGAAAAACCCGGTAATATCCCTTAACCTATTTTTCACCGTTCTCTGGGCTAACGGGGATCCATCTTTGCCATAGTGACGACGATCTCGCTGATGATTCCCGCAATCTTCTGCATCCGGGGATCCTTGTCATCGCTGGTAATACTGGTAATCTCCCCCAGCTGCGTGAGCATTTTCTCGTAGCTTTCCCGTATCTCGAGCAGTTTCTGTTCGCTTGCCAGCTCCCGGGACACATCGCGAAGAATCACCACAACGTAGCGGGCCGTATCCCCCTCGATAAGAGGTATTCGCATCACGGAATATGTTGCCCGGCGGTCATCTATGATGATCATCTTTTCCGACTGTTTCATCCGCCGGGTCTCAAGAACCACCAGGTAATCCCGGGGATTACCCAAAAACGAAAGGGATGCACCCTCAAAGACGGACACATCTCTTTGTGAAGTGAGATACCCCATCTTTTCGAAAAGGTGTTCGAGGGCAGTATTGAAATAGACCAGATGCATTTCCCGGTTGAGCACAAAAACCGGGAGATCGATAAGGTCAAGGACCTTTTTTTCAATCGCTGCCGGATAGCGGAGTTTTTCTTCCGGAACAGAAGCTGGTTCTTCGTTTTCTGCAACCTGCCGGGTTTCATCCCGGTGCTGCAGAAGCCGGTGCTTGTAGAGGGCTATCTCGATCGTGGAATGGAGCTCCCGATCCCGGAATGGCTTCGTGAGATAGCCGTACGGGCGGGTTTTCATCGCCCGTTTGAAGGTTTTTTCATCAGAATGTGCCGTGAGGTAGACAATCGGGATATGGTACAACCCGGTAATTTCCTCTGCGGTGGCAATCCCGTCTTTTTCACCCTGAATCCTGATATCCATCAGGATCAGGTCGGGACGGGTTTCTCCGGCCATTTTTATTGCATCCTCGGACGTCGAAACCGTATCAACAACAACATATCCCATCGTCTGGAGGGCGTCCTCGATCGTCATTGCAACAATGGTTTCATCTTCCACAATCAGAATCCGTTTATCAGGCATCGTGTTCACCAGATCCTGCGCTCCTTTGAACCGATGCGGGTGCAGCCGGTACCTCCGGGAAACGCATCTGAAAAGATGTGCCCTTATCAGACAGGATTGTAACGTCTCCTTTGAGCTGATTCCGCACAAGCCTCATGACCAGTTTGAGCCCAAGGCTTTTGATCTGGGCAATATTCATGCCCGGTGGTAAACCCACTCCATCGTCGCTAACTATGAGCGAGAGCATCGTTCCCGATTCACGGTGGAGGCTGATCCGGATCCGCCCCTGGGTACGTCCCACAAACGCGTGTTTGAGGGCATTTATCACCAGTTCGTTGATAATGAGACTGGCAGGGATGGCCATATTCATATCGAGAGTCATATCGTCTACATCTAGATCCAGATCGATATGCACTTCGTGGTCATCTGACATCACAAGGGTATTGGCAAGGTTAGAGATATGCAGCCGGGCGTTGATGTTTGCCAGGTTATTTGACTGGTACAGGCTTTCATGCACGAGCGCCATGGTGATCACCCGTGTCTCGCATTCATGCAGCGCCTCCAGTGCCTGCTTATTGGTAATCTGCCGTGCCTGGAGCCGGATCAGCCCGGAGATAATCTGGAGGTTGTTCTTTACCCGGTGGTGGATCTCCATGATTAGGATGGATTTTTCGTCGAGCGATGCCTTAAGCGTCTTTTCGTATTCTTTTCTGTTATCGATATCCACAACGGTTCCAACATACCCGGTAATCAGGGCCGCCTGATTCTGTGTTCTTTTTGTAATATCTACAACAGTTCCTACAATTGCCGGCTGTTCCAGGAAAGTCCCTCTCATCCAGGAAAGTTCAACGATGATCCGTGTCCCGTCCTTTTTTATGCCATGGAACGTGTAATACCCGGGCTCGTCAGGTTCCTCTGTTTTCTGCTGCAAATGCTGTTCGACAAGTGCCCGGTCTTCTTGTGCGACGAGGAGATCCAGGAACGGTCTGTTGGCGAGATCGTTTCGTAAATACCCGAATATTTTGGCAAACCAGGGGTTAAGAAAGGTTATGCGCCGGTCCTGCAGCAGGAAGATACCGATAGTTGAATTTTCAACGGGTATCTGATAGATCTCAACCATCATCTGGCGATGGATCGCTGCACCAAGGATATCCGCTACCGTTTTGAGAGCATCGATCTCGATCTTCGTCAAAACCTGATCTTTTTGGCCCTCCTCGAAAGACAGGAACCCCCACAAGAGGTAGTCTATCATGATAGGAATGTTTACCACCGGACTCTGTCGAATTTTTCTTGTTGGCCTTTCGAAAAAGAGGGGCGGTCCGGCTGCGGAAAGACTGGCCGGCCTGCCTTTTGAAAGATCCTGAAACGCCTCTGGGAACAAACGGCTAAACGGGATGCTCTGTGCGGTTGTAGTTCCGGTCCAAGGCTCTAACGAAGGCCGCGTCCACTCAGATTTCAGGCTGATGCAAAATTTTTCGTCGTGATGAGGACAGGGTTGGTTTTGGAAAACACAGACACGAAAAGCATCAGTGGCATGCCCCAGACGCTCCATGACTTCCGGGACCTCGTTTGTCCAGATCGAGCCATGGAGCGGGTCTTTGAGCAAACAAGACGCAGAAAATTGGATTGCTTCGAGAATGGCTTCCCGGTGGCTCATATACCCTGTGTCCTCCTGTGAATATTCCTGATGCCCCCGGTATCGGCGGTGTAATATTCAACGGCAAATTAGACAGACCTGATTATAACAGATCAACTATACCTAATTATTGCACATATAAATCCATCGAATCGATAGAAACCTGTGAGCCAGCAGCAGATTATTGTTTTCAAGGATGTTTTTCAATGAATTTGCTTTTTTGTGCAGTTTATGAAAATTAAAAAAGAATGGCAATGACCAAACAATTTTTTTTGTGATATCTCCCTTTCGGTTGAAAAAGGATATAGGGGATTATCCATTAAATCTTTTTTACAAAGACGCCGGAGGATTTTCCATCTTCCGTGGTGTTCTGCACTCGCGGATAATCAGGTAAAGCAGGTCTACCAGGAATCCGAAGAAGGGCAGGATAGCAAGAATGGTCCAGACCGGCCCAAGCATCTTCTGTTCTTTTGCGTCCCGGTAGATAAGGAACGCGATAAGCAGCTGTACGACCCAGATCCCGATCATCAGGAACACCCCGAAGAACGGATGGGCATGCGTGGGATACATCGTGGAACCCATCGTGTGATACATCATGTACGGTGGCATATGTAAAGTATACGTTACATCAGCGTATATGCTTTTCACTGTTAACACTAATCCGGATTATTAGTAATTCAAGGAATTTTTTTTGATTTGACGCTCATGTGCCGTTATTATCGATCTGATTTCTTTGGCTGGGATAACCACATAACTGGGTACAGCCACAACGATTTTCCCTTTACACAGACTTTAAGAAAATATCATGAACGGGAAAATACTGTGGCTTTTTACCGGGGCACTTATTTTCCTGTACATTCTTTCAGCCGGGTGTATCGCCCCACAATCCGCAGTGAATACCACGGAACCAGTAAATATCATTGATACCGTCACTCCGGTGATCCTCACTACTCCCCTCGTATCTGTGCCTGTCACCCCGATTACAACTACAACAACTCCCACAATACCATCAACAACCTTCGCAGTCCCGGTTTCGGAACCGGTCGTCACACTGACGACAAAATCTATCCCGTATCCCACGATGTCATCAATCTACCTCTACGGTGTCAATGCGTACGTTGCACCTCTTGCTTTTGACAATCAGGGTACGATAACAAAAGGAAATATCACGATATCAGGACTCATCCAGTCCCTTTCATCCTATCCGTTGCAGGTCGTCATGAGAGGTGAGGTAATAGGTGCGCATCCCCCGACTATGCCTCCCCGGGCCACGGCATACCAGACAGTGACAATCACACCCCACGGGGTTGCAGGATTCGTTCTCGAGATGGACGACTATGTGTTCAACTATCGGCTGGATTATGCCTTTGCACACGAGACCTACAATATTACGGTGATGAACATCTCCATTGCGCAATCGTAACGTGAAAAAAATCACGTCACAAACCGATCCTGCCAGACATAGGTCTTCTCAGTCACCAGTCCGCATTCCCCGAAAAATGCTGAGAGGAATGTATCAGATTCGGCAACAAGCGTAGTCAGGTACGTGATTTTTCGTTCCCGGAGGAGATCAAGAAGGGCCTGCATCAAAAGATGGCCGAACCCTTGACCCCGGGATGTAGGACAGACGTAGAAATTATCAAGGTATACCCAATGAAAGGACATAATCTTGCAAAAGCAAAAGCCTACTAGGTCTCCATCGTTTTCAAGGACAAGCAAGAGATTTTCGTCCGGTGAAGCGATCCATTCTGCCAGTTCCTCTCGCTCGTAGAACCGGATTGTTTTGTTTACGCCAAAGGCCGGTTCTTTTATACCAAGAGAAAAGATGGCATCAATATCGGTAGAGATTGCATGCCGGACAATAGCCGTCAAATCGCTCACTCCTCTTGTATCTCATAATATTTCCTGTCATGGACGCAGAGAATACTTTTATTAAAAGCCCATTTTTTATGTTCATTTTCCATGAATTTTTCGATTCCCTGATCACGGATATATTCAAGGTTTTCAATTTCGCTCATACCATACCTCGTCCGGTACCTGGTATCCAGATGTCTCAATCGCTCGCAGGGAAACTCCTGACAGGTGTAACAAAACGGTCCTTTACGTTTGTTGCACGTCCGTAACCGACACTGTACCCGGGATTTGGATTGGTCAGGCGTCATCGCGTTACACCCGGGACAAGCATTTTTCCGGCGTAAATGTACTTTGCAGATCCCACAATTCATCCCGCAGGGCGCAATGAGATTGTTGTCAAATGCTGGGTTTACCATGCTTTTTCCACCAGAAAGCAATAAGAGGGATTGCAAACATCAGCAGGTAATAGATGTACACGTCCGGTTTGTAGTATATCTCCGGTTTCAGTAACAAAACGATAAAGACATAATCGCATAGTGTGGCTATCACAGTCCAGACCACTGCTACCATCAGATAATACCGGAAATATTCACTATTTATCTGTTTGAACAAGACCCAGAACATGATGATAATACCGACCGGAAGGATCGCCCAGCCAATCAGTGAAAGGGGAAGCACAAAAAACAGGATGATACCCAGAACATAACCGATAAACCAAAGAAGAAGACCCCAGCCTAACGTATCGATGAGTACTTTTTTATCCATAGGATTACCGTATTTCGAATATTATCCTGATGGGGATTAAACTGGTGCTTTTGAACCTGATGGATCACGCAGTTCTAAAAAATAAGGGAAAAAAGTCCCTTTATTCCTGATTAATACCCGTGAAGCTCGGCGTCAATCTTATCCAGTTGGGCAATCCGCTTTTCCAGCGGCGGATGAGTGGCGAAGAGCTCCATGATTTTATTCCCGGAAAGGGCAGGGATGATGAAAAATGCGTTTGCGCCCTGGATCTTCGCCTTTGCCTGCGGCGGTACCACGTCCATTCTGGTGCTGATTTTATTCAACGCAGAAATGAGTGCCTTAGGATTTCCCGTGATGAGCGCACTGCCCCGGTCTGCTGCAAATTCCCGGTACCGGGAGAGTGCAAGCATCAGGAGAGTTGCAACAACCCAGACGACGACGGAAGCTAACCCGATAATTATCAGGCCACCGCCGTTCCTTCGCCCCCCGCCACTGGTTCCGCCCAACAATGCAGAGAATAAAAGACTCTGCATAATCATCGAAGCGATCATTGCAACGAAACTCGCAAGCGTCATCGTGAGTATATCGCGGTTCTTTACATGGGAAAGTTCGTGAGCCAGAACTGCCTCCAGTTCATCCCGATTGAGCATTTTCAGGATCGAGTCGGTGCAGGCAACCACCGCATGTTTTGGGCTTCGACCCGTTGCAAATGCATTGGGTACCGGACTTGGCATGATCGCGATCCGTGGCATCGGAAGATCCGCTTCTTTACACAGTTTCTCGACTATTTGGTGGAGCTCAGGATATTCATCTTCGCTCACGATGCGGGCTTTCGTACTCCAAAGCACCAGCTGGGCCGAGAAGAAATACTGGACAAATGCAAATCCAACGGCAAGAAGTATTATCAAACCGAACCCGGCGCCGTATTCAAAGAGAATTGTCATAAATACGAGATAGACAATGAACAGCAGGAACATTGTCATCCATACCCGGGCGGTCAAACCCCAATCACGTTTCCATTCCATATTTGTTCCCTCCCCGGAGATTCATTTCCTCATTCTATAGCTAACCATGATCGCTCAATCCTATATTGTTTGTCTTGGTATCCTGATAAGAGTGCAGATGATGACCAATGTTTCTGAAGTAAAATTTCGTTTTAAAAAAGACGATTTTTGTAATTCCGTTTTATTAAATCACGTACGGAATAAGCGCTTTTATTTCCCTCTTGTACCGGGCATATTCCTCGCCGAACTCCTCCTCAAGGAACTTTTCCTCAATCCGGAATTTTATAACGAAAAGGACAAAGATCAGGGGAACGCAGCAAAAGACCCATACATACCCGATACCGATAGCAGTCCCAAAAAACGCAAGGATGAGCCCCGAGTAGATGGGATGGCGGACAAAACTGTACGGTCCCGTGCGAGTGATAGTATGCTCCTCGCGGATAACCGGCATCCCGCTCCAGTTCTTTCCCAGGTGGACCCGGGCCCAAATGGCAAATGCAAGACCGGCGACCGTGATAATCAAGCCGGCGATGGTGAACCCGATCCCTGCAGGGATTATCCGGTCGCTCATTAAATCGGGCACAAACACAGTGACGAGAATTACCCAGATTACGACCCAGACGCCTCCATAGGATAAAAATGCGAATCGCGACTGTTTTCTTTTTACCGGCGACCGGGTGATCCATGCTGAGACCAGCCAGTAAATGTAGAACGCGACCCAGACAAGGAGAAAAAGGAGATCAGCAGCGATTTGCATCGTTTCCTCCCCGCAGGGATATCAGTGCTTTTCGGTAGGCAGGAAAAGGAGTCATGACGGGTTTGCTCTGAATTTAATATGATATATCTGGAGGGAACGAAAAAAAGTATTCCCATATCGAAAGGACGCAGGCATCGATCCAAACACGCTTTCGTGCAGATTTCATTATTTTTCGGGTTCGAGCCGTAGCAGAACTGCATCCCCATCCTTCCGCGTGGAAACGAGAAAGTTTTCTTTTACCTTGGTGCCATTCTCGTTCCGGATAAGCATAGCAGATCGGCGGGTTATCTCTTTTCCTGAAGTATAGGTCTCGATCACCGATGATCTGATGACACAATCCGGGCAATTAGCGGTCTTACCACATCCCTCGGGAAGACATGCATTAATACATTCAAGAACATCGCCACAGAGTTTTTCTTTCATTAATGCTACCGGTTTTTTCGCGGCCACCGTCGCAAGGGTATTTGCCGCAAGGACATTTGCATCACCGTCAACGAGAAGAACAGGTGCGTCAAACATATTGAGAAATTTCTTAAGATTAAAGCCATATTCCGAAAAAATTCTTTGAAAACAGGAGTTACAAACACCGTGATTTGCACCCTTGCGAGAGGAGGGTTCTTCACTGATAATCGTGTTGCAGAATGCGCAGATCGTCTTCATAGCCGGTCAGAGAATTAAATATAAATATGATTTAGATTTATATTTTTGGCTTTAAAATTCTCTTTGTCGGAGATCTACATCCTCAGCGGCAAGGTTTTCTTGTGCAAAAGCATCGTGGCGATAGTAAACGCAACCGTAAATACGGCCAGTGCGCCGATATCGATCCATACGGAGAAGTAATGGGTCTCGGTAAACGAGTACCGGACAAGATCGGTGAAGTAGGTGAGTGGAGAACACGCGGAAAGCGCTATGCCCCATGACGGTAACTGGTCGAGCGGAACGAAAATACCCGAGATGAAGATGAGCGGGAACTTGATGAGTAAGGAAAGCGTCATGGGAGTCGATGGCTCGTCCGTTGGTGGGGCAGCAATAAACATCCCTATTGCAGAAAAACACCATGCTGCAAGGAGGATTGAAACAATCAGGATAATCCCGTGTACCAGGGAAAGACCCAGAATCAACGAGATGAAAACCGTGATTATCGTGATGCTCAAACCAAAAAGAATAGAGGCGATCATATCGCCAAGGACAATTGCTTCGACGGTTATAGGGCACGAAATGAGCCGTTCCAGAGTCCCATGTCTTCCTTCCCAGGAGAAAATAGCTGGTGATAACGCAGTAGACGTGAAAAGCAGGGTTACGCCTACAAGACCCGGCAACAGGAAAGTAAGCGGAAGCTGCTTGTTCCCTGCAAAGAAGGCAAGGAAGAGGAAAACGGGCATGAGAATGCCGAAGATAAGCACAGAATTCTTTGCGTAATAGAGGCGGATATCTTTCTTTGCGATCGCCCATGCACGCCGTAGCTGCTCGGAAAGTCCTGCCGGGTTCACGAGGAGCCTCCTTCTGTCAGTCTGAGGAACGCCTCGTCAAGGGAAGGTGCAAGGGTGTTGAGGGTGACAATTGCTGCATGGTTTTGCTGGCTTACGGTGACGAGAGCCCTGATAGTTGAATCTTTATCCTGGGTGATGAGCTGCCATTTATCACCGGCTCGTTCAACGCTGGTCACTCCGCTCAGCCCGGTGAGAGCAGCCCCGGTTACTTCACGGTCAAAACTTACTTCTATCCTGTACACGCGGTCGATTGCGGTCTTGAGTTTCTCCGGGGCGTCGAGGGCAACAATCGTTCCGGCCCGGATAATGCCAACACGGTGGCAGAGCTGGTTTGCCTCTTCCATGTTGTGTGTGGTGAGAAAAATCGTCGTGCCGTTCCGGTTCAGGTCCCGGAGCAGGGCGTGGATCATATGATTGCTCTGGACATCGAGACCGCTAGTGGGTTCATCAAGGAAAAGGAGTTCCGGTTCGTGGATGAGCGCCATAGCAAGAATGAGCCGCTGTTTCATTCCTTTGGAAAATGCCAGTACTTTCTGGTCTTTACGGTCAAGAAGCCCGAGCATCCCCAAAAGTTCGGTTGACCGCAGGGCTGCCCGGGCCGGGGGAGACCGTAGAGCTCGCTCATCAGCATCAGGTTCTGCCATGCAGTGAGATCGGTGTAGGCATTCGAGGTTTCGGGAACAACCCCGAATCCTTGTTTTGCAAGCACCGGCTCGGACCGGATATCATGGCCAAGAATTATTGCGGTCCCGCTGTCCGGGGGGATTACGCCATTTAACATCCGGGTCGTCGTCGTTTTTCCCGCACCGTTGGGACCTAAAAAACCAAAGATCTCGCCTTCCCGCACGTCAAACGAGACATGGTCTACGGCAGTATGTGTGCCATACACTTTTGTCAGGCCTGATGCATGGATTACCGGTGCTATGATTTTTCCCCCTAAAAACCGGGCAATACTTAATGGTGGTCATTTGATGACAGCATTATTTATAGTTCATGAAATTGCGATGGGACGTATAAGAGTGAAAGGAAAAAGAGGGCACCTTGCAGCAGGTCCAATAACTCAACTTTTGAACCAGCCCAGCCGGTAAAATACCCATGCAGTGGCTATCATCGCGATACCCACGATCGTTACCATCTGGGCAAGGGAAATCGGCCAAGGGTTTCCCATGAGGTTTGCTCCCAGAAGACCGCCAACGATTGTCGGAATAATGGCGAGTGCTGTCAGGACTGCTATTAATTTCATGACCCGGCTCATCTGGAATGAGGTCGCATCGAAATAATAGTCGGTGAGTGAGGATACATTTTCCGTTGTATCATCAGAGATATCGTACAGGTACGACGCCCGGTCAAGTAAGGCGGAAAACCGGGACCCGTCTTCCATGCCATGGAGGACGACTTTGCTCGTCACAATACTGTTGAGCACATCCCGGGTATGCAGGAGCCACGAGTGAATTTTGACGGATTCTTTTTTGAGTTTGAATGTTGCCCGCAGGAAGCTTGCCGGCTGCTCGCTGATAGTAAGGGAGCCGGTATATTCAAGTTCATCTTCAATAGCCCGGAGCGTTTCTTCGATCTCCGAAAGAGCATCCTGGAAGAACCGGTATGTTATTTCGGCTGGCGTAATTGTTTTGCTGCTGGCCAGAGCTTCACGCGCAATCAGGTCCGGAGCGTGAAGGGGAGATCCGGAAAAAGTCAGCAGCTGGTGGTCTTTACTTACGATGAGAATCCATTTCCATGTGATGTACATCTTTTTTGGATTGGCAGTGCTTCGGCGGCGTTCCATGAGCTTGAGGTAGACCGCCGCACTGTTACCATGAGCTCGTGTCCAGGGAAATGCACGTTCCCTGAGTGCCTGATCAAGGAGGCTTAAAGGAACACCGGTCCATTTGTGTATTTTCAGGAGATCTTTTTTCTGCACCGAAGTAAAATCCTGCCACAGGATGGTGCCTTCCGGGCCTCGTCTTGTTTCTTCAGATACACTATCGGGAATATCACTCAACAATTGAGTTGTCCAACCGGCTTCCCTTCCTGTACCAGCAGGCAGGAGTGTGCGAACCGTACATTCCCGTGTCGATTTTAACTCACTATTCCCGTTCGTATCTGACAGGGAATCCTGACGAGAATACGCTCTGGCACCAACTGCCGGAATCCGGGTGAGCCGTAGGAGTCGGACGGCGCCGGTTATATTCTGGTAGGGTCTGGTAAGAATCCCCGCGATAGGAACTATTACGATGAAAAGATCCAGGATATGCCATGGATCCCCTACAAACTGCCGCCGGTTTTCTGCCACCGCTAGCTTGAGCGAATATTCGAGAATGAAGATTATCAGGATCGTTCCATCGATAGTGTTGAGGACAAGCTGGCTATCGGGAGGGACAGGTACTAAGTAAGGGATAATAAGAACAGGAATAAGTATCAGGGAAACCGCGATCATCAGGCCTTCTGAAAAAATGGCATTGACATTATTCCGGATCTTAGAGAATCGCCGTGATTCTTCCAGCTCCTGCCAGTCTTTCCAGCGCATGAACTGCTCCTCTCCGATTTCGCTATCGTCAGTTTTATACGAGGAAATGCTGGCCTTGTCCGGATCCATCTTTCAACTCCAATGGAATGATAATGGGCATTATGGATAAGAGGGTTTTGATTAGAAGGCTTGATGTTTTTTATGAATCGGGGTAGTTCCGGCAAATAATGAGGTTCTTAAAATCCATTCCTGATTTTATCAATAACGTTTTGTCAATTTATCCGGAGATACGGGAATATTTTTTATTTTGCCAGAGTTTTATTGGTCGAGTAGAATGGCAGTATAATTAATCAATGCGGCGTCTGGGAGAAATCCATTACTTTGTCCAGTGTATTAATTCATTCACAATTTCCGGACAAAGGCGTACTGCCTTAATCCTCATTTGCTGAGTTCGGGGACTGAGTTAGTGACTTAATTAAATCCCAAAAAAGGAATTCTGGTGTATTAAAAATCAGTCATAATCCGGAACTGGTCGATCTCTTCCCGGTTGAGTTGGTCAAGGAATTCATCGGTTGCATGCTCGATGTCCTTACTTGCTGTAATACTACGGCCAACCACAAGGATATCCGCACCGGCCTTGAGGGCATCTTTCACGACTTCGACCCGGATACCACCGGCGGTCGCGACGAGCAGTTTCCCGCCTGCTGCCTTCTTCATTGCGGCAATATCGCCCCACGCATGGGCGGTCTCTTCGGTGTCAATTGCCCGATGGAGTTCGACTATGTCCGGCTTCACTTTCAGCTTCTCGATGAGTTTTACCGGGTTCTGCACATTGAGCATATCGATAATCGAATAGATACCAACCTTTCGAGCTTCTGAAACTGCCTTCTCAATCGTTGAAGTTGGGGCTAGACCCGAGACCACAACTGCATCTGCTGTTGCATCCGCTGCCATACGGGCTTCGAGGTTGCCGGTGTCGAGAATCTTCAGATCAGCAATAATAAACGCATTGGGCCGAAGTTTCCGGATCTCACCGATAACAGAAAGGCCGAACTTCTTGATGAGTGGTGTTCCAGCTTCAATGATCACGTGATCGTTCTGCGGCACTTCCTTTAAGACCTGGGCGACTTTCCCCATATCAACGAGGTCCATAGCAACCTGCAGGTATGGCGGGTCCCAGAGGCGCTGCACCTTGAATCCCATGATACCGTGTGCTGCCCGGTCCTTCTCGTAGATAAGGGTCTTCTCGTCCGGGAATTTGTCAAGTGCCCGGCGGAGGGCAAGTTTTGTTGCGCCGTAGTTGTACCGGTAGATCCGGTTGTAGTCCTTTGCATCCGGGTGAACAAAAGCCGATGCTATAATCGCGATATCCTCGATATCGACATTTGCAAACACGCCTTCCTCAAGGCTGTCGGCAACCGCCTTAGCAACCGCTGCCTGGACAGGTCCGAACATTTCATTGACCTGTTCCATGCCTTTGAGCGTTACCTTTGGAATGATCACGGTTGCGGGCTTCGTGAGCAGGTTAGGGCGGACAACCGCTAAAAGCGGGGTGTGTCCCATGGACAGCTGGGATACCGCATTTGCAAAAGCAGACCCGACCGGCCCATCCTTGTTTCCGAGCAACAGGTCGATGTGCGCAATTTCCGCGCCTTCGCCTATGAGTGCTTCTCCGACAAGATACATGATACTCTTTTATCTCCGGTTACTTATGTGACCGTCAACCATGATAAGATTACGCGGGCAAATGCCCCGGAATGACGTTACACCAGCAGTTTCCCGGAAAAGATCTCCACAGCATGACCCCCGAGGATCACCCGATCGCCGGCAAGTTTGACCTTCACGGATCCTCCCCGGAAAGAGCACTGGAACCCGGAAAGTTCGGTTTTGTTGAGTTTTTCACCCCAGTACGGCCCGAGACAACAATGGGCAGAACCGGTCACCGGGTCCTCCGGGACACCAACGGCTGGAGCAAAGAACCGGGAGACAAAATCGACATCAGTAAGATCGGAAGCCGCCGTAACGATAATACCCCGGGTAGGAATTGCGGCGAGCGCAGCCATATCCGGTTCACAGTCGCAGACATCTGATGCAGTGGGAAGCTCCACAAGTACATCGAAACGGTTCCTGCCGACAAAGAGAGGGGTCGAGCCCAGAGCCTTGTCTAGACCGGGAATAGGAGGAACCGCGTTTGCTGGCGTGGCTGGAAAATCAAGGTTAATCCATCCCTCTTCCTGCCGGGCAGAGAGTTTCCCGGAGAGTGTCTCGAACGTCACCGGCGACCCTTGAGGTACCCGATTTGTTTTCCAGAGTACAAAGGCAGAGGCAAGCGTCGCATGGCCGCAAAGATCTACTTCCTGTTCCGGGGTAAACCACCGCAGGTTCCAACCACCTGATGTTGGATGAACAAACGCCGTTTCTGAATGCTTTAGTTCTGCTGCAACCTCCTGCATCCAGGAAGGATCGGCAGGGCCGTCCAGGATGCAGACCGCGGCCGGGTTACCACGGAACGCAGAACGGGTAAATGCATCGACAACATGCAGCTCACAAGGCATGATAGAGGATTGGTATTCCGGCTCATAAAAGATCCGGGAAAATGGTAAATCTCACGTGTTCAATGAAAAAATGCTACGAGAAAACGTGGGGTTGGTGAGATTTGAACTCACGATCGACGGGTCTCTCCGACATGCATCAGTGCTCCAACGGGTCATCATCGAATCAACTCAGGAGACCCATTGTTCATCATCTGCGAGCACGAAAGAACGCAAAGACCGCTGGAGCCCGTCGCCATTCCGGGCTTGGCCACAACCCCGCAAATCCGTCACGAGAGCTAACAAAACTCCCTTGACTATACAAAATCGCGTTGACGAAATTTAATAGTTTTCCTCCCTAAAAAACGGACCCGGAGGCCCCAAAACCCGTATTTATCGCCGGAGCCATTAATGATATATCCTGTCATTACTCCATTCTTTTACGATGGATAAGGGCAGTTATACGTGCGGGACGTCAGAATTTCCCCTGCTGGGGATGACGATGGGTGAGATGATTGACCACACCGTGGCACGATACCCGGACACCGAAGCGATTGTATCAGTCCACGAAAACATCCGCTGGACCTACCGGGAATTCCTCGAACGAATCAACATGGTGGCCCGCGGCCTTATGGGTATAGGCGTTGAAAAAGGCGACCGTGTAGGCATTTGGGCGATGAACCACGCCGATTGGGTTGTGATCCAGTTTGCCACCGCAAAAATCGGGGCAATCATGGTCAACATTAATCCTGCATACCGCACCTACGAGCTCGAATACGCCCTCAAACAGTCCGAGATCCAGACCCTTATCCTGCAGGGCAGGTTCAAGACCTCCGATTACGTAGGAATGTTTTTTGAGGCCTGCCCTGAGGCCTGGGAGCAGAAGCCGGGCCACATCTCTTCAGAGAAATTCCCGTTTTTGAAAAATGTCATATTCATGGGCGCGATCCCATACAACGGCATGTTCACCTGGGATGAACTCATGAAAAAGGCCGAAGAGATTACCATGGACAAGGTCGCTGACCGGGGAGAAAACCTCACGTTTGACGATCCTATCAACATCCAGTACACCAGCGGCACCACCGGTTTTCCCAAAGGTGTCGTACTTACCCACCATGGTGTCCTCAACAACGGTTACATCATCGGGGAAGGCATGGGTTTTACCGAAAAAGACGGCTCTGTATCCCGGTACCTTTCTACCACTGCTTTGGCATGGTTTTGTCAAACATGGCCTGTGCAACCCACGGTTCGACGATGGTCCTTCCTGCTCCCACTTTTGATGCCGAGGAAGTGCTAAAAACCGTCGAAAAAGAGCGCTGCACTGCCCTTCACGGCGTTCCCACGATGTTTATTGCAGAGCTCACCCACCCCAATTTCGCCAAATACAACCTCACATCCCTCCGGACCGGCATCATGGCCGGCTCACCCTGCCCGATAGAGGTGATGAAGCAGGTCAATACCCAGATGCATATGAGTGACATCGTAATCGTGTATGGCCAGACCGAAACATCTCCGGGGGTTACGATGACAACCACAAAGGATCCGGTCGAACGCCGCGTCACCACAATCGGTCGGGCGTTCCCCCACACCGAACTCAAGATTATCGATCCCAAGACCGGTAAAATTGTACCTATGGGCGAGATAGGTGAGATCTGTGCCCGCGGTTACTGTGTCATGAAATGTTATTACAACAACCCGTCAGCCACGCACGCCACGCTCGATAAGGACCGCTGGAACCATACCGGCGACCTCGCCACCATGGATGAGGAAGGCTATTTCAAGATCGTCGGCCGGTTAAAGGACATGGTGATCCGGGGCGGCGAGAACATTTATCCGAGGGAGATTGAGGAATTCCTCCACCACAACGAAAAGATAGCTGATGTCTACGTTGTCGGTGTACCGGACATAAAATATGGCGAGGAACTGTGCGCATGGGTGAAGATGAAACCGGGCCAGTGCATGACCGATCAGGATGTAAAAGATTTCTGCAAAGGAAAGATCGCTCACTTCAAGATCCCACGGTATGTCCTTTTCGTGGACGACTTCCCCATGAGCGTCACCGGCAAGATCCAGAAATTTGTGATGCGGGACGAATCTATCAAAAAACTCGGCCTTGAAGCGGCGGAAAATATCAAAACCGCATAAATTTTTTTTAGTCAGTAACACCGATTCAGCTTGTTTTGCGAAGGAGTTCTTCTATAAGTTCAAGCTGGATATTCTGGATTTCGAGAATTTTTTGTCCCTGGTTTGTCATCAGAAAATCAATTTTTTTGTGGAGCCGGTGAATTTCCGCGTCCGTATGGATACTTACCTGGAAATCACGTTCTGCATGGAGCCGGTCGCGGACTTCCTGCCGGTTCTGGCTCATGATAATAACCGGAGCCTGGACGGCAGCAAGGACTGAAGAACAAGGTTAAGCAGGATATAGGGATAAGGATCGAATGGCCGGGCAATCAAAATGTAGGAGTTCAGGCAGACCCACAAAAAAAGCAGGCCGGCAAAAACCAGAAGAAACGTCCAGCTCCCGGCGAACCCGGCGAGTGCATCAGACACCCGTTCGCCAAAGGTCATCGTTTTTTCATATTCAACATTGTCATTTTTGGGGAGGTGATCTTCCACTCTTATGTTACCGTTAATGGTCCCTTCAAGCGAGACATAACTGTTTTTTTCCTGCTCTACGACGTCCCGGGCATATTGTATCATGAACCGGTCGAGATCGGCCTGACAGATGTATCCTTCCGGCGACCATTCCGGGTATTCTTTTGTGATGCATTCAACTATCGACGCGGGAATCCGTTCAGCAGGCACAAGGTCGTCTTTTCTTTTCTGCCCCCCGCAAATCCTGCAGGGAAATGTTTCCTGATCCGCCATGATATGTTTCCTCTTGTATCATCATTGGATCTTCGCGTTCTAATTAGTTATTGGGCCACAAGGAGGGTTGTTAAACATCGTTACATCGTAAAAAACATTCTTGGAAAGAGCCGTTGCAGGAATTGTGTAAATAATCATTTTTTAAAAAATATATTTTTTCTTTGAATATAGAGTTGCTAAGGAAAATATATATTTACAGTTAAGACAAATATATATTACTCTTCAGACGCCGGAGGATAGTTGACGGCCGTATTTTCTCTGGGAACGCGAGGAGTTTTCCTTTTACCGCATATCTGAGTATCAGGACATCATCTCCATAGGGAAAAGGATCAAAGACCATAAATTACGGAGTGGATAGTGTCAATGCCCGCCCAAGGTAAAAAAAACATAAAATATCAGGTCTTATGTGTCGATGATGAAGCTCCGCTCCTTGACATTTGTACGGTGTTTCTTGAAAAATCAGGGGAATTCAGGGTAACGACTGCAATCAGCGCCTCGGACGGACTAAAGCTACTTGAAAAAAACCGTTTTGATGCAATTGTTTCAGATTACCAGATGCCAGGGAAAGACGGCATCCAGTTCCTTGTCGAAGTAAGAAAGCGCCTTGGAGAGATCCCGTTTATTTTGTTTACCGGACGGGGAAGAGAAGAAGTGGTCATTCTTGCCATTGACAATGGAGCCGACTTCTACGTCCAGAAAGGAGGGGAAACCAAAGCACAGTTTGCCGAACTTGCACACAAGATCCGGGTTGCAGTGACACGACGGACTGCGGAAAGCCAGATCTCAGAGTCTGAAAAATTTCTGCGAACGGTAATCGCTGATGCAAAAGAGGGCATTATCGTGTATGACCGGGATATGCGCATTACTCTCTGGAACCGGTTCATGGAAGAGCTCACCGGCATGAGAGCATCAGAGGTCATCGGAAAAAACGCATTTGAACTGTTTTCTTTTCATAAACAGAACGGGATCGATCTTCTGCTTAATCAGGCACTTACTGGCACAACTATGGAGTCGCCGGATTTCGCGTTTAATATTCCCTCTACAGGACATACCGGATGGGCCCGGGGAGTTTATTCACCGAATTTTGATGTTCACGGCAAGATCATCGGTGTTATTGGCATCGTTCGTGATGTAACCGAGAGAAAAGAGGCTGTGGAGGCATTAGAAGAAAGTGAAAAGCGGTACCGGGACCTGTTCGATCATAATAAGGCTGTTATGGTTATCGTAGATCCAGATACCGGCAGTATCGTTAATGCAAACGCCGCTGCAAGCCATTTTTACGGGTATACCAGGGAAGAGTTTTCCTCGATTACTGTTATGGACATCAACATTGCCGACACGGCAATAACACGGAATAATATGGCTACTATAGTTAAGAATCAGGGAGCAGTACTCAACATCAAGCACCGGAAAAAGAACGGAGAAATCCGTGATGTAATGATGTCCAGTGCGCCCATAACACTCGGGGGCCGACAATTGATCCATTCTATAATCCAGGACGTAACAGAACGCATACAGGCAGAAGATGCGCTTCGGCAGACAAATACAAAACTTAACCTGCTTTCCAGCATCACCCGTCATGACATTAATTTCCAGATCACTGCGCTGATGGGCTACCTTTCTCTGCTTAAAAACACGCGAACTGATCCGGCACTCAATGAATATACTGAAAAAGCTTCAGAAGCTGCACAACACATCTCTTCCATAATCCAGTTTACCAAAGAATACGATACAATCGGCATCAAAACGCCGGTCTGGCAGAATCTTTACACGCTCGCAGAGATTGCTGCACAACAGGTGCCTCTCGGCAATATCAGGGTAAAAAACGATTTTCCAGCTGGTGCAGAAGTATTCGCCGATCCCCTTATCGTCAAGGTTTTTTACAACCTGATGGACAACGCAGTCAGGTTCGGTGGCGGGATCACCACCATACGGTTCTTTGCAGAGGAATCTACGGATACAGATGTGCTCTTCTGCGAAGATGACGGCAATGGTATACCTTTCGAGGAGAAAGAACGGATTTTCGATAAAGGGCACGGCAAGAATTCCGGCCTTGGTCTTTTCCTTTCGAAGGAAATCCTCTCTATTACCGGTATAACCATCAAAGAAACCGGCGAACCAGGAAAAGGTGCACGGTTTGCCATGACCGTTCCCAAAGGAGCATGGCGGATTGCCAGGACAGGTGCATGATGAATACCGTAATCAGGGTTCTCTGTGTCGATGATGAATCCGCATTTCTCGATATCAGTTCACTATTTCTTGAGCGGTCCGGAGATTTCCAGGTAAAAACCGCTCAGAGCGCATCAGACGCCATAAAGTTACTTGAAACGGAACATTTCGATGCTATTATCTCCGATTACCAGATGCCCGGAATGGACGGGATCCAGTTTCTTGTCGAAGTACGGAACCGGTTTGGGCCGATTCCGTTCATTTTGTTTACCGGCCGGGGAAGAGAGGAGGTGGTCATCCTTGCAGTCGATAAAGGTGCCGACTCATATGTCCAGAAAGGCGGGGAAACAAAATCACAGTTTGCTGAACTTGCCCACAAGATCCGGATGGCCATAAAACGACGGACCGCTGAAAACCGTAAGGAGGAATCCCAGGAAATCCTAAAAACGGTTATCGCGGAAGCAAAAGAGGGAATCATAGCTTACAACCGGGACCTGCGGATAACACTCTGGAATCGGTTCATGGAAGAACTTACTGGCCTGAATGCTGCGGATGTGCAGGGTAAAATCACATTCGAGTTATTTCCCTTCATTGAACAGGCGGCGAATGATGAGCTGATGAAAAAAGCGTTGACCGGAATAACGACGGAATCAGCCGATTTTGAGTTTTCCATTCCGTCGACCGGTAAAAAAGGGTGGGTAAAGAGCATTTATACCCCTAACTATGATGCCCAGGGGACAATCGCAGGAGTAATAGGGATAATCCGGGACGTTACAGAGAGAAAACGGGCAGAGGAGGCATTTCAGGAAAGCGAGGAACGGTACAGGAAGATGTTCGAGAACAGCCCTCTTGGCATGGTTCTTTCTACACCCGACCTGCGGTTTTTTTCGGTTAACCCGGCGTGGGTAACTATGACCGGATATTCGGAAAAAGAACTACTGGAGATGTCCTTTAAAGATATTACTCATCCGGATCATCTTGCCCTTGATCTCCAACGTGGGGAAGAACTGGCAGCCGGAACGATACCGGTATACAGTATGGAAAAACAATATATCAGAAGAGACGGCAGCATCCTCTGGGGGCAGGTCCGGATCAGTACTATCCGGGATGAAAAAGGCACTCTTCGGTATTTTGCTGCCCAAATCGAAGATATCTCAGAACGCAAACTGTCCGGCGATGCTCTTAACAAAGCAAACAGGAAACTCAACCTGCTTTCCGGTGTTACCCGTCATGATATCAGTAACCAGCTCACCGTCCTGGATGCATACATTACCTTACTGGAGGAACAGTATCAGGATCCCGATTCCCTCAAACAGTTCAAAAAGATTACCACTGCCATTCAGCGCATTAATGAGATGATCCAGTTTACCAAGGAATATGAGTCAATAGGTGTCAACGCACCTGTCTGGCAAAACTGCCGGACCCTTATAGAAACTGCGACTGGGCAGGCCCCGCTTGTATATATCATAGTGAAGAATGATATTCCCTTCAGTGCTGAGGTTTTTGCAGACCCCCTTATCGTAAAAGTCTTCTATAACCTCATGGATAACGCGGCGCGATATGGCGGAAAAATCACTACAATCCGGTTCTTTGTAAAGGAAGACACAAACGATTATACAATTGTCTGCGAAGACGATGGCGACGGTATCGCTGCCGAAGAGAAAGAACAAATCTTTGAACAGGGATTTGGTAAGAATACCGGAATGGGACTGTTCCTTGCAAAAGAAATCCTCGATATGACGGGTATCACTATCCGGGAGACCGGCGTACCGGGTAAAGGTGCACGGTTTGAGCTTACTGTGCCATTTGGATCATTCCGGACATAGACCACCATCCCTAGATATACTACATTGGTTAGAGATCGCCTTATGACCGAAAGTAAAAAATCCGATAGTCAAAAATTGATAGAGTTGCAGATTTACCAGATATCTGTAACCTCACTTCTATCCTTTGCAGCATTTTTATATCTTGCACTCCCGGTGCCGGATCCTATAAGGGTTATTCTCGCCTTTTTCTTTGCAGCAACATTTGCCATCGGAGTCGATAAATTATTGAACCAGATTTACAACAAACCTGACGAATAGGCCATAATATTCATCAACAAAATTCATAAATTCATGAGTTTCTTAAAATTATTCAAAAATTTAAAATTTCAGGATTTTCGTATTCAGATACCCAGGATTTTACATATTTTTCATGAATTTTTAGATAATTCAGATCGAATGAGATATATAGGATAAAATTTAATCGGAAAAATATACACCGATTTTCATGAAACTCCGGGAAAAAACCCTGCTTATCATTGTGATCATCCTGATCATTATTATCGGCCTGATCAGTGTTTTTGTCTCATTTGTCTCAATGACAAGTTATAATGCCCTGGAGCAGCGGTATGTGCTTCAGGACGTTGACCAGGCAGTAAACAGGCTAAGCGACGAATACGTATCGTTAACATCGATAGTTTCCGATTGGGCTCCCTGGGACGACACCTATTCTTTTGTTAACGGTCAGGATCCAGACTACATCTCCACGAATTTGTTGCCGGTGATGTACAACAACCTGAGGGTTAACCTCATTGTTATGACCAATAATCAGGGTAAGATTGTCTATGCCGGCCTGTATGACCTGAACAACCAGTCCTTCCTTGTCATCCCGGGAGATCTCAGCAAAGAGCTCACACCTTCAAACCCTCTGCTTTCTATGAACGATCCTATGGCGACAACAACGGGTATTCTAATGCTCGATGGAAAACCTTTCGTTGTTGCATCCCGACCCATCATTTATTCAAATTTTTCCGGAACACCAACCGGTGTCGTCATCATGGGGAGGTATCTGGGTCCGGAAGAAGTGACGTATCTGGAGAAACTCACAAAACCTAATCTTTATTTTGTTCCGGTAGGTGATCCCTCCCTTCCGCCGGAGTTCCTTTCAGCAGTATCTTTCGGACAGAGTCAAAACGTAGAGGTTGCCGTTCCTCAGAACAGGAGTGAGATCACGGGTTATGCGCTTATAAGGGATGTAACCGGGAAGGGGGTACTGGTTCTTGAGATTATGGAATCCCGGGATATTTACCAGCAGGGAATTACCACAACTATCCAGTATATCTTCATAGTGCTCGGGGTCGGCCTTCTCTTTGGTGTGGAAATCCTCTTTATTCTCGACAAACTCGTAATCGCACAGTTGAGTGAGCTCGACACCGGTGTGACCGCCATCGGGAATTCCGGTGATCTTTCCCTACGCATACCAGAAACCGGCGAAGAAGAGGTAGTCTCCCTCAAACGTTCGCTCAATCAGATGCTCTCCAAAATCGAGATGCAGCATAACGATCTTGTCCGGGTGAGACAAGAACTTGCAGTCCGCAACAGGGATCTTGAAGAATTGAACCGGAAAGCGAACTTGTATCTTGATATCTATCTCGACACGATTACCTATGAGATCCTGAACGGGACCATGGCATTGAGAGGATACGCGGAAATGCTACATGATGATTTCTGCGTAAACCAACACCACATTGCCGACAAGATTTCCGAGATTGCGAAGAAATCTGCCAGGGTAGTTCGAAATATCGAGACAATCAGCCGCATCTATAAGAATCCCCCTCAGATCCATGAAGTAAACCTTGAATACCTCATAAAAAAGGAGATCGATCTCTACCCGGGAATCTACATCGATCTGGAATACCCGGAAAACTGTTCAAGGATCGTTCGGGCCAATGATATGCTCGGTGTGGTCTTTGACAATCTCTTCTCTAACAGTTTCAAATTCGGGGGGGAAGATACCAAAATCACCGTCAGCATAAAGAAAACGTCGCAGGACCAATTGGAGATCTCCGTTACCGATACAGGACCTGGCATATTTGATGCTATGAAACCACTTGTGTTTGATCGTTTTGTTCAGAACGGTACCATGCGCGGGAGTTATGGCCTCGGGCTTCATATTGTCAAAATGTTAGTGGAAAGTTACGGAGGAAAAGTATGGGCCGATGACCGCATTCCCGGTAAACCTGAACTTGGTGCTGCCATCAGGTTTACCCTGCATTGTGCCTTTTTGGATCGATGAGCTGGTTGAAGAATTGAATTTCTGATTTAAAGGTCGTTCATTTTTTGCGTTGTAGAATTACACTATCGCGATCAGAAAAGCAAAAGAGATCGCGAATCTCGAGAGGTTACTGGGGATCTCCTTAATCTGAAGCCGGTATTTTCTTTTCACGGTCAACTCTTCTCTAGATAATTTATTATTATATTAATATAAAATACGCTCTAATTGAAAACACTGACAAAAATTACCGGTGGTATAACGAACATATAACGGGTTAATCGATATTTTTTACGTCGAATGAATAATTTGTGCAATTCCTCATATGGACAGACAAAAATCGGGGTCTCGGAGAAAACCTCTCAAAAAAGAGTCCAAAAAGAGCACAATTACGATGTCTCCTTACCCCTTTGCAGACAAACGGTGAGGAGAGAAAATGATGTCGATACACCGGCATATCTGGTGGTATGAATTATCATCTGGCAAGGATGTGATATTCATTCGGATTTGTTATTGGGGGATGCCCTAGAGCTAAAAACATCAATAATACAAAGGACACTTTTTGACAGGACTTTCACGAACAAATTGGAAAAAAATTGTTATTTCTCGCCGCAAGGCTAATTGAGATTTTCTCTTATTCAACTATTATCTTCTGGCCTTCTTTTTTCCCCGGGCAAGGGATGCAAAGATCCCGGCCACACACATCACGGTAAAGAAAATAAAGGCCCAGTGCAAGCTCTGCGTAAACTGCGGGTAATTTGCCGGGGTAATCTCAACCTGGCCGATGATAATGGAAAAGAGCATCATGGCAATACCCATCGAGAGCATCTGCCCTAAAAGGCGCATGGTTGAGTTAATACCGGAGGCAACGCCGTAATACTTCTTGTCCACAGCACTCATGATGGCGTTGATGTTCGGTGACGAGAAAAGCCCAAAGCCGATGCCAAGGATGATCAGAACGACGATAATATACCAGAGCGGGGTTGTCTGATCGAGGAAAACAAAAAGGAAGAGACCGAACGCCGTTAGTCCCATCCCAAGAGAGGAGAGGATCAGGGAATCGTATTTGTCGGAAAGCCTGCCCGCGAAGGGAGAGACTATCATCTGGAAAAACGGGGCTGCGATGAGGATAAAGCCGGCGTATTCAGCTGAAAATCCCTTGGTATACTGCAGATCGAGGCTTATCAGGAACGCGACCGCATAGGTTGCTGAATAGTTGATCAGTGCAGCTGATATTCGAAAATGCAAAGACCCGGCTTTTGAAAAATAACTGCATGTTGAGGACCGGGTGTGCGAGGCGCTGCTCGAACCAGACAAAAAAACCGACCAAAACAACACCGGCTACCACCAGTACTTCACCGGAAATATCCGGGAGAACCGAGAACCCGTACATGAGTGAAACGAGCGCCACACTGTAGATAAGAGACCCGGCGAGATCGAATTTTTCACCTCTGCATTCCGCCCATTCTCCCCGGAGTTTCCAGACGATAAGAATAGCAGCGGCAATAGCAATCGGGACGTTGATATAGAAAATGCTCCGCCAGCCGAATTGATCGGTCAGGACACCCCCGAGGAAGGGCCCGAGAGATAGACCAAGATATACTGAGGTGATATAGATACCAAGCGCTCTTCCCCGTTCACCCGGCGGGAAAACAGCCGTGAGGATGGCAATTGCGGTGCCGTAGATCATGGCGGCGCCGATTCCCTGGATAATCCGGACGGTAATCATCTGGTGTTCAGTCGCAACCAGGGTCATTACAAACGAGGCAGCTCCAAAGACGCAGATACCCCACAGGAAGACCTTTTTCCTTCCCCAAATGTCTGCAATTTTCCCGAACGGGACAAGGAATACCGCCGATGCAAGGAGATAGGCGGTAGCCACCCAGGAAAGCGAGATTGCATCCATGTGGAATACGGAACCTATGGTAGGAAGTGCAATATTAACAGCTGACGCATCAAACGGCGTAAGGAAGCCGGCAAGTATTGCAATTAAAAGGACGATACGTTTTTCAGTGGAGGTGACAGTGCGGGCCGGCATGTGGCAGATCGCTGGTTCCTGACCTGAGTCCTGATCAATGGCAGGGATATCTGGTGGCATCGTACTTACTCCTTAACGTCCAAAGGTGGCACAACACGTTTTTTGAAAAGAGGAGATCCGGTCATGGGCTGATTCCATCTGCCGGAAGCGATTTAGAACACACCAAACCATGCAATGTACGAAACGATCACCATGATGACAACAAGCCCGATGAGTACCTTGTACGCGCACTTTTCGCAGATACCAAGGGCTGAAGGATGACAGTCATGGCAGTATTCTGATTTGCAGACCTTACAGGTTGTATTGTCTGCATGGTCCGGGTGATTATCGCAACACGTCATACTTCACCAGTTCGGTGTGAAATGGTAAAGATGTGTCGGATGCATTGATTCACGTTTTACATCGGATAAAAAGAGGAGAAGATTAATTGGTTCATGCCGGGTTTTGCGACCGCTTGACAAGGTGAGCTGCCGCATGCGCCGCTTGTTTGAGAATCTCATCCTCACCAGGAATCTCACGTTCCAGCATCAGTACGCGGCCGTTACAAACGGTTGTGTCGACGGCTGCGCCACTGCAGGAATATACAAGGTTGGAAGCAGTGTTATGGAGCGGCGTGTTGCAGGCAGTTTTGGTCGAAACGAGAATAAAATCGGCCGGTGCTCCTTCAGCAAGGACACCGGTGCCAAAACCCAGTGCCTTTGCCCCGTTTGTCGTTGCCATGGCAAGTGCCGCCGGTGCCGGTAGGATGGTCGGGTCGTTCCAGAAAAATTTCTGTAGCAGGGCGGCAGTCTTTATCTCTTCAAACAAGTCAAGGTTGTTGTTCGAAGCACACCCATCCGTCCCGATGCAGACGTTTGTCCCGGCGGCGACAAGCTGAGGGTAGGGCAGGGCCCGGTGGGTAGCAAGCTTCATGTTGCTTACCGGGTTGTGGGAGACGTGCACACCGCGTTTCCCCAGGAGTTCGCATTCAGCGTCATCGAGCCAGCATCCGTGTGCCGCAATTGTCCGGGGGGACAGAATGCCGCACTCATCGAGCAGTGCTGCAGGTCGTTTCCCATGCTGGAAAATGCAGTCATGTACTTCTTTTTCTGTCTCGGACAGGTGTATGTGGATAGGGACGTTCCCCTCGCGGGAAAATGACGCACACCATTTTAGTCCTTCGGGAGAGACGGTATAAGGAGCATGCGGCCCGGCAGCGGCATGAATCCGGGGGTTGTTCATCTTACGGATATGCCGGACAAACGCCTCCGTGGCCTTACACTCGTGTTCCCGTTTCTCGGGATTGCCAAGGTCGATAAATCCATAGCAGAGGAGTGCCCGGATACCAGCCTCATCCACTGCACGAGCGGCATCTTCCATGAAGAAATACATGTCATTGAAAGCGGTCGTACCGGTGCGGATCATTTCAAGGCAGGCAAGTCTTGTTCCCCAGTATACATCCTCACCGGTCAGGTGAGCTTCAAGAGGCCAGATTTTCTGGGTGAGCCAATCCTGCAGGATCATATCATCAGCATAACCGCGTAACAGTGACATGGCTGCATGGGTATGCGTATTGGAAAGCCCCGGTAGTACCAGTGCACGGTCGCCGTCAATGATAAATTCTGCTTCGCCCCGGTGCCGTTTCCGGATCCCCTCTCCAATATCAGTGATAGTCTCTGACGCATCGATAAAAATGTCAACCGGGCCGGAACTATCAATAACGTTCGTAATAAGGACCGATTTTTTCCCCCCGAAGATTTCTTCTGTTTCTGTCATGGTGATTCACCCCGTTTTATCCCATCTGCCGGATAATTGCAGTCACAATCTCTTCAGTCCGGTGCCGGTATGTTTTTGATGTGGAGAGGATATTGTCGTAAGTAAGCACTTCATCGCTCAGGCCGTTTGCATAATTATCGACAGTGCAGAGTGCGGCAAAGTCCATGCCAAGTTCGCACGCGAGCGTTGCTTCAGACGCAATAGTCATGCCAACGATATCAGCGATGCCTGAAAGCGCTTCCACTTCAGCGACGGTTTCGATTCTTGGTCCCCTGGTCTGGACATAAATGCCCCCGATCCTGGCCTCGGGAACAACACCTGCAAGTTTTTCTGCAAGTGAACGGGTCAGTTCCGGTCTGACATGTTCGATGTCGTGATCGTGGATGGAAGGGATATCTGTTATACTGATATAGTCGGTCGGGATCAGGATAGTGCCGGGCGTTATTTCATTTTTGAGCGATCCTGAGGATCCAAACGCGATGATCCGGTCGACACCGGCGATGGCCATAGCCGCAAGGTTTGCCCGGTAATTGATCCGGTGCGGCGGTCGGCAGTACTGGTGACGCATCAGGATCACAATGTCACCGCAGAGAAGGTCGACATTGCCATAGGGTGTGGCAAAACTCTTTTTTTCCAATGTTGGGAGTGTCGAGAAAAGAAGGCTTGTTCCGCCGATGATACCGAGCATCAAGGACGCCCCCCTGAAACGTTTTGAGAAATCCTAGGTATAGGTGAGTGCCGGACCATGGAGATTCGTCAAAAGATTGTGTGCCCCGGCACTAATACCTAGCGCAGGTTAAACCATCAAACGTAAGAATATCCCGGTTCCTATATCTTCTTATGGGCATGTTCGATACCGTCAGTAACGAAACGATAAAAAAAGGGGAGTGCACCGACATCTATTTTGTAAGGACTGAAGAGATCCTGGAAAAAGAAAAGGTCAATCCCCTGGTATCCATGGAAGTTACAGCTGCGGCACTTCCGGACAGCTGGGGAATTGTCTGCGGGTTGTCCGATGTACTGGCACTCCTTTCCGGCGTACCGGTTACGGTCGACGCAATGCAGGAGGGTACACTCTTCTTCCCGGGAGAACCGGTGCTCCGCATTACCGGTCATTACCGTGATTTCTGCCGTTACGAGACTGCTATTCTCGGATTCCTCTGTCATGCCTCCGGGATCGCAACGGCGACCGCCCATATCATGTGCGAGGCCCGGGTAAACCGGTCTATTCCTTTGGTTCCCGGCGCCAGCACCCGGCAATCGCTACAATGATCGAACGGGCCGCATGGGTTGGCGGTGTAGACGGCGTTTCTAACACGTGCGCTCCTGCAGGTATGCCCATCGTCGGGACCATGCCTCATGCGATGGTGATGTGTTTTCCAACACCGGAAGATGCATGGCGTGCCTTTGACCGCGATGCTTCCGCCGATGTCCCCCGCATTATGCTCTGCGACACGTATTGTGACGAGAAGACGGAATCGCTTCATGCAGCCGGATGTGGTGCAACGGCAGTAAGGCTCGACACGCCGCGTTCCCGCCGGGGCAATATGCGTTCAATCATTGAAGAGGTACGCTGGGAGCTGGACTCCCACGGTTATTCCCGGGTAAAAATCTTCTTGTCGGGGGGCGTTACAAAAGAGGATGTGACCGCGTACCGGGACTGTGCCGACGCGTTTGGAATCGGGGGTGCAATTGCGAACGCGCCCGTCATCGACTTTGCCATGGATATTGTTGAGATCGACAAAAAGCCAAAAGCAAAAAGGGGAAAGAAGAGCGGGATAAAACAGGTCTACCAGCTGGTCTGCGATAAACACCGGACCCTCCCTGTGGGTCAGGTCCCTCCCGCAAATGCCGTCCCGCTTATCAGGAATTTTATTTTGGACGGCCGGGTCGTCCAGCAGTCTGATATGCAGGAGGCACGGAAACGGGTTCTTGCATTAATACGCCATACCACGGAAACAACCGAGGATAAAACGAAACCTGCAAAAAGGAATGGTAAAAACGGCTCACAGAAAAAGGGGAACTTATCCCTGTGAATGAATCCCCAATATATCTGTGATATGCAAGAACGGGCCACCCAATTCTTTTTACGTATGCCGTGCAACAATAGTAGAGCGGGCTGGTGGTAAAGTGGTATTACGCTCCCTTGGCATGGGAGAGGCCGCGGGTTCAATTCCCGCCCAGTCCATCATTTTGTAAGATTTTTTTGCTGCTACGGCAAGCCACATACATCCTCAATGGTATTTTCGGCACAACTATTGATTTTCGAGGCAATATTTGCGGATATTATTTTATACTCCCAAATCCTGCGTACCATTTGAAATCATGCGAATCCGTGACCTGATCCTTCCCGAAGACAAGATCTTTTTTACCCTCTTTAAGGAGATGGCCCAGAAGATCAACGAGGCGGCGACGACATTAAACGAAATTACCCATGAGTTACCGAACGGCACAGAAAAAGCACACAAGGTTCGCCAGATAGAACACCAGGGAGACGAGGTAACCCGGCAGATTTACGAGCATCTCAACGAAGCACTGATAACGCCTCTTGAACCTGATGAGATTGCACGGCTTGCACCAGCTTTTGACGATGTGCTGGACAAGATGGACTGGGTAACCCACCAGCTGGCAAATTATGGTATCCAGGAGTCAAATGACGTCCTTAAAGAATATTCATACTTAATCACCATGACAGGAACCGAGATTACGCTGGCACTGGACGCCCTTGCCACGCTAAGCAAACCTGATGATGTCAGGGCACATGCATCCGAGATCAACCGTCTGTATAACCTCTCGGGGGAACTGCTTTCGCGGGCTGTACTTGAGCTGTTCAAGGCCCAAGATCTCCTTCTGATAATCAAACTCAAGGATATCTACGAAGGGCTTGCAAAAGTCATGGAAAAATGCAACGATGTTGGCCATGCCCTGTCGGACATCGCGATGGCTCATACATGACCGGCTACGATCCTCTCATCATTTTCGGCATTATCGTAGCTCTTGCCCTTAATTTTATTAACGGGCTTACTGATGCCGCCCAAGGTGTTGCAACAGTAGTAGCTACAAGGGCGCTTTCACCAGCAAAAGCAGTATTCCTGACCGGGATCTGCAACATGGCGGGACCTTTTATCTTTACGACTGCAGTGGCCGCAACTATCGGGACTGCTATCGTTCATCCCGCCATGTATACCCCGGAGACTATCATTCTTGCCATGCTCGTTTCCACATCAATTGTTTTTTGCGGGACTCGTATAGGCCTGCCCCTTTCGAGCAGCCATGCACTTATCGGCGGCCTTGTGGGATCAAGTATTGCGGCGTTCGGGTTCTCCGCAATAATCTACCCGGCGTGGACTACCCTTGGTCAGGTAGCAGGCTGGAGTATCCTTGGCGCTCTCATCGGGGCGGTGACCGTAGCAGGTCTTACCGTAGCATTACACGGAGATTTCCGGCTCGGTCTTATTGTTGGCGCTGTCTGCGGAGCGGCGCTCGCAATTCCTATATTGATGGTTTTCGGCGTGCTTCAGGTTACCGGGCTGCTTGCCGTCGTTATCTTTATCTTTATATCACCGGTTCTTGGCGCAGTTACCGCATTTCTTTTCGATGTGCTTGTCTCCCAGCTGTTCAAACGATCGCGGCAGAACCGGATGAAACGCATCTTTTCTCCGCTCCAGATTGCGGCCAGTCTTTTCCAGGCAACCGGGCATGGGGCAAACGATGGTATGCATGCTGTTGGAGCGATAACCGCACTCCTGGTTTCCGCCGGTATTCTGTCTGCGTTTGACGTTCCGACCTGGGTGATTCTTCTTTCGGCAATAGCCATCGGGTTAGGCACTTGTTTTGGCGGCTGGAAAGTTATAGAACGGATGGCAAAGGGGATCACGAAGATCCGGCCTTACCAGGGATTTTGTGCGGCTACCTCCGGAAGTACAACGCTCGCTTTTGTCACGCTGCATGGTATCCCGGTCTCGTCAAACAACGTCATCAGCGGCTCAATAGTTGGTGTCGGCGTGACCCGGGAAAAAATGCAGTTGACTGGAAAGTCGTGCGTGAGATGATGAGTGCGTGGGTGATCACTATTCCGCTCGCCGCATTGTGCGCTTTTATAGCGTACCTTCTTTGTGCGACGGCTTATTCCGTTCTCTTGTGAGGACTATATTTCGCTATATTTTTTAGTTCCTGTGACGATTACCAGTAGGTTTGTGTATGGGACTCCGGGAATTGCTGATACCACAGGACAAGATATTTTTCGAAATGTTTGAACGCCAGGCCGGAACCGTGCGGGAAGCGGCGTACCAGCTGGTGGCTTTAAGCGAGAACTTTACGAATGTCAAAGAGAAACGTCATGCAATCGAACTTCTTGAGCATCAGGGTGATCAGATAACCCACGGCATCTATGAGCAGCTCAACCGCACATTTATCACACCCCTAGATCCGGAAGAGATTTCCCGGCTTGCATCAACGCTGGATGATGTACTGGATTATATCGATGGATCGGCGGAGAAGATGTTCTATTACGGTATCGAAAACACAGATATCCATATGGTGGAACTGGCAAAGCTGATCCATCTTTCGACGGTTGAGATTGAAGGTGCAGTCAAACGGATCCGTTCGATCAAGGACCCCCGATATGTCGAGGAACGCTGTATAGAGGTGAACAGGCTCGAGAATCTTGCCGATGATGTGCTTGCCCACGCGGTTATGGATCTCTTCAAGACCAATGACGCTATCCAAATCATCAAACTCAAGGACATCTACGAGAACCTCGAAACGGCAACCGATTACTGCGAAGACGTGGCAAACGTCCTCTCTGATATAGCCATCCGGCATTCGTGAGGCGGTTTACGGTGAACCAGATGATCTTGGGGGGCTTTTTATGATCACGCCTCCACTGATACTCATCGGCGCGATCATCGTTATCGCACTTGTTTTTGATTTCACTAACGGTTTTCATGATTCGGCTAATTCCATATCTACAGTAGTGTCAACAAAAGTCCTTTCACCAAGGAACGCTGTAATTTTTGCTGCATTTTTCAATTTTCTTGCTGCATTCGGGTTTGGTGTAGCTGTTGCGGACACGATTGCAAGTATCGTAAACCTCAACGTGGTCGCTGCCATCATCATTCCATATATCGTCCTTGCAGCCCTTACCGGGGCCATCAGCTGGAACCTGATCACCTGGTTCTTTGGTCTGCCCACATCATCATCCCATGCACTTATCGGGGGGCTTGCCGGGGCCGGTATTTCAGCAGCAGGAATAGCGGTTATAAAGTGGTCAACGCTTGGGCAGGTCACGCTCTTTATGGTGCTCTCGCCGCTTATTGGCCTTACCTGCGGGTTCCTCTTCATGGCCGCGATCCTCTGGATTACCAGAAAATCCAACAAACCCACAACTGAAGGACATTTCAAGCGGCTTCAGCTCTGTTCCGCGGCAGCTTACAGTTTCAGCCACGGTACAAACGACGCCCAGAAAACGATGGGGATCATCGTTCCCCTGCTCTTTTCCATCGGATATTACGGTGCGAGCGCGAATGCGAGCCACCTGTCGGTACCTTACTGGGTGATCATCATTTGTTATACGACAATTGCCCTTGGAACCCTTGCCGGTGGATGGCGGATTGTGAAGACCATGGGGTATAAGATTACCAACTCGGCCGGTTCGAAGGTTTTGCTGCCGAAACTGCAGGGGCCGTAACGATTCTCAGCGCTTCAGCTGCAGGTATCCCGGTAAGCACGACCCATGTGATCTGCGCGTCTATCATGGGCGTAGGCGTGACCGGGGGATCGAGTACGGTCAAATGGGGCGTCGCACGAAGCATCATTATTGCGTGGATTCTGACAATTCCCATTAGTGCACTGATCGGGTTCGGAACATTCCAGGCAATCAGGATTATTGTCGGGTCCTGAAACACGAGAAAACAAAAATCAACCTTTTTTATTTATCTTTTTGCGTTGTCCGGTAAAACCGGCACAGCATTCGTATACCACACACCGGGCACTGTGGTTTTTTTGCCGTGCAGCAGGCCCGGCCGTGAGCGATGAAAACATCGGTGAGATCGCCCCACTCATTTGAAGGGAACAGAGTCATAAGATCATGTTCGATTACCTTGACATCATCAGTGTCCGAAAATCCGATTCTCTGTGCAAGCCGGCGCACATGCGTGTCCACGGCAATACCATGGTTCTTCCCGAAACCATGGTACAACACAATATTTGCCGTTTTTCTCCCGACGCCAGGTATAGAAAGCAGGTCTTCCATAGTATCCGGCACCTGCCCGCCAAAGTCCGTGATCAGGGTTTTTGCTGCAGCAATGATGTGACGCGCTTTTGCATGGTAGAACCCCAGTCTGTGAATGATAGGTTCTACATCAGCAATGTCAGCACTGGCTAGGGCCTCCGGCGTAGGATAGGCAGAAAAAAGCGGTTTTTCTACCAGAAGAACGGCCTTGTCGGTTGTCTGTGCGGAGAGTATTGTTAAGATAAGCACGTGAAAAGGTGTCCCCCGGGCAACGGTCAAAGGAGACTCACGGGCATCAGGGTACTGCTTTAACAGAAGAGAATAGATCCGCCGGGCATCCTGTGTTTTCATAGTCACATGGGGTAGGGCGGATTCGAACCGCCGTCAAAGCGTCCCAAACGCTCTAGGATGGACCAGGCTACCCTACTACCCCGCGTCCTACAATATTGTCCCCAACGGCTAAAAATACCTGCCGTTTACCACTCACTAAATCAGAGAGGGAGGATCTTTTTCTTCGTCTCACTCACAATGGATCCATCAAGATGCCCGGTGAGAAGAGCGTCAGAAAGGTTCTCCGGTCGTGTTCCATCAAGGACAACTAGAGGGATGTGGCTTCTTTCCACAACCCGGGCGGCGATGATATCGAGAACGTTATGGGATCCGGCTCCAAGACCACCACGACCGACGATCTCAATCAGCTGCTTTGGAGTTAGTGTCCGGTGATGTTTTGCACCGGGAAACTTTTTGGGATCTTTGTCGTAAATACCGTTAACTGACGTTACATTAACAAAAACGTCAGCATGAACCCGTTCTGCAAGGACGGCGGCGACCGCGTCGGTTGTTTGGCCCGGGTGATCCCGCCCATGACGACAATCTTTTTTGATTCGGCAAATTTTTTTGCCTCGGAATGGCTTTCGGCAACTTTGGGGTATGCAGAGTCACCTAAAGCTGCAATCAGGAGTGTGGCATTGAGCCGGGTCACGAGAATGCCAATCTCGTCTGCAGTCCCTTCATCTATGCCAAGGTCCCGGGCGACCCCGATATAATCCCGGGCTCCGCCACCACCACCGACAACGACAAAGAGCCGGTGTTGTGCGGCAATCGTTTCAAGGACCGGGAGATAGGCCTGTATCCGGTTGTTGTTCAGTTCCGGGATCAGGATCGAACCACCGAGAGAGATAACGATTGTCTTCATGGACTAGTTTTTGTACAGGATGCTCATATAGAGTTGTTCTAAGCGAGAACCGACCATGTTGTGCTGTCCTGTCTGTAAGAGCCGGGAGATTTTCCCGGTTGCCGGGGGGTATATGGGGCAGGTATACCTCTGCAAGAACTGCAAATACCGGGGATCGTTTGTCCTTGAAATAGATGATGATGAAGTAAAAAGTGATGAACCGGGAGAGCCGGTGAAATAACGAGAGGACTCAGGTATGCATGAAGCACGCCAGTACGCAAAAAAAGAAAATAACATAGTACAATGCTCACTGTGTAGTCATCGCTGCACCATTGCCCATGGAAAACACGGAATATGTGGTGTACGAAAAAATGAGGGCGGAGTATTGTATGCGACGACATATGGGCTCGTGAGCGCTGAAGCTGTCGATCCCATTGAGAAAAAACCTCTCTTTCATTACCTTCCCGGTACTCTGTCATATTCATTGGGTGGTGTCGGGTGCAACTTCCGGTGTGAACACTGCCAGAACTGGCATATTTCTCAGGCAGACCGGGACACAACCCGGCTTATAGGGATATCTCCCGGAGAAGGAGTGACGCGGGCTCTTGGAAGCGGCAGCGCAAGCATTTCCTGGACCTATAACGAGCCGACTATCTGGCACGAGTATACTCTTGATATGGGGACCCTTGCGCGGGCGCGGGGTCTGGGAACAATTTACGTCACGAACGGTTACATCACCGAGGAAGCCCTGACGGAACTTGCCCCTATGCTTGCCGCGTTCCGTGTTGATCTCAAGGCGTTTACCGATGATTTCTATAAGAAGATCTGTGGGGGGCATCTTCAGCCGGTACTGAACGCGACCGTACGTGCCCGTGAACTGGGGATGCATATCGAAACTGTGACGCTGGTCATCCCGGGACTCAATGATAGCATGGAAGAGCAGGAATCCCTGATCCGGTGGGTTATCGAGCACCTCGGCCCGCAGACACCCATGCACTTTTCAGCATTCCACCCGGATTATCATATGACAAACCGTGAGGCGACTCCGGTTGCTCTTCTCGAAAAGATTTGTTCCCGGGCAAAAGAACTCGGCTCCGGTACCCCTATCTTGGAAATGTCCCGCACAGCAAATACGAAAACACCTATTGCCCGGCATGTGGCGCCATGCTCATTGAACGCAGGGGATTTTCAAGCCGCATAACCGGCCTTGACGATAGGCAGTGCACATCCTGCGGCGAGACAATCGAGATTGTATGTCATGCCTCCTGAAACCCGTTTTGTCGCGGACCGGATGCTTGGAACACTCACCCGGTATCTCCGGTTTATGGGATATGACACGATCAGTGCAAACGGGTTCCGCTCTGGTGATGCCAACGAAGATACGCAGCTCCTTGCTCTTGCACTCCGCGAGCACCGGATACTCCTGACCCGGGATCACGAACTTGCCCGGCGAGGGCAGGACCAGGCGGTACTGGTCATTGACGGCGATGTACTTGCTCAGGTTCAGCAGCTGGCTCATCTCGGTCTTATAGAACGTCGCCTCCCCATGAGCAGGTGTTCGATCTGTAACACGGCACTCCGTGAGGCGACCGAAGACGAGATCCAGTCTGCAGGGTATGCACCGCGTGACCGGACCGGTTATTCCTTTTTCTGGTGTGTACACTGCGGAAAACTGTACTGGAACGGTTCACATGGGAAGTGTCTCCAGGAAAGAATTGATGCCGGGTTCAGCATCTGATACTTTCATGGGGATCCCTTATTTTGCACAGAGGAAAAATCGCCTGTCCACGGCCGGTGTATCAGAACCAGTCTGTTCTCTCCAATACATATGAATATTGGGGAGAGAAAAACGGCAGATTTTTATCAACCACGAAACTTTCTTTAGATCAAAATTCAGGGGCAGTGGTCCGCCAGTTCAGTGGATCAGGTCGGAGCTTGATGTGATAATGCCGGAACCAGAAAAAAAGAGGAAAATCACTGAGGAAATCGACCGGATGGAGATAATATTTGCAGTGATCCTCCTCATTGCAACGGTAACCTCCGCCCTCTGCGCCTATGAGGCGACCCTGTGGTCGGGGACCAAAAACTCGCTTACCGACATATCGGATAACATGAGAACCGACTCCATCCAGGCCAGCAACGATGCAAACCGGCAAATTCTCGTCGATGTCTCAGTTTTCCTCGCTTGGAGCGATGCAAAGAGTGCAAACGACACGGTCCGTGCAAGTGCTCTTGAGAACAGGTTCAATCCGGAGTTTAAACCTGCATTTGCGGCCTGGATTGCTGAAGTTCAGGGGCAGCCCCCTGGCACCATACCTCCCGGCACACCTTTTTCACTTCCCCAATATAACCTGAGCGCCCAGGTACAAAGCGAGGAACTGCAGGCAAACGCAACAGCAATCTATAACCAGGCGAAAGCGGCAGACGCAATAAGCGATCAATATCTCCTCAATGCTGTACTCTTTACTATCGTTCTCTTTCTCTGCGGTGTAGGCCAGCGGTGGAAGCACGACAAAATCCGGAGAATTATACTCGTGAGTGCTATACTGTTCTTTATCTTTGCGATCTCGGTGTTCCTCTGGCTTCCAAAGATATTCGGGTTCTAATCTTTTGGAGTCTTCTCATCTCATTTTTTCTCGCACTCAATATCATGAACTTCTGAGTTAAGGATATCCCCTTTTTTGTGCATAATTCACTGCCCTTGATGCGGTCAATATATCATCCCAGTTCTGCTGCATTACCTCCCTAGGGATCTGGTACCTGTACACGGCCGTATGCTCGTACTGCTGCAGGATCGTGGTCAGTTACGTTGCAAACAGGTCCATCACCTTCCCGATGCAAACAGAAGAACTGCTGTTCAATTTGCAACTTTTTCTGCGATCTATATCTCATGCCTTATTGTCAATGTGGGGATTGTCTGGCTCACCGTTACCTACCTTTCACTTACTCCCATCACTGCAAAAATCATCGCAATCTGCTGTACGTTTCTCTGGAATTGCCACGGGCAGAGCAGGTTCACATTCAGGGCACCGGTATAAACAGGTGAATGTATACGGTTTTTGTGATCAAACACGGTTATTGTGGTGTAGCGAGCGTGTAAAGCACTGATGGAACAAATTTCCCAAAAATGGAACTGATCTTTTATTTCCCGCCCAGAACTCTTTCAATCTCTTTCCTGAGCAGCTCGCTCACGACTTTCCCGTCCACGGACCCCCGGACTTCCTGCATCACAACGCCCATAAGAGGGCCAAGTGCTGCCCTCTGTTTCTGGGCAATAAAGTCCGCACGTTCAGCGATAATCTTTTTGATCACCGCTTCGAGTTCATCACGGGAAACGGTTGGGGCGAGTCTGGCCATTGCCTCCTCAGCAGTGCTACCCCCGGCAATCGCAGTGAGAATCTCGGGAATCGCTTCCTTTGCCACTGTACTCTTTTCAACTGCCTGAAGTACAGCAAGAATAGCGTTATCTGAGATTCCATCGGTATTCACGCCATCACGACGGATCTCTTTGAGGGTTGCAAGAAGCGTTCGCGACGCAAGGTTTGCCTTAACTCCGTCTGCAAGAGCCCTTTCGAAAAGGGGACGGTATTCGGAGAATGCCATCTGCCGGGCAACGGCCGGGTCAAGACCGAGTTCCGAGGCGAACCGTTCGGCTTTGAGGGTGAGGAGCTCGGGAACGGTTACTGCATGCCACCGGCATTCATCAATCCGGACCGGAAGGACATCGGTTTCCGGGTACATCCGTTCTGCTCCGGGAAGGGGACGCATATATGCAGTGCTGCCCTCTTCGAGCATTTTCCGGGTCTCTTCGGGAACAGGTTTATCCGAGAGCGCCATTTGAGCCCTGTTGTGGACCTGGCTCCACGCACAACTTGCCTGTTTTGGGTTCGCCCCGGCAACAAGGATCACACAATCCTGTTCTTGTGCCCTTACAAAATTACGAAGTGCCGCAACTTCTACCGCTGTGACGCCATATGCTGGGAGCTCGTCTGTATGGAAAATCCCGCCGACTCCACACTTTTTCGCATAATCCGACATTTCGCTTCCCAGGCGACGACCGGGCTGGATCTCGCGGCCCACTAATCCGGCGAAACCTGGCAAGACAAGGGCATAGATTTTCTTGGCTTTTTTGAGAATCGCGGATTTTGTTTCTTTGAAGAGATCCGTGATATCTGTCTGCTCGGTCCCGACACTCGCGTGACGTTTTATGAGTTCCGCGTGAATTGAAAGGAGACTTTCCTGGCGCTGGACTTCCCGGCGGACAACTTCTGCAATAAGATCGAGATCCTGTACACCTTTGATCTCGACCCGTGCTCCGTCTTTAATGGAGATGTTGACATCCTGCCGGATTGTCCCAAGGCCCCGCTTTACCGCACCGGTTGAACGAAGCACCATGCCGATATATTCGGCGACCTGCTGGACATCCTCCGGGGTATGCATGCAGGGCGATGTCGTGATTTCAATAAGCGGGATACCAAGACGGTCAAGCGAGAAAATATCGTCTTTGACCCGTTGTGCCGCCTCTTCTTCGATACAGATCGTCTCGATGATCCCGCCGTTCGGGAGGGCGCCATTGATGGCCACAAGTGCCGAACGCTGGAACCCGCTTGTGTTGGAACCATCGATCACCAGTTTACGCATTACGTGGATCTGAGGGATCGGCGTCATACAAAAGGTCTTTGCAATGGTGAGACCGATCGTGAGTGCTTCATCGTTAAGAGGAGCGGGAGGCTCCTCATCATTCTCGACAAGACAGGTGGTCCTGTAGGTGTAATACTGGAACTTACGCACCTGTTTCATCTCTTCCTGAGCAGCCCGGTCAATTTCGCCCATCTCGCTTTCGGTCGCTCGCAGGAACCGGAAGAATTCACCGGTGTGTTGGGCATTATCAAGAAGCGTTGTCGGGCAGTGGCAGAACAGTTTCTCTTTGGTGTCGAGTTGCTGGTGGATCTCGATACCCGCGGTGAGCCCCAGGACCTTATAATCCATGGGCACTCCTCCGCATACATTCACCTTTGAGATCCGTTTTCATCAGAGTTGCCGCCTTTTCCGGATCTTTTTCGTTTGCAAGCACCCACATCTGTTTGACGAGAGCCACTTCAGGAAGCATATCGCCGCCTTCAATAACACCAGCGGCCAGGAGATCACGGCCCGTGTCATAAACACGGTCACAGACCCGGCCGTTCATACACTGCGAAGTCATCACAACCTGTGCGCCATCGGCTATCAAGGCTTTTATATGCGGGATAAGGATCGTACTCACGTGCCCAGACCGGTACCCGAGAGGATGAGCCCTTTGTACCCTTCATAACCCTTCAGGACATCCGAGGACATTCCCGGGTAGAACTGGATAAGACCGCAATGCGGTTCGAGATTGTTGTGCAGGACAAGTTTATGAGACCCCCTGCGAACCGCTTCTTCGGTTAAAGTAACGGTACGGGTAGTGTAGTCGACCGTACCGACGGGGGGAATTCCGATACTTTTGAATGCATCCCGCCGGGACGTATGCATTTTTCGCACCCGGTACCCCGGTGGATAGCACAAAAATCATCATTTGTAGTTCCGTGCATGACGATGGCAACTTCGCCGAGTTCGCTTTCTGCAGTACACGCCGCACATACTGCATTCATTGAATTGTCACTCGACGGCCGGTCAGCCGAACGTTGGGATCCAACAAAGACAACAGGTACAGGAGTATCAATCATGAAACTGACAGCAGCTGCACTATACGCCATCGTATCTGTCCCGTGTGTAACGATAACACCCGCAACACCGAGTTTTATTTCATCATAAATCGCTTTCGCAAGCTCCTGCCATATCATCGGAGTCATGTTCTCCGAGAGGATGGTATAAAGTCGTTTTGTACGGTACCTGCCGATTTCGGCAAGAGCCGGGATTGCGGTCAGGATATCATCTGCATCGAACTGGCTGGTAACAGCCCCGGTCCGGTAATCAATCCTGCTTGCGATAGTGCCGCCAGTTGAGATGATAGCGAGCTCGGGAACGCGTGGATCCTGCTTTACCGGTGCTGGCCGGGCTGATGGGGTTTTGGCCGGGAAAACAAGACTGCAGCATGTTTTTTCGACACCGATATTATAACCGCTTGAAAGTTTTACGACAACCATTCCATCCCGGTCGGTGATATATGTCCCGGAAAGGGTCATGTTGCCATAGGTGCAGGTGACAAGATCCCCAGCAGAAAACGAAGCGGTTATGCTACCATCCTCCGGGCATCGGCGATAAGGTCCTCTTTTGTTTTTAAAATCTTTGCAAGTTTTTCGTCGATGAACGTTGAGTTAGTATCAAGCTGTTTTTTCCTGTCTGCAATCGCTATCTTGGTTGCGAATGGTGCTGGTCCGCCGGTCGCTTTCCTGATACTGACCGAGTTATTCACATCAAGTGCAACATCTATCTGGTCCTGGGTAAGTCCCTTACTGGAAAGCGAGATCCCCAGATCAAGTTCCTTTATCGAAGATTCAAGGTTTTCAAGGGTAAGGTTTCCTTTCTGGACAGCTCTGCCGACAATGTTATGGGCCATGCGGAAGGGAAGGCCGTAATCCCGTACAAGAGTATCAGCAAGATCTGTTGCTGTCGAGAAACCCTTGCCAGCCTCCTCTTTCATACGCGCCGTATCAAAAGTGGCACTTGAGAGCATATCGATGAGGAGACGCAGGCTTTCCTTTGCGTCCCGCATACCCCGCCAGATGTTGGGGGTAAGCTCCTGGAGGTCACGGTTATAGCTCATTGGCAGACCTTTTATGGTCATGAGTGCCCCTGTATAAGCACCAAAGACCGATCCCGTTTTTGCCCGCATAATTTCCGCAGTATCAGGATTCTTTTTCTGTGGCATGATAGATGATGTAGAGCAGAACGCATCATCAAGGGAAACAAACTGCACAAAGGAGGTGCTCCATATGACCAGTTCCTCGCAGAGCCGGCTCACGTTCGCCATAAGAATGGAAAGGGCGCCTAATGTTTCAAGGGCAAAATCCCGAGTTGCTACAGCGTCCATGGTGTTAACGATAAGACCTTCGAATCCGAGGAGTTTTGCAGTAAACTCACGATCGATGGGATACCCGGTAGATGCAAACGCGGCAGCACCAAGGGGGCATAGGTTGACCCTGGAATATGCGTCCCGCAGCCGGTCAAAATCGCGGGAGAACTGCTGCTCATAGGAGAGGAGGTGATGGGCAAGGGTTGTGGGTTGGGCATGCTGGAGATGGGTAAAGCCGGGCATAACCGACTCACGATGCTGCTCGGCAAGTGCGACCAGCACTTCGCGGACTTTTAATAGTGCTGCCATCTGTTTGAGCAGATCTTCACGGAGTTTGAGCCGGATACAGGTAGCCACTTCATCGTTGCGTGACCGTCCCATGTGCATACGGCCACCAACGTCGACACCTACAGCTTCGATGAGGAGCGACTCAATCCCAGCATGGACATCCTCGAACCGGTCATCGAAGACCTCTTCAGGTACACCTTCGCTGTTGAGCTCAAGAAGCGCCGGCAGGAGCTGCTTCGCGATATCCGTGCCGATAATCTTCTGCCGTTCAAGCATCAGCACATGGGCAATATCAACCAACACATCGGCATCGGCAATGCAGCGGTCGGATCGCATTGATGAGAGAAAACGCATCATTTCTCCCGTCCTTTCTCCTGAAAGGCGTCCCAGTCTTACAACATCGGTCCGCATCAGTTTTCCCTCGCCATAATAATCTACATTTATGTGTACGCGCGGATCGATTAAATCCACGCCTTCCGGGCTGCAAGTTCTATTGCCTGCTGAACAGATTCACGAGGGATGATTGTTGCTACCGGTACGTGAACCAGCTGCTCGATGATACTTGAGACAATCGGGGCGCAGACGATCGCAATCGCACCTTCCCGTTCGGCACGGACCGCAGCGACAATGGCATCTTCCATGGTATGGACTGGGTATTCACGGACCCGCATGCGATGGCCGTCGACTTCAGCGAGACGTTCCTCCACGCTCTCAAGTACCGGCCGGGCAGCAATGAGACCGATGAAATTCTCATCGCCGGTATGGTAAAACTGGCGCAGGGCCCGTACAATTTCCCTTAAAGTCGAGAGGTTTGGCGAACGTTTACCGTGGAGGATTTTATACAACGAACTCTGGGCGATCCCACAGTGATCGGAAAGATCCCGGACGCTGATGCGCAGATCATTTTTCAAAAGATCATTTAAGGTTGTCACAAATACTTCATCAGAAATAAGAGCAGCGCGCAAAAGCCGGTCAACCGGGTCCATAGAGAGCATAATAAACCCACAATTGGGTCAAAATGAAATAAATATTTCCACTGTTGTCTCATATAGTGAATAAAGAACTTCATCGAACATGTGGACGAATCGGGTACAAAAATTATCTAATTGTAGAGAATTTATTTTTATTTTACCTAATTGGATAAAATTTATACCCGGATGGACACTTTATTATTATCGTTCGGATAACCCGTATGCGTATGAAAGCCATAAAAATCACGTCAACTGCATTCCTTGTAGTTGCCCTTGTCCTTGTACTGATCGTCGCCGGATGCACACAGTCTCCCGGTACATCAAGCAATGCCACTGCACCATCTGCCTCGGCACCAAACGGTTCGGTCGGCATCTTGGAAACAGCAGGTGTGGGCCCGATGCCACCTCTCCTTGCCACTAACCAGGTTGATGGCTATATTGCCTGGCAGCCTGTCGCTGAGGCCGGTGTGGAAAGCAACATCGGCCAAATTGCGGTCTATTCAAAGGATTTACCACCGGCTGGTGAGTGGAGTAACCACCCGCAGAATGTCTTTGTCGTCAGAAAAGACTTCTATGCACAAAACCCTGATTTTGTCAACGATTTCTCTGCACTCAATCTCGCAGCTACCCAGTATATCAATGACCACCCCCAAGAAGCAGCCGGGATTGCCGCGGACTGGCTTGCCGGTAAACAGAACTTCACGTACGGAAACGTAAGTGTTTCTTCAGTAACCGTCGTCAGCAATGCTTTACCCACCATTAAATTCACTAACGATCCTTCTGACTCGTGGAAGGCAAGCACTGCGGATTTCGTGCAGGCTCTTGAGGGTATCGGAACCGTGAATGGTTTTGTCAAGAACAGCTCTGAACCTGATGCCGTTCTCTATAACTTCCAGCCGTACCAGACTGCACAGGCTATTATTACAGCAAAGAATGTTACCACCCCGGCACCTTTGAAGAACACCGTGAGTGTCGGGTACCTAATGGCACTGGATCATTCCGCATTGTTTGTCGCCGTTAAAGACTGGCAGTACTTTAACGATACATACGGTATTGCCCTTAAGCCCGAGGACCTGACAGCTGCTAAACCGACCGTTGCTGACTTCCTCGTAAACGGCCAGAAAGTGGCAACCGTCAACCTGGTCCCGGCGAATGCAGGGCCGAACCTTATGCAACTAGCTGCCACAAATTCAATCCAGATGTCCTATGTGGGTGTCCCACCAGCGATCAGTGCTATTGACATCGGTACACCGATCACCATTGCGTATCCGATTGATAACCTTGGAACCGGCCTTGTGGTAACAAAGGGAGCTCCAGTTACAGACTGGCAAAGTTTCGCCGTATGGGCAAAACAGCGGTCCGATGAAGGTAAACCACTGGTTATTGCAGCCCCGGGAAAAGGCTCCATCCAGGATGTTATGCTCCGGTATGCCCTCCAGAACAGCGGGTTTGCAGTCACTAATGTAAAGGTTTGATTAGTTTCGCGGGTCATAATTACCGGGAACAATGACACGGCGTCTTGGACTGGTATTGCCCATCCTCCTTTTCATCGCATGGGAGATTGCGGCAATTATCGTCAACAACCCTTTTTTTCTTCCAAAACCCGAGGCAGTCATTCCGGTACTGCTCAGCCCGTTTTCAGATATTCTTGGAACAGGAAGCCTTGTGGATAATGCCTTTGTCAGTATTGAACGCGTAATTCTTGGCTTTGGCATTGCTGCTGCTGTTGCCATCCCTCTTGGGATAGGTATGGGACGGTTTGCTGTACTCAACGATTTTTTTGATATCACTCTTGAGCTCCTGCGCCCGATACCTCCCCTTGCCTGGGTACCGCTTGCCCTTGCATGGTTCAAAATCGGGATCGTCTCTATCGTCTTTGTAATTTTTATCGGGGCTGTTTTCCCGATCCTGCTCAATACGGTGGATGGAGTACGGGGCGTCAAGAATACCTGGGTTGAAGTAGGTACGACACTCGGTGCAAATGAACGCCAGATCCTTACTAAAGTAATCCTCCCCGGTGCCGCTCCCACAATCTGGACTGGCCTCAGGGTAGGGTTCGGAATCGCATGGATGTGCGTTGTTGCCGCCGAGATACTGCCCGGCCCCACATCAGGTCTAGGTTACCTTATTATGTATGCCTACAATCTCGGGCAGATCAACGTTATCATTGCCGGCATCATTGTAATTGGCCTGATCGGCCTTACGATTGATCAGGGATTCAAGGCAGTGGAAAAGCGGTGGTTCGGATGGAGGAGGCTTGAGCGATGACCCTTGTCGTCAGGAATGTTTCGAGAACATTTTCTTCAGATAACGGGGAATTGGTGGAAGCACTTGCCCATATTTCGTTTTCTGTGAGTGATAAGGAATTTATCTGCATCCTTGGACCCTCAGGATGTGGTAAGACTACCGTACTTCGCATCGTAGCCGGACTCGAGTCAGCATCTTCAGGAACGGTTTCTGTCGACGGTGTCACAATCACCAGTCCAAGCCCGAAAATGGCAATGATCTTCCAGGAATATTCCCTTTTCCCGTGGAGAACGGTGGAAGAGAACATTTCTTTCGGACTTGAATTAAGAGGAATAAAAAAGCCTGATCGCACAGAAATTAAAGAAAAATATCTCGATCTTGTAGGCCTCAAAGGTTTCGAACACAGGTTTCCCTACGAACTCTCCGGAGGAATGCGACAGCGGGTGGCTGTGGCACGGGCACTCGCCATTGAGCCATCTATCCTTCTTATGGATGAACCGTTCGGTGCACTCGATGCCCAGACCCGCAACCGGATGCAGCACGAGCTCCTCCAGATATGGGAAAAGACCAAAAAAACGATCCTGTTTGTCACCCACAGCGTAGACGAAGCCGTATTCCTTGCGGATCGTATTATCGTCCTTACGCACCGACCCGGAATGATTAAAGAGATTGTTACTATTCCGGGAACCCGGCCCCGTGATCGTACAGGTGAAGAATTCGGCCAGATCCGGCGACACCTGCTAGAAATGATCCGGGAAGAGTCAGATCCCGTCCAGTAAGGTTTAATACGCTCAATCTCTATTTTATAAAAGCAGTTTGTGAAGTGTGCTGGCACGACAGCCATACAATATCTTGAGTTTTCGTGCCTGCTTTTACGATTCATACACTAGGAGTAGGACGCGATGGTAAGAAAACCGGGGAAGATGTACAGGAACCTCGCAAAGAAAGCCTATACACGACGTGAGTATATGGGCGGGGTTCCCGGAAACAAGATTGTTCAGTTTGAGATGGGAAACCTTTCTCAGGAATTTCCGACAGAGATCGATCTGATCGTAGAGGAGACCTGTCAGATACGGCACAGTGCTCTCGAGGCATCCCGTATCTCTATCAACAGGAAGCTGCTCAAGGATGTCGGTAGGACCAACTTCCACTTCAAGGTCCGTGTCTTCCCTCACCATGTTCTCCGTGAGAACAAGCAGGCAACCGGCGCCGGTGCAGACCGTGTATCGGAAGGGATGCGCCTTGCATTTGGAAAGGCTGTCGGAACTGCGGCCAGGGTTGAATCCGGCCAGATTATTTTTACAGTCTATTCTACAGCCCAGTACCTGGATAAGATAAAGGCAGCAATGAGAAACGGCGCACACAAACTTCCGACTCCATCCCATCTTAAGGTACACACCATCAAGGTCAGCGGCAGGGTTGTCGCAGCACCAAAGATTGCAGGCGATAAAATCGCAGCGCCGGTTAAGGTTGAAGCCGAAGTAGCTGTAGCAGAACCGGCAGCAAAAGGAGCTGAGGCCGGTAAAGGTGGCGACCACAAGGGTGCACACAAGGGTGCTGAGCCTGCTAAGGCAGAGTCCGCAGCAAAGGGTGGTGCAAAACCAGCAGCAAAAGGTGCCGAACCGGCAAAGGGCGCTGATGCAAAAGGTGGAAAATCTGCCCCGGCAAAGGGTGGCAAGAAATAAGTATCTTCCCTTTTTTCTTTCTTTTTTTAAAAGCCATTACAAATTCTGGTATTGCATGGTTCGGCCACCCCCAGTCGCACAGTATATAATCTCCCTGTCGCCTAACTATGGATAAATGCTGCGAAGAGGACCGGAGGATCTCTACAAGGCGGTCGCGACTGCGACATGCAGGGCAATGCAGGAAGCGGTCATATACCTGCCAGCTGATGTAAAACGGGTTATTGCAAATGCTGCGACAGTAGAAAACAACTCAGTGGCAGCCGGAGAATATGAAAATATAATGAAGAATATTGTTGCCGCCGAGCATTTGGGTGTTCCACTCTGCCAGGATACCGGGGTCCCTATTGTCTACCTTACTCTTCCCCCGGATGCACCTTTCTCACCGGTCCTCTTTGATGCTGTCGCAGAAGGTATCAGGCAGGCGACGATCCGGGTCCCGTTGCGTCCTAACGTCGTCGATCCCCTTACCCGGCACAATTCGGGAGACAATACCGGCACCGGAATGCCTGCAGTTCATGTTCGACCCGGCGAACGATTTCAGGTAACCGTACTGCCCAAAGGTGCCGGTGCTGAGAATGTTTCCCGGGTTGTGATGCTCCTTCCGACGCAGGCAGAAAAGATCGAAGAGGTCGTGGTACAGACGATGCTCATCGCTGAAGGTCGTCCATGCCCCCCGGTAATCTTGGGTGTCGGCATCGGCGGGACCTTCGACAGTGCCCCGGCGCTTGCAAAGGAAGCATTGCTCCTGCCAGTCGATGAGATGAATGAGTTTGAACAGAAACTCTGCGATGCAGTCAATCAGCTCGGTATTGGTCCGATGGGACTCGGCGGAGTGACCACCGCCCTTGCCGTCAAAGTAAAGACTGCAGCATGCCATACGGCGTCGCTCCCTGTTGCCGTGAACGTGCAGTGCTGGGCGAACCGCCACGCAACCGTAGAGGTGGACTGGTGAAAACGACGGCAATCCAGCTCACGACACCACTGGGCAAAGAAATACTTAATCTTCGCGCGGGCGACCGGGTTGAGATTTCCGGGATTATCTATACAGCACGCGATGAGGCTCACCAGCGAATGAAAAATGATGGTATACCCTTTGACCCGGAAGGAGCAGTAATCTACCATTGCGGACCGGTGATTAAAGACAACAAGATCCTGGCGGCAGGGCCAACGACTTCATCACGGATGAACCATTTCACCGGTTTTCTCCTTGATCACGGAGTCCGGGGCCTGATAGGGAAAGGGGGGATGAATCGTACAATCCGCGAACAGCTGCGGGGAAAGGCGGTATATTTTGCTTTTACCGGGGGCTGTGCGGCTCTTGCTGCATCCCATATGACACTCAAGGGAGTGCGCTATCCGGATCTCGGTATGGCAGAAGCAATCTGGGTCATTGAGCTTAACCGGCTACCACTCGTGGTGGGAATTGATGCGCACGGAAAGGATCTCTTCGAGAACGTCATGAAGAATGCATCCCGCATGGCACAGAAACCGGAATGCCCTTAATAAATAGATTTTTTTCTCCTCAACGGCTACATAGATAGGAAAGATCCCATGAAACTCGCCATCGACGAGACCCGGTGCAAGGGCTGCAATCTCTGTTTAAAGATCTGCCCGTACCGCATTTTTCAAGAGGGAAAAACTCCTAACCGGCGGGGGATCGTGGTGCCGGAACTTGACCGGCCGGAACGCTGCACCAACTGCCGCTTACGTCATCTCTATGGCCGGCAGCTCTGTGGGGTCTGCCAGCTTACGTGTCCTGACCAGGCGATTCACTGGGTGGAAGAGGAGCCGTACGAACTGCATAAGGTGGCGATTGAATATTGACCAGGACTGAATTCTGGCAGGGTAACATCGCTTCTGCTGAAGGAGCCCTTGCGGCCGGCTGCCGTTTCTTTGGAGGGTATCCCATTACCCCTTCAACTGAGGTCGCCGAGCATATGGCAGCGAAGCTCCCGAAAAAAGGTGGGGTCTTCATCCAGATGGAGGATGAGCTGGCAAGTATTGCTTCAGTCATTGGCGCATCGTGGACTGGTGCACGGGCGATGACGGCAACGAGCGGCCCGGGCTTTTCCCTGATGATGGAAAATATCGGGTACGCGGCGATGACCGAAACGCCCTGTGTTATTGTGAACGTGCAGCGGGGAGGGCCTTCAACCGGCCAGCCTACGATGGCTGCACAAGGGGATATGATGCAGTGCCGGTTCGGTTCTCATGGGGACTATGCAATCATCGCCCTGTGCCCTGCAAGCGTCCAGGAGATGTTCGATCTCACGGTAAAGGCGTTCAACCTCGCTGATATGTACCGGGTACCGGTATTTTTAATGGCTGACGAAGTAATCGGGCACATGCGGGAACGTATCCTCGTGCCGGAAACCGTGGAGCATACCGGTCGACCGGCCTTTGTCCCCGGCATTCCGCCATTTAAGCCGGGCCCGGGCCATATACCCGGCTTTCCTGAATTCGGGAAAGGGTACGGGACACACGTGACCGGCCTCACCCACGATGAGCGGGGATATCCCTGTGCAACGAATCCCGGCCTCCATGCGACGCTCATAAAAAGGCTCGTCGACAAGATAGAATCGGCGACAGAAGAACTCGCGGATTTTGACGTGATCAATCCCGACGCAGAGCAGGTCTTTATCGCATACGGCGCGCCCGTGCGTACTGTTCAACAGGTACTTCAGGATCACCCGGCTGCAAAGATCGGCTTTTTGCGGATCCGTACGGTCTGGCCTTTCCCGAGCCACGCACTTGCACTGTTCGGGAATGCCCGGCGCTTTATCGTGCCGGAAATGAATCTCGGCCAGATTGCACGAGAGATTGAGCGACATACTAACGTGCCAGTGATGTCCGTCCCGAAGATTGGCGGTGACCTGCATACGCCGGCAGAACTTGAAGGTATACTGGAGGCAGGATCATGAGCTGACGAGGAATGGTTCCGTCAGGACCGTCTCCCCCATATCTACTGCGCTGGCTGCGGGAATGGTACCATCATCAATTGTACCCTATCTGCCGTTGATTCCATAGACTGGAAAAAAGAAGACACGGTCTTTGTCTCCGGGATTGGATGTTCATCACGCGCACCGGGGTATATTGTTACCGATTCTCTCCATACGACCCATGGTCGGGCACTCGCTTTTGCAACCGGCGTAAAGATGGCAAATCCCAACCTTCATGTTATTGTCTTTACGGGTGACGGAGATCTCGCTGCCATCGGAGGCAATCACTTCATCCACGCCTGCCGCCGGAACATTGATCTTACGGTGGTCTGCATGAATAACCAGATCTATGGAATGACCGGAGGGCAGGGGAGCCCGACTACCCCAAGGGGCTGCCTTTCGACAACGACTCCTTACGGATGCACTGAGCCTGCTTTTGATCTCTCGGAACTCGCGATTGCTGCAGGGGCAAACTATGTGTCACGCTGGACATCGTATCATGTCAAGGAACTTGAACGGGCCGTGAAAGTCGGTCTTGAAACACCCGGGTTCTCCTTTATCGAAGCTTTAACCCAGTGCCCTACGAACTTCGGACGCCGGAACAAGTTCCGGCAGGTCTCAGACCAGATCGAATACCTCAAAGCGCACTCGCTGTTGAAAGTAAAAAGGGACCGGATGCTTGAACAAGGTGAGAACATTCCTGAAGATATGTACGTGGTCGGGGAATTGATGCGACGCAACCGGCCTGCGATGGGGCTCCCAAACACGGAGGCAAAACCGTGAGACGTGAAGTGAGGTTCTCCGGGTTTGGCGGCCAGGGAATTATCCTTTCAGCGGTCATCCTCGGGCGTGCGGCCGTGATGTACGATCACAAATTTGCGGTGCAGACCCAAGTCTACGGGCCTGAAGCCCGGGGCGGGGCGTCCATGAGCGCAGTCATCATTGACGATGCGGAAATACTGTATCCCAAGGTCGCAGATCCTGATATTTTTGTTATTATGTCACAGGAGGGATTTGAGAAGTATGGCGCATCTGCCAGATCTGATGCAGTCATGATCCTTGATTCCACGCTGGTTCACTCGCGGCCCGGGTGTACCTTTCACGAGATCCCGGCAACGGCGGAGGCACGGAAAACACTCGGCCGGGATATAGTCGCAAATATCGTGATGCTGGGTGCTCTTGTAGGCTATACCCATGTGGTCAGTGAAGAGTCGCTCAAAAAAGCCATCCTTGATTCGGTACCAAAAGGTACGGAAGCGCTTAATACCAGAGCCATGGAGCTCGGTGGTACCCTGGCTGGAGGGAAGAATCAATCATGAAACTGCTGGAATATGAGGCGAAACAGCTTTTTGCCCAGGAAGGAATCAGGGTACCAAAAGGGATCCTGATAGAGAAATGTGAGGAGATTCCCCCCCGTAGAAATGAGATCTCCGGAAAAGTTGTCATAAAGGCCCAGGTAGATGTCGGAGGCAGAGGAAAGGCCGGTGGTGTCCTGATGGCTGATCAGGATACTGTCATTGAGACGACACGCCAGCTCTTTAATACGAGGATCAAGGACATCGCAGTCCAGCGGATCCTCATTGAGGAGCGCCTCGATATCCAGCATGAATATTTCGTAAGCATCACGATTGACCGGACAAAAAAACAACCCGTGATCCTTTTTGCCGAGACCGGGGGCGTCGATATCGAGGAGACCGCACAGAAAAAGAAAGATGCGATTCGATCGGTCAGTTTCTCACCCCTTCTTTCAGACGTGCCACCGTTCCTGTTGCGGGAACTGTGCGGTGACGCTCCGGCTGATATCCTGAAAACGGTGAATAAGCTGTATCATGTGTTCTGCCATAAGGATGCCCTGCTTGCTGAGATCAACCCTCTGGTTACCACACCAAACGGTGTCTATGCAGCCGATGCAAAACTCATTGTCGATGATAACAGCCTTGCCCGCCAGGGTATCGCCATCAACCGGGACCTGACCGAGCGGGAACGGGAAGCGGAGAAACACGGCTTTTCGTTCGTCGAGTTGGATGGCACCATTGGAGTCATCGGGAACGGTGCTGGTCTTACGATGTCAACACTGGATCTCATTGAATATTACGGCGGAAAAGCTTCCGATTTCCTTGATGTTGGCGGTGGTGCGGACAGCGAGCGGGTGATGCATGCCGTACGTCTCGTCTCAGGTGTTCCATCTGTCAGGGTTATTGTTGTCAACCTGCTCGGCGGTATTACCCGGTGTGACGAGGTGGCAAAGGGCATCATTGCCTCTGGTGTTTCCGTACCGGTGATTGTGCGGATAGCCGGAACGAATGCAGAAGAAGGACAGAGACTTCTTGCTGAAAAAGGGTACGAGATGCTAGATACCATGGATCACGTTGTCAAAAAAGCCGTAGAGGTGGCAGGATGATCTACGGGGATAAAAAGACCGGCATTATCGTGACTGGTGCGACCGGCCGGCAAGGAGAATACCATATCGGCTTAATGAACGAGTATGCTCGTCAGGTTGGTGGCAGAGGTGTTGTAGCGGGAGTCACACCAAAAAAGGGAGGCCAGACGGTCCATGGTGTCCCGGTGTATAATACCGTAAAAGAAGCACTCCGGGAGCAGGACGCAACAGCGGCTGTTGTTTTTGTGCCAGGAGGGGCCGCGGCAGATTCCATTATGGAAGCAGCAGAAGCTGGTCTCGAACTTATTGTGGCAATCACCGAACATGTTCCGGTGCATGATACTATGAAAGCGATTGCCTACGCAGAGATGAAAGGGTGTGCGGTTATCGGGCCTAACTGCCCCGGCCTTCTCTCACCCGGTGAAGTAAAGATGGGGATCATGCCTTCAGGCCTCTTTTCACGGGGCAATGTTGGCGTGGTCTCAAGAAGCGGTACGCTTACCTATGAAGTTGTCGATGAACTCACAAGGGCAGGGATTGGCCAGAGTACAGTAATTGGGATTGGTGGCGATCCGGTGATCGGCCAGACCTTCAGCGATGTGCTGGAACGGTTCGCGGAGGATCCCGGAACCAAGGCTGTTGTCCTCATCGGTGAAGTTGGGGGGAATCTTGAGGCAGAAGGAGCCCGGCACACGGATGTACCCCTTGTTGCTTATATTGCCGGGTATCAGCACCACCGGATAAACGGATGGGCCATGCCGGCGCAATCGTAGAAGGCGGGGAGAGCGATGCACGATCCAAGATTGCAAAACTCAAAGAAATGGGTGTCCCGGTCGCATCACGACCTTCGGAAATCCCGGATCTTATCCGGGACCTGTTCCGCTGCCACTGCTAAAATCAGGGAATTCCAGCAATTGTCTTTTTTGATCGTCTGCTTTTTTTTCACCGTACAACTGCCGAAGCGTGCGCATCGAATGGATTTGTTCGCATGGCAAGGGAGAACAGGTACGGATAGTGCGTCTTTAGGTGACGCATATATGTAAGCCAATCCGTAATCAAGAGGCCATAAACCCGGTTAAGGTCACCGGACAGATGAGCATAATCAGATGCTGGCAGATCGGTAAGATTATCGCGGGCTGCCAGTTCTTCAGCAAGATGAAAAACTGCCTGGAGAAGCGGGGTGAAATCTTCGTGTTCAATTATCTGCGGATTCTCATAGAGAGAAAGAAGGAAACTTTTACGCTCCTGTAGGAATCTGTTGAGATTGGTGAGGTCAAGCGTTTTACTGTCCAGTGAAGGTTTATGCTTCTTCAAAGAGGCAAATGCACGGGAAAAATCCTCATCAGACCATTTGTCTGAAACCAACAACGCAGTTCGTACCTGGTCAACGGTAGGATCATTCCTGGAAAAGACCCTGAGTAAATTGGTTCCTACTTCAGAAAAAAAGACCCCGATAATCATATTGAGATTTCTGAGCCTTATTGCCCGTTCACGATTTTCAATCATCAAATCAAGGGTAGTGGCAGCAAGACCTACGAAACAGCCGACACCGACAAGAATTATAACGATTGTGAGCAGTTTTCCTGCTTCCGTCACCGGATGGATATCCCCATAACCCACCGTTGAAATGGTCACAACGACAAAATAGAACGCATCAAGCGGGGTGCGGTTTTCAAACACCATCATTCCCAGGATTCCCACGAGAATCACGACAATGAGAATGGAGATGTAAACTCGCAACCGCACGTAAATTGAATTTGTCACAATCCGAAATACGAGCGCTCGATATAAAAATGAATTCCTCTTTTAAGAGAGCGCAATACCCCCGACCAGATTCGAACTGGTGTCGCCGGATCCAAAGTCCTGCATGATTGACCGCTACACTACGGGGGTTCATGGCATTTATCTCACTATCCAATAGTTACATGGAGTGGTGAGTGTGCCCTGTTATATCGTTTTCCAAACTCAAAAAAGCATTGATAATTATAACTTGGAAATGAAAAGCCAAGATTCCAGAAACAAAGGAATCATTGGTAATGTTTAGAGAGACAATTGGGATCCGTGTGATATTCAATCTCATTTTGAATAAATGGAAAATTTTGGAAATAAAAATTTATCATACGACGTATATATACCCCACAATTTTGGAAAAAATGGAAAATTCCGGATTTTTCTAGTACAAAAAAGTGATTTTAGGACTTTCCAAAAACACGAAAAACATATATTTTCTTTTGTGGTTTTCGATCCCGATATCGAAAGATCCCTGCTAACGCGTCCAGATTATCCAAGAAAAGGTCAAATATTCGGCAAATGGAAGAGTAAAATGAAGGAAATTAGTATATAGCATAATACGGTTTATAGAAGTTTTCAACATTTCTTATAGATAAACGAAAAATCCACAATTTGAGACTAAAATCAAGAAAAAGGAGAAATTTAAGGATTTTTAAAAATTCTATAAATCGAAACGGTTTTAATTAGATATCCAAAAAGGTGGTTTTGGACCAAAAAAAACTACAAGGTGAATTTTTTATAATATTCACGAATTGTCATTATCACTGGAAAGAGGGAAAAACTGCTGGTATACCTGGCGCCGTTCATCGATGTCAGTATGGAGATAAATTTCCGTTGTCTTTATGGAGGTATGACCCAAGTTCTCCTGGACCACACGGAGGTTCTTTGATCTCTTATACAATTCACTTGCATAACTGTGGCGGATTTTATGAGGGGTGATACCGGGAGGAGCATAATGCTTGAAAATGTGCTGAATCGCCCTCGGCGAGATATGCTTACCCTGCTGGCCGATAAACAAAGGACCTTCTATCTGGTTTCCTATAAAAGTCCGGATTCCGGCAAGGGTATCATCATCGACGAAAACAATCCGCATCTTGTCACCTTTTCCCCGGATACGGATAGTATGTTCATCAAAATCGATATCCTCGACATTCATATTACAAAGCTCAGATACCCGCACTCCAGTGGAATAAATGGTTCTTACAATGAGTTTATCTCGAGGATCCTCAATCGAATCTATGAGACGGAGAACCTGACTATGTTTAAGATATCGTATCTCCTGCTGCTTGATACGGGGACGTTCAATGCCACTCAGGGGGTTTGCCAATACAGCTCCCTGGGTAGACAGGAAGCGGTAAAATGAGCTCAGAGTCGAGATAATACGGTGAAACGTTTTGGGTTTGTAGGTCTTCATAGTCGAGACAAATGAGAGAAAATCGGTTATCATTGACGGTTGTACATCCACATTTGTATCTAACCTGGCATTCTCGAAATCCTTCCAGAAGAAAACAAGTTTGGTAACTTCAGTATGCCGGCGGAGCCAGACATAATAGCCGAAATGTTTGATCACTTGTTCATAGCTGTCAAGTGTCCGGGAAGAATAGTTGCGCATCCGCAGGTAATTTCGGTAACTTTTCAGCCAATCCGAAAAATACCCGCTATCCATGCTCTAATCTTATTTATCTCAAATTAATTAAGGTTTGCGCAGAATATATATTAGACATAAACTAAAAAGAAACCATGATTAAAGCATAGAAAGTATGGAAAAATCTCAATTTTTTTCAATGGAAATGATGGTGAAATCTCGAAATTTCACGTCTAGAATGCGATTTTACGTCTGTACTTCGTAGAATACCTGTTCTGCGACAAATCCGGTATTACATCAAAATACACATCAATTATTTTTGCGTAGATCATTTACAAGTATTTTGGAAATGATCATCGATTTATTCAACTTTTGATAAAGGTAATTAACGAAATTCAGATTAATCTTTCGCCTTTTTGCCCCCAAATGGACTGAAAGTGAAATGTCAATGTCGGAAAATGGAAAATAAGATTTATCGACGGTACCAAAATATTTCTTTAGATCCTCCCAAAAGTGGCTTTTTTTCAATCACAGTATGCTTTTCCCCATATTATACTGAGATTCGCCAACAAAACGAAGATATGAAGGCCTCCGTTAAACATAAGGATTGCCAGAAAACGATCCGTTCATTATGTCAGAGAAGGATTGGAAATTCTTTGAGAATGGTTGCAGAGATTATGTACAGAGATGGAGATCTATTCATTGAGGGGGCCCTCTTTGGATGTTGCCTCAATCTCAAAGGGATATGACCTCGTCATTACCTTATCCTAATTGCGGTGATTTGTAGTGATATTTATCTTAATATCATCGTGCCAATTAAACTGCAATAAAAAAGCATTAACCATTTTTTACTATCTTTTGGCGATTGCTCGACGAGAAATGAATGTCCGCGATCGCGGTTCTTCGCGAGATCCTGTCAGTCGCTGCAGTCTTGCCAGCGGTCACGTCTAAAAGTTTCGGAAATTTTGGAGAAGTTCCATAAGAAATCCCACGTTAAAAATGAGATTTTCCTTATGACGAAATCTGAACTCTCATTCCCTGTGCAATATAATTAGACTAGATAAAATTGGGCCATGTTTCGAGGACAAAACATGCCCTGAATTCCAGAGAATATCAAAGTGCAAATCCTGGCATTATGACAATTATCAAACCAGATCAAATCGATAGGTTCCTGCATATTCATCTTCTTTCTCTTTGGGGGATCGGACCACTGGACCCCAGCTGCCCGAACCAGACCCACTTCAAACCCTGCTGAAGCTGTATATCGGGATCGTTTATCACATCGAGGATGAACTACTCGAGATTTAAAAAATGTTACTTCAGTGTGCCCCAGCTGAATAGAACTCTCCAGATTCGAACTATGTCAAGAATTTCGAAATAATTCGGAAATTTTTGGAAAAATTCCACAGAATATACGGTTTTGGAAATTTGTATAATTTTACTTGCAAATAAAGATTTTCAATATTCGAGTCTTGGGTAAAATGGATTCTTCCAGATTTTATTACGTCTGAAAATTTTGGAAAATCTGGAAATTTTAGAGAAATTTCGAAAGAGTTACTGCTTTGGAATCAGGATAATTTTTACTTGAGCATAAAGATTTTTGATATTCGAGCCTTAGGTAAAATGGATTCTTCCAGATTTTATTACGTCTGAAAGTTTTCGGGAAATTTAGAAATTTTAGAGAAAAGACCACAGGAAGTTCTGCTTTAAAAAAATTTTCATATAATTTTTTCTCTTTTTATGTTTATCTCAAATCCTTCTCAAGTTTTGAAGAAACTGAATCAGATATTTAAGAAAGATCACATTAATATCAAAATCTCTCATTTTGTCGTTATTTTTTAAAATAAAGTGAATGTATCTAATTTTACCAACTTTAAATTGATAGAAGACCTCATTCATATAAACCATATATTGCTATACACTAAAAGTAATAATACATATACAAAAGGGGAATTAATAGGAAGAGAAAGGTAGTTATAGAATACCCAGACTGCTCGCATAAAATTTGAAGATTTGCAGGAGAGAGATTTTAGAATGATTCAGAAAGAGGAATCTTCCTAAAGATATCATTGGGAGATTGAAGAAATTATATAGCCAAACAAATATTAGGTTAGTAAAGGGAACCATTGGGAATAAATATGGCAGCTGACATGCAATTTCTGAATACAAAAGAGGTAGCCGAGATTCTGGGGGTCCACCAGAAAACAGTTCATAACTGGCTGAGGGCCGGAAAACTTGCAGGTACGAAAATCTCCTATCGTGCCTGGCGCATTCCACGTTCAGCATTGGAAGAATTTGTGGTAAGCAACAGTAACTTCCGTTCAAATGCCTCCGGCAGAGACATTAATAATTCTGGCACGAAGATCGACGCCATTCCTGAAGCGGGAATGAAAAATTTCATTCGGGACATAATGGGAGAAGACGGTAACGAGAAGCAAACGAATAAGAAATAAAGAACTCATTGGTAATACATTTTAGATATTGATTCAATGAGAGACTAAGATTGAATATCTCCGTATTACATTATATCCATTAATCATAATAGAGAAATAAGATCAATAACCGACATTGATCCTTTTCCATTTTAATAAGGAATTATAGAGTTCCCCGGTTATTGACTTATATTTTTCAAGGATCACTTTTTCAGCAGGTCATTAAAAATCCTTTCCTAAATAATTTTAATGCCGAAAATAAAGTGATAACATATGAATAGATCAACCGAATCGTCCTTAATTCTTTAAAAAACAACGACTATCTTTTTAATCATAAACCGTATACTGCTATATACAAAAGAGCCAGATTTGACCAGATTTGGTCTTATTCAATTATTTAGATGATAAACAAAACAGGAAGATTTTCATGGATAAAAACGGCCAGAATGAAATTAACAAATATAAAAAATTTAAAAAGGTCGATGGCGCCACTTATCGAAAAGTCAACCAATTCCTACGTAAACGCACGTATATCACAGCAAGGGAATGGGCGCTTGCACGATTATGCACAGATTTCCGGACGTCCGGTGGTGCTGAAATGACCTTTATTGGAAAAAACCTTCCAGAACTTGTTCCTTTCATGGAGGACACATACTCCCCCCAAGCAGTAAATCAGGCTCGTAATTCGTTTAAGAAAAAGGTTCGAAAAGCAAGTGCAACTTTTTTCTATGGAGCGATGTGTGGATTTTTTACAACTGATGAGCTTGACGACCTTCTTTTTGAAGCTAGTGAAGTGTCACGCTTTCTATTGGAAGTGGAAGGAACAACCATCGATATAGACGAAGAAATAGATATCGAGGACCGGATCACCCGGGTAATGCGGAGCGTGGGTGAGACTGCAAAGACCATTCTTACCACAAGAACAGACAACAAGCTCACCGAGGACACAAATCCCTCCTTTCAACCAGAGAAAGAAAATAATAACCCTATTCCTCATTCAAATAACGAAATATCAGTTTTATCAGAATCGACCCGAACAGAAATGACAGATGCTAATCCCAATATTGAGGGAATCAAAACTTTTGAACCTTCAGATGAAAATGGGAAAAAAGAGACGGGCGATCAAACAGTAGATCCGGAAAAACCTCATCTGACACTCCACAAAGAGGACATATAAAATATGAAAATCATCCATGTGGCCGGACTTGCGAACACAGGGAAAACTACTTTTATCAAAAACCTTATTCCCTCACTTAAATCCCGAGGTCGCGTTGGCATCATAAAACATTTGAGGGATCATGACTATGTTCAGGAACCGGGAAAAGATACAACCATATTTTTCGAAAATGGTGCCGATATCTCAGCAGGGATTGATGCGGCTAAATCGGTCATCACGCTACGTACAACAGATCTCGATGAAATGCTTCTTCTTTACAAACAGGCCGGGATACAATTTGCAGTGATTGAAGGGTTCAAAATGTGCGATTTCCCAAAGATCGTAATTGGAGACTTAGTTATTGACAATTGTCTCTTGCGTAATCCAACGGTCGATCAGGTCATTTCTCTGCTCTCTCAATTCGAAGACTATTAAAATAAAAAAACCCGATGAGTCTTAACGAAAATGGCAATTAAAATGGTTCAAAAACGGTTGTTTGGGACAAACGGTGTTCGAGGGATAGCAGGAAAAGAAATGACACCGGAGCTTACCCTCAAAATAGGTAAGGCCCTTGGCACAATGAGACCAGGAAAAATTGCAGTTGGACGGGATACCCGTACCTCCGGTCCGGTTCTCATTAATGCACTCAAAGCCGGACTCCTTGCAACAGGATGTGACGTTGTTGATTGTGGGATCCTCCCGACACCAGCTCTTCAGTATATCGTAAAGGAACATTATGAAGGTGGAGCGATGATCACAGCGTCCCACAACCCCCCGGAGTATAATGGCGTAAAAATTATTGAACCAGATGGAACCGAGATGGGTGACGAAGAAACTATTTGTCTCGAAGAATTGCTTTTCGATAAATCGGCACCGTTCAAACAGTGGGATGAGGTCGGAACTGAGGTGAATGCACTCCATCTGGTTGATGAATATATACATGCCATTACCAAGCAGTTTCCTGAAAAACCAGGGAAAGGCATGACTGTGGTAGTTGATCCCGGATCTGGTCCAGCCTGCCACACAACCCCCGCGATCCTGCAGGCGCTTGGATGCAAGGTTCTCACCATCAATGGTGTGATGGACGGGACATTTCCAGGACGCATGCCGGAACCATCTCCGGAAGGTCTCAAAGGGCTTGCGGCATTAGTGTTGGCAAATAACGCTGCTTTTGGTGTGGCTCATGACGGTGATGCTGATCGGTCTGTTTTTGTTGATGATAAAGGCTTTTTCGTGGAAGAAAACCAGGAGTTCGCCCTTTTTGTACAGCATGTCTGTCAAAACGAGAGAGGGGCCATTGTCACACCGGTCAGCACATCCTTTTTGATCGAAATGATAGCCAAAAAAGCGGGATGCACGGTAAGGTACACCCAGGTCGGAAGTATCTATGTTGCCCGTACCATGCGGGAGCTTATTGAAACAGGAAATAAGGTGATATTTGGTGGAGAGGGAAACGGAGGTCTTATTTTCCCGGATCACCAGTTCTGTCGCGATGGGGGAATGACAGACTGCCACCATGGTTTCACTTCTTGCGAGGTCTAAGAGGAGTTTGTCATCCCTTATCAGCGAATTACCACAACGACGGATGATAAAAGAAAAGATCAAAACACCATATGGTTCACAACTTATTGAACAGCTTAACCAAAAATATGCACGGGAATCGCTCGATCATACAGATGGCCTCAAAATAAAAAAAGAAAGAACATGGGCATTAATCCGGGCTTCAGGAACAGAACCACTTGTCCGCATAATGGTTGATGCTGACGATTGTAAAACAGGTTTGGCACTGTTTGAAGAAATAGAGACCTCGGTTTCTGAAATTCTTAAAAAAATGTCCAATAGGTAAATTTTTGATTTAAAATATATGTTTTTTAATTTATAAGCATTTAAATAGAGTTTGAATGTTAAGCGAACAACCATTTTTAAAAGGAGATTTCGAAATATTTTCCAATTAAATCCAAAAACAGAAACAAATTAAGATTTTTTAAAAACAAAAAAAATAAATACTATTTGAGTTAATGAGAGTTTATTTCAATGATATCCGTTCCAATTACTGAAAAAATACAACATGCATTGATAATGAAGAACTGGGAGGAGATAGATTCAATTCTCATAGACTCCTCGCGATTTAAGGAGAAAAAGGATCGGGCGCTGATGCAACGGACCGTAAATTCGGTCATATTGGAATACTCATTTCGTGAAGATTCGCCAGAATTACTTTTAGCCATTCGGACAATTCCTCATGAAGGTGCTGAAGATCTTTTCTCTCTTATTTTAAAACATTATATTGAGACAGGAAATAAAAAATGGTTTGATATTCTCTTTTCCGTATCAGAAAATCTGGGAAAAAAAAGTTCGCAATCAAAGATTGTGGCTTTTATTGTCCAAGAACTTATTTCATCCGGTATTGCTGAGTCGAAACCTGCCTATATCGAACTTGGTTTATCTGTTTTGAATAAAATCACCTTCAGAAAGTACCGATCAGATTGTATTATTGAATCTGCTTTCAGGATCACAAAATGGACTGTCATTAGTGGTAATATTATCCTTCTTTATCAGATCCGAGACCTTATATCAGGAATTAACGATATATCAAAACGAGCAGCGCTCCACACTGAAATAGCAAAGGCCCTTGCAATCATTGCAATTAAAAAAGGAGATTTCGAGATTTTTCTCGAAAGCATTCAATTTACAACTGAAATTCACCAGAAACTCCGTAGAAGAGAATGCATTAAACAAATAATAATAATGGGCGTCAGGTCATCATTTGGAAAAGACCTATTGGATATTCGTGCCTTAATCTCACATTTTGAAGGACTCCCAAAAGAGATTCAGGGAGAATTGATCTATACCCTGACGGAACAATTTCTTGATCGTGTAAAAAATAAAAATCAAATTAGGGAGAATTTTAATTATCTTGGAAAAAAATTTCCTTTCGCATGTAAACTTCTTATACAGAATCTTCTAAAAAAAGCAGAACGATCTGGAGAATTATGGTACCTCACAACAGCCATTGGATTCCTTGATGAATTCCACATAAAAGAACAATACTCGGTCCGGGATATTGTTCGGGCGGGTATTGCCGTAGCCGGACACACCGGCTCAGCTCAGGGTACTCATTAATTTGATTCAGTTCATACAAAACTCATGCGATAATAATGAGTCTACAGCTATCTTTTTACAATTTTCTCAAATTATGCTGACATTAGGAGATTTTGAACGTGCCACCCAATTATTTTCACAAATTATACCACCAGCAGATAATGCGTCCCAGTATTGTGCCTGCCTTGCAAAATTAATAGAAGAAGGAATATTACACGATCAAAATTCTTTAAAATTCAAAGAAATTCTCGGAAAAAACGAACCCAATATGACTACAAATGCAATAAATCTTGCATTTCGTCAAATAGGACATATAGAACCGTTTGAAAGAATTGTGAAACATAGTAATTCCTTAAAACACATCCTGACCCTCCAAACCGGGAATGACACTATTATTTTGGATTTTATTATTACTCTCACAAATCGGGGATTTCTCGATTTCTGCGATTCCGTATTTCTTGTGGATTTCGCAAAATTGATTCAGGTCCCGGCCTTTAGGGAGCAGGCAATTTCAACTGTAGTAATGAAACTTGCTGAAATAGGGGTGAAAACCGGGAACCGCGATTATCTTCAGCAAGCGGTAGGTACTACATGTCTGATTGCGGGACAGGAAATACGATCTTCGACACTGAGCAGTATTATTGACGATGCGGCCCTTCTTGCCGCAACCCAGGGTGACTTGGATCTCCTTTTGCGCATGCGAATTTGGAGCAGTTCATTTTTGGACCCGGATCTCATTGCATATGCAATTAAAAATATAATAGAGGGTGTAATAAAATATGCTTCTAGTAAACGGGATCCTGATGCCCTTGATGAGGCTTATCGAATCGCTCAAGATATAGAAGATCCCTCTTTAAGATTGCAGGTATGTGAGCGGATTGCGGAATCATTTGTCCGGATAGGTTGTGATCTCATACAGGAATCCAATTCGGCACAAAAAGGCCCCGTTAATCTAAACGTTTTATTAAAACCTTTTGAAAAAAGTCTGAGTTTACTAAGAGATGAAGTCAAAAAACCCCAGATTTCTCTTAAAATTGCCGGAATGATTGATATCATCCTTTTTTCCTCAAAAAAGAGCCACGGAACGGATTACGTCCTTCCCTTAGCATTGTATTCTATTGAGATAGAAGATCCTTTGGAACGAAATGCAATGATGTTGAGGATCGTTGCCAAACTTAATGAAGAAATCATTTATCCGGACTCGGCTGATCCTTATGAAGTTCTTGCTTACATTTTGCAGAATCATTATCATATGCAATCAACTCCCGAAATAATCGATCTAATCCATCATCTCCTCGATCTGACACACGATCCTTTTATCCGGCTCAGAGGGTTATGTTCGCTGGCAGATGCAGCCGTTAATATAAGCGATGAAAACCTTGCCAGAAAAATTCTTGACGAAGTTCATCTGTTGGTACCAAATCTGCCGGCAGAATACCAGAAAATTCTGATCTTGGCGGATTTGACATCAGGGTACAGTAATATTGATCCGGAAAAAGCAAGACTCTGTTTAAATGAGGGATTAAATAAACTGCAATTTGTTGAGCCTGATCAGAATACAGTTGTTCGTCGTCAGATCGTATCAGTTGTTGTTAGGATGACCACGCTTCTTCCTGAGAAAATAAGAATGGATCTGATATTAGAAGTGATATCAAACGTATCCGATCCTATTGAATATGTCAATGCACTTATTTCAGCATACAGCCTTGAACATGGAACCGGAGATAAAAATACTATCCGCCATATCTCAGAAGCGATCGAGAAAATTCAGCTCACCCTATGATAAGTCAAGGCTTATTTTAAAAATAGTGCCCATGGCATTTCAGAATGGAGAGGAAGAATTTGCACTTGAATTGTTGGGAAAAGCAGAGAAACTGGCAAAGGCCATAAATATCCAGCATATTGCGGACTCCGTACATGACGAAATTGCAAGAATTTTGGCAGATTTCTCTAAGCGACAGGGAGATCCGCAATACATGAAAAAATCAGCAAATATTCTTGCACATATTGAAGATGACAATTTGCGTCAGTATCGTTTATCCCAGATAGGTTACGAGGATGTACCCGAAAAAAGCATACCTTATACGAAAATTATGACATCGTTGGCGCGAATTATAGATGAAAAATCTCCCCCTAGCCAGATTACTGGGCTTGAACAAACTGTCCGCTCCATAACTGACAGGGGAAAACGGGCCCTTGTATATTGCAGGTTATGCATTCTTTCTCGCGACAGGTCGGATATGAAAACGGCCAAAAGAATGCTCAATAATGCAATAAAAGAGTCGGATATAATCAGACCCCTTTCAAAAAGAGCCTATATACGTTGCGATATAGCAATAAAGCTGTATACTGCGGGGTATGAGAGTGTTGCGCAGGATATCCTGGACAATGCCATCGATGCTGCAACAAATATTAGGCAGTCAATTCTTCGGGATGAAGTATTCAATGAATTAGGACTTGTTATCAGGATATTACAAGAGGGTGCACCTGAATGAAAACTCTTGAGATTATGATTACAGGAAGAGTGCAGAAGGTGGGATTCCGCGCCTGTGTAAGAAAATTTGCCTTGGATCTTAAAGTGACAGGTACTGTTATGAATCTTGATGACGGAAAAGTCCAGATCTTTGCGACAGCAGAACCTATAATTCTTGAAAAATTTATTTCGATGATTTATAGTTGTCCCCGGGCTGTAATAAGAGATATCCAGACTACAGAAATGTTAACCCGGACATATTCTGAATTCTCTATCATCAAGAATAATGGAAGAATTAGTACATTATTGTAAATTTTTCTTCTTTCTGAATCGCTTTCAGATAATTATTAACCTGATGATCAAGTTTTTGATTGTCAATGGATTCTTTAAAATCTGAGATCAGCTTCTTGATTAAAGCGTCTGAAAGCATGCATCGCGTCGAAGTTTGTTCATAATCCCCGGGTTTCAGAACATTCCGGGCTATATTACATACAATACGGTCGATCATCCCTGCCTTAAAAGGTCCGATAAAATCCCGGATAAGTGAACCAGGACCTTCATGCAAAAGCCCGAGATCAGGATCAAGACGGGCACCTATGACAGAAACACAGCAATTTCCAAAAAGCATTGCATAACCGAAAGAAAAGATTGCATTTATCGGATCACATTGGGGCCTCACGGTTCGTCTCCTGAAATCAAAACATTTCGGTATATCTCTTGAAAGTATTTCATAATACATATTCATCGTCAGATCGGACAACCGACGGATCTCTTCCATTTTCACCAGATACTCGAGATTGTTGAGAGCATTATGCAGAATCTGCAGTTCCCCTTCGTATAAGATATAGGATCCACGCTCTTCCTGAAGTCTTTCAATTGCAATAAGCCGGGATTTTAGGGAAGCTTGTGCAATTGCAGTTGAGTAACGGTGTCGAGGTGAATCTTCCTGAAGACGGCGAATTTCTTTATCAGAGGAATTGCCAAAAGGCTGCAGTATTCCCACCGGTGTCCCGTCAGGTTCAAAAAATGACACATAAGAACCATTTTTCAAAAGGTGCGAAATTGTAGTGGAGTTTATGTTATGGCCACCCACAATAAGCAGGTTTTTTATTTCATCAAAAGGGTATTCTTCAATGGTTCCTTTATTAAGGATAATTAATTTCTTCTGTGTTGACTTGATATGAGCGCCAAAACCATACACTGCCAACCAGGGAATCGCTCGTGTCATAGAAGTCTGCATGAAAAGCTTGATTTATTCTACAGATTAAAGCATCGTTTTTGTCGTTGATTTCTCAATAGTGTGCCAGGTATTCCTTTTCAGGAAATGAATTATGGCATTGAATAACGAAACATAAAGGATATAAGATTCTATAGGTCATGCAATAGCATAACAGGTGAAGGGATTGTTCTGGGATAAGAAGGTAGAAACACTTAAACCTGCCGACCTTAAGGTCCTTCAGTTGAAACGGTTAAAAAAAACCCTCCAAGCAACACAACATGTTGAATTTTATCAAAAACAGTTCAAAGCTGCCGGAATATCCGCAGCTAGTATAAAAACTCTTGATGATGTCCAAAAATTACCCTTCACAAAAAAACAGGATCTCCGCGACGGATATCCTTTTGGATTTTTTGCGGTTCCAATGCAAAAGATTGTGCGTATTCATACAACATCCGGGACTACCGGAAAACCCACCGTAGTTGGGTATACCCGACGGGATCTTGATACTTGGGCGAATCTTATCGCCCGCAACATGACTATGATTGGCATCGGAAAGGACGATGTCTTTCAGAATATGGTCAATTATGGAATGTTCACCGGAGGATTAGGATTCCATTACGGGGCAGAGCTGATAGGAATGACCGTGATCCCGAGTGCGACAGGAAATACCCGGCGGCAGATAGAAATGATCCGGGATTTTGGTGTTACCGCCATTCACTGCACGCCTAGTTATGCCATGCATCTTTCTGAGGTCGCTGAAGAAATGGGGGAAACGCTCGAAAGCCTGAAAAAGGGTATATTCGGGGCTGAGCCATGGTCTGATACCATGAGAAATACGCTCGAAAATCGCCTTGGTCTTACAGCGTACGATTCGTATGGGATGAGTGAGCTCTTTGGGCCGGGGTAGCATTTGAATGTCTTGAACGTGATGGCCTGCACATCTGGCATGATAGTTATCTTGTTGAAATCATCGATCCAAAAACGGGTGAATGCCTTGCCGATGGTGAAAGGGGAGAAATGGTGATAACGCCCTTAGTGAAAGAGGCCATGCCGCTCGTACGTTACCGCACGGGTGATGTCACTATGCTTATGAAAGATGGATGCCTCTGCAAGAGAGGAAACAAAATCGCACGGATCAGTGGAAGAAGCGACGATATGCTGATTATCAGAGGTATCAACGTTTTCCCATCCCAGATAGAACATGTTCTGCTACGGATTCCAGAAGTTGGCAATCAGTTTATGGTGTATGTGGACAGGATCAATCATCTGGATGAGATGACCGTGGAAGTCGAGATCAACAGAAGCCATTTCAGCGGAGAATTGGCAGATCTGGCCAGGATTCAGAAAAAAGTGGTTAAAGAATTGCACGATACACTTGAACTGCGTACAACGGTAAAATTGATGGAACCCGGTTCCCTGCCAAGATTTGAAGGGAAAGCAAAACGCGTAATCGACAGAAGAGGTGACATCTGATGCAGTACTGGGATCCAAGAATAGAAGAGATGCCGGAAGAGGAACTTCAGAAGGTCCAATACAAATTATTAAAAAGTCTTGTATGCCGACTTTATAGTTTTTCCCCCTTTTATCATGATCGAATGAAAGAGCTGAAATGTCCATCCGGACAATATCAAGGCCTTATCAGATATCAAAAAACTTCCCTTTATGTTCAAACGGGATCTTCGGGATAGTTATCCTAACAGGATTTTTACTGCTGCCCAAGATGAGCTTGTACGATACCACGTTTCTTCCGGAACAACAGGAAAACCCACTGTTGTCGGTTATACCCAGAAAGATCTCGACATCTGGACTTCTTCTCTTGCCAGGGGACTTACAGCCATAGGACTCGGGAGGGGTGACGTCATTCAAGTCAGTTACGGGTATGGTCTATTTACCGGAGGACTCGGTATGCATTACGGGGCAGAACGAATCGGTGCAACTGTACTTCCTACGAGCGTCGGAAACACCGAGCGCCAGATCGAATTAATGCAGGATCTCGGTGTGACGGCAATAGCCTGCACACCTTCCTATCTCCTTCATATGGGTGAGGTCGCAGAAAAAATGGGGGTCCATATTAAAAAAGATACATGCCTTAAAGCAGGAATCCTTGGTGCTGAGCCTTGGACTGAAGGAATGCGCACGAGGATTGAAAACTGGCTCGGCATCAAAGCTTTCGATATTTATGGAACAAGTGAGCTTTCGGGACCAATGTTTACCGAATGCGCCGAACAGAACGGTTTTCATGTCTGGTCGGATATCGCCTATGTGGAAGTAATCGATCCAAAGAGCGGTGAGCAACTCGAACCAGGAGAAAAAGGCGAATTAACGATCACGATGCTCCAGAAGGAAGCACTTCCCATGATCCGTTACCGTATTGGGGATATTTCATCCGTTGAGGTGGATACATGCCCGTGCGGCAGGACAAGCCCGCGAATCAAGCGGATTCAGGGAAGGGTAGATGATATGCTGATTATCCGAGGCATCAATGTATTCCCGTCGCAGGTAGAATACACACTGATGTCAATTCCTGAAGTCGGTCAGCATTTCCAGATTGTTGTGGAGCGTTCAGGCGCACTCGATGACATGCTTGTGAGAGTCGAATTGACTAAAGCGTCTTTCAGCGACAAGATTACAGATCTTATGCAGATTCGACAGAACGTAGAACACCGGCTCAGAAATGCACTGAATGTTGCAGTCAATGTTGAGTGAGTTGAGCCGGGATCATTACCGCGGTTTGAAGGTAAATCAAAAAAAGTGATCGATAAGAGGGTGTTATGAAATGGATGCGAAAAAGTATGTGATCAAACAGATCTCGATATTTTCGGAAAATCGCCCGGGCAGACTGGCGTCGGTCGCTCAAGCTCTTGGGGAGGAGAACATCAATATTCTTGCATTTAGTATTGCAGAAGCAAATGGTTTTGGCGTTATCCGGGCGCTTGTGGATAAGCCTGAAAAGGCTTATGAAAAACTGTCATCGCTTGGATTTAACGTCGCATTCACCGATGTAATCGCGGTCCAGATGAAGGATCAACCTGGAGGTCTTTTTGAGATTGCAAAAGTTCTTGGTGATTCCGGGATAAATATCGAGTATTCCTATGCTTATTCAGGTAAAAAAGCGGCGGTATTGATCCTTCGTGTTGATCTTGTAGATGACGCAATCGAAAAAATTCTCTCCTCCGGTGCGACGCTCCTGGAATATTCTGTCTTTCACTAGTCCATTCTCATTTCTTTTCCCATTTTACTAGTTCCGACACTACAGAAAGGGTACTCCCACGGCGGATCTCTTCACGAATCCTTGATTCCGTTTTTTTTACTTCAAGAGCTCTGCGAGCAATTTCGTAGGCCCGTTCCGCGGGAATTACAACAACGCCGCTTTCGTCACCGGCTATCCAGTCACCCGGGCGAATGTTCTGGCTACAACACTGTATCTCTGCATTAATTTCACCGAATCCCTTGGGCTCACCGGCGTTGGGTACTATGGCTCTGGCGAACACGGGAAACTTCATGTCTCTGATGTCATCGATATCACGGACTGCTCCATCTATTACGACACCTGCTATGCCTTTTTGGATACAGCTTAACGTAGCAAGTTCGCCCCACGGAGCGACGTGGACCCCACCATCGTTATTGATCACGATAACACTACCCGGATCGGCAATATCAATTGCTTCAACAGGTTTTGCCCAATCTCCCGCCGCCGTTCGTACTGTTACAGCCTTTCCTGCCACTTTTACCTTTCCACAGAGAGAGATCAGTCCCGGTAGTGCACCTTTCCTGTGCATCGCGTCACTGATGTTTGGGGTCGAGACCTGAATGAGCAGAGAATGAATTTCTTCTTCAGGATTCTTTTTTTCTAAAACCCCGGCAGATGGACTATCAATAGATTGACGGATCAAACGAGTCGAACTCGTGACATCAGCGGAACGGGCAATCCACCCACCGATAATAACGATATCTGCACCCTGTTTCACCGCCTCACCAGCAGTAGCGGCGTCAAGCCCGCCTGCGACAGCAATCGGGAGATGGATTTCTCCCCGAAGTGCAATGAGAAGGTCCAGCGAAGTCTTTCCAATCATCTGCTGATCGATACCAACATGGGCGGCGATAATATCCACACCAAGGGATTCAAGTTCACGTGCTCGTGCCACAGGATCCCGGACATTGATTAGATCTGCCATCAGTCGGGTTCCGTATAACCGGCTTGCCCGGATCGCTTCCGATATGACTGCATCATCAGCATCGGCAAGAATGCAGACTATACTTGCCCCGGCTTTTGCGGCCATTTCGACTTCCATAGTGCCTGTATCAGCAATCTTCATATCCGCCACAATCACTGCATCTGGGAATTGCTGACGCAATAAGCGGATAGCCTGCATGCCTTCGCTCTTAATAAGTGGTGTACCGGCTTCAATCCAGTCCGCCCCACCAGCGAGCGCTTCTTTTGCTATGTGCACAGCCCGATTAAGTTCGAGAAGGTCCAGTGCAACCTGCAGGACTACCTTTTTCATGAGCTATGATGGGTTGTATGGGATTTTTAAGTATTGTGAGATGGATCCTCGAATTCTACTATGAAAAAAAGAAGAATGCATATTTTTGGAAGATTATCATTTCTTAAAGACATCAGAAAAAACTAAATTTTTTATTTCCTTTTTAGGGGCCGGGTTAATTTCCGAGGGTAATCCTGCAGGCACCAGTGCCACCAGGGTAAACTTTTCCGGAACATTCAACAATTTTCGCAGATCTTCGGCATATTCCTTTTTATCGCCGGCAACCCAACACGATCCTACGCCATAAGCCTGCAAGCCAAGGATAAGATTTTCTGTCGCGGCACAGCAATCTTCCAGGTAGTATTTTGCATTCCGTTCACCGAAAATCGCAAAGCACAGAGGTGCATCGGCAATAAATTTTCCATGGTCTGTAAAAGCTGCTATTTTTTCAAGCAATTCTTTTGAGCGAATGGTACCGATCAGCCATGGTTGCTGATTCATGGCCGTAGGGGCATGAAATGCACATTCGATGGCATCGTGAATGAAGGATTCATCAATTGAATCGGGCTTGAATTTCCGAACACTATGCCGACCCTTGATGACTGCTGTTATAACATTCATACAACGGATATGGAGAGGTGGCGGATAAAAATGTTATGGATATGGATTAAGGCTGTTTTTTCAGGATAATTACTACCATTGAAAATACCGAAATCACGGCGAGGATTAAACCAAAACCGGAAGCTTTTGTCGGCGCTGTTTCCACCGGTATAGATTGGGCAACGGTTGTAGGTTCAGATTGTGAGGTTGTTGTTACGGTGAGCGAAGGAGTAGTATACTGTATTGATGGCGTTGTTGCGGGGGTTGAAGTGATTACTGTCGTCGGTGTGAATGTTGTTGGTTGCACCGCTTGACTGTTCGTCGTTGACACTGTTGAAGGTACGTTAACTGAGATCAATGGATTCTGCTCCTGATCAAGAACCGTAGTCTGCTGACTTATCGTTTTACCGGGAATTCCATAATTATCATACATACCGTTTATGTCGCATTTTGCCCAGATGAGATACGTTCCTGTTGTATACTGTGAATTTCCTGTATCCCAGCTCCATGGTAGCTGGTAAGAAGGACTTGAAAGTACAAGATTTTCAAGGGAGTGTAACCCTCCTGAACTATCGAAAAGCGAAGAATATTGACCACCACTGGGTGCTTGTATATAAAGGGTAATACCTTCTGTTGACGAACTCCCTCGTGAAAATATCTGGTTCAAGTTAGAATCTATTTCGAAGGTTGCCTGATCCCCGCGCGGGATCCATTTGTTTGTAACATCCAGATTTATCGACGAATCTATTACCCTGATCGAAAGCGAAGGATCGTCAACGGTAAAAGCTATACCATCCTCTTTTCCCTGTGAATTAATCCGGTACCAGGTTCCTGTGTACTGCTCGAATGGCGAAGGGGATACATAAAAATTCGACGACGAAGAGACAGGGTACGTATAATCCGGGGAACTTGTCGCGATAGCTGCACCGGATGCCCACCAACCTATAGAAGTATCAGTTCCCACTGCGGCTGCAACATTAAGACCCTGTTCACCAATGTAAACCGTACCACCCTGCTGGACAGTTGTGTACGCACCCGCCATTACCGGGACAGCAAGAAGAGACATGCATATAAAAACCATCCCGAGCCGCATCCTTGTGTCGGATAACATATCTTGAATTCTGTTTTGCTCTTAAAATAAGTGACGATCCACCCTGTTCAGTTACTACATTTTCTTTAATATGAGATGCTCTGGGGCCAGAAATCTCGTAAAATGCAAAAAGACAGTATTAGTCCGAACAGATCGAATCAAAATTCTGATAAACCCTTTTTCCATCAACGGTGTGACTTACTTCCGGATGCCATTGAAGCCCGTAAATCTTTTTCTTCGGATACGCTATAGCCTCAACATCACAAATACCGGAACTGGCAAGAAGGGTAAATTTTTCCGGTACCCTGCAGACTTCATCTGCGTGTGAGGCCCAGACCGGAATTTTTTCCGGGTATCCCAAAAGGATATCATCATGATCACAAATAGAGATTTCAACCGATCCATATCCGCCAGATTTTCCCTCGTGAACCTCTCCGCCAAATTTTTTTGCAACAATATGAAGTCCCAGGCAGATCCCTAGGACAGGAAGTCCAAGATCCAAATACTCAGCGCACCTCCCGGCACGCTCGATTGCCGGGCCTCCTCCTAGAATAATTCCGCGGAATTTTGAACCTACCTCCTCTTTGGGGGTAGTATTGGGAATTAACGCAACCTCAATATCGAGATCTCTCAAGGCGCGATGTATCAAATGATTGAACTGCCCGTAGTTGTTGACCACGCAGATGGGAAGCATTGTTACCAGATCCTTATGACAAATTGGTTATTAAGACTGTTCAGCTGTAAACCTGAACAATCTCAAAAATTTTCCTTTGAATCTGTTCAGGCGTAAAACCCATAACAGAGGCCATAAGCATTGCTCCTCCGGCACCAGTTCCTTCCTTAACCTCGCCTTTACAGTAACGGGCAAGCCCGTCATGACCAAGGTTATCAAAGCCCGGATCGACATAATACATCGGAACCCCTATCATCGCTGCAAGTTCCTGTACATTTGCTGTTCGGTCATCTCGGACAAATACCGTGGTTACTACTGCAGGGACAGGCCCATTCATCGCTTTAATAAGACCGCATACAGCCAGCATCTGGGTTCCTCCTGCTAGAACCACAGTTCCCGAGAACATATGTGCAATGCCTGCTGCAACAGGGATCATTGGATCTCCGGCATACCTTATTATCTCAAGAGGGTCCTGCATCGCATCCGGAGGGATGCCATGTAACACCTGCATGCAGATCGCCTCTTTCTGATCTACTGGATTTTTGACAAAACTGCTGCTGACCGTAGCAGGATATCCAAGAGCACGGAGTACGCAGAGAGCACTTGTTGTTCCTCCGGGAACACATTCTCCAAGGATTAGCAAATCTCCAGATCCTGACAGGATTTTTCCGATTTCCTGGCCACGGGTAAAAAGTTTTTTTGCCAAGGGAACCGCCGCACTAAACCGCGGATCACTCCCAACCTGCCCAAAAGCATCCAGAGAAGAAACCGTCAGAGGATATTTCAGCCCGGCATTAATAAACAGAGGAGAAACACCGGTGAGCTCGATCATGGCACGTGTGATGGAAGCTGGCGTGGGGCATCCGGTTGGTGTGTTTGGCATGACGGACTGGCTGGTTATCCGACCGGTTGTAACCAGTTCGGCATCAAGATTTGGTGTAAGGAGCGTTTGTTCAGGTGTCGGGCCTGCGCCAGAGATGCCGGGTATTGTAGAAATATATGTATTTCCGAGTATTACACAAAAAACAGGATTGTTTCCATGGATTTGGGGTGTACCGGTAAGGAATGCCATATAACTCAGGTTATATTCATCTTTTTTCCATTCTGTTTGAAGATATCGACATCTCGTGTCATAACCATATAATAGGAGAGTATCCCATTAAATTTCTAAAATGTTTGAGATCGAAGATCGGCTGGAGAAAAAGGGGATAACCATTGATGCCATGGTCGATGCTGCCATGGGCCTATATGTGTCCCACGGGATCCCTGAAGAGCAAGCTTCTAAAAATATCAAAGAAAAAATGCTGAAATACCTTAAGGACCCGAATGTATCTTCGCTATTGCTTGGAGCGGTGCTGCTTGAGGAAGAGCTTTTCGAAAAGCGTAAAAATTCAGAGATTGCTGACGACCCTGTATTTTTATTAAGCGATGAGATCATTGGGATGGCTATCGCCGAATGCATCGGTGGAACGTATGCGAGATTCGAATTTACCCGGTATGATCAGAAAAAACCGGGTATCCTCGCCACTCTTGGCCCTTTTCTGGATGACGCTGTGGCCGGTCTTATAGCGGGGTGTACGTCTCGTTTGTACAGTGAATGCGTATGAAACCAATCCTTTCACTTTTGCAATTCACTACCATAATACCTTTGGGAAAGCAGCAGGATTTTGATCATTTTGCCCGGCATTCCTGGCTTTTCCCGTTATCTGGATATGTTATCGCATTTCTGATCGCTATCCCGGTATTTTTCATTACGGACAGGACACTTGCAGCAGCTGTAGCGGTAGCGGGAGTAATCTTCCTTTCGGGAGCGCATCATTTCGATGGACTGCTGGATTTTGGCGATGGTTTGATGGCACAGGGAGATAAAGAAAAAAGGACACGCGCCCTCACAGACAGGTACGTGGGGGCTGGGGGAGTGGCAGCTGGACTCATCGTCACTCTCCTGCTTTTTGCTGGGCTCATTAATGCTCCATCCGTTATCCCTTCGCTGATTATTGGAGAAGTTTGTGCAAAATTTTCCATGGCCTTCCTCACAGCATATGGGACACCTTTCAAAAACGGTATGCACAGTTACCTCCACCAGTTTGCGAAACCATATTTCCCCTTCCTTTCGCTCCTGCTTTGCATCCCTCTCGTTTTCCTTCCGGTATCACGTTACCAGCTGGCAATCTCGGCGATAATCATGATATTGTGTCCTCTCGTGCTCAATGTAACTTCTGAAAAACTTTTTGGGGGGATCAATGGTGATGTTGTGGGAGCTGCAAATGAAATAACCCGTGCACTTGTTATTGTTGCATTGGCGCTGGCATAAATTCCACACATTTTATTCCAAATGCTGGGAGAGGAATCCTATCCAACCGTTCTTCCAATTGAACCAATTTCAGATGATTCAAAAAACTATTTTCCTCCCGCCTTCATCCGAAGATATCTTAATACAATTTTCGAAACCCTTCATTTTTATCGTCATCACATTCTATTGCAGATCCATCCCGAACCAACGCATTGAACATCAATGCAGCATTCATAAGTGTTTCATCGGCAACGCCCAGATGACGTACATCTTCGAGAGCTTTTATCTGAGGGGACGGAGCCAAGCGTGTTCCTACTCTGACTCCCTGACAGTGCCTGCAATATGCGCAGTTGCTGTAAACAGATACGGCACCGGTTGCGCATTCTACAGTGACCCGGTTTTTTGAGACGTCTCGTTGGAAAGATAGTGTTTTCATGAAAGAGAATAATCAAACGAAGATATGAGAATATCGAAATGAATTCTCACCTGAAAAATGTGATGGGAATCAAAATACTTTAAATAGATGCGTCTCATATATGTAATACTCGCATAGATAGACGGTATGCGGATAAGCCCATTTTGGGAGGAAACATTATGGCATCTGATAAGCCCCATTTAAATCTGGCTGTCATCGGACACATCGATCACGGAAAGTCAACCACCGTAGGTCGGATGATGTTCGAGACGGGTGCAGTACCTGCACATATTATTGAAGCCTACCGCAAGGAGGCTGAATCGAAGGGTAAGGCGACTTTCGAATTTGCTTGGGTCATGGATAACCTCAAGGAAGAGCGTGAAAGAGGTATCACGATCGATATTGCACACAAGCGGTTCGACACCCCCAAGTTTTACTTCACAGTTGTCGACTGTCCAGGACACAGAGACTTCGTGAAGAACATGATCACCGGTGCATCACAGGCAGATGCCGCAATCCTTGTCGTGGCAGCTCCAGACGGTGTTATGGAACAGACCAAGGAACACGTATTCCTTGCACGAACCCTTGGTATTACGCAGATCATCATTGCCATCAACAAAATGGATGCAGTAAAATACGATGAAAAGCGCTATAACGAAGTCAAGAAGGATCTTTCCGATCTTATCAAAATGGTCGGATACAAACCTGAAGAAACTCTTTTCATCCCGATCAGTTCCCTTCAAGGCGTCAACATCAAGGTAAACAGCCCGGAAACCCCGTGGTATAAGGGCCTGCCATTAATTACTGCACTTGATACCTTCAAGGAACCTTCAAAACCAACCGACAAACCACTCCGGCTACCAATTCAGGATGTGTACAGCATCAGTGGTATCGGAACCGTACCGGTCGGCCGTGTTGAAACCGGAATTATGAAGAAAGGTATGAAAGTCAGCTTTATGCCCGCGAATAAGGATGGAGAAATCAAGTCCCTCGAAATGCACCACGAGGAAATCCCGCAGGCAGTACCCGGTGACAATATCGGGTTCAACGTCCGTGGAATTGCAAAGGGCGACATCCGCCGCGGAGATGTTTGCGGTCCTGCTGATCAGCCACCGACAGTCGCCGAAGAATTTACTGCACAGGTCGTAGTTCTTCAGCACCCAAGCGCAATCACCGTCGGTTATACACCAGTCTTCCACTGCCACACAACTCAGACTGCATGCACATTTATGGAACTCAAGAAGAAACTTGACCCGCGCTCTGGTCAGACCAAGGAAGAGAATCCGACATTCTTAAAAACCGGTGATGCGGCGATTGTCGTGATCAAGCCGACAAAACCCATGGTCATTGAGAATGTCAAGGAACTTCCGCAGCTGGGCAGGTTTGCCGTCCGTGATATGGGAGCAACGATCGCTGCCGGTATGTGCATCGCGATTCAACCGAAACAGATGAGATAATATTTTTGGTGATCGAAATGCAAAAAGCCAGAATTCGCCTGACAGGAACAGATTTCAATAAAGTAGAGACGGTCTGTGACAGGATCCGCGAGATAGCCGAACGCACAGGAGTAAATCTGGCTGGACCCATCCCGCTTCCGACAAAGAGGCTCGTTGTGCCAATCCGTAAAAGTCCTGACGGAGAAGGCACAGCAACTTTTGATCGCTGGCAGATGAGAGTGCATAAAAGACTCATTGATATTGATGCAGATGAGCGGGCACTCCGCCAGCTGATGCGAATTCAGGTGCCAAAAGATATCGGAATTGAAATTGTATTAGAAAGTTAAAGGTGCGGCCCATGGAAAAAGCCGCTTTTTTTTCCAGCAAACTAAAACAAATTTTCACTTTTGAAAGAGTATTTCTTTTAATTTTCCTGCTTGCTATTATTCTGCGATTCTGGCATCCGGATCTTAAATTATTCCATCATGACGAAGCCATACATTCATGGTTTTCTTTTAACCTTCTGACAAAAGGATCATGGATTTACGATCCCAGTTATCATGGCCCCTTCCTCTACTACGTCACTGCCGGGATGTTTTCGCTCTTTGGTGCCTCCGATCTTGTTGCGAGGTTACTTCCGGCATTATTCGGCACGTTACTCGTACCTCTGGTTTATTTTATATACCGGCTTGGGTACATCACAAGGGCACAGACCCTGATCATTGCCCTTTTCCTCACAATTTCCCCGGATATGGTATATTTCTCCCGTTTTCTTCGTCATGATATCTTTATGCTTTTTTTCACGATGCTTCTTCTAGTGGCTCTGCTTTATTATTTTGAAAGGGGGCAATTACGATACGCAATTATTGCGGCTATTGCAGCAGGGGGAGCATTGTGCTGTAAGGAAGAGATGCCGTTTATATTGTTGATTTTTATTACTTTTTTTGGGTACGCAATATGGAAAAAACGCATCAATCTACCCCCACAATGGAAAAATGACCTTATTATAGGATTATTAATAATATTCGGCATTCTTGTTGCCCTGTATTCAGCATTCGGAATGCATCCGGAAACCCTTGTGGGACAAAATTTCCAGATAAATTCGACAGGATGGTATCAGGCAGTTGATCACTGGGTATCTATGTCTAATGAACAGAGACTTGGCGGTCCGTTTTATTTCTATATTCCCTTGTACCTGTTGTATGAAGTTCCGATCTTCCTTCTTGCAATACTTGGAACATTGCAATTTATGTTCGAAGATTTCAACCTGATCCTGGCCGGGAAACGTCTGAAAAACTGGCTGTTTAAACGTCGTTTCGAACTTTCAATCAACGATCTGGCTCTGACAAGTCAGGCCCAACTCAGAAATCCTAAAATTATCAATCATAAGTCGGATCTCTTCTTCCACTTTGTATTTACTGGATGATCCTGACCATGGCATTTTATGCATATGTCGGTGAAAAAGTGCCATGGCTCATCATACACCAGCTGCTCCCGATGTCTTTTGTAGCCGTCTACAAACTAAACTGGCAGAAAGCTGCTTTTGCCCTGATAGGTTGCCTGTTTTTGATACTGATAACCTGGCACGTCGCTTTTATTCCTGCAGACATCAATGAGCCCATTGTTCAGGTCCAGAATTCAGAGGACCTCCGGCAAGTCATGAGCATAATGGATAATTCGAGTCAAGTTGTTCTGGCATCAGAAGATTACTGGCCATTACCCTGGTATTACCGGGGTGATCGATGGGATAAGATCACATTCTACGGCCAAAAACAGGAAATTGACCTTCTCACAAAGAATAGTCCGGGCGTCATCATCCTCCATGATACGGAGAGTTATAACACAATACCGGGCTATAATAAAACGACCTATAAACTGGATTACTGGTTCTCGGTACTATGACAACCAGAACAGGCTGTTAGATTATTATTTCCACCGGGATGGAACAATGGGAAGTATTAATCTCGATGTTTTCACGAAGCAGTATTAACATTTTTTATTCTGTTAAAAACCGGTTTCAATAAGAGAGATACTTTAATCGGTTCAACATTATCCAAAACAACCGAGCGCCAATGCATTTCACCACAACCTTTTTCGGGGGAGGAATCATCTGACAATAGCTAATTGCAGGAAAATAGTAAATCTGTTTGATTCAGATTTAATTTCACGTTATTTTTCCCCGACAGAATTTTGCGAAGGAAAAAATGGATTTCCTCATCCCAGCTCATCCCATCGGGAACGTTTGCGGTAAATTATAATACCAACAACAATTAGCACAACGGCAACGACACCAACGCCAATCAACAGAACACTGGAACTGAAGATCGAGCCAATATCCCCAAGGGCCCCAAAGGGATTCCATGTGGTTGTGACCTGGATATAGAACGCCTCTGCATCGTTATAGGATTGATTTCCTTCGGTATATGCCTGTTCGGCTTTTGAACGTGCCGAGGCAAAGTTGCCGCTGGTAACGAAATCATTTGCTGCTGATATATAACTCACGGCAATTTCCCGTTCATTTATAATCGTTGATAATTTGGGATCGTTTGCGGTACTTTGGTTACCTTGGAAAAATGCAATTAACGTATCCACATTGTTTACTGGTCCTTGAGCAGTCGAGATCTCCGCTTCTGCCCAGGATTTGTCAAGGAGAGACTCTCCATTAGAAATATCTGATGTCGCGGTGGTGATATCGTTTAATGCGGTGGTATATTGAGTTGCAGGTAGAGCCTGAGCCTGGGTGATCTGGCTTTGGGCTGCATTATATTGGGCTTCGGCTGCTGAAGTATCAACCCCGAGTGCTGTTTTTTCGTCAATATCGGTTTTTAGCTGGCTAAGCTGGGCATTTGCATTGGCAATTGCAGTAGACACATCAGCGGGATTAACCACCATTGCAGTCGCAATATAGGGAGTCCCAATCTGATTGCCATTTGTATCTTCTTCATAAATCTGGACTAATGTCTGGTTCGAAGTCTGCGTTACGGTAGGTGTAGTACCTGCCAGTGTAACACCTACTGAAACGTCATCACTCGACTTGTATGTCAGTAAAAAACTGCTTATATCAAGAGTTTCCTGTGCGCTTTGAGTGGGTGCTGTCGGGTTTCCGTTTACATAAATAATGTACGACCATTGAGGGGAAGTAAGTGCAGTTGACATTACCAGATCGTTTAATGTCGATGACCCGCTGGGCTCCTGGACCGTAAAAGAAAGATCTACGGTTGTTCCTGGAGTTAATGCCCCGCTGCTGGGGTTTATTGTCATGGAGTTCACTGAAAATGCATATGAAACTGCTGGCACAAGAATTGCTAACAGGGCCAAAATTAAAATTAACCGTTTTAATCCCATCATCATTAACCTCATTCGAACAACGGTTCGATACCTTCTTCAAACATATTCGATTTCTTCTCCTTGGATTTTATAACCTCTTCTTTTGTTTCCTTTGCAATATCAAGAAGTTCTTTTATACGGGGGGCGTTGCCTACAGTCGCGAGCATAACGACTGCTGCGACATATTCACTGTTTACCGGATAATCCCCTCCCCTCACTTCAACGCCAGCTATATTCTCTTCGACCCAGCTTTTGGCTTTTTCCACACCCTTCCGATCCATCTCATCCGGGGGTCCGGCGATTAGAACCAGTGCCCGTTCAGCCGTTGAATAATCACAGGGAAGCGTAAGGCGGCCAAGCATCGCACGCCGTACAAGACCGACTATTTTTGCCGAGCGGTCCTCACCCATGAGTACCTGTTCATTTGCCTCTTTCTTCCCACCGAAGGTATCCTTGATATTCTCCCGGATGCCCCCGAATATCCCCCGCTGATGTTTGGTATGGGAACTGATAACGTCGCTGACAGCGTAACCTACAGAGGTGATACCGCCTCCGCGGAGAGTGTTGATAATCTCACTTGAGTCAACAACCATCTCACCAACACCCGCTTTACCCACTTCACCTGCGCGAAAAAGAATGGCAAATCTCCGCACGACCTCATTATTGAGCCTGTGGAAAGCACTTTTTACACTTTCCCCTTCATTCTTCCACGCACTGTTATCAAAAATGAAGGTATTGTCTGCTTCGTTCACCAACGTTGTCAAACTGCGTGCGGCATTATAGGAATAAAGCCTCCCCTCTTCCGGTGCTGGAATAATACCCAGTGCATAGACCGGCTCCCGGTAGATTCGCTTGAGATGGCGTGCCAAGACCGGAGAGCCGCCGGAACCGGTTCCTCCACCCAATCCCGCTACGATAACAAAAGCATCAATGTCGTGTGTTCCCCGGGAATCTACAGCATTAATGATACTGTCGATCTCATCAGCGGTAACTCTCGCCCCGGTCACGTTATCCGTTCCTACCCCGTGACCCTTCACCAGTGTCTGGCCGATGAGAATTCGATCTTTCAATTCAATGTGTTTGAGACCCATCAGATCGGTCCTAGCGGTATTGACGGCAATACCACGGAAACTGTTGGTTCCGAGCTTCTTGTCCTGTTCAATGAACATGTCGACAATTTTGCCCCCGGCCTGACCAAAACCAATGAAAAATACCCGCATCTGGTTACACCATCCAATGGGCTGACGGATAGATATTCTCTTTTAATTCTTTTAAGTTCTTTGTTTTAAGAACTTTAATTTCTGCAATACAAAAACTTTCTTACAAAATACCGTCACATTTCGTCGCATCTTTTCTTGACAGTTACAAAGCCTTTTTCATTGTATGCCTGACAAATAATATTAGTAACACACCATGAAAATAGGGATACTCGGGGGAGGCATGTGCGGGCTCGTCGCCGCCAATGCCTTAGCCGGAGAGCATGATGTGGTAATGTTCGAGAAAATGCCCTTCTTAGGAGGGTGCCTTGCATCGTATCACATCGATGATTATTGGATCGAACGATATTACCATCATTGCTTCTCTGGCGATGAACAACTTTTTACCCTTATCCGGGAACTCGGGTTATGGGATAAACTTGAGTGGAGAGAAGGTAGCACCGGCTACTTTTCCGGCGGTACACTTTATCCGCTTACAACACCACTGCAGATCCTGCGGTGGCCGGAACTATCGTTCATCGATAAAGTAAAACTTGTCTCGCTGACGTTTCGCGCCAAAAAGACGGATCTTCTTTCTTTGGATGACATCCCGGCCGAAACATATATTCTTGAACACCTCGGTCCTCGCATATATTCTTCATTCTTTGAACCCCTGCTAAGAAGCAAATTCGGAAAAAACCGGAGCAAAGTATCAGCGGCGTGGCTTATCAGCCGCATCGCCATCAGATCAAACAGAGGCGTTTCCGGAGAACACTTGGGGTACCTAAACGGTGGTTTTCACCAGATTATTGACAAACTTGAAAAATCAATAATTAACAAAGGAGGCATTATTCATCAGCAGACGCCGGTCACCTCACTTTCAAGAAATGACGCCCATTGGGAGATCAACGGTGAAAGAGTGGATGTTGTTTTATCCACGATTCCACCGACAGAGCTCGCTACTTTAGCAGGAATTACAATGCCCGATATCCCTTACCAAGGAGCAGCCTGCATGACCATGGGGATTGAACGCGACGTCTGCAAAGGTGTTTATTGGATCAATATGAAAGATGAAGGGCCGTACGGTGCGGTTGTGGCACATACAAATTTCGTCCCAAAAGAACGATATGGGGAACATATTGTCTATTTAGCTTCGTACTTCAGTGGTTCTGTCCCTGTAAGGCTTGACCAGAAAATGAGAGATGATTTCTGTTCGCGCTTCAGTCTGCAGGAAAAGGATATTCATTGGAGCAGGATGGCTATCGACCCTTGGGCAGGTCCTATTTACACAACCGGATATCGTTCTCTCATCCCCGCTTATGAAAAACATGGTATTTATCTGGCCGGCATGTTTTCTGAAGAAAATTACCCTGAAAGGAGTATGGAGGGATCAATCAGGGCAGGTACCCACATCGCTCAACGCATCCGGGAGAAAGTACATTGATGGCAAAACCCGAAGTGACTGCGATTATTCCGGTATTTAATGACCGGCCCGCACTCGAACACGCAATTCCCGAATCTCTCAAAGCGCTTGCCGCGATTACAGAAAATTTCGAGATCATAATCGCTGAAGATGGAAGTACAGACGGGAGTGCAGAGTTCGTCCAGGCGTGCGAACTACAATCAGACCGGGTGAAGTTATTGCATTGCAATACACGTCAGGGTCGGGGAAAGGCCCTCAACAGGGCAATAAGAAAAGCACAGGGCTCAATTGTCTGCTACTATGATGTTGATCTGGCAACAGATATGCAGCACCTCCACCACCTTATAGATGCAATCCGGCAGGGAGGGGATATTTCCACGGGATCACGCCTCCTCCCGATGAGCGACATCCAGCGGACCGAAAGCAGGGAAATTGCAAGCCGCTCCTACAATTTTCTTGTAAGGTTTATCCTTAGAAGCAGAATCTTCGATCACCAATGCGGGTTCAAGGCTTTTAACAAGGAAAAAATACTTCCTGTCCTTCCCAGTATCCGGTCAAATCACTGGTTCTGGGACACTGAATTGCTTGTCAGGGCACAAAGAAAAGGATACAGGGTCACAGAATTTCCTGTCAGGTGGCGGGCAGGTAAAGGAACAACAGTCAGGGTAGAGGATGTATTTGAGATGGGATCCTCTATCCTACGTCTCTGGTGGCAGATCCATGTATCGAAAAATTAGTGCAATCCTTATCCCGAGCCTGATCGCTATCGGAATCATTGTTTATATGCTCTATCGTGTATGGGGCGATCTCCTTACTGCACTTCAGCACATTGTTCCCGTTTATCTGGGAGCGGCAATTATTATCTGCCTTTCCGCATGGTGGTTAAGGGGGTGGCGATACCACCGGATCCTTCTTGGCCTTAATTACCAGATCGGTGTTATCTTCTCGACGGCATGCGTTTTTGTAAGCCAGACGGTCAACCTCATTGTCCCTGCAAGGCTTGGAGATTTTGTGAGGATCTTCATCCTGAAGCACGATTATAAAACAACATACTCCGAAGGAATATCTTCGATTGTCGTGGAGCGAATCTTTGATATTATCGCTATTGCCCTACTGGGAGCTGCATCCCTCTTTTTTATCCCGAACCTTCCCGGATGGATCAATGTTTACATCTTCATAATGATTGCAATCCTGGCGGTATCATTTGCGTTCTTCATCCTCCTCATATTTGTAGGAAAACTGACGACGACCAACAAGTATGTCAAATTCATCCTGACAATGCTTGAGGAAATCAGAAGGGCTTCGTTATCATTTCGCGCGATTCTTATTCTTGGAGCATCATCCATTGTGATCTGGATGCTTGATACCCTTGTCTGCTATTCTGTAGCTACGATGTTTGAACAACAGATTCCTTTTGCAGTAATTATTCTAGCAATTGTACTCGGGAACCTTGTAAAAGCTGTACCAATTACCCCGGGAGGTATCGGGACCTACGAACTCGTTGTATCGGCGACATTTGCTATTACGGGTGTTGCACCAGCAGTGGCCTTTCTGATAGCGGTTATCGATGATCTCATCAAAAACCTGGTCACCCTGGCCGGAGGTATAGTTTCGATTTACTATCTTGGTGATTGGGTTATTCCCACTATTAAGTCGGCCCTCTCTTCAAAACTGGACGGAGGGAAAAATCCTGACTCCTGAATTCCAGATCCTTTCCGTTGCAAGTTGGCTTGTCGTGGTGACATTTTTACAGCTTTCGCTCTTTCCGTCCCTGAAAAAATGCCTGGGTCAATACGCTTTCCCTGCCTCCTTTGCGGCGTCGCTCCTTATCTTTACCCTCCTGACCTGGTATTGTGGTCTTGTTCAAATTCCCATCCAGATCGCGCTTGTTCCTTTCATCCTGCTCTTTGGGTACCACATCTACCACCGCAATTACGCATGGAACGAGCTGAGAAAAGAGTGGAAATGGGAGCTCATTTTCCTGATATTCTTTTTTTTGATGCTCACGGTCAGGTTTGTAAACCCGACGATATCCTATGCTGAGAAATTCATGGACCACGGGTTTCTTGCATCAATAATGCGAAGCCCGATCGTACTCCCTCTTGATCCCTGGTTTGCCGGAGGCTCTATGGACGTCTACTATTACTTAGGCTACTGGATTTTTGGCTGCCTCGGTATTATCAGTGGAGTTCCGTCAAACATTGCATTCAACCTTTCGCTTCCGACAGTCCTTGGTATCGCGGCAGTCATGGTTTATGCAATTGGCTCCATGCTTCTCGAACGGTTTCGCTGGCTGCCTCTGCTCCTCTTCTTTCTCCCTAACCCCTCGCTAATCTACCAGATTATACTCGGTAACCCACTCAGCACGGCACTTTGGAACAGTTCGCGCACGATCACCAACACCATTAACGAATATCCCCTGTTCTCATTTACCTGGGGGGATCTTCATGCCCATGTCATTTCGATATTTAACCAGGTATTCTTCATTTTTCTGCTTATTTATCTGTACAAGTACTGGGAGTCTCTTGAGGCGAGAAGTAAATGGCTCATATGTGGTCTTGCTGCACTTAGCCTCGGCTCAATGCCTCTGATCAATACCTGGGATGTCCTGATATTCGCCCCGATTACCATCATCATAGCAGCGTTGATCATATTTCGGGGATGGAAGAAAGGACTCGACTATTCATCGTGGGTCCAGCTTGTTTTGATCCCCCCCCTTTCAGTCCTTATCTACCTTCCCTTTTACATAGTGCTCAAAACCAGTACCGGGGGTATAGGGATCGTAAAGATACCTTCTGATCCGATCCAGTTCCTGCTGGTCAATGGCTGGTTTATTTCCATTTTTCTGCTTTTTCTCATAAAAGATATTCGGGAACGGCCGTATCTTTTGATAATAGTAGTCCCGTTTATTCTTACGGGCTACTTTGCCGCTGCAATCGCTGCCATTCCACTCATTTATTTTATTGCAAAAAAGGAGCGTAGCGTCCCCGATATTCTTGCCATCTTCGGGCTCTTGATCCTTATCCTTGTGGAACTGTTCTACCTTAAGGACAATATGGGAGACACTTATTTCCGGATGAACACGGTTTTTAAATGTTACGTCCCCGCATGGATCATCCTCAGCATCAGCGCATTTTCTATGATAGGGATTTGGTTTGCAAAGCCGGGGCGTATCCCGGTTCTTCCCGCCAAAAAAAGTGCAGCCCTTGCGGTGCTTGTTATAGGCGTCCTCTTTGTCATTCCTTTTTTTGTCCCCCTTAATCTCAACTACGGTGGTTGGACACTCGATGGGCTGAGCTATCTCGATACTACCCATCCCGGCGACGCCGGGGGGGTTGCATATCTGCGGAACCTGACCGGTGATGAACGCATTGTCGAAGCCGTTGGTGGAGACTATACCTATTATTCCCGGATCTCGTCGTTCACCGGTATCCCGGCAATACTCGGTGAACCTTTCCACGAGTTTATGTGGCGTGGAGATACCACCGGCTGGTATAGTGCCCGACCTGCAGATATCAGGTCTATTTATGAAAACCCCGATCAGACAATTTCTCTCATGAAAAAATACAACGCGACCCTTCTTTATGTCGGAGATTTAGAGAGCCAGACCTATAATGTAAGTCTGCCGGCAACCGGGCTGGAGCAGGTGTATTCAGGCCAGGGTACCACTATTTACCGCATTGCCGGGTGAACCCGCACAGTTAAACATTTTGTGAGATACCGGACAAAAGATATCCGTACCGCTCGCAAACCTTTATTTCTGCTCCTGATGAAATGATATGGCTGCATCACTGCTGACTGATGAGTAATGAAGGGGCAAACTGGCTCCTGAATGAGGTGAGTTATGGCAAAAGGATACGTAAAAACCGAGGCTCCTGAAGAGCTCCAGAACAAGGCGCTTGAAGCCCTTGAAGTTGCAAGAGACACCGGGAAGATCAAGAAAGGTTCCAACGAGGCAACAAAAGCCATTGAACGCAGCGCTGCACTGCTTGTTTTAATCGGCGCTGATGTCGAACCAGCAGAAATTGTTATGCATTTCACTCCCCTGTGCGATGAGAAAAAGATTCCTTATATCTTCATAAACAAACAAAACGACATCGGTGCCGCCAGTGGCCTTGACGTAGGTTCTGCCGCTGCAGCGATCGTTAAGCCCGGCAAGGCAAAAGAAGTGATTGAGGATCTCGCAAAACAGCTGGTTGCCTTAAAGGCATAAGGTGAAATCATGGCTGACGACGCAACGCCCGCAGAAGTCATCGAGGTAGTCGGTTCCACCGGAATGCATGGGGAAGCGATGCAGGTCAAGTGCCGGATCCTTGATGGCAATAATAAGGGGCGCATTATCACCCGCAACACGGTGGGCCCTATCCGGGAAGGAGATATCATTATGCTCCTTGAGACCGAACGCGAGGCAAAGAAACTATCGAGGCGGTGAACCGGATGGTCGAACAACATATCTGCAGTTTCTGTGGAGTACAGCTCGAACCGGGCACCGGCAAGATGTTCATTAAAAAAGACGGCACGATATTTTATTTCTGCAGCACAAAGTGCCAGAACAACCACAAACTGGGCAGGGTTCCCCGCCGGGTTGAGTGGACTTCTGCCGGGCAGAAAAGTACCAAGAAGGAGTGATCCTTGTTATGGATCGCACCTTCGTTATGGTCAAGCCTGATGGCGTCCAGCGTGGACTTGTCGGAGAAATTGTCTCAAGGCTCGAGAAAAAAGGACTTAAACTCGTGGCAGCCCGTTTCGAGGTACTGCCCGAGGCAAGAGTTACCGAACAATACCGAGAGCATCTTTCCAAAGCATTCTTCCCATCCCTTAAAACATATATCATGGGAGGTCCTTGTTTCCTGATGATCTGGGAGGGAAGGAACGTTGTCGCAATTGTCCGTAAGATAATCGGCGCGACAAATCCGCAGGAAGCGGCTCCAGGCACCATCCGGGGCGATTTTGGTATTGACATTGGCAGGAATGTAATTCATGCTTCCGATTCACCCGAGAGTGCCGCACGGGAGATTGAAATCCACTTTAAACATTCAGAACAATTCGGATACACCCGGATCGATGAATCCGTGTTATACGAATACTGAACTTTTTTCCGTAACCTCTATTATCCATGAGAACGGTCTTATCTTCATGGCCGGCGACCTTTTAAGTTTCTCCCTGCTGTGTCTTTCTTCCATTATCATTATCGTAAATCCCCTGGGAGCAACGCTGACCTATATATCCCTGACAGAGAACCTTGAAAAGCCTCTCAAAGAACAGATTATAAGAGACGCATGTACTATCGCACTTATAATCCTTGTCGTTGTTGGTATCGCCGGGACCATAATCCTTCAGGTTCTTGGGATCTCTCTTGAGGCGTTTCGGATCGCTGGAGGAATCTTGCTTTTTGGCATCGGTATGGAAATGGTATATGCAAAGACTTCGCGCACCAAACTTACAGCAACCGAAAAATATGAATCCCGGGATAATGAAGATGTCGCGGCGATGCCACTTGCCATCCCAATGATAGCCGGTCCTGGAGCAATCACTACCACAATCGTACTCACCAACGAAGCTACAGGCATGTCCATGGTTGCATGGCTTGTGATCTTTGCATCGATTGGCATTGCAATCGCAATCACCTATTTTATGATGAAATACGCAGACTATATCATAAGGAAGATTGGCCAGCGGCAGTATCGTGTCATCAACCGGCTGATGGGGATTCTGCTTATTGCTATATCAGTCCAGTTTGTAATTACCGGACTAATGGTCGCGTTTCCGGTATTAGGGGGATCATAATGTCTGAATGGGATATAACAACAGTAGGTCTGATACTAGTCGGTTGCAGTATTATCGCGGCAGGTCTTATCCTGGCTGCAATCCTTCTTGGATTCCTCCATTCAATGGCTCGGTTCCTTTTACTTACCACAATTATTCTTGTGGTAATGGGAGCGGTAGTTATCCTGTACGTTGACCGGAAAAACGGGCAGAATACCAAATCTTGATTTTTCAGGAGATGGAGCGATGCTATGCTGCAGCGCCCAGATATGTGGTGTTTGGGAATCACCCAAAAAAACGCTTGAAGCGGCAGAGGATATTTTTGATAATGCTTCCAAATGCGGTGCTGCCCTTATCTCGTTTCCCGAGCAGTTTGCTACCTGCTGGGACCCGGTTTCGACAAAAAATATCGAAGATATCACGGGTCCAACGGTAACCGGGCTTTGCAGAATGGCAAAAAAGTTACTCTGTCGGCGTCGTCGGATCGTTCCGCGAAACCTGCATTCCCAAACCAAAGAATACTGCGATTGCAATAGATCGTAACGGTGAGATTCTCGCGAAATACTCAAAAATCCACCTCTTCACGCCCGGACACGAAGATTATGCTTTTACACCGGGCACCGGGCTTGCACCTTTCACCTTTGAAGGTGTCCGTTTTGGCCTTGCAATCTGTTACGATCTTCGTTTCCCGGAGATTTTCCGGTTATACCGGCGGGAAGGCGTCGATGCCATTATTGTTCCTGCAGCATGGCCAGAAAGCCGGCTGCACCATTGGGAACTCTTTATCCGCGCCCGGGCGGCGGAAAATCAGATGTATATTGTGGGCGTAGATGCAACGGGGAATACTCCCGTAGATAGTTATGCAGGTATGTCAATAACAGCTGATCCCTATGGGACGATCATTGCAAGAGCTGGTAAAGAAAACGAACTTTTGTACTATGAAATCGATCCCTGTATCGTTGAAAATGCCCGCAGGGACTTTCCTGTGCATAACGACAACAAAGAAGCATTGTATGCCTCCCTTCATCGAAAGGATACTAGATAGTTTACTTCCTTTAACGCTTGTCTATATGTAGCCGGAAAACCAATAGATAGCCATGTACCATCTCGTATGCGTTAACTGCGGCACGACGTATCCCGCTGACGAGATCCTCTATAACTGTAAAAAATGCGGCCATCTTCTTGCGGTGGAATATCCTCTCGATACAATCACCGTACTTCGTTCAACCTGGAATTCACGACCTCTCTCGGTTTGGCGATATAAGGAACTATTGCCGGTAACCATCGAGCCTGTCTCTCTTTTTGAAGGAGGCACGCCACTATACCATTTAAAACGCCTCGGGGACGAGATGGGCCTAAAACACCTCTATGCCAAGCACGAAGGCATGAATCCATCGGGCTCTTTTAAAGACCGGGGGATGACGGTGGGAGTTTCGATGGCACTCCAGCTCAATAAAAAAAGTGTTGCTTGTGCAAGCACGGGAAATACCTCGGCGAGCCTGGCAGTATATGCAGCAAAAGCGGGCATTCCTGCAATTGTACTGCTTCCGGCCGGGTATGTCAGCTGTAGGCAAGGTGGCCCAGGCATTAATGCATGGCGCTAAGGTTATTTCTATCCGGGGAAACTTCGATCGCGCACTCGAAATGGTTCATGACCTTTGCCTTACGCATGGTTTATACCTCCTGAACTCAATCAACCCTTATCGCCTGGAAGGCCAGAAAACAATAGGATTTGAGGCGATCGATCAGCTGGGAAGCGTTCCCGATCGGTTTGTCCTGCCGGTAGGAAATGCTGGAAACATCTCTGCAGTATATAAAGGGCTGCTGGAACTCGAAGCACTCGACTTTATCGACCGGCTTCCAAAAATGACCGGCATCCAGGCCGCAGGAGCAAGCCCCATAGTAAGGGCGGTAAAAGAGAACCTGACTTCCGTAATAACCGAAACGCATCCAGAAACCATTGCCTCTGCAATCCGGATTGGTGCCCCGGTCAATGCCGAAAAGGCTCTGGTGGCGATTCGTAAAACCGGCGGAACGGCAGAATCGGTAACTGATGAAGAGATTCTTGCTATGCAACGTGATCTTGCACGAAAAGAGGGAATTGGCGTGGAGCCGGCATCTGCGGCGTCTGTAGCCGGTATTCGCAAGCTCTGCGAGGCGGGCGCAATAGACCGTGATGAGAGAATTGTGTGTGTAGTTACCGGTCATCTTTTAAAAGACCCGGATACGGTGATCAAGCAATGCGAACCACCTCTGGAGATCGACGCAGACCTGCCATCGCTACTCTCTGCGCTGCGCTTATAATTTTTGTCATAGCACCCGCCGGGGCACTTAACGCCACCTACGAAGTGCTTCCCAACGCTACTTCGTATGCCGCTCATGTGGAAATTAACGATACCTCAACGTACCAGTTTGCAAACGCGGATTTACTCGGGGAAAATATCCCAATCAATGTCACGAATGTCTCCCTGGTTGCAGATAATGGCACTCTTGTGGATTTTAACGGCAGTACCGATTGGTACTCTCCGTCGGTTATCACATTCCCAAAAGGCAACTATACTATTTCCTACGTGACTTCCCTTCAGGATAACCAGATGCAGGGATCATTTCTCTTACCTTATAACGTAAGCGTGTACCTTCCCGGGCAGTATGATGTACGTAATCCGTTCCTGGCAACTTTGAGTCCCGGGGCAAATGTGACTCGGTTTCCGGATAATACTACAGCAATAACGTGGAATGATACAACGTCTTTCAACCTCCGGTTCTATGATCAGGCCCGGGAAAACCTACTCTACGTGTTCGGGGAATTCATGATAATTCTGGCAATTATCCTGCTCACACCGTTTTTATTGATGAGAAAACCGCCTGAATAAATTCAATCATTCCAGCTATTTTTAGAATTAAACTGACCTGAATCCGATTCAAAACGGCAAGACTTTTACCGATATCTACCCAGCTCAGGAATAATGATACGGGTCACTGCTACAGCAAACGGGAGGGTCCAAGGCGTAGGGTACCGGCAATATGTGTCAGAATGCGCTCACCAGCTTGGTCTGCACGGATCTGTGCAGAACATGCATGATGGTTCCGTATACATAATTGCAGAAGGGCCCCCTGCAGCCCTTGATGACTTTATTCGTCTTGTGCGAGCCCGTAATGATCCGGTAATCCGAGTCGAAGATCTGCAGGTAACAGAATGCCAGGCTACCGGAGAATTCAAAGGTTTCTGGGTTAAGTGGTGAAAACCGATTAAACCACAATCTGCCGTAAAAATAATCTGTCTTTTTTAGAGCGGGATAAAAAAAGGTAAAAATTACTGGAGCCCGAATGACTTCAGGGTCACATCGGTGTTAACCGCACCAACGTGATAAACGCTGCCGTCCGAAAGCTCGTTGATAATAACTTCTGCCGGAGAGAAAAGGGATGTATCGATCTTGTAAAAATCATATCCCGCTTCTTTGAAGATATCATTGAACGGTTTACCATAGCCCTTGGACTTACTGCTGGGGATTTTTTCGAGATAATCCTTAATTTCCGGCGCATTCATCGTCAGCTGGATCTGACCGTGATATATGGTCGCATCGTTTGTAACCCCCATCGCCCGCTTCGCTCCCCGCACTGGGGGGATTGGGGCCGTTCCGATCGCAGATGAAATTTTCCTTGTGTCAAAACCAAGCTCATTTAACTTGTAGATCGCGGTCTCCACGCACCGCCCGGAAACCTGGATAGACCCGACAATAGAAGAGGTAGGCGCAACCACAGCGCATGCATTTGCCACATCAACATGGCATTCCTCGGCAATCTTCTCCATGACCTCGCCGTTTGGCAGGTGATCGGATTCCAGGCAGATCACTGCACAATCGTAATCATCTTCGTAATCGATCACTTCAAACGTATGCTTGGGTTTAAGAGAAAGCGCCCGAGCAGGACCGCTTCCCATGGCAAAGTAGTTACCAACCTTCACAGTCCAGCCAGCCTTTTGCGCGCCGAGACAGGCAATCGAGGGAAAATCTGTATTCACGTCGATGAATGGCTGGGGGAATTCTTTTATCTGCCCCATCCTGAAGTTGACCTCCCCCAGACCGCCCATGCAGATCTCGGTAAATGCCCGCCCTGCTGCATACCCGCCCCGTGTACTTACTCCACAATCTACAATGCGTGCGCCATTGTCCAGTTCATGGTATGCTGCATTGAATTCCTCGGCCAGATCGGCGAGGTTGTCGAATATTTCAAGTGCCAGTTCGTTAACACTTAACATAGAAAAACCCCTGTCTCATAAGATGAGGGTTCTCAAATAGATAAGATTTTTGAAAATATTCCGACGACTTTATAAAAGGTAGGCAAGGACCTTGGCCGGCTCATACCGGAGCGTAATGACCCGGGTCCTTCCCTTTCCGCTACGGTACTGGAGATTGACAAGCCTCATTGCATCCATCTTCTTGATAATCTCGTAGAATCGAGTATACCCTATAGGCACCTGCTCTTTTATGGATTTGTAGACGTCCCCGGCATTCATTTCGGAACCTGACACACTTTTTGTCGCAAGTTCCCTGAGAATCCTGCGCTCTTCATCCTTAAGTGTCCTCAACGTATATTCGAGATGGAGATACTTAGACACGGCATATGCGCCACAGATATCCCCGCGTTCAATACTGCGGCGTGCATCCCTCTCTGCGTTGAGCGCTGCTCTTTTCAGGAGATCGATGCCGACCCGCAAATCGCCGCTCTTTTGGGTCTGCTCCACGACAAGGTCGAGCATCTCTTCGCTTAACACACCGGTAAAAAAACCCTGCATTGCCCGGGCTCTCATGATATCTTCAACTTCGGCATTTCCGTAAGGTGGGAAATAGATCTCAGTAGGCCGGAAAACCGAAGCGACCCTGGCATCCACTGCCCGGGAAAGATCAACATCCGGGTCACTGATAATTACAATCACACCGATCCGGACGCCCTCGTATGATTCATGGGCCCGCAGTAGCGTATAAAGAACTTTGTTGAGTTCATTTTCGTAGAGAAGGTAATTGGCGTCGTCAAGTGCCACTAGCAACACATATTCCTCTTTCTGGAGGATTCGGGCAACAGCATCAAAGACCTGTTTGAAAGAGGTTCCCGAAGACGGAGGGAGATGACCGGATAGTTTCCTGTATATCTGGGAAAGAATTGCAAACTTCGTGTTATCAATTTGGCAGTTGACCAGAACCGGCACCAGTTTCTTTGTTGTCTCTTCGATCTCCTGGAAAAGTTTCCTGATACTCGTGGTCTTACCAGAACCGGGTAAACCTTTGCAGATCGTATTGAGGGGGCGTGCACCCCGGAGGCCGGGCCGGATCTGGAACGCTAGTTCGCGCATCTGCGTGTCACGGAACTCGAACTGTTCGGGAACATAATCAATCTCGAAAACATCAGGGTCCCGGAACAATGACTCGTCCCACATCAGCAGGTTCTTTTTCATCGTTAGTACACCATCTACGTTGTCAATGATAACAGCTCTGGTTTCTGATGCGAAATCGCAACCGCATCTAAAAGCCAATCGAAGAGTATTCTATATAAATAAAAACGAAATCGCAACACGAGACCGGCCAGATTGGAGACCTATATTGCATGAAAATCATACAGGGAGTTGGTATCGAACAGAAGAGAAGGGAAAACCAGGAGAGCCTTGTGACACTCCCCCATTATAAGTTTTGGATAAATGCTGTTTCTGACTATTGGCGAGTATACGGCGTCAGAACGGTCAGGCGTGTCTTGCAGTGCCGGCAGGAAACCACCGGGTATTCCGGAAATGATCTTGCGGCATTTTGTTAACAATTATGCTTTCAGCTGCGCAGGAAGGACAGGTGAACCGGATTACGTAACCGGCCCTTGTGCCCTTAATCTCGGGATAGGATTTTTGTGCGGACATTATCAGGATAATTCTTGTTGTTCGTTTAACCGGCATCTCCTTTCTCGAGGAAGTCCGGACTGTGATCCAAAAAAAGTCTTGCGTGTTGCCGGGCCAAGGACATAAATTCACGGCCGCATTTAAAGAGCAAAACCTTTGATGATTACAGTACCTTTAGCGGCAGAGCACATAGCATTATGGTAATAAACCATATCCGAATCCTGTTTTCGTACACGCTACGATTGAGAAAAACCTCGTTTTCGTCTTGGATCTATCCAGATTTTCTTCCGGGATACATATCTTCAACATGTCACACACCCTTGAATCCTACAACACGTTGTTGATTGAATGGCCGATTTTCGTAAAAAAAATGCTCAAGAAGTGAACCTGAACGCGACTAATCCTGACGGCACCCCTGTTGTCCGCGTCCGGTTACCCAAAAAATGGAATAATGAACAGTTTGCCATTGCCCAGACCATGCATGGGGCAAACCATATTTCTGTCCGAAGCCTTGACGGTGTAACGCTCATGGGCAGGATTAAAGGAAAGATAAAAAAACGAGTCTGGATCCGGGAAGGCGACACCATCATTATTGTTCCCTGGAGTTTCCAGGAGGGAAAATGCGATATCATCTACCGGTATCTCAAACCCCAGACGGACTGGCTGAGGAAAAACCGGTATATCTGATTATGAAACGGTCAGGATACCGATTATCTCGAATCTTTTTCCCAAAAACATCTGATATTTTTACTAACTTCATTTTTTAAATAAACCACTCGTGGTTCTTAAAGGAAAGAGGGTTAACTGGTTGTATTAGGCTGGAGGAGGAGACGGCCACGGGAGGTAAGCCGGAGAAGAATCTCGCTGCTGGATTTTCCGCCATCCAGATAACGTTTGGAAAGAAGGATACGGACACCAGACCGGACACTGCTTTCGCTCCGGGCGGGATGCAAAACGTTCACGACATGATTTATATGACAGCCTTGTTTATTGGCTACGGCCTGGAGTATGTCAATCTGGACATCAGTAGGTACAAAGATCTCGGGAGTTTCAAAGGAGATTTTTTCCATAGTTTCCATAGTAGGTCCTGGTGATTTTTTTTAAAACGCGAGATGGGTGATGATTTTTGATCCGCCCGGCGAATCACCATATTATTATTGGACTTATGAGATGATGTAACCATGCATGGCATGACCGGTATATACACAATAATCAGGGAACTGAAAGAGCATATCCGGGCACGATTATCTGGGTGCGTAGCATAACGTAATTAATGACACAAGGCCGTACTCCTCATGCATTCGCGTCCCTATGCGATGCCGCACGCTCGCTTGGTGCAACCAACGTAAAAGTTATCTCCGTATCGGACATTGTCGTCGAGAACCGCGTGACGCTCAAGTGCAGGGCAGGTTGTATAGGATACGGGAAGAAACTGACCTGCCCACCCTTTGTCCCGACACCGGATGAGTTCCGGAAGATTCTTACTGAATACAAGTATGCTCTGCTGGTAAAGTTCATCTCCCCGGCCAATGCCGAAGCTGATGTAATCTGCTCCATCTACAGGTACTGGCTTGACCCGGATGCACCTCCCGATAAAAAGGGAGCGGCTACCCGATTCTGGAAAGACCATTTCAACGGCACTGGTGCGTTTGCCCCTATGATGCTCGAACTTGAACGGACTGCATTCAACGCGGGGAACCCCTTTGCCCTTGCTTTTGTCAACGGCTCTTGCCGGCTCTGTGAAATTTGCAACGTGAAGGGAGGTATCTGTATCCATCCAGCGCAGGCTCGGATACCTGAGCACGCCGTTGGTGTCAACATGGTAAAGACTGCAGAGAGGGCAGAGATGCCGATCCGATTCCCGGTGCAGGGGCATCCGGAGCTCATGGCGTTGCTCCTGATAGATTAACGAGAACTAAAATAAATAAAGGCAAGAATCTGTTATTTAATGTTGGCAGAAGATGAAAGTAACCCCATAAAAGTTTAGATGAGGTAACTATCTATTTTCTGACCCCATTCGGCCTCCGTTTTTCCAGATATTTTAACTTCAGACGGTGTTTTTAAAAAGAGGGCCCGACAGCTGATGATTTCAAAAAAAAGACGGATCATGATCTGAAGAGTCCGGTTAAAGAAAGGAGGACTCTTCCCTTATCCTTCACCTAAACAGCTCCATCCGTATCTCGATTCCATAAGAAAAAATTGAAAGAATGCGGGAGTGTGGATTTAGTAGGGGGGAGATTCATTCACGCCAAGGAAATTGAGCGTGGTCTCACCATACTCAACGGGTGCATACAGCGATCCGATATGGGGGAGGTCCTTGAACTCCACGAGCCATGATCCGTTGATCTGGCCCGCGATCTGGTGTGTTACGTTCGGGGGAGTGAGGATATCATCTGTTCCAACAGCGAGCATCACGCTCTTGTTGATCCCCGACAGCTGGTCCCAGGTACCATTCCACGCAAGGTTTGCCTCGGCCTCATTTTTCAATCCCGCAGGTGCTGATTGGTTAAAGGCCGTTGCCTCGATCACTGCGTAGAGCACTTTGGTGTCTGGAATCCGTATGCTATAGGTAACGGATTCAAGCACCAGCTTCCGGACCCGTTCGGGATGATCGATCACCAGCTGTTGGGCTATCGAGGACCCCATCGAAGCCCCATATACGTTCATACTCGTATACCCTAGAGCGGGCATTAGGGCGGCAGCATCGTCAGAGTACTGGGATATCGCCGGCGTCGCATTGGTATCGCTGCTGTACCCCATCCCCCGGTTGTCATAGATGTACACATGGTACTGCGAGGCGAGGATCCCAAGGAACGTCCCGTTCCACATATTGTCCATGGTGCCGTTGAACCCGCAGATCATCAGGAGCGGCTCGCCGGTCCCGAACTCCCGGTACCCGAGCCGCACCCCATTGACATCGGCATACTGGATGGGAATGGATGTGACATTTATGGCAGGGGCAGGAGTGACCACCGGAGCTGCTGCTGTTGTGCTGCTCGTGCACCCGCTGACGAGGATGACTGAGAGAAGGATGGCAATTGCGAGGATAGTGGAGATCAGTTTTTTCACAAAAACACCCCCGATCGATGGAACGATAGGGATGATGCATAATCGGAATAGGGGAATATGAACGTTGTTATTTTGAGGTTTTCCAGCGTTTCCGGCGAAAATATTTGGGGGGATACCTTTTAACCCGGTTAGTGACATCCTGAGATAATGAATTCCAGAACGCAGCTCCATCTTGCTTGTGTAATTGTACTTGCGGTATTCACCATCTTTGCCGCAGGCTGTACCGGGACAGCACCATCATCCGGGCAGGGTAGAACCGGGACAACAGTGAACGTGTCATCGGGAAACACGGGTATTCACACGATTTTTGTCGAACCTAATGACGGCCGAACTCTGATTCTCAGAACGATTGCCGGCGCACAAAAAACCATCACTCTAACCATCTACCAGCTCGACGATCCGGAGATTGTTACCGCCCTGGCTGCAGCGCAGGAGCGGGGCGTTTCGGTACGGATCATCTACAACAATGCCTCGTTTGCGGCTGAAAATGTGTCCAACCCGAACGAGTACGCAATCGCAAATCTCACCCCGCTTGGGGTGCAGATGATGCCTGGTTCTCCCGTATTTGTCCTCACCCACCAGAAGACGCTCACCGCAGACGGGTCGGTAGCGCTCATCATGACGCTTAACCTGGACCCGACATTCTTTGGGACCACGCGGGATTTTGGGGTCATAACCAATGACCCAGCAGAAATACAGGAGATCGAGAAGGTTTTCGAAGCCGACTGGAATTACCAGAACGTGACGCCGATACAGCCATCGCTCGTCTGGAGCCCGGTCAATGCGCGGGAAAAGATCCTCGGCCTGATTAACGGTTCCACAAAGACGCTCGACGTCTATAATGATGCAATAACCGACCCGCAGGTGATCGGGGCACTTTGTAACGCAGCCAGACGGGGGGTTGCCGTACGGGTGCTTGCGGCCGATAATGTGGGTAGTAACGGGACGAACGTGAATGCACCGGCCCTTGCCACGCTCACTGCCAGCGGTGCCCAGGCAAAATCGATTGCGTCGCCGTACATCCATGCCAAGGTGGCGGTTGCCGATTACGGGACACCCCATCAGGTCGCATACGTGGGTTCGGCATATTTTGCTGCGGAATCCCTGGACCAGAGCCGCAATCTAGGGATCCTTGTAACTGAGCAACCGATCCTCGACCGGATCGAAACGGAGTTCAACCAGGACTGGAAGGTTCCCGCTGTCTCGGAACCTTAAACAGATAAAGGGGCCTGTAGCCCTCCTTTTTTTTCCGTTACCAGCCCGTGCGGAAGTACGCCGGCCCGACTCCATACGATTGCCGATGCCCAAGCCTTATCTGTGGCAATCGCAGCCCGTGTCACTGTTTACCATTTGCATATAATGGCAGAGCGGGTGCAGCGGAAAATTACACTGCACTAACGGACGGGGTGGTGTTGATATTGAGATACTGCCCCGTTTCCCGCATATAATTCGGCCAGGTGATTTCCATCCCGCCGTTCGGGTTCCCCGTCTTTGCAAACCGGGTCCATAGATCCACGACATTGTCGGCAACCGCCGGATCCGTGCTGATCCCGGGGATCCTGAAAAGCAGGACGAGCTCGCTACCATGAAATGCCCCTTCGGGCTGCCCGGGAATAATGTAGGAATACCGGTACATGTACGTGTCCGGACTGATGTCGCTCATTGAGCCCGCTGCGAACTTCACCGAATCGATGAAATCCGCGTTCTCCATGATCTGTGCAAGCTGGAGCTGGACTTGTGCCGTGGAATTGGCCGGGTACCGTGCAAAGACTGCATCGGCTTTGGTGCCGAACCGGCTTGTAAGGAAAGACCGGTATTCCGCAACGCTCATGTTGGCATCCGCGGAGAGCGTTGTCCCATCATTGGCGTTGTTCCCCACTATCAGGGGAACCGCGTCCTCCTGGTGATTGAGATACAGGTTGTCAAGGGTGTCCGGGAGGACCCACCCGTCAACGTTGGGCTCGAACATGACGGTATGGGTGCTCCAGAACTCTGACTGGGATGACGGGGTTGCATTGATCAGGGAATCTGGGGTGAGGTTCCTCATACAAACAATAGCATCCGGGCCGGAGCACCCGAGGCTTTGGGCATACTGGATCCCAAACTGTTCGGCATAATCCTTCGGATGGGTGGCGTTAATGATCGCCCCGTTGGCCCAGAAGGGACCGCTCTCCACGATTGCCTGGGAAAACAACCCCCTGCTCCCGGGGGAGACCAGGTGAATGTAGACGCTTTCGGCCCCGGCGGACTGACCAAAGATCGTCACCCGCGAGGGATCCCCGCCGAACGCGGCGACATTGTCATGTACCCATTTCAGGGCAGCCTGCTGGTCGAGGATCCCGTAATTGCCCGAGGCATTGTGCGGCGATTCACGGTCCAGATCCGGGTGGGCCAAAAAGCCCAGCGACCCGAGCCGGTAGTTCGTGGTGACGACAATGACCCCTTTCTCTGCAAGGGTTGTACCGTTATACATCGGCATGGAGCCTTCAACGCCCGTAAATCCCCCTCCGTAGAAGAAGACCATGACCGGCAGCCCGGCACTCGCGTTCTGTACCGGGGTCCAGACGTTGAGATAAAGGCAGTCCTCGCTCACGTTCAGCGCAGGGGCTCCCGGCAGTGAAGGCTCTGAGCCTTTTTGCGCCTGGGGGCAGGTTGCCCCGTATTCCGTTGCCGCCTTCACGCCCTCCCAAGGTATAACCGGTGCCGGGGCTCTCCAGCGGAGATCCCTGACAGGCGGGGCAGCGAACGGGATCCCGAGGTACACCCGGATGCCGTCCTGGTTTATTCCCGATACGGAGCCGGCATCGATCTTTACGATTGTTGAGTCCTGCACTTGTTGCGTACAACCTGAAATCAATACTAGTCCGGCAACAATAAGGCAGGCTGCCAGAATATACCCCTTACCATGAATCCTTTGCATACGAAACCTTTTCCCTTTCAGTTACCAGAACGTAACAAACCGTTTCCGGCATGGTAACGGGATGAAATCCCATTCCTGCCGGCGTAAATTTATGTACTCCCTTTACGGTATGGGGTGTATCATGCTGACGGTGTTTAACCTTTTGGATCTTCAGGCACGTCCACAAAAACTTCAATCTCCAATTCCTCCATAGGACTGGAATGTCCTGCGGAAGAAGGCCGTTCAATGGATTCTTTTGCGTTGTCGGGACTTTAGATATTCAACATTGATCAATCACGATGATGTCACTTTATTAAGTCCCGTTACCCAATAGCATTCAACAACAAGATGGAACCTCCTTTTCACCAAAAACAAGGATTATAAATTCCCCGAATATTTATTACCATCATCATCCTATGGGGGGGATATGCGAAGATCTGTTCTCGCAGCATCGGCCCTGGCGCTTATCCTGTTCGTGGCATTTGTACTGTTGCTTTTTCCCTCTACTGACACCATTCCATTTACAGTTACCGGAAAAAAAGGAGAGATTGAGTTCCGCCAGTACCCTCCTCTGGTACTTGCGACGGTTAATAATTCAGAAGGCGATAATGGTTTCAACCTTCTTTTTGCTTACATTACCGGCAACAACAAACCCCACACTAGTATATCGATGACCGCTCCTGTCATAATGTCGCAACAGATCGCCATGACTGCCCCGGTGCTGTCCAGTGGTGGATCGATGTCATTTGTGATGCCCGCAGGAAAAATCCGGGATGAGATCCCGGATCCCCTTGACAACCGTGTTACGATTACCACTGTACCCGGTCGGGAAATTGCCGTGGTCCGTTTTAGTGGATATGCCTCCCAGAAGGACATCGATGCAGAAACTTCCCGTCTACTGGAAGGGTTGGCGAATGCTAACATTACGCCCGCGGGCCAACCGTTTTTAATGCGCTATAACCCACCGTGGACCCCCGGTTTCCTGCGCCGGAACGAAGTGGCGATAGAGATACAACATTAGAATGCATTTTTGGATTCTGTAACTTGGTCAGGAGTCGAATATTTTTTTAGGTGTGAGGGATTTGATAAACTCCTGACAAAATAACAAATTATGGGGTCAGTTGAGGAGAAATACCCCTGCATTCAGAGCAGTCGCAATGCAGACCCATGCGATGTAAGGAACAAGAAGGAGTGCAGCAGGTGTTGATACCTTGCGGAAGGCCAAAAGTGTTGCGACGATGAGCGCTAACATTACGAGAATACATACGAGGCCAGCAATGGGAGAATGCAATCCAAAGAAGAGCACCGACCAAAGGAGGTTTACGCTAAGCTGGGCAGCAAACAGGATAATTCCGGTCTTTAAGAATTTATTTTCCTCTCTCTTGGAAATGAAGAGATAAAGGGAGATACCCATCAGGATGTAGAGAATAGTCCAGACCGGGCCGAATACGTAATCCGGCGGTGTGAACCAAGGTTTGTTGAGCGTCGTATACCATCCACTTAGCCCGGTCACCGTGAAGATTCCTACAACGGCTCCCGAAACTACCGGTACCAAAATACAGACCGCAGCCAATCCAGCCGATCGAAGGTTAATCTTGTCCATGGTTTTCACACTTTGATTGGTAATCTCTCATACCGGGAGGCATCCCGCCGATATCCTTGGCTGAATTCAGCTGACAGGTATATAGTCCCAACAATAAGAACCTGAAGCGCGAACACAAATTCATTCAGGTTCACAAATCCACAAATGCTGGTTAAATGTTTTTATGATTCTGTAAAGTTGTCGGAAGATAATATACTTATTCCATAATTAGTTCAAATTATATCTCCCGCGGATTTGTAAGAACCTTTTTCAGTAAGTTTTATTCAATCAAAATATAGATTATATTTATACATTTTGTGGCGATGATGAAAGTTACCCCCACTGAACATTCATGATGATGCAGGGGACTGATGCCACATCATATCAGGAAAAGAGGAATGACAGGAACGCTGTGGCTTCCCGTGTCCCAAACATCCCGTTTCGTGCTTCTTTCTCGGTCAGGCGCTTGCAGGTATCCGTACCTTTGCCCGTTACTACAAACGGCACCGGGTCACGGGAATGTGTCTTGATCCGGATGGGGGTCGGGTGATCCGGAAGAACAGCTACGATACCATCAAACTCCTCCCGTATGGCACCCACTACTTTGTCCACATTTTCGATAGCCCGTACTTTTTCCTCAACACTTCCCAAATGCCCCGCTTCGTCCGGGGCTTCGATATGGACGTACACAAAGTCGAGGCGTTTAATTGCATCAAGAGCATAACATGCCTTTGCCGTATAATCGGTGTCGAAGTACCCCGTGGCTCCGGGTACGTTGATGACTTCCATCCCGGCACAGCGTGCAATCCCATTGAGAAGATCGACTGCCGATATCATGCCTCCCGTTCGATTATATTTCAGGGAGAACGCGGGGAATGCCGGCTTTCTCCCGCCGCTCCATGGCCAGATCTGCGTCGCCGGCGGTTTTCCCGCTTTTACCCGGGCCACGTTCACCGGATGTCCCTTAAACACTTCGCGGCTCGTTTCCATGCAGGATCTAAGAAGATCCGCATCCCCGTTCCGGGGGAGGTACCCAGCGATTGGTTGTCCGACAATATCATGCGGGGCTGTCGAATCTGCTGCCAGTCCGTTAGGGACGACAAGGAGGTTGCGGTAGCTGACCCCGGCTTTTAAGGCAACGCCGGGTAGTTCCGGGGCAAGCGAGGTAAAGAGTGCGGCTCCTTCAGCACTGGAGATATGGCCTGCGGAAAAATCCACCATTATCTCATCTTTAACCGTTACAATATTGCACCGGTACGCGACATCGGTCGGTGCGAGATCAACACCCATACTCAACGCTTCAAGGGGGCCTCTTCCGGTATAGTACTGTGCCGGCGCATAACCGAGAATGGACATGTTCGCAATATCACTTCCCGCTTCAAAACCTTCGGGTATTGTCTGCAGCATCCCGCACGCGCCTTCCTTTGCCATCTTGTCCATGTGCGGGGTCTTAGCATATTCAAGGGGGGTTTTTCCACCGATCTGGGCGAGAGGTTCATCCGCCATACCATCGCCAAGAATCAGGATGTATTTCATAAAAAATCCTTCACAATGCCTTGAGGAGATCACGTGTCGCAATCCTCACGCTGTCCTGTGATCCGATCTCTGGCTTCCAGCGCCGGCTTTTGATTCGATCAATGGATAACTGCATCCGGGGCACATCACCCACCCAGCCGCGTTCGCCTCCCGTAAACCGGAATTTTATATTGGGCAGGTGCATTTCTTCGGCAACGATCTCTGCTATACTCCGTACGTCAATCCAGTCCTCGGAGCCGATATTGTAGATGTTAACCGTGTCCCGCGACCGCAAAGCAAAGAGCATGGCGGCAACGCATTCATGCACTTCAAGATAGGACTTAACCTGTTTCCCGTCCCCGAGAATCTCGAGCTCGGCCGGGTTTTCTTTGAGTTTCCGAATAAAATCCGTGATGACCCCATGACCGCTGCGTTCCCCAACGATATTTGCAAACCGGTATATCCAGGATTTCATACCAAAGGAATGGCAGTACGAAGAGATCAGTGCCTCGCAGGCAAGCTTAGTCGCCCCATAGACCGAAACAGGAAGCATCGGTGCGTAGTCCTCCGGGGTAGGGATAATTTTTGCATCCCCATAAACGGTGGATGTGGAGGTAAACACCAGTTCCGGGACGGCGTACAGGCGCATCGCTTCGAGCACCCGGTAGGTGGCCATGATATTATTCTGCAGGGTAGGGTCCGGGTTGATCGCGCTCTGCCGGACATCCGGATCTGCCGCAAGATGGAAAATCCGGTCTGCCCCTTCGAGATGTTCCTGCCAGCCATCGCCGAGCAGATCGCTCTGTATAAACCTTACCTTGTAATCGTCGATATGCCGGGCGATTGTCTGGCGACGCCCGGCGAGAGAGAATCGATGACGAGTACTTCGTTACCCTGTGCAACGAGCGTGTCAACCAGATGGGAGCCTATGAATCCTGCCCCGCCTGTCACCACATCAAACATCAATACCTAATATGTAGCCCATGCTATAGGATTACTGCTATGTTCATCGGGATTGACCACGGCACAACCGGCATTCGCTTCGCATCAGAAAAGAACAGGTTCAAACTGACGCGCGAGGAAGCGACCGGATTTTCGTTAGAAGCGCTCGAAAGGCTCTGTCCAGCCGATGAGATCCAAGGGATCGCCATTTCCTATTCTATGGGGGATAACTTCTCAAAGATCACCCGGATTGAAAAGGTAAAAAACCGGGGGATTGTCAGCCGTGAAGGGGCAGGCAAACACATTGGGGGGGGCACGAAAGTTTTTGATGAAATTAAAAAAAGCGGTATACCCGCTATAGTCATACCCGGTCTGCACCGGGGGTCACCTACCGATTCCCGGTTTAAAGCCTACTCCCACCAATCCAGCCCCGAGAAGATCGGGATTGCGTATGAGGTCTGTCATGATCTGGGTGATGATGTCGTAGTTTCCGATACCAGTTCCAATACCGTGACTCTTCTTATCTCGGCGGGAAGACTGGTCGGGGCTTTTGATGCCTGCATTTTTGCCCCTGGCTCCTTGCACGGCGCACTTGACGTCGATGCTATCCGCCGCATTGATGCAGGAAAGGGTACTGCAAATGAGGCATTCCAGCAGGCCGGGGTCAATTACACGGTTCCGGACGAAAACAATCTCCGCATAAGAACCGTTGCCATGTTTTCGGCGATGGAATGCGCCGCACTCCTCCTTTTAAACCCACGTGCGAAAATTGGCCTTGCCGGTTCACTTGCGCCACTTATCGCACCTGAAGTAGAATCACTACTTGGCACCGATGTCACTGTGTATGATGAATGGTGCGCATCCTCCGGCCTCTCAAGACTTGCCCACGACGTCTTTTCCGGGGCCGAGGATATCCTCGGTCTTGCTGTGGATATCTGAATTATGATATTGATCCAGGTGAAATTGGCTTTCTATTTTCAGAATGAAAGGAAAACCCACCTTTTTCGAAAATATCATTACATTAAAATCCCACGGGATTCTTTTATAAAACACACAAATAATCAAGATCCGGCTTTTTTCCTTTAAATCAGATGTATGGAGATTTTTTTTCAAAAAAATTACTTATCAGCATTATTAATAATGATAAATGATGATAGTACTCTGCAAAAATCTTGAAGCAGAGTAGGATGAACTACCGTGTGTAAAGTCACGATAATTTACACAACTGGTTCGTTAATTTATCATGTAAAATTATTAGGGGATTTTTCCTTTGAGAGAACTACGTATCCACGGCAGAGGGGGCCAGGGATCGGTCACCGCTGCAGAACTGATTGCAGTTGCTGCATTTGAAGGAGGCGTTTTTTCGCAGGCTTTTCCGGCGTTCGGCGTTGAAAGGCGTGGCGCTCCGGTTCAGGCATTTGTACGGTTTGATGACCGGAAGATCCGGCTGCGGAGCCAGGTCTACGAGCCGGACTATATCATTGTCCAAGACAGCACGCTCATAAAGGACGTGAATGTTTTCTCCGGCGTGAAAAAAGGCGGAATCGTTATCGTCAATACTGAAAAAGCCCCGGATTACAAGGTGCCGGAAGGCGTAAAACTGATAACCATCGATGCAACATCCATTGCCCTTAAGGTGATCGGCCTTCCGATAACAAATACATCGCTCATGGGGGCATTTGCCGCTGCAACCGGGGAAATCAAGTTCAATGCGCTCACGAATGCACTCATGCACCGGTTTCCCAAAGAACTGGCTGAGAAAAATATCGAAGCTGCCCGCCAGGCGTTTGAGACGGTTAAGGGGGCGACGGCTTAATGGCACTTGCTGTCGGATGTCGTGCCCGTCCCGGAAAAGGACGGGATAACAAAACCGGTTCGTGGCGTGTTTTCAAGCCGGTCTTTGACCATGAAATGTGCTCCAAGTGCGGGACATGCCAGACTATCTGCCCTGAAGGATGTATAACGGTTGATGCAGAGGGGTTCTTCGATCCCGATTATGCGTACTGTAAAGGGTGTGGCATGTGTGCAGAAGAGTGCCCTAAAAAGGCAATCACTATGATTCAGGAGGAGAAGTAGATGCTTGAAATCACCGAGGGTTCGCATGCTGTTGCAGAGGCTGTGCGGCTCTGTCGTCCGCAGGTCGTTTCTGCGTACCCGATCACCCCACAGACTCATATCGTCGAAGCGCTCGCCGATATGGTGGCTGACGGGAAACTAGATGCCGACTATATGACGGTCGAAAGCGAATTTTCTGCTTTATCCGCCTGTCTTGGGGCAAGTGCGGCAGGATCCCGTGTATATTCAGCAACTACTTCCCAGGGACTTGCCCTGATGTTTGAGGTCTGCTTTAACGTTGCCGGTATGCGTCTTCCTATAGTCATGACGATTGCCAATCGTGCTCTTGGGGCGCCTCTTTCCATCTGGAACGATCAGCAGGACTCGATTGCGCTGCGTGATTCCGGTTGGCTCCAGTTTTACGCAGAGGATAACCAGGAAGCAACCGATCTCCATTATATTGCCTACCGTGTGGCGGAAAATCCCGCAGTCTTACTCCCGGCGATGGTCTGCTTTGACGGGTTTATCCTCTCCCATACCTACGAACCCGTGGATATGATCTCCCAGGAAGATGCAGATAAATATCTCCCGAAGTTTGCGCCTAAGGAACGGCTTGATGCGGCCGACCCGATCAGTTTCGGGATGTACGCAACACCCGATTATTACCTTGAGTTCAGGTACAACACAGATAAAGCGCTCAAGGATGCAAAATCCGTGATCCAAGAGGCAGGTGCAGAGTTCAAACAAATGTTTGGCCGGGATTACAGTGCGATGGTCGAAGGATACCGGATGGATGATGCAGAGACAGTTATCGTAGCGATGGGTTCGATCTGCGGTACCATAAAGGACGCGATTGACGACCTCCGGGCCGAAGGAATGAAGGTAGGGCTTTTGAAAATACGCGTGTTCCGGCCGTTCCCGTCGGACGAAGTAGCCCAGGCACTAAAAGGCGCAAAGCGGGTTGCTGTACTTGATAAAAACATCTCCCTTGGCGCAAAAGGTGCTGTCGCGCTTGAAGTTAAAGACGCCCTCTACGGCTCCGGGATTCCGGTATATGATTATATCATTGGTCTTGGCGGAAGAGATGTACGGAAGAAGGATATCCGGGAAGTTATCTTGCTTGCCGGGAAAGGGCAAGGCGATACGTTCATCGGCCTGCGAAAAGAGGTGATTTAGTCATGGTTGATAAAACCTGTGAACTTTTCGACTGCGGACACCGCGCCTGCGGGGGATGCGGGGCGGCGCTTGCAGCCCGGCTTATGCTCAAAGCTGCAGGAACAAATACGATCGTCGTCTCTTCGACCGGGTGCATGGAAGTATTTTCCACGCCGTATCCCGAGACTGCCTGGAAAGTGCCTTGGATCCATTCACTTTTCGAAAACGCCTCAGCGGTCGCTTCAGGGATCGAAGCGTCGCTCAAAAAACAGGGACGGACCGAGAAAGTTGTCGTGATGGCTGGCGATGGTGCGACTTTTGATATCGGGATGCTTTGCATCAGCGGGGCGTTCGAACGCGGCCATGATATTACCTACATCTGCTATGACAACGAAGCTTACATGAATACCGGTATCCAGAGGTCCGGGGCTACCCCGTATGATGCGAGCACGACGACAAGCCCGGCCGGGTCGCATTCTTTTGGGAACAAACGGCCTAAAAAAGATATGCCGGAAATTCTTGCAGCCCACGGTTCTCCCTACGTGGCAACAGCATCAATTGCCTATCCAAACGACCTGATCCAGAAGATAGAGAAAGCAATCAATACCACCGGGCCGACCTACGTGCAAATCCATGTGCCCTGTTGCACCGGCTGGGGGTTTGAAGGCGAACAGACTCTGGCAATCGCAAAACTTGCCATTGAGACAGGTCTCTGGGTAAATTATGAAATGGTGGATGGAAAAGTCACTAAAGTAAAAAAAGTTATCAGGAAACCTGTCGAGGAATATCTCAAGACACAGAAAAGATTCCGCCACTTGTTCAAGCCAAAGAGACAGGACACGGAGATTGCGGCCATCCAGGCGATAGCTGACAAAAATGCTGCAAAATACGGCACCGAAATAAAGATTAAGAGAGAATAAAGTCAACCCATTTTTTGGTTTAGTTACGATTTTAGGACCCTTTTGGTCAATGCCAGTTCCGCGCGGTTGTATGGGTTCGCGTGACCATCCTTTCTGTAGGTGTGCATATTATTATAAACAAATACAGACGGTTTTAATAAGTTCCAGTCTGACATAAGTAAGTTATCGGGCTCGTGGTCTAGCGGTATGACGTCGCCCTTACACGGCGGAGGTCGCCGGTTCGAATCCGGCCGGGCCCATCGGTTCTAAATTTCTACGTCTCTGGCGTAGACCTCAATATCTGCCATAAAGTGTTAAAAAAAATTCAAGGGGTTGGTGTTGTGGCTGCAGCGCTTACGTTACTCCCCTTTGTTATTCCGACGACCTTTATGTCGAATGTGAGGTTCTGGCCTGCGAGGGGAGAATTCGCATCTATAGCTACCCCAGCGTTGGTCACATTGACAACAGTAACAATAGCTATGCTGCCATCTTGTGATCTCTCGTACAATTTTTCACCGGGTGTGAGTGTCTGGTTCGCCGGGAATTGGCTCAACGGGACTATCCCAACGAGGTCCGGGTTGTAGGCACCATAGGCCTGCATATACGGAATAGATACCGTTTTTTCCTCATTTAATTTCATACCCACTACCGCAGCATCGAAACCATGGATGAGCTGACCGGATCCAACCGTAAATGTCAGTGGGGAGGAATTTACGTTCGTATCAAAAACCGTTTTATTATCAAACATGCCGGTATACGTTACATTAATCGTATCCCCGACTGCCACAGAGAGCGGTGGATTGAATACAAACAGATATGCAGCTACACAGATGATGATTACCGCAACAACCGCTATGATACCGATTAATTTGTACTGTTGTTTGCTTTCTGTGGCCTTTTTCTCTTTGCCTTTTTCTTTCTCGGATTTCTTCATGATTCTCGCATCTAGGATTAGCCGGTAAACAATATACCATTACCTCTCAGATAAATACCTAAGAATTATCGGGGAAGCAGTACATTATTTGATATTTACGGAGAAGGTTGTCATGGAGAGAAAGGACCCTATAACCATTTCAGGAGCCATTTTATCCTTGCACAAAACACTCCGGGAAGAAATCCAAAAAGAACAGGAACGGGATCGTTCCCTGTATGCTGCGGGGACATCGGGAAGGGTAACCCTCATCATCCTCGGTGCGGCGATACTCGCAAATATCATTGTTTTCCTCAAAGATCCGTTATTTCCCCTGCTTTTTATTTCCGCCAGTTTTTTCCTGTTTATGATCTATTTTATCACGCTCCTCATTCCCCATAACCTTCGTCACCCTTCCCTGCCACAGACAGAAATTTCCCGATACCTCACGGGACTTCGCGTTACCGGCATAACCACGAGCACAAAAAGGTTTACCGGGTCTTTCTTAATGCTTTTTTTATCAACTGCCGCCCTCTCTTTTACGGATTTGCCCTTATCTTTTCCATAGATATTGTGCTTGTAATCGCCATGGCTCGTTCGGGAGCACTCTCCCCTTATCACACCGGGATTGTCCTTTTTGAATCGTCCGCCATCATCCTATTCTATTTCCTCGTCTGGAAACTGGAGCCATACACAATAGATTTTTTTTCCGATGTCTCCGGGATGAAAAATCACCTCCTCAAAAAAAAGGTCCCTGAGCAGGTCGTTTCTTTCCTGTTCCTGCTCGGAGCGGCACTTGCTCTTGTTGGTATTGTCACAACGATAATTCTGCTCCCGGGAATGACATTCAATGACTTCCTCTCGGTTTCAGAAGTCAAGGAGCTCGGGAATTTTTTTATTGCCGTTAGTGTGATGATTTTCACATTATATGTGATCGTAAGATATATTCACGGCATTACCAGCCGTGATCTGCTTGACCGGTTCACCAAAAACAAAACCGATTGTCTCTACGGCCAGATCGAAATTACAGTAGACACTTCCCGGTTTTCCTGTGCTGAAGGACATACAGACGATACTGATTTTTCCGCATTACAGCAGGCAGCCGATCTATTACTCGAAACACAGATCTATCAGGTCGAGAAAAAGACCCTTCTCGGTACCTTTCCTGTCTATATCGTCAACCCAGATTTTTCCTGGGTATTCTCCCTTCAGGCACCTCAAGACGAAGAAATTCCCAACCATTGACATTTTCGATTATCTCCGGCATTTATCGCATGGTTTGTCTTAATTACCCCGATTGAACTTTATTTATAGATGGAAAACTCATCTAACACGTGGTGCCTATGTCAGAAGAAATAAAAACCGCAGAGGTTGCGGGAAGGAAAGTACAAATGGGATCCTGCCCAGATGAGAAAAATTCAGGAACACCCCTGCTTTTCCGAAAAGGCATGTCATGCCTTTGGCCGCTGCCATATTCCTGTGGCGCCGAGATGCAATATCCAGTGTAATTACTGTATTAGGGATTTTGATTGTGTTAATGAAAGCAGACCCGGTGTAACTACCCGGGTTCTCAACCCCAATGAAGTTATGGAAATGGTAAAAAAGGTTACGGAAAAATACGACTATATCAAGGTCATAGGTATTGCCGGTCCCGGAGATCCTCTTGCAAACGAAGAGACTTTCGAGACGCTTCGCAGGCTTCACGAGCAATACCCGGGAGTGATCAAGTGCATCAGCACAAATGGTCTCCTTCTGCCAGACAAAATCGATCTGCTCCAGGAATATGATGTAGGAAATATTACGGTCACGCTCAATGCGATAGACCCGGAGATTGGGGCGAAGATCTACCAGTTCATCGATTATAAGGGAAAACGGTATACAGGTATCGAGGGGGCAAAATTGCTTCTCTCACAACAGTTGAAGGGAATTGAGATGGCGGTGGCACGGAATATGATCGTTAAAGTAAACACAGTCTATATTCCGGGCATCAATGAAGATCACATTGTGGACATTGCAAAGAAGGTCGGCGAGATGGGGGTTTATACTTTCAACCTCATTCCGCTTATTGCCCAGTATAAGTTCGCCGATATTGCCCCACCCACACCTGAAATGAAACGGAAGATGCAGGATGCCTGTGGAAAGTATGTCAAACAGATGCGGCACTGCCAGCGATGCCGGGCCGACGCAATAGGGAAACTCGGGCATGATGTACAATCATGCATGTACGAAAAGAAATAATCCCCTTTTTTCTCTAAACGTTCACTTCGGTTTGCAATAGAAATAGAGATCTCTTCCTAAATCCCCCACTTTTTTTCGCACTCCGTCGATATGAATCTGCGGGTTTAATACGAATTTAACGAGCGATCCCAAGTGTTGGATAGATAGGTTTCGTTGCATTAGCACTCGTAATAATGTGGTTCATTTCCCCGATAATTGACTCAAGCGAAGGGGGGACATCGGTCTCCTGGGCCCTTACGGTTTTTCCCTGATAACTGATAGTATAGGTCATAATGTTCTCCCCCTGATTCGCAGCAGGATAGTTTGTCTGGAGTTCGGAGAACTGTGATTCGTTAAGTAACACTGAAATGAGTGAAAGATCTGTGGCATTCAGCGTGATTTCGGCATTTGATGAAACTGTGGAGATCACTGAGACCCCATTGTCGAAAATGATCAGGCGATCGTTGACGTTGGAAACGCCCCCGGTCCGATGGTAGTCAACAAGTATCGAGGGAGGCGAAGTTGCGGTGGGAGTGAGCGATTTTGTTCCTAAACAGCCGGTGCACACAAGAATGAGACCAAGAACAAAAAGGGTGAAGAAGGGGATTATTTTAATACGCATCACTCCGGAGGTGTGGTCTTTTCGGGTTATAACTGAAGGATATCTGTTTTTTTGGTTTTTGCCGCTGATTTGCGTTCAGGCAGCACATCTTCGAGAGCTTTTACGAGACTGTCCGTCTTTTCATTATTAAAGATCGCCTTAAAAGCTGCAGCTCGGTGGCGTTCATTATCATGATACCTTTTTTCTTCATGGGAAGCCCGTGTTCGTTCTGGGGATTGATATCAATCGCAAGCGAAGCAGGGCGGTTTTTTGTTGCAGGGAGCCGGATTATGGCAACCCCGGGAAGTGTAGTCTGTTTCCGTTCCCAATCGCCGCCTTCTTCAATGAAGGCCTTGAGCGTTTCAGTTAATTCCATGAAAGAACTGTTAATCTATATATTAAAAGTCTATCCGTTCCTTTGTGAAAATAAAGAGAGATAATGTCCTATATAAAATAATAGAGATGAATTTTTTTTGTTTGCCAGAATCTAAAACCTTTGAAACCAGAATAGCTGAACAGAGCAGTTTATCATGCCAAGGATCGTGCTTTCTCCTCAAGAACCCTTTTCACTTGACCAGACCCTCGGATGCGGACAAGTTTTCCGCTGGAACCGTTTTCCTGATGGGAGCTGGATTGGAGTCGTGGGCGACCGGGTAATCCGGTGCCGGCAGAAAGGATCAGTCCTGACATTCAACGGTGCAGACGAGACATTTATCCGGCATTATTTCTCACTGGACCTCGACCTCCCCACAATTCTGGCATCGATAGATGTGGATCCATTCATCCAAACAGCGATTGAACAATGCAGGGGCCTTCGTCTTGTACGACAACCTGCATGGGAGTGCCTCTGCTCGTATATCTGTGCCACAAATTCCAATATTCCTATGATCAGGCGTCGAATCGCTTCCCTTGCTGAAACGTTTGGCGATGAAATTGAAAAAGGTGAAACGAAGTTATTTTCATTTCCTCATCCATCAAGGATCACCTGCATTGATGATTCCAACGCTCTTGCTGCGTGCAAGCTCGGGTACCGGCAACCCTACATATTGAGTACTGCCCGTGATGCAGCGGCTCAAAAAGATTGGGCCATAACCATCGCCGCGATGCCGTATGAAGCAGCACGCACACAGATAATGAAGTTTTCTGGTATCGGGCCAAAAGCAGCAGACTGTGTCCTGCTCTTTGCATTCCAGAAATATGATGCCTTCCCGGTCGATGTCTGGATCCGGCGGATGATGAGAGAAAACTACCTTACGACACTCAGCCAGGACGGTGCGCTGAGCGATCGGGAATACAACGAGATACTGATATTTGCCAGGAAACATTTCGGGAAGTATTGCGGGATCGCCCAGGAATATCTGTACGCGGCACGGGAAGGTTCAAAGACCTGAATCATCCCATATATGTCAGAACCCGGTCTCTCCGGACACATGATATCCATGAACCTCTTTTCCTTTCCCATCCTGCGAAAACCGATCGTTGCACTTATAGGTGCAACCGTACTTTTTGGGACGGCAACACCTCTCCTGAAAATTCTTGTTGACGGGATGTCACCTCTGATCCTTATTGCGCTTTTATCCGTTGGATCAGGGGTCGGGATCCTCTGCTGGCGGATGGTGAGTGAACCCCATTATACGAGAGAAAGACTACCAGTCAGCAGAAGGCAAATGTCCCTTCTGGCAGGAACGATCGTTATAGGCGGCTTTGTGGCGCCGGTGATCCAGTGTTTTGCTCTCATCGTTACTCCAGCGGCAACAGCGGCACTGCTTTTAAACTTCGAGATCGTGTCTACGGTCCTGCTTGCTTTCTGGGTGTTTCATGAACCGGCAGATAAAAAAATGGGATTGGCCCTTGTGCTTATTTTTGCCGGCAGCATCCTTCTTGGCTGGAATGGCGAGGGTATAATCGGTATTTCCCTTGGGGCACTCGGAATTATCCTGTCCGGATTTTTCTGGGGGGTGGACAACAACTGCATGGCGCATATTACCGCATATCCACCCGGGCATATCGCATTATGTAAGGTGATTTTTGGCGGAAGTATCGCTACAGTGCTTGTATTAGTCCTTGGCGAACATCTACCTGGCGTTAACCTGATCCTTCTTGCATTACTAACCGGATTCTTTTCTTTTGGCCTTGGCCTCATTTTGTTTATTGTTGCCCTTCAGGGTATGGGCGCAGCCCGGGCGGAGCTATTTACGCGGCGGCACCGTTCATCGGTTGTATAGCTTCCCTTTTTGTCTTTTCCGATCCACTCGGCAGCCAGTTCTGGTTTGCTGTCCCTCTCTTCGTCGCAGGAGCGCTGATAGTTATTCGCGAACAGTGGATATTGGATAACGGTTCCGGAATGGTGGGAGCACCAGCTTTCAACCCTGACAGGAAATAAGTCCTTCCTAAAAAATTAACTTTCTAAAAATAGCTACCATCAGGATTTTCAGGTTCCAATATCCCAGCTGCACTGGTATTTCTTTTGGGCCGCACTGAGCTCATCGATGGTAAGACCAAGAGAAGCCAGTTTGAGCCGGGCAACCTGTTCGTCGATTTCCTGAGGTACCTCATACACACCGCCCTTGAGAGAATCGCCATGTTCTGCGATGTACCGGGCACAGAGCGCCTGAAGGGCGAAACTGAGATCCATAACCTCGATGGGGTGGCCCATCCCTTTTGGTGTGGCAAGGTTCACGAGCCTTCCTTCGGCAAGCACATGAACCGGTTTTCCTTTGAGGATATAGGTCGTGATCCCGTCACGCTCAATGATCGAATCTGCCTGTTTTGCAAGCCACACTAAGTCGATCTCGACGTTGAAGTGGCCGGCATTTGCGAGGATTGCACCCGGTTTGAGTTTCCCGAAGTGATTCTTTCCGATTACGCTGGTATTTCCCGTTGTGGTGACAAAGATGTCTCCGACTGCGGCTGCCTGATCCATCGTCATAACATGGTACCCATCCATGTGTGCTTCCAGTGCCCGGCGGGGATCAATTTCAGTGACAACAACCTTGGCGCCAAGACCATGGGCTTTACTGGCAAGACCCCGGCCGCAGTATCCATACCCTGCAACAACGAAATATTTGCCGGCTATCAGGGTGTTTGTGGTTATCATGATCGCGGAAAGTACGCTCTCCCCGGTACCATGCACGTTGTCAAAGAACCGTTTCATTGGTGTATCGTTGACCGCAACCACAGGAAATTCGAGTTTTTTCTCTGCTGCCATCGCCCGCAGCCGGTGGATACCGGTCGTCGTTTCCTCGCAGCCCCCAATTATTTTCTTAAGCAGTTCGCGGCGTTTTGTGTGCAAGTAATAGATGAGATCCATCCCGTCATCGATGGTTATTGACGGCGCGGCATCAAGAACCTGTTCGATGGCTGTGTAATATTCTTCAACCGTGCAGCCGCGTTTTGCGTAGCAATGAACATTTTTTATTTCGTTTAATGCCGCTGCCACATCATCCTGCGTGGAGAGAGGGTTGCATCCGGTTATGTAGACCTTTGCCCCGCCGGCAGCAAGCGTCTGGACGAGGTTTGCGGTCTTGGCCTCTACATGGAGTGCCATTCCTATGGTCATACCCTTAAAGGGTTTGTCTTTCTCAAATTGTTTTCTTATAGAGGCAAGCACAGGCATGTACTGCGCGGCCCAGTCAATCTTCAACTTACCGGTATTCATGAAAACACCCGTGCAACCCGTCTGCCCGCGGGCATGGACTGCTCAATCACGTACCCAGTAAATAGGGTGATAGATGCAGATAAACTTCCCCGTGAAAACAGTCTGGCAGATAGGTAGATAGCATTTTAGAGAGAAAACAAGAATGAAATGGTGCTGACGCGTCGGATTATCCCCTGTCTTGACTTAAAAAATGGCCGGGTCGTAAAAGGGACAAATTTCCTTGGTCTGCGGGACGCCGGTGACCCGGTAGAACTTGCCGAACGCTACAACGAGCAGGGAGCTGACGAAGTCGTGTTTCTGGATATTACCGCTTCCAAAGAGAAACGCGGTATTATCATAGACGTAATCCAACGTGCGGCCGACCAGCTCTTCCTTCCTCTCACGGTTGGTGGCGGTCTGCGATCTCTTGACGATATCCAGCAGATTCTCCGGGCAGGCGCCGATAAAGTAAGCCTGAATACGAGTGCCGTGCATGAACCAAGCCTGATTACCCGGGGCGCAGAATCGTTCGGAACCCAGTGTATCGTAGTCGCGATGGATGTCCGCCGTAATTTCACGCCAAATCCCACGGCCAAACCAGTTACACTGGATGACGGGAGTACCTGTTGGTACGAGGTTGTCATTTATGGCGGGAGCAAACCAACAGGTAAAGACGCAGTGTTATGGGCTAAAGAGGCTGAAGAACGGGGTGCCGGTGAGATTCTCTTAACGAGTATGGAAACTGATGGAACCAAAAACGGTTTCGATATAGCAATTACCCGTGCAATTTCAGAATCGGCAAATATACCGGTAATCGCGAGCGGTGGTGTTGGGACCCTTAACCATTTCTATGACGGATTTACAAAAGGAAAAGCCGATGCCTGCCTTGCTGCAAGTGTTTTTCACTACGGCGAATTTACCATTTGTGATGTGAAAAAATATCTTAAAGGAAAGGGTATCCCGGTACGGCTCTGAGATCGATTTCAAACGCCGCAACCGGTTGTTCCAGCTCAAATGCGATCAGCACAGACGGATGGAGCTCTCCAAACACACCCACTTTTTTTCCACTGACGTTAATATCGACCCGTCTTCCCTCTATAAATGCCGCATCTTCAGATATTTCGGCAACGTACACTATGCCAAGTTCACGGAGCACGGCATCTGTGTTGGCATATGCTTCAGAGAAATCCGCAGCTGTATGAGTACTAACGGCTGCCAGTCGTTGTGTAGTCTTAAGGTCAGAAAGCACATCGCCGGTTGCAAAGAGACGTTGCGGGAGTTCCCGGTGCCGGTTGACCTGAAGCATCTCCAGAAGGAGGGGCAAAATCTCCGTTCTGACCACTGTGTACTCTTCGCTAATGGGGTGCATGAGATGGAGAGTAGAGGAGAGCCGCGGCCGATTGAGGTAATCGCAGAGCACTTTTTCATTTGTCAGTGTGAAAGGCATCATCTCCAGGTACCCGAGGCCTGAAAGAATGGCGCGCACCTGTGCTGCGATCTTGTTTACCGGGTGTTGCGTCCCAATAGAGAATGTAGGGGGAATTTCTACACAGAAGTTCTCGTACCCGTACGCGATCGCAACATCTTCAAAAAGATCCCAGTCGTGCATAATATCTGCCCGGTAACAGGGCACCTGAACCCTGATCTTGTCTGTCCCGATGGGTTGTGCCCCTAACCGCATTTTTTCCAGCAGTCCTGCCATTTGTGGTGCAGAAAGTTCAACACCGATAAGATCCGTGCATTCCCGGACGCTCACGGTACGTTCTGTCGGGTTAAGATCCGGAATGACTGTCCCGTTAATTTCCACACTTTCAATAGCGGCGCCCGCTTCGGCCATAGCGGTACAGATAATGTTTGCTGCAACGCTGACTGCCCTTTGATCGGTACCGGTAACATCAAGAAGTATGTTTTTTGTCCCGGTCGTTACCCGGGTTCTTTCCCCGTTGATAATGGGCGGGAACGAACAGACATTGTCCTCATTGTCAGTAATCAACGGAAAAAGAGGGAAATCCTTCACAATCTTTGCGTAGTCCCGGCCTTTCGGGTGCTCTATAAGGATTTCATCGAGGCTCAGCTCTTTGGTAAAATCGAGCGGGACAAATTTCCTGCTCCGTGGCGCTGCCGTATAATGGAACGGCGCTGTGATAGTGTCGAGATCATGGATGCCTATTGCAACCTTACTCCGGCCCCTCCCGACAGCCCAGTGGAGTGCCTCCTGGAGTGCCATGATGGAAAGGATGGACTCATCGTCGAAAGAGACGTTTCGGATGACTGCTGAAGCCAGAAAAGGGCGGACATTTTCTAGGTTTGGATCGACAGTGAAGCTGATCCCGGATGGCTTTACAGAATATACCGGAAGGCCGGCCTCAATATCCAGAAATCCCCGCATGGCACGGGCCACACCTTCAACGGAGAAGAGATCAGGACGGTTTGGGAAGAACTCCACGTCAGCATGGTCTTCTTCAAGGCGTTCGATCTCAGACCCTATCATGGGAAGACGTTTTAGAATGGTGTCACGGTCGGTACCAGTGAGTCGTTCAAGATACTTGTAGGAGAGACTAATGATCGCCATGTTACGCCTTCCTCCCGGTTTGCGCAGGGGCATGAACGGGACTCCTTCTGATCCATTCGAGATCGCTCTGGTACAACTGCCGCAGATCCTTTAAACCCAGCCGCAGCATTGCAACCCGGCTTACCCCAAGTCCCCACGCAAGAACCGGGCACTTCACACCCCACGGATCGGTTACTTCCTGACGGAAGACACCTGCACCACCCATTTCAACCCAGCCAAGACCATCGACCCAGATCTCGGGTTCAACCGAAGGCTCTGTGTAGGGAAAAAAGCCCGGCCGAAACCGCACATCGGAAAATCCCATCCGCTGGTAGAATTCCTTTAAGAACCCGAGCAGATGGCGGAATGTGACATTTTTGTCCATAACGATACCTTCGAGCTGCTCGAACTCGGGTGTGTGGGTAGGATCAATTGCTTCCCGGCGGTAGACCCTTCCAATGCAGAAAGCCTTTACCGGAGGTTCAGGATGAGTGGCAAGATATTGGATTGAAAGACTGGTCGTATGGGTGCGGAGTACACACTGCTGCGCTTTCCCGGGGTTCCATTTCCCGCCCCAACCAGTCGAAGAGGTGTTCCCGCCATGTTCGTGCATATCACGAAGACACTCCCATCCTTTGGGAAGCGACGCTTCCTCTTTGAGATAAAATGTGTCCTGCATCTCACGTGCCGGGTGATCCTGAGGCTGGAAAAGCGCATCGAAGTTCCAGAAAGCACTCTGCACGATCTCACCGTGCATTTCTGTAAAACCCATTTCAAGGAGGATCTGGCGCATCTCTTCGATGAGTCTTTGGTAGGGATGGGATTTACCCGGGTAGATGGTTTTTGGCAGTTTTTTAACGTCATACTTACGGAGGTTTGCTGTCTTCCATGCACCGGAAAGGATCTGGTCCCGGGTGAGGGTGCCAATTTCTTCTTTGAAGTCAATACCCTGATTTACAAGAGCGGTTCCCTTAGGAGTGATGGAAATAATATACCGGACAGTCTCGGACTCAACAAGGATCCCTCGCTTGATCAAGTCTTTTGTATTTTGCTCACCGGAAACCGGATTCTTCAATGCTAATTCTTCCGCTTGTGTGGACTTGTTTTCGTTTTTTGTTACTAAAGAGCCAGCAACCCGGATGAGCCCTTTTTTTCGTAGCTGGCCAAAACCGATTTTAAATGCCGGATGGCCCTGAAGATCGGCAAGAGTTGTACCCGGTTTGACTATTTTGAGTATTTGCGTTTCGGGCAGCCCGTTCTGGAGATATGTCTTTCCTTCTTCGGTGTATTCGAATTCCTTCTCAACAATTCTCTCAACTTTCGCAAGCTCTTTGTCTTCGGCAAGGTGCGCCCACTGGACAACTGCTTCCGGTGTCGCATTAAGGAAACAGGCGAGATTTACTGCATTGGCCTTCTTCTCCTTTGAAAGCGCAGCAAGCAGCCTTTTCTCGTTTAATGTCAGTTCCGCCATTTGCCTCACACCTCGATTCTCTCTGCTGCCACATCCATCTTCTCCTTGAAATCCTTTAAAAATGCCACGACCCGGTCTGCAGTCTCCCTCTTACACTGCCCACAGGTAATTTCACCGGAACAGCACTTGCGATGGATTTCCGCAAGTTCTGCATCATCGGTCACCATATGGAACATGTTAAGCAGGTAAAGCGTGCATTTATTCGGTTCACCACCGAGCCGCCGTTGTTCCTCAAGGGTCATCCTGCCCCCGGTAAGACCGCTCATTACTTTCTTTCGCACCACCGCTTCGGGTTCAAAAAATGAAATCAGGCTCTCGGGAATGCTTGACGACATTTTGCCGCCGGTGAGGCCGGGCAGGAAGATATGGTACGTGGATGAGGGGGTGTAAAACGCATAACCTCCACAGACCCTCTCAATTTCTCTGACCTTCGCACTTACATCATCACATCCGGCGCCCGGATATCAATATGGCCCTCATATTTCTTTGCGTAAGGAAACGCTTTTTTTATTGCATCAAGTGCTGAATCAGGGGCGTTCTTCGAACGTACACTTATGTACCCATCCCGTTCTTCGACAATGAACATCCTGAATTTATTCGCGATTCCCCGAGTGAGCCGGATGTGGGGGTCCTGATCGATTCCTACGGGAACCAACGTGGGGGCTGGTTCTCCTTCAACCTGCGGGTACAGGATATCGGCAACCTGTGTAATTACACTGTCAGCGTGAGCGAGAGCCGTTTCCGGGGAAAAACCGTAGATCGCATTTAGTTCGGAAAAGTTTACCTTAGTTGCTGCCTCGAAAGCTAGATCCTTGAGTCTGTTATTTTTGCTTTGGAAATAGGTCTTTCCTTCAAAGCCAAGAGCATAAAGACAGGAGAGGTATTCCTTTCCATATTCCCTGCATTTCTCCCAGGAAAGTCCCCGAACTGCATATGCTTCCCGATCCGCTATGGTTACATACCCGGTTGCCCCCTGCTGCACATGCCAGACAATTTCTTTCATAAGCATGAGATGACCGAGATGGGGATGGCCGCTTGGCATAAACCCGGTCAAAAGATAAAACGGCGTACGGTTCCGGATGGCACGGGCAATCGGGAGATAGTCGCGCTGGCCGACCACAATGCCCCGGCGCATGAAATAGGGTATCTCGGGCAATTCGGAAAGTATCGGAGCTATCGGATCGATACCAAATTCGGCAAATGTCTTCTCTACATCAAGAGAGGGGGTGCTTGACCAGGGATTAATCGATGATTCAGGCATACCGGGTAACTCACTGGGATAATTTTGGGGAGGGTATCATTTTTAGAGTTTTATACGGGCGAATTCGACGAACTGGATTCCGTTAGTATGTACACAGCCAAACAACATCTTCTTTTTGACGCTGTGGGCCATCCTGACTGAACGGGAGATAACGCTCATGGGCAGGACTGCCTCTTTTTCTATCGCATGCACCAGCATGTCGGAATGAACATTCTTTCCACAGTAAACCCGGAAATGATGGCCGAACTTGTAACCGGTCCGGGCAATAAAATCATGCCGGCGTAGTTCGGTGTAGACTTTGTCTTTAGCAGCGAGTTCCGGATCATTTGCTTTCGCAACTTCAAAAAACTCTGTTGAGTTCAGCGGCGAATCTTCTCTGGTAAGACGAACAATTTCCTTTCCCATCAGATACAGCAGTTCTACCGGTGTAATCATAAGCCGTTCTTCATCAAAACGCTTACCAAAACCTGCTTTTTCCAGTTCAGACTGAGGTGGCACCCGGATCATTGCAGATGATCCAACCAGTACGGCATCGGAGAGCTCAATTCGGGGAAGAGGAATACCGGGGTCAGCCAGTTTCTGGATCTTGATCTCGTAGTAGGTCAGTTCTTCCTCATCGTCGACAACTGAAAGTACGTATTGTTTACGCATATTCCTTGCAGTGACTACTTCTTCGATCAGATTCGTAAACCGGATCGGTTCTCGCTCCGAGAGGACGCGGACAAGGTAAAGCGACTCACCGGTACCTGGTTTTTCACCGCGCCGGAATACCCGAAAATCGTGCGGACCTGTCTGGACGACATAACCACGTTCACGCAGATCGCGGTACACGAGGAAGCTTCGCAGGAAATTGCGCTGGTTGGCGTACTCATAGAGGAGGGTATCAAACGTGTAGCCCGGAATCTCAATCCTCTTGCGGTGAAGCAGGTAGAGGGCTTCCTGAGGCGCGAGTCGTACCCCGTCACCTTCGGGTCGCCCATACCCGCTCTGGTCGTACAGCACCCGTCCATCCCTTCCAGTCAGCACAGATGTGCCGTCAAAAGACGCCTTCACTGCCAGATCTATTGTTGCCGAAGCGTTATAAGTGCACGGGAAAAAGGAACGTGCCCTTATGCGCGTCCCGGTATTTCCAGATCGAAATCCTTATGAATTACAATAATCTGGAACAATGCCTATTAAAAGGTAAAAATCGAACATGTATAGTCAGATTGTATCTCATAAGTATGCTTATTTGCACGTCCCCGAGAGTGGATTAATTCCGGGAATATTTGGGTAATACTATAAGGTACATTGATCACCCACACACCGGATTCATTTCAGCAGCCAATTGTACGCGGCGAAAAAAATGATGGTGCATCAGAACAGCGACCTTGGATGCCGACGCAGGAGTAACATCAACCTCGCGGGTTTTCTCGCGAGGTCAGCGGTAAACGGTCCTGGCATCCGGGCCGTTATCTGGGTGCAGGGGTGTCCGATCCAGTGTAAAGGTTGTTTTAACCAGGCATTCTGGTCTTATTCTCGAGGCAATCTGGTTTGTGCAGATGATATCACCGACAGAATCCTTGCTACGAAAGATATCGACGGGGTTACGTTTTCCGGGGGAGAGCCGTTTGCACAGGCAGACGCACTTGCATCCGTGGGAGAACAGGTTCAGGAAGCAGGGTACACGGTCGTGACCTATACAGGGTATACGTTCGAGCAGCTTACCTCAAGTGCAGATCCTGCATCGAGCCGGCTCCTGAATGTTACCGATCTTCTCATTGCAGGCCCCTATATCAGAGCCCAGGCATGCAATCACCCATATATCGGTTCATCAAACCAGCAGCTCATCTCCCTTACAGAAAGGGTTTGCACGGATTTCGTGAATGAACAAACCGATAGTGAGATTATCGAATTTTCGATTACACCAAGAGGAGTAATCACGACGACTGGTTTTCCGCAGGAAAACATGGTCCGCAAGATTGCTACCCTCTGCAGGGAAACGTGATATCATTTCACATTTCAGCCGTATTCGAACTACCTTCCGGCACCGTGAAGCATTAATCCAGTGCATGCAGGAGCTCGGCTATACAGTCGAAATAGAGACCACCATCAGGGGCTACCACGGCCAGCACAACGTGGACATTGCTGTGAAAAATACGGGAGGATACGGACTTGGTTTTGTAAAAAACCCAGACGGCACGTACGACATGGTAGCGGACTGGTGGGGCATTTCAGGAAAAGGCGAGAAAAAGATTGCCGAAGAACTCAAACAACAAGCAGAAAAAATCCAGAAAGAATATGCAAAAAAAATAGTGCTCGAACAAACAGCTGCCGACGGATTTTCCCTGATCTCAGAAACCGAAGAGTCAGACGGGACCGTGCGGATAGTTGTCAGGAGGTGGAAGTAGTCTATGCAAATTGCTGAACCCGATTTTTCCCGCAGGTTGAATGTCTCGCTCAGGGCCCGGGTTACGCTGATTGTAGTGATTACACCGGAAGAAGAACGGGTTGTTTCGCAAATCCATGATGTCTGCGAGAGATGGGATCCTCCCCGCCAGTGTATCGCCTGGGATAGCGTCGATGGTTTTTCTGTGATCGTTGGCAATAAAAATTTCATGAGCCAGTCCAAGGACCCACTCGCGGCACTCGATGATATCGTCAAGACAGGAGAGGATGCAATTGTTATTCTCAAAGATTTCCACGAGTATTGGAACAATCCTCAGGTAAAACGACGGATTCGCAACTTTTCGCAGGCATTCCGGTATAACCGGCGCACGATTGTGATCGTGACCCCGACACCGCGGGTGCCGGATGAGATCCGCGACGATGCGGTAATCGTGCATTTTCCGCCACCTTCGGCAGCAGAGTTATCTGCTGATCTCGATACCCTGCTTGCCACAAGTGGCATCGCTTGTTCACTATCTCCCGCAGGCCGGGAAAAGATTATCCAGGCCGCCATCGGCATGACCCTGAACCAGGCACGCCGGGCATTCTCAAAAGCGATTGTGACCCATGGCACGCTTGACGACCGGGATATTGATGCGATCATCGCGGACAAAAAAGACATCCTGAGCTCCTCGGACGCACTTGAGTTTTATAGTTATACTGAGGCTCCGGAGAACGTTGGGGGCCTTGCTGTGCTCAAGGAATGGCTTTCCTTGCGTGAACGGGCATTCACACAGGATGCACGCGACTTCGGGCTCCCGTCGCCAAAAGGTATCGCGTTGATCGGAATCCCCGGCACCGGTAAAAGCCTCACTGCAAAAATGATCGCCGATCTCTGGCACTTACCCCTGCTCAGGCTCGATGTCGGGGCACTCTTCGGCAGCCTCGTCGGAGAATCTGAGGAGAGAACGCGCCGGGCGCTCTCACTTGCCGAGACTATCAGTCCCTGTATCCTTTGGGTGGACGAGATTGAGAAAGCATTTGCGTTTGGCAGCGGGGATGCAGGCACGAGCCAGCGGGTCTTTGCCCACCTTCTTACCTGGATGCAGGATAAAACTTCTCCCTGTTTTGTAGTCGCCACGGCCAATAACATCGCCGCCCTCCCACCGGAACTCCTACGAAAGGGCCGTTTCGACGAAATATTCTTCCTCGACCTTCCAACAACTGAAGAGCGTCGCGAGATTTTTACGGTGCACCTTAAGAAACGCAAATGCATCCCTGCTGAATTTGATCTCGATTCCCTTGCGCAGAAAAGCGAAGGCTACGTAGGCGCCGAGATCGAGCAGACGATCATTGATGCGATGTACCGGGCATTCAGCGAGAATATGCGCCGGGTAACGACCGCTGACATTCTTCACTGCATGAAAACACAGGTCCCCCTTTCTGTCTCACAACGGGAGACGGTGGCAGCTCTCAGGGGCTGGCTTGCTGAAGGTCGGGCGCAGTCTGCATCGCGGGTAGCCACGACACCATCAGGGAACGGAAAAGTGATTGCACTGGAGACTTTTGATAACAGACACGCTTAGCATCCTATGAAAATTCCTCCCCTATTTCCGGTTATCGGCCCTTTTTTTTCCGGCGTTCGGTTCGTGGTATTGCCAGAGCTGCGAAATGCGGGGATCTCCAGGCAGTCCGCAAACTCACCGCCATTGTTTCGTCCTGCCCGGATAAATTTTCCCGTTCCAGGGCTCTTGAGGTCCTTGCATCGCTTTCATCGCAGGCTGCCATCGACGAATTCTGCAAAGAGGTGATAATCCGGGATAATCAGGAACTTGAAAAAGTTGCTATCAACCAGGCATACACACCTTTGGAACCGGGATCGAGGGCGGTTTTTCTTTATGTCACCGGGCAGGATGAAGCGTTATGCCGGTTCGATCCTGATGCCCATCACCCGTTATTAGCTAATGGGTATGCTACGGCACCGGCCAGAATAAAAAACCGGGTTCTCTGCGGTGCTTCTTCTCCCCGCATGGACCGGATTCTTGCCCATGCACTAATCGGAACTGACCCGGTGCGCGCTGCAGGTATATTGACCTACCTTGAGTGGGAGGTAGTCATCTCCGGTTTGACCCGGGAGAAAGCATGGGATGTGCTGTGGCTTTTGGTTATTGCTGCACCTCCATCACTTACAGTAGTAGTTTTAGAAAACATGAGGGTTGCCGGCTGGAAACCGTTCGGTGACAGCATGCGGGTCTTTGAGGATCTGATCAACGAGCTTCCGGAAGGATGGGCTTATCCCGCTCCTGAAAAACCTATCCTATCCATGAGCGACCAGAACAGCCAGTGCCTGAGACTTGCATTCTCCCGTGATGGCACTCTTCTTGCGGCAGGAAAAAGCGACGGGAAGATTGCAATCTGGCAAGTCTCCTCAGCCCGGCTTTTAACCTCCCTCTCAACAAATGCCGGATCGATCAATTTCATTTCATTCACATCGGACAATACGAACCTTATCATAGGCGGGCGCACTGGAATGATCGCCTGCTATGGCATTCCTTTAGGAAACACGATCTGGTCGGACAAAGGTCGCCCGTTTTCTTGTGTTGCAATGTCAAGAGATAGAGAAGAAATTATTGTCAGTGATGATCAGGGAAAGATTACCCGTCTTATGTGTCAGACCGGCAAAATTCTGCTCACAATATCAGGACTCATATCCAAGGTTACGGTCATTTCCCTTTCCCCTGACAAAAAATATATTGCTTTTGGCCATATGGATGGCACCATTTGCTGTAAGGAGGCAGGGACCGGCACAGATGTATGGACAGTGCCGGGTACCGGCAACGCTGTAAGGGCCCTTGCATTTACCGGACAAGACAACCAGCTGTTCGTAGTTTATGAACGAGTTCTCCCTGCCCTTAGGGACGGAAATACAGGAATTTTCCTTAGGACTTTCGATGGATTTTCCGGTCGCCCCTCCTGTTATGCGATATCAGCGGAAAACAGTATGGCAGGGATTGGCAGCGATGATAGAGTACTTCGTTTCTGGAACATGCATGATAAAAACCCGATAGCATCATTTCCCTTCTACAACCGCATCCCGACATGCTGTTGCCTGACACCTGATGCTAATCTAGCCGCTGTCGGTTGCAACGATGGAACGATCTTCTTTTTCAGTGTTCACGAAAGACAGAAAATAAAAGAATTCCGGGGGTGTAAACAATCCGTCGCCACCTGTTCGATCTCTCCGGACGGAAATATTCTTGCTACGACGGGAGGAGATGGAACCGTCACCCTCTGGAGTATTCCTACCGGAGAACTTCTCCGGACACTCCGGAGACCGGCAGGTGCGATAACCGCCCTTGCTCTCACTTCCAGCGCTGCTGGTGCCGGCATAATTGCAGGCACTACTGATGGCAGGATCCGCATCTTCTCCTGTGAAGATGGCGGACTTGTAAGATCTATCGATATGTACACACCATCGATCACGACCCTTGCCGTCAGTCCTGATGGAACATACCTTGCCTGTGCCGGAAAAGACGCAAGCCTTCGTTTCTGGGACCTTGCCAAAGGAGGCCTTGTTGCCACGTGTGATACGCCCAAATCGAGTGTGCGGTGTCTTGCCTTCCTGCCGGATAGAGCCGCATGTATTTCCTGCGGTTGGGATGGAAAAGTGCGGATCTGGGATGTGACAGGTGGAAAACCGCAGGAGATCCTGGTCGGGCATTCGAGTATTATAACCTGTTGCAGTGTAGATCCCCGAGGACGTTTTTTTGTCACTGGAAGCAATGACACGACCCTAAGGATCTGGCAACTGACCGGTGAAAAAACGAGTGTCGTTCTCAGGGGTGCGAAGCAGGAGGTGAGTGTCTGTGCGATTTCCCCGGACGGGACACTCCTTGCCGCTGCTGGCGCTGATCCTGAGATCCAATTATACCATTTTCCGGAGGGGATTGTTGCAGGAACTATCCCCCAGATCCCAGGAAGACCCTCGGCACTCGCTTTCACTGATGACGGGCTTATGATTGTGGTTGGATATGATCATGGCACCACCGCGTTTTATGCTGTCCACGGACATTCCCTGATCCGGATTCTGCCCACCCACTCAGGAAAAGTTACCGGAATCGTTGCTATAAAAGGAGAGGACTGCTTCGTTACCAGCGGTACTGACGGGATGATCCATATCTTCCGGATCCCTTTTATGCGGCCCTTATCCCGGACCTCATTTACAGACCTTGCTCTTGCCCGGGAACAGGCTGCCGTTACTGGATCTACGGCAGCACAATGGAGGTTCCTATGCCATCTTCTATCCTTTCGGTTCCAGAACGAAATCGAACTCTGCCCGACATACCGTGATGCAGGAATATATGATATCCAAATTGTCGGGTGATTCTCGTGAACAGGTACGCACAACCCACCCTGCCAACAGTTCAGCTCGGCGTAGACTTCGGAACCAGTTCGCTGGTCATTTGCATACCAGGACAAGGTAACGACGGATTCCGTACTCTCGCATTCCCCGGGTGGTCACAGGAGATAACCGGAGCGATTTCTGGTGAAGCGGTCAACGCTGTACCGGTATTGATCCTTTACGATCAGGACGGGAAGAGAACCATTGGTGATGAAGTTACGCGTGCGGGTGCTGCTGATCATCCAACAACGGCACGTTGGATCCGAAAGTACCTGCTCGAGGAGAGCCCGGTGCTGATCCCAGCCGGCGGGAATCGCCATATATCATTTCGCGGTGCGGCAGCGGATTTTCTGGGGTCAGTTATTAGCCGGGCAATAAAGGAGGCCCCTGAATATTCTTCCATGGTCTTTGTTATTCCTTCCGGTGCGCCTGAATGGTATATAAGATGGCTCGGGGATATTGCGCAAACCGCGGGAATCAGATCATGGAATACGATTACTGAGCCTGCAGCAGTTGTTGCGGGTTACGAGCTGATTCCTGAACCGGGGCAGGCCTATCTCATTGTCAATTGGGACGAGACAGAACTTACAGTATCGTTTGCGTTATCTGAAGAACCATCGGATCATCATCCTGCCGGGGGAGTATTTGCAATCAGTACCGCGTGTGATGATACGGGGTGTAAAGCGGTCGATGACTGGATTGCCCAGGATGTGCTTGCCCGGAGCCCCCTTAAGTATATGGGGGCAAAGGCGCAGAGGATTTACGCAAATATTACCGGAAGGAGTAGGGAGCTTTACAGTCAGCTGGCAAAATCGGATGAGGCTCTGATACACATTGAGGATCCGCTTTCCGGAACAACCCTTTCTGCAAGAATATCCCGTGAAGATATCAAAAGGATCCTGACTGAGCATGAAATCCCCTCAGTCCTTGAACGAACAAGCAGCCGTGCACGGGTCGTCGCCAGCTCCAGGGGGTGTAAAGGGCCTGACACCATCCTGATGACCGGTCGCGGATGTGCAATACCCATGGTCCGGGAACTCGTGAAACAGCAGTTTCCAGGAATGAAGATCCTTTCAGATCATCCCGTTGATGCCGCTGCCCGCGGGGCTTCAATCTTTTTACCCCGTGCGAACCTCCCTGATCGGGTTAAAAATGATTATGCTCTTCGGGTACTGGGACCCAAAAAGCCGGGAGCACCGGTACCGGTTCCTTGTCCGCAGCGGGGCCCGGTACCCGAGTGCTGGCCAGGTAGCCCGCATCACTATCAGTGCCGCGTACGATGGTCAGACCCGTCTCGGAATCCCCCTCTACGAGATGAGTGCGTCTCCAGACACAGACATCCCTGATATCGAACTGGTCTCGGACCCCGCCGGGGGAATCCGCCTCGCTGCTCCGCCGGAAAATACTGGAGGCGGAGGCAGAATCCACCCGGTAAACGAGCGGACTCCGACACTGCTGGTCGCTGACCCGCCGGCACTTAAAGGCGAACCGCGATTTGAACTAACGTTCATGCTTGACCGGGAAAAACTACTGCGCGTTACAGCGCGCGATCTTGTAACCGGTACGCTTTTGAAAAAAGATGTACCGGTATATAAACTGACATGACAACAGGAGGATAATAAATGGAAATGCAGGAAATGGAGATTACGATCGATACAGAAGGCAGAATACAGGTTACCGTGACGGGCGCACACAATACTGAATGCCTTGAGCTAACCAAAAAGCTCGAGGAGGCCACAGGTGTTGTTGAGGAACGGATCTATTTACCGGCATATTATGAGCACCAAGTAAGCGAAGACCAGAATGCCCGTATCCGGCGCTCTTAAAAAGAATTACCGGGCGAGATCCCGTACAGCCCGGATATTACCCCGGTCATCGCGCCGGTCGTCAACGGGAGTTTCGCAGATAAGTGGCAGGCGATTAAACACCGGGTTATGGAGGATGCACCGGAAACCATCTTCACCAATGAACCCCATGCCTATATGTTCATGCCGGTCAAGGCCACTCCCGAGATCACCTTTTGTGTCGTTGGCATGGATTACTTTGAGCCTGCCGATACCCACGGTTTCATCAAGCTGCGCAAGAGTGGCGGCAAGACCGGTCTCAGTACGCAGCTCATATCCTGCGGCAAACGCATGGCAGGTATCAAAGCAGATCCCTATCCGGTTGGATCGTTCGATCCCGCTGATAATACCCTGAATTTGCTCGAAACTGCTTCCTACACTATTCTTCTCTCCAGCGGTATTTTCCAGCAGCAGTATAACGTTTGTATCGGACGCATCAAGCGCCATATTCACCGCTTTTATTACCCGTCCCCTGCCTCCCGCTATTCCATCCCCGAGATGGTGGCCAAGATGCGTGACAAGATAGGGAATTTCAAGCCTTCCGCACCGGTCAAGCTCTGCCTGAAGCGTTTGTACTGATTTATCCCAAATCTCTGTTTTAGGGGAGGCAAGATTGGGGAGGTAGGGCATATGATCGACCGGTATAATCCCGGTCGTTGCAATTTTCTTCCGGAAAAGGGTGCAGTCATCATCGGTCAGGGGCTTGAACCCCCATCCCCGGGGATTACGCGAGAACATCTGAAAAACGTCGCATCCCGCATCTTTTGCACGGTCGACGGTAAGATCGAGTGAACCGGCTATAGAAACATGGACGCCTACTTTTACCTGTGCCACAGTTTTCCACACTCCTGCATTTGAATTACCTGCATCAGATCACCATTTCAGCACATTGGTACATGGAGATTGTGATCGATCCCACCGCACCTTACAAAAAGAAGGGTTATTCACTGCGCCGGTGAGCAAAGATAACAACAATACCCAGACCATGGACACTGATTGCTATAAACGGCATGCCAGATTGTTGAGTCGTTGTGGCAATCAAGGCTGATACGGTTATCGGTTCGGAAGAGGATACAACCGAGGCCAATGTACCGCTCATACCAACCGGAGGAACAATAAAACGAGATAATCAGAGATTGGCTGAACGCCGGTCATAAGGGAGTATGCCGGACACGAAACCGATGACGCATGACCATCTACAAATGTAACATTAACGTTTGAGGCATCGCTACGACCATTAAAAAAGAGCGACTTCCCCAGGAGAGGTGTTTCTGCAACTACCCTCGTACCGCTGGTAGTCGTCACGTCTGATGAATCTGCCGTGCATATTGTCCCGGTACACACGGAACAATTCGGAACCGTAGCCCCGTTTACTGAATAGTCACCGACAAGTGATGTTGGGGGGCTGCCAATATCTCCGATCTCGTCTATGGCATAATTTGCACTGGGCTTGGATCCGTACAGTTTTTCGAGCGCGATCCATTTCCCACCGGCTTGCCCAAAACTCACATGATGTTTCCGGAATTGTAAGAACGGGGATTTATTATACGTTGGTGGGGGCACCTGTAATTTGATGTTAAAGGACGGCTAATGTCAGGATATGCAGGTTACCTTTCTTGGGACAAATGGCTGGTATGATTCACCAACGGGAAACACAGTCTCAGCGCTGATCTCAGCCCGGGATTACGATATTATTCTTGACGCGGGAAATGGTATTTCAAAAGCAGACCGGTATATTTCTCAGGATAAACCGGTCTTCCTGTTTATCAGCCATTTCCATCTTGATCATACGGAAGGACTTCACACGTTGGTAAAATTCCGGTTCAGAAAAGGATTGACGATCTGTGGTCAGCCAGGCACATCGACGGATCTTGCGGGGCTCGTCCGTGAACCCTATACTGTGCCCCTTGACAAGGTCCCCTTTAGGGTTACCGTGACCGAACTTACCGATGGTACTCACGAGATTCCGTTTAAAGTTACCAGCCTGCCGCTTTCCCATCCCGTTCCTTGCAGGGGCTTCAGGTTCGAGATTGACGGAAAGGTCGTTACTTATTGCACAGATACGGGCATATGCGATAATGCAATTACCCTCGCGCGCGGCGCAGATCTTCTCATTACCGAGTGCGGCTTAAAGCCCGGTCAGAAAAGTCCAGATTGGCCGCATCTCAACCCTGAAGAGGCTATCCATATTGCAAAGGTGGCTAAAGCTAAACGCCTCGCACTGATGCACTTTGGGGCAGAGGTGTACAAATCACTCGATGAAAGGCGGAATTTGAAAAAGCAGTTTGAAAAAGAGTGCCCGGACCTTGTTGTATCTGAGGACAATATGACTATCGACGTTTAAGCTTGTTTTGGTACAGGATTTATCGATTCCGTTTCCTCTATAAACTGAAAAACCGATCATTCAGGTATACTCAATGGATCTCCAATCACTTATCCCAAAGGACGCCCAGGCCTTCAAAACAAAGACCATCGATAAGCTCATGGAGTGCACTAATGGCGAACATTCGCTCAGAAAAGTACTTTCACCGCTTGATCTGACCCTCATGGGCATCGGTGCTATCATTGGCACGGGAATCTTCGTAATCACGGGCGTGGTAGCGGCAAACTATTCTGGTCCTGCGCTTGTTGTCTCTTTTGTTATCGCCGGAATCGTTTGCGCATTTGCAGCCCTTGCGTATGCGGAGTTTGCTTCAATGGTACCGGTCTCCGGGAGTGCTTACACCTACAGCTATGCCTCACTTGGCGAGATCTGGGCATGGATCATCGGGTGGGACCTGATTCTCGAATATGGTGTTTCCATTGCAGCAGTTGCTGTGGGGTGGTCAGGATATGCTACAAGCCTTATTGCAGGTGCTGGGATAACACTACCTGCTGCGTTCATAAACCCGCCCGGAACAAACGGGGGACTTGTCAATCTTCCGGCGATGGCAATCATCCTTCTGGTCAGCGTTATCCTCATAATTGGTGTACGGGAAAGCGCCCGGGTCAACATGGTAATTGTTGCAATAAAACTTGCCGTAATCTTTCTCTTCCTGTACCTTGCCTTCGGTCACATCCGGCCCGCCAACTGGGTACCCTTCATGCCATTTGGTTGGAACGGGGTAATCACCGGTGCGGCAATCGTCTTTTTTGCCTATATTGGTTTTGACGCGGTTTCAACTGCGGCAGAAGAGGTGAAAAACCCAAAACGGGATATACCCATAGGCATTCTCTCCTCACTTGCAATTGCGACGATCCTTTATATCGCAGTCTCCGCAGTTCTTACCGGGATCGTTCCTTATACGCTTTTTGCCGATACAAGCGCACCGGTTGCTTTTGCGCTTGAACAGATCGGGATATCCTGGGGATCAGCGCTTATCTCCGTCGGAGCCATCTGCGGGATTACGTCCGTTATCCTTGTGCTCCTGTACGGCCAGACGCGTATATTCTTTGCAATGTCACGCGACGGTTTGCTCCCCGGACTATTCAGGCAGATCCATCCCGTGTACCGAACCCCGGTCAAAGTGACCATCCTTGTAGGCATGGTCACTGCTTTCCTCGCCGGATTTCTCCCGCTCACTACTATTGCAGAGCTTGTCAATATCGGAACCCTTGCCGCATTTATTATTGTCTCGCTTGGTGTGATCGTTCTCCGCCATACACAACCGACGTTGCCCCGGCCGTTCAGGTGTCCTTTTGTCCCCTATGTCCCGATCCTTTGCATCCTTTCCTGCGGGCTGCTGATCCTTGCACTCCCCCTGGTTACCCACCTGCGATTCGTACTCTGGCTTGCAGTCGGCCTTGTAATCTATATCCTATACAGCAGGCATAACAGCAGGATTAACGATGATACAAGTGCTCTCGATTGCTGGAAGGAGTGAACGGAAAGAAACGTATCCGATGTCTGTGAAAAGAGAGAAAAGATTACTTTTTGAGTTTTTTCATTACCCATGCCATATTTTCGCCAAGCACTTTCATGGTGTTGAGCCCTTCATCGTCGTGTTCCACATCTCCGGGCGCAAGCCCGATACCGACATTCCAGTAACACGAGCCGGGAACGACCATCTGACTGATGAAGAAGAAATGGTTGATTGTATCGAACGTGTGGATTGCACCCCCACGGCGAACAGCCACAACCGCAGCTCCAACTTTGCGCCGGAACATGCTATCATTTGCCATGGCAACAAAGCCCGATCGGTCGATCAGCGCTTTCATTTCAGTGGTCACATCTGAGAAATATGTTGGTGATGCGAGAATGATCCCGTCGGCTTCGTCCATTTTACCTATGCATTCGTTTGCAAAATCGTCAATCACACATCTGCGATCCTTATTCTCCATGCATTTCATGCAGGCAGTACATCCATGCACTTTCTTTCCTGCGAGCTGAACCAGTTCAGTTTTGATACCTTCTTTCTCGAGTTCTTCGAATAGTGTCCGCACGAGGATTGCAGTGTTTCCATCTTTGCGGGCACTCCCGTTAAATGCGACAACCTTCATGATACTCTCCCTAATAATTCCCGGTAGAATCGCTCCACAGATAATACATTCAGTTTCTTGAAAGGGATCTTATAAGAGAACGTGGTGAAATAATCCGGACCTACATATTGCAAAAACTATGTACTAGGGTATCATCTTATGAACCCGCGCGCCAAATAGTCGTGCGATATGAATACTAAGAGTACAGTTTTCCGATCTTTCCCTTTCAAAAGAGATCGCGAAAGCCATCGAACAAATGGGCTTTGAAGAGCCCACCCCCATCCAGGCACGTGCAATACCCCTCATCCAAAGCGGCCGGGATGTGACAGCACAGGCACAGACCGGCACCGGAAAAACCTCGGCTTTTGGTATCCCGGTCATTGAAAACATAGACCAGACCCAAAGGGTTGTTCAGACTATCGTGCTCTGTCCAACGCGTGAACTCGCCATTCAGATCGCCGAAGAATTCTCCCATCTTCTTGCATATCTCCCGAAAATTTCAATTCTCCCGGTATATGGCGGCCAACCAATTGAACGCCAGCTAAAGCTCTTGCACATGGCGTCCATATTGTTATCGGAACCCCTGGACGCGTGATGGACCATCTCCGGCGCCGGACACTCTCCCTTGACCATGTCTCGATTGTTGTTCTTGATGAAGCCGACCAGATGCTCGATATGGGATTTCGCGAAGATATCGAGCATATTTTAAAAAGTGTCCCGCAGAAACGGCAGACACTGCTCTTCTCCGCGACGATGCCCCAGCCTATTATAGAGATTTCAAAACGGTTCCAGAACAAGCCCGAGTTTGTCCGAATAGAGTACCAGGAACTAACAGTTCCTGCTACAGAACAATCCTATATCGAAGTCAAGGACCGGGACAAACTTGATTCCCTTTGCCGGGTAATCGATGTCGTCGACCCACAACTTGCCATAATCTTCTGTAACACCAAGAGGCGAGCAGAGGATCTTGCCAGTCATATCAGGGCACGGGGTTACCGCGCCGAGGAACTTCACGGAGATATGAAACAGACCCAGCGGGACCGGGTCATGAACAGTTTCCGGAAAGGCACTCTCGATATCCTGATAGCGACCGATGTCGCCGCGCGGGGAATAGATGTTGAAGATGTCGATATCGTAATTAATTACGATGTTCCTCAAGATGTCGAATACTATGTTCACCGCATCGGCCGCACGGGGCGAGCCGGGAAAAGTGGCCGGGCAATCACCTTTGTAACACCCCGGGATTTAACCAAACTCCGCGAGATCCAGAAATACATAAAAGTTCAGATCCCACGAAAGAATCTTCCGACTGCAGACGATGTCGTTGAATCAAAAACCAAGACAATTATCGAAGAGATCCGTGAGACTGTCCAAAAGGGTGGTATTGACCAGTATAAACGGATGATCGAAAAGGAGAGCGAAGGAGATCTCTCAACGCTTGAGATCGCTGCCGCTCTCATGAAATTGCGTATGGAGCAGGGAGCGGAAACCCGCAAAGAACGCAACGCCCCGGCCGATTTCGGAGATACCGGCGCAGAGGCCGGCATGGTACGGTTCTTCTTAGGTCTTGGACGGAACCACAATGTCAGCTCCCAAGGACATTGTCGGCGCAATAGCTGGTGAAACCGGTATCCCTGGCAAATCAATAGGGGCGATAAGGATACTCGATACCTATTCCTTTGTTGAAGTACCCCGCGATTGTGCAGAAGAGGTCTATACTATCATGAAGGATCGCACGATCCGCGGCCAACCAACCGGGATAGAACCGGCCCAAGGCCGTAATGAGTGAAGTAACCTTTTTTAGAGCGTAATAAATTTTCTTTTTTATATTTGCAGGAATGTGCAGAACCCAGGAAATATTTATATATAACGAAAATCTGCTACGCACAATCCTATATATCACGCAGTTGAACTTTCCAGTATGAATATGAAGGTTCTTTTTGTCGGTCTTGTGTGTCTCGTCCTTGTGCTTGTTGCAGCTGGTTGTACACAACCTGCCGCGCAGCAGGCAACGCCGGTTCCCACACAAGTCGCAACTCCCGTAGAACAAGTTAGTACCCTAACTGCAGCTCCAACCACGTTTATACCCGCTACCCCCGGCCCAACGGAGACATTACCGAGCAACTGGGGTGTGACTGTTCAGGTTCAGAGCAACGGACAGGCGATAAACCCCCAGGTGATTTTCACTTTTGAGGGGGGCATGGGCCAGAATTTAATTCCTGAAATTGACGTCCAGCTCACCAGGTCTGATGGGACCGTGGAAACAGGCAAAATGACGCAACCCCTAGCTATAGGGACGACTACCGTTAGTCTCCCGGGAACAACAGGCAATAATGACCGGGCTCAAGTATGGGCTTTAACCCCTCAGGGAGATAAAGTTTTGATCTACGACCAGTATGTGCCATTCAGGGCTTATGCATAATCTTTCCCTTTTTCATCCTGTTTTCGGGTAATTCACATCAGAATATACTAGTCAATAATCATCAAGATGCAACGTCTGCCACGTTATCGTTCCTTCTTCCACAGCTTTTTTATCACCCGCTGGGTTCGGGAAAGGGTAGCACTCCCATGCTTCACGTCCATAAATACAATCCTGATAGTTGACCCTTTCTCATCGGCGACTGATGAAAGGCCATCAAATATTATGTAATCGACCGGGGAGCCGATGAACCGGGCATCCGCCGGGAGGTACCCAAACGATGGCAAAAGTGGTGCCATCTGTTCACCAATTTTTCCTTTCAGGGTCGAGCGGGACCGGTTCACCGAATCTTTCCGGATCTCAGCAGCATATTCTATTTTCCATCGCTCAAGATCAGCCCGATACCGTTGTTCAATTGCAGAAATTTGCGCTTTTACAAAGCACCAACCAAGAAAAAAACCGGCGATCAGGGCAATTACAATGTAGACGAGGGTATCTTCAAATGCCATAAAAGTGGTACGACACCAGCTTTTAATGCAGATGGGCAGGGAGTGTGAAAATAACTGCTTACGATCAGGATGTACCTTTCTGCCGACGAAATACTTTTGACGTTCAAGCGATCGCATTTTTGAAGAATGGAGAAAGGAGTTTCATTTAAAAAGATGCAACTATTCTCCAAGGGGAATATTTTCTCCATTATTATGGATACATACAACCAGTGTGAACCACAATTCTTTTTTCCCGTATGGTAGACTTAGGATTGTATAGCTATGCAGAAAATTCCAACCCGAAAATACCAGGTAGTCGAGGAAGCAGAGATCGATCTCGTCCTCAAGTCCAGGGACAGCCGCGAATTTTATGAGCAATATCTCAAAGTATTTCCTGATACCAAAAAAGGGCTCGATAGCATTAGTAAAATATGGAAACGCCGTAGCGAATTTGCAAAGAAGCGGCCACTTATCCTCCCCCAGGCAGAAGGCGGTTCACCAAACGCTCACGAGATACAGGCACTTATCACCGAACAGACAAAAATCATGACGGATATAGCCGCTCTCACTAAAGAAAACCTTGAAATCAGCAGACAGATTCTCCAGGCGCTCGCCCATCAGAACCGGATTATGTCCGGACATAATGAAGATACTGCAAAGGAACCGGTGCATCAGGCTCACACTTCAAAACCAGCGGCGCAGAAAAAAGCTCCGGAAAAACAGACACCTATTCTGGTGGGTTCATAATCGAAAACATCTCTTTATATTTTTTTCATTCCCGCGCATATCTTTTTTTAAAAGTTATTTCAAAAGAATACTGATAAATTCTCCTTCTTCTGGCCAATTTCCTTACTAAAACAGATTGTTTAACAAATCCATTTACAGATTACTTTAATCATATAATAAAGAGGGGCCAGAATCACCCTATTCATATATATAGATCCAGACAAAAATTTTTGTATATGCCACGTGGACGCCCTAAAGGTTCAAGGAATCTGAGCGCATATGAACGCGGAAAAGTAAAAAGAATACGTGAAATTCTTTTGCAGAAAGGAATTAGCGATTTTGACCGTCTGCGCGATCAGCAGATTCTCAATAATATTTATGTTAATACTGATGGCGAAATATTTGTTAAATTTGGTTTAGGCAAAATTATTACCGAAGAAAAGGTTCCCCTGAACCGGACTGGCGAGAAGATTCTCGCAAAACTCGAGAAAAACATTGCATTATTGCGCACTGTTATCTGAAAAAAAACCTGATTTAATTTTATCTGGAAAAAACATCCAGAATATAGGCAATATTTTCTTTTTGTAAAAGATCTTTTCTTACTGCTTTTGCCTATCCTTTGACCATTTGCCATATCCCGATGTTATCAAATTTTACTAGTGAAATTGTAACCGTTTTTACTTTCGAACCTGTATTTCCTGTAAAACATATTCGCGAAAATCCAGGTAGTTCCATAAAAACAATATCCCGTGACGTCACACCCATTCTTACATATCGGTGATTATTGTTTCACTCATTCCTATACCGTACCGCATAACAGACTCTTACGGAGGAAAAGAACGCCTTATTTGAGTATCCCGTTCATCGTCTCGCAGATGTGATCCGGGAGGTCGGGTTCCGGTGCACAGGCTGCGCAAAATGCTGTTCCCGGGTATTCAACGGTCACGTTTTTCTTCTTGATCAGGAAGTGGCTGTTGTTCGGGCAATTGATCCTAATGCGATCGAGCCGCTCCGGATCCTGAGTTCTGTGACCAAAATGGCACATTTTATGTATCAGGTTATTCACTTAAGGTGCAGGATGATGAAAGCGGATCGTGCTGGTTTCTCAATAAAGGCAAATGCAGCATATACGACCGCAGGTTTTCTATATGTCGGATCTATCCGTACATGCTTCACCGGGAGCCTGACGAAAGGGGAAACATTGACTGGCGCCAGATCTCCGGGTTGGACAAACACGGCGAATATAATACTGCAATCACAGAGGAGGAAAGCCTCACCATTGCCCGCGTAACCCTCGAATATGAACATGCGTTCCTCGATCATCAGATCGCTTTTTTAGATTGTGTCCAGGATTGGTTTGCTCGGCACCAGCTCCGGCACGTGCAGAAAATCTATGACACAAGGTTGCGACAGCTCAGGAAGGGTGTACCGATCACGGTCATGGTCTACACTGACGGAAATTTCGAAAAATGCCAGATTTGCACTGATACAATATCCCGCAAATAATAAACGGATATCGTTGACATTCCGAATAGTGAGTTTTTCATCCGGAAAAGGGAGGATCCTTCAGAGAGGCAATCAATGTTTCAATCCAGTCCGATGAACAAGAATCCGATAAATCTAAAAAAGGTAATCAGATGTTACCTGGAATAAACTGCTGATTATTTGAAGGGGCAAACGCGCCCTCAATTACACCAGGCGGAAGGATACCGGGTGCCGATCCGGTTTTTGCGTACATGTAAAGTGCCACAGTGAAAATGCCCTGCATCGCTGAAGCCAGTATAGCAAGGACGGCGATGAGAACGATAAAGAGCGCAAGGGCGATGTAAAAGAGTGTTGTGTCACCGATAAAGAGGGTACCGATTACAAGAATCAAGCCGACGAATCCGACAACCGCAAAGATCAAGGAGATAGAGAGCGTTCCAACAACACTTTCCCCCCAGGTCTTTTTAAAAAGTTCAAGTGATTCCTTCATTGCATCAAACACACCTTTGTCCTCAAAGGCAAGCACGGGAACGACAAAAAGGGTAATAAGGCTCCAAACTCCGCCAATGATCGAGGCAGCAATCTGTCCAAGGAATCCGGACCGGTCTTCTATCATACGCAGGATTAGGCCTACGGTGGCAGCTACAACGGCCCAAACGAGAATGGCAGGAAGATGGCGGCTTGCAGCGGAGAGACCTTCGCGTATGGTCATGGACTTTCCATTTAGCTTTGCATAAACGCAGCTTATCAAACCTACGTTAAAGAAAATGACTACAAAATAGCTGACCAGATAGAAAAGGAATACAAAAATAATTCCACCCAAAGTACTCGTGTTAAATGAAAAGATACTGGTTGAGAGGAAAACTGCAAAAAATGATGCAATCACCAGAAGCGTTACAATACCAGAAATTATGGGGAATGCAAGGAGTCGTTTATCCTCCATGAGGATCTTCCAGCTCGCCTTCACCAATTCGAAACTTCGAATTATCCGATCTATCATAATTCTCTATTCGCAGTCCTGCGGGATGAATGTTATTTCCTGCCAACCCGTTTTGTTTCACTTTAATGAAAAAAATGAAAAGAAGATCTATCTTGGCACATCTATCGCGCACCCATGAACCGGGAATAATTCTGGATACCGGGTTTTTGTAATAACGATAGAATGCTTGGGATCTTACCGCCCGAATGCCTCCCGTGCAAAGGTTCCCGCACGGGATACCGCATCGCGAGCCTCAGGTATCTGTTTGCCAAATATCTGCCATGAATGGAACATACCTTCCCAGATCTCGTACCTGATAGGTATTCCCGCCCAACTCGCTTTCTTTGCAAACGCGGAAATATCATCGAATATGAGCTCGCCAGAACGGCTTGTATATAGAGGCGGGGGAGTCTCGACAGGCTGGCATGAATCGGGGAAGCCCGCATATCAACGGGATCTGTCCCGGCAAGGTAATGGGTCCTTATTGTAGCAAGACGAGCCGGAGTAAGCCAGTCTTTATTCTGATTTTCAATGACTGAGCCCCCCCAAAAGCAAGATCAACCATAGGTGACATGCAGATAGCTGCGGGAGGCATCAGCAGGCGATTATCGCGCAACGAAAGAAGAAGCTCGAGTACAAGATTTCCCCCAGCGGATATACCGATTGGAATAATCTTGTGGGGAGGAACACTATGACTGGTAAGGTATCGGTACGCGGCCATTACATCTTCCAGCTGTGCCGGGAAAGGATGCTCTGGCGCAAGCCGGTAATCAACAGAAAAAACCCGGGCCTGGGCAGATTTTGCGAGTTCCGCACAGAATCCCAGATGGTCTGCCGTTGATCCTACAGAGAAAAAACCGCCGTGAAAGAAGAGGAGGGTTCGATCCTGTATTGCTCCCGGAACCGAACACCATACCCCCCGCAGATCATCCCGGATCGCCACCTGTTCGGTTGTGGGGCGTTCTTCAGACTGGAATTCTGTGAAAAATTCCGAGAATTCCTGTCGGGCCACACCGACCGGTTCCCTGGGGTCGGGGACGTACGATTTGAGGGTGTCCAGGAACTCCTGAGGTGTTTCACGAATCATATTGTGTGGTTATGGTGCGTTTGGGAAATAAAGTCTGGTACTTGCATTTGCTCACTGACAGAGCCGGACTCAGGTACAAATCTCCTGTACGATCCTTTTGGGACAAACATCTCGAAGCGTGCGCCTTTTCCCGCCATTCCGGTTTCATGAATCGTAATACCGGTAATAGAAAGAATCTCACGAGCCAGAAGATCTGCAAATGTTTTCCCCACTAGTTCAGCCGGACTGTAGCCGATGATGTCCTGAACCTGGGCACTTGCGCTGATGAAATAACCATCAGACGAACTTTCCCAAATCCAGGCATCGATTTCCTCTGAAATCATCTGGTACCGCTGGTCAATCATCCGAATTGCATCGTCACTCTTTTGATTTCTTCAAACTGGTATCGCAGACCGTCCTCTGTCACCATAAGCTGGTCGATTGCTTTTTTTAGTTCCCCTTCAGAGCGCCGCCGTTCGCTGATATCCCGGACGAATGCAAATATCATTGATCCCTGTTCGCTATAGTTGAGCACCAGTTCAACAGGGAGATGTAAACCATCTTATTTTACAAGAACTTCTTCAACGGTAGCGTATTTGTATGAGCAGTTTATTCCAGCCATCAGAAAGAGAGTAATAGGAAAGGCCCGGCCTGACGTCCGAAACAGAGGGCCCGGAAAACTCGTCTGGGGTATACCCTAACATAGTGCAGACAGCCTCGTTGTAATATGTGATCCCCCCGTTTACTTTCATCCAGAGGATACCTTCAGATGCATGATCGACGGAAAACTTCATCAGATGCAGTTCAGTTTCTGCCTTTCTCCGCCGCACAATCTGTCTTACCCTATGGGAAAGCTCCTTGAACTGTGACCGGGGATCTCCCCCTTTCTGGATATAGGAATCGGCACCGCTGTTGATCGCTTCGATAACAACCTCCGCCCGACCCCTGCCAATAAACAGAAGAAAGGGCAGGTCAGGAGCCGCTGGCGTACTTTACGGAGGAATGTTATACCATCAATTTCCAGCATCTGATAATCAGAAATAATGGCATCGAACTGCCCGGTGTCTAGTCGACCGAGTGCTTCTTTCACCGATGATTCGGTAACGACAGATATGTCTCCTTCCTGCTCAAGAAAAACCCGGCACAGATCCAGCAATGCAGAGTCATCATCGACATAGAGCAGGGAAATCATTAATGATTGTTCTCACCTGATACCATTTAATTCTTTATCATCCTGCCCCAGATTTTTATTTTTTTTCATGATTTTTTGATAGATGCCTTATGGAAGATGTAAAAAACTATTTATAAGGATACTTTTTTTGAAAGATCGGGAGATCACCTGTTCTTTCACTTATTGTCCGATAATTTATCCCAGAACCGGGCTAGAATTCGCCAGATCTTTTCGCGTAACTCAAGGACCTGATCTTCGCTTGCAACAGGTCGGTGACCATGGATACCATCAGTCTCATAGAGCTTCCGGTTTACTTCTATCTGGATCCACGGTATCCCTTTACGCCAGTAATGGGCGTTTGAAATGAAGCCTCCGGAGAAGGGAACATTGATTGCAACTTCATCTTTTCCTTTAAATTCGTCCCTGAATATCTCTGCAAGGCCCACGACCCAATCCGCGGGGCAGGTGATAAGGCTCCCGGGTTTTGCCTGACCCGTTTCATCACCATAGTTCCCCAGACAGATGAGCGGCCTGCATTTACCTGCATCACTTTGTTCTGCGGATCCATACGGGAGCATGGAGTGGCAATCAAACGCTATCTGTATTGGATGTTTGTCGATAATCTCATCGATTCTCTGGTGATAAGGAAAATACCATTTCACCATAAGCTGGTGTATAAGATTCAAATCGGGAAGCTGTCCAGGCCGGTAAACCTGCCGCCCGTCCACAGTCCTGACCTTGATGATCCCATCCGGGTCCCGGGGGGAAGCGGTAACGGCGGACGATTTAGATCGATAACCATTCGGGAAATGGGCGTATCAATTGAAGATTCCACCCACTGGCCGAAGTCAAAAAGTATCCTCGTGGCAGGATCGCAATACCAGGATACCTCCTCAGGTAAAAGAGCAAGCCGGCTAGATACTTCCTCCGGTATCTCATTTCCACCATGGGGGATCGATATAAGAAAAGGATATTTCATAGGAGTGCTCCCGTTCAAGAGAACCTGAGCCGGGCTTTTTTGTTAATCTTTTGGATAGGGCATCGTGCAGGAAATATTTCCTTCGTGGTTTTATTGCAAAATACATCGGTTTTCTTTTTTGAAGATTTGGTTCCGGAAAGGCTCATTTCGCTCAGCTCAAATGTAGTATAGTGACCGTAAGATATATTTACAAAAGCAATTAGATTTCATTTTATTATTATAATTTGAGGCAAATTACCATAAAAAGGATATTTCAACAGGCTCTAATTCACAGTTTAATTAATAAAAAAACGTAATATTTACTTATTTTCCAGTGGAAATAAAGGGGTATAAAAGGATGATCAATTTGCCGGATTAGCATAATATTCATTATACAAATATATATGAGCAAAGTGAGCCCGAAAAAGAGAGGAAACGTCTCAGCTGCGATCGACTACAAAGAAAGTTGTATTTCTTCAGCAGATCATCAAAAGAGGAGTACGTCATGGAATTTGCAAAGGATGTTTCTCAAATTGGAAATTGCATAAATCAATTTATTGATGTAGGTGATAAAAGGCGAGGTAAATTATTGAAAAAGAGATGGGAAATATGCCGTATATTTCTGTCGGAAAAGAGAATTCGGGAGAGATCGATCTCTACTACGAAGATCATGGTGAGGGAACACCGGTAGTCTTGATCCATGGATGGCCGCTTTCCGGAGATGCGTGGGAGAAACAGGTGCCAGCCCTGCTTGGCGCGGGATATCGGGTTATTACATATGACCGGCGAGGGTTTGGTCGCTCCAGTAAGCCTGTAAAAGGTTATGATTTTGATACGTTTGCCCAAGACCTTGACAAATTGATGACTGCACTTAATCTCAACGATGTTACTCTGGTCGGATTTTCTATGGGAGGCGGTGAAGTTGCGAGGTATCTTGGTACTATAGGCTCCCGGCGTGTAAGTAAAGCAGTATTTATCTCAGCAATCCCACCTTACCTGATAAAAACAAAGGATAACCCGGCAGGCATCGATGGAAGTGTCTTTGAAGGGATTAAAAAGGGAATTGTAGCTGACCGCCCATCATTCCTGACTCAGTTTTTCCACAATTTCTACAACGCTGATATCCTCAAGGGGAAACTCATTTCGGAAGAGGTAATGAAGCTCAGCTGGAATACAGACTGTCGTCGCTTCACCCATTGGTACATTAGATTGCGTTACGGCATGGCTGACGGATTTTCGGAAGGATCTTTCAAAGATCACGATCCCTGTTCTCGTTGTCCACGGCAATGCAGATCGTATATGCCCCCTGGAATCTACGGGAAAACGTACGCATGAAGCAATGCCGGGGAGCCAGCTTGTAGTTATAGAAGGAGGGCCGCACGGATTAAACTGGACGCATGCCGAACATCTTAACAAGACACTGTTAGTCTTCCTCACGAAACATTCAGGATAACCGGGTTCTGGTAATTCTCCGCTGGGATTAAAGCAATAGGAGAGACTCAGTGCGGAATTATTGTTGTTACCAATAAGACTAAAACAATTTTTTGACTAAATCTTCACTTTGGGAGAAGGTCAATTTAGTTTTAGCAACCTGATTAGCAGAATGTTTATACTACAAAATGTAACTTATCTTTTACAAAATGTGATGGGTAACTCATTGCTTACAATGGGGTTCCGTTCATTTTCGATCCCCATCCGTACGCTTTATTGGTACGAGCCATCACATTCAGGATTGATTATTATGGCCTGTATTATCATGGAGCAGTTAATAAAATGTAACTGCAGGAAGCGAGTTCCGTGAAATTCATCCGTGTAGCCCTTATTGGATTTATGCTGCTGTGTTTTTTCGGGTGTATTGCAATCCCGGTCGCAGCGGATAACAATACAACCACTACGGCCACTACTATTCCAACTACTACAACCACTACTGTTGCTCCAACCACTACGGCAACTACTATTCCAACTACTACAACCACTACTGTTGCTCCAACCACTACGGCCACTACTATTCCAACTACTACAACCACTACTGTTGCTCCAACCACTACGGCCACTACTATTCCAACTACTACAACCACTACTGTTGCTCCAACCACTACGGCTACCACTATTCCAACTACTACCGCAACACCACTGGTTGCCTTATTCACAGCATCACCCACTTCGGGTACTGCACCTCTCACGGTACAATTTAGAGATACATCTACCGGATCTCCCACTACCTGGGACTGGAACTTCGGTGATGGAGATTCGAGTAACAATGAAAACCCATCGTACGTGTATACAACTGCTGGAACCTACTATGTCCAACTCACGATCGGAGATGGAGGGGTTCTTCCTGGCAGCACCAGCACTCAAACTACCCCTATAACGGTGACAGGTGGAACAAATTCACTTCCGGTTGTGACGAGCATATCGCCGACATATGGGCCGATTTCTACGGGCACTACAATAACCATCACCGGGACAGGTTTTACCGGCGCAACTGGAGTTACAGTTGGGGGTACTGCAGCAATCGACGTTGTGGTTGTTAGTAGCACTGAAATTACTGCAACTACCCCGGCAAGTTCGACCGCGGGACCAGTTGATGTTATTGTTTCAACCCCGGAAGGCACATCCACAGCAGTCGCCGGTGACAAATACAACTTTGCAGCGGCAGCAACGTCAATCCCGGTACCGATATTTTACGCGACACCAACTTCAGGGACTGCACCACTTGAAGTTACCTTCACTGATGAATCCACGGGAAACCCGGCGTCCTGGAGCTGGACCTTCGGGGACGGTAATACGAGCACTCTGCAAAATCCAACCAACACCTATGCTACCGACGGAACGTATACGGTCTCATTGACTGAAGTAAACTCTCTTGGCACAAATGAAACCACAATGACGGGATACATCGTGGTCGGAGCCGCAACACCGGTTGCTGCATTTTCTGCGTCGCCCTTATCGGGCCTCGCACCCCTCACCGTTCAGTTTGTGGACCAATCTACCAATTCACCTACGCAATGGGAATGGTCATTCGGGGATGGGAGTACGGGATCCACTGAAAACCCGTCTCATATCTATACGAACCCGGGGACCTATACAGCAACCCTCGTATCCATGAACTCATTGGGCAGTAGTACAAATGGCCCTACCCAGACCATTACAGTTAACGCAGGAGGAGCGGCAACGACAATTCCCACGTTCACAACAGCACCTACCTTCGCGGTTGGCGCCGAATCCACAACATCCTCGGTGAGTTCCTGGCTTGCACAGCAACAAGCTATTGCAACAGTAGTGCCTACCCATAAGTCCCCGGGATATGACGCGTTTGTTGCGCTTATCGGGTGCGGGATTATTGCAGGTATCGCCCTTCACAGGAAAAAGTAATAAGTCCATTTTTTTAACAATGTCCCCAGATTCATACAAACTGACATGCATTTCTGAATGTCATCGATGGTGTTTTTCCCCGAAAACTACCCTTGCTTGTCATCCTCAACAAAGATATACAGTTGATCGTTGATATGATACTTATACAAACAGGAGAACCCAGATGAGTGACGACAGACTTTTATGACCAGCAGCCGTTGGGAACCGTTACCTTCGCAGAAAATCCAGAACCCCGGTGTCCCTGCCTCCTGTTGCTGGATACATCCGGTTCCATGGCGGGAAAGGCGATAGCGGAGCTCAATGCCGGGTTGCGATCCTTTTACGAGGAACTTCAGAGTGATTCCCTTGCCGTAAAACGAGTGGAAGTAGCACTCGTTTCCTTCGGCCCGGTCCGGGTCATTTCAGAATTCAATACCGCGGATTTCTTTCTCGATCCCACGCTTGAAGCAGAAGGGGACACACCTCTTGGTGAAGCAATTCTTAAAGGAATTGATCTGATTAGGAAACGCAAAGAGGAATACCGGGCAAACGGGATCTCTTTTTACCGGCCCTGGATCTTTTTGATAACCGACGGGTCTCCAACGGACGAGTGGCAGCGCGCTGCAGCTGCCGTTCGAGAAGGTGAAAGTTCAAAATCGTTTGCTTTTTTCGCGGTCGGTGTCCAGAACGCTGATATGTCAGTTCTCAGGCAGATAACGGTCCGGCAGCCACTTAAGCTCCAGGGCCTCAAATTCCGGGAATTCTTCCAGTGGCTCTCAAATTCCATGAAATCGGCCTCCCGGAGCAATCCGGGAGACAGGTTACTGCTTTCTCCACCGTCAGGGTGGAGCGAGATATGACCTGGAAACATCTCTCCCTTTCAGTTACGGGAAAATCGCATAGTGATCGGAACGAACCGGGTCAGGATTACTGCCGGGCTGGATCTATCCGGATCTCGGACCGGGATTTTTTTATCGGTATAACCGCGGATGGTGCGGGCAGTACAACCAATGGGGGTATCGGTGCAGAAATTGCCTGTGAATCGATGTACTCCCAAATCCTTTCTTCTATCCATGAAGGAAAGGCTATTTCATCCGTCACTAACGACGACATCACTGAGTGGATCTTCACGGCCCGCGAGATCGTCGTTGCCCATGCAAAACAAAATGGCCAGCGGGTAAAAGACTATGCCTGCACGCTTATCGGCGTTGTGATGGCCATCGACAATTCACTCTTTTTCCAGATCGGAGATGGTTGCATCGTGTTTGGAGACAAAACAGGATACTCCACGGTTTTTTGGCCGGAACAGGGAGAATATGCAAACATGACTTATTTTGTAACCGACGATGATTTTCGGGAGCACATCAGGATAGATCATAAGGAAACCCCGCCGGATGAGGTTGCGCTTTTCACCGATGGTCTCCAGAATCTTGTACTCTCATTTTCTTCACGGACTGTACATGAAGGGTTTTTCCGGCCATTATTTGCTGCACTGAGAAGCGAACCGGGAAATGAATGTCAGAGTCTGTCCGCTCACCTAGCTGCACTGCTTCTGCGGGATGATGTAAATGCCCGAAGCGACGATGACAAAACCCTGATTCTTGCCGTTAACATTCCCACGAGCTGAAAAAAATGAGCCCGTCACCCAACCTCTACGACAGCAGAGGCAACCACGTCAGCCTTGGAAAAAAGGTGGGCAGTGGAGGGGAGGGGGATGTCTTTGAAATTGCACCTCACCGGAAAGATGTTCTGGCGAAAATCTATCACAAGCCACTTGCCGGTGAACGGCAGGAAAAACTCAGCCTGATGGTCAGCGGCTGTAATGACGAACTAAAGGAATTTGCTGCGTGGCCTCTGGATCTTCTTCATGAGAGTAAAGGCGGCCCTGTTTGCGGTTTTGTAATGCCGAGGATCACTGATTGCGAACCGATCCACCGGGTCTATGGCCCCTCGCACAGGAAAGAATCCTTTCCCAATGCAGACTGGAAGTTCCTGGTGAGAACGGCAAAAAACCTCGCTGCTGCCTTTTACATCATCCACAAGTACGGTTATGTAGTTGGTGATGTCAATGAGGGTAATATTCTGGTCACAAAAAAAGCATGCGTTCGTCTTATAGATTGTGACTCGTTCCAGGTCAAGGCCCATGACAAGACCTATTTCTGCGAAGTGGGGGTTGCCCAGTTTACTCCTCCTGAGCTTCAAAAATCAAAAGATTTTAAGATGCTTCGCACCCAGAATCATGACAATTTCGGGCTTGCTATCCTTATATTCCTGCTACTCTTTATGGGCAGGCACCCGTTCTCCGGGGTCTATAAGGGAAAAGACGATATGCCTATAGAACGGGCAATTGCTGAACACCGGTTTGCATTTGGCAGGAACGCTTCACAGAAAGCAATTGCACCCCCGCCAAACGCAGTCGGCCTGTCCGTTGTTCCCAGTGATGTTTCCGGTCTTTTTGAGCAGTCTTTTGCCGATCCAAAAATCCAGGACCACGAAAGACCGACGGCAAATGACTGGTGGAACGTGCTTGATTCACTTGAAAAACGGCTTAAAAAATGCTCAAATGAATCTATGCACACCTATTATACCGGTCTCACTGCCTGTCCGTGGTGCAACCTGGAAAACAGTTCCGGGGTACTATTATTCCTGAGTTCGGATGCAATCTCGCGGATCGATTTAACCGCAGAGTGGCAGAAGGTTCTTGCGATTAAACCGCCGGGACCTGTTCCTGAAATCAGCCCGCAGAAGTTCCATTGTATGCCATCACCATTATCCCCTGAAATCTCTCGCGCTGTCAGAATGGGAAAAATACGGCAGACCGCACAAGTTGTGCTTCTGATCACCAGTGCCTTTGCCATTCTGGTACCAGCAGGTTTAGGGAATATTGGCCCGATTGATTCCATAGGAATTATCCTTGCGGGTTTGGCAGGACTTCTCCAGATTTTACCCGGTAAAGACAAGGTTGAAAAGAAACGCCGGAAAAAAGTATTCGAAGATGCTCGGTATAGCTGGCATCTCTGGGAAAAGAAATGGAAGACTGAAGCTGGTGATACAGAATTTCTCGCCAGGTTAAAAGCGCTTACGGCTGCCAAAGAAAAATACGAGACGATAGCACGTGAATACAAGAATGCCGTCGCTGCGCTTCAGCACACATCACGAGACCGCCAGCTAAAAAAATTCCTGAAAAACTGTTTAATTGACTCCAGTTCTTTACCCTGGCTCAGCGAAAACCAGAAAGCTGCGCTCCGGTCAAGGGGAATAGAATCTGCGGCAGATGTAGTCTACCAAAAGATTACTAACCTACCGGGTTTTGACGCCGCACTCACAAACAATCTGATAAAATGGAGCAAGCAACAGGAAGACAAGTTCGTATTTGACGAAAACTCACGCGTCTCTGTGTCTGATATCCAAGGCTTGATCCATACGTTTCAACCAAAAATCCGGCCGGTTGAACACGAAATCTTGTCAGGTGTCGAAAAACTATACTCAACCCAGCAGAAAATTCTCGTAAATCGCACGAAGTTTCAGCCAGTCATAGAAAAAAGTGCAAAAGATCTCGCCCAAGCCTACGCAAATTTCTCTGTTTTTACCCTGACCGGGAAATTATTTTGAGTTTTTCCTGCCCGGATGAATGAAAAACACTCGTCGCAACCAGCGTTCAATTTTTTCCTGAGATAGAGATAAATTTCGGGGACACCATAAGATCAATAATGAAATATACATCACGGCATGTGAAAAAATTCCTTGAAGAAGGGAAAATCGATCCAGAACTCTGGAAGATCCATTTCCCCCACGTTCTCCCTTCCCATGTTCCTGAATGTAGCGAATGCGAAGATAAAAAGAATGATCTCTGTCAGGGCGGAAAAAACCCGGTAGACTGTTTCCTGGGCATTTATGCAGAAAGTGAAGCGGCAAAAATTTCCGATAACGACCGGAAAGCCCGAAAGGACAAATCCAAGAAATTTTTCCCGGACGCGAAAGGAAAGAAGTCGAAGGTGCCCGCAGGAGCGAATATCAGCTTTGACCAGTCAAAAATGTGAAGACGCTCCCTGAATTGTTCCGGGAATGCTCAGTATTATTTACGGTTGGCTAATTTCGTTCTTCGAGGAAAATCCCCTTTTTCTCCCTTTTGCCCCCCAAAAAAATGCATGGGGTATACCATACACATATTCTTTGTGTTTTGTATTGTCTTCGGATGACCTTACTCGTTGAATTTTTTATAAAGCCGGTGTGCCACAAACTGGAAGATCAAAATAAAGATCAAAAGTGCCACAATATCCCACACTGGAGAAAAGAGCGAGGTTCCGGTATATGCATAGGATATCATATCGTTCCCATACGTCAATGGCGAAAAGAGTGCGATGATCTGGCCAATCTGCGGAATTTGTGAAATTGGGATAAAGACACCGGAAATAAAGATGAGAGGCAGGCGGACCGTATTGAGCATCGACATTACTTCTCCAACGTTTTCGGTCGGATAAGCCGCAAAGAGGGTACCAAGGGTGGCAAAGCAGAATGCAGTCAGGGCCATGGCGATAATAAGTGCCAGAACATGTTCTATCGATGTACTAAACATCACAATCCCGATAACAAGGGGGAGACAAGCTATACCCATGCTGTAAAGGAAACCGCTGACGCTCTCACCGAAAACCAGTGAATGAAGAGAAATTGGTGCTGAGAGAAGCCGGTCAAATGTCTTTACCCGCCTTTCAATGGGGATGGAGACCGGCTCTATCGAGGAAGCAGAGAAAAGGAGTGTAATAGCAATGAGGCCCGGGATGAGGGAACCCGGCGGTGCATTCTTACCGATAGCAAACGCGAGAAACATGAAAACGGGAAAGAGGATACCGGAGACAATGATATTTGGCTTGATGTAGTAGGTTACCATGTCCTTACGCGAGATCGCCCACGCGGCAGAGATCTCGTGGCTGATCCGTACAAACCACGCATTTGTTCTTTCTTTCTCTTCAGTCGATAGCATGGATCACGCCCCCCGTTCTCTGCAGGCCGGTCAGTTTGATGAAGACATCTTCGAGGCTCGGACCAAGCGTCGAGATACTGATCACCCGGAGATTCCGTGCCTTTGCATATTCCATCACGGATTCAATTACGGTTGCAGGATCTTCCGTATAAAGCCGGAACTTGTCTCCTTCCTTTACAGCATCGTTGACCATGGAAAGATTACGAACCTCGTCAAGCTGATGCAAAGATATATGATCAAAAGAAACCACAATCGACTGAACACTCTGGATCGTTTTCTTAAGGCGCTCCGGGGCATCAATTGCGGCTATTGTACCCTTATTGATGATTGCTACCCGGTCGCAAATCATGTTCGCCTCCTCTATATTGTGCGTAGTCAGAAAAACGGTGACCCCTTCATGGATAAGACCTGTTATCACTTCCCGGATAATGAGATTGCTCTGGACGTCAAGACCTGATGTCGGTTCATCGAGAAAAAGAACCTGCGGGTTGTTCACGAGACCCATGGCGATGGTCAGCCGCCGTTTCATACCTTTGGAAAATCCATGTGCCTTGTCGTGACGCCGTTCATAGAGATCAAACGTGGTGAGGAGTTCTTTTGCTTTTTCCTCGCGTATATCCCGTCGCACATGGTAGAGTTCAGCAGAAAAGATCATGTTCTGCCATGCGGTCAGGTCATCATAAACGTTGGAGGTTTCTGAGACAATCCCCATGGACTGGCGTGCTGCAATGGTATCTTTCTGTATATCATGACCAAAGATAGATGCTGTTCCTGAGGTGGGGTTCGAGATTCCTGTAAGGATTCGAATCGTGGTTGTTTTTCCCGCACCGTTCGGGCCAAGGAAACCAAATGTTTCTCCCCTGTCAACCGAGAAGGTTACATCATTGAGCGCCGTTAGGGCGCCAAACTTCTTGGTCAGGTGCGAAACATCTATCGCATGCATATTATCCCAGATATGCATGCGAAACCCTTAAAGATCATCTATAATGGTTGCAAAAAACGGAATTCTTTCTTTCATTCTCAGGTTTCATAAGAATCCGTTCAGGATCATTTGGGCATTTTATTTGAGCTGTGTGTCTCTTCCTTCTTTGCAATTTTTCCAGGTCGCGGTCGATCCTCATGAATCCCGTGATCGATATTCAAATCCTTATTCTCCGGCCCGTGTGGGGATGATGACGGGGGGGAAGTTCCGCTTTTTTTTGGGCATGGTGAGGAGGATGAATCGCAGGAACTGCAACAGGATGGTGCTCATGGTCTTCCGCATGGCGGTTTTTGTCCTGGCCTTTTGGGTAGTTTTTCCTGGATGCGGCGTCGGTCGCCCGTGTTGGTGACATATTCAAGGATACAGAACTGCGGATAGATAAAACCATGCCAGTCAAGGAGCATAAACCGTAGATAATACTGGTGTTCTCTTCCTTTTACAAACCAAAATCCTTCTTATTCTTACCCAGCATAAAAGTCACCAGAACAAGTAATAACCGAGAACCGGATCTCGTGCAACCATGCGGTTCTTTGTGGCGCTTATTCTCACACAGGCTTATCCTACATACCATGGAACCCGAACAGGAACAACAAAAAATCGGCTCTGCAACTCATCCAGCTGATAATATCCAGAAATTCTTTATCCGGCCATTTTTCCTTACGCTTACCATAGGACTTCCTTTTTGCATCTTCAAAGGGCTCTTTGGTATCGCCGCCATCCGTGCCGGGACGCCATCCAATCATATTTTGGCAGGTTTTGGGTGGTTAGTGGTTATATGGGCGGTAACTGATTTTGTCATGAACACCGTGAGGGCTGGAGGGGACCTTATGCATATTCCTACTCCGTTGGAATACTGCACGCTTGCTGAGCTCGGACGTCTACTACATCGCCCGATGGTTTTTCTTGCGGCGGATACCCTTCTTTCATTTTCCATCATCTGCGTTATGCTGTGGTCCGGGTGGATCATGCAATTAAAACAGGAAGAATCGTACTTGTGGTATGCGGCAACGACGCTTAATCTGATCAGCATCTCTCTTGTGTCACTCTATAACGAAGCAAAGAGAGCAACCTGAATTCTTCTGTACCAAAAGATCTTAAAAGAGATCTTACCTGCGATTTGATTTTTCAAAATCCAATTTCGGGCATCTTGTCACCCGTAGTGACCGGACCATGAAGCAGGTAATTAACGACCCGGTTCACGACTTCTTGACACTGGGGCAGGCGGATATGACAATACATTATGGGATCTTTTTCAAGCATCGCAGGATCCGCTGGGACAATATCCAGAATAGCACCAGGCAGGACTGAATCGCTGTGAGGAACAATACCGTCCCCGGCATATGTCATGCCCCAGCTGCCATCAGGCCGCAATTCCCAGGTCTTTCCCTCAAAACAGGGAAAAAAAGAGGGAGATTGCGTGATATTTTCTGCGCAGACAAGCCGGTACTGAATATCAGACCGGATTCCGGCTTTACGAAGAGTGGCCATCGTCACACTATCTGGGCGACATGCCTGGACGATGACATCAGCGGCAGGATCAAAATTCCGGGGAACAAACGTTCCGCATAATCTCCCGGTAATGACAGGGCCGAAAACCGGATCGCAGAAAAGTTCGGCAAGGGCCGAGCCGTTATTTGGCGGGCCAATTGCAATTAGTTGGCGTACTTGTTCATGCCGGGCGTGGCCATCGTTTACTTCAAGAAGGTAACGGGCGATGCAGGAACCTATGGAATGGCATACGATATCGACGCTGCCGGTATATTCATACTCTTTTCTTTTTGCAGCAATAAACTCCCCAAGGTTTTTGGCAATCTCTTCCATTGCAGACCCATCGAGTACCGTATAATCAAAAATCCAATAGGAAATCCTCGAATCGTCGAGCCGTTCCGTAAGCCGTTTCCATATTCCGGGATGACTCTTCCAACCATGGACAAGTATCACGGGTATCATGGGCATGAATTCGTAAGGCTTAGTGAAGCATAGTTCTTGTGAAAAAGAAGCACGAAAAAAGTTATAAGGGAGAGTCGTCTCCGAGTGATTCCCGGCTCCTCATCTGGTAAAGCACCATCGGGTCCATTTCCTTATACTCTGAGGGAGTCGTCCTCATAACGACACGATTAATACCGCTGTTAACGATCATCTTGGAACACAGAAAACACGGCCAGATCTGCGTGAGTTCCCCCGTAGAAACTTCAAACCCGGCGAGATAGAGGGTACATCCTCGGGCTAGTTTCCCTGCCTGAAGCAACGCGTTCATTTCCGCATGCACACTTCTGCACCGTTCGTAGTTGGAACCGGAAGGGATATTATGCTCTTTTCTCCAGCAGTGTTTGAGTTCGGTGCAGTCCATCTGTTTACGGGGTGCCCCGGTATACCCCGTGGATACGATAGTGTTGTATTCGTCGACAATTATTGCCCCGAAGTTGCGTCGCAGGCAGGTGCCCTGGTTTGCACACCGCTGTGCGAGATCAAGAAAATACTGGTGCCTGTTGGTTCGCATTCAAGGAAATATGACCTGCCCCGATATTAAAAGAGAGGGGTCATTGACTAAAATCTTATATAAATGGCAGAACCTGAACGGCTGAAAGATAGGCTATGCCGGAAATATGAATGATCAAAAATACCGGTACGAGGTAAAATTTTCTTTTCCTTGTTTTGTGACGGAATAGGTGCATCGCTGCATACGCACCAAACGGCCCACATAATGCAGCCGCAATAAGAAGGCGTTCAGAAAGCCGCCACCTATCAGTGCTGGCAGTGTGCTTGTCATACGCGTACATAAGGAAAACTATGCTATTGACAAGAGTATAGCACACAAAAACGATAAGCACGAAAAAAACGGAGAGCATGTAAATACCTGTTTGAGATGGTAGGATAAAGGACTTAAAAAAGTGGAGAGTTTTTCACTTTCTCCCTGCACACCCTATTTCTTTAATACCCACAGGATGGATCTTTCATACAATATGATCCTCGGTAAGGGGGCGTATCTCCGGCAAATGACCACTGCAACGTCGCAGATGAAGTCGGTAGAAGTGGGTAAGGAAATGACCGGCAGCTCCCCGCCATCGGTTTTTATCGGCAGTCTGGAATTACCCGGATGTTTTCGCCGGTCCTATGATAGCGCCGATCCATGGTGACACCGCGATCATGGATCGGCCTGAAGAATGGATTAGCAGCAAACTGACTCAGGAGGAGATCATAGGGTACCGGATGAACCTTGTCCGGGGTAAACACATGACCAACGCATGTGATGTTAGCAGCCGGTTTGTCGAAAAACTTCAGGAAATCGTCCTCGCTGACAGTTCTATCGAGAGCGAGGCTGCTTTTGAGAGTGCTCCTTCTGGTTTCACTTTTTCAGAAGAACACACCCCATTTGGCCCGAGTGGCTCTCTTGAAAATTTTGAAATCGAAGCAGGACGCTGGGATCCGTCACTCGAAAAAGTTTTTTATGATACCGACATGGCGGCCCGAAATGCCGTGCTTGATTTACACAGTTCGGGTCTTGCATTCTCTACAATCCAGAAGGCATTCTCTGCAGGGACAATGGGAAGAGGTCCCAAACGACGTCTTGTTCCAACACGGTGGTCGATAACCGCATGCGACACAATGATTGGAGACCAGCTCCTGTGTGAAGTGAAAAAATATCCGGTAATTGATACTATGCGACTTTATGAGTTCGCAAGCCTTCATAACAGGTACGCGGTTCTTCTGATGCCAACAAGCTGGCAGTATGAATGGACAGAAGCGTTCATTCACGTGCTTGGGAATGAGGAATATGTCTTTTCAGATCATGAAGGTCATAAAGGAAAGGAAGGGTATTCACCTCTTGGTGGGTGTTACTATTCATGCAAAATGGCTGTCCTTGAAGCGCTTGCCCGGGAACACCATCAGGCCGGTGCTATTATCCTTCGTGAGGCATTGCCCGGTTATGTGCCCATGGGGGTATTTAATGTCCGTGAGAACGTCAGAAGTGCAATGCAGGAATCGTTCACCGAATTCGAAGATCTGAAATCTGTTCTTGGGCATGTTTCTGATACATTTACTCTTCCTGTTCAGCGGTTTATCACCGAGACGACACTTCTCAGGGAAAGCCTGAAACAGCGCCAATGCACCCTGAGTGATTTTTCGGGTTTTTCGGGAAAACATGGCGGTAAACCCGATGCCTGAGCAACAGGGAATGTCCCTTTATATTGCATACATTACGTTACAAAGATGAGAGATCGCGGTATAATGGCTTTCGACGGGGAAAATACCCTTAATTCCCGGATTATACTCCATGCAGACATGGACTGTTTCTATGCAGCCGTCGAAATGCATGACTACTCACAGTATGTGGGAAAACCAGTAGTTGTTGGTGCTGATCCTCAGGGTGGTACCGGCCGGGGCGTTGTTTCTACGTGCTCCTATGAGGCTCGAGAGTACGGTATCCGGTCTGCAATGCCGATATCTCAGGCATACAGACTCTGTCCTGACGCGGTCTTCCTGCGCCCCCGCATGGATCGTTATGCAGAGATATCTGAAGAGATCATGGACATCCTCAGATCTCCCGGGTTCCGGTTCGAACAGGTAAGCATCGATGAGGCCTTTTTAGACATGAGCTCAGCGGGCAGTTTTTCCCGTGCACAGAATGTTGCAGAGAACCTAAAAAAGGGGATTAATACCAGGTGCGGGATTACCTGTTCACTGGGTCTTGCCCCAACAAAGATTGTTGCAAAAATAGCATCGGATTTCAAAAAACCCAATGGTTTCACCATCATCGAACCAGCTGGCGTTCCTTCATTCCTGGCACCTCTGCCAGTACGCAGGATCCCGGGGATCGGCAATAAGACAGAAAAAGAATTGCAGATTCTGGGAATACATACGATCGGCGATCTTGCCGCTTATGATATTCAGGGTCTTCTCGGGCGTTTTGGACGAAATGCCGTTATACTGCACGAAGTGGCACGTGGTATTGATGGAAGCGAAGTTGTGGAACGTGACGGCATAAAATCTCTCTCAAAAGAGATGACTTTTGATAAAGATACTGATGAACCCGGTGAAATTATAACCGCATTGGAAGGTATGATCGGAGAATTAGGTATCTTCCTTGTCAGAGAAAACCTCTTTTTCAAAACAGTGACGATCAGAATTAGATCAGAAGGATTTGTGACAAAAACAAAAGCAAAAACCCTGATTCATTACCATAAAGACGTGGAAACGATCCGGGAATGCGCACAAGAACTTCTCCGCGAACTCTTCAGGGGAGCGAAAATCCGTAGGCTTGGCCTGCGGCTTTCCGGATTGAAAAAACAGGACGCACGACAAAGGAAACTTTTTAGCCCGGATGACTCGGAACCCGGCGATTGACATCTCACTTCAAAACACTGGTTTTTATGTACGTGCAAGGGTGGGAAGTTGTGTGTATGGATATGTTAATTATTTGCAACGCCGTTTATATACATGGAGTTGTTGGCATCACAGAAAATCCGAAAAAGAAAGGAGGCAGTAACGAAGTTGAGGGGGCTGACGGTTTCAATCCCGATGGTACCCCCTTTGTCCGGGTCAGGCTTCCCAAAAAATGGAATAATGAAATGTTTGGATCCGCTGACCTTATGATGGGCGCAAACCATATACGGGTGCGATGTTTCGATGGGGTCACCCGTATGGGACGGATTAAAGGCAAGATAAAAAAACGGGTCTGGATACGAGAAGGAGATACCCTGATTATAGTCCCATGGAGTTTCCAGGACGATAAGTGTGATATTATCTACCGCTACCTTCCGCCTCAGGTTGACTGGCTGCGGAAAAACCGGTACCTGTAATTCTTTCTTTTTGCTGTTTTTTAGTACCCTTGAGCCGATTGATGATTACAATCCGACCTGATGCTGGTTTAAAAAAGTGATTCTATTACATTGACCACGCACGTTCCCAAAGCATCACAAAAATCTCAAATGCAATAAGGAGGATCACTACCCATTCAAGGAAATTTGAGTGTTGGATCCTGACTTCGTCGGAGAGCATCGAATAATTCTCGCGGATCACTTTGATCTTCCTGCTGACACTTTCACTCCATTGACTACTACGGAGGATCTTGAGTGCAGCCGAATAAACACGGGCGTAATAAATATCTTCAGTCACCTTGATCAGGTTGTCGACTTTTTCGATCGTCTCCGAAATCTCCGCAGACGTCTTCATCTGGTGTTTCATAATTGAATGATACTGACGACTCCGGCTAAACCAGGAAAGCCGGTCCGCATGTTCAATATCATCATACATCCGGGCCATTTCTCGGGTAAGCTCGCGATCATAATACCTTAGTTCGAGCACCTGCACATTAGCGAATTCGATAAGGTCTATAAGATCCGTTGGACTCTCAGGTCCGCATAAAAGGGCAGAATCCCAGGAAATTACCGCCAAATCCTCATCTGAATAACTAAGTGAATTCTTTATGATGTCTTCGCGTATCTGAGGTGATACACAGGTCCGGTCACCAAGAAGAAGAGGCACCGGGTCGATTGAGTCGTCCCGTCGGTCAGTAACATAAATGGTATAGTCTTCGTAGAAATCCGGGTCAATGGCAAAATTCTTGATATGGGGTTTGATGATTTCGCCAAGCGTGGAAAGATACTGGAGGAAAAAGTCCGAAAGCCCCTCCTGACCGGCAAACAGGAACGCGAGATCCTCGAGCCTGTTGTGATCTGCCTCCGGGTTTTCATGAATAAAACAGAGGCTGATAACCCCGATATCGTATACCCGTGCGACCGCCGAAAACTCAAACGACCGTCCTTCCCTCTCCACCATGATTGGCAGCATACGGATCAAAATCGGAGAAGATTCGATCATGATGGATTTGGGTTTGACCCGGACAAAACTCGTCCTGGCTGTAAAATAATTCCGGGCAAGGGACTTCTCGAGCCAGTCAATATCGATCTCCCGGCCGATGTCAAAGATGCGGTAAAACCGGAGTGATATCATGCCTTGCGCCCCTTTGAAAAGATTCGCACTATGGCTCTAGTATAGTGCCCGGAACACGATAAACCCTTATATCGTTAGTAACTCAAGAATTGATCTAGAAATTATCTCAATTCTTTATACATATTATTTCAATATGTTTAATGCGGGGTAATTTATATGCTGGCAGTGCAAACCAACGAAAGAGAGATTCAATGAGTGCTGATTTTCTATCCATCGGAATGGTCACGGTTGTCGGACTCATGGCAGGTACTGCAATCGGCCTTTTTATCGGGTATCTTGCGAAGATCCAACGATCCCATTGGGCTGATATGACCGGACGCGAAAAAACACTCAATATGGCACTTATCCTAATCTGTTCTGTAATCTGCATTGCCGGACTTGCATGGCGTTTTCTCCTTCAATAACCAATTATCCTGCTTCGGGTTCTTGTTTTTCTTCGGGAAAAGTGTGGATATTCCCTTTAATTGCATCCGTGATGTGACAGATTGATGATACAGGACATGCTACAACATAACGGTACATGAGTGTCGGACTGTTCATTAACGGTATCATCATTGGTATTGCATTAGCAGCCCCGGTCGGTCCGATAGCATTTTTGTGCATCCAGCGTTCGCTCGCCAATGGTAGTCTCCATGGTATAAGCTCCGGTCTCGGCGTTGCCACTGCTGACGCTTTTTATGCGACGGTAGCGGCATTTGGCCTTGCACTTATTTCGGATTTCCTGCTTGCCCGACAGAGATTTTTCCGTTTGTTCGGCGGTCTCGCACTCATTGTAATTGGGATCCGCATCGTCTTTTCTGAGCCACCCCAAAGTGCAATAACTCAAGAGAAAGAATCATTCATTGCCGATTATTCTACAATGCTTGTTATCGCTCTTGCGAACCCCTTGACCATCCTTTTCTTTACTATAATTATCCCGGGTTTTGGTGTAGTGATTAGTGGAAATACATGGCTTAATCCGGCAATATTTGTTATTGGTGTTTTTCTGGGAGAACTGGGTTGGTGGATATTCCTCTGCGGAACGCTTGGTTCAATGAGAGACTACCTTACTCGGGAGCGCCTGCACCTGATCAACCGGATCGCAGGTTTTGTAATTGCTTTATTCGGAGCAGTACTGATCGGTTCCCTGTTTGTCAATTTTGATATTGAGTAATGCATCGGAATACCCCCAGCAGTTTGGGGAGGTTTCTTTCATCCCTTATCTCAGTTCACTAAGATATACCAACAATGCATTCGCGGTTAGCCAGATAGTTCACTTATTTAACTATTAAGCTACAAAACTAATTTCAGAAGTTGAACCCCTATGGCTGAAGATATTCGAGATCGTGCTGCCGATGCACTTCTTGCACTTATTCCTCTCTATTATAAGAACGTGATCCGGCACAGGCCCTCAATTACCGGCATACAGGTGGCACAGCTACATACTCTTGGCATACTCATGAAGCACAAAGAGATGCAGATGTCTGAAATCGGAAGCTGCCTTTATATCTCCCGCCCTTACATGACCCGTCTTGCCGATCTTATGATAAATGACGGTCTTGTGGAACGCCTTCCCGATCCTGCCGATCGCCGGGTGATCAACCTCGCAATTACCGAGAAAGGAAAAAAATATCTCCGGCAGTCAATTAACTGGTACAGGAAGGACCTCAAAGAGAATCTTGCTGGTCTAAACGACAACGATATCGGCAAGCTATGTATAGCATTGGAAGATGCATACCAGATTCTTGCAAAACTACAGTCGGGGTGACAAGGATGCGTCTGTTTGGTCACGATCTACTGCTCGGGCAGGATAAACAGCATAGTGATACGGTCAATGTGATACCTGCAGGGAACGCATCAGATTCTTTACAGGCAGTTCATGGATGGGACAGTAGCAATGGGACAGCAATCATAAAGATCGAACATCTCTCCAAGGTCTTTGCGAGTAAAACAAAGACGGTGACTGCCGTAAACGATGTCTCTTTTGAAGTGAACCATGGGGAAATTTTCGGACTTCTTGGCGCAAACGGCGCCGGGAAAAGTACGCTTATCAGAATTCTCACAACTCTTCTTTCCCCGACATCGGGACAGGCATTTGTCAATAATTACGACATTACCAAAGACCCGGAAAAGATTCGGGAAATTATCGGGGTTTGCTCACAGAACTACACGAGCGATTCCGAATTGACCGCCTACGACAACCTTGAATTCTACGGAAAACTCGAAAATGTTCCGGACAGCATCCTTCCGGACCGGATCTGGGAACTTCTGAAAATGGCCGGGCTCTCCGACCGGGCATACATGCCGGTAGGTACATTCTCAGGTGGTATGAAACGAAAGCTTGAGATCGTCCGGGCATTTATCCACCGCCCGCTTATCCTTTTCTTGGATGAACCAACCATCGGTCTCGATCCAGAAGCCCGCAGGGAGGTATGGCAGCAGATCATGATGCTCAATAAGGAGAATACGACGATCATTCTCACCACGCATTATATGGATGAGGCGGAAAAACTCTGCGGCCGGATCGCATTTGTGGAACGCGGCAGATTGATCGCTCTTGACACTTTGGAAAACCTCAGGAAACTAATCCCGGCAGGTGACCTTATTGAAATCGGCGTGGACCACATGGATCCCCAGGCAGAAGAGGCAATACGTAATGTTAAACTTGTCAATGCTGTCTCGGTTATCGAGCATACGGTTATGATTTCGGCAACAAATGGAAGTAAGGTAATTCCCTCTATTCTTGCAGTTTTCGAAAAATTCCAGATTCCCATCATATCTATCTCAATCCGGTCTCCCTCCCTTGAGGACATTTTTATCTACCTCACAGGTAAAGGACTGGAAAGCGGCAACGGGGAGGAAGAAAATGCATCCGTCCCCGGCGGGAGGCGGCCGCATTGATGCGGGGGCCCATCGCCATTTTCAAAAGGGATTTCAAAAAGTTCCTGAGCAACCCGTTCATCATTATGATGACGCTGATTATGCCTATCATATATCTAGTGGTCTTTGGGAATGTGATAGGAGGAACCATCAGTCATATCCCGGTTGGTGTCGTCCAAGAAGTTCCGCCTTACACGGAAACACCGCTTTTCACAAATGCTGCCTACCAGCTTAACCATATCAGCCAAGGTAGCCAAAATGATGCAGAAAAAGAATTGGATGTGACAATTTATGCCGATGAAGCTCAGGCCAAACAGGATTTGGAAAACGGAAAGATCGGAGCGGTTATTGTTTTCCCGTCATCTGTATCAAACGATAATGCGGTCCGCCTCTATGTTGACAGTTCAGATTCCGTAATTCCTCCTCTTGTCGAAGGCGCAGTAAACCAGGTCCTTCTGGGTCTTGGGGCAGACAACCCGATCATTGTCGATAAGATCTATGGGGATATAACGTATCTCCAGTTCTTTGGCGTCGGAGTGATCATGATGGCCATCTTTACCTCAACTATGTTCGGTGGGGGGATTGCACTTATCAAAGATCGTGAAAACGGCATCCATGAAGGCTATCTGGTGACACCAGTAAAACGATCAAGCATCGTAATGGGTATCATTTCCAGCGGGACCGTCAGAGCTTTTATAGCAGGATTTACCATATTCTGGATCGATCTGCTAATCACCGGCATCACCCTCCAGAGTTTTCAGGATTTTTTGCTTGTCCTGCTGGTTATCTTGATAGCTTGCATGGGGGTGACAAGCCTTGTCGTCTCTTTTGCATCACGGTTCTCATCACAGCAGGAGTATTCTTCAGTCATCGCGTTTTTCAATCTCATGCTGTTCATGACTTCGGGTGCTTTTTATCCGGTAATAGGCATGCCAAGCTGGTTACGCTGGATCACAGTAATTAATCCGGAGTATTATGGGATAGATGCGTTGAGGAGCATAATCCTCAGGAACCAGGGACTTAACGTTATTGGGATCGATCTTATAGCGCTTTTGATCTTCTCGTCGGTAATGATTGTCCTGGGGATTGTCACTTTCAGGAGGACACTTGAATAACGGTGGTGCAAGTATGGGAAACAAATGTTATCTGAACACCGACAGTAAAAAAATATCGAGCTCGCGGGGGAACCCCAAGCAAAATTATGATCTGAACGACCCGATTAACGAGATTATGAAGATAATTGACAGGCATTTGGGAGAGGGATATATATGATATGGATTTCAACCTGTACTAAACTTTACAGAACTTTTTCGAGGAACTGCATGAATAAAATGAGTCGATCTTTACCCCTTGAAAAAAAAGAGGCTGCCGGGGCAGTACAAAGTATTATTGGACACCGAGCAAATCTGCCGCGATTTCTGTGCCTCATTTCAATCATCCTTGTAGTATGTGCCATATCTCCGGTAATGGCCGGGACACAAATCATGACCGGGAGCCCCGAACTGAATGCACACATTGTAGGTACCAATGAATTTTCACCGGGCGACGATGTTAACCTTCAGATCACCATTGAAAACACGGGACTTAATCAGTTTGAAATTGTTGAGACCGGCCTCATCACCCCCACCGATCTTTCGAACACCGCAAAACAGGTGACCGCGACGTTGGATGCGGGAGATGCGCCCCTTGTGGTCAAAGCCGATCCCCAGATAGTGGGCGATCTCCTGGCGAGTGACAGTGCCATTGCCACATTCCATATTACCGTTAACCAGTATGCTCCCGGAGGGACATATCAGATTCCCATCATACTGAATTATTCCTACCTATACCAGGCAAACCAAGAAGGTAGTGAAACCCTGAATTACCAGTATAAGAATGTCAATGAAACGCTTTCCATACCTATTACCATAAAACCCGAAGTTGAAGTCGCTGTGTCAAATGTGGAGACGGAAGGCCTGAACGCAGGGAACGAGGGTTATATCTATTTAACCGTAAAGAATATCGGGTCTGACAACGGTCAGAATGCTGTTATCCGGATCCAGCAGAACGGACAGAGCCCGATAGTTCCTACGGATGGGAGTTTCTATGTGGGGGATTACCCGGTAGGATCGGCAGTCAACTGTACCTTCCGGGCCCAGATATCAAGCAATGCCCAACAGAGTATCTACCCGCTTGATGTGCTCGTCTATTATAAGAATTTCGAAGGGGATTATGTGGATTCACCGATTGAGACCGTCGGGGTCCAAGTCGGTCAAAAAGTGGACTTTGCAATAACGCCGGTTTCGGCTTCAGTTACGCCAGGTGCTAACGCCGTCATCACGTTCCAATTCCAGAATACCGGAGGGACAACCGCCTACAATGCTGAGGCACGGATAAGCGCTATTGATCCCTTCACTAGTAACGACGATACAGCATTCCTGGGTACCATGGCACCCGGCGATGTTCGCACGGCTTCTTTCAACGTCGCAGTTGACCCGTCTGCAACCGTTAAAGAGTACGGGCTGGATTCAGAAGTGATTTACCGGGATGCTCTCGATAACCAGTTCACCTCCGACCCGCTCAAGGCTAATGTCGAGGTGGTGCCAGCGAAATCTGTCGTGTCCCTGATTGGCCTCCCGTACCTGGTCGCCATTCTCATTGTGGTACTTGCTATTGCAGGTTACGTTGTCTATGTAAAACGGTTCAAACCCCGGTAAACCTTTTGACCCGGTTTTTCTACCGGCGCTGATGTGGCCAACCCAAAATAACACATACGATGAATATCCTATTCCGGACGACCGGTTAAATTCCAGACCTAAGGAACATTATGATCGATCAGATCTTCAGCGCGATTGCACATCTTGTCAATCGCCGGCCTGAGCTTGTTGTCGCACTTATTGGCGTAATTTTTATCATCGCCCTTTTCGGCGTGACCATGATCACCATGCAGACCGGAAATGATACTTATATGAACAAGAATTCGCCGGAAGGTGTAGTAAACAAAGAATATACCAATACATTTAACCAGGATTCCCTGATCCTCATCATTGAAACGAGTGATCCGCTCAACCCCGCCGTACTTTCCTATATGGACCGGCTTGAAAGTGATATCCGCCAGCAGCAACACATAACAAGTGCGTCAAGCGTTGTGGATATCCTCAAACAAGAGAACAACGGTGTGCTCCCCCAGACCAAGGGAGAGATCAGTACTCTTGTAAACCAAATACCTCCCGCCGTCCAAACCACAGCCGTACCGTCAAATGTGCTTACCCTGATGGAAGTACAACTGGACACTGGTCTTTCCGACAATACAGAAACATCTGTCCTTAATACTGTGCAACAGGCGGTTGACCAGTCAAATCCACCAGCCGGAGTGACCGTCTCCCTCTCCGGGACTCCCGCATTTGATGCACAAATGAAAGCCGCGATGGGATCCCAGATGGGGGTTCTGATCGGCGCTGCCATGATCCTCATGGTGCTTGTCATGGGCGTTCTTTTCTCCTATGTCAGCTATCGATTCCTTCCCGTAATCTTTGTGGGGCTTGGTCTCACGACCGCACTTGGGCTGATGGGTCTTGCTGGAATCCAGCTCAACATGGCGGTACTTGGTGCATTCCCAGTCATGATCGGTCTTGGGATCGATTACGCGATCCAGTTCCATGCCCGCCTGGATGAGGAATCACGGAAAGGATCGCTCGATGATGCAGTCTATATGACCATTACCCGCACCGGCCCTGCGGTTATGTATGCAATGCTTGCTACTTCTCTGGGATTTGCGGCAATGTTTATTTCCACTGTGCCAATGATCCAGTCGTTCGGGCTTGTGGCAATCATCGGTATCATGAGCTGCTACTGCATTTCACTTGTAGGTATACCAGCAGTTGCTCAGGTTATCCATTATAAACCAAAACAAAAGACTCCTACTGTCTGCTATGCGGTCGGCGAGGAGGCCTGCGATACACTCCCGGTGCAGAAGAAGAATTCATGGTCCTACGGCCAGTTCCTCACAGATACTTCGGTGAAGATAGCCAAGAACCCAGTTCCGATCCTCCTCCTCGCTGCACTCATTGCCGTAATAGGCTTCCAAATTGACCCGATCATTCCCATCGAAGCTAATCAGAACAACTTTGTTCCCAGCAACATGCCAGCGAAGATTGAAATCGACAAAGTCACACGGGTTCTTGGATCAACCACAACCGCAGATTTCTACGTTCAGGGAGGGAGGGTCACTGACCTCGATTCCATACAATGGATCGAAACATTCCAGGATTACGAGCTGTCCCATCATTCACAAATCACCTCGGCAACAAGTATTGTCACCTTCATTATGGCCTACAACGGCGGGGTAATGCCCCAGACCCAAAGTCAGCTGGACGCCGCCCTTGATAAAATACCCTCCGGTGTAAAAGACCGGTACCTCAGCGGTTCGATGAGAGGGGTCATTGAGTTCGGAATGGCTAACCTCCAGATTCCCCAGGAAGAGGATCTCAAGAAAGTGATGGTGAACGATATTGCTTTCCTAAACCCGCCTATAGGTATATCGATACAGCCGGCCGGAAGTTTTGATATAATGACTGCTCTCATCGGGGGAATGTCATCCTCCAAGGATGAAATGACCTATCTGGGATTTGCCCTGATCTTTATCTTCCTCGCCCTGGTCTACCGGCATATCCATGCGATCTCACCGCTGATCCCTATTGTGCTTATAGTCGGCTGGAACTCCGTAATGATGTATATTCTCGGCATCTCCTATTCCCCACTGACAGCGACACTCGGTTCCATGACTATCGGAGTCGCAGCTGAATACACTATTCTCGTAATGGAACGTTACAGCGAGGAGGAAGATCGACTGCATGATCATATTGCTGCAATCCAGGAAAGCGTCAAGAGAATAGGTACTGCTATCACCGTATCCGGTCTTGCAACATTCTTTGGGTTCTCGGCACTATGCCTTTCCAATTTCCCCATAATCAGCAACTTCGGTATTAGTACCCTGATCGCAGTAGGATTCTCCCTTTGCGGTGCGATCTTCATCATGCCGGCAGTACTTTCTCTCATGGGACGGTTTACTGAATGGCTCGACGAAAGAAAGCAAAAGAACCACAAAGAGGATAGTATACCTTCACCGTAAAATCTGAAAAGACAATAAAAAAGTCCTTAATTTTCTTTGTGAAAATTCAACGAAAATATACATTTTTCATTCTCCATATCGTGAACCGGATTTCTTTTGGATAACATGATATTTATTGAGCAATAACCTCTACAGCAAGTGCATCCTCGCATGAATTCCCTAATTCGTACGGTCGCTCTCATCCAGATGAAAGTAGGACCAGATCCGGAAAATAACCTCAAGAAGGCACTTGAGCACGTTGAAAATGCAGGCCGGAACGGGGCACAGTTCATTTGTCTTCCCGAGCTGTTCCGTACCCGGTACTTTCCCCAGCAGATAGGTGTGCATGCAGAACAGCTAGCCGAGACTATTCCCGGTGAATCTACGGAGGCTTTTGCCCGGCTCGCCCGTGATTATTCCGCAGTTATAATCGTCCCGGTCTTCGAACGATCGCTAACGGGGCGATTCTATAATGCAGCAGTCGTAATTGATGCTGATGGAAATCTTCACCCTCCCTATTACAAGGTACACATCCCACAGGATCCGAAATTTTTCGAAAAAGGATATTTCTATCCCGGAGATCACTACGTCATTTATGATACTCAATATGGACGAATAGGCGTTCTTATCTGCTACGATCAATGGTTCCCCGAAGCAGCAAGGTGTGTTGCACTTAACGGTGCGGAGATCATCTTTTACCCGACTGCAATCGGCAATCCCTGCACCGATCCACCTTCAGAAGGGGACTGGCAGGAAGCCTGGGAACTAATCCAGCGCAGCCACGCCATCGCAAACAGCGTGCACATAGCTGCTGTTAATCGTGTAGGTCAGGAAGGTAATATCCGGTTTTTCGGAGGATCGTTTGTTTGTGACGCTTTTGGGAAACTGCTCGGAAAGGCAGGAGATACCGAGGAAACAGTCATGGCAAGAATCGATCTTGGTATAAACGCCACGATCCGGGAGTCGTGGGGATTTTTCAGGAACCGCCGCCCTGACACGTATGACGCCATAACCGCACGTTTTCCTGATCACGATGCCACAGCGTCGATTCCCCGAAAAGGGGATACTCCAAGAAAACTGGGCTTTTTCATGCCAGCCGAATGGGAACAGCACGATGCAGTCTGGTTATCGTGGCCGCGAAATAAGAACACCTTTCCCAATCTTACGGCCGTAGAGGATATATATATCAGGTTTATTGCAGCAATTGTCCATTCCGAACGCGTCGAAATGTTCGTCCCCACTGCAGCTATAAACAGAGACGTAAAAACACGCCTGAAGAGCGCCGGGGTAGATCTCTCCGGGTTACTATCCGGACAACATCCTATTCAGACGTATGGATTCGTGATTATGGTCCGACATTTGTGGTTAACCCGGCACTAAAAAGATTGGCGATGGTTCGTTGGGAGTTTAATGCATGGGGAGAAAAATACGAAGATCAGATCGCAGATGGCTGCATCCCTGGTGAGATGAACAGATCTCTTGATCTGCCTGTTTTCAGGCCAGGAATTATTCTTGAAGGAGGATCCATTGATACCAACGGGATGGGAACAGTACTAACAACCAGTGCCTGCCTTCTCAATCAGAACCGGAACCCGGATCTTACAAAGGATGAGATAGAAGAATATCTTACGGAATATCTGGGTGCAGTAAAAATAATCTGGCTCAACCGAGGTGTTGCCGGTGATGACACCGACGGACATATCGATGATATCGCACGGTTTGTTTCGCCATCTGTTATTGTCTGCGCATACGAAGAAAACCCAGACGATGAGAATTACGAGACTCTAAAAGAAAATTATGAGATCCTTGCTAGTGCAACAGATCAGGAAGAAAAACCATTCACGGTTATAAAGCTCCCCATGCCGGCTCCAGTTGTAATAGGTGATGACCGGTACCCGGCAAGTTATACAAACTTCTTTATCGGTAATACCTTGGTCATAGTTCCGGTCTTTAATGATCCTTCAGACGGAAAAGCGCTTCGTATAATACAGGATCTTTTTCCGGAAAAGACGGTGATTGGTATAAATGCCCGTGCGATGGTAGAAGGGTTTGGGACGTTCCATTGTGCAACCCAGCAACAGCCCCTCGTGTAAGTCTTTTTTAAAAAGGATCCTTGCAATTTTGAACAGGTAGATTAAGCAGATCGTTTCTTTTGTTTATACAAGGTTAATAAAAAATTAGTTCCATTTTACCAATACCAGCCCGGCGATACTAATGCCTGCAATGGCGGTAAAAATGGAAACCGGAGATTGTGTCGTTGTACCTGCTGATACCGGAGTACCTGGTACAGGTGGTTGTGGACTTGTAATGGATGATGGTGAGGACGGCACCGTTGTCGGGGATTCTGTTGAAGCGGTTATATTCATCGCAGATGTTGCAGTACTTGTTACTGAAATTCCAGGTGTAACAGAGACTGATGGTGTAGCAATGGAGGTTGCCGTCACTGAAACTTCGGGGATTGTTGAGGAAGTAATGGATATGCCCCTCGCACAAACCGGTGCCCAAAAAACAGCAAGAACGAGAAGGAGAACCATTACCAGCGTAAGTTTCAATGATAATCTCTTTGTCATAAAAGACAGTTAGATTTCCGGAGATATGAGAGTTATGTCTAAAGGCACATTTATGAATGGGTACCTGCCGCTTTTGATGTGCCTTGATCTTTGGCAATCTACAAACGTATCCTGCAATAACAGGATTGTATCATGCGGGTTTTTGTTGACGTAAGAACTCAATTACTTCGTTCATATCAGGAACACTATGGACCGGATAAACCTTCACAAACCTGACACGCTGACTTTCATCCACAATAATATTCGCCCGCTCCGAGAACCCATTTGCACTTCTGAATATCCCGTATGATTGCGCTACCGCACCATGAGGCCAGAAATCGCACAACAGGGGGGTTTCGGTGACCTTAAGATCCTGGGCCCATGCCTTTTTGCACGGGACTGAATCGACGCTGATACCGACTGCCGTAGTGTTAAGTGATGTCAAAGTATCCCTATTTTCTTCGAGAGATTTCATCTGGCCTGCACAAAATGCAGTCCATGCTAACGGGTGAAACGAAAGAAGAACCCGTTTTCCTGATTGTTCCCTCAGATCAAATGTCTTGTCATTATGATCTTTGAGCGAGAAATTCGGTGCCGGATCTCCGGGCCGGATCATAGGCTGTTGTTCCATAAAGTCACCTGCATTCCTCAATATAAGCATCCAATATATGAGGGTTAGCCTTACGGAAATTTCCGGTTAATTTCCGCGTTCACCTAATTAATCCGGATCGAAAATGTCGTGACGGAGAAGAAATCGGATATTTTATCTTCTTTTTCGGGGCGCTTTCCAGCCGGATCTTTTCCAGCTCGGGTTCAAACCATATCCCTACACATTGCCTGACCACACCAAGACCCGCATCACTGTCAAGGAATATTGCTCCGATGATAGCCTCTATTGTATCTGCAAGAATTGATTCTTCTCCGGATCGCCAGAGTTCTTTTTCCCCTCTCCCTAGCCGGATAAACTTTTTTATTTTAAGGCGCCTGCCGATTTTTGCTAGGGTTGTATTATCCTCGAGCTGTTCCTTCGTCTGAGTTATTGACCCCTTTTCCTGAAGCCCTTTTTCCATTAAAAACAATATGAGACTGGTCTTGAGAACAGCATCCCCAAGAGTACTATACGCTTCCTGTGTCAGGCAGATTCGGTTTTTCTGGATAAGTTCATTTGCATAGGCAGGATGCGTCAGTGCACGGATCAGATGTTGTGGCTCAAAAAAATGATACCCTATAATATGTTCCATTGCCTGAAGATCGTCTTTTTTTTCCATAATCTTCACTATTCGTAGGTGAAAAAACGAGATAAATACCACTCATCGATCTTTTCGGGATTGATCACTGCTTAAGATCTCTTCCAGCTGGGGTCCTATGAAGAACGAGAGCTTCAGAATTCATGCAATAGCGTTTTCCCGTAGGAGGCGGACCATCATCAAAAACATGCCCGAGATGTGCTCCGCACCGTGCGCACAGGACCTCGGTGCGGATCATATTTTGGGATGAATCTTTGCGGGTACGAATATTTAATGACGAGACGGGATCATTAAAACTTGGCCATCCTGTACCTGAGTCAAACTTGGCCTCTGAGAGAAAAAGGGCAGTCCCACAGCAGGCACAACAGTAAATCCCATGCTCCTTGCAATCATGGTATTTGCCGGTAAACGGATACTCGGTTTCCTGCTTACGCGCCACTGCAAACTGTCGGGGTGTCAGCTGAGCCTGCCACTCTGCGTCGGATTTCTCTATCGGAGCAACATGCTCAACGTCATTGTTTTCCGGATTAAAAATGGTGATGAGTCCATCTTTGCTCGCCGTGCCGGTTGCATTTTTTATCATTCCAAAGAAAGCCTCCTTCATCCTCTAATCGGGGCTGGGGATAATAGACCTTACGGTAATGACCATTCGGTCACAGACCAAAAAAACTCAGGATGCGGCGTTTTGGGTCCTTATAAAAAATCCTTGCCCCATCCTTGATATTGCGGACGTCTTCAATGGTGTACAGCAGATCCGGATATTCTCGGGAGATGAGAGAAAGCAGTTTGGAGAGCTCTTTTCTTGGGACGATCATGAAGATAATACTGACTGAACCGGAAAAACTGCCGGTGCCTTCAATCCGTGTCATGCCATATCCCAGCGCTGAAAGACGTGTCATAATTGTCTGAGGATCTTCAGCAGTGATGAGTCTGACAATAACAAAACCAATTGAGATGAGATTTTCAATCTCCATACCGAGGACGGTTCCAATACCGTACCCTGCAAGATAGGAAAAAAGGTTCCAGAATTGAGTCAGGTTAGTAAGCACAAGTCCGGTGGAAATCAGCCAAACACCTGTTTTGACAATACCGACATATGCGGCGAGGTTTGCATGTCCTTTGCTTATGTAAATTGTCCTGACAGATTCAAGACTTGCTTCAAAAATCCTTGCGACGAGGATAAGGAGCGGTATCGACGCTGCCGCCCAAACTATTCCTATGTCCATGCGCTGATTCACTCCTAACTACAGTAATCGAACCGGATCAATTGTATATCTTACGGAAATTATGCCCAATCGGATCCCTTTTTATGAGAGATCTCCTGATTTCAATCTCCATCACTTTAATCACATTCGCCGCCACATAGCGGGTTGAGGTTACCAGTGACATTCCGGTGCCAGCAATGCGGAAAATGCTGTAGTCATATGGGGGAGCTTATCCGGATCGAGGAGAAAACCGGTCCTATGAAGTTCCGGATCCGGTTTGTGGTTACGGGAAATGAAATGGATGTAATAGTCGATGAAGATAAACAGGCACTTTTCCGGAATAAAGAACTCAATGCATCGCAGCCTGACGCTTGTCCTCTTCTTCGGCTAGAAAAGAATAAACAGGCAGTATGCACTATTCACCATACCCGCCCCGATCTCTGCAGGATTTATGCTTGTTTTCGACTTCTTGTCCTCGGGCCTGATGGCGATCATGGAGGTCGAGTAAAAGACGGAACACGATTTTTTTCCACCATGAATGCAGACCTTCGAAAGATTTGGGAGAACGAGATTGAAGGAGTGATAATTCCGGACGAGACTGCATGGGAAAATTTTGTCGGCGGAGTTTTTGAACAAGCCGGATACAGGGTTGTAAAATAGACAGTAATTCAGAGAAAACAAGCGCAAATATGGTGACCAGATCTTTTCCTATCAAAATTGTAAGGGAATGCATTTCGATTTTTCAATTTTTCCCTCTCCACTTATAAGTGCCCTGCCCGCAGGTTCTTCAACAATCCTCCATATGTAAAAAAATCAGTTAAGAGAGGGTGAAACACTTTCACTATTCACGGACGGTATTTATCACGCTTTCTCACGGACTATTTTCCTGAATGAGAAGAGAGTTCCATCTTATAATCGGCATCCTTGTATTTTTCGTTTATGCATATCTGCTCCATGGTATTCAGTCTATTACAATAGGCTATTTTGTCCTCGGATTTTGTGCAGTTATTATCGGATCAATCCTGCCTGATATACTGGAACCAGCGACAAACTCAAAACACCGGGGAATATTCCATAGCTGGGGGGCTCTGAAATGTATTGTATGCATTTTCGGGATTTCCGCGTTAACCGACTTAGTATTAGCGCTGCCTGAATCAACCAAAGTGATGGTCTTTCCCGTATCCTGTTGTGCCCTCGGATATTCGTTTCATCTTCTGGCTGATTCCACAACAAGAAGGGGACTCCCGACTTAAAAAAGGAAATACGAGACAATTATCCTTGTTTTCCAAGAATCCCGGTAATCGCTTCGCCGAACTCCATTGTCCCGGCAGAACCCCCGATATCCCTTGTACGGATGCCGGAAGCCAGTACCTTAGTTATAGCTGATTCTATCCGTCCGGCTCCTTCATTGTCCCCGAGATACTCAAGAAGCATTGCAGCGCTCCGCAACGCCGCCACAGGATTCGCGATGTTCTTACCTGCTATATCCGGGGCACTGCCGTGAACCGGCTCAAAAAGGGCGTACCTGTCGCCGATATTGGCACTCGGGACAAGGCCAAGGCCTCCCACAAGATATGATGATACATCAGAAAGGATATCGCCAAAGATGTTCGTGGTTACGATTACATCATAAGCCTCTGGGTGCTGAAGAATATCGAGACTCAGTGCATCGATGAACTTGTCATTGTAAACTATTCCCGCTTTTTTTGCTTCAGCTATGCAGATGTCACGGAAAAAAACGTCGGATTTGAGAACATTTGCCTTGTGCCCTATGGTGAGTTTTCCTTTTCGTTGGTGTACACACCGTAATGCTGCTCGTGCGATCCGTTCTGTTCCCCTACGGGTCACGACCCGGAGCGTTGTAGCACGATCCTGTTCTATCTCTTCGATCCCCGAGTACAAGCCTTCAGTGTTCTCCCTGACAATCATGATGTCAAAACCGTCACCCCGGATGGGCCTCAAGTTTGCAAACAGATCGAGCGCTTTACGAATCCGTAGAACAACGCTTTGGTAATCTTTCATCGGCGGTGTCGTTATTGCCCCGAACAGTACGGCATCAGCCGTTTTGAGCGCGGAAATGTCGTTATCTTTGCAAGGGCACCCTGTTTGTTCCCAACGCCCATAACCTACCTCTACCGGGAAGAAGTCATAATCGGGATGAAGCAGAAAGAGCACTTTTTGTGCGACCGGAATCACCTCATGACCGATCCCGTCACCTTCGACTATAGCAATCCGGGTCATCTTTTCCTCCAAAGGGTGACCAGTTCCCGGACAGACCGGGCAATCTTTGCGGGATCCGCCCCCCAATGGACTATTGCACCGAACTTATCGTTCCATGTACCGATACCTTCACGTTCGGCCCGGCAGCACCGGGCAATAAACGGCTCTTCTTTTACCTGTTCCAGAGGACAGATATTTTCGAGCTCAAAATCCGTGCCATAGCATTCGGTACAGAATTGCTTTGCCGTAAGACAACCGGCGACACGTTCACCCCCCTGAAGAGGATCGGCATCCAGTGTCCGTAGATAACCCGCGGCCCTGCAGGGATAAACATCAGCAGGGACTAAAGTGATGTCACGGATATGATAGTCAAACGCTACCGAGAGTTCTCCGAAAAGTCCGATTGCCTCCATTTCCATAAGGCTCGCCGAAAGGGTCGGACGGGGCGGAATGACATCGTAGATGTGAATCGTGAGGAATCCTGACAGATCCGGATCAAGTACAAATGTTACGTGCTCATCAATACCTGTAAAAATGGTACACCGGTGCCCGCTTTCAGATGCGAGCCGGACCAGCCGGACCCTGTCGTTGAGCTGTACTTTCTCCGGGAACCAACAAACTTCTTCGGGAGTCGCCAGAATCTTGGAGGATATAACTTTCCTCATAACACTTTTCAGCTGCCGGATCAAGAGTAACTTCAAGTATCTCGTATCCCCGATCCGTCTCATGCAGAAGATAACGGCTCAAGGCATAAACAGCATCACCACAAGGCCGTGTCGATGCCAGTCCCACGTATTTACATTGTTCCGGGAAGATCACCGGCGAGCCCTCCAGTATTTCACAAGGCCACCAGCCATTAGGATCTCCTGCATCCGGGGTGACAGCGGGCAAATAGTATATCGTTTTCCTCTCGACTCTACCCATCCACCCGAAAGGTCAAATTCAATCGTGCTTCCTTCTCCACAGGTAAGATCCGATTCGATAAGCGGAAGGCCTATGTTAATTGCATTCCGGAAAAATATCCGGGCAAATGAGGGGGCAATAACGGCAACCACTCCGGCCTCCCGTAAGGCAAGAGTCTGCCTGTTCCCGGGATGAGCCACACCCGAAATTTTTGCCAGCGACAATCACGGCACCTTTGAGACGAGGGGCAAGCAAAGGATCGAGATCTTCGAACACGTGAGTCGCCCAGACATCATAATCCTTGGTCCGTAAGTACCGGCCGGCAATTATAACGTCGGTATCGATATCCGCCGGGAGACATACGGCTATCCCTCTCCCCCGCATTATCCTACCTCCGGTGATGTCATTTCGCCTTCGAGAGCGCTTGCCGCTGCCGTTGCAACGGATCCGAGGTAAATTTCTCCGCCAATACCCATTCGGTTTTTAAAATTCCTGTTTGCCGTTGATAAACAGACTTCGCCTTCTCCAAGTACCCCCATATGGTAGCCAAGGCAAGGGCCGCATCCTGGCGTTCCGATGGTGCATCCGGAACCGACGATATCTGCGAGTACGCCTGTCCGGATTGCTTTTTCGAGAATTGAGGCTGAAGCCGGGACAACGATGGTCCTCACGGCAACTTTCTTTCCCCGGACCAACCGGGCAAATCTGGCGAGATCAGAATACCGGCCATTTGTACAGGTGCCGACAAAGACCTGGTCGATTGGCACACCTGCTACCGCATCTACGGGTTTTACCGTGTCCACACGGTGAGGTACAGCGACAAGGGGTACGATATTGCTGAGATCGAAATCGAGTTCCCTACGGTATATACAGGATTCGGGTTCCTGACACAACACATCATGTCCATGCTCCTTCAGGAAACGGATAGTAACGTCGTCTGAATAGAAAAGCCCCGTTTTTGCCCCTGCTTCGACAGAAAGGTTTGCAAGAACGAGACGTTCATCCATGGACAGGTAGTGCACGCCTTCTCCCACAAACTCAAGTGCATCATAGGTCGCACCGTCAGTACCGAGTTTACCTATGTAGGCAAGCGCCAGATCCTTGGCTTCCGCAGCTCCCGTCAACCTGCCGGTCAGATTGATACTGATTGATTCAGGAACCCGGAACCAGGTTTCACCGGTCAGCCAGATGGAAGCCATATCGGTTGCGCCCACGCCGGTTGCAAACGCTCCGAACGCACCCATCGTAACACTGTGGGAGTCAGCACCAACAACAATCTCACCTGGCAGTACAATACCTTCACTCATCAGCTGATGGCAGATACCACAGCCAACGTCGGAGAACTGCATAGACGATCTCTTCGCAAAATCCCTGAGATCATGCTGGAGTGCCGCCGTTGTACTATTATTGGCAGGGGCTATATGGTCAAACTGAATATAATATCTGGTATCTTTTCCCAGCCGATCTCCACCCATATTTTTCCATGCCTCTAGTGCAAGGACACCGGTTCCGTCATGGGCATATGCCCTGTCAACTTTCCGGTCTACATATTCCCCAGCAGATGCACCAAGAATACGTTCGGAAAGGGTACTCATACTGTAGTCTCCCGTTGTACCCGTCGGATCAGTTTCTGGAGAATTTCAGGGGTAATACTGCATTTCTGTTCGGAATGTTCCTTGACAAGATCCAGCACCCGGCATATCTGGGCCTCTGATAGTTCCTCGCCAAGTGAAGCAATAATGTGTTCGAGCGCCTTTCTCCCGGTATGTTTACCAAGAATAAAGTGACGTTCGCCCCCTACAAGGGCTGGGGGGAAGTACTCGTAGGTTGACGGATCTTCAAGAATTGCCGCAATATGAATGCCACTTTCATGCGAGAATGCAAGATCTCCGGTTATCGGTTTGTTTTTCGGAAGCATAATGCCCGAATATTTTTCCACTTTTTTGGAAAGTCCTGACAGGTGTGAAAGATCATACCGGTCTATCCCACCTTTTGTCCGGAGGATTACCAGCACTTCCTCCAGTGCTGCATTACCAGATCGTTCGCCTATACCGTTGACTGTCGTGTGGAGCTGGAAAGCACCGGCCTGTGCGGCAGTAACCGTATTTGCGACAGCACATCCCATATCGTTGTGGCAGTGAGCGCAGAATGGACGATCAACAGAAGAGACAAGATCTGTCATAATCGTTCGCATCTCATCCGGGATCAGGCATCCTACCGTATCCGCAAAACTGAGCAGGACAGCCCCGTGATCAGCTGCACGCCGGTAAACTTCCTTGAGAAAAACAATATCGGTCCGGGATGCATCCTCAGCCGCAAACCTAACAGCAACCCCGTGGTCCCTGGCGAAATCGATCATGGAAAGGGCATCTTCTAGTACTTTTTCGCGAGGTTTTCGGAACTTAACCCGGATATGGAGATCTGAAGTGGGGATAAAGATGGAAACCATATCAACACCGCAGTCTATGGCTGCTGTGATATCCTCTTTCCTTGCCCTTGCAAACCCGCAAATCCGTGCATCAAGCCCGAGATGTGCGATCGTTTTTACGCACTGTTTCTCGTTTTCAGAAACTGCCGGGAACCCGGCCTCTATCACTTCAACACCGACAGCATCAAGTGTTCGGGCGATATCAATTTTTTCTTCGCAGGAAAACGACACACCGGGTGTCTGTTCTCCGTCTCGCAGCGTTACGTCACAGATTTCAATATTCCACGGTTTCATGATGAGCTCCTTTTGGGCACTGTGCTTCGACCACAACTGTTAACGGACCATCCGGGTAGCGGATAATATCACGGAGGCGACTTTCATCTTCAGCGGGACAGATTTCCGGGTCTGCCCAATCGATGTAGCGGGCAGGATTACTCACGGGTTGGCCTCCAGTCATCGCGGCGCAGTGATTGCTCATAACAATACACAAGAGGGAGAGCCTTTTTTCATATACATCGATAAGGGCATTGAGACCGGAGTGGAGTAGTGCATAGTCACCTATTAGTGCCACATGAGTACTCCGTGCCGCAACCGCAATACTCGAACCCATCCCATAGCTCGCAATCCCCAGTTCGTACGGTGGGTTCATCACAAAAACCGAGCACCCGGCATCACATATCAGGCGCATTCCTTTTTCCCTGAGGATACCAAGGAGGGGTTTATAAGGACACACGGCACAGAAAGTCCGGCCAAATCCCCGTTCTTCCAGTGATTCCGGCCTTTCCTGTTGAGCCGGGGGTGCATGAGTTCGATGATCCTGTACAAAGGATCGGCCGTACTCATTCACCTTCGGAAACGATGCAACACGCTCTGGTACCGGATTGACTGTCACGAGTCGGGAAACCCCCGGTGCAGGACCTGCACCGAGAATTCCTCCCTTCCACTGGTTCAGGGGTGACATTTCCGACCACATAAACATCGTGCGGTAAGTTTCCTCTGCCGCAGTAACTCTACCGTGCATTGTCCAGGACTTGTCGGCAAGCTTTCCTTTTCCCTGATGCCGGGGAACGGGGGTACCTGAGATCTCAGCGTCTAACAGATAATGTGTAAGCCGGAGCATGGCGACACGGGAAAATCGTTCCGATGCCTCAAGGGCTGATTCTACACCGGTAAAACAGGTCTCGTCGTCAGGCTCAATTACGGGAAGCTCTGCCAGTTCCCCGTAATACCGGGAATCCTGCGCTGTCTGGGAACCTTTGGCTTCAGGATCGTCACCTACAACGAGAATGATGCCTTTTTCGATACCTTGTACTGATGCCTGGGCAAGGGGGTCAGCACACGCGTTCACTCCCACATTTTTTATTATAACTGCAACGCGTTGACCGGAGAGGGAATCACCAAGCGCATACTCAAGTGCCGTCTTTTCGTTGATGACCAACTCGGCACCGGTTAATGTGCCAAGTTCTGTTACCGGAAAACCTGGAACGGTATATTGACGGTCAGTACCTGCACGTATTGCCCGAGCCAGCGCTTCAGCACCTTTCATTCGTCCCTCCCGGGCACAAGGTCGCAACCCCCGCAAACCGTGCACATGGTCAGCGCACTTGAAGTGTCAAGTCCGTTACGGGATAAAGCCCGGCTGTGTTTTGCAAAGAGTTTTTTGAGTCTTTCAGCCGAAGGCCGTGATTGTCCCGCATACCCTGCAACCGGATTAAGAGGTCGAAGCACCGGGATCACGCCATGAGATGTGAGTCTATCGATACAAGCCTCCATTTCTTCGTCGGTTTCACCGAGCCCGACAATTACATTGGAGAAAACCCGGCCTTTCCCGAAGAGTTCCACGGAACGATCAAGAATCCGCCAGAGGAGTTCATAATCGAGACCCGGGCACACTGCTTCAAAGAGGTCAGGTGTTGCAGCCTCAAGATTAAATTTTACTTCCGCTACTCCAAGGGCATGGAGCTTGTCTGGAGTCTGATCTGTCGGGTAGATGGAGACCCCAAGAGGCAGGCCAAAGAACTTCAAATGATCGATAACCTCACAAATGTAATTCTCCTCCTCTTCAATACTATCATAAACGCCGCTTGTCAGCGATATGGCACTCACACGGTGCCGGACGGATTCGACGAGATCCATAATTTCTTCTATAGTCTTGCGTTTTCCCGAGAGCCGCGGAACTGAACAATAGCGGCAGGAGAATATACAACGTTCTGTAACTGTGATAAATGCCTGATCCGGGCAGTGAAGCCCCGCCGGAGGAGTCTACCGGAGATCTGGCGATCGCCTAAATACAGATCGGCAACTCCATCACCCCGGTGAATAATTTCGACTCGGGAGGTTTGGTTAATGGCCAACTTTACCCGGTGGCCGCCCATAGCAAAAAAAACCGAACCCTTTCCGCCGGCACCGGGTCCGGCAGTAGATTTTGCAATAAATTCATCGGCAGCTTCTCCACTAAGACGGGCAGAACCGGTCTCAAGTAACAAGGCCTTTAGATCTTCCCATTGCATAATTTGAGTGCCTCCTCATAGCGGGTATAAAATGGCAGGGCAGTTACTGCCCCGGTAATTCCTCTACCGTCCATGACTATGTGAAGAGAGGGATCATCAATTTCCCTGACAAGATCCGGTGTCACTTCCCCCCGTTTGACTTTTCTTGCGTAATCCAGCAGCTCTTGTGATGGGGTAAAACCCGTATAAACCGCCATTCCGGTCTTTTCTGATAGGGTATATCTTTGGAGAAACTCGCTAAACTTACTGATGAGAGATTCCGGTTTTGTGGTACCAAATTCAGCAACGAGACTTACACAATTCTTTGTCCGAAATGCTACCGGGAAGAGCTGGACAATCGTATGCGACAGGTACGAGGTGTGTTCATCTTCGACTGCACGTGCAAGGTTATGGACAAGCGTCCACGTTGCACCTTCTTCAGATGTATCGGTGTCGTCCACTCCGATAAGCACCCGCTGACGCCGGGGCAGCCAGAGCGTCGCAGCTGCTACTTTTCCTCCGCCGGCTGGATCACAGTGTTCCCGCAGTACTCCACGGGCCGCAGCACGGCAGGATGTGGCACCGACCCCACCCCCGCCCATACCAATATAAGTGACCGCTATTTCATCTCCCGAAACGGATACCCCTGAGATACCTGCAGGGAACCTGGATCCTTCCAGTGCGAGATTCTCATTACCAGGATGTAGCAGGAACCGGGTTGTTCCTCCCACGCACCTGACATTCTCAACAAGTGGGCTCTTGGCGTAATGGTGTTGGGTCCACATCGCACCGCCTATACAGTCAAAAAATTCGACTAACTCGACTTTGCTACCGGTATCATCTGCCATCGCCACGATCTGGGGATACCTGATGATATAAGGTTCAGAGATGTTCACCATACAGACCCGCCGCCTCAATCCCCCGGTTCCCCCAGAGCACTGCACCTAACGCACCAATCCTTCCCTTTCTACCGTTCCTGTCAAGAAACTCGACACCCAGCCTCCGGGCTTCCCGCTCAGTATCTTCAAGAGCAACAATCTCGGTTTTGATAGTCTTATGCATCGGGGACTCCTCAACTGTCCCAATTCCTCGGACCACTGCAATTCCGGTATCATTCGAGAACGTATGCTCTTCTATAAATGAGCGAACAAATTCGCAAAGCGGCCCAGTGCTCCCAGGACGGGTGGCGAAATTGAGTGCGGAACACACGCAGTTTGTAGTTTTATGAGGGACTGCAGGGTTAAGCTGGACAAGACGCATACCGAGGAATTCCACACCTTTGATACGACATGCTTCAGCACATTTGAGTGCTGTAACCCATGTCGCACCTTCCTGTTTGGTATCCGTATCGTCAATGCCGAAACAAACTTTCTCGTACCGGGGGGTTACGATTCTCACGTGATTTATCCGGGCGCCGCCTATTTTCAGATCATCTTCGGAGGGATATTCCGACCGGAGGACTCCAGGAGCCTGCGGAAGGCATGCAGCAATGCCGACACCGGCACCGGCAATTCCCACCCAGGTTGTCATGACCTCGTCATCTTTTACTTCAACTGCTTCCAGTGCCTGTCCCCCAATCGTTTCCGACGCTGCCCCGAAGTTGATCGCATGTCTGCCGAAGCGTGCCCTCATCGTCATCATTTTTCCTTCAACATTGCACGCGATCATTGCACCACCTGCACGAGATCGGTTCATGGCATCCCACTCTATTGTTCCCCGGGCATGGCACTGCTCAAGAATTTCAGCAAGCCCTGTCTTTTCGTCGACCATTACCAAAAATTTCTTCGAGAAAAGCTGGCCAAACCGTTGCTTGACATCATCCGGAGTAAGTATGATCATATTATCGCCGAAATTTTCGTTAACAAATCTATCGGCAATAACACTATTTATAGGATTCTATTTTGCCGAAAAAAGAGAGGAATTAAAGAACGTTGGAAAGTTCGATCTTGAACGGTCCAAGAGTGCCGCCAAAATTACCAGCCGAGATAAATTTTATGCCGGGAACTTGCACTGCAGCCTTGATACCTGCTCCCATCGCAGCAGCCACACTTTTCTCATCGATACCATCGATAACAATTTCATAGACTGCTTTGACACCGGCGGGAACCTTGCTGTCCGAAACTTTCTCACGGAGTGTGGGACAGTATTTCTCATTAGTCGATGCAGTCATGAATTTGTACTTCAGACTACCGACCTTTGACCCGCTTGCCACGATGCCCCCGGGGAAACTTGTAATGACACCTTTTACATCCGCGATGGCATCCGATGCCGCTTGGGCTGCCATGAGCGCTGCCATCTGGTTCTCTCCCATGATAAAGAAGTTACCACCGGCAACACCTTTTACAATGCCAAATTCTTCTTCGCCGATATATTCGCCGTTCATGATCGGGATCACCCAGCATTTCCTGCCACCAACTTCTTTCTGATACTCGTACCCGTCACCAAAGAAATGGAGTTTTACCGGGATCTTTTCCTCAGCAGTGGTGATACCGTTGAATACTGCTGTAGTAGGTGCAGTTAGTACGCATTCGGCAAGACGTTCGACGACCTGCTCTTTGAGTTTCTTCTTGCTTGCACAGATGAGAATCGAAACGCCCGGCCTTCCATCGGGCGTCTCGCTGCCGGAAAGGACGCTCTCAATACCTGCTTCGCAAGGGCAGCCAATCGCAGATGTCGCAAAACCGGTGGCTTCCGTTGCCGCCTTAAGTGCCCAGTCTTTTGTTACTGCGGTGATAATAACCCGGCAGACCCAGGTAGGGAATGCCTCCGCGTAGGTGTTGTCAATTGTTACGCCATTAATTTCCATACTATCATTACCTCAGGTATTTACCAAAAGTACCTTGATTCTTAGTGGATAAATTTTCTCATTTGTTCGTGATGTATCTAAGAGCGCACCGGAATTGCACTAAAAAGTATACCACTCGTACTTAACTTGAACTGTGTGCTTATAAATAAAAATTAAAAAAAATTAATAAAACTACCGGGTTGGAGCGATATATTTCAGAACATTTATCTAGCTACTTTTACCACTCTTTTGATAATCGATTTTGAAATCGATCATAGCTGGTGCGTGAACCAATGGCATTTGAAGTGCAGATCAATTCCGGTAAACGCACCGGCTGTAACAATGGTGTTGTTGCATGTCCTGTGGACGCGCTGGAACTTTACACGGTGGTTCCGGAGCCAATTGTAAATATCTGCACAAACCGGGATGAAGTAGCGATAATCCCGGGCCTCAAAAATGTGCTCCTAACCGCCGGGTGCGGTGAATGCGTCCAGACGTGTCCGCATGATATTATCAGGCTGACAGGGCCCTGGGAAACCAGAGCAAAGGCAAAGGTGCAATAGAGGAACAGCGTGAGGGTTATTTCATGGCATTGTTTCCAAAGTTTTCCAAAAAGAGGGATGGTGTCAACGTTGTGATGGAGCAGCGTCTCCTCCAGAACGTGAACAACCTGATTTTGAATTCAGAGACCTGCACGGGATGCGGTATCTGCGTCGAGTCGTGTCCTGAGGATGCTATTGTCCTCGGACTTGTCGGTGCAGCCCGCCGGGGTGCCATTAATTATGCGACGCCGGTCGATATAGACGAGACTAAGTGCTCGGTACTGCGGTGTTTGTGTCATAATGTGCCCATTCAATGCATTGACTCTGAAAGTTGACAATCAGGAGCGGCTTCCCATAGTTGAAAAAGAGGGATTCCCGCAGTATGACATGAAGGCAGAGATTGATGAAGAAAAATGCGTAAGGTGCACGATTTGTGAAGAGGTCTGCCCGCGTGACGCAATCGATCGTAATGTTCCTGCATACGAAGGGACCTATAAGGGACCGGTTGCCGGAGCAAAGGATCGCCAGACGGCACTTACAGCAAAGACCACCTTTACGGTAGATAAGGAGAAATGCACTCTGTGCGGTATCTGTGGTGCACTCTGTCCTGCCATAAGGGTCAAGCATAAGGAATTTACTGCTGCGAGTGGAAAAGTCGAGGGCGATGTGATCTGGGATGAGACCAAGTGTGACGCATGCAAAGTGTGTGTAGAAGCCTGCCCTGAAGAATGCATCACCGTTGAACGCGAGGTCATCTCGGATAAGGTAAGTGGCAAAGTCACCATTATACAAGATAACTGCTGCACATGCACGTGGTGCTCGCGCAATTGCCCAACTGAGGCAATTACGGTCGAGAAAATCTTTGAAGGCGATATAGAGTTCCATGCGGAAAAATGTCCCGGTGGTTGCTCGACCTGCGCAGAAATATGTCCAGCAAATGCGATCTATCTTCCAAGTGAGAAACCAGCAGCAGAGATGGGGCACAATATTGAACCCACCATCGCAGTTAACAAGGATTATTGCATTCTGTGCGGTGCCTGTGTTGATGCTTGCCCCGGTGAAGACATTATCGTGCTTCAACGTACTGGTATCCGGATGAAAGGCACGGAAACTGATCTCTTCAAGAAGATCAAGGAGAAGCTCTTTACGAAGAGAACCTCGAAGGTGAAGGAAGGTATTGCCGGTCAGGTCGGACTAAAAATGATGGAGAAGGCGTGAGGGAGGACGAGTATGGCAAAAACAAAAGGTTACCCGGAAGCGCTGGAGAAAAAACTCCACGATCAGCGGTATTACCGTGAAGACTCGAATCCTGACTTTATTAAGAAAGTCGAAGGGAGTTCACGAACCATCGCCCATATGTGCTATCAGTGCGGCACCTGCACCGGCTCGTGTCCTTCTGCACCTAGAAGTACCTACCGTATCCGCAAATTCATGCGGAGAGCTGTTCTTGGGCTTGAGAATGAAGCGCTCACCGATCCAGATCTCTGGCTCTGCACCACGTGTTACAGCTGCACCGACCGTTGCCCCCGTGACATTGCACCCACTGATGTTATAATGTCCATGAGGAACATGGCATTCACCCGCGATATTATACCGGTGAACTTCCTCAAGACCGTGCAGGCAATCTATAGTTCCGGCCACGGTGTGCCCAATAATGACGTTAACCGTGCAGCCCGGGAAAAACTCGGACTCACTCGCGACCCGCCGACCACTCATATGTACCCTGAATACATGCCGGCCATCAGGAAGATCATCGACCACTACAACCTCAAGGCAAATGCCGACCGGATTGTCAAGGAACGGGAGGGATAAGAGAGCATGTCAGAATCCAAAGCTAACCATACGTTCGCGTTATACCTTGGCTGTATTGCACCGAACCGGTACCCGGGTGTAGAATCCGCGTCCATCAAAGGATTCAAGAAACTGGGTATCGATCTGGTCCCCCTCAAGGGAGCAAGCTGCTGCCCGGCCCCCGGTGCGTTCGGTTCCATCGATCTGAATGTTTTTTACGCTATGGCGGCACGCAACCTTGTACTCGCCGAACAAATGAAGACTGATATTGCCCTGGTCTGCAACGGCTGCTACAAGTCAATCTGGGAAGTTAACCACAAACTCAAACACAACAAGGATCTCCGCGATAATGTCAACGAAGTACTCAAAGAAGTTGACATGGAGTTCAAGGGAACTATCAACGTCTATCACGTTGCCGAGCTTCTCTATAACGACAAATTTGCAGGAGTCGCTAAAATCAAGGACACTGTGGTAAATCCATTGACCGGTGCACGTATTGCCGTCCACTACGGCTGCCACCTTACCAAACCCCACAAGGACCGGGAGTTTGAAAAGGAGGTCATGTTAAACACCGAGTGTCCGACTTGGATGGAAGAGCTCGTCGCAGCCATTGGTGCAACACCGGTTGAGTACCGCAACAAGATGCAGTGCTGCGGCGCCGGTGGTGGCGTCCGCGGTTACGATATCGTCCACTCGCTGGATATTACCAACGAGAAGCTGATCAACCTTAAAGAAGCAAAGGTGGATGCATTAACCGATATCTGCCCATTCTGCCAGCTCCAGTTCGACCGCGGCCAGATCGAGATCAAGGAGAAATTCGGTGTAGAGTACAATTTACCAGTACTGCATTTTGCAGAGCTCCTCGGTCTTGCACAGGGAATGAGCCCACAGGAACTCGGGCTTGACCTGCACGGAATCAGCTGCGAACCATTCCTGCAGAAGGTGCTGTGAGGTGGTAAAGATGGTCGAAAAGAAGAAAACAACTACCAAAAAGACCGAGACCAAGAAACAGGATACCAAAAAGCAGGAAACTAAAAAGGAGGCTCCCGTGAAACAGGTAGTTAAGAACCAGGATCCCGCACCGGTCGCAAAATCTGTCTCAGCACCAGGTTCAACAACGAAACAGGAAGCACGTATCGGTGTCTTCATCTGTCACTGTGGAACCAATATCGCCGGGTCAATGGATATCCCGGCCGTGGAGGAATATGCAAAGACCCTCCCGAACGTAGCCTATGTTGACAATTACAAGTACATGTGCTCGATGCCAGGGCAGGCTGTGATCAGTAAGGCAGTCAAGGAGAACCACCTTACCGGTGTCGTAGTTTCTGCATGCTCGCCCCGTCTTCACGAGCCGACCTTCAGGACTGCGACAAAGGAAGCCGGCCTGAACCCGTTCCGGTTCGAAATGGCAAACATCCGTGAGCAGAACTCGTGGGTGCACATGCACGACCGTGAAGGTTCAACCGAAAAGGCCAAGGATGCGATCAGGATAGCAGTAGCAAAGGCAGCACTTCTTCAGGATCTCTTCCCGAAGACCGTGCCCGTTGAGAAAGCGGCGATGGTCGTCGGCGCAGGTGTCGCAGGTATGCAAGCAGCCCTTGACCTTGCAGCAGCAGGTATCAAGACCTACCTCATTGAATCCGATATGAGCATCGGTGGGCGCATGTCCCAGCTCGACAAAACTTTCCCGACACTAGACTGTTCGCAATGTATCCTTACTCCGAAGATGGTGGATGTCGGCAGAAGCGATATGATCGAACTCATGACCTGGTCCGAAGTCCATGAAGTCGAAGGGTATATCGGTAACTTCGATGTTACCATCCGCAAGAAAGCACGTGGTGTGTTGACACCCAAGGAAGCGGAAGCTCGTGGTATTATCGGCGGCGGCTGTAACGGTTGTGGTGACTGTGAGACAGTCTGCCCGGTTATCAAGCCCAACGAGTTCGAAGTCGGCATGAAGCCGAGGAAGGCTATCTACATCAATCACCCACAGGTAGTCCCCCTTCTGTATACGATTGACTTTAATTCCTGCATCAAATGCGGACTGTGTGTGACCGCTTGTGGTCCCGAGAAGAAGGCAATCGACCTCGAATCAAAGGACGAATTTATCAAGGTCAAGGTAGGAACAGCAATCCTTGCCACGGGTTACGATATCTTCCCCATCGAGAAAAAAGAGGAATGGGGATACAAGCGGTTCGAGAACGTCATCACGAGCCTCGAATTCGAACGGCTCATCTGTGCATCCGGCCCAACCGGCGGTCAGCTCATCCGCCCGAGCGATGGTAAGACCCCCAAACGCGTGGCCTTCGTACTCTGTGCAGGATCGCGTGACAACACCGGTATCGGAAAACCCTATTGTTCCCGGTTCTGTTGCATGTACTCATTAAAGCACGCGCACCAGATCGCCGAGAAGATCCCCGGATGCATTCCCTATATCTTCTATATGGATATCCGTTCGTTCGGCAAAGCCTACGAGGAATTCTACTACCGCATACAAGACGAAGGGACAAAGTTCATCCGCGGACGCGTGGCAAACATCCTCGAAGACTCCAAGACCAAGAACCTCCACGTCTATGCCGATGATACCCTTCTTGACCGCCCGGTCGATATGGAAGTAGATCTTGTCGTACTCGCCGCCGCAATCGAGCCAAAAACAGATACAAACAGGACCAGGAAACTCTTCGGTGTCTCCTGCTCAATGGATGGATGGCTCCTTGAGGCACACCCGAAGCTCAACCCGTGCGGAACCACCACAGCCGGTGTCTTCCTTGCTGGTGTTTGCCAGGGTCCCAAAGATATCCCTGACACGGTAGCATCTGCGGAAGGTGCAGCATCCGCGGCAAGTATCCCGATTCACAAGGGAGAAGTGGAACTCGAACCGTACTTTGCAACCTGTATTGAGGAGAAATGTGCCGGCTGCGGTATGTGCGTGAACCTCTGCCCCTATAGCGCTCTTGCGCTCGTGGAAAAAGACGGAAGAACTGTCATGCAGGTTACCGAGGCCAAATGTAAAGGCTGCGGGACCTGCGGAGGATTCTGTCCTGGTGGCGCAATCTGGATGAACCATTTTGCAACACCGCAGATCGTTGCGCAGATCGATGCGTTCCTGCTCGGAGGTGAGCAGTAAATGTCAGCACCTGGCGACTTTAAAATCCCAGAAAGAGGCCCCGGATACTGGCAACCCAAGATCCTCGGTATGGTCTGCAACTGGTGTTCCTACGCAGGAGCGGATCTCGCTGGTGGCGGACGTATCCAGTACCCCCGGATATAAGAATTATCCGTGTCATGTGCACCGGTCGTTTCGACTCCCTCTTTGTTCTCAAGGCATTTGCCGATGGGGCGGACGGCGTACTCATCTCCGGATGTCACTTTGGAGATTGCCATTATCTTGAAGGCAACTTCAAGTCGGCAAAGAGAATGTTCATGGTAAAAAGGCTTATGAAGAGCATCGGCCTTGACGACCGACGGTTCCGGATGACGTTTGTCTCTGCATCAGAAGGTGCAAAATGGGCAAAAGTCGTTACCGACGTTGTAAATACCGTCACGGAGCTCGGGCCAAGCCCGCTTACGGAAAACAAATAAACAGACAAACCTTTGCAAACTCTGTCAAAAACCAATATTTTTTATAAGAAGCGCATCGAAAAACGAGTGTTTTTTCTATTTTTCATATCAAAAATTGTTACGTTATTAAAAAAACGTCACACTGCGTAAAATAAAGAAAGCGCAGATATATGTTATATTTGAACATTCCTTCATTTTTATGTAATATTTTTTAAGTAGTATAAAATGATTTTACGAGATAAAATCGGAACCCTTATAAGGGGAAATTGGGAATTAATCAATGTCCCGATTAAGGGGACGTGCAATAGTGACTTTCATTCATTACCAGTGACTTCTGTTAGTGACTACCAGTGTTCAGAAATCGTACGGTATAGCATTTATAACCAGATTTGGAGGAAATTACATGGCAAAATATAAAGATGCAATCGACCTCTATGACGATGAGGGGAAGCTCTTAAAGAGCAACGTCACCATCGACAAGATCAGCCCGCTGGTCAACAAAGGCGCAGCTGGTATCATTGACCTCACCAAGAGGACTGTGGCAGTTAACCTCGCCGGTATCGAGGAAGCACTCAAGACCGGTAAGATGGGCGGCAAGTCCAACCAGATTCTTGGTCGCAGCATGAACTGCAGCGTTGTCAAGGACTGCGATGCGATCTCGGCCAAGATCAAGGACATGGTCCAGGTCACCGATGGCGACAACACCAAGATCACCAAGATCGGCGGCGGCAAGATGCTCCTTGTCGAGGTTCCGAGCGCTCGCCTGGACGCAGCAGCAACTTATGATGCAGCATCCACATCTGTGGCAGCGGCAACCACCTATGCACTGATCGACCAGTACAAGGTCGGCATGTTCGATGGCTCTTACGTCAAAAGTGCTGTCTGGGGTACCTACCCGCAGACAATGGACATGCAGGGCGGCAACGTCGTTTCCATCCTGTCCATTCCGCAGAACAACGAAGGTCTCGGCTATGCGCTGCGCAACATCCCGGCAAACCATGCGGTCATGATGACCCACCGGAATGCAATGCAGGGTGCGGCACTCTGTGCCACCTTTGAGCAGGCCGGAGAGTTCGAAATGGGTGCAGCAATCGGCCCGTTCGAACGCGCCCAGCTCCTTCTTTACGCATACCAGGGCTTAAATGCAAACAACATTGTCTACAGCCTCGTTAAGGAGAACGGCAAGACCGGTACCATCGGTACTGTCGTACAGAGCCTCGTCGAGCGTGCCATTGAGGACAAGGTCATCAAGGCAGGCAAGAAAGGCAAGAGCGGCTATATCTTCTACGAGACCAAGGACCCGATGATGTGGAACGCCTATGCATCAGCAGGCACCCTTGCAGCAACCATGGTTAACTGTGGTGCTGGACGGTTTGCCCAGGCAGTATCTGCAACCCTGCTTTACTTCAACGATCTGCTCGAGCACGAGACCGGCCTGCCCGGCTCTGACTTCGGCCGCGCGATGGGTGTTGCAGTCGGGTTCTCGTTCTTCAGCCACTCAATCTATGGTGGCGGCGGCCCCGGCGGATTCAACGGTAACCACGTCGTTACCCGTCACGCAGCCGGTGTCGGTATGCCCTGTATCGTAGCAGCATGCGCACTGGATGCAGGCACCCAGATGTTCGGACCTGAGGCAACCTCAAAGGTCTACCAGGACACCTTCGGGCAGCTTGACGCATTCAAGAAGCCAATCCAGGCGATCGCAAAGGGTGTATAAACCCTCCAGGATACGAATGACTGAAGCCACGTTCCCCCAGTGCAGGATAGTCACAGAGCGACTGCTTAATCCAGAGACTACCGAACTAATACTGAACAAAATTGTCGAGATCCCAGGTATCCGGCGAATGGTTCTCAACGGACCACGTCTGCCGGTTACAATTACTTACGGGCCCGCAAAAGGACTTGCCAACCCCCATATAATGAGGAAGGCGATTCATGTCGGTGACCAGGAAGTGGATCTGCAGGTTCATGTGGGTACGGTACTCCTCGAGATTGAAAACCGCGACGTTATTCCCGCACTGAAGGCCGCATGCGAACAGGTCTTTACCAATTTTACTTTCCGTATTCAAGAAGGGAAATTCATGAAGACCGAACCGTCACTTGTTGATTACTGCAAGTACGGACCGGATGCGGACAAATCTATCCTTGGCCTTGCCGATCCAAGCAGCAAGTCCAGGCCCACTATCATTCAGGGAATTAAATAATGCCGATAGGACGAGTAACCCAGGTAGTTGACTGCCGCGAGGCGATGGGCATGGGTAAAGGAGGAGGGATAGCCCAAAGAGGCACCATCTCCGAATGCCGGTACCCGGATGTGATTGTGGTCGGAATGTCCCCCGGACGCCGCCATGTCACAAAACCGGTGTGCGACATCACCTCAGGGTTAAGACAACAGGGCGTCGAATATAGCATCAGTACGCTTGTGCTGAATGCCGGAAGCGGCGTCCCCCCGGACGCCCCCAATATTGCCGGCGGCGTCATTGGCGCTTACTTTGGGCTTACCGATAAGGAAATCGCGCAGATTGAGAAACACAAAGTCGCTATACTTCACCATGGGAACGTCCGATCCCATGTTGTGCACAAGGTTCGATTTATCCTTGAAAATTGTGACGTGAAAGCGGTTGTCGTATCCCAATCCCCGATTGATTACGAAGATCTCGCTAAAGAGGGTGTGAAGACTGCCTTCGTGATGCCCCCTGCCGACCGGATCCGGACGAAAGGCACGGTAATGGCGATCGTAAGCGGTGTCACCCGTGGTCAGACCCCAACACGCGAGAAGATGGCGGAAGTCATTTCATCTGTCATGAGAATCGTGAAAAAAAAGGAAACAACATTGGAGTGATTAAACAATGGCATACAAACCCCAGTATTGTCCCGGCCAGTCGCATATCGCTGAAAACAGGCGCAAGCAGCTGGACCCCAGCCACAAGCTCGAAAAGCTTCGCGACGTAACCGACAAGGACATCGTCCTCGTCATGGGACACAAGGCACCCGGTGCAGCATATCCATCCGCCCACCCGCCACTCTCAGAGCAGCAGGAACCAGCCTGCCCAATCCGCAAGCTCGTGACCCCGACCGACGGCGCAAAGGCCGGCGACCGTGTCCGTTACATCCAGTTTACCGACTCGATGTACAACGCACCCTGCCAGCCGTACCAGAGAAGCTGGCTCGAGGCATACCGCTTCCGCGGCATTGACCCGGTACGCTGTCAGGACGTCAAATCGTTGAGTGCCGTGAGAGAGATCTCGAAAAGTATGCAAAGGAACTCGTTAACACCGAGCTCTTCGATGCAGCACTTACCGGCATCCGCGGCTGTACCGTGCACGGACACTCCCTCCGTCTCGATGAGAACGGAATGATGTTCGATATGCTCCAGCGCTTTGTCATGGACAAGAAATCCGGACAGATCAAGTACGTCAAGGACCAGGTCGGCGTTCCTCTTGACTCAGAAGTCAAGGTCGGCAAAGCAATGGACGAAAAGTGGCTCAAGGCTCACACCACGATGTTCCACTCGCTTGTCGGTACCGGATTCCGCGATGATGCAGAATACGTTGAATACATCCAGCGCATCCACGCGCTGAGGGTAAAATACGGCTTCATGCCAAAGGAGTGATAAGACATGGCAAAGGCAAAAATCGAAAGGACGCAGAAGCTCTTCCTGAAGGCAATGAAGGAGAAATTCGCTGAAGACCCCCAGGCAACCTCAACCGTGTTCGCCCGCGAAGGTCTGAAGCAGTCCCCCCGCAAGATGGAGTTTTTGAAGGAAGGTCAGAAAGTCGCGATGGAACGCGGCATCTCAATGTACGACCCCGTTCGCTGCCACTGCGGTGGTATCCCGCTCGGCCAGCGCCAGTTGATGACCTACGAGGTCTCCGGCACCGGTGTCTTTGTAGAAGGAGATGACCTTCACTTTGTTAACAACGCTGCAATGCAGCAGATGTGGGATGACATCCGCCGGACGATCATCGTCGGCCTCGACCTCGCCCACGGCACCCTACAGAAGCGACTCGGTAAGGAAGTTACCCCTGAGACCATCAACGAGTACCTCCACGTGCTCAACCATGCAATGCCCGGCGCAACTGTCGTTCAGGAACACATGGTCGAGACCCACCCGGCACTCGTCGATGACTGCTACGTCAAAGTCTTTACCGGCGATGACGAGATGGCAGACGACCTCGAGCCCCAGTTCGTCTTAAACCTCGACAAGCTCTTCCCGGCAAAACAGGCCGCAGCCCTCAAGGCAGCTGTCGGCAAGTCAATGTGGCAGGCAGTTCACATTCCGACAACCGTCAGCAGAACCTGCGACGGTGGAACGACCTCCCGGTGGTCCGCAATGCAGATCGGTATGTCCTTCATCGGTGCGTACAAGATGTGCGCCGGTGAGGCAGCAGTCGCTGACCTCGCATTTGCAGCAAAGCACGCCGGTGTTATCCAGATGGCAGATATCCTGCCCGCCCGACGTGCACGTGGCCCGAACGAGCCAGGTGGCATCAAGTTCGGACACTTCGCCGACATGATCCAGGCAGACCGCAAGTACCCCAACGACCCCGTCAAGGCAACCCTTGAAGTCGTCGGTGCAGGTGCGATGCTCTTCGACCAGATCTGGCTCGGATCTTATATGTCCGGTGGTGTCGGATTCACCCAGTATGCAACCGCTGCATACACCGACAACATCCTCGACGACTACTGCTACTATGGTCTTGACTATGTCAAGAAGAACCACGGCGGTCTCGGAAAGGCAAAACAGACCCAAGAAGCAGTTAACGACATTGCATCCGAAGTCACCCTCTACGGCATGGAACAGTACCAGCAGTACCCGACTGCACTCGAGGACCACTTCGGCGGTTCCCAGCGTGCATCCGTCCTTGCCGCAGCGGCAGGTATCTCCTCTTCGCTTGCAACATTCAACTCCAATGCAGGACTGAACGGCTGGTACATGTCGATGCTCATGCACAAGGAAGGCTGGTCACGTCTCGGCTTCTTCGGCTACGACCTGCAGGACCAGTGCGGTTCCGCGAACTGTATGTCCGTCCGGCCCGACGAGGGCTGCATCGGAGAACTCCGCGGTCCAAACTACCCGAACTACGCAATGAACGTCGGACACCAGGGAGAATACGCAGCAATTGCAGCTGCAGCCCACTATGGACGCCAGGATGCCTGGACCCTGTCCCCGCTCATGAAGATCACGTTCGCAGACCCGTCCCTCAAGTTCGACTTCTCCGAACCACGCCGCGAGTTCGCAAAGGGTGCAATCCGCGAGTTCATGCCCGCCGGCGAGCGCTCACTGATCATCCCCGCAAGGTAAGCACGATCGTCCCCAACCAAATTTTTTTTCTTTTTTACAAACGGTTTCCAGCCCGAAGGATCCACCTTACACGGGAAGACTTTGCTGATAAAATGAAGCCTAACAGGTTATAACGCAGCGGAATGTTCCGAATAGCGTTTGGTAAAATCACATCAGATTTGGGTTTTTGAAAATTCCGTCATCTTTTTATGGTTTCGCTCATATGGGTGATTACGCCTGATCCGGTGAAGAGTAAAAGGTGAAGAAATGAGCAATGAACAGACAAAAATTACGGTAAACTACCCTGAGGCCGCAGAAACACTAAAAAAACTACTGGGTCTGAAAGGATCGCCGGTCGCTATCAGGTTTGCGCCATCGAAAACGGATATCCCGGAAGGGATGGTGGAACTTGACAAGACTATCCGGCACTGTTCGATGGTGAACCTAGCCCGGACAGAGGGGAAGATCTTCTATGCTCCCGCTGAACGGCACGAATGCAATGGTGGCGCATGGTCGCTGGGATTAAAAGAGATTACACCGACGCTTAAAAACGGGGAGTTCTATTTTAAGCTGGGAAAATTCGATAGCGATGCTGCTTGCAAGCGGACTATCGAAAGCATTCCTCATCTTGATACGTGCGAAACTTACGCAACACTCTATGCCCCGCTCGAAAAAACGCCTTTTTCCCCACAGGTTATTGTAATTGTTACTACACCCCGTAATATGCTCAAGCTCGCCCAGGCAAGCCTCTTCCGGCTCGGCGGAAGGATTTGTGCCGAATTCGCCGGTATCCAGTCAGTGTGCGCTGATGCTACGGCGCAGACCTACCTTTCAGGAAAGCCCAATTTCTCGCTGGGCTGCGACGGTTCACGAAGGTTCTCCGGCATAGGCGATGACGAAATGGTCATGGGTTTCCCGGCGGAGATGCTTCCTGAAATTATCTCAGCATTGTCCATCATAATCGGTGCTGCCGGTTCCAAATAACCATAAATCCCGAACAAACGGCTCCTCCGTTGAGGTTTTGGTGTCGTGATGAGTGCATCATTAATTTTTTTAAAATTTTTTCCCTCACGATATGTACCGGGAGAATGCGTATGAAAACCCTTATACTCTGACGAAAGGAAAAAATCGTAATGAAAAACCCGTTCCACGTTATGATTATTCCAACACTGGGCTGCCCCTCAAAATGCAAGTACTGCTGGAGTTCTGAGGAGGGTTCACCCGTCATGACCGTGGACACTGTAAAGAAGATCGTGGCGTGGCTTGAGGACATTCCAAATGACCGGGTAACGTTCACGTTCCATGGCGGAGAACCTCTGCTTGCGGGGGCAGAATTCTACCGGCAGGCGTTGCCCCTGCTCTCGGAAGAGCTCGCCCGTATGCATCCGGAGTTTGCAATGCAAACGAATCTCTGGCGGATGACACCGGAGATCGCCGACATCCTTGCCGAATATCATGTGCCGATTGGTTCAAGCATCGACGGACCGGAGACAATCACGGATTCACAACGGGGGCAAGGGTATTACCAGAAGACCATGAATGGCTACGAGGTTGCAAAAGCCTGCGGTCTTGATGTGCGATTCATCTGTACGTTCACGAACAGGTCTGTGAAGAAAAGGGAAGAAATATTCCGGTTTTTCCTCGAAAAGGGCTTCACTCTGAAACTGCACCCGGCACTGCCATCGCTGCGTTCCGAGAACCCGAAAGAATGGTCGCTTGAGCCGGCGGATTATGGTGAATTGCTGGTGTACCTGCTTGATGAGGCACTTGAACATATGGGCGAGATCGATGTGATGAACGTCAACGATCTTTGTCGGTGCGTTTTCACCCGGCGAGGGAGTGTCTGCACGTACGTTGACTGCATGGGCAGCACATTTGCTGTGGGACCGGACGGGAGTATCTATCCCTGTTACCGGTTTGTAGGGATGGAGGAGTACGTGATGGGAAACGTAACCGACCGACCATCAATAGAAGAACTGATGTTATCACCGCCCGGAAAACTGATGCTCTCTTTTAAGGACTACGTGGATTCTGCCTGCGGTAAGTGTAAACATATCAAATACTGCCGGGGTGGGTGCCCCTATAACGCGATGGCGCCGACTCCGGGGAGGATCGAAGGCGTAGACCCTCATTGCATAGCCTATACACGGATATTTGACGAAATTGGCGACCGGCTTAATAAGGAGATGTTCGATGCGCCACCGATGGAGATGGGAGGCTTTGGGATGTCCCAATCGCAAAAGCCGGGAAAACCCGGCGTGATGACGCTCATGCGAAAAAATGCGATGAGATAATTGGCTTAAATATCTGTATAGATCAGTAGTTGGCAAGGGTTCATTCCTGACTCAGGATTTTACTGGAGTCAGAAGGCCAATAAGGTTCCCTTCGGAGTCAAGGATCATCGCTGTATGTCCTACACCGGGAATAGGAGTTTTGGGCATTGTGATAGTTCCTCCTAATTCTTCCACTTTAGACAACGCGGCGTCAATATCATCAGCCTGCACGAAATCGAGTATTGGTTCATTCAGGTGCCGTTTGTACAGGCCGCCGGTGTTAAGCGTACCCGGTTCAACAGGCCCGGTGGTGATCATGTGGTACTTCATCGCCGCCATACCCCCGGGATCTGGCATAGGGACGACCTCGTTGATTGTCCAGCCGAAAATGGCTGAGTAGAACTGTCGTGCCCGGTCAACATTATCTGCCGGGATCATGAAATGCAAAATGTTTGGCATGAATGTTTGTAAGACGTGTGAAATATTTAGTAGTAGGGATAACCTGGATTTCTCCTGATAATTGTGGAACTGATTTCTCGAGTATTAGATGCAAGTATTTTTTAAAATATAGCAGTATTTTCCCAAAATTTTCCGACATAGAAATAGTATGAAGAATTGTATGAAAGTTTTTTAAAATACAAAATCTTCTTGTTAAAAAAAATCGTTATTGCTTTCACACCGGCTAAAACAAGATTGCTTGACTCGAACGCAACCTATCTTTCATTAAGGAAAGTTCACATGCCTAAAATCTCTGTAATCAGCCCCAGTTTCATAATTCGGGCTTTAAATACCCCGTTTTCCCAGATATGATTTCGAAACCTTTTAATTGAGATCTCACTAATTTTACACTGACCACAAAGAGTTTAACTCGATGTGCGTGGCATTGCATTTTGAATACTCTCGTGCATTCGCACGTAGGGAGGAGGCTAAATGGAACAAATAGTATTTGGCATTGGAATTACTGCATTGGCAGGAGCTCTTGCCACCGTAGCCGGTTCCGCGGAAGATACTGAATCCAACATCGGGTCACAAGGAGACCCGAACTCACAGGTTCAGCTCGCACCGCAGATGGGTTTTGTGCACCGCATCTTCAATAAGGCGGTTGCTGGTGAACCCCCGGCATATGGTCTGTGGTGTGCTCTGGGTGCAGGACTTGCATGGGCCTTTTTGGCTATGCAGATCAACGCGGTTCTCGCGATTGTCCTGGGCTCTCTTCTTGCAGTCTTCGTTCAGGGTATCTATGCTACGACAGCATACCTGGGCAGGACGGCAAGCCTTTCCAAGTTCGGTCAGCCGGTGTACGTGGACATCTTGAAGTCCATGACGACGGTTGCCATGGCTCATGCCTTTGTAGCAATTTTCTGTACTGTCACCATCTGTTACCTGATCAACGTCGCGCTGGGACACCCGTTCCCGCTGCCGCTGCTCGGGTTCATCTGGGGAATAACCCTCGGTGCAGCAGGATCAGCAACAGGAAACCCGTACTACGGCAAGGAGCGCCAGTACCAGAACCAGAAGTTCGGTGCCGGTGTTCCGATCTCAGCATCAGGAAACATCGTTCGGTTTGCTGAAGCCGGAGAGCGCAACTCGCTCGATAACGGATTCTTCACCGCAAAATTCGGTGGTCCCGCATCGGGTCTCTGTTTCGGACTGATCGTATTCCTTGAACTCTGGAGGACCATTGTCTTTGACAATATCAGCCCGGGTGTAGGAGCGATTGTTGTCGGTATACTGATCATCCTGATCTTCACGGTAATTGACCGTTACATCGAAGTCTGGGCACGTAAGAATTACGGACCCTACACAGCACCAGTGAAGGAGGCAGCACCATGACTGCAGTTGCAGCAAAGCCGGCCGCAGGCTCGGCAATGAATCCCACCGCAATGGTAATCGGTGTAGTACTGCTCATTATCTTTCTCGTAATAGCTGCTTTTGTTTCACCGGGTCTTGGTCTTATGGCCCTGATTGGCGTGATCATTGGCGGTGTCCTGATCGGTTTCGGCGTACACTTTGTTCCGGTAGGTGGCGCACCCGCAGCAATGGGCCAAGCACCCGGTATCGCAACTGGTGTCGCTATGCTCGCAGCAGGTGCCGGACTTGCCGGATTATTCGGTGGTGCCTGGGCAGCAAGCCAGGGATTTGTCATCGCAATCATTACAGGGGGCGTAGGTGGCGGAATGATGATGGCCATCACCTGTATGATGGTGAATTTCGTCTACGTCTTTGGAATGGGTATCCCTGCAGCATCAGGTAAGGTAGCAAAGGACCCCATTACGGGGGACACTCAGCCTGAATACAAATCACAGGGTACTCGAGGGCCACGGTCTTCCGTTCGTCTCATTTGTGGGTGGCGTTACCGGTGGTATTCTCGGTGGAGCTGGCGGGACGCTCATCTATCTCGAGCTTCTTAGTCTCTACCAGGCAACACTCCCGAACGTAATGAATGCATCGTCTGCACAGGTGCTCCCGATCGCAGTTTCCGTTGCAGGAACCTTTGCCATCGGCATGTTCCTTGTGAACGCGGTGCTGACTGCCTACAACATCACAGGAACAATCGAAGGCCCGCATGACCCCAAGTTCAAGCGCTGGCCACGGGCAATTGTCGCATCCGCAGTCGCATCAGCGCTTTGCGGTCTTGTGGCGATCCTGATCGTCACGATCTGAGGTGTTGAAATGACCGTAAAAGTTGAAGTAATTGAAGGAGGCATACCGCACACGAAGATCATGATAGCAGGACTTGTCTGCACGATCGTGTGCCTGTACCTCTCATATCTCAATGTGGTAACCAACACCGAGGTGTTCTCGTTCTTCGGGGGTCTTGCAGCAATTGCAGCCCTCATCTGGGGAAGCCACACCATTAAGGTACTGTGCAGTTACGGTATCGGTACTGGTGTACCCTCCGCAGGTATGATCGCGTTCGGTTCCGGTGTTATAGCGATGCTCCTCGCGACCACAATCAAGGTCGACCTTGCAATACCAATTGTTGCGCTTGTTCTTGCCGCTTTCATCGGGCTCATTCTGGGATATCTCGCAAATGAAGTCCTCAACATGAAGATTCCGGCAATGATCCAGGCTCTGACTGAGCTTGCTGTAGTCGGCGCACTCACGCTGATGGGCTTTGCAGTCCTCATCACGGGGAAATTCACGTTCCTCGGCCTAACGAGTGGCTCGGTAACATTATTGAACTCGGTCTCTATGCCCAGTTACCAGGTCTCATTCATTGGCGGCGGACTGACTGCCGTTGCATTCCTGCTTGGAGCAATTGCAATCCAGCACCCATTCAACGCGTGTCTGGGACCAGGCTGGAAACAGGACCGGATGCTTATGCTCACCGCCGAATGCGGTTTCTTGAGCATGATTGTAGCAGCCTTTATGTCGTTTGCTCTGATCACCGCTGTACCAGCGATCATCTCGCTGCTCATTGCAATCATAGGATGGGTATACACCTACGGTGAGTACATCAAGATGTCGAAGCGCGACGCATATGCATGGCTCGACTCAAAACCGATTCCAGATGTGGAGGGACACTAATATGGCATATGTTATTGTTCTTCCGGAATTCGGACTGGTTGCTGATCCCATTGCCGGTATCGTTACAACCGCAGGCGAATCACTATCCCCGGTTGTAGACAAGGTAGCAATTCTCGAAGCGTCCGCAGACGATCTGGTCAACATGCTTTCCGGAGAAGGGAACTACGTTGCATCCTTCCCTGGCCGTGAGAAGACCCTTGTTATCGGTGGCAGTATCAATGCCTTCTGGTATGGTCTTGCTATTGGACTACTCGTTGCAGGAATCATTGCATTCCAACTGATCAAGGTGGGGAGCTGAACATGGCAGATAAGAAATCACCGGCAAGTGGATGGCCGCTCGTAAAAGGCGACTTCCACTCAGGAGATGCAAACAGCTGCGTCGCTGTTATCACCATGGGTTCCCACCTCGATGAGCAGGGTATCTGTGATGCAGGCGCAGCGATGTGCGGTTCCTGTAAGACCGAAAACCTCGGTCTTGAAAAGGTCATCGCCAACTACATCGCCAACCCCAACATCAGGTTCATGATCCTCTGTGGTACCGAAGTCAAGGGCCACCTCTCAGGCCAGTCCATGGTCGCGCTCCACAAGGGCGGCGTCAAGGACGGCAGGATCGTCGGTGCTGAAGGCGCTATCCCCTTCATTGAAAACCTCAATGATGCGGCTATCAAGCGCTTCCAGGAACAGATCACCGTCGTCAATATTATGGAGACAGAGGACCTTGCCGCCATCAAGGCCAAGATTAACGAACTCAAGGCCAAAGACCCAGGCGCATTCGCAGCCGACCCCATAGTCGTCGAAGTCAAGGAAGCGGCGGGCGGCGCTGAAGAAGCCGGCGGAGAAGTCCAACCGATCTCCGGTGAGATGGCGATCATCACCGCACGCATCAAGATCATCGAAAAGATGGTCACGAACATCGGATACCGCGACAAGTTTGCCGCTGGTGTCTATGCAGGGAAGATCGAAGGTTTGATGATCGGACTGATTATCTCCTTTGCCCTGATCGGATTCATGTGGATGGGGTGAATGAGATGGCAGAAGAAACAAAAGCTGCAGGACCAGTCAGGATGGTTGCAATCGACAATATGGTTGAAAACATCCGTTACAAATCACAGATTCTTGCACGAACCAACAAAGTCGAATCGGCCAGTTCAACAAACGGCCTCATTGCCTTTGTTGCGGGACTACTCATTGCTGTGATCCTGATAGTGGTGCCGGCATTACTACTCTGAGGTGAAGACAAATGGCAGATAAGAAATCACCGGCAAGTGGATGGCCGCTCGTAAAAGGCGACTTCCACTCAGGAGATGCAAACAGCTGCGTCGCTGTTATCACCATGGGTTCCCACCTCGATGAGCAGGGTATCTGTGATGCAGGCGCAGCGATGTGCGGTTCCTGTAAGACCGAAAATCTCGGTCTTGAAAAGGTCATCGCCAACTACATCGCCAACCCCAACATCAGGTTCATGATCCTCTGTGGTACCGAAGTCAAGGGCCACCTCTCAGGCCAGTCCATGGTCGCGCTCCACAAGGGCGGCGTCAAGGACGGCAGGATCGTCGGTGCTGAAGGCGCTATCCCCTTCATTGAAAACCTCAATGATGCGGCTATCAAGCGTTTCCAGGAACAGATCACCGTCGTCAATATTATGGAGACAGAGGACCTTGCCGCCATCAAGGCCAAGATTAACGAACTCAAGGCCAAAGACCCAGGCGCATTCGCAGCCGACCCCATAGTCGTCGAAGTCAAGGAAGCGGCTGGCAGCGCTGAAGTTGCAGCAGCAGGGGCAAACCCCCAATTCCTCGAAATCGAGAAAAGACTCGACAAGATCGAGAAGAAACTCGAGTTTGTGGATGCTGAAGTGGCACAGCGTGTTGGGAGGAAAATCGGACGCGATATCGGCATACTGTACGGCCTCGTCGCAGGCTTGATCGTATTTGTCATGCTGCTGTTTATGCTCCAGAAATTGATGGCATTGGTGTAATGGAGGTGTAAAAACATGTTCAAGTTTGAGAAAGAACAGAGTGTCTGGGACTTCAACGGCACCAAGATTGGTGGACAACCCGGCGAATACCCGACCGTATTAGGTGCTTCAATCTTTTACAACAAGCACGAGTGCGTGCTTGATGATAAGACAGGAAAGATCGACAAGGCAAAGGCAGAAGCACTCTGGAACCGCTGTCAGGTACTCTCTGATATGACCGGTATTCCGCATTTTATCCAAATCATTGCGGAATACGGGGAAGCGTTCGAGAGTGATTTCAGCTGGTTCGACAGTATCGACAACAAGACTGCATTCTTAATGGACTCATCGGTCCCAAAGGCGCTAGCACATGCATGCAACTACGTGACCGAAGTCGGGCTTGCCCACCGTGCAATCTACAACTCGATCAATGGTTCAATCCTGCCCGAAAGTATCGAGGCATTAAAGAACAGTGATGTAGACGCAGCGATCGTGCTCGCTTTCAACCCGGCAGATCCGTCAGTTGCGGGCCGCGAGAAAGTACTCGTCGAAGGTGGCGTCGCAGGACAGACAAAAGGGATGCTGGAAATTGCAGAATACTGCGGTATCAAGCGCCCGATTCTGGACACTGCGGCAACCCCGCTCGGCCTTGGATCCGGTGGAGCTTACCGTGAGATTCTCGCTTGCAAAGCAATCCACGGGTATCCGACTGGTGGTGCATACCACAACATGACGGTTTCCTGGACCTGGCTCAAGCGCTGGAAAGGCACAAGCAAGACTCCCTCCGTCCTTGCAGAAGGCTACAAGGGCAAGGATGTCCTGCTCGCACAAATGTCCCACCACTACCTTGGTGGTATTGAGGGCATTAAGCAGGCTGCATGGTCAGCACCTGATATCGGCTGCAACATGATTGCAAGCACCCTCGGTGCCGACCTGATTATGTACGGTCCAATTGAGAACGTCGAAGCAATGATCACAGCACAGGCCTACACGGACATTACCGTCCTCGAGGCAACCCGCCAGCTCGGGATCGAGTGCAAATCAGAAAGCCACCCCATCTTTAAACTCATCTAATTTTTTTTTACGCCTCAAAAGCCAATGAAAAAAGTATCTTTTCTTGTTTTGTTGGTAGTATAGTTTCTTACATCATACGCTCCATTACTTGCCAAATACATGTTTGAGGCTCTCCTCGGCATCTTTTTTGCGACCAAGACGATGAAGGGCCTCGGCCCGGTGCTGCCAGACAAAGGAGTTGATTGGATTAAGACTGATCGCCAGATCGAATGTGGCAAGCGCTTCCTTGTTTCTCCCGAGTGCAATCAGTGCAATCCCTTTTGCAGCCATCGCCCGGATATTATTGGGGCCTTTTTCGAGGACACGTTCAAAGCATGCAAGAGCATCTTCGTACTTCCCTAACTCATTTAAAGAGTAGCCTTTGTTTGCAAGAGCTATTGTGAACTCCGGATCTAGAGAGAGAGCTCTCTCAAAACAGGCAATAGATTCTGCATACCTGCCGATTTTGCGCAGGGTATACCCTTTCTCATACCAAGTCGTCAGAAGATGAGGATTTATGCTAAGCGCACGGTCGTAGCAAGCAAGAGCATCTTCATGCCTACCAAGGGCATAGAAAACCTCGCCTTTCTGTTCAAGCGCAGTGGTATTCTTTGATTCAGACTCGAGGATCGTATCGTATTCAGCGAGAGCGTCGTCATACCGCCCAACTCGGGCAAGATGATGCGCAACTTCAAGCATTGCAGCAATGTCCATAGCGATCATACACAAAATTCGCCGCATGCATGATAAAATGGCCTACCGGAAAAAACGAAGATATAGGGCAAAATCATTAACGGCGGGCTAACCGATACAGGATCATACCGGTGCAACCCAGCACTGCAATAACTGTCGACAGGGGCTGCATCGCAGTATCCGGAGTCACTTTTACAGAGGCAGGGACTGATGAAGTGGGAATTACCGGAAGCGTCGGTTGCTCCGGGGGAGTGGAAGGTAAGTCCAGCTGCCCAATCTCTACCGAACGCACCGAATGATTGGATAGAGTTGTAATATTTTGTAACGCGTGATTCCCTACAGTGTAGGTGTTGACAGCAGACACCCCAGCAACAAGAAGACAAAATAACAAACAGATCTCAATAACGATGATTCCAGAAGAGCGGGGAAAAATCAATTGCATCATGGGTATTAACAGAGTATAAACTACCGGTAGGTATATTTATTGCTAATCGATAGAAACCGCAAATATCGTAAACACGATCCATATAGAATAAAAAATATGTCAAGGATCTAGAATCTGACCCCGGCAATTGAATTTGTCAAAAAAGAAGATTACTATCAATACAGGCGGTAGATGAAAAATCCATCCTGATAGTGCTCGGTTTGGTCGTAATCTGCGAGCAGGTTCTTGCGGTTTCCAAAAGAAATCATCCGTTTCCTCAGGGGCTCCATACCGCTTGTGTGGTGGATGAGTTTTTTGATCTCTTCGTTTGCCTGGCGAATCTCCTTAATCCTTATTTTTCCCAGAAGATCGGCAGGTGAAGCGTTGATATCAAAATAGGCAAAAAGGGATTCAAGAGAGATCAACCAGAGTTTTTCCTGCACAGCATTCTCTGCAGCCTGTGTTGCTTCAGCATCGGAAAGGACAAGATATGCTTCATCATTACCATGGAAAAAAGCCTTAAATCCATATAAATGGCCGTTTGAGATACGGAGTGCGACTTTCTCAACGCCAAGAAACCGGGCAAGGACTTCACGTTTCTGCTGCATCACCGGATCCTGATCTTTATGCATTCACTCCTCCGTACCCTCAGCAGATGAGATCATATGCGTTGTGTGTGCACATTCAGGATGGATGTATAAGATATTAAGTTACGCCGTTTAAACCCGCATCCCGCGGGTCACGGAATATTTGAAAATAAGGTTGTTTTTCTTATCAATCCATATTCAGCGGCTCGAATCCCTGTTTGAACACCTTCCCAAACTGGACACTTATCTTTGGATCCTGGGCACAGACTGGACATTTATAATCATCTGGAAGATCATCGAATTTTGTCCCGGGTTTTATACCCCGGTGAGGTTCTCCGCGTTTCTCGTCATATACATACCCACAGATAGAACAAATATACCGGGTAGGTGCCCACTCATCGAAACCCCATTTGCCGATCTTGCCGCGTCCCTGGTACCCGCAGACCGGGCAGACATAGTCCTCAGGAAGATCCTCAAAAGGAGTCCCCGCCGGAATACCATTGTGCGGTTCGCCACGGAGCGGCGAGTAGACATAGCCGCAAAGACGGCAACGGTACCGTTTCAGTTTCCAGGTGGGTACTTTCTTTGCCGGAGATTTTTTTCCAGCTTTTGTCCCGGCTACTTTGGCTTTCGTGGCCGGAATGCTTTTTCCTTTTTTCGATACCGGCATAGACTTTGCTGGTGCTGCCTTTTTTACAGGCACCGCTTTTTTCGATCGTGCCGAGGACGTGGCTGTGCTCCGTACGTTCGGTGCTGATCTGGTTCCGGAAGATCCGGAAACTTTTTTGGTTCCTGGCATTCGTGTTCTCCGGACCGGGTGATCCGGGCTATTTCAGTCCGACCCGGCAATCACCCGCTCTAACGGATGATGGAAACTACTGGCTCTTATATATTATGAATTGTGCAAATCACCGGGTTTATGTCCCGGGTTTACGTGTAAAACATGCGGATTTGCCTCTAGATTACCATACCATTAACGATACTAAAAACCGCGAATTTATCCATTTTAAATGCACATGATCAGAAGTATTGAAATGACCGACTTAATTTCAGGAATTATCTATGCATTCGCGGCACTTTTTGTAATCCTCGATCCACTACTGTCGGTCCCGATCTTTGCGGGCATGACAAAGGGACAATCATCACGGGAAATACATAAGCAGGCATTCATAGCAATCGCAGTTGCCGGGGCACTGATGTATATCTTTCTTATTTTTAATACTGCTATTTTCAGTGTTCTAGGCCTGACCCTTTCAACATTCCAGATCGCCGGCGGTGTCATCTTGTTCCTTCTTGGTATGCAAATGGCACTTGGTTTAGACATCTGCAAGTCTAAAAACGAGACCCCGACAGCAGCCGGCGTGGTGATTGGCACGCCAATTCTCTGTGGACCCGGCGCAATAACGACCGTTATGCTCCTCTCAAATGACTATGGGTACCTCATTCCGTTTATTGCAATTACGCTCTCGCTTGGAGCTTCCTGGATAATCTTGTATTTCTCTGCCGGCATCCAGAACATTCTCGGTCCTGTTGTAACCGACGTCATGGGAAGAGTTCTTGGTATGTTTGTTGCAGCAATTGCAGTTAAATTCATCTTCTCAGGGATAATGGGAACATTGGGACTTCATCTACCATTATAACCCGGCATTTTCCCCCGGGGCCAAAATTTCCGATAAAAATAAAAACGTAGGATCCTCTAGAAAACATTTTCTGATAAAGCCAGGGTTTCATTTATTTCAGGATATCTCTTCAATGAGCAGACCTCTACCATGTGGTGTGGATGGTACCGGATTTTTGCGTCCCGAAGGCCGTGTACCCCAAGATCACTTTCCCTGTTAATATACGTCACTTCTCCGGCTAAAAGGGCTGCTGTTTCCCTGTTAATAGCTTTGTAAATTCCTTCGCAATTCGGGAGCCCTTTTTCGAAATGGACAAGTGCGGTGTCTGTATTGAGGCGCTCGAAAAGGGATATTGCAGCCACTTGGGAATTGACCCGGATCATCAGGCCCCGTAGGGGAAGTTCGGTGAAATGCTCAATCGCAAAAAAGACTGCATCTTTCTCATGAGCAAGCACCAGATCGTTCTCGCATCCCTTCCATTCGCACCACTTCACCAGAAACTCCATTACATCTTCCCGGTTTTCTGCCGTGATGGGTTCGACCGTATGAGAGCAGTTTTTTCGGAATTTATTGAGCTGGCTCCGGATTTTAAGGTAATTTTTTCCCGGTAGCTCTGCAAGGTCGGAAGCGAGATACACATATTCGAAGTGATTTCGATCCGGGATGAGAGTAATAGAGGGATCGATCTCTTTTATCCATCGGGAAGTTTCAGGATCAATTAGAACAATCGGTGTATTGTCACCTATCTCCATGGCGAATCGGATGAGATCCTTCATGAGCTCAGGATCCCGGGGGCCGATAGGGGGGCGGAATCGTGTTATACCTGCAATTGTACTGGCGAGAATAATGTTGCCATTTATGTATGCGTACCGGTACTGGGCGATCTGGTTCCAGCAGACCATATTTGTAAATGTATTGTCGCTATGGGTCTGCGGGTACCGTGTGTAATGCTGCTCGAAAAAACCCCGGTCAGCAAGCGTGACCGGCCGGAAATCTTCCTGCTTCAACATCAGGATTCACCACGGTAAATAAGGGGGACATATCCTTCCATAGGGGTAAAGCCCAAGGGCATATAGACTTTTTCTGTGCCTGGTTCAGCAATAAGTGCGATCCAGGTGATACCGGCATCCCGGCACCGGGCTATAAGTTTGGAAGCGATCGCAGTTCCAAGACGCTTTCCACGGTATTTGGGAATTACTACGATGTCCTGGATATATGCGTCCGAAATACCGTCAGAAAGAGCACGCCCCATACCCACAGCCTGGCCACTTTTTGAATCTGCTGCCACAGCAAAAGCAAAGCTTCCCTTGATAAGCGCGGGGATTTCCATAGGATCGAATGAGTCCTGCCACCAGCCTCCTGCCCGGTAGAGTGCAACTATTTCTTCTGTATTCCAGGAACGGACTATCTCGATGCGGATATCATCCAGATTCATCGCACAGAGACCTCCCGGATAAAAAGCTGTCAAAAGAGAAAAGAACACCGATACAGTTGGGTTAGGTTCCATTAAACAACCAGCTGACAAAACATTCCCGTGAGCAACCTGAACCTGACCGATGGCGGTGTCGACAATGGATCCAAGTTCGGAAATTCCCCAATGTTCCGAGTTCAGGATTAAATGATAGATGGAGAGATCGTTGATATCAATATCATAATACTGCCGGTACCTCGCAGCTTCGCAATGCTCGCGTTCAAGGGTGATCGCCTTTGCCGTCTCTATATCAGCTATCTGGTCACGGAGCAGAATTCGTTCAAGCCGGCAATCAATGGGGGCAAAGAGCCAGATCTTGAGATCTGCTTTGTCCACCATCCATCCCGATAACCTTCCCTCGACAATGATATTGTCTTTTTTCCCGGCGATCTCTTTTTGCCGGGCATCAATCATCTTGTCGTACGCCGGGTCTTTCTCGGCAAGCCGACCGAATGCAGCAAGTTCCATGTTGTGTTCTTTTGCACACTGACGGAAAACTTCTCCCGCCGATATCATGGTAAACCCGTGACATTCTGAAAGATAACGTGAGAGTGAGGTGGTCCCGCTGCCGGGAAGCCCGCTCACAGTAATTCTCATTAAATTCCCCCGATATTGAGGGCTTTTCTGATGACCTGGCTGATGGTGATCGAACAGATCATATACCAGATCATCCATGCTGGAATGACCCAGATGATAGGTGTCGTCAGGTTCAGGGTCCCAAAATAGGGGAAGGTTATTGTGTTGTTAATTTCGTTTAACCGGTAGAGAAGCCAGAAGAAGATCGGAACCGTAAGGATGAGGATATACCCCATAGGCTTGAACTGTTGCTGGGAGAGTTCCAGCTGTTCGCGCATCATCCGGTCTTTTTTGACATCCAGTTTCTTGATTCGCTTTTCATCTTGGGATAACATGGCTTCCCGATATTCTTTCTGGAAATCCTTCATCCTGTCCTGGACATCCATCATTCGCTCATAATCGATCGTGTACTTCTGTATGATGGAAGAGTACAACCCAGTCAGTCCTGATAAGATAACGATTAAAATAAAGAACGGGATACCAAACTGGTTGACAAGAGGGGAAAACACGCCATCTATTCCTTTTCCGACATCGGTGCGAAGCCAGGGAACGGTGTAAGTCCACATCATTACGAACATGAAAAGCAGCGCGACGTATAATCCGTATTTTTCCCAGAATTTCCCAAAGTCCATGGAAGCCACCTTGTGCGAGATTACCTGAGGGCATCTGCCATTTCTGTGGCAGCAAGATCAAGCAGATGATCTGCATTCGTGATGAGTTTGATAGTACAACCGGTCGCCATGGCATATGCTGCGGCGATAGACCTGTTGAATTCCTGGTGTTCGGCAATCGCCCGGGCTCCTTCCTTGTCCCGGCTTCTGGTCTCATCGGTTATTCGCCGCATAAGGATCTGGTCATTATCCGTTTCAACAAGGATGATCATGTCGGGCATGATCTCACGGAGCACCCATTCCGGGAGACCTGCAAGATACCCCTTGGGCGTTTTCACCGATGCATGCGTATCGATCATAACATTACCTGGGATTTGGGCGATCGCTTGTGCTGCACGCTGCTGAAGCCGTTTCTGATCAGTACGGTCAAGTGACCGCATCTGGTCGCGATTTTCTACAAGCCCCTCATTTTTGGCCACTTCAAACATAAAAGAGCCAAAATTGATGGTTTTGTATTCCACACCTTCACTTTTAAGTTTGCTCAATGCCTCGTTGATTACCGTGGTCTTACCGACACCCGGCACACCCGTGATAATGACCTTTTTTCCTGCCATTCCAGTTCCCTTCATTCTTTGCCAAAGAATGTCCGCATGAACGGATACATTTCCATAATCTGCTGGCTTGCAATCTCTTCGTACAGCCTGTATGTGATACTGACTGTCAGTAACAATCCCGTGCCACTAACAGCTCCAATGACACCAAAGAGGTTTGCAACAATGCTTAGTATCCCTATGAACACCCCGCCGATTACCGTAACACGAGGGATATACCGGTCCAGGTATTTCTCCAGGACCTGAGGATTCCTCCGATACCCCGGGATCGACATACCGGACATCTGAATCTGGCGTGCCACATCTTTTGAATCGAGACCGGCAGTTTTGATCCAGAAGAGTGCAAAGATTGCACCACCAACTACCATGAACGTGGTATCAATGCCCATCCGGAGGATAACCTGCCAGGTTGGATGGCCGAGATCGGTTACCCACCACATCCAGTCGGTTGGGCCGTTTATAGGCGCAAGGAAATACATCAGGCCGCCTTGCGGAGTCTGTCCATTGAACTTACCGAGAATGGTAATACCAATATTGGACAGGAACATCCCGACCATCTGGATATTGGCTTGAAGAACCCGTACCAGGATCATCGGAAGAACGCTTGCGTAAATCAGCTTGACCGGAAAACGTGCCCGCGCACCCCTTACCTGTGCATGGGCAAGGGGGATTTCAATGCGGGTAGATTCCACATAAACGATTATCAGGAAGATGAGAATGGTAGTTGCAAAGGCGAGGAGATTTGTGCCAAAATACTGGATAAAATTCGCACCATCAAGCACGACCGCGAATAGCCGCGGGAAAAATCCTACCGGATAGGGATCGCTGACTGCGGTCCAGTTGATAAACCCGTTTACAAGTGCCTGAGAAATACCGGCAATAATAAAGAGCCCTACACCGGAACCTATACCCCACTTGGTGACCACTTCATCCATCAAAAAGATCAGGACACCTCCAATACAAATCTGGAGGAAAATCAACAACGAAACTGCAAAGAGGTTCCCACCGAAGAAATGTGCCGCAATGGCGGGATCAGGCACCATGAATCCACCGATGAGGTTAGGGGCAGCCTCGACAACGATCATTACGAGAATAAGGATCTTCTGGAGACCCATGTACATGACCTGACCACGGGCTTCGCTTGTATCAATTTGCAGGATATCGGCACCTTTTAAGAGCTGGAGGACTATGGACGCGGTGACGATCGGCCCGATACCGAGATCCACAATCGAACCGGTGGCACCGGCAAGCAGGGCCCGCCAGTATAAGAACACATCCTGAGAACTGGCTGCAAGCCCGAATATCGGGATATTTGTAAGCGCAAAATACAGAATCAAAATTCCCAGTGTCCACATCAATTTATTCTTAAAGTGGACATGCCCCTCCGGGCTCTTAACTGCGGGCATCGCAGCAAGCAGGGGTTCCATTCTATCCAGCAGGTCACCCATTATTTCACCAAAAAATTTGACGGATCAGACGATTTGCGCCTTTCCACCGGTCTTTTCGATCTTTACCTTTGCTTGTTCGGAGAAAGCCGCTGCGGAAATGTGGAGTTTCCGGTTGACTCTGCCGCTGCCTAGTATCTTCTCTATTCCGAGATCGGCAGCGTTTACAACAATTGCGTCCCCTTCCTGTCTTGCAATTCCCTGAGCAAGAAGCGACGGTACAATCTGATCGATAATCCCTATATCCATGGCAGGAACGAAAACTGCCGGGTTGTGGAAGAAACCGTTCTTGCCAAAGACTGGTCCTCCCATTTCCATATACCACTTGACAAAGTGATGGGCGTTGATACCCGCGCGACCTCTGCCGCCACGGTTACCTGCACCCCGGCGGTTCTTATGGGTACCTCCACCGCATGTCCGCGATCCCCGGTATTTTGAACGTTTGTTTGTTGGCATCTCTTCACCTCATCTTGTAGAGAAGAGTATTGATCTCTTCACCATAATAGCCAAGCGCTCCACCCTGTACAAATGTGCGTTTTGTGGTTTTGTATCCTTTGCGAGGAGGATGGAGCCGGAGTACCGGCTTGAGGCCCGGGATATCACGAAGCCGCGACTCTCCTTTTGCCAGCGCCTGTGCAAATTCGATGATGCTGCTATAGGTCGAATTGGACTGGATATACTCATCCGTTAAGGGATCGTCACCTATGACACGTCCTCGTGTCTTGAGCAGGGTTTCCAGGGTAGCTGCATCCACTTCACCATAAGCAACATAATCCTTTACCTTACGGATCATGCCAAGGTTCTCAGGAGTGTCAGCCACGAGCACGCAGTGGTTGATATGGTGCAGACGGAGCATCTTTAAAGTGTCTTTAATGTCCCGGCGTGTATTAACCACACCGCGGACCTGCACAACTGCGAACATTTACTCCGACCTCCCGGTGCGGATCATATTTGTCTCTTTTAACGCATTGAAAGTCGCTTTTGCGAAATTGATTGTAGTGCGTGTCTGACCGCGTGCAAAGGTCCAGACATCCTTAATCCCGGCAAGTTCGAGCACTTTCTTGCTGATATCACCGGTGACCAGGCCAATACCCTGAGGTGCGGGCTTGAGGGTAACCCGGACACTACCGGCATTACCTTCAACCTGCATCGGAATAGAGTGCATCACATTGCAGCCGCATTCCCAGCTACCGCAGCCACGACGAACCTTGACAAGGTTCATCTTTGCCTTTGTTATCGCTTTCTTGATTGCATCTCCGACCTGGACATCTTTTCCCTGTCCAAAACCGATATATCCGTTCCGGTTACCGACAATCACGACGGCACGGAACTGGACACGACGGCCCGAGTCGGTCATCCTCTGCATCATGGCGATATCGAGGACCTCATCTTCGAGATCCGGGAGGAACATATCAACGATCTCGGGTTCTTTGATTGGCCTGCCGCTTTCAAGGACCTGATCAATGCTTTTGATCTCTCCTGATGCGACCTGCTTGCCAAGACCGGTGACCGGGCGCCATTCTGCCTTTTCGTATGCCATTTACACCAGCTCCTTTTTTATGGCGGCTGCCACCTGCTCGACATTCTTGACAATATCACCGGCATTTTTGTTGTGAGCCGCGATATGTTCTCCTTTGATACGTTCCTCGGAGGGAATGATAGCTTCGCCATACGGGATCTCAAGACCCGCATCAACTGCACCCTTGAGCGCTGCAAAGACCCGCGCACCCGGGTAGCCCGGTTAAGCCCGATATCGAGTATTGCACGGTCCTGTCCTGCCTTCTTTGCTTTTGCGGCAAAAAGAAGACCTGTCAGGTACGCTGCAGGAGTGTTTGCTGTTGCTCCCGTATATCCGTACTTTTCGAGTTCAGCGGAATTGGCCGATACCAGCGTCTTGTCCCCTTCCATCTCGGCAATGACCATCTGCACGATGATGTGTCGGTTTGTCCTGCGCACTACCATACGTGGTGCGTCGGCGACAACAAGCTTCGTCCTCTGGTAATAATCGGTCCTTCCTTCTCTCCTTCGACGGAAAGCTACGAAATACCGTGATCCGGTCGCCATGTTACTTCATCCTCCCGGCAATGATCTCCATCTGTGCTTTCATATGTGCGACACTCCGGAACTGCCCGCCAGCTGCCTTACGATAAATAACCCGGTAAAGATGCCGGTCAATGGTGCCTGCCTCACGGAGTGCGACAAGCGCCTTTCTAATCGCGCGGATTTTCTGAATCCATGCCCGCTTGCTTGGAGTCCGCGCACCTTGGGCACCTTTCCTTTTTCCGACACCCTTACGGTGTCCATATGCCCGTTGCGCCGTACGCACGCGTGCCCGGCCACGGCTTACGCCTTTTTTCTGGTGCGCCTTAATCGCGCCATCGGTGATAAGACCACGTAGGTCTTCACGGGAAATGGCATTCTCAATATCTGTGAGACGCTCGGGATCGAACCAGACGCGGTTGACTCCGCATTTTAAGATTGATGCGGCGATACGTCTCTGGCTGGCAACATCAGTCATTCTTCTTCACCCCGGACGACGACTTTTTCTTTGCTTTGGCATTTTCTGCCTTTGGTTTTTCCGCTGGTGCTATGGATTTCTTTTCTGCCTTCACCGGTGCAGATTTCTGGCCAGAAGTCTTTGCTGCGGCCTTCGCTTTTGGTTTTGCAGCTTTCTCTTCCTTTTTTGCCGTTTCCTTATCTGCAGGCTTGGCCTTTAAGCCGGTGGCTTTCACCGGCTTTTTCTCATCAGCACCTTTCTTTTTGGCAGGTTCTGCCTTTGAGATACTTTTCTTTACCGAGGGCTCTTTCTTCGTTGACTTTGTGTCCTTCTTGGCCTTCGATGCTTCCTTTTCAGGTTTAGACGGAGTCTCTTCTGTGACTCGTTCTTTGATAACGCGGATATTGAGGATTTTAAATCCTGATGATAATGCCTTTTCCTGAAGGATTTTACGCTTGCGATCCCCGAGGCCGGCGGATAACCGGATCGCCTGGGTCTTTGCATCGAGTGTTTCGAGATCTTTTTCCGTGAATACCAGCACTTCAAAGAACCCGCTGGGATGCATGCCGCGCACCGCTACCGGGCTGCCAAAGCCGGGTTTGGGAAGATTTCCCTTTGCTTTTTTCTGTTCCCGCTGTTTATTGTGCTGTCCACGGGGCTTTCTCCATGAATCGGAGAGCTGCTTTTTCTTACCAAACCCGTCGCGCTTGAAGACGGCACCCTTCTCTGTGCGCACACGGATCAGTCGCTTGGTTTCTGTTGTCATTGCTCAGTTCAGCCCCTCTGTACCATATATATGCCGTCTTGGAAAACCCGTGGGTCCCGGTAACGGATGTGGGTTGCGTGTTCGATATTTGCCGCAGTGTTTCCGACAAGTTCACGGTCAATACCGGTGAGGACAACCTCATCATTTGCCACCTTAGCGGTGACACCATCGGCAATATCGGCATACCGGGCCTTCTTTTCACCAAGGAAATTGGCAATTTCAAGCCGCTGTCCCTGCAACTTGAGCTGAATGGGAAAATGGCTGTAAACGACCTTCATCCGGTATTCGAATCCTTCGGAGACGCCCCGGCACATATTTTTGGCATGTGCCTCAAACGTCCCGACCATTGCATTAATCTCCTTTCGACTTGATTCGGTCGAAATCACAAGTTCCTTGCCATCACAGGTAACGCTAACCTGCGGGAACCGGACACTCCGGACCAGCTGGCCTTTCGGACCCGTCACTGAGAGCTGCGTTCCCTCAAGCTTTACCTTGACGCCATCGGGAATCTTGACCTTTCTTACGCTTGCCATTATGTGCACCCTCTAGTAGACGTACCCGAGCAATTCCCCGCCGACACCTGCGTCGCGTGCCTGTACATGCGACATCACGCCACGTGAAGTTGAAAGGATCACAAGCCCGAAATTCTTGCCGGGAAGGTACTGCTTCTCCCAGTATTCCATCTCATCCAGCTGGACCGAGAAACGCGGACAGATTGCCCCGCATTTATTGATCTTACCGGTAAGATGCACCTTGAGCTGGCCGCCGCGGCCATCCTCTATAAACTCAAACCCGGCGATATAGCCGGCGTCCTGCATGATTCTCAGCATTGCGCCGAGGAGTTTGCTTGCAGGTTCGATAATGCACTCGGACTTGCCGGTGTCACCTGCGTTCTTTAACGCACTCATCCCGTCTGCGATAGTGTTTAATCGTGTCATGGTGCAGTCACTCCTCAGTTCATCTTCTTAAAGCCCATCTTCTGTGCCCACTCACGGAAGCACTGCCGGCAGAACATGATGTGGTATCGGCGGACAAGCCCCTGCTTGCGACCGCACATCTTGCACTCGTTTGCACCGCGACCGTAGATCTTCTTCCTTTCGCCACCCATCAGCGCACCTCCACTTCATATTCTTTCCTGAGGAACGCAATGGCATCCTCCTTTTTCACGCGCTGTTTCCCGGGAAGCTTCTTTTGCTGCATTCTCCGGCGGGTGATCCTGATGCCATTCCTCTCGAGCACGACGTTGACATCCATCCCGAATATCCCAATCTGCGGATCATAGGACATGCCGGGGAAATCCGTATGCTCTTCAATACCAAATGAGAAGTTCCCGCTCTTGTCAAACTGGCTCTCAAAGACCGTCTTATTGACGATGGTTAAGGCAGTCTTGATAAAGTTTTCAGCGGGTTTACCCCTGAGCGTGACTTTGCACCCAATCGGCGCGCCTTTCCTTATGGAGAACGCCGGCTGAGTTATCTTCGCAACACTGCGAATCGGGGTCTGATGGGTGATTGTCTTCATGATATTTTCTGCCTTGACAAGTTTTTCACCACTTTCGCCTACCCCCATATGTACCACAACCTTGTCGATGTGGATATCGCGCATTGCTGTCACTGTTCAAGCCCCCATCCTGCTTTTGAGACGGTCTCTTTTCCGATCATGTAGACGTAGGGTGTAATAGTATCGAACCTTTCCTTGGTCTTTTCATCCTCAAGGATAACTTTGTTCGGGACGCTGCCTGCCGTCTTTATAATCTCGACAATCCGTGCGACCTTACCGGAATGGCGGCCACCGATAATCGTTGCCATGTTTCCGGCTGCGAACGGATAGTGTTCAAGAATCTTGAACCGGTCTTCGGGCTTGAGAGAGATGACGATGGAGTCGTTAGATTTGAAGGTATTGTCCGCGATGATGTTTGCGCCATACCTGAGATTTAGCTGGACCTTTCCGCCGGTAATTGTCGTTTTGTTCTGGATTTTAGTAAGCCGCATCTGGGCTGCATCTGCATCGATCTCGACCGTTTTATGCCGGCCTTTGAGATCACGGAGCATCCGGTAGTACTTGCCGACACGGGGGAGAGCAATTACATCGAATATACCGATACCCATCTTGGGATCTCTGCATGGCCTTCCATTGACGACAACATCCTTCTGTTTGAGGATCTGCTTGACCTCTTTCATAGTGCGGGCAAGGCCCTGCTGGTCCCGGAGCCAGACAGCTACCGGCATTGCATTCGCATTGTGCGGGCCAGGCGCCGTTTTTGCGACGAATTTTGTGGTTTTCTTGGCGATATGCCAAGAATCCGGCGCGTTGAGCCTTTTAAGATGATCTGACATTATTCCTTCTCCCCGAGTTTTTCGACACGGCGCTTGTCATCGAGCTTGAGTTTCGTAATCTCTACTTTGGATGCATCGACCGGGCGGGGGACTTCGGTGCCATCAACCTTGGTGGATGAAACACCGTGGACGATGATCTTGACATTACGGGTGTCGATTGCATCAACAAGTCCTTCATCGCCAACGTTGTCGCCGCGGGTGACTCTGACTGTGTCGCCTTTGATTACCCGCACTGTCTTTTTCGAATACATATCCCTGAGTGCTGCCGAAAGAGGTGCGTTGAGGAATTTGGACTTCATGTGCGAAGGTGCATTGTATCGCGCTTTTCTCTGTTTGCGCGGCTGTGAACTTTCAATTCTTACCATATCAGAACACCTCACACAATGATAGTTGCCATAGAGCCAAGCTTCGGGTACCGCTCTGCCACTTCACGGGCGACTGGTCCCTTGATCTCAGTTCCTTTTGGTTCGTTCTTTTCGTCAACGACAACAACCGCATTATCGTCAAAAGAGACCCGAAGGCCGTTAGGCCGGCGCATCTCTTTTTTCTGGCGGATAACTACAGCCCGGACCACTTCTTGCGCATGTCGGGAGTTCCTTTCTTTACCGTAACTGTTGCAATGTCGCCAAGACCCATCTTGGGCTGACGCCGGCGAACACCATGGTAGCCGAAAACAGAGACGATTTGCACTATGCGTGCCCCGGTATTGTCGGCGCAGGTCAGCTTGGTTCCCGTCGCAAGAGCCCTTGGGGTCTTGGACTGCTTTGCCTTCATGGCTGCTGCACCTCGACAACGACATACGTCGTGCTCTTCGATAACGGTCTGCACTCAGCGATCTTCACGAGATCCCCCACCTTTGCCTGGATGCAGGGCGGGTTATGGGCATGAAGTTTCGAGATGCGCTTCTCGTATCGGTTGTATTTCCTGACGTAGTGCAGGTAATCCCTGGCAACTACGACCGTTCCCATCATTTTGTCGCTCACGACCTTACCGGTGATCACCTGGCCGCGCACCGGTAAAGTGCCATGGAAGGGACAATTAACGTCCTTACACTCTTCTTTGGGAGCCTGGACGTTCAATCCAATGTTTTGTGCCATTATGGTATCCTCTCTTGTTTACGCTCGCCTGAGCCTCTTTTCTGGAGCCAGTATCAGTGCGGAACCATTAATCTCAACAAGTGTCCTGTCGGGAAGATCAATCCGGAATGCAGTCCCTGCTTTTGGGATCTTTTTTATTCCGGCCTGCGTCTCTATAACGACTAGATTCCTTGTCTCATCGATAATGCGTCCGCTTACCCCGCGGTGAAACGGGTTTGCAGCTCCAGCTACCAGAACGTCAAGACCGATCAGTTCATGCCTTGTAACGTTCTGGCAGGAGATCATACGCGGCTCCTGCGGGTCTTCTCAGTCATCAGGCGGGCGATGGTACGACGAAGTTCCCGGATATGCCCGGGATTTTCAGTCGCACCACCGGCACTGACTTTTCCGTAGTGCTGGACAAGCTCCATCCGGAGTTTTTCCATTTGTTCCTGCAGTTCGATATCGGTCAGCTGTCCGACATCATGCGCCCGTAAGATTGCCATATTTTACACCTCATCGGGAATGTTATCATCAGGAAGAGCCGGTTCATCGGTATCTATGTCACCGATAACAGTGACTGTGGGTTTGGGAACCGGTTTCTTTACCTGTTCGATAATTGCAAAATGGTCGGGCATCTTCGCATCTGCGGGTACAATCTTTACTTGTACACCGATCACACCAAGTTTCTTGATAGCAATCGCGTAGCCTTTTTCTACGATGGTGTTGCTCGGTTCACCGCAGTGCTTGATATAACCTTCAGTAAACTTCTGGGTACGAGCTCGTGCCCCGGTTAACTTGCCGGCGATGACGACTTCACAACCCAATGCACCAGAATCCATGACACGGCGCATAATACTGGAACCTGCTTTACGGAAGTACCAGCCTCGTTCAAGAGCGTTTGCCAGTCTCTCCGCCATAATCTGGGCGTTGAAACTGGGGTTCTGGACCTGCTGAACTTCGATTTGTGGAGATTCAACCCCATAGTTCTGGGCAAGATCCTGTGTCAGCTGGTGGACGAGTTTACCGCCCTTACCTATTACAATTCCCGGCTTTTCTGCAAAGATCGTAACCTGGGTTCCAAGGGGGGTGCGGGCAATATCCATGCCGCCAAATCCTGCACGCTTGAGCTCTTTTGTCAGGTATTTCTCTACACGTGCCTTACGGACACCTTCTGATATGAATTTCTTTTCGACGGCCATGTTATGCCACTTCCCGAACCACAATCTCGATATTTACGGTTTCACGGACTTTGGGAGATGCACGGCCCATCGCACGGGGGAAAAACGCCTTCTGGGCGCGTCCGCGGTTTGCCGAAACATGGATAATCTCCAGGTTCTCTGTGTCAAGTCCGCTATATTCTGCGTTCTTCTTGATCGATTCAAGAATCCTGATATAGGCTTTAGAGGCCTTGACCGGGTATCGTCCAGCGTCCCAGTTGCCAGGCAGACCACGCTTGTGTGCTACGTTCCTGTTAAAGGTCCGGAACGGGATCGCTTTCTTGAGTGCGACGACATCCGCCAGATATGTAAGAGCTTCATCAACCCTCTGGTGTCGGATGAATGTTGCAATCTCGATCGCGTGCTTGGGAGAGACGGAAAGCTCGTTTGCCTTGCCTCTGGCGATGTTATCGCCTTCAATCTTCTTTGAATATGCAATGCGTGCCATTTCCATCACTTCAGCGGTACGTATTTACTGCCCCTTGTTGCACCGATACCGGCGGAACCATGGGTAACCCTCTTTCTGGTGAGTGCAAATTCGCCGAGATAGTGGAAGACTGCTTCTGGCTGGAATTCGACTTTTAAGAACTCCTTACCATTGTAAATCTCGACACTTTTACCAATCATCTCGGGCATAACGATCATTTCGCGCAGATGGGTCCTGATCTTCTCGTCGCCACTGCGTATCTTCGCAAGTAACGTTTCTTCGCCCCGGTTGAGTCCCCGGTTGAATTTGCGGCGTGCACGGGCTGGCATCAGAGGAATGAGTTCGCTTAATCCCATCGCTTTGAGCTCGTCGATCTTGTACCCGCGGTAGGTAAACTCCTCACGCCGTCTGGGCATTCTCTTCTGAGTCTTTTTTGGTGCTGCCATACCATTCACTTCCTGCTCTTACCTGTCTGGCGTGCTGCCACATGTCCGACTGTCCTGCCTGGAGAGGTACCCGGGCAATGGTTTTTGGACGACCCGTATGCTGGTGGCCACCGCCGCCGAACGGGTGATCGATAACGTTCATTGCGACACCACGGACACGCGGCCAGTTGGACGCGGTGTTCTTCATCTTGTGAGATTTGTTGCCGGCTTTGACAAACGGCTTCTCAACGCGGCCACCACCGGCGACAATGCCAACAGTTGCACGGCAGCGAGCGTTGAACCATTTGGTCTTGCCGCTCGGCATCCGTACACCCACACGTTCACCGATCTTGTCGACGACAACTGCCTGGACCCCGGTTGAGCGGACAAATTTGCCACCGTCGTTAGGGCGCGATTCTATGTTGCAGATGTACGAACCAGTCGGAATGCTCTGGAGCGGAAGCGTGTTCCCGTTCTTGACCTCGACATCCGTTCCCCAAGCGACGGTCTCGTCGATACCCATTCCTTCGGTAACCAGCATGTAGACCTTGGAGCCATCTTCGAGCTTCACAAGAGCAATAGGGGCGTTTCTCGCCGGGTCATGCTCTATATCTACGATAATGCCGGTGATCTTCTTTGTACTATCAACGATATGTTTCAATTCAGCCTTATACCGGTGGGATGGGGCGCGATAGGTCGGGCCTCCCCTGCCCCGGTTCTGTGTAGTAATTCGATGTCCCATGTTTCCCACCTACATAATGCCAAGCCGGCTCAGGATTTCCTCAGCGGCCTTCTCGTTCTCGAAGCTCACAATGGCCTTTTTTTCGCCATGCATGGTCATAATCGTGTGAACGCGCTTTACCTTCTGATCAAACACTTTCTCAAGCTCGCGTTTGATATCCTTCTTGGTGGCCTTATTACTGACCATAAACTGGAGTTTGTTCTCGTTTTCCAGAAGCACCATGGCTTTTTCTGTAACAAACGGGTGTTTTAAGGTAGACATTTACCTTCCCTCCAGGCGCACGACAGCACTCTCAGTCCAGACGGTCAGGCGCCCTGCCTGCATCCCCGGAGCGAGGTGTTCGACATTGAGCTGGTCAACGGTCACGACATCAACACCGGCAAGATTCCGGGCTGCACGGAACTCTGGACCCGAAGTAACAATGAGCAGACTTTTTCTCTGCTTGTATCTGCGACCACGGAGTTTGCCTTTGCCAGCACGGACCTTGCGGCTGTCCTTTGCTCGTTCGATATCGCTGTATACACCAATATTTGTCAGGGCGGAGATGACATCCTGTGTCCGGCCGAGAGTCTCGAATTTATCCTCGAAAATCAACGGAACGTTTCCATCAAAGGTGTGGCCCCGGCTGCTTATGAGATCCGCACGGATACTTGCTGCAACGGCAGAACGGAATGCCTTTTGTTTCTCTTTTGTATTGATCTCTTTTATCAGGATCTTGGCGGTAACAGGCGGATGTGCTTCACGCCCGCCTTTTGCCTGCGGGACTTTTGCTGCACGAGACCCGTTCTTGAGACGGGGGACATGCGATGCACCGCGGCCGCTTCCCCAACCTACTGCCGAAGAACAAATACCTGCAAACGGGTACGATCCATGCGGCTGGCGTCTCGTGCTCTGGAGCGCCATTACTGCCTTTTTGATCAGGTCCGGGCGGTATTCCTCGGAGAATATAGCCGGGAGTTCGATATCTTTTGTCACTCCGCCTTCAATTGTCTTAACCTGCGCTTTCATCTCTGATCACCCCTGCTTGCTCTGAACGCTCACAAACTGGATTGCGGGCGAGCGAACAACATGTTCTCCCTGTCGTATTGCCGGGCGGATACGGATAAGACGCTTTGCCGGGCCTGGTATAGAGCCCTTGATAACAACGTACGCGTTCCTGAGAACACCATAGTTCAGGAAACCTCCAGCCGGTGTGATCTCTGCGCCGTTCTCACCAATTTTCAAAATACGCTTGTTGAACTCGGTACGCTGCTGGTACCCCATCTGACCGCTCTGCGGAACTTGCCAGCGGACGTGGTGGGGATTCCAGGGTCCAAGAGTACCAACATGACGCTCTTTTCCACCAACAGAATGTTTCCTCTTTCGAAGAGTAACACCCCAGCGCTTGACAGGTCCCTGGGTGCCTTTACCGATTGTAATCGCAGTAATATCGGCATATGCACCGGTCTCAATTATATTGTTAAGCCGGAATTCCGTTCCCAGCAGTCCAAGGGCGTACTCGTATTGTTTTGCAATATCGCCACCGGCTATTTTGATCTCCATAAGATCGGGCACTTTTTTCGGTACTCCGCTTATGATTGCAGGCTGGGTATATGCAAGCACATAAAGCTCTGCCAGCAGTCCAGCCGCTAGTGCGTCTGTACATTTCTTCTTTGCCGAAGTACTGTCATAGTTCTTGTGTACCGTTACACGACGGGAGAGCTGCTCGTCCATCGGCTCTGCCCAGATTTCCGTGAACGCATGTCTACCGTAGGTATCCTGTGAATAAGCCCGTATAGCGGCCACTTTCATAGTCGGGATTTCGATGATCGTAACCGGGACCATGATCTCCTTACCTTCTGTCGGGCTGCTCTTGTGGTCATCAACCATGAGAACATGCGTCATCCCCACTTTATAGCCTGCAAAGCCCAACAGCGCGGGTGCGGTACCGTTGCGCTGTGGCCAGGACTTGTATTTTGGTATGGGGCTCTGTGCACGTTTTCGTGGACTGTATGCCAGTGAGCCTCGGCGTGGTCTGTTTATCTTTGGCATGTGTCAATCATTCCTTTGCATTCGTGTTTTGGATTTTTGCTAGACACGAACTAGAGATATGAATCCGAGACTGAAGTGTTCTCACTTGCCTGTCCGGTAAGCCAACGCGCGATCCGGTGTCATCAGGCACACATCATTTCCGCTTTTCGAGGCGGTTGTGCTTTGCCTATGAACTTGTCGGCCAGAAACCCAGAAGCACAGGAATAGAAATATTTCCATGCTTCAACGCAGTTCTGGTATTTTTCTCGCGAAAGAAGACCCTGACATTGACGCATCCCCTGAATTCAATCAGGGGAATAGGCACGTTATCATAACGTCCACCTTTACGTCACAGTCAGATCCAACTCTGTCAGCCCGTTGTGACGGATCACAACTCCTTCTCGGGATCCTCCTCATCCATGGGGAGGTCACCAATCGGGAAATACCCACGGCAATACCATTTCCGGGGTTGTTTCGGATCTGGTTCCGCCGTTACTGTTCCTGTCTCACAGACTGAAACAGCAGGGATATCCCCATATCGGCTTCCGTAAATATTGATTAAAAGGACATATATATGTATGCCAGTGTTCCGGGCACTCCACCCTTACTCGCAAAAGACTACTCACGAAGAGCATCACTAACATCGTGGGAAACTTATCCGAAATAAATTTCTCCTTCGTCGGTGATATATATCTGTACATCTTCGCAGATACACCGTGCCTTATAGGACTGGGGACGTGCTTCCCTGAGCCGGTTGATCAGGGAAATTGTATCATATTTTACTTTAATTCTGGCTTTTTCGGCTTCTGCAAAGATCATACCTGGAACCTCAAAGAGATCGGTTCCTGATGGAATCGTGCAGAGATGTGTTGCATCAAGAGTGTACAAAAATTCGAGCGTTTCTTTTGCCCGTCGGATATTTTCCATCGCAGACTTTTCAATAGTGCACACATTCGCTTTTGAAGTGCTGATGATATCGGCAATCTGCTGTTGGGTCATTCCCTGTTTCCGGTACCGGAGTACTTCCATTTGCCTGTCGGTGAGAAGACCATCTTTCATACTATCAATTCCATTCCAGAAACTTAAACACTTTTCGTTAACATTTCCCCCCATGCCAAAATGATAGGGTGCCGGATCCCCAGAATATACTTCCTGAAAAAATTGGTTTTACTGCACGTTATGCCAGAATCTCACAAGATCTGTCAACAATGTTGGAAGATTATAGAAAGCAGAGATTCGAAGCCATTTAAAATCGAACCCGGGTATGGATGAGAAAAACACGATGCAGCCGCAATAAGCAGAGAACCGCGTATCCGGCGTAAAAATTGATTTCAAAATCTTTATAAGAATACCGGGTCATAATATCGTGCTATAAAACAAATAGAGGTGAAATTTCAATGGTTGTTAAAGTAGGTGTTGCTAAGTTAGGCAATATTGCAAGTGGTGTAATGGCCGAACTGCTCCTTGACGAGAGGGCAGACCGTGAAGATATGCAGACATTCATGGCGACCAGTGGTACAAGCTCGAGCCGGCAGACGTTGACCGTGTCGTTTCAAACCTGAAAGCGTACAAACCGGACTTCTGTATTGTAGTCTCCCCCAACGGTGTTCTCCCCAGCCCGACCGGTGCCCGTGAACAGCTCGCTGCAGCTGGTATTCCGACTATCATTATCACTGATGATGTGACCACAAAGAAGGAGTGGGAAGGCGTCAAGGCTGACACCAAGTTCGGCTATATTATCATGAAGGCAGACTCCATGATCGGTGCACGCCGTGAGTTCCTCGATCCCGTCGAAATGGCCGACTACAACGGCAATCTCGTCAAAGTCCTCGCAATCACCGGTGCATTCCGCAAACTTCAGATCGCTCTCGACAAGGTCATAGACCAGGTCAAGGCCGGTAAGAAGGGTACTGAAATCGAGCTCCCGAAAATTATCATGACCACCGATAAGGCAGTCGACGGTGAGTTTACCAACCCCTTTGCACTGGCAAAGGCACGCGCTGCCCATGAGATCGCCATGGCTGTTGCAGGCCAGAACGTCAAGGGCTGCTTCATGACCAAGGAATGGGAGAAGTACATCCCGATCGTTGCAAGCGCTCACGAAATGATGAGGGTTGCAGCAGAGCTCTGCGACCAGGCCCGCGAGCTCGAGAAAGCAGGAGACAGCGTCCTGCGCCAAGCCCACAAGAAGGATGGCACGCTTGTCCGCAAGACCAAACTCGTTGCAAAATTCGAGTAAATTTTTTTTCTTTTTCTTTTTTTTACTATATTTTGTGACCTTTGACGACGTTATCTTCCCTCATTCCGGTAGCAACGGCCGAGATCTTCTGGCAGAGTCAGGATTATGGGTTCATTGTGAAGACGTTCCATGAACGCCGAGTCGCTTGTTGACAAAGGGTTCGGGTTGATCCTGGAGATGAGCGAACAGAACGCCGAGAAATCCTTTGTTTTATCTCGGCTAAAAAAGATGGCCATATTAAAAGCATAGGTACCGAGTTTCCGGTAAAACTGGAGGACGTTGAGGATTCCATCAGCAAGAAGTTCGGAATCAGCTCCCCAATTCATTCAATTGACATACTGGCAGGATACCCCGCACTTCACGTTCTCCCATTGGCACAGCATGGGCAGACCAGAGAATCTCATCACCGAAAAGATACCGGTCTGACGATAATTCCTGTTCCCGTACGACATCCCAGGTACTGTCTCCCTTCCTTTTGAGCGTATTCTTTACTTACAGATAGGTACCGCTCTGCTACCAACGATGGCCGGGGATCTGAGATCCCTTGCATGTGAGGATGGATCATACTAGCCCCGGCCGAAGGCAGGTAATTCCAGTTAATGCTTGGATATCCGTCATAGAGAAGAAGTGATGCGATCTGGGCATTGAGTGCATCCGTAATCTGTTGCTTGCTAAAGGTGGATACCATATGGTCCTTCGTGATCACTGTTACAGTATGCCAAGCGGCGAACGGGAACATGTTGGGAAAAGTGACACTTTCCCCCTGTAGTATACGGGATCCGTCCGGGAATGTCGGGGTTACAGAAAAGATATTTTCCCGGCAGAACGGGCAGCCGGCAGATTTCCCGGGAAGATAAAGTGGCTGATCGATACGCCGTTTGAGTCGTTCCGGACTGATCCTGCATCTAAAGCCGGTCAGGTTTTCCTCACGATATTGTAATGATCCCCGTCCGGTCGCGACTTCAATTGCGGTAAACATATCCTCTCATGTTAGAATACTGTCACGGACAAGATAGACGTTTCCACGTCGTTTTCCATTTGCACCTGAATGAAATACAACGAGCCATTAAAAATCCCTAAAAAAGAAAAAGATTTTTTTTATCTGCCAGTGGCCCCATGTGGGACCTGTATCGGCGGGGTAAGTGCGGCAGGATTTCTGCTCAGACGATATACTTGCCGAGGAGGCGGATAGAGGTGGTCATATCGGGACCAAGTGGTGAACCAAAGATGATCTGGGTGACGCCGGCCTTTGTGAGGTCCTCGCACTTTGCCTTGACCATTTCAGGTGTACCTGCAATGGTGAACGCATCGATCTCTTTGTCTCCTACGAGCTCTCCAACGGTTTTGAAGTCAAACTTGCCAAGTGCTTCTTTAATCTTAGCAACGTTATGGAGGTCAAGACCATGGCGAGTCAGGAGTTCCGGTGGAGAACCAGCGGCGATAAAGGCGGCGACAATTTTTGCTGCATTGCGGGCCTTTTTCTCGCTCATGTCAATGGACATGGCGGTATATGCACCGATATCGAAGTTCTTCTTGCCGGCTGCATCACATGCCTTTTTGATGATCGGGATGGCAACCTGGAAGTCCTTGGGGTTAGAGGCGTTGATAAGGGCACCGTCACCGACTTTTCCGGCGAGCTCAAGAACCTTGGGGCCCTGTGCACCTACGTACACCGGGATACCCTTCTTGCCGGGAAGCGTGACACCGGTAAGCTTAGCACCGTCGTAATCAAAGAACTTCATGCCAGACTTTTTAATTTCCTCGCCTGCAACGAGCTTGCGGATCTGCACGATTGCTTCTTCGAGCCGGGCAACGGGTTTCTCGGGCTGAATTGCAATCTTGGGGAGAGTCGAAAGGTCGCCAGGTCCGATACCGAGGACTGCACGTCCATCGGAGATTTCGTTAAGTGTACACATGAACGAGGCCATTGCGGCCGGGGTGTCCGTAAACGAGTTCATGATGCCTGGACCCATCTTCAGGGTGGTTGTGGCCTGTGCTACTGCTGCGAGGACTGCGTAGCAGTGGCGGTTGTTGTAGTGGTTAGTGATCCATGCAAAGTCAATATCCTTAGATTCAGCAAGTTTGCAGAAGTTGACAACCTGCTTTACATTGACATTTCCGGGTACAAATTCAATTCCATATGTCAAGGCTTGTTCACCTCATGGAGTATTACCGTCCGCGCATTTAAATAAATTATCATTTAATGCTGCACCGGCGAATACGTGGCATAAATTAGCGCCCGATTCCCGGCATTTAAGAAACCGAATCCCGAAACTGGCGATAATCCGGAAAAAAGCAAGGGGCACAGCGACTTAATTCTCGTTTCTTGTCATGGCTTTAGTAAGCCTTTATCTGGCGATTGTGGATATGGTGATAACCATCCGGTACATTTTTTTAGATGGGTATATCCTATAAGATATTGAACTTCAGGAATGTATATTTAAACAGTTATTAGAGGATTCTATCCACAATTACCTACAGGAGATCTAATGAGGATACTTGCAATTGGCATGGGAGGCGCCGGCTGCCGGATTGCTGCGGCCCTGTATGCCAATGACCGGAAAAGTAGTAAAGTGGCGTGTGTTCAGGTACTTGTTGCCGATACAGACAGTGATACATTAACAAAGTTAGGTGCTCTCCCGGAACATGCAAAGATCGATTTTTCCGGGAGTGAACCTGACATTATGCGGCAGGTTACCGGCCCCTCCGGTACAGCCACCATAGATACCGGGGAGATTATTTCCCGGTTCCAGAATATAGAACGAGGCGAAACTGATGCAATAATGATCTGTTGCGGTCTTGGCGGCAGAATGGCGGATGAAGTGCCTCGCCTTATTACGGCGCTCAGGGCCTCAGTCACCGAACCTATATTCGGTCTGGTTACCCTGCCAGCCCTTTCGGAGGGGGAGAAAAGATCAGCAAAAGCGGCCGATGATATTGATAATATCAGTCCCCTGCTCGATGGAACTATTCTGTTTGATAATGAAACATGGTCAAAAAAAACAGCCGGACGCAGAGACGAGCTGCTTGAGGAGCTTGCAAAGCCGGGTTTCTTTAACCGTGGAAAGAACCAGCCGGAGTTGTCCGCCAAGGATATCACCAATAAACTCCTCAACCAGAATATTGTCAGGAGAATAAGCCTTATTTTGCGGGCCGGTGAGTTTCGGGCTGACGGCGGCATTGAGCTTGCTGAAGTCGTGATGGATTCGAGCGAGGTCCTCAATACAATAAAGGGAATGGGGTTTATCTCGATCGGCTATGCCGTAGAACACCTTTCAAAGGGCCCTCTTGCATTTCTCTCGCGGTTACGTACTACTGATGCCTCCTTGGAACAAAGAAAAAGTGCAGAAAGGATAATTGAGCTTGCCAAGAAGGCTATCTACCAGGAGGTCTCGATTCCCTGCGACATGACCAGCGCGGCAAAAGCATTGATCCTTGTGGCAGGCCCTTCCCATGAGATATCGATGAAAGGGTTTATGACCGTACGTAAATGGATTGATCGCAGTATTGCAGGTATGGAGATGAGATCGGGAGATTATCCGGTCACAAACTCAGAAAATGTGGCAATAATCGTGGTTTTAAGTGGACTTGAAAACATTCCCCGGTTAACCGAAATCCGGGAGATACGAGAGCAGTACACTCCGGGCGTTTCCCGGAATATCTCCGCATCCCTCAATTTACAACCGTCAGTTAACCTGCAAAAGAACGGTGATGCTGGTGAGATAACCGCTGTCCGGGGAGGGGGAAACCTGAGGGATGAGATGATCAGTCTTTCCAGAGAAAAGCCAAAAAGGAGAAGCTCCCCGTATAGTTCTGATACGGAAATTCACAAAGTCACCGACACCTCATCACCAGCCATCCGGACACCTCCCCCAGCGAGTTCTGATGATTCACCTAAACAGATGGTGAGACCACGAATTCATGAAGAGGCACGAAGTGAAACCGGAAAATCGGCTTTTTCTCCAGACGCCCATCACGCAATATCCGGGAAACCTTTCGTTTCACACAAAACATCGACTTCCACACCTCACGCACAGGACGTTCAGCCACCAGTAAGGAAACCCCTTGCATCCGGATACGAGGGAAACCTCCCGCTGAAACCTACGCCGGTAAAAACAAAAACTCTTGATAACCAGTCAATCGATTGGGATCAGCAGGGGCGACAGAATATCAACAAGCCCGGAGTTTCTCAGGAAAGAGTTACTCATACATCCCCGTTCAAGGTCCATATATCCGGGCAACAAGAGAACAAAACCATTATTGGGAGAGTTTCTTCCAGGAAACCTGTATACGGGAGAGCCACCATTCCTGAACCCGTTGCAGCGACGCCAGAAAAGACCGAAAGAACGATTATCCGGCAACGGAAAAAGGAGCCGGAAAGAGAAACGGAATTGGCGGATGAAGAACCGGGTGTGCATAAAGATCAGTACCTGCAGGAAGAATTCGAGTCGACGGGAGAAAGGGAAAAAATACGGGATGTCCCCCCGCCAGAGGAAATTAAATTCAGTACAAAAGTGCGTCCAGCTCGTGACGACATCTTCTTTGGGAAATCTGTCTCGCTTAAAGAACCATTAAAAGTAAAAGATGGCGCGCTCCTTCACACAGAGATAAAAACCAAAAAAGTCAGGCCCGGTATGGACGCCGAGGAAGAGTCAGGAAGAAAAGAACGTGTATCACAGTCTCCAAAAAAGAAGAGCGGGAAAATATCTATGGATGACGACAACCAATCGTGAATCAGCGATTATTATCTGCTATTTTTGAAAAAGGAATGTTCCCGGCGCCGATCTCTGTCCGTATTGAAATGCCCTGTTCGACACAGTTGCCGATATGGTTGAGACCACTGAATGCAACAATGGAGAGCCGGTAGGGATTCTCCGGCAGGTTGAATACCTGGTGACCAAAGGTAACCGGGTAAACAAAACCGCATTCGTTCATGCGCCGGATAGTTTCTTCAACATCGCTCCGTGCAGAACTGGGAACTTCACGGACATTTGCAAGAGCTATACCGGTTTTTGTTCGTGAAAAATCATGAATCGAAGTCAGACCTGAGGAGATGAACAGTTCGAGGGGATCGATCGTTGTTCCCCGGTATCCGATAAGATCGCGAAACCGCCGTGGAACATTATCTTCAATCTCCAGCCTTCCCCCATATGCCATTTTCACCGGGATGCCGTTTCTTTGAAAGACACCATCCATGGTAATGCTGCATAAGGTAATGATCCCAACACAGTCCTGAGGTACCCTGGAATCGTTATCGAGGATCCGGTAAGAATTAAAAAAACCACAACCGGCCTTGATGACTTCATCAAATGCAATGATTACCCGGTCGAGATCTTCCTTACGGACAAAGGAAAGATTGTACGCCACATCCCCTGTCCCGGAAGCAGGATCAAACGTGCTCCGGTACGCAAGCCGCTCGAGTTTGGATATAATAAATCCGATACGGTCATCAACGAGCGCATTATCTGTTTCCTGAAAACCGGCGGGTGTCAGGATCCGACCCTGATTTCCGACCTTTTCAGTAAATCCCATCGAATCCAGGTAACTCAGGTAATATTGAACGGCGCGGTCACTTAATACAAAACCCCGCTCCGCCATCAGTTCCGAGAGCCGTTTTGCCCCGACCGGTTCATGGTGTTCCTTGAGGATGCGCAGGATCTCGATATATTTTCGTTCCGTGCGAATCATACCTCTTTTGCCCCCACTGCCCCGGTACTGTCCTGGTATCGCCCGGCGTACCGTTCGCTTCCGTTTCTTACCTCGTGCAAAATCATTTGCACAATACGCTCTGACTCTTTGAGCTCAATATCCTGCGGCCCCATGTTTGTCAGGCAGAGCGTCAGTTGCCCGCGAAAACCCGGATCGATAAAACCAGCACCCATAAGGACCCCTCGCCGGCCAAAGGATGACCGGCAGCGAAGTGTCCCGGCAACATCCGGAGGAAGCTCTACCCATTCCATACTCGGTACAAGCGAACACAAGCCCCGGGGAAGAAGGATATTTTCGGCAGACCGGAGGTCATAGGATGCTGGCTGCTGGCATTCCGCTGCATAAGGACTGATTTTTAGTGTTTCCTGTGCCTGTTTACTGCACAGCCGACGAGCAATCTCCTGAGCAGACAGAATCATTCATTAGTTTATCGGTAGAGAATGCTTAATATCTTTTGATAGAGATACGTTGGGAAGGATCCATGGGGTAGAGGACATCCTCTTGGGCTTCGAACCCAAGGACGCGGGTTCGATTCCCGCTGGGTCCGTTTTCAGTCACCGCACTAAACCGGTAAATTTTCAGATTATTATATCAACAGATACACAACAATTTTTCCCAAACGGACAATTTTTTATGGGAAAAAAATTGATTAGATTTCGTTACGCTTTATAACATGGTGACGGTTCCTGCGACCGGCAAGCCTGATGACTGCAAATATGAAAAGTACTATAAGGATCCCGATCCCGACAAGAGTCACAAATCCCCAGTCCATATTTCTTTGGAGCGTAATGGTTAGGGGAGAGGTAGTATTGCCAAAAGAAACTTCCTGCTGAACGGTCTGGGGCACATATCCGGCGTCAGTTACGGTGATGTTATTGGCTGTGTTGTAGGTGAGCTGTATCTCTATCTGACCATGTGAATCAGTTGTTCCCATAACAGCCCCATTCAGCATAACAGTGGCCCCTGCAACATTTTTCTGGTCAGGGTCCTGGACATAGAGAGGCTGGTTTACTGAGGCTGGGGAAAGAACAACCGGGAATTCACTTGATTCATTAACTATGCTAATCTTCTGGCTTACCGGCGAATACCCGGCCTTACTTACAACAACAGTGTAGGTGCCCGGAGTAAGATCCTGAAGAGTAGCTCGACCGAACTCTGTCGTATTGGCCAGTAGTGTTCCGTCCAGAGACACACTTGCGCCGTTTATGGGCTTGTTCTGCTGATCAAACACCAAAATAAAGCCGGTAACCGGAACCGGAGTGAGAGTAATTGGATCAACAGCTTCATTGGAACTGATCGTAAGGATCTGGTTTAAGGTCTGGTATCCCGATTTTGTCGCCTGAATTGAAACCGGCGTGTTCCGGCTTATCGGGAAAATCAGGACTCCCCGCGAATCGGTCATTCCCACGAGGACGCCATTGACACTGATGACAGCACCCGGAACCGGGGCTAGACTATTCGCATCTTTTACCACAAAAGAGTACTGGTTTTCCGATAACAGCCAGTACTGAACATTCTGATCCTGATCTTCAACTTCAATGGTCTCAGACCGGGGCTGGTAATTGGGTGCAGTAATATTGAGTGAATAAAAGGTAAAAGAAGTGACACCAAACGATGCAGAACCTGTTGCATCAGAAACTGAAGTCTGGGATGTGTTTGATGAAGTCAGAAACAAACTAACTCCCGATACCGGCGCCAGTGAGTTGGAATCAAAGAGAGAGACATTAACAACCAGGGATTGACGGTTTAACGTAACGGAAAGGTTTGTAACATTTCCACCAACAATTCCTGACCAGTCTTCATAGCCATGCATCGAGATGAGGAGATTAAGATCTCCCTGGCCGGACTGGATCAGGAACTGGCCTGCATTATCGGTCATTCCGACATTCACGCCGTTAAGCATAACTGTTGCGTGGGGAATCGTTGAGTTGTCTAGACTATCCTGCACCGTGATAAGCAGGTTCGTCGCCTGAACTGCGCCGCAGAATGCGATAATACAAAGCAACGCAAAAAGGAAACGAATACGAGAGGAATTCATAATAAATTATCCCCCTCTGCTCGTATTTTATCCCATCGGTTCCCATGACCGGTTTTCTTTATAGTTCCGACAGGGAAGGTACCCGGTCAAGGAGCATACCTTCCACAATTACCGGCACGAGATGGCGCCCTTCTTCTACTGCTTTCTGGAGCCGCCATTGTCGTTCAGCATAAATCGTAAAGAGCGGTTCGCCAGCCTTGATAAGTTTTCCTTTCTTTGCATGAAGCAGGATCCCGGCCCCCCGATCATGAGGTGCTCCGGCAATACGCGCAAGCGATATCAGGGAAATGTTGTTCATTTCTATGACATATCCGGACACCGGGGAATTAACTACAAACTGGTGTTCGCCAGGCATAATATCATCTGACCTGACCTTGGGGTTTCCGCCCTGGATCTCAATAATCTGCCTGAATTTCTCGAGTGCCTTTCCTTTGGTGAGTATATCCTGCGCCATCTGGGCGCCGGTCCCCGAGCCGCTTTACCGGACATCTCAAGCGCAATGCCGGCGAGAGAGACGCTTTTCTGGATAAATGAGTTAGGCTCTGTCGCACCTTCAAGCACCCGAAGAGCTTCTTTGACCTCAAGATTGGGGCCGATACTATAGCCGACCGGGACATCCCCATACGTGAGGGCACATTCGACTTTCATACCGAGACGTTCGCCAAGCTCAATAAACTCGCGGGCAAGTTTCCTGCCATCCTGGATCGTCGCTACTTTGGTATGGTTGCCCACCGGGATGTCAATGACCACAAGGTTTGCCCCAACTGCAAATTTTTTTGCCATCACACTTGCAAGCATCTGGCCGCGGGCATCTATCTTGAACGGGTATTCCTGGAGGATGATACGATCGTCCGCCGGGGCAATATTGGTGGCTCCACCCCAGACTATTGTCCCTCCAACACTTTCGGTCATCTCCTGAACTTCGTGCGCGGAGAACTCGACATTGGCAAGTACTTCCATAAGATCGGCTGTCCCGGCCGCACCGGTAATGGCCCGGGAACTGGTTTTTGGGATTTTGAGACCGCTTGCGGCTATGATGGGGACCACAAGAAGTGAGATTTTGTTGCCCGGGACTCCTCCGATAGAATGTTTGTCCACTATGGGACGCGATGCAAATTTTATCTGGTCCCCGGTTTCGACCATGGCCCGGGTGAGATGCTCTACTTCATCCATATCGAGAGGATTGATGTATGACGCAGTAATGAATGCAGTAAGTTCGGCGGCGGAGATATCATCGTTAACAACGTCTTTTATAATTGTCAGGGTCTCGTCCTTTGAAAGACGCCCGCCATCCATCTTCTTTTTGATAAAATCGAGCGATGCAGGCCGATCAGCTTCCCGGATATCCGCCTCTTCACCCTGGACAAGGTTCAGCCGCTGGTTGGTACTCCGGTAAACGCCGGCACTTCCCTGCCCTTCCAGAGTGGAAGTAGTAGCCACAACGGCAGTGACCGCGACCCCGTTTTTCGGGTTAATTACTTGGACCCGATCACCGTCCAGCACACCAATGCTTCGTGCATCGAGACGGTTGAGCAGTATTCCGCGTCGAGCCGCGATATCAAGGATTTTTACGGTAAGTTTCATAGACAAATCGCCACGCTTCTGAACAATCCTTTCCCGGGAAGAATGTCCTTTGTGTTAATGGAAGATAGGGCGGTTCATCATAAAAAATCTCATTTCGTGCAGGTTGCGCTGGTATTTGATGGCATCCCGGTACCTTTTAGCAATGATACCCGGTGCATAAGACAGACTTCTGAAAGGAGTGAGAATAATTTTGGATATAAGGCGTATATCGCCGTAATAGAGTTTATGAATGTACTAATCAGGAAGAGATATCTGTTAGAAACAGACGAAAAAAAGAAAAATTTAGATTTTAGTTCAGTTCCTGCGCACGATAATGAACGCAACTGCACCGAGGCCAATTACTGCAACAAGTGCACCAAACCCTGGGGTCTTGGTGGGTGTTGGAGTTGGGACCACTGTTGGTGGCTGGGTTGCGACCGTGGTCGGGACTGGGGTTGCAATTGTTGCAACAGTTGTCGGGGCTACCGTTGTGGGTGCGACCGACAGAACGTTGAACAGTGCAGTACCAGTTGCGCCTGGACCGGGGAGACCGACGGATTGTGCCGTCACGAGGTACTCGTCAGGCTTGAATGTGGATGCATCGACATCGAATGAAACCGCATTCAGTCCGTTGGTACCCTGGGTCACCTGTACGGTGCCAGATGCGCCGCTGAACTCTCCGCTTGCGGACTTATCAGTCGGCTGGAATGATGATGAATAGATCGTAAAGAGGACATTGTCACCAACGGCGAGGTTGGTCGTTGCGGTGACGGTGAACTTGTCACCGACAGCGTGGTCGCCAATCGGGTTGATGGTGATGACCGGGGTCTCTACGAGGAACTGGAGCTTGGTGTAGGTATCATCAACATTCGGGCTGTTGATGGCCTGAATCAGTGCTTCAGCTGCATTGGATCCCTGAAGTGCTCCGGGACCTGATATAGTGAAGTCCTGAGTTGGGAGGGTGATGCCGCCGTTGGAGGCATCCGCAGCGATAGTGTCGACGTATACTGAAGCGGAATTATTAGACGGCAGCGCAGCTGCATTGCCATTGGAATCTGCTGCATACACATCGAAGATACCGTTCTCCATCGGGTGCTGGACAACAACGAAGTACTGGCCGGTAGCCAAATTCGCGGTCGTTGCTCCCTCAACTTCATACGAGAAGGACGAATCGCTGTTTACGGATTGAGATCCTGAGTATGCATAGTTCTTACCCATGATCCAGATGTTGACACCCAGTGAGGGCTGGCCCTGAGCGGTACCGGTAATGTAGATCGGGTCACCATTTGCGACCGTGGACTGTGAGGCTGTTGCACTCACGAACGGTGCCTTAAGGATGATGGAACATGTTCCGTATGCTACATTTGCCAGACTTGCTGCATCTTCGGGCTGGCTGACTGCATAGACAGTGTAGGTACCTGCATCAATAGCGACGCCACTGGTTCCCCACTCCCATGACCAGGTGTTGTCACCGAGGACATCAACTGCCTGGAAGGAGCTTGGAACGCCGTCTTGAACTTTAGAGCCTGACTGTGCCGGAGCTGTGGTGAAATCTGCACCATTCGCTGGCAGGTTGGGACCGGTTATGAACAGGTAAACAGTCTGGGATTCGGTGTCGGTACCGGAGAACTGTACCTCTTCGCCAAGGTAGTAGCTCTGCGAGCCGGCGGCTACGATAGTGACTGCACCCTTCTGGACCTGAACCTGAACTTCATCGTACTTGTAATTGTGGGCCAGAGGGACCACGTTAGTACCTGGGAAGTCCTGCTCTACACGGATGGTGTACTGCTGGGCATCGGTCCAGTTGGTCGTCGACCACTGAACGGTCCTCGTACCAGTCTGGTCGAGGGTTACGTTTGCATATTCATAAGTACCGTTGCCGAGAGCTGATGAAATGGGGGCCGGATTTTGTAAGAAGTCAGAACCGTGTCCAACACTGTTCCAGACATACACATTATTCTGGGCCAGGTAGCCACCATTGTCTAATATCGGGTTATAGTTACCAACACCGCCATTTGTGACGTTCCAGGTAGAGCTGAATATGGGGTTTACTCCGCCGTCACTAGTTGATACGCCATAGATACCTGTAGTGTACGGGGAATCCATAACGACACCAGCCTGGTTTGCTGTGATGAATGGCGGCTGGTTGTTGTAGGTACCGGGCATTGTGTTGGTTCCCTTTACCCACAGGTGGTAGGTCGCATACGGCTTGCCCGTGATCGTGACCGAGAATGGTTTGCTCCGGACGACAGAGTTCACGTTGGCCGAGATAGAAACCGTGTTGGACGCGAGCGTTACCGTTGCGGGCTGGCTGACGGTTGCACCGGTATAGGTTGCTCCACCGTTAAGGTAGTTGTCGTACATACCGTTAAGCCGGGACTGTGCGACGACCGTGTAAACACCAGCGGGATAGGCAAGCTGGCCGGTTGAATCAACTGCGGCGGTGTTCCACTGTTCCACGATGGTAGTAGCGGACGGAACTGCGCCACCAAGAGTACCCCAGAACCACAGGGGTGCGGTTACATTCTGCTTTGTAATGGGGAATGCAACAAGACCGTTGCCGTAGAACATTGCCGTGTAGGTGTTGCCGGTAGAACTGTGAACCTTGATATCAATGTTACCTACAGCCGGTGCATTGATTGTGTCCTGCGCACGTGTGGTCGGGTCAAGTGCAGTCTGAAGGTTCGTGTTGATCCGGAAGGTAAGGTTGTCACCCTGGATAACACTGCCACCAGTTGCTACGGTGTTAGTGGTGCTGTCAAAGACATCAACTGCAATAGACGGAACTTGTGCATTGAAAACTGCACCTTTGTTGTCCCATTTTCCACCAGCTACACCATACCAGTTGCCCGGGTAGTTTCCAAAGGCTGCAGGCGAGACATACACTGAATTCAGGTTAAGCTGAGTCAGATTGTATGTCTGCGATGGTGATGTAGTAGCTGAGGGGTGCTGCTGATCCCCACCAGCCGATTGAGTCATCGCCGGCAAGGGCTGCGAGCATCGCAGGTTGTGAAAAATTCAGTTGCTGTTCTCCAATATACACTGTTGCGCCCGGCGCTATGATCGTGTTGTTGATATCGTAGTACGTTGCCGATACTGGCAGTACTGCGACAAGAACCAACGCGACGAGAGCAATAAGTGCAATCGTTAATCGCTTAGTCATTCGTTTTCCTCCAAAGATTACATCATACATTTCAAGCCGTAGAACCGTTTCGACATTTGCCGAATAACGATTCTACGAGCCCCATACTCCGATTAAACGGAATATGGAGGAATATTTGTAAAAGACTTAATATATCCTTTGTGGTTGATTTTTTTCCCTGTTCCGGGGCAGGATTTCCCCTTTTTTTCAATTTCGCTTAATTTTATGAGTTTTTATGATACTTATTGAGCGTATGAAATTGCCGGATCATGGCATCATGTTTCTTTATAGACTTAGTCAGATTCGCGCAGATATTGGTACAACTAATACACAGTCTGTGTGTTATATGTAGATCATTATACCAAATAAACAAACAGTCTCTGCAAAAACAACGAAAGGGACAAACTCGTAATGAACCATGGTCCCTTTGCCGGAAAAGATAGATATTCCTTGTTCCTGAATGACCGAAGTAACCTTGTATCGATCTGTCACTTGGGCAGCGTATTGCAACACATATATTATTACGACACCAACCCATCTCCCATGAGAGTCATCCGGGCCCCTTCGATCGGGCTTGCGCACGAACTGGTCGTGAAGATGATCCTAGAGAAAGGACATGTTCTCCAGACAGAAGACGAAGAAGCCACAATAGAATTTGAAGAGGTGGCCCTGCAGGTCGATACACCACTTGCCGGGCCCATGGTAAGCCCCCATTCCCGGTTCCAGCAGAAGTTTGTCGATCAGTACGCGACAGATCTCCTTCACGGTTCAAAAGCTTCTTTCGAATATGATTACCATGGCAGGCTCTTTAACTGGGGCGAACGGCTTTCGGTAGACGGGACACCGGTTCATGTTGACCAAATAGAATACATAGTACGCAAACTCCAGCAGTCTCCGGTGAGCCGGCGGGCCATAGCCATCACCTGGAACCCGGTGATCGATGAGCAACTCGATGACTGCCCCTGCCTCCAGCTCGTGCAATGTGTACTCCGCGACGGGAAATTGGCAATGCGGGTGATCTTCAGGAGTAATGACATGCTTACGGCGGCCGGGGCAAACATGTATGCATTGGTCCAGCTCCAGAAATCCATCGCGGACCGGCTTGGCGTGTCATGTGGTACCTATACTCATATTTCACTGGTCCCCCATATTTACTATATCAGGGACATGCACGACATCGAACCGTTCTGCGGAAAAGGAAAATACATCCATCCTGTGCTGGAGGTCTGCACGGTCTGTAGACGCTGTGACCGGTCAGGAAAGGCCTGATACCATTAGTCCGCAGGCAAAAATGCCGTCACTTTAATTAGGCTCCAGCGGCAAAAAGAATGAGGCAACATAGCCCGGTAGTGTAGCGGTCAATCATGCGAGACTCTGGATCTCGCGACAGCAGTTCGAATCTGCTCCGGGCTACTCTTTTCGTGGATCTTTCCTTGTATTGCAGGAATTTTGATTGAGTTTCAAAGTGTCCCGGTTGCTAATTTTAGGGGAAACCGGGTCTCATAAAGCGTGATTCAAAAAAAGTGCCAGCCTTCTTTAGAGAAACCAGAAACCCCTTCCTATGCAATGAGTGCAGACAAAAGACATCCGATAAAAACGGCGCCAAATGTACCCGCACCGCCGATACTGATCTTCGCTACTTCGAGATCGCCTGCACGGTAAAAATGCGCAATATTGGCGCCAAGAAGGGTGCCGACAGTCCCACTTACAAACGCGATAACACCGGCAGAAAGCCCCGGACTACCGGCAAGGAGAATACCGCAGAGGAGCGCGGTTAGACCAGGAACAAAAAGCGATGCCCGTAATCCCACGCCAACCATAGGCCGGGTCGTTACATAGGATATCAAAGCAACAATCAGGATGCCGGCAAGTACTTTGAGGTAAAGCATATTTCCGTTCGCAACCAGCGATGCACGATCCAAAAGATAGAGAGAAAGGGCGAGAGGAATAATCGCTCCTCCCAGATTGACGGCTATGGTTGTTTCCCAGAGACCCCCGTCCTGAGCCGGTGTAAATGCGTCGGGAAACCGGCCATCCTCACTGTGCGGCATCCGTATGGTCGTTCGCTTGATCTTCCAGACCGGGATGTCCACAAAACTGCATAACAGGATCAGGATTACAAGGGCAGTTGCCGAAAGCCACGAAAGACCGACAAGGCTGGTAATCGCTTTTCCGGCAAGGCCAAGAAACAACAGGGGGATAACGATTATGATAAGACCGATGACGGCAATAAGCGCGACGAGTGTCAGGGGTCCTGCTGAATAAACACGGAAATTATCTTGCATAGTGATGTCCTAAACCGGGTGCTTGATAGTACATAAGATTGCAGCGTGATCCTGGTGATATGGTGCAAGCCACGTGCTCTCACATATTGTGATACCTGAAGACATGAGGATATCGAGTGTGTCCTGGAAAACCTGTTCGGGTTTTTTTCGTATATCTACGCTCCGGGTCTTGAGCATGAGAATAAGATGGCCACCTGTTTTGAGAAATATACTATTCCGGATGACTATGGCGGCTTGATCAGGCTGGGCAACATCCTGGTAAAGAAGATCCACCGTTTCCACAAGGGGTGCATAGTGTTCCGGACTGGACGCATCTGCAAGGATCGGCATGATGTTTTTTCGCCGGCGCGCCACTTCAAGCAGATCCTGCATCGGGCGCGGGGCGAATTCAACGGCATAGACTACCTCTACATAATCGGCTACATGGGACACCGTTGTCCCGTTTGCCGCCCCCAGGTAGAGCACTTTCATATCCGGCGTAAGTTCAGGGCCGGTTCCCACAAGATACAGTGCGGCAAGTTTGCTCCGGTACGGGTCCCAGACCCGGTAACCATCCAGCATTCGCTCGCCATAGACTCCACCTTCACCTTTTGAAACCAGCACTTCACCGATATGGATCATCTCATATTATCTCCATGGATTGTTCCTGCCAGATCAATGCGAGCCTGAGCTTCTTCGATGAATTCCGGGACTGCATAGCCACGGTAAAAATCCAGTCTCGCGGCAATTGCCAGTTTCCCGGCGAGGACCCGGGCGACTTTTCCTCTCACTTCGCGCGGAGCGTTATGCACTCTCCGGTGCTGGAAAATGATCCCGTATTTAGGTGCTGGCGCCCGGTTCCTGATATGCATAAAAAGTGCAATTCTGGCCCCGATAACCTGTATTGTACTTGCAGGCAGCCGTGAAAGTGCCTTTAAACCTCCTGCATGGGAGAGGAGCCGGGCAGCAACGAGTCCTCCGATGAGCGCACTTGTATTTGGCATTACTTCACATGCCCGGGCCGATACCTCTTTTGCAAGTGCTGTCCGGGTGTCAGAAAGGCCGGTGATCCCGGTGGCAACTTTCCCGAGTGCCCCGCCCCCGCCCCGTTCGCTTACCGATTTAACCAGCATATGAGCCGGCGTTCTCCGGTATTTACGGGAGAACGAGGGATGCCGGATCTGGTACCAGTCTGCCACCCGTTCCGAGAGAACGTTGATAACTGTGTCCATCTCATCAAGCGTCCTGACCATCTGGAGCAGTTCTACATCTTTTGCCGCATATTGTTCCCGGACGGCCTGCTCCGATCCCGCGATACAGACTTTCTGGAGCAGCGACAAATATTCCGCCCGGTCGCGGCATATCCCACAGGCAGCAGCGATCTTCCAGTCCGGCGGTACAAATACGTCCATGTTCGTCCGGATCACACGGACACGTCTGGAGTACGCGGCTGCATCACCGGAAAAAGGAATACATTTTCCGTCGTCTACATCGCCGAACCAGTAGGACTTCATACTACAGACTAAGGAACGTCAGGCTAAAAAAAAGAATTGCTCGTGATTTCCTGAAGATAACCCGTACAATTATACAGGATGGAACGCGAGCCATATCTCGATGAAGGACAGGAGAATGATCATTAATCAGCCAAAATGCATATCCTATTATCGTTCAGGGATGAAGAATCCATAATGAAGATCGCAGTGACGCGTCTCGCGGGAAAAGAGAAGCGGGATAAAGCCCGGTGCGCAGCGTTCGGCCACGCATGTTACAGCGTCCACCCATTGCGCTCGGATATCAATAATGAGGTCATGACTGCGTTTACTGAGGCGGTCATGCGCGGGGAATTCGACTGCCTTTTTTTTACAAGTGCGCTCCCGGCAAAAATTCTCGGGCCCCTCCTCAAAAAAACGCCCCGTGTTATCGCGATCGGTCCTGAAACGGCACGGGAGCTCGATCAGTGCGGGATAACCTGCGAGACCCTGCCGGGATTCTATTCCCGCGACTTTGTCCCGTACCTGGGAGATTGGATCAAGGGAAAGACGATTGGTCTTCCCCGCGCCGATGTCTCCAATCCCACGCTCATTGATGCAATTTCGCACGCAGGGGGGACCGCCCGGGAATTTCGTTGTTACCAGCTTGTTCCAACGACAGAACCCCTTGACCTTTGTGCGGCTGAGGCTATTCTTTTTACAAGCGCGATGTCATTTACAAAGGCGATCTGGACTCCGCGTCCGGATCTCCTGGTTATGGCAATAGGGGAGATCACCGCAGAAGCCATGATGCGGGAGGGAACGTTTCCCGTGATTGTTGGGGATGGTTCTCTTGAAGGAACAATGGCGGCGCTTAACGAATACCGGGGAAGGATGAGGATAGTTCGATGATATCTGCGCAGGAAGGCCAGGATGGGGGGAAAAAGCCTGCCGAATCGCTCCGGCATGGCGCGGGTATTATCGTAATCGATAAACCCCGGGGGCCCTCAAGTCACCAGGTTGCCGCATGGGTAGGAAAAATGCTTGGATGCCAGATCGGCCATGCAGGGACGCTTGACCCGCAGGTCTCAGGCATTCTCCTTATCATGCTCGGAAATGCTGTACGCCTTGCCCCTCTTCTCTTAAAACACGACAAAGAGTACGTATGCCTGATGCGTTTACACCACGAAGTAGACCGGAAGCAAATTGATGTGGTAGCGGCTGAATTTACCGGCCGGATCTACCAGCGCCCGCCCCGGAGAAGCGCAGTAAAACGCCTGCTGCGCATACGTACCATCCAGAAGATGGATATTCTTGGTGTCGAGGGAAAACTGGTGCTCTTGAGAGTACGCTGCGATGCTGGCACGTACATTCGTTCCCTTTGCCACCATATGGGACTTGCACTCGGAACCGGTGCGCACATGCAGGAACTCCGGCGGACACGATCCGGGTCTTTTGATGAGGGGTCTATGCATTCGCTTCAGGATCTGCAGGATGCCTGCACCGCTGCAGCTGCAGGGAACCGCGAAGCACTGGATGCAATGATCGTTTCCGTCGATGCGGCAGTCCCGGATCTCCCTTCCGTAACGGTCAGGGATACTGCGATCGACGCACTCTGTCACGGCGCGAAACTGGCCGGGGTTGGTGTAATCAGGTGCGATGAATTCAGGAAAGATCAGATCGTCGCAGTTCTCTCCCAAAAACGGGAATTTGTCGGTCTTGGAAAAGCACTCGCTCCTTCAGCGTCCTGGAGTCCCGGAAAAGCCGGCCTGTTTATTACCATGACTACGGTATTCCTTACTCCGGGCACATACCCTAAGGGATGGAAGAAGGGATGCACGCCAAAAAACCGGAAAATACGTGCCCGGTAAAAGGATAGCATTAAAAAAATGCCCGGCAAATACATGAGATACGCTTTTTGCTGAGGTAGTCTAGCGGTAAGGCGCAGGCCTGGAAAGCCTGTGGTGCGAAAGTGCCTCGGGGGTTCAATTCCCCCCCTCAGCGTTCTCGTCTTTTTAAAGGCTGTTGGAACCGGCAGCAGCCTCGGAGCATTATTTTAAAGGTCTCGAAGGCTTTCCCGGGCAAAAGTGACATATTCCGGCACGATTTCAAAGCCGAGGAAATGCCGGCCTTCTTCCTGTGCAACAACAGCAACAGTGCCCGATCCAAGGAAGGGATCAAAGACGAGATCGCCCGTATCGCTTGAATAACGGATAATCTTCTGCACGAGTGCCTGGGGAAGTTTTGTAGGCGTCTTTTTCTTTCCTTTCCAGTACTCCCGGTTTATTACCCAGACGTCCTCTGGATAATGGTCGAGTTTGTTAAATGTGTAGTTTTTGGGATCTTTTACAACGTAGAGAATATGATAATGGCTGGTAACATACCGTTTTTTGGTAAAAACCCCGAACTGGTATTTCCAGATCAGGTGGTTTACTGTCGTAAGCCCGGCTGCATCGATACCTTCAAGAATATCACGGAGCCTGTTCCAACCGGAAAAAATATACATGCTCCCGTTAGCGGAAAGTACCCGGGCTGCCTGATCAATCCAGTGTTTCGAAAACTCAGTGTATTCTTCCGCCGGGATTTCACGATATCCTTCGATGACATTGCTGCCGGTCCGGTTGTAATTGAGCCGTTGTGCTTTAAAATCAATAGCAAAAGGGGGATCGGTTACGATAAGATCAATGGAATTGTCCGGGATTTTTTCTATAAGTGCCAGCGCGTCTCCTTCGTAGAGGGTATCCGGCTCGAATGCACCCAGGGATCCCATCAGCATGTCCTGCCAAATGTCTGTCCCATCTCGAACGCTTTCACATTCGCCTCGACAGTTCTGGGAGGGACAAGTTTCTTTACCGCAGTAAGAAGGGATTCAGATTTTAACGGAATAGACCCCGATGCCGCACCAAGGATCACGACATTCTGGGCAAGGCTGCTGCCCGCCTCTGTCGCGATCCGGTCAGCATCAATGAGGCAGGGATCGAACGGGGCCAGCTGCGCGGTAACTTCTCCTTCGGTTGGCAACGGGCTTTTCTGGGTAAATGCCGAAGTGGGAAGCACCATATGCCGGTTGACCACCATTTTACCACCGGTTTTTAGATAATGGGAATACCGGAGGGCCTCAAGGAGATCGAAGGAAATCAGGAGATCCGCAGTACCGGGAACAATGAGCGGACCGTAGAGTCCATCAATTCTTATGTGGGTCTCGACCGATCCCCCGCGCTGTGCCATACCATGAGTCTCGGCACCTTTCACATGCCGGCCCTCGAAAAGACATGCCTCACCGAGGATATTGGAGGCAAGGATGGTTCCCTGACCGCCGATCCCGACGATCAGGATATCGAAACTTTTTGTCATTTCTTAGCCTCCCGTGATATTGCACCTGTCGGACAGATGCGAACACAGACAGCACACCCGCTGCACAGCTCGGTGATCCTGGCTTTTTTATCGATGATCTCGATTGCGGGGCACCCGAACCGCACGCAGGTACCGCAACCGGTGCATGTCTCCGGGTTTACTGCGTAAAATCCCCGTTTAACCCCGGCACGGCGTGCTACGATCACACACATCTGCTTTGCAATAATTACCTTAACACCGGTTTTTTTCTTTGCCGCTTCAAGCCCACGGAGCATGCCGGTCAAATCGTAGGGATCGACCGTTTCAACAAAAGTTACCCCGCAGGAGCGACAGACTGCGTCAAGAGAAACCGGTGTCGCCTCTATACCGGTTGCGGTAACCCCGGTGTTCGGATTTGGCTGGTGGCCGGTCATTGCCGTAATCCGGTTATCGAGAATAACTACGGTCATATTTGCACCGTTGTATACCGCATTCATCAGCCCCTGAATACCGGTATGGAGGAACGTCGAATCGCCGATGGTACAGACTATATCCCGGGTCTCACCGGAATGTGCGATGCCGCTGCCGACCGTAATCGAGGCGCCCATACAGATAGTTGTATCCACTGTGCCAAGTTGTAGACCCAGGGTGTAGCAGCCGATATCACTGGGATAAATTGCTGACTCGCCAAATACTTTTTTCATGGCGTAGAAGGCTGCACGGTGGTGACAGCCTGCGCAAAGGATCGGCGGGCGGGACGGGAGGTTCTGAACGGGATCCTTTGAGGAAAACGGGTTCTTTTCAAGAAACCCGGCTTTTGCCATAATAAGAGATACTACGGCCGGGGAAAGTTCTCCTTCATAAGGTGCGTATCCGTTGATCTTTCCAAATACCGGCACACATCCGGCAACCTGACGCACTGCCTCCTCAACAACGGGAGCGAGTTCTTCTATGACAAGGATCTTGTCATGTTGCTGTACAAACTTTCCGAGCCATTCTTCGTCTACCGGGTACGCACCGATCTTCATAAACGAAACGCCAGGGGGCAGGAGTTCCTGCACATAGGACGCACCAATCCCGCTTGCGATAACAGCAGTTTTTCCTCGAACTGTATAGTGATTGAGACCTCGTTCCACGAGACGCTTTTTCAACGCATGTTGCTTTTCGTTAAGTTTTTTATGCAGGATCCGGGTATGGGCGGGGATTACGACATATTGCCGGGGGTCTTTGTGAAACTCACCTTTTTTTGTGTTCCTGGAAACCGGCCCGAGTTCAACATCACCTTTCGAGTGGCAGATCCGCGTCGTCGGACGGAAAAGGACGGGTAACCCGAACTCCTCGGAAATTTCAAACGCGGTTGCGATCATATCATGCGCTTCCTGTACTCCGGATGGATCGAGACAGGGAAGCCGGGAGAAATGGGCATAGCACCGGGTGTCCTGTTCGTTCTGGGAGCTGTGTGCAAACGGGTCATCAGCACTCATGATCACAAATCCTCCGGTCACTCCTGTATAAGCGCTCGTCATAAGAGGGTCAGCGGCAACGTTGAGGCCGACATGCTTCATAGTGCAGATCGCCCGGATCCCGCACCATGCGGCAGCAAGTGCATTTTCGAGAGCGACTTTCTCGTTTACCGACCATTCTAGGTAATAGGCCGGATCTTTTTGTACACGTAAGACATCGATAACTTCAGATGACGGGGTGCCAGGGTACCCACTCACAAAACCTACGCCCGTTTCAAGACATGCGTGGGCGATAGCTTCATTCCCGAGGAGATAGTGTCGTTCCATGATCCCAGATCCGTTCAGATACGTATTTTTTGACACCGAGCCCTATAGCATTATCCTGTCCGCCTTGCCATTCACAACCTATAAAAACTCTGATGGGATAACTAATAAGGTAAATTTCAGGCAATCCCTGGGGCCCGTAGCATAGCCCGGTGGTGCGCCCGGCTGATAACCGGGAGGTCATGCGTTCGAATCGCATCGGGCCCATATCCTTGTTTTGAAACGCAAGTCAATTTTAAAAAAAAATCGTTGTAAAAGAATAGATTTTCCTGCTGGTTTTAACTGGAACGAGAAAGATTCCTTCTCATGATTTGTGCTTGGTGGCAAAAACAAACCCGATCACTTTTTCAAGGGCCGAAATGAGGTCTTCTTCCGATTTCATGTAATCATGCATGCCCTGGTACAACATGAACATGACATCGTACCCGTACTCATCTATTGCTGATTTCGGATCTATGGGATTAAGATACGAATCTGTTATAAATCCGTCGGAACTGTACATGAGTTCAAAGAGTTTACCTTTTTCCGTAAGGACACAGAACTGGTCGGTGATTTTCTTTGCCGGGTCATCAGGACGGAAGAGGGCCGGTTCGGTTTTACCGAGGATGATCATCTTTTCTGTATAATAATTGGCATCGTACAGTTCGTTTTTGGTATCCTGCTTGCCGATCTTAAGAAGGTTGAGACCAACGGATTTTACCACCGGCTTTGCCATAGTGCCCATGCGGCCCAGCAGGTCACCATCATGGGATCGTATCTCTTCTGACAACCGGGCATCCGTCTTTTTCATTTCCTCAATCTTTTCTGTGATCTTCTTAAACCCGGCTTCTATTTCATCCATATCATATCACCATTTTTCTCATCCGACGTAAAACAAGTATAGTTTACGTTCAGCCTATAAAATCACTTGTTTCTTTTACGCATTGTATTCTTGGCAAAGCCTTGGAGACACAATCCCCGAGAAAGAAATATTTACGATCTTTTTTGAGGGAAATATCTACAGCAGTACCTACGGGAAGATCTTCTCTGATTACAACGCCTTGATAGGATGCGGTCCTCGCCACAACTGATCCCGGCTTAAGTTTCTCGGTGACAACACAGGAAACAATAGTACCGATAAGCAGATGGTTCACCGTTGTATATTGCTTTTCAGCAAACGTGTTGAGAATCCGGGAGCGGTCTTTTTTTATCGAGTCAGGAACATCTTTTTCCGTAAAAATTTCGGTAAACGGCCTCGCTGAATATCTCGTGATATTCACTTTAGAGGGTTTAATCCTCCCGATGAGATCAAGGGTACGGGAAAAGTCGTCAGCGGTTTCACCGGGAAATCCGACAATGACATCGGTTGAGACGTTTATTCCCGGATACCTCCTGCGAAATGCTGAAATTATATCTTCGAAATCCTGAACTGTGTAACCCCGTCCCATTCGTTTGAGTATACGGTCTGAACCCGATTGTACCGGAAGGTGCAGAAAACGGAAAAGGTGTTCACTCTTAAACGCGTCAACGAGTTCGTCGAGGATGCCGATCACTGTCGCGGGGTTCATCATCCCGACGCGGATACGGTAATTTCCCTGCAGGGTACAGATGCCAGTAAGAAGATCGGGCAATATTTGTCCTTTATCCTGGCCCCATGCGCTGACATCCTGTGCAGTCAACTGGATTTCGAATGCGCCTGCATCAACAAACGCACTGATTTTTTTATGTATTTCCTCTTGGGGAAAACTCGTAAGCGGTCCCCGTGCCAGGCGTGTGATGCAGTACGTGCATCGCCCGAGGCAGCCCTTGGCAACCTGGACAATCCCCACACCTGCTGGGGCAACGGTCTGAACAGAAAGGTATGCCTCACGTATCTGGTCCGGAGTAATGACTTTTGGGGAACAGACTGCAAAAATGGAATCGCGCTGAACAAGGGGCATGCAGCCGGTGACAAAAAGCAGTTTGTCCTGAAATGCAGAAAGCCGACGGAGCATCCGGCGTTCGGTAGGCGCGATCACCGTACATGTGTTAATAACAATCGCATCCGCCTCTTCGGGAGACCCAACGCAGGAGCTGCCGTATTTTCTGAGCACTTCTACGAGGTTTGCCGTATCCCCGAAATTATAACGGCACCCATAGGTTTCGATATACACCCTTTTTCTTGTGAGCGCAGCAAAAGGATCAGTTGTTTCGCCGCTGGGATCTATGGATCGGACCTCTTCCATGTTCGTCTCCGGATCTTTTGGGTTAGGAGCAGTTAAAAGTCGTTTTTTGGATAAGGCCCTCTTTACTTTAGCGGCTTCCCTGAGGATAACCATTAATCCATGACACCCATACCTGTTTACCATGTTACGGATAGGGCTGCTGGGCTGCGGTAACATCGGGCATATCATTGCCCGGCACGCAGACGAATTTACCATCCCCGCAGTTTATGATACTATTCCCGAACGGGCCGGGGAAATCGCCGATATATGCAAGGGAGAGGCATTCCGGGATTTTGAAGCGTTCCTCGATGCTGAAACTGATATTGTTGTTGAAGCAGCATCTGTAGGTGCAGCGCGGGCGCATGCACAAGAGGTTCTGCTGCACAAGAAAAACCTCGTCATTATGAGTGTTGGGGCGCTCACCGATCCGTTATTCAAAGATGAACTCATATCTACCGCACGAAAAACGGGAACGAAGATCTATATCCCCAGTGGAGCAATATTCGGGCTTGATAACCTGAAGATCGGCCAGATATCGCCGCTCACAAAATTACTTCTGAAAACAACTAAAAACCCGCAGTCCCTTGGCCTTTCAATAACCAAACGGCAGCAGATCTTTTCCGGTAAGGCAAACGAGTGCATCAAGTCATATCCAAAAAACGTAAATGTCTCGGTTGCAATGGGGCTTGCAGCGGGTAGGGACGCGGACGTTGAACTCTGGGTGGATCCGGAAGCAGATAAAAACACTCACGAACTCTTTATTGAAGGTAGCTTTGGTGAGTCCTATATCCGGGTCACCAATGTCCCCAGTCCAGAGAACCCGGCTACGAGTTACCTTGCAGCATTATCGATCCTGTCGCTCCTAAAAAATATTGACAGCCCCCTTGTTATCGGTACATGAGAGATGCTATGATTCCTCTGGAATACCTGTTGAAATTCATCGGTGAGGACGCCCCGTTTGGGGATATTACTTCAGAATCCATCGTCCCGGAGGTTTCCTGCCGGGCATTAATCAGGGCCGAGCAGGAGGGTATTGTTGCCGGTCTCCAGGAAGCTGGAGCCCTTTTTTCGCACTTTGGCGTAGAGGTAAGTCCTGCAACCAGTGACGGAAAACAGGTAAAAGAAGGAGATGCTCTTCTCACGCTTTCAGGCCCGGCAAAAGAGATTCTCCTCGTAGAACGAACCGCACTCAACATTATCGGCAGGATGAGCGGGATTGCAACTCTGACGAAAAGAATGATGGATCACGTAAAGAAAGAAAATCCAAAATGCAGGGTTGCAGCAACGCGTAAAACCTGCCCTGGACTACGGGTACTGGATAAAAAAGCAGTCGCTCTCGGAGGTGGTGATCCACATCGATTGGGGCTGAGTGATGGAATCCTCATCAAGGACAACCACCTTGTCCTGGTTCCACTTATTGAGGCGATCAGGAGCGCTAAAGCGAAAAATTCCTACCGGAGGATCGAGATCGAAGTGGAAACCGTCGAAGACGCTCTTACTGCCGCACAAGAGGGAGCCGATATTATACTATGCGACAATATGACACCGGACCGTATCCGGAACACTATTATGCACCTGGAAAAAGCCGGACTCAGGGATCGGGTAACTATCGAACTGTCGGGAGGGATCACAGCAGGTACAATCAGCGAATACGCTCGTACTGGCGCTGACCTTATCAGCCTTGGTGCACTCACTCACACGGTTACGAATTTTTCGGTAACCCTCGAGATTTTGATATAATTTTTAGTAGTGATCTGGTACGGCATCCACTTCCAAACACAGAATCCGGCTTTTCCAAAGCATACTAAATCGACATAAGTCCTGTTTTCTCCACGTCCGGTAAACTTCAGAAAGCGGTTCGCTGCAACCCGTGGCATAACGTCCCGCGTCATGTTGAAACCTCATTCCCGAAAATTTTGAATATTTAGTACTGTACAAACCAACAAGTTGATATGTTAACACTGTTAACATTTCAATCATGTATCAGCAAACCTTACCCCCATCCTCAAGGACTGTACTAGAGATTCTCGGCAGTGGTGGTGCCATGACCCACAAAGATCTGGTCAAGAAAAGCCGGCTAGCCCCGCGAACCGTACGGTATGCATTGAAAAAACTCAAAGAGCATCACCTCATCATCGAGAAGTTCAACTTCCGTGATGCCCGACAGATCATCTATCAGAACAGGCCAGTCATTGTTTCCGAATCACAACCCGTATTGGTATGACGAAACACACCTGCACACTCATGCATTGCGACAGTATGGTGCGAAACCTTCTGCCGCCCATGAGAGCTGAAATGGTCTCCCGGCTTGTGAATAACCAGGGTCTCAGCCAGAGTGATGCAGCAAAAAGACTGGGTGTAACCCGCGCTGCGGTTTCCCAGTACCTGAGCAGGAAAAGAGGATACGGAGCAATTGAACTGTCCTCTGAACTTGACGCAATGATTGACCGCTGGGCGTTTGCCGTAGTCACCGGAGAAAGTGACATCAATCTCTGCGATGTGTGCCAGTGTGCACTTAAAAAATTCTGAAAATTCACCAATTCCTGTCGATCGCCGGATTCTTTTTTATGAGACTTCCCACAATTCCGGGTGCTTTCTTCTGAAAATGCTTTATCTGAAAGATCCTGATCCGGAAAAATTGAGTGTCTGGCAGGGACAGCGTTGATTTAAAAATACTACCCACTGACGGCGACGAAACAAAAGCGACATAATAGGACGGACAGCATTTTTCTTTTATCAGAGATATAGAATTGTTAGGAAATGAGAAGATCGCCGGGCTTCGGACAGAATAAGGATCAAGAACCGTTTACAGTCGTGAAACTGGGAGGCAGTCTTGCATCCCACAGTTCTGAGATTATACCGCTACTTCAATCAGCCAATCGCCCTCTCCTGATCGTCCCCGGGGGAGGAATGTTTGCCGACTTTGTTCGGCGACTGGATTCCACAATATCCGCGGACATGGCGCATTGGATGGCATGTGCTGCTATGGACCAGTACGGATGGATGCTTGCCAGTCAGGGCATGAAAACAACATCGAGACTTGAACGCCCGAAAAAACCGCGTATCCTTCTTCCCTACTGCTCCTTGCGCCGGTACGATCCCCTCCCTCATTCATGGGATGTCACTTCCGATACCATCGCTGCCTGGGTAGCCGGCAAACTTGGTGGCGATCTGCTCGTGCTCAAATCCGTTGATGGTATCACAAAGGAAGGGGAACTTATGACCCGGATAGAAAAAAACGTCACTACTGATGTTCTTGATCCTTGTTTTGTTCCCTATGTCCTCAGACACCGGATACGGACCTTTATCCTCAACGGTACAGAACCAGCCGGAATCAGTTCCTGGCTTGAAGGACAGAGTGTTCGCGGCACCGTCATTGGTACAACCTTTTAAAGGTACTAAAAGAGATACTATAGGAATCCTTAAAGGAGCAAGACAATGTCAGATAAAAAATGTACTTCCTGCAGCGCTCCGCTTGCAGAAGAGGGCTCAACAGTCTTTGCGTGTCCCATGTGTGGTGTCGAGATCACCCGGTGCTACCGGTGCAGGGAACAGAGTATTCCTTACGCATGCCCTAAATGTGGATTTGGGGGACCGTAATACATGGGAAGTGTTGCTGTAATTGTCAGGGTTATGCCGGATTCGCCGGAAGTCGACCTTGTAAAACTTAAAAGCATGCTCAAAGAAAAACTGCCCGGAATTCAGGATATCCAGGAAGAGCCCATCGGTTTTGGCCTTAAGGCTCTGAAGCTCGTAGCCGTTATCAATGATGCTGGCGGCGAGACGGATGCTATTGAAGGTAAACTGAATGCGGTCCCCGGTGTTGAGCGGGCAGAGATTGTTGAAGTTACGTTAATGTAGAACAGGGATTTTCAATCCTTATCCCGGCTTTTTTCATTCGCCGATATTTTCGGAAAGGGTATTAACTGTTGAATTTCTTTGGCTTTTTGGGAGCTGCCACAAGATCTTTTTCGTTTTCTAGTTGTCCGATAATCTGGTGGATGGTTGCGCGTATCTTCTCAACAGATTCCCGGTATGCAATAACTTCAGATTCGTCTATTCTGATGGTTACCGGGAATGCCCCGTTCCTGTTTATCCGGGCCGGTACGCCGATGCATACCCCGCCGATCCCGTGAACTTCACTTTTCACGTACGACGAAACGGTCAGGATCCGGTTATCATCACCAAGGACGGTTTTTACGAGTGTCGCGATCGCTTCGCCGGGACCGTAGACTGTGGATCCTTTGTTTTTGATGATCTGCTCTCCGCTTGATTTCACGGATTTGATGAAATCCTCTACTGGCAGGTGTGCGAATGCCGGCAGGTTGGAGATCTTGATCCCCCCTATAGTCGTCGCCGACCAGAGCGGTACCATGGATTCCCCATGTTCACCTATAATACGGGTGTGTACTTCGCTGACGTGCACTTTGAAATAGGTCGCAATCAACGATTTTAATCGCATCGAGTCAAGGTGCGTTCCAAGGCCAAAGACCTGGTTTGGCTTGAGACCTGAATATTTGAGGGCGACACAGGTCATTACATCGACGGGATTGGTCACCATGATGATCTTAGTATCAGGTGCAACGGCTCCTATCGTCCGTGCAATCGGTGCAATGATCCGCGCATTCCCAAGCGCCAGATCAAGACGATCCTGGCCTGGTCCGCGGGGTGTACCTGCAGTAATGACGACGACATCCGAGCCGGCAGCATCCTTAAGGCTGGTTGTCCAGGTGACCTTGATATTTGTTCCCCGGGCAGCGAAGGAATCGGCAAAATCCTGTGCAAGTCCTTTTAAAAAAGCTTCACGCCCTTCACGACCATACAGCTGGATCTCATGGACGTGCGGATCAACGGAAATTGCATAGGCAGCAAACATGCCGACATTGCCGGTTGCACCGATAATGGTGACTTTTGACATGGTATCACGAGAAACGGGGACATGTTATCGGTCGACTGTACGTTACTCCTTTCACCAGCGTACTCATCCTCCGCCCCGTTACCCCATGGGCGCCGTATGTCTGCGGTAAGTCTGCTCCCTTCCGGGCCTGAACCGGTTCCCGCAGTGACAGGTCGCCATTCCCTCCGGAACTTTGATACCTGGCCATCGACCTCATGGGACGAGGTTTCAACGTCAGAATACACAGGCTCCAGCAGATCGTTGCAGCCTTCTTCAAACTTCGCCCCCCGCGTACCGACGGTTTCGGGTTACAAGTGACGCCGAGCCACCCGGGCTAGTCCCCATATATCATGATCTGCCGGTCAATAAATCCTTGTTATATTTGGACTGCTCCCCTACGTCGCTGCTCGGAAGGTCATATTCAGCGCACAGTTAAGGAATAAACGCTTCCCCACCCATACGCACGCGCCACTCATTAACCAGGTTGGAACCCTCTGTTTTGTTCCCCTTATCGAAGATATCGATTGCGGCAACCGGATGCGCATCCCGGGGTATTACGCGATCCAAGCACCTAAGATCGCCCTGGTAGACTTCAATCACTTGTCTTCCTGATGTTTCGGCAATTTTTACCGGGTCCCGTATTACCGGGGTAAGGGCCATATCCTGGAGGGTTCTGAGGATATGGACTTTGTCAATATCCAGGTACACATGGTTGACTTCAAGGTTGAATGCCGACCAGAACGCAGATGCGTACCAGGCATCGTTCAGGATAACATGTCTGACTCCAAAACACGCGGCCGCGAGACCAAGCGTGCCCGAGCCCGAACAGGCGTCGACAAAGAAGGGGACCGACGGGATTCCCAGGTGAGTGGCTACTGAACGCAATTTGGGATAACCTGCGCGAGGGAATTCTACATGAATGAGAGACTGCTGCTTGTATATGACAAGAGGACCGGTGGCAAGCGGGTAAATATCGGCCCTGACATCGCAGCCGGCAAGCAATGTATAGACATGTGGGGGTTTGCTGGGATCAAATGATACAAGGCCGGGAATATAGGATGCAGTTTTTACGACCCCTCGTACTTCGGGAACTTCAGAAACGATCCTCCGGGCCGCTTTCTCACGGACTTTTCCGGATAAAAGGAGCAGGGATTTTGCTGGGAGAAACGGTGGCCGGTCCATCACCATCCCGGGATGGATGAGCGGTGATCCTACAGCAAGAAGGGGATCGTGGGAGGTGAGATCGCCTTCTTCTTGCATAATAACGTACATATGTGCAAAAACTTCGTCGATAAACCGTTTTCCGCAGGAACAGGGTTGGCCATACTCTGGCAAAAGAAGTGGAGCGCGTTTATCGCGTACCAGCATTCTGCATTTCTTGCAGGGAAGAAATTTCGCGGGAAGATCCCGGAGGATCTCCGGTGCTGATTCTACACAATCACTACCGCACGCGGGACACTCCATAAAGGTTGCTGGTTTCTTCTGCCATAGAAACTTTGCCAAATGCACTTAAAAAAAGATACAGGCAAGTATCGCAGAAAAATCTGATAGGTACAAAATCTCGAAAAGAGTTAGAGCGAAGATCTAATGGGCCTGATGCGATTCGAACGCATGACCGCCCGGTTATGAGCCGGGCGCTCTAACCGGACTGAGCTACAGGCCCATAAGCGCCGCCAACAGGACTCGAACCTGTGACATGCTGGTTAACAGCCAGCCACTCTACCAACTGAGTTATGGCGGCAACAGTTTCCTGCGTCTTAATAGATTCTTTGTGAGGCTTTTTAAAGGTAACGAAGGTGGGATCAAACCATCCCGGTTCCACCAGAATCACGGAGCACGAATAATGCAACGGAGAATCTGTGGCGGAATTACCGGTCAGGGTCTTTTCATCGCGTTTACGAGGCTTACGATATCATCAAGATCCTCGTTTAAATGTGCAAAGAGTTCCCGGGTCTGACTGGTTGCAACCGCCCCCTCCGAGGATGCGCGGATATACCCAAACTGCTCAAGCACATGAAGGGAATACCGTACCCGGTGAGTGGGGAGGTTGAGAATCTCAGAGAGTTTCATAATACCGATTGGCTGGAACTCCGCAACTGCCCGGGCCACTTCGATATGCCGGCTGAGAAGCTCAATCTCCTCCTTCATTCTCTTGAGCATGCTATCGCCGCGGTACTATCCGCTCCCTCATGTATACTGCACCTTAATGCTCATCAAGCCATGCCTTAGTCAAACGGTAATTAATGATAAAGTTCCAGGAAAGGACAAGCGCAAGGGCAAGTATGACAATTACGGCAGCAAGCCGGTACGTGGTCGGGACAAGGAAATACGAGACTATCGCGAGTGCAACGAGCAGGATAATTGCATTGAGCTCGACAGCCAGCCGGTAGAATTTCCACTTAAACTGTTCTTTTGCAGTTTCATCCATCACTCGTACGTTGACGCGGAAATAAAAGTACTTGACGTTTCAGTGCGTAATTGTATGGCAATGGATCTACTGGACGCTGCCATGAAGAAGTGCGGGGCTGATGCTTTTGTGCATTATGCCACGGGTGAAGATGCCGATATGCGGTACCTCACGAGATTCGTGATGCATGATTCCTTTGTTTTTTTTAAGAGACAAAAGCAGCCAGGAACGATTATTGTTCCCCAGATGGAGGCCGAGCGGGCTTCCCGCGAATCAACAACAGCCGTAATGACCCGTACTCAAGCCGGGCTGCCCGACATTACAAAGAAAGAGAAGAATCCTTGGAAAGCGATAGCGCAAATGATCGGGGAACAGGCCGGGAAGACCCTCCTTGTGTCACCTGCGTTTCCCGCAATACTGATGAGAGCGCTTGAAGATCATGGCCGGGTGATCGTGGATGAGGGGACAGTCGGGAACATGCGGATAAAAAAGACGCCAGATGAGATCCGGCTTATAAAAGAGGTCCAGAAAAAAACCGAACGCGCCATGGATCTCGGGATTTCCCTTGTCAGGCACGCAACGATCAAAAGAGGGATCCTGTACCATAATGATGCCCCGCTCACGTCAGAACTCATGCGGAATGTGATCCATAAACACATTATGGATGACGGTTGTCGAGCGGTAGAGACCATTATTTCATGCGGCGAAGATACTGCGTTTCCGCACATTATCGGAAGTGGACCGTTAAAACCCCACATGCCCATCGTAATTGACATGTTCCCCCGGGATGAATTAACCGGGTATTTTGCGGATATGACACGAACCATCTCGAAAGGAAAGCCAAGCCAGAAGATTGTCGAGATGTTCGAAGCAGTCCGGGAAGCCCAGCAGATCGGTATCTTACACATAAAATCCGGGGTGGCGGGATCGGAGGTACACAACGCTGTCGTCGAGCATTTCAAAAGCCGGGGGTATGAGAGCGATACCCGCGGGTTCATCCATAATCTCGGTCATGGTGTTGGTCTTCAGGTCCATGAGCTACCCACATTAGGTCCATCAGGGGCTGCTCTCGAAGCAGGTTCTGTCGTCACCGTTGAACCCGGTCTTTATTATCCCGGGGTCGGGGGGGTACGTCTTGAGGATATAGGCGTGGTTCGAGCACGGAACTTTGCTAATTTTACAAAATTTGAGGAGACATTGATCGTATGAAAAAGATGAAAGATGACGTACTGGATAAATATATTTCCGCAGGGAAACTCGCCTCTGCGATACTCCGGGAAAGTGCGCAGGAGATCCGGGTGGGTCGGTCCTTTCTGGAACTGGTCGATTCCGTGGAGAGCCGGGTCCGGGAGAATGGTGCCGATCTTGCCTTCCCTCTCAATGTCTCCTTAAACGAGGATGCAGCGCACGACACGGCATCACCGGGGGACGAACGCCTCTTTGCCAAAGGGAACGTGATCAAGCTCGATCTAGGTGTGCAGATCGACGGCTATATCGCAGACACCGCCACAACAGTCGACCTTGGGAACAACGCGCTCCTTCTTGATGCGTCCCACGAGGCACTTGAAGCAGCAATCCGCTTGGTCAGGCCGGGAGTGACCGCAGGAGAGATCGGGGCAGTCGTAGAAAGAGAGATTACACGTCGGGGATACCGGCCCATCGCCAACCTCACCGGACACGGCCTTGACAGGTACGTACAGCACCGGGACCCGACCATTCCCAACATTGCCATCAACGGCGGTTCCGTGCTCGAAGAGGGAATGGCTTTTGCGATAGAACCATTCGCCACAACCGGGAGCGGCCGGGTCGGGGAAAAAACCCGGATTGAGATCTACTCCCAGATCGCGGAAAAACCGGTCCGGATTCCCTCTGCCCGCGCGGCCATGGAAAAGGTAAAGGAACGCCACGGGCTTCCTTTCTCCAGGCGCTGGCTTGACGACAAAAAGATGGACCTGACGCTCCCAGGCCTCGTGCGATCCGGGATCCTCCATGGATATCCGGTCCTTTCTGACATTCCTGGTTCGCTTGTTTCACAGCATGAGCATACCCTGATCGTGACAAACGACGGTTGCATCGTCACAACACGGTGATAGGATAGGTATAAGGATTCAGGCGTTAAATAGTAAAAGTTACAGCCATGTCCGGAGATATAGAAAGCCTGCGAATCATGGAAATACTGCTCACTGCAGAAATTTTCAACCAGAACCCTACCCTCGATCTCAACGATCTGACACCGGTGTGCCGGGAGATCTTCTGCTCCGGGGATACCAAGTGCATCAAGCGTCCGGTGTTTGTCAGTGACGGGATGATCAGGCGCACCCTTAATATCGCTGATGCCCACGAGAAGATCGCAAAGAACCCATTTGTATCTTATGAAGAATTCGGACAGCGCCTGAAGATCACTACTCTTAAACCAGCTGCAGACTGGTTCCTTACACAGGGTGGTGCTTCGCTTATCCAGCAGAACCCTGCACTGGCTTTTTTTTATGAATCCCCCGACAATAAAGGTGTTTCTTATCAGGACGTCCGTAAGGCAAACCCTCGTTATGAAGATACCCGGGCCAGCCTAGAGATCCGGCTCTCCAAGATGATTGGAGAAGATGAAAAATTTCGGCAAGCTCAGGAGCTTGTTATAGTCATGGCTCCTGATGAGATTGAACAGCGGATGGAAGATATCATACGCACGCCGGAACAAAATGCACTCATTAACAAAATTCACAATGCGGTAGACAACAGGGATTTCCTGAACCGGCACCGTATTTATGAAGTGGGAAAACTCCTTTTTGTCGGACCACCTGGAACGGGAAAAACCTCTCTTGCCCTTGCGATGGCTCATTCAATGCATATGCCTATTCTCGAAGTCAGGCTCTCGATGATTACTTCTCAGTACATTGGGGAGACATCCAAAAACATCGACAAAATATTCGAGCTGGCAAAGGGGCTCTCTCCGTCAATCCTGTTCATAGACGAATTCGATTTTATCGCAAAATCCCGATCCTCAGATGACCATGCAGCTTTGAAGCGGGCCGTCAACACACTATTGAAAAATATTGACCGGATTAGTCTCGTCAAAAACGGCGTCCTTTTAATAGGGGCAACGAACCACCCCCAGCTGCTGGATGAAGCTGCCTGGCGGAGGTTTGATGAGGTCGTAGAATTTTCCAACCCAAACGAGGAGATGCGGAGGGAGATTGTTAAAAGCGTCACTTCTAATATGGCCTGCACCTGCAACTTTCACGAAATAGCTGCACTGACTGATGGATTCTCAGGTGCTGACATACGATTGATGATAAAAGAGGCTATGTTATCGGCACTCATGGACAAACGCGAAGTTATCGAAAATAAAGATCTGGAAATAGGGATTCGTATGGTAAGGAACCGTGATGCAATCCGGAACTTGAGCTGGATCTAAGATGAAATTTATTTTACTGGGTACTGGTGACGCCGTTGGAACACCCAAAATAGGATGTGATTGTCCCCAGTGCAGGCATGCCTATGAAACCGGCACCGGCCGATTGCGGACATCCCTTCTCATCGAACACGCAAACCAACACATCCTCATTGATACCTCACCTGACCTCCGTCAACAATTGCTCAAGTGCGGTTCACCCTTTATTGACGCTGTGATCTGGACCCATGGTCATTACGATCATTTCATGGGTTTTGGCGAATTCTACCGGGTCCAGAAGTACCCACGGGTTTTTGCCGCTGAACCGGTGCTCCGGTACTGTGGCGAAACATTCCGGTTCCTTGACTTTAAACGAAGTCCAGTAGAACCGTATGTACCGTTTGATCTTTTTGGAATATCGGTTACCCCTTTCCTTGTGAAACATCCACCGGCATATACCTGCGGGTTTGTTTTTGAGAACAACGGGATGCGAGTGGGATATACTTCAGACACAAACCGGGATATTCCGGAAAAAAGTCTCCGGTTGCTTGAAAATCTTGATCTTCTTCTCATCGATGCCCTGGTTCCCTCGCATATAGCTGTTGTCAAGCACATGAACTATCTCGACGCCTGTACGCTAGCCGAAAGCCTGCACGCCAAAGATTTCCGGTGTATCCACATCAGCCACGTAATGCCGTGGGAGTACCCCCACCTTTCTCACGACGGCGAAGTTTTTGATTTTCCATAAAGATACCGAGGTTCGCCTATTCAGCTTGATGAAAGATTTTTTTTAATCCTCCTATACCGCCCTCACCCATACTTTAATAGTTCACAGGTTCCCAAACATAGGTGCATGATTGTAAAAGTACTTGAACTCGAAAAAGATAAGGCCCGACTTATTATCCAGGGGGAGGGGCATACGTTCATGAACGCCCTTGTCGAAGAGATCCTGACGGATCCTGATGTAGACGTCGCAAAATATACCATCGAGTTCCAGTTCTCAGATCCTGAACTGCTGGTAACCACTAAGAACGGTAAGAAAAATCCCATGACCGCGATAAAAAAAGCTTGCAAAAGAATTTCAGGAAATTGCAGTGAGCTTGTCAAAGGTCTTTCAAAACAAAAATGAAATTGGCTTATACAGCCATTTTATATTTTTTTAACAATTCCACTTGTCCTTTATTCGTATTATTTATCTTCCGGATTGAAGCCGATACCCAAAAAGAAGAATACATAAGGGATGCTCCGTATTCAGGAAAAACGGGATCGAAAATTATTCTGCCCTTTCTGTAAAGACTATGGAACCCGATATGCGGGAAATCTTGATCTTCACGCTCTGGCCGGGCTTCGCATTTGCGACATACATAATGTAACGACCCATCTTCACTACACCGTCACCGCGTTTTGATAGTGACTGGATCTCAACATCCATGACCTGACCTTCTTCAAGATTTTCTGACACCGGTTCGGTCCTCACTTTGCGCTTTCTTACCGGGCGGTGACCTCCGCAAGCATCGCAACGGAGAAGGAGAATACGGTCATCCTTAACCAACCGTGTGTCGGGTTTCCCACATTCGGAACAGATCACATAATCGTCTACGTAGTTCTTGATAATCGTCCTGAAAAGCGAGATCTCAAACTTACCATTAAAAATTGCCCTGGTACCGTCGATCTTTCCCGAGGTGCCAAGTTCGCCTAGGATATACTTCATCATGTGATCTTTGTCTCGACGGACTTTATCAGCTATCTCAGCAAAGTTTTCAAGGATTGTGGTCTTACCCTCGATATACGCCTTGGCCTCAGGAACTATAAAACGTTCTGAAGATGCACTTTTTTCGGATATATGGGAATAGGCTTTTTTTAGAAGATCATCATAGGTGTCCGTCATATCTGTATAATATAAAGGATGCGGGGATGCAAAAGTCTTTCCCAGCACCCGGCTATGAATCCCATTTCCAGGTTACTCCAATTTTGGCCCCGCCGCATTCACGAATGCAACCAAATCTGCATTCACTGAGTCATCCTCGATATCTTTCTGGTTTACGGCAATAAATCCTGCAAATATCATGCCCCGGCCCTCGATCCATTTTCTGAATATTTCTTCACTCTGGCCGGGCCTTCCGCCGCAGGTCACAAATGCAACCGCTCGTTTCTTCCCGCAGTTATCAAGCACATCAATCATCGTATGAATTGCTGGCGTCGGTTTGAAAGCCCAGACCGGAGATCCGAATACCAGTAGGTCGTACTCCCTCACATCGAGATGGGAAGGTTCAATTTCTGTCTTTCCTTCACTCCGCGCAGCATTACACTGCATAAGAAAACGCGTCAGTGCAAAATACCGTTTCCGGTCAGTGACTTCGACAAGACGGCTGTCAGTTGTTACAGAAGCGATGTGTTGCGCGATATGTCGGGTATTGCCAGTTTCGGAATGGTAGATAATACAAATTTTCATATAATGTAGAACGTATCGTATAACAAAAAAGTTTTCACCCGCGATATACACGCTAATGATTACAGAACGTCTGATTTTTAAGATAAAAAAAATAATTAAAAAAAAGGCACAGATTATTTTCTAAACTGGGGCATCATAGCCCGAACTTCCTTCCCGGTCTCTTCAAGGAGATGATCCTCGTCGGCCTTGGTAAGTGCGTTAAAGACCGGACGGTTAACCATATTTTCAAGCATCCATTCCTTGGCAAATTCGCCACTCTGGATTTCAGCGAGAATCTCTTCCATGGCTTCGTACGCTTCCTGACCTATGACACGAGGACCCCGGTCATGTCCCCGTATTGTGCAGTGTTGCTCACGTACTGGCGCATGTTCGTAAGCCCGCCTTCGTAGATGAGATCGACAATCAGCTTGAGCTCATGGCAGACTTCGAGATATGCCATCTCAGGTGCATACCCGGCATCAACGAGCGTCTCAAAACCTGCCTTGATAAGGGAGGCTGTACCACCACAGAGAACTGCCTGTTCCCCGAAAAGATCTGTTTCTGTTTCCTCGCGGAAGCTGGTTTCAAGGACTACTGCGCGTGTCGCTCCGATCCCTTTTGCATATGCAAGCGCAGTCTTGTGCGCTTTTCCCGTATGATCTTGGTGGATGGCGATGAGCGCGGGAACCCCTTTACCTTCCTCATACTGCCGCCTTACCATGAAACCGGGGCCTTTGGGCGCGACCATGATCACATCGACATTTGCCGGTGGCTGGATCTGGCCGAAATGAATGTTGAACCCATGTGAGAACATCAGAACTTTATTTTCGGTAAGGTGGGGCATAATCTCGGTTCTGAATATCGCTGCCTGAAGCTCGTCAGGCAGGAGAATCTGGATAATATCTGCCTTTTTTGCCGCATCGGCAACAGAGAGGACATTCATGCCGTCCTTTATTGCTGCATCCCAACTCTTTCCTTTTCGGAGGCCTATGATCACATCTAGACCGCTATCCCGCAAGTTCAACGACTGCCCGCGTCCCTGGGACCCATACCCGATCACTGCGATCTTTTTGCCTTTCAGCACCGACAGATCGGCATCGGATTCATAGTATTTTTTCATCATAGGGTAATCCCTTTGATATCAGCAACCAAAGCACATAATATTATATGGAAAAACTCAAAAAGCACACTTGCACATTGAGCAGGGATGCGATGACTTATTAATAACGTTGCAGTAGACAGAACCCCCGACCAGCCTTTCAGTGGTAAACTCCCTGATGTCCAGGCAACTTCTCCCGATGTAAGGATTAATCTGACAAGGGTTGGGGTAAAAAACGTAAAAAAACTTGTCGAAGTCACTCGTCCGGATAAGAGGCCGGTCGTTTTTATCTCGAATTTCGATGTATATGTGGATCTCCCCGGGAGCCTGAAAGGTGCCAACCTTTCGAGGAATTTTGAGGTTATCGACGAGGTGCTCCAACAAGCAATAGACGGTAAGGTCAACGAGATCGAGAATCTCTGTAGCGCGGTAGCTCGGAAACTTCTTGATCGCCATGAGTATGCGGATAGAACTGAGGTTCTCATGCGCAGCGAGTTTATGGTAAAGCGCGAAACGCCGGTAAGCCATACGACCTGCCATGAGGTAGTCAAGGTGCATGCGCGGGCAATTGCAAAAAGGACATTCCGTGAGCCGATTGTACGCAAAAGCGTCGGCGCGGAGGTCACGGGTATGACAGCATGCCCCTGTGCCCAGAATATTATGAAAGAGCGGGCAAACAATGTCCTTGAGACGCTGGGAATCAACCAGAAGACTATCGACGCATTCTTTGCAGAAGTGCCGATGGCTACCCACAACCAGCGGGGCCGGGGATTCCTCTGCATCGAAACGGACGATGATCAGCATGTTGATCTTGAAAAAATTATCAAGATTCTCAAGGAGTCCATGAGTGCTGGAATCTACGAGCTCCTCAAGCGTGGTGACGAAAGTGCGGTCGTGCTTGCCGCGCACAAAAATCCGCGGTTTGTCGAAGATTGTGTACGCGAGATGGCAAAAAAAGTGCTGACTGGTTTTGACTATCTTCCGGGAGATGCGGTCGTTATTATCAAACAGACCAATGAAGAAAGCATCCACCAGCACGATGCGTATGCCGAGCGTAGGGCTACCCTTGCAGAATTACTGGATGAGCTCAATGGCGAAAGAAAATTACCAGAATAAAACATTCGTGAAGTAAAATAATATAGAGACATAAATAGAATAAAATTGTATTTTTAAGCCTTTTTGTGTGGTCGGAAAAAGACGATGTTTTTTCTCCCTTTTTTATTTTAATGACCGATTTAGGCGTAAATTCATTTTTCCAGAACCGGGAAATTAAAACAATAAACGTTATAAAATCGGGTGTTGTAGATAGAGTTGAACGTACTTTGTACGGTCAATTATCTCTAGAGATGAGAGATGTATAGAGTAATTTTGTACAGAAATACGAACAACGCAACATAACATGAGGCGATAATATTGTCGAAAGTTGTAGAGATTTCCCCAACCACAAGACATGAGGGACACTCCAAGCTTGTCTTGAAGGTTAACGATCAGGGTATCATTGAAACGGGTAACTGGTGTTCCATTACCCCGGTGAGGGGCGTCGAGAAGCTTGCCGTCGGCAAGACCCCCGAACAGGTGCCGAAGATCGCATCCCGTGTCTGTGGTATTTGTCCGATTGCCCACAACCTTGCGGCTACCGAAGCAATGGAAGCATCCATCAAGTGCGAAATCCCAAAGGACGCAAAGATGCTCCGTCACATCCTTCAGCTCGCAAACCGGCTGCACAGCATTGCACTGCACGACATCCTGATTCTGCCCGACCTGTATTTACCAGGTACCGAGACTAAGATCAACCCGTTCACGGCAGAGGAGCCGGTGCGCACCGTTGCAAAACGCATCCAGCGACTCCGTGAGATCGGCCAGACCATCGGCCAGATTGCCGGCGGCGACTGCATCCACCCGAGAAATACCCGTGTCGGTGGTATGTATCGGAACTGCTCGGAGCAGGCAAAAATCAAGATGTACGACCTTGCAAAAGAGGCACTCCCCCTTGCAAAGGCCCAGATGGATCTCATGATCGCGATCCTCAGGAACTATCAGGCGCGCGAATCTGTAGATGTCGGCGGCATGAAGGTGCCCCTGCCTAAGACCCTCGGTTACCACAACCAGGGCTACCTTGCAACCCACGCGTTCTATGGCAACTCAAGCCTGGACGAATGCCCCGGATGGGACATCGACCGGTTTAAGGAAGTCCGGCCATGGGACTGGTACATGGGCGAGATGGAAGTCTCGCTTGAAGAGCCAAGGTATCCAATCGGCGGTACCACCAAGGTCGGAACCAAGGTCAACCCACAGATGGAAGCCTGCACCGGTATCCCGATGTATGACGGCCAGCCTGTTGAAGTCGGCCCGCGTGCCCGTCTCGCAACCTACAAGGGTTACGATGAGAAAGGCACAGTCGGCCAGAACGTGGCACGTGAAATGGAATACACGGACAGCCTGTATGAGATGATCGACTGCATCGATGCACTTGACTCGAACGGCAAGGTCGTTGCAGACTACATTCCCGACGGCGACGGCTCTCTGGGCTGGGCATCCAACGAAGCCCCCCGTGGCACCGATGTACACATTGCACGCGTCAAGGACTGGAAGGTCCAGTACTTCAGCATGCTCGTCCCGACTACCTGGAACTTTGCGACCTGCAGTGCCGCCCTCACCGGCGCGCCATGGCAGCTTGCTGAAGTTATCATGCGCGGGTACGACCCCTGTGTGTCATGTGCAACCCACATGATCGTACTGGATGAAGACAACAAGTTAGTGGCTCAGAAGCTCATCCAGTGAGTGTCACCTGATGCTGCATTCGGAAATCGTAATCGTGGGATGCGGAAATCCCCTGTTTGGCGATGACGGGTTTGGCCCAGCTGTGATTGAGGAAATGGAGAAGCTCACACTTCCCGACAATGTAACAATACAGGACGGTGGCGCTGGCGCCCCGCACTTTATTTTTAATTTCCTTAATCCTGAAGTGACCAAGAAACTTATCGTCGTTGATATTTCAGATTTTAATGCAAAGCCTGGATCAATTTCCAGAATCTCCGGCCAAGATCTGAAGCCGGGAGCTTACATTGACCCGCATTCATGGGATGGTACCGACCAGCTCTGTCGTATCAGTGATCAAATCGACACTACCGTGATCCTGTGCCAACGGTCAAAGGCCCTGAAAAAGGGAGATGCGGACGTTGATATGGAGCTTTCAGAAGATGTGAAAAACGCGATTCCGAAAGCAATCCGGGTAATACTCGAAACTATTGGAGTGGATTATGGGACTACTATCAAGTGTATTCAAGAAGAACGTCAGCCCGGAACCGCCAAAACCAGCTGCGGCTCCCTCAAAACAAGCTGACGTCGCAGCAAAACCAGCAGAAACAAAAAAGGAGGTTAAGCCTGTGGCTGATAAAATTACATTAGGTTACACGCACGTCAGTGGGTGCACCGGTTGTACTGTGGCGCTCGCAGACAACTATGCCGGATTATTAACACTCCTCGACAGATACGTCGATCTTAAGTATATGCCTACCCTTGCAGATGCAAGGCACATCCAGAAGGTCGATGTCTCGTTTGTTGAGGGTTCCGTCTGTATTAATGACAAACTCGCTGTAGAAGAGATCAAGGAAACCCGTGAAAAGTCAACAATCGTAGTCGCCCTCGGCGGCTGCGCATGTTATGGCAACATCACCCGGTTCTGCCGCGGTGGCCAGCAGAATCAGCCGGCCCACGAGGCATTCCTGCCAATTAACGAACTGATTAAAGTTGATGTATTCATCCCCGGATGCGCACCAACTCCGCAGATGATCAGGAACGTTGCGGTTATGGCATACCTGCTTCTCAAGGGAACCAAGGAACAGAAAGACCTCGCGACTGCATTCCTTAAGCCCCTCATGGCACTCCCAGCACAGGGAACTGCCTGTGGAGCATCGTCAGCATGCTTCTGCGATCTGATGACCAACGTCATCGACCAGGGTCTGTGCATGGGATGCGGCAGCTGCGCAGCAGCCTGCCCGGTCAACGCAATTACTCATGAGTACGGCAAGCCCCAAGGCGAGCGTGACCTGTGCATCAAGTGCGGCGCATGCTACAACCAGTGCCCGCGGAGCTGGTTCAGCTTCGATGTCGTAGAGAACTATGAGGCGATCAACGAGGCCATCATGGCGGCACTCCAGTGAAGGTGATTGAAATGGGAGCAGAACTCGGTAAATACAAATCATGCGTCTCAGCACGGAGCACCGATAAAGAGGTTCTCAAGCACGCTCAGGATGGCGGTATTGTTACATCCCTCTTCGGCTATGCACTCGATGCAGGAATCATTGACGGCGCAATTGTCGCAGCAACAAAAGAATTTGCAGCAAAACACCCGTCAAAGATCATGAGAGACAACTCTAACTGGGATATGATTGAGCCATGGAGACCAATCCCGGCGATTGTTAACACTAAGGCTGCAGCTGCTTGCAGCAGCAGGCACGAAGTACAACATCAGCCCGAATGTCTCAATGATCAAGGAGGCAACCCGCAGCTTTGGTCTTGACAAGGTTGGTATTGTCGGAACACCCTGCCAGATGCAGGCAATCCGGAAACTCCAGCTCTACCCAATCGGTGCCCGTGATGTCGGCGCCAGCATTGCACTTGCAGTTGGTATCTTCTGTATGGAGAACTTCCCGTACCAGAGTATCCTTCAGCTCGTGGAAGACCATGCGGCAATGAAACTCGAATCAGTCAAGAAGATGGAGATCGGGAAAGGCAAGTTCTGGGTCTACGGCAAGCGCGGACAGGTCGTTCAGCTGCCCCTCAAGGTAACCCACAAATACGAGCAGCCAGGCTGCCACGTATGTCTCGACTACGTCGCAAACCTCGGTGATGTATCCACCGGCTCCGTTGGCAGCCCCGATGGCTGGTCCACCGTCTTTGTCAGGTCAAAGATTGGGGAAGCAGTCTGGGCACAGGCAATGGCAGCAGGTGTCTTTGAGACCCAGCCCATCGAAAAGGTCAAGCCCGGTCTTGAACTTGTGACCAAGCTCGCAAACGAGAAGATCACGAAGAACAAGAACACGGTAGAGGCCCGCAAGACCTTCGGTGTTGGAAAAGGACTCAGGAACCCCTACATCTAACTTTTTTTTGAAAATATGACTTGAACACAAAACGTGTGTGTTCTGATTTGTTATGATTTTGCGTTAAGCATGCAGGATTGCATAAGCCGGACATCCCGAAATCTTAAATTCCCCAGTTCTTGATTTCACGAATGGAAGCACCCGGAAGCAAGTGCAGGAAAAATCCTTCCACTACTCCCCGAAAAGCCGCTTCTTTAGAAGAATACGTTCTGGAATCTCGGTAATAATCTTTGGCTCCTTTCTCCCGCACGACAAGGTTTGGGATGCCATAATATTCGCTACCCGATCGCATAATTTTAATTTTAAGAGGGACTTCGACATCCCTTATAGTGATCTCATAAATTCCGACTAATTCCCGTATAAGCAGGATATCCGGGTGCTGCCTGATGTAGTCTTCCTCTGATGCTGGCGTCACAAGCGTATATAGACAGCCATACAGGAAAAAGGATCGGTTTTTTCGTTTTGTCTCTATTTTGCAGAATATTTCTAAACTTGGATTTTCCGTACCTAAATGTACCATAAACCGCTGGCTGGTTTATGTTAAACCCGCAAGAATATGAAGATTATACGTTCGCAGAAAGGAGACTTTCCGTGTACATCTTTGACCCGGTTTTGTTTCTTAAACGTTGAAACCGCAGTCTTTATGCCGCAGTCGCAGGTATCTACTAAGAAGTATATGACCAGAAAATGCGGAAACTGCGGTGCACCTGCCCCTGACACCAATTCACGGTTCTGCGACCTGTGCGGAGCGCCGCTTATCCTGGAGCCGGTAACCCCTCAGGGTCTGCCGGTCTGCCCAACCTGTGGAGCTGTCGTTTCTGATAAGAAAGCTCAGTTTTGCGATGTTTGCGGTGGACCACTTGCAAAACCGGTCTGCCCTGTTTGTGGCAACCAAGCACCGTCTCCCCGCTCAAAATTTTGCACCCGTTGCGGCGCAACCTTCGTACCTGGAGTTCAGGGCGGGAAAAATCGTGCCACGCCAACCGCACCTGCACCAGTACCAGAATCTGAGCCTGTGGTCATACGGCCAAAGAAAAGTCGCCTGCCAACATCTGAAGACCCTTCCTCAGAATGGGATCCCTGGACCGATGGTGACCCGCTCTACGATATTTCAACCCCTCTTCCGCAACAACCTCAGCAAAAACCCTTGAATAATCTCCAGCGTATTGCCGAGGGAACAGCACGAGTACCTCGACCTGCCCCGGAACAAATGCTCCATTCTTCCGGGCCGCAGAAAAAATATTCTCACCTTCCTCTCGTTGCCGATGAATTAAAACGGGATACTGAACGCCATATTGCTCCTGATACTGCAGAAAGCGAAAAACCGGGCGTAAACACAAACAGGAAAAAAAGGGAGGGATATTCAAATTTTTGAAATGAAAGTATAGCAGAAATTACAGAACATATTTTGTGCTCTTTCAACATCCCTTACGGCATAGTGGCATTTACAATAGTCATGTGAAATACCGGACAATGTTCCGGAAGATTGTCATATTTAGTGATTCTTCCGGGATCTTTTCTCCTTTCCGCCTCATTTGTTCTTTGAGCAGTGGCCAGTCATAAAGGTTAGTAAATTCCATAGCCCTTTCAGGATGAGGCATCATACCTAACACCTTACCGTCCGCAGATGTGAGACCGGCGATGTCCTCTAAAGAGCCATTCGGGTTGAATGGATACTCGCCGCAGGCAGGGTTCAGATCATCCCTGCAGTACGTGAAGGCGATCTGCCGGTGTTTTTTGATCCGCAGGAGAGTCTCAGAAGAACAGTAAAGGTTTCCTTCTCCGTGAGATACCGGGCAGAAGAGTTTGACGATCCCATGTGTCCAGATAGTATCTGCACCAGGACGGATCGTCACAAACCTGCATTCGAGCCGCCCGCTCCTGTTGGGCATAAGGGCGATCTCCCGTGAGTACGAGCGATCAAATGCAGGGACAAGACCGAGATTTGCAAGGATCTGGAAACCATTGCATATACCAAGGACAAGATTTTCGCCATCTAAAAATTCCAGAAGATCATCCCAGAGATTGTTTCTCACGCGGTTTGCATATGCGTTGCCTGCACCTGTATCATCGCCATAGGAAAAACCGCCAGGAAAAATCAGGAGGCGGTAATCCGACAGATGTTGGCGCCCTGCAATCAGATCATTGATGTGAATAATATCCGCATCCATACCGGCCCGGAGGAACGCCTCCCGCGTTTCCATTTCAGAATTAATCCCGTACCCGCTCATGATGAGGGCTTTTTCCTGTATATGAGGTCGTAATGATAATTTTTGTGCAGGTGGCATATCAGAACCCCCGGTAAGGCGATTTGTATGCCTCTTCCAATTTTTTGATTTCCTGATCCAAAAGGAGCTCCTGACCAGTAATCCGGAGCCGGTTTCCCCGGTTTTTCCCAGCAGTAACGCATCGGCACCGATCGTTTGTTCAAAAGCCCGTTTATGATCAGGTGCTACCGTAACAAGGACCCGTGCAAGAGTCTCTGAGAAAAGGAATAAATCCGGTCGCATATTGGTAGGGATAGTTATATCCATGCCAAGTTGACCGGCAATCGCAACCTTTGCAAGCGCAATACCCAATCCCCCATGATTCACCGGGTATGCCGACGCGACTAATTCGTGGGCGATTGCATTTGAAAGCCGGGCATAGCGTGCTTGTGCCATCGCTGCATCGAGTCGGGGAACAACAATCCCTGAAACACCAAGATGGGCATAATATTCAGATCCGCCCAGTTCTTCCTCAGTCCCGCCAATAACATAAACCAGATCTCCTGTTATCTTTGCATCGAGAGAGACCACCTTTGTAATATCTCCATGAATACCAATAGAGGAAATCAGGAGCGTGGGGGGGACCGAGACTTTCACCCGGTTATTCTCACCATCATAGCCGGAAAAATCATTGAACATACTATCTTTCCCGGAAATAAATGGCGTCCCGAACGCTTTGGCATAATCATAGCAACCCATTGCTGCCTGTTTAAGCTGCCAGAGCCGGCCCGGTTCATCAGATGAGCACCAGCAGAAATTGTCAAGGAGTGCAATAGCGTCAAGAGGAATGCCGATGGATACGAGCCCCCGAATCGCAGTGTCGATAGCAGCCCCTGCCATAGAATAGGGATCGATCTCAGAATAAGCCGGGAAAAGTGCCTGGCAGAGCCCCACCGCTTTTCTTGAGCCTGGCACCACTTTGGTAAGTGTGGCAATCGACTGCACCCGCCCCTTTCCCTGCACGGGACCTAGTACATGACCTCCTTGCACGGTATGGTCATACTGGATCGAGATAAATTCAGTTGAACAGATGTTCGTCCGGGCGAGCATTGCAATGAGGGTCCCACCAAGGTGATCCGGGCATGGCGGCATTGGGTCAGGATTTGTCAATTTTACCGGAGTTGTTATGAGATGTTTCCGGGGTAGCCCATCATGCAGGAATGCAAGATCGATATCCATAACGATCTCTCCGCGGTATTCCACCACACACTTTCCCGTATTCGTAAAAGTTCCTATTACGGTCGCTTCCACCTCACGGCTGGAAAGAAGATCAGTAAATGCTTTGAGATTTTCAGGAGGAACTGCAAGCGTCATCCGCTCCTGAGATTCGGAGATCCAGATCTCCCACGGTGCCATTCCGGGATACTTGAGGGGAACCAGGTCTAGTGTCACATGGCACCCATTACATTCCTTTGCCATCTCAGCAACAGAACAGGAAAGGCCGCCAGCGCCGTTATCAGTAATGCTCCGGTACAGACCAAGATCCCGGGCCTCCTTCACGATCACATCTGAAAATTTCTTCTGGGTAATGGGATCTCCTATCTGGACAGCAGTGACCGGGCTCTCCGGGTCAAGAGCCTCAGAAGAGAATGTGGCGCCGTGTATACCGTCCTTTCCCACACGCCCGCCGACCATTATAATAAGGTCTCCGGGTTCTGCCTTTTTCTCGTAGAGATTTCGGCCATTGTGCTTCCTTGGCATAATACCGACGGTGCCAGCAAAAACGAGAGGTTTTCCCGCATAGCGGTTATCAAACCAGCAAAAGCCCTGTGGTGTCGGGATACCAGAGCAATTGCCCCCCACCCCGACGCCACGCACGACACCTTCAAATATCTGCCTTGGAGCGAGAATGGGGTTGGTACGATCTCTTCCCCGGAACAGTTTCGGGTCCGTTGCCGGATCGCCAACGCAGAATCCGTAAATATTGATACAGGGTTTTGCGCCAAGACCAAAACCGATCGTATCCCGGTTTACTCCGACAATACCGGTAAGCGCCCCCCCAAAAGGATCGAGCGCTGATGGAGAGTTATGGGTCTCAACTTTATGGGTTACGAGATATTCTTCGTCAAAAACAATTGCGCCAGAGTTATCAGTAAATACCGAAACGCAGATATCACGTTCCCCTTTATCGGCCCTGATCTCTGTCGTCGCGGCCTGGATATACGTCTTGTAGAGACCTTCAGGGACATCGTCGTCCATAGCTGAAGCAAATATCGTATGCTTGCAGTGCTCGCTCCATGTTTGTGCGAGAGATTCAGACTCTATGTCGGTAGCCTTTCTTCCTCTTTTTTCAAAATAATCCCGGATTGCATGAAGCTGGGCAAGATCGAGCGCAAGCGGTCCCCGTCGCTGGCCGGTCTGAGGATCAGGGATGCCTTCCTTACCAATCCGGGCAAGCTCTGCATCCGAAATAGCGAGATCTACGCTGCCTGCCACCTGGACCTCGTGGAGCCTGACTTGAGGGACAACACGTTCCATTCCGTTTTCCCCGTATTCCTGGCGTGTCTTGGTAATTACTCTGTTGACAAGAGGGTTTGCAAGTGTGGCTGCGAGTCGCATCTGCTCATCGGGAGTAAGCCTGCCACGAGCGAGGTATAGTGAAGATGATGATACCATCTCTCCCTCCTCAAATGGCATGCCAAGATAGTCTTCAATGGTCTGGCGGGCTGTAGCGCCCACATTGTCAGTTACTCCAGGTAAAAACCCGACTTCGATCGCGTAATCGAAAAGGGCCCGGGTCGCTTCGTCCACCACGAATTCCTGCACTACGGGATTGCTGAGCCTGGCACCAATCTCGGCAAGTTCAGCTGAGCTGAGGTCCCTGCAAATAGTGGCGATTGTATAGATGTCGACCAGCTGCAGCGCCTCTATGGCAAAACCGAGTGAACGGATTCGGTCAGTGCGGATTTTTTCGCGAGGATCTTTTATATACTGAACTTCTATGCGGTGGACAAAAGAAGCCATAGATACTCGTATGCCCTTAAAGGAGAAAAGACGTATCGTTTCGATAAGATCTCACCCTGATATGAGCATCAGCCAGAATTAAAAAAGATCTTAATTTTTCCATCGGGTAACGGTAACCGGATCGATCATCGCATTGATGGCGAGATCAAAGGGCACGGTTCCGGTCCAACCGGCCCGTACAAACATATCCTGGAAACAGACACCAACAACTTTTGCGCCACAGTGGCTGATAGTGAGATCCCGCACCTGTTCTTTGGTAACCGGCATCAGTGGCATAGCAAGCCCCCCCATAATGACAAGGACACGGGCCTCTGTGACCGCCAGTGGTTCGCCGGATGCCTGCATGCCGATATCCGGAACGTCATGGATGGTATGAGCTTTTGCCTCGTCAATCAGGGGTACAAAGGCCTGACGGAGATGGAGTCCACGTATCGCAACGGCAAGTAATTCGACAAATGGAGTGCAGGTTCCGACACATCCGTAGTAAACGACAAGATCCCCTTCCTTGAGGTTAAGGCTTTTTATATATTCTTTGAACGGGCGAAGGATGCCGGGTATTCCGCGCAGGGATTCAGATTCGTTCATAGGTAACCAAACATCAGCATAAAAGACTATTAAGAATTCCAAAAATATCTTCCCTCTTTTAACAGAACCGAGTGTCAGACCGTGTGTGCTGCGCATTCTGAGCGACCGCCGTGAGCCAGCCGCAGCGTTCTCCGGGATACGCATCGAACTCCGGTACATAGGGTTTAATGTCCAGAAGAGGTGTCCCGTCGATAACATCAACATCCTCGATTGAAAGGACACAACTGTCAACACCAGTAAGTTTCACGATCGACATACCGATAGCATTAGGGCGTTTCGGCGATCGCGTTGCAAAGACTCCCCGGGGAACGGGATCAAGAAAAGGAGTGACTTTAAGGGATACCCCGAACTCATGTGCAATGCGTACAACAAGATAATCCGGGAGAACTCTTCGAGATCGGTGAGCCCCTCGCATAAATCAGGAACGATATCTATTGTCCCCCGCACACCCCTTGCCCCATTCGGTTGGATGGGCATGCCCGCGATATTGGTAAAAGGTGAGTGAATCATGCCAATAGGCTTGTATGCATATGCCGGACTTGATGTATCACGCATGAAGATCTATGATGCACGGAAAGGTAAAAATTCCCGGTACAGCAATCCGGGAACTACTTTAGGTAATACGATCAACGTTTTTGGAGGAAAGTCGCCGTATGGGACAGAAAGCATTATTTTTCCGGTCAGAAAACCTCGCTATCATCAACGAGGATATATTCGCCACCCGTGCAATTCCGGCACATGATATTGATCTTGTAATAACATCGCCTCCCTACAACGTCGAAATCAGGTACAATTCCCACAATGACCGGCTTACGTATGAAGAATATCTGAAATTCTCGAAACGGTGGATGAAACGCTGTTTCCGTTGGCTCCGAAAGGATGGCCGGTTTTGCCTCAATATCCCGCTTGATAAAAATAAGGGAGGCCGGCAAAGTGTTGGTGCCGATCTAACAACAGTAGCAAAAGAATGCGGGTTTACCTATCACACAACCATTGTCTGGAACGAGGGAAATATATCGCGCAGGACCGCGTGGGGATCATGGGCAAGCGCATCCGCACCGTACGTTATCGCACCTGTGGAGCTGATTGTTGTACTCTATAAGGATTCGTGGAAAAAAACCAGCGGCTCGCTAAAATCCGATATCACGCCGAACGAATTCAAGGATTGGACAAACGGCCTTTGGACATTCAATGGTGAACGCAAGACCCGGATCGGGCATCCTGCCCCCTTCCCTGTGGAATTGCCATTGCGATGCATGAAACTATTCTCCTTTGTCGGAGACCATGTACTCGATCCTTTCATGGGTAGCGGTAGCACACTTCTCGCCGCCTTACAATGCGACCGGAGGTCAGTCGGTATCGAGATCGACACCCAATATTGCAACCTTGCAGTTCGCCGAATCGAAGAGGAAACAGTTAAGCGGAACTCAAATCCAGAATGAATTCAAATCAAAAGAGGTGATCGAGGATAAGGATTCTATTTTAGTCATCTTGATCTTTTTCTTTTTACCTAAATATGCTCATGCTCGGAATGTAATCGAAAATTATAACCCATAAAATTCTTTATATATATAGTGTAATGAAAAAAGAGACGAGTCAGACACCGTTTGATCAGAGACTCTTTTTAATTTTCATCGTTACTTTTGCATCGATGATAGCATTCGAATTTGCTGCCCAGTTCCTCTTTCCGTATGCACCTGACTGGCGTTCAAACCTTATTACCAGTCTTTTTACAAGCGGTCTTGCAGTCATCATTGCCTATTTTCCACTCAATAATTATTACAGCACAGCCACGAAGCTCTCATCAGAGGTAGAAAGGCGTCATGTGGTGGAAAATGAGTTGCGGGAGCGTGAAGAGCAGCTTAGAAGAACCTTTGACCAGTCCCCAGTGGGATCCGGAATCCTTTCAACGGCTCTCCGGTTTACCGGGTAAATGATACCCTGTGCGCAATAACAGGATACACACCGGAGGAGCTTCTTTCCCAATCCATTACCTCAATTCTTCTTCCCGAAGAGATAAATCAGGTTATCACCTGTACAGAAACCCTCAAAAGAGGTGATGCCAATGGAGATGAAAGCGATTTGCACCTGGTACGAAAAAACGGAGACAAGATCTGGGTGCATCAGTCGATCCGTCTCATCCGTGAAGATGATGGAACCCCCCTGTACTTTATCCCGATGTATTTGGATATAAACGACCGTAAGCTTACGGAGGATGCCCTCCAGAAAACCAATAAAAAACTCTCGATTCTTTCAGCCATCACCAGACATGATATCAGAAACCAGCTGACGGGGTTATCCGTATTCCTGCAACTAATGAAAAATGAATTCCAGAATGATCCGGTTCTGCAGAATTATGTTGTTAAACTTATTGCCTGCAGTGATGCCATAGAACGGCAGATCGAATTTACCCGGAATTACGAGGCCCTGGGGAGCGCAACCGCCAGTTGGTTTGATGTATACCGGGGTATTTTTGAAGAGGCACAACACCTGCCTCTCGAAGGTATAACCGTGGACACCGGAGTAAAGGGATATTCAATATACGCGGACCCGCTTATAGGTAAGGTCTATTATAATCTCATCGAAAACTCCCTCCGGCATGGTGATCATGTGACAAAGATTGCATTTACCATGAACGAAACAGAAAATGGACTAGAGATCTTGTATACTGATAATGGCGTGGGGATACAGCCTTTGGAAAAAGAGAAGATATTTCTCCGGGGTTACGGCCGTAATACCGGACTTGGTCTGTTTTTAATCCGGGAAATCCTTGCAACTACAGGTATCAATATAACTGAGATCGGGACACACGGAGCTGGAGCCCAATTTGAAATTATCGTTCCCAAAGGTGCGTACCGTTTTTCAGAGTCTTAACTTTGATTTCCGGGGTTTGGAAAATTTATCAATAGATGTGGGTTGCCTCACATTCCGACAGCGATCGAAGAATTCGTCTGATTCTTAATTGCCTCCGGACTATGACACATCGACCCCTTTTGCCGACAGGAAAGGTTGTATACACTCAAACAAAACCTATAGGATCATGCAATACACAATTGTCTTCGAACCTGACGACGAAGGCGGTTTTACCGCCCGCTGCGTTGAGATCCCGGGGACTGTTTGCAAGGGTGCCGACAAAGGAGAAGCGCTCGCCCATCTTAAAGAGGTAATCAGTCAGGTGCAACAGGACTGGCAGGCCGACCTGCACCGTATGATCACATCTCTTTCATCTGATATTATCAGGATCGATGTCGCAGAAACCGCGTAACCGTGGTAAGCACCTTCAGGGTTTTACATCCTCATAAATTTTATACCTATTTTTCAGGGTTTTCTGCCTTGTGCATCAGATCTCATTAAACGAGAGTATATTATTTTAGTACGTGAAGCGGCCAACACATGTACGATAAGCGCATCAGTTCTGGTGAAACCATTACGTTTGTTTTTGCCCGACGTATCCAGCATGCACCGGCATCATTCCTGGGGGAGCTCTTCAGAGTCTCATCTGATCCATCCATTATTTCATTTGCCGGAGGATTGCCCTCATCCGAGCTGATCGATACAGAAGGGATTTCATCCGCCGCTCAGGACGTTTTTAAAACAGATCCACGTACGGCATTGCAGTATTCGACAACAGATGGCTACCGACCGTTACGGGAATACATAGCAGATCGGTATCGCTCAAGGCTCGGTGTTCCGGCCACCGCTGACGAAATTCAGATCACCAACGGTTCCCAACAATGTCTCGATCTCTTCGCGAAGATATTCCTCGATCCGGGGGACCTTGTAGGGATGGAACGACCGGGATATCTTGGGGCTATAGAGGCATTTTCGCTTTATGAGCCGGAATTTTTAACTGTACCGCTCAACCATGAAGGTCCCGACACGGTTGTTTTTGAAAAAACGATGAAGGAAAAGCCGGTAAAATTTTTTTACGGAATTCCTAACTGCCAGAACCCTTCAGGTTGTACGTATTCTCAGGAAAGACGCAAAGAGATTGCCGAAATACTAAGTGATACGGAAACGGTCTTTTATGAAGATGATGCATTCGGCGAACTCTTCTTTGATGGGACCCCCCGGCTACCGATAAAACGTTTTCTAATGGAAAACACGGTGATCTCAGGATCGTTCTCCAAAATCACTGCGCCCGGTATGCGGATCGGATGGATGTATGCTTCTTTTGAGATCCTCAAGGAATTCAACATAGCAAAACAGGCTGCAGATCTCCACTCAAATTTTCTCTGCCAACAGATCCTCCACAGATATCTGGTAACCAATGATCTCGATAGCCATATCCGGAAAATCGTATCGGTATATAGGCGACAGTGCCAGCTGATGTGCGATCTCTTCGATGACCTGATGCCATCCTTGACTCACACGACTCCTGAAGGGGGGATGTTTCTTACTGCTGAACTCCCCTCAGGCCTTCACGCTATGAAAGTCTTTGAAGAGGGTGTCCGGGAAAAAGTTGCGGTATTGCCGGGGATGCCATTTTTTGTTGATGGCGGAGGCACTAATATTATCCGGCTCAACTTCTCCAATGCCAATGAGGAAAGGATCACTGAAGGCATGTACCGGCTTGCAAAGGTTATCAACGGGCTTTCCTCAAAAAAATCTTGAATTGAAAGAGTAAATGAGCCTCCGGTTATAACTACCGGTTTTTTAGGTGACCCCCGTATATTCTCTTTTTATATAGAAGCATACGCCAGAGTTGTATATCAGGATGAGATAGTGTGATAAAAAAACTCCTTATATTCGTGCTGATTATGGCACTTTGCCAGATTGTAGTTACCCCTCTTGTGTCTGGATATAGTGAAGGATTAGGGCCGGTAATCACAGAAACCACTACGGAACCGACACTTATGCCAACGGTAATTGAACCAACTACCGGGCCTACACTCATGCCAACTGTTACCGAACCAACATCAGTAGTTACTACAATTGTGACTGCTGTACCTACGACTTCCGTAGGAGGCCACCAGGGATGGATTGATGTATATTGCAATGTTGATGGATCCACGGTTTATTTCGATGGAACATATGAAGGCATCACAGCAGGGGGCATCCTGTCAGTACCGGTTTTCACAACCGGGACACCGGTTAGAACGATTACTGTTTCCCAGACGGGTTATACAACATGGACTGGCAACCTCCCTGCTATGCCTTCCAATGGGCAGCATGTTTCAGTTTACGCAACCATCAACCCGCTTACCACGATTCCTACTCCTATCCCGCCGGTGACAACCGGATCTATCTATGCCCAGTCCAGCCCGGCCGGGGCTGCAATCTATATGAATGGGAATTTCTATGGGTACTCGCCTCAGACCATACCTGGTCTCGCGCCAGGTGCCTACTCTATGAAAGCCACCCTTTCCGGTTATACTCCCGATAATACCCTGGTTTATGTGTACTCCGGGCAGACAGCGCCGTATTACCCGGTCCTCCAGCAGTCACCCCAACCCCGTCAGACAGGTACGGTATATGTGACCTCCAACCCAACGCAGACTGGGGTATATGTCGATGGAAACTATTACGGAACCACTCCCCTTACCCTAACCCTGTACCCTGGCAGCCACCAGGTTGTACTCAAACTTTCAGGGTACAACGATTATTCCACAAATATCTGGGTAGTTGCAGGCCAGTCCCAGAACTTGCCGGTTACGATGTCGTCAACAACATTCGGTAGTATTATTATTACTTCAGTCCCGGGAGCCATGGTGTATATGGACAGCAATGTTGCAGGCACGATCAATTCCGCCGGGACTCTCTCCCTTAATGGAGTTTCGGTTGGAAACCACATCTTCAAGGTGACTGCACCGGGTATAACACCTGGCTTAACACCGTGTACATCCAGCCAAATACCCTAAATACCATATCTGCGGCCCTTACACCTATCGGAGTACCTACGACAACAGTTCCGGCCTCAGGGGGTCTTACCATCGCTTCAACCCCCACTAACGCGGATACGTACATAGATGGTGTATACCGTGGTATAACCCCGCTCACCGTACCTGGCCTTGCACCAGGTGACCATTTGGTTCGCCTGTCCGCAGCCGGCTACGTAGATTATTCAACTACGACAACAGTGACTTCGGGGCAGACCTCACCGCTGGCTATCGCGCTTGTTGTCGCTCCAACACCTACTGCAACCCAGTCACCAGCACCGGGTTCTTATCAGTACTCTGCGTCCTTGCGGCTGCAATAGGAATATGCTGGTATACGAGGAGGGGATTCTGATATGACACAAACCTGTTCATGTTCGACAAAACTTATTGCAACTGCAGTTATTGCTATCGTTATTATATCGTTACTGACCGCATTTGCATACCATAGTTCGAACGCCACACTCAGGGATGCTGTACAATCCGGACTGAAATCGACGGCCGGAGTAATGGCTACACAAATCAACGCAAGTGACCTTAAAGGTCTCACACCAGGTGATGAGAACACGACCCAATACCTTACGGTTGCAGCAAAACTGAGGAATATGCGTAGCATGAACGATCAGCTCCTCAATGCGTATATTATAAAAGTGAATACAACGGACATGTCTGCCTCATTTTTAGTTGACGACCTCTATCCACTTGATCCCTCAGGTTCAGCACGGATTGGTCAGGCAGATACGTCACCGGACAAAGTGCAAATTTTTGAAGCACTCTCAGGCCCCACAGCTTCTCCTGTACCTTATACCGATTCGTGGGGGTCGTTCATGTCTGCTTATGCACCGATCGATGACACGGCCGGTAATACATATGCGATTCTCGGTGTCGATGTGTCGGAAAACGATTATGTAGCTTCAACAACTCATGGGGAGTGGATAATAGTGACTGGAGTAGTCTCCATCGTAATTGTACTCTCCGCCTTCTACATGTTTAGTCGTAAGAACGAAGAAGAGATACCTAAGGTTCCGTAAAAAAATACCATTTTGCACCCTTTTTTCTGTTTCGAAGATAACCGTAAATTCGTGAAGGTACAACGACATTTCCTTGGTTTTGATTTTGTGATTTGTAGTCTGCTGGTCTGCTCCCGTATCAGCACACTTATTGGCACCGCATAAAAAAGAATACCTAAAACAGCTATACTTCTCTGGCAATTATGACAGCAGCACAAGAATCCGGTAAACGGGTACGACTTGAAACGAATATGGGCACGATTACTATTGCACTTGATCCTGATATGCCTGTAACCGCCGGAAATTTCGAAACCCTTGCAAAGAAAGGCTATTACGATGGTGTCATCTTCCATCGTGTCATTGATGGATTTATGATTCAAGGAGGTGATCCTACGGGTACAGGTATGGGGGGACCAGGTTATGCGATCCGTGACGAATTTTCGAGTCATAACAGGAACGATCGGGGAACCCTCTCAATGGCAAATGCCGGCCCCAATACCGGTGGCTCACAGTTCTTCATCAATCTCGTGAATAACAACTTCCTTGACTCTAAGCATCCGGTTTTTGGCAAAGTTATCGAGGGCATGGAAATCGTGGACAGGATAGCTAAAACAAAGACAGGACCTGGAGACAGGCCGATAGAGAAAGTCACGATCCTTCACGCGATTGTGGAATAACTATCTCTCATTTTTATGGATGTCATATAACCGTATATCCTTGGTTTATGCATATCCCAGCCCAGGGAAAAATATAAAAGAGTCGGTATTCGCTTTTATTTATTCCAAAAGGAAACCTATGTCTCTCGAATTCAGAAAGTTTTAATCAGGGGCGATCATGAAAAAACCCACAACGTATAAAAATAGTGACCTCGAAGCACATGCCTTGGAAATTATCGAACATCATCTGTCCCACCGGCCCATGACCCGGAAGATGTGGAGACTACTCAAGGATTCTCCCGAGGTTCAAGCCTACTGGAAGATGGCAAACTATGTCACCGGGACAAAACTTGGCATGAACGATCACGGCCGGACTCATGCGTATGTTGCTACTGCATCCGCACTCACCATGCTCGATTTGCTCATTGGGTCCTCATTCTGCCCTGACATCATATCCGGGGGATTTGGTGATAATGACGACGCAGCACTTATCGTCATGACAGCGATGCTCTGTCATGATCTCGGAAACACCATCCACCGCGAGGAACATGCAGATTTTGGCGTTATGATAACCATGCCGCTTCTTGAACGACTTCTTCCTGAAATTTATGATGACCCGGCAAAACTCATTGCAATCCGGTCGTTCATTCTCTCAGCAATGTACTCGCATCACGGGACACCACGGCCGCTTACTATCGAGGCGGCCCTTGTATGTATCGCCGATTCAACTGACATGACAAAGGGCAGGGGCCGGGTCGCGTTTGATTCGGGCAGTATCACAATTCATTCTGTCTCGGCTTTATCTATCGAAAAAGTTGACATCAGGAAAGGCGATACAAAACCAATCAGCCTTGTGATCCACATGTCAAACCCTGCCGGGATCTTTCAGGTTCAGGAGATTCTCGCACCCAAGGTGCGAGCCGGCCCTCTCTTCGATGCCGTTGATGTAGTCGCAGTAACCACTGAAGAGGCACATGCGGCGGGCAATGCTATCGTTACCGGGATCCGTATGCAGGGATCAAAATTCGTGCCCCTGTAACCGGAAAAATGCCTGACCATCAGAGATAAAGAAATATCGCTGACGGCATTAACCGATAATCATTTTTATTTTTCTTCCCGAGTGTGGGATCTAAGTTTACCGATGAAGCGTTCAAGTGCATCCCTTGACTCGCGCCGGTTCTTCGCCGATACTATAATAGTCTCGGCCCCGGAAAAATGCATTTTTGCTGCATCGGGTTGTGCGCCTATTGCATCGCATTTATTCAGGAAGACAATTGATGGTATATGCGCATTCGAAATTGAGGTGGAAAGATGCTCCACAAATTCGTCCACCGGAGAGGTCACATCAACGAGAAGGATCGCACCATCCATTCCCTTGCCTATGATCTCACGGGCAAATTCAAAACGCTCCTGTCCCGGGTTCCGTACAGGTAAACCCTTTTTTCGCCAATCTGAACCCGACCGTAATCGAGCGCGATAGTGGTCGAACCGCCAGTGCATTCGGCCTCGATATGTTTTGCCTGCGGATCGAGTGTCTGGATAAACGTTGACTTACCCGCCCCGAACGCACCAAAAACGACAATTTTGTACTTTTCTTCTGCCATTGTGGTACGATGGGCGAAAGAGGCTGTTTACCGTTTCGGTCGGAAATATTTAATTGAGATGTGCCTTCTCCAAGTCTTCTCTATAGTTCTCAGAATTTTCCTTCCAGTAAACCTCAGATTCGTTTTAGCGGATCATCATTTACCCTTTTTCCGGATGAACGTGCCGTTTTTATATTCTGCAAATGCTCGTTGCAGCTCTTCTTCTGTATTCATAACAATAGGACCACCCCAGGCAACTGGTTCACGGAGAGGTTTTCCGGAGAAGTACAAAAACCGGGTTCCCATCTTTCCGGCATTTACTTCGATCGATGTCCCGTTGCCGGAATACAAGGCTATCATGCGGTTTTTTTGTTCTTCGTTCCGGTGCGGATCAAAAATTCCAGATCCCGCGATAATATAGGCAGCTGCCGTATATCCAGACCTGACTGGAAGGGTGAATTGCACCCCCGGTTCAAGTGTGACATCGAAATAATCCGGGTCCGTAACGATATCACGTACTGGACCAGTTACACCGTCGATTGTCCCGCAGATAACTTTAACAACAGCGCCATCGGAAACATCGACATGGGGTACATCCCTTTCGCGGATCTCCTGGTATCGTGGATCCATCATCTTATGGCTTTTTGGGAGGTTGACCCAGAGCTGAAATCCTCCCATCTTCCCTTGAACAGGTTTTGGCATTTCCTGGTGGATAATCCCTGAACCTGCTGTCATCCATTGGATTCCACCGGCATCAACACTGCCTGCATGGCCCATACTGTCGCCGTGCTCGACTTTTCCGTCAATCATATATGTTACGGTCTCAATGCCCCGGTGCGGGTGCCAGGGAAACCCTGCAAGGTAATCTTCCGGCCGGTCTGCACGAAAATCATCAAGCATGAGAAACGGGTCAAAGTGGGGTATCTGGGAATACCCAAATACACGGTGGAGCCTTACCCCGGCGCCATCGATCGTTTCCTGGGAAAAAAAGAGCCTTGATATTTCACGTACCTGTGGCATGATCCAGCCTTTACCACAATCAACGGATAAACATGGCGAATGTTACATATTCCCTTCATTGCCAGGAATATATGACCATATTATGGACAATGGCAGGAACCGTCGCCAAGGGAGGACAACGGTGTAACAGTCGTTGAAACAACGGGCTCCATGGGACAGTTGCAGATAATGCTCGGCCGTGGCACAGGCGCCGTTGCGTTCTCGTTGGAGGCTGTCGGGGTTATTCCAGGGCTTACGGTAAGGTGCGGCTGAGGCTGTCCAGGCTGCGATGTAATAAGGCAGCCGCATAAACAAAGAAAAAACAGGATCAGAGTGACAAAAAGCAAATAAGATCCTAATATTTTCAGATTCATTGAAATCACCTTACTATTTTCTGAAAGCACTTCTAATTGTTGCCTTGATTTCAAAAAAGTCGCAGTTATCTCTACGGACATTACTATTGCCGGATAGTGAGAAAAGAATATTATTCACTGTCCATCAGAGCTGGTTGAAAATAGATTTCAGTTGCTGAAGCGTGGATGGTGCCATTTGCCACTGCATCGTGAAATGAAGGTATGACATTAGTTCACCGAAAACAGCAATTATATTTAATTTTTGAAAAAATTCATATTTTGGATATATGCTTAATGAAAATTTCCGGGACTGTCCGGGAATACATTCGGCACTCAAGCCCGCAGGGTCCACCGGACTGTGATCGCATGCACGGGGCAGAAGTCATTGCACAGGAAACACATGCAGCACAAATCACTTTTCTCCGGATAAACACCGTTTCCTTTGACCGAGACAAAAACGCCCATCGAGCACAGATCTACGCATTCGTGTTTGTTATGGCAATGATGGCTCCTTCTGCACAGGTCCGGATCGACGTAAACTTCAGTTCCTACTGTCGTTGCGGGTCCGACTTCCATGAAAAAACTCCTTGTTTTCTGGTCTTGGGGGCGGCGGTACACCGCACCTGTATATCTTCTTTATATATTCGAGTTTTAATTATAAATTAATACTTTTACTTTGAAAAATAAGGGAAAAATCACCGTATTAAAAAAGATTTTATCGTTTCTGCTCTGACTCACCGGTCTTTGGCTGTGCCGGCCGGTTCCGTTTCCAGAGCCAATAGCCAATGTACACGATACAGCCGATGATGACCAGCGGCAGCACAGTTATAATAAACACGATGATTGAATCGACGACACCGAAGAAACCGGCAATACCCTCATTTATGGCTGACACGAAGTCGAGACCCTGCGGTCCGCCGATAGGTTCTGGCTGCTGCAGGGAGACGGTGATGGTCGCATAATCGATTTGGCTGTTGAGGTACTTCATGGTCCCGGTGACCCGATCTAAGTTGGTCTGTACATCATCAATCTGTTGTTGGATTGAGAGGACATCTTCGACCTTAGTCGCATTTTTCATGATCGCATTATATTGGGTGATCTGATTTTGGTACGCGGTGATCTGAGCCTGGACATCTACATATTCTTCAGTAACATCTTGTGCCTGGGTAGAAAGGGAGGTAACTTTCCCGATTGCGTTTACATCGGCAAGTGTGTTGTCGAAATGGGTAGCAGGGATCCGGAGTTCAATGGAGCCGGTAGGTTGGCCGTTGTAATCAGTACCGATATTGGTCGTTGATACGTATCCTCCTGCCGCGGTGCCGATGGTCGCGATGACCGCAGCAGCATTTGTAACATTACTCACTTCAAGCGTGACATCCGCAGTTTTTATGATCTTCGTGTCGACGCCCTGACCCGGCTCCCCTCCAGATGTAGAAACTGGCGGTATTATCGGCCCGGATCCCACGATTGCCGCGTTTGTGCCTTGAACATACGAGACCGGGACGCTTTGTGCCGTTGGCGGAGTGATCTCTGCGACGGTCGACTTCGCGATACCGCTTTGTGTGCTGGTGCAACCGGCTATACCGACTGCTGCGATACATATGATGAGAATGACTAGCATTTTGTAATTCATACTAGCCTATCTATGACCACAATATAAATATACGACGTTAACTGCGAAAATTTCCGCAGTTATCCCGGGCTTTGGGTGATTTGGGGCGTATTCTGGCCAAAATAATATGTTGATATACACGTGAACCCAACCCAATTAAAAGAATGAAGGAGGGGGTTCGGTCTTTGGAGTTATATGATTACCGGGAACAGGGCTGTTCGCATACCGGGGAAAAAACGCACAATTTGGGCGGGTATTGCATAGGGTTCAACGTAGGGACCGCGGCCGCTCAAACAATAATTCACTGTTACTACCATGTGATGTCCCGTTAAACCGGCGATGTCCATGATCCACGAGGCGGAATCCGGGGTGGCATGCCGAAAGGCGTCAGTGATGAGCATATGAATACGATCAAAAAGGATCCGCAACAAACGCTGTAGAAGAGAGTATATCACCAAGCCCCGTCGTTTTCTTTACACCCTGCGAAATAAGGGTAGGGACGAAAACTACAATCTGATCCTCAACCGTGAAAATTCCCGGTGTTTCGACAGGACCAAATGCGGCAAGGATTTTTTCATATGCATTAAGTCCCTCACAGGACATGACCTGATTGCCCCCTCCCGCTTCGCCGGCAACCTTCTGAGCTGCAAAAAGAAGAGCATTTCGGGATAATACAGGCTCACCAGACCCGGGTGCTAAAATAAGGATATAGTACCCGAATGTATGCACATGTATTCTTTGAACACCTGTTGCATGGGCACATGCAACGGCGTCGCGAACCATTGAAACAGGGGATAACGGAGATCCTGAAATAGACTTGGGATCAAACGATCTCATATATTCACCCAGCTCCAGTTCATTGAGCCCTATGCTATCCATGTGGGGGAAAATATGTTCGATTATCATGGATATGACCCGGGAATTTACTCCGGACACACATTCCATATGCGTCCTCATGAGGGGATTGACGCGACGTATTGCCAGTGCCTGCGAAGCCGCCGTTATAAAATCCTCTTTTTTCTCGAGGAACTGGTAACCGGAAAGAAACGCACGCCGGCAGGATCTAATTTGATTGAGGAAAGAATCCTGCCTGTCTATTGGAATCACGACGGTACGTGGGTCATGTGCCGGTGACACAATAAACCGGTTATTCCGGGTACAACTCCTTCGGCCAACGGTATAAGACCCGGTGAAAATTCGAAAATTAAATGAATTCTGTCGGGATGTTTCCCCGCTTCCGGAAAAGTGAGAGGAAGAACACCGGCATGCTGAAGCAAAGTCCTCGTACGGGGCCCGGCTCCCGGAACGGCACAGGTGACCGGAGCTATCCCAATCCTGCGCATTTGTTGCGCTGCAATACCAGCCTGTCCACCTAGTGCAAAAGTACCTGTGTTGGAAAAATAAGATGAAATTTCAGAAAACACTGCATGGTCATGGATAACCATTTCGTCTGCCGAACAATAACGCATCGAATGTTGGAGCCGGTTAAGAATACTACTAAACTTTTTCTGCTTCCTGAAATCACACAAAAGTGACGGGGTAACCGGGATGATCCGGTCGATATTTGCATTGAACCCGGTCAAGACGGGGTAGAGCCGTGGATTCTGAAGGAATGCATACTGATCAGACCAGACATTCACGTACCTTCACCGCACGCCAGATACGTCTTGGGAAGATGATAAAGGTGCCGGAACCTTTCGTATTCTTTTGTACCTTTCCATAGTTTTAACCTTTTTTTAGTCCATACGGGTCTATGGAGGGTTTCACGTATGGCCGATCTTAAAGACGGTCTTTTAGAAAAATTTCCCCATGTCCCGGAACGGTTATCCGGGCTTATCGATCTGGCGTACAATCTCTGGTGGAGCTGGCATCCCGAAGCACGGGTCCTCTTCAAGCAGATCAACCAGCAGGCCTGGAAACAAAGTATACACAATCCGGTCAAGATGCTTCAGGAGATTCCGGCCGAGTTCCTAGAGGGTGTCCTAGAAAAACCGGAATATCTCCGCCGGTACGACATTATTATGAACCGATTTTCAAGATACATGGCAAACCACAAAGGCTGGTTTTCGTCGCAATATACCGGCCGTCCTCTGACAATTGCCTATTTCTCGGCAGAGTATGGCCTGCATCATTCACTACCTTTCTATGCAGGGGGTCTCGGATTTCTCGCCGGAGATCATTTAAAGGAATGCAGTGATCTTGGGATACCTCTTGTAGGAGTGGGATTCATGTACTCTGAGGGGTACCTCCACCAGCACATCCTACCAGACGGATGGCAGGATAACATCACTGAAATGCTGGACCGGGATGCAACACCCATTACCCGTGTACTTGACGCATCAGGCAATCAGATGATTATACACGTGCCCTTCATTACTCCGGAGATATTCGCGGCTGTATGGAGAGTGCAGGTAGGGAAAATTCCGCTGTACCTTCTTGATACGGACATCCCCCGGAATATTCCGGAAAACCGGACTATATCGCACCGACTGTACGCCGAACAGACCGAGCAGCGATTAAAACAAGAAATTGTCCTTGGAATTGGCGGTAGAAAAATGCTTGGCGAGCTGGGTATATCGTTTTCTGCAGTTCACCTCAACGAAGGTCACCCGGCCTTCGCCCAGCTCGAAGGGATCCGGGAACGAGTTTCATCGGGTATGAATTTTACAACGGCCCTCGATCAAGTAAGGGGGACCGCCGTTTTTACAACCCATACACCGGTGGCTGCCGGAAATGACATCTTCCCCCGGGACCTCATAGACAAATATTTTGCCAGTTATTACCCCCAGCTGGGAATCGATAGGGACACTTTTTTCGAACTGGGTCATCATCCCTGTGATGAGGGCACCGGGTTCAACATGACTGCATTTGCTCTTAAACTCACCCAGTACCATAACGGGGTATCAAAAAAACATGGCGACATTGCCCGGGGTATGTGGCGATGCCTGTGGCCGAACCTGAAAGTGGAAGAAGTCCCGATCGACAATATCACCAACGGTGTTCATATACCGACATGGCTAAATCCCCGGATGGATACGCTTTATTCAAAATATTTCGATTGTATTGATCCCCACTGGCATATGAATCACGACAACCCGGACATCTGGCAGGTCATTGACGAAGTCCCAGACAAGGAACTCTGGACACTGCATATCTGGCTTAAACAGAAACTCTTCAACAGGATCCGGGAAAAAAAACGTATCAAATGGGAAAAAGAGTTAAACCAACCTGCAAACCTAGTCGCAGAAGGGATGATGCTTAACCCTTCAGTTCTCACAATAGGATTTGCCCGCCGGTTTTCCTCATATAAACGGGCTGATCTTATTTTCCAGGACCAAGCCCGGCTCCGGCGGATTCTCAACGATCCCTGGAGGCCGGTTCAGATTATTTTTGCCGGAAAAGCCCACCCGGCTGATAACGAAGGAAAAATAATTTTAAAGCGGATTTACGAATTTGCCGGGAAACCAGAGTTCGGCGGCAGGATAGGGTTTGTCGAGGATTACGGAGAACAGATGGCCCAGTACCTGGTTCACGGGGTCGACGTCTGGATGAATAATCCAGTCCCCCCCATGGAGGCCTGTGGGACAAGCGGTATGAAGGCTTCCTTAAACGGGGTATTGAACCTGAGTGTCCTTGATGGGTGGTGGATTGAAGGATACAATGGCAAAAACGGTTGGGCTTTTGAAGGCGATCCCAATCCTGCAACCAGAGATGCATCCGATGCCGCAGCCCTTTACAATATCCTTGAAAAAGAAGTAGTACCGCTTTACTATTCTTCATCCATCGATGGAATACCCCACGGTTGGGTAAAAATGATGAAAGAGACCGTTAAAAGTACAGCCGCCACCTTTTCCGCTCGTCGTATGGTCAAGGAGTATGTTACAAAATACTATCCGTCTCTTGTTGCATGTGCAGAGAATGAATGTAAAATTGAATAGAGTTCACAGCGTGAATGCAGGATAAAAGTATATTTTCTCTGAGGAAAAACGGAATAAACTGCAAAAAAAAGGAAATATTCCTTTTTAGCATTCATCAAGCATCTTCTTGATCATTCGCATAGTTTCGATCTTGAACTGGAAATGCTTGATCATCTCTTCTTTCATCATTATCTTCCCGTCAAGCATACGTTTTGCGAGCGTCTTTTTTTGGTCATCAGTTAACGAGTCCCACATCTCCTGCATCATCATTTCATGCTGCTGCATCATTCCGGGGTTCATTCCTTCGTGCATAAAACATCTACCTCCTCTTCTTTTTCCGGAAAACCGGACACACTCGAGCTTCTCGGAAATAAAGATATAATTTTGTCCAGATTTCATCGGATGTCACATGTATCATAGGTATAGAAAAGAGGGAATCAGCATGTCCTGGACCCTGTCATTTTTTTCTTATTTCACGCCGTTTCCTTTTATCTCATTTTTTGAAACACATAAGAACGTTTAAATAATGTCACTTGATTTTTATCTATACGGAATTCTAAAAAATGATTCGTGGAAAGGCGGGAGTGAATCCTGAAGCTGACTCCAATGATGACCATGAACCTGATAGGTTTGTAAATATCGTTAAGATAAAAAAAGCGGGGGGTACATTCAGCTTTCCTTATATCCAGGAAATTCCCCACTACCGCCAAACAGAAGAGCGACTCAAAATTGAAACCGAAAAACTCAATATCCTTGCAGAGACTGCCCGGTTGCTGATGAGTTCGGAAAAGCCTGAACGCGTGGTACAGATAATTGGGGAACGGGTTATGCAGTTCCTCCATTGTCATTTCTTTTTTAATTATTTTATCGATGAAAGCGGACAGTATATGCACCTGAATGCTTACGCCGGGATCTCGGCGCATGAAGCAGAAAAAATTTCACCGATGAAGGTTGGCGACTCAGTCTGCGGCAAAGTTGCCTTGGAGGGAAAGCGGATAATAGAAACCAATATTTCCCAGACTAACAAGGAAATAACCCGCATAATTCGTTCATTTGGCGCTTCTGCGTATGTGTGCCATCCGTTGCTCTCCCAGGGTTGTATTCTTGGGACTTTTTCTTTTGGCACTAGGGACAAGACCTCATTTACGAATGAGGAACTGGACCTGATGCAGGCAGTAACAGATCTTGTTGCCATGGCAATGGCACGGAAAAAAACCGAGGATTCCTTACGCGGGACAAGTCAGTACCTGGAAAACCTCACACGGTATGCAAATGCCCCTATCATCGTCTGGGACAACCAGTACAGGATTCTGCGGTTCAATAAAGCCTTCGAGTTCCTGACCGGGTTGGCCGCTGATGATGTTATTGGAAAACCTCTTGGTACCCTCTTTCCGGAAAAATCCAAGGAAAGTTCTATGGAACTTATCCGGAAAACGAGTTATGGGGAACGCTGGGAGTCGGTTGAGATGCCGGTCAAGCACATTTCCGGCACTACAAAAGTTGTCCTCTGGAATTCGGCAAATGTGTATGATGTAGACGGGGAGACAATAATATCCACACTAGCACAGGGACAGGATATAACAGCACGTAAATACGCAGAAGAAACTGCAGAAAAAAACGCTTCTCTGTTGCAGGCGGCTCTTGATTCTACTGCTGACGGAATTCTTGTAGTTGATAACGAACGGAAAATAACTAGTTACAATAAAAAATTTTGCACGATATGGGGGATCCCCGAAAATAAACTCAATGAAGCTCAAGAGGCTACAGCACTTTTGTATATTTCGCCGCTTGTGGCTGATATTCAGGAGTTTTCCGTCCGTATGAATGAGCTGTACAACCATCGCGGACGGGAGAGCTACGATATGGTCAGGCTCATCGATGGCCGGGTTTTCGAGCGATATTCCAAGCCCCAGAAGATCGGCGAAACCATCGTCGGCCGGGTCTGGAGTTACCGGGATATTACCGAAAGAAGGCACGCCGAGGAGTCCTTGCAGGAAAGTCTTGAAAAATTCCGGATAATTGCTACCAGTACACCCGACCACATTGTAGTCCAGGATAAAGATCTACGATATACCCTTGTTATAAATCCTCAGCTGGATACGACAGAGAAAGATATGATCGGGAAAACCGATTATGATCTGATATCAAAAGAAGAGGCTGATACTGTAACTGCCATTAAGAAACGTGTACTGGAAAACGGGACAACGGCTACAAGTGAATTCGCTATTACCGGAGTCAAAGGAGAGAAAAACTATTTTATTGGGTCATATGTGCCAAAAAAGAATGCCTCAGGAGAAATCGATGGTATAATCGGATATTTCCGTGATGTTACTGAGACAAAACTTGCCAATGAAAAGATCCTCGCCGCACTCGGCGAAAAGGAGATTCTTATCCGCGAGATTCACCACCGGGTCAAGAACAACCTCCAGATCATCACCGGCCTTCTTGAAATGACAAGATCGAGGACAAATGATCCCATAACTACCGGCATCCTGACCGACATGATGCTAAAAATCAAGACTATGGCCCAGATCCATACTAGGTTGTACCAAAGTAATCAATCCGGCCAAATCAATATGGGGGCCCAGATCCAGGATATGATGATCGATCTTGCCGGAATCTATGGTAAATCCGGACCTGTGATCAACTCTGACGTGGATACGGAAGGGTTTACACTTCCGGTCGATCTTGCAATTCCCTGTGCACTGGCAATTAATGAGATTCTGTCTAATGCATTCATCTATGCCTTCAAAGGGCGTAAAGAGGGTACGGTCCATGTATCAGCATGGCGGGAAGAAGACCTTATCCATATAATTATCAAGGACGATGGAATCGGTATCCCCCCCGAAGTTGATCCTAACACAACTTCCAGTCTGGGATTAAAATTGATCCGCAACCTTGTCCGGCAGCTGCGGGGGACATTATCCATCGAAAGTAACGATAAAGGAACGCTTATACGCATCGATTTCCCCATAGAAACTAGCGGATGATACTGTGTCAAAGGTCCTTGTTGTAGATGATGAAGCAATTATCACAATGCAGCTCGAAGAGCGACTGCATGCCATGGGATATACTGTTGTAGGTATGGCAGCATCAGGAGAGGATGCGATTGAAAAAGCCCGGCGCCTTTCCCCGGACCTTGTCCTTATGGATATTGTTATGCCAGGTAAGCTCAACGGTGTCGAAGCAGCACAAGTGATTGTCGGCGAATTGGATATACCGGTAATTTTTATTACTTCATACGCCGACGACACAATTATCGAGAAGGCTAAACAGGTCCGGCCGTATGGTTATATTCTAAAACCCTTTAACGAATTGGAATTGAAAGCGGCAGTTGAAATAGCGCTTTTCAGGAAAGCTTCAGAAGAGGAAATAAAAAAGAAAGCGGCTGCTTTGCAGAGCACACTTCCTGCCGGGTACCTCCGGAAACAACCGGTATTGCGGATGCAGAATATCTGGCACTCCCTGAGATCAAAACGGTTCTCCTCAAAGACATCTTTTCCGGAATTATCCTCTTTTTATATGTGGATCCATCGGTAAAAGAGCCGATATTCAAATTCGCCATAGAAGCCGGCATCCAGAAGGGAGGCCGGTTTTTCTTTGCCTACCACCAGTCGGTGCTGCAAAAATATTTTATTGAAGAAATCTCAAAAGGCCTTCTTTATACGCGACGCATAAAAAAAGGCGAACTTTTTTTCATTCCCCGTATCATTGAAAAATGCACCTCAACCCTTCCACCAGCCGAATCACAAGGGGGTCTCCAAGTCGTTTTTGATTTTTCCGATACTGAAGAATTTGAGGATATTGTTACTGTGAAAGATATGATCCTCGAAAAAAAGGCATCCGGGGTTCCTATCACAGGTATTATTGCAGTTAATATGGGAAATCTCGATCATGACCGGATCCGGCTCCTTTCGGAAGGGATCGCCAAAATTATAATTTCCACGGGCAGGGACACAACCATTTCCTTTACCCACAACTCATTTCCTGCTGAAGCAATCACGGTCGTTCCCCAGTCTACTATAGAAGACGTAGTAAAGAAACTGCTTGAACCGGTTATCTTATCGACATTGGAAAAACCGATTTCCGGATTCGATATTGTGCACGAAATCCATAACCGGTATAAGGTCCTTATTCCCCAAGCGCGGATTTATTCATTCCTTTATGAGCTCCAGAAAAGAGGATATCTTGAGATGAAAGTTTCCGGCAAATCCAAACTCTACTACCCAACTGTTGCCGGCAAAAAATTCATACGGCAGCGGCTAAACGAATTCAAGTTCGTTTTCCAACACATTATCGGAGCCGAAACGGAGGCAGAACAAAGGAATGATTTAAATTCTCCACAAACGAAATGACGGATTTATTATTCCAAATCTTGAAACAATATCTATAATCTCTGCATAACTATTTCACCTAGCATAGATGATTGAGGTTGCATGCGAACCCTTTTTAGTCCTGCCCGACAGGGTTCCGGGCGCCCGGTAGATCTTCTTACATTTTTTCACGATACTATAAGCGGGAATGATATGATCAAACCAAAGAAACAAAAAAAGATAAAACAAACTGCTAAAACTCCCCCTACAGAGATTTCCAGAACTCCTAAATCAATCTATGTCAGGTGTCTGTTAAACGGAATTTCCGAGGAAAAGATTAGAATAGATCTGGAGCATAACAGGCTGACCATATCTGCTGCAAACGATGACGAAATTATTCTGAAAAAAATTAAAGTTCCTTCAGGATCGTATATCAGCAGCAAAAAATTTCACGAAGGCGTATTGGAAATTCTTCTCGAACGATAATTGTAAAAACATCTTATAATTTTTCTGTATTGTCAGGTGTTCTTCTTCTATCATAAATGTTTCAAAATATGTTTCAAATTTTGATGTTCAGCAAAGAACCTATACCTTTTGTTGTGTAGCCCTTACCTGCGGTACACACCAGCACAAGGTGAAATTATGGAGGAAAAAACAGAGAAGCTCCTGAAAAAATTCGAGCAGGAGAACGAAACCTACGTGAGTGCAACAGATAAACTGACGTACTGGATCATTTATGCGAGGATCCCGAAAGGAATGGAAAAAGGAGTCCATAACCTCCACCGCGGAAAAAAATATGTTTCCGGACCAAATGAGGAGGGAAATGTGCTGATTCTTCCAGATCCGGATAATTCTGAAAATTATGAGGTGGAATCCTGGGGAGAGATGGGAACGATCGATGATTTTGTCCAAAAAGCACTCCCTCGTATCCTGACGGATAAAAATGAGGCGGATAGCGGGCTGAACGAACGTTGTGGGGCCAGCTGCGGCTGATCCTTTAAAGAGTCATAGGATGTGAAAAATGAAGACATTACCTCAATCACAAAAAATGGTACTTGAGATTCTTGGCACGGGTCGAGCTATGACCCACAAGGAAATTGCAGGAAAAGTGAGTTACTCGCCAAGAACAGTAAGGTATGCATTAAAAAAACTCAAAGAAAAGAAACTCCTCATCGAGAAAATGAATCTGCAGGATATGCGCCAGATAATTTACCAGTACCGATTTCAGGAGGCTGCAGCGGAAAGCTCATCCGGTTAACTATACACCATCTCTGGAAAGACAAAGAGGCTTATGAGCAGGACTACACCATTCAGCGCGGTCAACCTTTATCAGGACGTGGCGGTGGATGCTGAAACCTGGAACCATTTTCCTGACACGGATGTTGTTGATATAACCGTACAAGCCATTAAAAAACGCGGAATAAAAGTTATTCTGGCAGCGGATGGTGATGAAGCACTTGCTGTAATCAGGAAACTTATTCCTTCCGGTTCGGAAGTCATGTCAGGGTCCTCGACTACTCTTATTGAGATAGGGTTTGAGGATTATGTTGCCAGGGGAACCAGCGGCTGGATCCTTTTGCATACCAAAATTAATGCCGAAGATGACCCGGTAAAAAGGGCAGAGATTCGAAGAAAATCGGTTACGGCTGATTATTTTATCTCATCTGCAAACGCGATTGCCCAGACCGGAGAGATCGTTTCTTGCGACGCCACTGGAAGCCGGGTTGGTGCATGGCCTTATGCAGCCGGGCACCTTATCCTTGTCGCCGGAATCAATAAAATCGTGCCCACAGTCGAGGATGCTTTGCAACGCATCAGGACGTACGTTTTTCCGCTTGAAAATGTCCGGGCAATGAAAGCATATGGCACACAGAGCATGATCGGAAAATGTGTGATTCTTGCAAATGAGAAACAGGAAGGACGTATTACTTTGATCCTTGTCAGCGAATCTCTTGGATATTAGATGCTGGATTGCCTCTTTTCCAATGGTTAAAGATACTGTTTCAAAAAGTGTTTCAAAATCTGATACTCAGGAAAGAGTCTATTATCGTTCCTGAGGAAAAGTCAGGCAGACAGAAGAGTTCACGCTACTGCGATAACGATACCGAAGTATCCGTGAGGTCCATTATCCAAAATCCAACAACCCCTCCGGAACGCGGAAGATCAAAATTCAGGTACAGTTTGAGTAAGGACAGGATTGGAGAACGATAAAAAAATGCCAGACATCTGTATCGGGTTCGAAGTGCACCAGCCTTTCAGGCTTAATCGTTATTTTTCCCCGGATCCAAAAAAAAAGGAAAAGGATCTTGATTCACTCTATTTTGATGCCATTAACCGGGAAGTGCTGGAACGGGTAGCAGAGAAATGCTACGTGCCGGCCACCAACATCATCCTGGAAAAACTTGATGAGGGGTTCCATTGTACGTTCTCTTTTTCCGGGACATTTATCGAGCAGCTGGAGAAATGGAGGCCGGATGTCCTTTCCCTTTTTGACCAAGTAGCAAGGCATAAAAATTCCGAACTGCTCGGCCAGACCTATTACCATAGTATCGCCGGCTGTTTTGGAGATAAAACGGAATTTATGGAGCAGGCCGGTATGCATACCGAACTTATGTACGACCTGTTCAGGATCCGGCCGACTGTATTTGAAAACACTGAATTCACGTTCAACAACCACATCGCATCCTGCGTAAAAAAAATGGGCTATGCCGGAGTGTTTACTGAAGGAGTTAACCGGATTCTCGATTGGCGTAGCGCACATCATATCTATACCTGTGATGACGTGCCCGTTCTTCTCCGTGATATACAGCTTTCTGATGATATAGCGTTCCGGTTTGGTAACCGGGGCTGGGACAAGTTCCCACTAACTGCAGACACATATGCTGACTGGATTCGCGGTGCGAATGGCGACCTCGTAAATGTCTTTATCGATTACGAGACCTTCGGGGAGCATTTCTGGAAAGAGACCGGGATCCTTAATTTCCTTTCCTATCTTCCTGAAGAGCTGGAAAAACGGGGAGTCCGGACGATCCTTCCGTCAGATGCACTTGAGAGTTACATGCCGGTGGGTACTGTCGACGTGAAGGAAACCATTTCGTGGGCAGATATAGAAAAGGACGCGTCCGCATGGATGGGAAATGAGCGTCAGCACACAGCATACTCGGCGATACAGAAAGCTGCTGCATTTGCCAAGGATAAGGCCATCTGGCGGTACCTCCAGACAAGCGATCATTTCTATTACATGGCGTCGAAGTTCGGAACCTGTGGCGAGGTACATAATTATTTCAGTCACCATGAGGCCAGAGACGCGTTCAAGATCTACATGGCAATCCTTGCCGATTTTGAAAACAGGAATATCCGTTTTATGAAAAACAAGCGATCTGCAAAGACCCTGCGCACCCTCCCCCCGGAAGAGGCATTTCATTTTACTTCTCCCACGGGCTACGTCGGATATGCTGCATATAGTCTCGATCAGTTCTGCGACCTTCTCCGGGTAGTTCCGTCGGATTCGATTGCCTATCACCAGGAACGAGGGGATATCGCGCAGTGGATAGAACACACACTCAAAGACCAGAAACTTGCAGAAGATATCATCGGCCGCAGGGACAGACAGGACCTGATTACTACCATCAACCAGAGGAGAGAGGAGTTATGGAGTCGCTTAGCGTAGCATTTTTCTGTTGGGAATCTATGTATGCGGAGCGGGTCGGGGGCCTTGCCAATGCCGCTACTAACCTTGCCGAGACCCTTGCAAAAGACCATGAAGTCCACTTTTTCACCCGTGGGTGGGTGCAGGACCAGGTTATCAATGACGTTTCGTATCACTACTGCCGGCCACAGGGCAATAATACCGTACAGTACTGCGAAGACATGAGTAATCAGATGGTGGAGCAGTTCTGCCAGGCTGACCAGAAAAAAAGGTTCGATATTCTCCACTTCCACGACTGGCACCCGATACAGGCACTGCACAGATTGAAGGATCGGGAAACTATCCTTACATTCCATTCCACGGAATTTGGCAGGAACGGAAACCAATACGGGGATTGGTGGGAGTACAGGGAGATCTCCGGGAAAGAATGGTACGGGGGTCTGATTGCAAAGAGAGTTACCGCGGTTTCGACTGTCATGAAAAACGAAGTGATGAGATTGTATAATATCCCGGATTGGAAATGCGACGTAGTGCCAAATGGTATTGTACCCCGACAGTATCATGCAAATATTGATCCCGGCGAGGTTAAACAAAGATACGGGATTCATCCCTATGCTCCCCTGATCCTCTTTATCGGTAGACTCGTGTATCAGAAAGGTCCCGATCTTTTTATCGATGCATTACGGACAGTATGCCGAGATCGATGGGATGCGAAAGTAATAGTAGCCGGTGATGGGGGGATGAGACAGTTCCTCCAGGAACGCGCACGGGATCTCCCGGTCAATTTTGTCGGATATATCCCGGACTCTGAATACATTCGTCTCCTCAACGCGTGCGACCTTGTAGTTATACCCAGCAGAAACGAACCCTTCGGTCTTGTTCTTTTGGAAGCATGGAGTGCGGAGAAACCCGTTGTTGCCTGTGATGTCGGGGGGCTTTCTGAGAATATAGATGCGTTCGTAAACGGTATCAAGGTGCAAACAGACCCCGGATCGCTTGCATGGGGAATTAATACTTTAATTGGTGACCCCACAAATGCAGAGGTACTTGGACGGAGAGGACGAGCAAAAGTGGACCGACAATTCCTATGGAGCCCGATAGCAAACCGGATGGAAGGTACCTACTCGCAGGTGTGCAGTTAATCTACGGCTGTGCGTAATTATGGTCTTGCTGAGTCACAACCAGGAAAAAAACATGCCCCTGCCATGGGATTTCCGCAGGGGAATCAGACAGTTATCCGACGATGTCTTATCCTTGGGGATCGATAATTACCTGGTATCTGAACAGTTTGCAGCGTTTTGCAGGAACCATGGGATCTATGAAATCTGGACCGGGATACGGGGGCTTTCCCGGGATAAACCGGAGTTATACGGCAGGGATGTTCTAGATAATGCGTTTTTTTTGCTGTTACAGCACATTTACCGTGCAAGAAATGCTGAATTTTTAGGATTTCTTACTGATCTTCTGGCAGACTATTCCGGGGTCCCTCTAAATCCCTCATTTTTCCTCGCGATTCAGAATGATTTGATTATTCTTGGATATTCACGGAAAGATGCGGAAACCCACTTTTCATCATGGAGAAAAAGACGAGGAGATCTGAGGTCAGACACGGTCCAGGATGTTTCCCGGGTTTCTTAAAAAAATCCCTTGTGTACTTACTTTTCAAATTTTGTTTCAAAATCTGGTTTTTAAGAGAGATCCTTTTATATTTACTATTTAATTCACTCGCGGGTGAGATCAATTCCCATATTTGAAGCTTCAGGAGGAGGATACATCCCAAGAGAAACTATAGACAAAAACTGGGGTAATTTGTGTAAAGGGAAGGGAAGCGTACAGAAATTCCCTTTCACGGTAATGTCCCCGAGTGGGGTTTCCTGCCCGGGGGACAGACTGTAGCCGGTGTAATTCCGAGAACTGCATATATTCCGATTTTGTCCGTCACTACTGGATCCACCCCCGGTTTGACTGAAAAGCCTGTAACTGGAATCTCAGGGGTAAAAGAGGTAATTTCATGGATGAGATCGGGCAGCTGAAAACGGAACTCGAGGAAAAGACAAAACTATCCGAGGACCGACTGGAACGGTTGAGATACCTCCAGGCAGAGTTTGATAATTATCGCAAATGGCAGGAAAAGGAGAAAGCAGCAATCATCGCACTTGCCAACGAGACCCTGATAAAAGATCTCCTCGTTGTTTTCGATGATCTCGAACGGGCGCTGCCGTCACTTACCCACGAAAAGAACAAAGCAGGCATCGAAATGATCTACAAGAATTTCAACAAAATCCTTTGTGCCTATGGCTTGCAACCGATACCCTGCCTTGGAAAAAAATTCGATCCGCAGTTCCATGAAGTCCTGTGCACCGAGAAGTGCGGGAAAGAACAGAACACCGTACTTGAGGAGCTGGAAAAAGGGTATCAGCTGAAGTCCAAAGTGATCAGGCCATCGAAGGTAAAGATAGCAGAACATGTAATGGAAGAAACGGGTGAAAACAATGGCTAAGGAAAAAATAATCGGAATCGACCTCGGAACGTCCAACAGCGAAGCGGCAGTAATCATCGGCGGAAAACCCACGATCATCCCGTCTGCAGAAGGTGCAACCGTAGCCGGAAAGATGTTTCCCTCGTATGTAGCGTTTACCGCAGACGGCCAGCTTCTCGTAGGCGAACCGGCACGGAGGCAGGCCGTGAGCAACCCTGAAGGAACAATCTCGGCGGCAAAACGCAAAATTGGTACAAACCATGTGTACAAAATTTACGGGAAAGAGTATACACCCCAGCAGATCTCGGCATTCATCCTGCAGAAGATAAAAAGAGATGCAGAAGCGTTCCTCGGAGAGAAGGTAACAAAGGCAGTCATTACCGTGCCTGCGTACTTCAACGACAACCAGCGTACTGCAACAAAGGACGCCGGCAAGATCGCAGGACTCGACGTTGTCCGGTTAGTCAACGAACCCACGGCAGCGTCGATGGCGTACGGGCTCGACAAAGGCGGCGAGTACAAGATCCTCGTCTTCGATCTCGGCGGCGGTACCCTTGATGTCACCATCATGGAGTTCGGCGGCGGCACGTTCACGGTCCTTTCAACGTCCGGGGACACCCAGCTGGGCGGAACCGATATGGACACTGCGATCTACGAATGGATTGCAGCCGAGTTCAAGAAACAGGAAGGCATTGATTTACGCAACGACAAGATGGCGATCAACCGGGTAAAAGAAGCCGCCGAGAAAGCAAAAATTGAGCTCTCCACGGTACTGGAAACCGAGATCAACCTGCCGTATGTCTCGGCAACCCAGGCAGGTCCCAAACACCTGTCAATGAAACTGTCGAGGGCAAAACTCGAACAGCTCGTCGAACCGATCATCCAGCGGTGTTCCAAACCGTTCGACCAGGCATTAAAAGACGCGAAACTCTCCAAAGACGATATCCAGAAAGTGATCCTCGTCGGCGGACCGACCCGGATGCCGATCGTCCAGAAATTTATTGAAAACCACGTGGGCGACAAGATGGTCCGGGGGATCGACCCGATGGAATGTGTAGCCATGGGTGCAGCAATCCAGGGCGGTATCCTCGGCGGCGAGATCACGGATATGGTGCTCCTTGACGTTACGCCGCTTACGTTAGGCCTCGAAACACTCGGGGGTGTCAGGACCGCCCTGATCGACCGGAACACCACGATCCCGACCAAGAAAAGCCAGATATTCTCAACCGCTGCAGATATGCAACCGTCGGTGACGATCCATGTGCTCCAGGGAGAACGGGCGATGGCTGCCGATAACGTCAGCCTCGGCCAGTTCAATCTCGTCGGTATCCCGCCGGCGCCGCGGGGAATCCCCCAGATCGAGGTTACCTTCGATATCGATGCATCCGGTATCATCAACGTTTCGGCAAAAGACCTGGGCACCGGAAAAGAGCAGAAGATGACTATCACAGCGTCGTCAAAACTCTCGGATGCTGACGTGAAAAAGATGGTATCCGATGCCAAGGAATTCGAGGAGCAGGACAAGACACGAAAAGAGGAGATCGAGTCGCGCAATATCGCCGATTCTCTTGTCTACACCGCAGAGAAAACAAAAACCGACCTTGCCGACAAACTGGACGCAGCCATGGTTGACCGGCTGAATGCGGCGATCACCAGTGTCAAGGCCGCACTCGACGGGAAAGATGTTACGACGATCCGGTCAGAGACGGAAAAACTCCAGAAAGTCCTGGGAGAAGCCGGGACTGCCGCATACCAGCATGTAAGCCAGCAGGCACAGCAACAGGCAGGAGGATCCCAGGAAGCACCTCCGGGTGCAGGATCGGCCGGCACTGCCACCGGTCCCAACGGTGAGAACGTGGTCGACGCTGATTTCAAAGTCAAGGATGACAATTAATACAAATTTTTCACATGAACATGGCGAAACCGGATTATTATGAGGTACTTGGCGTAAAACGGGATGCTACAGCGGACGATCTCAAGAAAGCGTTCCGGCACCTTGCACGGAAATACCATCCTGACCTCAACAAAGGCAGTAAGGACGCAGAAGAAAAGTTCAAGGAAATCAATGAAGCGTACCAGGTCCTCGGAGACCCCCAGAAAAAAAACCAGTACGACCAGGTAGGCCATGTGGATTTCAAACCCGGGGATGCGGCCGGTTACCAACCTCCCAGTTATGACGACCTGTTCCGGGACTTCGGGCTTGGCGATATATTCGATGCGTACTCGATGGGGTCCCGGGGATCCAGAAGGCGGGCCGGCGCGGATCTCCGGTATGATCTTGATATTTCCCTTACCGATGCATTCTACGGGTCCAAAAATACGGTTGCCGTCCCGCACCAGTCAGAATGCGGCACCTGTCACGGGACCGGCGCACAGCCGGGGTATCTCAAACAATGCCCGACCTGTCACGGAACGGGCGAGATCAGGACGCCCCAGAAAATCCGTAACCGCCAGGTAATAAGTCTCTCGACCTGCCCGGAATGCGGGGGGAGTGGCAGGATTATCGAACAACCCTGCCAGACCTGTCACGGCACCGGCGTCCTGCAGAAAACCCGGAAGATTGAGGTTACGATCCCCCGCGGTGTTGAAGACGGACAGCTCCTCAGAATTGCGGGCGAAGGTGAACCCGGGGAAAACCAGGGGCCGCCGGGTGACCTCTACGCGGTCGTTCACGTGAAAAATGATGCGGTATTCGAACGACAGGGCGCGGATCTCCGCACAACCGCGGTTGTCGGGTTACCGGTCGCACTCCTGGGAGGAGAGATCAACGTGCCTACCATAACCGGAAGTGCCCTCCTGAAAATCCCCCGGGGGACACAAAGCAATACCCTGTTCCGGCTCCGCCTGCTGGGTATGCCGCTCCGCAATTCCGACAACCGGGGCGATCTCCTGGTAAAGGTCATAGTCCAGATTCCTACAAACCTCACAAAAAAACAGGAGGATCTGATGAGAGAGGCGTTCGCGGGTGGGTCGGCCATATAAATGGAGCCATGGATGCCACGTGAAGCACAGTTGCCACCGGGTTATCCGGATGGGCATGAAATCAACGATAAAGGAGGAAAAATGCAGCAGATTGAAAGCAGTAAAAAATACCAGAACGGTATTCAGGTATTTTGGCCAAGTCCAGAAAATGACGGCAAGGATTTTTTCACATTTGACGAACTCATTGAACAGAGAATCAATGCACTCGATCTTCTTAACAATCCGGAAATCTACCTGATTGATCCGGATCTACATACGATTAAATCATCGGCCTAAAATTTCAGAGGATACATGAACCATGAACCAAGAAAAAATTCCTTTTGGAGATATGAAACAGTACCCTGATGAACAAGTACCGGAAAAACCTGATTGATAAACTCACCCGGCAGGATCTCGATGAGTTCCAGTTTTACATTCATAACCAGTACAACCCAGGACGCGGCTGGAATCGCGATTTCCGGTTAAAATTCGAACAAAAACTAAGACATTATTTTCATGAAGAGATTATTCGTCGTGAGATCTCCGGAATTGAGGCTATTCTGAATATGCTAAAGCCCGAAGATTTAAATAATGAATCCAATCGCTGATATCACTAAGTTACCCTTCTTTTTTTGGATTAACCGGGCCTTCTTCTTACAATAAATGTTTCAAAAATTGAGTTCTCCAATTAATTTGATAAAATATCACAAAATAATATCCCACGCGGTGAAGAGCTGAGTCTCCCGGTAACTTGTCAGGAAGACCTTGGTCCTTTACCGTTGAACTCTCGTAAAAGCGGGGGTGAACACAGTGGTCCGATGGTATTACCGATCAGTATTTGATGAGATTGAAGACATGCGGAAGTACATGGAGTCTTTATCTCGGCAGCTGCACGAGACCAACCCGATGGCATTGTTACCTGCAACCGGGGAGGCGAGAACAAAAATGCTTCCTGAACAGCCTACTGACTTGCTTGTCGATGTGACTGAGAAAGATGACGAGGTCATTGTGACCGCAGATATGATTCCCGGTGTGGCGAAAAAGGATATTTCGCTTAATCTTATCACACCCCACTCTCTTAAGATTTCCTGTGAACGCAAGGAGGAAAAGAAGGAGGAGAGGGAAGGGTACTATCTGCGAGAACGCAGTTTTGGATCGATGACGAGGATAGTTCCCCTCCCAAAACCGGTGACAGAAAATACGGCTTCTGCAACGTTCAAGAATGGCGTTTTGGAGGTACATCTCAAGAAAGTCGAAAAAGATTCCGGGGGGAAAATTTCCATTGAATAGACAAGAGGAGGGAGAGATAATGGACAAATTCGATGAAGCGATGAAATCATTCGCAGGGATGTCACCTGTTCAGATGACTGAGGCTATGGGAAAATTTAAAAAAATGTGTACCTGCCCCTCATGCCCGACATACACGCTATGCGCAAAAAATGCACAGGAACTTCTTTTCTGTGCGATAGGTAGGAGTTTTGTCTGTATTTCCCAGGAAAAGAACTGTATCTGCCCAACCTGCCCGATAACAGACCAGATTGGGCTCAAAAACCGGTTCTATTGTACGAAGGGGTCCGAGATGACACAACGTTATGCAGGAGGCCTCTTTGGAAAAAAGTGAGTTATAATAAAGCCACGAAATGTAATTATTTGCTCAGGAAAAATAGTATTTTTTTTAATCGAATTCTTAACAAATATATACAGGATATCTAGGTTTTCATTGATGGGTAATCTGTGTACCCCTTTTCTTCCCCGGTATAATACGTTGCGAGATCTTCTTTGTTTAGTGGTGCATTTTTCCTGAATCTCTCAGGGAGATCCGGGTTGGCGAGGAAAAGGACACCGAACGCAATCAGGTCTGCTAAACCACTCTCTATTGCTTCGTTAGCGATCTGGGCATCGTATCCGCCGTTTAAAATAAGGGTTCCTTCGAATTTTTTTCGGATGAGCGGTGCCATCTGCATCTCCGGGGATATTACTCCAAGTCTTCCACCTATCGGTTCCACGAGATGGATATAGCCAATTCTCATCCTTCCCAGTTCCTGTGCAAGATAAGCAAATGTCTCCCGGGGGTTCGAATCAGACATGGCATGATTTGAAAAATGAGGCGAGATCCGGTAACCAACTTTTTTCGGGCCCCAAACCCGGGCTACTTCTTCTGCAACAGCAAGAGGAAAACGTGCGCGGTTTTTTACGGGTCCACCATATTTGTCAGTCCTTTGATTCGAACCATCTCTTATGAATTGATCAAGCAGGTAACCATTTGCACCGTGTATTTCAACACCATCAAAACCGGCGTCCTTTGCATTTTTCGCGCCATTACGGAACTGCCGCACAATCGTTAGAATTTCTTTTTGTTCAAGCGCCCGGGGAACCGGTATTTTTTTCTTTCCGGACGGAGTGTGAATCTCCTCATTAACCGGAATGGCTGAAGGTGCTACCGGAAGCTCTCCCCCCAGATAATCAGGATGAGACATACGCCCTACATGCCAGAGCTGGAGAAAGATCTTCCCCCCTGTGCGATGAACGGCATGTGTTACATTTTTCCAACCTGAAACCTGTTCTTTTGAATAAATGCCGGGGGTCCGGTAAAAACCTACGCCCTGCGGACTTACCTGCGAACCTTCTGATATAATAAGGCCTGCAGAGGATCTTTGTTCATAATACCTGGCTGCCAAAGGGCCAGGCACACTGTTTTCACCCGCACGACACCGGGTCATGGGTGCCATGACCATCCGGTTCGAGAACGTGAGATCATCCAACTTATAGGGTGACAGAAGGCTCTCTGGTTCCATTCAATACCACCAATTTCCGTTAATAGCCCCCGTAAGATACTATGGATTGAGTTGGGACAGGAGTTATTGGTGTAGGAGTCGGGGAAGGAACTGTCGGAACCGTGCCAGTGATATTTGCCACGTACCAGAGATTGTTGAACCCTTCACCATTTGTATCGCCGGGTTTTACATCGTTAGAGTAGTAATACAACGGTCTCCCCATGAAGGTGGTCTGTTTTGTTCCGTCTGTTCTTGTAATAGTACCTGAAATCAGCCGGATTAAGAGCCGAGGGAGCGCTGATTACGCCAGGATCGAATGGAGGCCATTTATCCGTGCATGCCCCTGTACAGGAGCTTGCGCCCGGGGTATCTTTTGCAAAATAATACAAGGTATTACCCATCTTGTCAACGAGGAAAAATCCAAGCGAGCTGCGCTCTGCTATCATCACAGTTTCATCCGGTTTGACAACAAACCAGTTGTGGGTCACGTTCTCACCGTAGACATCCCCGGGGTTACTATCGGCCTGGAAATAATAAAGCGGCCAACCCCGGTAGGTTGTCTGTTTCGTACCGTCAGTACGAACGAATGACGAAAAGTCAGATGCCACAAGCGGAGGGGAAACTGCGATTGTGTCAGTTGAAAAGACCGGCCAGATAGCGGCACACGAACCACTGCACACACTTGTGCCGCTTGAAGGTATATCAAGGGCGAAATAATACAAGGATTTTCCCTGTGAATCTACAAGGATATTTCCGAGCGAAGTCGAAGCAACTTTGATCGTATCAGAAGACATTGTTGCCATTGCTGTTGTCTGCTGTGCCGTCGGCTGTACTGCCGTAGGGGAGATCTGGTTTTGAGTACACCCAGAAACAAGGAGTGCTAATACCAATACCACAAGGACTGTAATCCCAAACCATTTTTTCATACAACCACACCACTGCAGTGGCTTTCTTCATTCAAACATCAGATAATTGTTCTGGCAATTTCCAAATTATAGAACACTATTTGAGAGACATATGGATTGCCGGTCACTCCGATCTCTTCCCGGGGCAGATTTAACAACCGTGACAATTACCTCTGAGTTCCCGGAGACCACGGGCACATACAGCGATCGCCTCTGTTGCAGTAGGGAAAATATGCGGAGTTACTGAAAGATCATCAGCTGTCAGGTACCTTATCACAGCAATAACGCCTTCCTGGATCATCTCCGTGGCCAGAGGAGCGCAGATATGAACCCCCAGGATTCGCCCGTTTGCCTGGTCAGCGACCATCTTTACCATGCCTCGCGTATCTCCATCAATGGAAAATTTCGCCATGGATTCTGTCCTGATACTGTATGATACCGGGTGCAGACCGGCTTTACGAGCTTTTTCCTCGGTCATTCCCACACTCGCAACCTGCGGCGTAGTAAAGATCCCGTGGGGGAGAAGTGCGCTGTTATAGGATCGTTTCAGTTCCCGCAAAGCATTTGTTGCAGCGATCTCGCCACCGTACTTTGCTGCGGTTTCAAGCATTGGTTCGCCGGTCACGTCTCCCGCTGCCCAGATATGCGGAGCTGATGTTTTCAGGGTCGTATCAACAATAATGGCCCCGTCTTTTCTCGTTTCTATCCCCGCAGCAGCAAGGTTAAGTTGGCCGGTATTCGGCAAACGGCCGGTTGCCATGAGAAGACGATCGGACAGAATAGTCTTCTTTTCATTCCCGATATTGACATGGACAGCGACAGATTCTCCCAAACGTTCAACGCTTTTGATTTCTACACCAGTAAAAATAGTAATTCCCTCTTGGATGAGATATCCGGTCATCAAATCGGAAATTTCCGGATCTTCCTCAGGAATAATCCGGGAGCTTCTCTGAAGGAGGGTAACCCGGGTTCCCAGATGGGCGAACATCTGGGCGAATTCAAGACCAAGTGCCCTTCCCCCAATGATAGTAAGCGAGGAAGGTATTTGTTCCAATCTTGTGGCATCCAGACTTGTCATGAACCGAACTGATCCGATACCTTCAATGGCAGGTATTGCCGGAGAAGAGCCGGTTGCAATAACAAATCTTTTCGCGGTGACTTTTTTGTCACCAACCTGCAGAAGGTTTGGAGAAAGAAACTTTGCTTCGCCTTCAATAAGCTCCACGCCAAGGCGGGTGAAAAGATTATCATGCTTTTTTTTCTTCAGGCTTTCCTGAAGCGAATTTTTCTCAATAAGTGCCTGATTAAGATCAAACCTGATTTCTGCCTGGACGCCGGGGTGACCATGTCCCGGGTAGAATTTGTAACTGGAAAGAGACAGGAGAAATTTGCTGGGGATACAGCCGGTATTGACACAGGTTCCCCATAGCGTGCCACGTTCTATAATAGCGACGCGAGACGCACCGAGATGTACCGCTGTTGTAGCCGCTGCTACACCGGCAGCACCGGTTCCGATAATTACCACATCATACTCAGCGGCCATATATAAGCCCCTCTCTTTTTAGATGGGATTCCAGCGTTGATACCGGTGCGGAACGCTATCTAAAAAATTTTTTTCTTTTCATTATCCAGACATATCGCAAATGGGCATGTTTCACGGAGGTTTTTATTTCTTCAATTTGTCAAATCGTTTGCCGATTTCATCCCAGTTTGCAATATTCCAGAATGCGTCAATAAATTTCGCCCGGTCATTTTTGTAATCAAGATAATACGCATGCTCCCACACATCGAGGACCATCAGGATGTCAAAACCGGGAAAAACATTTACATTATGTTTTTCGATTTGCATAATAAGCGGTCTTCCGGTTTTTCTGCAAATCGTCAGTGCAGCCCATCCCGAACCCTCAACACTGGAAGCAGCCGTGGTAAATTCCTTTTTGAAGCGGTCAAATTTTCCAAATTCAGCATTAATCGCATCTGCCAAATCCCCCTTAGGAGCACCGCCGCCTCCTTTTCCTGCGGGAGCGAGATTCTCCCAGAAAAGGTTGTGGAGTTTGAACCCGCCGATATGGAACGACAGACTCTTTGAGGGTTGCCTTAACGTCAAAATCACTATTCTCTTTCCGCGTTTTGTCGAACTTCTCGTAGATAGCATTTGCACCGTTGACATACGCCTGGTGATGTTTCTGGTGGTGCAAGGTTAGTTGTTCTTCAGAAATGTAGGGTTTCAAAGCTGCATAAGCGTAGGGAAGCTTAGGCAATGCATAGAATTTTGCTGATTCCGGTTCCATTTTCTTAACCTCTCGCATAAAAGGACCAATCGAAAGAAAAGTCCTGTCTAAGTTCGGTGTTTACCATGAAATTTTAAAGGGATTTCCCTCAGAAACAGTTTTTGAAACATAAACTGAAATGACTGCCCGACAGGAAAACAGGTGGTAGAAGAGAGTATGTGATTTTATAAGATCATCACTTCAGGAGCTGATCCATTTTCTTCTTGTCAAACCCGAAAATAAAAGTCTCCCCTACCTGGACTACTGGTGATCCGATATGACCGGTTTTTTCGATTACGAGGTTTCTTGCTGCTTCATCCTCAGCCAGATTAATCTCATCGAATTTCACTTTCTTTGAGGTAAGGTACTCTTTGACCGCACGACACCCGGTACACCCCGGTGTTGAGTAGACCCGCACAACATCAGACGCAGCCCACGTTTTCTTAATAAAATTATCACGACCTGAAAGGACTTTATACTCCTTATACCGGCCTGGATTTTTCCTGTCATAATCCTGGTGATATTCTTCTGCCGGGAAAAAATTTGTGTAAGGCCGGATTTCTGTTGTGATAGGTTTTGTAAATTTTCCTGAATTTTCAATTTTCTTTTTTGACGCTTCTGCAAGATTCTTTTGTTCCTCGTCGCGATAGAATATGACCGTTCTGTACTGTGATCCTTTATCTGCGAACTGCCCTATAGGATCGGTCGGGTCTATCTGTTTCCAGAAAATGTCAAGCAAGGCATCATAAGAAATCTTTTCCTCGTTGTACGTCACCTGGACAGCTTCGAAATGACCTGTTGTACCCGTAGAAACTTCCTCGTACGTGGGATTTTCTTTTTTCCCGCCAGCATAACCGGAGACAACACTGATCACACCTTCAGCATTCCGGAACGGTGGCTGCATGCACCAGAAGCAACCTCCGGCAAACGTCGCAGTTTTTCTCTTTTCTCCTGTTTCCAGTTTTTCATCCATAGGACCATCTCTTTAGTTACAATGTTCAATCATCCAAAAGTAAACGTGTACGCCCGAAGACCCGGCTCAGGGACATCCAACTCCAGAGTGTGCGTACCATAATCACTACCCTGAACAAGCGAATACAATTGGTCGGCTTGGACGGTCACGACACTATTTCTGACATCAGCACCAGCGTTATCCGTTATCGGTTTTCCATCCACCATTACATGCACATCCGTCGCATCGTCAGCACTGGCAACGAGATAGACGTTTTTTGCATTATATTGGTACACAATACTCGCATTTCCGGTATTTTCGGCATACTGGTCAGCAAAATTCCAGGTCCCTGACAGGTACAATTCGTCAGGCTGAATCTCGGCTGGCAATACGAGAGTCTGGAGCCCGGATACGGAAGGCTTTCCATTTGCCAGGTACTGGTTCCGTGCAGAACCGAAGTAAGTTTCAGGGCTCCCGATACCTGAATAATTTATTGTCACTGCATTTCCCGGGACTCCATTAGTATTCGGTATGCTGATATTGAGACCCAGCGCTTCTGATCGTTCTACTAAAAGCTTCTGTATCTCTTGCTCAGTTTCATTGTAATCGCCTTCTCCGATATGGTGATACTCGATAAATCCGTCGATATCGATAAGATAGTCCTCAGGCCAGTACTGGTTCCCGTAGGAGTCCCAGCTAGCGTAGTTGTTATCCAGGACAACAGGGTACTGGATACCGAATTTCTGAACTGCCGTTCTGACATTGTTGATATCATGCTCAAACTGGAATTCCGGCGTATGGACTCCGATGATTTCAAGACCATCATTATGATATTTCTGGTACCAGAGATTCAGGTACGGGATAGTGCGTTCACAATTGATGCAGCTATATGTCCAGAAATCAACAAGGATGACCTCTTTACCTATCAGGCTCCCGATAGTAATGTTATCAACGTTGATAAAACCCGAAGGCTCAGCGATCTCTTTTGCATAGGGGTAAATCTTTGCCTTTTCTGCGTTGATAGCTGTCCTGTTCCCCGGTGTTACTGCAGTACCAGCGTACGTCCGGTTTGGGCTCAAAGAAGACAGGGCCACAATTGCCAATGCAATAAGGATTATAGCTCCAATGAGTGCGAGTGTATTTTTTTCCATATCTTATCCGCTCCCGAGAAGATACCCGTTGAGCTCCGGCAGGTTCGCGATGATGGAGAGTGTCTGCGTGAAAATCAAAATACCAATGATGATGAGGAGAATTCCAAAGACAATATTGACGTAATGGAGCACTCCCGAGTATTTTTTGATCCAGCCAACAGCCTGCGAGGCAAACAGGCCGGTGATAATGAATGGCACACCAAGACCCGCAGAGTATGCAAGAAGGAGCGTGAATGCAAGTGACGGTTGATTTGCAGCAAGACCAAGAATCGCCCCCAGTGCCGCCCCCACGCAGGGCGTCCAACCGGCGGCAAATGCAACCCCGAAAATAAACGATGTAAGATATTTCGATTTTATCCCGGTTACACTGAACTTATGTTCCTGTTCCAGCCAGCTTATCCGGATAAGGCCTATGAGGTAAAGGCCAAAAAAGATAATAATCAAGCCTCCGGCCCTTGACAACCAGAGCTGCGCGCCATTCGAAACCGACATAAGAACGGTATTCAGGAGCACCCCAAGCAGGGAGAACACCAGCGAAAAGCCGGCAACAAAAAGGATACTTGCAAGGACTATATCCCAACGTTTTCCGGATCCTTCTTTGGCAGAAGTGCCTGCAAGATAGATCAAAAATCCGGGAACGAGAGGGAGAACACAGGGGGCAAGAAAAGAAACAATACCTGCTCCAAATGCAACAATATATGATACTTCAACCACGAGCACCACCCAACGTTAACAGAGAGTTCTCCTCAAGTGCGGTTCATAGCGGATTTCCACGGATTCCTCTCAATGATGCATGTGATTCCCAAGGTGTGTAGAAATAAGGCGATTAGGTCGACCTATTCGGGGACATCACCCACGAACAATCTGCTTCATCCCCGGAAGACCTGCCATTCCGGATCTCTCCGGCAATAACTTCAAGGAGCATCGCAACATCATCGTTACGATCTTCATTTTTAATCGTGATTTTTATTTCCTGGGTCATGTTTGTTAACACATCCCTCCTGACGTTATAATTCTGCCATGCTCCCGGCTTCCGGCTCAGCGTCTGCAAAGAGATTATCGGGACTGCAGTTGTTCACCAGGTTCCGTATATTTATCCAGATAATTGGTTTCCCGGATGCAATGCCCGATCCGGCCTTCTGTATGACCCCGTGTATTGGTGCCGTATTTCCCCCTGATCGTGCAGTATCCGACTTATACCGTGAACATTTAACCGTAATTATCGACGAAATTCCGTTTACCAGTATCCCCAGGTTCGAATCTCCCACTTTTTCATCAAGCATCAGGATACCCGTATACTTCTCATCGATGTCAAACCCCCACTGCAATCTGAGACACCGGTTCAGATTAACCACGATTACGTTTCTCCGGTTTCTCCGGATAATCCCCTTGACTATGGAAGGTTTCGTGTTGTCCTGGTGTCTCAGGTATGCCTCCCTGACAACATCCCTTGTTTCCGTAAGATCTACAGCAAAATGTTTTCCTTGAATAACAAAAACGAGCAGCTGCAAGGTTTTTTCTGACGATTCATTAACACCATCAAAGGGAAAAACTCCAAGATGTGCAGATTTTTTTTCACAGGTAACAAGGTCCATACGTTTACTCCTCGGATATCAGTTACGGTGCCACAAAATCTTCCCTTTGACGTAAGGAGCCCGGGGGATTCTTTCCATGGCAGGATTCGTCTCTTCACCAGTCGAGATGGAGATATTTCAAAAGGGATTTTTAAAGACCCTTTCCTGAAAATCAGAATTTGAAACACATTTTGAAACGAATGGATCCAAGAATAGAATCCAATTATATTTTAAAAAATAATTTCCTCTATCATAACTTTTATAGTTCATGAAAGATTTACAAGGGGAGTATGACACTCAAGGAGAAGATACTTGAAGTGATGGGAGAACCCCATCCCGCTGCAGTGGCGACGCTTGACGGAAAAATGCCTGCAGTGCGTTTCATGGTACTTACCGGCCTTCCTGACATGACTCTTGTCGGTGGTACGATGAAAAACTCAAAAAAAGTCGAGCAGCTGACAAAAAACCCGGATGCGGCAATCTCGATATGGTCGGGAAAAGAATTCTCTGACCCTTATGTAGAGATCAAAGCGAAAGGAAAGGTTCACGACGATATTTTAACAAAAAAGAAATACTGGAACCCGATGTTTGCCAAGTTCTTCAAAACGGCTGAGAACCCGGATTTCGTTGTTCTCGTGTTTACTGCATCCGAAATCACCTACCATGGCGCGAATATGTCGAGCGTGGAAGTCTGGAAGAGATAGTCCATATTTCAGAGACCCCCGACAAAGGTTATTCGAGATCAGGAACATCCAAGAAGAAATTATAGATATGTTGTGATGCACTGTGCCAGAAAAGAAAAAAATCCTTTTTATCTGTATGCATAATGCTGCCCGATCCCAGATTGCAGAAGGATACATGCGATCAAAATACGGGGATCGCTACGAAGTATTCAGCGGAGGAATCGAGGCTACCAGGGTTCATCCCATGGCTATTGAAGTCATGAAAGAGATTGGGATCGATATCTCCGGACAAAAGTCAAAACTGGTCGACGACTTTTTCGGAAAAAGTATCGATATTGTAGTTACAGTATGCGATGCAGCAAACAAAGTCTGCCCTTTCTTCCCGGGGCGCTGGACGTAATTAACGAGAATTTCCCGGAGCCTTCGAAGTTTACCGGATCTGAAGAAGATATACGCGCATCGTTCCGGCACCTGAGAGACCAGATTATCAATTGGATTGATCTCACGTTCAAAAAAGATCCGGATTAGCTTTTTAATCAAACCATCAGGGTGAAAACAGATCCGGAATAAAAAAATTGAATTTTCAATTTTAACAAAGATCAGCCTCCGAAAAAAAATCGGAGAATCCCTTAAGACAATAAAATAAATGGACTTCGTATAAAGGGATCAAAATCAGGACGATCTTCTATTCACCTGACGATTGATGAAATCATTTTTGTTCTGAGGGTGGTTTAGGTACTGGAACATATATAATAATGCTTTTTATACCAGCACGAAGTATAGCTAAAATAAGTGAGGGCTTGAAATGAAAAAAATCATGATATCTCAGGTCAGGTGCGGGGCGGCCAATCCATATGCATTACTAGCATCACGCACAGGAAAGAAAATTTCCCGTAATTTGACACCGGGTCAGATAAGGCAAAAATTCGAAGATGAATTTAATCTCCCTTATGAACATTTGTTTGACCCGGTGCATGGTTCTCCCCTGTTTGCCTGTAACGAACAAGCAACATCCGCGAGTTCTATTAACAATATTGAGACTGGGGAGACAGCCTCCCGTGGCGTGGCAGCGCCAGTCGGCTGGGCACCCTTCAAAGGATCATTTTTACCAGCATCTCCACCCTACATCAATGATGTAAACCAAGGGTGCTCAATTAATTGCTGGTTCATCGCCGCACTTGCATCCGTTGCTTGGATATGGCCAGATTTCATAAGAAATTTCTATCCGAGCACCAATGCCAATACCTATCTCAAATTCTATAAAGCTTATCCTGCTGGCTCGCCACCATATATGCCTACAGGAGGTTTATGGACCTATACTCCCACGGCTAGTTATTATAAGAGCAGTTATTCACTTCCCTATGGTGCAGCTGGTGTTGGTAATTATCTGTACGCTAGTCCGAACCCTGCATCAGCAACCACATCATTGTGGGCATCACTTATGGAGAAAACATATGCGGAGTTTTTCCAGTTATCCGGTTCTGGTAGCGATGAACCAAATATTTCTACATTCAGTACCGGAAATCCCCTGAATTCCCTTATCCACCTGACCGGGAAACGGTACTATTGCCTTGCTGATGTACAGAACGCGGCCGCCGCTAACTCTCCCGTCCAGCTGACAGAGACTGCGTATTATATGACGGAATTTAATTCTGCAAATTCGGTTTTTAACACGATTTATAACCAATGCTATGTGCCGACCGCTGGTGCTAATCCCGCCATAATTGCGACCCCGATGGTTGCATGGACCTACCTCACAGCGCCCACCGGTGTAACATACAGTAATGAAACCATCGTTGCCAACCATTGTTACTCAATTCTTGGGGTCCACAACATAAGTGGTACAAATTATATCGTGCTGAGAAACCCGTGGGGCATGTCGTTGATTGGGGGGTACGGTCAGGATCCGGACATAACCGATGGCACAGTTATCTCTTCATATTCAGGAACATCAGCCGCAAATGCGACATGGACCGTAAGTCTGCCCCCAATAGGTTCTAACAATAACTCAACCCAAGGCACCGCTACATCCCTGACTGTCAATCTTGCCGCTCAGGACGGGATCTTTGCCATTACCCCGGCAGCCTTCCTAGAGAATTTCGCGGGATTTGGTTGGGCATATTAAAAGATCTCATGACAAAAGGGAGAGCACGTAATTGAAGAAAATCGTGAAATCTGAACATAACAGGAATTGATCGCCTATGAAACGACAGTACTTCCATCATGTGCTGCGAGTTCTTGGTTTCCTCTTTTTCATTTCTTTATTTCTGGTGATGATATGTGCTGCCAACCCTTATGGTATTGAAACCATTATCACAAACGGTCCAATGTCTCAGCAGCATCATCCAGCCGTCAATGGGACGAGGATTGTGTGGGATGACCAGACCAACCCCCTTGGCCACATCTTTATATACGACATTGCGACGGGGAATATTACCCGGATTGTGAACAATCCTGCTGCTCAGTATTATCCTTCGATATCAGGTAACCTTACTGTATGGCAGGATGCACGAAACGGTGGCTGGGATATTTATATGTATAATCTCACCGATCAGACAGAACATGAAATTACATCTTCACATTCTGCCCAGCACCCTGCTATTTCAGGAGATAAGATCGTATGGCAGGATGGGCGGAGTGGTCATTGGAATATTTATATGTACAACATTACCGAAGCGAAAGAATATTTGATCACTCCTGAAGCCGTTACCTATGATACGATGCTACCGGCAATTTCCGGTAACCTCATTGTCTGGGGGGATTACCGGTATGATCCGACAGATACCAAACCGGTCGTTTTTATGAACGATACGAGTACTTGGACGACATCCCAGATTTCATCAGATACCACAGGTTCCTATTTCCAAGGCGTTCCATCGATTTCCAGTAACAAAATCGTGTGGGTTGATGATTTCCCCAATTTTCCGAATTCCACGATCATGTTGAGCCAGATCAGCGGGGGGAGCAGCAGATCTCAGACGGGAATTCCGGGCCATTCTCTGATGGCCAGATGGCTCCCTCAATTGACGGGAACCGGGTAGTGTGGGTAGATTTCGAAGGTGATCCGACTAACGGGATGATCTATATGAATGAAACAGATAACCCTTCTTTTTATCAGATCCCTATAGCCTCCAGTTTATATGGAGAGCCTCTCTTAAATCCAAAAATTTCCGGTAACCGGATCGTCTGGGAAGAGGCCAATTCCCAAGGTCTGTCAAACATCCATCTTTTCACAATCGGTGCATCAGGCACCTGTCCTATTGTAACCTTTACAAAAAGTGCCACGAGCGGCGGTGCACCGCTTAGCGTCTCCTTTACCGATACAACAACTCCCGAATATTCTCCTGCACATTGGTTCTGGAATTTCGGCGATGGAATCGGTTCCTATGAGCAGAATCCCGTACACCAGTTCATGGCAAACGGGCAGTACCTTGTCAACCTGACTGTAAGCGATGCCTACTGCAGGAACCTATCAACAAGCCAGACCATCACGGTGGGATCACCGGTCGCACAATTCACCGGAACGCCTTTATCCGGTCTGGTACCAGTCAATGTGCAGTTTAACGATACATCAACCGGGACCTCAATTAATATATGGAACTGGTCATTCGGAGACAATACATGGTATAACACCACCCTTCCCAGCCAGAAGAACCCCGCCCATCAGTACAGCCAGCCCGGCACCTATTCAGTCCAGCTCTTCGTGACAAATCCATACGGGACCGGTAATTTAACACGGAACGGGTATATCACCGTTCTCCCGGGGGTGCAGGCCCTTGCAACAACCCCCATCAATGGAATCGGTGTAGATAACCGGTACGGCGGACAGTATCTTACCTATAACATCACTCTTGCCGGGAACCCGACATTAAATCCAGCGCATTCTATTCTCGTATCGTTCCCCCCTGGGGCAAACGGCTGGCAGAATGTCACATTCGTTGCATCAGATGCGATGGGATTTTCTGACACCGGGGGGAATTACACTGGCAATATTTCCCGGGTATACATCCAGACAGAAAATATTGCAGCAACGGGATTTTCATCCGCACTTGGCAATCCGGTGTTTGTAAGTTACCTGATGGACCTTCCGGGTTATCCGGATCCGGCAAGTCTCAACACCGAGGTCTGGGAGAGCGCTCTTGCACAGGATAACACCAGTTTATCAAGCATTGCTCTTAAGAGCGGTTTTACACTTGTCGATTCCGTAGCCTACACAGCGAACTTTACCAAGACAAATATTGGAAATGCCGGCAATGTCACCATAAACATGAGTGTGACTCCTTCTTGGGTTGCCGGGGCTGGTACAACCGACATCACCGCGATCGGGATAAATCCCTCCACGGGAATTAGAGTGGGCACTATTCTCCCTACCCGTTATGCAGGTACAGATGGAACCCTTGATTATTTTACTGCAGATATTCCTTCACAATATGCATATTTCTCCAAATTTATCCTCGCAAAATACAGCGGTTCAGGTAACCTTTTCCAAATCATCACATTAGTAGTGAGTAACGAAATACAGAGTCCGGCGAATACAAGATACGCAGGCAGCGGCAGCTGGAGTGGGTCGGGTAATAGTCCACCCACGTATTCTCCCACCGCAGTTCAGACAAATGTCATGCCACAGGTAACTGTATCCTCTCAGCAAACGGCGCCGAACCCCGTTATTACTTTCAACCCAATACCGGCACCCCCGGCACCGACGGCGCTGAGCACGGACGTAGGAATTATTGGCTGGCTCACTGAAACCTTCGGCGGACACATATACCTTGTTGGAGCAGGAGGGATTGCTGTCATGTCGTTGATTTATATACGAAGGCGAAGACGCCGGTTTGACCCCCTGGGATGAATGAACATGAGGATCCCTTTTCAGGGGTCCCGGATAGGCAGCAAATCAGGGGGTTCTGTTTTTGGCCGGATGGTCTCCCCATTGTGCCGGAAGGTTTGGATCCCGCACCCGGATCTCGTATTCATCATTTGCAAACGATCTCATAGCAGGAACGATGAAATCCGCAGGCGACATGCCAAAATGCGTCTGCCCCCGGGCTTTCCGTGCACCTTTATCGAGGTTTGTATCGACCATGGGAGGGATCATTTCAAAGACCCGAACAGACGTCCCTTCGAGCTGCTGACGAAGTGTGATACTGAATGAATGAACTGCGGCTTTCGTCGCACAGTAGACAGGAAGCGGGGCCATCGGCATAAAGGCAAGGCCCGATGAGACATTGATTATTGCAGCTTCCTTCTGGTGTGAGAGGTGCGGTGTGAAGAGTGCGGTCATGTACACCAATGCCCGCAGGTTGATTTCGATTTCATCCTCGCCGTCTTCAACGCGGTACTTGAATAAATCCTCAGTACCCTTTCTGAAATCTATCATCCTCTGAATACCCGCATTGTTGACGAGCACATTGATTTTGGGAAACTTCGCAACTGCCCACTCATAAAGTACCTGGCGTTCAGTTTCATTTGCAACGTTAGCCTTCCTTGTGTGGAGCGAGGGCAGAATCTTTTTTGCCTCTTTTAAATGGTTCTCTGTTCTCGCACAGACGATGACCTCACTGCCTCCCTGAATGAACGCTTTGGCAAGAGCGAGGCCTATACCCGTCGCACCACCGGTGATAAGGACTGTATTCCCATCAAGCCTCATTTTTCCCTCGTAAAAGTATAGATGATTTTTATCAAATCAGTCTTTACTATGTTGGCACTACATACAATTCTCTCTCTTTTCGAACATGGATGATGAGTAATTGCATGAATCAGGATTTGTTCTTATATATTCATGCAAGAATTTATTTTGTATAACACCTGCTATCCAGATAATGGTGATTCCCTATGCTTTACAGAAAAATGAATACGGCAAAAGAAAAACTTTCTATTCTCGGCTTCGGGTGTATGAGACTCCCGGTAACGGCTGATGGGCACATTGACGAAGAACAGTCTACCGGTATGATCAGGTACGCTATCGATCATGGAGTAAATTATATCGACACTGCGTATCCTTACCTTAACGGAGAAAGCGAACCGTTTGTCGGACGGGCGCTTTCCGGTGGATACCGCAAGAAAGTGAACCTTGCGACGAAGCTCCCGAGCTGGCTCATCAGGTCCCGGGAAGATATGGACAAATACCTTGATGAGCAGCTCGAACGGCTCATGACTGATCATATCGATTTCTATCTCGTGCACGGGCTCAATGACATGTTCTGGGGGAATCTCTCGACACTCAAGGTGACGGAATTCTTCGACGATGCGATTGCCGATGGCAGGATAAGATATGCCGGCTTCTCGTTCCACGACAAACTGGCTCTTTTTAAGGAGATCGTGGACAGCTATGACTGGACATTTACCCAGATACAATATAACTTCATGGATGAGGAGTACCAGGCAGGAACAAAAGGGCTTCTTTATGCGGCAAAGAAAGGATTGGGTATCGTAGTAATGGAACCTATCCGGGGAGGTCTGCTCGCAAGAGATCTCAAGGGGATATCGAAGATCTGGCAGACGGCAGAAACGCACAATGATCCCTCTGAATGGGCACTCCGCTGGGTCTGGAACCACCCGGAAGTAACTGTTGTCCTTTCCGGTATGTCAAGCCCCGAGCAGGTCAGACAGAATGTGGCTCTTGCAGAATCCGGGATAGCTAATTCGCTCACAAAAAAAGAACTCGCCCTCTATGTGAAAGTAAAAAAAGAGCTAAAAAAGCGGATTATCATTCCCTGTACCGGATGCAGGTACTGTGTACCCTGCCCGCACGGCGTAAGCATCCCGGAATGCTTCGAGATGTTCAACTGTGGACACATTTACGAAGACGAAGAAGATGCACGGCAGCATTATACAATGTTCCTCGGGGGATTCTTCGATGGTATTCCCCATTACGCCTCCTGCTGCCAGGAATGCGGAGAGTGTGAAGAAAAATGTCCCCAGAGCCTCCCAATCCGGGAAAACCTGAAAAAAGTGGAGGAATATTTCGGGAAATGAAAAAACCCCATTTCTCTGTGACGTAAAAATAAGTTGTCCCGGATCGATTACGAAGACAGAATGCGAAACAGCCCGATAAAGTTCCTTAAATAGTTGAAAGGTAAAAGGAACGGCTGTTCATGACCTCCCCCGAACCCTTCACGATCAGGCATCCCTATTTCAGCGCCGTCGGATTTCTTTTGATCGTTTTGGGAGTTGTCCTCGGCTTTGGGGCATTAAATGAATTTTTCCTGATGAGTACTGTCGAACAGGTAGCGTTAGGCGATCTGGTTCTTGCGATCATCGGAATATTTCTTGTAATACGTCTTCGCTGGTGGGCAAAATCCGGGTTCACCAAAGGAATCAAGTGGGCAGATGTACCTCTCTTCATCCTGCCTGCTGCAGTTTCCCTATTGTCACTTTCCGGGGGTATCCGGGTTAGTTCCGTTGTCACCATTCTTACTTTTGCAGCCGTGACGCTTGTGGTAGGATTTGCAGAAGAAACGTATTTCCGGGGCCTGATACTGACATCCCTTATCCCGACAGGTGTGTTTCGTGCAGTTATTATCAGCTCTTTTTCTTTGCTGCACCTCACCTGCTCAATACAATCGGGGGGGTATGGGATCCTTCGTTTGCCATCGTTGACAGTGTCGCCGCATTCGGCCTTGGATTTACCTTTGCCGCCCTTCGCACGAGGACAGGGTCAATCTGGCCCCTTATTGGCATCCATGCTCTCTTTGATTTTACATCACTTATCACCCTTGGGGGATTTGCGGTGCCGTCACAATCATCCCAGGTTCTGATCACATCAGTGATCGTTGGCGTAGGCTTTACGGCATATGGCTTTTTCCTGCTTCAGGGATCGAAAATCAAGGTGCCAGAACAAATTACTGGTTGAAAGAGGTAACGGGGAAAAATAGTATAATTGTGCCAATAAACTCACTACAGATTCCCCAGCAGCATTAGGAAGAAGCCCTGTGCTGCAATGATCCGCTCAAGATCACCCATATCTACGCTTTCGTTTGTCCCGTGGACGCATGAATCCGCGGTATCCTCTGCACCCCATAAGATGAATTCCGCATGAGGTACCGTTTCATGAAGTACGTTCACCAGAGGAATGGAGCCACCGGTCCCTTTTTCAAGAACCGGATTACCAAAGACCATTTCGAGAGCTTTTCTTGCGGTCATATAAGCGGGACCACCGGTAGGACAGGTAAAACCCGTAGAATGTCCAACTTCTTTCACATCAATATGAACATTCCACGGTACGGCTGCGTAGAGATGATCCATTAAGATCTGCAACTCATGCCCTGCGTCAGCATTTGGGGCGATACGCATACTGATCTTTGCAGCCGCCCCCGGAATCAGGATGTTTGCAGATTTTTGTATTGATGGGGCATCTATCCCGATTACGGTTATGGAAGGTTTGAACCAGAGGCGATCACCCAGAGGGCCGGTACCTATAAGGTCCACTCCGTCAAGTACACCGGCGCCTGCCCGGTAGTTTTCAACGGGATACCCCCCATTTTCAGAGGTAGCTGACCGAAGACCCTTTACCGCTACGTCACCCCGGATATCATGGAGCGTTGCAAGGATCTTTATTAAAGCAATTAACGCGTCAGGTGCTGCACCCCCAAACATACCGGAATGCACAGCGTGATCGAGCGTTCTGATATTGATGATACAGGAAACCTCACCTCTCAGGGATACTGTAAGTGCGGGTTCACCCACAGAAAGGTTGCCATTATCGGCAATAATAAACACATCGCATAAGAAAAGGTCCGGATGTGCAGCAGTAAAGTGTTCAAGATGACTGGTTGTTTCCTCCTCACCTTCTATAACGACTTTTATGCCAACCGGAGGTTTCCCTCCGAACAGTCTGATCGATGCCGCAATCATCACAATACCTGATTTGTCGTCGGCAGTTCCCCGCCCGTACAGACGTCTTCCTTTTTCCAGAGGTTCCCAGGGATCTGTTTTCCATCCATCCTCCTTTTGGGCTGGCTGGACATCGTAATGGGCGTACATGAGGATTGTAGGCTTTCCCGGAGGAGGTGGTATTTCGCCATACACAACAGGGTACTCCCCCGGGACCTCGATAAGGCGGGCATCAGGAAGCCCGTATCTCCTGAGTAATGTAACCGTAGCGTCTGCCATCGCGAGGACGGGTTCTTTGGGATAACCAGGAAATGCAACCGAGGGGAACCGGATAAGACCTTTGAGATCCTGAATAACATCAGGCATAATAGCGCGGGTTTTTTGCAAAACGATCTCTTTACATGCCAGCTCATCGCGCATAATAACTTCCCTGGACATTCATGATATATCCCAATATCAATATAACAAATCTCTTTAACCGGTATTCTGTAGCCGGATATAAAATAAGTGATTATCCGATCCTCAGGTTAAAGGCGAATATTAATTCAATTTAAAATACCTGACGAGAGAAACGGAAAATAAAAGAGCCGGTTCACTGGCTCCCTTTTGCGTTCACTGCGCCAGTACAAACCTGAAGAAGGATAAGGTTGTACATTTCTCTTTCCTGAAGAGTCGGCGGAAAACGGGAATCGCACAGTACAGTTTCAATCTGGCGCACTACATCACGAAGATTTGTCATAATATCAGGGAACTCCTCCTGATGGTTGTGTAAACACCATCAAGGCTCGATCAAAAGTGAGCCAGATCGTGATATATATTACCAGAATGGTGCGGGTTCAGGCATCGAACCTGAAAGTTAGCTGAAGTAATAAATCATGTATGGATTGCCAAGTAAGCATATTTACAATAATCCTCTTTTTCCTGAAAAAAGATACCGAAAAATCTTTCCAAATTTTAAAAAATCTCATCGATAATTATATCGGTGCAGTATATATCGGTGCAGTATATATCGTTGCGGCGTAATTATTTATTTCATCTTCCTGAGGAGACGTATCAGCTATGAAGTGGCCACAATGGCTGAACAACACGGTTCTTGGAGCCGGCCTTGCAAGTTTTTTTGGTGATCTGGGCTACGAGACGGTCACCGTGTTGCTGCCTTCGTTTTTAATACTCCTTGGCGCACCGGTGTATGCTTTAGGTGTGATCGAAGGACTGAGTGACGGTGCATCCAGTTTTATAAAACTGTTTTCCGGGCACTTTGCTGACAAATTTGGTAAACGTCGTGAATTTGCCCTCGCAGGGTCCGTGGCAACCGCGATATTCCCTGCGTTTATTGCCGCTGCAGGTTCCTGGTTTGTCGTTCTCGGAGGAAGGGTTATTGGCTGGATTGGCAAAGGGATTCGGTCACCATCCCGGGATGCAATTCTTGCCAATTCTGTGAAGAAAAAAGATCTTGGCAAGGCTTTTGGATTCCACAGGGCCAGCGACACGTTAGGGGCAATTGCCGGTCCCGCAGTTGCACTTTTGTTAGTTTCTACAATCGCTATCCGGACAATTATCTGGTTGGCGGTCATCCCGGGATTTCTGGCGTTTCTTGTTTTATGGCTGTTTTTAAAGGAAAAAAATCCAGCCCCCCATGACAATCCCCGTAAGTTAATTCCTTCGTTAAAAGGCCTTCCATCGCAATTTAGATCATTTCTCGGAGCAGTGCTCGTCTTTGGGATCGCGGATTTTTCCCAGACCCTGCTCATAGCTTTTGCGATTGTCGCCCTCACTCCTTTGCTTGGGTTTACCGTAGCAACCGCAGCAGGTGCCGGTCTTTACCTTATACGCAACATCACCTATGCAGCTTCGTCTTACCCGCTTGGCTGGATGGGTGATCGCATCGGCCGACGACCGGTGCTGATTATGGGGTATTCCCTTGCTGTCGTGAGTTTTATCGGCTTTGTACTGGTATCCCCGGGTATTTTTGCGTATGCCATCCTGTTCGGGTTGTGTGGTGTGTTCATCGCCGCTGAAGATGCGCTCGAAGGTGCCCTTGCCGGGGAAATGGTGGGGGAAGATTCTCGCGGGCTTGGATTCGGGGCCCTAGCAGTCTGTCAACGGTGTTGGGGACCTCGTATCAAGTGTTATGATCGGATTTGTCTGGACATTTATAGGGTATAGCGCAGGGTTTATTATTGCGGCAGTTATTGCTGCAGCCGGGACAATTCTCCTCATCTTGACAACCCGGGCGATAAAAAAGACAAAACATTCCGGTGGATCAATGCCCTGAATTACGGATGATGGCCGCGAAAGAAAACTGGGGTAAAAGAACATGCCGTCAGGAAGACCGGGAAAATAATAATTGTCCCTGAACTTTTTTTGGCAGATTAATAAAATAATCTCGTAATTTTAAAGAGTGCAATAATCGCCGGATTAACCTGAAAAAAGAATGAAAAATTATACAGATAAGTAATCCGATGGGGTCGGCATTTGATCCTTGAGGCCTTTGCGCTTGCGGATACCGATGACAACTTCCTTTACCATGTTGTTCGGTACAAGTTCGAATCCTGAAAACTCAGTGTTCCACATCGCACGGCCTTCCGTGGCTGACCTGATGTCACCGGAAAACCCGAAGAGTTCCGCGACCGGAGCTTTACCTACAACGGTAATCGTGTCCCCTTCACTCTGCATGTCAAAGACCTGACCGCGCCGTCCCTGGATCTGGGAGGTCGCGGCTCCCATCTGGTCCATCGGGACCGTAATCTGGATCTTCTGGACAGGTTCAAGAAGCGAGTCGCCCGCAATAAGCATGCCACCCTTGATTGCGCCACGAACCGCCGGAATAACCTGTGCAGGGCCACGGTGAATTGCATCTTCGTGCAGCTTGACATCGACCAGCGTCATCTTGAGATTCTGGACAGGCTCATCGGCAAGCGGGCCACCGGCAAGGGCCTCATTGATACCCTCAATAATTAGTTCCATCGTCTCGTTGAGGTACTGAACGCCTTTGGTCATATCGATAAGCATATTTGTGCCCTTTATATGCTTGACGTTCTTTGCCTCATCCTTGCCAAAGCCGGCCTTCAAGAGAACGTCGCGGCGTTCGATGGCCTGCTGGTTCATCGAGATCTCGCCGGCTTTAATCAAGCCGACGATCTCATCAGGCAATGGTTCAAGATCGAAATAGAACCTGTTGTGCCGGTTCGGGGACTTACCTTCTACCGATTCCACTTTTCCCGTAACGGTTTCACGGTATACTACGATAGGTTCGGAAGTGACGATCTCGACACCCTTGTCCCGTTTGATACGACCCGTAACAATTTCGAGGTGCAGCTCGCCCATTCCGGAGATTAGATGCTCACCAGTCTCTTCGTTGATTGCAATACCAAGCGTCGGATCTTCCTTTGCCACCTGACGCAGTACTTCGACGAGCTTGGGCAGGTCCTTCATGTTCTTTGCCTCGACGGCAACAGTCATGACAGGCTCAGAGTAGTGTTTGAGCGACTCGAACGGGAACATATCCAGAAGTGAAGTTACCGTGGAGCCAACCATCGCATCCCGGAGACCGGTAACTGCCGCGATGTTTCCTGCGACAATCTCCTCGACCTCGACTCTCTTCGGGCCCATGAAAATACCGACCTGCTGGAGCCGGTTTTCTTTCTTTGCAGAACCCATGACATAGAGGCCGTCACCCCTTTTCAGGCTGCCGGAGAAAAGACGCCCGGTTGCCACTTCTCCTGCGTGGGGGTCAAACGAAATATCGGTGACCATCATTGCGACCGGTCCGGTCGCGTCGCAGGCAAGCATTGACTTACCCTCTTTCGTAGTCTTGTCGCCATGCCAGATCACATTGACACGCCGTGGTTGGGCCTCAAGCGGGTTTGGCAGGTGGTGCACGACCATATCGAGTACGACCTCGTAGAGGGGGCTGTGTTTTGCGAGGTATTTCATGTCTCCGCTGCGGCATTTTTCGTAGACATCCTTGAACGAGACGCCGCTCTTTTTCATGTACGGCACCGAGATGGCCCAGTTGTAGAGTGCTGATCCGAAGGCAACTGTACCCTGAGAAGCGTCGAGTTTCCAGCCATTGTTGTAGGACTCCTCGTTCATGCCCTTGATGAGCTTGTTGACCTTGTCGATAACTTTGCCGAGCCTGATCTGCATCTCAGTCTCATCAACCTTAAGCTCATTGACCAGCCGGTCGACCTTGTTGATGAAAAGAACCGGGCGGACCTGCTCTTTTAGAGCCTGACGGAGAACGGTCTCGGTCTGGGGCATGGTGCCTTCTACCGCATCGACGAGAACGACCGCACCATCGACTGCACGCATTGCACGGGTGACGTCGCCACCAAAGTCGACGTGACCTGGTGTATCGATCATATTGATCAGATAATCCCGACCCTCGTACTCGTGCACCATCGAAACGTTTGATGCATCAATGGTAATACCCCGGGCCTGCTCCTCTGCATCCGAATCCATGAAAAGCTGCTTGCCCGCTAGCTCTTCAGAAATGATACCGGCACCCGCAAGCAGGTTATCGGAAAGCGTGGTCTTGCCGTGGTCGATATGCGCCACGATACCAATATTTCTGATGTGCTTGGGATCCTTCATGAGCTCGACTACACGCTCTACCGTTTTTTTGCCACGTGACATGAAAATAACCTCAAAAAAGATGTTTTACCTGGCGGATTTTGCAATCCTTTCCTTTTCTTCCTTTTTCCCAACCGAGTAGCATTTTGCATCGCCCTTTGAGGCGGCAATAAGTTCATCGGCAAGGATAGCACTCGCGGGTTTCTTGTTCTTGCGCGAAGACTTCCAGACGGCCTCTGCGATGAAACCGATGGCAGAGTCGACACGGCGCAGGGGGGCTGTATCGACAGATTTCGGGACGTTAATACCGCCATACTTCAACCGGACTGTTTCTTCACGGGGACCGGTGTTGCCGATTGCTTCAACGAGCACTTCAATAGGGTTTCGTTTCGTTTTCTTGTTGATAATCTCGAATGCATCCCGCACAATCCTTATTGCCAGCTGCTTCTTGCCGGTATTATTCTCGGTCTGCATCAGGCTGTTGATCAGTCTTTCGACGATCATCATATTTGCCTTATTGAACTCCTGGCGCGAGAACTTGCCGCAGGAGTGGGGGATGATCTGTGGGGTGAGGTTCACATACCGTACAAGGCTCGGATCGGTTACCTTTACTTCGGATACATCCCACTTATTGAAGAGCAACTTCTTGATTATGGGCTTCGCTTCGGTTTTTACTTCTGCTTCGACCATTATGATCACCTGCGCGGTTTCTCTTTCCTGCCAATAACCATTTCATGGAGGCAGACATTATTCACGCTCGTTACGACATACCGGACTCCGGGAATATCACCCATGGACCGGCCCAGTCGTCCACCAATACCTTCAATCTCGACCTCATCATGCTCATCAATAAAATTGATGGCACCATCGCCAACCGCAAAAGCGGTGACCTGCCGGCCGTTTTTGATTAGCTGGACGCGCACGCATTTCCGGATTGCCGAGTTAGGCTGTTTTGCCTCAACACCGACTTTCTCCAGTACAATACCCCTCGCCTGCGGAGCGCCTTCCAGCGGATCCGATTTAACATCGAGGTTGAGTTCGCGGCGTGCGTAATTCTTGTCGCTCCACCGGAATTTTTTTGAGTCCCGAACCAGTTTTCTGGCTGCGAATTTACCCTGTCCCATTAAAGAGCCTCATTTCAGTTGTTTTTGTGGTTATCGATACCCCACACTTGAGATATATACTAAAGCCGGGAACCGATTTATAAATTGTGGCATCCACCAGCCTGTCTTATTCTATTGTCCCTCACTCATAATAAGATTATATCCTCCAGCCACCAAACTTATGGGCAATGACCGTCGCGATTTACAAAGAAGTCCAGATCGATGCAAGCCACCGGCTGCTCCATTACCAGGGGAAATGCGCAAACCTGCATGGCCACCGCTGGAAGATAGAAGTCTGGATAGAAGGCGAACCCGACGCGAAAACCGGCATCCTGCTTGATTATAACGTCATTAAGGAATCAATTGGAAAATACGACCACCAAATCATTCTTAACTGTGATGACCCCATGGTGGCCAGTATCGAAAAGTTCCAGCATGTACTCACAACACCGGGGGATCCAACGAGCGAACTGCTCGCCCGTATTTTCAAGGAGGATCTCGAGGGCATCTGTCTGGTCCAGCGTATTGCGGCACATGTCATAAAGATCCGCGTCTGGGAATCGCCAAATTGCTATGCAGAGATCGCAGAATGAAGATTGTCGAAATTTTTGAAAGCCTTCAGGGAGAAGGGAAAAACCAAGGCAGGCCCTGCTTTTTTATCCGGCTGGCCGGTTGTAACCTTTCCTGTCGCTGGTGCGATACTGTGTACGCCCAGTCAGGAGGGACAGAAATAGGCTGTGAAGAGATTCTCGAACAGTGCTGGCGGAAAAATCCACACCTAGTCTGCATCACGGGAGGTGAACCTCTCCTCCAGAAAGATGCCCTCCTGTCTATCCTTCCATCACTTCATAAACGAGGAACGGCGATCGACATCGAAACCAATGGAACGATCGCCTTTATCGATCTGCAACCGTACGCGTCTGTTTGTATGGATGTAAAATGCCCTTCTTCCGGAGAGACGAGTGATCTTTCACTCCTTTCCGCTATCCGGCCTACAGATAGTGTAAAGTTCGTGATTATGGATGAGAATGACTGCAGGTATGCAAAGGACGTTCTTGATCACCATTCAATTGCCGGAGAGATATTCTTCTCTCCGGTCTGCGGAACAAATTATCAGTCCATTATCCGTTACATTCTTGAAAACGACCTTCAGGTGCGGTTTCAGCTCCAGCTCCATAAGATTATCGGAGTGAAATGATGAGAGCATATCCAGTCCTATATGAGGTGGAATGATGGAGATCTTCCGGGGAAGACGCCTCTGGATTGAAAAAACGAACGTCCGGTTTCCAAACGGCGTTGAAGCAGAGAAGGTGACCGTGCACCCCGGTACTGCGGTCGCTATACTACCTGTAACACCATCCGGGTATAAGATTCTGCGTCAGTACCGGTACGCAATCGGTCAGTACATATACGAGGCACCTGCGGGAACCATGGAACAAGGAGAGGATCCTCTTACCACGGCACACCGTGAACTTATAGAGGAAGCCGGTGTTGCGGCAGGGACTATGATCCCCCGGGGTTTTATTTATACAACACCCGGCTTTACCGATGAAAAGATCTGGCTCTTTGAAGCCAGTGATCTGTCTCCATCCCACGAATTTGAAAAAGATGCTGACGAAGTGATTGAAGTGATAGATATTACGCGAGATGAGATAACTGCGATGATTGCAGATGGCAGGATCACCGATGCAAAAACGATCTGCCTTTTCCAGCGATGCAAGGGAGAATAAAACATGCGGGCATTTATCGTTGCTGCTATCATTTTCAGCCTTATTGTGCTCGCATTTTGCGCGGGTTGCACGAGCTCCAATACACCATCGTATTCAGTGGATAATAACGGCATTCTCTCGGTAACCTGTGCGCCAGTCACGACGAGCGAGAGTGTACTGTTTTCAAACGACACCTACACCGAATCAAAAATTATTCTCCACACCCAGGCCGGTGATGTGGTCACCTACCTGAGTTATCCGAAACAACCAAAGGCGGTGTTATTATATCTGCCGGGTGCCGGGGAGCAAATAACCGGGCATGAGGGGAGAATGGTCCAGTATGCGGCAGACGGATATGCATTTATGTTTCTTGATTACCGTGGGCGGGGAGGAGAGACTACCGGGTATCCACTTAACCCCAATACCGATTTTGCGCTTTTCGAGAACAAAGAATGGCCTGAATATTACCTGACCATCTGTGATATCTCTTCGGCACGCGCTATGCTTGCCTCCCGGTTTGGTGTCCCGGTCTATGCGGTTGGTGGTAGCAACGGCGGCCGGTATGCGGCAGTTGCTGCTGGTGTTGATAAGAATTTTGCCGGATATATCGGGATATCTACGGCCGACTGGGGGATCAAAGAACAGGCGATTGCACAGGGAGGATCAGGTGACGTAATCCGTTTTGCTACCTCGCTTGAACCAAGTACTTACCTGCCGACGATCTCCCCACGCCCGGTCTGGATGTTCCATAATGCAACCGATCCTATTATTCCCTTTGCTGACGGAGAGGCCCTCTTTGCAACAGCAAACCAGCCAAAGAATTTCACCATATTTAATGGCGGGCATGGAATTAACCCGGTAGTTGACAACCTGCTTATGGACCGCTTAGCGCAAATTTATGGTACACCAACGTGAATAGGTACTAGCTTTATACAGAGGCTGAATTCCGCACATGACAGAACCCGTAGAGATGGACGAAGCGCGCAAGCGCTACGAGTTCCAAAAAACACTCGAGAAACTGGAATCCCTGGAAGGAGACGGTACGGAGCTTATCACACTTTACATCCCCCCAGACAAGCAAATATACGACGTGACAGGCCAACTGAAAGATGAGTTTGGCCAGTGTGCAAACATCAAGAGCAAGCAGACCAGGACGAACGTCCAAAGTGCCATCTCCTCGATCCTCTCACGGCTCAAGTACTACAAGCGTCCGCCTGAGAAAGGGATGGCAATCTTTTGCGGTACCGTGAAGCTCTATGGAGATCGCACTGATCTTCAGTGCACGGTCATCGAACCACCAGAACCTCTCAATCTCTATATGTACCGGTGTAGCTCGAATTTCGAGCTTGAGCCCCTCAAACAAATGCTCGAAGAGAAGTATGTGTACGGACTCCTCGTGCTTGACCGGCGTGAGGCATACTGGGGTTTTCTGCGCGGTAACAGGATCGAACCCATGGGTGGTGCAACCTCTACCGTGCCCGGTAAACAGCGCAAAGGAGGTCAGTCTGCTGCCCGTTTTGGCAGGCTTCGTGAAATCGCGATCAACGAGTTCTACACAAAAGTTGGTGAGCGCTCCAGTGCGATCTTTTTAGCGGAAAAGAATTTCTTCGAGCGGTTCAAGGGCCTTTTAATCGGTGGCCCGAGCCCGACAAAAGAGGAATTCGAGGCGGGAAACTTCCTCCACCACGAAGTCCAGAAAAAAATCATCGGCCTCTTTGATGTTGCTTATACCAACGAAGACGGCCTGCCAGAGCTTGTTGACGCGGCAAAAGACGCTCTTGCGGGTATGGCGGTAGTAAAAGAGAAGTCCTACATGGATAGATTCCTGAAAGAACTGGTAAAAGATAACGGGCTTGCCGCTTACGGAGAGGAAAGCATTCGTAAAAACCTCGAAGTAGGAGCGGTTGATATACTCCTCCTTTCTTCAAATTTACGGAAGTCCCGGCTCAGAATAAAGTGCCAGAGCTGCGATTACACAAATGAACGGACCGTAAGCATGCCGGTGGGAACAACGGTCAGGGACATCGACCTCAGCACATGCCCTAAGTGCACTGCACCCCTTGTATTAGAGGAAGAGATTGATATTATTGATGAGCTTGCAAAACTTGCCGATCAATCCAGCGCAAAAGTAGAGCTGATATCTGACGATTTCGAGGAGGGTTCAATCCTTTATTCTGCATTCGGCGGGATTGCAGCCATCCTCCGGTACAGGACGGGATACTGATGTTTTTTGACACGCTGGCAATAGTTACCAAGGCTCTTACTGAATGCACCGGTTTGACTGATATCCAGCTTGCCGATGGCGGGGAACATGCAGATCTCGCATCAACAGTTGCATTTTCTTTGGCAAAGGTAAAAAAACAAGCGCCGGTGAAAATTGCCCAAGATATTGCAACGGCACTTCAAGGCAACAAGGATCTCGCAGACCTGGGGATCACAGTCGAAGCCAAAGGACCGTATATCAATTTCATCCTGGGCAGTATGTATGTCAGCGCTACGCTCAAGGAAGCAACAAAGAAAGGGTACGGTATGCTCCCCAGAAAGGAGATTCGTGTTGTTCTTGAGCACACAAGTGCAAATCCCAACGGCCCTCTCCACGTAGGCCATATCAGGAACTCTATTATCGGCGATACCCTTGCCAGGGCATTCCGGAAAGCCGGCTTTCCCCTTGAAGTCCAATATTATGTCAATGATATGGGTCGCCAGATCGCCATTGTTGTGTGGGGTTTCGACAATCTCGAACATGAACACCGCAAAGGGGAAAAAGAGGACGCACAAATTGCCAGGGTTTATATTGCCGCCAACCGTGAGATCGAAAAAGACCCGGGAATTACACAGCAAGTCGACAACCTTATGCAGCTTGTGGAAGCCGGGGACGCTGACACCGTAAAGAAATTCCGCAGAGAGGTTACCCGGTGTCTTGATGGTTTTGCAGTCACTATGGCAAATCTCAATGTAAAACACGACCGGTTTGTCTGGGAAAGCGATTTTGTCAGGAACGGGGATACAAAAAAAGTGATCGAAAAAATCGAGAAACTCCCGCAGGCACGACACGAAGCATCCCTCCTTTCGCTCGATCTTGCAGAGTTCGGATTTGCCAATAAGTACGTGATCCGCCGGAGCGATGGAACTTCCGTCTATGCTGCCCGTGATCTTGCATTCCACTCCTGGAAGAGCGCAAACTTCGATCGCGTTATCGATGTACTCGGTGCCGATCACAAACTAATTGGCGCACAGCTCCAGAGCACCATGAAGCTGCTCAGGGAAAAAACCCCGGAGATCGTGTATTTCGAGTTTGTCTCGCTTCCTGAAGGCTCGATGAGCACGCGGGCAGGAAAGTTTGTATCCGCAGATGACCTGATCGACGAGGTAACCAAACGCGCTTTTGATGAAGTGACTCTGAGACGTCCCGAACTTGACGAGGCTACTCGCAGGAACATAGCGGGATCAGTCGCAAGGGCAGGCATCAGGTACGATATTGTAAAAATATCCCCCGAGAAAAGCACGGTTTTTGACTGGAACGAGGCTCTTGACTTTGAACGCCAGAGCGGCCCATATATTCAGTATGCCCATGCACGGGCATGTAGTATTCTTGAAAAAGCAGGCACCTTTAGTGAATGTTACGATCTTGAAACCGTTCAGGAGATTGCACTTGCAAAGAAAATAGCAAAATTCCCCGGAGTAATCGAAAAAGTGGTCACCGAGCTCCGACCGCACCTGCTTGCCACATACAGCCATGAACTGGCGGACATCTTCAATACGTTCTATCACTATGAACCGGTCTTAAAAAGTGAGGGAAAAGTCAAAGAGCGGCGGCTCACGCTGGTCAAAGCCGTACAGAACACTTTACAGGAGTCTCTTGAGACACTTGGGATCGATGCCATCCACACCATGTGATGCCCGGAAAAAACAGGGTTACCTCTTTTTTTCACCTGATTCATCTGCGGCCCTCAAGCCCTGCCTCTGGTGCAAGCGAGCTCTAGCCGGTGGGGAGATGTGCTATAAGCACCAATTCTACGGAATTGACAGTCATCGCTGTGTCCAGATGACACCCACCCTCCGCTGTAACCAGCGGTGCCTTTTCTGTTGGCGTTCATTCGAGCATGAAGTGGCAGAAGAGGAGGAATGCCAGCCCCAAATTATCCTCGAAGGTGTGAAAAAACTCCAGAAAAAAGCGCTCGCGGGGTATAATGCAATCCTTGACAATTCTGTGACCAATGAGCGGTGGCAGGAAGCTCTTAATCCCAAGCATGTGGCGATCTCCCTTTCCGGAGAACCAACACTCTACAGCCGGCTCCCTGAGCTGGTCGATCTGTTCAATGGCAACGGATACACTACGTTTGTAGTCAGTAACGGCACGAATCCTGGCATTCTCGCCAAGTGCAGACCGTTCCAGCAATATGTATCTCTTGATGCGCCGGATAGCAGGACATACAAGAAAACCTGCCGCCCTGATGGCGATGCAGAGGAATTCTGGAACAATATCAAAGAAAGTCTTTCACATCTTCGCACGAAAAGATCGGCGGTGAGAATCACTCTTGTTTCCGGTCTTAATGACGTGGGGCCGGAAGGGTATGGGAAACTCCTGCAGGATTCAGGGGCGACATTTGTTGAAGTGAAAGGATACATGTATTTGGGATACAGTAGAAACCGTTTGCAACGAAACAACATGCCGGAACATGAACAGGTGCGAGCCTTTGCAGAAAGGATTGCCGCATCATGTGATTATAAGGTCCGGGATGAAAATCCCTTAAGCAGGGTCGTCTGCCTGGAGCGTATGTAAATGAGATTCAACCCGCTAGACTGGAAAGGAAAATCCCATACAAATTTCGAAGAAGCATGGTATGAGGGCTCTTCAGTAGTCACCCCCCCGGGAGGTGACGGGAAGTATCCTCGTCTCCGTTATAAACGAGCGAAAGCTCACCCAATCTTTGAAACAATTCACCGGTTACGTGAAATCTATCTCTCGATGGGTTTTGACGAATGTGAGAACCCGGTGATTGTCGAGGAAAGTGACATTTACCGGCAGTTCGGCCCTGAGGCTATGGCCGTTCTCGACCGAGTTTTCTATATCGGCGGCCTCCCGCGACCTAACGTAGGGATATCACGTGCCCAGCTTGACCAGATAAATGCAATTCTTAAAAAAACCCTGCCGGTTTCAAGTGAGGAGAAACTCCGCGAGACGCTCCATGCATACAAAAAATCGGAGATCGATGGCGATGATCTAACTCATGAGCTGGCAAAAGTACTCGATACTGATGACGGAAACGTCGTTCATATCCTTGACTCAGTCTTTCCGGAATTCAAATCGCTTGTACCGGAATCATCGCGCAGTACGCTCCGCAGCCATATGACAAGTGGCTGGTTCATGACACTCGGATCGATCTGGGAACGCACCCCCATACCAATCCGGTTTTTCTCAATTGACCGCTGTTTTCGGCGAGAACAAGCGGAAGGTCCAACCCGGCTCATGACCTACCACTCAGCTTCCTGTGTCGTTGCAGGCGAAGATATCACAATAGAGGATGGCAAAGCCGTAAGTGAGGCACTCCTTTCTGCGTTCGGATATGAGGATTTCCGGTTCCAACCGGATGAGAAACGCTCCAAGTACTATATGCCGGACTCACAGACCGAGGTCTATGCAAAGCATCCCGTGCACGGATGGGTGGAAGTAGCAACCTTTGGTATGTATTCTCCCTCGGCCCTTGCCGAGTACGGAATTGGTGTCCCGGTAATGAATCTCGGCCTTGGTGTTGAACGGCTCGCGATGATCGCATATAATGCAAACGATGTCCGGCAGCTTTCTTATCCTCAGTTTTTCCCCCGCATTCCAAACGATCAGGAAATCGCCCGCGCCGTGCACTTCAGGAATGAACCCGTTACAACAGAAGGAAAAGCAATTGCTCTTGCAATTGCCAAGGTTGCGTCGGCACATGCAGCGGAACAGGGGCCTTGTTCCTTTGAAGTCTGGGAGGATACTCTCTGTGGCACGCATGTAAAAGTCTCCGTTGAGGAAACTGAGGCGAACGCAAAGCTCTGCGGGCCTGCCTGTGCAAACGAGATCTTCGTCCATGAAGGAAATATTCTCGGTGTTCCTGATGCAGAGAAATGGAAGGATGTTCGTACAAAAGGGGTCCCGACGGGCATATCATACCTCGAAGCTGCATCAGCGTTTGCTGCTGCAGAAATAGAGCGGGCTGCCCGGTGTGGCAAAGAAACCCTCGTGCAGGTCAAGATGGCAAAGCATCCCAGTGATATCAATCTCAGGATAGAGGATTACGCGATGCGGGCAATTACAGATACAAAAAAGAAAATAGATGTCCGGGGACCAGTGTTCCTCTCCATCAGATCGCAAATTCTCTAAATTATTTATCTTATTTTAGCTTCGCACGTAGTTTTCCTGCAAGAAAATCCGCCGATTAATAATTCTCCACGAAAGAATGAGCTGAATGATATCAGTTGCATTCACGGTTTTCCTGTTTTCGAACATCGAAATGGGGTGAAGACCAGTCTGTTGTTCGATCGAGATCTCCAGCTTCCGTACTGTATCATAGTTCATCTCACCGTCGAAGGTCAGGGCTCGCAGGAAAGCACATTCGATTTTCGCGTCAGAAAACTCGATACAAAAATTGCTCTCGTGGAATGACAAGAGAGACATGAGGTCGATAGATAATGCAATATCACGGATGGTCTGATCCATGGGGTTCTGGAGCAGCGAGATTGAATAAATGTTTTTTACCGTCCCAAGATTCTTACCGTACTTTGAATATTTAACTTGAATAACCGCATCTGCCATACACCGCTGCGGTTTTACATATGCTTCGTAATCGGTTTCGCGGTGAATGAGCTCATCGTCAACATCAGCTGAGGAATATCCTCGCTGCTCAAGGTCACGTTGTCTCTTCCACTCGTACTTGACCTCTGGGTCTGGATCAACAAAAACGGAAAAATCCACGAGACTCCGCAAAGTCGGGGTAAAAAGTGTATGAAGTCCTTCCAGAATGATAATCTTTTTCGATGGAAACGGGACGGGGGAATCGAAGGTTCCGGAAGCATGATTATATACTGGCTTTTCGATTGCCTTTCCTTCTTTGAGCCGGGTTACATCAGATTCCAGCTGCGTAAGATTGTTCGCATCCGGGTGAAGAGGAGTTATATTGAGTCGGTGACGCTCTTCACGGTCAAATTTATGGTAATCATCCAGAGTAATGGTCACGACCATATCCGGTCCGAAGATCTGGCGGATGGCGTTTGTGAATGTGGTCTTTCCTGATCCGCTATCCCCGGCTACACCGATAATAAAAACTTTCGGGGACCTCGCAATAATTTCCTTGAATGAGAGAGTTTGGTGCATAGGGTAAGGGTACCTGCGACGCCATGTGTCATAAGTCACGCGGATGAAATATTCATTTAATGAAAATTTCAAATATGTTAGAAATAGATAACAAAAAGGATTTGTGTTAGAAATAAGTAACATACTTGAGGATTTTGTTCAACATGCAGACCAACATTAGGAAATATCGAAATCTCGCATCCCTAACGCAGGATGACCTTGCTAAAAAGGTCGGGGTGAGGCGAGAAACAATCGTTTTTCTCGAACAGGGGAAGTATAACCCCTCTTTACGTCTTGCACACGATGTGGCGAGGAGTCTGCATGCAACAATCGACGACCTGTTCATTTTCGAAGATGATACCCAAGAGCCGGAGAGACGAATTGTTCTTGTGGATTGATTTTACGGAGTTGCATGTTCCGCCTTTACTATGTACTCTGTCGTTTTTTTCGTAGTGGCGCCGGTGCTGATGCCAGCAAGGATTACTGTAGTTGCCTCTTTGTCAAGGGGCATATTATCGTTACCACACTTGGGAGAGTATATGCAAGAAGGACAGCCTTTTCTGCATGAACAATCGCGGACGAGCTCGTAAGCACTTGAGAAAAGGGAGGGTAGGAGGGTAAACGCTTTCTCTGCAAGACCGATTCCCCCTTCATATCCGTCATAAACAAAGATTACCGGATCACCGTTTTCACCAAATGACGGAGAAGAAAGGCCGCCGATATCCCATCGATCACACATTACATGCAGGGGCATGAGTGCGATGAGTGCATGCTCCGCACCGTGCAGACCGCCAGCGAGATCAAGGTTAGATGAGACAACAGATGCTGCCAATGTATCGGGCAAGACAACCCAGAATGCTTTCGTGCGGAACGTAAGTGGTGGGAGGACAAGCGGTTCAACCCCGAGAATTGTGTCGCCTCGTTTAATCTTATAGGCTGTATACTGTTCAGTAACTTCAGCATCACCAAATGCGCATTTTACCCCGTTTACGTCGCGCGTTTCAAGGGTTTCAAGGACACGGAGATCGACCTCTTTTAACGGCTGGGTGTAATAATCCACTTCAGTTTCACTGACCCTGACGGTGTGAGTCTCAAGGTCCATTTCTTTTACTACATAGGTTTCGCCTTGGTGCAGCATGATTGCACCTTTATGTGCCTCGCGGTATGCCTGTGCCCGATCCATCGTCTCAAGCATCCTGCCGTTGCATAGGATCCTAAAACTCTCTCCCGCCATGCTATCGAGTCTGACTGCATCGGTTGCCCGGCCTCGACCCGCATAAACCCACCCCCGGGACGTTTTCTTGAGAAGTCCGGTTTCTGCGAGCCCGGCAAGAAGAGGTGCAAACGATTCCCCGAATACTCCCGCATCCTTCTCCTCACATATTGGTAATTCCGCCGCTGCGCAGAGGAGGTGCCCGGAAACAATGTAGGGATTGTTAGTGTTAATGATTGCATGCTCGTGTGATCGGGAAAAAAATGCCTCCGGATGATGCATAAAGTACTGGTCAAGGGGATTTGACTGCGCTACCAGTACGGCAAGTGATTCCCCACCGTTCCGGCCGGAACGCCCCGCCTGCTGTCGGACCGACATCATGGTGCCAGGATAGCCATCTATGATTACAGCGTCTAGAGATCCTATGTCGATGCCAAGTTCGAGGGCGTTTGTCGAGACAACACCTCGGATCTCCCCGTTTTTGAGTTGACGCTCAATTGTGCGCCGTTCCTCGGGAAGGTACCCAGCACGGTACGCCCAGATTGACTGGGCCAATCGTGCGGATGTACGATGGGCATCCTCACGTGCCCAGATCGTAACCAGCTCTGCCATTTTTCTTGAACCGGTAAAGCAAAGCGTTTGGAGGTCGCTTTTGACGCAGGAGAGCAGGAGGTCTTTTGTTTCCTGATGAGCTGAACGTTCTCCGATCCCATCATAGAACGGATTGTAAAGCACAAAGTGACGAGTCCCATGCGGAGATCCATCTGAATCCACAAGTTTAAAGGACCGGCCAACCAACCGTCTGGCAAATTCTTCAGGATTTGCAAGAGTTGCCGTCGAAAGGACAAATTGAGGATCAGATCCATAAAAACGGGCAATTCGCAATAAACGTCGTATCAAAAACGCAATCTGGGATCCGAATATTCCCCTGTACCGGTGAGCTTCGTCTATTACGACAAACTGTAGGTTGGAGAAAAAGGAACTCCATTTTGCGTGCCAAGACAGAACCTGATGAAGTTCGTGGGGATTAGAAATAACAATCCGGGAATGCTCCCGTATCGCGGCACGTTTAGACTGTGGCGTGTCGCCATCATAGATTGCCGGTTTTGCCAAAATGCCAGTATATTTTTCCATTGTGGCAAGCGTTGCGTATTGATCATTTGAAAGCGCTTTTGTTGGATAAAGATAAAGTGCTCGTGCGTCAGAATTTGCAGCCAGACTTGCAAAAACAGGGATGTTGAACGCAAGCGTTTTTCCGCTTGCCGTAGGCGTGGTTATTATTACATTCTTACCAGCCATGAGAGCATTGATCGCTTCGCATTGGTGGGAATATAATTGAATATTTTTTTGTGTAAGATAGGACTCGATCTCCTCGGGAAGGGGGACATCTAACATGCCATGCCGGGCAGGTATTGGGTCAGAAACCTCTTGATAGGCAACTCTGCTACGGTAAACCGGGTTGGTACCAAGAAGCCGGATGACTTCAGCTACAGCCATAGTATTCCTCTAAAAGGTAGAAGAAAAGGCAGGCGAGCGAGACGACATCCTGCCGGTTGTGTTCCACTATAGGGAAAAGGGGGCCGCAATTCTGTGTCCTAAGGTAAGTTTCATAAAATTCAGGTACCATCTGGCCGGGGAGATCATCCGTCCGGTTGATTTTAAGGATAGCTGATTCCAAAGCAGAGAGGCGGCAGGAAGAAAGTCGTCTTTTCCATCGGCGCCGGGAGAAATGCAACATATCAAAATGAAGGATACGGGGTATCGGACTCAGTCCGTAGTAGGCAAGCCGGTCCTGAATGTAAGGTAGATCAAAAGCCTTCCCGTTGAACGTTACCAGTGCCTTTCTGCCTGAAATACACCGGGAAGCGATTTCGGTTAACGCTGACGCTTCCTCATTAATATCGCGTAGCAAATATTGTCGGACAGTGAGATGCTTCTGTTCAATAGTACCTATACCGAAAAGAATGATCGGCCTGGAAAAAAGTCCAAGCGTTTCAATATCCAGAAATATATAATTTTCAGGTTCAAAAGAACTTGCGGTCCCAAGAGCGAAACGATGCGATTTCTCATGCCGCAAACTGACAAGATCCATAACTTCGACCGGATCAGCACGATTCAAAATCTCCAGAACCTGTCTAGCCGCTGGTCTGAACTTCGGATGAGCGATAAGATCAAGAATTGTCCGGTAACCCCGCGCCTTCAGACGTCGTTGTGTCAATTCTCCTACCCCACGAACAAGAGTAAGATCGCTGAGCATTTCACGTTTCAAACAATTTGTATCAAATGGTTGTAGTGGCAGATCATGGTTGCTTTCAAGTACGATGCAGCTGCCATTTTCGTTTGAAGTCTCAATTCCGGAAAACAATGAATTGAATGAAAAACCCTCGTACCTAGTCATCAGATTGCTGAGAAGAATCTTCGCTTTATCGTATTCCGATGAAAAGACACAGCTTCCGGCAATTCCCGCACCAAAGACATTCCCTTCGCGAACAACATTATATTCTCTGAGCGCATCCATCCTCTGCTGCCAGAGTGAGGCGATCCTGCTTTCTGCCTGCATAAGGCTACCTGCACAAAGAAGTCCGGGAATCAACCAGTTAAAGACCGGCCGCGAGGTGTGAAAGTGATGCGAATCCTCATCATACCGCTGCACATACCTTTTTTTGATGATCACAGTTATCCAGCACGGAAAAAACGAGCCTGCTGGCACCATCACAGAATACCTGGTTGCCCACAATGAACCTTTTCAGATCCTCCGGCTTTACAAAGATGATCCTCTCCCGGATGATCCGCCAGAAAAGCTCATTATTTTGGGTGGCCAGATGAGCGTTAACGATGAAAATCTCTATCCTTTTCTTTCTGCTGAAAAAAAACTGGTAAGAAAGGCTATAGAACGCGATTGCACGGTACTGGGGATCTGCCTTGGTGCCCAGATGATCGCCTCTGCGTGTGGGAGACGGGTCTTTCAAGATGAAAAAGAGGTGGGATGGCGAACCATTTACGGCTGTTCACCAGCCTGGAACCAGATGTTCCCACGGTCATTTGAGGTCTTCCAGTGGCATGCTGAAACTTTTGATCTCCCGGAGGGGGCAACTCTCCTCGCTAGAGGCGACGTTATTACAAACCAGGCTTTTATTATTCGCAATGCACTTGGTATTCAGTTCCACCCGGAAGTTACGGCGCCGGTAATAACGAAGTGGTCACAGGAACTAATTGATACAATGCGATTACCTTTACTCAAAGAGGTGGGAATGAAGATAGAGGAATACAAGCAGCTCTCAGAACTTATCATGGATTCCTTCTGTACCTGCTGGAATAAAGAAACCGGAGGGAAACCGGAATGACTTTTGGGAAGGTGAAAGGATTTTTAATTGATATTGATGGTGTTCTTACTACGGGTGACACCGCTATATCCGGAGCCCGGGAAGTAATTGAGAATCTTAAATCACAGGGTTTCCCGTTCAGGTGCGTATCGAACTCGACACGGAAGTGCCGGAATACCATTGCGGTCCGGCTAGATACCCTTGGATTTGATATTTCTAAAAACGAGATATTCACGCCGCCGCTTGCAGCGGTTAAATACATGAAGGAATCAGGAAAAAACCGTGCATGCCTCCTTACCACGGGAGATGTGAACCGGGATTTTGAAGGCACCTGTATTGAAACAGATTCGACTGCAATTGACTATGTAATAATCGGTGATGCTGGGGACAGAATCACATATGCCATTATGAATCACGCCTTCCGTTGCGTGATGGACGGTGCAGATATAATCGCACTTGAGAAAGACCGGTACTGGATGGCATCTGAAGGACTTTCACTCTCAGCAGGGCCTTTTGTTGAGGCTCTCGAATACGCAACCGGGAAGGAAGCCATATTGGTAGGCAAACCTGCAAAGGAATTCTTCAGTCTTGCATTGTCAGATATGGGGCTTTCTGCCAAAGATGTCGTGATGATAGGTGATGATATTTTCACTGACATCAGTGGTGCGCAGGGTGCAGGAATACGTGGTGTTCTTGTGAAAACAGGTAAGTTCCGTAATGATGTATTTGAAAAAAATACTATACAACCTGCTGCTGTTATAAATTCCCTCGGGGATATCCAAACTATGATACAATGAAATACTGCCATGCACCGGATTGAGAGATCTCTTGCATTTAGTTACCAGGAAATGATTAACGATTCGACGCAGAACCGGATTCAAGCTGACCTCATTACCCGGTTTCATTCGTAAGACTAGAGATCACAAAGGGCCGGGGCCTCTCTTTTGCCCCAAGCAGACGCTGTTCAGCCATATCGCAGTACTGCCGGGAGATATCGATCCCAATATATCGTCTTCCCGAATTTGCTGCGGCAAGCGTGGTTGTCCCCACACCGTTGAAAGGGTCGAGAATAATATCGTTTTTAAACGAGAAGAGTTTCATGATCCTTTGTGGAAGCTCCTCAGGGAACATTGCCGGGTGACCAAACTCTTTCATCCGGCGCTCAGGAGTGATCTTCCATCGGCCGATCACCCATTCCTTGAATTCATCTGCCGTAATATCAATGTCTTCACGTCTGCCCGTCTTTTTATGGGTACCCTTGTCAAAGACTTCAACGAACTCCCAGGTATATTTTATATAAGGCATTGAGGGGGACTTCCAGCTTCCCCACGCCGTATACTTGGCATTGTAGTTGTTCTTTTCCCAGAGGAACTCTGCCTTCCAGAGAAGCCCGAGTCCCAAAAGCTGGTTCGAGATGATATGATGGGTAGGAACATAATCCGAGAAAAGCGGCTGGATATTGACAGCCATTCTCCCTCCAGGAATGAGCACCCGTGCGCATTCCTGCCAGATGGCATGAAGGGTTGCAAAGTATTCGTTCCACTCATGGGTATCGTCATGAGGATCCTGAGCATAAGCATGACCAAAATTATACGGCGGCGAAGTAATTATAAGATCGATGCTTTCCGAGGGAAGATTGCGAAGAAGGGTAAGAGTATCTCCGCAAATGATCCGGTTAATAAAAGGTCCGATCTCCGGGATCTCCCGCGAAAACAAAGATTGTTTTGCCTCTTTAGAGCCTTTCCGGACCTTTGCTTTTCCGGCTTTATCCTTCACTTTTTCCTCGCGCACAGGTAACGCATCCTTTAAAGTATTGATATACCGGAGGAGATAAAACACCTCGTCTTCAGGAATTTCTTTATTCATCTCGTTTTTTTCCCCGGTAAAATGACAGACAATATAGCTCATTGAAAAGCGTTTAATGCAGACATCGACATACACTCATGCGGTTAATCGTATGCTGGATATTGAAGATCTGCATGTGAACGTCGGAGACAAAGAGGTGTTGCACGGTATCAACCTCCACATTGATGCCGGAGAAACACACGTGCTCATGGGCCCCAATGGCTCCGGGAAAACGACACTTCTTATGACACTGATGGGTTTTTCAAACTACACGATCACCAAAGGAAAAATCACCTTCAACGGCGAGGACGTAACTGCAATGCATGCCGATGAACGTGCTAAACGTGGAATGGGAATGCTCTTCCAGCGCCCGCCGACTATCTCCGGGCTCAAGCTGGGCAAGCTGCTCACCGCGATTTCCCGGAACAGCAGTACTGATATTCCCGAGCTCGCCAAATCGGTGCATATGGCCGCTTTTCTTGAACGGGATATCAATAAGGGATTTTCCGGGGGAGAGATCAAAAGGAGTGAAGTGCTCCAGCTCATGGTCCAGGATCCGAACTTTGTAATGCTTGATGAACCGGAAAGCGGCGTCGATCTTGAAAATATCTCGCTTATAGGGAAAGCAATTGGATCGCTGCTGGAAAAGGAGAAACGGATCATAACGCGGGCAAAAAGCGGCCTTGTGATCACTCATACGGGATTCATTCTTGATTACCTTGATGCGGACAAGGGGCATGTGATGTGTGATGGTATGATCAAATGCCATGGAAATCCCCGGGAAATATTAAAGGATATCAAACAGCGCGGGTATAAGGAGTGCCTGGAATGTCGTCAGAGCTGAATGCGCCGGGAATGTCAAATGAGGATAAGGAGCGGCTCGTTCAATCGGGAATCGAATTATCCATGGAAAACCGTTGTGGCAGTTATCTTCAGATGAACCAGGATGTTATCCACTCTGAATGCAACGAGGAAGGCATCGAAGTTCTTTCCTATAAGAGAGCGATGGAGAAATATGACTGGCTTCAGGAGTATAACTGGAAGGCAGTCTCAAAGGATAAAGACGAGATAACAAAGTACGTCAGCTGAACAGAAAGATCCGAAGGGTTACGTAATCATAGCACATAAGGGGACAAGCAATATTCTCCCGATCCAGGCATGCCTTTACCTAGGTCGGGAAACGATCCAGCACGTGCACAATATCATTGTAGCAGAGGAGGGAGTCGAGCTCCATATTATTTCAGGATGCACAAGCGGCGGGCACGTTGGCCCTGGAGCCGCACATTACGGTGTATCAGAGTTCTACATCAAAAAAGACGCAAAAATCAGCTTCACCATGATCCACACATGGACGGAAAACATTGAGGTGTTCCCACGAAGTGCGTCTATTGTGGAGGAAAACGGGGTTTTCATCTCGAATTATGTCTGCATGCAACCTGTAAAAAAAGTCCAGATGTACCCAACAGCAACATTAAAAGGGGAGAACTCTGTTGCACGATTCTCGACAATTACCATCGCCTCTCCCACCTCGTACTTTGATGTTGGTTCCAAGGCAATCCTTCATGGAAAGGGCTCGAGTGCAGAACTGATTGCCCGTGCAATCACAAAAGGGGGAACCATCATTTCCCGGGGCCAAATTATAGGGGAGACCTCAGGAACCCGGGGACATCTCGAATGCAAGGGCCTAATTCTCAAAGATGGCACTATTTACGCGATTCCGGAGATTGATGGAAGGGTAGTCGGGACAGAACTTTCTCACGAAGCGGCGATCGGCAAACTGGCACAGGACGAGATCGAGTACCTAATGTCACGGGGACTTTCAGAAGACGAAGCTACCGCGACGATTATCCGTGGATTCCTTGACGTTAAGATCGCCGGTCTTCCCGAGGCATTGCAGAAACAGATCGATGCCACTATCGATGTGGCGGAGAAGGCAGGATTCTAGGTTCTTTTTTCACGATTTATGACAAACTCATATCCTCGATCTGATGAACGACGCAGGATGGTTGAACTGCAGATAGAAGCCCGAGGTATCATGGATCCGGGCGTTCTCTCTGCGATGCGAGAGGTTCCCCGGCACCTTTTCATCCCACAACCATGGAACAGGGATGCATATGCGGATGCTCCGCTGCCAATTGGAAGCGGTCAGACTATTTCGCAACCATATATCGTAGCGCTTATGACCGAACTGCTCCACCCCAAACCCACCGATACCGTGCTTGAAATCGGCGCAGGAAGCGGATACCAAGCCGCCATACTTTCGATGATTGTTAAAAAAGTAATTACCATTGAACGCATTGAGACTGTGGCGGAGCATGCACGTACTAATCTTGCGAACGTCCAGGCAAAAAATGTGGAAATTGTTTTGGGGGATGGAACACTTGGTTATCCACTTTCAGCCCCGTACAACGGGATCCTTGTTACTGCCGCAACTCCTACGATACCGGAACCGCTCAAAGCCCAGCTCGCGGACGGTGGAAGGCTTGTCGCGCCGGTAGGCAGTCGTTCGATCCAGGATCTCATCGTAATCGAACATCATGGTGATCAATTCCGGGAGGAACAGTATGGCGGTGTCCGTTTTGTTCCTCTCGTAGGTAAGTTTGGATGGGAAGAATAACCTATGAAAATCATCGATATCACACGGCCACTTTCCAGTTCAACTGTGTCTTTTCCCGGGGATCCACCACCGCAGTTTATCCAGAGGGATGCTGGGCTTTACCAGATAAGTGACCTACGAATGAACAGCCACTCAGGAACCCATATCGACGCTCCTGTGCATTATCTTAAAAAGGGGGATACAATCGATACAATCCCTCTCGATAATCTTATCGGCCCGTGCAGGGTACTGGATGTGACATTTGCAGGAAATACGATTACAGCCACACATCTTCGTGGCAGGCTTGGCAATGAGAAGCGGATCCTTCTCAAAACGACATTTTCAAAAGAAACCCGGTTTCGGGAGGATTTTCCTCACATAACAAAAGATGCAGCAAAACTTCTCAGTGAACGGGGTACTCTTTGTCTGGGAATAGATTCCTTCTCTATTGAAGCTTTTGTCTGCGATGGATCGGTGCATCGGGAGCTTCTTGGAAATGGTTGTATTATCGTCGAACTCCTCGATCTTTCAAGCATTGATGAGGGAGAATACGAAATGGCCGCCCTGCCATTGCGCCTTACCGGTCTGGATGGCGCACCGGCCCGGGTTGTGCTTATGCGAAAAGAATTCGGGGAATAATGGATATCATTAAAGATTCAGTAAAACGCCTCGAAGATATCCTCGAGCACAGCGGTTGTGAAGACACCGGTGTTCTCCTTGATGTCGATCCTGATGCCAAGAACTGCCAGTTTGAACGAGGCGCATGCACGACCGCATCGTTTGGGGGGAGAACTGCGGAATTTGTGACAGATGATCCAATCCGTGCCATGACAAAGATTTCATTCATGTTCGGGGCTCCTCTGGATGCCCCGGGTGTTCGCGGTGCCGCATGTGCCATTATCAATGTCGCCACCGTATTTTTCTGTCTCTCACGTGTTCGACGGGCCTGTCCTGTAGTTTCGCACACTGCCTGCCTTAACGAAATCACGGAAGAACTCAATGGACGCCGGATATTTTGTGTCGGAAAAATACCTATACTGGAGAGGTCTGGAGGAATCAGCGTAACTAATGATATCGATGAAGCGGAAATCATTCTGGTCAATAACGAGGGAATAATTGCCTCGGAAACAGGAAATCTCATAGAGTCTTTCTCCGGGAGAAAACGCACCATATTTCTGGGGCCATCAACCTCCGGGGTCTGCCGGCTCCAGCAGGGAGAACACTGGTGCCCCTATGGCCTTTCCAAGCCGAATGTCATGCCAGATCCCTCGCGGTAAAAAGGCTAAAACTCTTTTTATACAAAAAGCCCATCCTCATGCATGCTTTTTGGCTCTTCGGGAATACGTCAGCGGTTCGACCGGGCACTCGTGGAAACCACACTCAGCGTCGGCGCCATAATAGGAGAACGATTCCCTGACTGCATCGTGGGAATTGATACCCGGACCACAAGCCCGCTGCTTGCCCGCGCTATAATTTCAGGTATTACCGGAGCAGGAGGAGATGCACGCTTTACCGGAATTGTCCCTACTCCCTCTGTTGCATACAATGCACGAACCGTAAAAGCCGGATGCATGATCACTGCATCCCATAACCCCGAGGAGTATAATGGTATTAAACTATTCAACCCGGACGGTTCCTCATTCACCCTTGCCCAGCAAAAATCAGTAGAGGAAAATCTCAATAAACCGCATTGGACCACCTGGCAGCACCAGGGGGTAGAATCTTCCTTTGACGCTCTTTCACCCCATAAAAAGGCGATCCTTGATGCAGTATCCATAGAGCCAAAACTCTCTGTGGTCATTGATTGCGGGAACGGAGCAGGCTCCCTTATGACCCCTGGTCTTATGGCCGACGCAGAGGTAAAAACAATCTGTCTCAACTGCAATCCCGCAGGAAAGTTCGCACGTCCATCCGAACCACTCAAGGAATATCTAGGCTATGTCGGAGAAATCATAAAGGAAACCGGGGCTGATTGTGCAGTTGTTCATGACGGTGATGCAGATCGTATGGTGGGGTTTGATAATAGGGGAAGGTATATTGATGGAGATCACCTTCTCCTTCTCTTTGCTGAACACCTCGGCGCAAAAAAAGTGGTAACTACAAGCGACGCCTCGATGATTATTGAAGAGGTTGCGGATGTCCATCGGACACCGGTGGGGGATAACTTCGTATCGGAGGAACTTCTTTCATGGGGAGATTTCGGAGGTGAGCCCAGTGGCGCCTGGATCTTCCCCCATCACTCCTTATGCCCGGATGGTCCTTTTGCAGCGGCCCTCTTCTGCGAGATTGCGTCGGGCTGCGATATCGCGGAACGGCTCGACGCTATGCCATCTTATCCCATCCTCAGAGAATCTATGCAGGATGAGCGGGCACGCGAAATTGTTACGAGTCTTGGTGCTGAAAATCCAACAGACGGGATACGGGTTGCACAGGAAAATGGTTGGTATCTCATAAGGGCTAGTGGAACTGAGCCTAAGATCAGAATTACGGCTGAAGGAACCACTTTTCCAATCGCAAAAGAGATGATGGAGCAAGGAAAATCTCGTGTCCGGCAGGGAAAACTGCTTAAATAATGCCGGAGAGGTGTATCTATGCAATGCGTTGTGCTTGCGGCTGGTGAGGGTAAACGAATGCGCCCCCTGACTGCCCAGCGCCCGAAAGTCATGCTCCCGGTGGCAAACCGCCCGATGATGGAACATCTCGTTCTAGCTGCACGGGATGCCGGCATCACGGATTTTATATTTGTGGTCGGCTACGGCGCACGTGAAGTTCGCTCCCATTTCGGTGATGGCGAACGTTTCGGAATACACATTATGTACGCCCCGCAACGACAACAATCGGGAACTGCAGATGCCCTTCGTTCAGCACAGAATCTCATATCGGGCCCGTTCCTTGCTATGAACGGGGACATGATCCTTACAAGTGCCGACATCTCCAGGATGATTCAAACGCCACCTCCATGTATGGGTACAAGTACCACCGATCATCCCGGGGATTTCGGCGTTGTTCTAGTGGAAAACGAACGGGTCATTGCTCTCGAAGAGAAATCAAAACACCCAAAATCCGATATTATTAACGCTGGTGCGTACCTTTTTTCTCAAGAAATCTTTGATTTGCTGGCACAAGTACAACCTTCGTCACGCGGTGAACTCGAACTCACAGATGCACTCGGTGTCTTGATTGCAAGGCAAAGTCTTATGGCGGTTTCTCTTTCTACATGGATGGATATAGGATATCCCTGGGACTTATTGGACGCTAATGCAGTCCTTCTGGCTAAGATTTCTTCGGTAAACTTGGGGACAATTGAAGAAGGTGTCCATCTGTCAGGTCCTGTCATCATTGGTAAAGATACGATAGTGAAATCAGGAACCTATATCGAAGGACCCTGTGTTATCGGTAATAACTGCCGGATAGGTCCACATGCGTACATCCGGGGCGCGACAAGTATCGGAGATGAATGCCATATAGGACATTGCACTGAACTTAAGAATTCCGTTATAATGGCTAAAACAAAGATCCCCCACTTCAATTATGTCGGTGATTCCGTCATCGGAAGCGGATGTAATTTTGGTGCAGGGACAAAAGTTGCAAACCTTCGTCACGACCACGCTCCGGTCAGGGCCGGAGGAAATGATACCAGACATACGAAGTTTGGTGCTGTCGTCGGGGACAACGTAAGCTTTGGGATCAACTGTTCGGTCAATGTCGGTTCTGTAATCGGTAGTAATGCACAATTTGCACCCAACAGTTACATTGAAGGACGTTTTGGGGAGAACTCAACAATCCGGTAGGTAAAGATATGCAGGCAGTTATTCTTGCGGCAGGAGAAGGACGGCGGGTCCGTCCGCTTACATGGAGCCGGCCAAAAGCTATGATTCCGGTAGCAAACCAACCCATCATTGCTTATACCATCGATGCACTCGTCACGAACGGAATCCGTGACATCATTGTCGTTGTCGGATATCGTAAGGAACACGTAACCCGTTTCCTGAACCAGCTTGATCTGCCTATTGATGTAGTCGTCCAGGAAAAACAGCTCGGAACCGCCCATGCGCTCCAACAGGCAGCATGCAAGATAAACGGGGATTTCCTGTTGCTACCCGGGGATAATTACATTGACGCGCAGTCGGTAGCAAAGATCAAGGAAATCAAAAATGCAGTTCTTGTAAAAGAACACCCGAGCCCATCAAATTTTGGGGTTGTTACCGTTCGGGATGGTCGGGTAGACAGTATTGTAGAGAAGCCGGACAATGCAACGAGTTTTCTCGTAAGTACCGGGATATATTCGCTACCCGCGGACTTTTTCCAGTATATCCAGGGAAATGATGTAACAGAGGCAATCTCGTTTATGGTGGAGAGTGGAATTGATGTTCATGCCGTTACCGCAGACGACTGGCAGGATGCGATCTACCCTTGGGATCTGATCAGGCTGAACCAGCGGCTTCTCCGGCATCTGCCTGCTGCACGGGAAGGAATTGCCAGCCGGCATGCTACGATCCAGGGACCGGTACACATCGGGAAAGGAACAACAATTGGCCCAAATACTGTGATCTCGGGCCCCGTTATTATTGGAAATGATTGTACCATCGGGCCGAATTGCTGTATCTTGCCCAATACAAGCATTGGATCGCGGGTGACCGTCGAGCCACTAAGTCTTCTTGGAAACACCATTGTAATGGATGATACCTCAATCGCATCTCATTCCCGGATTATGGACTCTATTGTTGGCGAACGATGCGTGCTTGGCGACCATTTATCGACAGCCACCGCTAAGGGGTTCCTGGAAATTGAAGGAAAACCAATCCACTCACATTTCGGCGCTATTCTCGGGGATCATGTCGCCTGCGGTTCATTTACCCGCATCCGGAACGGGATGGTCGGGAACAACGTCACTTTTGAAGGAAACCAAGATGTGATTTCACGTATAATCCCTGACGACACTCTGGTGATATAACGTGTGCGGGATTGTCGGTTACATCGGGAGAAGGCAGGCGGCGCCCCTGATTCTTGAGGGTTTAAAAAAACTCGAATACCGGGGATATGATTCATTTGGGATCGCCACGCTGGAATGTGACCTTGAGGTCGAAAAGCACAAAGGACGGATTTCTGAATATTCCGGTGCTCTCCGGTTACAGGGAAACATCGGTATAGGTCACACCCGATGGGCGACTCACGGTATCCCAAATGATATCAACGCACATCCGCACGTTGACTGCACTAACCGTATCGCTGTTGTTCATAATGGTATTATAGAAAATTTTACCGAGCTAAAAAAAGCGCTCACGGCCAGGGGTCATACTTTCAGGTCACAAACCGATACGGAAGTCGTTGTCCACCTTATCGAGGAGCAATATGGAAAAGGAACAGACCTGTTATCAGCAGTAAGGAAAATACTCCCGGTCCTCAAGGGCTCATATGCATTATTGATCATTGCAGTAGGGTCGGACTGCATAATAGCGGCACGCAACGGAAGCCCGCTCGTGCTCGGAATCGGAGACAATGAATATTTCGCAGCATCAGACATGACGCCGGTACTGGATTATACAGATCGTGCGGTCTTTCTCGAAGACGGCGATACTGCCTGCATGACAAAAAATGGCATCGAAATTTATCAGGATACGCGTCGGGTCAACCGACCTGTGGAACTCATCGACTGGTCTCCCGAAGAAGTCAGGAAAGGAGGATTTGCCCATTACATGCTCAAGGAGATCTACGAGCAACCCCAGGCATTCTTTAACACGTTAAGGGCTGTCGATAAACGTACTCTGCCATCGTTTGTCTGCAAATTTCCCTCAGTGACACTCGTCGCCTGCGGTTCATCGTACCATACCGGGCTTATATTCAAATATCTGCTTCAAGAATCATGCGGAGTTCCTGTTTTTGTGGATGTTGCCTCGGAGTTCAGGTATTTCCACCCGCCACTGGAAGGTCTTGTAATAGGTATAACACAGTCTGGAGAAACTGCAGATACATTGACTGCACTCAAACTTGCGCAAAAACACAATTGCCAGACGCTTGCAATAACAAATGTACTAGGTAGTTCTGCGAGCAGGGTTGCGGATGCAACGCTCTTTATGCGTGCGGGGCCTGAGATTAGTGTCGCAGCCACAAAATCGTTTATTGCCCAACTGGCGGTCCTGATGCAAATCATTGATGCCCGATGCGACGGACGGTTTGAAAATGTCCTCCAGCGTGCTCATCAGGCAATTGAAGAAGTCCTCCTGATAGATCTTTCACCAGCAGTAGAACTATGCAAGAATGCACAGAATATTTTCTATATCGGACGGGGCCCATTCTATCCGGTCGCCCTGGAAGGCGCTCTCAAGATGAAGGAAATCTCCTATATCCATGCCGAAGGATATGCGGCAGGGGAGTTAAAACATGGGCCTTTTGCACTTTTGTCACCGGATACACCGGTCATTGCAATGTGCATGCCAGGAGAAACATATGGCGTGATGGTCTCCAATATCAAGGAGATCAAAGCCAGAGGTGCACCAGTCATTGCGTTCGGAAACGAGGATGACATTGAGTCAGCTGATGTCGTCGATTTATTTATCCCATTGCCACAAGCGCACTCTTTTGTCGATGTCCTCACAAGTATTGTAGCGCTCCAGATACTCGCATACCGGACTGCAGTAGCCCTTGGACGGGACATCGACAAACCAAGAAACCTTGCAAAGAGCGTGACCGTGGAATGATCGAATACGGAATCAATAAAAAAGGAGCCAGGCTCCAGGTATTTGAACCAGTAACATTAGGGTTTCCCTCCCGGGAATTTATTGGAAAATCGGAATTTTCCGGGACGACAATTGGAAACGATGCTATACTCCGTTCGGGTACCATTATCTATTGCGATGTAACTATCGGGAACCGGTTCCAGGCCGGGCACAATGTGCTCATCCGTGAAAAAACCCGTATCGGGGATCACGTTTCCGTCGGCACAGGGGTTATCATCGAAGGGAACACGATCCTTGGGGATGAAGTTAATCTCCAGAGTATGGTCTACATTCCAACCAATACTGTGATAAAGGACCACGTATTCATTGGTCCAAATGCCGTTTTAACCAACGACCGGTACCCCCCATCGGGTATCGGCGGACTTGTTGCTCCCATAATAGAAAACCATGCAGCCATTGGGGCAAATTCTACTATTCTTCCCGGTATTCACATTGGCGAAGGGGCCCTTGTTGCAGCTGGTGCAATTGTAACCCGGGATGTGCCGCCGCATAAACTTGCTGTTGGTGCGCCAGCAAAAATTCGGGATCTACCCTCAGCACTGATAAAAAAGAATTCTGAAAATTAATATAACCGGGTGAAACTTATCATTTGCCAGTAAACCCGGAAAATACGTGATTATTATGAAAATTCTCCTTGTGTCCACTCAAGACTATATCCACCATCCTATTCCCTCGCGACACCATTATATTTTCGAGGAACTCGCTCTTCGTCACGAGGTACATGTGGCCCATTTTCATGTAAGCCGCGGCGAGGCCAGACCAACCCGGCTTATCGTTGAAGAAGCAACACTATTCCCGACAAAAAACCCTCTCCTCCATTATACCCTCAATGCCCCGTACCACTACTATATTTTCGATAAGATCATCAAGGAAAACAAGATCGATGTCGTGGTTGCAGCCCACGTCCTCGCTGGGATGGCCGTTATTTCCGCTGCAAAGCATCATAAAGTACCGGTTGTTTTCGATCTCAAAGACTGGTTCCCGGATTCAGCCGCAGCTTACTTTAAAAACCGTTATATTGCCCAATGCGTCAGGAACGGGGTTTGGGAGATCACACGGAGAAACCTTTCACGAAGCGACAGGATAACAACGGTCTCTCCTTCGCTCGTGGCAAAACTCAAAGGACTTGGATTTTCCTCAGATCTTATCACAAATGGCGTCAACACGGAACTTTTTGTACCACAAGACGGATCACCAACCCGGCATGAGCTGGGGATAAACGATGACGATTTCGTTATCGGTTTTTCAGGGAGTGTCGAACGCTGGTACGCGATTGACGAGATGATCCGGGCACTTCCTGAATTGATCCGGTACCGTGAGAGGATATGTCTCCTTGTAATAGGAGGATCCCTTTTTACCGATTATGAGAAAGAACTCAGGCAGCTTGCTGAATCACTCGGTGTTTCCAAGCACATTATTTTTACGGGAACAAAGCCCTATGCAGAATTGCCCCGGTATATAGCCTGTATGGATATCGGCACAATACCTCTTTCTCCACCGCAATGGGTGGACATAGCGCTACCCAACAAGTTTTTTGAGTACTCTGCCTGTGGAAAACCGATCCTGATGCGTCCGATCCCGGATGTCACTCGTATCGGTGCGCCAAACCTCTTCGTATACAGGACACAGGAAGAATTCATAACACAGGTTAAAAGACTGATGGAAAAACCAGTAACTTTCCGTATCGACCTTGAAAACTATAGCTGGAAAGAGAAAGCACGCCAGTTTGAATCCATATTATCGGACCTTTGTGCGAAAAATTAATTAAATTTTTAATACCTTGACCTAACCGCCCGTGCCATAATATTTCTATACTGAAATAGACTCATTCACTTGTATGCTCGCAGAAGAGATCACCCTTGGCATGAGGGTCAGGTATCCCCGTACCGGAACTACTGGATCGGTGGTCCGTTTTGAGCAGGTAGCGGGAAACCCGTTTGCTGAACTGGATAGTACCCACCTTCTCTATAGTATTGATCTGTTAATCCCCGCTGACCAGGCAAAAAAATCAACGACCTCTCTAAAGGAAGATGCAAAAGAAATCATCCGGCGTGAACGCGAATTTGCAGCAGGAAGCGAACTGCAGGAAGCCCTCAAAAACATAGACCAGAGCTGCGAAGGTGGGGGTTAATCCATGACGAACTTGTATCCTTGGAAAAAGGAGATATGAATATTTTTCCCATACGTAATAAACGAGGGGATCCGGAGAAACCGCCTTTTTCGGGTTATGTATAAGTATGCCTATTAGATATAGGATAAGGAGGTTCGATTTCGTTTGCATGATGTGACAATCCCCAGTGTGAATATAGGGGTGGTGGGCCATGTGGACCACGGGAAAACCACGCTCGTCAATGCGCTAACCGGGACCTGGACGGACCGGCATAGTGAAGAAGTCAGGCGCGGCATTTCTATCCGACTGGGTTATGCCGATGCAACATTCTATAAATGCGGGCACTGCGAGGGCCCTGACGCCTATTCAACAACGCCAATATGCCCGGTCTGCGGCGGAGAGGGGACTCCTTTTCGGTCTGTTTCCTTTGTAGATGCACCCGGGCATGAAACCCTGATGGCGACGATGTTGTCGGGCTCGGCGCTGATGGACGGAGCGATGCTGGTTATTACTACTACGGAAAAATGCCCCCAGCCCCAGACAAAAGAGCACCTCATGGCTTTGGGACTTGTCGGTATCAAAAAGATCGTAATTGTCCAAAACAAGATCGATGTCGTCTCCCAGAAAGAGGCAGTTGACAATTACAACCAGATCAAGGCATTTGTTAAAGGAACCGTTGCCGAGAACGCTCCCATCATTCCTGTTTCAGCCCAGAAAGGGATCAATATGGGCGCGTTAGTACAGGCTTTGGACCTGACAATTCCCGAACCTGTCCGCGACCCAACAGCAGAACCTGTCATGCTGGTTGCACGATCCTTCGATATCAACAAACCCGGCTGCAACTGGAAGGAAGTAAAGGGAGGAGTCGTTGGAGGGTCTCTTATCCGGGGCATCCTCCACGACGGCGACCCAATTGAAATCCGGCCAGGCCGACAGACACAGATCGAAAACAGGATCAAATGGATCCCTATCATTACGGAGATCACCTCGATTAATGCTGGTACAAAAACGGTAAAAGAGGCGACCCCGGGGGGTCTCCTCGGTGTGGGAACCAAACTTGACCCGGCACTTACGAAAAGTGATGCGCTTGCGGGCCAGGTAGTAGGTCATGTCGGCAAACTGCCACCCGTATGGGACAAAATCAAATGTCAGGTGACCCTGATGGAAAGGGTTGTCGGTTCAACAAGTGAACTGATCATCGAACCCCTGAAATACAACGAACCCCTTATGCTTTCCGTCGGCACTGCAGTCACCGTAGGGGTGGTTACGAGTACCAAGAAAGAAGCGGTTGAAGTGCAGCTGAAGCGTCCGGTCTGTGCAGAGCAGGGAGCCAGGATCGCTATCAGCCGGCAGGTGGGAGCACGCTGGCGGTTAATCGGGATGGGAATCCTCAGCGAGTGAAAGTCCTTCTGGACGCCAATGCACTCATGATGCCCGCGCAGTTCAGGATTGATCTCTTCAGTGAGATCCGCGAATTGCTCGGAAGTTTTGAGCCGGTGGTCCTTCCGGGCGTGATGCAGGAACTGGTCGGACTGTCGAGGGCAAAAGGAAGTGAGGGCGCCGCTGCGCGGCTTGGCCTCGCGCTTGCCGGCCAATGCACGGTTGCAGAAGGCACCAGCAATCCCATACCGGTCGACGAACAGGTTATCTCCTGGGCAATGACCAATGGCGGCATGGTGGTTACCAACGATCGCCGGGTCAGAGACGAACTGCTATCAAAAGGAATAGGGGTAATATCCATGAGAAAACAGAAAAAACTCGAGATATTGCGAAGGTAGGCGGGTTATGTATTACAAGATGACACTGGAAGACAAAGTCAGGGTGCCCCCCAACCGGCTGGGCGAAAAACTTGACAAGGTCATACTGGAAGTTCTTCAGGAACAGCTAGAGGGAAGCATCGACAAAGAACTGGGGGTCTTTATTGCCGTGACCAAGGTTGATCATGTCGGTGAAGGCGAGATTGTTCCGGGTGATGGTGGCGTATATTACGACGTGAAATTCGAAGGACTTGTCCTGAGGCTTGCCCTCCAGGAAGTCATAGAAGGTCTCGTAGTGGAAACAACAAGTTTCGGGGCATTTATAAGCCTTGGACCGATTGATGCCATGCTGCACGTAAGCCAGATCTCAGACGAATATATCAATTTCGATGAAAAAAATGCCCGACTTATCTGCCAGGAGTCCAAACGATTTATTGGTGTTGGCGATACTGTAAGAGTCAGGGTAGTAACACTTTCGTTGAACGAGCGGGAACCACGAGATAGTAAGATCGGCCTTACCATGCGACAGGCAGGACTTGGTACTTCGCTCTGGCTCGAAGAAGAGATTGAGAAAGAGAAAGAGAGGGCGGCTGCAGGGACAACGGGAACCCCAAAAGAAAAACCGGAAAAGTCCAAGGGTAAGAGGAAAGAGCATGCCGCCAATGAATAAAAAAAAGCAGGGAAAAGTCTGCCGGGACTGTCATCGTGTCGTAGATGGTGAAAACTGCGTAATTTGCGGAACGACCAATTTAAGTGACGACTGGTCAGGGTATCTTGTCATTATTGACCCGGAGAATTCTGATGTGGCAAAACGGATGAACATCAAACTGCCCGGGCGCTACGCGCTGAAGGTCAGGTGAATGTTTACCCTCCCGAAAGAGTCACGTAAACTCTTCAAGGAACCCTTCGGGATCCTCCACCGGAACATTGATACGATTCTCCCGGAGATTTCCGGATTAGCCGTTTATTCAGTGGGCGATGTAGTCACCCATACACTGCAGAAAAAAGGCATTACACCCTCGGTCGCTGTAGTCGACGGCCAGACCATGCGTTCTCCTTGTGTTAGAATGCCGGAGATCTCGGGTAAATGCATTCATGTAAAAAATCCCCCCGGGACTATAACAGATGAGCTGGTCAATGCACTTACCTTCGCGGTCGAGAATCCTCCGGTCACCATCATGGTGGAAGGAGAGGAAGACCTTGCGGTCATCCCTCTCGTAATCGTTGCTCCTTTATCGTCCGTTGTACTCTACGGCCAGCCGAATGAAGGTATAGTGATTAGAAAAATTGATGAAACTGCAAAAACCGCAGCAAAAGAACTTCTCGGGCAGTTCACTATTATCAATAATTAATTAAAAATTCAGAAAATATTCTCTTTTGATCTATAAAATCATTCCACGGTTTCCTGAAGATAGGTCATGTTTTAAATAACACGATTTCCAATAATTACAGGATATCGATGGACTTTAAAATCGAGAGCGATAAAAGAAATGAACTTTTATCACGGAGAGAAATTCAGTTTACTCTTACATACGATGGAGCTACACCTTCCCGTATGCAGGTTACCGGTAAACTCTGCGCCCTGCTTAATGCAAAAGAACCGCAGGTCGTCCTTGACAGCCTGAAAAGCAATTTCGGTAAGACGATGATCAACGGCAAAGCGCGCGTGTATGATACTGAAGAGGCCAAGAAGAAAACCGAACACCCATTCCTTTCTGCACGAGGTTTGCCAAAACCCAAAGAAGAAGGAGCGGCCTAACCATGGCTGCAGCAAAGAAAGCCGCGGCAAAAGGTCCGAAACGCAGTGCATTTTTCAAAGTTGAAGGCAACAATGTCACCACCACTAAAAAATATTGTCCCCGCTGTGGTCCTGGCGTTGTGATGGCTGATCATAAGGATCGGATTGCCTGTGGAAAGTGCGGATACACCGAATTCAAGAAATAAGCGCTGATGCCTGAATTTGGGCAGATACTGGGCATTGAGGGAACAGCATGGAACCTCAGTGCTGCTCTTTTTGATCGTGATCTTCTTGCCCTTTGTTCCCGTCCCTATCTACCAGAACAGGGAGGAATCCACCCGCGCGAGGCTGCACAGCACCATGCGTCAGCAATGAAGGAGGTAATCGGCTCTATTCTTAAACAGCCGGATAAAGTAACAGGGATTGCGTTTTCACAAGGACCGGGACTCGGACCCTGCCTGAGAACAGTAGCGACGGCTGCACGATCACTTGCTCTTGCGCTTAATGTCCCTCTTATTGGCGTCAACCATTGTGTTGCCCATGTTGAGATCGGGAGCTGGGCAACGGGTTGTCGGGATCCGATTGTGCTGTATGCAAGCGGGGCAAACACTCAGGTCATTGGATATTTAAACGGACGATACCGCATCTTTGGTGAAACTCTCGACATTGGCATAGGAAACGCCCTTGATAAGTTTGCACGCGCAAAAAATCTCCCTCATCCCGGGGGGCCACTCATTGAAGCCCAAGCAAAATCCGGAAAATACTTCGAACTTCCTTACACGGTAAAAGGCATGGATCTTGCATTTTCCGGACTTGTCTCTGCAGCAAAAGATTCGAAAAAACCACTTGCCGACGTATGCGCCAGCCTTCAGGAAACTGCGTTTGCAATGTGTGTAGAGGTAACAGAAAGGGCGCTCTCGCTCACCGGAAAATGCGAGGTGCTTCTCGTGGGCGGCGTTGGAGCAAATGCGCGTCTCCAGGAAATGCTGAAAACCATGTGCGAAGAACGGGATGCACAGTTTTTCGTCCCCGAACGAAAATATCTCGGAGATAATGGCGCTATGATCGCATATACAGGAAAATTAATGCTCGAAAGTGGCCAGTCGTCAGCCATAGAAAAGTCACAGGTCAACCCTTCATTCCGTTCAGATGAGGTTGAGGTAACCTGGAAGCATGAAGTAGTATGTGACGCGGATCCCGGAAAAATAAGCAGTGACGGCCAGAAACGTGGTGCTGAAGCTGTCGTCAGTTTCAGAAATGGTCGCGCAATCAAGCAACGTCTTACGAAGCAATACCGGGCCCCCTCTCTTGATAGAAAACTGATCATGGAAAGAACACGAGCAGAGGCACGCCTTATCCACGCGGCCCGGAAGGGCGGCGTTCCTACTCCAATCATGATCGATATAACCCACGACTCAATTGTTATGGAAGAAATTACCGGTACCATTCTCACCTGCGCCCTCACTGAGGCTCATTGCGAAGAGGCAGGACGGATGGTCGGACGGCTACATAAGGCCTGCATTATGCATGGGGATCTGACTACCAGCAACATGATCCTGAGTGACAGAGACGGCAGATGTGTGCTTATCGACTTTGGTCTTGCACAGGCAACTTCAGAAATCGAGCAACGAGGCGTCGATATTCATGTCCTTTTCCAGACTCTTGAAAGTACAAATCCTCAAAAAGCCAGTGTTTTCAAATCTGCATTTATCCAGGGATATACGCAAACGTTTAATCAGGCAGCTGATGTCCTTACCCGAGAGCATGAGATCGAACTCAGGGGTAGGTACTTGTGAGCCGGTCCCTGACTATGGTCACCAGTAATGCCCATAAAGCGCAAGAAGTGGCAGCATTTTTTGGCCAGTCTATCAAATTCCACCATATTGCGCTCGATATTCCGGAACTGCGTTCAGATGATATAGAAGAGATAGCCCGCGAGAAAGCCAGGTACGCTTATAATCATCTCCACCGGCCGCTTATTGTCGACGACACTTCCTTTTCCATCGACGCACTCAACGGGTTTCCAGGACCTTACGCGGCCTATGTGCTAAAAACAATTGGTAACAAGGGTATCCTGAAGATTATGGAAGGCTTCCCTGATCGAAAAGCTCACTTTACTACGGCTATAGCTTTTGCCGATGATAAAGGAATTTTCGTGTTTTCGGGTATGATTGAAGGCAATGTTATTACTGAGCCGCGGGGGAGGGAAGGGTTTGGTTACGATCCGGTTTTTGAGGTACGAGGGAAGACTCTTGCTGAAATCCCTCTCGAAGAGAAAAGCGCCATCTCTCACCGGGCACGAGCACTTATGACATTTCGTGATTGGTTCATGAAGAATAGAAATGATAGTGAAACCGATACAAACCGTTAAAAGATCAAAGAACATTGTTATAAGGGCAGACAGGAGTATATTTCCATGGCAAAATTCCCTGAAGCCGAAGCTCGTTTACTCAACGTGAAAATATGTATGCATTGCAATGCACGCAATGCAATTCGTGCAACGACATGCCGCAAATGCGGGTACAAAAACCTGCGGCCGAAAAACAAGGAGCGGAAAGCATAATTGATTTTCATTGAAAATACAATCGTTCTTTTTTCACTACTTGTGTAAAAAAATTTATGCTGAATAGTATGTGACCCGTTTGCCTTTCTGAGCATATTCTCCGGCAAATGTCTCGAGATTACGTTTATACCCGATACGGTCAACGAATCCGAGATGGCGCAAATTCTCACGCACACGCATCACATCCGGTTCGTCAGCCCAGTCTTTTGTATAAATATAAATGACGCGACGACTATCCCGGGAATCCGGGTTGGGTTTAGCTGTACTAACTTTTGCAGAAATACCAAGCTCATGAGTTATTGTTGCGTCCCGCACTTTTTTCCATGAATCATCTGCCTCATCGGGATCCTGGAAGATCAACCATTTGCCAGCATGTTCATCCTCAATCGCCTCGGGAGCGCTCCCAGGTGCATCCTGCACGATCCAATACATCTGTGTCGTTTTGGAAGGGACTACACCTTCGCCTTCACAAAGCATCCGGTAGATTGTTTCGACCGGACCAAAACGGTCAAGGAGCGCCTTTGCGAGTTGAGGGTACTCCTCGGTAAACTGTCCGACTGTCTCGTTAAGGTCTTTTGTGAAGTCAACGCCTCCCTCAACTAATGCATAAAGATACTTTCCCTGAGTCTGAAGTCTCCGGGTGAGAAGGTGATCGAAAATGCCGTATGCCACATCAGCCAGAGCCTCGGAATCGACTTCATCCATGTTGTACCCATCCGGTGTTATGTCGAAAAATAGTTTCTGCTTTTGTTCGAAGATTACCCGACAATTTCTTCATTTTTCCACATTATGACTGTCGAACTCCGATCCTTGATTGCGTTTAAAGTCCTCCTGGTATCGCAATTTCAGAATCATTTATGCGGCAGCAACAGAAATGTACTGATTATGGAATGGAAAAGGGATTGGAATCTAACTACTAGAGTGTTACTGACAGGTTTTTTACTGTTCATCCTCTACCTCGTTTTTATGACGATTCTGGTAATATTCTTACCCGGGATCAGTATTTGGTTTATAATCGGTTTAGCAGTTGCAATGGCAGGCATCCAATATTTCTTTTCGGATAAACTGGTGCTCTGGAGTACGCATGCACGAATTGTAGCAAAAGATGAATATCCTGAACTTTATGCATCGGTTGAAAAATTGTCCCATGAAGCCGATCTGCCCATGCCAAAGGTTGCCATCATGCAGAGCCCGGTACCCAATGCATTTGCTACGGGTCGGAGCCCGAGGCATGCTGTAGTTGCCTGTACTGATTCTATTTTGCGTCTCCTGAATAAAGATGAACTTGAAGCGGTGCTCGCCCACGAACTCTCTCATGTGAAAAACCGGGACATTCTCACGATGACTATGGCAAGTTTTGTTGCTATGATCGCATCGATGATTATGCAGAGTTTCTTTTTTACGGCTCTCTTTGGGGGTAATAATCGCGACAATGGCGCCGGGTGGATCCTCGTCTGGATTGCCTCGATCGTTGTTTATGCCATTAGTACCCTGCTCATGCTGGCACTCTCCCGGTACCGGGAATTTGCCGCAGACCGGGGAAGCGCACTCATGACACGAAATCCACAGGCGCTCATTTCAGCTTTAGGCAAAATTAGCGGTAGAATGGAAGTAGTCCCTCCCGAAGCGAAAGCGAAAATTGAAGGTGCCAATGCATTCTTTATCATTCCGGCGCTTTCTGGTAATACCCTCATGGAGTCTCTTCTCCACTCACCCGCCCATAGAGAAAAGAATCGCAGCCCTTGAAAGGATCAGTGCAGAGATCCAGGAATATTGATTCTGTCCATTTCATAGTCGCAGGATTTAACTTTTTATAAACCCTACAATAAAACAGTAATAAAAGATGTTTGAATTTTTTTATGCGGGAGAAGCAAGCATTAATACACACCCCGCCAAAATTGTAGAGCGCAGTGCATCGATGGTCTAGAGGTATGACTTAGGCCTTCCAAGCCTATAGCCCGGGTTCGATTCCCGGTCGATGCATGAGGGCTCGTGGTCTAGTTGGCTATGACGTCGCCTTCACACGGCGAAGATCTCGTGTTCGAATCACGACGGGCCCATATTTTTTGAACAGTTTCCTAAGAAAGATAGAGCCCGCTTCACGCCACCTTATTCCTTTTGACTTCTTTTCCCTCTTTATAAGATCATTCTTAGCACTAGGAATTGGTGGTTCCTTAATCACTTGTTCCCCGGAAATTCGGAGGATATTAGTGACAAATGCCAAATTAAATCAATATTTTCCAGTGGAAACAAAGGGGTATACATAGAGATCCATGATTTCTAAATAGGAAGTTATAGACCTCGCACAGGTCATTCTTGTCAAAAAGAAAGGCAAGATCGTGATTTCTGTCAATCACTCAAACGAAAAGAGGATGCCTTAAGGCCTGCAGGAAACTATGGAGAGCAGGCAGTACCGGATTAACCGGGATTTCTGCCTGGCTGAAAAATAATAAAATGATTGATTATGCGTTTTTCATCTTGGCTTTTGCGACGAATCCGTCTTTGCCAATGTAATACATGAAGCCTTTTTCCTTGGCAATCTTTTCAGTACCGACTTTCTTCTTCTTGCCGGTTTTGTTGTGCTTCATCGGGGCTGCCCATACGTAGCCGTCTTTCCCGATGAAATACAGGAATCCCTTTTCACGCTGAATTTTTTCTTTTCCAATTTTCTGTCCCATTTAAACACCTCAAAACCACATTTGGGTTTTGATAATGAAAGTTACCGCCTGATAATATAAAAGGTTTCCGTCGAAAGCACGTCGAAACATGAAATTTGGCCATAATTTTACTGGTATTTTCGATATTGTGGCGCACTATTAACCCCGATTTGAAAAGCCATATTATAGCCCTGTTTTCAAAAATACGCCACTTTAAAGGCGCAATACGGATTATCCCATCGAAAATGCTCCAGCATGAAACGATGCTTAAGCGCAGTACCCTGCCACTCCTGCGGCATTCCTAAATTTAACATATTGTTAAAAAGACGGACTGATGTTGGAAGGGTAGTGAAAATTCATAAACAACGAAAGCAGAAATGCCTTGAAAAGCAGTTTTCTATCGTGGATGTAGATTTCAGACAGAAACACGCAATTTTATGGATTGCCGATTACCATAATAAAAGGAGTCTGCCCATGTATTTCCATCTCATCCTCACTGATGACTGTAACCTCTGCTGTCTCTACTGCCGGGCAAAAGCATTCGAGGATGAAACATCACCGGAAAATGTGGAAATTGAGGTCGATACCAACCTTTCGCCGGACCTAACTTACGATCTCAAGCTGCTTTACCGTTTCCTTAGCCGGGATCCTGCACCCACCCTTACATTTTATGGCGGCGAGCCGCTCCTCAGGCGCGGCTTGGTCGAAAAAATTGTTACCGAGGCACCAGTACAACGGTTCATGATACAGACAAACGGTGTCCTACTTGATAGACTCGATAAGGAGATTACCAATCAAATCTCGACGATCCTTGTCTCTATTGACGGGCGCGAAGCCCTCACTGACGAAAATCGGGGAACCGGTGTTTTTAAGCAAGTGATGAAGAACGTGAAAAAAATCCGGTCAAACGGTTATCGTGGCGAATTAATCGCCCGGATGACTGTAACTGAACGTACTGAAATTTTCGATGAGGTCTGGTATCTCGCAGAAAACCCGGAATTTCCTTTTTCTTCTATTCACTGGCAGATGGATGCAAACTTCTCATGGGATCTTTCACGCCGCCAGTTTGCAGAATGGGTAGATCAGAAATATAACCCCGGCATTCGTGCTCTTGTCAAATCCTGGGTCGATGATATGGAACAGTACGGTCGTGTCAGGTGCTGGTATCCCTTCATTGATCCAATGGAAGATCTCCTGTACGGAAAAGAGAGCCTCCTTCGGTGCGGAGCAGGACACGCAAATTATACGATTATGGCCGACGGCAACATTGCACCCTGCCCGATTATGATCGGGATGAAAACCTATTATGTCGGTCATATCGAGAATGCAGATCCCAATAACCTGCCCCGAATACCAATAGAAGGTGAATGCACCACATGTGGCATTCGTACGTTCTGTGGTGGGCGTTGCCTTTATTCTACTATTATACATCCCTGGAACCAAGAGGGCCGTCAGCTGGTGTGTAGTACCGTGGAAAATCTGCGTCAGGCACTTGCGGAAGAATTTCCGCGAGTGCGGTCTCTTGTTGAATCAGGTCGCATTAAAATGTCAGATTTCGTCCATGAAAAGTATAACGGGTGCGAAATAATTCCATGAAATGGCAAAAACCTTGTCTGATGCAGATGTATTTATACTCAGTGAAACGATGAATATGTGCAGATATAAACTGCATGAGTAATACAATGGAAAGAAAAGGATTTGGCGGCCCGAGAAATTTCGGTCCCAGAGAAATGACAAAGACGGTCTGTTCAGACTGTGGAAAAGAGTGCGAAGTTCCCTTCAAGCCAACTGAAGGTAGGCCGGTTTACTGCAGGGACTGCCTGCCTAAACACCGGAAACCCCGGTTCTAATTGCAAAAATTTATTCTTTTTTTAGGTTTTCCATCGTTCTTTGTGCCTCGACAGGCCGGTATATTACCTGATCCTGCAATAGCTGCAATCATGGCTTGTTCATGGTCTGAAGCATTGGCATTAGCCAGGGAAAAAAATCTTCCGCAGGTCTATCATGACTGCGATACTGATATTTATGGTGCCTGCCACGAGGGCGAACCGCAGGGAAGTTTCAGGAATGGTATTTTTTCAGAGCATCGGTGCATCTGTATGCCAGTGAGCCTATCTCCTGAAGAACTTGCGAAAAAAGAAAAGAAATTCCGGACAGAAAATCCCGAATGGTGAAATGACAGCCTGATAGTAAAATTTCCAAAACGGTCTGTGACTATTTTATTATCGTATATCGCATGATTTACCGTCGCCGGATCTCTTCCCGGAACCGGTGAATTATTTCATATAGCATCATTCGTAATTCTGCACTTACATCTTCCCAGGATTTCGGGGATAATGATTGCACAAAAGAAGTGGAATCACCAGCGTGAACTACAGTTTCAGATTCATCACGTATTCTGGCTTTTGCCCAAAGATCGCATATGATCTCATAGTAGCCAGCTGAGTAGTACGATAATGAAGACTATCGGCACAATAACAAAGGAAAGCAGCCAGAAGTAATGGTAAATATTGTTACCGGTAGCTGTGTCAACCCACTCAAAAACCCGGAGAACAAACGCAATGACAAAAACACTACCTATCGCTTTAATAATCGGGGCGGGCAGGTTTAGCGGGAAGGGAAACGCACCGAAAATATCGCCGACGAAGATAATTACACCGATAAGGATTAACAGCCAGAAATTCAGGTTTAGAAAATCCACACCGGCGTGGTAAAGTGGATTTCCCACATAAAAAGTAAGGATATTTGCCAGAACGACGATGATCAGGAAACAAATGATTCCAATCATCCGTGAAACAAAAATCCACCCGAGCGAGTGCTGTTTGTGCGGCCACATGGATACTCACATAAGCGTGTATTTCATACTATTTGTCGGCGAGGTATATAGTCCTCATCCACTACGTTTGCAGGCTACACAATCCCTTTAATAATCCAATCTAAAGATACCTGCATGCGGATAAATTTCAAACGGTATGCACTTTACCTGCTCCGGTGGCAAGCGAGTACACCGATCCTTGCAGGTGTCGGCATCCTTCTTGCAGAAATGGGGTATCTGATTGCTGCTGTCATAGCTAACCTCATTGGCGGCCTTATTTTCTTCTGGGTGGATCAGTTTATCTTTACGTCACAGACGCTAGCAGCACAGTGGGATGTAAAAGAGAACATTACCTGTGTAGACTGCGGCAGGGTTGCACGGGGATATAGGCTTGTTCGATCAGGAGATTATGATAAAACGAACGATGTCGTACCAGAATTCCGGTGTGAGGAATGCTCTAAAAAGAAGGCGGAAGAACTCCGAAACAGGGGAATAAAAACAGAATGATTTTTTAGGTTTTAAGGCTTGCATAATTCGAAGATTCGGGTGAAGAAATTTATTTATTTATTTTGCTTCTTTTTCGCGGGTAACCCCCAGTTAATATAAACCTATTTTCAGGCACATTCGGTCCTTAAAAAATCCGTTTTTATACATCGATGAGGTTATTCTGCTTTAACACCCCACATAAAATAACAATAATGTATAAATATGTACAACAACAACCAAAACTAAGCATTGAAGCCGATAAATGTGGCTTCCTCAGGATCTTTAAAAAGCCGGATAATGTGAAAATGCAGGCCAGAATACACTACCCTTACCTTCGTCATGGTGGAAATCTGGTAGCTTATAATGAAACAAACAAGGAGCATGATATCATTCAGACCACACTTAACCTGGGACCAGATGAATACCTCACTGCCGTAACAAATCAGCCAAAACCGTTAGTGATCCCTCTCTGCGCCGAACTCCCTCTTCCGCACTGTTCACCGCTTGATGTGTTTTTAAAGACGCAGACAGGATCCGGGTTCCTTCTTGAATCTATGGAAGGAAGCGAAAAGATCGCTCGATACTCATATGTAGGAATTGATCCCGCCTGCGTCATCACCCTTGGTAAGGAAATATCTGTTACCGGTAGCGATGCATTTGTTGCCATTGCCCGTGAGCCAGAGGGAACCAACCCGGTTGACAGGATCCGGTCTATTTTGTCCCGGTTTCATTATATTAATCTCAAAGCCCCAAGGTTTTTCGGCGGAATGGTGGGGTACTTTTCTTACGATATTGTACATACACTTTTTGACAAGGTGCCGGAACACAGGAGCAGGCCATCTCAGGAAACTCCCGATGCCAGGTTCATGCTGACCAAAGACTGCATCGTTTTCGACCACTGTGATCGCAGGCTTTTTGTTTTCTCGAGCCCGTTCCTGACTTATGACACGGATCCGATGGCGGAATACCGGCGGTGCGCCGCACACATTGCTGAATTATCAGACCAAATCACGTCTATTGCCGACCTTCCTGCAAAGATAGTTAATAGCCAATCAAAAAATTCTCCGCATGTAGCTGACAATACCGGCCGTGAAGCATTCACAAATGCAGTAAATGAGATTAAAGATCACATTGTTGCGGGAGATATATTTCAGGCAGTACTTTCACGGCGAATGGAATGTGCAGTCGGGTCAGATCCGTTCCCGATCTATACTGCGTTGCGGGCAATCAACCCGAGCCCTTATATGTACTACCTTGATTTCGGAGACGAACAGGTAATCGGAGCAAGCCCTGAAATGCTTGTGCGGGTGGAGAGACGCAGGGTAACAACTGTACCTATCGCCGGCACCCGGCCCAGAGGCGTTGACAGGAACGAGGATGAAAAATTTGCCCGGGAACTGCTGCTTGACAGGAAGGAACGGGCTGAACATACGATGCTTGTTGATCTTGCACGAAACGATGTAGGTAGGGTGTGCAAGTTCGGGTCTGTCGATGTTACTGAGTTTATGGGCGTAGAGAAGTTTTCCCACGTCCAGCACATGGTCTCGACGGTCCAAGGAATGCTTATGGACCATCTTGACTGTTATGATGCATTTAAATCCTGCTTCCCGGCCGGGACTGTTTCCGGTGCCCGAAGATCCGCGCTATGCAGATAATCAGCGAGACTGAACCGGATACCCGTGGTCTCTATGCAGGTGCCGTGGGTTATATCGGCTTTGACCGGAACCTCGAATTTGCCATAGCGATCAGGACAGTAAGCGTGAAAAATGGAAGGGCGTATATCCAGACTGGCGCCGGGATCGTTGCTGACTCGGTCCCGGAAAACGAGTGGATCGAAACCGAAAACAAGGCAGCTGCGATGTTACGGGCAATAGATCTGGCCGGTGTCGAGCCATGAGTGCTCCCACGGTCCTTATCGTTGACTGTTACGACAGTTTCACGTTCAACCTGTATCAGCAGGTAGGAAAACTTGGTGCCCGCCCTGTAGTAGTTACCTGTGACACGAAACTTTCGCAGCTTAAAAAAATCAGCGTAGATCGGATAATCCTCTCGCCGGGCCCTGGAGCACCTGAAGATTCCGGAGTCTGTATTGAGGTTATTGATACTTTGAGTAAAACGATCCCGACGCTCGGTGTTTGTCTTGGCCACCAGGCCATTTGTACGGCGTTTGGCGGCCGTGTAACCCGGTCAGGACACCTTATGCACGGCTTGACTTCGATGATTAAAAGTGATGGGAAGGGGGTTTATAAAGGATTACCTGTCCCATTTACAGCAACACGGTACCACTCTCTTGTTGCCCAAAGGGAGACCCTGCCTCCTGAACTTGAAGTTGTTTCAGAAAGCCTCGACGATGGGTTTGTGATGGGTGTAAGACATACAAAATACCCTATCGAGGGCGTGCAATTCCACCCGGAGAGCATCCTGTCGCATGATGGTGACGCACTTATGAAAAATTTCCTGTTTGGACCTCGGAGTGATCCCACATGACTATGAGGGAAGCCATTGAAATCGTCGTGGATGGAAAGGACCTGACACCTGAAAAAGCGGCCGAAGTTATGGATGAAATCATGGGGGGACGTGCAACGCCGGCCCAGATTGGCGGGTTTCTGACAGCACTCCGTATAAAAGGCGAAACGCCGGATGAAATCGCTGCGTTTGCCCGTGTGATGCGAAACCATGCAATCAGCATAAACCCGCAGGTTCCAGGAACCCTAGTAGATACCTGCGGAACGGGAGGCGACAGATCGCAGACATTTAACATTAGTACCGCAGCCGCTTTTGTTGCAGCCGGAGCTGGTGTCTTTGTCGTCAAACATGGCAACCGGGGTGTAAGTAGCCGCTGCGGATCAGCTGACGTTTTGTCTGCCCTTGATGTAAACATCGGTATAGATCCGTGCCGGCAGGCAGAAATTATTAAGAATATCGGTATTGCTTTCCTTTTTGCACCTAACTACCACCCGGCCATGAAGCATGTTATGGCAGCGCGTCACGATCTTGGCTGCCGGACCGTCTTTAATATCCTTGGCCCGCTTGCAAATCCGGCTGGTGCAAAAGCGCAGCTGCTTGGAGTTTACACCAGTACTATTACCTCGACCGTCGCCGAGGTTTTACACATTCTGGGAATATCCCGGGCTATGGTTGTTCACGGCAATGGGCTTGATGAGATAACCGTCACTGGAGAGACCGATGTAACGGAACTTGGTGGCGGTCGGATCACAAAATATGTCATTACCCCGGAAATGTTTGGTCTTCCCCGGTCATGTCCCAATGATCTTCTCGGCGGCAATCCTGATGAAAATGCAAATATTATCCGGGATATTCTTACCGGGAAAAAAGGCCCAACCCGCGATATCGTTCTAATGAATGCCGGAGCTGCAATCTATGTAAGTGGCAGTGCCACAACACTTACGGAAGGAATCCGTTGTGCAGCTGCATCAATTGACTCGGGGCGAGCGCAGAAAAAACTGGACGCACTTATCGGTGCGACACGAGGTGCATCATGATTCTTGATGACATTATTAGTCGTACTAAAAAGAGGGTTGACAAGTTACCTGACACGTTCCCGAAGTTGGATGGATTCTGCCACGCAAGCCTTGAAGCGGCCATCCGTTCTGCAGGACAAAAGAACCCGGTAATCGCCGAAATCAAATGTACCTCCCCCTCAAGCGGGATCATCCGAAGAAACGTCGACATTTCGATGATGGCCGGGGTCCTCTCGGATGGCGGCTGTGTCGCGATCTCTGTTCTTACAGAGCCCTTCTTTTTTGGCGGGGTAGGAGCCGATATTGCCCGTGTCAAAAAAGCGGTTCGGGTGCCCGTCCTGCGCAAGGATTTTGTGATCGATGTGCGCCAAATCCATGAATCAAGGGCGCTCGGTGCTGACGCAGTGCTTCTCATTGCCGCAGTCCTCAAAGACCGGGTTGCTGATTTTGTCGACACCGCGTATGCTGCCGGTATCGAACCGCTAGTCGAGGTCCACACAGCAGAAGAAGTCGATTACGCCCTTGCCACGAAAGCACAGTTAATAGGAATCAATAACCGGGACTTGTCGACCATGACCATAAACCGATCAACAACACGAAATCTTACAGAGAGGGTAAGGGAAACTGGCCGTTTAATCGTGTCGGAGAGCGGGATACGATCCGCAGATGATGTCCGGGAAATGAGGCCGTACTGCGACGCATTTTTAATCGGCTCATCGATTATGGCTCATGCGGAGCCGGGGAAAAAACTGGAGGAACTCGTATGCGCGTAAAGATTTGCGGGATCACCGGATTAGAAGACGCACGGTTCGCAGAAAAAGCCGGAGCTGACGCTATCGGCGTGGTTGTTTTTTCCGGGGGTATTTCATGCCGGGATGTTCCTCCAGAAAGGGCACGGAAAATCTTTCACGCGATCGGGCCATTTACAGCGACTATTGCAGTAAGCCATACTAAATCCAAAACAGACCTTGCACAAATGATTGCCCTTCACCCAACTGCTATCCAAATCTCGTACCCGTTTAAATTCGATGAAAATCCCGGCGTGCGGGTGATCCGTGTAATAGGTAGTGGTGATCAACTCCCGGACGATTGTGACGCTGTGATTGTCGATAACAGCCATGGAAGAGGAAAAGGATATGATCGTTCATATGCCCGCGATGTGGTTAAACATTCAACAATCCCTGTTATCCTGGCGGGAGGTCTCACTCCGGAAAATGTAGGGAATGCAATCCGGGACATCCGGCCTTATGCGGTCGATGTCGCGAGCGGCGTTGAAGAGAGACCAGGAATAAAAGACCATAATAAAATAGAGGCGTTCATCGCCGCTGCTCGGGAGGAGTAGAATGGAGGGAAAAGGACGATTTGGAAAGTACGGCGGGCAATATGTACCGGAAACGCTCATGAACGCTCTTATTGAACTTGAGGTAGCTTATACGGATGCCACTCAGGATCCTGCGTTTGATAATGAGCTTGCTGCGTACCAGTCAGAATATGCGGGACGCCCGACACCGCTCACCTTCTGTGGGAACATGTCCCGGGATCTTGGATTTAAGGTCTACCTGAAACGCGAAGATCTCGTTCATGGTGGATCGCACAAACTCAATAATACGCTTGGGCAGGCGTTGCTTGCAAAACGCATGGGTAAAAAAAGGCTGATTGCAGAGACCGGCGCCGGACAGCACGGCGTCGCAACAGCAATTGCCGGGGCTTTTCTGGGGTTTAAGGTCGAAGTGTTTATGGGCGAAATCGACACGAAACGTCAGGCCCTGAACGTTTTCCGTATGGAACTCATGGGCGCAACGGTCCACCCGGTAACTTCCGGGACACGGACACTCAAAGACGCCACAAATGAGGCTCTGCGCAACTGGGTGGCTAATGTAAATGATACGCATTACCTTATCGGATCTGTAGTAGGCCCTCACCCATTCCCGACCATTGTGCGGGATTTTCAGTCAGTGATTGGTTGCGAAGCGCGCAAACAGATTCTGCAAAAAGAGGGACAGATACCAGATGCTATAGTTGCCTGCGTTGGTGGGGGTTCAAACGCGATCGGGATATTCCACCCGTTCCTTGCTGACGAGGTAGAATTACTTGGTATAGAAGCGGCCGGGAAAGGTCTCGAGACACCGGAGCATTCGGCGACGCTTTGTTCCGGAGATCCGGGTGTCCTGCATGGTACCCTTTCCTACCTGTTGCAGGATAAAGACGGCCAAGTGCTTCCCACGCACAGTATTGCAGCAGGCCTTGATTACCCGGGCGTGGGCCCCGAACACGCGATGCTGAAAGACTCACACCGGGTTTCTTATTATGCGGTCAGGGACACGGAGGTTCTGGAAGCATTCCAATACCTGTCGCGAACCGAGGGTATTATACCGGCACTTGAATCCTCCCACGCGGTAGCCTATGTTCTTAAAAACGCTCACCGGTTTGACAAGGGCGACGTAGTGATCATCAATCTTTCGGGGAGAGGAGACAAGGATGTTGCGAGAATGGAACCGGAGGTGGCCTGATGGGACGCATTGACGAGGTATTCCGGAAAAAGGGGACGACAGCCTTTATTGGTTTTACTGTCGCCGGTGACCCGGATAAGGAAACTTCGATCCGGATCGCAAAGTCGCTGATCGACAGCGGCACCGATATTCTCGAACTTGGTGTACCTTTTTCCGATCCGGTCGCCGACGGCCCAACTATCCAACGCGCAGATGACCGGGCTCTTGCCGCCGGGACTACGCCGGATACCATATTCGCTATAGTCCAGGAGATCCGGGCATATTCTCCCGTTCCGATCGTCTTCCTTACATACTATAATACGATTTATCGCCGTGGGATCGATAGGTTTTACTGCCAGGCGCATGAGGCTGGAGTTGACGGTATTCTTGTAGCGGATATGCCGGTAGAAGAATCCGCTGAAGTTGTAGCCGTAGCTTCAAAATACGGAATAGATCCCATCTTTCTCATTGCCCAGACAACCTCCGATGACCGTATGGACCGTATTGTGAGCCAGGCAAAAGGATACCTCTACCTGGTCTCGGTGCTCGGTGTTACCGGTGTTCGAAAAACCATAGCACCCGAAGCCCTGACACTCCTCCACCGGGTCAGGAAACATACCGATCTCCCCCTTGCCCTTGGTTTTGGGATTTCAACTCCCGAACACCTGATGACCTGTGAAATGGCCGGTGCCGATGGCGTAATTGTTGGGAGTGCAATCGTTGACCTTGTAGAGAGGCATCTTGATGATCACGATGCGATGGAACATGCCCTTAAGCAGTATGTCTTCCATATGAAAGATGCTGTAGGAAAATCCATTCCCTGATTCAATTCGATCTTTTTTAATGCATTCAGGTAAAACGATAACCGATCTCGATTATGAAATCCGGATTTATTGTAATTCTTGTTTTGGGACTCTGTGTTGTAGCCGGTATAGTTATTGCCGGTTGTACCCAGCCGTCTTCAATTGCACCGACACCAACAACCACGGCGGCAACACCAACAACTTTAGCCGGCATGGCAAACCCGGCCTCAGTCCATTGCGGTAATATCGGGGGTACTACCCTGATCATGACAAATCCTGACGGCTCCCAGTACGGCATGTGCACATTCTCGAATGGAACCTCATGCGAGGAATGGGCTCTCTTCCGTGGCGAAGGCTGCCAGCCAGGTTTGTCACCAAATCAGACCGGCAACAGCTCAGCTGCAGGCCAGGCAGGAATGGCAAATCCGGCGTCGGTCAACTGTATCAATGTCGGCGGAACTCTTGAAATTAAAAACAGTCCTGCTGGACAATATGGCATGTGCAATTTCGCGAACGGAACATCCTGCGAAGAATGGGCACTCTTCCGCGGCGAAGGCTGCAAAGCTGCAAATGTTTCAGCCTAACATTTTTTACCAATTCGATGCCCGTGAGGCACTCTTGAGAAAGTAAGCCTCCTTAGGTCAGGACGATAAATTATACCCGTTAAGCCGGCAAACAACATCATCATGCAAACTGATGTCCCCCGGATAGTAATCGCGGGTACCCACAGCGGCTGCGGTAAAACCACGATCTCCAGCGGGCTGATGTCTGCTCTCGTAGCCCATGGTCTCGAGGTTCAGCCATTTAAATCCGGGCCCGATTTCATTGATCCTTCACACCATACTCTTATCTGCGGCAGAACTTCCCGGAACCTCGACCCCTGTATGATGGGAGAGGCAGGAATCCTCCGGACATTTGCTGATGCAACAGCGGGTGCCGATATTGCGATAGTTGAAGGAGCGATGGGAATGTTTGACGGGTCAGGAGGAACTGACGTCGCAAGTGCTGCTCACGTAGCCCGGATCCTGAAAGCACCAATTATCCTAGTCGTTGATGCACACGCGGTTTCGCGCAGTATCCACGCCGTGATCAGAGGATTTAAGGAATTCGATCCGCGTGTCCAGCTCGCCGGCATTATCTACAACCGCATTGGCAGCGAACGACACCGGGAGATGATTGCACGGGAGGAGGTAGTACCGGCGGTAGGTTGGGTCACCCGAGTCGAAGAATACGAAGTAAAAAGCCGGCATCTCGGTCTCATGATGGCACACGAATCCCACGGAATGAAGGATTTTGGGCGTGTAATACAGGAATCGTGTGATATTGAACAGATACTTACTGTGGCAGCAACTGCACAGCCGCTTACCGTTCCACAAGCCACTGCACCGGGATCTCACTCAGCTCACCCCCGGCCGATCATAGGTGTTGCACATGACAATGCCTTTTGTTTCTATTATCAGGACAATATCGACCGGCTTAGTCGGGCCGGATCTGAATCCGGTATTTCTCACCTTTGGACGACGCACAGCCGGAAATGGACGCCGTTTATATCGGCGGCGGATATCCCGAACTATACGGATCTGCTCTCGAACGTTCGAAATTCAGGAAGTATCTCCGCGAAAAGGTAATGGAGGGTATACCTGTCTATGGAGAATGTGGAGGCCTCATGTATCTCTGCAAATCCATTGAGACCGATAAAACCTACACAATGCTGGATGTGTTGCCGGCCCAGACGATCATGACGAAAAAACTTCAAACATTAGGATATGTAAGGGGTAGATTCAGCACGAGGTCTCTTTGGACAGGTGCAGTAGCCGTCAGGGGTCACGAGTTTCATTATTCGCGAGTGGAGTGCGAGCCTGAATGTCGTTTTGCATTGAGACTCGATCAGGGGACCGGTATTGTCGAGGGAAACGACGGATTGACAGAATATTCAACCATCGGCGCCTATACCCATGCATATTTTACCGATGCGTTCTGCCGGCATTTTGTTGCTGCGGCAAAAGCTTTTTCACGACGATAGACACAAAGAAAACCCCTATATCACGTAAGAGACCCCCTGCTCATTTGTGTCCTGCAGATCTCAAATGAGATAACGAGCGGAAAATAAGTATACGATCAGCATGCGACTATTCGTACACTGATAGCAATGATCGCGAAACCCCATGTACTTTTTATCTGTACCGCGAATGCAGCTCGATCTCAGATGGCGGAGGGTTATCTCAAAGCAAAGTACTGTGATCGTTACGAGGTTTTCTCGGCAGGTTTCCGCCCCGCAGGACAAGTAAGTTCGCGTGCGATCCAGGTAATGAAGGAGATTGGAATCGACATTTCGGGTCGCCGGCCAAAATCAATCGATACGTTTAACGGTGTACCTCTTGATCTTGCCGTTACCCTCTGCGACAACGCAAGAGCCGTCTGCCCGGTCGTCCTCTCAGCAAAAAAAACGATCCATCATGGATTTCCCGATCCCCATCTTACGCCAGGCACAGATACAGAAATTCTCGAAGGTTACCGGAGTGTGCGGGATGCTATCTGCATTTGGATCGATGAAACATTTAGCAAGGGTTTGCCGTATAAGTGACAGTAAACTCACCTATTTTTTCAGAACTGTCATATTCGTACAAAAAGTTCATGATCCCCTGCCGCTACCATTCAAGTAACAACTGTGGCCTGAAATGACCGGACAGAAAAAAAGCGGGTTAATATCTAAGCAGACTCTCTCGCATTCCATGAGAAATACCGTGGAAAAATTGAGGTCCACTCAAAAGTCAGGTTGAAAAACCGGCGGGATCTCTCTTTTGCCTTCCCGGGAATATTCCGGGATGCTTTAGACGTGTACGCGACCCGGATATCTGGTGAGATGAAGATCGCTGCGGCACACGCACTTGCCGGGTATGTGAAGTGTCCCCGTCGGGAATGTATCCTGCCCCGGCTCCTTAACCGGAATGTAGTGAAAGCTGTTGCGGGTGCCGTTCGTGAAGCGACAATTAAAAGCAGTTGTGCCCGAGAATTTTAGGACTTGTCAGAGTCATTTTAATTCGGGCCTAAGTACGCGGCATACCTGTTCCATGAGTGCATGGTGGCGCCTGAGATCTGAGCAGTATGTGCCGCTGCGATCGCTTTTTTCAACCGGTTCCCAGGTAATGCCGCAGTCTGTATTCCAAAGCACCAGCCCTTCCGCAGGGGCCGGCTCAATTGGCCGGCTTGCCATCTCATTGAGCAGTAACAGAATTCCTTCTACATCCAATTCGCCAATACCAACGGAATAAACAGCAGTTGCCATACATCGTACCTGGTGCCAGAGGAAACTTTCAGCGCAAACCTCGAGAAACACAAAGTGCCCTTCATTTCCGATTTGGATATTAAGGATCTTCCGCCAAGGATTCTTCTGGCCTACCCGGGCAAAGTTCGAGAAGTTATGCTCGCCAATGAATATACGGGCTGCTTTTTCCATCGCTGGTAAATCGGGGATCCGTCCAGAAAAATAATACCGGTACGTGCGTGACCGGGCATCATACCGGGGATGAAAGGTATCAGGAACCTCAGCCGTTGCTGTACACCAGATATCGGGAGGAAGCTGGTTATTAAGTGCCCGGCGTGCGCGATCCGGAAATTGCGTGGAAAAGGTAACAACCTGGCCACAGGCATGCACCCCCCGATCGGTTCTTCCCGCAGAACAGAAACCTGCAGTCCGCCAGTCAGAAAAAAGGTCGAGGCGGCGGCAGGCGGCAATACATTCGCCTTCAATTGTACGGCTGGACTCCTGCTGCTGCGAGCCGTAGAACCGCGTCCCCAGGTACGAGAGCCGGCATGCAAGTCTTACCGGACGCGGAACCGTCGGGTTAACCTCTTGATTTTTCTCCATGTGTTGTTCAATGACTGGCGGGTATAAGTTCGAAGAGGTGTTTTCTTCCCGCCATAAGATACATTCCCCTTCCGGATTGCATCAAAGATTGCCTGCATATCCGGCTCAGCCTCAATAAACGTTCTTCCATAACCCACGAATCGTGCATTGTGTGCATCGCTTCCCCCGACACAGGGTTTATGAAGCCGTGCCGCTATCCGGCCGGCCTTTTGGTTTGCAGAACCAACAATGTATCGGCTGTTGAAGGCTTCGACTGCATCCACAATACTCATCGCCGCCCGGATCCTACGGGCTACGCCGTGCCGCCACAGATGGTAAGGATGGGGAAGAATAACCAGTGCCCCCATACGATGGGCAATCCTAACGGTTTCCCGCACATCAAGCCCTGCGGGGATAATCTCGGTGACCCCAAGCACAATCAGGTGCCCCTGCCTTGTCGAGACCTCAATGCCGGGAATAACAAGGATGGTGCTATTGAACGCAAGTGCCTTTTTTGCCCCGTCAACACAGTCATGATCGGTGATTGCGATCACGTCGAGACCGACTGTCTCTGCCTGACGAAGGATATCTTCGACACTGCTCTCGCCATCCTTGGAAAAATTTGTATGTACATGAAGGTCGCAGGTCAGCATCTGATCATAGTATTTTTATCTCTCTGGTATTAAGAAAACGTATGCGAATCCTCCTGCCTACTGGCGTCGCAACTGAAGAGATTGTGCGCCGTGCGGCGGCAGGATTCGACGCTGATGTGGTAATAACCGGAAAAGTCGCATCCTTTCTTACCCCGCATGCACTCCACACCCTTATTAAAAACGGCTCTTATGATGCCGTAGTGGTCTCCGGAATGTGCACAGTTTCTTTTGCGCAAGTGGAACAGGAGACCGGGATTCCCATTTACCTGGGCACCCGGCACGCCGCAGACCTCGCATGGGTCCTTCCCCTGGTAAAAACCGGCTCGCTCTCGCGTACCGTTCCTGCCGATGATTTCCTTGCCACAAAAAATGCAAAAGATGCGATTCACCGGGTCACAGCAGCGGAAGAGGAGGCAGAGCCGGAATTTGTGATCCGGGGTTTGAAGATTGGCGGAAATTCCCGAATGAAAGTGCTCGCTGAAATCATGGATGCCCCCCATGTTGAGGATATCCGTGCGCGTACAGAACATTATTTCCTTGAAGGGGCAGATATCGTTGACATCGGTTTTGGCTTCGATGCAACACCAGAAGACGTTGAACGAATCTTTGGCGATCTTGCCGATATCGATCGCCCCCTTGCTGTGGACACGCAGGACCCTGTGCTGATCCGGGCGGCACTCTTCCGGGCTGACCTTGTACTCTCATTGCAAGAAAAAAACATCCCGCATATAGCCCGAGAAATAGCTGACAGCTGGTTCAGCCGCAGTAGTTGTACCGGGCGTGCAATCACTCAAAGCTAACATCACCCGGGCCCGGCGTGCCGGAATATGTTGTATCATCGCAGATCCACTTCTCCAGCCGGTAGGATCGGGACTTGTTGCTTCCCTTGCACAGTTCGGGAATTATGGCATTCCCCTTTTCTTTGGCGCAGGAAACGTCACTGAGCTGCTTGACGCAGATTCGATTGGGATAAATGCATTGCTTGCCGGGATGGCACAGGAAGCAGGTGCTTCGATCATTTTCACGAGCGAACACTCAGATAAAACCCGGGGATCAGTACGGGAGATGCGGAGGGCGACGGAAATGATGGTTCTTGCCCGGGACCGACCGTACGCAAAGGATCTCGGGATAGATCTGCTCGTACTCAAAGAAAAACGGCGCCGTCGCGAACCACCGCTCGAATATGAAACCGCCGTCATAGCTCAAGAGATGCAAGATGTAGTTACCTACGACTCAAAAGGGAATTTCCGGATTGGTATTGAGGACGGCAGAATCGTTGCGGTGATCAACGGGAAAGCGATAAAGGGAACCCGCTGGCAGGACGTACTCTATACAATTATTGCCGGGGGAAATGTCTCGCTTCTCGACCATGCAGGATATCTCGGCCGGGAACTCTATAAAGCAGAACTTGCCATCCGGTATGGCAGGAGTTTCGAACAGGACGGGGAGTTTTAAGAGGGGTGTTTTCCTGAAGCTGCAGGAAAAATCTCTGGAAGAGGTCTTAACCCTTTTATCAGAAAAAACCACAATCATATATATGACTACACAGACCCGCGCATCCCATATTCTTGTGTCAAACGAAGAAGATGCAAACAAGATCCTGAAAAGGATTAAGGACGGCGAAGATTTCGCCGCGGTAGCAAAACGATTTTCTTCCTGCCCCTCGCGAAAGAACGGAGGAGACCTGGGGTGGTTTGGCAAGGGACAGATGGTTCCCGAGTTCGAGCAAGCCGCTTTTCCCGCGGATCAGGGTGCCGTTATTGGACCGGTCAAGACCCAGTTCGGGTTTCATATTATCAAAGTAACCGGTAAGAAATAAACCGGTCCGTCCGGTTAAGGGATGAATCAGGAACCTCATTGTTGGGGTATTTTGCGATTCATTTTTTGCATACCAGAGCGAATGGATCCGTACAAGCGACAATAACGCTTTTTTCGTGTGCTATCATGACTATCCGCGGGATCAAAAAGGACCTTCTCTTATTACTTCTCGAGCTGGGAAAAAACAGCCACCCCAACGAGTTCGCTGCACTTTTAAAAGAGGACGCTGGGGTAATAAGCGAGCTTAATCTCCTTCCCGGCACCATTACCGGAAGTTCATCCGCCTCAATCTTCTTTGATATGATGCCCCTTGGAACTCATCGTGCAGGAAGTGCCCATTCTCACCCGAATGGGGTGCTCAGGCCATCCAACGCTGATATAAACTTTTTTCCCCGGGCAGGAAAGTTCCATATTATCATTGGCGCCCCGTACCGTGAGAACGACTGGAAATGTTTTACCGCAGATGGAGAACCATGCGATCTCGAAGTGATCCCATGACGGTCCGACGTGTTGTTGCCACCGGAACATTCGACATCCTTCACCCGGGACACATATTCTACCTTCAGGAGTCAAAGAAACTGGGAGACGAGCTCTTCGTCATTGTTGCACGGGATGAAAACGTAAAGCATAAACCCCACCCGATCCTCCCGGAAGAGCAGCGCCTGGCGATGATCGCCGCCCTTAAGCCCGTGGATCACGCAATTCTTGGCGATCATACCGATATGTTCCGTCCTATCAAGGAGATCCGACCCGACATCATCACAATCGGGTTCAACCAGTATTTTGATGAGGGAAAACTAAAGAAGAGCTTTCTGACAGGGATCTCCATGCCAAGGTGGTACGGATAGGGAAATATGCAGACGGCGATCTTGCAAGCTCGCGCCTGATTGTCGAGCGTATTATTGAAGCGCGAGGCCTTGGAAATCAACGGACAGGATAAAAGGGGCAATCTATTGTCCTGCATTCTTTGTTCATATCATAAAACCTGCAGGTAACTGTAGGAGAAAGCGGGATCGTCACTCCCAGATGTTCCCGTAAAAATGTAACGGCACCCTGAATCGCAAGGAACGTGTTGCGTTTGCAGCAGCGAGGGCCGCCGTGAAGGGCGATTGTTTCAAGACTTTTTGCTACAACAAGGTTAGACTGCTGCCATTCCCGGTGCGAAAGCGGTGTCGCGCCGGTTACAAGCGAGATAAAGATGCCGGTACCGACCGCTGCACCACAGTCTCCCATAAAACCACAGGCACCGCCCCGGATCATCCCTGCTCGTTCCCGTGCAGTTGCGATTAGTCTGGCCTTTTGATCCGGCTGCCCGGTAACATTACAGTAAGCAGCAAGGAGTACTGCAGGCACGAGGAAATGGTGCTCAGGACCGTGCATATTTACAACCGGATTCTGCATCAGGGTAATTGCCATCAGGATAGGATCGGTCTCTTTTGTCCGGATACAGGACCTGTTCAATTGCATCATCGGCACCAAGACTGTGGCATCTGTCGCAGACAAAGTGCCCGTCATCGCACAGGGCATTGGTCACCTGCACCCTGTGGCAGTACGAGCACTCATGTTGCTCGGGTAACTCAAGATACCTGAGTGGCTTTCCGCAGACCATACAGCCGGTACGAAAATGAGCCATGGACCTTCCTTATTGTCAAAAAGGGCACTTAAGCAGGAAAACCTTATCGGTCCTGATGGCTTGGGTTGATTAACAATATCATCAATGGCCTGCATGCACCCGGCGAGGAGGACCATGACGGCGACCTTTCCCCGAAAAACTACGAGTAAGCGAGTTGGAATACTTCGCAGCAAACGAACCGACAAGTGACGTAACAATTACCATTACGGCAATGGTTAGGGCTACCGGAGGCGAGCCATACAGCGCTGCAAGCGCGATGGAAAACTCACCTCTACCGATTGTGTTTGCCCAGATCTCAAGGCCGGATCTCGCCGATCCATAAAGCGCGAGTCCGGTAAGTACTCCTGAAATAAGTTTGCTTGCAATTGCAAGGAGACAGATAATCGCAATGACGCCAAAGCTGACGTTGCCGGAGAAGTTGATTGTTATCCCGAAAAAAACAAAGAAGATCACCATAAACACATCCTTAAACGGCCGGGCATGCTGCTCGAAAGCGTCCGGGTCGGTAGTAGCAAACGCAGCCCCAAGGGCGATTACCATCAGGGTATCCGGAACACCAAGGGTCAACGCGACTCCAGCAGTCGCGACCACGGCAACAAATGTGAAAAGAACCGGTAGCTCATCATCCCGATCGAGTATCGAAACCAGAAATTCCTTACCGTAATGGGCGAGCACATAGATGAGCGCGAGACCGATGAAAATTTCCACAGCAAAGAGAAGAAGATTTTCGTTACCGGCCGAGAGGAATGCAAGTACAACGATCAGTACAAGATCCTCAAAAACCATGAGCCAGATGATAGTCTCCGATTCCCGCATCATCAGTTTCCGGTTCTCGATTAAAGAGGTAACTGTCATCGCGGTACTGGAGCTGTAGAATGCTGCAGCGACAATGAGTGCCTCGACCAGTGAAAAACCAAGGAGGTAGGCCGCAATAAAGCCAATGAGCATATTTACGTTGAGATCGATAATCCCGCTTGTCAATACTTCAGACTGATTCTCGGATATTTTATCAACTTTAAGGCCCAAGCCGACGAAAAAGAGTAAAAAAATCAGCCCCATATCAGAAAAGAAACTGCTGATCTGGTCGGATGCAACAATCCCAAGGCCGGCTTGGCCAAGTACTACCCCGGCGATAATATAGAACGGGATAGCCGGGATTGAAAGGTACTTACTGACCAGTGCAAGCACAAGGCAGACGAAAAGGGCGATTATGATACCTTCCATCAATCCACCATAATCTCACGTTCGAGCAGCCTGAGTTGGTCTGACTCTCCAATTACCAATATTGCATCCCCCTCCTTGAAAACGAATGATGGCGGAGGGTTGATGATATTCTTATCATTTCTCGAGACCGCAATAACAGTCGTACCGGTCTTTGCACGAATTCGAAGGTCTTCAATCGTTTTCCCTGCGATAGTTTTTGGAATTATATAGGAATGGAGGGTAACCCGTAGATCAGCAAGCGCCGAGAACGCCACTTCCACACTTTCCTGATCGGCCTCAATAATTGCCCCGGTCAGGATATTCCCGAGCCTCCGTGCTTCTACCGGTGTCATCTCAGCCGCGCTTGGTGTATGGCAGCCTTTCTGGAGTGTGTACATCTGGATAGTCCCGTTTTTTGTGAAAAATATCGCGACGGTATCGCCCTTGTCGGTCTCAAATTCATATTTAGTTCCGACACCAGGAAGGTTGAGGGATCGAAGAGCCATAGGAGACATTAGAGGAATGTTCCTAAAATATATTGCTTTTTCGAAGAGAGGGGAATGGTCTTAAAAATTTTAAAAAACAAAAGAGTCATAGCACAAGCAGGCTGAGAGGATCCTGCTCATGCATCTTACCGGTATTTCATTCAAGGTTTTGTACTGGTTCTGAGAGGATGGGAGGATAATGTCAAACCGGGTAGATTCGCCGGAGATACACTTTTTTGAGGGTTTTTTCCTCCCTATATCAATGGTTGATCAATGCAGTGTTTAAAACCCCGACCGGGCAGGGCGAAAGTGATGGTCCCCCGAGACTGAAACTAGTTTAAACAGTGCTCCTTTTTGTTCTCATGATGATAAATAATATTAACTCGCGATTTTCGTTTTCGCGATTATTCCCAGAACAGGAAAGAGGAGTTGGTGATCATCGCTGAAATCCCAAAAGAAGAATACCTGAAAAAATGCACATCCGCATGCGCGGGATGTAGTTCATCCCTTATTCTGCGCTACGTGTTAAAAGCCGCCGGTGAGGATACCGTCCTTGTCGTTCCCGCGTGTTGCACCAGTGTCATCCAAGGGATCTACCCCAACACAGCGATGAACATCCCGGTTTATAACGTAGCGTTTGCAGCAGCAGCCGCATGTGCGTCAGGAATGACCGAAGCATTTCAGGCACTTGGCAAGAATACCCATGTAATTGTGTATGCCGGTGACGGTGGGACTCTTGATATCGGGATCCAGTCCATGTCAGGTGCCTTTGAACGGGGCACCGATTTTCTGTATATCTGCTACGATAACGAAGCGTATGGGAATACCGGTATGCAGCGATCGGGTGCAACCCCACTTGGGGCAAAGACCACTACAACGCCGACCGGAAAGACTGTAGAAAAGAAAGATATCGATGCTATTGCAGCTGCCCATCATCTCGAATATATGGCCACTGCCTGCAGCGCATACCCGCTGGATATCTACAAAAAAGTGGCAAAAGCGCTAACATACCGAGGCCCGACTTTTATCCATATCCTTGCTCCCTGCCCACCGGGGTGGCGATACCCGACAGAGAAAACAATCGAGATGGGAAAACTCGCGGTTAAATCCGGCATGTGGGTACTTTACGAACGTGAACACGGGAAACTCACGATAACAGCACCTTCGAAGGCAGCGATGAAAAAACCTATCCCCCTCGAAGATTACCTCGCCCTCCAGGGCCGGTTCTCGGGCATCGATAAAAAATCGCTCGAGATCCTCAAACAGCAGCTCGCGGCAAACCTCAAAAAACTCGCAGCAGAGGAGGCGGAACCATGAGAAAGATCGCAACCGGCAACAAAGCGATCGCCGAAGCGGTCAAACAGGCATTGCCTGCCGTCGTAGCAGCCTACCCGATCACGCCTCAGACCGAAATTGTCGAAACTATTGCAGACTATGTCACAAGCGGCCAGATGAAGAGTCGTTACATCCCGGTCGAAAGTGAACATTCAGCAATGGCTGCCTGTATCGGGGCGGGCATTACGGGCGTACGGACATTTACCGCGACAAGTGCACATGGTCTTCTCTACATGCACGAGATGACCAACTGGGCCGCTGGAGCGCGTCTACCAATAGTGATGGCAAACGTGAACCGGTCGCTTGGACCCGGCTGGAACATCTGGGCCGAACATACCGATTCGATGCAGGAACGGGACACGGGCTGGCTCCAGGTATATGTCTCCACCGTGCAGGAAGCGTATGATACAACCCTGATGGCATTCCGGATTGCTGAACACAACGATGTCCTGCTGCCGGTAATGGTCAACCTCGACGGGTTTTCCCTTTCTCACATAATGCAACCGCTGGATACGGTCGAACCGGGAGATTTTATCCCACCACTTCATCTTCCTCACGCAATTGATACCAACAATCCAGCCGGGTATGGCGGCCTTACCGGACCCGACCAGCATTTCCGGTTCAGATGGGAAATCGAACGATCGATGCGCGACTCGGTGAAAGTAATAGCGGCAACCGAGAAGGATTTTGCAGACCGATTCGGTCGCAGCTATGGTCCGACGGAGGAATACTTGTGCGAAGATGCCGATATTATCCTCATCGCTATGGGCACATTCGGGAAAGAAGTCTGAGGTAGCCATCGACATCCTCCGGAAAGAGGGTATAAAGGCTGGGTCAATGCGACTGCGCTGGTTCCGGCCGTTCCCGAAACTTGACCTTGCCGGAAAAGAAATCGTCGTAATCGACCGGGACTATTCCTTTGGGTTTGGCGGGATTCTTGCCCACGAGATTATGGCCCAGAACCGGTGCGAAGTATACAGTGTTATCGCTGGCCTTGGCGGGCAGGAAGTGACCTACGATGACTTAGCTGAGTTTGTCCGAAAGCGTCGCATGGGAAAAGAATTCTGGTTCGGGGTGACCGGGCATGTTTGAAATCAGAATCCATTCCCGGGGCGGCCAAGGTGGTGTTACCGCAGCCCGGCTCCTCGCAACAGCCGCGCTTCACGACGGCAAATACGCAACTGCCTGCCCCTTCTATGGTGCAGAACGCCGAGGTGCGCCTGTCGTTTCTTTTGTCCGGATCGATGATCGCCCTATCCGGGTCTACAGCCAGATCAGAAACCCTGACCTCGTCGTGGTACTTGACGCAAGCGTCATGGAAACCGTTGATGTCCTGAACGGTTTAAAAAAAGGAGGCCGGGTACTCGTTAACAGCGCACACAACCAGGAATTTGCAGGGTTTGCAACATTCAACGTCGATCTGACCGGGATTGCCCTAAGAGAGAAACTGGTGGTTGCCGGAAGCCCGATCCTGAATACACCGGTTCTTGGGGCTCTTGCAAAAATGGGAGTTATCTCGGCCGAGTCGGCAAAAGAGGCGATCCGGGGGATGTTTGCCGATGAACGTAACGTCAATGCGGCCGACGCGGCCTATAAGGAGATGAGTATATGAGCAGCAGTACAAAACGCGAGTGTCTGGCTATAAGCCGGCCGATAGAAGGAGCTGCCGGGCAGACCGGGTCGTGGCGGGTATTCCGGCCCGTCGTCGACAAAGAGAAATGTAACGCGTGCGGGTTCTGTTCGATGTACTGCCCGGACTGTGCGATCGATGAAGAACTCCTTGTTGACCTTAGGTTCTGTAAGGGTTGTGGCATCTGTGCGAACGAATGCCCAAAAAAGGCCATTACTATGGTGCGGGAGGAAAAATAATCTAGCTGTAAAATTTATTTTTTTAGAGACACCATAGTCTGAACGCCTAACAGAGGGTTTTTGCACGCCATGAGAAGTGCCTTTTGTCGGCGAAGGATGCAATCTTCAGGTGGAGATGCAATTCGCAACCTTTTTTATGCTCAGCTCTAATATACCGAAACAGGGGTTTATTTCTTTGAACAGCAGGAGTTTTGGGGATACAAGGGATCTATTCAAGTTCGATCTGGTACGGCATATTATGAAATCTCTACCTGAACTTGCGGGGTTTACCTTTGTCCCGATGCTGACCGGAACTGAGGGGAAAGGGCACCGAAAAAATGCAGGAACGCAGAACCTAGACAAGGCTTATCGTTCAGGAAAAGCCGGAAGCCAGAACCAGGATCTCCGGGAACACTTAACACGGCTTCAGGAAATCGATAACGATCTTGAGTATATCAATGGCGTCTCCACGTATTTCGAAAATGAAACGATCCTGATTGATATCCCTGGTAAGCAACGGTTCACAAACCATGATCGCGACACCTATTTTAGATCGGTATTTAATAAATTCCCCAAAAATTCGCTTATTTTTGTTGATCCGGATACCGGCCTTAAGACAGATAGCCCGGATAATAAACACCTGCTTTATTCCGAAATAAAAGCAGTCTTAAACCGGATGGACAGCGGTTCGATTCTCATGATCTATCAGCATTTTCCCAAAGGGAACCATGAAGACTTTATCAGGACTACAGCAGGGGAGCTCGAAAAGTGGACCAACGTATATCCTGCCATTATTACCGATGCAGAAGTTGTCTTTTTTATCCTTACAAAAAACCAAAAACTCGCAGTCCACCTTAATGATGTCATTGAATGCTACGCAGATACCTATCCGGCTCTCCAGTGCATGAACTCAGAGGGATAAAACCATGTTTCTAGGGACAGAATGAATGTTCCAAGACAACATCAGCCGGCTTGCTATCCGATGTATCCTTTGCCATATATTCGAAATTGAACCGATACAGGTGAGTGAAACGGCAGTTCCGGCATCGTACTGTGATAGTACGGCAACTGACGGTGATATCATGAGGCCCGTCAACCCCACAGTTTCTGCACACTGCCGGTGCCGCTAGAGACCAGACCGGCCAGGGTCCCGGTTTTGTAAACACACTTTCTATATCCACATCCTCGTTAAGGGGTATGAACACCCGGGTAGCCCCGCAATTCCTGCAGGTGACATCAGTCCGGTTGGGCATAACATGAATATGTTGATCAGCAGGTTGCCGGCAGTGGTAACAATCGGTGTGATAATTTGCGCTGATGAACTTACCATCCATGAGGGAGTGTTGTAGATCCGGGGCATCATTAACCTGTCGCAATAGGAAAATGTCCGGAAAGGCGGTATCATGAATAACGATTGTTTCACGTCAGGAGCGAAATATATTCCATGATTCAGGTTCTATTTTGAATTTGCGCAGGATTTAGCCGTGAAAAATGGTAAGTTTCTTTATTATAGACGATTTACGTGTACACCGTATGAAACTGCTCATGGGATTTATTATCCTTCTTGTTGCACTGGTGGCAATCACCGGGTGCACCCAACCTGCATCGACTTCTGCACAGAACACAACCACTGCCCCGATTACTGAAATAACAACAGTAGCAACACCTGTTGCAACCACAGTCGCTACCACGGTACCAGTTACAACTTTAGCAATAGTTGCAAATGTAACTGCCCCGGTTGTAAATGTTACTACTGCAGCAACAATGGCACCTGTAAATGTTACCCCCACGTTAACTCCTGCGTCCGGTGTTACCACCATTCATATCACCAGTACCGGGTTTACGCCCCAGACAGATATTGTCCTCCCGGGCACAGGTGTATCCTTTGTAAACAGTGACAATGTTTCTCTATCGATTATGACTATAGGAAATAACACTGGCGTATTCAACTCCGGTCAGATAATTCCGAAAAGTGCATTCCAGTATACGTTCAGCCAGAATGCTGGTACATATGTTTACCAATTATCGAACAACGCAAATGTTAATGGAACGATCATTGTAACGTCCCCATCAAACGCTAACCATTCATCATCCTAACCCCTCTCTTTTTTAGTTTAACAATCTGTAACAATTATGTTACGGCGTGTTATTGTAAACGCCGAAGATCTTTTCTCAGTGGATTGATACCGGGAAATCAAAACAAGGCATCCCGTCCTTTACTTCCATGTGTAAACTACGCGTAAGTTGCTTAACCAATTTGTAATTCCCCACTAGGATAATAAAAATCGGTGAGTGAAATGAGTAAAAAAGTTAAAAATTTTGAGGGGATTAGTAGTCGCCCATGCCGGGCATTCCGCCCATGCCACCCATGCCCGGGGGCATGCCGCCGGCACCGGTGCGGGCCGGGGGACTTCGAGGAGGCTATAACATCATCAATGCGGAGGATCATGATCGCCGCTTCTGCTGCTGATGAGATCGCCTGTGTCTTGACACGGAGCGGCTCAACAACGCCGGCTGCTTTCATATCGACAGCTTTTCCTTCGAACACGTTGAGACCGTAATTTTTCTTGCCCTTCTCATGGGTAGAACGAATCTCTACAAGCATATCGATAGGATCGAGACCTGCATTCTCTGCAAGGGTCCGCGGGATGATCTCGAGTGCAACTGCAAAGGCCTCGATAGCGAGCTGTTCCTTGCCACCGACTGTTGCCGCGTACTCGCGGAGACGGAGTGAAAGCTCGGTCTCGGGTGCACCGCCGCCGGCGACTACCTTCTTGTCCTCGACTACGACACCGACAACACGGAGTGCGTCGTGGATGGCGCGCTCAAGCTCGTCGACGACGTGCTCAGTGCCGCCCTTGACAATGATGGAGACCGCCTTTGGGTTCTTGCACTGCTCGACAAAGGTCATCGCTTCTCCGGATACCTTGCGCTCTTCGACAAGACCGGCATGGCCGATTTCTTCCTTGCTGATCGCGTCAATACTGGAAACAAGGCTGCCCCCGGTTGCCCGGGCAAGCTTCTCCATGTCGCTCTTCTTGACACGGCGGACGGCAAAGATACCGGCCTTTGCAAGGTAGTGTTGGGCGATGTCATCAATACCCTTCTGGCAGAAGAGGACGTTTGCGCCGCTTGCAACTATCTTCTCGACGATATTCTTGACCATGCGTTCCTCTTCGTCGAGGAATGCCTGTAACTGGTCGGGGTGGGTGATGTTGATTTCGGCGTCGACTTCGGTCTTCTTGAACTCGACTGCTGCGTTAAGAAGAAGTATCTTTGCGTTGGTTACCTTCTTTGGCATTGCCGGGTGAACACGCTCCTTGTCGACGAGAACACCTTCAACAATCTCTGAATCCTCAATGCTGCCGCCGGTTTTCTTCTCAACCTTGATGTTATCGATATCGACGGTACCGTCAGCATCAGTAACCATGGTAACAGCCCTGACAACGAGGTCACAAAGCTTATCCTTACTTGCCTCTGCACCCTTGCCGGTCATCGCAGTGCCTGCGATGTTCTTTAAAAGTGCTTTATCGGTTGACTTTACGTCGAACGCAATGTCCTGGAGAAGCGCCTGTGCCTTCTCTGCTGCCATGCGGTAACCGTGAGCGATAACCGTCGGGTGGACATCCTGTTCGAGAAGTGACTCAGCCTTCTTTAAAAGTTCTCCACCGATAACGACAGCGGTGGTTGTTCCGTCGCCGACCTCATCATCCTGGGTCTTTGCAACCTCGACCATCATCTTAGCGGCCGGGTGCTCGATGTCCATTTCCTTTAAGATGGTGACGCCATCGTTTGTAATCACAACATCGCCGATGGTATCAACAAGCATCTTGTCCATACCTTTGGGGCCGAGTGTGGTCCTGACTGCGCTGGCAACTGCCATCGCAGCGGTAATGTTCATACCCTGGGCATCACGGCCCCGGGTACGGTTGGTACCTTCCTTAAGAATGAGAATTGGTTGTCCTCCAAGTTGTTGCGACATAAAATTATCACCACTTTTAGCACTAAAATTGGTTTGTGGGTCTATATAAAATTTACCTGTGTTGGTTCTGGTGTGGCACTGTCGAAAGACTGTTCTACCTTCGTGCGCTCTCCCTGAATATTCCGTTCATGCTTCCAAGGATATTGTTGTTCGGCCTCGTTTCAAAGTCATTCAGGCGCACATGTGAATTTTGTATTCAGGCAAACCCGGATTATCCGCCTTGATTGCCTCAGGGTAAGCCGGTAGTTCATCCAGGAGAATCCCTTGTCAACAACAGATCTCTAACCACGCTCTCTCTTCTTTTCCCTGTCAGCTTTTTCCGGTTCAGGTATCCTTAAAAATGAAAACGAAAGATGTTTTTTAAAACACATACAAAAATCATCGGGGTGATACTGAACAAATGATTGTAGCATGTCCACATCTTTTACGTCGTATGGATATATTCGTGCAAGCTCTGATCTGGACAGACAAAAATCGGACTCTTTAGAAACGGACATGAATGGACGTTCCATACAAACCATGAAAATCGAATACCAAAACGTTGTTTTGATGATATCTGGTAAACATATTTGATTTTCGTGAGACACAAATATCTTAAATGGTTGTACCGATATCCCAAAGAGTGAGGGGTGGCGTTTCCTTACCTTTTATGCAAAATCAAACGGTGAGAACACACAATAATGTCAGAAATTCTCGAAATCACCCTGGAACATAAAAAAGATTACTTTTTTTCCATTAATAAGGTAATAATCGTGGTTCACGAATCGGAGTTATATGGATCGAATCCGACATCGCCGATCAAATCGAGCAGCTCGGAACTGTCACGGATATGGTGCAGCCGGTCCTCACCGATGAGAAGGGTACGCCCAATCTTCTTTTCATGATGATAATCGGTGATAATACACATCGCGTGCTTCTTTGCAATCTTTGAAAGGTTACTGATAAGGGCAGCGCGTTTGATAACCTTCTGCGCCGGGCCATACCCCGTCATAATGGTATGCTTATCGAATGTGAGGAGCGCCTGGAACGGTGCGCCCCGGAGCATGTGGAGCTGCATCCCTCAGCTGTTCGAGGAATTCGATGGGAACACCCGGGCCGACTTTTCTCTTTTGTCCCTCATGTCCCGGTTCTGCAGGTTCGCGGCGAACGATATCGATAGATTCGACAACCCCGGTATTGAAATACTCCTCGATCCGGATGGCGACTTCGAGCGTAGTGCCCATACCACTTTCGTACTTGCTGATCGTGCGACGAGATACACCGAGAATATGGCCCAGATCGCCAAGCGACATATTCTGACGCTCACGGAGTTCTCGTATGACATCACCATTAATGTTAACGTACAGACCACCGGGAGATGCGTAAACCAGGGGAGGAATTTTCTCCACAAAATAATCGTACAATGTTGCGACGCTGATAGCGTAGATGCCGTACCTAACATAGACTGCACCCCGTTCGAGCTCCGCTTCACGTGCGCGTTCGCCAACAATAAGAGGTACGCCTCCTAGGTGCTGGGCGATAACGTCAAGATCAAATGCCGCTTCCTCGCTCACAGAATCAATATGTATAACGACCTTGATTACAAGCAGTGTCCCGTTATTGCGTGCTATGAGATCAAAACTCCTCGGGCGGAGGGTAAACTTCTCCGATACCTCAAATCCCGCTGAAATCATCACGCTGGTAACCAGCTGGAGTTGGCGTTCCTGAGACATGCAGTTACAAATGGATGGAGCGTACCCATATATTAATATAGATATGCTGATCGGCGTCGATGACACGGACTCCCCCAAAGGCATGTGCACCACGTATCTTGGTGCCGTACTCGCACGGCGGTTGATCCATAACCATATGCGGGTCCGGGAGGCACGACTCGTCCGGCTCAACCCGAATGTGACTTTCAAGACCCGGGGAAACGCAGCGATTGCCCTCGATGTGGAGGGAGATCCTGAACAGGCTTTTTCACTTGCCTGTGACATCGTCGAGGAGCTTGCCGATTTTTCCTGCGAGAATACCAATCCCGGTGTTGTAGTGACAGAGACGCATCTTGATCCGGCCTTCTACCGGCAGGCAGTGACAGATTTCTGCGAGATCGATGAGGCTGTGAATCTGCTTGAAACTGCCGGGGCTCGGTTCCGGGGCTGGAAGAACTGGCGCGGACTTATTGGTGCAACAGCAGCCGTCGCAAGTTTGTTTCATGATACAACTTATGAAATCCTCACATATCGTGATCCTTCACGAGGGGGTATAAAGCGTGAAGTAGACCGGGAGAGCCTCTTTGCAGCAGAAGACTCGACGTATCCGCATACATGGGATACGGTCGATTTTGCAAACCAGGTAGTGGTGTGCGTGCCACACACGCCGGACCCGGTCCTCTTTGGGATCCGGGGCGAGAGCCCTTCCTGGATAATGATAGCCCGATCCCTGATTGTATCAGAAAAACCTGTAATTGAACAGATCTGGGTTACCAACCAGGGAACCGACGCCCACCTTCTTCCCGGGACCTGCGGATCCCTCCGTGAAGGACGTTCGTACCGGGTACAGGGGATTGTTACCATCCCCCCAAAAACCACCATCGGAGGTCATGTTTCGTTTTCGATCTGTGACAATTCTACAGAAACCCGGTGCATGGCTTATGAACCGACAAAAAAATTCCGGAATATCGTGCGGGAACTGGTTCCTGGCGACCGTATTGTGGCTGTCGGGAGTTACAAGAAAGAAAGTGTTAATTTGGAAAAGATCTGCCTGGTTTCTCTTGCACGTGACATCCACGTAAAAGCACCGGTTTGTTCCATATGCAGCAGCCGCATGACAAGCGCCGGGAAAGATAAAGGATTCAAGTGCCGGAAATGCGGGGCACGTTCAAAGGACGCAGAAGTGACAGAAATTCCCCGAACAATTTGTGCGGGATGGTATGAAGTTCCGCCCACTGCGAGAAGGCATCTCGCAAAACCGCTGTGCAGAGGATTCCCGGATACCCCGTAGTTTTTTCCGGGGCATTTTACGATCGAAACTGGCTCGATTCCACAATTGCGATTTCTGCTACTGAAAGCCCGTATATCCCATATACCAACGAATCGATCTGTTTATTGGTCGAGTCAATCTCCCGCCCAATCAGCTGTTTCTCCCGTTCTGTCGTTGCATGACTAAGATGCTGGTGAAGATCGAGCATTTCTGTTACCAGCTTTTCCAGCCGGTCATGCCGGGTCCGGTCGGTGGCATTATCAAGATCCGGCGTATAGACCGGGAACTGCCCGATGATCTCCCCGGGATGCTCATCGCCAGACTCGCTTTTAGCGAGATGTGCAAACACGAACGCAGCAAGCCTGCTGTTGAGGAGACCAAGAAGGAACCGGCTCCGGAGGGGATAATGCCAAAATGGTTTCCAGTTGCTTTCGGGCTCCTTCCCAGGGTAAAACAGGGCGGGAAAGACTCAAGTAAAAAAATAATCCGGGGTTTCTCCTCCTGTTCCATATCCTGGCCAGTTGCATGACGATATAGGATCCCACCAAGTACAGATATCTCAAGAGGGGTTCCCTCTCGGGAAATTTTTTCAAAGAGTCTATCCTTACGGGTATCGCTGAAACGCCAGCCTCCCCCTGACAACTCCTGCTGATTCACCGGAAATGCTGAATCCGCGTCCCCGTAGTCCACCATAAACGGATGAGTAGGATATGCGTTCGTGATCCTAAGAAAACATGAGGTCTCTCCCTTGTAGCTGGAGAACCGTATTTCTTCGATCTGCTGTTTAAGCAGCAGAGAACGTAGTGGAACACCGGCCTTTGTGTTGAGCCACCAGGTGCAGGTCACAAAACAGGCTACGCCCCCAGGGCGCAAGAGCCTACACGCTTTTTCAATAAAAAATGCCGAAACCTTTGCTCCTGAATTATAGACACTATAATGCTGCTGGAAGTACTGCTGGAGCCATTCACGCACTGGGACCAGATTTTCAGGGGGACTGCATAAAACAACGTCAAAACCGCCAGGTGCAAGAATTTCAAAAAAATTCTCCTTCAAATCGAACATTTGAATTGTATGACGTTCATGTGCCGGGCAGAACGCCCATGATTCGTCATCTGCGATCTCCGGGCTTATAAGGGCATTCCCGCATCGGATAGTACTCGAAAGGGTATGGAGCAGGTCACCAAATATTTCAAAAAAACCACCTTGAAGTGCCGTGGTATTATCATTTCCATAAACTGCAAACGCAAGCAGTATCCGGGAAACCGCCGCCGCATAGGGATCGATGTCTAGGCCAAAAAGTGTATGTTCAAGAAGGTCTTTTCGCTCCACAAACGTCCATCGGGTCTGATTTTTCCCACTGACGAGTCTATGGTACGCCCGAAGCAACAGGGAACCGGCACCGCACGCAGGATCAAGAATGCGTAATGGGAGAGGGTCCTCATCAGACCGATTTACAAGAGCGGCGGCTAGTGTGCTCGATACTGCATAATCCAGAAAAACTGGATTTGGGATAAAACAGACAGACTCTTTCCTGCCGATCAACAACTACTGCCTGATGGGCAGCAGACCGTCGTATCGTCCGGCTGAGGTACTGGTCGAACACACTTGCAATCTCTTCAAGGGAAATCCGGGAAAAATGATAGGGTCGGTCTGCAGAAGCGAGCCTGGTGGCAATATTCCTGATTATCTTTTCGTCTATTACAGGATGTGTCTCCAAGACAGGTTTGTTGCGATGAGATATTCCTTTATCTTCATCGATCCCTGCCCAGAGATCTATCATGCCGGTAAAAAATTCTCCAAGTCTGACTTCGCTACTCTCTGCACTGGCGACCTGTAAAAGGGTACCAGGGGAGACGAGGCTACGATCTTCTGCCAGTGCGAGGATACAGAACCGAAACAGGATGCGGTATGTAGTAAGCGCAATCTCGTTACTCCTCAACCCGATATTGTTTCTGGCGATGGTCCTTGCGAGCTGTTCGCGCCATGAACAGAGATCTGAGAGCAGGATCGTCCCGGCACCATAATCTGAGGGTGTGTTCATCTCATTGTCAGGACCAGGATCAGGCCTTGGCATGATATACTACTCTACGCGAATGGGAGAATAAGGTGTTGAACAATAGATTATGTGCTTTTGGCACTTTGTTTCCTTGTGAATGATTTCAATAAAAAAAGACATTTTAATCACGGCCTGCACCTACAGACACTATATGAGGTCGCTTTCATGAAACACCAGAACACTGTACCGACAAGCGGAACGGTCACGTTTAAGTCGGTAGGCCAGATCTATGATACTGAAGATCCCTCACCGGAAGAGAACCGCGATCTCTCTGACAGGGCAGAGGACAGGATTTTTCACACGGTACTTGATGTCCCCAAAGGAGTCCGGGCTGCACTTTGTGACGATTTGGTCATCATGGTTCCGGCACAGGAACTGACATCAGAACGCAATAATGCCATTATTTCAGCAGTACGATCCCACTTCCGGCGCAGAGCTGACGAGATGCAGGGCGCCATGAAAATTACCCAGCGAGTCGGCGTACGTGAATTCCGATTGACGATCGCCGTATGCATTCCCGCATTTATCGGCATTGCTATCTGTTCACAGTTCCATGGGAATCCTCTCACAGAAGTGATCGAGAATGTTCTGGTTATCATAAGCTGGGTGACCATCTGGCAACCCTTTCAGGTGCTTGTGTTCGATCGTTGGACCGCAAAAGAGACCGCCGCAGTGTATCGGAAAATTGCTGATATGTCAATAAGTGTTCGTTCATCAGCATGACAAGGATCGTTTTAGGATTATCCCAACGTCGATGAGGGTAAACGGGCTATAATACCTATCTTCTCATTTTTGCCATTTTTATTCAGGAACCACCTGGGACAGGTAGATGGTTCCTCTCGTTTTATATTGCCACCATGTTTATTGCCGCATATTACATTTTATTTTTAAAAGGAGGTATCCTGCGTGGTCCAGAAAATTTCTGTGCTTTACGTCGATGATGAACCCGGCTTATTGGAAATCGGCAAAATTTTTCTCGAAAAGAGCGGACAATTTTCTGTTGATATCGTTACCTCGGCTCCGGATGCACTGGCCATTCTTGCTACGAAGACCTACGATGCCATTCTTTCCGATTACCAGATGCCCGAAATGGACGGCATTGAATTTTTAAAGAGTGTCAGGGCATCGGGAAACACTATTCCGTTTCTCATTTTAACCGGAAGAGGACGTGAAGAGATAGTTATCCAGGCGTTAAACGAAGGAGCCAATTACTATATTCAGAAAGGAGGGAAACTGGTACCGCAGTTCACTGAAATTGCACACCAGATCCGGCACGCAGTCCAGGAAAGATGGGCTGAATCTGACCTCCGCAATCTCGAACGTCGGGAATCTGATATCCTTGACTTTATGCAGGAACCAACGTTTACAATCGATATATCCGGGCAGGTTACATCCTGGAATTGTGCTATCGAGAATCTTACCGGTGTTCCGGCAACGGAAATACTCGGGAAAGGGGATCATGAATACGCGATCCCTTTTTTTGAAAAACGGCTGCCGATCCTTATCGATCTTATCCTCTGGCCAAACATAACCGTGGCCGGTCGTTATGAACACATTACCCGCGATGGAGATGTCCTGATCGCAGATACAATTCTAACTTCTCGAACTGGCTCAACGGTTATGCTTCACGAAAGGGCAGGTCCGTTGTATAACCGGGATGGTGAGATTGATGGTGCAATTGAATCTATCAAAGAAATTGTGAACCTCTGATGTATCGGAATGGATTTATGAGTATTTTTCAAAAAAGAGGAAAATGATTCGTACTTCGTCAAATTCCCTTTCCTTTTTTCATAGACCCGTATATTTTGACAAAGACCGAAACGAGTGCGACAAGTGACACCGCAATAATCGCGTACACGATGAACGTGAAGTTTGCCTGAACAATCGGGAGATTGCCTACAAAATAACCGGCGAGCAGGAAGACGCATGACCACATAACACCACCAAGGATATTGTATCCCAGGAACCAGGAATAGCGCATCTTCCCCACACCGGCGAGGAACGGTGCAAACGTCCTGATAAAGGGCATGAACCGGGCTATAACGATGGTAAAGCCGCCATATTTTTCAAAATACTGGTGTGTCTCCTCGAGATGCTCCTTTTTGACAAGCGAGTATTTCCATTCAAGTATTTTCATTTCGAAGGTATAGCCGATCCAATAATTGAGAGTATCGCCAAGTACGCATGCAAGAATCAGACTGCCAAGCAGAACCCATATATTGAGCATCCCGGCCCCAGCAAGTGTTCCTGCAACAAACAACATGGAGTCACCCGGTAAATAGGGTGCAATCACCAAGCCCGTCTCGCAGAACAGAATAAGGAAAAGGATAACATACGTCCACAGCCCGTACTGCTGGAGAATCCCCGGGAGGTACTTATCAAAGTGCAGTACCAAGTCGATAAAGGTGAACGGAAGTACCATCGTACATCATCATTGAACAGAGAGTGATAAATGAGTTGGGGCAGTACTGAAGGACACGAATAACCTAAAAAAAATTAATCGCCCCGGATCTGGTGAATCCTCAGGAGCCCGGCACAAGATCTGCAAGTATAATATTCATCCTTCCAGCAGGTTTCACAGGCCCAGCGTCCGCAAAGCACACACTGCCGGAGCTCCGAGATCGGGTGCGGGGTATTGCAGAGATCGCACGTGAATTGAGCGAAACTATGCGGGTCCTTTGCCGGGGGTTCCCCTTGCTTACGCATCACGGTGATCTCTTTTTTGAGATCACGGATACGATCTGAGGAACTTTTATTTTTTGGCGTTTCCTTTGCCGGCCAGTTCTTTTTCCAGAACGTCAAGGCGCGCCTCCAGCGATGAGAGCGTATTCTTCATCCCGGACTCGTAGTTCTTCAGTTCTGCAACCCGCGCCTCATCCTGTTCGAGCTCAGAACTGCGCTGATCCTGAAATTTCGCGAGTCGGGTCTTGGTGACAAGCTGCCAGTCTTCCACCATGCTCTGGAACCTGCGGTCAAGGTACTCGTCTACCCGGCTCTCCACAGGACTCGTGATCGCAAGATCACCTTTTGCACCCTTGAAAAAATAATACACGAGGAACAGGAGGATACAAAGGACAATGACAAGGAAAATAAAAGTAAGAAAATCCATATCAGGCCCTCCCTTTCAGGCTTCCTGCACGCCGTTCCAGTTCAGTAAGTTTGTCCGCAGCTGCGTGTTCAAAGGCTTTTAACCGGGGAACCTCTTTTTCCAATGCCAGGAGCCGGTTGGTGAATTCTTCGAGATCAGACTTTCGTTGAGAGATCCCATTCCTCGACAATATATTTCATCCTGCGGTCCACGTAGGCATCCAGGTACGAGTCCATGCCAATCATGACGATCGCTCCATAGATGTGATCAGGTCATCTAACCGTTTTGCTCGTGCCTCGATAACGGCTCTTCCTGCGTAAAGGCTGCTGATCTCGTCACTTACCCGCGATAGCCGGCTTTCGAGTTTTTCGAGATCGCTTTCTGTCACGAGATCCCATTCTTCAATGATTGCCGCAAAGTGCTGGTCGAAATATGCGTCCAGCGATTTATCGAGCGTCGGAACATGCGATTCGATTATCCCGGGTAGCGTCGCAAACGTGTCCCAGAACGAATCCCCTGTCATGTTCCGGGTCGGATTCGGGTTGATAACTGGGTACATCTGTTATTTCACCTTCTTTTCCTGTTCCTGGACGTTACCGAGGAGATAATCCAGTTTCTTTGATTTTACGATACTTTCTAGACGGGTCAGGCGCTTGTCAAGGAGGTTTTCCTTTGCAAAATTATCAGTTCCAATCGCGGTATTTTCGTCTTCCACCTGTTTTATTGCTGCGGTCTGCTCAGGTGAGAACCGGGTGAACGGGAACATCTTTGATGCTTCGTGCTGCTGGAGGAGTTTGAGCTTATCCCGTTCCAGTTCCAGTTCAATAGTCCGGTTAGTCGTTTTCATTATTCGTATCTCACGGATGATGAAGTAGATTATGGCCAACACCATGATGATGATAATACCCATAATGGCGATATCAGGGGTAAAGGTTACCGGGACGGATGCATCTGCCATGTTAGTACCCGCCGCAGTTGTTGATTCTTTCATCTCTACATCTCATATCAGAGATCATCTCCTTTACCGGTCACATTTTTCACGGTTTTCTTTACTTCCTTGGCGGTCTTTGCAGCAGATTTTCCGATACGATCGGACGCTTTTTTTGTTTCCTTTTTCAACGATTCGGCCGCAGTTGCCGCTTCTTCTTTTACTTCATGGACGGTTTTTTTTGCCGTTTCGTCCAGTTTCTGTGCGCCTTCTGAAATCGAAGTGCTTGCTTCCGCAACTGCTTTCGATACTTTTTCTTTTAACGGGGGTGTTTTCCTGACAAGTACCTCATCACCCTCATTTATATCGAGCGCTTTAATATCCTCGACACTGACACGGATCTGCCCTGAAGAAACCATAGTATCGGCAATTACCGTAACGCCAACCGATTTTTTGGAAATCTCGTTGATCAGGTCAACGCGGTCTCCTTCAGCAACGCCGAGTTCCGGGAGATTTTCAGTATTAATGCGTATCCGGCCGTGACTGGGAAACGCCCGCTTCTTAACGGTTAAACGTACATCCGGCATAGATGAAAGAACAATGCTGATAAGGTATATATTTTCCTCAATTTTTCATTCTACGCACAGTTATCAGCCTCAAGCGCCAATAGATTGGCAACAAATGGTAAGGTAATGTGTGATGAAACACCAGTGCGATGAACCGGTTACCCAGATGCATATCAGGCCGTCCATGACTGTCGGAGAATTGGTCAATGCCATGGGAAAAGCCGGGGCATACAACGGCGGCTCACTCTATCATGCAGCAGAAATTTATGAAAAAATGCTTCGGGATAGTGGCACGACAAAATTCTTTGGCCTGGCTGGCGCTATGGTCCCAGCCGGTATGGGTGGGATCGTCTCTGATCTTATAAGGGACGGTTATATCGATATCCTTGTCTCTACCGGGGCAAATCTTACGCACGATATTATCGAAGCTATTGGCTGCCGGCACTTCCACGGTTCAGCCTTTACAAGCGACATCGAACTCCGGCACGATGAAATAAACCGTATCTACGATGTTTATCTTCCTAACGAAGCCTTCGAACATTTCGAGGTTTTCATGCAGGATGTTTTTGGTGAACTTGAGCCTAATAGCACCATCTCCATTTCACGACTGCTGCGGCACATCGGTTCGCATCTGAAAACCGGTATTCTTGCAACGTCCGCACAAATGGAAATTCCGGTTTACTGCCCGGCGGTGCAGGATTCCATGGTCGGTCTGCAGTACCTGGCTCTTTTCTCAGACTACCAAGGTGACCGTTGACGCATTTGCTGATATGCCTGAGCTGCTTGACACCTGCTTTGCAACAAAGAAAGCCGGTGCTATTCTCGTCGGAGGAGGGGTTCCCAAAAATTTTATTTTGCAAAGCATGCTTATGACTCCGAACGGTTTTGATTATGCAATCCAGCTGACGGGGGACCGGCCGGATCTTGGTGGCCTGTCAGGAGCAACGCTCGACGAAGCCCGATCGTGGGGCAAGATCACCGAAGAGGCTCGTGCCGTCACAGTGTATGGTGACGCCACGATCACCCTGCCGGTCCTTATCGCGGCCGTGATGGAGAGGTTATCCCATGCCTGAGCTTATTCTTGCTCTCGATGTGACAGAAAAGAAAAAGGCGCTCGATATTGCCTGTACCTGCGCCCCGAACCTTGACGCAATCAAGATCGGTTATCCGCTTGTCCTCTCGGTTGGCCTCTCCATAGCCGCAGACCTTGAAAAAGCCGGTCTTCCTCTCATTGCTGACTTTAAGGTTGCCGATATTCCCAACACAAACAAGATTATCTGCGATAAGGTATTCGATGCCGGTTTTTCAGGAATTATCTGTCACGGATTTCCCGGTATGGACTCGATGAAGGCTTGTGTTGCCTCGGCCCATTCACACCATGGTGCATGCTACGTCGTTGCAGAGATGAGCCATCCGGGAGGGACCGAGTTTTTCTCTTCGGGTGTGGCGGAACGTATAGCAGGAAACGCCATCATTGCAGGAGCTGATGGGATCATCGCACCTGCTACCCGGCCGGACCGGGTTCGGGTCCTGCGAGGTTTTGTTGGTAATAAAAAGATCCTCTCCCCGGGAATCGGCGCACAAGGGGGGGATGCGGATGCAGTCGCCGCGCTTGTTGACGGTATCATCATAGGGAGGGCTATCTACGAGGCAGGGGATCCCGTGGCTGCAACGCGGTCCTATGCGCGAGTCCGCAGAAGGGAAAGAGAATAAACAACTCTGTTTTTTCGACCCGATCCTTCATAGCGCACCCGTACGTACCGCGAATGCGATATTACCTTCGGAACAGGGTCTAAAAATTTATTAAGCCCTTATGCAATGTAGTAGTATGGAATGGAGCACAGAACAAAGGAAAATGGCAGAAAAATACACAAAACTCGAAGAAATTCCCGAACAAGACCGAAAATACAAGTGCCATACCTGTCATCTCATCGTAGACCAGACGCCGTGCCCGAATTGTGGTGAGACAAAACTCGAGATTATGTGCCCTCTCGACAACTGCCACTGCGTCCATGAAATGATATCAGGGATTGATTACTGCCCGCTCTGCGGTAAACCCGTCTGTCCAGAATGCGGGTCTCACGATGTTGTCCAGATCAGCCGGGTGACCGGTACCTGCAGGACGTTTCCGGCTGGAATGCTGGCAAGCAGCAGGAGCTCAAGGACCGGATCCGATACTCAATCGCATGAGATATTACACAGACTCAGGTTCGCTTTTTGTCCGCGGTGCGTTCCGCGCCGCGAGTACCGGGATTTCCGGGGGAATCCGGAATGTTACAACCCTTTTTAATCACATGGTCCCTGCGCAGTGGAACTATACCGCGCCTGAAAAAGAGATTGAACTGGTGGCAGCTGCTGCCGGTACCGGGCGGGATGTTCTGGGTCTCTTAACTGCAGTTCCTATCCAGAACCTTTGCGTACTTCAATACGATTTTATCACGGTCTTTGTTACTGCGGGAATCCAAAAAAAAGTCACGGGCGCCGGGACCATAAATATTATCGCATATAGCAGTGAGGGTTTCGAAGACTCTGCACTGCTTGAAACCATTATGGTCGTTTCTGAGGCCAAGTCAGAAGCTCTGTTAGATCTTGGATTGGATTCGGGCACACCTACCGATGCTGTTATCGCCGCATGTGAAGGCGAATTAAAGCATCGGTACGCCGGACGGGTTACCGAACCCGGACAACGTGTACGGGATGCAGTGCTCAGGGGGGTTCCTGAAGCCCTAAACCGCTTCGAACGTGATGTGCAACCCACACAACCGGCTTTCTTCATATACAGCCGATTGGATAGCGGTCATTGGGTCGAGTGGTCATCTGTTAACTGCCCATATTACCCCTGCCATTTTCAAGGACAGAGCTGCGACTTCTGCTACTGTCCATTCTACCCATGCAAAGATGAGACTCTCGGCGAATGGTCACCGAGCTCCTCAAACGGCCGCGTCTGGAATTGCTCGCGCTGCACGTTGCTTCACGAACCGGACATTGCAGGCTACCTTAAGCACTATCCGGATGCGCCGCTCGAAGAGCTTGTGCGCCTTCGTAAAAGAAAGCTAAAATAAGTTATCCGTTGATCCCCAGCGCCTTTAAGAGCTCGGGAAGAGGAATACCGTGGGCCTCGGCCGCTTCGCGAATGGTCTCGCCGCGAGCAATGGCGCATCCGACACAGCCCATGCCGAACTTGAAGAGGGCCTCGGTTGATTCGGGTTTTGCCTGGAGAAGATCGTAGATTGTTGAGTCTGCAGTTAATTCAGCCATACTACACTTAATTCCCGTACAGGGACATAAATCTCACCATAGGTATCCATGCGAAAAGCCTGATTACTTTCGCAACGCACGGTACCTGCTATATACACGTCATCCAATCCGATGTACCACTGGAGATGTAAGAATGGATTATTCCGAAGCTATCGAAAGAATCTCCCGAAAGTTCAAAAAAAGCGGTAATGAGATAAACCGCGAAAAGGTTGAGATAAAGTTGCGCCGGCTGATCGAAGAATTTGGTGTCCAGCCTGCAGAGGCTGAGCGAAGTGTTTCAAACGAGCTTGCAAAAGAGTTTAACATCCCTCCGGCAAGCCCGCAGGGATCATCCAGTGCTGGTGGTGCGACTGGGCAAAAGGTAATTGCAGACGCCTGCCCCGGAGACTGGGTAACCCTGGAAGGGAAAGTGGTTTCCCTGGCTGCCCCTGCATCGCCGGCGATAGCCCAGAGCGGGATTGTAGCCGACGAATCCGGGGCGATCCGTTTTGTGGTTTGGGCCAAGTCTAATGCACCAAAGATGAAAGAGGGCGCATGGTACCGTATCGAATCAGCTGTTGTTGACGAATACAAAAACATCCCCAACCTCAAGGTGCACTCGGGAACGACGATTACCGAGATCGATAAATCTGATCCACTTATCCCATCACCAGTGCCGGTTAAGGATCTCCGGCCCGGTATTGGGAGCGTCCGCGCAAAAGTTATACAGGAGTGGGATGTCACTCACGACAGGATACTCCAGTCCGGCATCCTTGGAGACGAGACCGGCACGATCAAGTTTGTGATCTGGAAAGAGCCGGGAAAAGAGAAACTCACGGTAGGCTCGGTCTACTCGGTTTTCTATACACAAGTTGATGAGTTCAACGAACGGTTGTCACTCAATCTTACAGGTGCAACCATCATGCAGGAGGAGGGAGACTTGGCAACAATAGCCAGTAGCGATGCAGAGATTCGCGGCGCTATCGTGCATATTGCGCCAGGCTCCGGAATTATCAAGCGATGTCCGGTCGAGGGGTGCAACCGTGCCCTGTCCCGGCAGAACTACTGCCCAATCCACGAGATCCAGCCGCAGTTTGTCTATGATCTCCGGATCAAAGGATGGCTGGACGATGGAGAGAGAACCCACAATCTCCTCTTGAAACGCGATGTCGTAGAAGCACTAACCGGGATAAATCTCGATCAGGCAAGGGAGATCGCGGAGAACAATCCTCTTGGCATGGATGAGGTCTTTTTGCAGATGCGGGAAAAAGTACTCGGCCGATATGTGGCCTGCAAGGGTCGCGAGATCGAGAACAGGCTTCTCGTTAACAACTGCGAGAGGATGCATTTTGAAAGTGGAGAACATACAAAGCTCCTCAACCGGGCCGGGGGTTCATCATGAGTGCCCGGGAATCGGAGATGGGCCGTCGTGACGGCAGCTTTGAACGCGAACCGGCACGCCGGGTCTTCGCAAGCGAACTCCGGGAATGCCGGTACCAGTTCAAAGACGGCGAGGATGAGAAGAGTCCGACATTTGTTCTTCTCCCCACCGGAGAACGATCAAACAGGATCTTCCTTGTGGGTACGCTTACCGAAAAAACCCGGCAGGGTGAACAGAACATATTCTACCGGGGCCGGGTAATCGATCCGACTGGCACTTTCTTCATCATGGCGGGAAGTTACCAGCCAGAGGCGATGCAGCAGATGGCAAAGATTGAAACACCTGCATTTGTCGCAGTTACCGGAAAACCGAACCTGTATCAGAAGCCTGACGGATCGTATCTCGTTTCCGTTCGGGTCGAATCGGTAACGGTAGTAGACAAAGAGACCCGGGATATCTGGTTGCTGGACACTTCAGCCCGCACACTCGACCGGATTGACGCACTCACATCAGGTATGACACCGGATATAATTAAGGCAAAGGAACAGTATCCTACGCTCGATGTTGTGACGCACCGGAGGATGGTCTACGACGCATTGGCTCAGATTAAAATTTAATTTTTTTAAGGGTCAATGTAATAGATCTTAAAAATCCGGAACGTATGCTATGCTTAAAGCGTGCTCTGGTAAACGACCGATTCAGCACCGTCAGAATATTTAGCGGTTACTACAACGTTTGTGATCCCTGAAGGACTGGTGAACGTTTTGCTCGTCCCCGGGCTGATCCCAAGTGTACCTACCTGATCTCCATTGATCGATACCTGAATCTCTGTTACCTCCCCGGGACTACACGTGCTCTGCATGAGCTCAAGCCGTATTGATGCTGATGAAACTCTGCTTCCAGTGATCCCTATAGTGCACGTTGGTTGTGCCGGGATAGATACATCTGAACTTGTGGGAGACGCCGCTATCACTGGTGCGATAGTCGTTCCTGATCATGGGACAGTACTGATCAGTAAGAAGTAAACGATTATTATTACCACAATAAAACCCGTGATCGGGATCAACAAGGTGAAGGTGCTCTTTTTCTTAAGGTTGAACCGGCAATTTGGGCAGGTTTTCTCCCGGGGCATAATGGGTGCACCACAGCGGGGACAGGTCTTAGGTGCCATATAATCAAGTATACTCTTCAGACACGGATAGCAATATCTACGCCTTTCGTAAAACAGGCAAAAGTTTTGGAGGGGTGTCACATCTTTTCAAGTGCCCTCAGGCTCGAAACTGCCCCATCGAACTGTTTTACTTCAATGACCGCAGTGGCATGCTCCCGTCTCATCGCATCCATCACGGGAAGAAAAACTATATTTCCATCACCTACGGGACTATGGGTATCCCTTTTCCCGTCATTATCATGGATGTGGAGGTGAACAAAGTGCCTTTCAAGAAATGCCGGCAGGCACCGGTTAAGGTTTGCATGGCCAATATCGAGCGTAAAAGGTTGATCCCGGATAATCGCAAGATCTTCAGGAGTCCGTAAATTAAAAAAATTCATGTCACCCATATTCTCGAACGAGAAGGCTACCGAGAGATCGTGTGCTGCACGGTTAAGCTCGGTAAGGGATTTTTCAAACTGACGGTTAGCCTGCTCCCGTTCTTGCGCCCAGGCAAAGTAGCCAGGATGGAGGACCACTGCAGCGCCTATCTCCGCGGCTCGTGTAAAGCAGTTTGTCATAACTTCAACACTTGCTTTACGAACACCTTCGAAAATACAAGCGATATTTAAGCCATGATAGGGGGCATGAAGGATGAAATCGCTGGAATAGCTCTCGAAGAGTTCGGGGCTGTCCACGAAATGGGGGCCCTCGTCCATGACCTCTATAAGATTGGTGAGACGACACAACCGGTCCAAGGCAACCGGAAGCGACTCGTCTATGAGGCAATAGGTCGAGATGCCGATCATGAAAAGCGATAATACATAACGTGATATATAGATGTGGATTATGAATGTCTTTTATACGAATTCGTTCACGCTACTATGCTTTTAAGCGGGGTTTAAAATACTGGCATTAATCCGCGATGGGTCCCTGTCAACGATCGGCCTCCATCAGGCGTTACCATAAAAGTGTTTTCTATCCCGACAAGGCCAACATCCTCGATCCCCTTCTTTGGCTCAACGGCAAAAACCATGCGCTCCTGCAGAGGTTCATTAAATCCTTGTGCGATAACAGGGGTTTCATCGATCCACAGCCCAATCCCATGCCCGAGGAATTTTACCGTATTATTCCTGTATCCCATGAACCCTTTTTTGAATTCAGGTCCAAGTCCGTTCATGACGTTTGTATAAATCTCCGAGGGAATAGCGCCAGGTCTCAGAAGTGCGGCTACTTCATCCTGTACGGCGACACACTGTTCGTGGACACAGATTGCATCATCAGGAATTGCTTCCCCAAACATGTACGTCATAGTTTTGTCGGTCTGGTATCCTTCAAAGCCACACCCTATATCGACGACAACAAGATCGCCTTTTGCGAGTTTCCTTTCCCGCACCCGGCCATGGGAACGGCAGGACACATGCCGGAGATCCCCCCGGGGGTATCCACACAAATAGGATTAACCGAACTCATGCCAAAACCAATCTGACCAAGCAGCATCTCGTTAAACATGCCGAACCGTATAATACCCTGGTGACCCTCCCGGACCATAACTGCATAGAGTGCTGACGCAAGAGAGACCTCATCGATCCCATCTGTTAAAAGATCCGGTACGAGATCTTCGAGAACGTGCCTGTGGATCTTCCCGGCCTTTTCCATCAGGGCAATTTCATACGGACTTTTAACCGATCTTACCGCGGCAACATGTGCATCGACACCAATGGGTCCGGTAAAAGAGAAGTGTTTCTGCATGCGACCGTACTGGGCGATCGATACGAAATCGAGTTCAAGATGAACCGGGTTTTTTATCGGCCCCGTCGCTGATGCGGCGTCGCGGTAGCTTGCCATCGGTCTGATATCAGGAAACTGCGATTCTTTGATTGCCCGCTCCCAACTTTTCCGGACCCAGAAGATAGCATCACTATTTCGAGGAACGAGCAGCAGTCCGTCCTGAATGGTGCCAGTAAAATAATAAAGATTAATTTTTTCCGTGATAGCCGCTACCTCCCAGTCGGGACAGGTACGGTCTAAACGGTCCCTGAAACGGACCATCCTCGCATTGAGTTCAGTGATTGGGACCTGCATACTTCTGGAAGTACCATAAGCAGACCATGCTATTTATCGGTACTGAGTAGGTCGACAAAACTTCGGAATCGATTTTTAAAAAGGATAAAACAGGTAATAAAAAGAAAACAAAAAAATTAATCCCGGTGCTTGTCCGCTTCCCACCGTTCCAGAACCTCGCCGCCTTCGACAAAAACGAATCCATGCTTCTTCGCATACGCTTTTGCACCAGCTTTTGGGAGTGCGTAACCGGACTCATCGTCCAGCATCTCGCAGATTGTGATCGAAGGCGTGACACCAGCCATGCGGGCAAGTGCTACAGAAAGTTCTGTCTGTCCGCGCCTTTGGTCAAGCAGGTTGTCGGCCGCACGTAAGAGGGCGCAGTGGCCCGGAGTGCGGAAAGATTCGCTGAAATGTGTACCTCCACCATTCAACGACTTTTTCACCTGCTCTGCTACTGCAGTTATCGTGAGCGCCCGATCCCGGTCAGTGATACCGGTGAACGTATTTTTGTGATTGACCCATAGAGAAAACGAGGAGTGGTTTTTTCGGTCATACGGGATATCACCCTTTTGTTCGGCAACATCCGTATTACGGAGTACATCGCTCGCAAAGGGCAAGCCAAGTTTCTCTGCCGCGACCGGATCGACCGCAGTACAGATCAGACCGCCGCCATCTTTTCGCATCTGGAGAATATGACGGGGTGTAACCATATCGGACCGGATCGCAAAATCAGTCTCGCCTTCCCGGTCATCAAAATCGTAGAGCAAAATGAATCTTCCATTCCGAAGAGCTTTAATCGCATCGTCAATCATATGCCACCTCAATATTCACCCGATCGTTCTCTTTTAGATGTAGATCATCGCGGAGCCCTACAGGAGCAATAACCTCAACAATATCCTCGGGATAATGGCTCCGTCCGGGGACAACAATCCCGCAGGAAATATCATTGATCCGGCAGGGAAGACACCTGACACCACCAAACGTCCGACCTTCGGTCGAGAAGCCCTTGATCGGAATCCAGGTCAGCGTTTCGATCTTCTTCCGGATCGGAATATCTGATCCGGCAAGGCGGAGGTTAAGCGTCCCCGGATACGGCTCAAAACCGAGGTGTCGGAGGAACTGCTTTTTGTAGGGTTCAAGGCTCATATAGTAACGACCCTCACCGAGCCCGCTCACAACAACACCGGAAAGGGAATAATGCCCACCTTCATGGCCAAAGAGCCGGCAATACTCCGCATATTCACGCCTGAGTTCTTCTTCCCCTTCTTTTGTGACCGTTATGTGCTGGCCATCAGGGTTCATGGTCCGGGTAATCAGCCGCTGGTTTTCGAGAGATTTGAGCCGGCGGGACGCGGTCTGCGGACTTGTGACCAGCGCACCCGCGAGTACCTGCGATGAGGCAAACACAGGGCCACGGCACCCACCCATGAGAGCGATAATCTTGAGGGATTCGAGATCCTCTGCCAATACCATGTCCATCAAAATTGAGATGCATACTATTTATGGATTGCTTTCTTTCCAACTGTTGTTGAAACCTCGACGATGTTCGTTTGTTGTCGAATGTACGTTCGTTAATTATTTAACGGGACGAGTCGACTTAGTGGAGTATGAAATCCGGTCTGCGACATCAGCTCGCCGAAAAAATGGCGGGCGAAATTACGCTATCGGACTCACCAGGGCTTGCGCTAAAAAAATGGCGCCAGAACTTCGAGATTGCGCCAGGTGTCCTCTCGGATCGCCTGGGAGTCTCCCCTTCTGTAATCAGTGATTACGAGAGCGGCAGAAGAAAGAGCCCTGGAACCGCCGTTGTCGGCAAGATCGTCGACACCCTCATCTCTATTGATGAGGAAAGCGACGGCAAACACATTAACAAATTTTCCTCCATGCTCTTTTCAGGTGTCGATGATGACGTTATCCTCGATATCCACGAGTACACGAACCCGGTCGCTCTTGATACGTTTACCGAAGCGATCAAATGCACGGTACTCTGCGGACCCATGGACCAGACCATTTTTGGCTACACTGTGGTCAACAGCCTCAATGCTATCCTTCAGCTCTCCGCTGAAGAGTTCAACCGCATTTACGGCTGGAGCACGGAAAGGGCGCTTATATTCACGAGTGTCTCGACCGGCAAGTCGCCGATGGTTGCAATCCGGGTCACTCCATTCAAACCGAGATGTGTGATCCTGCAGGGAATTGATGCGGAGAGCGTCCACCCTTTTGTCACAAAAATGGCTGATCGGGACCACATCACCGTCCTCTGCACAGAGATGGACATCAACAAAATTGTTAGTACACTGAGGGAGAAAGAATGGTAGGCATCATTACCTACGGTGCATATATACCGAGATACCGGATCAAGGTTGAGGAAATTACCCGAGTCTGGGGCGCAAATGCTGCAGATGTAACGGGGGGACTTGGAGTTTTTGAGAAGTCTGTACCTGATCTCGATGAGGACGCCGCAACAATTGCGGTTGAAGCAGCAAGAAACGCCCTAAAGCGCAGAAACATTGATCCCGAACAGATCGGTGCCGTTTACGTGGGCAGCGAATCGCATCCCTATGCAGTCAAGCCGACAGCCTGCACTGTAGGCGAAGCGATCGGTGCGACGCCCAACATGACGGCAGCCGACTTCGAGTTTGCCTGCAAGGCAGGAACAGCTGCGATCCAGACCTGCATGGGCCTTGTTAAGAGCAAGATGATCCCGTACGGGCTTGCCATCGGTTCCGATGTCTCGCAGGGTGCGCCAGGAGATGCGCTCGAATACACTGCCGCGGCGGGGGGGGCAGCATTCATTATCGGGAACGATGACCCAATAGCCATGATCCACCATACCTGCTCGTTTACAAGCGACACGCCGGACTTCTGGCGCCGCGAGGGGCAGGATTATCCCCGTCACGGCGGCAGGTTCACGGGGGACCCGGGATACTTCAAGCATGTGAAAGGCGCAAGTATGCTGCTCCTTGAACAAACAAAAAAGACGCCGAAGAACTACACTTATGCGGTCTTCCATCAACCTAATGCAAAGTTTCCGCAAAAAGTGGCAAAGGACCTCGGCTTTACATCAGAACAAATCAAGCCGGGCCTTGTCGTACCGAAACTGGGCAATACCTATTCAGGTGCATCACCGGTAGGTCTTGCGGCAACGCTTGACATCGCAAAACCGGGCGACACGATCTTTGTCTGCTCGTTTGGTTCTGGTGCCGGCAGCGATGCATTCGATATCGAAGTTACCGACGCGATTGCCTCTGGAGATTTCCACCGCGATGCAGCGCCGTCGGTGCAGCAGCTCCTCAAAGACCCCATTTACCTCGACTATGCACAGTATGCAAAACACAAGGGAAAGATCGTGATGCAATCATGAGAGACGTAGCAGTTATCGGAATCGGGTGCACGAAGTTCGGCGAAAAGTGGGAAAGCTCGTTCCGTGATATCTTTGTTGAGGCAGGAACGCTTGCCCTAGAGGACGCGCAGCTCTCGGGTGAGAAGATCGACGCAATGTACGTCGGGAACATGAGCGCGGGCCGGTTCATCGGACAGGAACATATCGGCGCTCTTATCGCTGACTATGCCGGTATGGCAACCCGACATATCCCATCAACCCGTGTCGAGGCCGCATGCGCATCGGGAGGACTCGCATTTCGGCAGGCTGTAATTGCGGTCGCAAGCGGGATGGAAGATATTGTGGTCGCAGCAGGCGTCGAGAAGATGACCGATGTCGGATCGGATGAAAGCACCGATACGCTGACCGGCGCGGCAGACCGCGAGTGGGAAGGCTTTATGGGAGCAACATTCCCGGGCCTGTATGCAATGATCGCAAACGACTACATGCACAAATACTCGCTGACCCGCGAGCAGCTGGCGCAGGTCGCAGTAAAGAATCATTACAACGGGGCAAGGAACCCGATCGCTCAGTTCCAGAGCGAGATCACGCTTGACACTGTGACGAAATCAACTATGGTCGCAGAGCCGCTCCGACTCTTTGACTGCTCACCGGTAACTGACGGGGCAGCTGCGGTGATCGTGGCACCTCTTGACCGCGCCCGCGAGTTCACGGATACACCAATCAGGGTTCTCGCAAGTGCTCAGGCGAGCGATACAATTGCGCTACATGACCGGCGCGATATCTCGACGCTCGACGCTACGGTCGCTGCAGGGCAACGTGCCTTTAAGATGGCACACCTTTCGCATAAGGACATCAACATGGTCGAAGTGCATGATTGTTTCTCGATCGCGGAGATCTGTGCGATTGAGGATCTCGGTTTCTGTAAGAAAGGAGAAGCCGGAAAGTTTACCGCGGACGGCGAAACAGCTCTTGGCGGCAAGATCCCAGTCAACACGAGCGGCGGGCTCAAAGCCTGCGGTCACCCGGTCGGAGCAACAGGCATCAAACAGGTCTATGAGATCGTCCAGCAGCTCCGAGGGGAGGCTGGGAGGCGCCAGATCGAAGGTGCAAAAATCGGCATGACACACAATGTGGGCGGAACCGGCGCAACAGTCGCGGTCCACATCCTCGGGGGGGTATAAGATGACGGTAGCACGGTTCTGGAGACATATCCCCCAGCGGTACAACATGGTGGGTACAAAATGCGAGCGGTGCGGGCGGCACTTCTTCCCACCCCGGACATTCTGCCCGGACTGCCGCAGAGCAGGAAAGATTGTCGAGCATAAGTTCTCGGGTTCCGGCACAGTCGTTACATTCACAGTGATCCACACCGCAGCCGAACAGTATTCGATGCTGACGCCGTATGTGCTTGCTATCGTCAAGCTCGATGAAGGCCCACAGATCACGACCCAGGTCGTATGCATTCCCGAGAGGGCAAAGATTGGGATGAAGGTAAAAAGCGTTTTCCGCAGGATCGTCACAGACGGCGAAAGCGGTATCATCCATTACGGGACGAAATTCGTACCGGCAGAATAATTTTTCTCTTTTTTAGATCGAAATTCACCACCAGTAACTTACAAAGGAGTCATTTTTTTAATCAACATTTGTTACCTTTCAGAAATGTAAGTACCATTTCGCTGAATCGATTCGGGCACTGGTACATCAGTCCGTGACCTGCGCCCGGAAATACGGCAAGTTTGGCATATGGGATCCGACAGCTGATCAGCCGGGAGTTTTCCGGCGGCACCACAACATCCTCATCCCCGGTAATAACGAGTGTAGGTGACTCTATATTTTCAAGCCGGGATAACGATCCTCGCCATGAGGAGAAAGCGGCTAATTGCCGAGTGCTGTTCTCAGTGCTCGTAATCTCTCTGACCTCCGGGCAATACCGGAACGGATCGTGAGTGGAAAGCCAGGCGGGCGGGAAAAGCAACGGAAACATGCGTTGGGCCACTTCCTCCATAGTCCCGTTCTTGTCTGTAAGCCGGGCAAAAATATCCACCGGAGCTCTCACTGCATCAGCGCTCCCGCAGTCCCCTGCGACAAGAACGAGACGATTAATTTTCTCCGGAAACGCGAGCGCCAGTTCCTGTGCAATGCACGCCCCCATAGAGAAACCAAGTATATGGGCCCTGGAGATACCAAGAGAGTCCAAGAGAAAAGCCGTATCTTTTGCAAAGAGCGGGACCGAGAACTGCCCCTCCGGAACAACGGAATCCCCCGTACCTCGATTATTAAAGACAATGACCCTGAAATGCTTAGAAATTTTTTCAAGTACGGGTGGGTTCCATGTATCCATCGCAGACGCAAGGCCGTTGATAAAGATCACCGGATACCCTGAACCATATTCGTGGTACGCAAGCGTTGCATAACTAGGAGGGATTGCAGTTACCTGTACCATTGAAACGACATAGGATACTTGATCTTATGAGCATTCTCAGTGTATGCAGTGGACTGAACCACTCGCGTTAGAGGGAACTAGAAAATATCTGACAACGATCCATCCAGGTTTAAAATAAAGGTCGACCCACAACCGCCACTACCCGAGCACATGCAGAAATGTCCGTCGGATCCAAGATCCTCATGGACAACGATTGTGTTTTCCCGCTGGCAGACGGGACATGCGGGAAGATTACGGTGGACCATGCTTCTTATTTTATTGCACTTAAGGAAAAAAGAGATTGCGGTATAAGTCATTTCATGTTTTTTTGCTCGATGGAAATGTGGTCTTTTCAGGATTATTCCCAGTTTTTCATGAATTCTGAACAGGAACAAAACTATTCCCGGTATGTATCGGCAAAGTCCTGGGAAGCTCGATACCGAGTGCCTCTTTGAGGACTTCTTCAACTGTTTCGACCGGAACAAATGTCAGTTCACCGCGGACGTCCTGTGGTACGTCCTGGAGATCGCGTTCGTTTTCTTTTGGAAGAATGACTTTTTTGATCCCCGCCCGGTGTGCAGCAAGAATCTTCTCCTTTATTCCTCCAACCGGGAGTACCACACCACTCAGAGTAATTTCGCCAGTCATCGCAAGGTCGGAGCCTACGGTTTTCCCGGTAATCAGTGATGCGAGTGCCGAAAATATCGTCACCCCTGCCGAGGGGCCGTCCTTTGGTGTCGCACCAGCGGGCACGTGGATGTGGATGTCACTTGTGATAAAGTTAAATCCATTCTGAGTTCCGGCAAGCCGGGATCGGATGAGGCTTGACGAAATCGTCGCCGATTCCTTCATCACATCCCCAAGCTGGCCGGTAAGGGTGAGCTTGCCAGTACCGGGCATAAACGTCCCTTCGATAAAGAGTATCTCCCCACCGACAGGTGTCCAGGCAAGGCCGGTAACTACCCCGGGAACCGGTTCTTTCCGTGCCACTTCCTGCCGGATCTGCTCCTTACCAAGGATCGTTAAAAGATTATCAGGAGTAACTACGAGCGGCAGCTCAGCGGTACCGGAGACAATCTTTTCGGATACGTGCCGGGCGATTTTTGCGAGCTGCTTCTTGAGCCACCGGACACCAGCTTCACGAGTGTATTTTTCGATGATCAGCTTCAGGGCATCATCTTCGAATTGGAGTTTGTCCTCATCAAGGCCATGTTCCTTTAAAACCTCTGGGATAAGGTGGTCTTTAGCAATGGCAAACTTCTCGCTTTTTGTGTAGCCGGAGATCTCAATCATTTCCATACGATCGAGAAGCGGCGCCGGAATCGTAGATAGGGAATTCGCCGTCGCTATGAAGAGAACATCCGAGAGATCGTACGGCACTTCGAGGTAATGATCCGAGAATGTACTGTTTTGTTCCGGGTCAAGTACCTCGAGGAGTGCACTTGCCGGGTCACCCGCATATGACGATGAAATCTTGTCTATCTCATCGAGTATAAAAACCGGATTCTTCGTTCCGGCTTTATGGATTCCCTGGATAATCCTTCCAGGCAGAGCCCCGACATAGGTCCTCCGGTGTCCCCGGATCTCTGCCTCGTCCCGAACTCCACCAAGGCTGATCCTTACGTATTTCCTTCCGAGCGCCTCCGCAATACTTTTTCCAAGACTCGTTTTTCCGGTGCCGGGTGGGCCTGCAAAGAGCAGGATTGAACCTTGTTTTTCCTGACGGAGTTTCATGACCGCAAGGTGCTGGACAATACGCTCCTTGACTTTTTCAAGTCCGTTGTGATGGTTGTCGAGGACACGGCGGGCCTGAACGATATCAATGTTCTTTTTCTCTTCAGTGACCCACGGTAGGTCGAGCATGAGATCGAGATAATTCCGGATTACTGAACTTTCATGGTTCTGGCTGCCGCCGGTCTCAAGTTTCTTCACTTCAGCGAGGGCTTTTTTCCGAACATCATCGGGCATCTTCGAAGCTTCGACTCGTTCCCGGTAACCCTCATCACCGGATGTGCCTGAGCTTGCATTAAGTTCCTCCTGGATAACCTTCATCTGCTCTCTGAGCATCGCTTCCCGGTTTGATTTGCTTACCCTGTCAGAGACTTTTTCTGCCATCTCAATCCGGATCCTGATGTTCTCCCGCGTTTTGATGAGAAGCTCAAGGAACGTGATGTACCGCTGTCTTACAGAGACGATCTCAAGTAACTCCTGTTTCTCGGCAATATTGATCGGAAGGAAAGGCATTACAAAGCCAATGATCCTGTCTATAGATTCCATCTTGTCGATGGGGCGGGTGAACTGTTCGGACCCGGAAAAGCGGCGGCTGATCTCGTGGATAGTGCTTTTTACATCGGTAAGGATCCGGGCCTGCAGATCTGTTTCAAGATCCTCCTGATCCGGTACAGGCTCATAGGTGGCAAAAAATTGGCCCTCACGAAGTGTAAGAGAACTGACTTTGATCCTTTTTTCGGAATTAGAACAGACAAGATAACCGCCATCGGTCGGTTGTACATGTTGGATCCGTAACAGGTTGCCGGTATTATACAGCGATTCCGCTGTCAGTTCCAGAGGGCGTATGCCACTTTTTACCGTAAGACCAATCGCTTGCCATCCGCCAGCATCCGTCGTCGAACCGAGCAAGAGATCCCCAGTTGCCTTATCAACAGGAAACTTTGTCCGGCTCCCGGGATAAGCGACAATTTCAAAGAGGGGAATTACGAGTTTTTCCGTTGTATCTTCATTGTTTTCTGACTGCATATGTACTCCAATTATTTAGTTTGATTTTACCTAACTAAACCCCGGGATAAAAAAAATTACCCGACTTTCTTCAGGATCCCGACAAGGAGATCCAGTTCGTTTTCATCGAGCGAATCAACCATTTGTTCAATCACCTGACGCAACGCAGCCCGTTCAGCTTGTGCGATCTTTTTTCCTTTCTCGGTCAAGCGGATATACAGAATCCTTTTATCCTCGGGACAGGATTCGCGATACACGCACTCCATCCGGACAAACCGGTTGATTGTCTCAGTTATGGTGGGTTTTGAGTTTTTTGTGATCTCCGCAAGCCTGCTGAAGGTCACTTCCCCCTGTTGATCGATAGTTCTGAGATAGCCAACCTGCCTGACGGTTATCTCCGGGAGTCCGCATTCGGAGAAGATTCTGCAGGAGCATTCATTCCTGATCCTGAAGAGTTTTTCAAACTCAGCGAATAACTGCTCCTGACGGTCCGCCATAGATCGATCTTCATTAGTTTGGGTTTACCTAATAATAAAGATTCGTATTCACACGTTAAAAACTTTCAAAAAGTGAGAAAGGATCGGTATTTTCTGAACGCCGATTGTCTTCACCGTGAAAAGTCTAAAAACAGGGATTGCAGGAATTTTTCGGCGGAGATTATTTATTCCGAGTTTAATCAATTGCTATTATGGATGCGAACACTATTTTAAAAAAATATGAAACGGCAGTATATCTTGTCCTTATCACGCTTTTTGCGATTATCGTTGCCTTCTCGATTGGGGAACTGATTTATATCCTTTATAATTCACTTTTTGTCAACTCTCCATTTCTTCTGGAGAATAACGAACTATTGGGCCTGTTCGGTTATTTCCTTCTCGTACTTATCGGCGTGGAGCTTCTGGCAACGGTCGCGGCATATGTCAATGAAAAGGTAATCCGTGTAGAAGTAGTAATCCTGATCGCTATAATAGCAATCGCCCGGAATGTCATTCTCCTCGACCCGACGGCAATGGAACCATTGAACATGTTCGGAATATCTGCGATTATATTCGCGCTCTGTTCAGGGTATTTTTTCCTCAAGAAAGCGGGGCTCGGTAAACAGGATTGACTTGATCTATGCAAGAGAATGCCTCCAAGACTAATCCGAGAGAGAAAATGAACAGTAATTATCTTTTCCGGTTATGAGAACACCCCTAGAGAATCATCCTTTTATTTTATCATACTTCTATATCGTAAACCGCATGCCACTGGCCAGGTGAATATGACCGCACAATGCGCTCGGTCACTTCTGTAGCACCAAGCTCATATATCCTGTCGATATGCTCACCTTCCCGAGATACCAGCGAATAGAAATGAATCATGCCCCCGTGCCTGATAAGCCTGAATGCATCGGTCAAAAAATCAGTCCCGGCAAGCGGGAGGTTCATGATGATCCGGTCGAATTTCCATGGCAGAGTACTCCTGAGCCGACAGGCATCTGCAAGGAGAGGGAGAATATTGGTGGCTTTGTTTTTCCGGATATTTTCGATCAACATGAGGACTGCCTTGGGATTGAGATCTACTGCCACAATGAACGCCGCATGTGGAGCAAGGGTTATTGCAAACGGGCCAACCCCGGTAAACATGTCGAGCACGTTTTCGTTATTCCGAGTCTTTTCTGCGATGCGTTGGCGTTCTGTTGAAAGCCGGGATGAGAAATATGCATTGGCAAGGTCAATTTTATACCGGTGCCCGTATTCATTAACTTCTGTTAGTGTCGTGTCATTTCCGGCAAGAACCATATAGTCCCGGGTGCGGTACTTCCCCGAGACTTCGCTTTGCGGAAAGAGAACCGTGTGCAGAGAAGGCCGGGAAGCAAGGATCGCCTCTGCCCCTTTCGGATCATTATCCTGCATAATGGCTATCCCCCCCACAAGTTCATGACGGGGAAGGGAGATGCGGCCGGGTTGATCTTCGAAAACATACCGTGATGTTCCCTCACGTGCTTCTTGGACGGGAAAGACCAGAAACTCTCCATCATGCAGCACCTTAAACGTCAGATCGAGGGCACCGTCGCGGAGAAGTGCCTGCCGTACTTCTTCACCTTTTTTTGCCGGTACCTCAGTCCCCATTGTTCATTTGTCATGAACCCAACCACTGCGCCTATAATAGTTTACGTGCAACATGTATTCATGGCTGGTGATGACGGGCACCACGATGCGAAAAAAGGACGGGATCAAGGAGAAGAAGCAGAGATCCTGGCAAAACTGAGGGATGGATCCATCAAGATATACGAGCTCGAAAAACAGCTTCGACCTGTCGATGCGGTCAGGGTGCGCCGGGAGTTTATAGAACAGGAAACCAGTACGACACTTGAAAATATAGGAATCTTTTCAATCGATGTCGACCGGGCGGCAACTAGGAACTGCGAGAATATGATCGGCACTGTGCAGGTGCCAGTTGGGGTCGCTGGACCACTTTCAATCAATGGCGAGTATGCAAAGGGCTCGTTCTGGCTTCCTTTAGCGACAACTGAAGGAGCGCTTGTGGCATCGGTGAACCGGGGAGCAGGCGCAATTACCAGAGCCGGCGGGGTTCAGGTACGTATTCTTCATGACGGCATGACACGGGCCCCGGTCTTTGCTGCGCAAAGTATCGTACACGCAAAAGAGATTGCGGACTGGGCTGAAGCCCATACAAACGATCTTGCTGCCATTGCCCAGACAACGACCACTCATGGAAAAATGACCGGACTCATGTCTTTCATCGCGGGCACGAGCGTGTTTATCCGGCTTGAATTTGATACCAAAGATGCAATGGGTATGAATATGGTCACCATAGCCAGTGCAAAAGTAGCCGACGAGATTGTAAAAGCTACCGGAGCGAGGCTTATCGCACTTTCAGGAAATATGTGTTCCGACAAGAAACCGGCCGCTATCAATGGTATCCTGGGCAGGGGACGCAGTGTGATAGCTGGCATCGCGCTTTCCCATGATCTGATTGAGAAAATCTTAAAAACGGATGCACAAACGATGATCGAAGTGAACTACCGCAAGAATCTTGTCGGTTCGGCAAGAGCCGGTGCAATGGGGTTCAACGCCCATGCAGCTGAATATCGTAGCTGCTCTATTTATTGCCTGTGGTCAGGATGCAGCACATGCAATCGATGGCAGCACATGCATGACAACAATTGATGCTACGGAGTCAGGAGTCTATGTCGCAGTCACACTTCCCTCACTCCCGGTAGGTACGGTGGGCGGCGGAACCGGAGTCGATACACAGAACGAGTGCCTTAAAATTCTTGGCGTCGCCGGAGGGGGGACTCCTCCGGGAACGAATGCTAAGAAGCTGGCTGAAATTATAGGTGCCGGAGTACTTGCCGGTGAACTGTCTCTCATTGGCGCCCTCGCTGCGCAGCATCTCGCCCGCGCCCATCAGGAACTCGGGAGGGGAGTGAAAAAGTAAGGAATATTTTGAGGGAACGGGCATCTTAAACACCAGTAAAAGGTCATATATCGCAGAATCAGAGAAAAGTAATCAGGCGTCCCTTTTATTGAGGGTTTGGATCGCTTCCTCTTTTTTTATTCTAGAACCGGAACCATTTCATCATGACAAGGGCATCTTCACCGTTTGCATAATAGCCGCCGACCTGAAAAACATTTTCGTACCCGAGGCGCCGGTAGAATCGCTGGGCAGGTGCATTTGATTCCCTGACTTCAAGCTGGCACCCGCTTGCGCTCTCAATCGCAAACTGGTGTTCAAGCCGGATCACCAGCTGTCGGCCGATACCTCTGCGCTGGAACGGTGCACTTACAGCAAAATTGCATATATGGCCATAGATATTTTCCCCGGTGTCCTCAAGAGCCCCGACAATAAAGCCGGCTATCTTTCCTTCGCACACTGCGACAAAATACGTAGTAGGGTAATAGGAAAGGGCTTCCGTGAAGATCTCCGCATCCCAGGGATCAAGAAAAGCTTCTCGCTCGATCGCTACGATCGCCGGCACATCGGCAGGTACTGCCCGTCTGATAACCGGGATTGACGGGTGATATGCAAGAGAAGGGGAACGGATCATGGACAAGGTCCTTTTATTGCAGTATCATCAGTTACCCCATGGTACAATAAGCATTGCGCCCTAGATTGGGGCGTGCCTGATCATGGTGGAGGGCATTTAGTCTTCGATTATATATGTGACCTCGCCCAAATCTATGAGAAAGTACGCCCGTTTTGGGCTTTGGTAGGTACCATGGTAAACGTCTATCGTTTTGCCGCAGTGCGTCCTGCACCCGGTGAGGCCTCATCTATTGCAGCTGTCCCGTACGATGTCGTCACTGCAGAAGAAGCACGGACGATCATTAAAGCAAACCCGGAGAGTTTTCTTACAGTCAGCCGGTCAGACGCGGAACTTCCAGACATTCCTCCGGATGACAACCGGGTCTATGAGCGGGCTCGCGACAATTTCCAAGCATATCTTGAAAATGGTCGCCTCAAAAAAGATGGCCGTCCTGCGATGTACGTGTACCGGATCTTGCAGGAAAACGATACATTTATCGGCCTGTGCTGCTGTCTTGATACCGAAGATTACCGTTCAAACAGGATCCGGCGCCATGAGTTGACCCGGTATGACAAAGAAGAGGACAGGACACGACATATCGACGCGATAAAAGCCCACGACGGCCCTGTCGTGCTCCTGTATCGCGATCACGATCTCCTCTTTTCCTTTATTGAATCCCAAATATCAGAAAAAAAAATACCTGACGCGGAAGTGCATACATCTCATGGGGGTACCCACCAGATCTTTGAGATAACCGACCCGGTTGCACTCGACACGATTGAACACCGTTTTCAGGATATAGAAAATCTTTATATTGCAGATGGTCATCACCGCGCCAAAGCTGCGATCAACTTGGTTGACAGAATACGTGATTCTGGCTTGCCGGCAGAGGGTGAAATTAGCCGGTTCATGGGCGTACTCTTTGCTCACAATCGGGTAAAGATTCACGGCTACAGCCGGCTACTTGCTGACATTGGGACATTTGATACTGAAACTTTCCTTAACGGACTCACGGAATACTTCAAAGTAACACCCTATGGGGATGTTGATGGGAATGGGTACAATATTCAGCCGCGCATTGCATGCCCGGAAAAATATCACGTGATGCACCTTTACCTTCAAAAGAAATGGTACGAATGCACCCGGTTGATCGACCCGGCTGCATCCCTTCTTGAAGTTCTCGATGTCGCGGTACTTCAGGAACTCGTATTTAAAAAAATGTTTGGCATAACGGATCCCCGAGGTGACGCACGGCTCCAATATCTTGGAGGCGCCCGTCCTGTTGCCGATCTCGAGCGGCTCGTGGACAATGGTACCTATCGTCTTGCTTTTGCCATGCAGCCGGTCCGGGTTGGAACGGTTCTTTCCATTGCCGACGCCGGAGGAGTTATGCCTCCCAAATCAACGTGGTTTGAGCCCAAGCTCTTAAGCGGGCTTGTGATACATTCATTTTCGTAAAAAACAGGAACCTGAACCTTTATTGTTTTTCCCGGAAAGGGACTATGATATGATCACCCTTGCACTTCCCAAAGGCAGTCTTGAGGCCCAGACGCTCCAGCTCTTCAAAGAGGCCGATCTCGAAGTCAGACGAACTGACCGCGACTACAATCCCCTTATTGCAGACTGCCGGATCAGCAAGGTAAAAATTCTGCGCCCGCAGGAAATCCCGACCTATGTGGACAAAGGGTATTTCGATCTCGGCATCTCTGGTCTTGACTGGGTCCGGGAAACTGGGGCAAATGTTGTTGAGGTGGCGGCTCTTTCCTACAGTAAGACCGGAGAAGGCAATGTGAAGATCGTAATCGCAGTACACCGCGACGAACCGATTGAGGATGCTGCACAGATCCGGCCCGGCAGCCGAGTGACAACAGAATACCCGGAACTTACAAAGAACTATTTTGCTGATAGAAATATCCCTGTCCAGCTCTTTCACTCGTTTGGCGCGTCAGAAGCAAAAGTGCCCGACCTTATGGATGTAGTTGTAGATCTTACCGAGACGGGAACTACCCTAAGAAAAAACGGTCTCAAAATCATCGGGCAGATTATGGAATCACACACCGTAATAATTGCGAACAAGGAGGCGTGGGCGAATCCGGAAAAACGACGTGATATCGAAGAGATCAAGACCCTGCTCTTTGGGGTACTCGAAGCCCGGCATAAGGTCCTCCTGACAATGAACGTCCCTACGGCAGCACTGGAGAAGATTGTCTCGGCACTTCCAGCTATGAAAAAGCCTACTGTAAGCCGGCTCCATGGTCTTGATTATTACAGTGTCCAGACAGTTGTGCAGAAAAGTGCAGTCAACGGTCTTATTCCGAAGCTTAAAGCATGCGGTGCAGAAGACATTCTCGAAATCCCTATCACAAAAATTGTGCCCTAATTTTTTTACCGCAATAATGCTGGTCTTTATTTTCTACGAATTGAGGGGGATCGTTCATCTGACGAAGTAAACGATACAGCGAACCAGATAAAAACAACATTTATATCACTTCAACCGTCAAAGCCCTTTAATGAATATGATGCGATTTCCTGGCTTGTCCTGTCTGGTTGCTGGTCTGGTAATTCTGCTCTGTTTTGGTGCAGCGTGCATTTCAGGTCCCTCCGGACAGAGTCCGACAAACGCAACGCCGGTTCCGGGAGGAATAACTGTGCTTGGGGGAAACTATAGCAGTCAGCAAATGACATATACGCTCGATCAGGCCGAAACAGCCGTCATCCAGGAATACCAGGCGCAGGCAGGTGAGAATAACCAGTCAATCTTCTATATCCGGGGAGAGCATGTTGATAGTTCGGGTAAAGCACAACGTTGGATTTTTGGCATCTACCTAGGGAATACCTCGACGATGCTTGTCTATGATAACAATGGTGTTTCCACGCTTGCCACGCCACCGGGATTGCCTGCACCTGAAACTATTCCTCCGAATGTTCTCACACCTGAAGATATCATGAAAATTGCTTCTTCCTCAGGTTCTCTCAACCTGAATGGGACTTCCCTGGTGCTCATGAACGGGCAATATACTATTACAGAAACCGGGTCAGGTCAGCAGGGAATTGTCATCAATGCAATAACAGGAGAGTTGATTACTACCCATGATTGATGATGCCGGAAATCTCTCCATTGATTTTTTGGTCGGTTTCACCATCTTCATGATAACGCTCATCTATGTAGCAACATTGATCCCAACCCTCTTTATTGGTCTCAAGAGTAACACTATAGATTATGATGCAGTCGCCTACCGGACCGGGGTGATTCTCGCTGAAGATCCCGGCATGCCTTACAATCCCTCGTGGGAGACTCTCCCCAATACATCAGATAGTGATATCCTGCGGTTCGGTCTTGCGCTGTCAAAAGATACCCCTAATATTTTGACACCAGAAAAAATAACCCGGTTTTTCTGCACGTCCGAATTTGTCTACCCTTCAGATTACCAGTCGAGGGCGGTCTTCGGAGACTATCCATACCAGTTCAATGTCTCCCTGCAGATGGCAGGAAGTAACGTAACGCAATCAATCGGGGATGTCATACCAGACCAGGACTACGGGTACAGCCGACGGGTAATCAAGGTAAAGGAGCATAGTAACGCCACCCTTGATTTCTCTAATTTCATAGTGATCCCGGGCCCAACTCCAGCGCCAGCAAGTAATCTACCCTTAAGAATTTACACGCAGAATGCAACCAATCAGGCATTCTCAATTTATTTCAATTACACGTATCTGCTCAATAATGGTTTCGATAATAACAACCCAGCGTACGAAATCAACCCCCTAGCACCATCGGGGTCAAACGGGATTATAGGTGGTGAGGGGGCACTCATCAACTTTACGGGTCTGCAACATCTCCCTAAGAACACAATTACGCCGACAAATATAAGCCTGACCACTATTTCAATATATTATTCCAAATCAATGGCCCCATTAGGGACAGGTCAGAATGCGTTTGAAGGTCCGGAATTACCTCCTTGGAATGTTACTCCGTTTGAATTATTTATCGACGGTAATACCACATCTGCTACGACATTACCCATGAACGTAACAAATAATATATCGCTTTTCATACCACCGGGTTTACTTAGTTATGCAGGAGGGGATGACTCGAGCACTTTGCTGAATGTCACCCTGCAGTTTAACCTGACGGATGGCTACGGGAATCCACAATCGGACTGGTATCTTAACAGTACACAGGTCATGCCAGATGGTGCTTTTGAGTATAACTACACCAATCCCAATATCACCCAGCCCCACCTGGAAGATGGTGTCATGGAGGTGGCAGTATGGTAAACGATCGAGGACAGCTTTTTACCATTGAAGGAGTTGCCGCCGGCATGATCATGCTGTTTACTACCTATCTTGTCCTGAGCGCGACTACAATATACACACCAGGAGACAGCCATATCAGCGATATGCAACTGGAGCAGATAGGTTCAGACGCATTGAATATGATGAACACCCCTTCTAATTGTACAAGTTCGTCCTGTGTGAGCCAGCTTCAGCAAATTGTTAACGAATCTGATTATTCTCCCACAGGTATTCCCCTGCAGGATCTGCAATCTGCAATCGATTTCAATACGACATTCCTAAATTATATAAATAACAGGACAGGATCAATGTCAGATAATCTCCATTACGAAGCATTTGTTGTTTTCAGGAATGACACTGATACGAATACAAATTCAACCTGGAGTTATCCCTTGGCATACAATCGTAACCTCACCGGCGTTGAACATCCGGTCCGGGTAACCGAATGGGTCATAATTGGACCCCCTAATTTCCCCGGTATTGTAATACCACCGACGGAACCACATATGTATCTTCCGAAGCCCCGGGCAGTCCTTGTGGAGGTGCTCTTATGGCGGGATTAAGCGATGACGCACAATGGATCGTAATGATGGGGTTTGTCGTGAGCTTGAGTTTTTTCTTCCTAGCAATATTACTTAACCAATCTACTGTGGTTGGCCAGACAACGGCAGAAAGCGTCCTGGACTTTCCGAAAAATGATATCCGGGATGTAAGGGATGTAATGATCGAATCTGCCGAACTACTTAATGCTACTACGGATCCGATATCGGAAAGCCAGTATGCAACAATCCAGAATGATATCCAAACACTTTCACTGAGTGAGAAAAAAGCGGTAGTCCAATATCAGATCATCAATTCCAATCCACTCTGGCTCAGCATTCACTACAATAACGGGGTGACTTCCTACAATGAAACCTGGGTATCGCCGTAAAAACCATGCAGAAACCGGTGTAAGTACCCTAATCGAGTACGTCATGATAACAACAATCATGATTATTCTCTTTGTTGTCGTATTACTGGAGGTAAACGCAAATTTCATGCAAGGACCGGCGGAAACATTGCAATACAATGCATTTACTGATATAGGAAACGGGATATCAACAAGAATAGTTGATGTGTACGCCATCGCGCCGACGACCGGGAATATCACTTCATCATTTACCCTTCCTGACGAAGTCGCGGGGCAGGATTATTTTGTCGATATTTATACCGGGGCGACGGCAGCAGATCAGGGAGTTATGGTCTACCATGGAAATATTATCAGCAATATCAGTATTGCGGGTATTAGCTCAACGCGGAATGTAACAGGAAACACAACAGGAAGCGGAATAGATCAGATAAGTTATGACTCGCAGGGATTCTGAAACGATGCAACCAGATAAGGAAAGAGCACACGGAAAGGACAGTGCGGTATCTGAAGCGATTGGATTCATCATTATCTTCGGCATAATTATAGCCGGGATCGGTATTGTCACCCTCTATGGTTATCCGATGCTTTTACAGCAGCAGTCCACCTCAAACGAACAGATCATGGAGAAAAATATGATCGTTTTGCAGAACGACCTTAAGAGTATTGCTTACAAAACAGTACCCTATACGGAAACCTCGCTGAATGTGGGCGGCGGGGCTCTCACGGTTTATAATATGACGTATGATAATGCTACTGAGTCGAATTTTTCGATTTATAATCAACAAGGTGTTTGGAATGGTTTTGGGATTGCCCCGCCTTCAAATCCACTAATCGTTTCTACCGGTGATCTCCGTTATGAATCGATAAGCGAACAAACCGGTTTGTCACTTGAAAACGGGGGTGTAGTCAAACGTTCGCTTTCTGAAAGTGGATCCTCAATGCTTGCCACACCCCGGTGGTATTATGACAGCCAGACCAATACCGCCGTTATCTACCTGATTGAATTTGTAACGCCTTCGACCGATATCATGTCCCAGGAGGGCGTTGGTTCGGTGAAAATGGATCTCATTCTGACTAATTATTCTCAATTTCAGCTTGCACAAGGTGACACACTCTATGTCAAATACCTGCCAAATAACAACGCGGATTATTCCGCGGCGTGGGACAGTTATTTCACCGGGTCTCTAAATATGGTACCCACGGGAAATCCGAATGAATATGAATGGCTCGGACCGCTTATGCCGCCGGCACAGCAAGTCCCTGCTTCAGGAGCTACAGTTGTAATCTACCAGTACGAAGTAGCTATCGATAATATATAACCCCATATCGTTCCGGAAAGATGACATTTCCAAATTCTTTTATTAAAACATTTTGAATTAAAAAACAATATAATGGCTTATGTTCAATAGAAATGCAGATCTAACGTCATATATGTACCAAAAAACCACCAAATTTTTGATATTTTCCTATTTCAAATGATATTTTAAGTTTTCAAGAAATCAATAAATATATATAATACGAGTGTAAATACCTAACTCAAAGGCGACGAGACATGCGGGCTCATCTTATTTTGATTTCAATAGCTTTTCTGCTCCTGTTGGCAGGTGCAGGCAATGCCGCAGTAATTCCGGATCAGAATTCAACAATTTCGAGTAATACAGCAAACAATTGGGTCGTAGTAGCCCATCAGTCAATTATTACGGTCGATGCGTATAACTCGACAGCCCTAAATCCGGTGGTGGGTGCAACTGTCACGTTTGCACTTAACTCAACACTACTGGGATCGCTCACTCCGAGTAGCGGTATTAGTGATGCAAGCGGAATGGCAGAGAGTACATTTAGTGCGGGCACAAAAACCGGTGCAGTCAATATCACGGCGACAATAACCTATAATAATATCACGGTTACCAAGGTTCTTACCGAAAATATCGATCATGATGTTGCACAAAATGCAGCGTTTGATTTCATGAATGAAGTGACTGTAGGTTCAGAAACACCTTTCAATATCAGACTTAACTGACAAATATGGCAATCCCATAGACAACCGGAATCCCGCCGATCTGCATTCAGTAGCGCTCTGGATATCCGCATCATCCGATAATATGGCGGCGTTCAATATCAGTGGAACTCATTTGCAGTATATTAATCAGTCACTGGATGCAAACGGGAATATTTCGGTCAGTGTTATTACAGATACTAAGCCGGGAGAAAATGAAATTCTGCTCTACCCCTTTGGTAACGTCGGTTATCCGTGGGGTGTTCCACAGTTTATTTACGGTTTAAATGACGGCCAACCCTATTCCGTTACTGAATCCATAACCCCTTCAAACCTTATTGAACCTGCAGATAATGGACCTGATCATATTTTTAGTGTCACTACGACGTTATATGACAAATACGGGAACCCGACCGAAGACCAAGAAGTGCAGGTACAATCGAACTATGCCGGGGATCCTATAGTAAATATGTCATCCAACCCCTTTGGTCAGGTTTTTTATACCTATGGTCCGCATAGCGCATCCGGTTATGTCATCCTGACAGCAACATGTCCGTCAAATACTTCGGTTAGCACTTCCGAAACAGTTCAATTCTATAGCACAGCTCCGGTGAACATGGCATTTACGGCAACGCCCCAAGTGATGGCAAGCCTTGATGCCAATCCCTCACAAATCGCACTGCTCCAGGCAAAAGTGATGGATGAGATGGGAAACCCGGTAGCAAACCAGACAGTAACATTCAGTCTTGGAACACCCACCTACACGTATTCAAACTGCTCTCTCAGTGGGCCGACCCTGTTAAACACCACAGCGACAACCAACATAAATGGAACTGCTACTGTTGTCTTTATTCCCGGAAAATTTGACACGAACCAGGCAAATATAAGTTATGATCCGACAGATACAGGTTCCGTCACGGCGACGGCAACATGGAATGGTATTAATCAGCCAATCAAAATGAGCTGGAAGAATTATCCCTATCTCAGTGAGCAAACTACGGTAATTCCTCCAAACGTTAATGTGGGCGGTAATTTCACTGTTATGATCAATCTCACAGCTGATGGGTGGAATCTGACCGGGACACCTGCCGATGTCGTCATCGTATCAGATCTTGCGGGAGGTATTGGCGGGACTGGGCGGTTGGCAAACACTCAAAAAGCAGAAGTGGGATTTATCAAAAATGCTACCGACGATACCTATATTTCTTTGGCATCTTTTGGTGACAGTCCAAGCCCAAGCGGTTCATATTATGCATCATCGGATACCCGTACTCTTTATGCGGAACAAAAAGCAGCCTACCCGGCTATATTGAAACCTTTTAATCCCTATGGCCTGGTAAATGACAGTGATATGGTCGATCCCGCACATTGGAATAGTATCACGAGCGGAAACGATTATTGTTTTAATGGTGTCGCCTGTATTAATGCCACAAATCCAATGAGTTATCAATATTTAAACCCATGGTCAGACGCGTCGGTAGATGCTCCTCTTGAGAATGCTGGACCGACATTTGGGAACCAGCCCGCACTCTCTAATACTGTGAATCAGTATACGGCAAACGGCGGGACAGATTATGCGGCAGGCATTAATGCCGCTCTCCAGGTTTTGGTTGGGTCGCCCGGTCACCCGGCTCAGGGCAATCCCACACATAACCAGACGGTCATTATTATGGGGGACGGCATCAACATGATGGCCCCGATTGCACCCGGCTCCCTGGAATCCTATTGGCCTTCCGACTGGAATCCTAGAAATGGGACCGGGACATCCGAAGGTCCGCAGCTCTGGTGGTTTGATGAGAGCGATGTCGGAAAAGCTGCTGCTGTTGATGCGGCGACCCGGGCAAAAAACCAGGGAATAACCATTTATGGGATTGGGTTCCCGGACGCTGATAATTCCGGTCATAACAACATTTCGGACATGTCATTCTTTGACAGTCTGGCGTCAGCACCAAGCACAGTATATTTTGCCCCGGATCCCACTACGATGACAGGAATATTCCAGCAGATCGAAGGGCAGATCCAGAACACAGCAGGGGTAAATACTACCATGACACTGAACCTGCAGAGCGTTGCCATTACATACGACAATGTAACCAATGTGTCAAGTGATGCTCTCAGTTACGTATATAATCCTGCATCATCAACACAAATTACCGATCAGAACGGGTACACTTCCATTATCAATCAGACCGATGAATGGAACCAGAACAAAACCCTTATATTTAATATAGGAAAAATGACCGTCGGGCAGACATGGAGTACTTCATTCGAATTGCAGCTCCTGCAACCAGGCAGTGCCAATATTCCTGGTAACATGTCTACGATTTGTTTTAATACCGGACAATGCATGATACCGAATAGTGGTACTGTAACCGGAAGTGAAAATTATTCAAATACCGGTTTTAATATGCCGGTAATTGGTATCACTGACCTTCAGGCACAGAGTAGTACAGTAACCACGGTTGTTCCACTCCAATGGAATATCACTTACCCGGGCAGCGAATATGCTACTGAGGATCTTTATTATAATTCTGTAAGTAACCCCACATGGAAATTTATTGCCGAGCGGCCGGTCGATGGTCCAGTATTCAATTACACTCAGGCATATAGCTGGGACGTCAGCAGCCTCCCGGCGGGAGATTATTCTGTTGAAGTAATAGCTTATGCGCATGATGCCGACAGTGGAAAAGAGATTATCCCCACTTCGATCGTACTTGGGCAATCAGCTAAGGCATTTATCAGACTTCAATAAATTTTTGATTTTTTTTCAAGGTTCACCCCTTTCAGAAAAAGAGAGGCCGACAAGTTCCTTTTTTGGCCAGTTCCTCCTTTGATAAATTGATAGGAAAAAAAACGTTTCTATAGAAATCTTCATTTTCGTTCGAAAAACAGCATTTCTACAGAGAGGCCGAAAAATGCTCTATTGGATCGTTGACAAAAATCAACGGGGTGAGATTGAACATATATTTGGTGAATATCTCTATATTTTGCTTTAAACGGAAAATTCATCTCTTTTATGGACAGACAAAATTCGGGTCGTAAAAAACGCATCTAAAAAGATATATCGACGTTCAAAAGAGCAAGGTACGGCGTCTCCTTACCCATTTTATGCAAATAAATAGTGAGGAGACACAATAACGTCGAAAAACCAACATGTCAGTTTTGTTGAATTATCGTCCAGCTTGATCAAGGATTCATTCTTCATCCTAATCTGTTACTGGGGAGTTCGACAGAACCGAAATAACAGCCTCTTCATGAAATCATGGGGATCAAAGGTAATGACTACGCCGCAGCCATTCAACTTGCGGGCTGGTGTATCGGTGAAGGATATCGCATTTTTCATCCTAATAATTTCAAGGGACAATGATAAGGAAGTCGCCTTCCCGGATCCAGACTTTCTTTTTTATCTTTCCCCTGATCCTTCCCATCCGTGTCACACCATCGAAACACCGGATGCGGATGTGATTTGATCCCATCATGAGTTCAGCACACCCAAATTGTTCGCGGTCGCGTTTCTGAGGAAGTCTCACACGGACAACCTCATCACCTGATCCAGTTACCGGGGATTTTTTTTCAGACCGAACGAGCCTCTCCTCTGTGCCATTTCAGGCGCCCACATTTATTTTTTGGTGCCAAAAAAATATATTTTTTTATGCGTGAAATAGACCCGACCACTCACAGGGATAGAAATATCTATAATTTTAAGGAGAATAATCCTTTGAGGGATAATGCGAGAAGCAGGAGTCGAACCTGCGAACCCCTACGGGAACGGATCTTGAGCCCGCCTCTTTTGGCCACTTAGATATTCTCGCACAAAATAATGGTGCTTATACGATAGTAAAAGGCTTTGAAAACTCAAAAATCTTATGTCAGAATACTTTTAATTTTACAATCCGTTCTCATAGGTCAGGCTTCGAACCTCATAATTGTGCTCGATCATATTGGTTGAGAGAAAACACATATGGTATCAGATAAGGAAATCACATGAAATCGGCGAGGCCCAGCTGTTCCTGTTTTTCCTCGCCAAAAGTCGACTCGATTGCAAGATCGAGCACCTCTACTCGCTGCCTGCAATATTCTGATACATGGTATTTTTTTACCATACTGCGAGAGACTTCGAGATATTTTTTAACCGATCCTTCATGTACAGTCGGGATAATATTGCCATTACATACCCCTTTACCCTTGAATTTTGTGCATTTGCCGGCAAGAGGCATCCTGCGATAACTGGTGTTGCATTTAGTGCACCGGAACTTCTGCTTGGAAAACGCCGAGAGGTTACCCATCAGATCGCGGATGAAATGCGTATTGAGAACGCGCTCTGCAACATCATCAGCGTCGACCGCCCGGATCTTCTCAGCCAGATCCAGCTCGGCCTCGAGTTTCTCCGTCATGGTTTTGAGCTGCGTATACGTGGATTCCAATGGCCCCGCCGATATATCTGAAGTGTCATGGGTAAAGTAAAATCCTTCGAGCTGTTGAGGGGTACCCAACCGCCGCTCAACACGATCTATGAGCTTCTCGACATCCTTTGCCTTCGCATAAACGAGACCGGCCTCATAAAGCTCGATCGGGTAGGTGCGACCTACATCTACGTTCAGGGATTCTTTGTCAATCTCTGCAGGATCAATACGGCTTGTGAGGACTAAAGGTGCGTCCATCGTGCCACCACGGTTTTGGGGTAAGAAGGAGCGTGAGAAATTCAAAAGACCGTCCATAAGGAGCATTATGCAATCTTCATCACCGTCGCATTGGCCGGTAAAGATGCCATTTGCCACAAGAGTGTGATCGTCTGCCACAGTCAGGCAGTACACCCGATCCTCAAGTGATGTTACTGTTTCAACTGTTTTAATCCGATCTGCAATAACCGAGCCGCCTTCAAAGACCGGTACAGCGTCGCCGACTTTAATTTCGAGAGCCTTGATTTTCCGTAAATACCCGATGTCCCAGACCAGCATCGCATGATCCGGGGTAACCATCAACTCGCGGTTCCGGGCGGTAGTTAATCGCACCAGATGTGCCGGCGCACGGTGGATGGAAACCGACGTAATCCTGCGCAGGTGCATCATGCCGGTTGTATCTACAGTTCTCGTAAAATAAGGGAAGACCGGATCGGAGTAATACGTACCCAGCCGATCCAGTCCTGGTTTACTGACATCAAAGTTCTCCAGTACGAATTTCCGGATGGGGAGATGTAACCAGGTTTTTCCGTTGTAGACTTCAATTTCGGTGCCACCGTAAAAACAATTCCGGCGTTTAGCCGCATGAAAAAAAGGATGGGCATAACCGACGTTTGCCCTTGTAAATCCAATGATCCGCGCTAATACACCGGCGCTCGTGTGGGGGGCAAGCCCAATTACAAGGTGGCCGACCAAGTCGTCTCTGGTCTTTACATTATAGAATGCGGGCAAACCATAAAATTTGGTCAATTCGTCATCAATAAATTGCGCAACTTTCATCATGTAATCCGCGCACGAGTCGGAAACAAGCAGATCCTGGGGATGCATTTCCACGACTTGTTTGCCATTCTGGAGATCGTATCCGTTCATATCCTTAAGGTACCCAAGCGACCTGAGTTTCTCGACCGGAACACAAACCTCATCCGGCCTGATATGGGTCAAGGGTAGATCAATCATGTCGAACCGGGTTGTGCCGTCTTTAAAAACATAAATATCCTGCTGAGCGCGAAGAATACCTTTTTCCATTGCTTCTACAGTCTTTTCCCGTGATATGACACCTTTGACACCTTTCACAAGGGCAATGCTCCCTTTTTTTATCCCAAGACGGTCCATAGCCTTTGCATATTCCCCTTTCACATTCAGGCTGATCCGCTGGCTGCATATGGCCGGGACGTCACAGTTCGGGCAGCGTTCACCAGCGACTTCGTGTCCGCACTTCGGACAGGTGTTTACCGGGGTTGTATGGGTCCCACATTTCTGGCATTGGTTCATGTACGTGATCTCGCCGCAGCCAGAACATCGCCGCCGCCCGACCTCGATCTCGATGATCCCTCCTTCTTTCTGGAAATCAATCTCAGTCGCGTGAGCGTCTGATTCCTCAGTATGGATCGAAGCTTCCTGGAATGATCGTCTGGAACCTCCGGATTCACCAAGCGGGAAAAGTGCATGCGGTGGCGGACTCATCTTCCGTGGCTTGGATTTGCCAGGACGGCCCATTCGACCACCAATCCGAAGACCTGATCGTGAACGGAGCCTGATATTGCTCAGGTGCATAACTAGTGCAAGTGGAGCAGCATCGGCTGGTGCCGTTTTCCAGGTCGACCGCTTTTTTAATTGGTCATCAAGGCCAAGGCAGGCCACAAAAGCCCCGAAGATCCGGATCCATATTATTCCTCCGCTCACCTTATGGGGGATCAAAAGGAACTCAAGAGATTCTTTTACCTCCGGGCTAAGAGGAATGGTCAGTGCTCCATCCTCAATCGTCCCGGTACTCGAAACAATTTCGGCAAGTAGCCGGATCTGGTTTGACGTAATATCGTCCCAGAACCACGTATAGGCCGGATGAAGGAACCCCCCGGATTTAGCAAGAGCGATTGCCCCTTTTTCGTCTGATGGGGATTTTTCACCCGGGCCTTGGTCGAGGAGCCACCATTCCTCGCAATAACCTGCAGGTACCAGAGGGTGATTATTTTCTAAAAAATCTCCATAGGCAATCAGGATTTCGCCGACATCCAGGATTCTTTCGACCTTTGATATTACGGCAAGGGCAGTTTTTTCATCATCTACCCGGATGACTTCCCCGCCGGTCAGGCGCACTGTCGGTCCTTCGATAGTATCGACAGGAACAACCCCGCATGCTTTTCCGGGCCGCTCAAGTTTCATCTGGGTACCGACCGCAAGGAAACCGCCCAGAATGTGAAGGGTCGCCGGATTGAACCCTGCCGTGGCAAACCCGGTATTACGGGAACGGCCGTACCGGAGCCTAAATCCCCCTTTGCGCATAGGATACGAAAAGACCGGTCTACCCCCAATGAGATCCCGGAGATATTTGTCGAGAGGTTTGACGCCTGGGGCATCATCCTCATCCCCCGGTTTTGCTGCCCCTGCGATGAGCTTGTCCAGCCAGTCCCAGCCACTCATATTCATTTTCTCGACCTTATTCTTGAGCTTGCGGGCTTTACCTGCAATTCCTTCAGCAAGGACGAGCGCCATTCCGCCACGGACTGCATTTGTCTCTACGCGTTCAAGGTTCCGGTGCCCGGAGACTTCTTCTTTTTCCGTAGCTTCACCATCAATACAAACCGGACAGTTTTCTACGATCAACCGAATCTCTGCTTCGCTTGGCAGATACTGGAGGTTCATTATGGAGTTGTACTGGCGAATCTCCTCGATGTACCGCTCAACCTCGACTTGGCGTGGAAGGTAACGGCTAATCCCGAGTTTCTGCCTGACATAATCACCGACAAGTACCGAAAGGGCCTGAGCTGTCCCACCTGCACTGCGGATCGGGCCGGCATAATATATTTTCAGGAATGAACTACCGTCATCGTTATTACCAAGACCCACTTTTGCAATCCCTTCAGTGGGCGCCGAGACCACACCTTCTGTCAAGAGAGCCATTGCAGTTCGAATAGAGTGGTCCAGAACCTCATTGTTGTTTTTCTCACCGAACATCCGTGCGACAAAATCGTCGCCAATCCGAAGTGCCGCTTCCTCACGGGACATCTGCGATTCGAGTTCCCGGATCCTGGCTGCCACTCCTTTTATCCCGAGAAGTGCCTCAACCCGGTCCGCGAGATCGCTCAGCTATCGGTATCTCGACGTCCAGGCTCGGATCGAGACCGCGTGAACGCGCTTCTTTTGCAAGCGCAATTGCACGGGTAAGCCCCTCCATCAGGCTGTTCCCGTACATTTCCATCTCAGGTGAGATGATGAGCATCATGATACATTCATACGGCTGAAAATTTATACTGTATTATTTAGGTTTTCCTCCTCCCTGAAAAAGGAAGGCCCGGGCAGGGATCAGATCTCTTTTCTATCAAGGATTTGGTCGACTAATGACGGCAGACCGGTTTCGCCCATCTGCCAAAGAGTGAGCGTAGCGCATGAGCGGAGAATCTCGTTAGAATCAGAAAGCCGACGATTAAGCGGTTCGACTGCAGGTTTCCCGATCCTGCAGAGTGCCCTTGACAGAAAACCACGTAATTCGCGGTCTTCACTTGCCATTGCAGAAATTATCGGTTCTACCGCCGGTTCCCCAATCTCCCCGAGCGCTGCGGCAGCGTAGCGCCGGAATTCATGGTCCTGATTCTTTTCCATCGCTGAAATGAGCGGGCTTATTGCTGGGATCCCCACTTTCGCAAGAGCGATCGCACGGTACCAACGCCGATCATTATCACACACTTCAGCCATGGAGTTGATTAAAGGCTCAACCACAGCCTCACCTCCATCTGCAAGCACGAGAACTGCATGATGCCGGTTTTCCATAGAAAGATCGTCAAGCTGGCTGAGCTGGAAGACAATAGTGTCCTGATCGTTTTTATGATCTGTTGTGTTCATGGGAATCACCGTTATCCTCCCTATTTCGCGTAGCATCTCATGGTTGTTACTACCGGGATATATCCGGCTAATTTTCTTTTATTATGCAAAACCAAAAAAAGGGGGAATAAATAGGAGACAGAAGAAAATTGCCATCAGGACAAGTCCGAGAGGAATGCCCAATCGAGCCCACTCCCGGCTTGTGATTCCTGTTTTTGTTGCCGCGATGATGTTTGGGATGTTACCTGGAATCAGCATACCACCTGATATGAGCAGCGCCAAAAGAGCGCTTGTGATCTGGTTTAAGGAAAGTGCTGGGCTAATCTCGGCAGCGGCGAGGGTGGCATTATCGAGTACCGCTGAAATCATATTGACCCAGTAAAGAAATTCCGGCGGAATAAGGACAACATAGCCGAGGATCAGAGGCTGGAATCCATCTCCAAGAAAAATGAGGGCCATAATGAAAAGATAGATTTTCCCGGCCCGGACAATAATATCACTTACCTTTTCACGCTCAACAACACATCGGATGTTTGTTTCGTCGGTCTTCCGTCTTTTTAAGGCAACCAAACCGAGAATTCCGAGGAGAATAACAGCGATAATGATATAGATCCCAAGTATGCCAGCAAGAAACCCAAAGCCGGCGTGATAGGGATCGCCGGATAGCCGGGATACTACGATTGTCGTGAGTGGTTCACCAAGGGGGGTCAGACCAGCCCCAATGCCGATGGCGAAGCATGCAATTACTGTGATCTCAATCTTGGATTCTTTAACCAGAGGGAGGGTATTTATAATTTCCACAAGGATAATCGCCGCGAGAATAGCAGATATGACACTGGATACGAGACCAATTATAACGATAAGCAGCGGCACGATTAGGATCAGGGAACATAATTCTACAACGCCATTGATCGCTCGCTCAAGGTGATGGTGGAAATAGTAGATGAGAATTCCCATAACAAGGACGATCTGAACAATCCCAATCGGGATTCCTGCCACCGACACGATATTCAAAGGAGCGGTAAGTGCTTCAACAACAACCGCTATGCTCCAGCCGTTGTATTCTCCGGGAAGATTCACAAAACCCGAAAGTGTAAGGGCAAGGACACCGCAGAAGAACAGGAAAATCTCGAGATTTTCTTCGATCTTTCTTGTTGAGAAAGGAAGAATCAGGACGGCACAGAAAATGATGAAAAGGCCGAGGATCACAAAAATATCCATGCCGATGCTCCTGAAAGACGCAATTCTTTACTAAGGGGATTTCTCTGGTACCTTTTTTGCATATGTGGGGATAAGGGCTTCCTTTTTCAAGATGACTCGTTCCTGGTGACTAAAGAAACTATATATGTATCTTCTGGGGTATACTCCAGTGATAATCTCCTCCGGGGCAGGCAGACAATGGTGCAGGATCTCCTAAGAACTATCCGTGCATTGCAGAATACGGCAATCGGGAACTGCAGGGAACGCATAGAGAAGGCAGCACAAAAACCAAAGACGAGCATCGACAACGATGCAGCAGAAACGGGTACACGGGCCAACCATGAAAAGCCCATGCACGGAGTGACTTCAATACTCAAAGATAAACACGGGCTCTGAGGAGGTATTTGTATGGATACAGAAAAAACACTGTTACAGCAGATACGGGACAAGGAGCAGGAGTTCAAAAAGAGAATCGATACGGCGAGGGCAGATACAGCGGCCATGGTTACTGCAGCAAAAACCGAAGCTGCTGAACTGCTCTGCACGGCCGACGAAACGGGAAAGAAGCATGCAGAACAAGTGTACTGGAATGTCCGGGGAAAGACGGCAATCGAGATCGAAACCCTGAATAAAAATGCCGAACTCGATCGTTTAATCTCTTTAGAAAGAGGAGAGAGAAATGTCCCTGCCGCAGTGGAAAAAATCGTCAGCTACATAACCATGGAGTAATGTAAGCGATCTCCAGCGGAGAGGTGCTATGCTCCAGGTAATGAAACGCATTCAGGTAATCGGGCCAAAAGCGGATCTAGATCGTGCTGTCGATCTATTATACGAGGCCGGGACCCTTCATATCGAGAATGCACTGGACCGTATCGGAAAAGACGAGATCCAACTTACCGGTGTCCGGCAGGATGAAGCTGATGAAATCGCCGGCGTCCTTGGCACAATAAATGCGATATTTTCAACACTTCCTGCCATTGCCGACGACTCCGAAGCCCAGAACCGTTTCCGTTCCTCTTTTGAACGAAAAACTCCCAATAAGCTGGTTGCCCGCGCCCGATCTATCATTAATTCCCTTGAAACAACGACTCGTGACCTAGCAGCGAAGAAAACTGAGCTCGCACTATCGATTTCAAACCTGAACCGGTACGAAAAAGTACTCGATATTATCCATCCAGTGGAAAAAGAACTACCCGCGCTTGAAGGGTTTGAAGTGACGATCCTCCTGATCCAGGAAGAACATAAGGACGTAATCGAGCTGATAAAAAACGAAATTAACTCTATCACCGGCAACCGGTTCGAAATGATCGCGACAACGGTCGATGCCGAAACTCTCGCCGCAATTATGGTCTTTCCCAAAAAATACTCTGAGGAAATCCATTCGTTTATCTATTCCGTGAATGTGAACGAGGTACGGCTCCCAAGCGAATTTGCCGGCAGGCCTTTTTATGAGATGTATGCCCTGATTGGGGAGAAACGACTCCGGGCTCAGGAAGAAATTACCCACATCGACCAGAAGTTGCTCATTCTTTCAAACAACTGGTACCAAGAACTTGTCGTATTGAAAAACCACCTAAGCCGGATAAATGACGAGATCAGTATGTACCGGAATTTTGGGATATCGGATTACGTTTTCGTAATTATGGGCTGGGTCCCTAAAAAATACCTTGAAAAAACCCGGAAAATGATACATGACAAGCTTTCAGGCCGGGTAGTTATCCGCGAACTCCAGGTGACAGAAAAAGACTTTGATGATGCACCGGTTTATTATGATAATCCCCCATGGATCAAGCCGTTCGAGTTTATCATGCAGATTGTATCGCTTCCGCGGTACCGTGAGATCGACCCCACGCCAATCCTTGCTATTTTCTTCCCTCTCTTTTTCGGGTTCATGGTGGGAGATATCGGATACGGCCTTATTATCCTCGCCTTTGGTTTGGCAATCCGGTACCGGTTCAAGGAGGTCGGGTTTGCAAAGAACCTGGCGAGCATCCTGGTTATCTCCTCTATCCCGGCTATTATTTTCGGCTTTTTTTTCGGCGAGTTCTTCGGAGACTTCGGGGAAAGAATGGGATGGCTTGCACCAGTCCAGTTTTTGGGCATCACTTGGAACCGCGTGGATGCAATGATCCCTTTACTCATTATTGCGATCACTATTGGTGTCATCCATGTTTTCCTAGGGCTTTTTATCGGCATTAGGAATGCGATCATCACAAAGAAACGCAAACATCTGTATGAGAAGATCGGTATGCTTCTGATGATGACCGCAATAATTGTTCTTGTAGCAATGTTCGCTAAAATTATGCCTTCTTATTCTGTATATCCGGCGGCTGCCTTTATCCTACTCGGTCTTCCCCTAATCCTGATAGGTGCCGGGGTTTTTGGCACTATAGAAGTGATGAGCACGGTCGGAAACATCCTTTCGTATTCACGGCTTATGGCGATAGGAATGGCGTCGGTAATCCTCGCTATGGTTGCAAACCGGCTCAGCGGTGCGTTTGCGTTTGCGATTGTTGGCATTATTGTGGCCCTTTTACTGCATGCACTTAATGTCGTGCTCGCTATGTTCTCCCCATCGATTCATGCGGTACGTCTCCACCTTGTCGAATTTTTCTCAAAGTTTTATGAAGGAGGCGGGATACCATACAGGCCTTTCAAAAGGGAAATGCCACAAAAGGAACGGTAAATCCCACGAAATGAAAAGACGCATGAATATGACTAACGATTTGCGAATTATCTATTGAGATCCATTCTTTTCTTATCCTGCACCTTGCGTCTCTTCTTTTCCATTATGCTTTTAACTTTCTTGAGCCGAAACAGATCCTCCCGTTCCCGTTCATCAATTGCATTTTGTATGTACTTTGCCTGGGTCTTCAGTTCCGGGATCAGGATCTGCTCAAGCGCATTTACCCGGCGCCGGTTCATCTGGATCTCGGCCCCGAGTCGACGCATAGCTGTTTCGATCTCTGCAAGTTTGATAAGAAGATCCAATTCCAGCTCGTACCGCTCTGCAGTCTCATCAATCCTTGCGCTGGTAGTAATGATACCATAACCCCGCTCCAGCATATTTTTGGAAACACGTTTCTTCTCGATCACCGGGACCGGTACACCCATAATATTCTTTCCGCTAATATCTACGGTAATCGAACGCCGGGTGGCAAAAGAGGCCGATCGGAGTGTAACCGGATCGTCAACGGCTTCAGCAAGCATCAGGGAGAGGTCGGCTGCCTGTGAAACCTGCTCCAGCTCGTCACGGGTATCTGATACGGTACCAAGAATCTTAAAAAACTCTTGGATGAGGGCATCCATCTTCTGGCGCAACAGATCACGCCCCTGCTCTGCAAGCTTGATCTGGGCCTTCATCTTCATGAGTTCCATCCGCGTTGGCCTGACCTGTTCCATAATCGTTTTTCAGCTCCTTTATTATTCGTCAATCCTTCCGTGCAGCCGGGTGATATTTCTGGATATAATCCTTTTTTATCCGCTTGAGCTCATCCTCCGGTAGGGCACTGAAGAGATCCCAAGCTATAGAGAGCGTTTTTTCAATGGACCGGTCCTCGTCACCTTGGGTAATAAACTGCAACTCGAAGGCATCCGCGAATTTCAGGTAATTCCGGTCGAGGTCTGTTAGTGCCTCTTCTCCGACAATAGCAACAAGCCTGCGCAGGTCACGTCCGTACGCATAGCTAGCGTAGAGCTGATCTGCCACACCGCGGTGATCCTCACGGGTTTTGCCCGGGCCAATCCCGAGGTTCATGAGCCGGGAAAGGCAGGGAAGAGCATCGACCGGCGGATCGCCACCTCGACGGAAAATGTCCCGCGAAAGGACAATCTGGCCTTCAGTGATATAACCGGTCAAATCGGGTACCGGGTGGGTAATGTCGTCATCAGGCATGGTCAGGATCGGGATCTGGGTGATTGAACCGGACCTGCCTTTCAGCCTTCCGGCCCGCTCATAAATAGAGGCAAGGTCCGTGTACATATAGCCGGGATACCCGCGGCGACCGGGCACCTCCTCCCGGGCAGTCGAGATTTCACGCAGCGCTTCACAATAGTTGATCATATCGGTAAGGATCACCAGAACGTGGAGGTTGTGGGTAAACGCAAGGAACTCGGCTACTGTGAGACCGCACCGTGGGGCTGCAAGGCGCTCAACGGTCGGGTCATCAGCAAGGTTCATAAAAAAAACCACCCGATCCAGCGCGCCGGTACGCTCGAAGTCCTGCATAAAAAACGAGGCCTCCTTATGGGTGATGCCCATGGCAACGAAAACGACGGCAAACTGCTCGTTTTCGCCAAGGACTTTTGCCTGACGGGCGATCTGGGCGGCTCAGCTTGCTTGCCGGAAGGCCTGAACCAGAGAAGATTGGCAGCTTCTGCCCACGAACAAGCGTATTAAGACCATCGATTGCAGACACACCGGTCTGGATAAAATCGGCAGGTTTGTCACGTGCGGAGGGGTTAATCGGCATTCCGGCAATATCCAGAACAGCCTCCGGAATGATGGATGGGGCCCCATCCCGGGCTGTTCCTACACCGGAGAAGATGCGACCCAGCATATCTTTGGAGACTTGGATCCGGGCAGGTTCCCCAGTGAACCGGACAGTCGTGCCGAGAAGATCTATCCCTCGCGTACCTTCATAGACCTGAATAACAGCATGGTCCTCCGAGATGTCAAGTACCTGGCCGCTTCGTTCTTCACCGTCAGGAAGAGTGATCTTCACGATCTCACCAAAGGACGCTCCCTTTACACCGGTAACAAAGATCAGGGGACCTGACACATATCCTATAGTACGGTATTCTCTGGTCAGCAGTGCTGTATCTTTCATTTCTCTACCACCAGCCCTGTCATACGGTCATTGATCTCTCCTATTATACCTCGGAGTGTCTCAATTTCTGCTACCTCTTTCATCCTTCCGATAACTGCCCGTAACGGGAGTTCCTGGATCTGACGCAAGCTAATCCCCCGGTTCATTGCAAGGTTCACCTGCTCGTAATATGCCATGATCACTTTAAGCATCAGATATTGCTTTTCTATAGGGCAGAACGAATCGGTCTCGCTGTAAGCGCTTTGTTGGAGGAAATCCTCGCGAATCATGCGTGTTGCTTCGAGGATCGCTTTCTCGCTGTCGGGAAGTGCATCAGGCCCCACCAGCTGAACGATCTCCTGCAGTTCCACTTCTTTCTGGAGCAGGTAAATTGCCTTATCCCGAAGTTCCCGCCAGTCACTGGCAATTTTTTGGCTGTACCATCCAGCAATGGAATCAAGGTAAAGTGAATAACTTTTTATCCAGTTCACGGAAGGGAAATGTCGGCGGTAGGCAAGATTTGTATCCAGCGCCCAGAATGTTCCCACAACCCGTAATGTATTCTGGGTGATGGGTTCGGAGAAATCTCCCCCAGGCGGCGATACCGCCCCGACTACAGTAACCGACCCGGTTCGCTCCTTGGCACTGAGGCAGGTGACCCGTCCGGCCCGTTCGTAGAATGCTGCAAGGCGGGTTGCAAGATAAGCAGGATAGCCCTCTTCTCCTGGCATCTCTTCGAGCCTACCCGAGACTTCCCGGAGTGCCTCCCCCCACCGGGATGTTGAATCAGCCATCAGGGCCACATCGTATCCCATATCACGGAAGTATTCAGCAATAGTGATACCGGTGTATATCGAGGCCTCACGGGCAGCCACGGGCATATTGGAAGTATTTGCAATAAGGACCGTCCGCTGGATCAGAGGGAGATTTGTCCGGGGATCAACCAGTTCGGGGAATTCAGCAAGAACGTCGGTCATCTCGTTTCCCCGCTCTCCGCATCCAATATAGACGACAATCTGGGTGTCCGACCATTTGGCAAGAGTCTGCTCGGAAACTGTTTTTCCAGTCCCAAAGCCCCCTGGAATCATCGCAGTCCCCCCCTTCGTTACCGGGAACATACAGTCAAAAACCCGTTGTCCCGTAATCAAGGGGAGTACCGGATCCAGTTTCTTTCCAATAGGCCGGGGGATCCGCACCGGCCAAGACTGCATCAGGGAGAGTTGAACCCTTCCATCAAGAATACAAACGGTCTCGTTGACAGAAAAGGCACCACCGCTTATTTCCGTGACCGTTCCGGAAATTTTTGGTGGAACGAGAACTCTGTGCTCAAACTGGAACTCCGCGACGGTCCCAATAATATCTCCTGGTAAAAGAGGGTCGCCAACTTTAACTACCGGAACAAATTCCCATTTTTTCTCCCGGTCAAGGCCAGGTGCTGTGATACCTCTACCGATAAAATCCCCGCTTTTTTTTAGGAGAACCGGAAGCGGACGCTGGACGCCATCATAGATTGACGAGAGGAGACCCGGACCCAGTTCTACTGAAAGCGGGGATCCGGTATTTTCCACACACTCGCCTAACGTAAGACCGGTGGTATCTTCATATACCTGAATAACCGACTCGTCGCCTTCGAGCCGGATGATTTCGCCGCGGAGCGCCTCGGGTCCGACGTTTACTACATCGTACATCTTGGAGCCGATCATGTTTTTTGCAATAATAACCGGGCCCAAATCCGGGAAATCGTTCCTTTAATCACATTATCACCTCTTTAAAACAATGTTGTACCCAATCGCCTTACGGAGCAGCCGTTCGATGTATGTCCGGCGGTCCAATTCTTTTTTCTTGGCGGGGATTGGGATAATAAGAGGGCGATGCATTTTCTCGATCCGGTCCATAAGTTTTTCATCGAGTGAGAGCATGTACTCCTCGTTGACAGCGACGATCCCTATGTCATCCTTGTGAAGAAGGGGAGGTATGGCAATCTTTGCCTCTTCCACGTCCCGTACTTCGACAACCTCTGCTCCGGCAAGCCGGAAACCCGATGCCCGGTCGGTGTCAGTAACGATTACAAATTTATACATACACCAACTCCTCACGCAGGCTTTCGATCGGGAAATCTGCCGTTTTACAGCGGGAAATAACCCGAACATTAGTGATCTCGTTATACTTTGCCCAGAAATAGCCGATTAGGGATGAAACACTCAGTGGCTCACCGGAAAATGACCCAGTACCCTGCTTTACAAGGTACCGTTCCAGCTCTTTTTCGACCACTGAAATTTTCTGGGCTTTAACCTCAGCTTCAGGAACAGACGAGAGAAACTTGTACCGGGAGACAGCCATTGCTACAAGGGCATCATCAATTGTATGCAAAGAAAGCAGAGCCGTGAGTTTTTTGATATCGAATTCCAGCCCGCCAGGTATAAGAAACTGAGAAGCCTCTCCGGGATCAACGTGGTCCCTGATCATCCGCAGAACCGTCTTGATATTGACGGTGTCTATCTCAATAGTAAGAACTCGGCGGATTATCGTTTTATTAATATCAGAACCCAGAACCGAACCGAGCGCTTTCTCGTAATAATACCGGTCAAGCGAACATTCAAGCCTGCCAAGATCGCCTGTCCGTGCAAAATCCGGGAATGCCTGAGTAAGAGGTCTGGCCCAGGGGATACGCCATGTTGCGAGCAGATCGATTACCGTCTTTGGATCCGGCTGTCGGACGAGCTCATTGAGGATAGATTCATCAAGTTCGCCTGCTGGTATGAGACAATCAAGGATTTCCTCGTTTGTTGCGTGGATATTCTTACCACGGAGAATCGTCTTGATGTTCTGTATGTCCCACCGGTGAAGAAAAATTGTAATGTAGCGTTCAGCTTCCTCGATTTTGGCAAACATCAGAATCTTCCGGAACGTCCGGACAAAATTTTTTCGCAGAGCGTATTCGATGCAGGCCACGCCAGTATACTTTCCCCGGCTTTCAATAATATCATCACGGTAAGGGGTTTTTTCAAGCTCGCCGATAAGGGAGTCGATATCGGGCTGGAGAATCAGGTTATCGAGCGTATGGTGATCCAAGAGACGGCTCTTCATTCCCCGCATACGGGCATTAATATATCCCCAGTCCATCTCAATCACCCAAAGAGTGTAGCATAGATCTCACGTCTCTTGTGTTCCCTTACCCTTTCGAGCCGGGATTCGATCGTGTTGGAAATGGTGATTTTCCCGTCCGGTGAGCTTGCAGTCAAGCCGCCAATGCAATCGAGGTCGGGACGGATCTCATATGATTTTTTCATCATCTCCAGGGTTTTTTTACAGAGATCAATATCCTGGGGATTGACATGGATAACAACCATGCCTCCCTCCATAGAACCAATAGTCTCTTCACAGAGGTGCTTGAAGACAGAGGGATACTTTTCGTCTTGTCGAAGTGAATTGAGTCGCTTTCCTGCATGTTCAAATGATGTTTCGAACATCTTTTCCTTTGCAACGAGCGCCTGCTCCTTGATTTTGCCTTTCGCCAAGTACAACTGTTTATTCCGCTCTATACCAGCAGCGTTTTCGGCTTCCTTTACGATACGTTCTTCGACTTCTTTTGCCAGTTTCCTTGCCTCTCGCCGGATCTCATCAACCTGTTTTTGGACATTTTGCCGGAGCTCACGCTCTTTTTCCTCGGCACTTTCCTCGACGGATTTTAAAAGAGCTTCATAGGCCATGGCAACATCGACCCTGTAGTCTTCTGCTTCCAGTCAACCACCATCAGCCTCAGACATCCTGTCCAGACCGTGTAAAGAAGAATTATGATCAGGAGATGGAGTTTCCTGTGCGTGCGCTATTGCCACCCGGTTTACGTAACCATTAGTATTATCATTGCGGCTACGACAAAGCCAAGGATGACAAGTGTTTCGGGTATGGCTTCGAGTATGATGATTGATCCCACTACTTCAGGCCGCTCAGCAATTGCTCCCGCTCCAGCAGCCCCAATCCTGGACTGAGCCAAACCGGTACCTATTGCCCCACCGGTAAATGCAATCGCAGCTCCAATCGGGACTTCCCAACCAACCATTATAATACCTCCACTGATAGTATCCTACAGATTGCTGATATATTAAGTTATTGCGCAATTCTTCTAGAAAGTACTTCCTTCAGTTAATATCCTGTCTCCGGCGAGGATTATTGTTTCTGGGAAAGGATTGCATCCATTTTTTCCACGGAGGGGCCGGATAATGTATGTTCTGTCATTCCTGCACTGAGTGCAAGGAGATCGCGTATGTCCTGATGAGTAAGCGTCGAGAAGGTATACTTTTCCCATTTCTTGCGTTCAAGACGCCCCCAGAGCTCTCCAAGTATCTTCCGAAGCAACATGCAGTCGGAGCCACACAAATCCGGCCAATTAACTGCTGAACTGTGCCGTATCTTCTCTATAGCTTCTTCAACAGCTTGCTCTTTTCTGAGCTGGAATCTCCGACGGCCCAGCTCATCATTGCTCGTGCGGGTCATAAATAGGGTGTATCGGAATTATTTCTTTGATATAATAGGTTTTTTCATTACCGGGAACTTCCAGCAGTTTTCTTTTAAATTTTCCTGTCGACTACCGCAAAGTTTATTGGGGCATAACGGGATTCACTCATCATCCCCTCATGGGGTGGGAGGAAATGTATGCCGGAAGCAACCCAGGCCGAGGTGGGAAGGCGGCTGTACCACGTCCACCGTGAAAAGAAAGTCGAACGATCAATTAAAATGATGCAGCAGGGAAAGAAATCTGAATGGAAGTTATTTTCTGAAGATGAAATACGGCTTTTGTCTCACCTTATGCAGTGCACATGGAATGTTATCGATCAGGATCTCTGGGAGAAGATCCCTTTTAGCAGCATAACCATAAGTGAAGTCCGGGAGATTCTTTCATATGGGGAAGGAATCAAGCCAGGACGGAACCCAACATCGGAATCCGTTGACAATATCAAAAAAATTCTGCTCGGACTCTCCTGAATCCCTCTTTTTTTAAAGATTTCCCATCGCCCGGATCTAGATGCCTTGCCGGTAAGGTATCAGGAAAATATTATTCGGTTGCTACCCGGATACAATCGGCAATCGTGCCGATCCGGGCTTGTCCACCGCACATGTTAGGTACGTAGGCGAGTGCTTTTCCGGAGTTACCCATAATTGAATGGTACTGCTCCATTGCAGGTGAAACAACCATGCAGGTATCAGCATAAACCTTGGCACCGCTCTTTTCAATGGATTCGACAGCTGCTTTATTCCGTACAATAACACCCTGCGCTGCAAAAACATAGAGGGGTTTTTTCACGACTTTGCCAGAAAGAAGCCGGGCGATTTCTGCCAGTTCTTCTGGAGAGCAATGAGGGCAGCCGACTGCAACTGCCTCTACCGGGATTTCCTTAAACAGGCATGAAATATCTTTTGTTTCGACCGTAATAATCTCGAGGCCAGATAGGTCGTATTGTATTTTTTGTGATTCAGCGGTAATACCCTCCACATGATAAAGTGCGACTGCACCAGTCGCAGCCATCGCAGCGCCAAGAGCCTTAAGCTGGTCAGGATCCGGCTTGATTCCGCGGAAGAATGGAACCCTGTTTCCGACAAATTTTCCTGTATGAAATCCCAGCGCTCCGAAATCAGCGATAGACCAAGAGGAGGCATCGGCGTGAACATCAATTACCAGCTGCGGTTTGCGGTTTTTGGCCAGATGCAAACCGTAGCAGGGTGTTTTTCCGACGAGCGCTGCGGCAAGGGCACTCGGTCCCCCTTCCCGGTTTGTCCGCGCTCCGATCACTGAGTTCGCGTAACTGACTGCCGACGACTCAGACCATGCCAGATGATCACCATACCTGGTTTCGTACAGGTAATATGGCGTGCAAGTGCATTCGAGCTGGATGCCTAGCCGTTCATATGCGGCTATAACGTCCTGTTGCTTCTTTGCAAAATCGGGATTAATGCCCATTTCCTGCCACCTGCTCCGTGGCATACCAATAGGGTTGAGTACTGCCGGGACAACTGCTTTTGCGTTTAGACTGCTAAGCCAGTCAAGGCCATATTTACCGATCGTTTTATAGGAAGCCCCGCTAACTTGGGCACTTCTGATTGGAACCAGTCGCTCTGCGCCAAAAACTTTTCCGAGCGCAACAAGCAGCTCGAGCATCTTCCGCCGGGTCTCGCCCTGCTCACCGGCAAGGATCTGCTCGTCTTCCGGATCAAGCTCCATGCGGCTCACCACGTAGCACGCCGGAACTCATTCTCACGGCCCAGCACCAATGTCGCATCGATACCGATTTTCACGTTGGTTCCATCATCTTTCTGGCAGGGATCAAGTGATGACCCACGGACACCGGTTATCACCATGACATCCAGATCCCCGCTCACTCTTGTGGCAATTGCATATTCTACCTCGGTGGGATCCGAAGGATCGATATCCTCATCAATTACAACCACATGCTTGAGCGAGGTATGAGCAGCAAATGCAGCCATGATTGCATTCTTTCCATCACCCTGCGTGCTTTTCTTTATCTGGATCACTGCATGGAGATACCCACATCCCCCTTTAGTTAGTATTACATTTTTCACTTCGGTTACACCGGCTACAGCGCGATATATTTTAGGCTCGTAAGGACATCCCATGAGGATCTTGTGCTCGTCACCACCGGGAAGGATACTATGATAGATAAAATCCGGTTTGGTATACATACCAGTGAATTCAATCACCGGTTGTCTTCTGACCGGGTCATAGGTCCCTGTGATGTCGACAAAGGGACCTTCATCTGTCACTTCAGCGCCAATATAACCTTCAAGGACTATCTCCGCATCTGCAGGAACGCGAACGCCGTTGCTACATTCCTTTACCTTAAGTGATCCTCCCCTAAGTTCAGCTGCATAGGAGAGTTCTTTTCCGGCGGTACACGGGTACAGCTTGCAAATGTCACTGCCGGGTGCACACCTATAACCACTGCAACAGGAAGGCGTTCACCACAAGCAAGAGTCTTTTTTAGCATCACGTGGGTATGCCGTCCTTCTACGAGCCTGGCTACAACACGGTGATCGTCAAGAACCAGCATACGATGAATGGATGCATTCTCAACCTCACCCCATTTAGAGAAGACAATACCAGCGGTGAAATAGTTACCGGCATCCTTGGGGAAAAAATGCATGACCGGTATTTTGGAAAGGTCCGGCTTTTTCATTGCAAATTTTCCGTCGTCGACAATATTTCCTTCAAATGTCGCATCGGCGAGTTTTTGCACCATTTCTTTTTCGTTCAAGCCAAGAGAACATGCAAGCACATTCCGGCTCGCGGTCAGATTCATGACTGCACGTGATCCCCCAAGGTTATGGAAGAACAGGATTTTATCTGTGCCGGCCGCCATCTTTGCTGCCTCAATATCAGGAGAGATGGGCTCTGTGACATCGATAACGAGTCCCTCTTTCCGCATCTTTTCGATGAATTCACGCATGATAACCAGTCCAGCGATCTGAAAGTGAATGGGAGACGCCAAGATGATCAAGCACTCGGGCAACGACCATATCCACAAGATCATCGATTTTTTCGGGATTGTTGTAGAACCCCGGCAGGCCGGCATGATTGTCGCACCGGCTTCATGTGCACCAAGCATATTTTTTAAGTGGATTTGCGAAAGCGGCATCTCGCGGGTGACAAGGATGCATTTCCGGCGTTCCTTTAAGCAGACATCAGCGGTTCGTGTAATAAGATTGTCCGCATAGCCGGAAGCGATCGCTGAAAGGGTTTTTGCGCTGCAGGGGATAATTACCATCCCGTCATGTTTGTGTGACCCGCTGGCAATCTCTGCACTGATCGCATTGATATCATGATAGGTTGCACCAAACCCCGAAAGGTCAACTTTCTCATGCTGGGCAAGCTCCTTTGCGATATCAGATATGATGAGATGCACATTGGCATCCTGACACAGAATTTCGAGCAGGCGCCGGGCATAACAGATCCCGCTTGCGCCGGTTACTCCGATTACGTATTCCTTTTTCATCTTCGCCTCCGCGCATTCCTGTGATACCAATGTCGGAGCCTCAAGGTAAAAAGCATTTATACAAAAAACAGTGAAAAAATGCTTAAGAACCAAGGAGTTATTTCCGTACAGGAGAGAAAAAACGGTATCTTACCTGAGACTCTTCTACCCGGCGTGCATGAATGGGGTTGAGATCCCGGCGTGCTTCGATGACGAGAGTGTTGAGGATATTGTGGAGTCTGAGTGTGTCAAAATCCTTGTCCTTGTGTTCGTTGAGGAAATCCAAGAGATCACTGACGCTCTTGAGGACACCTGAACTTCCGACGAGGTTGAGTCGGTTGAGGGTAAGTGCCAGGTTCTTTTTTGCTATATCCATTTTGTAGCTGTCCCCGTGTGCGAGGTTAATTTCAGTGACTGCATTGAGCATATCCGTATATGCTCTCAGTTTATAGCTGCTCTCCTGCATCCTGCGTTCAGCAGAGCGAAGCCTGATGAAGGTGATCGCAAGAACAACAATAACGATGACGACACCGCATGTAATAACCAATAAATCGCCGGTAATATCAGCCATATTATTTCACCTTAAGGAAGTCGCTTTGCCACATCCAGTTTTACGAGGACAAGATTCCCGGTCATGTCTATCTGATAGGAACCCGTCGTATACATGGGATATTGTTGGAATGTATCATTAAGATATGTCCAGGAAAAGGTCTGGTTTGCATGGGTATCGAGATTTGTAATCTTCATTTCAAACCAGCAGTCCTGTATATTGTAACTAAGAGGGGTAATATTGAATTCGATGGCCCATGAAGGGTCTGCAATCCGGATCTGTTCAGTGACACGATCGCTTTGGTTTACAAAAGAATAAGAGTTCTGAAGATACTGATTCCCGAGGGAAAGGATCGGCGGGGTTACAGTCAGCGCCTCATTCGGTGCAGTTGCCAAGGGTACGGGGGTTTGGTTGATCGTGATTACTTCGCTAGCCGGACTGCTACCTTGAATGCATCCCGTACATAAAACCCCAAGAATAAGCAGGAGTGCACAGGCAAAGAGGATGTAATTCATTATAGATAGTATTGCAAAAAACCACTATTTGAGCTTATTATTTTAGTACGGGACTTCATGGGTAGTTCTCCTAACTCCGAAAGACGAATAATCAGAAAAGCGTATCCTGCCGAGTCGGCTTTTTGATGTGAAGTATCTCAGCTGCGGCATCGGCAACAACCTCGCGATACTTCGGGAGCGTATACACACCAAGCCGCCACTGTTCTTGTCGAGTCTGGTTGAGTGTCTGCAATCTGGGAGAAATTTCGGAAAAACCTACGAGTGTGTGCCGATTTTTCACTTGAACCTCAAGCGACATGTTACCAGGGATAGGGGGAATATCAACGAGAACTTCTGCCGCTTGACACCCAGCCATTTCGGCAATTTCACCGGCAATCTTTCTCGCTCGTTCAATCGACCACCCGGTCTGGAATGCTGCCACATTGACCTGATCTTGTCCGGCGTACACTGCGCGTTTATAGAGCTGCCTGCTGTAAAGCCGGCCGGCCATCTCGCGTGCGTGGGGGCTTTTTGAATTTTTAAGTTCATGCATGCATTCTCCGTCATCGCACGTAGAAATGCGCTCAAACCCGCCGGCCGGTTCCGTTGACAAGTGATCGAGTACCGAAAGCTGGAACATGCACTCACCTATCCGGCTTACATGGTGATAATAGACTGAAGGCCGCATTAGTGTCCTCGCGATAAGCAACGATTCTGCTGCATTAATGCCGTTCTCATCAAGCACAACGCCTTCCGCAGTCATGTGAATATTCCGGATGAGGCGATGTGCATCCACGGTTCCATACGGGGCACCTGTATAATATGCATCCCGGAGCAGGTAGTCCATCCGGTCAACATCAAGATCACCGTGGATTATTCCCGAGAGAGGGTGACTGCCCTTGACCACCGCGCACACATCAGAAGGGCTTATTCCCAATGGCTCAAGTAACGTCCCGAATTGTGCTTCAACAATCCCGGCAATATCATCGTGGATCCGGCCAAAGTATGCCTCAATGAGTGGCTCACTTGCGTGTGAGAATGGCCCGTGTCCTATGTCATGGATAAGAGCGGCAATAAGCACAAGCCTGCAGTCTTCTTTTGAGAGACCGAATTGCCTGCATGCAATTCCAGCCAAATGCATTGTTCCCACAGAATGCTCAAAACGTGTATGGTTAGCTCCAGGATACACCAAATACGAAAAACCCAGCTGCCGGATATAGCGTAAACGCTGCATCGCCGGTGAATCAAGAAGCGGCAGGATTTCTTCATCTACTTCTACATAGCCATGGACAGGATCCTTGATGATCTTGGGATTCACTAAAGAATTTTCATATACATCGCATAAAAGTATTGAGTAATGATTACGTTCCTATCTGGTGGGACAGGCACCCCTAAGCTCTTAAGGGGGGTGCAAAAAGTAATGGACCGGCATGAAATATCAGTAGTAGTAAACACTGCCGAGGATATTTGGATCTCCGGCAACCATATTTCGCCGGATGTTGATACGGTTATGTATCTCTTTGCAGGTGTCCTCAACACCGACACATGGTGGGGGATTAGGAATGACACGTTCACAACTCACGATGAAATCATCAATATGGGTCACGGAGAGTTTATTGCGATCGGCGACCGGGACAGGGCTGTCCATATTGCCAGGGGAAACATGCTCCGTGAAGGAATGAGACTCACAAATGTCACTCGTACCCTTTGTGATCGTTTCGGTGTCAGGGAAAACGTCCTGCCAATGTCTGACACCGATGTCACGACTAGGGTAAAAACGGAATTGGGCCTGATCCACTATCAGGAGTACTGGATCCGGTCCAAAGGTCAGATCCGGATCGAGAAAGTCGTACGCTGTTCAAAGACCCCCCCTGAAAGTTCTGAAGAGGTGATCCAAGCCGTTGAGGCAAGCGATGTTGTCGTTATAGGTCCGTCAAACCCTATCACAAGTATCACACCCATTCTCGAATGTGGTGGCCTCAAAGACGCCCTTATGGAAAAATTTGTAATTGCAATAAGCCCGTTTATTGGGAATGCACCGGTGAGCGGCCCGGCAGCTGCTCTTATGGAGGCTTCTGGTTTTGAACCGACTTCGGCAGGCACTGCAAAGTGCTATCAAGATCTCGTTGATCTTTTTGTTCAGGATATCAGGGATCCTGTCGAAGTAAAAGATTCGATCCGCCTCGATACACTGATGACCGGGGAAGAGAAAAGTATAGAACTGGCAAAAAATGTTTTGTCCCTTGCGAAACGGACATGAAACTCTCATTTTTAGTAATGGCATGCAGATTCCTGTTATTCTGACCTGAAACCATTGCACAAGTATTTTAATTCATAATTATGATAACCTCATCAGTATAAGGGAAATGGAATGAAACGGCTTCTCATAATTTTAACTTTAATTATCTGTGTCCTAATCACCGGATGCACATCGACACAGCCAGCGGGAAAAAATACTCTCCAGTTTTCAAGCACTCCTGAAGGCGCCCAGATATATCTCGACAACCAATATGAGGGTACCACGCCCAGCACTCTTTCCGGAGTACTAGCCGGGGCACATACCATTGAGTTCCGTAATTCCGGCTACCAAAATGCATTCAATAATATTTCGGTCACATCAGCGACGGCAACCTATTATGTTTCTGCTGTCCTGATTCCGCTTACTTCCCAGAATCTCCAACCAACAATAGTGCCGGTAGTGACTACCGCACAGGAACAAGAAACCACCAACGGACCGTTACCTACCATTACTATCCAGCAGAGCCAGACAATTATGACTGTCGGCAGCTTACAAACATTTTCCGGTACCTGTTTGGGAAGTGGCTCTGTAATACTCATGCTGTACGGTCCAGGCACCTACATAAATGGTGTGGAGATAGCCCAGGTACCTGTCAGCGCGACTAATTCATGGAGTTATACGTGGAACCCCGGGAATTCTGTGATTTCCGGGTCATATTCCATAGTTGCATATTCCTCGCAAAAAATAACATCAGCTACTGCTGCATTCTCTATCGTTGGCGGCGGTCAGGTTTCTATAATAGCAACCCCACCCACAACGTATGCAGGAAGAACGGTAACATTTTCCGGACTATGTACAACAGGAGCGACAAGCGTTAGTCTTACTTTATATCCGCCTCATCAAATTCCTGAGTTTGTCGCAACCCTGCCCCTGAACACAAATAATGGCTGGTCGTATCAGTATCAGTTTGCCTTATCAAGACCCTCAGGAACCTACACTATGGTCGTGACCGATGCGCAAAATACAGCATCAAGTTCAGTAATAATCACGTTAAACAATGGTAGTTAAGTCGATCACGGAAAAACTGATAAATCATCTGTTTTTTTTAGAGAGAAAAAATTACAATAATTCGATAAAGCAAAACCGGGCCGTTTATTTTACGGATTTCGAGTTCCGGCAGCATCGCGGGCATCCGATACCTATTTGAATGATTTTATACAAACAATGAACCTATGGAGAAAATCCATGGCGATCATAAAAAAAATTCTCAACATATTTAAGTCCGGGAATCGCGAGGAAGAGGAGGCCCGGCTGCGCACCCAGCGGGAACGCTATGAAAACTTTCTTCGGGCACTGACAAGCGGCGATCTTGATACACGCTGGAATGCCGTAAGATCCGTTGGGGATCTTGGCGAGCCTTTTATTGAGCCGCTCATTAACGGCCTAAAAGACGAGTTCTGGATCATCCGGCGAGGCTCTGCCGACACTTTGGGAAAAATCGGTGCCCCTGCAGTAGTTCCACTAATTGGCGCACTCTCAGAGACAGGTGAAGATGTCCGGCAGGAAACTATCCGGGCACTCCAACTCGTTGGTGATCCCGCAATCAACCCCCTTATCCAATCCCTCAAGCATAACCACCCGTCAATACGCCGAGGAGCTGCACAAGCTCTTGGAATTATAGGTGAGGTTCGCGCAGTTCCAAACCTGGTTGAAGCTCTTAAGGATGCAGATCCGTGGGTCCGCCATGAGGCTGCCGTAGCATTTGGCAGGATTGGCGATCAGCGTGCAGTAGTTCCACTGATAGAGAGCCTTAACGATCCTGTGGAACATGTTCGGATGGCAGCTATGGCAACACTTTGCTCTCTGGGCCAGCCCTCGATCGCGCCTCTTATACAATCTCTTGTCGATAAAAATGAGGATGTTTCCCGCCGTGCAGCACTTGCGTTAACTACTATCGGCGAACAGTCGGTTGAGCCACTGATTGCCGCCCTTTCAAACCAGAATCCGGGCATCCGCAAAGAAGCAGCATCCGTTCTTGGCCAGATTGGAAATACAATTGCTATACCCGCTCTCATTGAAACACTCGCAGATCCCGACCGGGCCGTAAGAATAGACGTTGTCAAGGCACTGGCGGCACTCGGTGTTCCAGCTATAGCCCCGCTTATGCAGGTCTTCCGTGAGGGCGATGTGCGTACAAGAACTGGTGCAATGGAGGCGCTGTGGATGCTTGGCCAGCCAGCAACAACCCCGCTTATTATGGTCCTCAAAGATGACCAGAGTGATGTACGGAAACGCGCCGCTCTTCTCCTTGGTGAGATTGGTGACCAGAAAGCAGCGGATCATCTTTCCGGCCTCTTATCCGATGAGAACGTCTCCGTGAGAAGGGAAGCCTTCGAAGCGCTCGAAATGATTAAGAAACGGACCCCCCAGTAACCACTTATATTTCTTTTTTAGTACAGTTGAATCTCCTTACCAGTATTGCGTGGGAATCAAATTCTTTGTTCATACTCATTTCATGGGATACGAACAAAATAATGTCAGAAAACCAAATCTGATCATTTTGAGGGAATGAAAATCAAAAGAAAACAAGTAAAATATACAAAAATCCACGTATTGAGTAAGGCATAAGATGGGTTCAGAAGAAGAAATATTGGATAATACCTTGATCTCGAAGGGCCGGCTTGAGGCACTGGTCGATGGCGTATTTGCTTTTGCTATGACCCTCCTTGTAGTAAGCTTAAACGTACCAACTATCCCCAAAGCGGAGGCTGCAATCGAATTGCCAGCATATCTGGCCATGATGTTTCCGCAGTTTCTCAGTTTCCTTATCGCATTTTTTATTTTAGCAAGTCTCTGGATCGTCCACCACGAACATTTCCATTTCCTCAGTTCTGTCGACAAGATCGTTCTCTGGCTCAACGTTTTGATCCTTATCTTTGTGGTACTTGTCCCATTTTCCACCAACCTATCCGGGGCTTATTCGCATGTACCAATCGCTCCTCTTATCTTTCATGCAAATATGCTGATCCTCAGTTGTCTGTTCTTAGTCCAGTGGCAGTACATCATCCACCGACCGACACTTCTCACCGGGCCAATTCACCCCGATCGTGTTATGGATGCTTTCATGGATCGAGTTCCTATCATCTTTGCCGCTGTCACCGGAATGGCGCTGGTCATTTTTAATGCACCGTTCTCCTCTATGTACATGTATATGATCTTCCCTCTCCTGATGAGGATTCTGATGTGGCAGATACGCTCCAAACGTACCATAAAAAATATCCAGTCTGCTTCATAAGACACTTCAATTTTTTTAGAATATTTTTCTTGCCCGGCCTCAAATTTCGAATTTTTTGAAAGATTTGACTTAAGGAAACAGGAATCTCTTTCAGAACAGCGTTTTCTAGGAATGGTTTAATTTAAGATGTGCAAGGGCCGCAGAAGTTGTCTCTCTTCCCTGCGAAGTGCGTTTCACAAACCCGATCTGAATTAGGTAAGGTTCATAGACCTCCTCTATTGTCCTGACCTCTTCCCCGACTGAGATCGCTATCGTTTTTACGCCTACAGGACCACCACCAAAATTATCTGCAATAACCGATAAGATCCGGCGGTCGATATCGTCAAGACCGAGGTCATCGATCTGGAATAATGAAAGCCCATCGTTTGCAATCTCTTTCGTGATCGTCCCATCACCTTTAACAACCGCATAATCCCGCACCCGGCGGAGGAGACGGTTGCCAATTCTCGGTGTTCCCCGGCTACGGGCTGCGATCACTGTTGCACCTTCCTGAGTGATAGGAATCCTGAGGATTGCGGCACTTCGTTTTACGATCTCAACGAGATCCTCAGAGGAATACAGATTCAGGCGCACGATAATCCCAAATCTGTCCCGGAACGGCGAACTCAGAAGACCCTGACGGGTTGTCGCTCCTATAAGGGTGAAGTGTTCAAGGGTCAGTTTTATCGATCGGGCGCTCGGCCCTTCACCAATCATCACATCAATAAAAAAATCCTCCATTGCAGGGTAAAGGATCTCTTCGACGACAGGGTTCATGCGGTGTATCTCATCGATGAAAAGCACATCGCCTCTCTGGAGTGCAGTAACAAGCGCTGCAATATCCCCTGGTTTTTCAAGCACCGGACCTGTCGTGGTTCGTATTGCTGCTCCCATCTCTCGTGCAATGATGTGTGCGAGCGTGGTCTTTCCAAGTCCGGGAGGTCCGGCAAACAAGATATGATCGATAGGCTCGCCTCGCTGCTGGGCCGCTCTAATTGCAATCATCAACGCATTTTTTGCCGGTATCTGTCCCACGAAGGCATCGAGGGTTGCCGGTCGTAATGTGATCTCGTCAGCATCGTCCGTGACGGGGTCCGGGGATATGATCCTTTCGCTCACCTCTTTTCAGCCTCCTTGAGCAGTTTAAGTGCCGTTTTGATAACATCCTGTACTGAGGGGGACACTTTTCCTTTTGCTGCTGCTTTTACCGCATCATACGCTGCATTCTCAGAAAACCCAAGTGAGACAAGGGCACTTGCTGCATCCCGGGTGACTGATTCCGGTTTTCCTACCATGAGAGGGGTCATAGTGCTCTGGACTTTTTTTATCTTATCCCTAAGTTCGAGAATAAGCCTTTGTGCGCTCTTTGAACCTATGCCAGATATTCTTACCAGACTTTTTTCATCACCGGAAAGGATGGCGATAACGAAATCTTCCAAGGATATCTGAGACAGAATGTTAAGGGCTATTTGCGGTCCAATACCTGAGACCCCGATAAGAACCGTAAATAACTCGAGCTCACTCTCGTAGACAAAACCGTAGAGAGTAATCGCATCCTCGCGAACTGCCATATAGGTGTAAAGTTTTACGTTCCCGGAATTTTGGGTTAATTCGCGTGTAACGGGTTCTGGAACGTGTACTCGGTAGCCGATACCGTTTACATCGAGAACCACCCACCGGTCGCCAGTCGCGGCCAGAGTTCCGTTCAGATACGCGATCATAATACTATCTCATGACGTGGCTATGACATAAGGCAATCGAAAGGGCGTCCGCAACATCGTCCGGTTGTGGCACTTCATCAAGATGGAGAAGCCGGGTGATCATCTGTTGGACCTGATTTTTATCCGCCCGACCAGATCCTGTAACTGCCTGCTTGACTTGGTTGGGAGTATATTCAGTTACCGGGATCTGATGTTGCTCAGCAGCAAGGAGAACAACCCCTCGTACCTCGCTGACTCCCATCGCAGAAGTAATATTTTTTGAGAAAAAGAGTTTCTCCATCGCAAGTTCTTCCGGGGGATACCGATCGAAAAGGGAGGAGATTCCGTTGTAGATTTCCAACAGGCGCTCTGCCGGCCTGATCCCTGCAAGCGTTTCCATACAACCATAACAGACCGGTGCTGTAATATCCCGATCCACCCTGATAACGCCATAACCCAGCCGAGCAAGGCCAGGATCGATTCCTATTATTATCATGGATTGTACAGACTCCCGAACCTACCTAGTAATTACGATCCGAGTCCATAAAATCCTCTGTTTTGCGGGAATACATAATGACAGAAGGATAAATTCTATTTAGAGGAGATGATAATAGTTGGATAGTGATTGTTTATGAAGAATGTCAGACGTCCGACGTATTCATTCCTTATCCTTGTTATCGGGCTTATCATCATCAACACTCTCCTGGCATGGTTTTCCATTTTTATTTCCCACATAGCGAGCCCTTCTCTTCCCACTGGTATCGCAGTGATCTCCATCGCAGCTGCTTTCATGGTGATCTTTACGCTCTGGTTTGGCATGTATGGAGCAATAGCAGCATATATAGGAGGATTCTTCGGGGCAGGACTCTTCTTTGGCATGCCGCCGACCGGAGTGGTCTATTTATCATTTGCAGATCTTTGGATGGTGCTTATTCCGCTTGTGGCATTCCGTATTTTTGATGTGAACGTAGGAATCGAATCCCGTCGGGATCTCTTCCATCTCGTCCTGTTTGGCGTTATTATCAACAATGTTGTTGCGGCGACATGGGGTTCGCTATCGCTTGCGATAGGAGGTGTCATTGCGTGGAACCAGGTAATGGCGGCGTTTTTACCATGGTTTGTCGGAAACGCGATTACAACGATAATCATCGTTCCGCTGGTGCTCCATCGCTATACAGACGGGTCTCTCGATCCAAGATTTTTGTAAAGATGTACTGGTACTAAAGATCATTCTTTTAGAACCTGACTTTGAAGTAAACCTTGTTGAGGAATGAGGAAAAAGAGGGAGATAAGCAGAAAATATGGAAGTCAACGGACCGAAAGTCAGTAGGTATTTAGAAAAGTTCATTGCCGGGCCTGATAAAAAGATCCGGCTAAAAAAATACGATACCAGCTGGGTTCAGCACGAGTCGCTCAAAAATAGAAGCGAAGAAGAGGCAAACGAATTCCTTAAAGACATTCTTGCAAAGGATCATAGAGAGCTTGCCGAGGTACAAGAGATATTAGCAGCATCTTGCAGACGCAGTATCCTAATCGTTATCCAAGGGATGGATACCGCAGGAAAGGACGGTACAATCAAGCACGTAATGTCTGGTTTAAACCCTCAGGGCTGTGAAGTCCATTCGTTCAAAGTTCCCGGTACTGAGGATCATGCGCATGATTTTTTGTGGAGATACGAAAAAGTGCTCCCGGAGCGTGGGATGATTGGCATATTTAACCGCTCCTATTACGAGGATGTACTCGTTGTCCATGTGCATCCAGAGCGAATGGAAGATCTCCCTACGGAGATAGGACCTGGCGCGAAAGGGTTCTGGGAGGGAAGGTACAAAGATATCAACTCCTTTGAAAAACACCTTGTCAGGAATGGCACGGTTGTTCTGAAGTTTTTCCTCCATATCTCAAAGGATGAACAGAAACAACGCCTGATCGAAAGACTCAGCCAAAAAGAAAAATACTGGAAGTTTTCTTTCTCGGATATTGCAGAAAGAAAGTACTGGGACCAGTACATGGCGGTCTATGAGGAGATGCTTGAGGCCACATCAACTGAGTTCGCCCCCTGGTTTATTGTTCCTGCAGATCACAAGTGGGCGGCCCGCACTTTAGTTGCCGAAGCGATCACTTCGGCTATTGCGGGACTGAACCTTTCGTATCCAGAATTCTCAGAGAATCAGATACGGTACTTTGCAGAAGCGAAAAAGCAACTTGAAGAAGAATAATTCGGCTCTGTAGAGACGCACATAATTCGAAGACTCATGCATGCATGATTAAAAAAAGTGGTGCCTTCACTGTAATTCCCAGTCACAGATCATGATGAGGATTGAGTCCCTGATCATACCAGACGATAATTCAACAAACCTGATATGCCTATTTTTCAACATTATTGTGTTCTTCATTGTCTGTTTACATAAAATGGTAATGAGACGCAGTAATTTAGCTCTTTATGATGTTAGTACGACCTTTTTAGATAGGTCTTCTCCAGAGCCCGAATTTCGCCTGTCCATTTGAAAGATTTACAACTGCCTGCAGGCATTTATCCGCTTAACGTAAAAGATATGGATATACTCCAAATACTTGTTCAATACCACCCCATTGATTTTTGTCAAAGTTTCAAAACTGCATCTTTCATTTTCAAAAAAGAAAATACCGGCTCCAAGTTAAGGAAATCAGGGTTAATGTAATCTTCTGTAACCTCTCAAGATTCACGATGTCTTTTGTTATTCTGATTGTGGAAATCGGCATTTTAGATGGGTATGCCAAAAACCGAGATCGTTGCATGCCGCGTGCTGAGGATCCGGATCTGATCCACAACAAGCAGCCCGCAGTATCCACATTCATCAATGATGACTGATCCATTGTGCGCAATCTCCGCGATTTGGCTGTCACCGATTGCGACCGTATTTCCGTTCGGAGATTTCAAGCAAAGTGCGAGTGCCATCGTGAAGATCAGGATCGCTGTAGAGCCAAGGATCAAAAAGAGAGATCGCGAATACCTCCCATAAAATCCATTACCCTCCCCGTACCATTGTAATAGGATTTTGATGCGTATTGCCATACAATCAGTCACACCTGATACCGGTCACGCGGAAATATGCGGATGGGTTCACGAGGTCAGGGACCTTGGAGGACTCGCATTTTTTCTAATCCGTGACAGAACCGGGATCATCCAGGTGACTATACCGAAAAAGAAGGCATCCGAGGCAGTTCTTGCTTCTGCAAAGAAAGTTTCTCGGGAATCTGTTGTTAGGATTTCCGGAACAATAAAAGGCATGGAGAAGGCACCTGGCGGAAGAGAGATGGTTCCGGACACTTTTGAGATTATCAATCTTGCCGAAACGCCTCTCCCCCTTGACGTCTCTGAGAAAGTTAGTGCCGAACTCGATACACGTCTTGACGCGAGGTTTCTTGATGTCCGCCGGCCCCGTGTTGCTGCGGTCTTCCAGATTCGTAGCGCCGCGATGTACGCAGTCAGTACCTTTTTCCATAGAGAGGGATTCATTAGTATAACTACCCCAAAAGTTGTCGCCGCTGCGACTGAAGGCGGAACTGAACTTTTTCCTATTGCCTATTTTGATAAGGAGGCATTTCTTAACCAGAGTCCGCAGTTATACAAACAAATGATGATGGCGGGGGGGTTTGAAAAGGTCTGCGAGATCGGTCCGATCTTCAGAGCTGAGGAGCACAACACTACCAAGCACCTCAACGAAGCCACAAGTATAGATATTGAGGTTTCGTACGCGGATCATTATGAAGTTATGGAAATTCTTGAGAACCTGATTGTCAAGACCTATGAATATGTGAAAAGGAGCTGTAGTGATCAGTTGGCAAACCTCGAATGCACTGATTTTGTGGTGCCCAAAACCCCATTTACCCGGTTGCCTTATCGAGATGCGATCGAAATTGCCCAGAAAAAAAGCAGCGAATCCATCAGGTTCGGCGATGACATTAGTGCTGCAGCAGAACATGCAATTGGTGACGAAATGGGAAGTCACTACTTTATCACAGACTGGCCAACCGAGATCCGCCCATACTATGCGATGCCATATGAAGACGACCCCACTATCTGCAAAGCATTCGATCTGATGCATCCTAGAATGGAGCTCTCAAGCGGTGCCCAGCGGATCCACCAGTACGATCTTCTCGTTAGGCAAATCCAAAAGAAGGGCCTGAACCCAGATAGTTTTGAGTTCTACCTCCGACCGTTCAGGTACGGGATGCCACCACACGCCGGATGGGGGCTTGGCGCAGACCGGTTGATCATGACAATGCTCGGACTTTCAAATGTCCGTGAAGCCGTTCTGTTCCCACGTGACATGCATAGGCTTGTTCCATGAAGGCATATTTCATAAACAAAGTTCTTGCTACTACGGTCGTCGGGAGTTATCCCGTTGTTAAAGGAACCGGTATTAAATCTTTTTTTGATCCTTTCGGACCTTCAGTTGAAACTGCAGTCTCCGATCAGATTTCTGCAGGTATCGACATTATTTCAGATGGTCAGGTCAGAGGAGACATGATCGGCGTATTTTCCGGCAAACTTCCGGGGATCAAGGGCCAGGACGTCATCGGAAAGATCGAATCAGCATCCAGGCCCATCACCGTCGCAGATACAAAATACGCACGATCAAAGTCACTGTACGTCAAGGGAATTATCACCGGTCCATCCACGCTTGCTCATGGACTCCATATCAGCTCATCAATGTACCGGAACCGGGAGGAACTTGTTCCGGATTTAGCAGCTGCACTAGCCACGGAAGCCCGTTATCTTGAGGCTGTCGGAATAACGCTCCTCCAGATTGATGAGCCTATTTTCTCAACAGGAATTGCCGACCTCGCTATTGGAAAACAGGCAATCGAGCTAATAACCAGCTCTCTTAAAATCCCCAGCTGCATGCATGTCTGCGGTAACCTCGCAAACACTATCGACGATATCCTCAAGATTAACGTAAACGTGCTTGATTTCGAGTTTTCGAAAAATCCCGCAAACCTCGAACTTTTCGGGTCCCGGGATCTTGCCGGCCGTATGATTGGGTATGGCTGTATCGATTCGAGTGCAGAAAAAGTTGAATCAACAAATGAAATTAAGAAGCGGATTGAGAAAGGAGTCGATGTTTTCGGAGCACGGGCGATGCTCGTCGATCCCGATTGCGGTCTGCGGATGCGATCGCGGGAATCCGCATTTTGGAAACTCAAAAACATGGCGGAGGCAGCAAAAGAAGTCCGGCTCGCGCTATAAGATTATGACAAAATAAAAAAAAAGATCTTTTCTATACGACTCTTGATGTTGTCGATGCTTCAATTCCGCGATCTGTGATAATAAAGGGCAGAAGACGCTGGGGAGCAGCAGAATCACGTATCTTGTGCACGGCAAGCGTCCGCTCGATCTCACTCTGGTGAATTTCCGTTTTGAGTTCAAGCACAATATCGGAGGCACGCATGATCCGTGTCATTTCGACCGGTGAATGGACATTGGTATAGACAATAACCATAAGATTGGAACTGCGTTCCTTCATCAGTTCGCGTGCATTCCGTAGAAATTTAAGCGCGACGTCTATCCCATATTTTATGATGATTGTCGAAAGTGAATCGATAACGATTCTTCCCCCAACCATCTGGGGAAGATACATTTCAGGGTGTATTTCTGACACATCCTGCATGCCGTTTTCAACATCCCCGTCATTCATAAGGTAGGTACCTTCTTCTCCTTCAACCTTCCAGAACTGAACTGCCGCAAGATCAACCCCTGCAAGCGGCGAACCATATACCATTATAACAGAGCCCGTAGGAAATCCACCATCTAAAAGAAGGTTGAGCCCGACTATACCGGTAGACCTCTTCTTGGGCTTGCCGCTTATCGGAATATCAACGATTTGGCTTTTTGTATCCACGATTATATGCTCCGTTTAATATCATTAAGAAAACATTAAAAGGTTTTCGGGAATGATTCGATTTTCTCGCAGAATATTCGCGTCACCCTCATTCGGCAGTTATCTGGTTGAATTTTTCACGCAGTGTGCGGCGCAGGAGCTTCCAACCATGCACCCGGGGAAGATCATCAACGATGATGAGTCTTCGCGGGACCTTGTAGCCTGCAAGGTGTCTGCCGCAGAATGATTCAAACTCTGTTTCAGAGAGCGTAGTGCCGACTTTTAAGACAACAGCAGCAACGGGGGATTCTCCTTTTCTTTCATCGGGAATGCCAAATACTGCGACATCTGCAACAGCCGGGTGCTGAACAATTACGTTTTCCACCTCGGTCGGGTAAATTTTCCATCCCGACATTATGATCATGTCTTTTTTCCGGTCGGTGATATAGAGAATACCATCCTTATCCATGTAACCTATATCGCCGGTCAAAAACCACCCATCGTTTCTGAACACTGCGTCGGTCGCTTCGGGTAAATTCCAATATCCCTTGGCAACAGATGGGCCCCGAAGTGCTATTTCTCCAATTTGCTCAAAAGAAAGCTCTTTTTCCGGATCGTCTGCATCTACAATCCTAACTTCAGTGTATCCCACTGCGACACCAACGCTTTGGTAGTTCCGGGTAAGTGCCGGGTATTCAGGTAATGTGGTTGTTCCTGATCCGATTACGATTGTCTCTGAGAGTCCGTACGAGTTTGCAACCGGTATATGGTACCGCTTATCGAACGCTTCCCAGACCGAAGGCAGAAGCTGACCACCTCCCGATATGATAACCCGTACCGTGCGGAGGAACTTTTCTGTTCCCGGATCACTATGGGTGAGCGTGTGAATGACCGGTGGCATAGCGGCAAGAACGGTCACCTTGAACTTTTCTGCAAATTGGAGGTATTCCCGCGCATTGAAACGCTCCATCATTACAAAAGTTCCTCCGGCACGCAGGATCGCAAGTCCCCATGACAACCCCACATGCCCCATAGGGTAAATACCGAGATACACATCGTCCGGCCTAAGCCGGAGGGCTTCACGCTCGGCATCAAGTGCGGTCATCCAATTCCCATGGCTGAGCATAGCACCTTTTGGTTTTCCGGTAGTCCCAGCTGTGTATTGGATGTGACAAAGGTCGTCGAACGCGCAATTGGCAGCTCTCATCGATGCAGGGGCCGGGGGAAATGCCCACCATGCAACTACTCCGTGTCCGGGGTCGGTTCCTTCATCGGCCACACAAATGACGGTCTCAAGGACCGCAGCTTTTTGTACTTCTGTTACGACATTTATCCCTCGAATATCGGTAATAATAGCACGAGCCCCGGCATCGCTTACCGCATGGTGCAGTTCATCTGCCCGGTATACGATGTTCGTGGGGACAGCAACAGCACCGATCCGCCAGATTGCAAAGTAGCTGATAAGGTATTCAGGCGAACTATCGAGGTAAATACAGACACGATCCCCTTTTCCTATGCCAAGACAGGACAGCCCGTATCCAATGCGATTCGTCTCCGAACGAAGTTCTTTAAAACTATAGGTCTTGTCACGGGATGGGCAGACAAGCGCCGCTTTTGCCTCAGGTACACTTTTTGCATCAAGGAGCGTGGTAACGTTGGACATATCTGACAGAATGATCTGATGATACGAATGAGACCTTGATGTATTTAGGTGTTGATTTGTTGTACCGGTCATGTAATAGTGGAAGACACCCGGTGCACACCGCAATTTTGTAATAATTGTTCACCTAATGTAATCGTAGTGGACGAGTGCAAATATGGCGGACATTCGGAATTTTATCGGATTTGCGCAGAATGAGACTTTAATCAAGGAATATGATGGCCTACGGATGTACTATCCGGTGAGGGCCAAGATTGGCCTTGCCGCCACAAGCAAACGATTTATTGCATATTCGACAGTAAAAAGTTTCTTCGATATACGAACAGAATCACTCTACCAGCAAGTAAATATCTCAGACATCAGGGGTATAGGTGTTGTACAATCCAAGCGATATCGCACCATACCGTTTGTTTTAGGATTTATTCTTATGCTGGCTGGCATCCTCCTCGCGGTTTTCGGTCTCGCCGGGAACATCTTTCTTGAGGCTGCAGGTGTTGCGTGCGTCGTTGCCGGAATTATATTGATTCTGATCGGGTTTCTCTGGAAGAAGAACTTGTTCCGTTTCGAGATCTGGGGTAATGCCTGGATTCTCTCTCTTGGTGAATTCGATACTATCCGGCCTAAAACCATTGCGGGCCCTGACCTTCTCAAAGTTGTCGAGGAATTGGGGGCAATAATTATAGAGATTCAGGAAGGTACTCTTTACGGGGGAGCGTAGACTCAATATCTTGTCAAAGGGATTCTCCTAGAAAATGAGGGAGACTATTCCGGGCAGCAAACAATAAGTTTTTCTGCATTCTGACATGTATGATAACTGATATCTATGGCTGAGGAAACGCATCAGGAACAACCTCCCCGCCAGCATAATGATGGGGATACCAATCATCGGAACATACGGGAGCACCATAACCAGCGTCCAGTGCAGGAGCAGCGACCGCAGGAACTTCCCGGTGAAAATCTTGATGCTGCTGAAGATGAAGAAGAACGCGGAGAGTCTCGGCGTCGGTCACATAGCGGGGGTCATCGCGGAGGCAGGCCGGTGAAAAAAGTATATGAAGAATGGGCAAATGATCCCTATTGCGAATAACCGATAAATAATAACCTTTCTCCCGTTTATTCCGGTCTTATAAAATTCCTGATAACTTTCTCCCGGATCGCTTCCTTAGGATATGCCCCAATCACCCGGTCGACCATCTTCCCATGAGAAAAGAAAACAATATTCGGGATCGCTGATATATTGAGTTGCATTGCCAGTTGCTGGTTCTCATCTGTATTACATTTTCCAAACGTAACCTTACCGGCAAATTCCTGAGCAAGTTCCTCTATCACAGGTCCTACTCTCCGGCAAGGACCGCACCATTCAGCCCAGAAATCAATGATAAGTGCCTGATGGGTACGGAGAATATCATTGATGTGTTGTTCGTCGATTTGGATAACACTTCCCGAAACGCCTTGGTGCTCCATCTTCTCTTTAAGTGCAGCCATTCGTTTCTCGCGGATTTCGTTGAGTTCATTATCGTCCATAGTTGTGAATAATGCATCACTGCTAATTGAAGATAGCGAACAGCACAGATTTCCGGCCTATCCTTTGAGTAAAGTTTATCTGCGGGTGTCGTCTATATAATTACCCTGATTAACCAGCAGCGAGGTAGGGTAGTCAGGATATCCCGACGGGCTCATAACCCGTAGATCGATGGTTCAAATCCATCCCTCGCTACTTCTTCTTTTCAATCGATACCTTCATGAAATTCCAGTATTGTACCGGATTCGATCAACCCTCAGTTCTTAAAACTACAAAAAATAAACCACCGAAATTGATTTTGATCGATTCCGGTTGGGAATCTAATATCCTGACCCCTTGTCAGACTTTTCGAGCTACGGTTACAATAAAAGTCCGGTTCTTATAGATGACGTCCACATCAGAAAAACCGGCTTCATGAAGCCATGCTAGCTGGACTGAGAGCTTCTCGTTTTTGTCGAGTGCATCCCGGCGTTTCAGGATTTCCATCTGTTCGATGAGAGTAAGTGGCCCGGTCCTCAGGAAATCATCCCAGTAATCACGACACATTTCAGTAAAATATGGCGTTTCTCCTTCGGCCTGGTCAGCATTGACAAAGATTCCACCAGGTGAGAGAGCTTCGTAGATCCGCCCAAAGAGCCGGCGCTTGTCACCTGAATCAAGGTGATGAATCGAGAGCGAGGAGCAGATCAGATCGTAATGACCACCCAATTCCACCTGTGAATAATCCCCGATCTGGAAGAAAACATTTTTCCTGCTTTTAAACCGCTCCCTTGCAACGGCAAGCATTTTTTCCGAAATATCGAGAAGGGTGATCGTGGAGGCAGGATATTTTTCAAGAAGGAGGGCGCTCAAAAGGCCAGTTCCTGCCCCGATGTCGAGGATTGCAGGGACATTCCGCGGGCTCTCTGCCGCCCAGACTGCAGCATCGTAATAGTCCCGCATATCGGGGATGATGAACTCTCGCTGTGAATCGTACACTGTCGCAACTGCATCAAAAGCTTTTCTGATATGTTCCATGATCCCCCTAGTACAAACCTGTCAGCACATGATATTAGGTAATATACACCGGATTTGCCGGTACTGGTAAAAAAGTACGGTGCTGCGACATGAATTGAACTGAAAGAGGAGAGGGAAACAAATCCTTATTAAGTAGTCTCTGCCTCAAACGATTCGAGGCGGGACTGGAACGTTCCATCCAAAAAATCAATATGCCGGGGGTTCGCAGTTTCGCCATCTATGGGCAATGGATAGCAGCCGGTAAGGCATCCTGTGCATAGATCACCGCGATCAAACCCGATTGCTTTTACAAGAGCATCCAATGAAATGTGGTGGAGTGATGTTGCCGTAATTGACCGGCGGACATCGTCTTCCACTTTATCACTTGCAATCAGCTCCTTTCTTGTCGGCATATCTACCCCAAGATAACAGGGGGATTTAATCGCTGGAGATCCTATCCGCATATGAACCTCCCTGGCACCTGCATCCCTCATCATTTCGATAATTCGTTTTGAGGTTGTACCACGAACGATACTATCATCGACAAGGACAACCGATTTTCCCCGTAGATGAGCAGGGATGGGATTAAGTTTGATTCTGACTGCTCGTTCTCGTTCTTTTTGCGTGGGCATGATGAATGTCCGGCCCATGTAACGATTCTTCATGAGACTTTCGACGAATGGGATCCGGGATCCTTCAGCGTAACCGATTGCATACGCTGTACCGGAATCAGGCACTGAACAGACCGAATCCGCAGCAACTGGTGCCTCCTCATGAAGTTTCTGGCCGATGATCCGTCGTACATCATACACAAGTACCCCATCGATGATCGCATCTGCCCGGGCAAAATAGATGTATTCGAAAATACAATGGGCGCGGCGACCGGCAACGGCTACTTGCGTACACCGGACCCCATCGTTATCCATCCGGATCAATTCGCCGGGCTTAACATCCCGCAGGAATCGTCCGCCAAGTGCATCAATTGCGACACTTTCTGAGGCCACGATATACCCGTTCTCGATCTTTCCAAGACAGAATGGCTTTATGCCGAGAGGATCGCGGAATGCGTAAATGACGCCATCGATCATAATAACGACCGAGTAAGAACCCTCCATCCGCTTCATGCAGAGGTGAACAGCATCTTCCACGCTGCCTGATACGCTGATCTCTCCGATTAAAATCTTCGCAATAATTTCTGTATCGGTAGTTGTAGTAAAAATCTGGCCTGCCTCTTCGTACTCCCGCCTGAGTTCGGAGGTGTTAACCAGATTCCCGTTGTGGGCAACCGAGATAAAATGATTCTGAAACTGGAAGTTGAGGGGCTGAATGTTTTCCGGAAGATTTGCACCTGTCGTTGGATAACGTACATGACCAATACCTGCTGTTCCTTTAAGATCTTTTAAAATAGCGGGGGAGAAAACGTCTGCAACAAGTCCCTGTCCTTTGAATTTACAGAGACTTGTCCCGTCAAACGTTGATATACCGGCGCTCTCTTGGCCACGATGCTGGAGAGCATACATGGCATAATAGAGCTGGATGGACACACCGCCAGCATCGACGATGCCAACGATACCACACATGGTACTACTCTAATGCGTCGGGATTTTTGGTCGCTTGGTGTGCCACTTGAAACTTTGCATCTTAGTACTTCTGCCGAACCCACAGGCAGAGCAGACTTTTTTCTGGGCATGGAACGAGATCTTACCACAGCGCCGGCAGGCGATATGGGTCATCTTGTTCATCTTTCCCATTGACGGAGTGCCTTTTGACATAGTATTTCACCTTATGATTCCAGCGATGGCGAGATATAGATCACGTTATCCCCACGGACGATAAGCGTGCCTACTTTTACAACCTGCCCGTTCTCTGTTTCCTCAGCCTTATCAAGGACGAGATTCATATGAACATCGTAGCCCTGAAGAACTCCCCGGATTTCTCTCCCGCCTTTAAGGGAAACAATAACGGGCTGGCGGTTCAGCACCAGATCCAAAATATCCAACGGTCTTTTGGTCATAGGTATCCCCTGTGTTACCATCGCTCTGGGGTAATATATGTGCGCGAGCACTCTACTTAAACATAGCGTAGATCCTGATGGGACAAGAAGGTTTCTAGTCCCGAAGATGAGACCGGGAATCCAACGATATCTGACATAGATTAGAGGAGCCCCGTGGTCTGGACGGGAAAAATTTTAGTCGTTGCCCGAGAGATTGTAAAAATGAAGCATGAAAAAAATTATCGTAAAAAAACGTCATTCTATCCGGAAAAGCCAGGCCCAGGATTTGCTGGACAAGCTCGCTCTCCAGATCGGCGCGTCAACGAAACTCTTCCATACCGAAACAATTGAAATCCTGGAAACAAATGCTGATGTCACCGTTTTCCTGGTGAACAAAAAACCACTTTTGATGGACACGGGTACATGGGTTTTTCCCACATTACGGGGAGCGGTCCAGTGCCCGTTTCCAGAACGTATGATCACCGTCGATGCCGGTGCAATCCCGTTTGTCGTGAACGGGGCAGACGTAATGCGGCCGGGAATCGTAGCAGTCAGTGATGATGTAATCGCGGGGGGGCCTGTTCAGATTGTCGATGAACGACACAAAAAGCCTCTCGCCATCGGAGTTGCACTTATGGATGGGGCTAAAATCCGGATGAGCGCAGCCGGTAAAATGTGCAAGAATTTTCATCACGTCGGCGATGAGCTCTGGAATCTTGAACTTTAATATTTCTGAAATGAAAAACAAAGATAGAAAAACAGGCCATTTCTGCCACACTCATCGATACTATTAAATAAGTTTCTTCGTACAGTTTTTTTATGGTTAAGATCATAGACACACTTTTAGGAAAAAATTCTACCAGTTCCGATGATGAATACATGGATCTGGATCTTAGTTCCTACGAGGAACACGGCAAGGATTCTCCGGCGCTTCTGGTAAAAATTGCAACAATCGCAGATCTCAAGGATACCCCCCGGTCAAAGATGAAGTTTACAACGGAAACATCGTAATCGTCGATATCTCACGCTTAAAGATGGACAAGATCTCCTACGAGCGGGTCTTAAAGGACTTAAAAGAAGTTGCAAAGGACGTTAATGGGGACATTATTGGTCTTGGCGACCAGAGATATGTCGTTCTGACACCGATGTCTGTCAAGATCTCACGCGACAAGATCGGGGCATAAAGCGGTGCGCACTGTCGTCCCAGGACCGTGTCCATACTGTAATACTGAGATAGAATATATCTACAAAACAGAAAATATACCCTTTTTCTCTGATATTCTTATCATCTCTGCGGTCTGCCCTTCCTGCGGATACCGATACGTGGATACGCAACTTCTTAAAAATGCAGATCCGGTTCGGTATGAGATGCCAATAACGACACGCGACGATCTCGATGTGCGCGTGGTACGAAGCATGACTGCAAGCCTTGAAATACCTGAGCTCGGGTCCGGATCGATCCTGGCCCTGCTTGTGAAGGGTTTGTGTCAAATGTTGAAGGAGTACTCAACAGAATCGCACAAGCCATAAAAACTGCGATTAGAGATGGCGATGATGTTGAACAGGAAAACGGGCGGGTGCTTCTTGAAAAGATAGCAAGCATCTCTGCAGGTGAAACACCGGCGACCCTCATCATCCAAGATCCGATGGGAAATAGCGCACTCGTATCAGATAACGCTAAAAAGACCGCTTTTATACCTGATGATCCGTATACCTGTGAGGGGTGATATCACTTTATTTAGAGATCATGCGGCGCCTCCCATCAATCCCGCAATCTATAATAGCACAATGGCGTTAATTATGAATGACGGTCTTTTTTTTCTGAAAGGAATGCTCCGACACTAAACCTATTGGGGTCATGAGTCTTTGTGACATTTGATCCTTCATAAGTCCTGTCAGCTTTTTGTAAAAGTGCCCTCAATGCTTTTTTCAATTTATCCGAGCGTTTTGCTGTCATTGATCGCAAAGATGATTTCAGAATTTTACCCTCACGTGCCTGGAGAGCATGTTCCTCGCAAAGAACAATAAGAATTTTCATGGGATCTTCATCGAGCCGTTGAGGATTATGAGACAGCATCCCAATCTGATGGATTTCAAGTGACTCCGGATCGTTTACTGTTTCGCAGTGCTCGCATTTGCCGACAAGTTCCTTAATCTGTTTCTTGGTTTTTGAAGAGAGGGCGATACGGCTTCGTGGAGGAGTGTTAAGACTTGACTTGAAATCAACGGTCACGCATATCAGCCCTCTTTAATCTGCTATTTTTAGTTTCCCTGCCATGGTTTAGGAACGGGACCGGATTCAGGTAACCTGATAATCGCCGAGCCATGCCCCGGGTTTTTCTATAACTTCTCCAACAACCTGTGTGCCTTTCACTTTTTTAATCAAGATATCCACCGATTCCGGAGGAACCACATAGGAATATCCCATCCCCATATTAAATGTGCGATACATTTCGTTCTCGGAGATTGCCCCCATTTCTTGTATCCACCGGAAGATCTCCGGTGGTGTGATGGGATTATCGAACCGAAAACCAAACGAGCTCAGTCTCAGGAAATTCAATAATCCTCCTCCGGTGACATGGCACATGCCGTGTATCATGCACGTATCAGCGACCTGGAGACTTTCATGGTAGATCCGTGTAGGCGTGAGAAGTTCGCTACCAAGTGTTTTGCCGTTTCTAAGTTTTTCATCGTAATCAGCATATTTCTCCACGATCATCCTTGCAAGTGAGAGTCCGTTACTATGGATGCCGGTTGAGGGGACACCCACGATCACGTCACCCGGCCGGATCTTCTCACCGGTTACTATCCGGTCTTTTTCCTGTACCCCGACGCAGGTTCCGGCAAGGTCCAGACCATTCACAAGACCCTTAAGCGACGCGGTTTCCCCTCCAACAATATCGATATTCGCAAGCCGAGCCCCTTCATTAAGACCGATGCCGATCTGGGCCATTTTTTCGGCCGACAATATATCAGTCGCAATATAATCAACAAATGCAATCGGTTCCATATGCATTACGTAAAGATCGTTTACATTCATCGCTATGCAATCGATCCCTACCGTAGACCAGTCCTTCATCCTGTCAGCTACAAGCATCTTGGTTCCAACGCCGTCGGTTGTGAGGGCGAGGGCCGACGATCCAAAATCGATTAGGCCGGCAAAATGCCCGACATTACCGAGCATTGTGTGTTTACCTTTCCTTTTGAATGTAAGATTTTTAATAAGGGCCTTAATTGCAGCTGCCTCAAGATCAATATCCACGCCCGCGTCGCTATACGCGTTCCCGGTCAATTACATTCCTCCGAAAGCTGGAATTCATCATGTAGTATCCGTACAGATCGCGGACCGTCCTGCTGCCGGACCACAAACGAGATATTCGCCTCACTTGATCCCTGAGAGATTATCATGACATTTACACCGGCTTTTCCAAGGGCAGTAAAGATCCGGCCTCCAGTTCCAGCGGCACCTGCCATACCAGCTCCTACTACAGCCACTGCACACACATCCCGGTTATGCGTTATTTCCCGTACGATTCCATCTGTTACAAGCGGTTTAAGAGCGTCAACAGCGGATTCAAGATGAGATTCGTCTACGATGAGGGAGATATTGGCTTCCGATGACCCCTGTGAGATCATCATGATATTCACTTCCCGGTCAGCGAGCGCGGAAAAGATTGCCTTTGCAACGCCAGGCCTTCCAATCATTTGAGCGCCGTTGATATTGATGGAAGCGACTTTCTCAATATAGGTTAGCGCTTTAACAATGCGGCTGTCGCGATGACCGTTTCTTACGATGAGGGTTCCAGGAGCGGTGGGATTGAAGGTGTTTTTCACCCGGACAAGGATATTTTTTCTCATGGCAGGGTCTATTGAACGTGGATGCATGACTTTTGCGCCGAAGTACGAAAGTTCCATAACTTCGATATATGACACGCTTTTTAGAACGCGGGCATCGTTAATAACCCGTGGATCGGATGTCATGATCCCATCTACATCTGTCCATATCCAGATCTCATCTGCATCGATCCCAGCACCAATTATGGATGCCGAATAATCCGAACCACTCCTCCCAAGAGTTGTTATTATCCCGTTCTCGGTACAACCCATGAAACCCATGACAACCGGGATCTCCTTTTTTAAGAGAGATCCAATTTTCTTTTTGATTATCTCATCACTTCGGGAAAGAGCGGTTGCCTCGCCATGCTGGGCGGTAGTAAGGATACCCGCTTCACATCCATCAAACACAATCGAAGGGATGCCGCGCTGGCGGAGAGCTGCACCCATGACCGGGGCAAGCAACCGCTCCCCGTACGAAATGACGTAATCTTTCGACCGGGGAGTAAGTTCTCTGAGATTATAGATCGCAAAAAGAATATGCTGGAGGCTCGCGAGGCGTTTTTCAATAATCTCCTCAACTTCCCTGACGTAATCCGGTGCTGCCCCTTTAAGTGTAGCCATGTGTCGTTCACGGAGATGAGCGATGAGCGGCGGGACTTCAGAGCAGTCTTTTGCCACGGGCAGCTTTTCTGCAATAGCAATGAGCTGATCAGTCACACCCCTTTGAGCGGAGACGACGACCGCCACTTCATCTCCTGCTTTATGGTGTCCTTCAAGGATGTCCACTACACGCTTTATACATTGTGCATCAGCAACTGACGTCCCGCCAAATTTCATCAGAAATCTCATTTCGTTTCACTCGGCTGTACCATTTATTTATGTAACTATACGACGCACAGAATTATAATATGCGTGCAGATGACGTGGTTGACTGCCACGTGCTAGTGATTGGTAGCGGCGGCGCAGGTGTACGTGCAGCAATTGAGGCGGCCCGGTACGGGGACACCCTGCTCGTTTCAAAAACGATCGCCGGAAAGGGCGGTTGCACTACCATGGCAGAAGGAGGCTACAATGCGGTACTACGCCAAGAAGATTCCTACGATATCCATTACGATGATACGCTAAGAGGAGGGGCATACCTCAATGACCCTGACTCGTAAAAATCCTCGTACAGGAAGCACCCCAACGCATTAACGATCTTATCCATTGGGGCGCAGTTTTTGATTTCACCAACGAATGCGAGATTGCCCAACGTCCATTTGGCGGCCAACGATTCCCCCGGACTTGTTATGCAGGGGATCGTACCGGCCATGAGATGATGATGACCCTCATGGAACGTTTCGATACTTCTGGTGCCACAAAAATGGAGGAAATCGCAGTTATTGACCTCCTTAAACAGGACGATAGTGTCATTGGCGCCGTTGCTCTTAACGAGAACGGGGAGATGGTCATAATAACCGCAGATAGCACCATCCTTGCCACCGGAGGAGGTGCACGGGTTTACGATATTTCGACGAATTCTTCAAGTGGCACGGGTGACGGCTTTGCTATGGGATACCGCGCGGGAGCTGAGCTTATTGATATGGAAATGGTGCAGTTTCATCCAACCGGTGCGGTCTACCCATATGATGCACGTGGCAGGCTCATAACGGAAGCCGTGCGGGGTGAGGGAGGGATCTTGAAAAATATCCTCGGTGAACGTTTTATGGAAAAGTACGATCCCGTACGTAAGGAGCTCTCGACCGGGATGTTGTTTCTCGGGCGATTGCAACCGAGATCGCAAACGGCCGGGGGACACCACACGGGGGAGTGTTCCTCGATGTTACTCACCTCCCAAAAGAGCAAATCGAAACTCGTCTGCCAGTGATGCTCGAACAGTTCCTGACATTTGGTGTGGATATCCGAACAAATGCAATGGAGGTCGCCCCTACTGCCCATCATATAATGGGCGGCTTAAAGATCACATCAAAATGTGAAACTACGGTTCCCGGCCTCTTTGCCTGCGGCGAAACAGCAGGTGGTGTTCAGGGGGCAAACAGGCTGGGAGGGAATGCCCTTGCCGAGACACAAGTATTCGGCAAAAGGGCCGGAGAGTTTGCCGGGCAGGAAAGAAACCGGGTAAAAAAAATCAATCCAGCACAAGCGTCCAACGTGCAGAAATGTATCGATACTTTCTTTTCCGGGTGCGAAAACCCTGCACGGGTTCGAAAGGAGCTCCAGTGCGCTATGTGGCAGGGAGCGGGTATTTTCCGCGATGAGACAGGGCTCAGGCGGGCACTTGCTACCTCAGAACGCCTGCTCCAAGCTCCACTAAAAGCAGTTGGCCCCTCAGGTCCTGCGGAATGCTTTACTATTCGGAATATGTGTCTTACTTCGGTTCTCATCTGCCGTTCGGCCCTTATCCGTCCCGAATCCAGAGGTGCAGATATGCGAGTGGATCTATTGCAGGACTGGGAGGCTGAACACTCTCCTTTCGGACACACGTACATCTCCAGGGAGAGGGAAGGCATTATCAGGCACGGGGCAACTTCATGAAAGAGCTCAACGTGATGATCCAACGATTTAACCCGAAAACAGATCTGCAGCCTCACTTCGAATCATATACCGTGCAGGTAAATGAAGGGGCCAGGGTCCTTCATGTCCTTCATGCAATCCACGACGAGATAGATCCTACGCTGTCTTACAGGTACTGCTGCGGATCCGGGCAGTGCGGAAGCTGTGCCCTCCGGGTAGATGGTGAACCTGTCCTCGCATGTATGGAGGAGGCGACTGACGGTATCACCATTACCCCTTTGAATCTTCCCATTAAAATAGACCTGATGGTAGATCTCATCCCGAAAATTGAGGCTATTGCATCGCTTATTCCAGCGCCCGATAACATGTTTCACCTGCCAGCCAAAGCGCAAATTGATGAGATGAAACCGCTCCGGGACTGCATCGAATGCCTCGCATGTGTTTCAGTCTGCCCGGCAATGGAGGTAACAAATTTCCTTGGGCCTACTGCGATGCGGCAGGAAATGAGGCTTGCACTTGATCCCCGGGACACCGGCACTCGTGTAACGGATGCAGTTCGGGACGGCCTGTATACCTGCACAAGCTGTCAGGCCTGCTTTCTATCCTGCCCGAAAAAGATTAAAATCCCGGCAAAAGCGATCGAAAAACTCAGGGCGCTTGCAAACATTCAAGGGTTCACTCTTCCCCGACATCTTGAAGTTGCCGCACTGATTGAAAAAACAGGCAGAAGTGTCCCTCGCACTGCTGAGTCGTTCCTTGAAAAGATGGATGAGGTCATCGAACCACACGGACCGATAAAAGCAACGGTTGGTTTCTTCGTAGGTTGCATGTACAACCTGCGCCAGCAACAGTCAGCACTTGATGCAATGGAAGTACTGCGCCGGAACGGTATTCGTGTAATCATCCCCAAGGAACAAGTCTGCTGCGGTTCACCTCTTATCCGTACAGGCCAGCTGGCTATTACCGAGACGCTTAAACGACGAAATATTGATACGTTCCGATGCCGGGGGATAGACACAGTGATGACGATGTGTGCAGGGTGTGGCTCGACGCTTAAACACGATTACATAACGCCCTTTAAGGTTATGGACATCAACGAGGTGCTCACCCAGTTCGGTATTGAACCCCCAGCGCGTCTTTCCGTAAAAGCGACCTATCATGATCCCTGTCACTTAATGCGGGGACAAGGCGTTAAGGAGGAGCCTCGCCAGATCATTCGCCAGGTAGTCGATCTTGTTGAGATGCCTGCCATTTGTTGTGGATCCGGAGGCGGGGTTAAGTCAGGTATGCCTGATGAGGCAGCAGCACTTGGCCGGCGAAGAGGGGAGGAAATAAAAAAGACCGGAGCTGATATCGTCATTACCTCATGCCCTTTCTGTGAATACCATATTGCAAGCCACACTAAAAAACCAGTAAAAAACGTCATGACCGTTTTGCTTGAGGGGTACCAGGAAAAAGATCGGCAGGAAAAGAAAGCAGAATCTTCTTAGCCTTTATCACCCTTTTGAATAATTGTCACCGAAAAAACAGACTTAATCTTGTTTCAACAGGTATTCGTATGCTTCGAGAGCCGCTTTCGCCCCTTCACCGGCGGCAATTACGATCTGCTTACTTTTGATCGAAGTAACATCCCCCGCGGCAAAGACCCCGGCGCGGCTTGTACAGCAGTTTACATCCACGATGATCTCCTTATCGTTATTGAGGTCTACCAAGCCCTCGGTAATATCTGTATTTGGCAACCAACCGACCTCAATAAAAACGGCGTCAACATCGATGCTCTGCTCACCTTTACTTTCGGTTGTCAATGTGATGCGCTCAAGAAAACGATCGCCGCTTAAATTGGAGATCTGCGAATGAAGATGTATGGTGATATTTTTAATCCCTTCGAGTTTCTTAATAAAAACCGGATCGGCTTTTATCGTGCTACGAACGATCAGGCTCACTGATGCTGCGATGCTGCTCATTTCAAGCGCTGTCTGGATACCGGAATTTCCACCACCGACGACTGCAACCCTTTTACCTTTGTAAAGCGGACCATCACACGTCGAACAGAGAGACAGTCCCCGTCCAATATATTTGTCCTCGTCCTGCACACCGAGTTTCCTAGGCTTCTTTCCCTGCGTTAGAATCAGGCTTTTTGCTTTCACTGCAATCCCGGAAGCGGTTGATACTGTGAAAAGTTCCTGCTCTGGGGTTATTTTGCTAACACGGTCAATTTCAAGTCGTACATCGAAGATGCGCACCTGATCTTCGAATTTTTTCATAAGATCTTCTCCGGTTATCATCCGGTAACCCATATAATTTTCGATTGCCCACGATTCTAGTGCCTGGCCACCGATATTTTCAGAAACAATAAGGGTCTTTAAAAACTTGCGGGCGCAGTATACCCCTGCGGTAAGGCCAGCCGGTCCTGCACCTATGATTACAACGTCGTAAATTTCATCTGATAGATGAGAGCCGAATAATTCATTGAGACGCTGAGAGTCGTAGCCAACAATAACCTCTTCGTCAACAGTTATAACTGGCACGCCACGCTGGCCGGAAAGCGCTATCATTTTTTGCGCTGCAGCAGCATCGACCCCAACATCAATCGATATATATTGGACGCCCTGTTTCTCAAGGAAAGCCTTTGCCATACGGCAGTATGGGCAGTTCTTGGTGGAATATACAGTGACCGTGCTCATCAATGCGAAGAGGTCTGCGGAAAATATAAAGATTATGTACCTGACAGAAAACTGTGAAATTAAGCGCAAATTTCTTTTCCAGAAAACCCCTATCCCTTCATACAAAGAAACAGGATCCAACTATGCGTAGAAACACCGGCGGTAATCTCGTATGGGGTATTGTCTTTGGGATTGCAATCGGGTTGCTGATGAGTACATCCTTTGCTGCCGCTGCAACCGGAACAACTCCTGCCTCCGGGGGTCCTGTGGTGTATCTTAATTTCAACGAAGGCAGTGGCAATCTGGCACTGGATGCATCCGGTAATGGGAATACCGGGACAATTCATGGTAACGCGTACCGGGTCGATAATGATGGATGTGTTAAGGCACTGGTGCTTGATGGTAATGGGAGTTACGTGTCAATTCCTTATACCCCAGAGAACCACCCCACAGATACTATCACGGTGTCGCTCTGGTTTTATGTGAACAATACATTCCCCCAGACTCTGGTATCGACCTACACAGATGGAGGGGGGTACAGGCTCGGGTTTGATGAAGGAAATGATCTCTGGTGGACACTTGCTCTCGAAAACCCGCAGGGAAGCGTTTCTGTAGTTATTCCAAATGAGGATATTGTTACTGGGCAATGGCACCAGATAACCGGATCCTATGACGGCCAGAAAATCAAAATCTACCTTGATGGGATCCTCAGAAGCCAGGTGAATGCATCCGGTTCAATTTATTATGCGGATGACAACGATGTCCTGATCGGTGCCAACGCAGGGCCCGGCGTTTATCCCGACCAGAATTCGCCGGAATATCTCAATGGAGCTGTTGATGAAGTCAGGATCTACGATAGGGCAATTCAATACAGTGAGGAGATTGAAGACCGGTACGAATGTTCCGCAGCAATTGGAACTGGGATTCTCTCACTTACCCCAAGCACACCTCCGGTATTTTTTACGTCCGGCTCCCTGAAACTGAGATCCGGAGAGATTGTTGAAAAGCGTTTGATGTTTTCAAACCAGACAGAACAGGGTATCTGGCAGGTGATAGTTCCTCCCGGCTCAAAGCTGTCTGTCGATGCGACGGACACCTACGCCAATATCTACGGTGACGAATGGTACGTAGAGATCGGAGACCAGAACACCCGGCTCACGCGTATTGTTGCTTTCCCCGTCACGAACAATGCCCCGGCAACCGGCATTATTGAGTCAGGAAACGCGACAGTCCTTGTCCATTATTTCGGTGGCCCGGGCCGTTCCCGGCAAGTGTAGTTTTGACGTTTGACTGTACGACACCGGAAACGCAAGCACCTTCCATGCCAAAAGCAATCCTTGAAAACCCTATCATTGTAATTTATTCTGCATCATGGGCAACACTGATCGCTCTTATTGTTGTAATCGTTTGGGCCCATACGAGACGCAATAAAAAATAGATTCCTTTTCGCTCACTATAAAAACATAAAAAAATCAGAGAGTAATTTCTCGGAACTGTTTCCCAAATACGCCGCAGATGGGGCACTTATCGGGAGCTTTACCTGTCTCAATGTTACCACAGACCGGGCAGAGAAAGATCTTTTCCCTGCTGATATCATGACCGGCTTTGAGAGCGGCAAGCGCTTTTTTATACAGTCCTGCGTGAACCTCTTCTGCCTTCATGGCATGCGTAAACGCAAGTACTGCTTCGCTTTTCTTCTCAGATTCAGCCTCTTTGATAAACCCGGGATACATGGATGTGTACTCATGTGTTTCCCCGGCAATGCTTCCCTCAAGATTTTTCTCGGTTTCGCCAATTGCATCGAGCACTTTCAAGAGTTTCTTTGCATGAATTGCTTCAGCCTCAGATGCGGCTTTGTAAAGGGTGGCGATATTCGTGAAACCTTCAGCAACAGCTTTTTCGGAAAACGCTGAATATTTCCTGTTAGCCTGGGATTCTCCGGCAAATGCCTCCATTGCATTTTTTTGGGTTGTCATACGGGAACTATAGGTTAGATTTTACTTAAAGATTTTTCATGAGGCAGAGCATTTGAAATCTGGACCTTGAGCCTTTCCGAAGTGAAATGAAAGCAATTATAGTTGAGGGAACACTACGCATAGTGATACGAGGGAATATACCGGTTTACAGGTATTTTGACCCGGCCGGGTAATACCATGAAAAAAATGAAGGATGTCCCCGAAGGCGACCGACCGAGAGAAAAAATCGCAAAAAGGGGGGTTAATACCCTTACCGATACAGAACTCATCGAAGCGATCTTAGGAAGAGGCGTGCAGAACCGGGATGTCCGGGTAATTGCGCGTGATATCACGGCGATGCTTCAGGATCCTGATCACCAGATCCGATATGAAGATCTTTTATCTGTCAATGGGACAGGACCAACAAAAGCGGCCCAGATTATGGCTTGTCTCGAACTGGGGCGTCGAAGGTACGAACCTACAGGAGTTATAAGGATTCAAAAACCAGAGGATGTTCTGCAGCTGGTCAGTTCCTACCGGGAAAAGCCTCAGGAATATTTCATTTGTATCTCACTGACGGGAGCTGGAGAGGTTATCCGGAGTCGCGTGGTTACTATTGGAATCCTCAACCACAGCCTTGTCCACCCCCGGGAGGTATTTGCTGGGGCAATTACCGACCGGGCAGCATCCGTCATATGTGTGCACAACCATCCTTCAGGAACCCTCGAAGCAAGCCCGCAGGATATAGCAATCACAAAACAACTTCATGAAGCAGGAGTACTTCTCGGTATCCAGCTCCTCGATCATCTCATCATAACGCGGACCGGCTTTTCCAGTATGAAGGAAAAAGGGTTGGTCTGAGTAATAATCAGTAGAAAAGAGGGATACTTCCCGTTTTACCGGAAGACTTACTGGGAAAAAGACTTTCCGAATGCAAATCCCTTTTTATAGGCCGCATCAAGGAGATCCGGCCGCGTCGTAATATCCCTGATTTTATCCATATCACTGATCAGCAGTTCATCCTGGAACCGGCAATCGATAATATCAAAAAATGCCTGCGTCGTAAGTTTTGCACCCACAAACACTTCGGGAATGTCCATCCCGGAGATACAGATGAATATACCGGCACGCCTTTTTTTTTGGTCCGATGGGACAAGAGATTGTTTCCGTTGGTATTTGGCCATGAAAAAGACCTGGAACCTGTCCATAAACGATTTGAGTGTCCCGGGGATTCCCATAGTCATCACCGGTGTGGCAAGGATCAGACCATCCACATCCACAAATTTCGGATACATCTGTTGCATGTCATCATCAAGGACGCAGGTCTCGTGTTCACGGCAGAAAAACATTTCCTGACATCCCTGAAAATCAAGATTCGTGACGGTGATGAGTTCCACCGTGCATCCGGCTTCCCTGGCACCCCGCACTGCCTGTGCCAATAATTGTGCAGTATTACCCTCATGGAGGGGGCTGCCGAGGAGAGCGATTACCTTTGGTGCCATACCTGCATTAGGGGGAAAAAACCGATATAGTTTTGCATAGAAGATCATAACCGATGGCGGATTGTAGTATAGACGGACGTACGAACACAACTGATAAATATCATTGATTTAAAAGTGAAGTCTGGTGGTAAGTCTGACCGAACAAAAAACATATACGGCAGGCCAGAAGGTCGGGCCGGGAAAATATGTATGCATTGATTGTGGTAAGGAACTCACGCTTGATAAGAGCGAACAGGATCTTAGGAAATGCCCGGCATGCTCATGCGAGGAATACCAGTGTTTCCCGATGACCCATATCCGGCCAGACATCAAGACTCCTGAAGATGCCAAAAACCCGCCAAAACGAGGCAAGAGTTTCCAGTAATTTCTTATTTTTCCTGCAATGGTACTGCCCAATCGTGAATGCCCAGAACAGCCATTCCAAGGTCTGTTTCTGGGGCAGAGATTGTCACAGGACAAAACTGCGAAAGGAGAAAATAACGTATGGTGAACGTATCTGCAGTGGGACAGGTCTTTAAGTGTGAGATCTGTGGAAATGTTGTTGTAGTAAAAGAATCCGGCGGCGGAGAACTGATCTGCTGTGGTGAACCGATGATACTGGAGAGTGGATGATTATGGTTGCAAAAAAGGTTGTTAATAAAAGCAAAACTGCAAAAGAACTCAAAGGATTGGAAAAGAAAATCGGAAAAGTTCCCAAATTCTTCCAGGAACTGACGGTAAACGATCCAGAAATGTACAATCTTGTCATCAAGATGGAAGATCATATATGGGACGATGGCAAGCTCACGAGGAAGACTAAGAAACTCATTGCCATTGCAATTGCAGCAGCATTGCGTGACCCGCATGCTGTCCATGCCCAGCTTATAGGTGCTGCAAACCTTGGTGTCACAAAAGCTGAGGTTGAAGAAGCACTACGGGTTACATTCCTTCTCTCAGGCATGCCGGCATATGTATACGGCAAAGCCCAGCTCGATGAAGTAATGAAAAAGTAATCGCGTGAAATTAGGATTCCTCATTTTTCTGGAATAGCCGGATATTTTTCTTTATAATGTTGTATCCAATTCTTTTTCACTAACTATATCCAAGCATCATCTATGCCTGTAAAAGTCCTTGCGTTTGCCGGAAGTCCACGCAGATTTGGTAATTCGGAAACGCTGCTCGACTGGACTCTTGCATCTATGGCAGAAGAGCAGGACGTTATTATTGAAAAGGTCCCACTCACTGATGCGAATGTCAATCCTTGCCGGGGATGCAACGCGTGTGAAAAACTCAACAAATGTGTCCAGCGAGACGGGATGGACATCTTGCACAACAAGATTATCGAAGCGGATTGCATCGTCCTTTCATCCCCGATTTTCTGTATGGGGCTGTGCTCGCAGGTTAAAGCCCTTGTTGACCGTGCACAGGTTTTCCGGTCACGGAAATATGTGCTCAAACTGCCGGTGGTCCCCGCTGAGAGGCTTGGTAAACGTATGGGGGTCTTCATTTCGACAGCTGGACAAACATGGCCACATGTTTTTGACGCAGCCGTTCCTTCGGTCAAATGCTTCTATCATGTGATCGAAATCAGGGATGTAGACATACGATATCTTATGATCAACGGAGTCGATGAGAAAGGGGCGATTGAGCATCACCCAGCTGCCCGGTTAGACGCCGAAAAACTGGGAAAATCCGTCATCGCTGATTTAAAAAAGCGGTTAGAAGAGGAACCGATACCATGACCGTCAAGGTACTTGGTATATCGGGTAGTCCCCGCCGGCATGGAAATACTGAGACCTTGCTTGACAGTTTCCTCGAAGGGGCTAAAGCAGCGGGGGCGTCTGTGGAAAAAGTTGTGCTTAAAGAGATCGATTATTCTCCCTGTCGGGGGTGTAATGCATGCCACAGGACCGGCGAATGCATTGTTAATGACGATGCTCCGGGCCTCTATGAAAAAATATTGGCAGTCGACTGTCTGGCAGTAGCCTCCCCCATCTACAGCATGGGGATTACCGCCCAGCTTAAGGGGTTTATTGACCGGGCGCAATATCTCTGGGCGCGAAAATTCATCCTCAAAACCCTTGAATTTTCAGAAGAACATATCAAACAGCATAAAGGCGTCTTTATTTCCACCGCCGGACAAAATCTTGCCAATGTGTTTGATGCAGCGTTCCCGGCGATCACTGCCCTCTTTCATGGCACAGGGTTCGATTATTCTCTAAACATCGTTGCCAACAATATGGATCAATATAACGGGATTAAGAACCATCCGACAGCTTTGAAAGAGGCATACGAGCAGGGAAAGCAGATTGTAGGTAATCTGGAGAAGGTTATTGCACCCTTGTAAAAATGAGATTCTCAAAAAAGTATCAGAGAATATAGAAGGAGCTGAATCAGCACGCCGAATGAGGCCACAATCAAAAGGATAAATACGGCTATATTCCAGGATAAAACTTTGTTCCCATCGAGAATGCTGATGGGGAGCATATTGAACGTGGCGATCATGGCATTTATCTGAACCCCGAATAAACCGATCTGGGCAAGCAGGTTTCCCGATGCAAGGGACGAGACCCCGCCAACCAAGAGGAGACCGGCAAATGGTATACAGAGAAGGAGATTGGTAAGCGGGCCGGCTGCCGAGATTTTGCCATTTTCTTCACGACTAATTGTCCTGCCGTCAAGCCTAACGTTGTAGATAACAGTCGCGCCGGGGGCGGCAAAGACAAAACCCACCAATGCAGTTAGTGCAACTGCGACAAGGAGCATAAAATTATTTTTTCTGAATTCAGCCCAGAATCCGAATTTTATCGCAGCAAATTTATGCGCCAGTTCGTGCAGAACGAGCCCAATACCTGCAGTAAGGAGCGCAATTACAAAATAGGTCAGGGCTTCTGTCGGACCTACGGGCGATATATAACCAAGAATACCATAGGGTGCCAGTTTAATGATGGCAAAGGAAAGAGATATTGCCAACCATGCGGCAAAAAGATCATATTCCTCGCGCCGTGTGATTTTTTCGAGCATGATACTACCGGATCAGATAGGTTGTTTCTGTCTTATTTGTCTTCGCGTCATGTTTATCACTTTTTCCTGCGATGTACATTCCTATGAGTATTGAAGAAGTAAGGTCGGAGATAACTCAGATCGACGAAGAAATCATCCACCTCATCGCACAACGGCAGGCCCTTGCCGGGAAAATTGCCGTCATTAAGCAGGAACGAGAGATTCCCATACATGACAACCAACGCAAAATTGACGTTCTGGATTATGTGACAAAACTTGCAAAAGCAAACCATATCGATCCGGTCCCGGTGAAGGGAATCTTCGAGACACTTATAGGTATGAATGAGAAAGCACAACGGGCGGCTTTGGAAAAACCCGTCCCGAAAAAAAGATCCCATAAATAATTTTTATTCCAGATTTTAGCATTATTTTATAAAAAATAAGGATTTCTCACACGACCTTCACAGAAGTCGAGGCCCAAAGATAATGAAAATCCCTACAAGAATCATTGCGAGGCCGATAACAACCCGGAGCTTCCGGCGATGATCCACCCTCCATGCATTGACCCGTTCCGGCGGAATTCCAATTACAACTGCGAGAAGGATGATTATGAGCGGGAGAATGAAAATAACGTTGTAGAGAAGCAGGTAAGGAATCCCTTCTGAGAGCGTCATTGTGCTGCTCATCAGGCTGAGGATGGTCAGGTAGATTCCCCCAGTGCAGGGAAGTTCGAAAATTCCCACAAGAACCCCCAGAATAAATGCAGCAGGAAGCGTTGCTGTAACAATATATAGTTCGATGATCTCTTTTTTCGAAGCAGGGATGGCAAGGATAAATCCCTCCTTCTTTACGGCGGCGTCAATAATATAGATCAAACCAAGAACGATGGCGATAAGTGCCGCTGCCGTCGATATCAGACTCGAAACCCCGGATACCTGCACAAAAGAGAGAACCCCTATACCGGAGAGGAAATAAAACAAAAAGACGGCTGCGATATAGGTAAAGCCTACCATCAGGACCTGCCGGCGCGTCTGGAGCGCTATAATGGAAAGGAGGAGGATGACAAGAACCGAAAACGCACACGGATTAATACTATCAATCCCGGCGCAGAATATGACCAGTGGAATGGTCAGAGCTGTGAAGGTGCCAGGACAGTTTTTCGTCGCGGTTACATTCACCTTCCCGTATGAAACGTTCGAAGGAGAAGCCATATCTTCCTGGATTACCTGTTCGAGCTGGTCTCTGATCTGATCTTCACCTACAAGAGCCTGATCACCAATGATGACAGTAGGAACTCCTGCTGACGTGATACCCAGTTTTTGATCCATCGCAAGGAAAAATGCCTGGTTGGTGGCATTATGGTAGACCTCGAGCTGTTCAAGTTCAAGATCCGGGTACCGGGCCTGTATTTGTAAGATGAACGGTTTTATGTCGTCGCAATGACTGCACCCCTCACCGTAGAAAAAATATCCAATTATCGTAAGGTTTGGAGCAGCTGTTTCGAGAGAAGAGGGGGAAGATTGGGATATTGAACCTGACAAATCCGTTGTTACTTTTTTTTTTCAATGACCCGAAGGTATGCCTCGAGTTTATTCGGTATATCCTGATCCCCGACCAGTACCGTTTTGCCAATAACAATTTCAGGTACACCGGGGGGAGTGGAAATACCGGCCTGGGCGTTTACCTGTGTATAGATCTGCTGGTTTGTCTGGTTATACCAGACCTCGAGCATCCGGATATCCACATCAGGATACTCTTTTGTCATATTTTCCATAAACGGTTCGACTTTAGCACAGTGGGGACATCCCTGGCCATAGAAATAATAGACTATACTATCGTTTACGGGTAATGAGACGTTCGTCGGTGCTGACGGTGCAAAGAAAACAAGGTATGCCACACTCCCTGCAGCAACGACGATAAACAATGCAATAATAAATTGTATGATTTTATCCATAGGGTAACCTCTGCCCGCTTTCTGTTTCGGGAGCACGGGTTATTGCAGGTAAATATTACCATGGCTTGGCAAAAAAACCTACTGGAGGGAGATCATTGTCCCCACTCCATCGCGAGTGAAGAGTTCGAGAATGAGGTTATGCTCTACGTTGCCGTTGATAATATGAGCGAACCTGACACCGTTTTCGACAGACTTTAATGACAGAAGTCACTTTCGGGATCATTCCCTCCCCTATGGCCCCAGAAGAAAGGAGAGAATCTGCTTCGCTGACAGAGAGTTTGCGGAAGATATGGGTTCGTTTCGCATCCATCACGCCGTCAACGTCTGTCATATTGATCAACTTGTATGCCTTGAGTGCTACGGCAATGTCACCTGCAGCAGTATCTGCATTTATGTTAAGGTTACCTCCGAACCTATCAATGGCAATAGGTGAGATGACCGGGATATAGCCCTCTCCAAGGAGTGTATTAAGAAGTGCAGGATCGATCCATTCGATTTCGCCGACACGCCCGAGATCTACTTCCTGTTCCACGCCTTCTACTTTGACTTTCTGGAGATCCATCTTCTTTGCGAGAATGATATTCCCGTCGCTTCCTGAAAGCCCCACACCCCTGGCTCCGCATTTTGCAATAAGGGAGATGATTCCCTTGTTGATCTTGCCGACAAGTACCATCTGGGCAATCTCAAGTGTTTCCGGATCCGTTACGCGCAAACCCCCGACAAAGACCGACTCTTTCCCGAGTGCCTTCATCTTCTCGGTAATCTCAGGACCTCCGCCATGGACTAATACAACCCGGATCCCCACGTAGTGAAGGAGCACAGCGTCCTTTATGGCGTTTTCAAGGACAACCGGATCGACCATAGCATGCCCACCAAGCTTGATCACGATCGTTTTACCGTGAAACTGCTGGATATAGGGAAGTGCTTCCATCAGCACATCTTCGCGTTTCATCATGTTGTGTACTTCCCGTTGATTTCAACATATTTTTCGGTGAGGTCACAACCCCACGCTGTAGCTTCTTCTTTTCCCGCTCCAAGATCGAGCTCGAAGATAACCTTGTCTCCGCGCATAGCTGCCTTCAGCTTTAGTCAGGTCGGCAATAATCTCCCCGGATTTCACCAGGGGGTACTTGTTATTTCCGTCGCTAATCCAGAGCGAGACAGCGTTCGGATCGAATTTCACGCCCGCACGACCGGCAGCTGCGATGACACGGCCCCAATTGGGATCCTCCCCGTAAACCGCTGTCTTCACCAGCGGCGATTCGATAACGACCCGGGCAACTTTTGCGGCAGCAGCCTCTTTTGTGGCGCCTCTGACGGTGACTTCGAGCAGCTTGCTTGCCCCTTCGCCATCGGCGGCAATCTGTTGCGCGAGTGATCGGCAGCACGTCTCGAGTATACCTGAGAATTCCCGGGGATTTACCTTCCCGGATTCCCCGGTTGCAATGCAAAGTGCAATGTCGTTTGTGCTCATATCGCCGTCTACAACCACCCGGTTAAATGTTCGGGTCGTAGCGAGCTTGAGCGCCTCTTTAAGGGACTTTTCATCAATCGATGCATCGGTGCAGATAAACGCAATCATGGTCCCCATATTAGGTGCGATCATGCCGCTTCCCTTAGCGATGGCCCCGATGGTGAAATCTTCACTTTCGACAAGAGCATGCTTTGGCTTGAGATCGGTAGTCATGATCGCACGGACTGTACTATCCTCGGCATCGGGTGTTGAAGTGAGGTTCAGAGCAACATCTGCACACTGGCGCCGGATAAGGGGCATGTCAAGGTACCGGCCAATAACCCCGGTGCTTGCTACCCCTACCGAATTACTGTCCACGCCAAGGGCTGAACCGGCATATTCCGTCATTGTGACAGCATCTTCGTATCCCTTCGTACCGGTATATGCATTCGCGCAGCCGCTGTTTGCGATGATCGCATCCAGTCTGCCTTTTTTTATCTGCTTTCGCATCAGTTCAATCGGTGCCGCCTTGGCAAGATTGGCAGTAAATACGCCAGCGGCCGTTCCGCTCGCCCGGATGAGGGCGAGACCGAACTTTCCTTCCTTTACACCGTTTGCGGTGACTCCTTTTACTGCACAGAGACTCTTAAAGGACATATGTGTCGTTCCTCCGATAATGGCCGTTATTGATCATCAGATGTATCAGGCTGGACGGGACGCACCGACCGCTTCCACGATATCGGCACGCGTAAGTATGCCAACCAGTCTCTGCCCGTCAACCACCGGGAGCCGCGCTATTCCCTCCTTTAGCATAAGCGCTGCAGCAGCTTCAATATCCATATCCCCGGTTGCTGTGACTACACGGTGGGTCATCACTTTTTTTACCTGTGTTTCCCCGATATTGCGAAGGGCATCCTTAGTCTTTTCCCAATTGATGTATTCCCGTATCGGAATTTCGATAATCTCAAGCGGGGACGGGAGCCAGAGATCATCTGAAAGCTTCTTCGTCTCCAATTGTGCTATTACATCGGATTCCGTTATAATGCCGGCAAGCATGTCCCCCTCCATCACCGGTAATCCACCGATATGGTGTTTTCGTAGGATTGCAACTGCATCGCGGAGGGGCGTATCAACTGTGCAGGTCAACGGATTTTTCGTCATGGCTTCTGAAACAAGCATGGTAGTATCACCCTTTAGGGCAGCATCCCTGCTGCATCAAGGCCGTCATTTTCCTTAAACCCGCACATGATGTTCATGTTCTGGATAGCCTGTCCGCTTGCCCCTTTGACAAGATTGTCGATGGCAGAAATCGCCACAACCCGGAGGCCCTCACTTTCGACCATGATATCACAAAAGTTGCTGCCCCGGACTGCCGCGAGGGTTGGCTTCTGGTACCTGTACAAAAAACTCGCCTTTATAGTAATCACGGTAAAGTTTCTCGACCTCTTTTGTGTCCATGGGTTCGTTTAAGAGGATATGGGCAGTCGTGAGAATACCGCGATTGACCGGTACGAGATGGGGCGTGAAGTAACATAACGCCGAAGAGCCAAGACCCTTCAGTTCCTGTTTCATCTCAGCAAGGTGGCGGTGACTGGTCCACTTATATGGATTGACATTGTCTCCGACATTGGGGTAATGCGTTGTTGCAGAGGGGTTATCCCCGGCTCCGCTCACACCGGTCTTTGAGTCAAAGATAATAGTATGCGCAAAACCGGCAAGCGGCGCAGCGGCTAATGTTGCCCCGGTCGGGAAACATCCGGGATTTGAAATAAATTTCGCATTCGTACATTCCTTCCTGTGCAGCTCAGGAATCCCATACGGGGCTTTGAAATAATCCGTATGCGGAACCTCGTATACTTTCTCGAATACCTCCTTCGGGAGACGGTAATCTGCACTCAGGTCTACAACCCGGATTCCCCGCGAAAGCAATTTCCCTGCGATGGTCATTGCAGCCGTGTGCGGAACCGCAAGAAAGGCAACATCCACATCTATTGCGTCGGGGGCGGGATTCTCGAACTTAAGATGTGAAAATCCCTTGAGCTGGGGATGTACTTCATCAAGCGGTGTCCCTGTGAGAGAACGTGATGTAACGCACACGACTTCCGCGGAAGAATGATGGTACAGGAGACGGACCAGCTCGCCACCGGCGTACCCGGATGCACCAACAATCGCAACTTTCATACCGGGATCTTTTCATTCCTGAAAACTTAACCTTTTGCGGGAATCCTTCGCAAAAAATATGCATTTGTAAAAAAATATCAAAAAAATCAGTTTTTGCCAGGTGCTGATTTAGCATATCAGTTTTCAAGTTTCCGGGTATAAATATCAAAAATCCGCTGACCGAGAATCTCAATACGCTGACGATCCTCAAGACCTGAAAGAAGATCTTCCGGGATTGCAACGGCCCCTTTCCGCGCCCCAAGATAGGCCCCACACAGAAAACCGATCGTATCGGTATTTCCTCCCACATGTGCAGCAACGGTCAGGAGATCTGAAGGGCGATCGTACCTGCTGATCAGGAAAAATGCTATGGGAAGCGTCTGGTACAAAGATACATCATTACCTATCTTGAGAACCGCGGTTTCAGTCTCAACACCTTCCTTTTCGAGGTTGAGTGCAGTATGGATTTTACCTCCTAACAAATCATCCTCATTCTGAGCCTGCAAAAATGCCATTTTCAGAGGGTCCGGATTATCATGGATGGCGTGATACAACAACGTGACAAATGTCGAGACCGCCGCATGAGCTGCCGGGTGGGTATGGGTTACCGAACACGCCCGCACGGCCCGTTCAATTCCTTCGTTGACGTTAGGGTAAACAAGTGCAAAAGGAAGCGTCGGGGGAAGACACCCCGCAGTTGTTGATTTCACACCGCTGGAAAGCGTCTTTCCTGAAATCATATGCTCACATGCCGCCGTTACCGAACCGTCTGGGAATCTCAGTATTTCCCGGGTATAGAGTTCCTTTAAGGCAAGACCGTATCTTTCATCGGTGTATCTGCCGTCGGCAAGCAGTGTTGCCACAAGAAGCATCATCTGTGTATCATCAGTATACTGACCGGGTGCTAGGGTGTCATTCGGATGTCCTTTGTATGCTTTACGAAAACCGTACCGCATCTTGGAAAGGCTTGGCATTGTGCTCTCGTTTGGCATGCCAAGGGCATCACCAACCGCCGCCCCAAGCATGCACCCCTTAATTCGTTCCAGCATTAATAAACTATTGAAAGACTCCGATAGATAATGATTCTTGTACTTTTCTTTTTAATTGAAGGTCTGGATGATTCCGATTGAAAAATCGGCAGTATGCAAAATTATAATATATTGTCAGGAAAATTCCGATTCGTAAACATTTATATAGAGATTTAACATGATTAAATATGTAAAATATGGAGGGAAAAGAGTTTGTGACCAATGAATTTGATGTCAAACTCGTCGAGAACGCAAAGTACTATACCCCTGACGCGGGGTACAAGCGTTCTTCATGGATAGGGGATTATCAGGACACCTACCGGAAGTTTCTTTCGGATCCTGATGATTTCTGGGAAAAGATTGCAAAGGAGCTTGCATGGATCCGCCCTTGGGACCAGGTCTGTGAATGGAAGTATCCCTATGCCAGGTGGTTTGTTAATGCACAGCTTAACATTACCGCCAATTGCCTCGATCGCCATGTTGCAGGAGATCGTCGCAATAAGGTAGCCCTTATCTGGCGAGGTGAAGGAGAAAAGGAACGGGTATATTCCTACCAGCGTCTCTTGGGCGAAGTCTGCAGATTTGCAAACGGCCTTAAAAAGCTCGGCGTGAAGAAAGGAGACCGGGTCTCTATCTACATGCCGCTGGTGCCCGAACAGCTGATTGCCATGCTTGCCTGCGCCCGTATTGGGGCTGTCCACAGTGTCGTCTTTGCCGGTTTTGGCACAACGGCACTGAATCTCCGGATCAAGGAGGCAGAAGCAAAAGTAGTGATTACCGCAGATATCTCCATCCGGCGGGGAAAGGCTATCCCTTTGATCACTATCGTTCAAGAGGCTATCATCCATGCACCTTCCGTAGAACATGTCATCATCTACCGGAGACGAAAAGAGCCACCTGTCGAGATTCGACCGGGACGGGAACACGATTTCTATGGCATTATGGATGATGTGCCAGCGGAATGCCCCCCTGAGATCATGGACGCGGAAGATCCTCTCTTTATCCTTTACACAAGTGGATCGACGGGTACCCCTAAGGGCGTCGTTCATACTTGTGGGGGGTACATGGTAGGGACCTATTATACCACAAAGATGGTCTTTGATCTCAAAGAGCGGGACATCTTCTGGTGTACCGCGGATCCGGGCTGGATTACCGGCCACTCATATATTGTGTATGGACCGCTTGCCGTTGGTGCAACCGTGTTCATCTCTGAAATTACCCCGGATTATCCGGACCGGGCTCCTGGTGGAAATTGATCCAGGAACAGCAGATTTCGGTGTTTTACACGGCACCAACTGCGATCCGGACGTTCATGAAAGTCGGCGAGGCATGGCCCAACAAATACAACCTCAACTCCCTGCGTATTATCGGGTCCGTTGGCGAGCCGCTCAATCCCGAGGCGTTCGAGTGGTATTACAAAACGATCGGGAAAGGCAGATGCCCGGTCGTGGATACCTGGTGGCAGACGGAGACCGGTATGCAGATGATAACTACCATGGTTGGCGAGCCGATGAGGCCGGGATTTGTGGGAAAAGCGATTCCGGGTGTCGAGGTGGATGTGACCGACAGAAACGGCAATCCGACACCGCCGGGAAAAGGAGGATTCCTTGTCATCAAAAAGCCGTGGCCGTCCATGTTCCGCACAGTATACAAAAATGACGAACGGTACCGGAAATATTGGGAAACCATCAAAGGGGTATACTCAGCGGAAGATCTTGCCGTGAAAGGTGAGGATGGATATATTATGGTGATAGGTCGGGCCGATGACATCATCATTGTCTCCGGCCATAACATCGGCACCGCAGAAGTGGAAAGCGCACTTGTCTCCCACCATGCAGTGGCAGAATCTGCCGTGATCGGAAAACCCGATGTGATCAAAGGGAACGCGATAAAGGCGTTTGTTATCCTCCGTGTTGGCAACACGCCAAGCGAGAAGCTTACCCAGGACCTGTTATATCACGTACGTATGACGTTAGGTCCTATCGCAGTGCCGCATGAGATTGAGTATGTCGACAAACTGCCCAAGACCCGCAGCGGCAAAATTATGCGCCGGGTCCTGAAGGCTAAAGAGCTTGGGATGGACCCCGGGGATGTATCGACGCTTGAAGAATAAAGGGTAGAATATACCGTATAAATCAAAATAGAGTTCAAACTACGGAGATGAGACTATGCAAAATGAATCGTCACAACCTGCAACAAATGTGAAAAATCTGGATATAACTGCAAACCCGGCACCTCTTGGGCTGCTCGGTTTTGGCATGACCACTGTGCTCCTGAACCTGCATAATGCAGGTTTCTTTGCCTTTGGATCCATGATCCTCGCGATGGGGATCTTCTACGGAGGTCTTGCGCAAATCATCGCAGGTATCGAAGAATGGAAAAAGAACAATACCTTCGGTGCAACCGCGTTTACCTCTTATGGTGCGTTCTGGCTGACGCTCGTCGCCCTTTTGGTTCTTCCGAAGATGGGCCTTGCTGATACCCCGGATGCACCTTCGATGGCTGCGTACCTTGCAATGTGGGGGATCTTCACGCTGGTTATGTTCGTTGGAACGCTCCGGGCGAACCTTGCCCTTCAGTTGGTATTCGGGACCCTTGCAATCCTGTTTTTCCTGCTCGCAATCGGCGAAATAACCGGTAATGGTACTGTGACGGTGGTGGGAGGCTATATCGGCATCCTCTGCGGATTCTTCGCAATCTATACCGGTCTCGCCCAGGTTCTCAATGAAATGTACAAAAAAACTGTTGCACCGCTTGGTAAAACCATACTTTAATTTTTTTACGAACCTGACTGTGAGATTTTCTTGCGCTGTGCAATCCGGTAACCGGAAATAACCTGAATGGATCGCCCGAATTCATGGTCGAGTGTTGGATCGCCCGAATCGATGTACAAAAAAGGCGTTTCCCGGAGTTTGTGGGGGGTGGCGACCACTATCAGATTGTTTATGCCAACTTTCCTGACTACGGCAGCGCTGATCTGCTGGTTGCCCCGACCAAGGATAAAACCCTGTGCTCCAATAGGGCTGAGTATAATCCTTGTTTCGGGATAATGCCCGGCCACATCAAGAAGGGTTTGTTCATCTGCATCCTCCGCAACAATTTGACTGTCCATGACTGCGTCTACGCCGAGCAGCGTTTTTTTGATTCCCAGTCTTTTAGCGATTGCTTCTGTAGTAGTCCCTGCCCCGATAATGTAAAGTACACCGGGGAGCATGACTTCCTGCATGAACCGGGCGATCTCCTCTTTTGCCCGGTCCTCGTTCGCTTCTTCAAATACCTGTTTTGAAGCCTGGGTCATATGGGCACGAGCTGGCACGCGAGCAATACCAAACAGCCGGGTGTCAAGCACTCCATTCCGGTACGCATCTTCATTTACATCCATCACCTCGGCATCCTTGAGATTAAATGGCCCGGAAACGAGCGCGGCTGCAGCTGCTGGATCAAGTGCAAATACTGCAGAATACATCTTTACTCCTGCCGGGATTCCGAGGACAGCAACTTTCTGCTGTACAACTTCAAAGACATCCCGTGCAGTTCCATCACCACCACAGAAAAGCAGAAGATCGATACCTTCCTTGAGGAATGCAGATACTGCCTTTTTGGTATCTTCTGCCGAACTGGTCCCTGGGAGCGTGTAAACAACCTTAAAATTAGGTATCCCGGATTCCTGGAGAGCCGATGCTCCCATCTCCCCGGAACTGGTGATAAAAAGCATATTTGTGCGAAGCGAAAGGAGACGAAGAGTTATTGCCGCCCGTTCCTGTGCCCGGGGTTTTGCACCCCGGCGGCGTGCCTCATCTACGTTCCCATCAGTGCCTTTGAGGCCGACAGATCCTCCCATACCGGCAACAGGGTTGATAAGAAAACCGATGCGAAGCATAAAAATGGAGAGGAGAGATCAAACTTTCGGGATCCGTCCTATAGCCTCTCGGATCAATTGATCCGGATACTCGTAGTCAACCAGCTCGCCGCTATAGAATGCATCGTACGCGGTCATATCAAAGTTCCCGTGACCTGAGCAGTTGAAGAGGATCGTCTTGTCCTCGCCCGATTTTTTGCAGGCCAGTGCTTCATCAATTGCACACTTCACGGCATGGGACGTCTCTGGGGCAACGATGATGCCTTCAGTGCGGGCAAAGGTCTGGGCTGCCTCGAATACCTCGCTTTGGTGGTAGGCAACTGCCCGCATCACGCCATCGTGAACGAGGCGAGAAACGATCGGTGAATCTCCGTGATAGCGAAGACCACCGGCATGCATGGATGGCGGAACGAAATCGTGGCCGAGCGTGAACATCTTGAGAAGTGGCGTGAGTCCTGCAACATCCCCGAAATCGTAGGTATACAACCCTTTTGTAAGTGTCGGACAGGATGCGGGTTCAGCGCCAATGATATCGGTGTCCTTGTGTTTTCCTTTCATTTTATCCCCGGCAAACGGGAACGAAATACCGGCAAAATTGGAACCGCCACCCACACATCCGATCACGACATCCGGATAATCGTCAACCATGGCGAACTGCTCCTGACACTCAAGGCCGATTACAGTCTGGTGAAGACATACATGGTTCAGCACCGAACCCAGTGCATAATTGGTATTCTCATGGGTTGCTGCATCTTCAACCGCTTCAGAAATAGTTATCCCAAGTGCCCCCGGGGTATCAGGATCCTTTTCCAATACAGCCCGCCCTGAATTTGTCTTTGTGCTGGGGCTTGGAATACATTCTGCACCCCAGACATGCATCATGGATTTTCGGTATGGTTTCTGGGTATAACTGGAGCGGACCATGTAAATGGTGCATTCCAGATCGTAGAGCATAGTTGCAAAAGCAAGTGCTGAGCCCCACTGCCCCGCACCGGTTTCTGTGGCAATCCGTTCGATACCGGCCTTCATGTTATAGTATGCCTGGGGGACAGATGTATTGGTCTTGTGGCTCCCGGCCGGGCTGACACCTTCCCACTTGTAATAAATCTTCGCCGGAGTCTTGAGGAATTTTTCAAGCCTGTGAGCACGGTACAGGGGACTTGGTCTCCAGAGCCTGAGTACATCCCGTACATCCTCCGGGATGTCTATATACCGGTCAGTCGTTACTTCCTGACGGATTAGCTCCATAGGGAATATCGCTTTTAGGTCATCCGGGCCGACCGGCTTGTGCGTAACGGGATGGAGTGGAGGGTCGAGAGGCGAGGGGAGATCCGCTTGAACATTGTACCATTTCTTTGGGATCTGCTCCTCATCAAGAAGGATCTTTGTCTTCATATCCGGATAGTTTGTTTTTGTACAAATATATACATTGTGGAACACTTTTGTTATTTGGTGCTCCCAAGTATACGTTGAATCGTGTTCAGGGCATATTACTATTACCGGCCGGGTATATCTTTTCCTGTATGGCGGGGTCAATTATTCCCATTGCATGCAGCGACGTAGATTGGAACGAGGTCTGGAAGGCACAGCAGGCACGTCACGACGCCACCCGAATAAGAGAGGACACCTCACATGATTGGGATAAAAAGGAAAACGCAGACCGGTACGCGGCAGGCTCTGATGGAGAGTTCCAGAAGCGTATTCGGATAACCCTTGAAGGGCTTTCCGTCAACAGAACAACAAGGGTGCTGGATATTGGCGCCGGGCCGGGACGCTTGCAATCCCCCTTGCATCTAAGGTAAAAGAGGTCACTGCGATCGAGCCGGGGCAGGGATGATAGCGGCTCTCGAAGAGCGGGTAAGAAAAGAAAGGATCACCAACATTACCTGTGTCAGGAAAACGTGGGAGGACGTGGATCCTGGCCGCGACCTTTCCGGGCCCTATGATCTAGTGATTGCCTCTCTTTCTCTCACGATGCATGATATCCGGGAAGCGGTGCAAAAAATGGATCGAGTCTCGTGTGGCGAGGTCTGCCTGTACTGGTTTGTGGACCTGCCATTCTGGGAACGTATGTATGCCGACCTGATCCTGCCGCTTCATGGAACCACATATTGTCCAGGACCAAAAGCCGACTGCCTCTGGAACGTACTGTACCAGTCCGGGATCTATGCAAATGTCGAGATGCTCCCGCTCGATAAGGAGTACCGGTTCACCTCACGCCGTGAAATGACAGGTTTTTTCCAGAAAAGGTTTGATACAAAAACCCCGGATCAGAAAAGAATGGTCGATACCTACTTGTCGCCACTCATTCATGCCGATGGGGACGATGTAGTTATCTCCGGTGAATCTACGTTTGCCAAGATCTGGTGGAAAAAAGTCTAACTCCTATTAAAATGGTCTTAAATGGTTCAGGGAGCCGATTCACGAATCTCATGACCCCGCATCCAGGACAATGCCCCGGCAATACCGATAATGATAATCGAGGCCAAAAGAGCACCATCGATACCTTTTATGAATGCGTCTGAGACTCCACCAACAAGATTGGTAGTGCCGATAAAAACCTCAAATGCCACATCCCGGGGTATGGATGCTGCGGATACCGTTATAGCAATAACAAAACTTCCCAGTATCCCAATGTTCTGTACGGTCCTGAGGATCCCAGAGACACCGCCGTAAGATCCCTGCGGTGCGTTTGCCATGACCGCACTATTGTTGGATGGGAAAAACATCGCCGTCCCAAGACCGGAGACTCCTGAGGCTACCAGGACTTCCCAAAGCGGGGTGTCGACACGGAATGTAATGTAGATAAATGTCGCCAGGATAAGCATTGCCGCGCCGGAAGTAGCAAGAAACCTCGCCCCGTACCTGTCGGAGAGCCGGCCCATATAGGGTGAAAGAAAACTGCCCACCACATATCCCGGGGCAAGGAGAAGCGCCGCATCAAGCGGCGACAGGTCACGTATACCCTGCAGGTACATCGTGATGAGGAAAACAACCGCAAGATATCCAAGACTCAGGAAGAATGCGGCCAGCATGGAAAACCTGAGTACCCGGTTGCGTAATGCGGCAAAATCGATGATTGGCCGTGTGGTACTCCGCTCGAAAAGCGCGAAAAGGACAAGGAGGCCAAGACCCAGGAAAAATGCGGCAATATTTGTTGCTGCAGTTCCCTGAGTGGCAAAATCAACACCGGCAAAAGAAAGCGAAGTAAGTGCTGCTCCGAGTAGTACCATGCCCACGATATCCAGCTTTGCCTGTACCCGGGGATTATCCGTAAGATACCGGATACCGACGATCGTGGCTACAATACCGATGGGAACGTTGATGAAGAAAATATACTCCCACCCAAAATACGTCGTGATGATACCGCCAAGCACAATCCCAAGCATTGCGCCACTTGTCCAGCCAAGGGAAATATAGCCAAATGCCGTCCCCCGGACGTTGGGGGGAAATGCGTCAGCGACAATAGCCCCGCTGTTTGCCTGCATCAGCGCTCCTCCGACACCCTGGACGACGCGGGAGACAATTAACAGGTTTATACCGGAGGAGATACCGCAGAAAAGGGATCCCACCGTAAAAATCCCAAACCCGGCATTGAACATCCGGCTCCGGCCGTAGATATCGCCTATCCTTCCGAGCTGGGTGGTGCAGACTGCAACAACCAGGAGATAGATCAGGATTACCCAAAGCGTGGAAATAAAACTCGCGTGCAGGGAATCCGAAATAGTGGGAAAGGCGAGGATAACAATCGTAGAGTCGATCGATCCCATGAGCGTGCCGAGCATAAGAATCGCAATAATGATCTTCTGCTTCGCGTCCATGCAAATGTCCTTTGAAAGATTATTTTGACCGGTTAATGTACCTGTCGAATTGTATAAACACCTTTTTTTCGGTAATAGTTTAACCCGAAACTGCTCCAGGTACATAAAGAATGATGCGAAAGATAACGATAACGGGGATATTATGCCGTAAGGGATATCCGTTATTCTTTTTTTGGAAAAATCTTTTATCGGGCTTTCAATTCATAACATTTCAGGTTATTTTTGAATAATTGAGACTAATCTTTGTAAATTGATGCGAGATGTTGCTCAAATCAGTGAGAATAATTTGATCTGGGGACATCGTATACAAGGTATCGTTGATATAAATCGCACGTTCAACCTGAGGTTCTGAATAACTGTTCTCGCCATGTATCACGGTTCCTTTATTTGTGAAACCCTGAACAGGATCGACACCGAAAACGCTCGCTCCGGTCATCGTACCATTTTGCATGAACGTGACATTCGAATCCTGTGTTTTCCAAAGGGTCATGGGAAGGCCGCCGAGGAAAACCGGTAAAACGAGGAGATTCTTCTGACGGTCAAACAAAAATGCTTTGGGATCGGTGAATACCTCCGATGAACTCCCCGCACCCCCGAGTACAATGCTGTTGATTAAGGTAGGTTTTGTCACCTCGGATACATTGAAAAGCGAGAGCTTGATTCCGCCAGAAACATTGCCATCCCCCCTGGAATTCGGGAGTGTATCCTGACCAATACCGATTATATGAGTGTCGTCAAACGGGTGCAGGTAGTCGGAAAAACCCGGGAGTTTGAGTTCCCCGAGGATTTTGGGGTTTACAGGATCGGACAAATTAATTACGAAAAACGGGTCGAGTTGTTGAAAGGTCACCATATAGAGACGATCTCCCATAAACCGGGTGGAATGCATCATCTCATCCGGGGCGATATGTTCCACTCTTCCCGTGACATTCAGCTGGTCATCAAAGATAAAGACATTACTATACCGGTGTACCGGGTATCCTGGTAGCCTCACATTCGTCGCTACCCTTAGATTCCCATTATATTCGTCAAGTGAATACTGGTTTATCAGACTGCCATTTACGGTGCCTGATGCTTTGTACTGTATAGTTTCATTATCGAGCGAAAAGGCATACAGGTTGGTTTTATCGGCATATCCGTTCATGTCTGGCGCGGACACACCGAGGTACAGGTTCTGTGGGGAGACATAGACAATACTGTCACTTCCTGTCAGGAATGTGATCGCTGTCGCGGGGGTCTCATCAGAGATGTCGACAGCTCCGGCCATATCGTATGAGAACTTGGTATTATTCTGTCCGAAATTGTATACTTCGGGCGTAATCATCTGGTTCTCTTCCAGTAGTGAAGGAAAAGTGATATTACCGGATAAATAATTTACCGGCTTTGTCGTGATAAAATAGAGAAACTGCCCGATCAACCGGGAATTCAGGTAATCCCCGTCAGCATCGATTTCCCGCCTTAGCATGGGATGAGAGGGATCAGTGATTGAATAGATGAGAATCCGGGTTCTTTTATAAGAGTCACCTGTTCCTGCATATTCGCAGATATCCTCAAGACCCACCGATTCGGTCACAAACAAAACCAACTGATCGTTATCCACATACATATCGATAGGAGTACCGTTCGTAGTAAGTGTTGTAATGAGACGGGCATCCTGAGCAGGATAGGCACGCAGGATGTAAACGGTGTTTCCTGAAATAGCGTAAATATTTGTTCCATCAGTTTTGATAATGTCTGCTTCATCCACCCCCGCGACCTGGTTATTCGTAGTGGAATATTCTGGTACTGCTGCTGAGCCGGAACTTGCCGTAGTCGCAGAGGCACCACTGAACTCTCCGCTGTCCGACTTGTCGGTGGGCTGAAATGATGCTGAATACACCTGCACAAGGATATCCTCACCAGGGGGAACGTTGGTCGATCCGGTAATAGTGACCATCTCCCCAACGTACCGGTCTCCAACAGGATCGATCGTGATATAATAGTCCTCACCGGGACCTGGTACATATTTCGTTCTTTTCGTGATTGGTATTTTTTCAGTCCGTACTCCGCTGAGTATATTGAAAATTGCGGTTCCGGTAGCATTTCTAGTAACAGCAGATGCCGTTACCAGATACTCATCCGGTCTGAAAGTTGATGTGTCCAAGGTATAACTCCAGATCCGGGTCGTGTTGCAATCAGTAACACGAATAGTTCCCGATGATCCGGAAAAAGAGTATCGTGAAAAAGAGGGATACGCATTGTACGGCACAGTGTGGTTTTTCAGAAACCCCTGAACCTCTTCTGGTGATGGGAAAGAAGGCAGGCATGTATTACCTTGAGATACCAGGGTTTGATTATTGTAACCCGGGGATGCGATATAACCACTTCCATTCGTAAGATTTTCAAACGATATTTGATCTGTCGATAATGACGCAATTTTGTCATTCGTATCGTTTGAGGTAATATTATGTCCTATGTCCAGGTAATTCGCGGAAAAGAGGGAAACAAGCGGATGAAGCACTACCATACAAAATATAAAGATTCCTGTGATCGCACAAAGTAATATCAGCAATTTGTTGTTTTTTAAGGGTAGGTTCATTAACAAAACACCAGATGTTACTGTAATGTCAGTTATTTTTATGTAATGAATGCAGAGAGAATTTTCGTTTCATTTTTACAGAAATTATTACTACATTTCTTGTATGTTTGGCATAAATCAAGCTAATAGTTTCATTTTTTGAAACATTTCAAGGGAGGATTAATAGTAAAAAATTTGTTTGGCTTATTAAATCATTTAGGGTGAAAAAATGAATTTAAACAAAACACTAGTAACAAAAATATTATTTTTTAAAGGAAAAAATTATGACAACGGTGGATCTTAGTTCCCACCAACATCTCTGATCCGTTCCATTGCTTCCCTGAGCCGGTCCATGGAAGCCGCATACGAAAGGCGGATCCAGCCGGGTGCATCGAAAGCACTGCCCGGTGTTGCAGCCACATGGCCTTTTTCAAGCCACCGGCTTGCAATCGCCATATCGTCGCCTTCGACTTTTACAAAAGCATAGAACGCGCCATCTGCCGGAGCAGTCTCGTAGCCCATCCGGCTCAGTTCTTTCATTATATAAATACGCCGGCGGTCAAATTCGGCTCGCATCTCTTCAACACAGTGCTGATCGCCTTTTAAAGCCGCAACTGCCCCCCACATGGCAAAGGTAGTTGCCTGGGAGACCGAGTGCTGCTGCACCTTCGACATCTCGTTGATAATCTCTTTTGGTGCTACTGCGTACCCGAGCCGCCAGCCGGTCATCGCGTACGCTTTGGAAAAACCGTTTATTGTTATTGTCCGGTGAGCCATATCCCCGATACTGGCAAGCGAGATATGCCCTTTTCCGTATACCAGTTTCTCGTAGATCTCATCAGACATTGCATAGAGATCGTGATCCTGGCAGAGATCTGCAATAAGGTTCATCGATTTCTTGTCAAACACCGCCCCGGATGGATTCGACGGTGAGTTGACCACGATCATTTTGGTGCTGGTGGTAACCCGTTCGAGAAGGGAATCGTCAAGCTGGAAAGTCTTCTGGTTGACTGCGTGTTTTACGATCTTCCCGCCAGCCATCTGGACACAGGGTTCGTACGATACCCAGGCAGGCGTGAGCAGGAGGACTTCGTCGCCGGGGTTCAGGACTGCTTCCATACCTTCATAGATGGCGTCCTTTGCCCCGCAGGCCACAATTACCTGATCCGGTTTACAGGAGAAATTATTCTCGCCCGTTATTTTTTCACTGATCGCACTCAGCAGCTCAGGAATCCCATTGCTGGGAGCATAATGCGTCTCTCCCCGGTTCAGGGCATCGATGCAGGCATCCCTGATATGTTTAGGAGTGTCGAAATCGGGCTCCCCAATCGAGAGGCTGATAACATCGATCCCCTCCCGCTGCATCTTCTTTGCCCGGTTGGAAATCTCGATAGTCGCGGATGGCACGATCGCCGCAACTTTCTTGGAAAGTGGCTTCATTGCAATCGCTTGCACATCTTTACGGCAGACTCAACAGCGCGTTTCGCATAGTCTATCCGCTCATTTGCCTCAAGCCGGCTCATCCCGGGTCCGGATATTCCAAGGGCCACGGGCTTACCGAACTCTAAGGAGAGATCGATAATCTTTCGGGCTGCATGTTGCACGACAATTTCATCGTGCTGGGTCGCCCCTTCGATTACACAACCTACCGTCACAACTGCATCGACTTTTCCTGCCGAAAGCATCTTTTTTATGGCAAGCGGCATATCAAAAGCCCCTGGCACATAGAGGCAGTCAGTCACTTCTGCTCCAAGGAACGCGGCATGTTCCCGTGCTTCGATCTCCATCATGTACGTAATGTCACGGTTGAATTCCGCAACGACAAATCCCAGTTTTATCGGTTTTGTGTCACACATAGTTGATCATCTCGCTGGTATCCAACATAAACCTGTAGATCCTCACCGGTGGGCTGGTCCGGCATCGGCAAAACCCTGCCTCTGGCCGGTACCGGCATCTTTTGTCAGGATTTCCGGGTGAAGGACAAGGTTTACCGCGTTTATCGCATGCTCCCGGGTACGCTGTTCGGCAAGCCATGCCAGTTCCCGGTCATCCTTTGCCTCGTCTTCGTGCACGAAGACTTCGATGATGTGAGTGTTGGTCATAAGCTGGCACTGGATGAGCCCCTGTGATGCCTCATGGGCACAGAGCTTGTCTTTTTCCTTGCCACCGGGCATTCCCAGTGCAATCACAATTTCGCACCGGCGTTCCTCGATCAGTTTTTTGCAGGCGACCGGCAGGTCCTTGATACCGGGTACCGTTACTCTTTCGATCGCTACACTCGCGTGCTTTTTGAGTTCGTCGATAGCGATCGCTCCCATGTTAACGCGTGAGAAGGTGGTGTCGCATACACCAACCCTCATCCCAGCACCTCTGCTGCTGCCCCGACACCGTCATCTTTTATTTTGTAACCGGCTTTTTTGAGGCCGAACTGCATGGCAGCAAGTGTTGCAAGGATCTCAGGAGCGCCAACGGCACCCATAGTACCGATACGGAAAATCTTTCCTTTGAGATGGTCCTGACCGCCGGCGACAATAATACCCATTTTCTTGGTTACGGCCCTGACGTCATCGTCCTTGACTCCCTCGGGATAGGAAACAGCAGTGACGGTGTTTGCGTACTCGTGTTTTGCATCAATCTTCGGGAATAGGTGGAGCCCCCATGCCTGAGCAGCAGCCCGGACCGCTTGTGCCATTTTCTGGTGCCGGCTGATACGGTTTGCCAGACCTTCCTCTTCGATTATTAAACATGCCTCACGCAATGCAAAAAACAACGGGACAGCAGGAGTATATGGAGTCTCCATTGGTTTTCCTGCGGCACTCTTCCTGTACGCGGCAAGGTCAAGGTAATACGGTGGGTTCTTGGTCAGCTGTTCCCATGCACGGCCGCTCACCGAGACGGCGGCAAGACCGGCCGGAGCAGCAAGACATTTCTGTGATCCGACAATAGCTACATCGACACCCCATGCATCGGCTTCAAACGTGTCCCCGCCAATAGATGTGATCCCGTCGACAATGAAGAGTGCGTCGTGTTTGCGGGTAAGTTTCCCAATCTCCGCCGCCGGGTTCTTGATGCCGGCTGAGGTCTCATTGTGCACGAGGGTGACGGCCTGTGCACCGGCCTCAAGCCGCTCTTCGAGGGCTGCAAGGTTGAGCGGGGTACCCCAGTCTGATTTAATCTCATGGGCTTTCCCGTAACGCTGGCTGATCTTATAGAGCCGTTCGCCGAACTTGCCATTCACAAGACAGGCTATCTCTTTATCCTTGCAAAAGTTCGCAACTGCCGCTTCCATGCCGGCCGTCCCGGATCCGCTTATTACAAAAAGATCATTTGCGGTTCCAAAAGCAGATTTTAACACCCGTACGCTGTCTGCGTAGACTGCTCCGAATTCAGCGCTGCGGTGGTTTATTGCCTGGCGCGACATAGCAAACCTGACCCGTTCCGGCATCGGGACCGGGCCTGGTAGCATGAGAAGTGGTTCTTTTTCCATGTGGATCTGTCAATAGTATTTTTATATAGACTGGATATAAGTTTGGATGGCTTTTTATGGCTGACGTAAGCATAATTTGCGGATCGGCATCCGACGCCGCGGTTGCCGACAAGGCAAAGAAAGTGCTCGATGATAACGGAATCTCCTGGGACTACGAGGTGATCTCAGCCCACCGTGCCCCGGACAAGCTGGATGCATATATCAAAAATTCCCCGTGTAAGGTCTATATCGCCATCGCCGGGCTCTCTGCGGCACTGCCCGGGGTTATCGCTTCAAAAACCGATAAGCCGGTCATTGGTGTGCCGGTCAGTGGGACCCTGAACGGTTTTGATGCCCTTCTTTCGATTGTCCAGATGCCAAAGGGAGTTCCGGTTGCATGCGTCGGCGTCGATAACGGCGACAATGCAGCACACCTCGCGATCCGGATCCTTAAACTGTCAGTGAAGTGAGCGGACAGGATTATCACCCCATCAGTTTAATGTTCGTACGATGCCGATCCTGTCCGATCCTATAGTTACTCTTGAAGGTATATCGCTCCGTAACGTTTCGCTTTCGACCCTTGAGATTGATTTAGCAATCCGGGTAGAGAACCCTAACCCGGTGGGTGCTGACTTACAGGAATGCCCATTCACCGTCATGTACAAAAAGGGGGACACCGGCAGCCGGTTAGCGACTGGAAATACCGGAAACGCAAAGATCCCCGGTAATACCTCGACTGTACTCAAAGTCCCGGTCACCTCGCACAACAAGGCTCTCGCCGGTGCATTTGCCACTTTTATCCTCAAAGGAGGAATGGAGGTGACCATTGAAGGGGTTGCAGTGATAAAATTCCTCGTCATCAAAAAATCAGTACCATTCAGCCGGACTATATCGGTAACCACGGCAGATATTACCGGGATCGTGACCGGAAAGGGATAAAATTGTCAATAAAAATCAATAAACGCAGATATTACGTTCTTTTCTCTTCTTTTTCTTCAAATAATTCCCTGACCATTTTAATTGCACAAAGGTCCCCACACATCGAGCAGGTATCGGTTTCACCGTCGCGGCAGTGAATCTTCTGTGCATGATCGCCATACAGGGCAAGACGGAACTGTGAGTCCCAGTCGAGCCGGTGCCGGGCCTCCGCCATCTGCACTTCCCGTTCCATTTTGAATCCTTCGTGGCGCCGTACTATATCCCCTACATGCGCCGCGATCTTCGCAACCCTGGTCCCCTCGATAATATCTTCAACGTCCGGGAGAGCAAGGTGTTCGCTTGGTGAAACCATGCAGAGGAAATCAGCCCCGTTCCGGCAGGCTTCTGCACCGCCTATTGCAGCGACAACGTGGTCGTAGCCCGGCGCAATGTCCGTCACAATTGGTCCAAGCAGGTACAGGGGTGCATGATCGGTAATTTCCTTGATCATCCGCACATTGTAGCCCACCTGGTCAAACGGCATATGCCCCGGCCCTTCGATCATCCGCTGGACACCCCGGGAAAGCGCACGTTTTGCTAGCACCCCGAGTGTCACGTATTCAACCGATTTTGCCAGTTTACCTGCGTCCTGCAGGCAGCCGGGCCGCATTCCGTCACCGAGACTGATAGTAACGTCATGTTCAGCAAGAATCTCCAGAAGATAGTCAAACTCGGAAAAAAGGGGGTTTTCCTCATCCCGGAGCATCATCATTGCACAATGGAACGTCCCACCCCGGCTTACCACACCCATCAATCGTGGGTCACTCCGGAGGGCATCAAGCACCTGACGGTTCACCCCGCAGTGAAGCGTTAAGAAATCAACACCTTGTTCGCAATGTTCCCGGATTACTTTAAAAAGCAGGTCGGCATCCACATCTGCTGCGTTTCCCGCCCTGCGGACAGCCTCATAGACCGGTACGGTTCCAACAGTCGTGTCGAGCGCGAGCATTTTCTTCCGGATTCTAACAAGATCGCCACCCGTGGAAAGGTCCATGATTGCATCGGCACCGTTGTCAAGGGCTGCCCGGGCCTTTTTTTCTTCAAGTGCATAGTCGCACCGGGTACCGGAAGTCCCGACATTTACGTTCACCTTGACCGAGCATCCCTGACCAATGGCACAGTGATGGTGCCGGCGTTTTGCGTTTACCGGGATCACAATCCGCCCGGCAGCTATTCTCCGGGCCATGCGTTCAGCGTCCATGCCTTCAACCCGGGCCGCTTCTCCAACAGTATCAGGGACACAGGAAGAGCAGCTGCGGACCAGCACATCCATAACAAACATCTGTTTGGATGCTTTATTATTGTGCATGAAGGTCAGGTGGATTCCCGAACAGGGTGCATTTGCTAACTCGTACATTTTCGGTACCGTTCTTGTAGACGCCGGTCTCCTTCCCATGGCAATCCGGGAGTACAAGGACGGGATCGACACCATCGTCCTGACTCATTGCCATTTCGACCATATCGCCCATGTAAAAGAGATCGCCCATATGTGCAAGGCGAAAGTGGCCATCCACCGGGAAGATGCCGCAGGGCTTGTGGATGATTCACGGAGCCTCTCGATGCATTTTTGCGCCCGTTCGCCCGGAATGATACCGGATATCATACTCAATGAGGGCGACACCATTGGCGGCCTCCAGGTCATCCATACACCCGGCCATACCCCGGGTAGCATCTGCCTTTATTCAGCACCGGATAAGGTGCTTATCAGCGGGGATACTGTCTTTACCGATGGCGCTTTTGGCCGCTATGATTTCCCCGGGGGAAGCAGGCAGTCGCTTGCGCATTCTCTCGACCGGCTGGGGAGCTCGATGTGGAGGGGCTGTATCCCGGGCATGGTCAGCCGGTGGACTGCGGCGGGAAACGGCACATCGAAGCGGCACGACAGCTCATGAAGGCCGGGTATGGATAAAGGAATTTACTGCCTTGTTTTAAAAAACCCGGCCTGCAAACTGCGGGTCGGGGCTCTCGGGATCCTTTCGTTTGCAGCCGGCTGGCACTGCTATGTCGGTTCAGCCCTTGGCCCCGGAGGCCTTGTCCGGCTCGAACGACATCTCCGTATCAAAGGACATCAGGATCAGCGCCCGCAATGGCATATCGATTACCTTCTCATGGATCCGCGGTTTGGGGTTGCTTATGCTGTAAGTGCCCCCACCACCGAACGCCTGGAATGCCGGTTAGCTGCGATTCTTGCCCGGGAGGGTACTGGAGTACAAAAGTTCGGGTGCAGTGACTGCGACTGCCTGTCCCACCTCCTGTTCTGGAACAGGGATCCAAGAGACACGATAGTCGCTGCATTTTCTGACCTTGGCCTTCGTTCCGGGATCAAAACTATCATTACCCCAAAAAGACAGGGTATCGTATGAAAGTTCTGGGGATATCAGGCAGTATGAGAAAGGAGGGAAACACTGCACAGCTGATACAGGTGATCCTCGGGCAGTGCAGGGATGCCGGGATCCAAACGGAATTTATCTCCCTCGCCGGCAAGAAGATCCTTCCCTGTCTTGGCTGTGGGAAATGCATCGAGAAGAAATGGTGCATTAACGAGACTGATGACTGGGGTGGCATTGCTGAAAAGATGCTGGCATGCGAGGTCCTCGTGATAGGATCGCCTACGTATTATTATGATGTCAACGGCCACCTCAAGAATTTCATCGACCGCACGTACTCCCTTTTCCATGACCGCAAGCTTCCGGCCGAAAAGGGATCGCTGTCGCGGTCCATGCATCGGCAGGTGCGGAACGCACAGTAAAGACCATCGAAGGGTTCCTCAATGCCCATGAATTTGCATCCCTGGGATCAGTCACCGGGATTGGAACGGACGAAGGCGATATTATGAACGATGCAAAAGCCATTGCCCAGGCAAAAAAGACCGGCGACAAAATAGTCCGGTTGCTGCTCCCTCACCACGATTAAGTCGTTGAATTATAATCCTGATCTTTTTTATAATTCTTTAACCCGGGCATTTTTCCGGGCTTTCGACAGAGGGCCCCGAATTGTAAGATCCCAAACTTTTCAGCAGAGCTCGATTTTTGTCTGTCCATATGAGCGCTTCACGGATTTATCTATCAGATGTTAAAGAGACAGACGGATACTAATTACTTGTTTAATTCAACGCCGGTGATTTTTGTCAGCCTTTCCAAAAAACGTCGTTCGGCGGGATCGCATATCGTTGTTGATGGAGAAAATGATAAATACAATTAATCGTACAAATATGATTTGTATGAAAAATAAGAATTGTCAGAGTGATGATCTGGTCAGCGATATGATCGCCCCCCGGAAAGAGAAAACCAAACACCTCTTTGGGAGCGTCAAGGTTGGCGAGCGCGGGCAGATTGTTATTCCTAAGGAAGCCCGGGAGATCTTTGACATCAAGCAGGGGGATATCCTGCTGGTGCTCGGTGACGTAGAACGCGGGATTGCGCTGGTCAAGGCTGATGCGCTCCAGGAATTTGCGCGCCAGATACTGGATAAAGCAAGCAAACCTGATGAGTAACTGCTCAGGAGTTGTGGTAAGGAGGACAAAAATATGGAAATTGTCGTATTGAACGGAAGCCCGAAGGGTGACGTCAGTGTCACGATGCAGTATATTGCGTATATCCGTAAAAAATTCCCGGACCAGACCTATACAATACTCAATGTTGCAGCAGATATCAAAAAAATAGAGAGGGACACGGCTACCTGGAACAAAATGCTTGAAACTATCCGGTCCGCTGACCTGGTCCTCTGGGCATTTCCCCTCTATTATCTTGTCGTCAGTTCCCAGTACAAGCGGTTTATCGAACTCATCTTTGAACGAAAGGCACAGGATGCATTTGCCGGAACCTATTCCGCATCACTCTCGACATCGATCCATTTCTTTGACCAGACTGCCCATGCCTACATCCAGGCTATTAGTGACGACCTTGGGATGAAGTATCTGGGGTTTTATTCTGCGGAAATGAGGGATCTCCTCAAAGAAGAAGAACGACAGCGCCTGGAGAAATTTACCTCGCTTCTCATCTCCGCCGTCCGGGAAAAGATAGCAGTCCAGCAGGAGAACGCTCCTTTAGTATGGCCGGTACTCGCGTACGTTCCGGGCACGCAGCAAAAAACAACCAGGACAAGTACCAAAAAAGTTGTCATGCTTACTGATTCTGACGGCAGTTCTCCTAATCTTTCTGCGATGACTGACCGGCTTTTCCGGAATTTTGCCGGTTCAGTAGAGATCATCAATCTTCATGATCTGAAGGTAAAAGGCGGCTGTCTCGGCTGCTGCCAGTGCGGCTATGACAACACCTGCGTCTATACCGACGATTACATTGACTTTTACAAAAACAAACTCATGCCCGCCGATATCATTATCATGGCAGGCTCGGTGCACGACCGGTACCTATCATCGACGTGGAAACAGTTTTTCGACCGGAGTTTCTTCAAAGGTCATGTCCCCGGACTCAAAGGTAAACAAATCGGGTTTGTGATTGCAGGTCCCTTCCACCAGATCCCGAACCTGAGAGAGGCACTGGCCGCATGGGCGGATAACGGCGGGTGTTATGCGCAGTTTGTTACTGACGAGGTATCGGGTTCACAAGAACTTGATGCCCTTCTTGATACTTTGGCCGCTCGTCTCGTTGAATGTGCAGAAAAAGGGTACATCCCCCCGCACACGTTCTATGCGGTCGGCGGCCACAAAATATTCCGGGATAATATTTACGCTGGCATGAGGCTCCCGTTCCAGGCAGATTACCGGTATTTCCGGGAACACGGTATGTTTGATTTTCCCCAGGCTGATCTGAAGACCCGGTGTTTCAATGCTATACTTATCCCTTTAACGAAAATCCCCGGTTTCCGGAAAAAAGTGTTTGCTGACATTAAACACCATATGATCCGGCCGTTCGAAAGCGTGCTCCGGAATGCCTGATTATTTTAATGGAGAGAAACAATGAGAAATGCCGGCCTGTTTTTGGGTTTTGTCCCGTTGATCGTCTATGGCATCCTCGCCGGAAGCTCCGTCTCCAGCGTTTTGTATGCACTTGTTGCAGCAACTATCACTATCGTTGCAGTCGGCTGGAACGATCTCAGGAAAGGTAGAATCCTGATTTGGGCAAACCTTGTGTTGTTCGGAAGCGCTTTCATTGCAATCGGCGTACTTGAAATGGCGTGGTTCATCCCGTATATGGGCGTCCTGATTTATGCAGTGCTTGCGGTAGTCACACTTGGATCGATCCTTGCCGGGGTACCATTTACCCTGCAGTATGCCCGGGAAATGGTGGATAAAAAACTCTGGGAAAATCCCTTTTTCATCCGGATTAACGTCCTGATCACGGGCGTGTGGACGGGAGTCTTTCTGGTAAATTTCGGCCTGAACGTGATTATGCTTGTTATCGCGGGTACTCCCCGTGGCATCCTACAGGTCACCACGTATGTCGTCCTCATTGGCGGGATCATCTTTACTCTTTGGTATCCGGAACACATCAGAAAGAGAGATGCTACCATATCCATCCATAACCCGGCGTGATTCTTATGAACTATTGGCGTGAACCTAAGAAAACAATACATTGTCAGCATACTGCTTAAGTGCCCAGGGAGTATGAGGAATTATGAGAAACAACGACGAGAACCAACACACTACGGAGAACCTCGGTGCCTGGATAACAGAACGTATTCAGGAGTTCTGCCGGACATCCCCCGAGAACAGTCTGAAGAACAGAGGGAATGACCGGGCCTGGGACGAACCCCTCGTCGGGTTCTCACGTGGGGGGGATTCGTTGTTCGAGTTGATGCAAAAGGATATCGGATCTCCTTATTTGCTCCCGATAGAAATCTTCAGGAAATCTTTTCCGGATACAGACGCAAAGGCTGACGATCTCACGGTTATTTCCTGGATCCTTCCCCATATTCCGGAGACAATTGCGGATAATGCAAAGGAAACTTCACTTCCTTCTGAACGGTGGGCACGGGCGAAACATTTCGGATCCAAGTTTGATAAAATACTGTCCCGGTATGTTGTCGATCTTTTGAAGCATGCAGGATACATGGCTGTTGCACCTCAGTACACACCTTTCTGTACCATTGGAATGTCACAAAAATACGGATTTGCCTCGGTCTGGTCTGAACGGCACGCAGCGTACGTATCCGGGCTTGGAACCTTTGGACTGTGTGATGGCCTTATCACGCCGAAAGGAAAAGCCATGCGTTGTGGATCGGTCATTGCACGTGTGAAGATTCTGCCAACGCCAAGACCGTACACCAATCCTCACGCGTATTGCTTGCATTTCACGCATGACACGTGCAGAAAATGTATCACACGCTGTCCGGCAGGAGCAATCTCGGAAAAAGGCCACGATAAGAAAGTATGTAATGAATATTTGATGGGTATCACAAGTCCATACGTAAAATCCCAGTTCGGTATCGATGATTATGGGTGCGGGTTGTGCCAGACAGGTGTACCCTGCGATTCCAGGAATCCGGTACGAAACGAGAGAGCAAAAGGGAACTGAATCGTCTGCCAGATTCCGCCCAAAATTCAATATCCGTAGGATTTTCCGGTCATCTTATCCAGCAGAACCTTCACCAGACAAACCCTCTCCATCTCTTTTTCCGAAAAAGGGTGTGCCTCGCTGCTATAATGCCGCATGATGCAGTTCATCGCCGCACATTTTTCCCCGTATTCACTGAGGATCCGGGCAGTGCCGGTGCAGATAACGCTCTGGTACTGCATCTCCCATGTACAGGGATTGTCACTTTTGATCGGGCCTGATGAGCGGTCCACCTCGATGCAACAGCGCGGGTTTTTCGTGAGCATATCGATCTTCTTTCCCACCGGCGATGAATGGAAATAAATGGCATTGTCCTCGTATGCAAAACACACCGGCACGACATATGGCCTATTCTCATCTGCCAGTGCTATCCGGCATACATCGGCACTCTTAAGGATCGCTTCCATCACGCTGCGATCACTAATCTCGCGGTCTTTCCTTCGCATACTATTGATCTTTCTTCTGTTGGGCAGGGTACAATAAAAATGCCCGGGCGAACTATCAGGCCTTCTGGTAAAGGGTCGTTCTCCGGGAGAGTGTCCGTCCCAGGTCTTCTGCTACCCGCTGCATCTCGGCCGGGTCCAGGTAATCCGTGTTGGTTGCCCCTGCCCCTTTGGAGATGCTTTCCTCAAACATCGTGCCGCCAAGGTCGTTTGCACCGGCGAGAAGACCCAGCTGCGCCATCTTTATTCCTTCTTTGACCCAGGATACCTGGATATTTTTGAAATTGTCCAAAAAGAGCCTGGCAACAGCAACCATCAGGAGATCTTCGCGGCCGGTCGCTCCTGCCCGTGCCAAACCGTCCCGGAATATCGGTGTGTTCATATGGATAAACGAAAGCGGGACAAACTCCGTAAACCCTCCGGTTTCATCCTGGATCTCCCGGAGGATGGCAAGGTGCCGGACCTGGTCTGCGACGTTCTCGCAGTGACCGTACATGATGGTCGCGGTTGTGGGAATGCCCATTTCGTGAGCTCCTGAATGATCCGCACCCATTCAGTGGTAGAAATCTTCTGGGGGCAGATCTGTTGCCGGACCGGGTCGACGAGGATCTCGGCAGCAGTCCCGCACATCGATGCAAGACCCGCTTCTTTCATCGCCCTGAGCACCGATCTTGTATTGATCCCGCTCTTTCTTGCAGCGTAGGCGACTTCCATCGGATTGCTTGCGTGGAGATGCACACCGGGTGCAGCTTCACTGATCCAGCGGTAGACGTCGATATAGGATTGCGCGGTAAATGCGGGATGCAGGCCGCTGACCGTGCAGATTTCGGTGACATTCCGGGACTTTGCGAGCGCGGCTTTCTCCCGGATCACCGTTTCATCGTGGAAATAGCTGCCTTCTTCACCGGTTTTTTTGGAAAAACCGCAGAAACCGCAGGCATTGACGCAGATGTTTGTTACGTTGATATTCTGATTGCGGACATAGGTTACAGCGTTACCAGCGACCTGTTCCCTTTTTTCGTCAGCGGCGGATGCGATCTTCCAGACGTCGCGGTTCCGGGTTGTAAAAAGGCGTATTGCATCCTTTTCACTGATCCGGTTCCCGGCTGCCGCATCAGAGAGAATTGTTGAAAGTGCCCTGGTCATGCCGTCCCCTTTCGTCTTAGTGTGTCACACTGTGTCATACTAAAAGTAAACCTATCGCATTGCTTCCTATTCACAGGATACTTATAATACCCCCGACACCAACGTCCCTTCCTGAGAGTTATGGAACAGGTCACCGTTCAGTTGTCGCGTAAGAAAGCCGAGGGATACGTCATCCCGCTGGGACCAGCGAATCTTGTCGCTGTCATTACCGATGTAGGTCTTGTTGGTTGCGGGGCATTTGATGTCGCTGCACTCGACTCGTTCAGCTACCCGGCGGCAAAAGTCCGCCCGGCAAACGGGCCGTCCATCGTAAACACCAGTGATATCCTGACCGGTATCGTAAAAGAAGTCAACCGGGGAGCGATGGGCCGCGGAATTAAAAACGGCATGACCGGCAAAGAAGCGCTGGAACTTTTGTGATCCTGACAAATATAAAAAATTATTTTCCGATTATTTCTCTGAATCTGATCGAGAACGCTGCACCTTCTTTTCCGGATACATTAACTTCCGCCCTGAGCTGGTGTCGTGCAAGGAAGTTTACCAGCTTAAGTCCAAGCGATTTCGCTGTTTTCGGATCAAAAGTCTCTGGCAATCCGATGCCATTGTCACGGACTGTCAGCGTATAGTACCCATCTTCTAAGATAAAGGTGACCCAGATTGTACACATTTTCTCCCGGGTCGATTTACAATCAAAGGATTTGGGAAATGCGTACTTGAAAGCGTTGGTAATGAGTTCATTGACGATCAGCCCGCAGGGTGTGCTGCGATTGAGATCGAGACTGACACCTTCCGCGTTGACAATCGTGTGAATATTTTTATCTGAGCGATATGTTGCACCAATCTGTTCGATGAGCGTTGAGAGGTATATTCCCATATCGACGCTTGAGAAGTTCCGGGTTTTATAGACGGTCTCATGAATAAGCGCCATGCTCCGTGCCCTGTTCTGGAGATCCCTTTTCAGGCGCTTTCCCTCAGCCGAATCTTCATCAGCTCCCCTCCAGAGACAAAAGGGAGATAAATGACGCAAGGTTGTTCTTGACCCGGTGATGGATTTCAGCAAGGAGAACTTCTTTCTCTTCAAGTGATGTGGTGAGCTTCGCTTCATTTTCCCGCAGTTCTTCACCGGTAACTGTAAGCTCTTCGTTAGCTGTCTCTATCTCGTGACTCCTCCGGATCAAATCCTCTTCTGCCAGTTTGCGTGTGGTAATGTCCGAAAAAAGCGCCATGAAATGTTCTTTTGCCTGGGAAGAGACGGAAATGTGCAACCACTTATTCACCGGCCTGAAATTGATATCAAACGATTCCGACACGCCGGTTTCTGCCACCCTCCCGTAGATCTCAAACAATTCGGGGAACGTTTGTTTTATCCCGGGGAAAACCTCAGTAACGGGTCTCCCGATAACAACGGGTACGCCAATAATCTGGTAAAATGCAGGATTAACCGCAAGATAGATAAAATCAACCGGATGTCCCTGTTTATTGTATAACATGCGACAGTAGGCAAACCCCTCCATCATATTTTCAAAGAGCGTCCGGTACCGGTCCTCTGCACGTTTACGCATCATCGCTTCTGCTATCTGGCCCCCAATCAGTTCGAGTGACTGTATTATATCGAGTGTGAAACCGTCTTTTCTGAAACAGTTGATCTGAAGAGTTCCGATAATCTGCTGCACATTTTTCCGGATGGGAATAATGGCGACTGAAGCGAACCCCATGTGGATGCAGGTATTCCTTGGATGGTACCGTGGATCATCAGATTCGGGTAGTTCCAGGAGCGACGAAGAATTATTTGTCCAGAAACTTCCGCCCGGAGTAAACAGCGGGTTATTGGGATCCGTCTTTCCTGAAATAACCAGCCCGCATGTGCACTCCAAGTTGATATCCCCATTTTCGTCCCGGCAGATTTTGTCATCCTCAACTGGTGCCAGGGTGTTTTCCTTGAGAAGGAATTCTGTGGAGAATCCATCATGGACAAAATACGGGAAATCGTCGCCGGTTCTGAGCCGAATACCGATGCAATCGGCCTGTGTTGCCTGTTTTAGTAAATTCAGGACACGCCGGAGAATGTCCTGGACATCAGTCGGTTCGTTGAGAACTCCGAGGACATCGGCCGAGAGCTGGCGGAACGCCTCTGCACGTTTACGATCGGTAATATCTCTGATGATCGAGAAAAGGACAGGTTCACCATCCAGGTTCATGGAAAAAGAATTGATCTCCACCGGGAGATCCTGCCCGTCTTTTTTTCGATGAAGTGCCTCGAAGAGAACCCCTTTCGCATCGGCTTTTCTTATCTGTTGCTCAACCTTTGACCGGGGATCTGATGCACGAAGGTTAAAGAGAGTCATGCCAAGCAGCATGTCGTGGGAGAAGCCATAGACTTCGGAAGCTTTCTGGTTCGCCTCAATGATCCTCCCATCGCTCTTCCGGATGAAAAGCACGATATCCCGGGCATTCTCGGTAAATGTCTTAAAAATCTTCAGCCGCTCTTCAGCACGTTTTTGTTCAGTTATATCGGAAATAGCGAGGCGGACTACCGGGTTCACGTTCGTTCGTTTCATCCGGATGCAGTCCAACCGAGCATCAAAAAAAGAGCCGTCGTGTTTGCGTATTTTCACGTCAATGGTCTGCTTTCCTACGGAGAATATCCGGATCTATCCGCCTTTTTCTTCTTCGTGGCATTATCTTTACCAAATCGCCCACATCCGGGAATTCACTGTTTTTTCTGGGTCTGAACCCACCGTAGTTCTGGTAGTTATTATCTTCCTAGTCAATCCTTTGCTTTGATATAATGAACAGGCGTGATTGCAAAATCGAATAAAGGAGTTTTTTAAGAAATTCCATTTCGGTAATATCACTTCATGAGGGACTATGCAGTCACAATCCGTGTATTAATATCATAAATATTAATACATTGTTATGAGCCCATTGCTTCCCGCTCACGGAGTTTCCGGCACACATCAATTATTATCCTAAAAAACAATAGAGCCCATATAAACTCGTCAGGATGTATCTAAAACCGAGAAATCCGACAATTTTTCCTGATGCCGTCAATCGAACCATCGTGGGTAAACGTGATGAGAATATGGCCGTGAAAAAGAAGAATCCCGGAACAATAAAAGCCAAAGCCGCAAAGAAACTCCCCGACGGGAATAAGGATCTCGATGTAAAAACCGGATTTCCCATTATTGGTATGGGTGCATCGGCGGGCGGACTCGAAGCGTTTGAGATTTTCTTTAAGGAAATTCCTCCGAATAGCGGCATGGCGTTTATCCTTGTTTCGCATCTCGACCCCGGCCATGCAAGTATGCTTGTTGAAATCCTGCAAAGGATCACGAAAATCCCGGTGGTTGAGGCCGGGAACAACGTGATAGTCGAGCCTGACCATGTTTATATTATCCCGCCAAACCGGGAGCTGACCCTCTTCCACGGAACGATCCAACTCAACGTCCCGGGCCAGTTAAGGGGACAGCGGATGCCCATAGACACGTTCCTCCGATCCCTTGCAGAAGATGCCGGGGAAAATGCTATAGCAGTGATCTTCTCGGGGAGCGGAATGGACGGGACGCTCGGTCTTCGGGCAGTGATTGGTGCCGGCGGCGTTTCCTTTGTGCAGGATCCCGTGACCGCAAAATACGACAGTATGCCTACGAGTGCCATCCAGAGTGGTCTTGCAACCTTTATTCTCCCCGTAGAAAAGATGTACAAAGAAATTGCAGATTATGTGCATAATTACCAGATCCGGAAAATTCCCACTCCTCTGCCGGTCCCGGAAGGAAAACATCCATTTACCAAAATCCTGATGGTCCTCCGTACAAAGACCGGTCATGACTTTTCTCTCTATAAACAGACCACGATCCGCCGCCGCATAGAACGGCGTATGGATATGCATAGTATCGAAGACCCCGATGCATATGCCCGGTACCTCACTGAGAACCCGTCCGAGGTTCACCTTCTTTTCAAAGAACTGCTCATCAACGTAACCAGTTTCTTCCGTGACCCGGAAGCATTCGAGATCCTCAAATCCGAAATCCTCCCCGAGATTTAGAAAACAAACCTGAAAACTATATTTTCAGGATATGGGTGGCCGGTTGTGCAACAGGCGAAGAAGCCTATTCTATCGCTATGATCTTCCGGGAATGCCTGGATACAGCCCGGCACCCGTTCAAAGTCCAGATCTACAGCACCGATATCAACGAAGACGCTATCGCAATTGCCCGGAGCGGGATATATCCTCCGAATATCTCAATTGATATCACCCCGGAAAGGCTCAGGCGGTTTTTTACCAAAGAGGAAACCGGATTCCGGGTAAAAAAGAGATCCGGGAGATGGTCGTATTTGCCATACAGGATGTAATTAAGGACCCCCCGTTCACCCGGCTCGATTTGCTCAGTTGCCGTAATCTCATGATCTATTTTGAACCGGAACTTCAGAGCCGGTTGATCCCGACGTTTCACTACGCCCTGAACCCTGGCGGAATCCTTTTCCTTAGCCCATCAGAAAGTATCGGGCGGTTCACCGATCTCTTTTCTCCCATAAGCAGGAAGTGGAAATTCTACCATTCCCGACAGTTAATCAGCTCCACCCGCACAGAAGGACGGTATAATCTCCCCGCTACACCTGTACAGATCGGTTTTGGAAAGCCGGAGCTTGCCGTGAAACCAAACGAAACAAACTTCGTCGAACTTACCCGGCGCATTCTCCTCCAGAACTATGCACCTCCTTCGGTAATTATCGATTATGAGGGAAATACTCTCTACGTACAGGGCGACACCGGGAATTATCTCCGTCCTGCTCCTGGCCATGCAAACCTCAATATTATTGATATGGCCCGTGACGGATTGCAGCTGGGATTACGGAAAGCCATCAATACCGCGATAAAGAATAAGACCCCTGCAATCGCCCGGGGACTCTCCGTAAAGACAAACAGTGGCATCCATCATGTCGATATTACGGTCAGATCTCTCACAGATCCCGGAACATCAAAAGAACTCCTGATCGTGAGTTTCCTAGACGCCAAAGAGCGGGACACAGAAAAAAACCCGCACCGGAAGACGCCGGAACGGAAGGGGCAGTCGAAACGCATAGATGAGCTCGAGCAGGAGCTGCTGTATACCAAGGAAAACGTGCAGTCAAACATGGTCGAGATGCAGGCTGCAAACGAGGAACTCAAATCCACAAACGAAGAACTCCAGTCAACGAATGAAGAACTGCAATCGACAAACGAAGAACTCGAAACCTCAAAGGAAGAACTCCAATCCGTCAATGAAGAGATTGTAACCGTCAATGCTGAACTGCAGGCAAAGATCGAACAGCTCACCAATATTCAGAACGATATGAAAAACCTCCTCGACAGTACAAACATAGGAACCATTTTCTTATATGAGAACCTTGCTGTGAAACGGTTCACCAAGGATGCAATGCAGGTCTTCAGGCTGGTTGCTTCTGATGTGGGTCGTCCCCTTGCTGATATCAAGTCTACTATCATTTCCGAGGATATTGTGACCGATGCCCAGGAAGTATTGGATACCATGATCCCCCGGGAAAAAGAGATGCAGACCGCGGATAACAAGTGGTATCTCGCCCACTTTACTCCTTACCGGACATTAGAGAACGTGATCGAAGGAGTGGTGATCACCTTCACCGATATCACTGCCATAAAATCAATGGAGTCTGAGATCCGCCGGGCCCGTGAGCTTGCGGAAAACGTCATCAATACCATACGTGAGCCGCTTGTTGTGCTTGATCCTGAGTTTAAGGTCGTCTCCGCAAGTGGATCGTTCTATACTACCTTCAGGACATCAGCGGTGGAAACGATCGGCAAAAACCTCTTTGAGCTTGGTAACCACCAATGGAATATTCCAAAGCTCCGTGAACTGCTGGAAACGGTTCTTCCCCAGAAAACCAGTTTTGAAAATATCGAAGTTGACCATGTATTCCCCGGTATAGGGAGACGCAAAATGCTCCTGAATGGCCGCCGGATTATGAGCGACCGTGGCGAATCCCGTCTCATCCTCCTTGCAATAGAAGACATTACCAACCAATTACCGGTAAAAGAGAGGAAAGGCAGGGGCACATAAAGTATGCCCGGAGAGAAATTCATTTCAATGATACATCGCATTTTTTTAAAACTTTTTCGATTGAAAACTTCTGTTAAACGAAAAAAATCTACGCATTATCGCTATGTTTATCCTGTTAACGCTATATCTCACACCATTACGTGCGCCTGGTCTTTGTTTTTGCCTGAGATGATCGAAAACGAAAAAGAACCCCCCACACACATCTGATAAGGCGGAAAAATCCGTCAATAATCCCCCCGATACATCAGGCGCTGTAAACTTCTCCGGTAACAGCTCCCTTAAAAGGGAAAAGACACGATCCAACGAAGAAGAGATCGAGCACAACAAGGGCCTGCGCCAGGCTGCAGAAGCACGTCTCGAAAAGGATCAGACTCCTTTCCCTGATATCAATACCTTGACCTCAGCAGAAGTAGGTACATGAACTTCGTGTCCATCAGATCGAACTGGAAATGCAAAACGAAGCACTTCGTGAATCGCAGTCTTCGTTAGAAGAGTCCCGTGACCGTTATGCCGACTTGTACGAATTTGCCCCTCTCGGGTACCTGACGCTCACTAAAAATGCCGTTATAATTCAGGCGAATCTCACAGCCGCAACTATGTTTGGGATTGACCGGCGGAAACTTATCAAAAGCCGGTTCGGGCAATTGGTCGCTGATGAGCATCGTGATCGCTGGAATCATTATTTCGCCAGTATCCTGCGTGCAGCAGACAAGAGGGTATGTGAGTGAAGCTCAAGAAACAGGGCGGTTCGGTAATTATTGTGAGGCTCGAAGGCATCCGTATGATGCCCAAGGATGTAGAACCAAACATTCGCATGGCAATCAGCGATATTACCGATCGTGTGAAAGCTGAGGAGAACCTCGCTGTTAAAAACCGCGATCTTGATGAACTTAAAGCCGCTTACGCAACAATTACCATAGACGAGGAAAAACTGCGGCAGAACGAGGCAAAACTAAAAGTGGCACTTGAAGAAAAAGAGGCGCTGCTCTCTGAGGTCCATCACCGGGTCAAGAATAACCTGACCGCTTTTCTTTCTCTTATGAGTCTTGACAGTGGCTGTGAGAAAACCGAAGATGGAAAGGCGCTTAGACGGAATCTCCAGAACCGGGCTCGAAGCATGGCCTTAATCCACGACACCCTGTACCGTACAGGGAAATTCTCCCACGTTGATATGGACATCTATCTGCATACTCTTATCGGCCAGATCGCCGGAACGTATACAAAAGATTCAAAAATCAGGACCGTGGTTGACGTCCAAAGCGTAGCACTCGAGCTTGATCGGGCTACCCCTGCCGGACTGATCATCAACGAACTGGTGACCAACTCTTTTTTGTATGCATTCCCGCCGGATTTTGATTGTATGGCAGTCCGGGGAGAACCCTGTACCATCCGGGTATCGCTTGTTCACAAGAATGGAACGGACATACTTATTGTTTCTGATAACGGCCGGGGGTTACCGGAGAGCGTGGATCCGTATACAGCAAAATCACTCGGCCTCAAACTGGTCAATTTCCTCGCCCACCACCAGTTGAGAGCTGATATTGAGGTCAGGAAGGACAGAGGCATAGAGTTTATTTTCCATCTGAAGAACACCGGGAATAATGAATGACCGGACAAACCATCCAAATCGGTGAAGATGAAGGCCTGATCCCCCTTTTGAAAATTTTTTAATCAACGATCAACGAAATAGTGTCCGGAAATCCCCTTTCTAATACATCTCTTTATCGTATCACTCACCAATTGAGAAGTATCCTTATGCAACATACTGAAAAAAAGATAAAATTAATCCGTGACAAGTTAAGCAGAATTGGCATCGGAGAAAAGGGCCTTGATGATAAGGCCATTCTTGCATCGTATAACATCAACACCTTTGGTAACCTGTGTTCGGTTCCAAGGATATCCAATAAGCTGCCAGGTTCTCATTAGGGAGGGTGACTACATGAAAAAGGAAGAGTTACTGCATCTCCATATGTTGATGTTCCTCATCAACCTGTATTTCAAAGACATCCTCAATGACGAAATTCTTACGGAGCACTACGATTCCCTTGCACTCCATCCCTCCCATATTCACAAAGATAAAATCGCCCATAGTGACGCTCTCTTCATTCTCGGGGACGAAATTGTTTCCCATGTGAACCACCGAAAAGTGCCGGTTATAAACTATCCTTACCTGACTGTATTACCTCTGGCTGCAATAGAAAATTAACTTTTTTTTCGTTGACAGTGTTCAACCAGGAGAAAACAGATTCGCCATCAATGCAGTCGAAATTTCGAGTGTTCTGAAAAAAGGGGTAATCGAGCATGGGTCGATTGCATCGCCACATGCAGGAACCCGGTTGTCTACTGGATTTACCTAGAATGCACCAAAGCGAACTACTTTCTCGGGGTTGGCGTTGCCCAGGGATTGGGGAAATCGCGGTGGCATTGCTTACAATGCAGCTTCGGCGTAATTTCTGCCGTGCGCCACTTGAGGTCGCAATAGGGACAGCTGAAAAGATGGTCTTTACCAAAATCTGACATGTATACCTATATGTCGAGATTTACTGATAGGAGTATTGATCGTGCTCATTCCCCGGAATTACATAGTTATACCCCGGTGACAGAGGGAGAATTAACCCTCAAAAAAGTCTATTTCATCGGCTGAAGGCTACCTGTACTATAAGGAGTTGGCGGTACCTATAGGTACTATTGTTAGTCATCGTTTCCGCCCGATACAAAAATCAGGTATCCCGCATTTGAACCTGATGAAGAGGAGAAGATAATCACTATTATGGAAAACTCTGGTAATGAAATAAGCGAGGAACGTGTTGCAGCACTTGAAATGAAGGTTAATAAGATGAACGCCCTCGTAGAGGGACTCACAGAAGAACTTCTGGATCTTAAGGCCCTTAACAGGCAGATGTCCAATCAAATCCAGGATCATAATCTGCATGGCATCAAAAATACGCATTTCGTCGTCAAGGATTCCCCAATAAACGACTCTGTCATTGCTCACGAGACAACGCCACTGCGGCAGAATACGAGCACAGTCGCCGTAAGCAGCCCCCGTGTCGAGGAATCTTCGCCTGAGCCGGAAATGGTCATGATCATGCAGAATGACGGGACCAGAAAACTTGAGCCCCGGCGTGGGAACAGCAATTGTTCGTTCCCTTTGGCGGGGCAAGGCGGCAATAAGCAAAAAACCATGGTCAAGTCAAAGCTTACTGACTTTGCCAAGTAATCTAGGGTCAGATAAACGTCACCACTTGACTGGTTCTATGTGATCTTAGGAACTACAGATAGACATATGAGGCCACGAACCAACTCTTGCCCGTCACAAGAGAGCCGGTTCACCGGTTCAGGGAGAGGCAACCTTCCTACGGACAACAGCGGGGGGAAGCGATTGTCATCCCGTTTCGTGAGGCACTGCATCTGGTGCAGACGACCGGGAATACAAGCGGCTTTGCCAGAATACCAGAAACCAAAATAAAAACAGTGAGGTAAGAAATGTCACAACAACTTGGCGGACAGCCAATTATCATTATTAACCAGGGAACAAAACGAAGTCGCGGGGAGGAAGCCCAGCGCTCGAACATTATGGCTGCAAAGGCAATCGCTGGCGCAGTCCGGACCACCCTTGGTCCCCGGGGCATGGACAAGATGCTTGTCGGTTCAACGGGAGATATTGTCATAACAAACGATGGTGCGACCATTTTGAGTGAAATCTCGGTCAAGCACCCCGGCGGAAAGATGATGGTCGAAGTCGCAATGACCCAGGATGATCAGGTAGGTGACGGAACTACAACAGCCGTTGTTATTGCTGGTGCCCTGATGGAGCAGGCAGAAATCCTGCTCGAAATGGGCATCCATCCAACGGTTATCTCTGAGGGATACCGCAAGGGCATGGAAAAAGCCATTGAAATAGCAACCTCCCTTTCGTTCAAGGTCGACCCGAAGGACAGAAAGACCCTGATCAGGATCGCCGACACTGCAATCACGGGCAAGTCAGTCGAATCAGCTAAAGAGAAACTCGACAGTATCATCGTGGATGCAGTTATGGCCATCGCTGAAAAAACCGATGGGAAATACATTGCCGATGAAGATGACGTGCTGATAAAGAAGCATAAGGGCAAATCAATCGACGATTCCGAGCTTGTCCGCGGTGTTATCCTTGATAAGAAACGGGTATCCGAAAGCATGCCAAAAAGGGTCACCGGGGCAAAGGTAGCCCTTATTGCAATGCCGCTTGAGATCACCAAGACCCAGGTAAAGGCGAAGATCAAGATTACAACCGCTGAGCAGATCTCCTCATTCTCCCAACAGGAGCAGAGTTCCCTGAAAAAACTGGCCGATTCCGTGATTTCATCGGGAGCGAATGTCCTTCTCTGCCAGAAGGGCATTGCAGACCCGGTCCAGTTCTTCCTTGCAAAGCACGGCGTATTTGCAGTTGAGGACGTCCCTGAAAAAGATCTCAAATATGCAGCTCGTGCGTTGCATGCAAATATTGTCAACAAACCGGAAGACCTGACGGCAAAAGATCTCGGGCATGCCGAAGTTGTCGAAGAGGATAACAATCTCGACATTACCAGGATATCCGGGTGCAAGAACCCCAAAACCATAAGTATCCTGCTCCGGGGCACAAGCGATTATCTCCTCGACGAGCTGGAACGTGCGGTTGTTGACGGAACCCGTGTCGTCATGGATGCGATCGAAGACGGTACGTATGTTGTTGGTGGTGGTGCCGTAGAGATCGAGCTTTTAATGAAGATCCGGAATTACGCTGAGACAGTCGGGGGGCGTATCCAGATGGCTATTGAAGGATACGCGACGGCCTTTGAGATTATCCCGCGAACCTTAGCGGAAAACTCCGGATACAGCCCGATTGACAAGCTGGTTGCCCTCAAGAACGCTCATGCGAAAGGGCAGAAGACAGCCGGCCTCAACGTATACAATGGAGAGGTTATCGATATGCTCAAGGAAGGTGTATTTGAACCGCTCCGGTCCAAGCGCCAGTCCATCCAGAGTGCATCAGAAACCGCGATCATGCTCATCCGTATAGATGATATGATGATCACCCAGTCTCCATCAGCGGGACAGTCAGAAATGTGATGACTGCTCTATTCTTTTTTAATCAAAAAAACTTCTAATTTAAAAATAGGTCAAAAAGAGGAGTTATCTTTTTTTCATACTAATAATTGCAACACCGAAGATCCCAGGAGCACCCAGAGTTGTAATCGGGGAAAGCCCGGCTTTGGTTGTCTAGGTGGCGGGATTTAGCGGAGAAGCGACTGGAACGGGCTTTCCCGCATTCGTGGGAGCAGGAGCAGTCGTGACCTGTGCGCTGACGGATGGAGCAGCGATCTGTGCGAGGTGAACGAGCGTGACCGACTCCCCATTGTCAATACCGCCATTCACGTTGATGGACGATGAATACGGCTGGTATCCGTTCTGATTTATCGTGAAGGTTTAGTAGCTGTTGCCGACAAGCGAGTAAAAGTCGAACACACCGTCTGCATTAAGATCGAGGGGAAGATTCTGACACATTTCCATCGCTGCCGACCAATGCCCCCAAGTCCGGGATCGATGCGGTACCAGTCCTTGTTGCAACCGGCCTGTGCGGTGCAATCTTCCTGTTCCATGATCGAAAACTATAGCGGGAGTTGTTGATGAGGAATTTGGTCTGGCAAAATACCAAAAAACTGAGATTGTGTGGGACAACCCATTGTTTATTCTCTAAATTGTTTTTGGAAAGTTCGTGTCTATTCGGGCATGTTCGCCTTTACCCATGCGTACGTGCCTTTCCGGTCGTAGACATGCGATATAATGTAGTTATAGACATTTGCATAGGATTTATCGAGAGCCACCTGCCTGTTGTACTGGGCAAGTTCGGCATTATAGGAAGCAACAAGAGAGTTTTGGGACGAGACCTCGGCATTGTAGCCCGGGATATTTCCTCTCCCGAGCATGGCATTCATCCGGGATTGGATTTCGGAGATCTGTCCCTGTTTTGCGGTGAGATCTGGCACGAGCGCATTATCCTGCGTTTCCAGGCTGATCGCTTTCTGATTTGAGACGGTAGCCGTGTTATTCAGGTATGCTGTTTCTGCACCGCTGGTATATTCCGTTGTACCGTTCCCCACGGGGACAACCATCGGTTCTGAAGTGAGTTCAATGCCTCCTTCAAGTTCTGCGGGCGGGATTCCTACGTAGGAGAGATTGGTTGACTCAAGGTAGGCATATCCGGTATCTTTGTAGAGCGTATCCGGTGAGCCGACGCCGAGTGCCATATGGTTTTCCGGCGTGAACGTGAAGATTGCAACCTTGTACCCTTCCCGGGAAAGAAGCCCGGCAAGAAGCAGGCTCTTGTCGGCACAGTTACCGGTTCCGTCCACCACTGTTTCGACCGGGAACTTCGCGACTTCCCCGGGCCTGCTCTGGTAGGGAAGGGACTGGATATACGTCGCCATGAGTTCGAGGTACTCATCACTGGACAGTCCCATGTCATTTTTGATCTTCCGGAACTGCGTGATAAGGTCTGTGTACATCTGTTCCTGTGCCGGATCATTGATCATCTCCATGTAACTGTCCGTAATCCAGACTTTGTCTGTTACATTGCCATAAACCGTAACTGAGGTAGATGTAGATTTGGCAGCCTGGCAGACGGCAGCATCAACCGGAAGAGATATCGTAATTTTGCTGCTCTCAAAGAGGAACGTGTTCGTGACATTAATCGGCGCCGAATTATCCGTGCTCACGTCGATATGGGGAACAACAACCGCCTGCGGGGCAAACACGCAACCGGCAAGGAGCGTGCCTGCGAATAATACGATGATGAGAATTGCGAGGTATTTTTCCGAGCGGTGCATGGTCTGGTTCAGGATGGGGAAGGTCAATCGTTGTCCAGTCGGGTTTTTTTGTCACGGCCAGTTTTTCCAAACCGTTCAATAATTGATAATTATTTCAGTCCTGAAACAATAAATCGTTGATCTTTGAGGAGGATCTTAAGATCAGCGGCTAAAATCTCTATCTCATACCAGCTCATACAACGTCGTCCGCTGCTTCAGATTCCGACCTAAATCTGCAGTCATCCGTTCCATAATTATCGGATCAAGGTAACTTGCATCTCCTGCCCCAGCATCCACAGAAACCTCGTCAGTGAACATTGTCCCTGCAAGATCATTGCCACCGCACAGGAGTGCCAGCTGGGTCATCTTCAGCCCGAGTTTACCCCAGGAAACCTGGACATTGTCAAAATTATCTAAAAAGAGCCGGGAAACCGCGATCATCAGCAGGTCTTCCCTTCCGGTTGCCCCGGCTCTTGCGATACCTGAGGTATACAGTGGAGTATTGGTATGAATATAGGACATCGGGATGAACTCGGTAAATCCATGGGTCTCATCCTGGATATTCCGGATAATCGCCATATGATTCACTTGGTCCCGGGCGGATTCATACGAACCGTACATGATCGTCGCTGAGGATCGAATTCCTAGCGAATGCGCCTCCCGGATGATCCGTGCCCATTCGGCACCGGAAACTTTCCGGGGGCAGATCACTTTCCGGACCGATTCAATAAGGATCTCCGCTGCCGTACCCTGAAGAGAGCCAAGTCCTGCATACTTGAGTGCTGCAAGAATCTCTTTCGTCGAACACTTTCCCTTCCGGGCTGTATGGTCAACTTCATCGGGACTGAACGCGTGAACATGGATCTCCGGGGCGATCTCATGAACCGCATGAATCAAGTCGATATATCGTGCAAGATCAAACGCCGGGTTAACCCCGGAAAGGAGACAGACTTCGGTCACGGTGCGTTGATGTGCAAGCCGAACGCCCGCCTTTATACCCTCGCGATCGAGACAATAGGCTTCGGGATCGGTTGCTTTCTTCCCAAACCCGCAGAACCCGCAGAGGTTCTTGCAGATGTTAGTCACATGCAGGTTCTGGTTCCGGACATAGGTGACAATATCACCAACTTTTCGTTCCCGCATATCATCGGCAGCCGTGAGTATACGGAAAACATCACGGCCGGTCGTCTTCATGAGGGCCTCACCTTCGGCAGTCGTGAGACGGTGGCCATCTAACACATCGCGAAGGAGAGGAGTAAGGGAGGAAGTCATGGACGTCACAAAAAATTATTTTATTTCTTAGATTTGGTGCCTTTCTGCGGGTTCCTGGATTTTTTGGATTTTTTACCCGGACCTTCTTCCTTTTTCTTTGCATACCAGTCCCAGGCGATTATCGCAATAATAACGACAATGATTACCCAGAAAATATGAAGCGGTAAAAGCCCGACAAGAGGAATGGTAAAGAGTGCTTTTCCAACCACCCAATTTTTCTCTACCGGATCGATGGTCTGGTTATTGTTTACCGTCAGATACCCTTCGTCGCTGACCGGGTTATTGTCCCCTTTGGTGATGTAGCCGCTGTTTACTGCGGGGGCCGAATACTGGATGTACCCCTGGTTAGAAACGACATATTGTTCGGGAAGGAAATACTTCGCGTTTGCAGTGCCAAAAGCTATACCCTCGGCATTTTCGGAAACATTTTCCGGGGGTGTTTGGTTTTCCGGGTACAGGAGATAGTACCCGTAGGTCGTTGAATTACTGGTCGCGAGCGGAATATATTCGGCAGGTGTCACTTTCCCTTCATAGGGGTTGAGATAGGACGGCTGGGGACTTCCGGCATCCACCCAGGTCATGGCACGGTGAATGATGGGATGCTGGCTTGAAAGCGGCAAAAGGCCAATCGAGGCCCAGAAATCCGTAACACCGTCTGGCCGGTAGATAATCACATCCCCGTAATCGCCGAACTTCTGATAGCCGGTCGCATGGGCGTCCTCCCAGGTCTGGACAGGGCCAAACCGGTCCTGCTGCACCACAACGACAAGATCACCGATATTCATGTGGGGCTCCATGCTCCCTGATTCCACGGTGACAATTGCAGGCCACGTCCCGCAAATCAGATAGAGGGCAAGAGCGATACACCCTACGACTACAATAACCCAGAGGAGGTCACGGGCAAGCGAGACGGCCCAGTTATCACTTGTCCTGAACGCCGTTATCATCGCGCGGATATCCCGCGGCTTATCGTTTTCTGCCATTCCTTAGCGGACTCTATTGGCTTTTTTTGTTAATATAGCGCTCTCTTTTACCTATGTCACGGAAAATGCGACGCTCACGAGGTAGTATACCCCAAAGACCATCAGAAAAAACCCGCACGCGAGCATGATCCGCTGGTATAACGTATCAGAAAGGATGGTTTTTCCTTTCGCTATCCCGCTGGATACCACAGTGTACCACCCGAGATCTGCACACCAGTGACCGACCATGAACACACAGGCAAGGAGTATCCCCCCGGCAAGACCGGCGATTACCATCGCGCCCCCGACGGTCAGCCACCAGATCCAGAAATACGGGTTAGCGACACTGGTCATAAAACCGGCAAAGTACGGGTTTTTGGTGATGGCAGAATCAGGGGTTGCGCTTCGTACCAGCGAAACCTGCCTGCTCCCGACAACAGTAAATATGCCAAAGAGGATGAGCGCGACCCCACCGATAACAGCAACTGCTGTTGTGTAATGCAGTGCTACCGTTGCAAGACCGGCTACGATCAAAACGACGATAATCAGCTCGGAAAGCATGTGGCCAAGGGTCACCCGGGGGCCCATCGTCCAGCCACCGCGTATCGATGCATTGACTGTTGCCACTAAGGTAGGACCGGGTGCGAGGGCACCAGTCAGGCCGACAACAAATGCAAGGGCAAACGTCTGGAGCATATCGAGCATGGTACGGAGGCGTCTCCTTGAAGTGAACAGGATATGACGGAGGATAATATCAAGGAATCCTTCGCGCGCACCAATAGCATCACCTTTTTTTCCGGTGCACTCTATACTATGCAATGATTGATGCGCAACAGATTACGCTCCGGTTTCTCGATACCCGGCTCCAGGTGCACCCTGATGTAGTGCGCTATATCCAGGAGCAGGATAACCTGGATTTGATCGACCGCATCATCGCATCGGTCTCTGAAGATACCGTTGTAGTATCGCCAAAGCATATCCCGGGAATAAACGCGACCCGGGACGGTATGCGATTTTTAACCGACCCTACCGTAGAGATCGTTTCGGGAAGCCCCGGTACCTCCGGAAGTATCAACGGTACAGCCGATTACCTCCATTATTTCCGGGACCGGTACAACCGGCTGGGAGCTGATGATCCGGAGCCGGTGCTCGGCGATGCCTATCGAAGGTCTCATCCGTTCGTCCCGGTTCCGTCAGGAAGAAAGCACCGTGATCGGTATGGTCACCGAGGTAAAGACCACCACAAACGGTCACCGGATTGCTGATATCGAAGATACCACAGGAAACCTTTCGGTACTCTTCCGGAAAGACCGGCCGATCTTTGCCGACGCCGAACGCTTAATCCTTGACGAGGTCATCGGAGTCAAAGGAAAACTTTCAAACGATGGCCGGCTTTTTTTGCTGAGCTGCTGTTCCGGCCTGATATCAGGATAGACAATAAGCCTTTTTTGTCCGAAACACCGGGAAAGGCGGTTTTTATCTCCGATGTTCATATAGGAAGCAATACCTTCCTTACCGACAGCTGGAACCATTTTATAGACTGGCTTTGTGAATCCGATGCTTCCTATCTCCTTATCGCAGGCGATCTTGTTGACGGGATAGGCGTCTTCCCGGGACAGGAACAGGAACTGACCATTAAAAACATCTACGAACAGTACGACGCGTTCGGCGAGATGATAAGTGCCATTCCGCGTCGAATCAAGATCATTGTTGCCCCGGGAAACCATGATGTGGTCCGGGGTGCAGAGCCCCAGCCGGTGATCCCGGCACAGTTCACGAAAAAATTCCCCGATAACTGTATGCTGGTTGAGAACCCGGCACTCGTGAACCTGCAGGGTGTGCGGGTTCTTATGTACCATGGTCGGTCTATCGATGATATGATAAGTCTCATCCCGGGAGCATCGTACGAACAGAGCGGGAAGATGATGGAGGAAATGCTCCAGCGCCGGCACCTCGCCCCTGCATACGGCAGGCGCACACCTATTGCTGCAGGAAAAATCGACCGGTTAATCATTGACCCAATACCGGAGATCCTGCATACAGGGCATGTGCATATCAAGGGACTTACCCAGTACCGGGGAGTCCTTGGGATCAACGCCGGAACCTGGCAGTCCCAGACCGCGTTCCAGAAGCAGATGAACGTGAACCCGACACCTGCCCAGGCTATAATGGTGGACCTCCAGACACTGGTGCCGGAAACGTTTTCGTTTTTACCAACGTGAAAAAAGGGATGCCAAACATCAACTACTGTTCATTATCACGGTTTCCGGATACTTTCAGAATGTGTTTCAAAATTTAATTTTCATACAAGACCTTTTTAATACCTACAACTCTATCCTTCGCGCGTGGGTGTTGTCATGGATTCTATCGCCTCGCCATGATAGCACCAGGATTTGACTTTTTATGGCATCAGATATTCAGAGAAAAAACGGGATGCCGGTTGGTAATACGGTCCAGATTGTCAGTGCAGAATCTATAACCATTCTGGATATGCCGGAAGGAAAATCGGTTGATCAGCTGATACACGAACTCAAAGAAGATAGTGACGAAATGGTTCGATCAGCGGCGGCAAGTTCACTTGGACGTATCAAAGCGGAAAAATCAATTGAACCGCTTATCCAGGCATTAAACGATAAACACGTTTATGTCCGGCATGGAGCGGCATGGGCTCTCGGCGAATTAAAATCAGAAAAAGCCATCAGTGCACTCTACCGGGCCGCACTCGCCGACAACGATAAATTAACCAGGGGAATAGCAGCCGAGGCTTTGTGGAAAATCCAGAAAGATCTCCAGACCTCTTCCTGCTAAAAAAAGACACACGCATCGCGCTGATACCATACCTCCGGGCTTTGTAAATGAGGCGAAGGTATATATTTTTCACCGGATATCGTTACAGCACCGTAAAAGCCTCAGAGGGATAGCCATTGGAGTCACTTAAGATAGCCATTTTCTGCTGGGAATCGCTGTATGCCGAACGGGTGGGAGGTCTTGCCCCGGCAGCAACCCATCTTGCCGAAACCCTTGCAAAGACCTACGAGGTCCACTTTTTCACCCGGGGCTGGATCCCGGACCAGACCGTCAATAATGTCAGCTACCATTACTGCCAGCCCCAGGGAATTAACATCGTGGAATACTGCAACAGCATGAGTCTTGGGATGGTGGAACAATTCAAAAAGGCCGATAGAAACCAGAAATTCGATTGCCTCCATTTCAATGACTGGCATCCCGTACAGGCGCTTCATCTCCTCCAAGACCGGAATACTATTCTCACCTTTCATTCGACTGAATACGGGAGGAGCGGTAACCATTTTGGCGACTGGTGGGAGTTCAAGGAAATTTCCGGCAAGGAATGGTACGGCGGCCTGATTGCAAAACGGGTGACGGCTGTTTCTGCTTCGTTAAAAAACGAAGTCATGCAGCTGTATAACGTCCCGGACTGGAAATGCGATGTTATACCGAACGGGATTGTCCCATACCAGTATTACGCGCAGGTTGACGCAGCGGAAGTAAAACGGTCATACGGGATGGATCCCTCCGAAACGCTTATCCTTTTCATCGGAAGGCTTGCCTACCAGAAAGGGCCTGACCTGCTTATCGGGGCAATAAAGACCGTATGCCAGAACCACCGGGACGCAAAACTGATCGTTGCCGGTGAAGGAGACATGCGTCAGCTGCTTGAGGAAAGAGCAAAGGATCTCCCGGTTAATTTTGTCGGGTATATCCCGGACGCCGAGTATATCCGGCTCCTGAACGCCTGCGACCTCGTAGTAATTCCCAGCCGGAACGAGCCGTTCGGTCTTGTTCTTCTGGAAGCGTGGAGTGCGAAAAAAGGGGTAGTGGCATCCAATGTTGGCGGGCTTTCAGAAAACATTGATGCCTTTATTGACGGCGTCAAAGTTGAACCTCATCAGGAAGAACTTGCCGAGGGCATTGACGGTATCCTCAGCAACCCGTCGCAGGCAGAAGCATTCGGGAAGCGGGGCCGGAAAAAAATTGACCGGCAGTTCAGGTGGGATCCGATAGGGAAGAAGATGATCGACACCTATGCACGGGTGGTAACATGAAAATCGCCTATTTTGTCGATGAATTCCCTCCCTTTTTCCGGGGGGACTCGGGACGTACGCGAGCGAGATCTCCCGGCAGTTTGTCCGCAGGGGCCATTCGCTCTCTGTTTTTTCGCGCAATACCGGGAATGATCCCACCTCGGAAATACGCGACGGGCTCGATATCCACCGGCCCCGGCTCATGAAAACATCCGATATCATTTCCATGGTTAACCCTACCGAAGTGAGGACCTGGGATGAAAACGGGCAGGAATTTTTTGCTGAAACCCTTCTTTACAACCTGCTTTCCGCTTCAAAACTGGTTAATTATCTCGTTTTCAAAGAGAAGCAGCACTACGATCTGGTGGTTTCCCATGACTGGCTTGCAGCACTCGCCGGGATCACCACACGAAAAAATCTCGGGCTGCCGTTTGTTTTCCATTTCCATTCGACAGAACAGGGCCGGAACCCGTCGGATCCCCAACCATCAAGGATATTGAACGCCAGTCCGCTACCATCGCCGACGCTATTGTCACAGTAAGCTATGCCATGAGAGACGAACTGGTAAGCTACGGATACGCCGAGCATAAAATACGGGTCATCCACAACGGTGTCGATGAGAAAAAATATGATCCTTCGCGGTTTTTGCCCCACCAGATTGAACTGTTCCGGCAGAAAATCGGGATCGGTCACGCCCCGATGATCCTCTTCATAGGGAGGCTAACCTGGGTGAAAGGGGTCGATATGCTCGTCCTTGCGATGCCCCATATTCTCAAAGAAGTCCCTCATGCAAAACTGGTTATCCTCGGTGTCGGCGAGATGGATCAGATGCTCTCGCATATGGTCCATAACCTGCATCTTGAGGATAATGTGATCCTTCATTTTATGATGGTCCCGGAGGAAGAGCGTCTCTTGTATTATGCATCCTCCGACGTAGTTGTCCTTCCTTCAAAGTACGAACCGTTCGGTATTGTATGTACCGAGGCCATGTCTCTTGGAAAACCGGTTGTTGTGGGCGCCCGGGGAACATCGGGTTTCCGCGAACAGGTCATCCCCAATGGCGAGGGAATCTGCGGTTACCATATTAATCCATACGATCCTCAGGATATCGCAAAATTTGTCGTCAATATCCTGAAACATCCCGATCTTGCGGCGACGATGGGAAAGAACGGGAGGAACCGGGTAATAGAACAGTTCACCTGGGAAAACGCTGCGGAAAACACTCTGCGAATCTACCGGGAACTGGTCGAAGGCTGACACGGGGGTTTTCGGCATGGTGTTTCAATGGGCACGGGAGATCCAGGTATCCGGAACAGCTCGTTCGCTCGAATTTCTTATGACCGCGGACCATGCCTACTGTTCGTCTTCGGCGGGAGCAAATACCCGGAGATATCACGGTCTTTTTGTACGGGACGGGCGTGTGCTCCTCGCCGGGCTCGATGAACGGCTCAACGGTATCCAGATTTCTACCCAACAATACGAGGGGGCCGATAACATTGCGGGGCTCGGGTATCTTGTTTCATTTTCCGTATATCCGCCGATCTGGGTCTACTGGATCGACGGCAGTATGCTTAAAAAAACGGTGTTCTTCAACAGCCAGGGCCTCAGTATTGTGTACGAAATTTCAGGAAATGCTGATCTATGGGTCCGTCCGCTTATCACGGACCGGCCCACCGATGATTTGGCACGTGATCCCGTTGTCGCATGCCAAGCTGAGGCTGACGGTTTCCGGTGGAACCATCTAGTATTCAGCGGCGACCTTCCGTACAAATCACACCCGGAAACATACTGGAATGTATGGTACCAGAAGGAGCAGGAACGCGGGTACAATGCTGTCGAGGGATTGTATTCCCCGGGCGTTTATGAGGGTCATGTCCAGGACGCAACGGTCATGTTCCGCTGCACCCCGGATATCCCGAATCCTCCCCGCACAACAAGTACCCGGACACCTCAGACAGATCTTGAATGGCTGGAATGGGCAGCGGATGCGTTCATGCACAGAGACGAGCTGTTTGCCGGTTATCACTGGTTCTGCGAGTCGTGGGGAAGGGATTCTGCAATTAGTGTTACCGGATTACTCACCGACCGTAGCCGGAAAGAGGATGCACAGGCCGTTTTACGATACCTCGCAGATAGGGAGAAAAATGGTCTTTTCCCGAACCGGTTCCCCGATAATTACCATTCCAGCGATGCATCGTTATGGTTTATCCATGCACTTGTCCAGTACCGGCGACGGTGGGGGGATGATCCGTTTATAGAGAAGACAAAACCGGTGATCGAACATATCCTTTTGAATTATCCGTTTTCTGAGGTCGCTTCACTGGACCACAACCTGATTGCCGTAGTTCCACAAAGTACATGGATGGATACGGTGTACACACCCCGTGAGGGAAAACCGGTTGAAATTAACGCTCTCTGGGTGCAGGCTTTACACGAGGCCGATTCCATGGGGATCGAAACCCTCATAGACCCGGCAGCGGCTCTTTCAGCGTTCCGGCAGTTCTGGAATGAGAGCAGTGGATGTCTCTATGACGTGATCGATCCGCCCGATCCATCGATCCGGCCAAACCAGCTCATCGCACTTGCCCTTGGACTTATCGATCAGAACCAGGCCACAACTTCACTCAATACCATCACGAAATTGCTTTTAACGCCGTACGGTCTTCGTTCACTTGCCCCCACAGATCCGGCATACCATGGCCGGTATAACGGGGACCGGAGTTATCATAACGGGTGCGTTTGGCCCTGGCTTACCGGGTATTATTGTCAGGTACTGCTCAGGCACGGTGTTTCCCGGGAAAAAACAAGGTTGGTTCTTACACCAATACTCCAGCATCTCAAGGAGGCCGGGGTGGGATACATATCTGAAATTTTCGATGGCGATTTTCCCTTCCTGCCCCATGGCTGCATTGCACAGGCATGGAGCGTGGCAGAAATAAGCCGGGCTTACCGGATGGTCTATTGATAGAAACCGACGGCCATGTAATTGCAGTGAATAAGAAGATATAACAATTTTTTCTGAATATAAACGATTCAAATCAGAATATATATTCACTTTAAAAGATCATTAAAAACCTGATCGATGATGGGTTTGCGAGAGAGGGTTTTTGGTGTATTCTTTCCTAAAGAAAAACCTTCACCAGAACTCTTCGCCCCGATCCAAATCACGCCAGAACCAAGGTCAAAAGAATTCCGGATTCCAACGGTACCGAAACGTCTCGATCGCCTCATCAGGAATTGCGTCAGGAACAATCCGGCCCATCTCTATGACGATTTTGAAGAATTGAAACCGGATGTACTAAGTGTTTTCAATAATCAGGCCGGTGAACAGCCTTTTGCCGGAGAGGGAAAAGGATCTCTGACGGAAAAAGACAGTAACAAGAACGATGAGCGGCTGAATGAACCCGGCTGGATAGAAGAAATGTTGGCAGCCTGTGAATGTTTGGCCATGCTGGATCCGGAAGATGCCAGTGCGTTGATTAACAAAGGCGATATGCTCGCTGAAACTGGCCGGTTTAACGAAGCAGCATCAGCATATGATCGCGCGATCGAACTGTCACCGGACGACGAATCCATCTGGTACAACAAAGGGCTTTCGCTTGCAAAAATGGGTCGGTGGAACGAAGCACTTTCCGTTTTTAATGATGTCCTTTCAAAGAAACCGGAACTCTCCGGTGCATGGAACAATAAAGGGGTATTACTTGCTGAACTTGGCCAATTCACGGAGGCGGTGGCCGCCTATGATCAGGCAATTGAATTGAAACCGGACGATGCAAAAGCGTGGAACAACAAGGGAGATTCACTTGCCGAACTTGGCCGGTTTGAAGAAGCGATGGCTGCATATGATCATGCTCTTGCGCTCAACCCAAAGGACTCTGAATTGTGGTATTACAACGGGGATTCTCCTAATGAACTTGGCCGGTTTATAGCAGCGGTGGCTGCCTTCAACAATACCGTTGCTCGGAAAAAGGATGACGCCGAAGAGTGGTACCTGGAGGGGAAATCGCTTGCCGGGCAAGGTCAGTTCGAGAACGCAATGACTGCTTACGATCGTGCCATTGAACTGAGACCGGATTTTGCTGATGCGTGGCTCAGCAAAGGAGCTTTTTGCGGGATACTGGGTAAAGATCAGGAGGCAATTCAATGCTTTGAGAAATTTATTGGTTGTGCAGCCCCGGAAAATGCATTCCAGGTTGAAGAAATTCGGGAGATAATCGATCAGCTGAAACACTAAAAACAAGCCAGATCGAAAACAGTAAAAAATGATCGCACCCTCGTCGACATAGGGGTATAGTGTATACTATATTTCTGATTTTTAAGTGTTGGTTATATTTTCAAAAATAAATTGATTTATTAAATAGGTGATCCCATATTACAGCGCAGCATGTTTTCAGTCCTTTATGTCGACGATGAATCAAACATTCTCGAAGTTACCAAGTTATACCTTGAGGTAACCGGGGAATTTTCCGTTGATACCAGACAATCAGTAAAGGATGGACTCGATGCTCTCAAGATCAAGACATATAACGCGGTCGTATCGGATTTCCAGATGCCGGGGACAGATGGCATCGAATTTCTTAAAATTGTCCGGTCGACATTTGGCGATATCCCCTTTATTCTGTTCACCGGTAAGGGACGGGAAGATGTAGCCATTCAGGCACTTGATAATGGCGTGGATTTCTACATCCAGAAAGGTGAAGACACAGAGTCACAGCTTGGCGAGCTGCGAAACAAGATAAAAATGGCTGTGGACCAGAATAATACCAAAGCCCGGATAAATTTTGAACAACGGACTGATCTTTTCAATTCCCTTCCAGATGCTGCCTTCAGCATCGACAAACGGGGGGTGGTAATCGCCTGGAACAAAGCGATCGAGGAGCTGACCGGTGTTTCGGCGGTAGATATGTTCGGTAAGGACAATTATGAATACGCCCTGCCGTTCTATGGAGAGCGTTGTCCGCTCCTTATTGATCTTGTTTTCAAACCTGATGCAAAAATCGAAGACCGTTATACCAACATAGTACGGGACCAGGGAACGGTCATTACGGGAGAAGCACGATTCGCAAAACCGCGTGGGGATGCTAAGATCCTGTCCTGCAAGGCCGTACCGGTTTACGACAATAAGGGAAACGTGATTGGCGCTATTGAATCGATGTGCGACATCACACCGCAGAAAACAGCAGAGCACGCACTCCAGGAAAGCGAAGTCCGTTTGCAACGGGCGGAATTAATAGCACACGTGGGACACTGGCAGATCGATCTTTCCTCCGGGACGATGATATATTCTGAGGGTGCGGGAACAATTTACGGTCTGAAAAATCTCGTACAACCGGTAAAAGCAGCGCAGCAAATCCCGCTCCCGGAATACCGTAACGGTCTGGATGAAGCTCTCCGTGCCCTGATAGCACAAGGTAAACCGTACAACGTTGAATATAAAATCCAGCGAGCAAATGACTGGGCGTTACGGGATATCCATTCCATAGCGGCCTATGACGCTGAACACCGTGTCGTTTTTGGCGTGATCCAGGATATCACCGAGCGTAAAATTGCCGAAAAAATACTCCGGGAGAGCGAGGGCAGGTTCCGGTCAATTGTAGAGAATTCTCCTGAATCCATCCTGATAATTGACCTGCAGGGAACTATCCTGTTTTCAAACAGTGCGGCGATCCAGACGATCGAGGGAAATGACTTTTCTTCATTGATCGGCAGAAATATCATTGAATTTATTTCCCCGGAGTCGCGGGGGCAGATGGCAAAAGACTTTTCGAAGTTATCCCGTGGAGAAGACGCCACCTTTGCGTGCTATTCAGTTATAACAGCGCAAGGCAGGAAGAGACTGGTTGAAAGTATCGGAAAATCTGTTGTATTTGAGGGTAAAACTACAGTTTTTCTCTCAGTCAGGGAGGTTACGGATCGTAAACTTTCCGGAGATCTTTTGCAGGAGAACGGAGATCAACTTGTTCTTGCCTTTAACGCTATAGAAGAGGGAATGGCCCTGCACGAGATCATTTTTGATACCGATAAAAAAGCATCTGATTATCGTGTACTTGCAGTCAACGATTCATTCGAACGACAGCTGGATATAAACCGTGCAGACGTTGCAGGGAAAACCAGCCGTGAAGCGTATGCCACAACCGAGCCCCCTTACCTCGAAGTATTCGCACGGGTTGCAGACACCGGTAAACCGGAAACCTTTGAGACGTGGTTTGCGCCACTTCAGAAATATTTCCGAATCTCGGTCTATTCTCCCCGGAAAAACCAGTTTGTTACAGTTTTTTACGACATATCCGAGCGCAAAATGGCAGAGGATGCCGTCCGGCAGGCTAACATCCAGCTCAACTTAATGACCAGCATCACCCGGCATGATATTCTCAACAAGGTCTCGGCTCTTATCGGCTATTATGGTATCATACGCCTGAAATTCCCCAATCCCGCTCTAACCTATTATATCAGCAAACTGGAAGACACCACACATGCGATCCAGTCCCTGATCATGGATACCCAGACCTACCAGAATATTGGTATCCGGGAACCGCAATGGCAGGACCTGGACAAAATCGTGAGGCGGTTGCAAATCCCTGAAATGATCAAACTCACCGTAGATTTACGGAGCGTCCAGGTATATGCAGACCCGATGCTCGAAAAAGTGTTCTTCAATCTCATGGATAATTCCATCAGGCACGGCGGTCATGTAACCGAGATCAGGGTGGCAGTCAGTCGGGCAGATGAAGGGCTTGTCGTGGTCTGGGAGGACAATGGCACCGGTATCCCCGGTGAAGACAAAGATAAAATTTTTGAGAAAGGATATGGTGTAAATACTGGTCTTGGATTGCCCCTATGCAGTGAGATTCTTGCCATTACCGGTATTTCCCTGCGGGAAACCGGGGAACCTGGCAAAGGTGCGCGGTTCGAAATAGTGGTTCCGAAAGGCGCATACCGGCTTAATCAAATGACTGTCGGTGAAAAAGAAATTTCGATATTTCCTATTCCTACAAGCAAATCCTAGGGGTTTATCAAAGCACATCGGTCCGTGAAGGTATCATTTCTGCGCTTCTTGTGGATGGCCATCTCGATATTTGCGAAGAGTTCCTGCCGGTTGATTGGTTTTACAAGATAACCATCGGACTCTGTCATTACTACCCGCAGAATTGTCTCGTCATCTGCATGAGCAGTCATAAAAATAGTCGGCGTGCCATATAATCCCCGGATCTGCCGTGCTGTCTCGATGCCATCTAAATCACCGTCAATATGGATGTCTACAAGGATCAGGTCAAGATTATGCTCACGACCGGCCATGGCAATTGCTTGTTCGCCGTTCGCGGCAATCCCTATAACAGTATAGCCGATTTCCCTCAGGAGATCTTCAAGCATTTTTGAGAAGTCTGAATCGTCATCAACGAGAAGGATACGTTTTTCGATGGAGTTTGCGATGTCCCTAACCGCTCCGTGACTGCGTACACCTTTTTTAGTATTTTTAAAATCGGCTTTGGTAAATGCTTCAGGATCAGATTCTTTTATTTTTTGGGCAAATTGCTCGATTGCGGATTGCAACTTATCAGATTCCCGGTTAAGTTCCAGAATCCTTTGGGTATTTTTTACATCAGTTACTTTCAATTGCGACAGTTCGTTTTCCTTTTCCTGGAATAACTGGATATATTGATCTATTATCGCTCTGAGCCGCTCGCATTCCTGTTCTAATTCAATAAGACGTTTAACATTTCTCTGCTCTGATTCTTTGAGCGCACTGAGTTCAGTTTCCCGGTTTACTAACACGTCATAAATATTTCCGGTTGAATTTCTCAGAGCATCACGTTCTGCTTTTAATTGGGAAGATTCGTTTTTCTGGTTCGCTAAATCACTATATAGCTGACGAATCTGGACCTGAGCCAGGTTGTTTTGAGCATATATTGCTTCCATTTCATTGGTTATTGTCCTGAATTCATTGCAGGCTACCGCATGTAGCTCTTCGATACGTCTCCAGCCAAACAATCTGCCTAAAAAATTAAGAGATTTGATATTCTCAAGCAATACGCGTAAATTTTCCGAAGATGAAATTACCATATTTATCTCTAAACAAAAAAATGAGTTAGACACATAAATATATTTGGGAGAAAATTTGAGATTATATAGAGATTTAATGGAATTTATAAAATATATTGGAAAAATATATATTTTTTGGAGCGGTAAAGCGTTTTTATGACGAATTTCCTTTGTATTAATTGGTAAACTCCCCAATGATGCGTATCTAACATTCACTCTGAATAATCAGGGGTATTTGATCCAACGGGTATAGGATAATTTATAAGAAATTGATACTGTTTTTATAACTAAATTTCAAAAAGATAAATATTTTCATATTAAAATAAGGAGAATATTGCGCGTTTTTAAAATTCTCTTGGGATTAAACGATTATTCTACCATAATACTTTATTGAGAGTCTCTCATACCATTCTACATTAGAGACTTCTGAGCCATGACAGCCCGAGTTCCCCCCTTATTAAAAAAACATCTCAAATCGTGTCATGCTGTCAGTTCCGGGCTCTTCCTGCTTGTGGCACTGGTGGCCGTCCCTCTAATAATGTCCAACGCATCTGCTGAATATCAGAATTCAGTAAACCCTGCTTTTAATCTGACTGTACTTGTGATCGATAACCAGACCGGGGCAAATATCGGGCAGGCCCTTGTTTACTTTGACGGCGCCGCAGAGGGGTCAACATCTGATATCTATGGAAGTCTCCTCATTCCCGGGGTAAGGAATGGACAACACTCTGTCAGGATTAAAAAACTTGGTTTTGATGAGATCACTAAAATTGTAAATGTCCAAGCTGATATGAATTCGACTATTACACTCAGCCCTTCAAAAATCACGCCGATCTTTATTAACGGCCCCCCGGAAGAGAAAATCGATGTGGTTTTTGTTCCGTCGGACACCGAGTATGACGGAGATACTAACCAAAAATTACCGGCAAACGATTATACATCAAACCGGACAGCTTTTGAATCTGACGTAAATAATCTGATCGCCAATTATTTCAGACTCGATACAATAACCTCCCCCACTGTGGGTCTGCCAGCTGACTATAGGGACAGGTTTAATTTCTATTATTACTGGGACGATCACCACTTCGCTGATGCATTTGAAGGTTGCGCAGGTACGCTCCCGGATCATTTCTGGGAGGATGCCCCGTTTGCCGATGCGGCGATTATCGTATACCCGAAATACATCGGACGATATGCCGGGCCGCCCAGCCAGCCGGATGGATGCGGGATGGGATTGGGGCTTGGAACCCACTCATGGGCTAAAGTCCCGGGGAACTCGGATACGATCTTCCTGCACGAGAGTGGTCATGCTATCTGGGGGCTCGTCGATACGTTCTGTGGGGTTACTGATTACTACACAGTAGTTAATCCAGATCCCAATATCTGGAGCAGCGAAGCAGCCTGTAATGTGAGCGCCACAAGTAATCACTGGAATTCTTCAGTTTGCAGCCAGATTACCGGCGCTGCACCTACTCCGGGAGGTGCTGCCTGCTCTGAACCTTACTGGCGATATGACCCGGAGCCGGACCTTATGGGTCTTGGTGCAAATTCAGAGTCCGGTGTGTTTGGCGACGCTTCGACCACGCGGATACGGTACATCCTCGATAACATCGGGGTGAAAAAAGCATGAAGTTCCGTAGCTTCGGTATTGGAATCTTCATCGTATGCCTGCTTCTCACGGTGCAGGTATGTAGTGCATATCCTACTGGTGATTATTCCAAAGTGCTTATCCTCCACCTTACCTTCAGCAACGGGACAATAAACGATCAATCGGTAGAGATGCAGTACGGTCATCCCCCAACCCTTGGATTCCAGACCGGGAACATACGCGGCACCCTTAAAACATCCGGGGGGGTGGTTCTCCAGGAGTTTGATCTCTCTGATCCAAGGTACCAGTTAAGTGATGAGGGGGTGCTCACCTACTCTGATACTGCTGATTTCACCATTGTCGTCCCCTATTACCCAGGGGAGATGTCCCTTGATCTCACAGACACGAGTACTGGGACACTCCTGAAAACCGTGAATTTTTTGGGTGCCATTAATCAGTTTCAGGTAAAGTACCCGAACGATCCTGATATGGTAACAAACCCTGGCACGCAGTCTTTGGTTGCAGGGCCGCTTCCCGTTTCACAACCCGGGGCATTAGGTTCTGTCATGACCCTTTTGCAGGCAACGATGTTTTCCTCCTCTGTGTTTCTTGAAGCGGCTATAACAATCTGGATTCTCCGCTGGATAACTGAAAAACGAAAACAGAAAAAGCAGGTTGTGCTCATAGTCGATGATGATCCACTCATTGTTGACGCTATGGGCACATACCTAAACAAAAAGGGATATGCGACCCTTAAAGCATTCAGCGGGAAGGAATGTCTCGATATCCTGAAAATCAGGATTGCCGATGTCATACTTCTTGATGTCCTCATGCAGCCGATGGATGGATGGCAGACCCTCGAACAAATAAAGAAAAATCCCGTTACCCGATCAATCCCGGTGCTCATGCTGACGGGAAAAGAACTCACTGCTACTGAGGCGAAGCAATACAATCTCCAAATCGACGACTATATCATGAAACCCTTCAAGCTGGCTGATATCTACACAGCAGTTGATAATATCCTCAAGGAAAAACAGAAAATGATGGAGACACTTCTCTTGATGAAACAGGCTGGTATAGAGAGGGAGAAGTTCTGTGAATTTGCAAGCCTCACCAGGCGCATAACTATCAACAAAAAGATACTTGAAATACTGGATGTGCCTCAGGCTTCAATTACTTCGGCGAATTTGGATGCCCTCGACGATATGCTGGTTGTGGATTATATTAACGTAAAAACGAGCATTAACGAGAAGCGCGTGGAAGAACTTCAAAATGAGATCAATACTACACTCAAATCCAAAGGGCTTCCGGAACTTTCCTGGTAACAGGATACTACGGCAATCTCTTTCTTAGTGGGGGAGACTATTTTTCTCACTCAAAAAGATGATATCCGGATTTATTTATGGTTCTTTTACACTCGCTTTTTTTTATCCCAATCGAAATAGACAAGGCTTCCACCAATTAAGAGGCCTGCAAGGACAATTAAAAGGAGGATATAAATGCTCCATCCGGCGATACTCCTGACTCCTGTACTCGCTCCAAACGCTGGTTGTACCTGAGTTCCGGATACTCCCGGCTGTTCCTGTGGGACTTGTGTAGGAGTATTTAACGGTCCCATAGGTGGTGCTAGCAATGGGCCAAGATTCGGGAACGGCGCCGGTGCTTCAACAACACCACCGTAGCTCGCGTATCCGTTACTTCTTCCTCCGTTACTTCCACCGCCGTTCGTAGTGGGTGTAGGGGTGGGAAGAGCTAATGTCTGGAATGTGGAATCGGTACTGGAGTACATATCACCCGCCAGATTGGCAGATACGAGCTGAAAGTGATATATCGTATTGGAGGACAGACCGCTCAGCGTTATTGAGTGGTTGGTCACCATGAGCGCGTCGGAACTCGCAGAACCGTAGCTGGAGGTTGTCCCGTACTCTATGGTGCTGTTTGCAGCACCGTTCGTTTGCCAGGAAAGTGTCGCGTCGCTGGTATCAATTCCGGTGACAGATATGTTGTAAATAACCAACGGGATGTTACCCGTTATCGCCACGGGACCGGAATTCTGGGCATTGGCCGGAAACGCCGTTAAAATCGTAGCTGTAAGACAAAAACAGCATATGATGAAAAAAATAAGAGATTTTTTTTTTCGGGTCATTTCCGTAGCCTTGCAATGCCGCTAACAATGATAGCTGTTGCAGCGAGTGCTAAAATATTCAGTACCCGGGAACGGAAGCCTGCGTGGGTGACAAACTTGTTGGGGAGGAGACCATGACTGCCCATATACTCAGGTGGTTCGTTGTCGCTGTTAATGTCATATCCTTTGTGTTCACCTGTGTGGGCAGGACAACCCACTGACTTTGCACCACATCCCAGTATGAAAGTTTCAGCTGGGACGCGTCTCCGTTAGCAGCTGTAAGATCGTCTGAGGAATATTTTACCTTGACCGAGGCATCTTTGTTGAGCAGTCCTGACAGGCCAGTTATCTCAAAACTGGAGGCCCCCAGTTTTGCGCCGGAAGGTGCAGGGCTGAGCTCGTCTTTTGAATACGGTCCCAGCGTGACAACCACATTACTAAGAACAGATCCTTGGGGGAATGAAACTGAATACCGTCCATCTGGCGACAGTAAGGTAGCTGAGCTGCCGGGAGTTACTGTTATACTCGATTCCGTTGCAGGAGGAATATAATTTGTCTGAACAGTGAATGTGGTTTTATTTTCATCGAGGACTTGTCCCCCCAGAAGAACTTGTGATTCTACTGAATAGGTTCCTGGCTGCAGGTTTTGCACATTGGGTTGCGCAACAAACTGAACCGTGTTTCCCGGAATAATTGCGTATACCATCGGCGTTGTTGAAACATTGGCGATAAAAGAGCCGTTTGAATCAGTCACAGTGACTTCGTTACTGGCACCGTAATAATGATAGTTACCGGTATTTTTGAATGTTGTGGTAATAGTAATTGGCTGACCGATGGTTATGGCACCTGTATCAATCCCAAGGATACTGCCCGTTTCAAAGGGTGTCGTTCCGGTAACCGTAATGAAGACTGGCACATTAATTGCCGTCGAAAGGGATGTTCCTGGTCCTGGAAGGGAACGGATATTGATGATCGCGTACCTGCCGCCCGGACCTACATTCTGCGGGAGATTTATCGATGCCGTTATGCTCTGTGGGATACCGGGCGCCAGATGGATTGTTGAATTATCGAGGGTGATAAAACTCCGGGCTGAATAAGGGTTTAGATCATTAACCGGATCCAATGGCATATAAATTCCATCAGGATTCTGTCCGAATCCCTCCACTTCTGCCATCACATCAGTAGCTTGCTCATCAGCCCCAATACTTATGGTCACCATATGGGTATCCGACCCACCGGGAGCGATGCTCCCCGTGTACTTTGCACCTGACACGCCAAGTGCCGCTACCGGCGTCAGACAGAGAACCAATAGAATTACAAAGACAGAAATTGCGATCTTCGTCGATCTTAAGGATTGTTGCGCATTTGTCATATTATACCTCATTTTTCGTTCTAACCACTACCAACACAACATCGGGGATTTCTGAACATGCGCTTTCATAATGAATTACGATGGGGAGGTGATATAAAATAAAAAGGTCATCGGGGTATTTAGGCGCTCGGTTTTATGGATACGTGAGGGTGAACGTCAGATCGATCCTATAGTTATTACCAGTTGGTAGTATTGGATCAGTATACGCAACCGGCTGGGTAAACGTATTGGGAGAGAGCAGCTGGTTGGTGACTGCTGCACTTCCTGAATAGAGAGTTGCCCCACTGGTTATAGGGGGGGTAATAGAGTTCGTAGAGGTTGTACTGTTCGCGGTTCCGGCTAACCCTATAGGCGATGCTAAGTCTGTGAGCGGAGATAACACATAATTACCGGCGGTCCAGTTCCCCATATATCCTTGCTTTGAAGGGCGCCCGGTATTATCTGAAACCGAAATGGTCCATGAACCTTCGTTGGCCGTAACAATTATTCCAAGTGTTGAATTAGTTGCAGACGAACCGGGGGTCATTGGAGTCATATTTATCGCGGATTCATTCAGCGTGAGCGCAGCGTATGATGTGGGATTCCCCATAACGGCGGCGCCACCACTCGAAGTCCCTCCCGCTGAAACCGGCCCTGTTATCAACGCGAAAACAGTTGCCAGAAGTATCCCAATAACCAATATTTTTGATTTCATGTGCTAAAATGCGCGGAATTACTTTATATAAATTTAGGTGAAAATAAGGCCCCGGCTTCTTTTAAAGGACTCGACCTTATGGATACGTGAGTGTGAACGTTAGATCTATTCTATAGGTATCGGGATTTGGCAGGATTGGATCGGCATATGCCACCGGTTGTGTGAAAATATTGGGAGTGAGAAGCTGGTTAGTGACTGCCCCACTACCTGAATAGAGAAGTGACCCACTGTATATGGGTGTAGTCGCATTCTGCCCGGTTGTTACACTCCCTGTACTGTTCGTGGTTCCGGCTAATTGAAGAGGTGAAGATAACGTCGTATTCAGGGGGTACGTGAAATAAATACCGGCGCTGTAGTTTCCTAAATAACCTTTCCTGGAAGTGCGCCCGGTATTATCGGAAATTGAAATGGTCCATCCGCCTTCGTTGGCTGTGACTGTTATTCCAAGTGATCCATTCGTTGCAGACAGTCCCGGGGTCATGGGGTTCAGGAGTATCGTGGATTCATTCAAAATGAGCGCGGCATATGCATTGCTCGTGATATAATTCAATTGTGTTGTACTATTGGAATAATAGGGGTTGGAAGCCGATTCGGTGACGTAAAAAGTACCTTCTGAACTATACACGTGAGTGGCGTTAAACGTATATATTGTTGAAGTGTTCGTAAATTGTCCATCACCCCATGTCCAGTTAACCCAGGTTGCATTATTGTTTACAGAAGTTAGGTTGAACTGGACAGTGAACGGAAATATTCCCGAAGTTGGGGTTCCTGTGAACCCGGAAACCGTTTGATGGTAAAGTTGTACGTATCCGATTTTAGAGCTAGACCCGTAGACGTTTGCGACTTTCCATGTAACGGTATAATTGCTTCCGCCTGAATAGGTATGTGTAATATTTGTTGCTGGAAAAGTAGTTGCGTTATACCATCCGCCATCCCCAAATGAAACATTCCATTGTGTCGGAGAATTTGTTGAGGTATCATTGAACATAACAATCAAAGGATCGACGCCGGATGTAACATTTGCAATAAAATTTGCAACAGGGATTGACCCAGCAGTAACATTAATAAACGTGGCATTTTTGAATGTGTTTGATCCACCGAGATTCTTTTCAGTCAAATTTACGGAATAATTACCAATGCCAAATGTCCATACCGGGTTTTGCGTGGTGGCAAAATTCGTCCACGTATTGTTTCCCGTAACATTATTAAATCCCCATTGAAAAGCGGTTCCTGCGGGATTCGATGTATCGTTAAAACTAACTGCTAGTGGTGAAAATCCGGAAGTTACATTCATGGTAAACGATACGACAGGCAACTTCGTGTAACTGACAATAATTACCCCGGAAGCTCCACTGCCTCCTGCTGTTGTATTCTCATAACCGCCACCACCACCGCCACTCCCTGTCGATGCGGTAGCTGCGGTTGGAAAGGTTGTGTTGGTTCCGCCAGTGCCACCAATAACCGAACCCCCGGCTCCCGCAGTCGTGTTTCCGCCTCCGCCCCCACCGGCACCGTAAAAGATTGCTGATCCTGTGATGCTGTTACTCACCCCGGCCCCACCTGCTCCACCAGCAGTTGTAGTTCCTGTCCCTCCTTTTGCGCCGGCTCCCCCGCCACCCCCGGCGCCAAAACGCGTGACTCCAGAAGCGGTCCCGCCGGCAAATCCATACGCGGTTCCGCCACCCGAGCTTCCTAAACTTGCCTGGGTAGTAGCCCCTCCAGCACCGCCGTGTGTTCCACCGCCTCCTGAACCACCAGAACCTCCCGCTGTTGAACTTGTTGCTGATGCGCCCCAACCACCACCTATCGTGAGGATCGTATTGAACGAAGAGTTCATGCCATTTACACCATGGGATGCATTGGCTGCTCCCCCGGTACCTCCGCTACCTACAAAAAGATTGAGAAGACTTCCGCCGGTGACCGCATAAGATACTGCATAGACAGCCCCCCCGCCACCGCCACCGCCACCACAGGTGGCGGACGCATTACTGCTGCCGCCTCCACTAGCACCCCCGGCTACAACGAGAACGGATAGATTGGAAAGCCCGGTAGGTACTGTCCACGAAGATGATCCCGTGGCATTCCACATAATGAGATTTTGATTGCCGTTGGTTGCTGTCCAGCACCCATTGGCTGATGTCCACGTAACTGCGCTCACCGACTGGACACAAACCGTAAAAAGACAACCTGCCAGAAAAATCCAGATCGCGAGGGTCGCAATTAAGTTACCTTCCAAACTTTTTCGGGCGTTTATTTTTGTTTTCAGGTTAGTCTTTCTCATTCAATCTCCAATGGGGCATCTAATCCGGCATTGAAAACTCCATGGAAATCAACATCGCCGTAATGGGAAATTAATCTAATAACACTCGTTCTATGAGTTTTTACTCTTTTCATTTTATCCATTGAGATTATATTATTATTTTGTGTGTTTCCTGATTGCCGTTAGAATATCCTCTTTGACATAATAGAGTCGTACAATATTTTTATCGCATGACAAATGAACAGAACCATAGCCAAAGCCCCATAGACCCGGAGTCTCAACGATGCTCAAAAATGTCCTTAATCCGAAGAATTGCATCGATAAAAAGGTGTTTGAAAAAAAGATCGTGTCCATTCAGGAACGCTTGGGTGCCATCCAGCGGGCCCTTCGTGAGGCCCATATACCGGTCATTATTGTCATGGAAGGCTGGGACGCGGCGGGAATCACCCACTCGACCAAGGAGGTGATCGAGTCACTCGATCCCCGAGGCTTTACCCTCAACACCATTATGCAGCCTACTGATGACGAACGGGTTAGGCCATTTATGTGGCGATTCTGGATCCGGACACCGCCAAAAGGACGCATTGCACTCTTTGCCCGGAGTTGGTACAGCCGTGCAATCTCTGCGGAGATGCAGAGAACCAGCTGGACGAAATCATTAGAGGGAGGGATCATCTCGATCAATAACTTCGAACAACAACTGGCCGATGACGGGACGATCATCATCAAGTTCTTTTTGCATATTGACAAAGTAGAGCAGAAACACCGTTTCGAAGAACGGGAAAAAAATCCACTGAGCGCGTGGCTTGTGACTCCTGCACTCTGGAATCTGCATAATGCGTACGATCTCTCGTTCCCGGTTATTGATCACTTCATTGAAGAGACCAACACAGCCTTCGCACCTTGGCACGTGATCGATGCGACCGACCAGAACTTTGCGGTTCTGGAGATTTATGCGACACTGATAAAAACCTTGGAAAAAACATTGAATGACCGGGCAAACGGAAAAACAATACGACACAATGAACCGCTCCTGCCAAAAAAACACCCGCTGAAAAGAAAGACCGCGAACCGGACACAAGACATATCCTGCGTAAAAAAGGAATGTATCCCGATCGTTGATCATCTCCAAGAAGAGATGTTACGGACCCAGGCACTTCTTTACAAGCGTAAGATCCCACTTATAATTTTGTATGAGGGCTGGGATGCCGCCGGTAAGGGCGGCAATATCACACGGATTTCCCGGCATATGAACCCCCGGGGGTATGACGTGATCCCGGTGATTGCTCCAGACGCTACGGAACAGAGTCACCATTATTTCTGGCGTTTTATTAATTATTTCCCAAAGGCCGGCCACATTGCGATTTTCGATCGGAGCTGGTATGGCCGCGTTCTTGTAGAACGGGTAGAGGGTTACTGTACAGAATGCGAGTGGAAGCGGGCATATAGGGAGATCAACGATATGGAAGCGGATTTTATTTATTCAACCGGCGGAGGGATATTGAAATTCTGGCTTGAGATAAGCAAAGAAGAACAGCTCAAACGCTTCAACCAGCGTAAAAGTGATCCGCTCAAGCAGCATAAGATCACAGAAGACGATTGGAGAAACCGGGAAAAATGGGATCAATACGAAGTTGCAATCGATGAAATGCTAGCCCGGACCAATACAAAAATCGCGCCATGGACCGTAATCGGATCGGATGACAAATGGACAGCCCGGGTTAAGAGTATCGAGGCAGTCACTTCGTATTGCAAGAAACTGCTGGAATGAGGGGGTTGGAGAAGATTACTATCAACAGTATATTCTCAAAAAAAAGTTTGTCTGGTCTTATCAGCTTTCTGCCGGGGCAGGTTCCTTCTTTCTCGGTCCGGAGACGGTTACCTTCATAATACCAGCCCGGGCGGTCATCGCAGCCGTATACTGTGTATCCATCGCGAGGCATTTTGTCGGGCAGACTTCGACGCAGCAGTTGCATACGATGCAACGGAGCCGGTCAATCTGCCAGGTCTTCTCCTTGACCTCTACGCAGATAGCCTGCGTCGGACACTTTCGTTGGCAGGACCGGCACGTGATACAACCATCCGGATTGATTGTTACATGCCCACGGGTGAGATGCGTCTTCTTTGCAGGCTTCGCCGGGTACATTAGGGTTGCAGGGTGGGAAAACAGGTTTTTTATCACCGTCTTTGTCATCTCAAAATAGGTCATGGCCGTTTCACCTCTCCGCGCAACCAACGCAGGGATCGATAGAGAGCACAATAACCGGTACGTCCGCAAGCTCGCATCCTTTGAGAAGTGTGATGAGCGGCGGGAGGTTGGTGAATGTTGGTGTCCTTACCCGGTGCCGTACAAGGTTTCTTTTACCGTTTCCCTTAATGTAGTGGACCACTTCACCCCGGGGCTGTTCTGCACGGGCGAAGTACTCGCCATCAGGCGCGCCGGTGACCTTGATTTCCACCGGTCCTTCAGGGATCTTTTTGACGCATTGCTCGATGATATCAATTGATGTAAAGAGTTCCTTTGCCCGAACCGCACACCGGGCATAACAATCGCCGTCATGCTCAGCAACCGGTTTGAAATTGATCTTCCCGTACGCCGCATACCCGGTTTCGCGGATATCGATCCCGATCCCGCTTCCCCGGGCAGTCGGACCAACGGCCCCAAGCGTATAGGCGTCACCTTTCTGGAGAATTCCGACACCCTTAAGCCTGTGGCTTACCGAATTGTCTTTCAAAAATACATTCACCAGATCGTGAAGGGCAGGCTCCATACTTTTGAGCCCTTTTACCATTTCATCCATTTTCTCTGGTGAGATATCCCTTCGGACACCGCCTACTTTGCAGACCCCCTGGATCACGCGGCCGCCTGTGGTTGCTTCCAGATCATCGAGGATATGTTCCCGGAGTTTCCAGGCGTTCATGAAGACGCTTTCAAAACCCATACCGTCGGCAAAGAGTCCGAGCCACAGGAGATGTGAATGCAACCTCGAGTATTCCGACCATATTGTCCGGAGATACTGCGCACGCTCCGGCACTTCGATATTCATGATCTTTTCAATACCTTGTGCATAGGTATTACTGTGGATGTAGCTGCAGATCCCGCAGATACGTTCAGCCACGTAAATATACTCAGTATATTCCCGTTTCTCGACAAGTTTTTCAAGACCACGGTGGACGTACCCGATCGAAGGGATCGCGTCCACGACCCTTTCGTCTTCAAGAACAAGGTCGAGGTGGATTGGTTCCGGCAGTACCGGGTGCTGGGGGCCGAACGGGACGGTTATTTGTTTTGACATGGGATGTCCTCCTTTGTTATGGTAACACTGAACGGCTGTTTGATCGTAGTTCGGTAGAACTGACCCCCGAAATCGATATTCATTCCCGAAACGGTGATACCGTACAAATCGTGGATCTCGTTTTCATAGACAAAAGCTCCAAAATATACGCTGCTCACACTGGGAATAACCGTGTCCTGTTTTGCCGTTATACGCAGGTTTGTCATTACGTAATCCTTGTCAAAGACGTAGTTTATCTCAAAATCGTCACCAAGTTTCGTGCAGCCGATCTGGACAAGCCGGCAGCCATCCTTTTTCATCTGTGCTGTCCGGGAAACGAGTTCATCAATGCTGACGGCGATGGTAGTCTGTTGATCTTTTACCATGTTAGGCACCCCCGGCAGGTTCTTTGGGCACTTCCACCGGCTGCTCATAGGGAACACCTGATGTCATAGCCGTCCGTTTCTCTTCAAGAATGCCCAGTGCTTTTACAATTCCGTCGATGATGGACTCAGGCCGCGCAGCGCATCCGGGCACGTACACATCGACCGGAATGGTTGTATCGATTCCCCCGGCAACATTGTAACATTCCCGGAAGATACCCCCGGATGTGGCACAGATGCCGATGGCAACAACGACTTTAGGGTCCGGCATCTGGTCGTAGATGTTTTTTATCACGTATTTGTTTTCCTCATTGACGGTTCCCGTCACTACAAAGATATCCGCATGCTTGGGGTTGCCAGTATTGAGGATCCCGAACCGCTCAACATCATACACTGGAGTGAGGCAGGCGAGGATCTCGATATCGCAGCCGTTGCAGCTCGATGCGTCGTAATGGATGAGCCAGGGTGATTTCTTCAAGTAAGCCATGGTGTTCAGACCCTCCCCAGGAGATATAAGATCGCGATGTTTCCTGCTCCCAGAATAAGGGCAACCGCCCATGAGCTCTTCACCGCGAGTTGCCATTTTACTCTCGCGTTTGTATTGTCTATTGCTAGTTCGAGCAGGTAGACAATGATGATTGCGATGATTGCAATAAGCCAGTTTACCGCAAAGAACAAGAAGACAAAGCCGAGTAAAAATACCATTTCGTACCAGTGTGCCACTTCAATAAAACCGAGGTTTGGGCCCGAAAACTCGGTCATCACGCCTTTGACGATTTCCTGGTGGGCATGATGCGATGTGGAGATATCGAACGGGGATTTGCGCAGCTTGATCGTAAGGATGTAGATAAATCCGAAGAAAACGCCGGGAAGGAGGATTACAAGGTAGCCCGGGAACCCGGCGATGTCGCTCACGTTGAAGGATCGCGTGACAACATACATCCCGACGGCGGCAAGGAGGAGCATAGGTTCATAGGCCATGATCTGGATCAGTTCCCGTTCCGCACCTATATGGCTGTACGGCGAGTTTGCCGCATAGGCTCCAAGGACCAAAAATACCTCGGCAAGTGTAAGTGCAAAAACGACTAGCAGGAGGTTTCCGCCGGCAAAGAAAAGCGCCCCGGCAAAAATAGCAAAGACAAAGTAACTGAGCACATAGAAATGCTGCGTATCGTTTACGATAGCGCCCTCCTTCTCGAAGAGTTTTCCGACATCATAGAATGACTGGAAGATCGAAGGACCGACACGGCCCTGCATATGGGCAGTCACCTTGCGATCGATACCGGCGATCAGGCCACCAATAGCCGGCGCAAGCAGAATAAACACCACTGCCCCGACAAGGGAGATCATGGAAAACCTCCTCCGGTAACCGCTGCAGCAAACATTGCAACGATAAAGATCGAACAGATACAGATACCGGTTGTACAAAGTCTAGCCTCACCGAACCATGATCCGACATAATAGTTGGAAAGTTTCATCTCGGTTTTTGCCCCCAGCGAATTCTGGAAATGCATATCGTGCGTAGTCGCCACCCCTCCCATATACGGCGGAAGTTGACGGTGTTTCCGGTGGGGAAGAAGGATACTCAGCGGCAGGAGGACGATGAGGAACATCATCATAATCATGATGAGGATGTTGTCCTGCGACAACTGGGCTGTGCTCCCGTAATTCGCGAGCAGGAACGGTTCAATAAGGATGGCTGAAATGACTGGAAATATAAAGCAGGTGATAATTGTAAGGCCGGAAAGGGAAACGAGTGCCACCCATTCGTTTTTATCGACGAGTCCCTCCACGTTCTCTGCGTCCGGTGTTATTACCAGGAGTTTTCCCATCCATTTCGCCCAGAAAAAGAGGGTCAGGGCACTACCGAAGATCAATATTACGACAAAGACAAGGCCGAAGGGTGCATCGATAAACGCTTGGATTGCGGCCCACTTGGAGATCAGCATCCCAAACGGTGCAAGGAACATCCCGGCGATCCCGATAACCATCATCGCCGCGATCCTGGGCAGCCTGACGATAAGTCCGTTCATATCCTCGATCTCCCGGCTTTTAATCCTGTGTTCGACGGTTCCTACACACAGGAACATGAGCGACTTCGAGATTGCGTGGAAGATGATCAGGAGAATTGCTGCCCAGATAGCTTCATAGGTCCCGATTCCCGCACAAGCTACAATGAGCCCGAGATTGGCGATTGTAGAATACGCAAGCACCTGTTTTGCGTTTGACTGAGAGATTGCAATCCCGGACGCGACAAGGAAGGTAAATGCACCCACCAAAGCGAGGGCATATCCTATGGTTGTACCATGGAACACCGGGGCAAACCGGACAAGGATATAGACACCGGCTTTTACCATAGTACTTGAATGAAGAAGGGCCGAAACGGGAGTTGGGGCAACCATGGCACCGACAAGCCACGAAGAGAAGGGCATCTGAGCGGCTTTTGTGAGGCCGGCAAATCCGATAAGGGCCGCCGGAATGAGAACAAGTGCTTTTCCGGAGATGAGTACCTGATCAAGACCAAGCATACCCGTTGGCTGGTACGTCAGGTAGACGATAGCCGCAGCAAATGCAATGCCTCCCAGCAGGTTCATCCATAAAGCGGTAAACGCGTTCTTTGTTGCCTCCTCGGTTTTGGTAAATCCGATCAGGAGGAAGGAACAGAGTGTCGTCACTTCCCAGAAAAAGAAGACCCAGACAAGGCTGTTCGAGAAAACAAGCCCGAACATCGCGGAGATAAACACAAAAATAATGAGAAAAAACATATTGGTCCGGTCGGGGATCCCGGTATGGTGCTGGTAAAAATGCCGCATATAACCGAGCGAATATACGCAGATCAGGCTCCCGATGATTCCTACGATTAGTGCCATAATGATCGAGAACTGGTCGATAAAGAGGGGGGACTTTACAACGACTGCCGGAGTTGCGGCAGTTTCAAACCAGACTATCAGCACGGTCTCGACAAGAGTGAGCGCTATAACGAGGTAATTGCGGAATTTGACGGCAAAACCAAGGATGATAAGTGTGATTACCATCTCAAGGACAAACATCAGCAGGTTGACCTGCTCGGCGTTGAAACTGTAATATACAGTTCCCTGGCTGAACTGGGTCAAAAGAAGCAGAACGGTCACTGCCCCGATTGCCAGCGCAGAAAGTTTTACAATCCATCCCCGCTCATAATCACGGCGCACGGCCAGCATGAAAAACGCCGTTATAAGGGGGAAGAGGATAAGAAAGAGTAACAGTTGCACGCTTATATCCACCAACCGGAATTATGGTAATCTTTCATTATTAATCGTATTGAATTGGTCACGCTCTTCCCGAAAGCTCAAAAAAACGGTGAAAATTTTTTTCCGAATCTTTTGGATTGTTTTACCAGCATAACCGATTCGTGAAGATATCATGAAAAGAACACGTTCGCGAGGCTTACCGCCCCCAGAATAATTATGATAAATTTTAATGTAACAAAAATGCAGTAATACTGTCCTGATGGGGGGTGGCCGGCGTGGCAGGGACTTATCGGGTCCCACAAGACATGGCACCATCCTGAAGGGGTATCAAAACAAACAGGGCACGGCCGGAGTCGGTGCTCTGTTATTACAAACCTGATGTGTTATGGACTTAATATCAGATCGGCTGTTCTGGAGAAGCAGTGTCCCGTATCAGGACCCCGTCTGAATACCAGAATTCCACAACATATCAGGGAGGTCAGGGAATGTTGGAAATTACCGTTGTCGTTTTAATAAGCGTCATTGCACTGATCGTGGCGGGCCTTCTCGCACGCATTGTCCTCGCACAAGATGAGGGCACACCTAAGATGAAGGAGGTCGCCGACGCGATCCGGGTGGGTGCAGAAGCATTCATCAAGCGACAGTATTCGACCATCGCAATTTTTGCGATAGTACTTGCTGTGGTTATATTCTGCGTGTACTATGTCACCGGTCAGCAGGCGTTTGCCGTTGACACGTCTCTTGCGTACCTCTTTGGTGCGTTCTGCAGCGCCCTTGCCGGGGTCATAGGTATGTCAGTAGCTGTCAGGTCAAACATCCGCACGGCGGCTGCAGCCCAGGAGAGCGCAGCAAAAGCCCTTAAAACCTCGTTCCGGGGCGGTGCGATCTCAGGCCTGATTATCGTCGCGATGTCCCTTCTTGGCGTCTCGCTTACGTACTACGCCCTTGGCGCAAACCCGCAGGTCACGCCGTTTATTATCATCGGCTTTGGCTTTGGTGCCTCGTTTGTTGCCCTCTTTGCTCAGCTTGGTGGGGGTATCTATACAAAAGCTGCTGATGTCGGTGCCGACCTTGTGGGTAAGGTTGAGGCCGGTATTCCTGAAGACGATGTCCGAAACCCCGCTGTTATCGCAGACCTCGTGGGAGACAATGTCGGGGACTGTGCCGGTCGTGGCGCAGACCTCTTCGAATCCACCGCGGCTGAAAATATCGGTGCGATGATCCTCGGGGTTGCACTTTTCCCGGTCTTCGGTGAGAATGGCGTGCTCTTCCCCATCGTGATGTGTGCATTCGGCCTTCTGGCAAGTATCATCGGCATTCTCGCAGTAGGTATTCTGACGGTTGAAGGAAAGGAAGGCGCTGACCCTATGACCCCTATGAACATAGGGTATTACTTTACAGCAATTATCAGCGCGATCCTCCTGTATGTGGCCGTGAACTGGCTCCTGCAGGGCATAATCTGGTTCTATCTCGCAGGACTCGTCGGCATTGTCCTATCGGTACTGTTCCTCAGGGTGACTCTTTACTACACCGACCACCACTACCGGCCCGTGAAAGAGATTGCTGATGCCTCCGAAACAGGAGCGGCAACAAACATCATCACTGGTTTCTCGGTCGCCCTTGAGACCACGGCAATCCCAGCCATCCTTATCGGTGCAGCCCTCCTCCTCGCCTATCAGTGCGGCACAATGACCGGCATCCAGTACGGTGGGATCTACGGAACTGCGGTTGCAACAATTGGTATGCTCTCGGTCTGCGCCTACGTACTTGCCATGGACGCGTTCGGCCCCATTGCCGACAACGCTGGTGGAATCGTCGAGATGAGCCAGGCTCCCGAAGAGGTTAGGAAACGCATGGATGCACTTGACGCAGCCGGTAACACCACAAAAGCCCTGACAAAAGGATACGCAATCGGAAGTGCCGCTCTTGCAGTCTTCCTGCTCTTTAATGCTTATATGATGGATATCTCCCGTTTGATAGGGAAGGTATTTGATACCGTCAACCTCGCATCAATCCCGGTCTTTGTCGGGGGGCTTCTTGGCGCGATGCTTATCTTCCTCTTTGCGGGCTTTGCAATCCGGGCCGTCTCCAAGACTGCCCAGTACGTGATTAACGAGGTCCGTATCCAGTTCAAGGATCCGGGCATCATGGCGGGTACGAAAAAGCCGGATTACGCCCGAGTTATCGATATCACTACGCGCGGGGCACTCTGGAACATGGTTATCCCCGGCATTCTCGCTGTGGCATTCCCCATCTTCATCGGTGTTACCATGAAGTACGAAGCACTCGGCGGGTTCCTCCTCGTCGGAACCATCACGGGTATCCTGTTCGCCCTTATCCTCAACAATGGTGGCGGCGCATGGGATAACGCAAAGAAATACATCGAAAGTGGTGCTCATGGGGGCAAGGGAAGCGAGGCCCACAAGGCAGCTGTCATCGGCGACACTCTTGGCGATCCCTTCAAAGACACAGCGGGTCCCTCTCTCCACGTGCTCATCAAGCTGCTTGCGACGCTCTCGCTTGTGCTTGCACCGTTGTTCATCTAAAAAATATTTTTTTCACGATTTTTCCTGTTCAGGGAACCATAAAAGGGAGCCCTACATTCCTAATTCGCGTACTTTGGGAAATTTCTGACCAGATTAGCAGTTGGTATCAACAATCGGGAGGGGGACCTCGCTCTTATTAAAGGAAAGCGCTTCTTCTGCGATGATCCGTATCATGCAGGCGTCGCACGGATCTTGCCGACCGGTTCCCAGAAAAGCGTAACCAGAAGCAAGCATTTTAAGGGAATTTCGTGAGATTTCACGGAGATCCGCATCCCGATCAACAGCGAGCGGTTTGAGATGCGCGGTAGCCCCGGGATCTCCAAGAGCCCCCAGCATACCTGCTGCCATTACCCGGACCCATTTATCCTCCGCATTGAGACCACTTACCAAGTATTCAAAGAGAGGCTTCTGGAATTTTTTTACTGCCACGGCCGGATTTTGAACTACCGTTTCCCCGGACTTTTTTCTTTTACCGTAATTAATTTCGCCTTCCATCCGAATCACTCTGTCACTTCAGTGAAAGTGATCTTTGGCGGTAACGGTCTTTTCAATATTTGCAACCTGCATTTGCATGGCATAAGCGCAAAGATGCCAAAAAAACAAAACTTCTGGCAACAAGGATGGATGAAAAGGGAGGAGATCAGCTGCAACCGGTCCAGCCACAGTGTTTGCAGATACCCTGATTGCAGCCTTCGCCAAAGTCAAGCGGACTGCGGCATTCGGGACAGAGCCGCTGTTCACCTGTTTTCTTTATATTCCAGTCATTTAATGTCGCTACACTCTGGTTTTTCGCCGAGAGTTCAATACATCTTCCTACAACATCTGCGCAGGAATGGCCTTCCGAAGAGGGATTTTTTATGGCGGAAATACAGTTCACTTTTGCAAACTGTTTAACAAATTTACCGTAGGGCACTCCGTTCTGGAGTCCGGTGCTGATTGCCCGGCCAAGAGCGCTGTTATTTGCATCACAACCGCCACTTCCGACCGTCCGGATAAAAACTTCCATCGGCGTATGCTCCATCATGTTTACTGTTACGTAAAGACGACAGCATCCAGACTGGCAAAGATAGGTACGACCGGCAAGCTCCCGTGGCCGGTCGATAGAGAGAGAGGGTATTTTCTCCGGTACTGCCCTTTTTACTGATGCGGTCGTGGCGGGTTCTGTCTCTTGCTGATCAGCCGGGCTTTTATCTTTCAGGGAAAGTACCACGTCATCCCTGCTCCCCGTCCGGTAGATGGTGATGCCCTTGAGACCTAATTTCCAGGCCATAAGAAGGGCTTCCTCGCAGTCCTCCTTAGTCGCTGAACAAGGCATATTGATTGTCTTACTGATGGAGGCGTGGACATGTTTCTGGAAACTAACTTGCATGAGGATATGATCGCGCCATGAGATGTCAAGTGCCGTTTTAAATAGCGAGAGGAACTGCTGGGGCAGCCAGTGAAGGTCCTGAACCGACCCAGTCTCATGGACATGGTTGATGACCTCTTCAGCCTTCTTCGCCCTCTCGTCACCGGCGTACCCATCCCGGAAAGGGTGTGAATAATAGCTTCCTTAAAGACCGGGTTGACGATTACAAAGGTTTTTCCGACTGTATTCTTCCGGGTGTAGGCAAAGGAGAAGATCGGCTCAATACCACTTGAGCACCCAGCCAGAAGCGAGATCGTTCCGGTCGGCGCAACGGTAGTCATCGCGGCATTGCGCACGGTAAAATCCTTCCAGCAGCTTCCTTTCCATGCCGGGAACGTCCCTTTTGTCTCGGCGAGCTTATGAGATTCGGCAACTGCTGTTTCTGTCACGATTTTCATAACCTGCTCGCACCACGATCTACCTTCAGTTGAATCGTAGGCAAGACCTACCATGAGCATGGCATCGTGGACACCCATGACGCCAAGACCAATCTTCCTCGTCCGCCGGGTTGCTTCGCCGATCTGCGAGATCGGAAAAACGTTTTTCTCGATGACGAGATCAAGGAACCGGGTCGCCATCTGAGCAGTCTCGCGAAGCAGTGGTTCGTTGAGAACTCCATCATTGACGCAAGTAGCGAGGTTGATACTCCCCAGTACACAGCTTTCATAGGGCAGAAGTGGCTGCTCTCCACAGGGATTCGTGGTGTCGATTTCACCTAGATGGGGTGTTGGGTTATGCCGGTTGATCTCATCATAGAAGAGAATGCCGGGTTCTCCGTTCTTCCAAATACCGTTTACAATCCCAGTCCAGATCTGCCCGACGGTGATCTTTTCACCAGATCCCTCGCGGGTGAGCCAGACGGTGTCAAACTGCTTTTTTGAGACAAGATCCATAAACTTGTCGTTGACCATGACGGAGATGTTGAAATTTGCGATCTCGCCTTCTTTTTTCTTTGCAGCAATAAAAGCAAGAATATCCGGGTGCCAGACATTGAGGATTCCCATGTTTGCCCCCCGGCGGCGACCGCCCTGTTTGATCACATCAGTGGCCGCATTAAAGACCTTCATAAAGGATATGGGGCCTGATGCGACACCGTCCGTGGACTGCACGGGCGAGCCTTCCGGCCGGATATGCGAGAAATTGTAACCCGTGCCCCCACCAGTCTTGTGGATGATGGCACCCTCTTTCATCGCGTCAAAAATCCCGCAGATAGTATCCGGGACCGGAAGTGTAAAACATGCAGAGAGCTGACCGATCTCGGTTCCTGCATTCATAAGTGTCGGGGAATTGGGCAGAAATCGCAGTGAGATCATTGCCTCATAAAAACGGGCTTTTTCAGATTCATCGTCTGCCAACGCCGAAGCTACGCGGCGGCAGATATCGGTAAAAGTGTTCTCACCCTTCCGCAGGTAGCGGGCTGAGAGGATGCTGTCGACGACGGATGGTTGGTTCATGGCATGACCTGTGCTGGTTTTATCGAGATCTAAAAAGGACTATTTAACGGATGAAATATTAATCACGAAAAGAGTTATAGGTTGTTGTTGAGGGCCATGGGTTAACGGGGGATTATGATCCGGTTGATACCATGAATCACGCCGTTGGTGCAGGTAATATCCGGAACGGTCACCATAGCGCCACTAAAAAGAACTGCTCCCCCTTCTTCCGTTATCTCAACAGTGATTCCCAAGCGGGTTTTAGGGAAATTCAATCTCTTCATTATAGCGCACGGCAGGTTGCCAAAGAGGATGTGGTACTGGAGAACCCGCATCAGCTTTCCCTGTGGATCAGCCATGAGAGATTCTAATATTTCGTTGGGTACACTCCGGAACGCTTCATCTGTCGGGGCACAGAAGGTAAACGGACCTCTCCCGCCAAGCAGGGTATCAAAGCCGGCGGCTCGAACGGCCCCGGTCATGATTGAGAACCGGTAGTCAGCCGCAAGCGTCTCAGTAATGGTAACCTGTGGTGACATGTCAGAGGGTTGTCAACAAATCAGTACTTCGTTCTCGCGCTCCGGTAAATACTCTTTTTCCTAGTGCCTGAGTTGTTATTTAGCAGCCTGATCCCAGATCTACCGTCATATCATTTGCGAGCCTGCTGTAACGCTTTGGGTTTGCATCAAACTGCTTCTTGCAGTAGTTACAACAGAAGTAATAATCAGCATCCCTGTAGGTGCTCTTATACTTGGCATCCTCTTCATCAACTATCATAAAACAGACCGGATCTGTGGCCATAGACTTACCTCTTTTGGTATCACACAATCTTACTTATCTTTCAGATAAAGGTGTTGTATTTGAAAAGAAGACGTGGTAGGGGGTGTCTAAAATCGGATTTTTCGGGTGTAGAGACAGGAACATCTGTCTCCCAAATCCAAACCCTGCGAATAAGAGAAAAGATCAGGATAGATCTTTATTTTCTGTTAGAACCCTTTTCCGAGCCGTTTTCCCATATCAAAAGCCTTTTTGCATTCGTCCGGGAAGATTTTCTCGTGTCTTTGGGCTTTTACTACCGGATCAAACCCAGATGAGACATATTTTGCATAATCATCAAATTGCAAAGTGTCGGTTACCATAAACCACTCTGATGGGCCAAAAATCCGCTCAAGTATTGCCGCTGTAAGCCGGAACTGCGCTTCATATTCCATATCTTTTACACGGTTCTCATCGGCGCCCATGGTATAGATAAACCCTGTCGCCATCTTTTTTGGGAAAAGTGAGGATCGTACCGGGTCATAGACAATATAGGGATAGAGTAATCGTTCCAAGAATGACCGCATCTCACCTGTTGCCGTACCTACGTAGATTGGCGAACCGAGGATAAGGGCATCAGCTGATAGGATCTTTTCAAGCACCGGTGTCAGATCATCTTTTAATGCACATTTACCGTAGCTTTTCCCACCCACGAGCTTGCAGGAAAAACAGCTGGTGCAGCCTTTGTAATCCAGGTCGTACAAGTGCACAAGTTCCGTTTCTGCTCCTGTTGATGCCGCGCCTTTGAGGGCATGTTCGAGTAGCTGTGCCGTATTCCACGTCTTGCGTGGACTTCCGTTGATTGCGATTACGTTTGTCATGTGTCCACCTCATTATGATTTCCCTGCGGTCCCCATCATCTTAAGGAGCCATGCTATGTTCTTCCCTGCATCTCGGGCACGGCCGACACCTTCTTCGTCTTTGTGAACATCCCCGATCTCTCTTCCGACGCCAAGAACCGGGAATGCCGGAACAACCATTCCGGTGGCAAGCAGGAAATGGAGCATGGTATCAAGGGTACAACTTCCCCGGAACGCCGCACTGCAGCAACGGCCATCCCCGCTTTGCGCTGGTAAAGGCCCCCGTTTGCCATGGACACGAACCCCGCCCGGTCGATCAACCCTTTCATCTCAGTGGTCACGTCCAAGAAATACACCGGTGAACCAAGGATAATCCCATCTGCTTCGACAATCCGGTCGATACAATGGTTGATGATGTCGTCATCGAAAACGCAATGGCCGTCCTTGTTCTCGAAACACTTCATGCAAGCTGTACATCCCCGTACCTTCTTTCCACCGACCTGTATGAGCTCGGTTTCGATTCCTTCGCCTTCCAGTACCTCGAAGATGTAACCGATCAGAATGGAGGTATTCCCCTTTTTCCGGGGACTTCCATTGAATGCAATAACTTTTGTCATCGCAGGTCACCTTGTTACTTTCTTTCTATGCATAAGTACACGATATAATCGATATCCCTTGTAGGTTTCATCATACATTCTCCTTTATCGCCGATGATTCCTCACGGGTGGCAAGAATTCCATTCAGCGCCGCTGGGAACCCCGCGTACAGAGAAATAAGCAGCATGATTTCAACGATCTCAGGTTCTGAAAGACCGGCCCGGAGTCCACCACCAATATGGAACCGGAGCTGAGAAGGGGCTGTCCCTTTTGCAGCGAGAGCGGCAATCGTCGCCACCTGACGGTTGCGGATTGGAAGAATACCTCGTGCGTAGATGTCACCATAGCCGAATTCAATCACGTACCTGGTAATATCCGGGTTGATAGGATCGAACGTTTCTTTGAGGAGTCGTTCCTGGTCGGGTGCGATCTGCGAGAGCAGTTTCTTTCCTCGTTCGTACCTATCCTTGGTACCAGCATGGACTGAAGCCTTAGAAAGAGTCTGGCCGGTTTCTTTTAAAACGTCCATGAGCGTGCCTATTGCGTTCAAAGTTGCCGGAAAACCGGCATACCCGCACATCTGTATGATGATCTCACGGATTTCTTCAGGGGAACAACCTACATGGAGCGCCGCGTGAATATGAACCTTCAGCTGGGGTGCAGCCGTCCCCATGGCGGTCAGGGCGGCGACGACTGCCTGTTCTTTTGTCTTATTGTCGAGAATATCCCGGGTATAGATTTCCCCGAAGGAATATTCGATAAGATACCGGGCAAGGTCGGGACAAAAACCGTTTAATGTCTCCTCAACCCTGATACCCGCCTCACCGTCTATTTCAAGGAGTTTTTCCCTCCCTATTCTTGCATAATCAGCCATATCAGCACTTGACTACCAGGTGTATTAATCGTTCCTTTTGCGGATTATCAGCCTTAACGCCATGTCAACTGTACAGGGTTTCGACGTGGGATACCGTAGATTTTATATTGGGGATAGCCAAACATGAGACTGTAGGCGTATTTACGCCCCGCAGGGAGAGCGAGAGCCTTCTGCAGGGGTTCGTATACCGCAGCTGCCATGGAAAGGAATCCTGCCCAACAGGTCCCGACTCCAAATGCGGGGGCAGTGATATCGAATGTAGTCAGTGCAATAAATGCATCGACTGATGCAACCGGGTTGCCCTCAGGGGTATGGGCTATGACGAGATGAGGTGCCCCACGACAGACCGGATCATTTCCGGACTCCCACGCCGTTATCAGCGACGGGATATAACCACTCATCGGGTGGTTGCTGTTTTTTAATGTCCGCATCCAGTCAACAGTGAGGCCGGCAAGCCGGTGAACTTCGCCCGGATTGTGCACGATTAGCCATTGAACCGGCTGCCCGTTCCCGCCGGACGGGGCATATCGTACAATATCGAGGATACTATTGATCTGTTCTTTTGCTACCGGTTCATTGGTGAAATGACGTACAGACCTGCGTTTCTTCAGGTAAACGCCGAGTTCTTCGGCAGAGAGACTTCCGGCATTGGCAGGTAAAGCGGACTTCTCGTCCGGGTGAAAGGCGAGCAGAATCGCCTGTGAAGGGCATGAAACTTCGCAGTGGCCGCACCGGATACAGAGGCCGGCTCGTGCCTCCTTTACATTTGGCAAAGTGTTCTCATCTGCCGGGTCGATGATCGACGTGGGGCAGATAACGGAGCAGATTCCGCACCGGGTGCAGAGATTCTGGTTGACGAATATTGTAGCCATTTGGAAGAAATATATCTCAACGCCTTAAATAGAAATTGTTAATTATGAAACGGAGATTCATCCGAGAAACTATACTATTATCCTTCGTAGGCAGAAGAGATAAGCCTGAAGAACAGTAAAATATTTTTCAGAACAATTACCGGATTTTCTTATCACGTCATACGCCTTATCCCCCGGTTCGTTCTAACAGTTGTATGGACACGGTTATCATTCATATCAGGCAGGAACTCGAGAGCCTGGCGGATACGCAGTTCCAGGAAACCTCCCGGCGTTTTTTTAAAGAGTCGATCGTTTGTTACGGGATTAAAACCCCAGTCGTTACGGCTCTTGCAAAAAAGTACTGGAAAGAGATCAAATCACGGGAGAAACAGGAAATATTCAGTCTCTGTGAAGAGTTATACCGATCCGGGCAACTCGAGGAGTCTTTCATTGTTTCAACCTGGACTTATCTCCTTTCCGGGAGGTATGAACGCAAAGATATCGATATTTTCCGACGTTGGATCGATACCTATATTACAAATTGGGCCTCATGCGACGGTTTCTGCAACCATGCGCTGGGTGATTTTATCGAAATCTTTCCGGAATGCATTGCAAATCTTAAGCAATGGACTCGGTCGGGGAACCGGTGGATGCGACGGGCCGCCGCGGTTTCACTTATAATCCCTGCAAAACATGGAAAATTCCTTCATGAGGCACTTGAAATTGCTGATCTTCTCCTTCTTGATAACGAAGATATGGTGCAGAAGGGGTACGGGTGGCTTCTCAAAGAGGCAAGCCGCCACCATCAGGCTGATGTGTTTGAATATGTTATACGCAACAGGCAGGTAATGCCCCGAACTGCGCTACGCTATGCCATCGAACTGATGCCCCCGGAATTAAAAAATGAGGCGATGAAAAAAGAGCTGCCTGGGGAAAAATAATCCTTTCAGACATCTTTTAACTTCCAAAAAAACCGCACTTAACGTCAGGTTTAACATAGCTGCCTTCCCACGCTGTGCCATGATAATTCGCAGGTGGAATATTGTAACTATTGCACCAGTGCTTCTTTTTCTTTTAGTATTGCTAGCTGGCTGCACGCAAAGCCCGGCAATACAACCTCCCCAGACACCAGCTGGGGGAAACTTGACACTCTACGAAGCACCGGCTACACCAGCCCTTAATTCAGGCTCCGGTATCGCTGATTCAAACAACCGGTTTTCCGCCTCACTGTATCGAACAATCACAAAGGAAAACGAAAACACGGGCAGTAATGTGTTCTTTTCGCCATTCTCAATCTCTTCTGCGCTCGCGCTTACCTATGAAGGGGCTCGCGGCACAACCGCCGACGAAATACGGTCAGTTTTCTTTTTCCCCGCAAATGAGTCCGTTCTCAGGCAGGGATTTAGCGCTATCAACGCGGCTATTAACCAGAGAAATGCAGGATATACCCTGAGTACTGCAAATGCTCTATGGGCTGAGAAGAAGTTTGCGTTCCTTCCTGATTACACAAGCATTGCCGAACAGTACTATGGTGCAAACACTACCGACCTCGATTTTATTGGACAACCCGACGCATCACGCCAGATTATCAACACATGGATAGCTGACAGGACCAATAACAAAATCCAGAATCTGCTACCCCAAGGAAGTATCAGTCCCGCTACCAGGCTCGTGATAACCAACGCTGTCTATTTTAAAGGTACCTGGGAAAAACAGTTCGATCCAAACCAGACGACCGATGCACCTTTTACAAAGCCAGACGGCACAACAGTGACTGCTAGCATGATGCAACAAACTGATGAGGATGCCGCCTATCCCTACGCGGAAACGGAAGATCTCCAGATGCTCACCCTGCCCTATACAGCAACAAACGAAACGGGACTTTCTATGATAGTCCTTCTGCCTAAAGGAAATAACCTTTCAGCTATTGAGCCGTATCTCGACCCGACGAATCTCTCCGCACTTGAACAGTCTGCATCCTCCCGAAGAGTGATGGTATACATCCCGAAATTCAAAATTGAATCCCAGTATTCCCTTAAAGACACCCTTAGCACGATGGGAATGCCAACAGCTTTCTCGACTGCAGCAGATTTTTCCGGCATGGATGGAACACAGGATCTATACATCAGTGATGTGATCCACAAGGCATACATTGAGGTAAACGAGGAGGGAACCGAAGCAGCAGCAGCTACGGGAGTGGTGATGAACGCTGCTGCTGCATATCCGGAAGTGCCTCCCACGGTCTTCCGGGCCGATCATCCGTTTGTCTTCTTTATAAAGGAAAACAACACCGGGACAATTCTATTTACAGGGCAAGTCACGGATCCCAGCAGTGACTGAGATTTTCCATTATTTTTTCAGGGTATTAGTAAAATACCCGTAATTAAACGTCGTGATCCGTGCCCCTTCGTCTTCATATAATGATAACCGGCCTTTGAGATCGTTGAGCCTGCAAGGTGTAATCAGGATGCCGGTCATAACATGAATCACCGGTGCGGTTCCCAGTTCCGGTGGATCACCTGGTCAAGGCTCCCATGTTAAGGACGAAATCTTCATGATTCTTTAACGATTGTAAGAGTATTGCCACGAGGTCTTCCTGAGTAAGGATAGGTATTTTTGCCCGTAGATGCTTCGTTCCCACCCATGTACGGACACACTGCATTCAAGATAATAAGAATAGTACCACAGTTAAAGCGGACATACCCGGATGCAAATACCACACCGCAGGCCGCCGAGAGTTGAGAACATAAAGTCCCGGCAAAGCTGGCCGGAAAGTTCCATCAGAAGAAATTGCCCCTACCGGACAGGCCCTGATACATTTCTGGCAGCCGGTGCACTCAGGCCGGACAAATGCATTACGTGTCGGCTGATCCGCAACAAGCGGCGCATCGGTAAGAATCGCTGTCATACGAATCCTGGGGCCGGTTTCATGGGTTATTAAAAGCTGGTTAAGACCGAAGGACCCAAGACCGGCGAGCCAGGCTGCGTATTTGAGGGAAATGTCTGCCCGGAGGGTTTTCTGGTCGGCGTACCACATGCCGAACTCGCTTCCTTCGGTGGGGACAAGAGACGCTTCATATCCCTGTTTTTCCAGATCTCTTGCGAGACGGAATGCAATTACCCGGAGCGTTGCCGTGCCTGCCATAAGGGTGTTTGTATATTCGGGCCTGCCTTTGGGGAGGGGTTGGACGCATCCCTTGGGGATCACAACACCAATAACAATTACTGAGCGGATCCCGGGCATGAATTCCTGCGGTTTATTCCCGGTATACTCAGGTCTCTGGAATCCCTCAGCGTCGGCTATACCGACAAAATCTGCCCCCAGTTTTTGGGCCTGTTCTTTAAGTTTTGCAGCACTTACCATCATATTTTCGTGCAGTTCGCTTAGATTCCCAGATTTTGTAAAAATCTTTTGTGAAGCCGTAGATCCCCGCCAAGTTCGGGATGGAAAGCAAGGGCCATATACCTACCCTTCTCGGCCGCAACAATGCCCTCATCAAGTGCCGCAAGGACATTCACGCCGGTCCCAACGGCGGTCACCACCGGTGCCCGGATAAAGATTGCATGAAAGCTGCCTCCCTCAAGACCTTTAACTGGAATTTCTGCTTCAAATGACTCTCTCTGGCGGCCAAACGCGTTACGATCCACAGTCATATCCATGAGCCCCAGTGTGTGAACCCGGGGATCGGACACCTGGTTTGCCATTAGTACCATCCCTGCGCAGGTTGCAAAGATTCCTCCCGGGAACGTGCAAATGGGGCCATAGAGGCAGTTTTTATCGATTAACCGGGATATTGTTGTTGATTCTCCACCGGGAATTGCAAGAGCTGCACAACCGGCGAGATCTGCCGGATTCCGGATTTCGGTAACCGTGGATGCCTTCCCGCACCTCCGCAGACATAGTGCCTTTTCGAATGCGTCTATATGTTCGCTCACGTCGCCCTGTAACGCGAGCACGCCGATTTTAACGTCCACGGGTCTGCAGCACCTCATCGGGCCTGAGGGTATGAACGTCAAGACCCGGCATTGCATCACCAAGTCTCCTGCTGACTTTTGCAATTATGGCGGCATCTTCGTAGTGGTTAACTGCTTCAACGATTGCTTTTGCCATTTTCTCCGGATCTGATGATTTAAAGATTCCGGAACCGACAAAGACCCCATCAGCCCCTAACTGCATCATAAGGGCAGCATCTGAGGGCGTCGCTATGCCGCCGGCCGAGAAATTCACGACGGGGAGACGGCCTCGCTGAGCACACTCTATAACCAGTTCAGCCGGTGACTCAATAGTCCGTGCATAGCTGATCCGTTCCTGATCGTCCATGCCCTGGATCTTCCGGATTTCGCCCGTTATCGCATGCATATGGCGGACTGCCTCGACAACGTTACCAGTCCCTGCTTCGCCTTTGGTCCGGATCATCGCTGCACCTTCATTTACCCGGCGCAGCGCCTCGCCAAGGTTTCTTGCCCCGCAGACAAACGGGACCTTGAATCGTTTCTTATCGATGTGGTACTCTTCATCAGCAGGAGTGAGAACTTCGCTCTCATCTATCATATCGACACCCAGTTCTTCAAGCACCTGCGCCTCGACGAAATGACCGATCCTGACCTTTCCCATGACCGGAATTGAGACTGCATCGATGATCTCCAATACCTTTTCGGGATCAGCCATCCGGGCGACACCCCCCTGTTTTCGTATATCGGATGGTACCCGTTCAAGTGACATGACTGCGACTGCCCCGGCTGACTCGGCAATTTTTGCCTGCTCGGCATTGACGACATCCATGATCACGCCCCCCTTCTGCATGGATGCGAAGCCGCGCTTGAGAAGCTCAGTGCCAAATCTCAGTTCTTCGAGTTTCATATACCAGTACTATGGATCAACCATGCCAATAAAATAAGTGTTCCGGCAGCAGTTGCCGCAAATGCGAGGGTAACAGCCCGGACGGCACTAATGACGGCCCCTCCCCCTTTTTCAAGAGACTGATAACCATTACCTATTGTGTAAACGCCGGGCTTTTCAAAACGTATACCGCATCCCCCTGCCATTGCTGCCATGACTATCCCGCCGTTAAAGCCCGGACGTTTCTTTCCGTCACGACGCATTACTTCCCATGCACGTCCACCTGTTCCTTTGGTAAGGAAATAGGCAATAAGAAAAAACACGGTTACCCGCGCCGGGATATAGTTAAGAATGTCATCCATCCGGGCAGACCACCAGCCAAGCCGGATCCGTTCATCCCGGTACCCGAGCATGGCATCCATTGTATTAGCTGCACGAAATATTGCTGCCCCGCAGAGCCCTGCGCCAAATGGTGAGAGTACTGCAAAATAGAAAAGAGGTGATACTATGCTATCGGTGAGATTTTCAGTCACGGATTCGTACGCAGCTGACCTGATATGTTCAGGATCGAGGAATGATGTGTCCCGAGAAACCATCAGTTTCACCTGATCGCGACCTGCATCTACTCCACTTTTTAAAGCTGCCACAACTTCCAACGCATGCTCTTCGAGTGAGCGCCACGCAAAACAGCATTTGATGAGGAGGGGTGCACCTGCAAGATAGACCAGCCACGGAGCGTCAGCTGCCATACAGGAAAAAAGGCAGAGTGAAAAGGCTGACAGTTACGATCCAGAAGAGAATCCCTGCTATTCGCTGAAGGATGAGGGGATACAGGGCCGGTTTACCCCACCAGCCGATGAATCGGCCAAGAAGAGCGACCGGGTGGTATGGCGAACGGGGGTCTCCAACCAGCCGGTCAACCCCCAGTGCAAGAAAGAGGACTACGCTTGCAAGTATCAGGTCTGTCGGTACCATACGAAAAGTGCACCGACGATAAGTGCAATGAACGCGGCGAGATTTAAGAGGTCGATCCGGGTGTAATACCAGCTGCTGTACAAAATAAGACTAAGACCCATTGCGACCATCAGCAGGTGTGGTCGGCCGTGTGCTTCAGGCTGAACGGGGAGTTCTTTTTCCAGCTTTGCCTCTTTCCTCGACGGTTTTACTGCGACCTCTACTCTCAGGGTTGCCTTCATTGCTCCATAACCGGCGATGATGTCAATATCGAAAAATCCCGGGGCGCATTCTTTCCGTAACGATATTCCAAGCATAACTTCGTCTATAACGTACATGTTTTCATGGAAAAAGTCGGTGAACATGCCGGCATTTGAAGTCGTAGCGGTGATATGGATGGGGGCTCCCCGGTTTTTGAACCTGATCCTCAGAGTTCCTCCACAATCGACGTGTGCATTTTCGGGAGGGATGTCGATGGAGTTTATGCCAGACCGGTTGAGATGGATTTCGGTCATTGTCACTTCTGCCGTGGATGTTTCAGATACAGCCAGAAATCCAACAGGCAAAAGGGGATTCATTATGTCACCGGGTTTCTGCGGTGGTAGGAAGAAGGTTAGGAATACCCTCGTTTATAGGATAATCTACGTTGCAGGTGGCACAATGAAGATAGCCCTCAAGGATCTCCTTTTCGTCTTCTGCGTCGATATGAAGCACAAGATCGCCTTTGCAGACAGGGCAGCAGAGGATATCCATGAGCGAACGTTTCATGCGTATTCTTTCCTGATATCAATGATCTGGGTAAGCTCTGGGCCCGTCGAGATTAGGGTAACGGGACAGCCAATATCATCCTCGGCGCATTTTAAGAAATCCCTGGCCTTTTTGGATAGTCGGCTGTATTCAGTAATACCAAAACAATCTTTGTCAATCCGGTCTATGCCGGTGATTGCTGCCTGGGTGCAGCCGTTTATCATGGCCGAGTACCGGGCCATCTCCCCATCCCAGCCTCCAATACGCCGTTTCCGGTGGGTGACAGTGCCAAATTCCTTGATGCCCATAGCATCTGACTTCTCTGCCGTCATTTCGGTAGAGAACGGGCCTTCGCCTACTCGTGTCGGATACGCCTTAAAAACAACGATGACGTCATCTATTTTTGTGGGTCCGACACCGTTGTCCGCAGCAATTTGTGACGCGGATGTGTCTTTGCTCGTAACAAACGGGTATGTGCCGTAATAAAGCGAGATCCCAAACCCCTGGGTACCTTCCAAAAGAACCGTCCTGTTGTTTTTCAGGGCGTCATTGATGGCAAAGGGAACGTCCAGTAGGTACTCGGCAAGTTCTGGTATATCTTTCGCCTGTGGAGAGATCCTCATCACACGGTCAGCATTTGCCGGCCCGCACCCGGAACCGGTACTACCGATCTTCTTTGAGAGATGGGCGCTTCCTTTGTCCCGTGCGATGTGATCTTCTGTAATAATGCCACAGCGTTTATCAACAAAAACACGGCCTTTTACACCCAGTGTTTCAACCTCGTGTTTGAGGACTCTGGGATCAACCAGAACCCCGCTTCCGATGCAGAGTTTGGCCTTTTTATAGACAAAACCGGATGGTACCATCCGAACACTATATTCATGATCCCCGACCTGTACCGTGTGTCCGGCATTTGGGCCGACGCCGCCGCGGGAGATGATAACAGGTTCATCCGCATGAGCGATGTGGGCTACAATCTTGCCCTTCCCTTCATCCCCAAAAAAGCCACCTACGATAATTGAACAGCTCATTGGAATATCATACAATGTAAGCCGGGTTTGGCAATAAAGTCTGCCCTGTAGAACACAATCGATGGATTAATTTCCTGTTTTTTTGTGCATGCCAGAAAGAACGGTGGGAATGATAAAAAAAGAGATGTTTTCCGTTACAGCCCGTTGACGAACGTTTCTATCCTGCTTAATGCCTCAGTAAGCTCCTTTCGGGAAACTGCATATGCGCAGCGAAGGTGGTAATTCCCGCCGTTGCCAAATACACTGCCTGGTACTACCGCAACCCGCTGCTCTCTGAGGAGTCTCTCGGCAAATTCTACATCGGAAAGCCCGGTACCTTTCACTGAGGGAAACGCGTAAAATGCGCCTTCAGGAACATGGCAGGAAAGACCAATTCGGTTTAGTCCGGCGACAAACATGTTGCGACGGAGACGGTATTCGTTGACCATACTGGTCTTTTCATCCTCAGCTGAACGAAGAGCTTCAAGAGCACCGATCTGCCCCATCACCGGCGCACAGAGCATGACATACTGGTGAATCTTAAGTGCCGCATCACAGATATCTTTTGGCGCACAAAGAAAGCCCACCCGCCACCCGGTCATCGCATAGGCTTTGGAAAACCCGTTGAGGGTAATGGTTCGTTCCCAGAGATCTTTAACTGTCGCCACAGCGGTATGAGTGGATTCATAAGTGAGCTCCGAATATACCTCATCGCTGATGAGCATCAGGTCCCGATCGGTTACAACATCGGCAATAGGTTCGAGATCCTCTTTTTTCATCACAGCCCCGGTCGGGTTGTTGGGGAAGTTAATGATTAGGGCTTTCGTTTTTGGCGTGATCTTATTCTGGAGTGCGTCTGGATTAAGCCGGAAGTTGTCGGTCTCGGAGCATTCAATAGGAACAGGAATCCCACCGGCAAGGCATACACACGGGGCATAGGAGACGTAACTTGGTTCTGCAATGAGAACTTCATCACCCGGATTAACGATTGCGCGGATTGCGATATCAAGTCCTTCCGATACCCCGGTGGTAATTATCATCTCGTTTTCAGGTGAGTAATTGAGCTGATAGCGGTTCGCGAGATGTAATCCAAGCGCGTCACGAAGGGACTGGAGTCCCCGGTTAGAGGTATACGATGTTTGGCCTTGTTCGACAGAATAGATGCCGGATTCACAAATGTTCCATGGCGTTCTAAAATCAGGTTCGCCAACACCCAAGGAAATAACATCTTTCATCGTAAGGGCTAGATCGAAAAATTTCCGAATACCTGAAGGAGGTATCTGCAGGGTTCTGTCTGAAATAAAATTCCGCATACAGCCACCGTTAGAAAGAGTACGGAAGACGCTCAGTTTCCTGCTGTTCAAAAAGCGTGTTGCCATTTTCCTTATAGGATTTCATGACAATGTGTGTCGCCGTTTCACGGATGCGATCCATTGGTGCAACATGCTCAGAGACAAAACGGGAAACTTCCTGCATGTTCCTTCCGCTCACCTTAACCTGGAGATCGTAGGTACCCGTGATAAGACGCAATGTCCGGACCTGCTTAAAACGGGAAAGCCTTTCCGCAATCCGGTCATACCCATAGTCACGTTCGGGACTCACTTTCAACTCAATAATTGCCGATACTTCGCTGTTTCCTGCTTTTTCCCAGTTGATGACGGTTGTGTACTTTCGGATGATCCGGCTTTCTTCCAATGCGTGAATACGTGTTTCCACCTCAGCCGGGATAAGATTTGTCATTGAGCCTATTTCCATCGCAGACAGTCGGCTGTTCTCCTCAAGAATCCGGAGGAGTTCGAGATCCTTGTCATCCATCTTTCATCACCTGAACCACGTTTTTAACCATTTGGCTTCCATCTGATTTATATCGAGATCTTTTAGTCCGTTAAGCCGGGGGTCTTTGAGAACGACTTCACGGATCTTTCCGGTGTTTGTATCAAACCACATTTCCTTAGTTCTTCCATACCTCCCTCGGCTCACAACACGGGTATTAATAACACCAAGCATGTTGAGTTCTGAGATCAAATCTGTTATTCGGCGGTGAGTCAGAATATCCAGCTGAATATCAGGAGCAATATCCTGATAGACGCGGGAGACTTCTCCGCTTGTAAAAATATTCTGGCCAAGCTGTTCCAGCGTCAGCATTGAGTAAAGAATGAGCTTACTTTGTGTGGGGAGTGTCGCAATGCACTCAATCATGCTGTCAGTTTCAATTTTTGCCTGAGCCTGTTTCACATGGACTTCAGACTACCTGTTTGGACTCGTCACGGTCTGCGAGTTCGCCGGAGATCCTGAGAAGATCCAGAGCGCGACGTGCATCGCCGTGCTCCTGAGCGGCAAGGGCTGCGCAGAGAGGGATAACTCCTTCTGCAATCGCGCCATCGAGAAATGCCCCTGCGGCACGTTGAGTGAGAATGTCTACCAGTTGTGGTGCGTTATATGGTGGAAAGACAATTTCTTCTTCTGACAGCGAAGAAAGGACACGCGGATCCAGGAAATCCTTAAAACTGAGATCATTGGAAATACCGATAATACTGACTTTGGAGTTTTTGAGATCAGAATTTATCCTGGTCAGATTATAAAGCGTGTCATCGCCACTCTTTTTTACCAGTTTATCAATTTCGTCAAGGACAATTACAAGCACACCGCCGCCTGCTTCCAGCTGGTTTTTGAGTTCAGAATAAACCTGATCTGTCGGCCACCCGGTCATGGGAATATGAATGCGGGTTTTGTCACTTGATGCTTCTTCAAATCCGTCAATACATTTGGCAATCTGCGCTAAGACCCGGTATTGTGTGTCTATTACTTCGCAATTGAGATGAACAATACGACAAGTAGTCCCCATCGAACTACTGGCTCTTTCCAGCTCCGAACCTACATACCGGACACTAGCAGTTTTACCTGTTCCTGTTTTCCCGTAGATAAGAATGTTTGAAGGAGTTTCATTCCTGAGGGATGGGGCCAGAATGGATGCTATTGTATCGATCTGGGGCTGACGGTGTGGGAGGATTTGTGGACGATACGAGTGCCGGAGGACTTCACGGTCACGGAATATCCGGTTATTAGATAGATATTTTATAAATAAGCCGGTTGAGGGATCTACAGGTTCTGGCATGATGACTCGCGGACGTGATCCTTAGTGTGCAGAATTAAAAAAGTACTTGGTTTATTTCCTTTATAAACCCCCTTGCTTCCCGTGGAAAAACCAATTAATCGGGCGGAAATTAGGATCCGGGGCCATATATAAAAATTAAGATTTTATTATTTTTCTTTTTTATTCACGTTTATCTAATGTTAATACTTATACATTGTGTTCTTTTGTTGTGGAGAGGGACCCCTTTGTTTCGTGTGGAAACTCAAAAGAAGTATCTCTTCAATTTGAAGTTATTCAAAAGAAATAGCCAATTATACTATAATTTTAATCCTATTTATGATAATCGAAATGCTTCTCCGGAAGGTGCAGAAACAGGTGAAAAGCTATTACCGTAAAAATTTCTGGTACTCTGGATTTGCATCTGGTATTACTCGACATGAAATCTCCAATAGAAACAAAGGGGTCCCTCTTGTTTTAAAAAGAAAGGGAAGAAAAACGAGAAGAATGTGAATCGTATATGTTAATTAACGAGCAATCATCAATATCTTTAATAATATGAATAGGGAACACGTCAAACCCATTGCGATAGTTGGTGGAATAATCACTGTGTCTACTACCAGAAACAAAGAATCAGATACGAGTGGTAAAACCATCCAGGCGCTCTTTGCCGGAGCGAAAATCCCAATTAAACATTACGTGGTGATTCCCGATACTATTGAAGATATTCGGTTTGAATTGTCCAAAGCCCTCAAAATCTGTAACTGTATCATTCTTGATGGGGGAACCGGATTGACACCAGACGATGTAACTATTGAAGCTGTTTCACCACTTCTTGAAAAAAAGATCGACGGTTTTGGCGAACTATTCCGGATGAAAAGCTATGACGAGATCGGTACATCTGCGATGTTATCCCGGGCGGTCGCTGGAACGATCCAAGGTAAAGCAGTATTCTGCATACCGGGATCTACTGCGGCGGTAATCCTTGCAACAAAGACTCTCATTATCCCTGAGATCTCGCATATCCTCTCTCACGCAAACAAATGATTTCCTGTTTTTATATGTGTCATCAGAGAGAAACTGATACCGACGTATCTATTTGCAGACATTTAGGAGTGCAACCCGTTCAAGCACAAGATCCCTGATCCGGTCTCTTCCTGCAGCTGCAAGCTCTTCGGGAGAAATGCCAAAAAGGTCTGCAAGCTTTGCAGATTTTTCTGAAGAGATGTCATCGCCGGGATCACCGTAAAATTCAAGAATGTCAGAGAGCTGGTCCCATATCCCCATCGGCGTCGGGCAGCAGCAGATATACAGGTTATTCTTCCCCTCATGGAGTCCAAAAGAGACAGCAACGCTACATTGCCGGGTTCCAGCTGCATAGAGAAGTGCCTCCATCTCAAACGAATTGGAGATTGCACAATCCGAGGAAAAGGATCGTTGCGCGTACCGGAGTGCCATATGTGCATGTTCCCGGCCAGCCAGTTTATCAGCGTCAAAACAGACGATACTGGTGCCAGATTGTCCTGCAATTGTACGTATTTTGTTAAGAAGGGAAGGAATATCGTGGACGGTTACTTCGGCGTAACGGATTTGACACGATACATCTGACTCAATCATGGCTCACCCGAACCGTAACAGGGTAGACTGGTCGGACTTGCCGTTATTATCACCGTTTTCTGCCTCTTTTGCTTTCTCTCTCCTTTTTGGCATGAGCTGAGAAAGAATCTGTTCTGTGATAGCTGCGCCAAGGATTTTTACTAGATCTTCTTTTTTATGATGGATAATTTCATCGGGAGATGTGATGCCATTGTTGAATAGACGGCGAGCTCGTACCCGGCCGATGCCACGTATCCGTATTAAGGGGAGCAGCTCACGACGGATACCGTTTTTCATGCAGATCTCATAATCGTCTATCTGGGGATAAAATGCAGGCGCAACCATCCTGGCCAGACGGGATGTGGCGTGGAGCAACCAGTTGATATTCTCTACCATTCCATACACATCGCCGGGACCAACTGCATACCGTTCACAAATTTTCTCCTCCGCAAGTTCGTCGGTCCAGTCAGACAGAAGCATGGCAGTCTTTACTGCCCGGTAAAAATTCTCTGCCTCCTCTTCATCTTGAGGGAAGGGGAGCCAGAGATCGCATCCTTTTTGTTCTATCATGCGTGAAAGTGCGGGCAGGTCCGAATTTTTTGCATAAAGTGTTGGCATGTCTGGTGTAGCACATATGAGCTGGAGAAGGCCGATGTCGGTATAGGTATCTCTTTCCCGCAACGTAGTCACGATCATTGAGGCACTTCGCGGGTCAATATACATCCGGGAAACAAGCATACCAAGCTCAGTCGCTCCGAGGTGCTCTCCTATTTCCAGGATCATTTCTGCAGAGATTAGAAATTCAAGGGCAGCATCAACCGCTCGGTGCATGAGTCTGCCCTGCCTGTGTTCATGGACGTAATATGAACGGTTCATGAAAGCGGACAATTCACTGCGGTTTGTTGCAAAACCCGAAGCCACAAGAGAAAGGACATGGGTATAGAGAGCGGTTGGCTCCGCCAGACGTGAAGTGACATCCTCTGCTGCCGCATCAATATAACATGCGAACAATTCCGGGACCTGTTCGGCATCTTTTGCGATCAGCACTGCTTCACCATATGGATCGAGGTGGGGTCTTCCAGCCCGTCCAGCCATCTGCCGGTACTCGCTGACCGGGATTGGCTGCATCCCCTCACCAGCAGAGAACCGGAGGTAATCCCTGATAATAACCCGGCGTGCAGGAAGGTTCAGGCCTGCTGCTAATGTCGGTGTCGAAGAAATGCATTTGATCAACCCCTTGCGGAAGGCATCTTCCACAACCAGGCGCTCGTTCCGGCCCAGTCCGGCGTGATGAAACGCGGCGCCCTTTGCCACACACAGAGCAAGCGTTTTTACCATCTCGGTAGGTGTACCGGAAAGAAGATGTTCGGCGCATTCTGCAAGAGTAGGGTCCTCACTTTTAATTGCAGATGCCGCTCTCTTTGCAAATGCCTCGGCATTTCGGCGCGATGATACAAAGACTAAACACTGCCCCCCCTCTGCAATGGTATCAAGGCAGAGGTTAAGGTCATCGTAATTTTTTGATACCTGCTTGATATCCCGCGCTTTCCCCTCACCAAACCGGATCCGGTTGTTATAGAAGACACCCTGGCGAAGATCGACCGGCCGCCACGAGCTCGTGACCATTTCAGCATCCAGCCACCCTGCAAGCATATTAGGGTTACCAATGGTCGCCGAAAGCCCGATGATCTGTATGGCCGGGTTCCGGTACCGCATTTTAGCGATCACCATCTCAAGCGTGGGACCCCTATCCGGCGAATCAATCAGGTGAACTTCGTCTACAACAAGAAGGGTGATTTCCTGTAGCCATCGGGCCGCATTCCTGAGCAGGGAATCAACTTTCTCACTAGTAGCGACGATAATGTCGTTCTTTCCCAGATTTTCATCCTGCCGGTCGAGATCGCCGGTTGAGATACCGACCCGGACACCCTTCCCGGAAAATTCTTCGAATTTTTCTGAGGCCAGCGCCTTAAGCGGGACAATATACAGGCATTTTCCCCCGGCGGCGATAGTGCGGTGCATAGCCATCTCCGCGATAAGTGTTTTACCGCTCGCTGTAGGAATTGCCACAAGGAGATTTTTGCCATCCAGCAACCCCTTCTCTACACATGCGGTCTGTGGGGGATAAAGATCTCTTATTCCCGATTTGGAGTACTGCTGCCTGAGGTTTTCGGGTATGGCGAGATCCTGTACCTGCATGACACTTCCCACGTTATCGTGAATTGTTACAACATATTTCCAAAAAGATCCATCACAAAACTTCCAGCGAACATGCCTGTATTTCGTTTTTCCAGGTATGGCAAAAAACAGGCATAAAAGTTTGGTTCAACAAGGTGTTTAGGAACTATCCGTAATTGTAACTTAGGATATCCTGACAATTTAATAGTAGTAACTGATCATATCCTGTTTGGCCTCTTTCTTCTTCTTGTCGAGGAATGCAAAGACGTTTTCGTGAGGAACTCCCTCGATAAGCATATCAATAGCTGCTCTTGCGATCTTCATCTGTTCGGGATAGCCAATCAATGCTACAGTATGGCCGAAAACTGAGATATCGACGTCAGTCATATTCTCTATCTGCTCGCGGGCACGGCCATCTTTGCCGATTATTCGTCCCCTCAGCCGGTCAAGCTGCCGGGGATTATCTGCTACACGGGATAGATCGATAATGTCGAGAAGAAGGTCCTCGTCTTCGATCATCTCAAACGCACGCTCAGGTGAGAACCCGGCATTTATAGCGTTGATTATCTCTACAGCCCGAAGGAGGGGGATTGCATTTTCTTCAGATCCTTCAACCTTCACCAATCCTTCCTTGCTATCGATAGAGATGGTAGTGTGCGTCTTCGATTCGAGCTCTTTTTTAATCGCTCCGCCTTTTCCGATTAGTACGCCCACTCTGGTCGTTGCAACCTTTAGTTCCTGTATCATCGTTCATTCACCTGTCTGGGAATTTACATCGGTATAGTGTCGTTTTGGGGTATTACCGCTGCATTCCATGTTTATCATGGCTTGGTAACTTCAAGGCCGGTTATTGAGTTGAAAACATCATACTCTGAAGTTATAGCGCAGCCTCTCTTTTTAAAGAATCTGTTCACATTACGAATATCCCGCATGAGGAACTGGAGGGCACGAGGGTGATCGCGGGTTACAGACTGCCCCATATCGATGAGATATGGTTGGTCATGGTATAATATATTAAACTCACTTAAGTCACCATGTACCAATTCTGCTTTTGCATATAATGTTTTGATCATATCGATAATACACTCGTATACCCGTTGGGGGTCCTCTATATCTACTGATCGTATCTGGGGATATGGAGTCTCGCCTTCGCCAAGAAAGGACATTATGAGAATGTTCCGGTCCCATACAAACGGTTCAGGAACGGGAATTCCTGCCTCCCGTGCCCTTACGAGATTGGAAAACTCCTTTTTTGTCCAGGCAAAGATAAGTTCTTTTTTGGATTTCTTAACGTGGGAAAACCTGCGGTCACCCGTGATATAGGAGCTCATGGTAGTAAAATTCGCTGACTGGACCCGGTAAATCTTGATGGCCACATTTACCTCCCCCCGTTCGCCGAGGAAAACGTTCGCCTCTTTACCGGTACTAATCGATCCGCCTATCGCAGTGAGCCATTTTTTGTGCACGAGCTTGTATAATGCAAGAAGAGTAACCTCGTCAAATACATTCTCGCTGACTTTAAAGTTGTCCGCATCTTTAATGCGAATACCCATTTCAGCAAGTCGCTGATCGAATGCCTCTTCTCTCTCTTCAATCTTCAAGGGCAGTCCCCGAACCGGTCCAATCTGATATTCTTTTTATGTCACCGTATATAGTCGCGCACCGTGGCAAGGATCTCCACAAGGCCATCACCACAGGCTTTTTTGAGATCAAGCGGATGAACCTCTCCTTTGGCGTAGGCAGTTTCAAGATCTGTGTAATCGGTGAATATCCGGTTTCCGCCGAATTTTTCCGGCCTTTTCAGGACGATTTCCGGTAGTCGGGGGAAAATATGGTACTGGAAGATTTGGAGGACCGGGTTTTCGGCCGTCTCCGGCGGGCAGAATGCCCTCTGGCATTTTTTCCTGATCTCTTCTTCGCTATCAGCGACTGAAATATAGTTTCCCTGTGATGATGACATCTTCTTACCATCAAGACCGTTGAGAATTGGTGTATGGATACAGACCGGAGAAGGAAAGCCGAAATTTGGCAGGTGTTCCCGGGCGAGCATATGGATCTTCCTCTGGTCTATCCCGCCGACGGCGGCGTCAACCCCCAGCATAGCGATATCGGCCATCTGCATGATCGGATATATCATCTGTGAAACAGTCGGATGATCCATCTGCCTGCCAACTTCGTCCATGCTCCGTGTTGCCCGGGCAAGAGTGATCTGCTGGGACAGCTGGTGCACAAGCAGCTCATATTCACGGTTGAGCTGGAGATCGGAGCCAAGCACGTATTTCACATTCTTGAGACCAAGCCCCTCAAAACACCGGCGATTGTATTCGGCGAGCTTCCCCACTTTTTCCATGGTTCCTTTCCGGTTAAGGAACGCATGCAAATCGGCAAGAAGAACGGTAACTTCAAAACCAGCTGCTTGGAGATCGACGAGTTTGTTCACCGTAACGAGGTGACCGAGGTGTATTTCACCGCTCGGTTCGTACCCGGCATAAACCTTCTTTGTTGTTCGGGATAGAAGAGTGCGGATTTCGTCTTCGGTTACAATTTCAACGGTGTTCCGGGTAACCCGTTCGAATGTTTCCATCAAAAATAATGGGCGATTGGTGGAGTTAATGGTTATTCTGGATGGGGGTAAAGCCGAGTGCATCGTTGGTGAGTTTTATGGAAGCTGCCGCATCCTTAGAAAGTCCGGTCATAGCCCGTATCGCATCAACATTCTCCACGACAACATCTGCCTCCTGGTGTATGGCCTGGAAGAAGCAGAGTTCGTTTTTAGTTGCGTATACTGACTCCTCGAAAATGCAATTTTCATAGAGGTCCGCCCTCTGACGACCGAGATCTGAGGCAAATTCTTTGAGTTCTGCTGTGCTTTTGATAGCAGCGGTCTTCTTTACAAGACCCATGCGAGGATGGGTTTTGATGAGCTCAATAACTCTCTCCCGGTTCACTTCTTTTTTTGTAGTGATCCGGATTGCGTGCATATGCATCATTGTCGTCGGGACAATCATGGCCATAGTCGTAATGGAAATATGGGGAAGAACGGTCTGGACATCAGGACCGTGGTGGCTGGGGACAGTCACCGGGTCGAGAACAACAGCGTCGATCGGTCCCTTCTTGATCTCTCCGGGATCGGATCCCCTGCGGACCATAATCGCGTGAACGTGAGCTACGCCGAATTCTTTGTCAACTTCATGGATAATCCTACAGAGCCCGGTAGTGTTACAGGAAACGACTCGAACGAATTGCCGGCCTATAGCATCGGAAAAATTACAGGACGAGTTAAACGAAAACCCAGCCACTTCATGTTCTTCGCCGCCCTGCCAGATTGCTTTCTTTCCCAGTTTTTCGTAGAGCGGTTTGTTGGTTGCTCCCACATCTCCAGGTGTTGCATCCACGATCACATCGGCCGCTTTACACATATCTTCTACCGAGCCTGCGACCACAAGCCCTGCTTTTTCAAAAGCCGGTTTTTTTGAAAGATCTGCGATAAAAAGCGGGTATCCCCGCTGTTTTGCTATGAATGCCTCGGCGTTAGGGCGGGTTTTTGAGACACCGATTACCTTCATGTCCTTCTGGGCAGCAACTGCATCGGCAACCCGCTTTCCGATAGTACCGTACCCGTTGATGGCAACCTTGATCATACAATCAACCTGTATGAACGAGATAAGATAAAGATTGCCTCTTTTATCCCTTAGGGAAAATCAAATCTCACTGCCCGGCCAGATAATCCCTTGGTAACGGTGCCATCATAAGAAAAGTGCCTGGAATTTTACGATCTCGGTGCTGTCTTTCGCAGTTACATACAGCTCCAGCGGCTCCTTGTCGACTTCTAAAAATCGTTTGCCCCAGCTGACACATCTGAGAATCTCTGCCGCACGATCAGATTCACCAAGAATGTAAAGGGAAGCAGCGAGCGCTTCTACAGAGGTTAATTTGCAGGGCCTGCCGAAATTGACCGGGTTAGCCGCCATAAGAAAAGGCAGTGCCCTCCGGATTCTCCACGATTTGACCAACCCGGTATCTAGAACTTCCCATGAGCAGTCCAGGGCGGTAATGGATTTAACGGATTTATCAGCCGGTGAGAGTGCCTGCTCTGCAGTGGGATCCAGGAGGAGGGTGTTCCTTGGGATTTGGGAAATTTTTTTAACGATCCGCAAATGACCGGCCCGCTCAAGTTTTTTTACCGTACACTTACGGGGATCGCAGCTGTTATCGCGGTACGCAACAAGCGGGATCATTGATTATTCTGTGCGTCCGCAACGGTATCAATGTACTTATTTTCAGGTTAGTATACATTTTCGGCTTTTCGAGGATAGGTTTGAAACCCGCCATTCTGGCGACGCAAGGCTAATCATTCATCGTGATCTTTCTCGCTGAAATAACCTCATAGATCATCAGTTCTGTCGGCGCTGCGTGCCATTTCGCTGTTTTTGCAAAAAATTCCTGCATATGGGGCTGTGTGAGATGTTCGTCAAGATGACGTTGGGATCCCCATTCCTCAAGAAAATGAATCACCGTCGGAGAGGTTGCACTCGTAAAAAGTTCGTACCGGTTGCAGCCCGCCTCGCTACGAACTAATGGCATAACCTTTTGCACTTCAGCAATAAAGTCACGACGCATTTCCGGCACAAGCACAATCCGTGCATCAACCAATATCAAAATCAACATCCCCAAATAAGAATTAAATTATTGTTAGATGTTTCGGCATTTTTCTTTTTCGTTGGAAACAGAGTAAAAGGTAGGAGAGCTCCAGCCTTTTATGGTACTGGGGAACAGAGTACATAATATCAGATTATTGAAAAGGAACGAAAAATGATTCCTGCGGATAGATGATAATCAATGTACATTCTTTGTTCTCCCTGCATTCTATCGCCGTCGCTCCGTGCCAAAGGTATAACACATCCTTCGGATATTGCGGCTTTTGCCCGCTCTATAGGGCGTTGTAAGAAATTCGGCATAGATGTCGTGCCACTACCATGCCCGGAAACCCTGTATCTTGGCAATGACCGACATCCTGGCACATTCCTGGAACGGCTTAATACGCCGGAATTTACCGTGCTCCTCGAAAATCAGGTCCAGCAGGTGAACGCAATTATTGAGGAAAGGGGCCCTCCCCTTTGTATTCTTGGAGTGAACTCCTCACCGACCTGCGGGGTAACCAGTACGTATTATGGAGCAGAGGGGGATATGCCAGCTAAACGATCCGGCCGCGGTGTATTTTATGCAAAATTTCCAGATATCCCGGCACAGGATGTTTTCGATTTCTCAAGATACCGGATCTACCTTGCTGCGCCTTTGTTTTCGGAAGCTGAGCGAACGTACAATGCAGTAATCTCCGATCTCCTCAGATCTCATTATTATGAAGTATATCTCCCACAGGAAACCGGTGACGATCATGCGGAAAGAGGTAAAAAAGAACATGCCCAAATTTTCCGCCGCAATAAAAGAGCGATTAAAGATGCGGATTTCGTTGTCGCTATCATTGACGGGGCAGATGCGGATTCAGGGACCTCATGGGAGATTGGCTATGCTACAGGGCTTAATAAAAAAGTTATTGCTCTCAGGACAGATTTCCGGGTGGCAGGGAGCCATGAACGGGTGAATCTTATGCTTGAGCAGTCAACAAGTGTAGTTACTGATAAATTCAAACTTCTCGCTGAACTTGGCGCCTTTCCAACCGATATTCAGACCCCGGGAAAAAAATCTCCATAATCTTCGATTATCGCCTCCTTTTTTAAAGAAGACTCACTTTTTCCGAGGAAGTGACAGACAAGATATATCTGAATCCAGACAAATATCTACTAAGAATTATGGCAAAGAAAAAAGAGAGATGGGGCCCTGAAAAAAAACGGGAAAATACCAGCGAGTGCGATCTTGACGGAGGTTTTGAATCTCCCGTAAAAACGTTCCGCGATATCTCTCGAAAAAATATACAATCACTTATTGTCAAAAGCCGGTACTTTCAGGCACTTATTGTTGTTACGGTAATTGGTATTTTCCTGAGATTCTATGACATCGGATACAATTCTATCTGGCTGGATGAAGCCACCACATATTTCACCTCAATAAAATCTCTTGCCGATATCTGGCAGGCAACTACCGCTGGAGAATTCAGCCCGCCGCTCTTTATGTGGGGTGAACATTTCATGCTCGTGCTCGGTAATAACGAGACGATCCTGCGCTTCATCCCCGCCGTTCTGGGTGTCCTTACGATACCTCTTTTTTATGTCATTGGAAAGGAATTCCTCGACAGGAATGCAGGTATTATAGCAGCCACTGCTTGTGCAGTCTCTCCATTTTTAATCTATTACTCGCAGGAAGCACGCGCATATTCAATGATGCTCTTTTTTTTGGCACTGGCAACGATTTTTTTCCTTAAGGCAATAAAATCCGGCAGTCTTATCCATTGGGCACTTTTCGGAATCTTTTCGGCACTGGCCTTCTGGTCACACTTTTATGCTATCGTAATGATAGTGGCACTGGTATTCTTTGCTTTTGTTGAGTTGGTTCCAGGGATGCGTACCGATCTCAAAAACATGAAAATGCTGATACTGGGCATTGCTTTTTTCGTAATACTTTCGTTACCTCTGTTACTGCTTTCCGTTCAGTCTTTTGCCTCGAGGACGGCATCTGCACCCACGTACGGGATCCAGGGCTTGGGAATAATTGTAGAAACATTCAACGAGATTTCGGGGTCTAACGATCTCGCGATGTTTCTCCTGGTAGCGCTTTTTATCATAGGGATTGTGCAGGCATTTATTATCAACAAAAATAAAGCGGCATTCCTTGTTCTGATCACTGTTATCTCGGTTATTGTAAGCTATTTCCTTTCATTCAAAATGCCGGAGCTCCCCCGGTATCTAATATTTTTAAGCATCGTCTTTTTTATTGGCATAGCAGTATCCTACCGATTTTTTTATTCCCTTTGGAGGAGTGAGGCAGTGGTGTATGGATTTATAATCCTCCTTTTCATCGTCAGTGCACCGATGTTATCCATGTATTATTCCGGTTATTCCAAGCCGGATTGGAGAGGTTTTTCAGAAACACTTCAGGAAAAAGTCAGTCCCGGTGATGCAGTCGTTTCCGTTCCCGGGTACATAAGCCAGCCCCTCGATTATTATTTCTCGTCAGCAAAGAGTGACACAAGAGAATATGGCGCAACAACGAGTCAGGATCTCGAAAAAATCTATTCTCAAAAAGGGAATGGTACCCTGTATTTTGTCGTAACTGATGATATCAGTGCCGCAGACCCGAATGGTGATGCAGTGGCTTGGCTCAAAAACAATACCTCTTTTGCAGGTCAGGATACAGGGATTTATCTCTTCACTTCAAACTGATACAATTTTAATCGCGGAAGGAAAAATTAGAGAAATATAGGGATTCCAATATCAGAATTGCAAATAAACGATGTAGAGAGGACAAATTTCTGAATTGTGGGATTCTTATTTTTTTTAGAAGGTAGTCTGGCCTTTGGCCTGCGTCAGCCTTTTAATGTTTTGGAAATTGTTTCAATTATAAATTGAACCATGTCGCTTGTCAGTCCGGGATATACCCCAATCCAGAACAGGTTATTCATTACGAGATCGGTATTTTCTAATGTTCCAATCTGCCGGTAATTCATATTTGAATAGGCAGGTTGTTTAATCAGGTTCCCTCCGAACAGCATGCGCGTTGCAATTTTATTCTTCTCAAGAGATTCGACGATTTCGCCTCGATTGAACGGGGCATCTTCTTTAACAAGAATCGGGAAACCAAACCAGCTTGGTTCCGAATTTGTTGTTGCCTGGGGAAGTATCACGTTTGTATTTCTTTTTTTCAGGCCCTGGTATAATAAATTGAAATTCTTTTTTCTTTTCTCAATAAACGCTGGTAGTTTTTTTAACTGTGCCACTCCGATTGCTGCCTGCAAATCGGTCACCTTGAGATTGTAACCGATATGGGAATACACGTACTTGTGGTCATATCCTTGGGGGAGTTCACCAAACTGCCAGTTAAATCTTTTTTTGCACGAGTTGTCGTGTCCGGGATCGCACCAACAATCCCTTCCCCAGTCGCGAAACGAAGCGATAATTTTTTTCAGTATTGGATCATTAGTGAGGACCGCACCTCCCTCTCCCATCGTCATATGATGTGCCGGATAGAAACTAAACGTAGAAATTTGGCCAAATGTCCCCGTAAACTTCCCCCGGTACCGGGATCCAAGGGCGTCGCAATTATCTTCTATATACCACAGGTTGTATTTCCTGACTAATTTCATAATGGTGTCGAGATTGGCAGGATTTCCGAGTGTATGAGGAATAAAAATTGCTTTTGTTTTATCAGAAATGGCCTCTTCAATCAGATCTGCCTGGATATTGTAGGTTCCAAGTTCCACGTCCAGAAAAACAGGGATAAGATTATTTTGAAGTATCGGATTGAGGGTCGTTGGAAACCCGCAGGCAGTGGTGATAACTTCGTCTCCTGTTTTTAATGCCCGATGACCCAGTTTGGATGACGTAAGTGCTGAAACCGCAAGAAGATTTGCCGATGATCCGGAATTTGTCAGAAGACAATGTTCCATGCCAAGAAATGCTGCAAATTCGCGTTCAAATTGTTCTGCGAAGCGTCCGGAAGTGAGCCAGAAGTCGAGTGATGCATCAACAAGAGCAATCATTTCATCGGCATCATAAATCCTGCCGGCATATGGTATCGGTGAAGTCCCCGGAACAAATGCGGGCTGCTGTTCACGCAATTTGAATAACTCGGAAACGTTTTGAAAAATTTTTTCACGTATTTTTTTTTCATTTTCATCCATAATTTATTCCCAGACTAAGAACTCCTTTAAATCTTCCACTCGTTTAATTATCAAGGTTATTGATCATTAATACTATTAGGGAATAACTTCCAATAGCTTTGAACAGGATGAAAAGGATTTTGCTCACCGGTGGCACCGGGTATCTTGGCAGTAAAATACTCGTTCAGCTGGTAGACGAAGGTTATTGTATCATACTTCTGAAAAGATCTTTTTCAAACACGGAACGAATTAAAGAATACATAAAAAAGATTATTGTTTATGATATCGATCGTGTCTCTTTGGAGAATGTTTTTAATGAAAATACGATCGATATAATAATTCACTGCGCAACAGATTACGGAAGATCAGAAAATGATCCACTCCACGTCGTAGATACAAATTTAATATTTCCGCTAAAATTACTCGAGCTGGGTAAAAAAAACCATGTAAAATGCTTCATTAATGCGGATACTGTCTTAGACAAGCAGACCGACAAATACTCCCTTTCAAAAAAACAATTTAAAGAGTGGTTATACACCTATCGAAAAAGATTTAGCTGCATTAATGTTGCACTGGAGCATTTTTACGGGCCCGGGGATAACCCGACTAAGTTTGTTACCTATCTCCTGCACAATTTAATGAAAAATGCAGAAAGGATTGATTTGACAAAGGGCGAACAAAAAAGAGATTTTATTTATATAGATGACGTAGTCGACGCTTTCGAAAAAATAATAAAATCATCAGACAATTTTTTAAAGGATTTTTATGAATTCGAAGTAGGTTCCAACCAATCGCTTTCTATCAGGGAATTCGTCGAACTGGCAAAAAATATATCCGGAAACACGGTGACGGCTCTCAATTTTGGGGTAATACCCTATCGGGAAAATGAAATAATGGATCACAAGGCTGATACCTCTGGAATCTCCAGTTTAGGATGGAAATGCACTATTTCCCCAGCGGAGGGATTACGTAAAATGTTTGAGTCAGAAAAGCGATCCATAATCCAAGATCGATCATGAGAATATTAATCACCGGTGGTTGCGGTTTCCTTGGATGCAATATCGCCCGGAAAATTTTAGAAACGGGGGACGAGCTTTTCATCTTTGATAATTTGTCAAGGGTGGGGTCAGAAAAAAACCTGGGATGGTTAAAGGAAAAAGGAAATTTCGAATTCATTAATGGCGATATCCGGGATAAAAACACGGTTTTTGATATCATAAAGAAAGCAACACCGGATGTCGTTTTCCACTTAGCCGGTCAAGTGGCAATGACAACATCTATCAGTAATCCCCGGCTGGATTTTGAAATAAACGCTTTAGGATCCTTCAACGTGCTGGAATCTGTAAAAAATTATTCTCCAGATACCATCGTGGTCTATTCGTCAACAAATAAGGTATATGGGGACCTTGAATGGGTACACTATGATGAAACGGAGAAAAGGTACATTGCACGGGAATTTCCCGAGGGGTTCTCGGAGACAATTCGCCTGGATTTCCATTCGCCGTACGGGTGCTCCAAAGGATGTGCAGACCAGTACATGCTGGATTTTTACCGGATCTTTGGTATTAATACCGTCGTTTTCCGGCATTCCTCTATGTTTGGTGGAAGACAGTTTTCGACTATAGATCAGGGATGGATAGGCTGGTTCTGCCAAAAAGCTCTTGAAACAAAAAAAGGCACGTTAAAAGAGCCTTTTACCATTTCAGGTGACGGAAAACAGGTCAGGGATGTGTTATACGCCGATGATATGGTTGACCTTTATCTTGGCGTAATAAAAAATATTGATAAAGCGAAGGGACAGGTTTTTAATATTGGCGGGGGGATGCAAAACAGCTTATCCCTGCTGGAGCTTTTTGACATTCTTGAAACCCGGCTCAATATTCAATTAACCTATGACAAAATCCCTGCCAGAATGAGCGATCAAAAAATATTCGTTGCTGATATTCGTAAAATTAAGCAATTTATTGGCTGGGAACCAAAAACGGATAAAATATCCGGCATAGAAAAGATGCTTCAATGGATCGATTTGAATGAATAATTCAATAAAATTAAGCGTGATAATGCCATGTTATCTGGAAGAAGAAAATTTGCGTTTACTGCTCCCGCGATTAGTACATGAAGTTGAGATGATCGGGGACCCGTTTGAGATATTAATCATCGATACAATACAGGCAATGGACAATACCAAAGAAGTCTGCGAAGCAAACAATGCCACTTATATCGCAAGGGAAGGGGGAAATAACTACGGTGACGCGATAAGGACAGGTATTACCCGGGCCCGTGGTGAGTTCACCATTTTTATGGACGCCGACGGGTCCCATTCCCCCGAATTCATCAGTAACCTGTACAGGCACAGAAATGAATACGATGTCGTCATTGCTTCAAGATACGTAGAAGGAGGATCTACAGATAACACGTGGTTATTGGTACTGATGAGTTATATAACCAATAAGACGTATTCGATAATTTTAAATTTACAATATAAAGACATCTCTAACAGTTTTAAATTGTACAAAACAGTATGGCTGAAAGACCTGACGTTAAGATGTAAAAATTTTGACATTGTTGAAGAGATTTTATACAAAATTAAAAAAAACCATAAGGAATTGACTGTTCTGGAAATCCCGTATTCTTTTAAACAAAGGCTCTTTGGCCATACAAAAAGAAATTTGTTTGTTTTCATCCTTACCTATATTGTAACCATTCTCAGACTGAGGTTTGATTTTTAATGCATCCTTGGTGTAACTGTTGTTTTTTTCAGAACTGCCGTGAAAAAATGAGAGAATTATATGAGAACAGTTTTTTGAGATTTTTATTTGTTGGTGGACTCGGTACTGTCGTTAATATTCTGATTTTTTTTATATTCGCTGATACCCTGCATTTTGACCCCACATTTTCATCGGTTATTGCATTTTTATTTGCCGTAACACAAAATTATATCCTGAATCATGTGTGGAGTTTTAAAAACATTGTAAACTTTCAGTTGAACAAAAAAAGTTATTTCAAATACGTCTGCGTTAATATTTTTGGCTTGGTAATCAATCTATTAGTACTCAATATGATTCTCCTTTGGCTCAATCCCGCAATTAAAACGGAAGCCCAATTATTCGGGGTGCTGTCTGGTACGATTTTCAATTTTATCTTGTCCAGAATGTATGTTTTCAAAGAAAATCCGTAATTCTTTATTGAGAAAAAGAAGAGGGATTAAAAAACCCATTGTAGTATTAAAGCAGTTTCATTGAGTTCAGGTCTGATAATATATCCCTGTTTTTCAAATCCTGTCTAAATTATACATTTTTTCTGCACAATCGGTAAATTCATGGATCTGATCCAATGAAGTTTCAATCATACTCCTGTTTCCGGAATTGTTTTGTTTATACCATTCCACGGTTTTCTGTATTGTCCTATCAATGCCATACACCGGTTTCCATTCAAGTTTCGTCATCGCTTTTGCGATATCCAGCTTAAGGTAACCTGCTTCATGCACCGGATTTTCCTCATCTAAGGTAATTTCCCATTTTCCCGAACCCCATTTGCCAATGACTTTTTCGGCAATTTCCCGGACCGTAATATTACTTGAATAATGCGGCCCGAAATTCCATGCATCAGCATAAACACTAGGATTTTCTCTCATCCGAAGTCCGAGAAGAAGGTAACCGGATAAGGGATCCAGTACAAATTGCCATGGACGAACGGCTTCGGGGTTGCGGATTCTGATCGGATCGTCTTTTATGAGGGATCGTATGCAATCGGGAACAATTCTGTTCGCTGCCCAATCCCCCCCGCCAATAATATTGCCCGCCCGTGCGGACGAGATTGAGTGAATCGGTGCTTTTTCGTTCGGATTAAAAAAACTTTTCCTATACGATGCAATCGCAATTTCAGCAGCACCTTTGCTTGCGCTGTAGGGATCATAGCCTCCGAGGGAATCGTTTTCACGGTAGGCATAAATCCATTCCCTGTTCTCATAACATTTATCGCTGGTGATGCAAACACATGTCGTCGGACGCCGGCACAACCTGATAGCCTCAAGAATATTGACGGTTCCCATTACGTTAACATTAAACGTATCACATGGATTCTTGTACGAATCCCGGACCAATGGCTGGGCAGCAAGATGGAAAATAAAATCCGGATGGAATTTCTTTACGACCTCAATCAGTTTTTCCCTCTCTAAAATATCTCCCCGGATATCTGTTATGAGGTTTTTTAGTCCTGTCTCATGGAAGAAGGAAGGATTTGTAGGGGTATTAAGGCTGTACCCAACAATTTTTGCCCCTAACGAGTGCAGCCACAATGCGAGCCACCCGCCTTTAAAACCGGTATGTCCGGTTATGAGAACGGTTTTACCCTTATAGGCGTCCGAGAGTCTATCCTTGAAATTCATCTGTCCCACACGTTCCAAGGTGCTTTTCCTGTGCTCCAAACATTTTCGAGGTAGTTTTTATCTCTTAGGGTATCCATTGGATACCAGAATCCCTCGTGTTTGTACGCATTGAGCTGTCCCTCCTTTGCCAGTTCCTCCAAAGGAGCTCTCTCGAGGGTAGTTGTATCATCCTCCAAGTAATCGAACAATTGCGGTTCGAATACAAAAAATCCTCCATTTATATATCCGCTTCCTGGTTTTTCCAAAAATGTAGTTACGTTTGACCCGTTTAATTTTAAAACGCCGAATCTTCCTACAGGACGAATGGCAGTTAAGGTTGCAGTTTGACCTTGTTTTTTATGAAACTTTATTAAATTAGGAATATTAACGTCGGACAGGCCATCACCGTACGTGAGCATAAAAGGTTCATCTCCAATATATGACTGGATTCTTTTTACCCGGCCACCAGTCATAGTATTATCCCCGGTATCAATGAGCGAAATTTTCCAGGGTTCTGAGAAATTCTGATGAATTTCTGTTTTGTTGTTTTTTATATCGATAGTAACATCGGACATATGGAGGAAATAATTGGCAAAATATTCCTTTATGATATACCCTTTATACCCCAGACAAATTATGAAATCATTATAGCCATAGTGAGAAAAAATTTTCATAATATGCCATAAAATGGGTTTTCCTCCAATCTCCACCATTGGTTTGGGTTTGACAACCGTCTCTTCACTAAGGCGAGTACCCAGCCCCCCGGCGAGAAGTACTACTTTCATGGATTCGGTTTTCGTAATTTCTCACCTCTAACAAACAAGTATACTTATACATAATTGCTTTTAAACCAATAGCACAAAAATATCTCTTCATTTATGTCAATTAATTGGTGCATTTCATAATTAATTTCCGTTGTGATAAAGATTATATTTTTTTTGGAATTGTAACACTTGCAATTATTAACCTAATCGTTTTTATCTGAAATCACAAAAACGTGGTACTTTACATTCGCATTGCAATCATATCATAAAAAATCCTCATATCCTTCAAGATCCAATATAATTGCTCATGTCTAATATCACCGTCGCTGTCCTTGCCCCGAATGGCTTTGCAGAAGAGTTGGGAAAAAAAGGGACGACAAGCGATATCACTTTTTACAACCTCAAGAGGGGTGAATCCACTGTCACTCTCATCGAACCTACACGATATCCCGAAAAACTTTCCTCACTCTTTTATACAATCTCTCTTGCCGATCGTGTCATTCTTGTTGTCGATGAAATCACGGCAACGTTTGGTGAAACGGTTCTTATGCTCCAGAGTGCTGGAAAAGCACAGGGGTATATTATCTTCCGGAATTACCTGACACCGGATCAGGTTGCACCGCTCATCAAAGGAACGGTTCTTGAGCACTACGAGGCTATTGAACATGATCCTATTGGTTTACGGGAGAAATTGCTTGATGCCGCGGCAAAGTTGACTTCACACCAGAAGATAAAGGAAGGCGTCGGCAATGGAACAGTTCCTGTTGATCATCATTTCAATGTCAAAGGAGTCGGCATTGTCGTTTTGGGATGCGTTACCCATGGTCTCATCAAAAAACACGATTCCCTCAAGGTTCTCCCAACAACTAAAGTTGCGCAGGTCCGTTCTATCCAGAAGCACGATGATGACGCGGAAACTGCAGTTACCGGCGACCGGGTGGGACTTTCACTCAAGGGTATCGAAGCAGAAGACCTTGATCGGGGCTATGTCCTCACGAACGATCCTGCAATTAAAAGTTCTCTTACCGTGACCGGCAGAGCGCAGCTTGTCAAATACTGGCCCGCCCCTTTAAAGGAAGGGATGGTAATCTACCTTGGCCATTGGATGCAATTTTTGCCTTCACGTGTCACCGGGGTATCGGCTGAAGGAGATTGGAGAATGCCCGAACTTTCATTTACCGTTGATAAAGAACTGGTCTATCCTCCCGGAGCCCACGTGGTGTTGCATTACCTGGAGGGCGGCAAACTCAGGGTTGTAGGATCCCTGACCCTTTCCTAAACCGGTTCGTTTTTTCTTTCTTTTAACCGAATTGTACCCAAAGTGCCATTATCCCGGCTTACCTCACCTATTATCTTGTACCGAATGCATCAATGTACTGATAACTCATGTTCGATGATATCATCGGTTGGATAATTCTTGCCGTAATTGTTGTCATTATTATCGGCCTCATCTTATGGATAGTCGGCATTTACAACAGGTTCCAGTCCCTGAAAAATTCGTCTGAAGCGACTCTCGGGCAGATCCGGGTTGCAATGAAGAAACGTCTGGATATGATAGAACAGCTGCTAGGTGCAGTGAAAAGCTATGCAAAGTTCGAGCAGGAGACGTTTACCAAAGTTACTGCCATGCGATCAGTGGTCGCGACTGCAGGGCCCGGGGACCTTAATAAAGTCGAGGCCGAATCCCGCTCCATTTTCGGACGTCTTCTGGCGGTGGCAGAAAACTACCCGGAGTTAAAAACTTCGCAGACGGTCTCTTCCCTTATGGACGCAGTAAAAAACCTTGAGGACGAAATCTCTCGCCACAGGTATACATATAACAATATCTCACAGGAATTCAACACAATGATGGATACTATCCCCTCCAAATTTGTCGGGAGTATGACTCATCTGCCAAAGCTTGAATATCTCCAGTTCGAAGATGAAATCAAGACGCCACCAAAAATCGAGTTCTAAAAAAGTCAGATCCTTTTTCCAACAAGGAGAAAAGAGATATAAATCCGCATCAATTTATTGAATACCTAAGAAATGTAATAAAAGAGGGCGTTTATGGAGTATTCGGAAGGCCGGCTCGGTCGGGTATTTGTCCTCAGGATCGATGACGGCGAGGATCTCCTGGCAGTCACGCAAAAGTTCCTCCAGGATAAATCTGTCAGATCCGGCACTATTCTTTTTCTTGGTGCTCTCAGGAAGGGACGGATGGTTACCGGTCCTGAAGAACCTACTATTCCGCCAGAACCACATTATATCATGTTCGAAGGTGGCTGGGAGATGGTTGGACTTGGTACGATTAGCCAGGGAGATGACGCTCCTGCCATTCATTTCCATGCATCGGTGGGACGGGCGGGGCATGCTCTGACAGGGTGCCTCCGGGATATGGCAATCACTTATATTGTTGCGGAGGTGGTAATTCTCGAATTTTCCGGTTGTAATATACATCGCCGCCTCGATGAAAAAATGGGCGTACCCCTTCCGGTCCATACAAAAACCGGCGAATCTGCACAACAGTCTCTTCCAAATACTGAACCAGATGCAGCGTCAGAAAAATCGGCCATTTCTGCCGGGAAAAAGGAAGAAGATATGCCAGGAGGCCTCGCTGAAATTATCCGTGATCTTACCCGGCGCCCGCGAGCTTGACCAGCATCACAACACACAATATGAGACCTCAACCACTATTCCTTCCACTTTCTTCGGTCGAAGCCAAAGATCTAGGTATCGAACAATTTGACATAATCCTCGTCACGGGCGATGCCTACATCGATCATCCATCATTTGGTACAGCACTTATTGGCCGGGTTCTTTGGGACGCCGGTTTTTCTGTGGGTATTATCGCACAACCGGATATAAAGTCAGAACTGGATTTTAAGGCTCTTGGGCGACCCCGGCTTTTCTTTGGTATTTCTTCCGGTAATGTCGACTCGATGGTCAATAACTATACACCCAACCTAAAACGCCGGAGTTCTGATGTATACTCCCCCGGGGGAATCTTAAAGCGCCCGGATAGAGCTACGATTGTCTATACAAATCGGATCCACAGTGCGTATCCAGATGTACCTATAATCCTTGGTGGGATCGAAGCAAGCTTGCGCAGGTTCGCGCATTACGATTACTGGCAGGACCGGGTACGCCAGTCCATTCTTGCCGATGCACCGGCCACTCTTCTTGCTTATGGTATGGCAGAAAGGCAGATGGTTGAAATTGCCCTGAGGTTAGATGCCGGAGAACCTGCACGATCACTTAGGGATATACATGGGACTATGTATACTATGGAGGTGGCAGAATGGCGAACAGCACGGTCAAAATATATTGTTGAAATTCCAAGTTTTTCCGAGGTCGCTTCAGATACTACAGCATATGCAAAAGCGTTTTCCATCCATTACAAAGAACAGGATCCGGTGCATGGGAGAGCGGTAGCTCAGCCTCACCCAAAAACTGTAGTAATTCAGAACCCTCCGGCCAAGCCACTTTCTTCCACCGCACTCGACCATGTGTACGAACTGCCATTCACACGACAGGCCCACCCCACTTACCATGAGCCAATCCCTGCACTTCTTCCGGTACAATTCTCAGTCGTAAGCCACCGGGGTTGTTTTGGAAGCTGTTCGTTTTGCGCTCTTACCCATCACCAAGGGCGGATTGTCCAGAGCAGAAGTCCCGCATCAATTATCCATGAGGTGACCCGGATTGCAGCAATGCCGGAGTTCCGGGGAATTGTGCAGGATGTGGGAGGTCCCACAGCCAATATGTATGGGATGGCATGTGACAAGTGGGCTATTGTCGGGGCATGCCAGGACAAATTCTGCACTCCCGCCTGCAAAAACCTCCAGATGAATCACCGGAAAATCAGGGAACTTCTTGAAAAAATACGAGAAGTGCCCGGTGTGAAAAAAGTGTTTGTCGGCTCGGGTATACGGTACGACCTTGTTCTCGCTGATAATGAAGGATCCCATTACCTTGAAGATCTTTGCGGACACCACATTTCAGGACATCTCAAAGTCGCTCCTGAACATATCTCGCCAAAAGTAACTGTCGTAATGAATAAACCGGATGGTGTGGTATTTGATCGTTTTCTCACTCTTTTCATGTCGTTCCAGAAAAGCAAACCAAAACGTCAGTACCTGGTTCCCTATTTCATGTCCGGTCACCCGGGCTGCACAATAAAAGATATGATTGCACTTGCGGAATACATTCGGGATCATAATCTCTATACTGAGCAGGTCCAGGATTTTACCCCAACTCCAATGAGTGTCTCAACATGTATGTACTATACGGGCCTCAATCCTTTTAGTCTCGAACCGGTGCATGTTCCCAAAGGGAATGAAAAGAAAATCCAGCGTGCGCTCATGCAGTATAAGGAATCGCAGAACAGGGATTTCATCATTGAAGGACTCCACATGGCAGGCAGGACCGATCTTATTGGGGCCGGAGATAAATGCCTTATTTCAGGAAAAGATCCCCAAGTTAGGTTGAAGACGGTGCCAGCCTTCCGGCGAAAACACGCTGGACGAAAAGATCGTGATCCGCCTCAGGATCAAAAATGAATAGAAAAAAGGCGTTTATTTCCTTCCATAATCATCTTCAAACCGTACGATATCATCTTCTTGGAGATACTCTCCCAATTGCACTTCGATCACTTCGAGAGGGATTACCCCTGGATTTTTAAGCCGATGCTGAACCCCGCTCCGCACAAATGTGCTTTCTCCCTGCCTGAGCAATATTGTCTCGCCATCGAGCTGCACTTCGGCAGTCCCACTGGCAACTACCCAGTGTTCGCTCCGGTGATGATGGAGCTGAAGGGAGAGCTTTTGTCCTGGTTTTACTGTAACACGCTTGATCTTGTGCCCTTTTAACTCCTCGAGAATAGTATATGACCCCCAAGGTCGGTGAACCTGCCGGTGGAACCGGGTAATTTGGTCGTTCTTCTCCTTAAACCGGTGAACTAAAGTCTTGACTTGTTCTGTTTGTCGGCTATCACAGATAAGAAGTGCATCAGCAGTATCCACTACGACGAGGTTATCAACACCGATCATACCAACGTGCTTGCCCGGGGCATGCACATAATTATCCCGCGCTGATAGATACTCTGCCATTCCTACATTTCCCTCATCATCATGAGGATTTATCTGATATAATGCCGCAAATGTCCCAAGATCGCTCCAATCAGCGTCGAGTGGCACAACAGCAACCATCTTTGACGGCTCAAGTAGGCCATAATCGATAGATGTGGCATCCAGCTTTCCGAAATCCGGTACTTTATTCCCGTTAAATGCTGCAAAAAGGCCGCGCTGATATTTTTTGAGTTCTCTGAAAAATACGGGGATAGAAAGAAGGAATATCCCGCTGTTCCAGAGATATCCGTTTTTTAGGTAAATAGCGGCAGTCTTCTTATCGGGTTTTTCTCTGAATTGTTCGACGACAAAACCTACTGGCAATGCTTTTCCAGGTTTAATATATCCATACCCGGAATGGGGAGAAGACGGTTTAACACCGAAAGTAACAAGGTATTTCTTCGAGAGTGGTTCTGCAGCTTTAATCTGATCGATAGCAACGTCCCCAAGGAGGTGATCGCTCGGGAATACAACCGCAGTGGCGGCTTTGTCTTCTTTTCTAATCTCTTGTAAAGCCCATGCAATGGCTGGCAAAGTGTTTTTTTGCTCAGGTTCTGCAAGAATATGGCCTTCAGGTACCCCATAACCCATATCTTCCATCTGATTTCGGACAAGATACTGATGGATCTCGTTTGTTACTACCCAAATCTCGTCCTCCCGGGAGAATTTTCTCGCCCTGTCACAGGTTTTCTGGAACAAGGATTTCCCCTCCATAGGAATGAACTGTTTGGGGAAATATTCGCGAGATAAGGGCCAAAGCCTAGTCCCCACGCCGCCGGCAAGAATAATGGTTTTCATGGATCCTCTTGGAATCTTTTCCGGGATTTGCTCTCGGTCATGTTCTTAGTACTCAGTCGGGGATTATCCCTAATAAAAGTCGATCTTTACAACATCGTCGTCATATAACCGGGACATCGATAAATTTCCTTAACCAAAGCTCGGTACATGCAATTCGCCAGATCTCAGGAGAATAAACAGAAGTACCCTCAAGGAATGCCTGATAATCCTGTACTACCGCAGCGGCATCCCAGTAAGGTCGGGATCTAAAACTTTGCGATGTGAAAATCTCCAGCATAAAAGACCGAAGCTCGTTTTTCATCCAGCACTCTTCTGGGGTAACAAAGCCCATCTTATCGCTGCGGCAACGCACTGTTTCCGGGATCTTTCCCCGGATAGCGGAGCGCAGGACAAATTTTGTTGAACCCTTCCGGATCTTTTGGGAGAGTGGGAGCGATGCAATATATTCCACCAGTCGTACATCAAGGAAGGGAACCCGGGATTCCAGGGAAAACGCCATCGAGTTCCGGTCCTCGTAATGAAGGAGCGCTGGAAGATTCGTGGAAAGGAGCTCGCGGTGCAGGACTTCATCGAGCGTATCCTTGTACCGGTCGACGGATTTTGGATTATTTTTTAGGAGCTTCCTCCTCTTCTTACGGACATGTATTTGATCCCTTGCAGCAAGAAAGAAATTCCGATGTCGCCGGATACTGCCAAAAATCTCCGTAAGTGCTGTCCGCCAGTGAAATGTGCGGATAAGCCCCCTGATATAACTTCCCTGATATCCAAGGTAACCTGCCAGAAGTTCGTCAGCCCCTTGTCCGTCTAACACTACGATTACCTTTTTTTTTGCAAGCCTCATCACGCAGGTACTGGGCGTAAATGGAGAGTGAACCAAAAGGTTCGTCCTGTATGTATATCAATCGGTCAATATCCTCACGGAGCTGGCTTGGTTTGGGTTCCGTTTTGTCTGCATCGACTCCGGTTGCAGCAACAATCTCGTCAATATACTTGCTCTCATCAAATTTTTTATCTGAGAACACAACAGAAAACGTTTTCTGCCTCAAACCGACACTTTCCGGGGCCTCATTTTTAATGAGCGAATTGATCATAACCGTCAGAGTCGAGGAGTCGATCCCTCCGGAGAGACAGGTGCCCACAGCTGACATCGCTTCTCAGATGGATCCTAATCGCTTCCATGAGATGTGTATCAAGAGCGGCTGCAACCTCGTAATCGTCTTCACATCCCCGTATTTCCGGGTTCACTTTTACATCCCAATACTGGAACGGGAACTGGATTCCCTCTACGGTAACGACAAGCGCATGGGCCGGTTCGATCTGGAAAATATCTTCGAACATAGTGTGGCTGCAATGGTCGTGTACTCCCCATGCGAGATAGGTGCCAAGCATATCTTCATCTGGGCCTTTTTTAACACCTGAGTGAACCAGCAGTGCTTTGATTTCGGATGCGAACAGAAACGATCCATCGACAATTGTGTAATAAAATGGTTTAATGCCGAACCGGTCCGGGCGCAGAAGAGTTCCTGTTTCTTTTCATCCCACAGTGCAAACGCCCACATGCCATTAAACCGGGTCAGGCAGTCATAGCCCCATTCCTCATAGGCATGAAGAATCACTTCAGTATCTGATTTAGAGTAAAATGTGTGCCCTTTTTCCACGAGTTCTTTGCGGAGTTCGATGAAATTGTAGATCTCGCCATTGAAGACCAGCCAGAGCGAATTATCTTCGTTTGTCATTGGCTGGAGGCCGTCGGGAGAAAGATCGATTATAGCGAGCCGCCGGTGGACGAGGCCAGCACTACCGTTTATGTGCAACCCCTCGCCATCAGGACCGCGATGGAAAAGCCGTTCAGACATGGCTGCGAGGAGTTGGCGATCAGGTTTTCCACCGTTATAGCAATACTGACCTGCGATCCCGCACATTCACCAGATCGTTAGTCGTTGTGGGGATTAAAATATGGTATAAGTATAAAGGATGCTAGCCGTTGATAATAGAAATTACCCGGGGTTTCTTCCGGTTTTAATGCCCTTTCGTGGCGACTTTTCCTTTACCGCTATTACCTCACAGGGAAAACATTTCTCCAGTTTGTCATCTATAACCCGGTAGGCATTGGCAAGGACCGAGGAGTTTGAGATCATTCCTGAAAGCAGGATCACTTCGAGGATTTCCTCACGTGTTGCACCCATTTTGATCGCGGCCTGCATATGGTAGCTGGTACAATACTGGCATTTCAGAGCCGCGCCCACTGCCATACTGATCAGCTCCACATATTTGGGGTCAAGCCGGCTGGTCTCAGCAACAGTTCCTTTGTAGAGCAGATGGGAAATGAGAACTTCGGGGCGTTCTCCCATTCGTTTAAAAATAAGCGGGACTTTCCCGTATTCCCGTTCAATGACTTTTAGCCATTCTTCAGCTGTTGCTTCGGCTCCCTGTTCTACAATCTGCTTGAGCCGGTCCTCAAACTCGACTTCTTGTTTGCGTCCCATGTTTTTCTCCTAAATCACTGTGTTGGTTTCTGAAAATGGCCTGACTCTTACTATAATGTAATCACGCATACGCGAAGGTTCAATGTCTGCGATGTCCCCGATTTTTATTCCATCTTCAATCTCAACCTTCCGGAGCACTTCTGCATAGCTATCATATGGCAGTTTTACCCGAAGACCTGACATCTGCACCGTGAGCGGGGTTGGTGACGTTACTGCGAGAATAGCTGGCACATGCTCACGAATAACGTCCATAAGTCTGGCCGGGGAAACCGAGAGAGGGTCTTTTGCAAGTTCCTCCCGCCGCTTTTCGAGGACCCGTGTGATTTCAGCAACAATTTCATCGAGTTTGGTGAGTTCCTCGGATTCTTTGGTCCGGTGCATGAACCGGCCGACATTTCCCACATAGCCATCTACCGCAGGTTCAACGATGCGCTGAAGCGTTTCCTTGTCCGGGCCGCCACAAAGAACGACCGGTACTTCCACCCCCCGGAGAAGTAATGGCATCTTATGCTCGATACAGGTCTCGAAATTGCCAAGAAGGTATACGGCAATGTCGTGCTCGTTTATGACGTCGCGTTCTTCATCATTTATACCTGCTATCCGCTTTCCCGGGCCACGTGCCAGGCTTACCATATTACTTTTGGCACCTATCCGGCGTACATACTCAGCGATATCGCATGAGGGGTGCGGTAAGTGGTGGATCTCAAGGCTCATGCTGACAATCGCAATCTCTGTCCCCACCAGTGGCGAATCGATCACCTCCCCAGCAAGCGGTTTTCCGATTGCCCGGATTAGTTCTACGTCATCCTTTGGCACAAAGCACTGGAGGACCACTTCTTGGGCAATCATATGTTTCTGGACGATATACCCGCCAAGATCTTCGATGAGATCGATAATCTCGTTATGCCGGTACACACCGCCTTTGTAGGTGATCGGTACCAGGATCATGGCGTCTCCCCCATGAGTGCGAATTTCTCTTTTATCAGCGAGAGGCCAGTGTCAGTCAGGGTGTCTTCGCTCGCGACAAACGAGAATTTTTCAGCCCCATAGTTTTCGCTTCTGACGCGGAACCCCTCGGGGCAGATGCAACGGAAGGCGTAGACAAGATCCTTATACAAAGCTTCGCTGGGATCGGCGATCGCCATCTCTTCTATTTCCCGGGAACTGGCCGTGATTCCTGTCAGGATAACAGTGAACCGGTCCGGCTGGTCAACATGGTCTTTGCCGAACCGGTCCCAGAACAGCTTGAGCATCGGTGCAAGATAGGTCTCGTCCGATATTGCAAGCGTCATCTTGCCTTCCTGGGGGTTAACATTGGCGATGTCGCTTACCCGCACCAGAGTTGTAACTTTTTTAAGGATTCCTACGGCTACAAAAATAGGGATTCTGGGGTCAATGTAGACATGGAGTCTGTGGATCACGCGGAGGAGATTGTGGTCAAGAAGGACGTCGTTTGTGATCTGCCGGTAGTATTCCCCGCCGAGTTTTTCCGTGCATTCCACTTCAAAATATTCAATGGCCTGCATCTGCCCCGTCCCTGATAAATCCTGATGCCAATAGCGCCGAACCTACTGCACCTATATATTGCGAGTTTGGCGGAACGACAATTTTTGTCTTAAGGAGTTTTCCCATCGCATATACCAGACCTTCGATGAGTGAGGTGCCGCCCACCATGATCACCGGTTCCTTAATGTCCACTTCCTGGAGCTGCTGTTCGAAGACCTGTTCGGCAACGCTGTGACAGGCCGCGGCGGCCACATCCTCTCGTGTACTTCCGGCAGCAAGGGCGTTGACAAGGCTCTGGGTGCCAAATACGATACAATAACTGTTCATGGGAACCCGGGCACCCATACCTTTCATGGCAAGCGGCCCCAGTTCAGTGATCTCGATACCGAGGCGCTTGGAGGTCATTTCAAGGAACCTGCCACTGGCACCTGCGCAGATGCCGCCCATGGTAAAAGTACCGGGAATACCATCCATAACCGAAATGGCTTTATTGTCCATTCCACCGATATCGATAACCGTTGCAGGCCCGTGCTGCCGATCCGCGAGGTAAACTGCGCCCTTCGAGTTTACGGTCAATTCTTCTTGAATCAGATCGGCATTGAAATCTTTTCCGACAAGGAACCTTCCATAGCCGGTTGTCCCAATCGCTTCGACATCTTCAAGTTTCATCCCCGCTTCGCCAAGAGCATGAGTTGCTACATCCCGGGCGCTCTTGAGCACTTCAGTCGTCGGTTGCCAGCCTCTGCCGATGATTTTATTATCCTTCATTAATATGGCCTTTGTCGTCGATGAGCCGGAATCGATGCCAAGTGTAATCCCCTCCTGGACCTCACGGGCCAGAAGTGCCCTTCTCCTGGCAATCGTTGTGAGTGCCTCCATCCGGGTGAGAAGTGTTCCTGCGGTTGTGCGTTCCGTAAACGAGTAGCTGACTACAGGAAGCCGCGAGTGCTCGTGAATATACCGCCGCAGCTCGTTTCTGACTATTGCGGCTTCGGCACAGCGAAAGCAGGTTGCAATAAAAACCGCGTCGGCTTCCACTCTGCCATCGATAAGCGCCATTGCCCGTGAAATGGCAAGTCTCAGGTCAGGACTCCTGACTTCAAGGCCGAATGATTCAAAATCCCGCATTATGTCTTTAAGGGCAACATCCGGGAAAAAGATCTCGCCGTTCACCGCTTTTGCTGCTTGGTTAATCTCTTCCTGAACCCCTGAATAATCCGGGCCGCAGGAAAGCTGGGCGATACGTACCGGCGCTGTCATGATTTTTCTCCCAGATCGGAAAGGAATCGTTTAAGGGCTGCAACAAATTGTGTTCCCTCGTCCTCATTTTTCGGGTATTCCAGCTCGAGCTTTGGCATATTCTTTTGACGGATTAGAAACTTCAACAGCTCGTTTGTCCGTGCACAGCCCATGCAGCCGAATGCGAAATCGGAATTATTGATAATTATCGCAGCATCACACATCTCTATCATCGGGCCATACAAGGCCATGCGTCCTCTGACCCCGCTTGGGACTTCAACTGCCGCCCACCGGAGCCCCTTCTTGGGCTCTTCAGGTGTTATCTGGAGCGGCATGGATTCAAGCCCGGCGGTCTGAACGCGCTCCCGGATTGCGATTGCTGAACCAAGGGGTGTGTGGCCAAAGCGTGTCACCATATCAGAAAGAATCAGGCTTGTTGCAGGGTAAATGAATATTTTTGCCATGGTCAGGGCTCCTGTGCATCGATCATTTTCTTTAACCGGTAAATGTCAAGGCGTGACGATGTCAGCTGGGGTTTCGGAGCCGGCACAGTTGAGGCGTCGCGGTGTTCAAGTTCTTCGATGGCGTGAGAAATATAAGGGAGAATGGTCATTTCAAACTCAATCCCGTGGAAACCCGGCCGGGCTCCGCCAAGTGTTGCCCGGCATCTCCGGGCATCCCCTGGTGGGAACCCGCGGTCTTTTACAAAAATATGGGCCGGATCCATTTTCCGGACTTCGGCGATCACCCGGTTAACCTCGTCTTCTTTTCCCATTACAACAAGGCCAAAACAGTTCTCCTTGATCATTACACCTTTTGCTACCTCGTATGCCCGGATGGCTACATCAGACCGGCGTTAAGGTATACGATTCCACCACTACATACCGGGTCACTGTTCCAACGTTTGCCGGCGTATAATCAGTCACTGTTTCACCTCGCGGATATAGACAATCTGCCGTTCTTTTACGTTCTTTAGTTTATCCGTGTCGATCACTCTTCCGATAACATTAGTGCCTTCAAACGGTTCGGAAGTCGGGCCAAACTCGCGGTTCGCCGATAACCTCACTCCAACAAGGCCAGAACCTTTACGGGAATCATTGGTAATTGCAAGGGCCGCAGCAGGTGCTTCGCCGACCGGACAATTCTCGGGATAGATCTTTACTGTTGTCGGGATTTTTGGCTTGAAGAGATACACGTCATCAAAGATGAAGAATGCCGGCATCATACCGGCATCATGCTCGTGCAGCCCGGTAATACGACGGAATGTATCGCAGCTCATGGGGGCAAGGGCATCGTCAAGAACGATATCAATAACCTGATCGAATGGCGCCGTAGTAACTTTTACCGATCGCTCACTGAGTACATCAAGGGTCGTCCCCGGCTCCTGTGAGACAACAATCCGGTCTTTTTTGTCGCTATCAACGATCAGGGAAACTTCCCGGTCTGCTACGACTTTTTTAGCCTCTTCCAGGGGCAGGCCGAGGAGATCAATGCGTGGCGGAACAACCCGAATCGAGAGGACATCGCTTTCTTTTGCAAGCTTTACCAGTTCGATGCCGTGAACTACCTGTCCGACAACACTGTGAGCCGGGCTGCTGGGAACATCGGCCCGGTAGATGTACACCCCTCCGACAGAGGGTCCTTGGGTTCGTACGGTAACCGTACCTTCGCGACGGGGACGCTTGAATTGTGCCGGGACATCGGTGCCGACAAGTTTCCGGTCAAGGATATGGGTGCTTGTTGCACGGTCAACAACAAATTTCCCGGATTCAAGAGCCACAAGCAGGTGTTCAACACTGCCTGCGGCCTCAGTGGTAATCCGGTCCGGGAAATAACCCTGCCCCGTTACCCTGACATGGGTCACAATAAGCATGCCATCTTCCACTATAAGACCCGGGTCTGTCGTGGTAAACGAACGACTGGTGTCGGCCCAGCTGATTACCGGCTCTACTTTTGTAACCTTATCCCCGGATTCCCAACGGTCGAGTACAGCTTTCCCGCTTACGACACGGCCTACAACACCCCCGGTATCGTCAGCGCCGTGGTCTGCAATATGACGGCTTTTTGAGAAGATGAGGTACGAGGTTTTCGGATCGTATCCCCCGCAACCGAGAATAACATCTCCTCTTTCGTAAAGACGAGGTTTGCGCAAAGGGTGGATATCGGAAGGAAACGGCCCGAATGCAGCAGCGTATCGGTCGGTCCAGTGCAGGGCAAGCCTGCCAATGCTATCCTTCCGTCCGAGTACATCGACTTCAGTTCCCGCAAGCTCAATGGTAATCTCTCCGGCAGTGGTCGTTACTGTGACGTTTTCGGTTTTTTCCTGTTCCTTAGTAGCAGGTCGGATAACAGCAACAGCACATTCGCGGGGTTGGTCCGGAATGAGAGAAAGAAGTGTGCTTTGCTCGCCTACTTCGCGAGGTTCCCCATCGAGATAGACATGGATCATGTATATCTCTCAGGCGGGTGGTATGGCCTGGGTCATGATCTTACGTTCATCCTCGGTCAGGTGTGCGAGCACATCGGCAGTCTTTCCAATCTCTACAATCTTTCCGCCTCGCATCAGTGCAATCCGGTCACATATTTCGCGCACGAATTCCATGTCATGCGAGACCACGATGAAGGTTTCATCGATGTCGTCGCGCGAATGCATTATGGAATGTTTGACATCGATCTTGGTAATCGGATCCATTGTGCCTGTAGGCTCGTCAAGGATTACAATTTTGGGTTCCCGGATTAGAACCTGTGCGAGTGCGACCCGGTGGCGTTCCCCTTCCGAGAGTTGCCCTGGCAACCTTTCAAGAATCTCTTTACTCTTCTCCTCAGTAAATCCGGCCATTTTCAAGGTGACAATAGCCTTTCGCATGGCCAGCTCCTTGGGGAATTCAAGGCCGATTGCATCCGTGAGATTATCAAGCACGTTACGATGGGGATAGAGGTCGTATTCCTGATGAAGCAGTCCGATATACTCTTTGGCTCGGCCCCGCTGTTCAACACCCGGCTTGGTCATATCAACCCAATCATCACCAATCTTGATGTTGATTTCTCCGCTTGTAGGCTCGATGAGTCCGGCTATGATCCGCGAAAGCGTTGTTTTCCCAGCTCCGCTTTTTCCGATGATGCCAAAGATCTCTTTTGTGTATACGTCGAAACTGACGCCATTAACGGCTCTGACAACACCCCTGTCGACAGATATATATCGCTTGACAAGGTCCCGGGCAACGACTATCTTTTCTCCTGTCTCTGCATGTTCGAAGACCTCAGTATCGTCGCAGCCGGCCATAAATTCACTTATCACTTCTTTTGGCGAACCGATTTTTGCGATGGCACCGTCGACAAGCAGGATAGCGCGGCTGGCTACATCTTCTATCACCTGCGAGAAGTGGGATGTTACGACCATGCCCATATTGTTGGTTTTTGCCGCTTCAGTGAGCATTGAATGGACAATCTTTGCGGTTCCTGGATCCAGCGTACCGGTCGGTTCATCTGCAAAGAGTAAAAACGGCTCTTTTGCGAGTTGCCGGGCAAGCACGACACGTTGCTTTTCTCCCCCAGAAAGATCTCGAGCTATATGCATCATCCGGTGAGAGAGCCGCACCTGGTCGATTAGGTCGGCTGCACGATTGATGGCTTTCTCCTGAGGGTAATCAATATCATCGAGAGCATGAAGGACGTTCTCGATTACCCGGTCATCACCATACAGGGCAAAGGTCCGCTGGAACATTATCGCTGTTCGCCGCATCACCCTTCGTTTTAGTGCATCGTTTGTTTCATTCCAGAGATCCACATCGAGTGGCGCGAGCGTTCCGCCGCATTGCGGGCAAGGTTTCCCGGTGGAGCTCGCAACGTCTATGTAATCGCACGAGGGACAAGCCGAAACATGGTAGATTATTCTGCCACTCGTTGGCGGTTGTTCCACACCTCTCATGAGGTGCATCAGCACGGTCTTACCGGCGCCGCTCCTGCCAATGATCCCCAGAATCTCACCTTCGGCGATTTCAAATGAGATATTTCTGAGGGCATGCGAGCCATCAAAATCCATACAGATGTTGTCGACCGTGATCAATGGAGCCTTCATAATTCCCTTGTATCTAATCTGGAAGTGGTGTCATATTACCTTTTATATGCTGCCCGCGATAGTCACGATCGGGAATTAGCGTATAGTGCAAAAATTTTCTCTATAATAAATTCTTAATGATAGGTAGCACATCTCTCACGTGGCTGATGACATGATCGGCCACATCGAAAAGTTCACCCGGTCGGTTACCTGTCTGCTGCACGGTGAGAATTGCGGTATCAGCTTTTGTAAACGCACCCAGATCGTTTATTCCGTCACCGACCATGACCACGTGATCGTACTCGTTTTTCAGGTCCGTGATGATCTGCGCTTTGATGGTCGGCGTTGCTACACCGTAAACCCGGTCACGGGGAATGCCGAGATGATCAGCCATGATCTCCAATTTTGTCGAGCGGTCTCCCGAAGCGATAAAGGTGGGCACACCCATACGGTGGAGGGCGGTGATAGTCTCTTTTGCGCCCTCAAATGGCCAGCCTCCCGCTGTTACCGTAAATTCTATAGACTTGTGTGCCATGTTGAGAATTGCCCCACTGTTGAGCGTCAGCATAGTCTCGCATCTGCAGACTCCCCAGACGTCCCGGATACATTCCTGAAGATCACTAACACGTGCTTGAGTATCAGCATACAGCATATCGCCGATCTCTTCTGCAGTTGTGATTTTTCTGGTGCAGCTGATGCCAAAACCTACCTGATTTTCTGATAGGTATTCAGAAAGGAGCATATCCGGCGGGGCAGCGATAATATGTTTGGAGTGGACTGGTATGACGATCAATACGCGTTCCAGCGAGGCGAAGGTAAGTGTGGTGGTCTCTATCCCGGGCATCAGTACCTTCTTCCTGATATTCTTTGCGACCCGGTATGTGTTCAGAAGTGTTCCGGCACTGTCAAAAACCACGGCTACGGTCATTGTTTCACCCGGTAATAAACTCTATGTAGATTCCCCTCTCTATTGAAAGGATGATGCTGATGATCGTACCTGAAACTGCGGAGAAGATAAAGAGCATGGAGATCCGGGGGGCGGGAAGAATTGCAAGGGCTGTTGCCGTAGCTCTCCGGGATCATGCACGTTCGCTCCAGGTTCAGACTCCAGATGCCTTCAGGCAGGAAATGGAGCATGCCGCAAAACTGCTCCTCGCTACCCGGCCGACAGCGGTATCCCTGCCAAATGCAGTCCATATGGTCATGGCCGGTCTAAATCATGCCAAGACAACCGATGAAGCAAAGTCCGGCGTAATCAGACGCGCAGATGAATTCATTACATCGTCGCAGCATGCAGTAGAACAGATCGCGCAATTCGGGGCTAGTCACATACGAGACGGTGATACCATCCTGACGCATTGCAACTCTGAGGTTGCACTCGGATGTATTATCGAGGCCCACCGGCAGGGAAAAAAGATCGAGGTTTTTGCTACTGAAGTGCGGCCAAGAAACCAGGGGCTTATCACAATCCGGACATTAAACGATGCAGGTATAAAAACAAACTTTATCGTGGATTCTGCGGTCAGAACGTTCATCAACGATGTAGATCTGGTTATTGTAGGAGCCGACGCAGTAACCGTGAACGGAGCTGTAGTGAATAAGATCGGGACGGCGCAGGTTGCCCATTCTGCCCGCGAGGCGCGGGTAAACCTGATGGTAGCTGCCGAGACCTATAAGTTTGCACCTCGAACAATCCTTGGTGAGTTCATCCGGATCGAAGAAAGAGCCGGAAACGAAGTTCTTGCCGATGATATCGCCCGGGCCCTTCCGTATGTTACTGTGAGAAATCCGGCTTTTGATGTTACTCCCTCAGAATACATTGACCTGATCGTCACTGAGAAAGGTGCAATCCCGCCCCAGATGGCCTATGTAATCATCCGGGATTATCTTGGATGGGGAATTGACGAATTTCACCTGGCGTTCGGGCCCGGTCTTAATGGAGAATAAGTCAAAACCCTCCTGCACTGTAAACCAGAGCGATGTTTTTATTGAACAACACATCTCAGGAATAATTCAACCGGCAACCCGGCGTTTTATATGTTCGAGGATACGCTGGACTGCCAGGGGCACCATAATGGAAATACCCTTTACTAAATTACACGGAAACGGTAACGATTTCATCCTTATCGATGAATATGAGGAAACGGTCATCCCCGATGATCTGAAGGCGCACTTTGCTGCACTTTACTGCGACCGGAGGTTCGGGATCGGTGCTGACGGGATTCTCTACCTCTTAAAGTCGGTTGATAATGATATCAGGATGAGAATTTTCCAGCCTGACGAAAGTGAGGCCGAGATGTGCGGCAACGGTGTCCGCTGCATTGCCAAGTATGCGCTTGATGCAGGGTATGTAGGAGAAACCTTCACCGTCGAAACTGCCGCAGGGCAGGTCGGAGTTACGGCAAAATACGCGGGTGAGGAGTTTACTGCGATCATCAATATGCCCACGCCCGGATTCACCCGCGGGGACATTCCGGCATCCGGCGATGGTGAATATAACGAACATATCGGAGGGTTAGAGGTCTATGCCGTAAATACCGGAGTACCCCACGCAGTAATCCTTATCGATGCAGTCGACACGGTAGACATTACTGCAGATGCCCCGGCAATACGGCACCATCCCTCATTTCCCGAGGGTGCAAACGTGAACTTTGTGGAAAAGACCGGCGATGATTCCCTGAAAATACGCACATTCGAACGTGGCGTTGAAGAGGAAACTCTTTCCTGCGGGACTGGAGCGACCGCAGCAGCCGCAGTCGTGCGCCGGCTCGGATACATGGGCGATACGATCCATGTTGAAACGAAGGGGGGACCTCTCACGATTCATTTCAATGATGGGGTAAAAATGGAAGGCCCGGCAGTCACGGTTTACACGGGCTTTATCAGCTACTAATTTTTTAGCAGATTTTCCCGGTATCATCGAAGGAGAAGGCTACTCTCGTGCCCTGATTCCATCCTGAACCAGCTCAAAATCAAACCAAGCGCCTTCGGGTCGTGACCGGTGCTTGACAAGGGTCGCCCGCCGCCATCCGGCCCCCTCGAGCCTGTCCAGCCGGACGATAGCCTTTGATATATGTTCGAGCGATGTCCCACCCAATCCGGCAAACGTGTTCCTCGTCGTATCCATGTAGACCTGATTGGTTATGAGTACAGCCGGCTCGTACCTTTTTGCATATCCGAGAAGCTGGAGCATCTGCCGGGTAAGCATCTGCATGGCGTCACGGCCTTTCTCCAGATCGGTCCGGTAGAGCGCGGTTGCCGAGTCCAGTACAATAAGGCCGGGCTGGTGCTGACGGAGGACTTTGTCGGCTTCCACAATCATACTACCCTGTTGTTCGAAGTCTATAGGTTCGAAGAGGAAAAGCCGGTCTGCTATAGCCGCGGAATCGTTATCCGCGATCTGCCGGAACCGCTCTGTCGAGAAACCCTCGGAATCGATGAACACAACAGAATCCCCGGCCCGCAGGCAGGAGATGGCGGCAACCATGGACAGCGTACTTTTGCCGCTTGCCGGACCTCCAAAAATCTGGGTTATGGTGCGTAATTCAAGTCCTCCCCCCAGCAGACGGTCAAGGGCAGGATTCCCGCTGCTGCGCCGGTCGGCCTTCATTTGCCACCCGGAACTTTCCGGTGCTTTTTTTCGCTGGTCATCATTTCTGCCGCAATCTGTGCAGCGGAGAGTACGTCCCGCACCGGTACACCCAGCTCTTCAGCGATACTCCTCGCTGCATCAAATTCCGGCTTGCATGTGTATACTATCCCATCCATCCACCCGCATTTCACCGGAAGATGTTTTTTATGTCCGCTTATAACAACGTCCACTTCTGTAAATGTCCGGTCTGCAGTGAAGCGGTGGATAGCGGGAATACACCTTATGCCAAGTGTTCCCAGTTCGCGTGCCATGAGTCTGGCAAAAGTCGCGGATAATGCTGGTTGTACGATAACTGTTACAAGGTATCCCGGCCGCCCTTTTTTCATGAGAATGGGTGTTGCACTCGCATCCCGGGCCCCGGCGGCCATGAACCGTGCCAGCGCCTCTCCGATCACCTCACCGTTAACATCATCAACGTTCGTTTCGAGGATATCAACAATATCCCGGGGCATAGCTGCTACGGCATCAAAAGTCTCCACTACCATTGCCCGCAAGACGTTCGGTGTATGCTCTGGGTTTCTGCTCCCGGCGCCGTAACCGGAAGTGAGTATCGTATTTGCACCAAGATTGGCAGGTGCCATAGTAGTAAACTCGGCGAGGAGAGCGGCACCGGTAGGTGTGCAAAGCTCGGAATCATCCCCTCCATGAAGTGTTGAGAGCCCGGATCCTGTGAGTATCGCGACGGTAGCGGGCGCTGGAACCGGGAAGCGACCGTGGGACCCTGTTGCTGTACCGGATCCGAGTGCAATTGGCAGGACCGTGACGCCATCAACCCCAAGCGAGGAAAGTGCAGTACAGGCACCAATTACGTCAGCGACAGCATCGTCAGCACCGACTTCATGGAAGTGGACATGCTTTCCGTGCACCATTTCTTCTGCCGCGTTGAGCCGTAAAAAGACACGGCGTGCCATGGCTCGTGCATCTTCCGGAACCTGCAAAGCCGCAGCATCCAACCGTTTTTCCACTTCTGTGAATGTCCTGTGTTCCATCGTTGCATGGGTATTAACTTTCACAGCCCGGATACCGGCACGGTCGACGATTTCCACGGTTGGATCTGGGACTATGGCCCGCATTGCGGTTATAACCCGCTCCTGGTCCGCTCCGCAGGCTATAAGGGCGGCTGTGATCATATCCCCTGCTGCGCCATGGAACGGATCAAAAACAAGAATGCGCATTTACAGTACCTATAAATCCCTGCGTATATGACCTTTAAGGTAATGCCCGAAGTGCAACTGAAGGTCGATTCAGCTTATCCCGGTGACCAAGGCGGAGGGAAAGCAAGACTTGATCCTGAAACCATGCTCCTTCTGAAGATTTCACCAGGGGATCTCGTGGTAATCGAGGGAAAACGTCGGACTGTGGCAAAGGTCTGGCGTTCCCTGGTTGAGGACTGGAACCAGCGGAAGATCCGGATCGACAATTTTACCCGTCTTAATGCCGGCGTGAGTATAGGAGATGCCGTCAAGGTATCGACACTGTCGGAGGAGATCGAGGCGAAACGTGTCGTGCTTGCTCCTCCCGAAGACCTGCCAAAAAAGATGCCGATTGCAAATAACCCTCATGTCATTAATGGTCTGCTTGATTTCCCGGTTGTGAAAAACGACTCAATCCCTATTATGCTGGGGATGCCGTTTGTCCAGCCTCAGATCGTCGCGTTCAAGGTAGTGGAGATCGAGCCTGAAGAGGCCGTGATCATCACAAAAAACACCTCGGTCGAATTCTCTGATAAACCCGCCGCAGGATTCGAAGGATTAAAAAGATTCTCGTATGAGGATATCGGAGGCCTAAAAGATGAGCTCCAGAGACTCCGCGAGACCATTGAACTACCCCTGCGACACCCTGAGCTCTTCCAGAAACTCGGGATTGAACCCCCCAAAGGCGTCTTACTCTATGGTCCGCCGGGAACGGGTAAAACTCTTATTGCAAAAGCGGTGGCAAGCGAGAGCGGGGCGCACTTCATCTCGATTGCCGGTCCTGAAGTTATCTCAAAATATTACGGTGAAAGCGAACAACGCCTGCGTGAGGTCTTTGAGGAGGCTCGGGAAAATGCACCTTCAATTATCTTCATCGATGAACTGGATTCAATTGCACCCCGGCGTGAGGAAGTGACCGGAGAGGTTGAGCGCCGTGTCGTTGCCCAGCTCCTTACCATGATGGACGGTCTTGAGGAACGGGGGCAGGTCGTTGTGATCGGCGCGACAAACCGGGTCGACGCGATCGATGCAGCCCTCCGCCGGCCCGGAAGATTCGACCGCGAGATCGAGATTGGTGTCCCGAGCGAACCGGATCGGATCGAGATCCTGAAGATCCACACCCGGGGCATGCCGCTTGCTGAAGACGTTAGTCTCGAATCTCTCTCCCAGCAGACCCATGGGTTCGTTGGAGCCGACCTTGCAGCCCTCGCCCGTGAGGCAGCTATACGAGCCCTGCGCCGATATCTCCCCGATCTCGATCTCGATAAAGCGGAGATCGATCAGGAGACCCTCGACAAGCTACGGGTGTATGCAAGCGACTTCAGGAGTGCCCAGCGTGACGTGGGCCCAAGTGCAATGCGCGAAGTGATGCTCGAAGTCTCACATGTGAAATGGACAACCGTTGGAGGCCTTGATGCGGCAAAAACTGAGGTCCGTGAAGCGGTCGAGTACCCCTTAACGCACCATGACCGGTTTGAAGATCTTGGTATCGAACCCCCACGAGGCGTACTGCTTTACGGCCCTCCGGGGACAGGTAAAACACTTATCGCAAAAGCGGTGGCAAGCGAGAGCGGTGCCAACTTTATTCCGGTCCGGGGTCCGCAACTGCTCTCCAAATGGGTTGGCGAGAGTGAACGTGCGGTGCGGGAGATCTTCCGGAAGGCCCGCCAGGTATCGCCATCGATTATTTTCTTTGACGAGATTGATGCCCTTGCTCCAGCGAGAGGGACATCGAGCGATTCACATGTAATCGACAATGTCCTTAACCAGATCTTAACTGAGATGGATGGCCTTGAAGAACTCAAGGACGTCGTCGTCATGGGGGCAACTAATCGCCCGGACATTGTAGATCCGGCGCTTCTTCGGGCCGGACGATTCGACCGGCTCGTCTATATTGGTGAACCGACGCTTGCAGACCGTGTCAAGATTATCGGTATTCACTTAGCGTTTATGCCACTCGAAGGTTCAAATCTCGAAGAAATTGTCGATCTAACCGACGGGTACACTGAGGAAATGCTGGGAGATTTGATCGAGAGTCTCGGGAAAAATGCCACTATAACAGCAGCTATGATTAAAGCCGCCATCGTACCGGCAAAAGAGTCGAGCACCGGCGTCTCCAAGGGTGCGAGGCGACGACGTCTTGTCGAGCTTATGCATGAAAAGAATCTCTCATTCGAAGACCCGGCCCGGGATAGCCAGGTTACCGCCCTGGCGCAGATAACCGAAGGGTTTGTCGGTGCAGATCTCGAATCACTCTGTCGTGAGGCCGGTATGCTTGCCCTCCGGGAGCAGGGGATTGTCGTGACGCAGAGGCATTTCGAAGAGGCACAAAAGAAGGTCCATCCGACCATGAACGACAATCTGCGGGATTATTATAACAAAATCCAGCAGCATTTCAAAGGCGGTCTTCCTGCAAAGGTCCAGCCGCCGGAATACCAGTAATTTCTCTCACATTTTTCCAGATACTGATCCGGAAAACTCCGGAAAAAAGATTATCTGACAGATTATTCATTTATCTGGCGTTCGTTGATCTTTGCAGCCATGATAAAATCGTTGAGGGTCAGTCCGCCGGCCGGGTACGAATAATATCCAACCTCAACATACCGTCCCTCCCGCATTGCGAGATCGGGGATATGCCCCTCCTCTGTGGACAGAGTCAGTACATCATTGAGGAACGCAATGGACTGTTCGCTTTTTTCAAAGGTAAACGTCCGGGTCAGGTGACCGTTTTCAAGCAACCAACCAGGCACTTCCTTCAAAAGTTCAACGGTATCTTTTCGGGTAATAGGTGGCGAGCCGGGCTTATAGGCTGAGCATTTTCTCTCCGCGAGTTCCATGCGTATGTGTCCGTCCTGCAACCAAAAAAGGTTTTTCTCATAAAACGCACAATTGGCTTATTTTCCTTTAACTTCAGCCGGAAAACCAAGGATCCTGCTTTTCAGGTTACCCTAAACCATCCTGTCATACCGGCTTTACGTAAACACCTTAACACACCCGGCACAACAGAATACTACGAACAGGACATCTATTTTCTCTACCCTGCACGAGTCCCTGCAGGCCGTTCTTTCCGAGCGGCTGGGCTGGTGCGAACTCCGCGAGGTGCAGGAGCAGGCATACGAAGCAATCCGCGGCGGAAGCGATGTACTGGTTATCGCACCAACTGCCGGGGGAAAATCTGAAGCCGCACTTATCCCGGTTCTTGACACTATGCTAAAATCCGGGACAAAAGGAGTGGCCTGCATCTATCTCTCTCCTTTAAAGGCGCTCATAAATGACCAGGAAGAACGGATTGCCTCATTCTGCCGGCCTATCGGCCTCTCCCTTTCCAAATGGCATGGTGATGTTCCCAAGGGAGACCGGGGATGGAACCCGGACGACGCCCCCCAGTTCCTTCTCATTACTCCCGAATCTCTTGAGGTTATCCTGCATGAAAAAAGGCATGTCGCCGCACTTGCGAACGTACAATACGTTATTGTTGACGAACTGCATGCTTTTGTTGAATCAGAGCGGGGTGTGCAGCTCAGGATCCTGCTTGACCGGCTCGACCAGATTACCAAATCCCCCGTCCAGCGCATAGGTCTCTCGGCGACTGTAGGAAACCCGGATGAGGTGCTTTCCTGGTTCTCCGGCGGAAGGCGCAGCCGCCATCTGGTTGCTATACCATCGCCTGCTGCTGAAAAAAAATTCCTGTTTGTGATCGAACCCGATCCGGATCTCCGGATCAATGCCCTTGCCGGGCTCGTGTCCGGAAAAAAAGCACTTGTGTTTGTCAATAGTCGCACCATGGCAGAGACGATCCTGCAGGAAGCAACTGGTCGGATAAAAAATCTGCATATCCACCATTCATCGGTCGCCCCCTCAAAGAAAAAAGAAGCCGAGGAGGCGTTCCATAGCAGTGAAGGGGCATGTATCATCTGCACAAGTACACTCGAACTGGGTGTAGATATCGGTGACCTTGATATTGTGGTTCAGGTAGGTCCTCCGGATTCGGTATCCTCGTTTCTACAGAGGATGGGCCGGAGCGGACGGAGAGATCAGGCTGCATTTGTTGCATGGTTCCTTTCCGATCCCGGAGAACTTCTTTCCTGCTGTGCAGTAATTGAATGCGCCAAAGAAAAGAAAACAGAACCACTCAAACCACTGGAAAAACCCTGGAACGTGCTTGTCCAGCAGATCTTTCTTACTGTTTTTTCAGCATCACGCATCGGCCGGGGAGTGTTAGTTCGTAAACTTCTCTCATTCTTTGTATTTTCCCAACTTTTGGTCGACGATATTGAATATGTTCTCGGATTTCTGGTTTCTGAGGGGTATCTTTCGATAGATGGGGAGATAGTTATGCTTGGACCTATCTCCGAGAAGGTATTCGGACGATCGAATTACCGGGATCTCTACTCTGTTATCAAGGGTGGAGACGAATATCGGGCGATAACCCCGGAAGGGGACATCATCGGAACCCTTGATGCACGGTTTGCGCACCGTAGTGACCCCGTTGATTTTGCGCTCGGGGGAACGACGTGGTCAGTGGTAAAGTGCGACGAACGCCATAATCTCGTAGTGGTAGTACCAGGCGGGAACGTTAAAAACAAATGCCGGGTTTTCAGATCTTCCGGGGGAGAATCTGCACTTTCGCTGGTGATCTGCAATACTGTTCAGCGAATAATTGCCCGGGGAGAAACTGTCCTGCCCCTGGGACCCTCCGATACAGAAACACTCCGTCAAGCGATAGGCTCATTCCCGACCGGTATTCAGGAGCGGGGTATATTTATTCGAGCGGAACGAGGAAATGCCGGCCGGGAGGTTGTCGTATACTCTTTTTTTGGACGCCAGTTCAACCGGGTGCTGGCATTACTCCTTAAAGGACATCTTTGCCGGGTTCAGGTAAGATATGACGATCAACGGGTTCGGGTTACCCGAACTGGAAAGACCGGTGCTGCGGAACGGGTTGCCGAGGGTATAAGGGCCATACCAGCGTTTTCCCCGGATGAGATCATTTCATATCTCCCCCTTCCTTCTCCTGATCTTTGGAAGTTTGCAACAATGCTCCCACTTCCGCTCTTCCGGGAGATGGTGTTCGCCGATTATTTTCACACAAATGACGTGATTTGGATCCTTGCACATGTACCGGTTACCATCCTGCCGGATGAAGCACCGGATGCCCCTGCTAACGTAGAGGAGTAAGGAATCCCGTTCCGAACGTACCATTGGCCGGACATACCCGGACAGATTTAAGGAGGGCTAACAATAATTACCATGAAATATACTGGTGATACGTGATCCTCATGAAACACCTGCTCCCACTCTTAATTCTCGTTGTGGTCTTTCTCTTTATGACCGGTTGCACCCAGATGATACCACCAGCGCCGCCTGGGGTAACTGAGACATCTGCACCTACGGTTACCTATACACCCATCATAACCACTATTCCGGCGGTTTCAACATCAGCACCGTTATATGGGAATGTAATCGTGATCCAGAAAATGGCATTTGTCCCGGCACAAATCACCATAAGCCGTGGAACATTGGCACGTTGGGTCAACGAAGATACGGTTACGCATTCGGTGATGTTTCCCGCTGCTGACAAAATTGATTCACTGGCTTTATCGCCAGGCCAGGCATTCACCGTGAAATTTGCCAACCCCGGGGTCTACAATTACTCTGACAGTATCTATCCGAATATGGAAGGTGCGATTATAGTGACCTAACCGGGTCAGTGACACGGGTGTTCAGACAATACTTAAATCGCACGTTCGTTGTCCCGGATACAAACATAAAAAGGATTTATAAAATTAAAAGCCGGTCAATCGATGAAGCAATGCGCCCACAATAATACCAAACATGGAAGACGATGCTGACAGCATCCCGAGCAGGACATAGCCCGCCACGACCCCTATTTTAAGGGGCGTATACGTTCGGTTGATATTGAGGCGTCGTACTACCCGAAATGATTTGGCGTCTGCGGTAATCTTCGGTTTGTTCTTTTTGATCCGGAACATAATCGTTTCCTCCGGGAATTGTGTTTTGATACCTGAAACAGCCGCCGTCAGGCACCTAAGGTATGTTATATTACGAACATGTTGTATTTAAAATCTTCCAATAAAAATAATAGAAAAATATCAAATAATTTTAGATTTAATTTAAATCTGGGACAAATTAGGTCATATTTGTGAAAATCTTCGAGGGGATTTCACAAAAAGTGATGGATACAGAAATCTCTACTGTGCTCAATAGACAATATATGCGATTCTTATTCCCTTTATGTTACAATTCGGAGAAAACAAACCTTTGAAAAAGAAAAGTGTTCAGACGCCGAGGGGGAGATTTGAACTCCCGAGGCGCGAAGCGCCAGTAGCTTTCGAGGCTACCGCCTTCCCGGGCTAGACTACCTCGGCACCCGGATCAGATCATTTTCTTTGCGATTCCACTAATAGTTATCCCTGCGATGCGGCGCAGACAAAAAAATCGTATAGATAATCAATAACCCACTATGCAGGAAAAGACCGTTTGTTAAAAAAAGGGTTGGATAATATCAGCCGGATCTATCCCATCGGGGGAGCAGACGGGGCACCCTTGGACTGGGTGATCATCATGTCATCGACACGGATCAGCATAATGGCAGTTTCGGATGCACTTTGAATCGACTGGCGTTTTGAGCGGAGTGGTTCAAGCACACCCTCTTCGAACATATCGATGATTTCGCCATTGTAGACATTGAGCCCGGCATTCTTTTTCCCTTTTGCATGGGCGTTCTTGAGTGCTACCAGTTTGTCAATAGAATTGAACCCTGAATTCTCTGCAAGGGTGCGGGGGATGGTTTCATACGCTTTTGCGTATCCCTCGATTGCAAGCTGTACACGACCGCCGACAGATTCGGCGTAATCACGGATCTTCATTAAGAGCTCGGTCTCGACTGCACCGCCACCGACAACATAGGTGCCATCCTCAATAGCATCCATAACTACACGGGTACCATCAACGACTGCGCGCTCAAGTTCATCGAGAAGGTAATCGCTTGTGCCCCGGAGGAGGATAGTGATGGTCTTGGGATTCTTGCAACCGGAGATCCTGGTTATGTCTGTATCGTTATCCTCTTCAACGACTTCAGCATGGCCGAGATCTTTCTTGGTCAGGTCCTCAGGTTTATTTACAATATTTGCATGCAGGGCCCGGGCGGCGTACTTGAGATCCTTTTCGGGGACATCTTCAACGGCATAGATACCGTTTTTGGCGAGGAAGAACTGGACCGAATCGGCAATGCCCTTCTGGCAGAATACCACGTTTGCGCCGGTGTCCACAATAGCGTCGGCAAGTTTCTTCAAGGTTGCATTCTCCTGTTCGGAAAATGCTGCAATCTGGTCTGCCGTGGTAATCTTTATTTTTGCCTTCACCTGGGTCTTTGTGATCTCCATTGGCATTGCAATGAGGGCTACTTTTGCCGAAGTTACCTTCTTTGGCATATCTTCGCTCACCCGTTTCTTGTCAAGGATAACGCCCCTTACAAGTTCGGCGTCGTCCATGGACCTGCCCTTCTGTTTCTTGATCATCACGTCGTCTTCATCGGCAAGGTATTTGCCGTTGACTTTCTCAGCGATGCCCATGACTGCATCGACAATAATACCGTCAAGTTTTCCCTTGACAGACTCGATTGACTTTCCGGTAATAGCGGTGTCAGCAATCTTCAACAGTGTCTTCCTGTCCTTGGGATCGACCTTGGAAGAAAGTGATTCTGTGATCTCGAGCGCTTTTAGCATGCCAAGCCGGTATCCTTCTGCGATAACCGTCGGATGAATCCCCTGTTCAAGCAGGGATTCTGCCTGCTCCATCAGCGAACCGGCAATGACAACGGCCGTTGTGGTTCCGTCGCCGACCTCGTCATCCTGGGTATGTGCCACTTCAATGACCATCTTTGCACCGGGGTGCTGGACGGAGATTTCCTGTAATATTGTCGCCCCATCGTTGGTGATGACGATGTCACCAGTGGAACCGACGAGCATTTTGTCCATGCCCCGCGGTCCAAGGGTAGTCCGGACCGCACCGGCAATCGCTTTTGCAGCCATGATATTGGAGCGCTGCGCCTCCTTGCCGGTGTTCCGCTCCACATTTTCTCTTAAGATGATAATTGGTTGACCAGATAACATAGGTGATCCTCTAATGCTGTAAAAGGTGGAATTGAACTTCTATATAAATCATACTCTTGTTGGTTCTGATAAGTTGGTGGGGGTTTGGGTTTGCTCGCGGGTGGTGATAGGTAGCGAGTGGTAACGCGCGAAATCTGCGTATGATTTAACTTCCCCAGAATTACACCACTCATTATGCCAATGCTATCAGGAGGCCCACCTTACGAATCTCCCGAAATGAGAGAGATGGTAAAATCACTAATCCAGACCCTTAACGAGAGCAACAAAAAAGTAGAGCAATACAACAAAGCGATGCAGTACATGACTTTGACGTTAGTTGCTTTGACAGTTGTATTGGTAATTTTAACAGTGGTTCAAGTGTTAAATCTCATTAAATAAGGTTCTGTTGCATCGCGGTTGATGAAGTGCGAAAATTAGAGATTTTGTAAGTACATGTTTTTAGACTTCGAGAAATAGTGTTTTGCCGGATTTATTGTTCCCTCTAATATTGCTTTTCGTATGCGTCTAGCTTCTTCTATATGGATCAATCGTAATGGTTTGGAGAATTTCGTCCGGTAGAGTACTTCGTCCATAAAATATTCCGGTCGTGGAATCGTAGGCAATCCATCCACGTGCGGGAATTCATCCAATTCAGAAAGATGTTTTTTTACATAATCCACATCAGCATCGATACACAAATCGATTATTGGGACTCTCCCGAATCGATTGTTTGGTGAGATTGTTCCACCAGATCCTTGACTGTATTTCAGATTCCCGTTTAATAACGAACTAAATGCTTGGATGCCGTAATCGGCAAAATATAATCCATACCATGACGATCTCGGTAATACAACCGGTAACGATGGCGTCTTTTCGTGGCAGATGTTTACAATTTCCGAAATAAAGTTTCTAAGTTGAGTGGATCTATAGGACTCTATCACCTTTTCATAACCAACCAGTGTCAATGCGACTCCGGAATAATTATTGTATGTGTTGCCTTGGGTGATCCCGGCATTTAACAAAGAGAATACTGTATTTTGGTTATTCTGATCGTCGTTATCAAAAATATTTAGATCGATGTACAGATGGAAATAAGGAAGTACCTGTTTGGAGTCCTTTTTCATGTCATTGCAAATTCTTGAAGTTGCTGCGTTGGATGAGAGTATTCTTCGTTTGATACTATCGGGAGTATCTTTTCTTAATTGCGGGACTGGAGGGATTATTGTGGTGTTCGGGGATTTTAATGCCATATTTACATTGTTTGCAACGTACGCCGGATAAAAATCATTTATTCTTGGATCGAGCCACGCCCTGTATACATCACTATTGCGCGTTCCTATTGGGTCGACCGCTAGAGATTTACTGATGGTAAATAGTTGAGCTTCAACAAAAGGTTGGAAGAATGGGGGAATTAGGGTCATTGCCCCATTCACATCTTTATTCTTCAATTTTGCTTTAAAATTTTGTTTGTTATTAGGTTTCCCAGACAGTGCATATTCGAGTAACGTCTCCCCATAAACGCCTTTGAAAAATTCAGGCGGGTCATAATATATTAAAGAATAATTTTGAATGAAGTCACGAATTGGCATATTACCATATAAGTTTAGTTGATATGACAATGGCTGAACCAGTTCTGACCATCGATTTGCCGGGATTAATATTGGATTACCAGGAGGGATCGCCTGCATATTGTCTAACAGTACACTTAGATCTTCCGCTCCTTTAATTTCGGGGAGGTATGAAGGTGCCGGACAGAATGTATTACCAATTTTAAAACTGGTTGCGGTTTTTGAGGGGTTGTCGTAGCGTAAATGGGGGGTTTGAATTGCAATTTCAGCCATACTTCATCACCTCATAATTTTGTTTTAGTTCTTTCAATGCCTCGATAAAATAATCTAATTTTTCTACGGGTAACATTACAGCTCCTTCGGACACTTCACCCTCAAGGATAGAGTAACTTTTCTCTACAATATAGAAATACAATGCATCTCGTTGCCCTTGAGTGATTGTAATATCTAAAAATGGGTTCTCATCTCCCACTCGCACCAATCCAATCTGATGAAGAGGTTTCCCGTTCGGGAAATAATGCACAATGTTCCCACTTCGTTTTTGAGAGTACACTTCCCGCAGACCATTTAATTTTTCAAGATGTTTTTGGATAGTTTTTCTATCAAGGCCTGAAACTTTTGCGATTTCTGATACGGTAATCCCATTTTGCCCAAATTTTTTAACTGTGTTTCTTATTGTATCTCTAGTGACCAACTCTCGTGCGTCCGGGCTCAAATATTTCCTTTGTTCATTGATTAATTTCAAATCACGTAGATCTGATTTATAGACATTGTCGCTCTCAAGATCGGATAGTTTAAAATGAACCAAATCATTTGTGACCGCATCTAGTGGCATGTCATGTACCTCATATGGTGTACATATTTACATATGTTATATAAATAGTTATTTATGTTTTTTATGTTTTATGAGTTTTCGGAGTTTTTCAATTATCAGTTTGACGTAATCCCCTAGTCTCCACTCCACCGTATCAGATCGTTGACTAAATTTTCAATAGGTCTGATTTTTCCCCCAAGGTTTGTAGTGCCCTCAAATGCCCAAGTCTGCCTCAAATAAGTATTATCAATATACACGCCGTCGAGGTAAGTTTCAGCAAGGGATCTGTCTTTTGTTGGTTTAGTGTGGGAACCCCATTCCGATTTCCATACGGGTGATCCTTGTCTACCCTTGTCCGGTGTGGCAAATACCACTTTTAAATCTGGTATTTGCCCTTTGTAAACCATTGAATAAAATAGCGTTTCGCTGAATCTCCCGTGTAAACTCGTTTTACAGCTTATCAACGCGATTGGTTGGTTGTTTTCAAGATTTTTCACTACCAGGTCAACATCCCCCCAAACACGATTGTAACCGCGAACCGGGAGCAAAAACATTCTTCCCAAATGTGTATCGTTATTAATTTCAGTATTGTTTAATACGAGCATTCTTTGATTTTCTGCCCGCAATCTCTCATTTACGAGAGTTTGAACGTGTGATTGAAAGGCATATCCCTCAGTTGTAACATTACTTTGTCTTGATCGGACTGCTTCATGAGTGGGCATAATCTCAAACTGAATATTATAATGAGAGATAAAAATAGCTGCTGGCTTGATTGGCAGATTATGCGGGTAACTCTTGTTTTTTGTTCTTTCGTGTTTTCGCAGGTTTTTCTTTTACATTTGCATAAGCATCAAGTTTGAATTGCCCAAGTTTCCCCTCTTTTTTCAACCGGTCCAGAGCGATTTTGCAGTACTGGGGATCAACATCAATCCCTATTCCTTTGCGATTGCAGAGGTTTGCCGCTACAAGTGTTGAACCGCTTCCTAAAAACGGATCGAGAACAACATCGTCTTTGTAACTAAACAACTGGATACACGGCGGGGGAGTTCTATTGGAAATGGTGCGGGATGGCCAATCCGTTTTTTACTCTCGCCGCTGAAAGTCCAAAGTCCGTTAGTCCAATCCATAAAATCCTGTTTTGATATATCGGACACTTTTGACCCGCTGGTTTTCTTCCATTCTTTTTTATAGAAAACGACAATTAATTCAACCGGGGCAATAACGTAAGGGGCCGAAGCACTCAGCCACGATCCCCATGCGGTCCGGCGCGATATATTTCCTTCGTTCCAGACGATTGTAGAATGATATTTGAAACCAACATTCTCTTTTGCTATTGTTGTTAAATCGGCTCCAACGCTTTGCTGGCCACCTTTGTTTTTATCAAGGGGGATGTTTAAGCAGAATCTCCCGTCGTCTTTAAGCCATTCGTAGCAACGGGACATCCATTTTCTACTGAATTCCTTATAGTCCTCATAAGTTAATTGATCGTCATGGGAATTGTATTTTATATCGACGTTATACGGCGGTGAGGTTACTATGAGATCAACAGACCCCGGCTCAATCTGATCGGTATCAAAAACGCTATCGTTTATTATAAGAAAACTGTCGTTTTTAAAGAGGGTTTTCGGGCTCAAAGATTTCGCTTTTTTGGACTTGTTAGATGTATTTTTCATTGGGCCACCATTATTGCAACGGCTCAATTAATACAACTTTCACTTTCTTCCCGACCCAATCAATCGGGACGTAAACCCTCCCCGAATTACCAGACACTTTTACCACCTTCTCAACGATCTGATAACCTTCAATCTTGATCTCCATCTTGTCGCTCATGAAGTAGTTATATTGTAGTCTAAATGTATATAATTTTCGCTAAAATTACAATCCTTAATGGCACTATAAGCGCATAGAAAGTATTAATACATTGTAGCTACATATTAGATATATAGTGAAATACAATGGTACGCCAATTCACTGACCCAAGAGAATTAAGGGGACTGGCAATTCTCAGCCAGCCCGGTACGGTCATCCAGACCGGCAAGAATGTATGGGATGTTCGATCACAGAGCAAGGATGCCTATTACACCGTAGCCAGATTCTTCCCTGAGGACCGGAAGGCCAAGATCCTTTCTCAGGCAACCTGGACATGCACTTGCCCCGACTTTTTAACTCGCCATACGACGTGTAAACATCAGTACGCCGTCATGCTCTCGTTAAAACTTGCTGGTGATATAGAGGAGCACAGCACACCCGCACAGGTTGAGGAATCTGAGCCAAATATTCTCTGCCCGGTCTGCAAGAGCGAGAATGTTATCAAGTGGGGAATCCGGAAAACAACATTCGGAGAGAACCAAAGGTTCCGCTGCCATGACTGCGGCCACAGATTTGTTATAGATAGGGGATTCTGCCGGATGAAGAACAGCCCGAAAACGATCACCCTCACCCTTGACCTCTACTTCAAAGGCGTATCACAGAGGAAAATTGCTGACCTCCTAAAACAGTTTGAGGATGTTAGCGTTTCCCAGCCCACAATCCTTGAATGGATTAAGAAATACTTGAAACTCCTTGCTAAGTATTCCGAGAAATACAAAGCCGACGTCGGTAACATTTGGCATTGTGATGAGACAACGGTGTTCATCAAGAAGGAGGGGGAAAAGAAGTATTACCAGTGGATCTGGAACCTCATGGATGCCAAGACCCGCTACCTCCTTGCCTGCCAAGTCTCGGAAACCCGCTATGTCAAAGATGCACGCAAGCCGTTACAAAAGGCAAAAGAAGTGGCTCTAAATGTGCCGGACGCGATCGTAACCGATGGACTGCCAGCTTACCCTGAGGCAATCAAGGCAGAATATTATGGACTCGGAAGAATCCAGAACCCCCACATCCGGCTGAAAGATTTCGAGACAAAGCCAAACAACAATATCCTCGGAAGGCTTAACGGAACCTTCCGTGAGAGGACAAAGGTAGTGCGGTCATTCGATAGTGGAATTGGAGCTGAGGAGTTCGCTACTGGGATGCAAACCTATTACAATTATATCAGACCGCATCAGGGAATCGGTGGGCTTGTACCAGCTCAGCTTGCAAATATCCCAATTAATCTGACAGGGAACCGATGGGAAACGATGATCGGATTGGCAGTAAAATAATTTTTAGTTTAATTTGTTTTTGGAATTGGGATAATGCCTGCTCTTTTCAGAACACTTTCAACTCTGTCAGAATAATTAGGTTTTAAAGCAGTGACTATTGCTACTAATTGCTTATCATTTGATCCCACGTCTGTGTTGTCTAAAACAAAATATGCTGTGGCAATAAGAGATAATTCTACGGCATTGAATTTTCCAAATTTTGTAACAATACGATCAATTGCATCGGTTGTTGATTTTGTAAGTTCAACGCCACTTAACAATTCAGTAGAATCGATTTTGATGTCATACCCCTTGTCTTCAATCCAGTCAATTTTTAATAATTTAGATTCTCCGGCAAAAGTAACGTCTTGCGAGACTTGATTGGAATACGGCCCATAATGGTACATTTTGTAAGTATAATCTGTAATTCCCTCTCGATTCAAAAGGAATATTATTTTTTGTATTGCCGTCGTACCAACTTGATGTTTTGTGGAAGTCAGTAATTTTTGGGTAGTATACGTTATAATTTTCAATCTATCTTTAAGTTCCGTCATAATCCTAACCTCGCAATTATTTTTTTTGCTTTTTCATAATCCTCAGATTTAACATAAACTCTGGTAAATTTTGTGTTCCCTAATAAAGACATAATGCGTGAGTAGTGTGAAAGTGGATGGGCATGCCCATCTTTATCAATTATCATGATTCCAGCACTAGGATCAAGATCGTACCATGTTTTTCCCGGGTCGTCTTTGATGCATTCTATACCTTTACTTCCAAATGATTTAGAAATTTGATCTAGATTTGCTTCATGGTTTTCAGATAGGTTTTCAATTTTATAAATGCATTTTAGATGATTTCTTGAACAAATTGATTTACACCAATAATTATTACTCGTAAGAATATTCACCCACACAGAATAATCATCATATTTTACAAATTCATTAATTTCAGATGGAGGGGGGTATTCGTTGATGATAGATTTTAGTGCCCGATGAAGCATAATGTCATAAGACCTCCGCACATCGTGAAAAATGACTTGCGAATATATCTGATAACGCGCAAGTATCATTGCCTCTGCATTTTGCCATCCGTCTTCATTTATCCCAATAACGGGATCATCGGTTTCTGGGTGTGTTCCGATTGAAATAGTTCCAAGAATCCTCGCTAAATCATATATTCCATATTTAACACCAATATGGTAAGAATCTCGTAAAAGATAATCGGCTCTATCTGCATCCAATTGACTTGAAATTATTGATCCCCAGAATAGTTTCGATGCCCCCGCAGTTGGATCTCTTTCTAGCACTTGCGCAATCTCATCAGAAGAAATACGAAGATTTGCTTTATTATGGGGGTTTCCTTCTATCTTCTCTTTAGTGGGCCTTTAATCAAAGCAACAGTATAATCTTCATGAGTATAACGTTTATTTCCAGATTTAATTGGAAAAAGATCCTCCCCGGAGTGCGAAAATGGGCTATGGCCTATATCGTGAAGCAATGCAGCTAATCTAATTACAAATAGCTCTCGCTCCAATCCGATATCTTCATACTGGAATTTATCTCTCAAAATATTGTTGTTTTCTTCGTAAGATCGAATAGTGTTAAACATCGCGTCTGCGACGTGCATTACCCCCAAAGAATGTTCAAAACGCGTGTGGGTTGCTGCCGGATAGACCATCTCAGTTAATGCGAGTTGTTTGATTCGTCTTAGCCGTTGAAAAATTGGATGAGATATAATGGATTTTTCGAAATCGGTGAACTCTATGAATCCGTGAATTGGATCGCGAACTTCATTCCAATCCAATAGAACGCCTCTTTTTTGAATATATTTCCTGAAAGAATATATTTTTCTATATTGGTTTTGAAAATGTGTCAAATTTATCGGTTCATGGAAGTATGCTTGCGCGACCACCCGTGAGTTATCACTGGGGGTCAAATTTATCGAACCCCCGCCAACCTATCAGAACCCTCTTGTTAATATGCCAGGAAAAAAAAGGTCAGTCAATACGGGATATTTTGAAGAGCGAATAGACCGGTACGCCATCAATGTCCCGGATACCGCGCTTATCGAAAATAACCCATATTGCTACCGGGACTGCACCATGTTTCTTAAGGTATTTGACAACCTCACGCATCGTGTTCCCTGACGTGATAACATCATCGACAATAATGCACCGTTCCTTGGCCACAGGTGCAAAGTTCCCGCTGATTGACCCGACGGGATGGTCGCTGGCGTTCTGTTTTGAGGGATGATAGATAGCCAGCTGGGATGCTTCCTGGACTGATATAACCGTCGCTAACGGGATGCCGGAAAGAGCAATTCCCACGATAACATCTGCGGATGCGGAAGCTGGGTCTTTCTGCGAACCATAATACCGGTTCATCAGCATTAAGGCGATCCCGTCAAGCAAAGGAGCCTGGCTGCTTACTGCCGTCCAGTCGATGTGGACATCCTTTGGCGCTGCTGCACCACCATTTGCCTGGGTCAAAAGCCAGGTCACTGTTTCCATGGAGAGGGAAAGTTCGTCTGCAATCTGGCCGGGGCTGTGACCTTCTGATAAAAGAAGTTTAGCTCTGGCGATCAGATCGTCAAGGGAAGACATGCAAAAAGGTTCGTGGTAATCTATTTAAGTTTTCTTTTTATGGCCGAACCGCAGACCGGGCATTCGCCGTCTGTTTTAAAATACCGGCCACAGCCGCTGCACCGGAATTTCCACTGGATCTTTTTTGCCTGCCGTTGCTGGAGTGACAGGACAGGAATGCCTAAGCCAGAAGCCACGTTCTGGATCGCAAAATCGTCTGTAACGATAGTTGCCCCCAGCTCTCCGGCAAGGGCAAGGACATCACAATCGGTACCGGAGATCACCTGGAGATCGCCGGATTTTTCTGCCGCGACCAGAATCCGGGCCCGTTCACCGGCGTCCGGGAGACGCACCTGGAGCCCGGATTCGGTCAGGAGATCGAAACGGCATTTGCTGGCAAGATCAAGGAGCTCATCCACCACAGATGGTGTTGTGTAGTATTCCCCGGTGAGCGGGTAGTTCGCAAAAAAAAACGAAGCATCGAGGATGTATTTCATGGTCCTTTCACCAAAACCGGAAAATGACCGGGCGTTTCGGCTTTTTCAGCCCCTGATGGCAGCAGCAATGCTTTTTGCGGCTGAGAACCTGCTACAGCTTCGTTCAATAGTGTCACTGCAGCATATATCCCGGACCTCGCCCACTTTAAGATGAGTATATGCACCACCAATTAACACGCCGTGAACGCAGATGGCATACACATCGGTCGCTCCCTGTTTATACAACATGTTTGAAGCCGTGGCAATAGTACCTCCCGTTGAGATAATATCGTCCACAATTACAACCGGCCGCGAAGCGGCACAGAGCTTTTTTGGTGCCATCTTTACTTCGACTCCCGATAGTCGGGTTTTTTCAAGATGATCATAATCCCACCCCCCTTTAGATGCAACACTTTCTGCGAAAGCCAGTGCCCCGTCATCGGGGGCAAGTATCAGGGGATCGGACAGGCCCATAGATGCGATACAGTCGCCAATATCTCCGGCGAGAGAAATATTGGTAACCGGTACTTTGAAGTAATTCAGCACTGACGGTTCGTGGATGTTGACCGTGATGCAATCCTTTATTCCTTCCCCGAAAAGCCCCGCTATCGCCCGGGCACTTATCGGTTCGCCGTCCCTGAACCGTTTGTCCTGCCTGGCATACCCCATGTAAGGAAGCACAAGGTGATTTTTTGATCCTTCACAGGCATCGATGAGGAGGAGCAGCTGGATGAGCGCATCACTGTCTGTGATGCTTCCCACGATGACCGTTTCGTCATCCAGTTTGCCTGCGGCCAAGTATAACTCGCCATCAGGAAACCGGGAGAATTTCACATCGACCACAGTAGTATTCAACGCGGTGGCGATGCGGGCGGCAAGAATCTGGGATTTTTCCGTGCTTATCACTTTCATGATACCATACCTGTTCCCGGGAAGGGTTCGGGAATTTCATTTCCCGCTTTACTATTACATTCTGCCGGTAGTATTATTTTTGCCTAGGCTTTTGTGAGGTAATATCGGAGTGTTGCATACTGCTGAAAGTACTTAAACTATCATGCGTCAAAGTATATGCACACTAGAGGGTCAAAAAGAGGAAAATTTCCAATGGAAAATTCAAAACCAGAAGGTCAAGAACAGGAAAATACTGCCGCTCCGATAGCACAGCCGGGAACGGTAGCTTCAGCACCGGAAACGCCCGTTATTGAAGGGGCATCTTCCCAAATTCAGGTTCCGCCAAAGCTGATCGATCAGGTAATCGGCCAGGAACGCGCCGTTGAAGTAATCCGGAAAGCCTCAACCCAGCGCCGGCATGTGATGATGATCGGGAGCCCGGGCACCGGCAAATCGATGCTTGCAAAAGCAATGGCTGAGCTCCTGCCCAAAGAAGATCTTCAGGATATCCTTGTCTACCCCAACTCTGACGATCCTAACAATCCTATTATCCGGACAGTCGCCGCAGGACGAGGCAAACAGATTGTCTCCGCGCATAAGATAGAAGCCAAGAAAAAGATCCAGTTCAGGAACACTCTTCTCCTGATCCTCCTCATCGGTATTATTGGCTACGCGTTCATCACGTACCAGTGGCTCATGGGAATTATCGCGGCAGCCTTTGTATTCATGGCGCTCCGCTATACGATGCCCCGTGAAGAAGCAATGGTGCCGAAACTCCTTGTTTCAAACGACGTGAAGAGTAATCCGCCGTTTATTGACGGTACAGGGACCCATGCCGGCGCCCTTTTGGGGGATGTCAGGCATGACCCGTTCCAGAGTGGTGGACTTGAGACGCCGGCACACGACCGGGTAGAAGCCGGCGCGATTCACCGGTCTAATGGGGGCGTGCTTTTTATTGATGAGATCAACACCCTCGATCCCCATTCCCAGCAGAACCTGCTGACCGCTCTCCAGGAAGGGGAATTCCCCATCACCGGCCAGAGTGAGCGATCCAGCGGTGCGATGGTGAGAACCGAACCGGTTCCCTGCAGGTTCGTTATGGTCGCCGCCGGAAATCTTGACGCAATCCAGGGCATGCACCCGGCACTGCGTTCCCGTATCCGCGGGTACGGGTACGAGGTCTACATGGCTGAAAGCATGGAAGACACGCCGGAGAACCAGCAGAAATATATCCGGTTCATTGCGCAGGAAGTCAAAAATGATGCGAAGATCCCGCATTTTGACAAGAGTGCCATCGATGAGATTATCCGCGAAGCCCGCCGGCGTTCAAACCGCAAAGGGAACCTTACCCTGAAACTCCGTGATATGGGCGGTCTTATCCGGGTTGCCGGGGATATCGCACGGCAGGAAGGTGCGACGCTGACGACAGCGGAGCATGTTATCACTGCAAAGAAGACAGCGCGATCGATTGAAGACCAGGTCTCTGATGAAGTCACCCGCCACCTGAGGGAGTACGAGATGACGGTTGTCGAAGGAACCCGGATCGGCAGGGTAAATGGCCTTGCGGTCACCGGCAGCGATGCCGGGTCCGTGCTGCCGATCATGGCAGAAGTAACACCTGCCATCGGTAAAGAGGGCGGGGAAGTTATCGCTACCGGGTTACTCAAGGAGATTGCGCAGGAATCCATCAAGAACGTTTCCGCCATCCTGAAAAAGTTTACCGGAAAGGATGTGAAAAACATCGATATCCATATCCAGTTCATCGGTACGTATATGGGTGTCGAAGGCGATTCCGCGTCAGTCAGCGTTGCAACAGCCGTGATCAGCGCTATTGAAGGGATCCCTGTCAGGCAGGACCTGGCAATGACCGGTTCCCTTTCTGTCCGTGGGGACGTCCTCCCGGTCGGCGGCGTGACCTACAAGATCGAGGCGGCAGCAAAAGCCGGGATAAAGACTGTGCTCATCCCCCGGATGAACATCAATGATGTGCTCATTGAAGAGCAGTACAAGTCCATGGTGACCATTATTCCGGTCGATACCATTGATGATGTCCTCAAGCAGGCGCTTGTCCCGGAGAACATGGACGGGTTCCTTTCGAAGCTAAAACAGATGGCTGTTCGTTCGACCTCGGTTTTTGCTGATGTGCCGGCCATCAAAACAACGACGGCATGACAGAACCTCCCGGCATCCGGTATTACGACCTGCGTCAGGTTAACGGCCAGTCTACGCATATCGATATCGATAAAGGTGTGATAGAATCTGCCGGAACCGTTTTTTTCAATAAGGCTGTAATCCGGGTCTCGGGCCTAAAGGCTGGGGAGTACTCCAGCTCGACAATTACCATCATGAACACGGCAAAAAATTTGACGAATTATTAACATCTGCCCAAAAACTCTCAGCCGTAGCCGATGATACGATAAACCTGGGAGATGCACCCCGCAGCCTGCGACCTGTCCCCCCGGTAAAAGAGGACTGTCGTGACGTTGATATTGAAGAAAAGGCATCACTCCTCCTTGCCATCGAGAAAGCTGCAGACCTGCCCCAGGTGACCAGCCGGCGGGCAAATTATCTTGAAAGGATCGAAAACGTCAGGTTCATAGACAGTTCCGGCAGTGAATACGGCTACGAGATCTGCCGATCCGGATTTTCGGTGATGGCTGTTGCTTCCCGCAACGGGACCGTCCAGATGGGATATGAACCGGATCATACTATCCGGGGGTTCAATCTCCGGCACCGGGAAGATATGGGAAGAAAAGCTGCAGAAACGGCAATTGCCCTTCTTGATGCCAGTGCTGCAAAAGGCGGAAAAATGCATGCCATCCTGGATCCGGAACTTGCAGGTGTGTTTGCCCATGAGGCAGTCGGCCACGCGAGTGAAGGTGACCTTATCGAGGAAGGTAATTCCGTCCTGAAAGGAAGGATTGGAGAGAAGATCGGGGACGCCCGCCTTACCATCGTTGATGACCCGTCCCTGCACGAATTCGGATTTGAGCCTGTAGATGCTGAAGGCATATCGGCGGACAGGACCGAAATCATCAGCGCCGGGAAGGTTAACGCATTCCTGCACAACCGTCAGACACTTGCCGCGGTGGGAAATGGCGTTGCAGGTCACGCCCGTGCCATGCCCGGGGAACCGCCGCTTGTCCGGATGAGTAATACCTTCATTGAAACGGGAGATGCCACCGACGAAGAAATCTTTGCTGAATGCAAAGAGGGGATCTATCTTGTTGGCTCAAGAGGCGGGCAGGTAGATCCGGGCAGGGGTGTTTTCCAGTTCAACGCGGAGTACGGTTACCTGATCGAGCATGGGGAACGGACACGGATGGTCCGCGACGTTTCGCTCTCCGGTGAGATCCTTACAACCCTTCACGGTATTTCCCTGTGTGGCAGGAAACGGGTTATGCACTCGGGATACTGCGGAAAAGGCGGCCAGAGCGTGCCGGTGAGTGACGGAGCTCCTCTGATGTTTCTCCGTGATGCGGTGGTGGGTGGCAGTGGCGTGGATTGAGGACCTGTTTAAAGAAGGTGAAAAACGGGTCGAAGAACTTGAGGTATATTGTTTTTCGGGGACTTCGGTCTCTGCCGATCTGAAACAGAGCCACGTAAGTCTCTGCTCATCATCCGTCGAGAGCGGCCTGTGCATACGGACCATCAATAAGGGAAAGATAGGATCGTCAAGTACAAATGATCCGGGTCAGTGGCAGGCATGCCTTGACGCTGCCATTGCAGGTGGCAGAGCTCGCTACGCCGCAGGAATGGAGAGGATTACCGGATCCTGTCATACTGCCGTCGACTCATTTAACATACGATCCCCGTATTATAGTGGAACCGGCAACGGCACAGACTCTTCTCGACGGCATGCTTGAGGGAGCTGCAACTTACCCTGATGCGATGGTTACTTCCGGTGGCGCAGGAATTTCGGTCGGCGAAATTACCTTTGCCAACAGCCATGGTGCCCGTTATATATCCCGGCACTCGGAAGTATCAATCTCGCTTGAAGCGATCAGTGGCCAGTCTACGGGGTATGAATTCGACAATGCCTGTGTCCATGGAAGGGTTAACCCGCATCGTGTAGGGGAACAGGCCGCATTCTTTGCGTCACGGTCAGCCGGCGGAAAGGATGTTCCCTCCGGTGAATATGATGTCATCCTTTCTCCTATGGCATACGCGGACCTTCTTTCCGGGATCTTTGTGCCGGCATTAAACGGGCGAAACGTATTGCAGGGCCGCTCGAAGCTGGCAGGAAAGATTGGAGAATCTGTTACATCTCCTATACTATCCATGTTTGACGATCCTCACTTGAAGGATACCTCCGGAAGCACGTGGTTTGATGCTGAGGGAACACCCACCCGGCGGCTGGACTTCGTTAAAAACGGGGTTCTCAACGGGTTTGCGTACGATCTCAAGACTGCCTATAAAGCCGGGAAACAGTCTACCGGGAGTGCAGTCAGGGGAGGATTTGCCGGGCTTCCCGCTATTGGGCACCATAATTTTGTTGTAGACGGGAAACGTGAAGATGTACTTGACGAACCGGCAATCTATGTGCATAGCGTCGTGGGAGCCCACACTGCAAACCCCCTGAGCGGGGACTTTTCAGTCGAGATGTCGAACCCCTTCTGGGTAAAAGATGGTGCCCTTGCAGAACCGGTCCGGGGAGCAATGCTCACGGGCAATTTCTTCGATCTCCAGTATCAGGTAACTGCCCTAGGTAAAGAGAGCCGGGCCGTTGGATCCTTTATTGTTCCCCCGGTAAAATTCAACAAGGTCAGGGTTATTGGGAAATAAAGATCTTTTAATCCTGTGTTCTCCGGTTCGTACCGTGATGAAGGAATCGATAAGGGTATTCTATTCTCATGGTTTGCGTGTGAACGCTCGTTCATGTGCGTTTCTCCAGAGCCCGATTTTTGCATGTCCCTATGAGAGTCTATGCGGATTTATCTGTCCGAGGTAAAAGGTATGGATATAGGCCACTTGCCCAGTCAATATTACGTCGGTGATTTTTGCATGTCCATAAAGAAGGGCACAGATCAGGTGGATAATAGGATGAAACATAAGCTTTTCAAGTGTGCAACGGGTATGGAAATTATGCAAAAAGGTCCATTGGATATTCCGATGGAATTATGAGAAAGGAAAGTATCGTTAAACACTTCCGTTCCAAACAATCTCCCTTTACTTGAGAGGTCATCCGGCTAAAAGATGGGGTAGAATCACAGAGGCGTTATTGAGTATAACGACGGTATACATGACGATCAGTACTGCATATAAAGCAGTACCTGATCCCTTGACCCGGGCTTCTGCAATGATAGCGACGGCGATAACAAGGATAAGAATACCGATTTTGAGGAGCATGTGCAGGAACGGCGAGTTCACTACCCCGGACATCATGGGATTGAGTCTCCATTCCTCCCAAATTAAGAATGAGCTGAGTGGTCAGAATGTCAAGCAGGAAAAGACCTGCAAGAATAGAGGGAAGGATTATCCATAGCGGGATACTTGTTCCAGCTTTTTCGGGACGAATATGGCAGTCATTCCGAAGAACTCCCCTGCTCCTATCGGCCATACTTATAGTCCCTAAAATAAATACTTTCCTATGATGATATAATTTAAATTCATAGTTTTCAAAGGAAATTCTCTGCAATTTGAAAGCTAATTGTTAATAATGTAGTTTTTTTAAACATAATTAGTTTACTTATTCTCAATAAAATATAGTAACTCTTTAATATTCTTGGTATAACCGCCATTTTGCGAATTTGAAGTCAAAACTTCCAAAATCCATATGTTCAAATATTGGTTCCGCGTATGAAAATCTTGGTGAGTATATGAAAATCAGTGCACGAAACATGTTGAAGGGAAAAGTAAAAATGATCATACCGGGCAGTGTAAATTCGGAAATTACGATTGAGCTCCCAGGTGGGCAGGAAATTACCTCCATCATCACGAAGAAATCTGTGGAAAATCTCGGTCTTTCTGTTGGTAAGACTGCCTATGCAGTTATAAAATCCAGCGAAGTAATGATCGCGATAGACTAATCTCAAACTCTTTTTAGGTGTCTATAAGCGAATCAATTTGGATTCTAAGTGAGTTCTAAATGCCAAACAACCAGTTCAGGTAAACGTCGAAAAGGGTGTTTAAGAGAGTTAATTGTAAGTTCTGGGAGCACTTTCATTCGATAACCGTATAGTACGATCCCTCGGCACAGTTCCGGCACATCACGTTGCCATCTATTACGGTATGACGGTTGTCCGATATCTGCTCCCCGCATTTACTGCATACGGCTCTCCCCACGGGAAACCCGGGCTGGTCTTCTTTTGGAATAGTAATCTGGACTTTTTCAATCTTAAGGATCTCATCTTCCGGAATTTTTGCAAGTAATTTGATAACCTCTTTTATGTCCAGCTTATCGTGTTCAGCCCGGTTCTTTTCATGGATCGATACCCGGACTGCTTTACCCGTGTCTGTGTTCACAAACGTCGCGGCGAATTTCCCGAAATCCTTGTGCTTGAGGCTGCGGTGCCCCAGAGAACAGCCGGTAATTGCCTGGACAGCATCGGTACCACACCGGTCGATCTCCATATATACAATGAGATTGTGGATCGGTTTTTCAGGATCTATTCCCAGTTCGCGAAGACCGGCAATGGATAACCGGGTTCCTAGAACAATACCGGGGCAGACATGCCCGTGAGATGCTTTTGCTTTTTCAAACAATGTTTCGAAATCGCTCATTTCAACCATCATCCTTTCTTTTATCTTCGATTATAAGGTGCGGTCACTTCGGGTAGTCCCCTGGTCCACCAGATGTGTGCTCCAAGGGTTTCTCCACCCAGCACAAATCCATCGTTTTCCTGGCGCAGGATCGACTGGAAGTAATTGCTGACCGTTTCTTTATGGGCGGCTGTGGAACACTTTAATCTCTGGGAAAAATCGTTGACCGCATCGTCGATGGAGGCATAAACTGACGGCGGGAATTTTACTTCAACCTGGAGATTTGCATGGATTTCCATCTCGCAGAGCACCTGCCAAAGCCAGTCGGCCATGGGTTCTCCAGGGAATTCCCCTCCGTGGAGGAGCGGCCAGAGATCCTTGTTTACCTGGACCCATGCAGGAGGTGTGAGGAACCAGAAGAGGTGAACGGTACCGGCACAGCATTCCTGCATTTTTGCAAGAGCTTTCCCGATATCCATCATCGTAAGTGAATAAGATGCGATGACCACATCGAATTTACCGTCAAGTTCCTCTATGGTAACATCCTCCCAGCGCTTAGGGATGATCCTGATATCCCGCACTCCCTTTTCATGCATGTTCTCCGCCAATGCCTCCCGCATGACCGGAGAGGGTTCGACGACCGTAACCTCGCACCCGTGTTCAGCAAGTGGTACTGCGTATGTTCCCGGGCCGGTGCCAATATCAAGGACACGGGATCCGTTGGGAATAGCTAAAGCAGCGGCGCGGGCACCATCGTCACTGTTGTGCTTTTTCCTGCCTTTCATGTAGACGCTATCAATCATTTTTCTGTTTTTCCAGAACTGGTGGGCATTACCATATCCCGGCACAGCACAGTGGGCCAGTTTCAGTTTACGCCACTGTTCCCTCCAGAAAAAGGGATCTTGTTTTGGGAATGCAGGCTTCTTGAGCTCAGCAGCAATAGTTCGTGATTTCATGTAAACACAATGTTTTCTCTTTGTTAGTTATCGTCCGAATCTGATACCGGAACCGTTCCCCCGGATTTTTCCAATGCGTCCAGTGGATTGGGAGCTGTTCCGGTCACGATCGCGACCGTGACATCGAGGTAGTTTCCTTGTATCGTAATCTGGAACTGGCCTGAGCTGTACACGGGGATAAAGCGTGGGCCAGGTAATGAGGTAGTACTTACCGTAGTCTGGCCGTTAACTGACGTGGTTGTATATCCAGTTGTGGAAATCTCGTAGTGGCCGATATCGGAGTGTACTGCCGGCCATACCCATCCTCTGCCACAATCTCATTGGTCTGGTTGTCCCGGATGGTGATCGACATATACGGGTTGTTTACCGGAACAAGAATCGTTCCTCTGCATGAATCGGGATCTGCGAGACAGTCAAACTTGGGATTGACCATATACACAACATACAAGGGTCCCTGTGCTACATTTACGAGAAGACCTACTGCATTGCCGGTAAGCGTATAGGTCTTGGTAAATTGCGGTCTCAGGTACTGGAATGCAGGCTGGAGAGGCGTTTCATTGATTTTAGTCGCGTTAGGAAAAACATACGGATCTGGCGTCACGTCGGGTGTTACCTCAGTAACGATATCTGACATGGCAGGGGTCATAAAAACACCCGGATCTGCTGTTAAATTACTTTGCGGGATCACAGATGGTGAGGTGTTTGGAATGGCTGTTACCACTGGCGTGATAGATATGTTGCCGGTTGCCGATCCCCCGCTAATGGCATTCTGGGCGATTTTGATACACCCGGTTGAACCTGCCATGAGAACGATTAGGAGGAAAAGACCAAGCGGGAGGCATCCTGCCGGCGCCTTTCTTTTCTCAATCCTCATAATATTCATTTCCTGCGGGGTGTGTCCGTGTGATTTCAACCATCTCCCTCAAGTCCCACCTTTAAGAACAACAACTTCCGCAACGGTGTTTGCATATGCATCGTCTTCGCCCCCGTAACTCATCTGGCCGAGGGAAAGACCCGGCCCTGTCAGATCGAGATAATAGTACTTCTTTCCATCGATCGGGTAATAGTACCCGTTGCAGTTATCACAGGCTACCCCGACGATTGCATGACCGGCGTCCCTGCCAGCCACTTGGGGTAAAAGCACGATCGCAACATCGTAGTTCATATCTTTAAGAAGGGCTGCAGCAAGGATTGAATCATCAATGCAGTCACCGTTTCCTTCAACAAGGGTCTCGACCGGGTATTTCCAGTAATCATTTGCATCAGTCGTTGTCTGTCCGGTCGCCGGATCGGTATGCAGTGCATAGGGTATTGACTGCACAAACGCAGTGACCGTGTGATAATCATCCCTGGCTGCCAGGTTCTGGTTGCCACTGGTGTCCTTGAGCTGCCCGATCAGGTCATAGAGGTAGAATTGGTCCTCATCGCTGAGCGTATAATTGTCAAGCGCGGTTGCATTTGTTGGATGCGTCTGGTTTTTGTAATAGTAATACAGGCTTTTTGGAATATGCAGGGTTACCGATTCCGCACGTCCCCGTGAAAACCAGCTGTATGTTTTCTCGAATACCTGGTCCGTTCCGGCTGAGGTATCATTGCCTCCTGAGTTGTAACTCAGAAGGGAAGGCTTACTGGTATCGTTGGGATCCGTGCTGAGCGTCGCAAAAATTTCCAACGTTTCCCCGCCGGTAAGATTAAAAGAGGCATCCTGGGTCGTGTAATTAGGTTTCTGAAAATCAAGGCTGTAATATCCCGCAGGAACACCTTCAAAGTTTGCAGGAGTCATGGTTTTGTAGGTGCCATTTAGGAACAACGCAGCGCCGTCCGGTGAGGAATCGATAATAATGGTACCGGTATCGGGGATTTTTTCAAGATCTGCCTGTACAAGCCCGGATGTGCCACCCTGAACCACAATGGTCTGCGTATAATTCATATACCCCGGTTTCTGGACGATGAGGGTGTGGTTGCCGGCAATAACACTTGAAAACAGTGTAGGCGTTGTTCCAAAAAGGGTCCCGTCAAGGTAAGCAGTTGCATTTCCCGGAGATGATACCACATCCAGGAATCCGGTTTGAGGGACCGGGACCAGGAACTCGTTGTAGGTAGGAATCATTCCGGGTCCGGCGGTTACAGTGTCAGTATAATCCTCATAGCCGGATTTACGGATCAGGATTGCATGGGGACCCGGATAAAGTGCATCAATCAGGAGTGGTGTTGTTCCCTGCTGCAGTATCCCATCAACAAAGATGCTCCCTCCGGGAGGGTCCGAGGTGATGTAAACGCTCCCTCGATCATCTGTGCGCTGGAGGTTTGCCACAATTGCCTGGGGAATTCCGGGTTCCAGTGTCACATCATCGATGTAATCAGCATAGCCATTTGCACTCATTATGATGGTATGGTTGCCGCAGGGAAGTTCAAGTTCTTCTTGAGGGACAGTGCCAATCAGGGTTCCGTCAATGCTTATTGCCGCACCGTCGGGAATAGAAAGCGCGGTGAGTGTACACGAATCTGTAGATGCGGCTGCTGGAACAAGAAAAAGAACCTGCATGAAGAGCAGGATGATAATAGGAATTAAAAACCGGGTTTTCATTTTTTCCCTCGTCAAGATGGTCTAGTTTTTATGACCGGGTGACATGCACTCGATGCATGGTTGTTATCACTTGACTTTTGTTGGACGCCGGACTCAGTTTTAACATTTTCCGACCGCTGGTCCGGAGCATTCCACCAGATATGGGCACCGAGAGCACGGCCGTCGACGAAGTACCCATTTTCGGTTTTCTTCAATGTACGGTGGAAATACTCGCGAAGGATGTCCATCTGCTGAGGTGTTGTACAGTTCATGCGGCCACTGAATTCAGTAACTGCATCCTCAAGTGAAGGATAGACCGCAGGATCGCACCGGGTTCAACGGTAAGGTTTGCGTAAATCCCCATCTCGCAAAGCGCCTGCCAGAGACAGTCTGAAGTCGGTTCACCGCAGAAGTCCGACCCGTGCAGCTGGTTCCATACGCCGGCATTGACCTGTGCCCAAAGGGGTTGGGTTAAAAACCAGAAAATATGGACAGTTCCCCGGCATGACTGCTGCATTTTCAAAATGGCCTCACCGATATCGGTAACCATGAGGCTGTAGGAAGCGACGACTGCATCGAAAGGTACGCCAAGTTCTTCTAGTGTCACGTCCTCCCACCGTTTGGGAATGAGGGTGATCTCCCGGCATTTTTCTTCCCGCTGGTACTCACGCAGGGCCTCTCCCATGACCGGCGAGGGCTCAATAGCCGTGACGTCGCACCCATGCGCAGCGAGGGGAACTGCGAGCACCCCTGTGCCTGCACCGATATCCAGGACCCGTGATCCGTCCCTGACATTCATTCCCGCGATCCGGGTTTCGGCCATATCCCGCCATTCGTTTAGATCGTGAATAAAGTGACTTTTTATTGCCTTTTTATCGTTCCAGAAGCTATTGCCCTCAGTCTTACGTGTTTCAAGAAGGGCGAGCCTCTTTCGCTGCCACCGGTCCCGCCAGTAGGTTTGTCCATAATTCGGTGTTCCGTGGACCGAACCATCCGGTGTCATGTCTATATTATTGTACTAACTTTTTCATTTATTAAATACAATGATTAAACGTTGCTATAGATGCATCAAGTCTTTATGCATGGGATCTTTGAAGTCTCCATTTTACCTATAAAGGTGAGAATCCCGGGGTATTACCATTAAGTTTCAGGAAGGCCTACCTCGTGATTAAATTTGGTATATTCCTCAGGAAGGGAATATTGAAAGATATCCGGGTGGAGGATATTTGCAACATCCATAAGCCCGAGAGCCCACCGCTGGGAACTGCCAGCGAGGTCCGTATTAAGGGTGTATACCCTCCCGGTATCAAGTGCCCGGCAGGATATCCCGAGTTCTTTGCACGTACTGATGAATTCTGCAACGGGAGTTGCGAAATTGCCCGATATAATAATAACCTCAGGATCAAGCGCATTGAGTTCTTCGACCGTGTATTCCGGGTTTGCACTTTCAGTTAAGCCGAGTTCCTTGTTAAGGCTCATCCCCCCCGCAATCTCGACAAGCTGATTTTCGGTTTTTACGGCATAGAGCGGGAGGAGCGGGTGACTGAGAACCGCGTAAACCCGGGGTTTTTCAGCAGTCGAAGCCTTTTGCTGGATATCAGTTATGACATGCTGTGTGTATCCTATCAAATGGTTTGCTTGGTCTTCGTGGTGAGCGAGCGTGGCGAGATACCGTATCATATCGAAATATTTTCCGTACGTGCTCATATGATCCTGGAAATTGCTGATATAGCCGTTTTCGATGACTGTATTGCAGATCCGGTCGATTACCCGTTCATCGGTTACTCCGAGAGTACCTAATATTTTGCTGATAAACTGCATGCCCATGATCGACCGGTACCCCCCAAGGATCTGGACTTCGCCTTCGAAAATGGGATCGATCTCACCCCGAAAGGGGAAGTGGTAACCGCAGCTGCATTTGCCATCCGACGGGCATGAGAGCACCCGGGCCGCCATCGGACCGAAAAAGACCCGGTGGATGATCGTTTTCCCGCAAACCGGGCAACGTGAATCCAGTTCAGTCGTCGCACACGTGTTGAACAGGTACACATGATCGAAGTACCGGCGCAGATCGGCGCAGAGCTGCTCTCCTTGAGCCCGGTGGGAGCGATAGGTTCGAGGTTTTCATGGGTCGCCATAAAGCGCATCACCTGGAACGGGATAGATCGCGAGATTACACTGATCCGCTCTGCCGCTCCGATTACTTCCAGCTCCCTTCCGTTGAGGTACATAACGGAAACCTCGACGGCGACTCCGGCATCGTAGAGGGTTTTCAGGTTGCGGTAGGTCGGTACTGCCGATACTGCCCCACACTCGCGGTACCGTTCGTCAGTCGACCCTTTGAGGCCAATATTGACAAAGTCCAGGTACGGCAGCATCATCTGCAACGTTGCTTCTGTCATGTAACCGTTGCTGGAACAACCGACAAGGAATCCCTCCTTTTTTGCGGCCTGTGCGACTTTTAAAAAAGTGGGGAGGGAAACCGTGGGTTCATTCAGGCAGAACGTGATGCCCCGGCAGGCATATCCCCGTGCTATGGCGAGGATCTCATCTGGTGTGTGGTGGTTGAGGATATCCTGCAGGGTTCCTTTACGGATAGTCTGGAATTCAGATATGCATCCTTCACAGGTAAAGTTGCAACCTATGGTGCTGAGGAGGAGGAAGATACTATTGGGGTAAAAGTGAAGCATCGGAATAGATTCGCTTGAGACCGGGTAGATATTGAGATAACTGTCTGGATAGTTCTCCGTAATCGTGCCCATACTGTTTCGATACATACGGCAATACCCGTTCTGGCTTTCCTGTATATCACAGGCCCGTTCACAATAGCTGCATCTCATGGAAATTTTCCTTTGACGTGTTTTGGTACTGTTTGATGACTTCCTGCCATGGTGGATTTCCGATAGACATTTGTCTTCTCTGCAGATTTTCCGAAGAAATGGTAACCGGAGCCTCCTTCAGCAATGGTGTCGAGCAAGACATCTGGAGCGATGACCACGTCACCGCCCAGCAACGTAACGCCGCGCCGGAAGAACGCATCCGGAAGCATGCTGGCAGTCGGTCCAACAACAATGATTGTTGTCCCGGGTTTAGCGGTGGCAAGTAAAGGTTCAAGTGTATTATTGAGAAGGGTTGTACCCGTGATGATGAGCATGTCCGCCCTTTGGATTGCTGCCTCAGTCTGATTTTTTGGGATGATAAAGGGGAGTTCATCAGGTTTTAGGGTGCGTGGGTCGAGTTCAAGGATCCCAAACGGCTTTCCCCGGGTTTTCAGTCGCTTGAGGATTGGGACAAGTGCCCCGACCACGACTACATATCCCTCATCAGGAATAGGGGTTGTGTCGAGTACATCTTTGCCGGTTTCCCTGCCGAAATGCAGATCGACCCTCCTCTTCCTGCAGCTTTCCGAGAGTGCGCTTACAATAGCGATGCCAACCGCCTTCTTCAATGGGGGTGCTTGTGGAAGATCCCTAATGAATTCAGCAGCACTGCAGCCGGTAAATCGTCCTGGGAAAGGCATGGCCCGGGCAGAACTGGGGCAGCAGACTGCGTCCGGGATCTCTTTTATAGGCGTAAAGCAGATGCCCCCGGAACCGTCGCTGAGTTTCACACCGGTAAAGAAAATCCCTATGACGACTCGTTCAATAGAAATTTTTTCGAAATCGCTGCAAAGGGTTTTCCGTATCTGTGTGATGGTCTCTTCAAGAATCGAACCGGGCCGGTTGAGGTACTTCTGCCATATGTATCTTTAACCCTCTTTTTCCCACCAGATCTTTGCCTGTGATGACTGCATTTTCATGAAATACTGTCCATTTTCGCACTGGAGCGTTTTCTGAAGATGTTTTTTGAGTACGGCGATTTGCCTCTCCTCTTTGAGATGCAGGACTTCCCGTTGATCGTCCACTGCTTCGTCGAAACTTGAAAAACTGATCGTACGATCCGCACGGGAAATTTCAACATTGGCGGAAACTCCCATCTGGTAGAGCAGATTGAAAATAATGTTGGGCGTCCGGTTTGTAGCTGGTTGTTCTCCAAAGAGTTCCTCCCATATTTCGAGATATTGTCTATGACGAGGCGACACTAGATCTGCAAACCAGAAGATATACACGTATTTCCGGGAAACGGCGTCCATCTTTTCAATGGCATCCCGAAGGTCAGGTACGCCGAGAGAATAGGATGCAACTACCACGTCATACGGCGGGTTGAGATCTCGTTGGATATCCACATCTTCCCACGTTTTCTGGATGGTTGTAATATTGTGAATTTCGCTATCACGGATATTGTTGTGAAGGCATTCGAGCATCCCGGAAGAGGGCTCAACGGCCGTAACATGCCGGACCATTCCGGAGAGCGGGATAGCAAGTGTCCCGGGGCCGGCGCCGATATCGAGGACCCTGGAGTCCGGGTCGATCTTCATGGCAGAGATGCGTTCCCGTGCATCTCTCCAGTTGTCTTCTTTGACCATATGGTCGAATTTTCTGCACCGTGCTGGATCCGACCATCTCGCGGCGCAGCTCGCACATTCGTCTTGGGCTCTTTTCTCTTTTTCCCTCTCTTTCCAGACTTCGTTCCAGTCTATGGCACTACTGTCCTGCATGTCCTGTAGTATCTGTATTTGTTTAACAACTGTATATGGTTAATTGAATTATTTTGATAAATGATTAATTTGATCAATGTATTTTCGGCGCCCAAAATCCGGCGAGACCGGTTGAAATCATTGGATAATACAAGAATATAATTGCGGCAATGAAGTAAGTGATCATCAGATAACCGAACAATCTGGCGGCACGTACCCCTTTAAAGGGGTGTCGGTTATTGTTGATCTCATATGCGATCCAGATGGCTGCCATAATACTATAGAGCCATACAAAGGATCGGAAGAAGGATCACGAGATGGGGAAGGGCGTTCTGGTACGGTTCCAGGAGAGCAAGCCAGTAGGTTCCTTTGAACGCATCTTGAACCGTACCTATAAGGGCAAAGAAAAAGAGCGCTGCAAGGATGAGCCAGCCCCTTATATACTCCCCACTGTTGTAAACCGGGACAGACTGCAGAAACTGCACCAGGTCCCTGCCAGTTTTTCCCTTTTAATTGATAGGTAACAATCACGGGATACCATGATGCTAGTTACCCGGTGATCGTGACTACGGGTTCCGAGATCCGGATTCCGCTCGAAGAGTCAATTATATCGAGATAGAATCTCTTCCCAATATTGGTTGGATTTACGAACATGATCGTCCATAAATAGAAATCGGGATCGCCGCTGAAGGTCCATTCGCCATTGACTAAGGAAAAGTATCCTTTTGAAGGATATGGTTATGATGAATTCTCAAACGTTGCAGGATTACAGTTGGTGATGTTCACGTACCAAGTGTCTCTCGGGTTGAACGATGTGATGTCGTAACCGTCTATATTATCCGTTACAGGGTTGCGGAAAGCAATCGGTGTCCCAGCGGAATTGGTAACATTTGAAAGGTCGACGACACTTATGGTGCTTGTACCAAGGTTCGGGCCGAAAGAAGGTCCGTTTCTGGTCTCTATAATAAGACTGCTTGTCGGGAGCGCCTCGCCGCCGGCATTGGTGATTGTCATCCCTGAAGTGACACTGAATGTACCTATGATGACTGCAGTGGGTGCTTTCGTCTGGCCATTCACGAGTCCACCAGAAAATCCGCTAACGATCGCAGCTATGATGATGGTCACAACGAGCATCAACATAACACCGACTATCGGCGAGGCTGCATGTTCGCTGACCGTTTTCATGATCCCTCCGTAACCGGGACGCCCTCACTGAAGATCGTAGCACCTGTAGGAGTATATATCACCTTGACATCCACCTTATCCCCACCCCGGAGTTGCTCCCAGCCGCCACCGAGAACAGATATCGTTGGATCTACCGTACTACCTGCAGTAAATTCAGAGCCGGAGACATAGGAATAGGGGGTTACACCGTTGTATCCCCCATTGAAATATGAACCTCGGGGTGGACCGTAAGCTGGATAGGCAAAAAGGCCGACGCCCGCTTGAAGCGTGTAATTCCCGAAATAACCATCAGGATAATTCCAGTCCTCTGTACCCTGAATAATTCCTTTTCCCACTCCAAAAGGTACTGTCGCACCAGTCCAAAGTTCACCCACGTTCTGGCTGTTCGGTAGTGAGGTGTTTCCCCCGATAAAGAAGGTTCCATCAGCAATTTTGGCCATAGATGTACCTGCCAAATCTGCACTGGTGTTGTCCTTCATCGTGGTGGTCCAGGAAGTCACAATCTTGAGCTGATTCGTATTGATCGGCTGACTTACCCCAAGTACATTTCCTGAGAATCCACTATCCAAATAACTTCCAGTATTAACAATCTGAACATCCATGGTAAGGGTCGGGGATTTTTGATGCCCCCCTACCAACCCCCCCGCAAATCCGCTGACGACCGCTGCTATGAGGACAGTCACAATCAGCATCAGCATAACGCCAACGACCGGCGAGACTCCATCTTCGTCATTTTTTTCCATCATTCGTTTCAGATACTGCATATTGTTCCCTCTGAAATTCTTGCGCTTACCTCAACAAACGAACGCTCTTTTATATAAATCATAAACTGAAAAGAGGCTGGATCTCCTAGATGAAATGCTGAATATATCGGTTGTGTAATTTTTCCATATGAAGGGTGGTCAAATCGCATCATTCACCCACTCATAGGAAAAATAAAAAAGTGAGATGAGGATGTTATTCCGGCAAGAACGCAATCGTCCCTGTCAGGTTTCCCTTTTTTCCAAATGATTTACAGCAAATGAAACTCCACAATTCTGATTATCCAGTGATCGTGACCTGCGACTGCGAGATCACGGCTCCGCTTGCCTGGTCATAGACATCGAGATAGAACGCCTTCCCGATGTTTGCAGGGTTCACGAAGTTGAGGGCCCAGAATCCATCCGTTGGAGTGGTGAAACCCCATACACCGTTATTATTGGCGGGGAGGATATAGGATCCATGTTTCGACAGGGCCGATGTGGCGGACTCTGATAATACTGGGTTGCAGTTTGTGATGTTCAAGTACCATGTGTCGCCCGGGTTGAACGAAGTGATATTATATCCATCGATCGATTGGGTACTCGGGTTCCAGAACGCAACCGGTGTGCCGGCCGAGTTAGTAACGAGCGTGAGGTTTAAATCACTTACTGTAGTTGACCCAAGTCCTGGGCCGAATGTCGGTCCGTTCGATGTCGTGATAAGGATACTGCTTGATGGAAGTGAGTCTCCACCCGCATTAGTAATGGTCATACCTGAAGTAACACTGAAGGTTCCCGTGATAGTTGCCTGCGGTGCTTTTGTCTGGCCTTTCGCAAGGCCGCCAGCAAATCCGCTGACAACTGCTGCGATAATAATAGTCACGACCAGCATCAGCATGACACCGACGACTGGTGAGACTGCATTTTCCTTGTAATGCTTCATAATTTTAAGCCTCCGTAACCGGGACATCCTTGCTAAAGATTGTAGTACCCGTTGGCGTATAGATTACCTTGACGTGCACTATATCACCTACTGCGAGCTGTTCCCAGCCCCCACCCAGAACTGCTATTGCGGGATCAACACCATTCGCCATGAAGCTCGATCCACCGACATAATCATTCGGTAGAATGTACCCTCCGTTAGTGAGAGATGCATGCCCGGGAGACCCGGCCATTGTCTCTCCGCCTCCCGCGCCGAAGGGTACGGCAAAGAGAGTAACCCCCTGCTGAAGTGTGTACTGCCCGAAGTAGCTGGAATTATATTCGTAAGGATCGGTAATATCCGAAACAAAGGAGCCCATTCCAAACGGTGCAACCGAGGCAGCTATTTGTGTCGGATAAGTCCCCATGCCAGGATTAAAGTTACCTAGATTCGGGGCATTCGGTAACGATGAGTTTCCACCACTAAAGACAGTCCCATTCGCTATTGCTGCCTGAGAAGGAGAAAGGTCATAGCTTGCATCGTTTTTCATCGTAGTAGTCCACGTGGTAACAATTTTGAGCTGCGAGGTAGCAATAGGCTGGCTCACTGAGTTCACGTTTGCGAAGAACCCGCTAGCGATATAACTCCCGGAGTTCACCACCTTGACATCCATCGAAATTGTCGGGGACTTTTGCTGCCCTCCGACTAGGCCGCCTGAAAATCCACTGACGACCGCTGCGATGATGATTGTCACGACCAGCATCAGCATAACTCCAACGACCGGTGAGACCGCATCTTCGCCCTTTTTTCTTGTCATTCGTTTAAGATAATGCATGTTTTCCCTCTTTGAAATGCCTGAATTGCAGTGGTGGATCAATTTCTCGGGATCAAAACCACCATGCAAGTTTATTCGTTGTAATTTACTATATTTAACAATTATCATTTGTTAATCAATTATTATTAATATAAACCGGTTAACTTTGCATCATTTTTAACAGAGATATTTTTTTATAGTAATTAACATCATTAGGCTACGAATTAAGTCGTTAAAAATATGATCTGGAGCGAAGAATTTATAATATATATATAGTATTTTAATATAAGATTCGTCATTTTTCATAATGGTGATCCCCAGCTGGAATAATAAAATAGAAAGTATTGTTATTCCCCAATTTGCTAAAAATAATTTAATTATGATGCGTTAGGTTCAGCGACTATTGGAGTAGTTTCCACCATGGCTGGTGCTTCCGGTGGTACATAATATTTTGCGTTCTTTTTCTTGGTGAGCCAAACCAGTTTTCCCTCGACAAACCCAAATGATTCCATAAATATGACCTGGACTGTCTTTGGAATTCCCGAAACTACCGCTGCGTTCGGGACGATCAGGAACTGTCCTTTTGGCGCCTTTCCTTTCATGGATGCGACCAGTGCCTCAAGCGCGAGCGTCGATGGATCCTCATCATAGGAAACTGCAAGTGCCACGTTCTCGGTCCTGCCCCTGACATCCCGGGAAAGAATGAATGTCATATCTCGTCTATAGGGTGATGGAACCTCTCGGCACGACCAGCCATCCCACGCTTTGAAATGTGCGCGAATCTCCTTTTGAGCAAAGGTCTGCATGATATCCTTAGATGAACCCATATGTGATCATAGTGCGTGGTTCACACTACCATATATCTTTTTTGAATATTGTTTATTTTCAAGTAAAGTAAATAAAAAAAGGTTATCTTATAAAACATATTGTTTGCGGATGGTTTATTTTCCACATATAATGTCCTACCAGAGAAATCGAACAAAGTTTATTTGTAAATTTATATCTCTAAACATTAGAAAAAATTAAAGAAAAATGGTTAAATAACTCTGCATGCGATTAATCACTACGATTCCGTTATTACCGGGTATCTGAGGTTATCAGATGAACCATTCCGTCCGTCACAACCATCAATCTATCAGTATTTTTTTTGCCATCTGTGGCATTAGCATCCTGTTATTTTGTTTTATAGCTGGGTGCGTGGATGATTCCTCATCTTCAGCAAATATAGGAAACCTGTCAAACGTCCCTGCAAACGATGTCATCATTCCCGTGAATTCCCCTTCGTCGATGAGCTATACCAGCAATATGCAGAAAGGGGGAGTTCTGTCAGGCTCGCTCATCTATGAAGGCCTTGTAATCAAAGACATTGACGGCAAATTTGATCCTGCACTTGCACAGAGCTGGAATGTTTCAGATGATGCAAAGACATGGACATTCCATTTGGTCCAAGATGCAACATGGAGTGATGGTGCCTCCTTCTCCTGCGCCGACGTCAAGTTCACCAATGATTACATGAAAGCCCACAATCTCACTATGGGATATGTTCTTTCGGATGTCCAGTCGGTAGAATGCCCGGACAATAATACGGCAGTTTTTACCCTTATTACACCTTATTCCGCCTTCCTTGACCAGATCTCACGAACACCGGGAATTACCATTTCGCCGGAACATATCTGGCAGAACATCGCTGATCCCCAGCATTACCAGGACAGCCAGATGATCGGAACCGGCCCATTTATCTTTACCCAGGCCGTTCCAGGCTATTACCAGTTTACAACCAATGAAAACTATCATGGCAGGGTTCCGGTCATTCCTGGTGTGGTCCTCAAAATGATCACCAATCCTGACAGCCAGGTACTGGCATTGGAAAACGGTGAGATTGATGTGGTCTCTGGAATTACACCGGCAATGGCGCAGAGCTTGTCCGGTGATTCAAATATTTCGGTCTACTCGATAAACGACACAGGTGAATGTGAAGTTGCTTTCAACATGGCTCGATATCCCGCTAATATCTCGGCATTCCGGCATGCGATGAGCCACGCGGTCGATCGAGACACGATTAGCTCAATATTTGGCACCGGTAGGCCGACTGAAACAACGTTCCTGTTGCCGACTCTTGCAGGGGATGCTGTTAATCCCGTTGATGTTGGTATGTACAATTATAATCTGACAGAGGCTCAGGAAATGCTTGCAGCTGCAGGTTTTGTCAAGAACTCCGATGGGATGCTGGTCGGTCCTGACGGAAATCCTATAACAATCACCATTCCTCTCGGCAGCAAAGGTGACGCTGTGAATGGCAAGGTCATCCCTGTGCTCAAGAATGACTGGGCGCAGCTGGGGATCAGCGTGAGCACAGTATATTATGAGGATCCAACCCAATACCGAACAGCTTCAAACGCCAACCCGGTGTTCATCGATTCCTTCCCGGTTCTCCTTCACGATGATCCGGATGCCCTAGGTAATTTTGCAGTCACGCCATTACAGGAAACAAACTACTACAACTACAATAACCCGGAATACAACAGCCTTGTGGCTCAGGTTAAAAACGCCACGAACCAGACTGCAATTCTAGAGATGGTATATAAAGAGCAGGATCTCCTCGCCCAAGATGTGCCGACGGTACCGGTTGCAAGTACCGATACCCTCGTGGCGTACCGGACAGACCGGTTCACCGGTTGGGACATCGGGCCTGGATACCACAGTATCCTGGATCCAAAAGTTTTAGAGAACTTAACACCGGTTCAGCCCTGATAAGCGATTGTTCCCATGAGAAAAAAGACTCCAAAAAAGGAACCATTTTTTTCTGCGAATACAGCTTGGGTTCATGACGTCCCTTGGATTGACTTATTCCCGTATGAATCGGTTTTCATTTCCGTAATCGAAAAATTCAAAGGAACATAACGATGACCGTCCTCAACCATTCACAGGGATATGGAGGAAAACGCGTATGATAAGCGGGAAATATCTTTTGCGCCGCCTCTGTTACAGCGGGGCTTCGTTTTTCGTCTGCATCACCATTACCTTTTTCCTTCTCCATCTCATGCCCGGCGACTATATCACCAACTATCTTCTCTCGCTTTCAAACACCATCCCCCAAGCAGCAGTGGATCAGTTCCGCCACCAGTTCGGTCTTGATCTTCCCATCAGTGACCAGTATATCTTCTATATTGTAAACATACTCCACGGACAATGGGGTTACTCGTATGCTTACGGCCAGCCTGTGTTCTCGATGATTATGGAAAAACTCAGCTGGTCACTCATCATTATAGTACCGGCGACAGTTCTGGGGATCCTGATCGGCATAATTATCGGCGCATGGTCCGGGTGGAGATCCGGGGAAAAAAGGATCTGGCAATATTCAATATCATGATTGTGATCCGGGCGATCCCAGAGTTCTGGTGGGCGATCATGGCCGTGCTCGTCTTCTCCTTTTATCTCCGATGGTTTCCCCTCGGAGGATTCAGCAGCATCAGTGTTCTTTCAACTGGTCTTTCTATCCCGGACCTGTTGTACCACGCCCTCCTCCCTGTCGCCCTAATGACGTTTTTTATTGCAACCGGGAATTACTACGTCATGCGGAATTCGATGATTTCCGTTATAGGAGAGGATTACATCACCACCGCACGTGCAAAGGGGCTCGATGAGCGGGGGATCCTCTGGCGTCATGCCCTTAAAAACGCCCTCCTTCCCATAGTGACAATCACGACGTTCCAGTGCGCTGCAATCATTATGGGAAACGTGTTTATTGAGACTGTTTTTTCCTGGCCAGGGATCGGGTTCCTGACTACTGAAGCTCTTACGAATCGAGATCTTCCTCTGCTCGAAGGCATATTCCTCCTGGATTCGCTGATGACCATATGTGCTATGCTGCTTGCTGACATCCTCTCATCGATGATCGATCCGCGGATCAGGATGGGAAATGATGAGTAGGCGAGCAATATTTTGGGTGGGAATTGCAGTCCTGCTCGCATATATAGTCATAGCCCTCGCAGCCCCACTGATTGCACCTCAGGGTCCTCAGGCTATTACCGGCAAACCACTTCAGCCACCAGATAATCATCATCTGTTTGGGACAAACGAAGTGGGTCAGGACATCTTTGCCCAGCTTGTCTTTGGGGCCCGTATTACCTTGCTCTTCGGATTCTGCTCTGCGGCTCTTGCTGTCGGGATTAGCACAAGCGTTGGGATAGTTATAGGGTATTATGGCGGTATTGTCGACGAGATTGTCTGTAGAGCTATTGATGTGGTCATGCCTATTCCGATGTTTGTCCTTCTTATCGTCCTCACAACATTCTTTTCGCCGGGCATCCTTCAGGTCAGCCTGCTTATGGGGCTGATGGGCAGTGTTTATGGCATACGCATCATGCGTGCGCAGGTCCTATCGGTCGCCCGTACCGGTTTCGTGGAAGGTGCGAGGGCGATTGGCGCCTCTGATTTTCGTATCATGTCCCGGCATATCCTGCCCAACGTAATGTCGCTGGTTATGGTCAAATTTGTAAGTTCATCCCAGCAGCTCCTCCTCATGGGTGTCGGCCTAAGTTTTATTGGACTTTGGGATACAACGACCGTGGACTGGGGGACGATGATTCAGAACGCGTATTCGCAGGGTGGTATGGCATTGGGTCTTTGGTGGTGGATACTGCCTCCAGGGATTGCAGTAATCGGGATTTCCCTCGCCCTTGCAATGATCGGGTACAGTTTCGAAGAGAAGTTTAACCCCCGTGTAGAGGTGAACAGGATATGAACATTCCCGATTCGCTTGAGAACGCAAACAGGAACAATCCGGAGGCAAAAGGAATGGCACTGATCCAAATCGCTGGCCTGAAAGTGGTTTTCTCCACACGTTCTGAAAAAATAAGGGCTGTGGACACGGTTGATCTTACCATTAATGAAGGTGACACATTAGGCCTTATTGGTGAATCCGGGTGTGGAAAGACGGTTATGGGTATGGCCATGATGGGTCTTCTTCCGACAAACGCTGATATCAGTGGCATCATCCGTTATGCCGGGAAGGATCTCCTTACCGCACCCGAATCTATGATGCAAAAGATGAGGGGAAGAGAGATTGCCATGATCTCCCAGAACTCCGCAAACACGCTCAACCCGGTAATGAAAGTGGGTGACCAGATCGCAGAACCACTCCTGATCCACCATCTGTATTCCGCGGACGAGGCGAAAAAGGAGGTAATACGGCTGCTTGGCGCTCTTGGATTTGAGGATCCCGTGCAGGCTGCAGGCCGTTATCCCCACGAATTTTCTGGGGGGATGCGGGAACGCGTTCTTATTGCGCTTGCCCTTATCTGCAATCCCCGGGTTATTATCGCCGATGAGCCCACATCAGGGCTGGATGCGGAAGTCAAGATCGAAATTCTTCATCTGATCAAAGAGAAGGTTACCGGGAACCGGACTTTGTTTCTTATCACCCACGATCTGGGAACAGCTTCGTTTCTCTGTACCCGGCTCGTCGTTATGTATGCAGGGGAGATCGTAGAAACAGGGCCGACAAAAGAAGTGCTTTCCCGACCATTCCATCCCTATACCAAAGGTCTCCTTGCATCTCTTCCTTCTGCCGGCCTCAATACTATCCCAGGGACTAGTCCTTCACCTTCATCACTCCCGGCGGGCTGCAGGTTTTCTGAACGATGCATAGCGGCGATGGAGCGATGCAGGAAAGAACACCCCCCCATGAAAGAGGTTGGTGATAATCGCCAGGTACGGTGTTTCCTTTATGATTGAACTTGAAGAAATAACCAAAGTTTATTCAAGAGGTTTTCTTCGCCGCCAAAAAACCATCGCAGTAAATAATGTCTCAATCTCGATTAAAAGGGGTAAAACGCTGGGCCTTGTCGGGGAGAGCGGGAGCGGTAAGTCTACGCTAGGCCGGATTGCACTCCGGCTTATCGAACCTTCGAGCGGGACGGTCCGGTTCGACGGCATTGATCTGACCCGGCTTAAGGGATCGAAACTCCGGAAACTCAGGCCACGGATGCAAATATTGTTTCAGGACCCCGATACTTCGCTTGATCCACGTATGACCATCCGGGAGTGTATGGCAGAACCCCTAATCATAAGCAATCGAGCCGGCCCAGAAGAGATGGAAGATCGTATTCTTGGCCTGCTCGGGCAGGTCGGGCTCCAATCCGACCTGATCGACCGGTATCCGTTCGAAATATCCGGTGGCCAGAAGCAGAGAGTTGCACTTGCCAGAGTCCTTTCCCTCGACCCCGATTTTATCGTTGCCGATGAACCCACTGCCGCTCTTGATCTCTCGGTTCAGGCGCAGGTGCTCAGTCTGATAAAGTCCATTCAGAAAAAGTCCAATCTTACGATCCTTTTCATCTCCCACGACCTCCAGGTTATCGAACAGATGAGTGATTCTATTGCAGTAATGCATCACGGGTCGATAATTGAACAGGGAACACCGCAGGACATTCTCCATATACCGATGGAACACTATACACGGAATCTGGTGGCGGCGGCATATGGAAGTGACGCGTGGCTGGGAAAAATTAAAGATTTGCGAGCCAAATCATAGAAATTTTGCATTATTTTTATGTTATGAACAAAATTGGTTCTGTCAACTTTATGTGGGATGAATTATTTTCTTTTTTGGTGAAAAGTTACAATCCCCCACCAAGTTAACAGAACAAAAAGACAAAGTTTAGAGGTTTTCAATTTGTGTTTTTCAAAAAATAAGGTTATATCCCTGCAACAGGCACAGTTACCGGCGGTGCCGGTGGTGCGGCATGATCGTACACGCGGGATAAATAGCGTGCCGAGAAGACTATAATAAGGGGATACAGCGCAAGGTGGATGACCACGCCGAGGTACGGGATCAGCGCTAAGACTGAGGTAAGAAGGAAGAAGGCGATCACAATTACCATGAGAATAACAAAGGCAAGAATGTAGGATCCTAGGCCGATTGCCCCTACGGTATTCAGGAGAGCAAAAACGCGAATCCCCTCGCGGATACTACCTGTGCGGGCAAAGCGGATGCTGCCCGGGATAATGCAGAGAATGGTTACAATTGCAAAAACCAGTGCGACAAACACAAGGAGCACAAGGAGAAGCCTGAGACCCGGCGATGTCATGCCTCCAAGACTGGTAAAGGCCACGAAGAAGCCGCTTGCAGCACCAAGGATGATGGTGGTCGGCACTATCCAGAGGAGTTCGACAATCATCAGTTTTATTCCGTCAAGATAAATCTGCCCCCAGTGATCGAATACCGGGGCGGGTTTTGTGCCGCGGAGGACCCTGACGATATATCCTCCCGTGAAAAACGAGAGGAGAAACCCTGCAAGGATGAGTGCAATGAACTGGACCCACGGGAAGGCACTCCAGTCAATGGTTTTTCCGGCCTCCAGTTTTTCCGGATCGAACAGGAACACCATCAGAGCAAAGGGGAAGCTGCAGATGAGAAAAACTAGCCATGTTTTCCAGTTGCCGACAAGGGCGTTCCGGGAATAATCGATCGAATCCGAGATAATTTCTCTATACTCCATGAATATCGTACGGAGGACTGTATTATAATAATAACGAAATTTTCTTTGCATGATTCCATGACCTCCCTCCAGGAAACTGCTCAAAACCTTGCTCTGGAAAAAAGCTCAATGATGAGAAACAGGATGCTGCTCGGGGAATTTGGTTCTGTTAACTTTACAAAGGATGAATTATTTTTTCTTCGGTGAAAAGTTGCAATCCCCCGCCAAGTTAACAGAATCCGAAAATCCTGTGATGTGAGGAGGACCGTGAATCGTCGAGCCCCACCGACCTGTCAATACCAATTACATCATTCCACATTCACTTTCCTGTCGTAGATAATACTCCCGCTCGGGATATGGATGATCCTGATTTCTACAACAGAACCTGTGCCGAATCCACCCTTCTGAATCTGATCTATCACGTTAAATCCGAGAAGGTAATCCATACCCGGGTTATCATGCGGGTTGGTAATCGGATCACCATCACATGAATCACTGCTAATGGGATTATTACCGCAAAAGAGCGCAGCGGTAGTCAGGTAATAACCGGGGCTGAGAATCGCCGATTCATCGCCAAACCAAGCGCTGTTCACTGTCGGAGAATTGCTAATAAATGAACCGAATTGTTTTCCCGTATTTAAGACTAATACGCCGCTGTACTGGCTTGAGGTAAACCCTTGCCAATTAGCGTTTCCGGGTACCGCCACCTCGCCACTGAGGTTTCCGGAGAACACAGAACCACCGGTGCTCGTATAAGCCGTTACAATCTTTAAGTCCTTGGTTGGAAGAGAATCGCCACTAATTTCATGGATGGTCATGGTCGGGGTGTAGAAGCAGCCATCCTGGTCTTGCAGCGCATAGATATGGACATCAAACGCTGCGGAGGGTGCTGTATGCGGTGTCCCAACTAAACCACCTGAAAACGCAGAGACAATTGCCGCAATAATGATGGTCACGACAAGCATAAGCATGACGCCAACGACCGGCGAGACCGCATGTGTGTTCTGCCTCATTTTCAGTACGCCTCCATTTTAATCTCGTCGATGTGGAGAGTGACATAAACCGGCCTCTCTATCTGATTATAAATATTATATCTATAGTAATGGGACAGGGGATTAGTGGCGCTGTCGGGGATGATAAGATTGTTACTACAGGCAACCCTGACCGTATCGAAAAAAGTCTCATTTAAAGCATCTACAGTCGCATTCCCGAAAGGTTCTTGATCTGATCCAAATGAAATCTGAGTAACCGGGTAGAGATTAGGTATTGTTGTTATATTAGAGGTAAGCTTGAGCGTACCATACCCGTTGCTGCTGACAAACGAATGTTCGGGAGATGCGGTGATATTAACTGCCCAGAGATCGAGGTTGGAACAAGACCCGCTGATAGGGGAATACGACGTGGGCAGATGTATGGGCTTTGGCAACAACCCTTCAGAATACGTGAAATTGTCGGCTGGTGACGTCTTGGATGTGCCGCTGAGAGTGGTTACGGTGACATCAACAGCATCTACGGGTCCGGATGAATCCGCTGGCGGGCTGACTACGGTTATTGAAGTATCGCTGTTTACCGTTATGTTGCCGGTACTATTCGGGATTGTGCCGAATTTAACATTGTTTGCTCCGGTAAAACCAAATCCGGTGATAGTTACTGACGTTCCGCCAGCAAGCGGACCGGCTGTCGGTGAGACACCAGTGACAGTCGGGACCGACGTATATGTGAACTGATCCGCCGGAGGATTTGGCAAGGATGTGCCACCGGGAGTGGTCACAGTAACATCACCAGATACTCCATTCGGGCCCGGGCTGTATACTGTGATTGAAGTATCACTGTTAACCGTCATTGCACCGGTGGCATTCGCAATACCGCCAAACTCAACACAATTCGCTCCGGTAAAGCCAACCCCGGTGATGATTACCTGGGTCCCACCAGCGAGTGGACCCACGTTAGGTGAGATGCTGGTAACTACCATCACCGGTGTTTTTGCATACGTGAACTGATCAGCTGGCGGATTCGGCAAGGATGTGCCACTTGGAGTGGTCACAATAACATCGACCGGGGCAGTTTGACCGCCCTGCGGGCTGTATACTGTGATTGAAGTATCGCTGTTAACCGTAAACGAAGGTGCCGGATAGCCAGAGCCAAACTCTACCCTCGTCGCACCGGTAAATCCGGACCCGGTGATGGTTACTGACATGTTACCAGCGAGTGGACCGGCTGTCGGTGAAACACCGGTAACAATCGGGACTTGTGTATATGTGAACTGGTCGGCTGGCGGATTCAGAAATGATGTGTTGCCTGGATAAGGAGTAGTCACAGTAATATCAACAAGTCCGGTTTCGTTATCGGACGGGCTAACCGCGGTGATTGAATTATCTCCGTTGACTGTAAACGCAATTGCCGGTATGGACCCAAACGTTACATTGGTCGCTCCAGTAAAGCCAACACCGGTGATGATAACAGGAGTCCCACCAGCGGGTGGACCGGCTATCGGTGAAATGCTGGTGACAACAGGTTGCTCCGAGGAGGTTGTTGGATAAACCGGGATCTCAGTTTGGTTTGGCATATAGTCAACACTCGCGAATGACTTGGCAAATAGTGCAAGCGATCCCGATTCGGTCGCGTTGGTAACGTTGTCCATAGTGTCGTATGACAGAGGTGTGATAAGTGTACCGTATTTGGTCACGTTGATATAGCCATATTGCCACTGGTATCCCTGGTCCTGCCAGAAATTACCCACAGGTTCATACGAGAAATTGATTAGAGTTCCATTTTCCTCAATTGGTGTCGTCCCGTAAAAGAAGGAGATATTGTAGATAGTACTCTGACTCACTCTCGTCTGGTTACGATCCTGGACGACATCCAGTGTCCCGCTTGATTTAATTGGATTAAACAGAATATCCCCGCCACCAAGCTGGACTGGTTCACTAAATGCGAGATGATTCTGGTGAGATGATGCTGCGTTATCGATATCCGAAGAAAAATGCTCGAACGCAGTTTCCACATTTTGGATATGCTCTATCTCCGAGGATTCTTTCATTGACGGGATGTAGATCGCATTCCAGATCGAATAAAAAGTAACAATTGCTGCAAGGATCAACATCACGGCGATGACCGGGGCAATCGCATCGTCCTTCATGGCTGGTCCTCGCTGACCACACCGGAGAAGAGCACTGCGCTTTCCGTGGAAAGGGTGATTTTTTCATCCCCGTAAAGCGGTGCTCCGGCATTGATGGTGATATTACCGCCTAGATCGAAGACTGAACTATTGGGTTCAGCGGGATCGGGCACAAAATAAAAAGGTGGGTTCCCGTTTAATGTATATGTTGACTGGTTGGTCTGGTTTGAGACGATCACCTTCAGCGTGTTGATCTCTACCCAGTCGCCCCCTTTGTGCCAGAACGTTACATTTCCGGTGGTATCGTTGGTCATCATGATAGTTACGGTCGGACTGCGTTCAGAAGGGAGATAATTCGAGAGCTGGGAAGTAAATACCGCGACGAGGATCAGTACAACTCCTATCATGAGCATTTCTCCAACTACTTCCGAGACTGCCTCATTCCTGCTATTGTTTTTTTGTCGCATGCTCCTCCATTACACCACGAAGATGAACATTGCCACCGCTGCCGCGAGAAGGACCATGCTGTGCTTGAACCCGGCAAGGATGCTGTTTGAGCTGAACTGGCCGGCCATAATGCCGGAGAAGAGACCGAGTATGATACCGATGTCAAACATCTCCGTCACGTTTCCTGCGATATTATAGTTAAGGTTGAAAGAAGAGAAACTCGCCATGAAGGGTCCATTGAGCTGGTATGCGGTATAGAGAAAGATCCCAAAAGAGAGGTAGATGATCATGACGTACACGATGGCGGTATTGGTCCGTTCGCTCCTGAGCTTCAGGTAGTGTTCGAAATCGGTGATGGCGATGACGAAAATATCCCTAAGATTTGATGTGATCTCGCTTGCCTTCACTAACAGTGAGATAGCCCGTTTGACCGAGACAAGGCCAATCCGTTCTTCCATGCGCACCAATGCAGCGTTGATATACGCTCCCGTACTGACCTCCCGTGATACTGTGGCAAGTTCCGAACTCAACAAGCCCAGTTTTGCATTGGAAATGCGGTGAATTGCGTCAGGGAGCGTAATGCCAATTTCAATCATATCAGAGAGCTCACGGAGGAACTCGGGGATATTGGCCTCCACATTGTCGACATACCACCGCCGTCCTTCGTAGGCTATAGAGACAGGTGCCATGAACCCGACAAGGATAAGGCAGATCCCACCTTCAAATGCATTCTTCGGGAAAAGGAAACCAACCCCTCCGGATATAAGAAGTAAAGCAAAAAGCCCGGCACAGATAGTCCCGGCAATCAGTCCGTAGTTATAATTGGTAATATACGTGCGGAACGGATGACGAAGCATATTGTAAATTCTGCGTTCTTTTCTTTTCGCTTCAAGGGACTTGTAAAATGACGCCTCCTCTTTGAACGGGTAATTTTCGACGGTCACCCCAGAGCTAAGCCCGGTATCCTCCATCTCTCTCCGGCTTATCTCAAGATTTTCCGGGGGCAGCATGATAGAGAGCATCCAGATCATGATGATGGCACCGACCGGGATCACCAGGTACATAAAAGGGAGGAGCCAGCCCATTGCCGATTGGCTTGTCATACCCTGCGCAACGATCATGATTATAAGAGCAATCGGACCGGCAACAAATGCTGAAACATAGACCTCTGCCATGATCTCGATGGTCTTGAGTAACAGATCCAGTTCTCTTTTTGCCTGTTCGTGGAAGAACACGGTTTTTGAGGAGAGGTATGCAGTGATATCGCCACCGCTTTCGTAAACCACACCCAGATCGTTAATGAAATCACGGAATAGAGGTGAAGGTGTTGTTTTCTGGACGTTGCGCAGTGCAGTTATCAGGTCGTCGCCGAAGAGCTCCACGTCCCGGACCACCTGGCCAAACTCGAGCGAGACCTCGCCAAACATCGATTTTTCCTCGTAAATCCTTTTTATCACTTCGAATGGCGACATCGTGGTAGAAAGGGCCTGCATGTAGGAGACTGCATAGGGCAGATCGAGATCGATCTTTGTTTTTCTCCCTTGTGCCAGTAACACCGGGTAATAGACTTGGAAGAGATAGACGCCCGGTACGCATATCGCAAATAAAAAGAGCCAGAACAACAACGGCGGGATCAGCGTAAATAATCCGAAATCATATCCTGTGATTTGAACGAATGCAAAGAACCCGAAGAATAAGGCAATAGATGCAGCTGAGTTAATCCGTGTTGTGCGCAGGTATTGTTCTGCAGTGTAGGGAAGATGGGCTGAACGGAGATCCTTCTTGAGGTTCGTCCCGAGAACCACGAGCTCAAACCGCTCAAATGATGCCCCAGCGATCTCATACTTGAGTTAACGGTCATCTCAATCCCCGAGATCCTGGATCGCGTTCGCCAGATCGATTATATCCGGATGCGGGGCGTCGATGGCCATGTTCAGGAATTCTTCTCTCCTCTTAAGCTCAATTGCCACCTGTTCCATTGACCAGTTTCTCATAGAGGCAATTTCTTTAAGTACCCGCGACGGCGCCTCTGTTTTACTGAACCGGTTGTTGCCGATATCCCATTCATAGAGTTTCACCGGTATGATGATTCCCTGATCGTCAACCGATATTTCGTGAATTGCAGAACAGCGCCGTAACCGGATACTGCCGAAGGAATAGACAGCCTGGTTCACGACAAGATCGAGAGCGGTAAACATAACAGACGGGACGTTGATCGGCTCATGGGTGAGCCGGTTGATGGCTTCCTGGACACTCCCGGCATGGAGGGTTGAAAGCGTCGCATGGCCGGTATTCATCGCCTGGAACAGTGTCTGGGCTTCCTTACCGCGGACTTCCCCGACAATAATAAACTCCGGCCGCTGACGCATGGACGATTTCAGGAGCGAGAAAAGATCGACGTCTCCTTGAACCCCCGGTGTATTCAGTTCCCTTGTTTGTGTGGCAAGCCAGTTCTTGTGGGGGAGCTGGATTTCGCGGGTATCTTCCAGAGACACAATTTTTGAGTTCAGTGGGATAAACAGAGAAATCGCGTTCATTGTCGAGGTTTTTCCGCTTGCCGTTCCCCCGGCAATAATCAGGCTTTTCCTGTGCTCGATAACCAGCCAGAGGAAGGCAAGGATCTCGCTGTTGTACGTCTCGAACTTGATAAGATCGAGTGGTGTCATAGGATCTGCACGGAATTTACGGACGGTAAATGAACTGCCGTTGGTGGATATGACATTGCTGTACGTGATCTGAACCCGCGAACCGTCGGGGAGTGCTGCGTCCACCATCGGGGTTGAAAGTGAGATCTGTTTGTTGGCTTTCTGGGCGAGTTTTAAGACGAACTGGTTGAGCTCGCCTCTCCGGAAGATGACACTTGTCCGGAGGCTGCCGAAAACTCGGTGAAAGACAAAGACCGGCATGTTTTCACCGTTGCAGCTGATGTCTTCAAGAGCCGGGTCGTGCATAAGTGGTTCAAGCAGACCGAATCCTGAAAGGTCACGTTGAAGGTAATAATTGAGTATCGGTAGCCGATCCGGACTTATTGTGGGATCATTCTCCAGAAGAATACGGTACACATTTTTGGCTTTAAGCAGATCAACAGGAGATTTTTCCGGATTGTCAAAAATGATCACCTCACGAAGGTAGTTGTAGGTTTCCTGAAGGACAATTTTCTCCCTGGCGGTAATTACCGGTTCGACTACCGTGTAGACTAAACCCAGGTTTCCCTGTCGAATGATTTTAATATATACAAAGGGAGACTGGACCCAGTACACATTCAGGCAACTGCCACCCGGTTTTTCGCAGAGCTCCGGAGACTCTGGAATGGGATCAACGTCGGTGGGTCTCGGCACAAACTTTGGGATGTCATTTTCATCTGGCAAGAGAATTGCCATTTGGCCGGGGGCAAACCTGGATACCGCTCCGAGGCAGACAGTTCCAAATGCGGCAATCGAAAGAATGCCAGAGGGCACGAGAATGGCGATTGGCACATTGACGAAAAACGCGATATATGCGGTAGCGATACCCACTAGACAACAGGCAAGAATTAATGAATCTCCCCGGTCAGTCCGGTTCCCCAACGACCGGGTCATCCTGAGATACGGTTCAAAAAATTCATGAGCTGATTGTTTGTTATCGGGTTTTGCAGTAAGGTTCTTGTTCGGGGTAAGGACCGGAAACGATGCGCTATCCATTGATGCACTAAGTACCGGAGAAAAGCGGGCCCGGGCCCCGATAATAAAGAGAATCAATGCGACAAGAGAGATGACTGACAGGATCCCCATCAAAGGAATAGGCATATCGATGAAAAGGACGACGATGCCAGTAACCACAGCCACGACCGCCATGGTCAGGAGCAGGAACGTTCCCTTTAACGAACGGCCGGAAAGAGCAGAAATGGTTTTCTGGTAGTAGTTTCCGGGTCTACCGGCGAATGGCCCCCTAAAAATCTCCGTCATAGCAGCCCGTCCTGTTGGTTATTTCGTACAGATTGAAAGGTAGTCTAAATGCCCTGGTCATCCCGGAACCGGAATGGATATCCTTATGCCCCGTCTGCACGATGGTATCATAAGGAAGAGAATATTTGTTGTTGTACGGGATATTGTTTATGCTTTTCATTTTATCTAAATAATAAATAAACGTCTTTTGTTTATCAAAATCAAGAATACAAATTCTCACCTATTACTTTTTCTAGGCGAATTCACATGCTGATCCATTTTATGAACCATATGATGTGGGGTTGATTGCTGGTTTTTCGGAACAAAACGGAAGAAAATAATCATCTCTAAAAAGGGACGAATTGGAAGCGATTTATTAAATATCAACGAGGTATAACCGGAAACCCTATGAGTGATCTTCTCCTTGCAGTCGTTTTTATCATCGTTATCCTGGTCATCGCATACTATGTAATAAAAAATTTATCGGTCCTTTTGATCAATGCCATTCTCGGTCTCATCTGTTTGTTCATTCTCAACACGCTCAATGTCATGCAATGGGTAGGTAAACCTGAACTTGGGTACGGCCTTGCAACGATCCTTATCGCCGGAATTGGGGGATTACCTGGCGTGTTTATCCTTATCCTGCTCAATTTGTTCGGTATTACCGTATAAAAAATGCAAAAAGGGCCTAGGGAACGGATCCCCGGGAGGTTTACCGGATCATTTAGGGATAGGTGACAGTGGCGTATTAGAAAACGTTTGCTTCAGAATATACCGTTACCTGCGTCTGTTCGATTTCATAGGGTTTGATTTCCCGTGAATGAGACGACATTCTCATTTTCACAACTTCAAGGGCGAGGTGAACATCCGTGAGATCGCTTGAATGCACATAACGGAGCAGGATCACGGTATCGGCAAGATATTCGATCAGACCGTGCCGGCTGGAGAAAGCGTTGTCGCTGTTAGTTTCGGAGGTCATCATCATTGTGCATTCCTTATCCCGCAGCCCTTCGATGAACCGGAACATCTCACGGCGTCGCTCAGAATCGCTGCCAAAAAGATCCTCAAAAAGGGAGATCGGGTCGATTACGACCCGGCTTGCATCGATCTCGCTGATAAGGTTCGGGAGTTCATTTTTGATACGGTTGTTTGCCAGGTTAAAATCGGTCGGATCGAGCTTGATGATATAGAGGGATTTGTTCAGGAACGGCTCAACATCCCAGCCTTTCTGTGTCATGTAAAGGATAAGCCTGTCTTCTCGTTCCTCAAGACTGATATAGATTACCCGCTCTCCCCGCTTGAGTCCCTCCCAGATAAAATCGAGGGAAAAGGTCGTTTTCCCCGTACCGTACGTCCCGATAACTGCACAAATACTTCCGGCAAGCAGTCCGCCACCCAGCATATCGTCAAGTCCGGAGATCCCCATCTTCACACGTTCCCCGTTCATATTACCATCCTGATATTGCTTACCTCAAATCCACCGGTCGTAGATATCCTGACTGCAAACTTGACGAGATCCTGCTCCTCGAGGTATGGCATGACACCCCTGAATTTCTCAAAGAACATGACCCGCTGGCGCCGTGAGCCGGTGCTCTCTTCCCACCGAAAAAGAAAGACTGCATCGGCGATGTCGGCAAGTTCAATTTCGTTGGCTGCATCAATGACACCCCTGCTGAGCAGGAGGAAAATGGTGAGATCCCTCGTTTTCGAGAGTCGCTGGAGGCCCCGGAGAAAGGCAGTCAGGTCAGCCCAGAGATTGGGAAGGGCCTTCTGGGTGGCAATATCGGTGATCGAATCAAGGACGATCATGCTCTCCGGTTCTGCCGCGGCAAAAATCTCTGCAAGCCTCATGAAAAGATTCGCATGTTCAGATCGTTTCTGAAGCCGGGTCAACGTGTTGCTATGGCTGTACCAGGAATCCGGTACAATACTACGATCAAAATAGAGATCTGAAAGATCCTCAAAGATGATGCCCTCCATCTCGCTATTCATTTCATCGGTGCGAAAAGATTGAACAATTTCTTGGCGGACATCAGCCTCGAGCGGGTGAAAGTGATATACAGGATTTTCTTGGGGGTAAATGTGCTGGTATCCTTTGATTGTTTCATTGCTGAAAGGATGTTTACCGTCGAACTGTAGACAAATTCATAGTGTCCGGCGCCCAAATCCCCGAGAAGGAGTGTCAGGGTACCCTGCGGGATACCCCCGCCAAGGATGGGATCGAGCGATGCGATCCCCGTGGGCATCCTGGTTTTCTGTGTATTCTGCATCTGGCACTCCGTCTATCCGTTGAATTATATTGTTTTAAAATCTCTGGGGATAACTATAAAGATATCTGTCCCTGAACGACGGATTTCTTCAATCAAAAAAATCGTATACGTCATGGATTATAGCCCGTTCTTGGAAAATACTATTTATATAAGTATCTGCCGAACTATTAACGAAGAAGAGAAATGCACCTTTCATAAGGAGCAGGTTTATGCAGATTTCAGATTTTTTTCAAGGATTTAAAGAGTACCTGTCCCGGATAGGGGTTGCACGGAGAAATGCAGATATTGAACATTTGCATGCGGGAAGCGACAGTCCCCCGCCAAGTGCACCAAAGATACGCGAGGCCAGCTACCGTTACTATTTTCAATTCTTTAATAAACAGCAGAAAAACCAGATCGAGGAGTACGATTTTGCAAAGCATGGACCGCTCGTAAAGGCCGGGCTGCCGCAGGGGTACGACCTGCTCGATCAGTACTGGATAGAAGAGGGATTGACGCTGGTGTTCATAGCCCTCAACCGGAAAACGAACCAGACTGAATACCTCCTTTTTGAACCCCCCCTCTCGGATTTCGAGTATGAGCTTCTCGAGCGTCTCCATGAGGATCTTCTTGATGTTCTTATTTTGTCATCGGACGAGATTAAAAAAGACCGAAAAAAGATCCTGCTTACAAAAGTGCACGGTCTTCTGGAAGACTACGGGCTTGTCCTGGACCTGAATACACTTTTCAAGATAGAATATTATCTTCTCAGGAATTTTATCGGCTGGTCACGTATCGATCCCCTGATGAAAGATCCCCATCTTGAAGATATTTCCTGTGACGGAAGCAGAATCCCGATATTCCTGTACCACCGGGAACACCGGAACATCAAAACAAACATTGCATTTGAAGCCGATGTCCTCAATTCTCTTGCTATCACTCTCGCCCAGCGTTCTGGTAAGCATATCTCGACCGGTTCACCGATGCTGGATGCCACGTTGCCCGACGGATCGCGGCTCCAGCTGACCCTTGGGACGGAGGTTACGACAAGGGGCACATCGTTTACCATCAGGAAATTCCGTGAAGATCCGTTTTCACCTATAGAGCTGATGGAATATGGTACATTTTCGAGCGACGAGCTCGTATATTTCTGGCTTGCTATTGAAAACGGTATGAGCCTGCTCTTTATCGGGGGAACTGCATCCGGGAAGACCACATCCCTGAATGCAGTTTCACTTTTTATCCCTCCTATTGCAAAGGTTGTCAGTATCGAAGATACCCGGGAAATCACGCTTTACCATGATAACTGGATTGCCAGTGTTACCCGGGAAGCACTCACCGAAGGTGGCAATGCTATCAATATGTTTGATCTCCTCAGGGCTGCGATGCGTCAGCGGCCGGAATACATTATTGTCGGGGAAGTCCGGGTCCGGAGGCGCAGACACTCTTCCAGGCGATGAATACCGGCCACACAACGTTCTCTACGATGCATGCAGGAAGCATCGACGCAGCAATTCACCGGTTGGAAAATGCGCCCCTAAATGTGCCTCGCAATATGGTCCAGGCTTTAAACATCATCAGTGTCCAGGCACTCATTTACCGCGGAAACGAACGTGTCCGAAGAGTGCAGGAAGTTGTTGAAATCGTCGGTATCGATCCGGCCACCGGGAACCTCAAGGTTAACAATGTCTTCGAGTACGATCCCGTCAATGATATTACAAAATATACCGGCAGATCGCAGATTTATAGCACAATTTCAGAGAAACGCGGATGGACCAGAGCCCAGCTTGAAACAGAGATAGCCGTGAGAAAAAGCCTGCTTGACGCGATGCACACACAGGGAATCCGGGACTATATCTCGGTTGCCTCCCTCTTCCACGACTATAATATAAACCGTGCAGCAGTGCTTGCGCACACAGATGATCTCAGACAGGTACTGTGATGAATTTCCGCCATACTCTTCAGAAATGGCTGCTTCGCGATCCTATCCGGTACCACGGTGTTCACGCAGATCTCATCTCGTCCCGGTCCGGTCTGACGCTCGAACAATACCTCTGGAAATCCATCAGGATCTCCGTACTCGTCGGGATTCTTTTTGGGATCCTGGGGTACGTTGTGAGCCGGCTTCTCGTTCTGGAGGTTCAGTCAGGAAAAGGTGTCTATAACGTCCTCAATCTGCAGCTTCCCCAAAGTTTAGGTTTTCTCACCAGTCTGACTTTTGTAGTATCGGCAAGTGTCGTTATCTCTTTTGTTTTTGGCGCTTATGTCGCCTTTCTGTTCCTGGTCCGGCTCCCCCGTATCGAGAAGAACAACCGGAAGGTCAAGATCAACCTGACGCTGCATAATGCAGTAGCCTACATGTACGCAATGCGTCGTGGCGGAGCGCAGCTGATGACCATTTTTTATGCCATTTCTGAAAACGCTTCCATCTATGGTGAAGTCGCGCTGGAGTTCCGGCAGATCACCCGTGATGTTGATTATTTCGGATCTGACGTTATTACAGCTGTACGGCACCTCTCGGAAACAACACCATCAGAAAAACTCAAGGATTTTCTCGAGGATCTCCTGTCTGTGATCGGGAGCGGGGGAGATCTCTCTGAGTTTCTGGCAAGCCGGGTGAGATTGTACCAGGAAGAAGCACGGTTCGAACAGAAACAGTTCCTGACTATTCTTTCGATGGTAGCGGAGTCATATGTTACCCTCTTTGTCGCCGGCCCTCTTTTTTTAATCATTATCATGGTGGTCATGGGGATGATGGGAGGATCTGCTGTCCTCCAGCTCTCTATTGTTATCTATGCAGTCATGCCCATTGGGTCACTGATTTTTATGCTCCTCATCGATCTTATCTCGGGAAAGGCAGAAAAGGCCGAACGCTATACCCGGGAAAAAGAGCTTAACACGTACGCGGATATAGCGCTGGTTAAAAAAACCGGTGAAGAGCACCTGTTTGACCAGCTCAAAAAATACGATAAGATACGAGTCCTGACCACTTTTATCCGTCATCCTCTTGAAAATTTTGTCAATGATGTCAATCATACATTAATTGTTACAGTACCATTAGCGATTCTTTACCTGGCGCTTGTTATCTTCAATACCCCTCCCTACGCGGATCCGGAACTTTTTATTGAAGTCATTAATGCCCATGTAGTAATTGCCATCCTGATCGTTCTTGTTCCCTACGCAATCTTCTACGAGATCTGGGCCCGTAAGGTCAAAGGAATCCAGATCATGATCCCGGATTTCCTTGAACGAATGGCCGGCATCAACCGGGTTGGCCTGACGATGGCCCAGGCTATCGGTATTATGGTCAACACCAATCTCGGCCTCCTCAGCTACGAGATCCGCCGGATCAAACGCGACATGGATTGGGGGGCGAATTTTTCCGATGCACTTATACGGTTTGAACAGCGGATCAGTACCGCTTCAATTGCACGGACTGTGACTCTCATTACAAAAGCTAGCGAGATGAGCGGGCAGATTGGGGAAGTTCTTGCAATTGCTGCAAGTGATGCAAAGATGAGTGAAACCCTTAAAAAAGAGCGTCACGCTGAGATGTTCATCTACACTGCTATCGTTTACCTCTCGTTCTTTGTTTTCCTTTTCGTCGTTGCTGTCTTATCAACTCAATTCCTTCCGGTCCTCGCTCATATCGGGGCATCCGGGATATCTATGGCAGGCCCCATCTCCGGTATCGGATCTGTTCCTATCAGGGCATTCAACCGGCTTCTCTACCATGCGTGCCTGATCCAGGCAATCTTCTCGGGACTTATCGCCGGCCAGATGGGAGAGGCTTCACTTGCGGCAGGAGTAAAACATTCCTGCATCATGCTGATTATCTCTCTTGTCACGTTCAGTTTCATCATTGTTACGTAAAGCAATACGCCGGAGTTTTCTTTTTGTTTAAGACCTGCAAACAGGCATAAATAATAGAATGGGAAGATTAGAGTAGTGAGGTGATTGCTGCATGTGTAGTGTTGGCGGACCAACGGATATTGATCTTCCCCCCGACCGGGTCACTGCAAAGGATTACCGGTGCAAAGAATGCGGGGAACGGTTCAAGGGGATTGGCAAGCGGCCCATGTGTCCCTCCTGCCAGTCTGAAGATGTAACCGAGCTATGAACAATTCCGCCTGTGACGACGTTCTGATCGTGAAAGGCGCTCATTCTTTTCTGCTTGTCGCACCAGTCCGAGAAAATTTTGCACTTTGTCTCGAAACCCGCGACAATGAATATGTTCAGGGAGTTCACGCTGGCGATGTGGTGGTAGTTTCAGCCCCGGAAGATGGTCCCGTTGAACCCGCACTTATGATTCTGGAGCTTGTCAGGACGTACCATCTGCCCGTTATTGTCCTCCCCCGGAACCACCCGGGATCGAAACGGATCCCGTATGTTATTTCGGTCGCACCTGAAATCCAGACCAGCTGCTCTGTCGTCCGTGGAACACACCCGGAACAGCATCTCATCTGTTCCTCGGATGAACTTGCAGGCCTGACTATCCGCATGACCCGGGAGGGTATTACTCTTTTTCCGCTTGCCGATACGTTTACCCTTGAAAAGATACAGTCGGCAGGTATCGCACATTTCTCTCCCGAATCCAGCTCCCTGAACGAATCTCATAAAAAACCGACCTGAAATCGTAAATAACAATACATATATTGTGATTTTCACCAAGTATTGTACTGCCGTGAGTGGAGGGTTGGATGAAAACTGAGGTCCTTAATGACATCAAGAAAACTGAAACTGAGTATCAGTCGATGATCAGTGCGGCACAGGAAGAAAAAAAGAAAAGACATGCCCAGGCCGAGCTGGAAGCTGATAACCTTATAGCAAAGGCGCAGAGCAATGCTGAACACTATAAAAAGCTGAAACTGGAAGAAGCACGGCACCAGGCAGCACAAAAGCACGCCGAGATCCTTAAGGAAGGCAATCAGCGTTCAGCGGCATTGAAGGAGAAGGGCAAAAATAACCTTTCAAAGGCAGTGCAGCTGCTGGTATCGCGGTTTAAGGAGCAGCTGCATGTTAGCGCCTAAACCGATGACCCGTGTACTCATCGTCAGCTTCGCGTGATCAGGCTGTGCCTATTATACAGGAACTGTACCGGGAGCACTTGTTCCACATCGAAGATTATGTGGATCAGGGTCGTGTGGAATATGAAGGCTTTAAGATCGGGACACCCCTCGAAGGGGCTACCGAAGCATCTACCGAGCTTATCAAAGTAAGGGCGATTGAGAATGTTTTTGCAATCCGTGGAGAAGACATTGATGCAAAACAGAAACTGAGCCTTCCCCAGATCAGCTCGCAGATCGAACAGGAGCTTCCCGGCATCGAAAAAGAAGTCGAAGAACTTGCTGGTGCCCGCTCGAAGCTTGATACGAAAGCTAAAGAGTTCGAGCAGAAGATTGCAGAACTTGCACCGTTCCTGGAGATTCCGGTGGATCTTGCTCTTTTACGTGGGTTGCGGTTTTTCAGTGTCTTTGCCGGTTACGTGAACGGCAACCTGATCCTGAATGTTCCCCACGAAATGCAGGTTGTAAAAAGCAAGGAGCGGTCTTTTGTTCTTGCTATTGTTCCTGAAAAGAACAGAGCGGAAACCGAACGGCTCCTGCAGGATGTACAGTTCCAGGCAGTCACAATTCCCGAAGAAAACGGCTCAGCCCCGGAACGGACTGCTTATTACACAGAGCAGATCGCCGGTCTTAAAAAAGAGATCGCTGCGATCAACGAAAAACTCGCCGGGATCAAAGAATCCCATACCGGATTACTGGTTGCCTGCGAGGAAGCGTTCCGGGCGAAGATCGAGCAGGCTGAAGCTCCCCTGCGTTTTGCCACAACTTCGAAAGTGTTTGTGGCAGAGGGCTGGGTTCCCGCGGATAGCGCTAAGGGTATCGGTGCGGCGCTGGACAAAGTAACCGGCGGAAAAGTGTTTGTTACAGAACTCCCGGTAGATCCGGTTCACGATGCGGTACCGGTAGAGTACAACAATCCGTCATTTGCAAAACCTACACAGATGCTCATGGATATTTACTCACGCCCAATGTACACTGAAGTAGATCCGACGCTGATGCTGGCCATCGTATTTCCGATCTTCTTTGGTTTTATTCTCGGTGACGTTGGATACGGTCTGTTGCTCCTGATTATGTGTTTTGCACTCCGCAGCATGTTAAAGGGAGATGAGGGCCAGCAGTTCCTTGTCGTTCTCAGGAATGCAAGTATAATGAGTATTATATTCGGTCTCCTGTTCAGTGAGTGCCTGGGATTCGAACTTCCCTGGGCGCCGATCATTTACAGCCGGCACCTCAACATAGGGGGAGCCGAAGCCGGAGCGGGACCTATGATCCCGGAGCTCCTGATTCTGACGGTCTGGATCGGTATTTTGCATATTACGCTCGGCCGGAGCCTTGGTATAATCAATCATGCACGTCAGGATCATGGCGAGCACCGGATAAAAGCTGTTCTCGCTAATCTCGGCTGGATCACCGTCATGTGGGGTATTCTTATTGCCATCTGGTCGATGTTTGCAATTCCCCTTATGCCGGACCTTACAAAACTCCCGGTGGTTGTTGCAGGGCTTTCTCTTGGTCTGGTTATTGCGATTGTGTTCATTGTTTTCGGAGTTATCTTCATTGCACGGGATGCGATTCTCGACATTGTTGAACTCCCTACGATTATCTCGCATGTGCTATCGTATGCACGTCTTATGGCGGTCGGCCTTTCATCAGTGGCCATCGCAATGGTAGTAAATTACATGTCTATTGGCATGTTCATCGGACCCGCCTTGAAAAATATATCGATCTTAGGAATTCTTATGATTATAATCGGCGTCCTGGTCTTTTTGCTGGGACATGCCCTTAATCTGGCATTGGGCATTTTGGGCGGCGGGCTCCACTCAATCAGGTTGCATTACGTTGAATTCTTCACCAAATTCTATAAAGGTGGAGGCAGGAAGTACAATCCATTTGGAATGAAACGAAGATTTACGGAGGATTAGATTATGGCAGACGTTAACATGACTCTTGATATGGTTCAGGCATCGCAGGCTGGAATGAAGGCAATCGGCGCAGGTCTCGCCGTTGGTCTCACCGGTGTGGGTACCGGTGTTGCTGAGATGGGGATCGGTGCTGCGGCCGTCGGTGCAATCGCGGAGAACAAGGATTTCTTCGGGCTTGGCCTGCTTTTCACGGTCATTCCGGAAACCATCGTTATTTTCGGTCTTGTCATTGCACTTCTGCTCCTGTTCTAATTGCGAGGCAGACAATGGGACTGGAAGCAGTACCTGGAAGAGATTAGGGAAAAAGGCAAAAAAGAAGCGGATGCTATACGGGCTGAATCCCAGAAGGATGCTGACCGGATTCTTGCGGAAGCAAACCAGAAGGTAGCCGGAATCAAGGGTGACGCCGAGGACGCCTCAGCAAAACAGGCAACACGGATAGTCTCCCAGGAAATCTCGGCCGCAAACCTTCTTGTCAAACGTGAGATTCTCAACACGCAAAAAGAGCTCCTTGATGATGTGTTTGAGAGCACCCGTTCAGAAATTGCCCGGCTCCCTGAAAGCTTCCATCGTGAAGCAATCAAAAAACTCCTTTCGGAAGCAAAAAAGGAGATCCCCCGGGGAACGATTCACTGTAATGCAAGGGATGTTGCAACAGCAAAGGCTGTTCTTGCCGAGAAGGAATTCTCGGGCTATACCTTGGGCGATGCAGTCGATATCGACGGGGGGATCCTTATTGAAGGCGAAGGCAATGAGCTGCAGATCGATTACAGCTATCTGTACGTTCATGAACAAAGTATGGGAATCCGGGCTCAAGGATGCATCTGATCTCCTCTTCGGATAAGGTGGTGTACCGATGGCAGGGATGAAAGGCATTTCAGCGCCTACTATCTACGTCTGTACCAGGATGAGGGTGAGGAAGTCCAAGCTTCTCCCCGGGAAGAATTCATGAGGATGCTCAACATGAGTCTTCCCGAGATTACCCGTGTCATCGAAGAGACGTCTTACAAACAGGAAATCGATGAGCTGGGTACCACCTTTAAAGGGATTGATCTTCTCGAAGTGGCCTTAAGCTGGAACCTTGCAAAAGAATACCAGCGGATCCAGGAAATCACTCCGGGACCGCTCAAGCAGTTCACCAGGGCGTACCTCCGCTATTGGGACATCCAGAACGTCCTTACTATACTTCGCGGCAAAACCCAGGGGGAGAAAACCGGTAAGATAAAGGAAGTCCTTGTCCCGGCCGGGATCCTTGATAAGGTAATCCTCGACCGGCTCCTTGCCGAGGATGGCCCTGACCGCGTCATCGACGCCCTTAAAGGACGAAGAATCTACCCTGTGCTCGCCCGCGAGTACCCCGTGGCAAAAGAAACCGGTTCGTTTGCCAGGATGGAAAATGAGCTGTACAAGCAGTTCTATGCAGAGCTTATCGCAGAATCTGCCGGCGGGGATGCCGGTGGCCGGCTCTTCCTTGGCTTTGTCCGGCTGGATATTGACATTAAAAATATTATGACCCTTTTCCGGCTGCGGGCTGATAAAATCCAGGAAGACGCTAAGGAAATGTATATCCCCGGCGGCACGATCACCCCTGCAGACTTTGCTGCATTAAACACGATGCAGGATTACCGGGAATTCACTGACCAGCTCAGGGCAAAAGTTCGCACCGAGCCGGTGGTTGAGCTCCTTAAGGGTCTTGAGATTGAAAGGCCGGTTCATGAAATTGCATCGCTTCTTGTGCGGGTGCAGATGGATCAGATGGAGAAACTCTCAAAACGCAACCCCTTCTCCATCTATCCCATACTCGTGTATCTGGAAAAAAAGAAGTATGAAGTGTTCAACCTTCGTGCACTGGCACGGGGAAAAGAATCCAAGCTCTCCCCGGAAATGATCGGGAAATACCTGGTGATGTAACATGGAGATTGCAGTTATAGGCAATAGTGAGTTTATTCTCGGGTTCCGGTTGGCGGGTATCCGCAAGACCTACGCCGCGGAAAACGACGAGAAACTCAACGAGTACATTACCAGCGCCCTTGCAGATGGACAAGTAGGAATTCTTGTCCTGAACAGCAGCGATATGGAACGGCTTCCGCGCCGGCTCCGTGCAACGCTTGAAAATTCCGTTAAGCCAACAGTGATCGCTCTTGGCGGTGAGGAAGGGGGGCTGTCCATGAGAGAGAAAATCAAGAGATCGGTGGGTGTTGATCTGTGGAAATGAAAACTGAAAAAAACAAAGAGGCAAAACAGGGCATTCTCAAAAGAATCTCCGGCCCCGTGGTTACGGCAGTCAATCTTGACGCCCACATGTACGATGTGGTCAAGGTCGGTAAAGAAGCGCTGATGGGTGAAGTCATCAAGATCCAGGGAGATAACGTCATTATCCAGGTATATGAGGACACTTCGGGTATCAGACCCGGCGAGCCGGTTGTAAACACCGGACTCTCGCTTGCCGTGGAACTCGGACCCGGTCTCCTCACCAGTATTTATGATGGAATCCAGCGCCCGCTTTCCGTGCTCGTGGAAAAAATGGGAAATTTTATCGAGCGTGGTGTATCTGCGCCCGGTCTTTCCCATGAGAAGAAATGGACTTTTAAACCGCTCATCAAATCCGGCGACAAGGTCGAACCAGGAGCGATCCTAGGTGAAGTGCAGGAAACAAATATCGTCCACCGGGTAATGCTCCCCCCTAACGTGAAAGCCGGGGTCGTTAAGACGATTAAGAGCGGGGATTTCACTGTTGACGAGATCATATGCGTTCTCGAAGACGGCCGTGAATACCCGATGATCCAGCGTTGGCCGGTCCGTGTACCCCGTCCTGTCAGGGAGAAGAAGAATCCGACGATCCCGCTGATCACCGGTCAGCGTATCCTCGATGGTTTGTTCCCTATTGCGAAGGGTGGCACGGCAGCAATTCCCGGCCCGTTTGGGAGCGGCAAAACGGTCACCCAGCAGCAGCTGGCCAAATGGTCGGATGCAGAGATCGTGGTCTATATCGGCTGCGGTGAACGTGGCAACGAAATGACCGAAGTTCTTACCGAATTCCCGCATCTCGAGGACCCAAAATCAGGCAAACCGCTCATGGAGCGGACAGTGCTTATCGCAAATACTTCAAATATGCCGGTGGCTGCACGTGAAGCTTCGGTATATACCGGTATTACGATCGCAGAGTACTTCCGAGATATGGGGTACGACGTCTCGCTTATGGCTGATTCAACATCCCGCTGGGCAGAAGCCATGCGTGAAATCTCAAGTCGTCTTGAGGAGATGCCTGGTGAAGAAGGATACCCGGCCTACCTCGCAGCCCGGCTTTCTGAATTCTACGAGCGTGCGGGTCTTGTCGAGACCCTGAACGGCGCATCCGGGTCGGTCTCCGTCATCGGTGCGGTCTCACCACCTGGTGGTGACTTCTCAGAACCTGTTACCCAGAACACGCTGCGTATCGTTAAGGTCTTCTGGGCACTGGATGCCAAGCTTTCCCAGCGCCGACATTTCCCGGCAATCAACTGGCTCAATTCGTACTCTCTGTACCTTGAAGCCCTCCACGACTGGTACGATAAGGAAGTCTCACCCGACTGGAACAAGATCCGGTCTTGGGCAATGGAGATCCTTCAGAAAGAGGCGGAACTACAGGAAATAGTGCAGCTTGTCGGTTCCGACGCCCTGCCTGAATCGGAACAAGTGACTATCGAAGTCGCCCGAATGATCCGTGAGATATTCCTCCAGCAGAACGCGTACGACGCCGTTGATACTTTCTGCGATATGAAAAAGCAGTACGATATGATGAAATCGATAAAGCTCTTCGCGGAGCTTGCCTATGCTGCCCAGCTTGCAGGAGTAACCCCGTCGCAAATCAACGGTGTTAAATCCAAAAATGAGCTGCCCCAGATCAAGTTCATCAAAGACTACAAAGAGCCTCTTGCCAAGATTGAGAAGGATATGGACACTGAGTTCAACACACTGAGGTCGGCAGCATGAAGGAATACAGGACGATCACTAAAATTGCCGGTCCTCTCGTATTCGTCGAGAAGACCGAACCTATTGCTTACGGAGAACTAGTCAACATTGTCCTTTTTGATGGCACCACCAAACGCGGCCAGGTGCTGGACACAAGCGACGAACTGGTCGTTGTCCAGATCTTTGAGACCACTACCGGTATAGGTAAAGACAGCGGGGTCCGGTTTACCGGCGAGACTATCAAGATGCCAGTTGGCCATGAGATGTTGGGGCGTATCCTTTCAGGCGGCGGTAAACCAATCGACGGTGGTCCGGAGATTGTCCCGGAGAAACGCCTCGATATTACCGGTGCTGCGATTAACCCCTATGCCCGCGGTATGCCGGCAGAATTCATCCAGACCGGTATCTCAACTATTGATGGTACCAACACTCTCGTCCGTGGTCAGAAACTCCCGATCTTCTCAGGCGCGGGTCTGCCGCACAACAACGTTGCTTTGCAGATTGCCCGGCAGGCAAAAGTTCCCGGCTCGACTGAAAGTTTTGCTGTGGTCTTTGCTGCGATGGGAATCACCAAGGAAGAAGCCAATTACTTCATGCAGGACTTTGAGCGCACTGGAGCTCTCGAACGTGCTGTCGTCTTCCTTAATCTCGCAGATGACCCTGCTGTAGAACGTATCATCACCCCGCGTCTTGCCCTTACAACTGCAGAATACCTTGCTTTCGAACTGGGTATGCATGTACTGGTCATATTGACGGACATGACCAACTATTGCGAAGCACTCCGTCAGATTGGTGCAGCCAGGGAAGAAGTTCCCGGTCGGCGTGGCTATCCCGGGTACATGTACACGGATCTTGCCAACATCTACGAACGTGCCGGTATGATCAAGGGCTTGAAAGGCTCAGTTACCCAGATCCCGATCCTTACGATGCCAGGTGACGACATTACCCATCCGATCCCCGATCTGACTGGCTACATCACTGAAGGCCAGATCGTGGTCAACCGTGAACTGCACCGCAAGGGTATCTATCCACCTATCAACGTTCTGCCCTCACTTTCACGGCTGATGAACCTGGGTATTGGTAAGGGACATACCCGGGAAGACCACAAGAAAGTCTCAGACCAGATGTACGCTGGCTACGCTGAAGGAAACGATCTCCGTGGCCTCGTTGCAATCGTTGGTAAGGATGCACTCTCTGAACGAGACCGGTTACTCCTTGAGTTTGCCGATCTCTTCGAGAACCGTTTTGTCCGTCAGGGATACGATGAAGACCGCACCATTGAGGATACATTGAACCTTGGATGGGACCTTCTCTCAACGTTACCGGTGGAACAGCTCACCCGTATCGACCGCGATCTGATCAACAAGTACCACCCGAAATTTAAAGCCGGTGCAAAGAAGGAGTAAAGGTATCCCATGGCGCTACGCGATATCAAGCCAACCCGTTCAGAATTGATCAATCTCAAAAGGAAGATCCAGCTTTCAGAACGCGGCTATAAGATCCTCAAGATGAAGCGCGATGGACTGATCTTAGAATTTTTCAAGATCCTTTCCGAGGCAAAAGACAGCCGAGGAGAGCTCCTGAGAAAGTACAAGCAAGCCGTAGATATGATGGCTGTGGCAAACACAGTTGAAGGAGCTATTGGCGTCAAGTCGGCGGCATTCTCAGTAAAAGAGGTGCCGGTTATCACGCTGAAGAGCAAAAACATTATGGGCGTAGTGGTTCCTGAAATTGAATCCTCGAAAGTGAAAAAAACCCTCACCGACCGGGGATACGGTGTTCTTGGTACTTCACCGGTAATCGATGAAACGGCGTCAGCGTTCGAGGATCTGGTAGAATCCATCATCGAGAGCGCTGAGATCGAGACAACCATGAAACGTCTCCTTGATGAGATCGAAAAGACCAAACGCCGGGTCAATGCACTTGAGTTCAAGGTTATCCCGGAGCTCACTGAGGCCCGGGATTTCATCAAGATGCGTCTTGACGAAATGGAACGTGAGGAACTTTTCAGGATGAAGAAAATCAAGGCCCGGGGTTCGGCGTAACCCTGGGAGGTGTGGCAGTATGCCTATTGGTACCCTCCGGGATCTGGAGTGTAGCGGAAAGACAGTACTACTCCGTCTGGATTTAAACTCCCCTATTGATCCCAACTCCCATCTTATTCTTGATGATAAACGATTCAGGGAGCACCTGCCGACAGTTCGTGCTCTTTCAGATTGTCGGGTAGTGATCGTTACCCACCAAAGCCGGCCGGGAAAGAAAGATTTTACCACGCTTGAAGCCCATGCGGGAAAACTGGAAGATCTTCTGGGAACGCCGGTTACCTACATTGACAGCGTGTTTGGCCGGCATGCAAAAGATGCGGTGAATGCTTCAAAGCCCGGCGATATCCTGATGCTTGAGAACGTTCGGTTTGCAGCAGAAGAAAACCTCACGATGAAACCGGATGAAGCAAAAAAGACGCATCTTGTGAAAAAGCTCTCCTCTATGGCTGATTTTTTCGTCAATGATGCATTCGGGACTGCCCACCGGTCCCAACCGACGGTCGTAGGGCTTCCTCTTGCTATGAAATCAGCTGCTGGTCTCCTCATGGAAAAGGAGGTCGCCACGCTCTCGAAAGTTTTTACCGGTGCCCCACGCCCGGTCTGCATGGTCCTCGGAGGTACCAAAGTTGATGATTCAATAGAAGTTGCCGCCCACGTACTCGAAAACGGTATTGCGGATAGTGTAATCGTGATAGGCGTGGTTGCAAATGTCTTCTATCTCGCAGCCGGGTACGATATAGGTAAACCCTCAACCCAGCTTATCGAGCAGCTCAAGTATTCTGCCGAGATCAAAAAGGCACAGGATATCCTGGCAAAGTTTAGTGACCGGGTAATCCTGCCTTTTTCGGTTGCTGTGCGGCAGAACGGCAAGCGGGCAGAATATCCCATCGACAAGATCCCTGCAGACGCCCCGGTTATGGATCTTGGAATGGATTCACTTGCCCGGCTCGTTTCGACCCTTAAAAAGTCAGGAACCGTTGTCTTTAATGGTCCTGCCGGTGTGTTCGAGGACCCGGATTTTGCCACGGGAACCTTCGAATTACTTCGTGCTGCGGCAAAGGTCGAATTCTCGGTTGTCGGTGGAGGACACACTGCGGCCGTGATTGAGAAACTTGGAATAACTAACGATTTCACGCACATCTCTACCGGTGGCGGGGCCTGTATTGAGTTTTTAACCGGAAAGAAACTTCCGGCCGTAGAAGCCCTTGAAGAGTCCTACAAGATCTTCGGGTGAGCGTCCCTCATCTCCCTTTTTACATCCGATGGTCCCGCAAGGAATGCGGGTTAAAAAAAGTTCAGGAATGCCTGAGCAGGATATCGATCGCAGTAGGTGATATTCGCCGTGCTGGCTTAGCTTTGGCAATAACCGGCGAAGGTACCTTCATACCCGTAGTCTTTTCCAGCTGGACACGTGCAGTCTCGATGGCAGCCTCCCGTTCGATGGAAAGAATAGCCTCCTGTCTTCTTTTAAGGGCACAGAGTACGGCAAAAGAGAAAGCAAGTGCAGTGAACAGGAAAAGGAAGGTGGCAAAGATCATAGTGATTCCTGATATCATCAATAGCCTATCCTGCTGCAGGACTGCCCAAAATCCAAGAAGGAAAAGAATCCAGAATATGACCACAGCCAGCCGGGTAGATTGGATGGGACTGGAAAGGCTGCGGATACGCTCATCTTCATATTCAGTAGGACACCGGTCAATTATTTTTCCCAACGCCAGGAGAGCACCACTGCAGGGAACAGAGAATACCCCAGCGATTCCAAGAATAAAAAGGAAAATGTCGTTCACGACTTCACCTCGTTCTAATCTCCTATTACCGGCCGCGCTATAAATAGTATTCCATAAGTATTACATAAAGAATAATTTGGAAAAACGGTATTACAAAAAAGGGTTAGAACAGTCTATTTATAGTATTCTGGCTCATTTAGTAGAGAATGGTCGAGAAGGTACCGTTAAACCGGGGCGAAAGAGTTGCAATCTCCTATAAAATGCCCCCCAATATCTACGATAAGGTCAATAAGCTCGTTTATGAGGAAAAGAAGTTCTCCACGGTCTCGGATTGTATCACGCAAGCTTTATTATCTTTCGTCGATAATCACCACGATATGGGGCAGTTCAAGGAACTGCTTAAGGATTATATGTCCTCTGATGAAGGTCGCGAACTTATGAAAAATATGATGAAAGAAGTATTGCTGGACGTTCTTTCGACCCAGAAACTGAACCCAAACGAACGCAAAGGTAATCCTTAAGTATCCTTTATCTATTAATCCCCGTAATAGTCCGCGAGCCCGGCGTCCGGCTCGTTGAACATCCTGTTTTGCAAAGGAGACCCTGAATGCAGGTTCGTATAATTGCTGTAGGAAAGATCAAAGAGCGGTACCTTTCTGACGCTATTGCCGAGTACGAAAAGCGACTTATTCCTTACCTGAACTTATCTATCCTCGAAATTCCTGAGGAGAAACGCGGTGTCCACCTTTCTGGAGGCAAGGAACACATCATTAAAAATCGTGAAGGCGACCGGATTCTCTCTGCTATACCAGACGGATCGCACATAATTGCTCTCGATATCAACGGAAAACAAATGTCAAGTGAGGTATTTGCTGCCCGGATCAAGGAATTGCAGTTTGCTGGGACAAGATCGATTGTCGTTGTTATAGGGGGAGATCTTGGTCTCTCCGATGATGTGCTCGGCCGGGCCTCTCTTCGCCTCTCATTCTCACCCATGACCTTTACGCACCAGATGGTGCGGCTGATACTTCTTGAACAGATCTACCGGGCTTGTAAGATTAACAGTAACGAACCATACCATAAATAAATCTTGCAGGAAATCGCGTGCATGGTTGTCACAAAAAAGAATTACTTTTTTTCCGTTATTTTGGATTGAGACGAGATAATCTCGTCTTCCCCTTCAGCCTGAATACTTTTCATCGATGGGAAAAGGATCACTTCTTTGATGGAGTTGTTGCCGGTAAGTAACATTACGAGCCGGTCAATACCAATGCCTACTCCTCCGGTTGGTGGCATACCATATCCGAGAGCGTTGATAAAGTCATAATCAATCATCTGGGCTTCAAGATCGCCAAGCTGCCGCTTTTTATCCTGGGCCTCGAATCGCTCCTTCTGATCAAGTGGATCGTTGAGCTCAGAGAAACCATTTGCAATCTCCATTCCATAAATGAAGAGTTCAAAGCGTTCTGTGAAACCCTCCCTCTCCCTATGGCGTTTTGCAAGAGGTGAGTTCTCGATCGGGAAATCAAAGATGAAGGTTGGTTGGACGAGCTTCTCTTCGACTATGTTCTCAAAGAAATAAACGAGGAACTCTCGATGCGTCTGGGGTTTTTCTGCCTCCTTGAGCCGGTTTTCCTGTGCAATGGTCCGGAGTTCTTGAATTGAATGGTTAAAGATGTCTATTCCCGCGTATTCTTTAACTGCATCTGCCATAGAGAGCCTCCGAAGCGGTTTATTAAAAGAAATCGTGGTGCCTTCAAACGGAATCTCATGCTTTCCATGAACTTCCTGCACGAGAGTTGCGAGGAAGTCCTCAGTGAGATCCATCATATCGTAGACATCATGGTATGCCCAATAGATTTCAACCATCGTGAATTCGGGGTTATGGTGTGTATCGATGTCTTCATTCCTGAAGTTACGGGCTATTTCAAAGACACGTTCGAACCCTCCGACAATAAGGCGCTTGAGATAGAGCTCCGGTGCGATCCTCAGGAAAAGTTTTTGTCCGAGGCAGTTATGGAACGTGGTAAAAGGTCGTGCGTTTGCTCCCCCATATACCGGCTGGAGAATGGGTGTTTCGAATTCAAGGAAATCCCGTTCAGTAAGATACCTCCTGATCGATGAGAGGATCCGGCTCCGCTTCCGGAATCCCTGCCGGGAGTCTTCGTTTACGATCAGGTCAACATATCGTTGCCGGTACCGTTTTTCCACATCGGTGAGCCCATGAAATTTCTCGGGAAGCGAACAGACGGCTTTCGAGAGGAGCGTGACTTTGTCCACCCAGATCGTAATTTCACCGAGTTTGGTCCGGAAAACATGCCCGGATACACCAATAAAGTCTCCCCTTTCGATGAATTGGTTGAAAAATTCAAATGTCTCATCCCCGAGATCCGCCTTTCGGATGTAAAGCTGGATTTTGTCGTTCTCATCCCCGAGATCGGCAAAGATTGTTTTGCCATGATTGCGGATAATATAAAGACGCCCGGCTGTCGAAACACTTTCCTCACTTTTATCATGGGTGATTTCCGCAAACGTTCTCCTTATTTCTGCTATTGTGTCCTTCCGGTCGAATGTGGGAGGATAGAGGTCAATACCTTTTTTCCGTAGTGCATGTACTTTATCGAGCCGGGTCTGGTCGAACGAAAGACTTTCAGAAGGATCAGTCATCAGGAAGCTCCCAAGCGGGGATATACCACATACCTTCGATGTCTAGCGTAATAATACCTACAGAGGCGACCGTTCACGTCGATAGGATTCGAAAAACAAGGTTCGGAAAAGATCAACTTCCCGGTAATGGGGGGGAGCAGTCTGTCGACTTAAGGTCGATTGTGTTTCCTGAAAAATTCTGATGAGTACTTCGCAAGACCATATATCCCGTCTGTTGAGGGATGGACTTCAATAAAATCCTCGAAATCATGCACGGAGATGTTCCGCTGCATGAGAAAAGCGAGGTAACCGGCGATAATTCCACCCGAAGGGCCTGCTGCACAAATCCCGGAAATCTCCCCGGATACTGGATCTGCAAAAATTTTTGCGAGACCGGTATCGTTGTACGGAACCGACCAGTAGGTTCCCGGCCCTGCCGGACCAGGGATAGCAAGAGATGCGCTTTTCGAATCTCCACATCCGCAGTATGCCAGCTCATGTCCAAGATAGATTGCCTGGGGGATACGGGAATAATCCATGTGCCGTTCTTTGCCAAGGATATTATCTGCGGCAACGATTCCCTGATGCCTGGCGACAGGTGTCAGGAACGGTGCACCGGTTACATCTCCGCAGGCATAGATGCCGGGCACGTTTGTCTGCATACGGTCGTTAACAACGATTTCGCCACAAGGCCCTTTCTCAATTCCGCTTGCCATCCCGGCGTTCGGGATAAGGCCGGTTGCAAGTAACACATTATCACATAGGATTTCCGCCTCCTTTCCCTCTATATCATACCGAACGCCTTTAACCCGGGTAGTCCCGGTAATGCTGGTTACCCCAACTCCTTCTTGGATATCAACACCTGCCAATTCTTTGAAGGCTATGGCCCGGAGATGCCGGTCGAGTTTTTTCAGAAAACCGCTGCGGGAAAAGATCGTAACCTTGCATCCGAACGACGAAAAAATATATGCGAACTCCGCTGCTATCACACCCCCGCCGATAATCACCAAATTTTTTGGAAGATCACGGAGATCCCAAAGAGAATGCGGTGTCAAGACGCCGGGAATGGTTACTCCCGGGATGTCCGGAATGTAAGGTCGGGACCCGGTTGCGATGATCGTTGCCTCTGATTCGACCGGATCCTCACCTATAAATACCTGAGCCCCGTTGACTTTTCCCGGTAAACTGTAAACAACGTTCACTCCAGCGTTTCTGGTCTCTTCATCAAGAATTCCGGCAATCTTTTGTTGAACGGTAAGTGTTTCGTCCATCACCCTTGAAAAATTAAGTACCGGGATCGCATCTGTCACACCAGACTCGTGGAATCTGCGGGTAGTATTGAGGATACGGGCAATATCATTCAGAGCACATACCGGCATACAGCCAAAATGGAGGCACTGCCCGCCGATCCCGCGCATTTTTCCTTTGGGTTCGACGAGCGTCACATTTTTTCCTGCCGTGGCAAGCCGGATTGAGGCTATGCGCCCGGCAGGTCCCCCTCCTAGAACAACGATCATACAGGTACTTTTTTAGAAGACTTCGACACCTTCATCCATTGGTTCGGACAGAAGTTCCCCGGTGAAGGCGTTGACTTCGACAATCTTCTTTCCCCGGATCTGCCAGACCGGGATATAAACCTGCTTGGTATCGACTGATATATTCTTGCGATCAGGTTTGAGGGTTTTTTCCTCGTAAAAAATAGCATCACCCTTTTCCTGTTTGATCCGGACTTTCTGGGTGAGCCTTTCAATAAGCTCGGTTACCATCCTTTCTGTCAGCTTCCTCTTTGGTGATGTGCGCGTCAGATACTTCAGCGTTTGCCGGGATCTCCGAATCTTCGACTTTTGTCCCGTCAAGGTCTATTTTGATACCATTTATCGCGTTGATTGCGCCCCATCCGTCGGCATCGAAGGGTATGCGCCTGTCCTTATACACCTGCTCCCCTGAGCTGACGTAATGGATCAGGTAGTAGGGAATGAACCGGAGTTTTGCCGCCCCCTGAATACCTGCAGTTCTGATGGCGGCCTGCTCGGAGAGCTTGACCGGGAAATGCAGGATCGAAATTCCAGAAGGCTCATCTTCAGCAGGTGTGGCTTGTGCCCCAGACCCCGGGTACTAGCAGCCTTTTTTGCCTTTGCTTTACCCGGCGTAAGGTCGAGTGTAAGTTCACGCGCAACAATATCTGCAAGCACTGCCTCTCCGGCGTACTGGACAAACTCGTCAATGCCCCACTGGGTGCAGTTTTCAGTCACAATATCCTTTTCAAGAGTAAAGAGGAGTTTTTTGCACGTCAACTCATGGTCGTCAACCATGAGGCTGTAATTGGTCTTGTCAAACTGCCCGATAAGCTCAGGATCGTTTGAACAGAGCACAAGAAGGCATTCACCGTCACGGACGGCAGAAAGATCCAGAGGTTCATCGACCTCTTCAACCTCAAAACGCGCAGCTTCAAGAATGAGCCTCATCGCATTCCTGGCTTTTTCCCGCATATCGTGTTCCATCATATAGAGATTTCCGTGGGCTTATAGAACAATTTTTCTATTGCAATCGCCGAGATCACTATAATGACCCGGCCGCTCAAATTTGTCGATCAGAGTATTGACGATTACGCGATGCAAGTAACCTATGATCCCACCAAGGGAACCGGGAAGGTAGTTTATAATCTCTCTCTTGTGAAAAATGAGGATTTTGAGTATGCCGTTTCGATCCTGAAAGATGCCTATAAGACCGGTGTTTCTGTCAGTGGCCTTGTCAAATTCTGCCCATCTGGAGAAACTGTTGCAGGGTATGTTGTTCCTGATGGTAACACAGCCATATGCACCATCTGCAGCATCACCTTCGATGGGCTTTTGATAAAGCGGGGTGTGCCGATCACACCTATAGGTGGTGGGGTAGTTGAGATCGAGAACCGTGCCCCGCTTAGATTCACGCATATTATCCTTTACGAGCACACTACTATCGATCCACTGCAGGTGCTAATCTCCCAGCAGATCACGTCAGTAAACGATGTTATGCGGAAGGGAAGTGGAAACATCCTTGCAAATATTCGTGAATTCCATATGGAGGCAGAGCCTTTAGTGGGAAGTGTTCTCGATGAGCTCGCAGACAGTAGTTTCTCCGGGATTCTTGAAGTGGGTGTGCCAAACATTCCACTCCTTGGTGTCCAAGGGAGCCCGCAGTACGTGTCTATTGTCGCTGTCGGCGGCACAAATCCAATGGCGGCAATCCGTGAGGGCGGACGATGGGTCCAGACTCAGGCCATGAAAGGCCTAATGGATGTCCGGGAATTTGTCGAGATCCGGGACTATTAATATCATGGTTTCGTGCTACTACTCAATATGAGTCCTTCAGTCGTCCTGTAACGACTCACATCGCTTTATATGATACCGTAGAAATGTGTAACAATAACAACCACGTGTGATTCCAGATGAGATATTATACTATAGTTATTCCCCTGATTCTCGCTGCTTTATTCTGCAGCATTCCAGCCTATGCCCAGGAAAAATACTTGGGAGGTTCCCCCCAGATAACTGCCTATATTGCCGGAACAAATGAATTCTATCCCGGGCAGGATGCCACGATCACCGTTGATATCCAGAACAGCGGCACAAGCCAGGTCCTCTACACCAACCAGGGTACCCTGCCCCAGGCGGATCTACCAACAACGGCGAAGTTTGTCATCGTAGGACTTTCCGGGGAAGGAACACCAATCAATATAACAACTAACGCCCAGAACTTGGCCGACATCCCAAGCCCCGGGATAACAAGCGCGAGTTTTTCAGTAAAAATAACGTCTGACGCGACGCTCGGTCAGTATACCCTTCCCTTGGTTGTTCGGTATTCGTATCTATCGAACAGCCTGAACAACCAGCCGACAAGTGATCAGGTCCAGTCAGTTTATACTCCGGTAAATTTGACGATTCCTCTCACGGTTATGATAAAACCTGTCGTCAAAATAGACGTGCTCGCAGCTGAGGGATCGGGTCTCGCCGTGGGAACAGAAGGGTACATCAACCTGACCATTGAAAATGCAGGTTATGAGGATGGAACCCGGGCTACCGTTAAAATCCTGCAAAACGGTGATAGCGCTATTATTCCGACTGATAACAGTGTCTATGTAGGGGATTTTCCACGTGGAGGGACGGTTACCTGCCAGTACAAAGTATCTGTCTCTGCAGCGGCGCAGCAGCAGACGTACCCGATCGATGTGGAAGTGACTTACACTAATTCGGAAGGGAATACCGTAACTTCTGCAGTTGATACAGTAGGTGTGCCTGTTGCAAACAAACTTAGCTTTATCGTCACTTCACCTCCGGCTGTCATAACACAGGGATCGAGCAGTGTCATCTCCGTGGAATATCAGAATACAGGATCCATCACTGCAAATAACGCAGAAGCACGACTTTCAACGTATGGGCCACTCTCAAGCTCAGATACACTTGCGTATCTGGGAGACATCCCTCCCGGGGGAAAGCCACAGCTCGTTATGCCATCAGCGTCGCAAGCGGGGCAACGCCTGGGATCTATCCTCTTGATACTGAAGTCAGGTACCGCGATGAACTCGATAACAGCCAGGTTTCTGATACTTTCACCGCAGATGTGCAAGTAAATTCTCAGCCGGCGACATCAGCCCTTATCCAGATGCTGGAGGTTATCGTAGCAGCGGTAGTAATCCTTTGTGCTATTGGATACTACGTGTTTATAGTGAGGAAAAAGAAGTGAGGGGTTGGTGGAAGGGGGCGCTTCCAGCGCCAGCAATACGAACAATCCGTGACATGAAGATTGTTCTTGCAAATCCTGAATGTGATGTATCTGATCCCCTCTACTATATGTATCGTGATCTTGCACTATCAGCCGCAGACCGGTGCTGGCTTGAAAAAGAACATCTCCGTTACGATGTCACGGTTATTCCTCCTCAGGATATCTGTGGTGAATATGTCAAGACCAAGGGGCATTACCATCCCTGCAGCCCAAAGGGTATGGGCTATCCCGAACTATATGAAGTTATAGAAGGACAGGCGCAGTTCCTCCTGCAATCACACACTCTTAATGATGCTATTCTTGTTATTGCCGGGACAGGCACCAGGGTGATCATCCCGCCGGGTTACGGTCATATCTCTATAAATCCCTCAAACGACTCCATGCTTGCTCTTTCGAACCTGGTATCAACGGCGTTTGAAAGTGAGTACGGTGAGTATGAATCCAGGCATGGGGCGGTCTATTTTATAATGAATGATGGCCGGATTGTCAGGAACCGTAATTACCCGAATGTTCCCCCGTTGCGACGAATTATCGTTGTCAGGGGGAAAGATACCGCCGGCCGATCTTATACGGGGCAGATCTATTCCCTGATCGGCGATCGAAAGGCCCTTGCGTTTCTTAATGAACCGGAAAAATATCCTGATGTTTTTAGGGGACTGTTAAAAGGTTAGGTGCAGGAAGGCGCTTATGGGCATTTTTCTGTGCCCTTGACAGAACTTTTTCTTCTACCAGCGATCCAGCTTTCCAACCATTTACTTCAAGGTTTTTAAGCGCCAGATCGATATCAGCATAGGAAAGACCGATCTCACCTTCATCGCTCTGGCCGGTCCAGAGACCGGCTGAAGGTGCTTTAGTAAGGATTGACTCTGGTATTTTCATCTCTTTTGCCATTTCGTAGACGTCAGATTTATACAGATGTACGATAGGCTGGAGATCTGCCGCATTGTCACCGTATTTCGTGCAGTAACCAAGCATAAACTCGCTACGGTTTGAAGTACCGCACACGAGCCGGTGATCCCGGTTGGCATGATAGTATAGTATAGTCATCCGGATTCGTGCCATAAGGTTCCCGAGAAGGAATGGTGATTCCACGAATCCCGGGATAGTGGAAAAGGCTGCAAGCATGGGATCGATACTTACGACCCGGTGCTCCATACCAAGGGTAGCACAAAGATCTGCTGCATCGTTAAGGTCATGAGGGTTGCTCACGGATGCCGGAAGGGATATCCCAAGCACGTTGTCAACTCCTATCGCCCGGCAGCAGAAAGCTGCGGCCAGCGCTGAGTCTACGCCACCGGAGACACCGATGACTATCCCGTCACACCCACTGTTCCAGTAAGTGTACCGGATCATCTGTTCAACCTGACCCATCCTGCATCCAAGTTCCGCTGCCATCGCTTTTTCCTTTATTAGAATAAGCGGATAAATTTTTTTAACTGTTCGGTGCTTCCTGCAACGATAACTGCATCTCCTTCGTGAAGTATTTCTTCTTCAGTCGGTGATACAATGACACTTTCGGATCTCTCGATCCCCAAAAATCGGACGCCGCTTTTTCCCGTTACGCTTTTTACCGAGTGCTCAACGGGATGCTGTATTTGTTTAAGCACGACCATCTCACCGTCTGGAAGATCGATAATGATAGTGACTGTATCCGCGAGAACAATTCTGCCTACAGCCTGTCCGCCAATCCGGGGCAGCAGCGCGACATAATCTGCCCCCGCCCTGTAGAGTTTATCGACGGACAATGGATCATTTGCCCGGGCAAGGATGCGGATACCGGGATTAAGGTTGCGTGCCATTAACGTTGTAAAAATATTCACATTGTCATCATTAAGCGCGACAATACAGAACTGGGCCTCTCCGATACGGGCCTCCCTCAAAATCTCCTCGTCCTCAGCGTTCCCTTCTACCTCGTTCACGTCATACTTTTTTGCATCGACGACGATACAGGATATTCCTGACGCCATCATCTCGGTGTACACTGAAGACCCCACATCACCGAATCCTGCGATGACCGCGTGACCGATCTGTTCACGACTTACTTCTAATTCTTCATGAACCGCCCGGCGAATTGCGTCGGCACGCCCAAACAAAAAAAGCGAGGTCGTCGCATCGATCGTCTCTTCCGTGTCTGGGAGAGAAATGAACCTGCCAGATTTCCAGATAAACGGTACTATAACACCGTACTTACCGTACAGATCCAGATCACCGATTTGTTTTCCCTTCGCCTTGCTTTCCACCATAACAGGGATGTGAATTAGCCGGAGGATCTTTTCTGGAAATTCTTCATTATTAATGGTAAGGCGGTCGAGCCCGGGGAGGGAAGATTCCGTATCCCCGCCGGATTTAGTATTGCATGCCTTGCAAGGATTCTCCCCGTAATCTGTTTTGGGGAGAGTACATACTCTGCACCTGCATATCGTAAATACCGGTCAAAGGATACCTTGTCGACGATAGAGATAATCCGTGCTGAAGTTATCCCCCGGATCCCCAGAATTATGCTTGCTATTGTGCGTTCATTCTCGCAAAGGATCACGAAATCTGCATTCCTGATCCACGCCTGCTCCCAAGTCTGGGGGTCGTCATATTCACCCCATATAACAAATGCCCTCCGGAGGTGTTTGCGGGCAAGGGTACGGGCTGCGGTCTCGTCTTCTTCGACAATGAGTATCTCCTTATCCGAGAGGGACAGACTCTCCACCAATGCTCTGGATAACTCGCCGTTCCCCACAATGATCGTATGGTGATAGAGAGCATGAGGTGTCTTCCGCGCCGGTCCTGATCGGAGCACTGCTACAAGGTAAGGGGTGAGGAGAAGGGGGACGACCATGAAGATCATGATGACACCCGAAAGCATCATGATCGTCGAAAGGATGATTATAGTGTCTGAGTGATAAGTAAGCAAACTTCCCGTAGTAGTTATGGTTTGAATTACAAAAAGCACCGATTGTGCCCAATCGACCGTTTTTCCCTCAAAATCGGGGTACAATCCGTGAAATATAACGGTAAAAATTGTTATAAGTAATGCGAATAGCACGAAGTAAATCAGGATCCGCATCTCGACAGACGTTTGAATGATCCGCCAGATCAGGTGTTTTCTTGATCTCATGATTTGGTTCTCTGTCTTATCTTACAGCGGATATCACAAGCTTCACACTTTCCCTCCCCTAGTGGCCAGCCACAAATAGGGCATAGAGCGGAAGGTTTGCGGGCAAGGGTACGGGCCAGATTTGCGAGAGCGAATTTTGTCGCTGGATGCCTTTCTTCGTAAACATCAAGTTCTTTCTGTGCTTCTGTTACTGTGGCGCTGCTGTAGGCATAAGGGCATGGATGCAGGAATGAGGAATCAAAAAGATTCGCGTACTGATTTATTTCTTTTGCCGGTATTTCAATAAAAGGACGTATCACCGGGATTTGTTTTGCGCCTATAGACCACGAGGAAAACAAAGTCTTTTCCACCGAACCAAAAAGAACGTCAGTAAAAAAAGATGTGGCAATATCGTCTACAGTGGTGGCAAAGGCGCAAGAGGTGATCCCATGCTCCTGGGCAAGTTCACCAATCAGATCTTTTTTAAGGATATGACAGGCACGACAAGATTTTTCCCTACCTTCATACCTAAAGATTTCATCTGCAGTCCTCCCATATCGGTCCGCAAACGAGCCGGAGAACCATTCCACATCGCAGGCAGCGGCTTTTTCTCGGGCAACCTGTTTGACCTCATACCCAACAATCCCCGGGTCGATAGTAATTGCAGAAAGCCTGATATCCCGGCGATTTGAGGTTAGTTTTGAAAGGAAGAAAAGGAGAGCTGCACTGGCAGTATCCCCCGATAGTGCAACGGCGATGTGATCTCCCGGATGCAGCCAGCTATACATCCGGACAGTACGTTTGGCCTTTGCCTCGACATCCTTGGCAAAATGCTCCGGACACAAATATTTTCCAGAATATGGCTGGAAAATAATCGCTTTGTGCCGGCACACAGTGCATTGCATTGGGGACAATCCGATCTGATCTGTATAATTGAAGATGTTTAAAGTTGTGCTGTCCCGGCGGCGGTTTGCATGGTGCCCATGATTTTATAGTCTGCCACATAACCACTGTAGCAATCATGGTCGTGTCTCCGGAACGTATCCGAGGCTTGCATAAATACGAGAAGGCAATTCTTGTCGCTCTCGAGCGGTATATGAAGCGATACGAGTGGGTGCCGCTCGACAGCCTTATGCAGGCAACGGCACTGTCTGAATCTGAAGTTAATTACCGGTTGTCTCGACTGATTTCATGGGGTATGGTCAGATTCAATGCAGTGCCGTATGATGGTTATGCTCTGGTCTTTGGCGGGTATGATACCCTCGCCCTGACAACGCTCACCAAAAAAGGGATCATTTCGGCACTGGGAGCAAAGATTGGTGAGGGAAAAGAGTCCGTAGTGTACGAGGCGCTCGGTCTTGGGCCGGTAGCGATCAAGTTTCACCGGGTTGGTCAGCGTTCGTTTAATACGGCCCGGGTCAACCGTGAATATATCCCTGAAACTGGCTGCTGCCCTTGGCTTTTTGCCTCAAGGCTCTCGGCTGAACGCGAGTATATGGCGTTATGTACCCTGCATCCGAAGGTATCAGTTCCGCTTCCTATAGGCCAGAACCGGAATGCTGTGGTCATGGCAAAGATTTGCGGGCCAGGGCTCTCCCGGTGCCGGCTCGAGGACCCTGCTGCCACTCTTGAATCAATCATCGCAAATGTCCGGTCTTCGTACCAGGCCGGCATTATTCACGCTGATCTTTCAGAATTCAATATCCTCATGGAAGAGGGCAAATGTGTTCTTATCGACTGGCCACAATGGATGGAGACCTCCCACCCAAATGCTATGGAAATTCTTTCACGCGATATTGGTAATATCCTGTCCTTCTTTGAACGGAAGTACAAACTGGATTATGACATCGGGGAAGCTCTGCGATGCGTGACCGGCTGAGTGTTTTTGGGATCGATATCATAAAAGGCTCGGTGAGATCTCGATCCCGCAGACCGATGTATGCTCTTGTCAGGCTCGTTGGGCACGAGATAGTCAGCGAGACTACTGTTTCGATGTTCCGGCTTTTCCGGTTGCTAACTGAGGAAACGCCAGACATCCTTGCGGTAGATAGCCTGCAGGAGATCGCGACTGATCAACACGAGCTCTTCTTTTTTTTGCAAGGTCTTCCGCCACAGACAAAACTTGTTCAGGTAACCGGTGGTGAGAAAAAGGAGACTCTGGGCAAGGTTGCCGCCCGGTTCAATATCGGCTTTGACCGGTTCGATCCGTTTGCCGAAGCCCGGACAACGGCCAGAGTGGCTGCGTTAGGAGCCGGGGCAGAAGTTATTGCGTTTGAAAATGAGAGTGAGATCGTAGTAAGCCGGCACCGTTCCCCTGGTCGTGGTGGATGGAGCCAGAACCGGTATGTCCGAAAGATTCATGGTGCAGTCAGAGCTCAAAGGCCGCGAGATCGAGATGCAGCTTTCAGCAGCCGGGCTTCGGTACGAGAAAAAAGAGACCAAAGCGTTTGGGGGATGCAGTCGTGTGGTCTTCCGGGTTTTCGCTGTCAGGAGCCAGGTGCAAGTTTCTACATATCGTGGCGCCGACGTTCAGGTGAGAGTTAGTGGCAAACGCCTCGAGAGGATCCGGTTCCGTCCGCTCTCCGGGAAACCAAGGTACCTAATCGTAGGTATCGATCCTGGCACGACAACAGCAATCGCCGTTCTCGATCTTGATGGCAATATCCTCCATCTTGAAAGTTCCCGGCAGATGAATATGTCCGGTGTAATTGAGGTTTTATACCGGATTGGAAAACCACTTGTTATTGCTTCAGATGTACAGGAGATGCCGTACTCCGTGGAGAAGATCAGAAGGGCATTCTCGGCTGTATCTTATACACCACGGCAGGACACTAGCGTAGAGTCCAAACTTGCACTCACTGCTGGACATCCGTATGAAAATGTTCATGAGCGGGACGCCCTTGCTGCAGCGCTCATTGCAAATCTCCAGTACCAGAACAAGTTCCGGAACCTCGTCAAAAGGGTACCTCCAGGCCATGATCTTGATGAAGTCAGGGCCCGGGTAATCCGGGGTCAGGCACTTGACCAGGTACTTATTGACCTGAATGCAGTCGTACCTGCAACTCCTGCGGAAGAAGCCCCTGCGGCCCCGATCCAAGCCCGGCATGATGAACGTGTCCGAATGCTCGATGGAATGGTAAAACGGCTGCGTACATATATAGCTGAACTTCAGGAAGAGATCAAGGCTAAAGAATATGAGATCCACCGCCTTCAGGCACGGCTCCGTAATATGAACGATCGCCGGGAAGAACAGATAGCAAAAGACGGGGAAGTAGCAAAACGCGACGCAATCATCCAGAGCCTGAAAAAAAGACTCAGGAAAGAGGAACGTCACAGCCGAACGCTCGCAAAACGAGTGGAACGGATCAGGACATTTGCCGAGCTCTCTGTTGATGGCGCGGCACTTCCGGTTAAGGTTCTAGATGCACTCACAAAAGAGGGTTTGCGACGACTCATGGAGGATACCGGCATAAGCGAAGGAGAGATAGTATATGTACAGCGCACTAGCGGCTGGGGACGCAGTGTGGTCAGGGATCTTGCCGATTTACGTATCCGGGCCCTTATCACGCCTTCTATCGGTGAAAGTGATCCTCAGATACTCACAACGTTCCGGGAAGCCGGTATTCCTCTTCTAGCTGGAGCTGAATACCGGTGTTCAGGTTCGGGGGAGGCAGGGTCTTGCGCCAAAAGACCGATTCGACGCCACTCTCCGATTATGGCAGGAAGAACAGGTTCAGTTTTTACGAGAAAAAGAATCCAGCCGGATCGAGCACATGTTCAAGGAGTATAAAAGCGAACGGGGCAAGGAAGTACGCAAGGGGGGAGTTGACCATGGATGACCGGGAACTTTTAAAAACCGTGATGGCGGTAGTTGGTGAAGAAAATTGCAGAGATGATTGTGCTGTGCTTTTATGTGGGAACCAGGTGATGGTTGCGACTACAGATATGCTTCATAGGACGACTGATTTCGTGGACGGGATGACTGACTGGCAGATAGGCTGGATGAGCGCCGCAGTCACTATCAGTGATATCGCGAGCATGGGAGCGGCACCAAAATATGTTCTTATCGCTGTTGGACTTTCCCGTTGGGAACAACTTTCCGGTATTATGCAGGGAGCACAGGACTGCTGCAAAAAATACGGTGCCGCAATTGTCGGGGGAGACATTGACCACCATGATGAACTCACCGTGGTAACTACTGGTCTGGGGCTTACCGATCAACGATATCTCGTCCACCGCACCGGCGCCAGACCCGGAGATCTCGTATGTATCACCGGGATACCCGGTCAGGCACAAGCATGGCTTGAAGGGTACCTGCAGTTCGAAAAAGCGCTTTTCGAGCCTCAACCCCGGTGAAAGAAGGCCAAAAACTTGCCCGCCGGGGAGTTTCAGCGATGATGGACGATAGTGACGGCATTGCACTCTCTCTCTACGATCTTTTGAGTGTCAATTCCTGTGGATTCTCTGTTGATCCTGAAAAACTGCCTCTTCCTTCGGGCATCCCGGAGGAGAAAGCGAGGAAATTTGCGTTATATGGCGGAGGGGATTATGAGCTCATTTTTACCCTGCCTCCTGAAAAATTTCCAATACCTGAAGTGCCATGTACTGTAATCGGAAAAGCGATCCCGGAAAAGGTCGTGATCGCCGGAGGGAAATCCATGGAAAAACGAGGGTATCAGCATAAGTGGACATGACCCCTAACGAACAAATGGCTTACGGAGTCTCTTAATACAAATAACAAAAGATACTGATCAGAAACAGTCCTAATCTACCCACTATGGATCCACTGGAAAACAAACTTGATCGCCTTTCTCCCGAGCAACGCCGGGAAGTTGAGGATTTTGTAGATTTTCTGATCCAGCGGGCGGAGGGTATCCGGGTGACAATCCAGCTGGCATCGCATGATGCTTCCCAGCCATTAAAATCTGTTGCTCCACCACTCATTTCTCCTGATCCGATTTTGTCAGATGACGCTTCAGTGCCCCCTATGAGGGATGTGAATAATTCGTCTGCGGCATTTCCTCCGACCCATGAAGTACTTGTTCATGAGATTGCCGGAACCGATGGAGAAAACACATCTGAGGAGTACTTCGAATACGGAAAATTCGAGAAATCACCCTCACCGGCGCTATTTCCTCCCTCTCCTGCAGATGCGGCAGTGCAGAAGGTCAAGAAAAAACTAATCCAAAAAAGCGAACAGGTGTCAAAAGACAAGTTCCTCGATTGGATTGATTGAAACACCCGCTATTTATAAATGAATTTGCCAGATCGGTGTTTTTCCCTATTGGTATTAAAGAAATTAATCTCGAAAAATGATGGACTCGACGGGATTCGAACCCGTGGCCTTCACGTTGCAAACGTGACGATCTACCCCTGATCTACGAGCCCTTTGTGCGGCATATACTTTTTCCGCCGATTCCATATAGTTGTTACTGATCGTGCCAGAAAATCTTCATGAGAATCTTCCTCTCTCTTAAGGCTGCTTCCGATAGAGCGAATGAACAGTGGCAATCGCCCCTAAAATCACTGCAATACTGCCAATCACTGCTGATATGACTGTAGGCCCGTCCAGATCGAAGAGTTTTCTGTCGGAACCGTCGTACCAAAACAGGTGTTGGTACCACAAGGTTGCGGATAGAGAGTGATCCGAATGCGGTTGTAGCCTCACGTTTACAACCTGAACAGAAGTTTCGAAGCCAGACTTATTTTAATTTAAGGAAAACAGATGGACCCGGCGGGAATTGAACCCGCGGCCTTTACGTTGCGAACGTAACGATCTACCCCTGATCTACGAGCCCGGTATATGTTTGGATTATAATGTTTTAACTCTGGCAATATAGTTATTGTCGTCTTGCAATGCAATACACCACTGACAGATCATACGAAGGGACTAAAAAAGGAATTGGTATCAGAGGATAATCTCGATGTCGAGCTTCTCTGCAAGTTCCTTGTACCGGTTCCGGATAGTTACTTCTGTGACCCCGGCAACCTCCGCCACTTCACGCTGAGTCCGCCTTTCGCCGCCGAGAATGGACGAGATATAGATGGCTGCAGCGGCAACGCCGGTCGGACCTCTTCCGCTCGTCAGCTCGCGTTCCCCTGCCTGCCTCAGGATTTCAACTGCCCGGCTCTGGACCTCTCCTTTCAGCGTGAGGCCGGAACAGAATCGGGGCACATAATCGATGGGGGAGGTCGGAAGCAGCTTTAATCCTAGTTCACGGGAAATAAATCGGTAGGTTCTGCCAATTTCTTTTCTTGAAACCCGTGATACTTCAGCAATTTCATCTAGAGTTCGGGGCACACTACATTGACGGCAGGCCGCGTATAATGCAGCTGCCGCGACTCCTTCGATACTTCGACCACGTATCAGGTTTTTATCAACTGCATCACGATACACCACTGCAGCGGTCTCCCTTACATTTCGTGGAAGACCGAGCGCTGATGCCATACGGTCAAGTTCCGATAATGCAAAGGCAAGGTTTCTTTCTGTTGCGTTGCTTACACGGATCCGGCGCTGCCATTTGCGGAGACGATAAAGCTGGGCACGGTTTTTCGAAGAGATTGCCCGGCCATACGAATCCCGGTTTCTCCAATCGATCATTGTCGAGAGCCCTTTATCGTGAATGGTAAAGGTCATCGGGGCACCGACACGGGATCGTTTCATCCGCTGGTCATGGTCGAATGCACGCCATTCGGGGCCGCGGTCGATGAAGTCATCATCGATTACGAGTCCACACGCTTGGCATACCAGCTCCGCGCGTTCGTAATCATGGACAAGCTGTCTGCTTCCACATTCCGGGCAAACGGTTTCGGTATGATTTTCTGCCTTCTTTTCCTGCTCTTTAACTTTTATTCGGGATTTAAGCGCTTCTCTCTCACTCTGGAGAAGTTTTAATTTCTCAACTTCCTGCATCCGGATTCACCAATTTTATCTTGTTATTGTTCTGGGCGTTCTCACGTGGGGGGTTGCGGAGGCGTGGGACTCCTTCGCATAGACTTTCTCGCCAACTTTGACGCAGCATGGACCGTGGGAAAGGATAAGGGCATATGGCAGTTTTACGTTCCCGAAGACATCCATGATCTTGCCCACTGGTTTTGTCTTCCGATCCATTACTTCACTATACAACCCCGGGAGCTGGGCGGCATCACACTGAATGATAAGCATCCTGCTTCCGTAGGTGCTCATCGCTCGGCCAATAACTTTCACACAACAACCTCGAAGGGGGGTATACAAAGTACTAATGTAGTTTAGTAATCTATATATGTAAGACTCTACGGTATTTAAATTTTCCGTGAAAGTATAAATAGAAATTTCAGAATCGGAGGAACTGATCGATATTTAAAGATATAATTTCAGCGGTTTCTGACAAGGTCAACCCTGCACCTATTGCGACATTTTCTTTGCTTTTTTTGTCGAGCAAATCATATGGAGAATGTGCATCCGAATCTACAACAAGCTGGCACGAAACTTCGCGGGCAATACGGACTACGTGGCCATTAGTACGGTTGTGCCCGCCGCGTGATGTGATCTCCAGGGCGATACCGTTTTCCTGTGCGAGCCGAGCATCTTCATGTGATATCAGGCCCGGGTGGGCAAGTACATTAACATCAGGACAAGTACAGGCTGCATGATTGGTGCCAGGTGCTACTGGTTCAACGGTCGTCTCTCCGTGAACAACGATGATTTCTGCTCCAGCTTTCCGGGCTTGCCGGGCGACTGAGGCGATTTGAGATGGAGGTACATGAGTGATCTCGACACCGCACAGAAGTCTGATGCCAAAAAGCCGGGCGGACTCCTGCACTTCGAGGAGTGTCGTCACAACCGGTGTGGCATTGGATGTATCGACATGGTCGGTAATAGCGACAGTAGAATACCCTATTACTGCCATACGCCTCACCAGTTCAGTGGGAAGCATTTCGCCATCTGAAAGGATAGTATGCGTATGGAGATCATATAATCCGGTCATCGTTTTAACTCCATAGCGCGGGCGACTTTCTTAATGAGCGCTTCTTTTTTCCCTGTCCAGGTTGCTACAACTCTTCCCTCGTGCCGGAACCAGTGAGCCGGGTGGTGGTGCTCTTCGATCTGGCTTGAAATATCCAAGCGTTTTAATGCCCTCTCGATATCGCCAGCACTTGGCCCTTTCGCGCCCAGAGAACGGGGAACCCTGCGTCCCTCTTCTCGGGAGAGTGTTGCGTTGAAATAGCAGGGATACAGGATGCGCTCGCCTTTATCCATCGTTTAAACGTATGAGGGTCAAGATATAAACACTGTCCGCTCAAAAAGTATGGGTATGCACCATATCGACGTCAGGATGGAAAAAGATGTTTACGACGTCAATAACGCGATTGCCGATGAAAATGCCCGGCACCTGAAGGGTCATGGGATACGTGCCTTTGATCTGCTTGGCGCTATTGGCTCGGGAAAGACTGCACTTATTGAGCGTCTCGTTCCCTTACTTAAAGAAAAGGGGCTCCGGGCCGGCGCTATCGCCGGCGATGTTTATGGCGATGATGATTTTCAGAGGATCATAAAACAAGGGATTCCTGCTTATAACGCAAATACCGGCAAAGAGTGCCACCTCGATGCGCACCTTGTGGAACATGCTATTGAGCACCTACCTCTCAATGATATCGATATTTTGTTTATCGAAAACGTTGGTAATATGGTCTGCCCCACAGACTTCCGGCTTGGAGCGGAAAAAAGGATAGTAATCGTCAGCTCAACTGAAGGTGACGATGTCGTCAATAAACACCCTATGATGTTCAGGGATTGCACAATTGGTGTCATCAACAAGGTTGACCTCGCACCCCTTGTCGGAGCGAATATTACTCGGATGGAAGCCGATATCCACCGATACAACCCGAAGATGCCGGTTTTTAAAACCAATATGAAAACAGGAGAAAATGTTGCAGAGCTTCTTGATGCCATCCTGGCTTAATAAAGAAATGAATCCCTGATTGGGAAATAGTATAAATAACTCCGGAGGGGAATATGTATAGCACCATTTCCGGAAAAAGAAATGGTTCCGGAAAAAATCATAAAGGAGTAATACTATGCTCTGGCAGGGAGAATCAATACGGAAGGTAACCGGTGGCAGGCGCCGTCCGGCACAGGGAAAGCGGAGATTTGAAATTGGGCTCGCACCAGCTGACACCCATATTGGCGAAGAACGGTCAAAAATTGTCAGGATCACGGGCGGAAACACCAAAGTCAGATCAATGCGTGCACAATATGCAAATGTCACCCGTCTGTCTAATGGAGAAACTAAAAAAGTAAAGATTGAGAATGTTGAAGAAAACGGGGCAAACCCAAACTACGTCCGGCGGAACCTTCTCACAAAAGGCGCGATTGTCAAGACAGAGATAGGACGTGCCCGGATCATGAGCCGCCCCGGTCAGGACGGCATCATTAACGCAGTGTTACTCGAATAAATGACAATGTATATTCTTTTTTCTCGTATTGAGTAATTGGTTCCGATTGGGCAAAGATCTAGCATAAAGGATTGCATCAATTGTTTTTTTAGGTTATACTATCTCATAATTTAACCATGCGAAGGATCTATTATCGTTACCCGCAGCGGGTGGATCTCTCGTTTGCGATAGGAATGACGTTTCCTGAAACCCTGAAATATATATCAGACCTGAATGGACAAGAGTCCACCAAAACAACAGGAAAAGAACTTCTCCGGGTCAGGGTTAAAGTCGAAATCGCGACCAACCGGGCAGAATTCGGCGATATAACCCCGGATGTCCTGCGCCCCGGTGTCATCACGGAATCTGCCGATCTCAGGATCTCGGTGCTTGCGCTTGCTCTTCGCGGAACCGGCAAAGTCCCTGTTGCAAACGATGTTTTTTTCGTACGACTCACTGATCAAAACACTTGCACTGACATTGATATTGCAAGGCAGGACTCTGGTGAAGGATTAGACGCTCTCGACATGAAAAATATTCTTCTGGGAAAATCGAATTGACACTCCAGATCACAGTTGCTGCACCGTTCAGGCACACCCGCAAAACCGGCTTACGCAGGAATGAGCTCGTCTATTATTATGCGCTTGACCGTAAATGGATGAGCACAGATCAGGCAGCCGTTTTACTTCGACGGGCAGAAGAGGCAGGACTTCTCCGGCAGGAGAACGGGATTTTTTCGATCCTTTTCGACCCGGCGGCGGTCACCGTTCCTATTGGGTTCCGGCCCTCTTCTACCATTTTCGAAGCAAATGATCCTGCACAAGAGCTTATTTCCAGGATCGCAAAAGCATCAGGTCAGCCGGAAACAGACATTGTTGCGGAGATGAACAAAATTATCCGCGACCAGTTCGGCGGAAATCTGCTGCCACCTGCGGCATTGGTGTTTCTTGCAAAAAAATATCGTATTCCCTATGAGGACCTCCGCGAGGCCCTCATATCTGCGGTAAAAAAATAATACCAAGGATAAATACGGTATTTTTTCATTTGGCGCCAGAATTCCCGGAAAATCAATATAATCCAAAGGTCAAAAGATACAATATGCAGATGCGCATTCATGGGGGTAGGCGACGCCGGGCACCTGAGACCCCGTGGCTCCTTATTGCTACGATAATCGGTATTGTCGTGGTTTCAGGAGCTGCATTCACTTACTTTACCAGCGCCGGTGTGTCGTCATCAGGACACGCTTCAACCAGTACGACTACGGTACAAAAGCCTGTAGTCACCCCCGTTACTCCCGTTGTAACGATAATTCCCCAAATTACTAATATAGCATCAGTAACTCAAAGTCCGGTGAATGTACCGGCAACTGGTGTGGTTATCAGTGTCAGTTATCTCGGTGGATTCAAAGGCTCGTATACGACCGGGGGGGTCACTACGAATATAACTAATTCGGGGAATCAGTTAATCACGGTGGAAAACGCGACCGGATCATTGACAACCACCTTCCAGAAAATGGACGATACGGCAACCCACGCACTTACTGTGACAATCTATGAAAATGGCAAACCGATTGGCACTGACAGTTCAAGTGAGTCCTACGGCAAAGTCACGATTACGTCGGTTCTGTAGAAATCGCAGAATTTTTTCAGAAGACAGGTAAAATACCGATCAAAAAACTGATAAGACGCCGCAGAAAAAAGTATTTTTTTAATGCGGATTTACTTCCGAACTTTTCTCTCTTTTGGTTTATCAGCCTTCTTCTCGCCCTCGGCTCCTTCTACTTTGGGGAACATTTCATCGAGGGACTTTTCGCCGTACATGGTCACGCGGGCGTTGACCTGAACGAATTCGGGGGTGATCTGATGCGACCGGATCATTTTTCGTCTGCGTTCACCATCCATACCCGGTGGAATCCGACACCCTCTGCAAGCAGGAGCTTTCTTCTCCCGGCTCCCGGAAGACTTTTCCTTGCAGGTGTACCTGTTTGATCCGAGCCCCCGGTAATCAGGATCCTATAACCTGCAAGTCCGAGTTGGGCAGCGTCTAATTCGTCCCCGATCTTTTTCCCCACGATCGCTCCTGCTGCGGCAGTGCTGGCAACAACATTGTAGGCACGACCTGTTTTTGGGTCTGATACAACAACCTTTAATTCAACCATGCTTGATTCTCCGTATTGGATATCCCGGAACACTCCCTAAATCGGGCGTTCCGTTCACTCTCCGGCTTTCCGGCGAAACTACGCCTGTGCACGTGAAGTACCCATGTTATTATACCGATACGCTATTAAACCCTCGTGTCCGTTAAAGGCAAACCTCACCTGATTGCCTTAAAAGGTCTTTATTTGCCCCAGAATGGTTCAGCTTTGCGCCGTATCGCCACAAATTCAGCAAGTACTTCCTGAGTGCTGATGTTCAGATTCTTGAGCATCTCGCGTTCGAGAACCTTAACGTGACGTTCGGGAAGATCTACAAGCAGGTCATCCCCAACGTTAAGCTGACGGCCAATCGTAGCTCCGTCGATCGAAATGGCTACTTCAAGACCGGCATCAGCCTCCCTGATTGTTTCCTGCCGGAGTTGCATGGATTTCAGGTGCCCTACTTTCTTTCCATCCGGTTTTACCAGATCCACGCCGCTCCTAAGCTTCCCGCCAAGTACCCGCACCCCGACAACCGCCGGATTGCTTTGCCGGAATACACAATCAGGAAGCAGTCGTATTTTTGCCGGCATCATAACATGTTCAAACTGAGCCTTTTCTGCAATTCGTTTTTGTTCGTCTTTATATGCAATGTACTGGTCGATAAGCTGATAGATCACTTGACCTGAGAACACCTTAACCTGCGTATATAACGGGTCCTTGATCATGTCTGCTGCGTCGGGAAGAATCGGTGTATTGAAGGATAAAAGGACACGGAATGTAGGATTTTTTATCGTTTCAGTATCGATGAGATCGTGTCGGCTCACCGGGCCGACCTGAGCCCTCATTACCTTAATCTCTTTTGCCTCTAACTCCTTGCAGAGTGCTTCAAGGGCTCCGATAGTATCAGACTTTTATTACAATGCCCTCGTCTGCGAGGTTGACATGTATCTCCTGCATTTCCGTTCGGATCCGGGTCGCGAGCTCGTCACTGTTGCCCCGGATAACAAAGAGGGGAGAACCGGCGATCACTTTTTCGATACCAGGTGCAGAAACTTTGATCCCAGCCGCTGCGACTACTGAACGGACGCGTTCGAAACGATCCTCGACAAGAATCTCTTTGAGTGGCCGGGGTTTTAAAAGCGACCTGACTTTTGCAATCACCACATCATCCTGCGAAGCCATCGCTATCTCGTCGCCAACCGAAAGAGTACCATCGTACAAAATCACGTCAAGGGTCGTCCCAAGGCCACGTTCTTCTTTGACTTCAAGAACGGTACCTGCCCCCGGCCCTTCAATCGAGAGTTTGAGTTCTTCCCCCATATACCGTTGGGCAAGCCCTATCATAACCATAAGAAGATCTGAGATGCCCTCACCGGTATGGGCACTTACCGGCACAATGGCAAGGTTACGCCGGAAATCCGATACCCGGTCGAAACGGTCTGCGGAAAATTCAAGGTCAGAGAGTTTTCCCACAATCTCATATGTTTTTGTCTCGATGTCGTTTTTCACGCGTTCATTTTGTTTTGCAAACGATGAAAGAAATGATTCGTCATTGTTGATCCGCCAGCCATGGATTCTGTCGATTTTTGTCGCTGCAATCACAAATGGTGTTTTACAATTCCGGAGGATCTGAAGCGCTTCGACTGTCTGGGGCTGGAACCCCTGGTTGATATCGACAACAAGGATCGCAAGATCTGCAAGCGCGCCACCACGGGCCCGCAACGTAGTGAATGCATGGTGCCCCGGGGTATCAATAAAAAGAAGGCCGGGAATATTGATGGGAATTTTCTCCATCGAACCACTCATTTTTCTGATTGCGTCAATGGGGACAATAGTTGCTCCAATATGCTGTGTAATCGCACCCGCTTCAGATGCAACAACAGATGAGCCACGTATCTTATCAAGGAGTGAGGTTTTACCATGATCCACATGCCCCATGACACAAACAATTGGCGTTCTGATTTTCGGGTCTGCCGCCATATTTCACTCCCCCCATCCACGCTTGCTCTGATTGCAGATTAAAAATCATCCGCGGCGCGGCATAGAACAATGCCGCATGCCATCTATCCATACTATTCTGTCAGAGCCACCTGATAACTTAATGGATGGCTCAGCCTATTAAAATCGCTCCTTTAAAATGGTAGTTGTCCAGATCTGGTTTTCCGGGATAGATGCCCGGGAGGGCAGATATATTAAAAAGAGTTCACGCCCAAATTAACTGGAATAAATGCCAGGGTAGGGTAGTCTGGTTATCCTAAGGGACTGTGGATCCCTCGACCGGGTTCAAATCTCGGCCCTGGCCTAATTACTGGGTGAACTTTTCGACATATTTCTCGTTTATGCGAGGTTTATCTCTCTTTCAAATCGATAGACTTGTATCAAGACATTACTGCCTGGATTGTCCAGGGACCGCTTGCAGTTATATTCAAGTAATACTTTCCTTCGTCTAGTTTCTGAGTCTTTATTACTGTACAGGAATCGATATCGTTTGCAAGGAGCGCAACCCGGTTACCGGCGGCATCTGTAAGCCAGACAATATAATTGCTCTGGCCGGAATATACAAGAGTAAATGCCCACAAACCAGTTCTGGTCGCCGAAAAGGGAATCACCATGTTTCCCGTCCCTGAAAGAGAAGCTCTTGAAGCACCGGCGGCTCCCTGGTACAACGAATACGTAATACCCGTGGCATCTCGATTGAACATCGTATTGGACTCAGGGGAGTAGACCCAGATCGTATTAGCCCCGGAATCACGGGTAACAAGATAGGTATTGTCTCCTGCAGGCTTCCATGTACCGTTATACATCACCCCGGGCTGGTTTGCAAAGGTTTCCTGGGTTTTACCATTTACATCAAATGAAATAGTAAAAAGGTAAGCAGGTCCCGGGCTCCTCCAGACTCCGACTATAGGATCGAGAGAAAGTGACGCGGCCAGGGAACGGGAAGATGCCAATGCAGGTAAAGAGGCAGCTGGAGTAACCGAAGTTGTAGGTGCGGTTCCCCCCCCGGCTTCTGTACACCCCGCAGTAATAACACAACCGATGCAAAGAACGATTAGGCATATAGGCCCGATTTTCTGAAGGGTCCGGATACGATCCTTTTGCACGATAGTCATCCCTCCGGGTAAGTCCTCCTCTTGTATTGTATATGTTAATGGTCTGGTTTTGAATACTTTCAGGGGATATAACCGCCAGGTTATATCTATCGATTCTGAAATTTCTTTTAACTGCTTTTTAGGTAGAGCATACGGCAAAACATTTCCATTCCTCTCAAAGTTACCCGTTTTTCCGAAATGGACAGCCTTTTCTCATTCCCCCGGTAACAGATGTTTGTGGACTCACTAACTCATGCACTTGTTGCTTCAATGGTTTTTTATGGTCTCGGCCTCATGCAGCTGCTGCCTTTTACAGTGATCGGCGTGGTTATCATAGACGCTGATATCCTCTTTTCCCTTCTCTCTCGTGGGAATCCTTCCCTTTATCTCTTCATTCATGGTGGAATTGCTCACAGCATAGCTGGTGCAACCGTGATGTCTGTTATTTCTTACGTTGGTATCTGGGTAGCAGTCTTTGTCGGTCTGATCTGTCCAACTCTAGTGTACGGATCTGGGGCCGCGGGCTTTGCTGCAATTCTGGCAGGTGCATTCCTTCACCTTGCAATGGATCTCCCGGCAACACCTGGCATTCCCCTCTTTGCTCCGGCATCGGATCGAAAATATTCATTTTTTCTGTTGCCTGGGCCTAGTCTCTTTTTAATGGGAGTAAGTTTCTTTCTCATTATCTGGATGATTCTTGGCGCTCTTTCATTCGCGCAAGGAATGGTGATATTTGCGGTTTTCTTTGGTTTGTTCCTGCTGATTCGAATCGTTGCATACCTCATCTCCCGCCCGGAACTTCGAAAAATGACGTGTGCCCTCCCGCAGATGAGCCCGCTGCAATGGATCGCAATAAGCGAAACTCCTGATTCATGGTGCGTGCAGAACTACCGGATCGGTTCCGGGTTCGCCGAACCTGAATTCTATCCTAAGTTCAGGGACATTTCACCAAAGGAAATTTTACCGTACTTGTCATTACCTGAAGTAAAACGACTGAAGTACCACTCGTTTATTGTCATTGCAGCAAAGGAGGGCAATGAAATTGTTTTCTCCGATCCGCTTAGGGTCACAGGGAAGATCTTTTACCCGCCGCACTTTAAGCAGGTCCGGATTGCAATCATGAGTTAGGACGAATAGTGAGATCTCAAGAATTGGAGGAATAGATTATACGGTACTCCTGTTTAACTGCTAGTTATTGTTTGACCGAAAAAGTTCGATCAACCCCTTCCGAAACTGGCACTTTCACTCTCCGCATGCCCTCCTGATTATACGGGACTGTTTCGCAGAGTGGATAGTGAAATCGATGAACGATCAAGAAAGGACGGATGGAGTGATTACTACAATCCGTGAGATGAATCGCTGCTGGACAGAGACTTGGGACGAAAAGGCGTTTGGGGAATATATCCATGTGGATGCAGTCTCGATTAACCCCACATCTCCCGCCGTCTCGAGAGCCGCGATGCTTATATCTCCGGCTGGCGGGTGTTTGTGGAGGAAGCTACGATCCATTCATGGGATGAGTCCGGACACCGGGTCAGTTTCTTCTGTCGGGGCACATGCACTGTTGTGACATACTTCTTTGCAATCCGTTTTGTGATGGCCGAAAAAGAGATAATCATGCTGGGCCGGGACATGTTTTCGCTGATCCGGCAAGATGGCCGCTGGTTTGTGGTGTCCGATCAGTTCTCCCCGGAACCGGGCAGGTGTGAAAGAGTTATCCGGGCCTATCCGTATAAAAAAGCAGGGTACCTACTATAGAGAAGAGAATAGTATGGACGTTATCACACTTGTCGGTTTTATCGCTGGCACACTTACAACTGTAGCATATGTCCCGCAGGTCGTCCGGAGCTGGCGGCTTAAAGAGACAAGAGATATCTCCCTTTCCATGCTCGTACTTTATGCAATTGGTGTTTTTCTCTGGCTCTTGTACGGGTGCTGGACAAACGCCCTTCCCATAATCGTGGCTAACGGTATTTCTGAAATATTGATTCTTATCCTGCTCGGGATCAAGCTGCATTACCTGTGATTTTAACAGGCATTGGGGTGACCGGGAAAAAGGTCAAGTCCCGGGTAAAAACGTATAAAAAAGGTTTAATCCTGAAGGAGTACGAGGCAACCGGCGATTTTGTCGTGGAGACCCTGCCGTTTCTTGGTGAGACCGATCATTAAAAACCCGATGAATATAATCAGGGTCGAAATGAACTTCCCGAAGAACCTGAGTGTAGCCCGCGCAAACGTTATCCTATTGCCTTCGACATCGGTTACTTGGAGGCTCATCAAAACTTTGCCTGGAGTAGCCTGTCCCCGCGAAGATTCAAAGCCTGCGTAATAAAGCCAGGGAACGACAACAACAAGAATACCGACGGCAGCGACGATAGGGCCGATGGCTGCGATAGGTGCTCCCGTCTCGGTAAGGGAAGAAATCGGCGCGTGGTCGACCACGATATAGATCAGATACATGATCCCATTCTCTTGGTTGAAAAATGCAACCGCAATTATACCGAATAGAACAATAAGTATAAAATCGACGATAAATGCAACGAACCGCCGCCCTAGACCAGCGTAAATACCGATCTCGGGCCCTTCGTCAGGATCGGGCGCCGCCACTACCACCGGGGCAGGGGCAACGTTATCTATCGGTGCCCCGCACCATTGGCAGAATTGTCCGGAAGCGTCAGTCTCCTTCCCACATTTTGGACAGAACATTCCTCTTACTCCTGATAGGTTAAGTTAATCCGGGTGTCCTTTTTAATTTAACTGTTCTAAACTGAAAATAATGCAGGTTTCTACGGCTCCCTTGATGAAACGGTCATTATCATTCAAGTATGAGACGGGCAGTGCAACCGTACTGGCATTATTCTGCAAAAAAGCTGAACACAAGTCAGAAATAATCCCGGGTGAAAAAGGATATTCATGAGATTTCTACTTCTTACAGTCGCGGGTTGTATGCTTTTATTCTGCGTACTGTTTGCCGGTTGCACGAGCCCGACCCAGGCACAAATTCAGCCCTTCTCGACCATAGTCACAACGCAGGCATCAGAAACAACCGTCACGGTGATTTCCGCCGAACCAACAACTTTAGAACCTGTCTCTCCGCTGCCGCCAAATCAGGGTATATATCTTTCACTCACCAAAGATCGGACAAACGGAAAGATAACCCTGCTCTGCAATAACGGGCCGGGCCTGATCGTCACCCAGGCAATCGAGATGAAGATTACGCGGGCAGATGGGAGCGTGGTCGACGAGTTCATGAATAACGGCGGTGAGATAACCAGTGGCAGCGAGATTGTTGTCCAGGGAACCCTTGATGGGACTGATCACGCTGTGGTCTGGGTTACTTCTGCAGGTAAAATCTACAAGGTCATCGATCAGGACATTTCTTCTATAAACCCCTATTCCTGATCTTCCTCTGACTTTTATTCCCTTATTCCTCCGATCTTTTCGGCGTATTTCTGCAAGAAGTACCCAAGCATAAGCACAGCAAGACACACACCTCCAAGAACAATCCATTGCTCTATACCAGCAGTTCCAACCGCGAGCCGGGCGACCAGGTTCAGCGGATTGAAAGGTATGGCAAGCACAAGGAGCAGAATAACGACAAGAGCGGTGGAAAAGACAAACTGTGCTGCTGTTCGTTCCCGATAGTAGAGTGCGCACATGGTCCCTATCAAAATAAGGAGCAAGGATGTGAGGGTGACTTGGACCAGGATAAAGATAGGATTATCTATAACGATCCTATTTGCAGTAAGCAGGAGAATCCATGCTCCGGCCTGGAGCGGGACAAGGACTGTGCACGTAACTATCTTCCCCCAAACCATCTCGGCAAAAGTGACCGGTGTGGATATAAGTGTCTCGAGCGTCTCATGCTGGAACTCCTCCGTGATCAGATCAATAACCAGTGCCGAAGAAAGTATTCCCGGTAGAAAGACGAGAAGCGGGACGAGAAGCCCATAAACGAATCCAAAGAAATCACCATTCCCGGCTGAGGCCGGAATCTGGACCGGGACAGGAGTTACATTCAGGCGATTAGCCCGGACAGTTCGCAGGTCCTGTTCATATTGAAGAAAAATATTTTTCAGTCTCACATCCACGACCGCTCCCTGAAGATCGTTTGCGAGTGTGTATAAAGTGATTTTAACGGGATCTTGTGCATCAGGCAGGGTAACGGGTGCGTAGACGACTGCCGAAATTCTGCGTTCTTTCAGGAGCTCAACTGCAGTTGAAAGATCTATCTGCCGCACCCGGAGATCCTGGCTGTTCTCCAGATATCCCAGTAGAGGGCTTTTATTTCCCGCATACGCGATGGTGTACCTGAAGTGGGAGTATCCCGACAGTGAGGCCGGGTCATACATTGATGTGAGTCCAACCATGAGAAACGATGAGAAGAGCGCGATGAAGATCTGGAGCAGGACCGCAAGAAGGATCGTTTTCTCTGAATAGAGTCCTCGGAATTCTTTTTTGGCAACGACGGAAATATGCCTTGTTTTCATCGTATCCACCCCAAAATAAAGTACAGGTTATAACAGCAATGAAGCACAGTAGCGGCAATAAGACCCGGCCAAAGCCCTAGTTTTCCCCAGACTTTGAGCGAACTGGCCACGATGAGGACACAAGCAAAGTGAAGCAGGAGGGGTAGCCAGAGTACACCAAGCGACAAAAAGAGGATGCTTCCGAAAATCGACGAAGTTATCTGGGATAGCGTTGCAAAGAGGAGGAGTTTTTCACCGAGGAGAAAACCGATGGCAATAGCGGCACAGGCAAGAACCAGGTTTTTCCATGAAAAGAATGAAGGGTCGCGAACAAAGATGGTATAGATCCCGATGGCTTTAGCCATCTCTTCTATAAGGGCGGCAATAACGAGCAGGAGAATAAGCGAGTACGGCATGGGGAGATTGAAAAAAACAACAAGGCCCATCATCTGGGCCATAAAAACGAATGGTATCGAGAAAACGGCAAGAAGAAAAAGTGCAGCAAACGGATGTTGCGGCGGGAGAATACTGGAAAGAAACTCGCGAATCCGGGGCAGGAACTTTTTTTCAGAGAAAAGGCGTTCCTCGTTGAAATTCTGTGCCGCAATGTAGAAGAGAACGATTGCAGTCAGCCAGAAAAGGGTTGTCGAATAAAAGTAATCAGAAATTGTCCATGTAGTTCCTTGGATGGTGAGCACGATCAGTGTAAGTGGAGAAACAAGGGAGATGACGTGAACGTTTGCGAAGATGCTGGGGAAGAATAGATACGATGTTGCGACGGTAGAAAAGAAGATGGAGATAAACGAAAGCTCTTTGAAGCTGCGGGCGAGCATGCCGATAATCAGTGCATTTGCGAGGAAAAAAATGATAATCGGAATAAGGGGCAGAAGGATGAGGGGCGACGCCTTGATGTAGAATGTGATTACTGCGCAAATGCCGATCATTCCAAGGAAATACGGGAGCATCTTTCCAATGATGATAGATGAGGTTTTTACCGGAAGTGAAAGGAGGGCTTCCCCCTGTCGTCCGGTTCTTTCATTCATGATGCTCATCATAAAAAACTGCGACGTAAAATACAGAGGGAAAATGAAAACGAAAACAAGGATGATCGAATCAAAAGGGAGAGGTGGTGAGAGTTGATCCGGCGTCACAAATGATCCCATGATGGACTGTCCCGGTGAGATGATGTCAGTATACCGGGAGACCTGTGAATTTTGCTGAGATGTTTCTGCAAGCTCCTGGCGGAGTTCGTCCTGCGTGGCAGCGAGTGTGGATGACGGCTTGGGAACGTTTTGGACTGTTTCCTGGGGAACCGGCACTCCCGTTCCGGGAGCTACCACCACATACTGACCGTTCTGTGTGGCAGAAAAGTTGAGTTCGCTTTCCACGGGCTGGGTGTCAATCCAGAGCGGGTACGCAGCAAAAAGGTCACTTTCGCCGGTGTAAACCCCGTTTCTGTACTGCGTATAGTCCCTTTCGAGTGCATTTTGCGCCGATAATCCCTTCTCTGTCGGGCTTGCATGTACCACACCATTTATAATTACCAGGTCATATGCACCATCATTTCCGGCGAGCGCGGCGTTGTCAGCCTGAAAAACGGTAAAGCGAGTGTCTGAGGCAAACAGGGCCGCAACTTTAGGGTCATCGACTCCGATCCGGTACATGCCGTCTTGGATATGTAGCCCGCTTTCTGCTGCAAAACCCGTAACAAGAATCAGGAGAACAAAAAGGATGATGGCGACCGGCAGGACGTTACGCGACATAACCGAGAAAGATTTTTTAACCTCCCAGCGAGCGATGGTCGCAATATCTCTGCCTGTTCCCATAAGTTGTCTCCCGTTCTAAAAACGCGGTAAATAATCAATAAGTAGTGGTAATGTGGTCAAATACTGATCGATGCTGACACGGCGGCGACGCGTTGAATCTGCACATATCCCAATATATATGGCACTCCCCTCACAAGTCTACAATACAGAAAAAGTCTGACCTTCCGGAGAAACTGAAAATGATCACGGCAAACAACCTGACCAAGCGTTACGAAAGTTTCGTCGCACTTGATGATGTGAGTTTTTCATTTCCAGGTACTGGGATCTTTGGAATCGTAGGACACAATGGAGCCGGTAAGACCACATTGTTAAAGATCATTGCCGGGCTGATCATGCCGTCTTTGGGGGAACTGTCGGTTAACGATATCGATGTTGTCCACTCTCCCATGGCGCTGAAAGAAACCTTAGGTACCTCCCCGAGGAATCCAGGCTCTATGAAACGATGACCGCGGAAGAATACCTTGCATTTTTTGGCGAAATCTACGGGATCCCGAAACAGGAGATCGCTAACCGGACTCGTCGGCTTTTCACTGCACTCTCTCTTGAAACCGGAGGAAAGAAGCTGGGTGAATTTAGTAAAGGAATGAAGCGTAAGACCGCCATTGCCCGTTCTCTCATCCATAATCCCGGTTTCCTTGTTTACGATGAGCCGACAAGCGGGCTTGATCCAATGACCTCACGTTTCATCGCCGAATACCTCAAAAAACTTAAAAATGAAGGCCGGACCATTGTGCTGTCGGCTCATAACCTCTTTCAGATCGAAGCGATCTGCGATCGGGTGATGATTCTCCGGAGAGGAAAGGTAGTGGCGCTTGGAACCATGGACGAGCTTCGCGAACAGTTCGGCTCGATCACATATACAATCTGGTTCTCACATCCCGATCCCACACGTATTAATTCACAGTTGCTCAGCTACCGTCAGGATGACCGCGGTTTTGCCTGTGACGCCGGTGATATGGCCGGCCTTAATAGCTGTTCAGAAACGATCACATCATCAGGTGGCAGGGTCGAACGCATCGAATCCAGGTACCCGTCATTGGAAGAGATGCTCGTGGCAATCGGGGAGTAAAAATGTTTTTGATTTACGGGCTTTAAGTTAGCCGGCATTCTGAAAGTGTCAAGCGGTTCTGACTGCTGCGCCACGGTTGCGTGCGGAGGTTATGAGCGTTGTACCTCCCCCTATTTCCTTTAGATATGACTGCACTGCATGTTCGATATCCTGTAATCCTGTGTCACCGATGGCATACAGGGTTGGGCCAAACGAGCTCATTCCGGCTCCTGCAGCCCCGGCTTCCCGCATCGTATCGAGAAGTTTGGTAACTTCATGGGGCTGATAGGAAAGCTCAATCTTCTTGAATCCGAGATCCTGAATTGCATTGACAGACATACCAAACAAATCGAGATCCTTTTCCACGATACCTGGAAGCATCCGCATTAAAACTTCGTGGCACAGTGTCCTGATCTCCTCAAGCGGGACCGGACAGCAGGTCCGGAAGATCTCCTGCTCCCGCATCCCGCTTGCCCCTTCCGTAAGTGCCGGGGTAGCAAGCAAAATGTGCCAGTCCTCGGGAAAATCGTGACGCATAAGAACAGGCGGTGGCCGGATGCCTTTTGATGCGGATGACGGTGCAAAACCGGTTTTTTCGCAGCCGGGTCCGAACCGGTGACCGCCGTCAACGATGAAACCCCCGTGATCGAATGCGGCACTACCAATACCGGAAGTTCCACCGCGCCCGGCCATCCGGGCGAGCTCTGCAAGGGAAAGGGTCGTACCAAACAGTTCGCAGCAGGCCCGGGCCGTGGCAAGTGCGACTTGGGAACCGCTCCCGAGGCCCCGGTGAGCCGGGAAATATTCCCGTACCGTGATCGAGACACTTCCCCCCGCATGAATTGCAGTAAGGACAGTCTCTGCGCACCGCCTGACCAGCGCCGCGGTCTGAACGTCATCACAGTGAACTTCGAGGGAGGAGCTTGCTTGCGCTTCAAGATGAACTGCGGGGTCTTCAAGTGCTATCCCGATCCCACCGTCTACCCGTCCCAGTACGCCATTCATGTCGAGAAGGGTAAGATGGATGCGCGACGGTGTCCGCACAATTACCCTGCGCTCATCAAGGAACTTGTTGAACGGGAACTGTTCTTCAATGAAGATGAGGGGTTCACCGCTATGGATAATCCGGTACTGGCGGGAGAGGACCGGTTCGTTTTTGCAAACAGAGAAAATCCCTCCTGTATCATCAGGCGCTACTCGAGCGGTGAGGATTTCCCGTCTGGATTCAATATGGTGACGTTCGATGATTTTTCCGATAGGGATGTCGGCCCGCATAAGGTCATCGCGGAACTCAGGTTCCAGCCGATCAATAGGTGTCTGGGATTTCGCGTAGACCAGCACTTCCCCGGTGGCAGCGTCAAGGAGTTCAACGATCCGGTGATTTACAGTAGCACCCTTGGCGACGCTCAGGCGTTCTGCTGCGACGGCATCGGCTTTCACAATTCTTTGTTCCCGGGTCCGGACCGAAACCTGGTGACCGGTAACCGATTCCAGCAGCTGCGTAATCGATCCGTCAGTACCAAGGAGAATTTTCTGGACTGGCGAGAGTTTGCCTACCTGATTTTCTATCTCTTTGAGACAGTATGCAAAATCCATCCACACAACCTCCGTTCCAGACTACATAAGGTTACGGATTTCACCGGGCGTAACCATTAAAATGAATGATCAGCGGCGTGAGGGATGCTTGTGCAGTCTCCTCTCCTTCCCGAAACGCTGATCCGGGAGCTGCACCTGTGCGCCGATCTCGGCGATAGTCTCTGCAGTGAGTCGCCCTTTAACCCCTATAACGTCGCCGGAACGAATTGTGCTGACTTTTGCAGTAAGGACAAAACTTTCGCTGAAAAGATCGAGACCCCCTTTTGAAAATTCGTCAAGTCCGATAGGGGTACTAGGGGCATCGGTGGGGGGCCTGCTGCTGATTGGGCAGACAAAGAGATCCCCGTTCTCCCTTGTTGAAACTACAAGCGCGGGTCTGGTTTTCACACCGTTCCGCTCCTCAAATGGAACCGGGGCAAGAATCACGTCACCCCGGACATAATGTCCCATATCCGGAATATCCGGCGTTTGAAATGCATAAGGCCATTGGTTACAACCTCGCATTCTCTACGGAGTCCTTAAGAGTACCCGGATTAGAATGTGATTAGAAAATGCCTCGCTGCGATGTTTGCGGGAAAAATGTCTCGCTCCCGTTCCACTGCCAGTACTGCGGAAAAAATTTCTGCGGCGATCACCGGCTGCCACCGGATCATGCCTGCTCTGGTCTTGCAGCCTGGAAAAAGAGTCCTGCACCTGGTGTGGGTATACGCTATGGGAGTGGCGGTACAAGCGCATACGGGGGAGGTTTTTCGACAGCGCCACAGGATACACGCTCCCGTCAGCGCACTGCGCAGCGCATCTCATATCTGAAGATTGCAGCGGTAGTTATCTTATGCATACTCGTAATTATTTTCCTGTTTGTGCTGATAGGGCACCACGGGTGAAAGACGCGGGCAGGGGAATCCTGACAAATCTTGAAAAAATTCAAGACAGTACATTCAATAAACATACCGTACGCAAACCGCCGTGGCAAAAACCGGCAGGGAATTTGCGTCTGCACCGCACAGAAAAAGGAGCCAAGTTTCAATGAGAATCCTCGCAATCCATGGAAGCCCTCGAACGATTCGTAGTACCACTCGTAGATTAGCCAATTTTGTGCTTGAGGGAGCTGCAGATGCAGGAGCAGCAACCGAAATTATTGATCTTGCCGACTACCGGATTATTCCCTGCACTGCCTGCGAAGCGTGTATTCTCAATGGCATCTGCGTCAATGACGATGACGTCCCGGCAATAATAAGCCGTATGAAAGAGGCGGATGCCCTTGTCTTTGGTTCACCTGTGTATATTGATAATATAACCGGGCAAATGAAGATATTTTTTGACCGGCTCGCTGATGCGATCCATTACCAGCAATTTTCCGGGAAATATGGTTGTTCAGTGGCAACCACTGCTGAATCCGGGAGTGCCGAGGTTGTCGCCTACCTTAATCATGTTCTCAATTATCTCGGCGTCGTTTGCGTTGGTGGAATTGGTATTGCAACCGAGGGACAATCAGCAAAGGTTGAAGAATATGAGCCGGCAGCACGGGCACTGGGGAAAAAACTCGTAGATGCGGTCCGGGAGGGATACATCGATCCTGCCCAGGATGCAACCCTCTCCGATAATCGTGCGTACTTCAAAAATATTGTTGAGGTAAACAAAGACCTCCGTATTGCTGATTATGACCGGTGGGTACGGATGGGCTGGATTAAGTAGATTAACTAACCAGAAATCGGGTCTACTGCAAAAAGAAAGGTTGGCTCAGAAATTTTCAGTATAAATTTCAAAATATGCCTGAGGGTGACTGCATGCAGGGCATTTCAGCGGTGCGGAAGTGCCTTCGAATACATATCCACACTCCCGGCAGTACCATTTAACAGGGGAATCGCGTTTGAATATAGTCCCTTTCTCCAGGTTAGACCACAACCGATTATATCGTTGTTCATGGTACTTTTCGGCAACTGCGACTTGTTTAAAGAGATTAGCTATTGGGAGAAACCCCTCGTCTTTTGCCGTCCCGGCAAAGGACGGGTAAAGAGTCCCCCACTCCATCATCTCTCCATCAGCTGCTGCTTTGAGATTCTCTTTTGTGCTACCAATGACTCCTGCGGGATACCCGGCTGTGATCTCTACCATACCTCCTTTAAGGTACGAGAAGAACAGTTTCGCATGTTCTTTCTCCTCTTCTGCGGTCTGTAAAAAGACACCTGCTACCTGCTCATAACCTTCTTTTTTTGCAACATCTGCAAAATAGCTGTACCGGTTCCGTGCCTGTGATTCCCCGGCAAATGCTGCAAGGACATTTCTCTCTGTTTTACTTCCCACGAATTCCATAATCGAATCTCCTACTTCAGAAAGGGCTTTTTCGATAGATCCCCGTCCGGTAAACCCGTTGCTTGATCCCGTTTAAAGAAACGATGGAAGCCTGTTGTAATCAATATTATGTTACTGACAGATCGGACTAATTAGAGATGGATTACTGGCATGCCAGAGAAACGATATGCCTCTTTCAGCACGACAATTTCGAACCTGGCCCCTTTGCCAGGTACTCCTGTTTCTGTGATCGTTAAACCGGTAATCGCGAGTATCTCGCGGGTAAGAAAAAGACCAAGTCCGGTATTTTTCCCAAAACCTTTCTGGAAGATCCTCTCTTTATCCTCCATGGAAATACCTGCGCCATTGTCGCAATACGTGAGGATAAGCCCTGCTTCTGATTCGTGAGAAGAAAAGTCTATTTTTGATACCTGATTACCGTGGCGGATTGAATTGTCAATGAGATTGTAAAATACTTTTTCAAGAAGCGGATCTGCATAAATCTCTACCGGGGGTACCCTGATATCGACGAGAATGGAATGGAGATCAACACTTGCTAGTGCAAGTGAAACCGTCTCTGCGACATTATGCCACTGGGGCGAATGAACACCTATATTCTGGTAATCACGGGTGAACAATATCTGGCTTCGGATCGCATTTGCCGCTTGCTCTTCCTTTTCCAGGTAACTGATCAGTTGGGGGTCGGTAATCTTCTGTTTGGATAGCTCGATAAATCCATGGAGTGCAGAGAGCTGGTTGAGGATATCATGTCGCGTGATATTGTTGAGCAGGTTGAGTTTCTTATTAGCCTGTGTCAATGATGCATGTGATAATTTATTGTCGGTAATATCGACAGTCGTACAGATAACAACAGGATCACCGGTTTCAGCAGCAGAGACAAGTACCCATCGCGTACTTCCATCGCCGGTACGAATCCTGACTTCTATGTCACCGACCCTCCGTTTATCGCGGATTTTGTTGATAAAACCTTCTTGATCTTCCCAGTCCGGAATAAGGTCAGGCAGCGACTTCTGCATGAGTTCATCGCAGCTGTAACCAATCATGGCAGCAAATTTTTTATTGGCATCCTGTATTTCCAGGCTGTCCCGGTTATAACTAAAGGCCCCCGCCTGGGAGTTGTAATACGCCCCACAGGTCTTCTCGCTTTCTTTTCGATACTCCAGTGAATAGGTAGAGATGAGAACACCAAGTGAAACGAAGATGTAGAACCAGATTGTGGCAAGCGTATATGTCCGGATGTCTGGCAGTCCTATGATAAACACCAGAGCGACATACAGCCAGCCTATCAGGATAGATCCATAGATACTCAGCTTCGGGCGGGAATATGCAATAAGGATGATAGGGATGAGATAAAAGTACGGGAATACATCGTAAATGCCCCGATGAATACTAAAATAGGTGATTAATCCTGAAACAATAATGCTGCCGATGACACAGAGATCAAATAAGATCTGCCTTTTTCGAGTGAGCGGCCTCATCGTCATGGTTCAGTAATAACTCAATCCCGGTTTGTAATTTAACTGTACCCAACTAATAATTTCTGAAGATAAATATATTGTTCCCGGATGTATATAGGTTGGTAAAAGATGAGCACCCCAACAATCGACGTCAGTGGATGAAGGAATGTGATTTTTTAAAAGCCAGAATCACAAAAGAGAGCGGGCCTGAAGGGATTTGAACCCTTGACCTGCGGATTAAGAGTCCGCCGCTATGCCGAACTAAGTGACAGACCCACGTAGCCTAATAATGTGGCCGGTACGGCCGAATAAATGTTTTGGAACCAAAAAAGCACGGAGTCCCGGAGAATCTCTTTATACGTGGGTGTGCACCATCTTTTTTATACATGCCTGAATCAGCCGCGTTTGAATCCAGTGAATCGATGAAATACTGCATCTTCGGGTGTGGGACAAACGGGTACAATATTATCCTCGAACTAGCAAAAGAAAACGAACGGGCTTTCGTTGTCGACTGCGACGATACACGCGTCCGTCATCTTCGCGATCAGAAATACGACGCGTACGTAAGGGATATCACAGTGTCGGATATGCTTGTAGGTCTCCCGTCATTTGAAATCGCGTTTGTGATGACCGGCAATGCGGATGCAAACCTCGCAGGTGTTGCCACCATAAAAAAACGGTATCCGTCCGTTCAGGTTATCGCAAGGGCAGTTGACCCGATTACCGGCGGCAGGCTTACGGCAGCCGGTGCCGATCTTGTACTATACCCCCAGGAAGTTGTTGCAAAGACCGCGGTCTTCCAAATTAAAAAGCAGCATGCGAGCAGGATCTCCCAAAGACTTTTTTCGCTTCTTGCCGGTTGGGATGGTATCTTGGGGATCATCACACACAAGAACCCGGATCCTGATGCAATTGCAAGCGCCATGGCACTTGCCGAAATAGCCCGTCATGCAAACTCAAAGACTCTCACCACCAGGATTTTCTATGAAGGAAACATCGGCCACCAGGAGAACCGGACCTTCGTCAACCTGCTTGACATTAAGATGGAGCACCTGACACAGGAAGCAGTCCAGAAATGTACTTATCTTGCTATGGTTGACTGCTCAGGACCGGGAGCAAATAATGACGTTTCGCCCCAGACAAAGATCCAGATCATTATCGATCATCACAAGGATGGAAGCCACGCTGCCAGCCAAGGTACATTTACGGATATCCGACCTGGAATTGGGGCGACGGCAAGTATCATGACCCAGTACCTCCAGGAACTCGATATACCGGTCGATAAAAGGGTTGCAACCGCGCTCCTGTACGGTATCAGAACCGATACCAAGGAGTTCAAGAGGAACGTTACACCACAGGATCTCGGAAATGCAGGGTTCCTTCTCCCCCTCACCGATGCAGATCTTCTTGATAAGATCATGTCGCCCTCCATGTCACAAGAGACAATTGATGTCATGGGAAAGGCGATCCAGAACCGCAAAATCCAAAGCGGGTACCTGTTTTCGAATGTCGGATATGTCATGAACCGCGATGCATTGCCGCAGGCAGCTGACCTGCTTATTACGTTGGAAGGAGTAAACACCGCTCTTGTATATGGTATCACTGATACATCGATTGTTATCTCAGCCAGGAACCGGGATATACGGTTGCACGTGGGAAACGCGCTTGCGGAAGCGTTCGGGGATATGGGTGACGCCGGTGGTCATCCAAACATGGCCGCGGCAAATCTTCCGCTCCATTATTTCGGGAATGTCTCGGATAAAGTGGCACTCCTGGAGATTACCATTGAGCCAATTCTCCAAAAATTTAAGAACCTCGTCGGTCTTGAAAACGAGGACAGAAAAAATGAGGAATGATGTCAACCCGGTCATTTTTCCCCGGGCAGAGCGCAGATAATCATGGAATTTTCAGCATGGGAGCCCCATTACCTTGAGATCCTTGCGTACTTCGGTTTCTCCCGGGAAGACGATGAGAAAGCTGCAAAACTTCTCGCGACGCTGCTGAATCGGGATGATCTCTCCACGCTGATCCAGTTAGTAAAAGGATATGGCGTCACGGTATGCGGTAATGCTCCCTTACTTGAACGGGAGCTAGCGCTCATTCCCGATGGCAGTGTTATTTTTGCCGCAGACGCTGCAGCAGATGTACTTTTCACCCATGGCATTCGTCCAGATGCAGTTTTTACCGATCTTGACGGTGCTACCGATTTGCTTATAGAAATGAACCAGGCCGGGACTATCGTCGTGGTACACGCACATGGCGATAATATTTCTCTCATTCGGTACTGGGTGCCACGATTTACCGGCCCCGTTATTGGGACAACGCAAAGTACTCCATTGGCGCACGTCCACAACTTTGGAGGTTTTTCCGACGGTGACCGCGCTGTATTTGCTGCGGATTCTCTTGGCGCGGAAAGAATTACTCTGGTAGGCTTTGATCTTGATGACCCGAATGTTGACCCGGTCAAACACGGAAAACTTATATGGGCAAAGAAACTCCTTGCTCTAATCGGCCATGACCACTGATGCACGGAGAGTAACAGATGCAATAATCCTTGACGGATACGTCGATGAACCGGCCTGCCTTGGTGTGCCTCCGTATGTTTCACCGTACATACGGACAGTTGCAGGAGTTCTTGAAACCAGAGGTATTGCTGTCAGGTATATTACCATTGACCAGCTCCGGAATGATCCACAGCTGCTAAACGTTCTAGATAAGTCCGGCCTTCTCGTTGCGATTACGGGAGTAACAGTACCGGGAAAGTACATCGGAGGCACGCCGGCCACGCTCACTGAGCTCAGGCAGGTGGGACACATGATTCATGGCCCGCGGAAACTGATTGGCGGTCCGATAGGTTTCGGATATGCAGAAGAAGGCGGAAAAAAGGCAGTAAAAGAACCAATGACCGGTTTTGATACGCTGCTTGCCGGTGATCCTGCTAATGCTCTGGATCAATTTCTTGACGGCGGTGAACCCATGGGGGTCTTCGATTACTCCAGGACCGACCAATGGAGCGTCGCTGGAGCCGGAGTCATTACCCAACACCCGGATTTTCCATTTGTGATGTGCGAACTAGAGACTGCCCGGGGCTGTTCACATGGCGCAACTGGCGGATGCTCGTTTTGCACCGAACCATTCTATGGGAGACCTAGGTACCGATCTGTCATCGGCATTGCTGCTGAAGTTGCTGCCCTTGCTGCCCACGGTGCCATGCATTTCAGGGTTGGCCGACAGCCGGACATTCTTGCCTATGGGGCGGGGGAAGGTGAATATCCATCACCGAGGCCTGATCGTATTGAAGAACTTTTTTCTGCGATCAGGATATCGGCACCGGATCTCAAAACACTCCATATAGATAATACGAACCCGGCCACTATCGCCAGGCATGAAGAAAAAAGCCGGGAGGCACTTGCTGCAATAGTCCGCCATCATACGCCCGGTGACGTCGCGGCTTTTGGCATGGAGACCGCCGATCCGGCAGTTATCTCGGCTAATAATCTCAAAGCTCAGCCCGATGAGGTTTTCCGGGCAATTGAGATTGTAAACGAGATCGGCGGCGCCCGCTGTGATGGAATCCCGGACCTTTTGCCCGGTCTCAACTTCGTATGCGGACTCTCTGGTGAAAGCGCGGGTACGTACGAAATGAACGAGCACTTTCTCACGCGCGTGCTCAAATCTGGCCTCATGCTGCGGCGTGTAAACATCCGGCAGGTAATGCCTTTTGAAGGCACTCCAGCATACATGGATAACACTATCGGAAAACACGAACGTCGCTTCAGAGCGTTCAAGGATTTTGTGAGGACGAAAATTGATCTGCCCATGCTTCAACGTGTATTCCCGGTAGGAACTGTGCTCCGCGATGTGCGGATTGAAATTTCCGGAGACCTTTCATTTGGCCGGCAACCGGGTTCGTACCCGATCCTTGTTGGCATCCCTATGAATCTCACAGTCAGAACCGTTGTGGATGTTGTGGTTGTAGATTGGGGTATGCGGTCAATTACTGCCCTTCCGCTCCCTCTTAATATCAATACTCTGCCGGCGTCAGCCCTTAGATGGCTGCCCGGCATAGGGAAGAAGCGGGCGGCATCAGTCATAGCAAAACGCCCGTTTCCCGATGTTGCAGAATTTAAAAAAATTATAGGGACCTCGCCGCTTGATCCCTTCCTCGTATTTTGAATTGTCTAAATCTTTTTTAACTCGGTCACTTTCAGAATATCCGTGCGGGTGACGATACCGATAATTTGATTGTCGTTGACAATGGGTATACGGCCTATGTTCCGGATTGACATGATCCTCAAAGCGTCGATAACTGAGGCACTAGGCGGGAGAGTGATAATGTTCCGGGTCATGACATCTTTTACCTGCATCGCCTCCCGGTCTATGGGAGAGGTCCGGTTCACATCTACAAGTGTAACCATACCTACTAACGTATCGCGTTCGACAACAGGAAAACCGAGATGTTTACTTGAGTACATCATGTCGATCACTTTTGTCAAAGGCATGTTTGAAGGTACGGTGATCACAGGTGAGCTCATCATATCGCCAACAACAACATCGCGAAGCAGGACATTATACTGAACTGCCGTCGATTCGAGGCCCGCACCAATATACACGAAAAGGGCGATCAGAATTAAAAACGGGGAGAGGAAAATCAAACCGACAATCCCGAAGATAACTGCGAATGCTTTACCGACGTTTGCTGCAATGCGTGTTGCCCGGTCAAGAGGCATCCTTGACGCGAGCACAGCCCGGAGCACCCGGCCTCCGTCCATGGGAAAAGCCGGGATCAGGTTGAATGCAAAGAGCAAAATGTTAAGCACGCCGATGTACCCGAAGAGAAAAACGAGAACCCCCTGTATCGCAGTATCCCCGGTCATTTCGGGAACGAGGTAAATGAGCCCGCAGCAGACAAGCCCGAAGGTGAGGCTTGTAACAGGTCCTGCAAGAGCCATAGGAAGCTCGGTCCTTGGCTCCGGCATTCCCTCATCCATCTGAGAAACTCCGCCGAACATAAGGAGAGTAATGCTTTGCATCTTTATTCCCTTAGACCGGGCAACAAGACAATGAGCGAGCTCGTGGATGAGCACCCCGAAAAAAAGGCTGAGTGTGACAATCGTCCCAAGGATCCATGGCATATACCCGGACGAAACCAAGCTGGTATTGAGTTGCATCTGTATACCCAGAAGATTGAGGAATCCCTGGAGCATTTGGGTAGTGTCGTCGATCTCACTGCCAATAATATATGCAAGAAGTGGAATTACGAGCAAAAATGTCCAGTGGAGCAGAATCGGGATGCCAAAAAGCCGCCCGATCCGAAGAGATCCGTCCATAAAGTATGGATTATCTTTTTAACCCATATGGTATATACTTTCATCTGATAACGATGGAAACCCAGATTACGGATTTATTCGGGCTTGCGATTTATACGGACAAGGGCATGTTCATCGGGGAAGTCGATGATGTCGTCCTTGACGTGGATTCAAAGAAAATCGAAGCGCTTGTCGTGGGCAAGGTAAACGAACAACTCTTCGAGCTCAAGAACTACAAAGGGCTCAAGATCCCCTACCGCATTATCAGCGCCATCGACGACATTGTGCTTATCCGCCACCTGCCAGGTGCATTTGCCGGGTCCGGCTCGATAGAGGAAGAATAAAAATAACACAGATTTTTTTAATCTGGTGCGATCATCGGGAGGTTAATACCTCCCGCGGCTTTACTTTCTCCCGAAAAAACGGGGCAATTTCATGGACAATTCTGAGATCTTCTCAAAACTCGCCACAATTCCACCTGTCTTTGTACGGCTTGACGGAAGGGCATTCCATGGTCTGACGAGGAAATATGGGTTTGCAAAACCGTTTGATGATCGGTTCTGCGAAGCGATGGTAGGGGTTTCCGTGGCACTTGTGGCCGAAAGCGGCCTTGCTCCGATTTTTGCTTATACTTTTTCCGATGAGATCAGCTTGTATTTCAACGATCTTCCCTTCTCAGGCCGGGTGGAAAAGATAGATTCCGTTGCCTCGTCGTACGCGGCAAGTGCCCTCACGCTTGCACTTGAAGGGAATGAGCCACTCGCGTTTGATTCCCGGATTGTGCAGACTACTCCGGAATCTGCGATTGTTTATATGACTGGCCGGCAGGATGAAGCATGGCGAAACCACTTGAATGCTTATTGCCAGCAGGCCCTTATTACAGAGGGAATGGATGGTACAATGGCTGCTAAACAACTCAAAGGTGTGCCGGCAAAGGACCTCCATGAGATGATGCATGTACGGGGAGTGAATCTTGCGAAAACTCCTGCCTGGCAGCGTCGGGGTGTGCTGGTTCATAAAAAAGAGGTGCAAAAAGAGGGCTACAACCCAATCACGAACAAAAATGTCACGGTAACCCGGAGTATGATTATGACAGACCGGGATCTCCCCCTCTTTTCAACGCCGCAGGGACAGCTGTTTCTTAAGAACCTTATTTGCGGACTTTAAAATTGATTTTTCCCGTGACCTGGATTTCAATTATTTGTTGAATTACACAGTTCCCGCGACAAAGGTAGAATGGGGGTTACCCCGGACTAAAAAATGTGACCTTTTTTCATTCAGCTTTTGAGAGCCCGATCGTCATCATAATGTTCTCGACATCCCAGTCTTTGCAAATCTGGTGAGACGGTGTTCCGTTATCACCTGTGAGGTGGAGTGATAATTCCTTCGCCCTGACCTCATCTGCTATCCCCTGCTTCCATCTGGTATTAAGCAGATTACAAACCCGTTCATCGGCAATAGTCACATCAGCAGTGATGAAATCCTCAACCGCAAGATCGAGTTGACGACGCATTTCCTGTATGCGGCGGATAACTTCCCGGGCGTACCCCTCCGCTTCGAGTGATGGCGAGAGTGCCACATCCACGTAGACGGTTGCATCTGCCATGGGGGCTGAGAAGATATCTAGGGGTAGTTTTTCTGTAAACGTTACGTGCTCTGTGCTGATTTCGAAGGTCACATCATCTTTTGCCAGCATATATTTTCGTCCGGCATCAACTGCCGCTTTGACTGCATTACCGTCCGCAGATTCGATGAGTCCCTTGACTGTGAAAGAATTTTTACCGAATCCTTTCCCGAGTGCTTTCATAACCGGTTCTGCATGCCAGCCAATCCTGTCCCACCGGCCCATCACAACAGTGACTTTACGGGCGTTTGCCCGGTCCCTGCAGACCACCTGAAGCCGGCCAACTGCATCTTTAACTTCTGGCTTTTCAGTGACGATGACCACCTCTTCAACCGGCCAGCGGAGTTTTCTTTTTCCCGCCTGACGGGCATTCTGTACTGCATCATCGAAAGAACGGACAAGCTCCATTGCGTGCTCCAGTTCGGTATTAACTAGTCCGTCATCGCAGCCCTGCCAATCGAGCATATGAACGCTCTCCGGGTCGTTCCTGCACCGGATATTGCAATAAACCTCTTCGGTGATATGCGGACAGAAAGGAGCCATAAGACCCATAAGACGACGCATTACGTAGTAAATTGTTTCGTAGGCAAACAATTTCTCTTCAGATTCCCCTTCGAGCCACATACGGGGCCTAACCAACTGGACGTACCACCTGGAGAGATCTTCGAGAATGAAATTGATTAGTTCCCGGGTTGCGCGATGAAGCTGGCATTCGCCGGTGGCCATTTCCACAATTCCGGCAACCGAATTTATCCGGGAAATGATCCAGCGATCTTCGTCAGGAAGCTGGCGGATCTTGGAGGTGATAAACGATGTATCCCAGATTCCGTCTTTTGCATGAGGTTCGAATTTATCAAGGATCATATACGGAATAGGGAACCGGTATACATTCCAGAGGATGTTTACCGCCCGGTTAACGGTCGCAATGCCATCCCAGTTGAATTTGAGATCATCCCACGGGGCCGAGGAAGAGAGAACATAGAATCGAAGGACATCCACCCCTACTTTTGCTATTACCTCTTCGGGTGTCACCACGTTTCCGAGGCTTTTTGACATCTTTTTTCCTTCGGCATCGAGCGCGAAACCGTGCATACAGACACTTTTGTAGGGGGCTTTCCCAAACGCGATGGTGCTCGCTCCAAGCTGCGAATAAAACCAGCCTCGAGTCTGATCCTGTCCTTCGGTAATAAAGTCTGCCGGCCAGATTTTTTCGAATTCAGCCGTCTCTTTGGGGAAGCCGAGAGTAGCCCACGATGCGACTGCAGAATCGAACCAGACATCGAAGATATCCTCGACCCGGTGCATTGTACCCCCACACGCACATGGAATTGTTACCTCATCCACAAACGGCCGGTGAGGATCAGGAATACTCTTTCCACTAGCCGTTTCGAGTTCCCCGATTGTACCTATAACGCGATATTTGTCACATTTTTTACAGATCCAGACCGGTATTGGGATTCCCCAGTACCGCTGCCGGGAGATGCACCAGTCCCGGGCCTCTTTAATCCAATCATAAAACCGGGCACTTCCTGCCCACTCTGGATACCATGTGACATTTTCAACTTCACGCAGCATGAGATCCCGGATTTCCGATGCCTTCAAAAACCATTGTGAAGTCGCCCGGAAGATAATCGGTGTCTTGCAGCGCCAGCAGTGACCGTACCGGTGAACGATCCTCTCGGTTGCCATTAAGCAGTCTCCAAGGGAATCAAGTACATCCTGATTTGAATCTCTCACAGCCTTTCCGGCAAACACGCCAGCTTCCGGCAGGAATCTCCCCGCACCGTCAACAGGGCAAACTATGGCAAGCTTCTCCTCAGTCCCGAGAACATAATCATCCCACCCGTGACCTGGCGCGATATGGACGAGACCGGTATTTTCCAGCGCGACAAAATCCCCGGCAACGATACGGTGCTTAATATCGCGCTGGAGCGGAACCTGTTCAATAAGTGGGGATTCGTACTCCCAACCAATCAGTTCGGAACCTTTTTTTGACTCTAATACCTCGAATTTCTGATACCTTCCTTTTTTAAGTACGGATTTCATCAATGATTCCGCCATCCAGAGGTATTCAGCCCGACCGCCTTTCTCTCCGCGGACCTTGGCATAAACAAAATCTTTTGCCACCGCTACTGCGACATTTGCCGGCAGTGTCCAGGGTGTGGTAGTCCAGATAACCAGGTGCTCGTCAGCCTTTCCTTTGATCGGAAACTTGACAAAGACCGAGGGATCGGCCTCGTCCCAATATTCCACTTCCGCATCCGCGATCGCCGTTTCACACCTGGGGCACCAGTTAACGACACGGTGACCCCGTTCGAGCATCCCCTTCTCTTCGGCCCGGGCCAGAGTCCACCACGCAGCCTCGACATATTCCGGAGTAATGGTCTGGTAAGCTCCCGGAAAATCAAGCCATATACCCAGACTCTCGAACTGATCATCCATAAGTTGCTTATTTTTTATCGCGAAATCGCGGCATTTTTCGATGAACTCCTTTATTCCGAATGTCTCAATATCTTTTTTCGAAGAAAATCCGAGAGTTTGCTCGACTTTAACTTCGATGGGAAGACCGTGCATATCGTAGCCCGCACGATCAATCACGTTTAGTCCCTTCATCCTGTAGAACCTGAGGATCGAGTCTTTTATGATTTTGTTCCATGCAGTACCCAAATGGATCTGCCCCGTAGTATACGGCGGGCCATCGACAAAAAAGAAGGTTTTACCAGCTCCTCGGAGTTCCTTTACTGTTTTGTACGTCGCATGAGTGCTCCACGAGTTCTGCACCCTGCATTCGATCTCCTTTGCATTGAAGTTCGCATTGACTTCTTTCACAAAATCCCTCTGTTACGGTGGCGGGATGCCTAAACGTATCGATGAATATTGGTTTTTGAGGACAAATTAGTTTTCTAGTACCTTTCTGCATTTTGTTGATGTTTATAGAACGGCAGAATGGAACAATGAAATAACATCAAATCTCTCCCGGTGATAAAAGGGAGATGATTCCCACTTACTCGAAGGTCAGGATTTCCGGATAAAACATTTTTATCAGGTTTTCGATGTAAATATATGATTTCTTATGATCGATATATACCCGGAAAGTGATACCGTCATTTTTTCTTACATCAAGGTAACCGGCAAGAAGCACGGGTTTTTTAAGGATTATTTTTGCCAGATCTTTTCTTTCCGCTTCAAAGACCTTGCAGTTTTCAAGTTCCCCCAGTGACTTCTGGCGCGTATCCGGGGCATTTCCGAAGAATTCATCAATAATAAATGTACTGAACTGGACTCCTTGTGGTCCGTTGAGGTCAAGATCAGGATCCCGGATCACAAACAATCTGCGGTTGGTAGCATATACGCCATATCCTCCAGTGGACGATCCGATTGCACCTGCAATTGCCCCGCTTACGCCTTCACTAGCGATCTTGAGGGTCAGGCTTGAGATCCCGCCAAGATATTCTTCAGAAGGGCCACTCATAAAGTCCTCCTGTACTTCACTTACAGTGATCGCCTCAATAGCTGCGATCAGCTGACCGGCTGTATCCAGAACAGGAGAACATTTGCCCTGCAGGATCATAGGCCTGCCACGGATTGCAACATGTTCCTTTTCTCCGATGAACGTATCACCCACTTTTTTTGCCGCGGGGATGAGTTTGCTCCCGCTGGCCCCCGGTGACCGGATTATATGGTCGATAAGCATATACCCGGGTTTACCATAGAACGGAACTGCATATTCCTGATTGCCTTTACCGATCATCTCTACTGCAGGGACACCGGTTAACTGGGCAAGTTTTGCGCTCCATGCAATAATCACACCCGCTGCATCGACGGCAAAGACAGGAGCATCAAGTGACTGGAGCGTCGCCATAAGGTCGCTCCACTCCCCCCCCCCCATTTCCTCTTTTAATTCCTCGGAAAGTCCCTGTTGTGCGGAAAATGACTCTCCTGCATCACCAGAGCTACTTCCGCCAATACGGACGAGGTTTGATGTATCCCTCCCGGCAAGCTGGTATTCCTGGATTGCCCCGGCCTGCGTGAAAAACCCATGATACCCCCATTCAAGAAGGACACTCCTTCCATCACCGGCAATGACGTGATGCTGGAGGAGACAGTCTGGTTTTTCAGGAGAAAGAGTCTGGAGGTTTATAAGAATTTCCCCGCGTTCGCTGTCAGGAATAAAACCAAAGAAGTTTTCCCGGACCAGCTGACGATAGGGTTGTTTGTAAAGATGGACACAGGGTTCATTTACAAATGTAAAGGTGCCGTCGTTTTTAATCCTGCATATAAGCTCTGCACCATTGTCGACAATCGAGTTATAGAACCTAGCCCACGAGATCAGTTCATACTCGGCATTTTTCTGGGGGACACGTATCCTGATAAAATCGATCAGTCGTGCAACTTCATTTGCCATATCAGCACCTTTCTGCAGATAATAATCTGCCCCCGTATTGAGAGCATCCCGTGCGATATGCGCGAGTCTTTTTGCCGTGGCCATAATAAAGATTGACTGCCCCCCTCGTGCCCTTATCTCTTTAAGAAGGGAAAGTCCGTCCATCTCGGGCATTGCATAATCCGAGATAATAACATCAAAATACTGACGGTTAAGCAGATCCAGTGCATCGGCAGCAGAAAGTGCAGTTGTGACTACCAGGTCCTTTTCCTGTTCGAGCCGTGCTTTGAAAGCATCCAGAAACAATGGTTCGTCATCGATGCAGAGGAGCGATATTGTTTGCGGCATAATAATGCTCCTAGTCTGTATCCAGATAGTTGCTGTTCATATTAAATAAATTATTTAATTTATTTTTTATTGTCGGGAACAGCCTTATGGCATGCCCGATAAAGTGTCATTCTTATTAAATGAGTGTTCCTGGTTAATATAGAAAATAAAGGTATTATAACCTCATTATTTGAAACAGCCAAGCTGGCACGCCCGGATTTTAATCCCGTGCGTATTGCAGTACTCACTGATCTCAGTTTTAGAAATATGGTGTTTTTCGGCAACCGCAAATGCTTGTGGGCAGGTTATCATCTTTACGATTTTTTCCTCAGCAAATGCCATCTCAATTTTTCTTTCGTCCATTATACCAGAATAGTAAACTTTCAAAGGTCATAGTATTTCTGAACCTGACATCGGCATCTCTATTTCCCGCGAGCCTTTTTTGTTCGGACTACCTATAATTATCCATGAAGGTGGCGTTGATCAACTCCCGCGACGATCTTGCGGGATGCAATATCCGGCACCAAATCGAACAATGCCTATCCGAAGATCCCTCACACGCCCTGTGTGAGGAACGAAGTTATGATTTTTTTGAGGTCAGTGGTCGCCTTATCCATGCAGCAGGCATTGATGCAGATATTGATGCCGATCTGGTTATCTTCCTGTCACGGCATTCCAGTGTAAATCCTGTGCCTGTGTTAACCGTTCATGCCACCGGGAATTTCGGTGCCGCGGAACTGGGCGGCAGCCCCCACTCGCTTGCCCCTGCAGCCCCCGCAATGATGCAGGCTACACTGCGAGCGTTATCCCAACACTTCCCCCAAGGGTACCGGGTCTGGTACAAGGTCACACATCATGGTCCTACTGAATTGTATCATCCTTCATTTTTTGTCGAAATCGGAAGCACGGAAAAGGAGTGGGTTGATCCGGTTGCCGGAAGAGCAGTCGCCGAAGCTGTGCTGGATGCAACACCTTTGGATGCTATCCCGTTAATCGGTATCGGTGGGACACATTATGCACCTCGGGAAACTGCCATAGCCCTTTCCACCCGGGTGCGTTTGGGCATATCGCCAGCTCCCTTCGCCAAGTCGCTTTACTTGACAAGGATATGGTGGAGGCAATGATAGTGCAGAGCGGGGCCATTGCTGCTTTCATCGACCGGAAAGCAGTATCCCGCCCTGATCTTGAACGGCTGACAACCATCCTCGATTCCCTGAATATCCCCCGGCTTTCTGAGCATGAGATCACTGCCCTTGACAATCTGTCCTGGGATACATACAATGCCATCCGAGACCTTGCGGGGGGCGTCTGTCCCGGCTCACGGTGTTTTGTCCACGGGCTGGATGGCAGCGGATCGCTCACAGTTATTTCCCCGGACCTGACGCTTTTTACTGAAGCGAAAAGATGTGACGAACCTGCTTTAATCAGTGGTCTTGGACATCTTTCCCTTGTCCACCTGACTGATGAAAACAATGTCCTGCTGCCGTATTTTATTGTTTTTTGTAAAGATTCTTCAGAATTAATAAATGCTTTAAATACATTGTGCGTGAAAATCATACGTAACAGGGAAAACACTGCGACGGAGAATGATTGTCTGGTTATCAGAAAGATCCGGTTCGACCCTGAAAAAGCGCGCAAACTGGGTGTGCCGGCTGGACCTGCATATCGTCAGCTCGCCACTGGTCAGGCTGTGGAACTTGATGGCAGGGTGATATCGCCGGATCAGGTATCCGTCGTCAGTGAGACCCGGATCCACATCCCGGGATTGGAGAACTACTCATGAGGTCGATTGTTGAAGAGGCACTTACAAAGGCGAGAGATGAGACTGCAACATCTTCGCAAAATAACGAGGATCTTGATCAGATCTTAAGCGAACTCAAAACCGAGATAACTGTTATCGGCTGCGGAGGTAGCGGTTCCAATACGGTTACGCGCATGATGGAAGAGGGGATTCATGGCGCAAAACTGATCGCTATCAATACAGATGCGCAGCATTTGATACGGACCCATGCCGACCAGCGTATGCTTATCGGCAGGCAGCGGACCCGGGGCTCGGTGCCGGCTCCATTCCGCAGATCGGCGAGGAAGCTGCGCTCGAGAACGAACAGGATATACGTGCAGCCGTCTCCGGGTGCGATATGGTCTTTATCACTGTCGGCCTTGGTGGCGGTACCGGGACAGGCTCCGCTCCCGTCGTGGCTAAAGCTGCGAGGGAAGAAGGCGCGCTTACTATAGCGGTTGTCACCCTGCCGTTTGCCTCCGAGGGTGCAATCCGGATGGAGAACGCTGAAGCCGGTCTTGAACGCCTCCGGGATGTGGCAGATACGGTCATCGTTGTTCCCAATGATCGCCTGCTTGAGGTTGTTCCCAAGCTTCCCCTGGCTGCAGCATTCAAGGTTTCTGATGAAGTACTCATGAGGGCAGTCAAGGGCATCACAGAGCTCATCACTATGCCCGGTCTTGTGAATCTTGACTTTGCCGATGTTCGCACGGTTATGGAACGCGGTGGCGTCGCCATGATTGGCATGGGAGAAAGTGACAGTGAGGATAAAGCTGCCGACTCAGTTAAAAAGGCAATCCGTTCACCACTTCTTGATGTGGACATCTCCGGAGCAACAGCAGCGCTTGTAAATGTAGTCGGAGGCCCGGACATGACAATGGCAGAAGCTGAGGGTGTAGTCCAGGAAGTCTATTCCCGTGTAGACCAAAATGCGCGGATCATCTGGGGTGCGCAGATCGATCCGACGATGTCGAATAAGATGCGAACGTTGCTGGTGGTCACGGGCGTACGGTCGCCACAAATATATGGTCGCAATGAGAAGCTTACCCCCAAAGTACAGAAACAGTATGAGATCGATTTTCTCAAGTGATCAGTTATGGAAATTTCAAAACCTGATATAAAAGTCGACGTGCACGAGGAATTATTTCGCAAGTACTTCCGTGTCCTGAAACTCGCGCGCACACCAACCCGGGAAGAGTTCTCAAAAATCGCTACGGTAGCGGCGGCCGGGATACTTCTCATAGGGTTGATTGGTTTTATCATCTACCTGTTCTTCGAACACAAGAAACTTCTAGGATTCTAAACAGAGATTGTCATGACACCGGAACCTACGACTACCTCGCCGGCACCTTCGGTACCTTCTGCCCTGAGGTTTTCAAAAACCGGATCTTCGCGATTAAGACGACATCCAAGCAGGAGCGGACCGTTGCGGACAATATTTTAAAGGCAATAGAGACAAAGGCGACCGATATAAAAGTCACCGCTATTATTGTCCCAAACGAACTTCAGGGCTATGTGCTCGTTGAGACGCCCGAGCAGCGAAACAGGATCGAACAACTTGTCGAGATGATTGCCCATGCCCGAGCGGTTGCAAAAGGACAGACGACGCTTGCAGAAGTCGGTCATTTCCTTATACCTAAGCCGGTTGTCTCAGGTATTGATGAAGGAACTATCGTTGAACTTATTGCAGGACCATTCAAGGGTGAAAAAGCCGTGGTCAAGCGAGTTGACTCCGCTAAAGAAGAGATCACCGTGGAGTTGTATGAGAGTGTTGTCCCAATCCCGATTACAGTGCGGGGCGATAACGTAAGAGTCGTTGATAAGATCAGCGACCGGTAACTTTTTTTTTCTTCACTGTTTGAAATTGCATGCCGGTAAATGTTCATCGTTGCCGGGATTATCATGCGCATCTTCCGACGCTTAAGGGAATCTGAATCTCGCCTTTCTATCGTTATTGCTTACAGGCTAAAGGAAACTTGATAACTTATAACTCTCATATTACAAAATGTAATCTAAACATTACAAATATGGGCCCCACCCCTGATCGTAAACTCATCTTATGGAGGTTATTTCTATGAAATTAACAAAGGCCACAATTATCTCGATCATAGTCGTTTCATTGGTCCTTGCAGGTGTTCTTATAGCAGGATGCACGCAGGACAATACCAGCGCAGCTCCTACGGGGAGCACCCCGTCTTCGGCTACCAGCGGTTCACCTGGCGGAATGAACAACGGAAACGCGAGTTACGGGAACCACCCGAATTTTATGCAGAATTTGCTTAACAATGCTACGTTGCTCAACTCTGCAGCCAGCCAGTCTGGAGTATCTGAGGAAGATCTTCAGAATGCTCTTACACCGGCAAGCGGAAACCGCCCGAACTTTACTGCAGCGGCACAGCAGCTCAATGTTACACCGCAGCAACTGAGGACGGCTCTTGGGTTCCCCTCCGGGGGCTATCATGGGTATCGCAATACAACGATGGCGACACCCGGTTCAGGACAATAGATCTTTTTTTCACGGTCGTTACTGTTTTCGAAAATCAAGTCAATACCTTTATTATTGTTATCCTCTGATTCCCATCCTATAGGAGTAGTCGGATATGAAAGTCATTGGTGTGAACGCAAGCCCTAAAGGAAAGGACAGTAACACTCTCAAACTGGTAAACGCCGTCCTTGAAGGGGCAAAAGAAGAGGGTGCAGAGACAGAATACATCGATCTATACACATTGCGTATCGAGTATTGTACTGCCTGCGGAACATGCTATGCAACTGGAGAGTGTACCCTTCTTGATGACTTTTCCGATATTTTTGACCGGATGATGAATGCAGAGGGAATAGTGCTTGGTGCCCCCAATTACATTGATTCTGTTCCGGCACCGATGAAAGCCCTGTTCGACCGCATGGCTGATGCCATCCATTGCCAGATGTTGACTGGCAAATTCGGGTGTTCTGTGTGTACAGCGGGCGGAAGCGGAGAATCTGAGGTTGTGGGTTATATGAACAAAGTCCTTTCAACGCTCGGCGCAAACGTCGTTGGAAGTGTCGGTGTTGCAATTGGGAGGGATCCCACAGCGCTTGGAAAAGCTGAAGAAGGGGCTCGAATATTAGGTAAATCGCTTGTCCGATCGATCCGGGGGGAACTCGTGTATCCCGATCAGGATGAGGTTCACCGGCAAAAAAGGGAATATTTCTGCCAGCTGGTAAAGTACAACAAAGACAGGTTTGCCCACGAGTACGAGTGGTATGTTCAGATGGGCTGGATGAAGTAAATCCCGGGTGGAAAAGGCAATGAAAAGTATCACGGCCGAAAAACTCGGGCTTATATATGAACCTGTGGCCATCCTTTGGAGTAATACAAAACCCGAAGGAGCATTGCAAATAAAACCCCGCGGGCAGACCTGCATCATGCCTTTTTTTGCTCAGGTTGCAACGAAGGGAAAGACTGCTGTTTTCGACCGGGAAAGCTACGGCTGTCCGGGTGCCTGTGCGGGTCTTGGTTTTGGTAACGGATACTATGATGCCTTTGGTGGTGCCGGTGTAGATTTTATGTCAGCTTTTTTTGTGAAAGGTGCTCAGTCCAGCAAGGACCCGACTGCATATTGTGCGATCGTAAATCATATTCCCGAACGGGAGCGGGAGAAATTTATCCATGGCGAACGCCTCCACAAAGATACGGAAAAAGCGAAACGGTTCATGACCGCTGATCTGCCAATAACGGACATTGCCGAAAGATATGTAATTTTCACACCTTTGGGAAAAGTTATGTCAGGAGAGCTGCCGGTAGTCGTTGTTTTTGTGGCAGATCCTCTTCAGATAACCGGTCTTGTAACGCTTGTCGGGGCTGTACGTGAAGGAACAGACCCCGTGAGGGTCCCTCCTATGGCTGCCTGTCAGCAAATTGGCGCATTTGCGTATGATGAAGCAAAAAAGGAACATCCCCGGGCAGTCCTTGGATATACCGATCTTGCGGCACGGGCGAATGTTGGAAAAACCATTCCAGAAAACATGTTTACTTTTGCCGTCCCTTTCTCGCTTTTTCTTGAGATGGAACAAGAGGCAAAAGATGGCGTATTTGACGGCCCTATTTGGAAAGGACTCGAAGCGAAAAAGGAAGGAGCATCCTCATGACGACAGCAGATTTCAGGGAGATCGGATCGAAGCTGATATCTGCGTTCAGGCTTTCAACCCGTCCTTTGGCGGTTTACGGATCAGAAATCCTGCCTGCAGGCATCCCTCCGATGGCCGGGGTGAACCGATGTTTTGCAGTTTCCCTGTTTAGAATGGCTACGGGAAATGAAGTGTCGGGAATCTATGTGAGCGCCGATACAAGCGAGGGTTGCTGCCTCGGTGGGCTCTATCATGTGGGATATATCCCGGTCCCCGAAGATATCAAATATTTTGTCTCGACTGGAAAGAAGGATGTTCGTGGAGGAGCAGCAGAGTATTTGAAGGCGAGTCCGGATCTTGTCGAGCGTTGTACGATGGCGGCAGGGCCGATCCACCCTCCGGGAAAATACCTTGTTGTCCAGGCATGCGACGCACTTCCTGATTCCCTACATGAGATAAATTCTATCTGTTGCTTTGGTAATGGTGAACAGATCCGGAATATGGCAGCACTCATTCATTTTGATCAAAGCGACCCGTTCTCACCGGTAATTGTTCCCTGGGGGTCATCCTGTTCAACATTTATAACATTCCCGGCGGGCCTCGCTGAAAATACACCCCCTGATACGGCATTCATGGGGCCGCAGGATCCTACGCAGAACCATTCTCTTCCCCCGGATATGATGGTGCTCGGGATCCCAGCGGACATGGCTGTACGTATGATAAATAATCTCGAAACGTCGTTCGTTACCCGGAGACCTATGGTGGCATTTCCCCGCCATGTAAAGTAGTAACGCCGGTAGGCTATCTCCTTTCGGTGATTATCATTCGATCAAAACTCAAGGTATCCCTAGCCCTCGTAAGACAAATTGAAGGGTTTCACTCTTTTTGAAATAGATTAGCGCCGGTTAGTCAGCAGGTACACTACACAATGCGGGCCAGACCTGCTGGCGACTTGGATTGTTTTTAATTCACGAATACTAAAAAAAGGAGAGACCAGGTCTCTTATTTCTGATTCCGATGAGAAATAAAGCGTTGTCCCAATACGGGTCGAACGGTATTTTCCGGTTCCGCCGAATTGGGGGTCGCTCTCGGCAAAGCAGACCGAAAAGTAGGTTGCTCCCGGTCGTGTGATCCGGTGCACATTTCTGATATAGGTTTCCCGGTCCTCCGGGAATATATGATGCAGAAATTCCCAGTCATACGCAAAGTCAAAAGTTTCGGTAACTTCATACAGGTCACCGAGAAGATCCGCAACGATAAACCTACAGGTTGATCCTTTATGTTTTGCATGCTCTGTCGCGATCTTTATTGCGGTAGGAGAATTGTCAACACCGGTGACCTCGAACCCGAGGCCGGCTAAGTAGATCGCATAGTTGCCAGCACCGCACCCGAGGTCAATAGTTTTGCAGGGCTGAACAATACCGTTTTGAACAAGTCCGACAAGTGTATCTGGAGGCGTCTCGCTGTTCCAGGGAATACTCCCCAGAGGAAGCGTCTGGTAAATCCGATCAATGTTGTCGTATTTCATGTATCCCTTTTCTTGGAATGATATGTTAGGAGAGGTTTCAATGTTTTCCTGCTCACAAGAACTGTAAACATTATAGTCCTTTACGATCCACTTTGTAACCTGTATTTTACACGATCATCAAAACACCCGGAATGAACCGGGGCAGCATGATACCATGAAAACAACCCCGATTCCAGAAACCGGAACAGTATCCGCTAAAAAAGGCATTGATTACAAGTGGATCGTTCTCTCAATCACAACCATCGAGATGTTTATGGTCTCGGTAAATGGAAGCATAACCCTTATCTCGCTTCCTGCGATATTCAATGGCATCAATATCGACCCGCTGAGTTCCTTTCAGTACCTTATCTGGGTGCTTATGGGATACAGTCTCGTCACTGCCACTCTGCTCCTTTCCTGCGGCCGGCTCTCGGACATGTATGGGAGGGTGAAGCTCTACAACATTGGTTTTGCTATTTTTACATTGGGATCCATCCTGCTTTTTCTTACTCCGGACAAAGGCAGCGCTGGCGCCCTTGAGATCATTGCGTTCCGTCTCGTCCAGGCCGTAGGGGCATCGTTTACTTTCTCCAATAGTGCTGCCATCCTTACCGATGCATTCCCACCAGATGAACGGGGAAAGGCTCTTGGTCTTAACACCATCGCCTTTTTGTCAGGTCAGTTCGTAGGCCTGATCCTCGGCGGTATACTTGCCTTTTACAATTGGAGGTACGTATTTCTTGTCAGCGTCCCGGTAGGAATTCTTGGGACTATCTGGGCATACTTCAAACTCAAGGAAACGCCACTTCCCAAACGGGCACGGAAGATCGACATTTGGGGAAACATCACCTTTGTTGCAGGGCTTACGATTCTTCTTATCGGTATAACATATGCACTTCTTCCCTATGGCAATGCCTCTATGGGATGGGGAGATCCTTGGGTTATATCCGCTATAATAGGAGGAATTCTGCTCCTCGCCGCATTCCCCCTTATTGAGAGCAGAGTCGAGGATCCGATGTTCCGTCTGAACCTTTTTAAAATCAGGGTCTTCTCTCTTGCAAATACTGCAGGGTTCCTGAGCGCGCTTGCCCGCGGTGGCATGATGTTTATCCTGATTCTGATGCTGCAGGGCATCTGGCTGCCGCTTCATGGTTACAGCTATGAATCGACTCCATTCTGGGCCGGGATATTCATGCTGCCGCTCACCGCAGGTTTTGTTATTATGGGCCCCCTTTCCGGCTGGCTCTCTGACAAATATGGTTCCCGTTGGTTTGCCACGTCAGGGCTGCTTCTCATAGCTCTCTCGTTCATGATGCTTGCTGCACTGCCTTACAATTTCGAGTATCCGATTTTTGCCATCGCGCTTCTTGTAATGGGTATCGGCAATGGTATGTTCGGGTCACCTAATGTTGCAGCTATCATGAACTCAGTCCCCCGGAAGACCGGGGCGTTGCATCAGGAATGCGATCTATGTTACAGAACAGCGGGATGGTTATTTCCATGGCCCTGTTTTTTACCATCGTTATCGTGAGCTTAACCCAGCTCTTTCCACCAGAACTCGCTACATCCCTTACATCAGCAGGAGCCGCCGGTCTCATCGGTCCCATGAGTTCAATACCCCCGACCGGGGCTTTGTTTGCAGCATTCCTTGGCTATAATCCGGTGCATACGATTCTTGTCACACTCCCCCAAACAGTTGTCGCAGCTATAAGCCCGGCAACTATTGCAACCCTGACCGGCACAACATGGTTCCCGACTACACTTGCGTATGCCTTTATGCCCTCGGTCCGGATCTCGTTTTATATCGGCGCCCTGCTCTCTGTTATCGCCGCAGCATTGTCCGCAATGACCGGGTCGCGGTTCGTTCACGAGATGCACATGAAACGTGAAGGAAAAACGGAAGAATCTCCGGAAATCGTGGAAGATACAAGTCTGGATATTACCGGATAATCGATTGGTGCGCTCCCGAGCATAACTGGTTGCCGGAATCACTTGTGGTCGACCAGGTATCGTGGGATGTTTTCCGGGGAATACGTTCCCGGAAAAAGGATAGGAAGATGATTCACAAATCCAGGATTAAGTCCCCGGTAAAACTGTGAAAATATTCCACCTACGATCACCTTTATTTCCCATGACGTCAAATTTAACAGACCCAAGCTCGGAACCCGTTTATACGGGACGGCATGGTGCAAAGACTATGGCAGAAGTGGTCGAGGTTTTAGTATCTGGCGGGAAGGCAACCGCAGGTCCGCCATTAGGACCCGCGCTCGGACCACTCGGTATCAACGTGAAGGCAGTAGTCGATGAGATCAACGCAAAGACCGCGACATTCAATGGAATGCAGGTCCCGGTCAAGGTCGAAGTCGACGACAAAAAGAAATTCACGGTCACGGTGGGTATCCCACCGACGACGGCTCTCATCAAGAAAGAGGCCAATATCGAGAAAGGATCCGCTGAGCCCAACGTCAAAGTGGCAGGAAACCTGCCATTCGAGGCCGCTGTCAGGATTGCCAAAATGAAACTCGAAGGCATGCTTTCCTACGAGCTTAAGACCGCTGTAAAAGAGGTCGTGGGCACGTGCGTAAGTATGGGAGTTACTGTTGATGGCAAGCGCCCCAAAGAAGTGCTCGCTGATATCGCAGCAGGCAAGTACGACAGCGTTCTTGTGAAATAACACAAGGAGAACACCATAGGAGATCGAAGGGTTCGGTCGCAGACTATGGAGGAATCTGATGGTTGAAAGGGCCAAAATTCTGGAAGCCGTAAAAACGGCGATTGAAAAGGCGCCAAAACGGAAATTTTCCGAAAGCATCGATATTACCATCAATCTCAAGAATATCGATATGGCGCAGCCGAAAAATCGTATCGATGAGACGATTCTTCTCCCGAACGGGACCGGCGAAAAGAACGGAATCTGTGTTATCGGGAAAGGAGACATCGTCACGCAGGCAAAGGATGCCAAGGTTGATCTGATCATCGGCCCTGAAGAGGTAGAACGGCTTGGAGGTGCTCCCCGTGAAGCACGGAGGGTCGCAAGTACCTACAAGTATTTCCTTGCCGAAACTGCGGTCATGCCGCAGGTCGGACGTTTCTTGGGCCCCCGGCTCGGTCCGCGAGGCAGGATGCCGATGCCGATTCCCGGGCAGACCGATATACGCCCGATTGTCGAACGTCTCCGGAACTCGGTGAAGATCCGTACCAAAGACAAGACGGTCTTCTCGACAAAGGTAGGGTCGACGGCAATGACGCCGGAGCAGGTCTCAGAGAATATCGATGCGGTCGTGAAGCGTATCGAATCTGTCCTCGAGCAGGGGCACCTGAATGTCCGCTCGATCTACGTCAAGACTACAATGGGTCCATCCGTGAGGCTGGTATAATGGCACTCTATACCCACCACCTGCCCGCATGGAAAAAAGACGAGGTCGCGGAGATCAAGAAGCACGCCAAGGAATACACTCTGATCGGGCTTGTCGACATGTACGGAATTCCCGCGCAGCAGGTGCAGCAAATCCGCAGAAATCTCCGGGGAAAAGCGGTTATCAAGGTGACGAGGAATACCTTGATCGAACACGCTCTCAACGAGATTGGCGGGGACACAAAAGGTCTTGTAAAGTTCATATCGGGTCATTCCGCAGTAATCTTCTCCAATGATAACCCGTTCAAGCTGTACAAGCAGCTCGAGAAGACCAAGACCAAAATGGCCGCAAAGTCTGGCGAAACTGCACCCGAAGACATAGTTATCGAGAAGGGTCCCACAAGCTTCAAGCCAGGCCCCATAGTCGGGGAACTCCAGCAGGCGGGTATTCCTGCGGCAATTGAAGGTGGTAAGGTCAAGATCCGCGAGACCAAGACCGTTGTCAAGAAAGGCGCGGTTATATCAGCAAAGCTCGCTGATGTGCTCGTCAAGCTTGACATCAAGCCGATGGACGTCGGACTTGCCCTCCAGGTAGCATTCCACGATGGCAGCATCTACGAGCCGTCCGTGCTTGCCGTAGACGAGACAAAGGTCCTCGCCCAGCTCCAACTTGCCGGCCAGCAGGCGTTTAATCTGTCAGTGAACGCAGCTATTCCGACAAAGGAGACCATGGCACCGATCCTGACAAAGGCAGTCAGGGAGGCTCGTGCATTAGCGATCGACGCGTCAGTCTACGAAAAAGACGTTATCGATGCGATTATTGGTAAAGCCGAGAGAGAAAGCCAGGCGATAAAAACCTTGGTAAAATAAAAAGAGTATTTGAGGTGAATTAAAGATGGAGTATATCTATGCAGCACTTCTCCTGCACAAAGCAGGCAAGAAGATCGATGAGAACGGCGTCAAGGCAGTCCTTACCGCCGCAGGTGTAGCAGCAGACGAATCACGGATTAAGGCGCTTATTGCCGTCCTTGATGGCGTTAACATCGAAGAGGCAATCAGTAAGGCAGCCGCAGCACCTGTTGCCGTTGCCGCCGCAGCACCCGCTGCCGCCCATGCCGCAGCACCCGCCAAAGAAGAGCACAAGGAAGAAGACAAGAAAGCAGAAGAAGAGAGCGGCATGGCAGGGCTTGGCGCCCTGTTCGGCTAAATCTTTTTTTTATAAAATCATTATCCGTTGTTTATCGTTTCCGGGGCCGATCGTCACGGTACCCGCTTGCCTTCTTGAATCTGAATTCAGGAAGAATCAGATTGGGACCCCGACGTAGATGTTATTTTTTGTCGCGACAATCCTGACCCGTACCTGTCCTGAACTTTTGTCACAACCAAAAACAGATATCACCCGGTTTCTTGAGATCCCCAGCATTTCGCCGTGGATCCAGCCCGGAGCCATAATCTCTACGGTTGCCTTCTCGCCTTTTTTAAATACCTGCGGGAGTGAAGGGCGCCGGATGGTCCCAAAATCCCGTTTAGGATCGAGACGGAGGCAAAGACCAGATGTTTTTTCCCAGTCTTTTATGCTACGGTTAAAAAACTGCCACCAGCTCTGAACTTTTATTCCGTTAGGTGTCCGCCCGTACTTGTATCGCTCGAACTTCTGGATACCAAGTGGAGGAAAACGTTTTCCCGCCCCGCATTCCTTTGCAAAATCTATCAGCTTCGGAATCTCTGCATCGTTGATGCCAGGCATGTAGACCGGAGCAATGAGGAGATCGATGGTACTTTTTGCCACTGCCTGCGCAACTTGGGTTACCTTGTTTATATCATACTCATCCACACCGGCCAATTCCCGTGCAAGCACAGGATCCAATGCGTGAAGTGAGAGATTCACCCGGTCCAGGCCTGCTTTTGCAAGTGCCGCGATTTTTGCATCGTCGAGAAGTGTACCATTTGTCTGGAGTGAGACAACCGTAACAGAATCGGTGGATTTTAGCGCCGCGACCAGTTCGGGAAGCTGGTGGTACATGAGAGGTTCTCCGGGAGAATCGATGTGACATTCGACTCCCGGACCTTTAAACGGGGCGATCTCCTCAATTGCAGAGAGAAGATATTTGAGTTCAACCTCGTATGTCGTTGCACGGGTTGTCGAACATGGCCCGGCATCGACAGAACAGAACGGGCAGTTTAAGTTGCAGCCACAGCTTGGCCGCACTTGTAGAATGCTTGTACCCCGGTCAATAACGCCAAAATAGAGGGAACCGACGAGGGGAATACCGGAATCCTCCGTTATGCGGACATGGGTCATTTTTTATGCCCGCCTGGAACTGTTGACTATGACCTGAATCTGCAACCCTGCCATTTTCCTCGGAATATCACCGGGCGAGGATCGTCCATCTGCGGAAGAAGATATTCAAATGCATCTTTGTCGACCGGCTTTTTTCCATTCTTCCTGCAGAACTGGGCAAAAGTGTCGTACATAATGTCCAGGGGGACGGAACCCGAAGGATCGGCCACGAGCATTTTCTGGTGGAACTCCCAGATACCTTCGAATTCCACATCATCATCTTTAAGAGGCTTGACAATCCCGAAGTTGAGTTCTGCACTAATACTTTTTTCGTCAGCCTGGGCTTTTATCTGCAGAAAATAATCATGCACGGCCGCAAGCCCTTGCCGGAGCTCGATCAGTTCATGTTCCAGACTCTGGAGCCTTTTTTCCTGTTCCTGAATGATGTCCAGCGGATACATCGCAGCTGATCTCATCTTTGTACTTCCGCGAAGATAAAATGCTTGCATTTCTGGATTTTTCCGGTGGCTGGATGTTATTTCTGCTGCATAAGAAGATTACCAGCCCAGACGCATTGACCAAAAGAGACACAGCCATCCCCCGGGGGATAGTCTTGATTGATAAGAAGGTAAAGACCAGCATCAGTGATTTCCGTACGGATCGTCTCACGGATGGCCCGGTTAACAACCACGCCCCCGCTCAGGGCTACAAGGCGTGTGTCGTTGCGTTCTGCTGCATGGATGGCCAGTGCAGCAATTCCTCGGGCGAGGTTGTACTGGATTGATGCTGCAATATCCCTGATGGCGTTTCTGTCCTTGTACTGTGAGCTGTTCAATCGGGAAAAGGCCGTTTTAAGGATGGCCCGGGTGGAGAGCACTTCACACCCTCCGGAGCGGGAGAAGACAAGTTCCCACGTTTCCGGCACGCCACCTGCAGCTGCTGATTCAAGTTTCATTGCTGGTTCTCCATCGTAAGTGCGTTCCCGACAGATTCCAAGTAAAGCACTTGCTGCATCGAGAACCCGGCCTGTGCTGCTTGTCATCATGACATTGAACCGGCTCGCAACCTGTTTTTTAAGAACCCCCAGTTCGACAGCGGACCAGCCTCGGTCACCAAAAAGAGTTAGGCAATCGTCTTCCTGAATAATGCCATAGAGCATCCGCTCGGGGAACCTGGTGGCAAGATCCCCGCCTGGCATCTGTACCTGTTCAAGGTGGCCGACCCGGTCAAGATTAGGGACCTGTCCAGAGAAGATCTCGCCCCCCCATACAGTGCCATCGTCTCCATATCCTACGCCGTCTATGGCAATACCGATGCAGGGCTTGGTCGTTGTCGCCGCTATATGTGCACGATGGTGCTGAACGGGAACAAGCCCGATCCCCCGCTCTTCTGCAATCTCTTTTGCAAAGCGAGTGGAGAGAAACTGGGGATGGAGATCGTGAGCGACCAGATCGAACTCTGCCCCCAGAAGTCTCTGTAGTTTCGCTACGGTTTCCTGGAGATGTGCTAGCGTTGCGGGGTTCCTGACGTTTCCTACGTGGGGGGAGGTAACGGCAAATCCCGCTTTATAGATCGTTGCGTTCGCATTCAGTTCAGGGCCTACACCAAGAATACAGCTGGGGCCAAGATCTATCGCTGTACGTTTTGGGGCAATTCCTCGGGAAAGACGCAAGATAACAGCGTCGCGGATTACCGAGTCGTCAACACGATTTTGTATAGTCCGGTTGTGGACAAGGAAATAATCTGCATCTTTTGCAAGTCTTGCGAGAGCTTCTTTGGTGTCAGTGATCATCGGGTAGCCCGGCATGTTTGCGCTTGTCATGATGAGCAGGGGGTGACACAGGTGTGAGAAAAGGAGATGGTGGAGCCCGGAATAGGGAAGCATGCACCCGATAGTATGTAGGTTGCTAATAGAGCAATGAGAAGAAGGATCGCATTTTTCAAGCACAACGATGGGATGTACGGGGCTTTCAAGTAACGCTCTTTCTTTTGGGGAGACACGGGCAATCTCATCAATATATCCCGGGCGTACCATCACGGCAAAGGGTTGCTCCACGCGACCGAGTCGTGTTTTCAGCTCACCAGAGGATTCCTCAATGCAGGCTAGGTGGAACCCACCGATTCCCCGGATCGCAAGGATTTTTCCTGCATCAAGCAGTGATGCAGCTGAACGGATCGGGTCACCACAGGGGATTTCCCTTCCGGTTCCATCCATAAGCTGAAGCCCGGGTCCACAGGTCAGGCAGGCAATGGTTTGTGCATGGTGACGCCGGGAATGTGGATCGCTGTATTCCTCGGCACAGGCAGCACACATCGGGAATTTATCCATGGACGTTCTTTCACGGTCATAGGGAATTGCTTGTATGATACTGTACCGAGGCCCGCAGTTGACACAGGAAGTGGCCCAGTACCTCTCATATCTCCCGCCAGAAGAAAAAATATCTGAAACACAATCGTCGCAGATCGCGATATCGGGGGGGATCATTCCGGAGAACGAGCCTGTCCCGCTCTTTTTTATAACAAAACCATCGGAGATATCAACATCTGTTGTTGTTACATCGACAGAATCGATCCGGGACATTGGCGGACCCTGCGAGACTGCTGCAAGGAAATCGGCGAACCGCTCACCCCGGGCGTAGATCTCTACTTCGCTTCCGAGATTTTTTACTGAGCCTGCTATTCCAAACTCACAGGCTTTGGCATAAACAAAAGGGCGGAACCCGACACCCTGAACGATGCCGCGAACCGAAATTCTGCCTTTTGTCTGCATGTGTGTGTCGCAAAAATTTATTGAATTATACCTCCATATATGTATAGGGTTTTTACTGTGCCGGGTCACATTCGAATTGTCAACGATCCTGTTGAACTTGTTCCGCTCCTCATGACGTTTAATAGTCCTGCGTTCAAGAAGGTGTACGAACTGCTGAGTAAATCGTGGATGACCGAAGAAGAACTCCAGGCGCAGGTAAAAGATGAATCGGTCCCGCTCTGCCTGCAGGTTTTAAAGAAAGGGAACCTTGTCGAGGAGCAGTGGAGGATGCCAAAACCCGGTGAAAAACCCCTAAAGGAGTTCCGGGGAACATATAACAAGTTTCGTGCAAATTTCCAGTGCAACCTGCAGGATCTCTCAGATATTCTCTACATCTCGCTTTCAAACGATGAAAACCTTCGCGAAATTGTCGGCCAGATAGAAGCGGAAATGGTAAACGGCAATACATCTATCAGCGATCTCTCCCGGAAATTTGGTGTCAGCCCGGTGTTCATCCGGGGTCTTGCAAAGAGGATACCTCATCTTGACGTAAAGGGACAGGGACTGGTGCTGCTTGATACAGGACGCTAAGGATCCCCTCTTTTCAATCCTGCGAAGCAAACGCGAAGTATCCCGTTTACAGATTCTGGTCGAAATTGCTGAGCACCAGCCTGCGGTGCGCCAGCAGGAGATCGCAACAAAACTCGGTGTTACGCCACAGGCGATTTCTGAATACATTCGTGAGCTCACTGAAGAGGGCATGGTTTCGGCGAGCGGTCGCGGCAATTACGAAGTAACCAAAGCCGGTATTGAATGGGTGCTTGCAAATGCTGAATCGTTGGAAGCCTATGCCCGGCATATCCGGCGCGATATCATCCAGCAGGTCTCTATCTGGACCGCAATAGCCGCTGAAAATCTCAGGGCAGGCGACGAGGTCGGGGTTTTCATGAAGGGTGGGTTTTTGTTTGCGACAAAAAAATCCCAGCAGGCAACGGGATCAGTCGTTGCTGATGCAAAAAAAGATGAGGATGTAGGTGTAGCCCGCCTGAACGGCATTATCGAGCACCATGAAGGGAACATCACTATCTGTAAAGTGCCTCGTATTCAGCATGGGGGTTCGCGCCGGGTACAACTTGAACAATTAAAGGATCTCGTCCGTCAGGCCGGTATGGTCTCCGCCGTCGGACTTGAGGCATACATCTCCCTTAAGATCGCAGGACACAAACCTGATTTGTTCTTTGGAGCGCGGGAAGGGGTTATTGAAGCCGCATTCCACGGGATTGATTGCGTGATTGTAATTGTCGACGAGGAGTTTACGGATTTCTTAAAAAGGCTCGAAGGTGTCGGACTTTCCTATACTATTATCGATCTGATCACTCCATGAAAATCCTTGTTCAGCAGGTCAAAGGCAGTTATAAACTCCTCTTTTACGACGGAAAGCATGTCCGTGGTGTTGGTATTACCGAGATGACCGACACCCCAAAAGGGCCCCGGCCCGTCAGGTACCGGCTCCGTTGGGGATCTCACAAAGAATACAAGGCAACACCCTCCAAGGATCTTATTGGCCAGCTACGGGAGGGGGAAGTCCGGATGGTCAAACCGGATCCCCTGTTTGAGAAATTCCTTCACGCATTCCAGATCCGGACCGGTGCTGTCAGCGCGTGCCGGATTTGTCTTCTCGATGACCGGTACACGCCTCTTACTGACGACAATTTCGTCATCTTTGGAAAAAATGAAAAAATCTGTCTTGAATGTGGGCGCCGGGAACTCCGGCGTGAGCTTGCACCTATCGGACATATGAGCCGGGACACGCTCCGGCATTTCGAAGAACTGCTGGTATCTACCAGAAACCTTGACCGCGTACTTGCGCTTGTCCAGCCCGAAAAACTCTCGATGAAGTCCGCTCTCTTTGACCGGATCGAAGCCCACCCGGTGCTTGATACGGCAAAGATTAGTGAGCTTCCACTCCCTCACGCCTTTGTCACCGCCTCCCAAGTTGAAGCGCTCATGCCTGCCCAGCAGTTGGCAGTGGATGCAGGTCTGCTTTACGGAAAAGATCTCCTCGTGGTTGCGGCTACTGCGAGCGGTAAAACGTTTATCGGTGAGATGGCGGGGATGAAAAATTACCTCGCCGGCAGGGGCAGGATGCTTTTTTTAGTCCCTCTTGTGGCCCTTGCAAACCAGAAGTATGAACGGTTTACCGAGCGGTATGGTACACTTGCAAAAACTGGGCTCCTGACTGGTGTCTCGCGCCTCAACCTTCCCGAGACCCGCAAGGTCGGTGACCGGAACCCGATGGCCCCGATCTTAGTAGGGACCTACGAAGGACTTGACAACATGATCCGGTGCGGCCAGAAGATGCAGAACATAGCCACGGTAATCATCGACGAGGTCCAGATGCTTGAGGACCCGGAACGGGGCCACCGGCTCGATGGCCTTATAGCGCGCCTTAAGTACCTGGCACCTCAGGCACAGTTCCTCTATCTTTCCGCAACTATCGGATTACCAAAGACACTTGCAAAAAAACTCAACTGCCAGCTCGTCCGGTATGACGACCGGCCAGTCGCGCTCGAACGCTACCTTCTTTTTACAGAGCGCAAGCAGAAGATCCCGACTATAAAGAAACTGACTACCGAAGAATATACAAACACGTCCTCAAAAGGGTTCCGTGGCCAGACTATCATCTTTACCAATGCCCGGGCACGGTGCCACACGATTGCTGATGCACTCGGGATGCGTGCAGCAGCTTACCACGCTGGTCTCACCTCACAGGAGCGCCGGGAGGTCGAGACTAAATTCCTTGGGGGCAAGCTGATGGCGGTTGTAACGACGGCAGCGCTCGGAGCCGGCGTTGATTTCCCCGCGTCACAGGTTATATTCGATGCCCTAGCTATGGGCAGGGACTGGCTTTCCGTGCAGGAGTTTAACCAGATGGCAGGTCGGGCCGGACGGCCAGACTTTCACGACTTAGGAAAAGTCGTGCTTCTTGCAGAACCCGGGGGAGCTATTCCCGTGAGAACTCGCTTACCGAGGAGGAAGTGGCGATGCGCCTTCTCAAGGGGGTGATGGAGGAAGTTTCGCCTGTTCACGATCTCGAACAAAGCTCCGAGGAATATGTGGCAAATGCCGTTGCCTGCGGCGGTGAGGAATCCGATCTTAACCGTACCAACGCCATGATGGTGGGAAGCCTGGAACCGGTGCTCCCGGAGCTTGTGAAACACCGGCTTGTGCAAAAACAGGGAACGAAAATAGAACTAACTCCGCTTGCACGGGTGATGTCAGAGCATTTTATCGGGATAGAACGATTGCTTGAAATTATACGGCTTGTAGGGGAGATGGATGAACCCCTTGATATTATAGCGGAATTGGAAAGTGAAGGGATGGAAAAAGAGGAGCTGCAGAAAAAAGAAAAGAGGGGAAAGAATAACTGGAGCAAAAAAGGGCATGGAAAACGATGAATCGGCGGGTCATGTGTGCCAAACTACTGGGGAGACATGACATTGGAATGAAATATCCCGTTATTTTGATCCTTCAGACCGGGCAATACAGATCCAATGGTCGTAGAACGCATCCTTGGGATTTTCCCTAATCTCGACATTCCGGCCAGCTTCGTTGCCCCATTCTTTTATCAGCAGTGCTTCAGGTTCCGTGCCAACGGTGATAAGTGCCTCGCCCGTCACGGAAAAGAGCCCGGCTGCAATCTGGTGCCACATTTCGGCCGAAAACGAATTGATCTCGCCCATCATGATGCCGATACCTTTCACCACCGGCCGGGTGTATGCTTTAACCTGTGCCGCATCAATACACATAGTCTCTTCCGGGAGTAACCGGCCCTTCTCTATTCCCAGCGTAATAAGTGCCGGGTCGTTATCGAACGAGAGCGGAGTGTACCCGAGCTCACGTAATACGAGAGATCCCACTCCGGATCCGCACCCACAGTCAATGCAGGTCTCATGTGACCCCATTCCCCAGACGCTTTCAATCATATCTGCAAGAGTGGTCTTTCGGGCGGGGTTAAGATCTTCCATGGCTGCCGGTCCTTCTCTGACCAGTTGGAGGGAGAAATATTCCCGGACGGCGGCTTCCCAGACCCCCCTGTCCTCTTGGAAAATTTCGCCGTTGACCTCCTCAAACAAATCGATCAAGGCAACGTTTGGGTGCCGGCAGAGAAATGAGCCAGCGATCCAACCGGACTGCTCATGGAAGGCTACCGCTATGGGGTCGTCATTCTCATCAACGAGCATACGCGCCTCATCACCGTTATCAATAGCGAGCAGGTCGGTGTAATACGGGTTGGAAAGTGCAGCAAACGACGGCTCGATGAACACAATCTCGTCTACTTCGAGAATTGTCGCGGCTTTCACAGGGTCTATTCACCTCGGCCAATATGCATTCCATGTGGGGCCTCGATGATGCCGTCTATTTTGGCATCTTCGTGGAGGAAGATTTCCTTTGCTATTATATCACCGAGAACGTGGGCGCCTTTTTTAATGTACACCTTACCGTTGCTCTCGACATTTCCGTGAACTGTGACACTACCCGCAACGCTGACCGTACCCCGCGATCGCAGGCTGCCGAAAATAACGGTTCCCTCAAGGATATCGATTGAACCAGCCCGGATATTTCCATGAAGCCGGCATTTCCTTCCTATTTTCATTGACGAGGGAACCGAAAAGACCTTCATGTTAAGTCGTGAACGTGCAGGGATCATAAGCGGTACCTCCACTTTTCCCTCGTCTTCAGTAAAGAGGTTGTCAAGGATCCGGTCGAGCTCCCGTTCGTTTTCTATCTTGAGCATCGTCATAAGATAGATGAGGATGAAGATAAGCACCGGCATCGGGTTTCGTACCGCGATCTCGCCGGTCGCTTCAAATCCCTGTCCAATTTCCACATTTTCGCCAATATCGAGCGTTCCGCTCACTACGAGCCTGCCGGCAATCTTTACACCTTCACCGATATATGCGTCCTGTTTTGCGATGACATCGCTTCCTATCTCGCAGAGATTGCCGATCCGTGCATCACCCTCTGCCCAGACGTACTCTCGAATTTTAGTTGACTCGCCTACGTAGACATCAGCCCCCCGTAGACCATAATCGATCTGGCAGAATTCGCCAACCACGATATCCCGGTTGGTCTTAATGCTGTGTTCCTGAAGTTCCGTTCCATCGGGAAGGAGGCAGTGCCGGTGCCAATTCTTTATCGATTCCCCGCTCATCGATCACCCGCAGGTACGTTGTCCATTTGTATCATGCCCCGTATTTATGCGCCTGATTTATGAGATCGAGCGCGGTAGGCAGGAGTTCTGCCCCCGTGATCCGGCAGAGGCCGCCCCGCGCGCAGGCGCGTTCTCCGTATTCCTTCACATAGTCTACCCGGACGCCGTCACCGTAGATTATCACCGGCACCGGGTCAGCGCTGTGGTCTTTGATCGAGCAGGGCGTGGAATGATCGGCACAGACAATGACGATACAATCCCTGATGTCGAGAAGTGGTCCGAGTACAGTATCGATCTTTTCGATGAATGCTTTTTTTTGTATCGCCAGACCATCATGGCCGGACTCATCGGCTCCCTTGATATTGACGAGCACGAAGTCTTTTCTTTCAAGTTCGGTTATCGCTGCCGTAATTTTTCCTTTGATATTGCTATTCTGCGACCCGGTAATTCCTGCGACCGGTACCTGGGTCAGACCGACTGCGTTACCGATGCCGGATATCAGGCTTGCCGCTGCTATCACGCTCCCAGATAAACCGTATTTTTTGTCGAACGGCTCGAAATTTCCCATTTCGCCGGCCCCCCGCATAAGAATTATATTTGCCGGTCCCAGACCATCCCTCATTCGCTCGCTGTTTACTGGATGATCAAAAAGGATTTTCCCCGATTGCCGGATGAACTCGTTGCAGACTTCAGCTGTTTTCTTGTCTTGTGCTTGATCCTTGACCGGAATGATCGTTAGGGGGGCCACGTGATCCTTTTTGGGATCGTTTGAGGAGACGCAGTGGCCGAGCCCTTCCCCTTTGAGTGCAAGGGCAGCCCTGTGACCGGCCCGGACCGGAACACAAATTCTACGCCAAATTTCAAGAGATCGACCCCGTCCTGGACAGCCTGAGATAAATCTGCGGTATCATGAATCCGCCCGGCCCGTCTGTCGATAACGAGACCTTCCGGTGACAGTGTTGCATAGTTGCATCGGAAACCAATCATGCCCGGTTCCATGCGGATGCCAGAACCCACGCATTCAAGAGGGCCACGGCCGGTGTAGTATTTTCGTGGGTCATAGCCAAGAAGCGCGAGATGTGCCGTATCGGAGCCGGGTCTGATGCCGGCTGCGATTGTGTCCATGATCCCACACACTCCTCCGGCAGCAAGCCGGTCGAGCACCGGGTGGTTTGCAGCTTCAAGAGGGGTCCGGTTACCCAGTTCCGGGCAGGGCCTGTCTGACAACCCGTCAATGATGAGAAACAAAATCTTGTGGGCAGTCATTCTTGAAGATTGTTTGGACTCGGGGATTAATTATGTTTCCCGGTTTTATCGCGTCAAAATAGGCTGAACATCGGCCAAAACAAGCGGTATCCCTGACCCATGAGGTAAGATGAAAAAATTTTACTTTGTTGAGACCGGTGCAGCGACCGGTTCGACCTTGGACTTTATGATCTCGACCCGGCGGGTGGGGTAGAGGGTCTTTACGACCTTGAAGAGATCGCGTGAGATCTCACCCGAGGTGATCCCGTTAACGAGCGTTGTTAAGTCCCATGCTTGTGCCTGTGTCGCGAGACTTGCTGTGATCGCGTTCCTAAGCGCATGTTCCTGGGCGATGTTTGCCCGGGCAAAGGTATAGCAGCTGATCGTGAGACGGACTTTCTTGTTGTCTTTGGTGATGATCTGCACATGACAGTCCACACGCGAGCTGCGCCGCTTGACCAGGGATCGCAGGTAGTCACGGGTCACTTCGTGGCCGACAAACTCGGTATACGCCGCGTCGCCGGTAACATCGGCGATCTTAAAACTCATCTTGATGTGCTGTTTGGCGTAATCGTTGGTGATCTCGCCAAGGGTCGACTGCATAATCCTGCCCCGAACCGTCTCCACATCGTTTGCAATGGTGTCACCGATATACGCCTTGCCGAGATTGTCGGGGGTGTATACCTTGAACCAGCTCTTGGCTTTCCAGCCTTCAACTCTTCTTCCAACCTGTTTTTTCTTTGCCATGGTATCAACTCTGGATTTTTTTATTCCCTCTTTTCATTCATTCCCTGTTTATGGTGCGGGAGCCCTGTTGTCTCATCCGCGATTGCCAGATTCATCAGGTAGTCGTCCACTGATGCGATGACCGATCGGATCTGCGTACCTTCGACAGTCGTCATGACCGTATTACCCCCCGAAGTGGTAGTCATGCTCCTGAGATTGTCGGGTGCAAGTGACAATGCCACGCAGGAAGCATCCGTGTGAACAGTGGTGATAAAGCCTCGTATCTTCATCATACAGAAAGCCCCTCCTGCCACCCTTTCATGAAATCTCCAAGCCGGTTGCAGGGGACAGTTGCCCCAGCGCGGTTATGATGGCCCCCACCGGTTCCTCCGCATGTGGCGGCGAGATTCCGGACAAGCGGCCCAAGATCTGCTTCGACACCCCGGGGCAGGCGGGCTGATATACGACAATCTCCCCCGTTTCGCGCATATATGAGCACCGGTGTCTGGTGAACCCAGTCCCGGGCAAGCACGTCAGCCATGTCGCTTGCAACCACAGCATCTGTGCACTCGTAAATCGCTTCACCGTTATGTGCGGGCTGAACTGTTTTTAGTGCATCAATAACGGCGAGATGGTGTCGCCGAGCAGTCTCCCAAGCCTCTCCGATTTCTGCTGATGAACGTAAACAGAGTGCAACCGCAAGGTCACCGTGACCTGATTTGCCGCAGGCATCAATAACGGCAGTGAGCGCATGGGCATCCTCTATAACCTCGCGCTGGAGGTGAACGGTGTCGCCGTAGAGCAGCGTTAGGCCGTCAGCGGAAGCCTGTGGTGCAGACGTGAGCACTGCAAGACTCATAAGCACATCTTGTCTGATGCCATTTTCTCCCTGGGCATCGGAGATGAGGTCAGCTACAGCGGAATCGTTACCGCTGATCCCAGCGAGATACGGACGGATGGCGAGCAGCCATTTCTCTGCCATGTCGCGGCCGGCAAGTGTCTGTCCCTTGTCCGGAACGATAATACCGTTTGCCACTCCTTCGTTGAAGATCTCGAGGTTTTTGCCGATGAATTCCTGCCCGTCACCGATGATGCCTGGGATCACAAGGCCGGCAAGGTCCTGGTTGTTACCCATTTCCTGGGCGACAATGTATGCCATACCGGCAGCGGAAAGCTCCCGGTCGCCGTCGATTTTTTCAAGCCGGGGATTCGCGTGGAATTGCCCGGAAAACAGCGGCAGGTGGTGATCCACAACTATCGTTTCCGGTGGCAGGTCATCCCTGCCAGACCCGAGATCGCACAGGAGTGATGCTGTATCGTTGGAGAGTGATTCAGAAGAAACCTCGGCACAGACTCTGAGCCGGAACCGTATGCCAGTCCGGAGCATCGCATGACAGAGAATAGCTCCGGCTGCAATCCCGTCTGCATCGTGATGTGCATACACTTCTACGAACTGCTGGCGGCGAATCTGATCGGCAACGGTTTTTACGGTTTCTACAAGCGACATGGGCACCTTTGGACGAAGTCTCTGACTTATCTGGATAACAGGATCTCAGCGTTCTCCGGCTTGTACGTAAAGCCTTCGGGCAGCTTCTTTGTACCTGTGTAATATCTCACAAGGCGACGGATCTTGGCTTCTACTAAGTGAAGCTGGCGCTTGTTGTGCAGATCCTTTTTATTGTCGCCCAAGTGTTTCCGTAACCCGAGTGCCTTTATCATAAGGTCGCGAAGATCTTCGGGAATCTCGGAGCTTACCTTGTTTTCTTTAAGGATATCTCCGATGCGCTTCCCGGTGATCATTTTTACGTCAGGGACACCGTAGCGGTCCCGAAGGATCAGCCCGATCATACTGCCTGATGTGCCTTCTTTGCGGAGATCGACGATAAGTTTCTCGATCGCTGCCTTGTCCGTGTTGGACCAAGCAGGCGCTTCTTTTCGCGCAGGCCGCACAGAGCATGATTTTCCTCTTCTTCTGGCGTGCATTCTTGCCATAGTTATACCTCCTGTTAAGTAATGTAAGTCCAGAAAAGTGCAGCATGCTTACTGACTCTCTGTAATCCCAAAGCCACGTTTGAGGCCGTGCCTGAATTGGCACGTCGGACTTACATCTGTCAGCACCCAATAAAAGTGCTGGTCTATTATAGTCTGCTGGAAATATTAAGGATATCTGTTGACTGATCAATTCATTGAGTGTGTGGTCAGGCGGCACCTATACCGGGGCCGGCAAATATCTTTTTTACCGTGAGAAAGAGAGAAGGAAGGTACGATGGATGAACATTGTGGGGAAGTCCCCGAGGATATTGTCATCCGGTTCCGGGATTGTTTCTCTGTTCGGTATATCCAGTCTGCAGCACTCCTTTGCCGGCTTGGATATTGCCTGGAGCAAGAATATACATCTTCCGGAATGCTCTCTGCCGATCAGCGTATTCAACATGAGGCCTTCATTCTCAACGCGCTTTTTTCAACAGTGGCATTCCTTGAGTCTACGATAAACGAGCTCTGGTCAGATGCAGCGGACAATGCGTACTTCTTCTCAGACGAGAAGATCGAGGCATTGTTACACACGATTGGGGTGAAATGGAAGAATGAGAACTATTTTGACCGGACGCCGCTCCCGGCAAAATACCAGAAAATTCTTGAAATAGGTCAAAAACCGCAGTTTTCCGAAGACGATCCGGATTTCTCCGGGATCCGGGACCTTATCGGCATCAGGAACTACCTGATGCATTACCGACGCGAATGGGTCGTTATCCAGACTGGCCAGACCGCTGGTGTCCATGGTGAGACGAATGCGGAAAAATTCGAGCGACTTCTAAAAAACCGGTTTGCGGAAAATCCGCTTGCCCGGAAAAATCTACCCTTCTTTCCGGACAGGTGCCTTGGTCACGGATGTGCCGAATGGGCGGCAGTGACCTGCCTGTCGTTCACTGACCGGTTTTTCAACAGTCTTGGTTTACCGGCCCCTTATGACGGGATCCGAGATGAACTGGTAACCCGTTAAAATGGTCGCATCGTTTGATCCTTTCAGATGAGATCAGGTCAAAGAAACCTATGCCTGAAAAAAAATCTTTGAAGATTTACTGAAATTGTTGGAAGGAAAAAGTTCCTGGAAGCCCTGCATGGGCTCTTACCGTTTTTTCCCCTTCTTCTTTTTTGGCTCGTTCTTTGCCATCGACATAAGATCGATGATGTAACTACCCTCTTCATCACCAATACTTACAATCCGCTCATCGCTTTTTGCCATTTTATCAATGTTGAGTTCGTATGAGCCTGGACCTACTATCCGGATCGTTTCGACCCGATCGAACATCTCGACTTCTTTTTTTGGTTTTCCCTTGGCTACGGGCTCAACCACTTCGAGAACTTCTTCTTTTGATTCGCCTGCAATTTCCTCTATCGTCTTCTCTTCGAACACGTCCTTGTTAATCTCGGACTCTTTTACGTAAAGGAACTTCTTGCCGCCGCAGCTTGCACATCCCTTGAGGATTTCGGTTGAACCGTCCTTGTATTCCCTGCCGCATTTGGTACATTTGTGTGGCATGATCCCTCAACCTTCAGGCAAAGTTATGGATCATCTTCTCATACAGCTCTTCTGTATTCCTTCCCTCAAGCCCTGATATCGCGACAACGGGGTGCTGGGGAAAGGCGCTCCGGATCCTGGCGGGAGCCGCGTCAGGCAGATCAATCTTATTAGCGACAATGATAACAGGAAGCTTCCGGCTTTCGATGATCCCAACCATCATGATATTTACCTGCATGAAGGGATCGAGAGTCGAATCCAGCATATAGATAACGCCATCTATATCTTCTCGTAACCAGTGCATTGCTTCCGCTACTCCTTCGGTGGCTTCCCGTGCACGAATGATCGCTTCATCTTTCTCCATGCCGAATTCGAGAAACTCGTGGTAATCGATCTTGGTGGTCACTCCTGGAGTATCTACGATATCTATCGTTACTCTATGGCCATTTGCACCAGTAATAACAATGTCCTCACGTTTACGCGCCCGTCGGGTTTCATGAGGGATCTCACTAACCGGTCCGACCGCATCACCTGTCCAATCCCGGGCGATCCGGTTGGCGAGAGTCGTTTTTCCGGCGTTTGGCGGTCCATAAATACCGATCCTTGTCCGCTTCTTCTTAAAAAACCGCCGGAGAAATACAGAAAATCTTTTCTTTGCACTCCCCAATGTCCTTGAAAATGTCGTCATAGGGTCCCTCTTTTTGTTTAGATGCAGGCCGGTACTACCGGTTTACCATCAACTGTTGTAATGTTTGGAAAGGATGCTTTATTAGGTTTCTCGTGATTGTCCGTCAGGAGATTTCCGATATGGGTGTTTCTGGGGCACCATTTTTATTACCCTGCTGCATAGCCTATGCCAATGCCACATGCTATTTATACAAAGGGTGGAAAGGATGCTAATTGTAATCATCAGCCAAGCACTTCAAGGAGGTGACTCATGAAAAAGACAACCAACACGATCCGGTTTGAAACACGCGTCCCATTGAACGATGTGATGAAACGCAACCCGATTATGATAAGTATTGAGGCAAATGTCGCAAAAGCAGCGAAAGCCATGTGCAGCGAAGAAGTCGGGAGTGTTATCATCCTCAGGAATAACGAGCCAATCGGTATTGTTACTGAAGAGGATATTAATTGCAAAGTGGTGGCAAAAGATCTCAAACCAAGTACAGTTCAGGTGAGTACAATCATGAGTACGCCACTCATTACGGTGAGTGCGGACAAGACGGTAGTCGATGCAGCCCAGATGATGGTCAAGCATAAGGTCAGAAGACTCCCCGTAGTGGATAAGAAAGGAAAGGTTATCGGCATAGTAACAGTGAGAGATCTCCTGACCGTTTCGAATGAGCAAAACGAGCTCCTGACTGATCTCATAGAGATCAACCGGGAGGATAATATCGAGGTGGGCATGTGCAGTCGATGCAGTCAGATGTCTGATGATCTTAAACGGGTGGACAGTGTCCTTCTCTGCCCCCGCTGCCGTGAGGAGGACACCCTTACATGAAAACAGCACGGGATTTCATGCTTGAGATTCCTGTGCTTACGTATCATGACGGGATAACTAAGGCACGGCAGATTCTTAGAGACGATCGGTACCGAGAGGTTTATGTTACCGGTGTAAAAAAAGACCTGCTGGGGTATATCGATATCACCGATGCTTTGCGGGTGACCGCGACGAAATCGAATGTAACTGTAGAAGGATTTGTTAAGGAGGCAGCAAGCGCCGGCCCTGATACATCTATCGAGAGTGTAGCACAATCTATGCGGAAATTTTCAACGGATAGCGCAGTGATCGTTGACCCATGCCGTCATATTTTAGGTGGTGTGCTTCTTTCTGATCTGTTCCCGGTTATTATCTCAAGAAATGAGCTTTCCGGGAGGGTTAGTACGCGTATGTCAACAAAGATTGCCACTGCCGATCCTAACGATACGCTCCAGCAGATTCATGCGAAGATCGTGGAAAGCGGGTTCACAGCTTTCCCTGTTATCAGGAAAAAGCGGATCGTGGGTTTTATTTCCCGCAGGGACCTGATACGGTCAGGGGGTGTGAGGTCTTCACTTGCCCAGAATAGCACAAAAACGGTAGGAGAGATGATGACAAAAGAAGTGATCAGTGTCCATGGCGGGGCATCGCTTTCCGAAGCTGCCCGTCTTATGGTGGAAAATGATATAAGCCGGCTTCCCGTTATCGAAGGGGAGTCTATTGTTGGCATTGTTGATCGCCACGACATTCTTGCCGGATTGGCATGACATGGTCTTTGGTTCAAAAAGGTAAACAGGTACTTCTGGATCGTAACAACCTGGTGACAAATCATTTTACGGCCCAATGTACAGGAAAAGATGTGAGTATACTTCCCATGAATTACACGGGTAGGAAACGAACAGAATAAGATTCATCGGCCAGGTCATGAATCTCACCGCCTCCAACGGAGATTACGGAGAGCTGAAATAGACCGGCCAGATAAAGGAGGGTATTAATGCACCGGAACGGACAGGTTGCTGTCAAGCGGGGTGACCGGCTTCTGAAAATGCGGGGAAAACTTGACCGGGGCCCGATCGAGTTCAAATCCCATATTGTTCAGCAGGAAGGCGAGGTTATGGCGATAGCGACGCGGGATGTTATATCCGTGCCACCGACGCAAAAAATCATCAGTGCAGTAGCTACAATGACGGAGTGCGGCTTTCGCAGGTTGCCGGTCACCGATGCCGGCACAAAGAAGCTGCGGGGGATCGTTACTTCCGGTGATATTATCAACTTCCTTGGAGGAGGAGACAAGTATCGTTTGGTCAGTGTACGGCATAATGGGAATTTTACAGCTGCGGTCAATGAAAGTGTTCGCACAATAATGACCGCAAAGCCCCAGACACTTTCGTGTGATGCTCATATTGTAGACGCCCTGCAGATTATTGTAGGCAAAAAGATTGGGGGACTCCCTATTGTCGATCACGATGGAACACTTGCCGGTATCCTTACTGAGCGAGATGTTCTCAGGGTGCTTGCTGCGGACCATAGCCCGTTATTTGTTGAGGATGTCATGAGTTCTTCCCTCAAGGTTACTGCCCCGGACAGTCCGATATCTGCGGTTACAAAAGATATGACACGGTTCAAGTTTCGCCGTCTGCCTGTAATAAGTAACGATGTACTCTTTGGGATAATCACCGCAACAGACATTATGCGGCATCTTGGGAACAGGGAGATTTTTGCCCGCCTTATCACTGGTGATGTAGCCGAGGTCATGAACCTCCCCGTGCGTACACTCATGGCTGGGAATCTATTTACTACGACAAAGAAAAAACCCATCAACGAAGCAGCCCGGGAAATGCTCCAGAGAAACATTGGAGCGTTGCCGGTTATTGACAACATGCGACTCGTTGGACTTGTGACCGAATTCGACCTCGTACGGGCGTTTTCCGAGGAGTAGGCCCTTATGTCAACCAACACCCTTGCTGCAAGCGATATCATAAGCAGCCCGGTCTTTGCAGTTTCTCCGAGGGATATTGTTGCCCATGCCCCGAACCTTATGGTGCGCCACAAGATCTCGCGTGTTCTTGTAATGGATGAGGGGAAACTTCCAGGAAAACTCACGAAAAAAGATATTGGTTACCGACTCCACCATCAGGGAGCCGTTTGGCGGAGGCGTTTTTCTGACCAGAACCGGGTTGCTGAATATGATATGCGGGACCCGGTTAGCGCTACACCTCTAATCTCGCCTCTTGTTATTGCGAGGATTTTCATTACAAAAAAAATTGGAAGTGTCCCGGTAATTGACAATGGAATTGTCGTCGGGATAGTCACGAAAGAGGATCTGATGAAGTCCGCTCTTGTAACCGGCCTGCGTGGCACGATTCAGGACGTGACGGAGGATGCGGTTACAGCAGTTGCACTTATGCAATGTGAACAAGTCAATAACCTTGTTGTCGTCGAACACAACGCCCTTGCAGGGATTTTAAAAAGTGATGATATCATTAAGGAAGTGGCGAAATGACAAAAGAACTGTTTATTAAAGATATCATGGCAAAACCAACGACTATATCAAAATCGGCAAAGATTACCGAGGCACTCGACAAAATGCTCGACGAAGGCATCGATCCTCTAATTGCACTCAATAATACGTCAGTTGTCGGCACAGTTTCAAGGGAGGCTATCGCCGAGAAACTAGGGAGCAAGCAGAACACTGGACTTGCCCCGGCCGCTATACATGTGGCAAGTGTTGTAAAGGAGGACTTTACGAGCGTTTATCCTGATGAGAACGTTAATGTCCTTGTTCCCCTGCTCCAGCAGTTTAAGCTCGTGGTTGTGTACGATAGCGATCATAACCTGATTGGACAGGTGTCAGCTATCGACCTGTTAAAAAAGTACTCCTACGAGGGTAGTATCATGGGAGCTATTGAACAGGCAACTACTATTGATGCGGATGAACGAGTTGTCCATCTCCGACGCAGGATGGTAGATGATAAGATCTCCCGTTTTGTTGTGACTTCAAATAACAAGATTACCGGCATCGTGACCGAAACTGATGTTGCCGTTGCGATGAGGAAATTCCGGGAGATGGTAAAAGACCAACATCAGGATCACCAGATCCGTAACCTTCTCGTACGGGATATTATGAGCGCACCTCTGATCTCTCTTGAGATCGGAGCATCTTATCGGGATATAGTTGATCTGATGGTTTCAAAGAATATCAGCACCGTGCCGGTCACTGACAAAGGTAAACTGGCCGGTCTTATAACACGCCGATCATTGATTCAGGTTCTTTAGAGAATCAGGTTTGAAAACTTTTTTCTTTCTCGAGTGCACAGAGCAAACTTTTTAGGATTTTAGTAGACGTTTGAAGGATATCACAAAGCAGTCAGATGAATAACTGGATGAGGAAGTACAGACCAACTGCAGTCCCGATCGCAACAATAGTCCACCGGAGCTGGCCAGGATCAATCCTGCCCGCTATATGACCACCAGCTGCCCCTCCGATTAAAGCCCCGGCTGCCATAACAAGTGCCAACGGCCAGATAATGAGACCGGAAAAGAGGAAGAACAGTGCAGCGGCGACATTAGTGGCAAATGAAATGCACTGCTTGAGTGCGTTGAGCCGGGTAAGGGTATCATCAAGGAAAAGCCCGAGTACGGCAAGGATGATCACAGAAAGTCCTGGTCCGAAATATCCGCCGTAGATTGCGGCAAGACCGACAGGAAGGGTAGCGCTCCTACAACCGCTGACATCGTTACCGTCGTGCCCGGCATGCAGGCGGATCCAGGTTCGAACCCGGTCTTGGATCACAAGCAGGGCTGCGCCAAGCAGGATGAGGAACGGAACCAGCAGGTGGAAGGTCTGTTTGCTGACATACAACAGGAGCATGCCCCCAGTGAGGCCACCTATAATTCCGGCCGGGACGAGCATAATAAGGCGCTTCTTCTGTCCTACAAGATCTTTTCTCTGGGCGAGCGCTCCTCCGAAATAGCCGGGGCAGAGGGCAACCGTGTTTGTGATGTTTGCAACAACATCGGGTACACCGAGCGCAACGAGTGTCGGAAACGAGATCAGAGTGCCTCCACCGGCAATGGCGTTTACCATCCCTGCAGCGAGTGCGGCCAGCCCTGCAATTACGACTTCAGATCCGGAGAGCATGCGTGTTTCCCATTATGTTCTTCCGTGCGATGGGACGGCAGGTATAGGGTTACTTCAAGTTCTTAAAGAGTGCTTGTACGTCCATTATACGGATCCCGATATTCTCCATATCACGAACGTTTGCTTGATGAATCTCCTCCGACTGCGCTCCGGTTGCATCTTTTACAAGAATCACCTGGTAATTTAACGCGATAGCGTCAAAGGATGTAGTCCGGATACAGTTAGGGGTTTGGACACCGGTCACGATGAGTACCGTGATGCCCAAAGTGCGGAGCATGAGATCGAGTTCAGTACCGATAAACGCGCTCATCCGGATTTTTTCGATTACGTACTCTCCCGGGATAGGAGCCAGTTCGGAGATTTCCTGTGCTCCGGAAGAACCTGCTACGGCATACGGAAGTCGTTTAAAGAGGTTTTTCCGGGTTATCTCTACATCAGAACCGTCGCTGCGGTGAACTCGTAATATGTGAAAAACCGGAAAATTCTTTGCCCGGAAATAGTTAAGCACATCCCGGATTTTTGGGATTATGTTGTCTGCCTGGGCGACACGGAGGTGCGCCCCCTCACGGACAAAGTCGTTCTGCATATCTATGATTAACAGGGCAGGATGTTCCATGGATGATCACCTAATACAATGAAGATGTTGTTATAATGTTTATCCGTAAAATATAGTCCGGGATTATACTAGCACATAAAGGATTAGAAGTCTCATCTCCCTGCAGTGGGCAAAATATATGCAATAATTTGTTCGGGTGTTCTTTTGTAGCAAGAATCAGAAGATCAAATACGTCCACAACACTTATTACCCCACCCTTACCATAGTATAAAGCACCATTCATGGAGCAGCGGATTTTCCGTTGCGAGTGTCTGAGAAGATGCGAGATTCCTCTGTTGAGGTAGCCAAGCCTGGTATGGCGCAGGTTTGCTAAACCTGTGTCCCCTTGGGACTCGAGGGTTCAAATCCCTCCCTCAGCGCTTCAAAGAGATAATCTCAAAATCGAGGGGATTGGATGGCACAGGAAGAAGAAATAAGATACTTTGTCCGGGTCGGCACGACCGATCTGGATGGCACGAAATCGGTACGGGTTGCATTGACCGGCATTAAGGGCGTTGGAAGGCATACCTCTACGGTTATCTCCCGGATGGCAAAGGTTGATGAGTACGCAAAGCTTGGCCTTCTTGACGAAGAGTCAGTCAACCGGATCCGCGCTGCGGTCGAGAAATATGCCGGGAACATCCCGATGTGGATGGCAAACCGGCAAAAAGATCTCTACACAGGCGAGAACAAACACCTCATAGGCGGCGACGTTGCACTCGCCCGTGATGAAGATATCAATATGATGAGGAAGATCCGCTGCTATAAGGGAATTCGGCATGAAACCGGTCAAAAGGTTCGCGGGCAGCGCACCAAGTCTACTGGCAGAACCGGTGTGACTGTGGGTGTCAAAAAGACCAAGGAAGGAGGTCAGTAAGCCATGGGATACCCAGGAAAGAATCACAAGTCCTACCAGACGCCCAAACGCCCGTTCGAAAAGACCCGGATCGAAGAAGAGACCCGGCTCGTTATCGAGTACGGCTTACGCAATAAGCGTGAGGTATGGAAAGCGCAAAGCCACCTGAGGAAATACCGCAAGGCCGCCCGTGAACTGCTTGCTCTTATGTCAAGCAGCAAAGATTCTGCAGTCTTCGAAGCGAAGAAGACGGAGCTTATCAGCCATATGCAACGTGCGGGGCTTCTTGGCCCAGATGCAGATATTGATAACGTCCTTGCCCTCAAAGTTCCGTCCCATCTTGAGCGCCGGCTCCAGACTATTGTTTATCGGAAAGGTCTTGCTCGCTCACCAAAACAAGCACGCCAATTCGTGACCCATGGTCACATTGCAATCGCAGGACGACGTGTCACCATTCCGGGATACCTTGTAACCCGTGGAGAAGAAACCGCAATCTCCTATTATGGGACCTCTCCATTTGTTGATGCGGCCCATTCAGAAAGGACCCGTATAACAAAACCCTCAGGTCCCGGAGTGAACTAACATGGCGGCAAACGACAAGGAAAAGTGGGGCATCGCACACATTTTTGCCTCCTTTAATAACACAATCATAACAGTCACCGATCTTTCCGGTGCAGAAACCGTTACGAAAAGCAGCGGCGGTATGGTTGTCAAGCAGGACAGAAATGAGAGTTCCCCCTATGCAGCCATGCAAATGGCGGCAAACGTCGCCGCAGTTGCCAGAGAAAAAGGCATTGTGGGGGTCCACGTAAAGGTTCGGGCGCCCGGACAAGGTAAACAGCGTAGTCCCGGGCCCGGTGCTCAGGCAGCAATCCGCGCACTTGCAAGGGCAGGCATGCGCATTGGAAGAATCGAAGACGTCACACCTGTCCCGCACGATTCGTGCCGTCCAAAGGGTGGCAGACGAGGAAGGAGAGTGTGATGGAGATCGAATTCGCGAGTCTGGACAATACTCTTGCACGATTTACTTTGTCGGGAGCGAAGCCGGGTTTTGCAAACGCGTTCCGCAGGGCAATGATCGGTGAAGTGCCGACCCTTGCAATCGAAGATGTGCGCATATACGATAACACGAGCGCGCTTTTCGACGAGATGCTAGCACACCGCCTTGGACTTATTCCGATAAAGACCGATCTTACCAGTTATTCGACTCAGGAAAATTGTTCGTGCGGAGGGGCAGGTTGTCCGTCTTGCACGGTCACCTACACGCTAAGCGTTGAAGGTCCCAAACTGGTCACCTCAAGTGATCTTATACCTCAGGATCCAAAAGCAGCTCCTGTGAACGAGAATATCCCCATCGTGAAACTTGCGAAAGGGCAAAAACTGGTCATCGAAGCACGTGCAATCCTTAACACCGGCAAAGCTCATGCAAAATGGCAACCCACTCTCGTATGTGGGTACAAGAACCACCCGATTATTACCATCAGCCCATCCTGCGACGCGTGCGGCATGTGCGTGGATGAATGCCCCCGTACTATCCTTGCAGTCAAGGGAAAGAAAGTTGAGGTTGTAGAGGGCAAGCTTCCTGATTGTTCCATGTGCAAACTCTGTGAACGGGCCTGCATCGCCAGTGGTATCGGCGATGAACCCGCGATCAGGATTTCCGCCTCACCGGACAGGTATATATTTGCGGTAGAGGGTGATGGATCGCTGCCCACAAAAGAGATCATGGTTCAGGCGCTTTCCTTTATCAGGGGAAAGGCAGACGAGCTAGAGAGACAGACAAGCGAGATTTCAGGGGAGGAAAAGAAATGACACGAAATGTGGAAAAGACAAACCCCCGTCTTACCAACCTCATTCTGCTCTTGAAGAACACATCAAGGGAGAACGAGGCAAAGATCTGGCGCGAAATTGCAGGCAGGCTGGAGACCCCCAACCGGAATTATGCAGAGGTCAACCTGTCCAAGATCAACCGCTACGCTCAAAATGGAGAGATAATCCTAGTACCCGGCAAGGTACTGGGGTCCGGCGTGCTGGAGCAGTCAGTTAAGATTGCTGCACTGAATTTTTCCGAATCAGCAACGAGCAAGATCAGGAACGCAAAAGGGCAGTGCATGACAATTGAACAGCTTTTAAAGGATAACCCCAAAGGAAGCGGTGTCCGGATCCTGAGGTGAATAAGATATGGTTACCGTAATCAACGGAGATGGACTTATTCTCGGGAGGCTTGCAAGCACAATGGCCCGCCGTGCCCTTGATGGCGAAGAGATCGCAATTGTCAATGTCGAAAAAATCATTATTTCCGGCAGCCGAGCTCGCGTTCTGGGCAATTACTACCATAAGCGTGAACGCGGATCTACTGACTGGGGCCCATATTTCCCCCGTAGACCGGACCATATCACCAAGCGTACGATCCGCGGCATGCTTCCCTATAAGCGACCCCGTGGTGTTGATGCAATGAAACGCATCCGGTGTTACGTTGGCATCCCGGTTCAATTTGCAGGTGCAGCAATGGAAGTTCCAGAAGATGTCCACATGAACCGGCTCAACAACCCGCAGTTCGTGACGCTATCAGCAGTATGCACGGCACTCGGAGCCAAGTTCTAAGGTGGTCACTATGGCGAAAATCATAAACACAAGCGGAAAACGGAAAACAGCAATTGCCCGGGCAACGATAAAGGCCGGCAAAGGCGTGATCAGGGTTAACTCCGTGCCTCTCGAAAAATACGGCACCGAGACTACTCGTATGAAAATTGCCGAGCCGCTCCTTCTTGTCCCCAGCGCAACAAGTGAAATTGACGTGACTATCGACGTTTCCGGCGGCGGGGTCATGGGACAAGCAGAGGCGGTGCGCACTGCGCTCGCCAGGGGCATTCTTGAGTGGACAAATGATCCTGCTATCAAGGATGTCTATCTTGCTTATGACAGAACGCTTCTTGTCAATGACTCACGGCAGAAAGAGACCAAAAAACCACATGGCCGTGGTGCACGCAAGAAATTCCAAAAGTCTTATCGTTAAACTAAAAGAAATAAGAGAGGTCGAAAATCTTGATACCCGTACGATGTTTCACCTGTGGAAAGACCATTTCTACAGCATGGGAAGAATTTAAGGCGCGGCGGGAGAAAGGCGAGGATCCTAAAAAGATCCTCGACGATCTCGGTATCACCCGATACTGTTGCCGGCGCATGCTTCTGACCCACAAAGAGATCATTGATGAGCTCAACCCGTACCAGTAATATGACCGAGGGGTCGTGGGGTAGCCTGGACTATCCTATTGCGTTCGGGACGCAGTGACCTGAGTTCGAATCTCAGCGACCCCATTTTCCAGAACAGATAATGGAACCATTTTGAGGATGAGGAATGCAGACACAGACATACACCCGGTATGAACGGGCGAGGATTATTGGAGCAAGGGCTCTGCAAATATCAATGGGTGCTCCCTTACTTATCACTACTTCCCGGATCGATCCCCTTGAGATCGCCATCGAGGAATTCAACGCAAACATTATTCCCATTACCGTAAAGCGAAGATGAGAGGTTGAAGTTATGACGATCATTGAGGCAATCGAGCTGCGGACGATTCTGGACAGCCGGGGAAACCCGACTGTTGAGGCCGAAATATCGACATCCGGCGGATTTGGCCGTGCAGCGGCACCAAGCGGTGCAAGCACCGGGGCAGCAGAAGCCAAAGTCCTTCCCCCAGCGGCAGCTATAGAGCATGCCACCCAGAATCTTATTCCGGCACTTATCGGTTTGGACTCTTCCGATCAGGAAGGTTTTGACGATCAGCTCCGTGATATTGACGGGACTGCTGATTTCTCAGGCATTGGGGCAAATGTAGCTGTTGCCCTTTCTCTTGCAAATGCAAAGGCGGCTGCCTCTGCATTGGGTTTCCCTCTCTTCCGATACCTTGGGGGAGCTTTTGTCCGCGAGATGCCGCTCCCTCTAGGTAACGTTATCGGTGGCGGCGCCCATGCTGCAAATGCGACAGAGATTCAGGAATTTTTAGTGGTCCCGGGAGGAGCAGCGGATGCAGAAGAGGCTGTTTTTGCCAATGCTGCAGTACACAGGATCGTCAAGGATCTTCTCAAGAAAAAGGGAATTGCCGCCGGCAAGGGTGATGAGGGTGCATGGGCACCACAAATTGATGATGCCCTTGCATTTGAGCTCATTGCCGAGGCAACCGGACGCGTGGAAGACGAAATGAATGTCTCGGTCGACATGGGTATTGATGTCGCAGCAAGCCAGATGTGGACTGGTTCCGGGTACAGGTACCGCAATCAAGTCCGCACAACCGAGGACCAGATCGCATATATCGCCGAGCTCGTCGACAAATACAATCTCGTATATGTCGAGGATCCCCTTCATGAAAATGATTTTGACGCTTTTGCCGAACTTAATCGCCAGGTTGGCGACCGATGCCTGCTGTGTGGGGATGATCTCTTTGTTACACAGGTCAACCGCATTGAGCAGGGTATCGAAGCCGGCTCCGCCAATTGCGTACTTATCAAGCCAAATCAGGTTGGCACACTCTCCGATACTTTCGAGGCTGTCCGCCTGTCTCACACCCATGGTCTGGATACCGTGATGAGTCACCGGTCCGGTGAGACCACGGATACTACCATTGCTCACCTTGCCACAGCATTCTCCTGCATCTTCTTAAAATGCGGGGTAGTTGGCGGCGAACGCATTGCCAAATTAAACGAACTCATACGCATAGAGGAACAACTATGACCCCAGTAAACGAGATGGAAATAGAATTAAAGGAACCGCTCATCCCCGTAGAGGAGTACCTCGCAGCCGGTGTCCACATCGGTACGCAGCAGAAAAGCGAGGATATGAAGAAGTTCATCTACCGTGTCCGCGGTGATGGGCTGTATATTCTTGATATCCGCGAGACGGACGCACGCATTAAGACCGTTGCAAAGTTCCTAAACCAGTACGAAGCCCCCGATATTCTTGTCGTCACTTCCCGTCAGTACGGCCAGTACCCGGCAAAGAAATTTGCAGATTCCATCGGGGCTATGTCTGCCACTGGTCGGTTTATTCCTGGCATGCTCACCAATCCCGTTCTCGACGGCTATATCGAACCGAAGGTTGTCGTTGTGACCGATCCGATTGGCGATGCTCAGGTTATAAACGAAGCCGTCCAGTGCGGTATCCCGGTTGTCGCGCTTTGTGACACTAACAACATGACCAAGTTCGTAGATCTTGTGATCCCCACGAACAACAAAGGCAGGAAAGCCCTTTCGATGATCTATTTCCTCCTTACCGGGAGATGCTGCGACTCCGGGGGATTGCAACGGGTCTCACGCAGGAAGATTTCGAAACTGAGATCTGATGCAGGTCCCTTCTATCCCCTTTTTAGATCGATCGTTAAATATAACAGAACGACCAGAGGGTTGATCCGATGAAGACGCGTCGATGCGCATTAGCGGGCATGTTCTATCCCCGGGATCCATCTCATCTCGGGCAGCTCCTAGCAGGTTTTTTCTCAAAGACCGGGACCGGTGAAAAAGCTTTGGGTGTCGTCAGCCCGCATGCCGGTTATATCTATTCCGGCCAGATCGCAGCCCACGCATTTTCAAATATAAGTCCAGATTTTTCTGGCACATTCATTGTTATCGGCCCGTCTCATCACGGGTATCTTACCAGCGTATCTTCGATTCCTTGGGAGACCCCTCTTGGGATTGTCGATGTGGATACTGAATTTATTGAGGTACTGGATATTGTAATCGACGAACCTTCACAAAACGAAGAACACTCGATAGAAGTTCAGATGCCGTTTATCAAGTATCGGTTCCCGCGATCGTCTGTGGTTCCTATTATGATGGGGGCGCAGGATCCCGCACACGTCGCCGCTGTAGCAGAGAAAATTGTTGCGGCTTACCGTCTGACAAAACGGGACATACGGCTAATTGCGTCAAGCGATTTTTCGCATTATGTGCCCGAAGCACAGGCAAAAGACGGCGATCTCTATGCAATCGAATCTTTAACAAGGCTTGATATAAATGAATTCTACCGGCGGATCCGGGAGAAACGCGTAACGGCGTGCGGGTACGGTCCGATAAGCGTTATGGTATCTGTATGCAAGAGTATGGGTGCCCGGGAAGGACGACTGATCCGATATGGGACAAGTGGGGATGTTACCGGTGACAGGAACGAAGTCGTGGGGTACGCAGCCTTTGCGGTGATATAGGTTGGCAACGTGGAGTGCGCCGGGCAAGGTATTTCTGTTCGGCGAGCATGCAGTTGTGTACGGAAAGCCCGGCATAGCTATGGCTATTAAACCCCGGGTTTTTGTGACGGTAAGAAAATCACGACGTCCGCAAAGGGCAAAATCTCCCTATATAGACGGGTGTTTTGATGCAATGGGTGTGGCAGGGAGCGTCTACATAAACTCGCAGATACCCAGCTCGTCAGGTCTTGGGTCATCCGCTGCAGTCACGGTGGCTACGTTATCGGCAATAAATGACGAGTTTGCTATTGGAAAAAACCGGGAAGATATCGCAAACATGGCTTTTGAGATCGAAAAAACCGTGCAGAAGGGACGGGCGAGTCCCACCGATACTACCGTTTCCACATACGGCGGAATTGTACTTATCTGCGGAGGTTCACGAAGACGCCTCGCCCCCCAGAACATGCATATGGTGATCGGAGATTCTCTGGTTTCACATAGCACGGCCAAAATGGTAGAACAGGTTGCGGATTTGAAAAAACAGAGTCCGGAAATCGTTAATCCAATCCTTGATGCGATAGAAGGTGTGAGTCTTGCAGCTATTCACCACTTGGCAAATCACCGGGAACTCGGAAGATACATGAATATGAATCACGCGCTGCTCGAAGCTCTTGGTGTCGGCCATCCACAGCTTTCCCGGCTGGTTCTCGCTGCCCGTTCTGCTGGGGCATTTGGTGCGAAAATTACGGGGGCTGGTGGCGGAGGTTGTATGGTGGCGCTCTGTGCAAAGCCCATCCGGCACCGGGTTGCCCAAGCCATCCAGTCTTGTGATGCACGGGCTATAGTGACTGGTATTGATACCGAGGGTGCACGGAAGGAGAAGAATGTCTGACCTCGTAATACTCAAGCTCGGAGGCAGCGTAATCACGGACAAAGGGGCAGATTGCCGAGTTAACCGGATTGCATTGAACAGTATTGCGACGACCATTGCAAATGCTCCAATATCAGGACTTATAATCGTTCACGGCGCTGGGTCATGCGGACACCCGGAGGCCAAAAGGTACCGGCTTGATAAGGGAGCCGTGGCAGGTCAGACAGAGGGAATTACAGTAACCCATCGCATTGTTAGCGCCCTAAATGCGGAAGTTGTCAGCGCCCTTCGTGAGGTTGGTGTCCCGGCGCTTGGGGTTCATCCACTCCATGTATGTATTGCTGACAAGGGCAGGTTAATCGCATTTGAGAACCGGCATCTGCAAGAGATGCTCGCGCTTGGTATGGTTCCTGTGATCCACGGTGACGTGGTGATGGACCTTTCACATGGAGCCTGCATAGTGTCAGGCGATCAGCTCGTGCGTTATCTTGCGGTTGCACTCAAATGTACCCGTGTAGGACTCGCCACCGATGTACCGGGAGTGCTGGATGGAGAACGCGTGGTCCCGGAGATTACTCCGCGGACTGTGGATGCGCTCCATATTGGCAACTCGTCACATACCGATGTAACCGGTGGAATGAAAGGGAAAATTGACGAACTGCTCGGGCTTGCTGCGGCGGGTTCCGGTGCAGATATATTCGAGGTTTCGCGTCTCGGCGACTTCCTTGCAGGAAAGGATCACGGCGGAACAAAGGTTAGAGGGGGATAAGAGAAATGGCGGATAAGCAACGATTTACCTCATCGCGCAAACTCGACCATCTGCGAATCTGCGCAGAAAAAGAAGTTGAATCTGGCGATACAGGTTTTGGGGATATCAGGCTGGTTCACAATGCCCTGCCGGAATGCAATATGCGTTCGATTGATCTCTCCACCCGGCTTTTTGGTCACGCTCTCGCATCCCCTCTCTTTATCTCTGCGATGACCGGGGGACATCCCGGAACAAAGGAAACAAATGCCCGTCTTGCCCGGATTGCCGAACGGTTTGGCATTGGCATGGGTGTAGGATCCCAAAGAGCAGCGCTTGAAAACCCGGCGCTTGTGGATACATTCTCGGTTGTCCGTGAAGAGGCTCCTCATGCATTCCTTGTCGCAAATCTTGGCGCCGTGCAACTACGTGACCATGGAACAGCATGGGCAGAGCAGGCCATCGAGATGATTAACGCTAACGCGATTGCAATTCATCTGAATTTCCTTCAGGAAGCCATCCAGCCGGAAGGCGACCACAATGCAACAGGCTGCCTCGCTGCGATTGCGGCACTCTGTGGCGAGATAAAAACTCCGGTGATCATCAAAGAGACCGGCTGTGGAATTTCAAGGGAAGTCGCCCGCCAGTGCTGGAGTGTAGGAATCGGGGCCATTGATATCGGTGGCTGGGGGGGTACTTCATGGGCGGCTGTCGAAAGTATCCGCGCACACGAAAGCCGGAATGCTCAGGACAAGTATCTCAAGACCCTTGGCGAAGATTTTGCAAGTTGGGGTATCCCAACGGTGGTAAGCCTTGCCGAAGTAGCTGGAACTGGCAGTCCGGTAATAGCATCCGGGGGTGTCAGGAACGGGATTGATATAGCGAAGTCTCTTGCCCTTGGGGCTGATCTCTGTGGCATGGCACTCCCTTTCCTCAAACCGGCTCTTGAGAGCGATGAGGCACTTACTTCCAAGGTTGAGGCGATCCACCGGGAACTGGTTGCGTCAATGTTCCTTTGCGGAGCTTCAAAGGTTCGTGATATGCGTAGTGCACGGCTCCTGATTACGGGAAAAACTCGACTGATGATGGATGATGGCAATCCTTCGTGAAGCGATTACAAAACAAAAAGCGGAGTCAGGTTTTAAAGAATACCTGCAGTACAACATAAAACAGGAGAAAAAACATGGATATTGAAATTATAGCAGTGGGCGGTTACGATGAGGTCGGGCGAAATATGACCGCTGTCCGCTGCGGAAAAGAAATCGTCATTTTTGACATGGGGCTTCGCTTGGATCAGGTTATGATCCACGAGGATGCGGAGCTTGAGAATATGCACTCCCTTGATTTGATCAAGATCGGTGCGATTCCTGATGATACAATGATGAACTCGGTCGAGGGAACGGTAAAGGCGATTGTCTGCTCCCACGGCCATCTCGACCATATCGGGGCAATTCCTAAGCTCGCACACCGGTACAACGCGCCAATCATAGCGTCACCGTATGCGACGGAGCTGATAAGGCAGCAGATATCCGGCGAACAAAAGTTCGGTGTCAATAACAAGCTCTTCGCGCTCCGGTCCGGTCAGAGATACACAATCTCGCAGCATCTTGTGCTCGAATTTGTACGTGCCCAGCACTCCATTATCGATACAGTGACCCCGGTACTTCACACACCGCATGGTGCAATTGTCTACGCCTGTGATTTCAAGACTCGACAGGACACCTGTGATTGGAGAACCCCCGGACTTTGCCAGGTTACGCCAGATAGGAAAGGAGGGCGTGCTCGCCCTCATTGTGGAGAGCACGTATATTGACAGGCCGGGCCGGTGCCCCAGCGAGCGGATTGCCCGGGATCTCGTGCGGGATACTATCACAAGTTATGAGGATGATAAAAGCTCTATTATCGTTTCGACATTCTCTTCCCATATTGCCCGTGTCAAGACGATTGCAGAGTGTGCGCATGAAATTGGAAGAAAACCGGTATCCTTGGCCGCTCGATGGAGAAATACTCTGTTACAGCTGAGCAGATGAAGATGGTTTCTTTCCCTCAGGATACCAGTGTCTTTGGGAACAGACGGACAGTTGACCGGACCCTGCGGCGTATGGCGAAAGCAGGAAAAGAGAAGTTTCTCCCTATCATTACCGGTCACCAAGGTGAACCGGGGTCTATTCTGACGCGGATTGCCTTACGGGATACCCCGTATGAGATCTCAAAAGGGGATAAGATCCTGTTCTCGGCTAATGTTATCCCGAACCCAATGAACTTTGGGCAGCGGTATATGGTAGAAGCGCACCTGAAAATGGCAGGGGCACGGCTCTTTACTGACCTTCACGTGAGTGGACATGCTTACCGTGAGGATCACTATGAATTTATTAGTATCCTGAATCCGCAACACATAATACCGGCACACGGTAATATCAGAATGACTTCGACATATGCTGAGTTCACCGGTGATCTTGGGTACATAATGGGCAATGACGTTCATGTGATGCGTAACGGACAACGGCTCAAATTAAACTAGAAGGGAAACCATGTCTGAACTATCACCATACCTGAAATTGGTTGCACAACAGATCGATGGCATGATCGACAGGCATTTTGCCCATGCCCCGGGAGAACTCTACAAGGCATCCAGCCACCTGCTTAGTGCCGGCGGCAAACGGCTTCGCCCTGCAGTAGTCCTTCTTTCTGCTGACGCTGTCAGATATGGCAGTTCCAAAGAAATCACGCCGGCTGCACTTGCCCTTGAGATCACACACACGTTCACTCTCATCCACGACGACATTATGGACGGGGACTCTCTGCGACGGGGGGTCCCGACGGTCCATTCAAAATGGGATATGCCAACCGGGATTCTTGCCGGTGATGTCTTATATGCCAAAGCGTTTGAGTTCATCTGCCAGGTAAAAGCCGGTGATGGCGCGAAGGTCAGTGCAGTGGCTCTGCTTGCCCGTGCATGCGCTGATATCTGCGAAGGTCAGCACATGGATATGTCATTTGAGCACCGGACTGATGTGACCGAAGAGGAATATATGGAAATGGTCGGGAAAAAGACGGGGTGCTCTATGCAGCCGCAGCGGCAATCGGCGGAACACTGGCAGGAGGGAACGAGTGCCAGGTTAGCTCACTCTACAAGTTCGGGCTCAATACCGGCATTGCGTTCCAGATACAGGACGATCTTATCGATCTCCTTACACCTTCTGAGGAAAGCGGGAAGGATCAGGGATCGGATCTCCGGGAAGGAAAACAGACTCTGATAATGATCCTCGCACGGAAAAAAGGTGTTGATCTCCAGAAATACCGGCACGATCTTTCACCCTCTGACATCAAGTCCGCGATAAAGGAACTCACCGATGCGGGAGTCATTGACGCGGTGAAAGAGAAGGCTTTTTGTCTCGTCGAGGATAGTGACCGGCTGCTTGAAGTTCTGCCGGCTTCAAAGGAGCGCGAGCTCCTTATGGATATCGGGAAATTTTTTGTGACCCGGAGTTTCTAGAATGGGCGCGGACGATATCAGAGAAGTCCTGTTCCTGTGCGCACTCCAGAATGCCGTAAAGCATGGGGGAGTACCGCAAAGCGGGGCTGTTATCGGGATGATAATGAGCTCGCGCCCTGACCTACGCGGCCGGGTTAAAGAAGTATCGGGGCTTGTAAAGGAAGCGATTGCTGATGTTGCCACTCTTTCTACGGAAGAGCGGATCACTAAACTTCAGGTACTTTCCCCCGAGATGTTCGCGGCACTTCATGAGAAACACGAGCACCGAAAGACTCTTCCGGATCTTGATGGGGCAGAGCATGGTGTGGTTATGCGTTTTGCACCAAACCCGTCAGGTCCGCTCCACATAGGTCATGCGCGAGCAGCGGCACTCAATAACGCCTATGTAAAACAGTACGGCGGCAGGTATATTCTCAGAATTGAGGATACCGACCCAAAACGGGTTGATCCTGATGCCTACGAAATGGTACAGGAAGATATCAGATGGCTTGGTATAGGGATCACTGAGACCGTCACCCAAAGTGAACGTCTTGCATTATACTACGATCTCTGCAAGGAGCTCATTGCCTGTGGAGGTGCGTATGTCTGCACATGCGAGAATGATCGTTTCAAGACCCTTAAGGATGCTAAAAAAGCCTGCCCCTGCCGTGATCAGCCGGTGGAGATAGCACTCTCTCTCTGGGAAAAGATGCTGGGTGGCGGATTTAATGAAGGTGAGGCGACGGTCAGGGTCAAGACTGACCTGTTGCACCCGGATCCGGCGATGCGTGATTTCCCGATCTTCAGGATACTCGACAGACCAAAACACCCGAAAGTTGACGCACGTATTTATCCACTTATGAACTTCTCTGTGGTCGCTGACGACCACCTTCTTGGCGTAACGCATGTGATCCGGGGCAAGGATCATATTGCCAACACACGGCGGCAACGTTATATTTACGACCATTTTGGCTGGAATGTTCCGGTTTACCGTCATTATGGACGGATGGGAATTGAAGGTGTAGTACTCTCTACTTCCCAAATGCGGCTCGGGATAAATGAGGGACAGTATACCGGATGGGACGATATTCATCTCGGAACACTCCGTGCACTTGCCCGCAGGGGGATTCGCCCTGAAGCAGTGAAAAACGCAATGCTTGCAATCGGCATCGGTGAGACAGATATCTCATTCTCCTGGGATAATCTCTACGCCGAAAATAAGAAGCTGGTTGATCCTGTGGCGAACCGCTATTTTTTTGTGCCGGATCCGGTAACTGCCGTTATTGAAAAAGCCCCCCATAGGATCGCTGAGGCGATGCTTCATCCCGGAGATGCGTCCAAAGGGACCCGTAAACTGTCGTTTGAAGGAATCGTAATGCTTCCGGGAAGCGAAATTGTTAAAGCAGCTGCTATGGTTCGCCTCAAGGATCTCTTCAATGTGAAGATCACTTGGAACGAGGATATACCTTCATTTGCATACGACGGTGATTCCCTTAACGAGGCCCGCACAGCAAAAGCACATATAATCCAGTGGCTACCAGTGCAACAGACCCTTCCTTGTACGCTTGTGACCATGGAAGGAGAGGTAAACGGTGTATGCGAACCTGATGTTGCAAAAGAAGAAGGAAATGTAGTGCAATTTGAGCGTATAGGTTTTGTCAGGATCGATGCAGTTTCCAAAAGTGGCATTCGGGCTTATTTCACTCATACTTAGGATCTTTGTTGTTTATCGGGGGAAATTTCAAATATCCTCACAAAGATTTGTTTATCATTACACTGGAACCGGCGCCCATACTATTTTATAACAAAATACCGGATATTCTTGTGTGGACGATTCATCTGGATATTACCCTTATACTGCAGAATTTCCCAGTGTAGCTGAAATTGAGAAATGGGTAGCGGGGCATCCGAATGCCACCCAGCTTGCAGAAATAATAGCCAGATCCTACGATTATGTCCGTCAATTACCTTTTAAGGGCATGGAAGAGCACTATTTGGATAATAGCGATTTTTCATTATCTTGATAACGAACAAACCTGCTTTCCTTTTTTCAGTCACTCCAGTTTAGAACATAGATGATATACGATTATCCGGCACATCGTTATGCTGCGGAAGTGATCCAGATGAAAGGCCAGTCCTTGAAAAAATCCCTTGCATTTCACCAGTATCTTTCCGAATATAAAGGTCCATCGGGAAAATCGATACGTAGGGAAGAGACTTCCGGATCTGAGGGCTTGATTAGGTATACAGGAGAATTCTGGACATCCCGCCAGCGCCAGGCGTCATCCCTTCATGAAATCTCCTATCGCGCCTGTTTCAAACCCCAGCTGCCACGGTTTTTTATCAATCTGCTTACGCATGAAGGTAATATCGTATACGACCCATTTGGCGGAAGGGGGACTACTGCGATTGAAGCCGGCCTTCTTGGCCGGCGGGTAATTGTAAACGATGCAAACCCATTATCCCGTGTCCTTACGGAACCGCGGTTTTTTCCACCTTTTGTAGAGGATGTGGTGTTGCGGCTTGCTACCATACCCCGTGACGGGGACAGAGCAGAGTGCGATCTTTCCATGTTCTATCACCCGGATACCGAGAGGGAGATTGTCGCATTGCGTCGTTATCTTCTCGAAAAAAAGGAAGATGGCGCTGATGATGCCATTGATCGCTGGATTGCCATGGTTGCAACAAATCGCCTCACAGGACATTCGAGTGGTTTTTTCTCCGTATATACGCTCCCCCCAAATCAGGCTGTATCGCAGAAAAGCCAGGAACGTATCAACCGGAACAGATGCCAGGTACCAGAATACCGGGATACTCACCGGCTTATTGTACGCAAAACGAAAAGCCTCATCTCCGGATTAACATCTGCTGATATCACAAATCTCCATTCTGCTGGTGCTGACGCCCGTTTTTTTACGGAAGATGCCCGAACAACACCGGGCATTGTCTCTGGGACAGTACAGCTTACGGTCACGTCACCACCTTTTCTAGATGTCGTTCAATACCAAGAGGATAACTGGCTCCGTTGCTGGTTCTGTGGCCTTGATGAAGACGCAATAGGCAACACAATTACAATGGCGAGAACAATTAAAGATTGGGAGGTCGTTATGGCGGCAGTCTTCAGGGAGCTTTTCCGGATTACTACTCCTGGAGGATTTGTTGCTTTTGAGGTGGGTGAAGTGAGAAAAAAGACAGTGCGTCTTGAAGAGCAGGTGATACCGCTAGGCATCGACGCTGGTTTCACCTGTGACGGGATTATTATCAATCAACAATCCTTTTCGAAAACATCCAATATCTGGGGCATCGACAACAACAAGTCCGGCACCAATACGAATCGGATTACAGTTTTTTTAAAACAGTAAATCCCCTCATCTCAAATGGTGAGGAACAGTCCCTTTTTCATTCACTGTGTCGCTCTGATCTTTGAGTTACCGTCTCATATTTTGAGAAAAAAGCCAGTGTTAAGTATCCAAAGTACCAAACTGTATCCATGGTCACCCGTATCCGGCGGTATGCACAGATCATCGATATCCTGTGGAAGCACGGTTTTGGCATTGCATTGGAGAAAGCCTTCCCTGGCAAAACCCGTTTCCGCCTCCCAGGTACTGATGAACAGGTGTCGGATCAATCCACGGTTTATGAAAGGGTGCGTGTGGCTCTCGAGGAACTTGGACCCACGTTTGTGAAATTCGGGCAGATAATGAGCACGAGGACGGAGATTTTCCCACCGGAGTTATTAACCAGCTGAAAAAGTCTCCAGGATCATGCAAAACCTCTGCCGTTTTCTGAAGTTATCGATGTAATCAGGGAGACCTGCCCGAATCTGGAAGACTGGTTCTGCGAGATTGATGAGACTCCGGTAGCCTCCGCCTCGATAGGTCAGGTTCATCGTGCTGTCCTTAAAGATGGAACTATTGTTGCAATCAAGATTCAACGCCCCGGAATCCCGGAACTCATAGAAACTGACCTCGCCATACTCCAGTCCATGGCTGAACGCATCGAGGCGGTCTTCCCGGAAAGCAGGATGTACAATCCAACTGGTCTCGTAACGGACTTCGCCACTCAGATAAGAAAAGAACTAGATTTCACCCGCGACGGCCGGAATGCGGAACGCATGGCACGCAATTTCCGGGACGTACCGGGGGTCCATTTTCCAAAAATTTACTGGGAAAACTCCTCATCGCGACTGCTGGTAATGGAATTTGTCAAAGGTGTTCGGGTAGATAACGTTGAAGCGATTACTGCACAGGGATCTGACCCCCACGACATTGCTGTCCGGGGATTCAATGCATACCTGAAAATGATTTTTGAGGATGGATTTTTCCATGGAGACCCTCATCCCGGCAACCTTCTTGTTTCTGAGATGGGGGATCTTGTCTTCCTCGATTTTGGTATTGTCGGGGTATTGAGACCGGAGAAGAAGCAGCTTTTTATCAACCTACTTTTTGCCATGACCACCGATGACGTCGACATGATTATCAAGGCGCTCGAAGGTTTTGGAATAATCGTTGCCGAGGAAAAACGCGAGGAGCTCCGGGACGATCTCTACATCATGCTACACGATTTAGGCGGAGGGGATGAGATTGTTCAGTTCAATTTCGGGCTCATGATTAATGAGCTCACAGAGGTGATGCGGCGGTATAATCTTAAAGTGCCGATGAACCTGATGCTCCTTTTAAAGACACTTGTCATGGTCTTCGATGTTGCTGTTCGGCTTGATCCCAAATTCAGCTTCGGCGGGGAGGTCGCTCCTTATCTGCGCAAGCTCGCCGACTCAAACGTGCTTTCTGCCGGCTATATGAAGCGGGCGTCCAATTCGCTCCTTGAGGCCGTCGATGCTGCATTTGATCTTCCCCGTAACGTAAACCTTATGCTCAAGCGCCTTTCAACAGGGACCATCCGGCTCGAGGTTGTAGATACTGACTTAAAGAAACTTCAGATGGCACTTGACCGGGCAAGCGATAAGATTATGATCGGTCTTGTCGTTGCCGCACTCGTGGTCGGTTCATCGCTTGTGCTTCAGGCCTCACCGGTCGCGATGCCAAAAGAGGTCATGTGGGTTGCCATACTTGGTTATACTGCCGCCGTTCTCTGCGGGTTCTATGCCATATATCATGTCATCTTCCTGAAACTGCGGCTCGAACGGTGAACATAGATTTTTTCCTGTTAGAGATCCCCGGTAATACACGCCCAGGATTTCGTTTTTTGTGCTAATGTCATACGTGCATTCGCCGAACTAGTTGAAGGCAGAATGATATATGGCAATCCAGGGTTCATTTTTTTATAGTAACGGCCTGAGGTATTACCATTGAGTGCAATATACCGGATTGTCGGATGATCCAAAACAAATCCCAGGATATCATTAGCGACAGGATCCCGGATTCCGGTATCCGCGCTGCCGTTACGGCTGCATGAAAAAAGGACATCCCAGAGTGCGATCCGTTGTTTTGTGAGGTGAGCGGTGCGGGAAATATATGGCAGCGTGTGGTCAATCCCAAACAGTATTTCCATAATTTTCCAGAACTGGTTCTGCGGGTTGCCGTAATATTCGTTTCTTGCAAGCGACTGGACGCTCGGGTAACTCCCTAGAATGAGAAGAACGGGATCCCTGCCATTAACAGGGAAAAGGCCATAATCTGCATGACTGGGTTCAATAGAAATCATAGGGTAAAACCACAAAAAGGATTTTGTGTTCTTTTATTGTTTTTTGTAAAAGAGCAGGCAATGGCAATGCCCCTCTTTTGCGATTTCGTCTTTATGGTAAATGCAGGGGCATTCAATGGCGCGATCGCGTTCCTCGTCTCCGCTTCTTAGCCGGCAGGGACAGTATGGTCTTCCGAACTTCTTTTTATTCCGTGCTAGTCCACGAACTACGGTTTTTAAGTGTTCTTCGTCAGGATTAAGTACCCATCCGTTCTTTCGGGCTATTCCATGAGCCCATTTGAGCATATCAGCTTCATTTTCGGGATCTTCTGCCATAGTAGCCCACCTCATCTTGGTGCCATGAGTATTCTTTTAGATTATCTTATATGTTATGAAATTTTTATTTTCCCTTTTTCACAATCAAAATTTTTTTCGTCAGTGCCGCGATCTTTTTTGAGGTCGCAGACTTAGGGTTGTTTATGATCCGTGCTGCAACCTGGTTATAGGTTACCATAACGTCGCCTTTGTTAAAACGATACACATCTTTATCAAGAGATTCGCCACTCTTTTTATCCCAGAGTCGCATCGAGTCCATACTGATCTCATCGCCAAGATAGATTGTTTTTCCCTGCCGTCCGAACTCTATCTTGAAATCCACGAGGGTGATTCCCTGTTTTGCAAGCAGTTTGGAAAGAAGTACATTGACTTTAAGCGCGATCACTTTTATTTTTTTGAGCTCTGCTGGTGTTACAAGTCTGAGCGCTGCTATAAGATCGTCGTTGAGCATAGGATCATGCCGGGAATCGTCCTTGTAATCGATAACAATCACCGGGGGTTTTAAGGGACTTCCCTCCTTAAATGGATAGTTTTTGACAATTGAACCTGCTGCGAAGTTTCTGACGATCACTTCAAGGGGGATCATTGAGAGCTCTCGAACAAGCATCCTGTGGTCATCGAGCATCTCGAGAAAATGCGTTTTTACGCCGTTTTTTTCCAGGTGGGAAAAGAAGAATGCAGAGACGCTGGCGTTATACGAACCCTTGTTTTTGAGTGTATCTTTTTTACCCCCATCAAACGCGGTGATATCGTCACGGAATTCAACGATCAGTTTTCCTTTTACATCAGTGCGAAAGACCGATTTAGCCTTGCCAGTATAGAGGAGGTTTTTCTGCTTCATGGTTGCCTGCTCTTCGTTCTAATATCTTGATCGAGCCGGTTTATTAGGGGTTGCAAGCCGGGGTCGTACCAGCCCTTGCGGATAAAGCGGGGATATATGCAAAGGCGTTCCCGGAGAGTTGCATCCCCCACCATTTTTTTAAGATCCTCCAACGCAGGCCACGGGTGTTCAGGGTTCACGTAATCGATAGTGACCGGCGATATACCGCCCAGATCATCAACCCCGCACGCGATAAGCCGGGACGCATCGATCAGGTTAGGTGCAACCTGAATGGCTATCTCCTTTGGGAGAATCCGGCGTGCCATTTTTATTGTATCGCAAATCTCCTTTGTGCCTGGAACCCGGAACGCTGCCATAGGAGTGTTATTCTTGGGGCAGAAATTCTGGAGTATTATCTCCTGGACGTGCCCGTATCTCCGGTGGACATCAGCTATCGCCTCAAGTGAGGCTTCTCGATCAGCAACCGTTTCACCAATCCCGAGAAGCAGACCTGTGGTAAACGGAATTTTGAGTTTTCCTGCATCCTCTAACATCGCAAGACGAATTTTTGGATCTTTTCCTTTGGATCCGTGATGCGCCGGTATCGATGCTATGGTCTCGAGCATAAGCCCCATACTTGCATTCACCGTCCTAAGGTGCTTTAATTCATTGTACGAAAGGATACCGGCATTTGTATGTGGGAGGATCCCATGTTTGATGCTCACACAGCACATTGCTTCACAATAATCGAGAATTGTTTCATAACCTGTTTTCTCAAGATACGAATCAAAGCCGGGTTCTTCCTCCGGGTGTTCGCCGAAGGTAAAAAGGGCTTCTGTGCAGCCGGTCTCTTTCCCTAGCACAAGCACTGCCTCGACTTCCTCCGGTGTCATGATGCATCCCTCATCCACGGGGGTACGAAATGAACAATAGCCGCACCGGTTGCGGCATACGCTGGTGAGGGGCAGAAAAACATTTTTAGTGAAGGTGATTTCCCGTGGATGCATACAATACGATTCTTTTTTGTACATGTAAAAATTAGTGGACAGACGATTTATGTGCGCGAATACAGAATCACAGTATGGCATTTATATGATCCCTGCGAGATAGATGTTCATAATAAAAAGAGTAATTATTCCGTGATTTATTGTGATGCCCATTATTCTCATCGATGAAAAGACCGACCGCAGTGCCGCCCTTGGCAAGTATCTTACAAGCACCGGTTCTTATCGTGTGATAGCATCCTCTTCTCCTGAGGTTACAATCAGCCACGCTCTCACTGAAAAACCAGGTGTTTTGATTGTCGTTCAAGATGAGGGACAAAATGGCATCATTTTCTTAAAAAATCTGCGGGACCAAAAAATCGATCTCCCGGTAATCATCCTTGCATGTGCCTATGATACGGATGCTTTCTGTTTCTCTGTCGCAAACGGTGCCGAATATATGATCATGGATGGGGATGTAGACAAATGGCATCCCCTGCTTAAACAATTGATTGAAAAAATATCTGCAAATCGCCAGATACAGGACAAATTAGCATTTCTGAACAAAAAATTAAACCTTGTCGGGAGCATAACCCGCCATGATATACTCAACCAATTGACTGCGGTAAGTGGCTATACAGAGCTGCTGGAGATGACAACCGAAGATCCACAAATGCGATTATACATAGAAAAGGAACGATTTGCTATTGATAAAATACGAAAACTTCTCCAGTTCTCAAAAGACTACCAGAATATGGGATCGGAGCCACCCGTCTGGCAGACAATCTCATCCATAATCCGACGTGCTGAGGATCTCATATCTTTAAAGGGAGTCACGATAAAAAATGCGAGTGGGACCGCTTCTGTATTCGCCGATCTATCTGTAGAAAAAGCTGCAGCTCAACTTTTGGACAATTCAGTTCGGCATGGTCAAACGGTCTCTTCGATCAATATCTCGATACAAGAAGAAAAAGTGGGTTCTGTCCTCGTTATTGAGGATAATGGTGTGGGCATTCCTGATCCCGATAAGGAGCGGATTTTCGAGCGTGGATTCGGCAAAAATACCGGATGGGGCCTTTTTCTTGCCCGGGAGATTCTTGCGATTACTGATATGACCATTACTGAAACCGGGGTTCCGGGTAACGGAGACTCGTTTCGAGATTCATATCCCTGGAGATGTGTACAAGAATTAAGATGCAGGCAAATGCCCGGGAACCAGATCAGCTCATTTTTTGGTAATCCATGCTTCAGCACATGGGGAATGATATCAGCATCTTTTTTTGATAATCCTGCATATGAGGGTATCACATGTGTCCCCATGCATTGATCCCCTTTAAGCCTGCAGGTCCGAAGAGCCGCTCTCCGGCATGCTCTCACCGGACGAACGGGAAACATTTGCGCGTGCGATGTTAGAAGATGTTATCGCAGCCGTAAAAGATGCGAACTGCAGCCCTGTAATCATTGCAACCGAGCTTTTTGATAGTGAAGATATCCAGATTACTATTGCAGATAAGGACCTGAGTGGTACATTAAACGAAGTACTTTCTCAGGCAGCAGGACCCGTTCTGATCCTTATGGCTGATCTTCCACTTGCTACAGGCGAATCAATCCGCCGTGTAGTAAATACTAAAAACGATATTGCAATTGTCCCGGGAAGGGGTGGGGGAACAAATGCGATTTTTGTAAAAGAACCCACCAAATTCCATGTCGATTATTACGGCATGAGTTTTTCAAAGCACATGCAGATAGTACGGGAAGCCGGGCTTTCCTGCGAAGTGGTGGATTCGTTTTTACTTCATACGGACATCGATGAGGAAGACGATTTGGTGGAACTCCTTACTCATGGGACAGGAAAAAGCAGGAAATGCCTTGAAGATCTCGGGTTTACCCTCTCCTCGGAGCATGGGCGGGTTGGTGTGAAAAGGAAAAACATGCCTCTCCAGCAATCTTAATTTTTGTTATTTAATGGGGGGCGACATCCGATTTAACACGCCTTCGATATTTTATGTCCGATTTCTTTTTGGTGATCAACAGATTTCAACCGATAGCTAGAGAAAAAATCTGTGTTTCCCTTAAAGGAAAATAGAACAATTTCGCGCGCATGTTATGTTTCTTTATCCGTAGGCTAGGTCATCGATACTGGTATCTCTTTAAAAGTTGGATATTAATGTGAACGTAATGTACCTTCCTGAATGGTTCACTCCTGTCCTCATAGGGATTGATGTTCTTGTCATAGTTTACGGGCTTCAGGTCGCTTTCAACAAGAAACAGGTGTACGGTTGGTTTTTGGCTCTTGCGTTTTTTTTATTTGGGATAAAAGAGATTCTTCCTTACAACGGCGTGAACCTTCCTTTTGCCGCGGACGCGGCACTATCGGTTGCCGGTCTCGCCGCCGCACTTTGGGCCTTCTATCTGTTGGTAAAATCACTCCCCTCTTAAAGTGGTTCACTTATTATCTCGATTCCGGCTCGGTTCTTTTGGAAGATCAGGATGGGTATTCCGGAATTGGATGAGTCCGTCACAGAATTCGCCCAGGTACCCGTCCATAGAGAGGCTTCCTTCCTGAAACCGGCATTCCTCCTCCTCAATTACCCGGTTGATCAAATTTTTTGTGGGAAGAAGAAGATCAATTTTCACCCCGGCTTTGACCGAACCGCGGATAAGAGCTTCGCGAAAAAGACCTATGCAATACGCGATTCTGTATCTGTAAAGGTGACGGGTCTTATCCAGATATCCTGCAATCCGATCAGCTTCGATCGAAAGGAAATCCGCTTTGATTTTTTCATCGTTACATTTCCCGAGCATATACTTGTAATGTGCATAGGGATACATCGTTTCAAGTTCGGCAGGTACAATCCCGCATGTACCAAAGATAACAATGTGGTATTGCGACTCATCAAATACTTGTGAAATAATCATACGGATGAGCTGGTGGCTTGGGCTTGTGCTGTAAGGTTTTCTTACGGCACAAGGCATAAATATACCAATATCCCGTGGTTCAATCTCGTATTCATCGATGATAAACCGATAGGACTGCTCAAATTCCTGCAGGTAGAATGGCGGACCGGTGAGTTCTGGTTTATTTGATTCATTATTTGGCTCTCGTGCGAAATTTCCCATGGCCTCTCCTAACAAAATCAATCACACACCAAATGAAACATCCGGTCGTGGTGGATTAGAATGATCCCATTTCATGACTCTTGATTCTCCGGCAGATTACGAAGGAACTGTCTATCCCCGTGTTCCGACTTAAGCGTCGCATAAATTGCTACCAGTACTTTTTTTTCACTGCTTGAATACTACTTATTTTTAGATGTATAATGCAGAAGACCCGGAACTGAAACGACAGGTACAGTATCTTAAGATAGGGTTTACCGGGGTTCTTGCCAGATTTATCCTGATTACGTATGGATTTCTTACAGGGAACAAGCCGGTATTGGACATAGGAGGAGGTTTGACATGCTGTTCAGCAGCAGTCCAAAGCGTATTGATTTTCTCTCAGTTCAGTACCCGCAATTTTGAAAAAGCTTCTTTTTCAGATCGAGATAATAGCCCAGGATTGGCGTTTGCCTATAAAGACTCACTTGTATCCCTAAACGGAGAGAGCATAACCTTTTTCAGGTATTCATTTCCTTTTGGAAAGAGCCGAAAGATTGCTTTTGCTGATATAGATCACATCACCATCAACGAGCCTTCGCTTGTGAATGGCAAATGGCGGATCTGGGGTTCTGGGGATTTTCGTACATGGTTTCCCCTAGACATTCACCGGTCCTCGTGCGATAAAATATTTATCATTAGTATGAAAAACGGGGGCACAAAGATTGGATTTTCTGTAGAGAATTCTCAGAATGTCACCACGCTGTTCGAGGAACATAATCTGATAGTCAAATAGTAAATATATGACTTCGGACAAGAAGAGTGGTAGCCGAAAGGTAAGAAAAATATGAACCCGACCCTACTGTTTTTTCTTCGTTTGCGGAAATATAGTTCACAAAAATTTGAATAAAAAGACCGGAGAGGAACGATATGCATTGGTATAGCTGGATTGTGCTGTTAGTGCTTATATGCGCCATTTTCGCTGGCTGTATATCAAGTAGTGTCCAAAATACTGCGATTCAGGTCACTACGGATACCTTGGATTCTTTTAACCCGGTAAATGTTGGTTCATTCGATTTCTATACTGCTGATTTCAAGGTAGAGAACCCCACAAACAGGACGTTTGATAACGTCGTGGTTCAGGTTACCCTTATGCCGATTTCAACGTACTGCCACTCCCATTCGGCGACTTTTGATATCCCCACTATCACTCCGCTGCAAAAAATGACTGAAACGTTTTCGTTCTCCGAATTTGCCGATCTTGACTGTTCCTACAACTTCACATCATCAGTAATGTCGGATCCGATTTAGACGTCCAGCAAAGATCAGAGTTCATTTCTGGCACTTCCGGAAAACTCCCATAAACAGACACTCTTCTGCAGCAATAGAATCAACACCTTTTTGATTACCTATAGGCATTCCGAGGCCACGGATAATGGCGGCTGGTGTACATTCATCTGCCTCACCCATCACAAGTTCGGCAGCTGAAGAAATATTATCGGCAACCGCTCGTTTGGTTACTTCTAATTTGCGTCCGAACAGGTCGCATCGACCCCGGTCATCGATAACTGATGTTATTCCTGCGCATCCGATGGCAACCCCGGAACAACCAAGTCGCATCGCGTGCGTACGGCTATCGGCAACGACAACGCCTATCTTTGCTTGGCACTTGCGGGAGATCTCATCCTTGATGCGCAGAGCACTTGCGTTGGGATCAACCGGCAAGGGAACGACACATCCCGGTGGAGCATTCGAAGCGTCAACACCTGCGTTTGGAAGGAGTGTGCCCTCTTTCATACAGAGCAGAAAACCCGGTATACCGCCTACTATCGAGTCACTCTCGTTTATGACTACTTCTGCAATCCGGGGATCCATACGGTATTGTTGCGCGAGTTCTCTTGCACGAGAGGAAGGCGTTATGGTTTCAAGCATGACGACGTTTCCTTCGGCGGTCGCAACTGCAGTTTCTGCAAGAACAAGGATGTCCCCGTCTTTAAACCCATTACAGGCCACTTCTGCGGCGTCAATGATTCTCTCAGTAAAAGGATCATTTGGCCGGATAATACCTGTAGTGAGTCCGGTTACGGTAAAAAAAGAATTCATACTCGATCCGCCAGGTAAGCATACACCATCATCACGTCACGGGTTGCTGCTACATCATGCACCCGTACAATAGATGCGCCTTTTCCAAGGAGTTTCATGGTCACGGCAAGGGTTCCCGGCAGCCTATCCTCTGGATCCCGGTTCAGGAGCATCCCGATAAATGTCTTCCGCGAAACTGCCGCAAGAACTGGACGATCGAAGCAATGGAATCTTTCGAAATTCCGGCAGAGTTCCCAGTCGTCTCCGATGGAACGGTGTGGTGTCCATATGCCTATTCCGGGGTCGAGTACATACTCGTTCACACCTGCATGCTCACATCTCAGCATTACCTCTTTGAGCGAGTCCATGGTCGCCTCAACACCAATAGGATCCCCTGGTTGCTGGTTTGTCGCCATCACAAAAGCAGGAAGCCCTGCATCAGCGACCTTTTTTGCATAGGCCGGTGAAACAAACCCACTGATGTCATTTGCTGCGTGGATATCATGTTTGAGGCAGACCTCAAGTACGCCGGGGTTCATTGTGTCGACCGAAATGGTAATTCCGGTCCCGTCCAGTTCCTTGAGCGCTGCATCGATACGTTCTGCTTCAGTTTTACCGCTAATCGCCTGTGTATTCGGCGCTGTGCTCCGTGCACCGATATCAATCATATCAGCACCCTGCTCGATCATGGCAACGGCGGTTGTGTGGACCTCTGTAATGGGGATGTAAGATCCCAGATAGAACGATTCCCCGCTAACGTTGATGACCCCCATCAGGCGGGGTGGTGCGGTTCCGCCAATCTCGAGGTTGTTGATGCGACAGGATTTCATGATATCCTCGTCGCTGCCAAAAAAGTGTTTTCCATAAGGGTGGCAATAGTCATCGGGCCAACGCCGCCAGGTACCGGAGTAATTGCTGATGCAACCTTTTTTACTCCGTCGAAGTCCACGTCTCCCACCAGATTTCCGTTGAGCTGGTTAATACCAACATCGACAACGACGGCGCCGGATTTGACCATATCCTGTGTGATAAAATGCGCTTTTCCAATAGCTGAGATCAGGATATCTGCCTGCCTTAGTTCGGCTGAAAGGTTCCGAGTCCTGCTGTGGCAGACTGTTACCGTTGCATCTGCGTTTGTCATGAGCGCCGCCATAGGCCTCCCGACATCGATACTCCGGCCGGCAATAACTACCCTTTCCCCGGCAATGGGAATCCGGTAATCTTCAAGCAGGTTCATAATCCCTTTAGGTGTGCAGGGTGCGAAACGGGGTTTGCCACTCATTAAAAGACCAAGGTTTGTTGGATGAAACCCATCTACGTCTTTTTCAGTCTTTACTGCAGTGATTACCTTGTCGGTATCTATTTGTTCGGGGAGCGGAAGCTGAACCAGGATACCGTTAATGTCTGCATCCCGGTTGAGCCCTGAAATTGATTCGAGGACTTTCTTCGTAGTGGAGTCCCCGGGGATTTCGATGCCGACAGATCCGATGCCGACACGTTCGCAAGCCCTGTGCTTCATGCGAACGTACATTTGCGATGCCGGATCGTTGCCGACGATGACCGTGGCAAGGCGGGGATAAAGCCCGGACTCCCCAATTACTTCCTTGAGGAACTCGAGCCGCTTTTCCGAAACTGCTTTCCCATCAAGGATAATGGACATCGTAGCACCCGCAAATAAGATCAGGTCACCGGGTAAATCGGGAATTTCTGTGCCATTTCAGTAACCTCCCGGCTAACTTTTTTAATCAGCGATTCGTTTGTGATATCTTTTACAATCGCAGAGATCCAGATACCTATCTGGCGCATTTCTGCCTCTTTCATGCCCCGTGATGTGACGGCCGGAGTTCCGACCCTTAGCCCACTTGTAACAAACGGGCTTTTGGTCTCATTGGGAATGGTGTTTTTGTTGACGGTTATACACGCTTTTCCAAGGGCCACTTCTGCTTCAAGACCGGTCAGGTGCTGGTTGGTAAGGTCGATAAGCATAAGGTGGTTGTCAGTACCGCCCGAGACAAGCCGGATACCGTTGTTTGTCAGTACCTCCGCAAGTACCTTGGCATTCTTGACAATCTGTTTATTGTATTCTTTGAATGATGGTTTGAGCGCCTCCTCAAAACACACAGCTTTTGCAGTGATCGTATGCATAAGCGGACCCCCCTGCATCCCCGGGAAGACCGCTTTATCGATTAGCTGGGCATATTCATTATTGCACATGATTGCCCCGCCTCGTGGTCCGCGAAGTGTTTTATGAGTTGTAGTTGTGGTGAAATTAACAATACCAACGGAAGTCGGGTGAATACCTGTTGCGACAAGTCCGGCAATATGGGCTATATCAGCCATACAATATGCCCCAACATCATCGGCGATCTCCTGGAATGCCTTAAACTCGATGGTGCGAGGGTATGCCGATGCACCGCAGACGATAATCTGGGGCCTCTCCTTTTTTGCCATCTCACCGACGGCGCCATAATCGAGCATCTCGGTTTCGGGATCCACACCATATTGGGCAACCCGGTAAAACTTGCCAGTAAAGTCTACTGGAGATCCATGCGAGAGGTGACCGCCTTGGTTAAGCTTCATGCTTAAGATCTTTTCTCCAAGCTTCATGTATGCAAAATAGACTGCCATGTTCGCCTGGGTTCCCGAGTGAGGCTGGACATTTGCATGTTCAGCACCGAAGAGCTTTTTCAATCTGTCGCGGGCAAGATTCTCGGCCATGTCATGAAATTCGCACCCGCCATAATACCGTTTTCCCGGGTAGCCTTCAGCATATTTATTGGTCATAATGGACCCCATTGCTTCGAGCACCGCACGGCTGACAATATTTTCGGACGCGATCAGCTCTAGCCCGTTTGTCTGGCGGAGCCGTTCCTTCTCAATAATATCTGCTATTTCTGGATCTGTTTGGGAAAGATACGACATATGGATACACGTTTGTGTGGATCAGGTAATACCTTTTCTTAGGATGAGCGCAGGGGTAATAAAACCGGTAAAATCTCCGTCATAAACCCGGTGTTTTTTCTGGCAACACACATTTTAAAATGGCGCTTAATGGAAAGATCGGGAGGATTAACGGGGGTCTGGAAACTTTTTTTTAGGAAAAATAAGCACAAACCTTTTTTTCTCATCCGCAGATCACTACTATTATTAATAGGGAGTGCGCCGCACCTGTATATATCAAAAGTATGCGGGTAAAGCATGGTGCTACCGGATGCAAAGATAAAGTATCTTGAGTTCGAACTTGACGAGAAGGAGAAATTGGTCAAAATGATGGAAAGTTCAGGAAGCGGTGCCGGTGAGGATCGCGTCGCCGCGCTCGAAAAGAAAGTGAACGAGATGGAAGCACTCGTGAAGGGGCTCACTCAGGAGCTCCTTGACCTCAAGTCGATTGCGATGAAAATGTCCAAACAGACTGAAGAACGCAGCCGACAGGAACTTAAACGAGTACAGCCGATCGTTCAGGGTTCCCCGGCGGCCGGATCTGCGTCTGTGAGTGCTGCCTCGCCCCAACAGGGAGGTAGCACTGTCGTGATACGCAAGGGAGCCAGACCCTCTGATGCCGAGGCTTCAGCCCCTGAAGAGCCTGCAATGGACATGATAATGCAAACCGACGGAACAATGAAGCTTGAGCCTCGCCGCGGAGAGAAAAACTACATTGTCGCTTCAGCCGGCTACGGCAGGAACAAGAAGGGTGTGTCCGTCAAACCAAAGCAGAGTGATCTGATCTACGCCGTTGAAGAAGACAAATCCGATGCAGCAAAGAAATAAGCGTGACGGGGAGCCGGATCTTTGCACATCACAGAGCTCGAGATAGATAATTTCAAGTCTTTTTCAAAAAAGACAAAAATTCCCTTTTTAGAGGGTTTCACTGTAATATCCGGCCCAAACGGATCTGGTAAAAGTAATATTATTGATTCGGTTCTTTTCGTTCTAGCGCTTTCCAGTTCACGCAATCTGCGCGCAGAAAAGCTAACAGATCTGATAAATCTTAACTCCGGGAAAAACACTGCCGAAGTTGCCATTGAATTTTCCGATGGGACGAAGATCCGGCGCCGGATCAAACGGACAGGAAACGGCTATTACAGCTACAACTATCTCAACGACAGGCTTTGCAAACAGAGCGATATTGTTGATCATCTTTCCAAGTTCGGTATTATTCCACATGGTTACAACGTTGTGATGCAGGGAGATGTAACCCGCATTATGGAGATGAGCGATTTCGAGCGCCGAAAGATCATTGATGAGATTGCCGGGGTCTCGGAATTTGAAATGAAAAAACAACAGTCACTTTCAGAGCTTGATGTAGTAAGGGAACGGATCGAGAGAGAGGAAATCCTTCTTATCGAACTTGCAAAAAGGGCAAATGAGCTCAGAAAAGAACGCGAACAAGCGCTTGAATACCAGAAATGGCAAAAAGAGCTCGGTTTCTTTCAGGGTTGCCGGTCTGCAGCCCAGCTTCATGGCAAAGAGAAGGAGAGAGACACTCTTCTTGCATCTGCAGAGGAGCAAAAGATCAGGATCTCACGGATTGATGCCGACCAAAGCATAGAGGAGAACGAACTCTCTTACCTTAAGGCCGATCTTGCTGATATTGATGAGCTTCTCAATAAAAAAGAGCGGTCCGGATTACCTGAAACTGATTGCAGATATTGAAGAAGCGAAGAGTGGGATCAAGCTTGCAGAACAGACAATCACCCGGCTTAAAAAGGATAAAGAGACAAATCTCGAAGGCATTAACCGTGTTTTCGCAGATACAAAACGGGCAGAAACCCGGGTGACCGAGCTTTCCGACCAGATTCGTGCATTATCAATCGATCGCACAAATATCTCCATGGAAGTCGCAACTTCCCGGTCGCAGCTGGAAAAAATCGAAAATGAGATCCGCAAGTATTCTTCTGATACTGAGGAGGCCAGACAGAAACTCTTTTCCCTGATGGAAGAAGTGGAGGCAAAAAAAGGGGAGCGTTCTGAAATCCTTCACCAGCAGGATATGTTCATCGAAAAGAGTCGGATGAGGACCAGCGAACTCGAACGCCTCACGACGCTCCAGAAACAGCTCGACTCCGAATATACAGCAAAGCAGGAGCAGCTTGACCAAAACGAACGAACGGTTACGGATCTTAGCAACAGAAAAAAGGATCTCGACCGCACACTTTCCGAACTCGAGAGTACCCTCTTTGCCCAGCGTTCATCTCTTGAAAGACTTCACGATGAAATGAAGGATGTTGAGCAGGACGCAATCAGGCTCGAGGCAGCACAACAGGCACGGGGAGAATCCGGTGGAAGAGCAATAGAATCAGTGAAATCTATTGAAGGTGTTCACGGGACTATCGCTGAGTTAGGTCGAGCCCCTCCAGAATACTCGACAGCACTTAATACTGCTGCGGGCAACAAGCTCCAGTTTGTCATCTGTGACACCGACCAGATAGCTGCCGACGCAATTCGCTACCTGAAGGATGAGAGACTTGGAAGGGTGACATTTCTTCCTTTAAACAAGCTCAGACCCCCTACCCTTCTGCCAGTGAAAGAATCTGGTGTTATCGATTACGCGGTCAATCTTCTCGATTACGATCCCGTCTTTGACAAGGCCTTTGCCGTTGCCCTTGGCTCAACTCTTGTCGTAGATACGCTTGACAGGGCCCGCAAACTTATCGGCAAATACCGGATGGTCACCCTTGAAGGAGAAATGCTTGAGAAAAGCGGGGCTATGACCGGTGGTTCAGCAAAGAAACCAATCCGGGGATTTGGCGCAGCTGTCGATGACGAGATCATCCGGATCCGGTCTCACCTTGCTGAGCTTGCCCAGGAAGCTGGGACACTCGAGGCGGGTATAAAGCGCATGACTGAAGCGGTGGATGGTAAACGAGCCCTCCGCAACGAGATCGATCAGGAGGTTGCCCGTGCTGGAGCTCTTACCGAGGAGCATTCCCGGCGGTTTGAGGCAATCACTATTGAAAAACAAACGATAGAATCTGCGGTTGCACGGCAGAAGGATGAGACCGGCAACAGTGCTGCCGAATTGGCTGCGCTTGAAGGAAAACTTGATGCAGTCACTGAAACAATCAACGCGATAATTGCCCAGATTGATGGAATAAAAAAGAAACTGGAAGATACCAATATTCCTGCCCTCACCGACCAGATGGAAAAGAAGAAAAAGGAGATCGAAGAGGCGGAACGGCATCTGCGCAATAAGGAGGCTGATATGAACGATGCCTCACGTGAGCGTCAGCACTTCACTGTACGAATTGGTGAGCTTGGCGAAGAACGCACCCGGCTCGATGAGCGCAACCGACAGATCGATGGGGAAATAACCGGATCAAACGAACAAATTTCCTCAAATAAGACTATTATTGCAGAACTCGAAGAGAAACAAAAACAGTTTTCGGGTGAACTTGAAATTCTGCGGAAGAAACGTGCGGGTGTTTCCGATGCCATTCATGCATCCGAAACCAAACTAATCAAATTCGACTCCGATAAAGAACGGTTCACCATTCAACTAACCGCACTTGAAGAGAGGGCTCAGGCACTAACTGTCGAGATTGCGGGTCTCAAGGAAATAGTCGGGGAGGTCACAACTAATCTGACCCTGACCGAGATCGAGGGTAAGATTGCGGATGCCGAATTGGCTCTTCATAAGATAGGCGCTGTCAATATGCTTGCCATAGAAGAATATGAGAAGATCCAGAGACAGGTTGAAGAGAGGACACAACGAAAAGACACTCTTTCCAAAGAACGGACAAACCTGATTGAACGTATCGAGAAATTCGAACAGATGAAGTTCGAAGCGTTCATGACCTCCTTTAAAGCGATTGACGCCAATTTCCGGGAGATCTTTGCCCGTCTCACAAGTGGAAGCGGGAATTTGATTCTTGAAAATGAGGAAGATCCATTCACCGGTGGCCTTACATTTGCGGTAAAACCCCGTGACAAAAAAGTTCATCTCCTCTCCTCTCTTTCAGGAGGGGAGAAATCACTTACCACGCTTGCCTTTATCTTCTCTATCCAGCATCACATCCCAGCGCCTTTCTACGCTTTTGACGAGGTTGATATGTCGCTTGACGGTGCAAATGTGGAAAGAATAGCAGCGATGATAAAAGAACTCGCACCCTCTTCACAGTTTGTCATCGTTTCATTACGAAAACCTATGATCGAAGCCGCACAGCGAATCATGGGTGTTACAATCCGACCGGATAAAAGCACCCTCGTTACCGGAGTCAAGGTCAATGGCTGACCAAAATATCAATTTCCCGACAAATCCTGATCAAAGAGAAAATAAATCTAAAGATCTGGGGCCAGGGTGCAATCCGGAAATTAAACTGCATGAACATGGCGTAAAAAGTTCTTTTGAGATTCCGGCTGCATCAGATTTTTCACATATATTCGATGGATCGGTTGCTGCTGAGGCATGTAATGTCGAAGATCCGGTGGAGATCCTTGTCGGTCTTGCGGAGCGGGGCGAGATCGACCCTTGGAATATAAACATCATCGAGGTGACTGACCGGTTCCTATCAGAACTGGAACGGTGCCGTCAACTTAACCTCCAGATATCCGGGCGAACCCTTTTTTATGCGGCTACACTTCTTCGCATGAAATCTGAACAGCTGGAGATCGTCTCTGAGTCCGACGATGACAGCGAGGGAGATATTGAGGAATTTGATCTTACGGGGGATTCCGATTTCGACGACGAAGGCCGTTTTGGCCCCATTGAACAGCTGGAGCGGGAGATCCAACGGAGGCTCGATCGCAAGAGCCTGCGAAGAAGCCCGATAACACTATTTGAACTGATCATCGAACTCAAAAATCTGGAAAAAGAGGAACGGAGACGCCGCCGACTTCCTCCTCAAGAAGATTTTCTGGTTGAAGCAGACGATGTTGTTGGTATCGCTCACGAAGAAGGTTACCAGGATTCGTCACGGCTGGTGATTGAGGAGTGCCTGGCAAATGCGGACCCTGATGAAGAGATCACGCTTGCTGAGCTCTGTAGGGATCTTGGCTGGTGCCTTTCCGATGTATATATCCCGCTTCTGTTTCTGGCGCTGGATGGGCGGTGCACGATCCGGCAGGAAGAGTTTTTTGGTGACCTTTACGTGCATGTCGTGAAGGCGGATGAATAGTTCGGCGGTGAATGCAAATTTGGGGATGAATCCTTAAAAATCAAAGAGCATGTGTACCTCGAATCCATAGCAATTGGGGTGGTTGGGATTCGCGGGCATTTTTTTAAAGAAAAAGGTCCATTTTTACTTTTTAACCGTGCATTATTGTGTTAGACAATCGTTCATCCACTCTGTTACCTGATATGTTGGCGGACCATTATCTGGCCTCATATCGTTGTCGATTCGCCATTCGAAAAGACCCGCAAGGTTATGCTCTTTTACATATGCACATTTGGCCATGATGGTGGTTTGTGTGTCAGGACCAACATTATCTGTGTATCCCGCTTCGCTCTCAATTCCGCCAATAATTTTATCATAAGGAAAACCAGCAGCTGCATAAGCATCAGCATACGAAACGAGATCATACTTATCCCCACTTCCATAGGTCATCAGATTGAGTTGGTCAACGCTGCCAACTAAACTGGCGACAGTCTGCGCAGATTCCACTCCGGGCCAAACCGTATGAGTCAGCAGGTAAGGCTTCCCGTGCGGATTGGGACCGGCTGTGGCAAATGTTTCGTGGCATGTAGAAAGAAGCAAAGTCAGCTGCGGAGCGTAATCGTTTATTTGCGAGCTTTCCCAGTCCATATCGTAGCCATCCAGATCGTACTCTTTCACATAGGAAAGAACGCTATCAGCAAACTTTTGTGGATTTTGCGAGGCATAGAGGTATTCTGTATCAAGATCGCCACCGAAATTTGAGGTAATAAAAATCTCTGCCTCTGGATTATTTTCATGACATAGTGAAACAAGTTCATGGATCCTGCTCTGCATTTCTTGTCTTTGTGCGTCATTCTCTTCTGAGTTTCCGACCGGGAGATCAGTAAGGAGTCCGTCATTTATTGTCGCAAATCCGATGTAAAGCCTGTTTATCTTTTTCCAGGGGATCTGGTCTTTTTCAGACATTACCCCGCTATATGTGTCATCATTTGGATCAGGAAAAAGATACCAATACGCTGCGATTATCTTGCTTCCGGATTCAGACGCCGGGACCTGAGAATTCATTGTTGTCGATGAATTCTGTGGTTGAACAGATCCAGGTTCTTGCGAAGGAAAGGCGTTTTGGGAGCAACCTGATGTTGCGATGACCATCATCAATATTATCAAAACAAAGATTAGGACTTTCATTTGGATCATGCACTTTATAATATCCCATTAGATCACTCAACCCAATATATTATCACCGCAATCTGAGGTTTTAAGGTTCAAAACGCACCGAAATCTCACATACCTATGAAGCATCCAGGTTTGGTCAAAAGATGCAAGATTGGAAGATCCACTTTGAGATTATTTTCAGCGCGATTAGACCGGATCTTCATTTATTGAATATAGTGCAGCGTTAGAATTTGGCTGATTATAGGATTTTTGTCGATATATCATGAATCAGACGTCAAATTCGAAACTTTCGGCGAATAGTATTTAATATATCTCAAAATATTTAATTTAAAAAGGAGACAATGAGGTTTGGAGAAGATTTAAGCGCGTGTCGGATTTTATTTCAAATATCTATAAATATTTAAAGCATAATAATTATGGCTCTTTTTTGTGCACTGAAAGGGTAATCTTTAAATTGTATTCTGTGAAATAATATGATCCACAAATTCTGATGAAGTCCCGACGAAAACTGCTTTTGGCAGGGATCGGGATCGAAGTGAATGCAAGCAATAAAGTATAAATAATACTGCAACCTATATTACAAGCCCGTGTTTAAATCAAAAACACGACGAAAAATGAGTGATGAAGAATCAGGAAAATCTGGTCAAAACCGGGTCTGGTTCTGAACTAAAATAATGCAGGTGAGAAGGTATAAATAACCAGAAAGCCTACATTATAAGCCCGTGTTTAAGTGAACAATCACGACGAACACACGCAAATATTTGATGGAGATCCAACCAACCCGCGTGACGGGAGTTGGTTCTGACGTTGATACTGGCAATGCGGAAATTTGTTTAGTAACCGCTAATTCCTCGAAATTAAGGTTCAGATAGTGTGCGTATTTATATGAATTCTGGTTGATCCTGCCAGAGGCCACTGCTATCGGAGTTCGATTAAGCCATGCGAGTCGAGAGGTGTAAGACCTCGGCATACTGCTCAGTAACACGTGGACAACCTACCCTGAGGAGGGGGATAACCCCGGGAAACTGGGGATAATACCCCATAGACTATGGATGCTGGAATGCTCTGTAGTTAAAAGGCCCGCCGCCTCAGGATGGGTCTGCGGCCGATTAGGTTGTTGTTGGGGTAACGGCCCAACAAGCCTGTAATCGGTACGGGTTGTGGGAGCAAGAGCCCGGAGATGGATTCTGAGACACGAATCCAGGCCCTACGGGGCGCAGCAGGCGCGAAAACTTTACAATGCGAGCAATCGTGATAAGGGAACTCCGAGTGCCCGTAAAATCGGGCTGTCCGCCAGTGTAAATAACTGGTGAAGAAAGGGCCGGGCAAGACCGGTGCCAGCCGCCGCGGTAATACCGGCGGCTCGAGTGGTGGCCACTATTACTGGGCTTAAAGCGTTCGTAGCTGGTCTGTTAAGTCTCTGGGGAAATCTTCCGGCTTAACCGGAAGGCGTCTCAGGGATACTGACAGACTAGGGACCGGAAGAGGTGAGAGGTACTCCAGGGGTAGGAGTGAAATCCTGTAATCCTTGGGGGACCACCTGTGGCGAAGGCGTCTCACCAGGACGGCTCCGACAGTGAGGAACGAAAGCTGGGGGAGCAAACCGGATTAGATACCCGGGTAGTCCCAGCTGTAAACGATGCGCGTTAGGTGTATCGGTGACCACGAGTCACCGAGGTGCCGAAGAGAAATCGTGAAACGCGCCGCCTGGGAAGTACGGTCGCAAGGCTGAAACTTAAAGGAATTGGCGGGGGAGCACCACAACGGGTGGAGCCTGCGGTTTAATCGGACTCAACGCCGGGAAACTCACCGGATAAGACAGCTGAATGATTGCCGGGCTGAAGACTCTGCATGACTAGCTGAGAGGAGGTGCATGGCCGTCGTCAGTTCGTACTGTGAAGCATCCTGTTAAGTCAGGCAACGAGCGAGACCCACGCCAACAGTTGCTAGCTCGTCCTCCGGGATGGAGAGGACACTGTTGGGACCGCCTCTGCTAAAGAGGAGGAAGGAATGGGCAACGGTAGGTCAGCATGCCCCGAATTATCCGGGCTACACGCGGGCTACAATGGGTGGGACAATGGGTATCGACACCGAAAGGTGAAGGCAATCTCCTAAACCCATCCTTAGTTCGGATTGTGGGCTGCAACTCGCCCACATGAAGCTGGAATCCGTAGTAATCGTGTTTCAAAATAGCACGGTGAATATGTCCCTGCTCCTTGCACACACCGCCCGTCAAACCACCCGAGTGAGGTCTTGATGAAGCCGTTGTTTTCTGCGGCGGTTGAATCTAGGTTTTGCAAGGGGGGTTAAGTCGTAACAAGGTAGCCGTAGGGGAATCTGCGGCTGGATCACCTCCTAACGAATTTTATTTCGGGTTAAAGCGGTTACTGGACAAACTGTAAAATTGCCGGTGTCAACACATGAAGGCTCAAGTGCCAGATAAGGTGGCATTCCGGTCTGGGTTCGACTCCCAGGGAGCTGTTTAGATGCACCTCGAGATGTGAATCACGAGGGAAGGGCTGAAAGTCAAACCAATGACTTTGCGACGCCGTGTAAAGGTTTGCACTCAGGACGTTAAATGGGTTTAGCGGAGCATTAGTTTAAACCTACCAGTGGATGGCTCGGTTCAAGTGCCGAAGAAGGGCGTGCCAAGCTGCGATAAGCTCCGGGTAGACGCAAGGAATCTATGATCCGGAGATACCCTAATAGGACATCCTAACGCTTTATGCGTTTATCCGTAAGGATAGGGAACGCCCCGAATTGAAACATCTCAGTAGGGGCAGGAGAAGAAATCAACCGAGATGTCGTTAGTAGAGGCGATCGAACACGACAGAGCTCAAACCGAATCCCGCAAGGGAGATGTGGTGTTATAAGCCCACCGTTACGATACCGGATGTGAAGCGGAAGTTGCCTGGAATGGCATACTACAGAGGGTGATAGTCCCGTACGCATAAGCAGACGGCATCAGGTGGTGTCTTGAGTACCGCGGGTTGGAATTCTCGCGGGAATTTGGGGGTCATCAACCCCTAAAGCTAAATACAACTTGAAACCGATAGCGAAATAGTAGCGTGAGCGAAAGCTGAAAAGTAACCCTGAAAAGGTGGTTAAAAGTGCCTGAAATTGGTAGGTGATCGCGAGTTGCGGCATGAAAGGATCTTCCTTATGAAGGAACCCGTCGCGAGGCGGTAGTACGGGTAAGGTTGCCAGTGTCGCAACGTACGTTTTGAAGAACGGGCCAGAGAGTTTATTCTGTTGGCGAAGGTTAACCCACAAGGGGAGCCATAGGGAAACCAACAAGTCCGTAGCAGCAATGCATGGGACGACGTATTAAAAGTGCGTGGAGTCAGCAGGATAAGACCCGAAGCCGGGTGATCTATGCGTTGGCAGGTTGAAGCGTGACGAAAGTTGCGTGGAGGACCGCAAGCGGTATTGATATGCAAATCATTCGTGTGACCTACGTATAGGAGTGAAAGATTAATCGAACCCGGCATCAGCTGGTTCCTCCCTAAACATGTCGCAGCATGACCTAACCGGAGATCGTTGGTGAGGTAGAGCACTGATTGGGGGAGCTGGGCGGGAAACTGCTCACCCCCCTGTCAAACTCCAAACTCCCCAACATCCTAGATGGTTGGAAGTCCGCATTACGGGGTAAGCTTGTAATGCGTAAGGGAAACAACCCAGACCGTGGTTAATGTCCCTCAATGTAGGCTCAGTGTAAACACTGAAATTGGTCCTAGGTCAAAGACAACTGGAAGGTGAGCTCAGAAGCGAGCTATCCTTTAAAAAGTGCGTAACAGCTTACCAGTCAAGATTTAGGGCGGTGAAAATGGACGGGGCTAAAGCCTACTACAGAGACCACGGAGCACCGAAAGGTGATCTGGTAGGGAGGCGCTCTGCGTGGGTAGAAGCTGGGGCGTAAGTTCCAGTGGACCGCGTAGTGATGAGAATTCTGGCAGTAGTAGAAGCATAGTTGGGTGAGAATCCCAACCGCCGCAGGGGCTAGGTTTCCTCGGCAACGTTCGTCAGCCGAGGGTTAGTCGGTCCTAAGGTGCGTCGTAACTCGAACGTACCGAATGGGAAACAGGTTAATATTCCTGTACCATGTGGTTTTTAGTCGCAAGACCCTGACGCTTGGGGGTATGCTAAGCGGGACTGTCATCCCGTCCAAGCACATAACTCTGTGGAGTACCGTAATGGTGAGAATCAGAAGAAAGTGTGATGGGGTAACTTAGCAAATTCCCTGAGCCCATGAAAAGGGAATCACATGTCCGTACCGAGAACCGACACAGGTGCCCCTCGCTGAAGAGGTGTAGGCGTGTCGGATTTAATCGTAGTTAAGGGAACTCGGCAAATTGGCCCCGTAACTTTGGGATAAGGGGTGCCTGCCTGGAGATCAGGCAGGTCGCAGTGACCGGGGCGCACTAACTGTCTAATAACAACATAGGTGACTGCAACTCCGAAAGGACTAGTATAGTCACTGATTCCTGCCCAGTGCGAGTATCTGAATACCGGGTTCAACCGGACGAAGGACTCGTAAACGGCGGGGGTAACTATGACCCTCTTAAGGTAGCGTAGTACCTTGTCGCTTAATTGGCGACTTGCATGAATGGATTAATGAGTGCGCTACTGTCCCTAACACGAATCCGTTGAACCTTTTGTCCTAGTGCAGAGACTAGGGACTCCTGATGGGAAGTGAAGACCCCGTGGAGCTTTACTGCAGCCTGTCGTTGAATTACGATAATTCTTGCGCAGTGTAGATGGGAGGCGTTATATCCAGTACTTTCGGGTGCTGGGGAGCCAAAAATGAGACACCATCCTAGTTTTGTTGTAGTTCTCACTCTAACGAGGACACCGGTAGGTGGGCAGTTTGGGTGGGGCGCCACACCCTCGAAAAAATATCAAGGGTGCCCCAAGGTCAACTCATGTGAGTCAGAAACTCACAGAAGAGTGTCAAGAGCATAAGTTGGCCTGACGCGATCACGCAAAGCAAGTGATCGCGAGAGGAAACTCGGGTCTAACGAACCAATATAGCCTTTTGGTGAGGCTTATTGACTACAGAAAAGCTACCCCGGGGATAACAGAGTCGTCGCCGGCAAGAGCACATATCGACCCGGCGGCTTGCTACCTCGATGTCGGTTCTTTCCATCCTGGCTGTGCAGCAGCAGCCAAGGGTGAGGTTGTTCGCCTATTAAAGGGGATCGTGAGCTGGGTTTAGACCGTCGTGAGACAGGTCGGTTACTATCTATCAGGAGTGTAAGAAGTCTGAAGGTAAGAATGAAATAGTACGAGAGGAACTTTCATTCGGCGCCTCTAGTCGATCGGTTGTCTGACAAGGCAGTGCCGAGCAGCCACGCGCCAAGGGATAAAAGCTGAAAGCATCTAAGCTTGAAACCCAGCCTAAAAAGAGACTTCGTTACAGGACATGGGTAAAAGACCCGTTTGATAGGCTTCGGATGTACGCACGAAGGCAACGACGTGTTCAGTCCGGAAGTACTAACGTCCAAACACTAGTGCTCACCACGCTAAACCCAGACGAAATTCTGAGTGCAAACCTTATATCTTATCCTGACATACAGGATAGGGTATCATCCTACACGGTCGCCAAGGTGGCGGAGCGGCCACGCGGTTGACTGCAGATCAACTACACTCCGGTTCAAATCCGGACCTTGGCTTGGATCGGATTCCAGAAATGGGATGCCGATCTGACGAAGAATAGCATCTAATTCTTCGGCTGCAAACAAAAAAGCAAATCATGTGGTGATAGCGGCCATAGCTGTCGGGAAACACCTGGTCTCATTCCGAACCCAGCAGTTAAGCTGACACACGTAGTATGCTGTACCGAGGTACGCGAGTCCCCGGGAACCATACCAAGCTGCTATCACCTTCCTTCTTACAAGAAGTCTGTTCTTATAATATTTTATCAGGGAGCGTACGCTTTCGTAACGTCATCGTATCGTTTTAGCGATCCTTAAGGCTCACGACCTTCTCTGACGTCTATCAGATCTTAATTGAAATTTTATATCTTCGTTCGTAACAATATCTGTCGTTTTTCTCTTTGGGATTTAAGAATGCAAAGGCGCATTTTCTTCTTTTTGTCGAGCCGGGCAAAAATTGCAAATAGAAAAGAACACTTCTTTTTCGCGATCCCTGATGAGACAATAGTAGATGCCGTCCCGGTCTTCAACCACAAATCCCCCCGGGAATGGCATTCCTACGGGATGACCGGGCTGATCCAGTACAAACATCGTAAACGCAGCCATGAGGTAGTAAAAGAGCCGGTGTCGCGGGGAGTAGTGAAATGGCGTTCTTTCTGCATTTTCATCCCAGGTAAAACAACCTTCGGGAATCATTGCACAGAACTTTTCAAAGAGCTCGCGATCCCGGATTAGTTCGCCAAAATGATTGGACTTTTTGGAGCGGTGCAACAGAAGAAGCCGATGGTGTGCCCCGAATATCTGTTCGTGAAAAAACGGGCGGACCCGGCTGCGATATGGTTCAGGTAAAACATTTACTTCCAAAAACAGACGTCCACCAATTATCTGGAGATCAGGAAGGGAATACCTGTTTACCTCGGCAGCAATGGCGTCGCATAAGTCATCTTTTGTTTTTGCCGTTTCAAGGCGATGCGCGATGACTGCAATCTCCTCTTTTTTCAAGGGTAGACTTTTCTCGTTATTACCCATCATAGATCCATGATCCATATTACCGTCGTTGTTGTACCGTGTGAGCCAGTACCATATTATCCTGTTCCACCGGATACATTCGAGCCATTATTTCAAAAGAAGTTCGACAAAACGCTCAACAGGTTACATGTGTCATTTCCATTGTTGACGAAAGAAACTCCAGCATGGATATGTCATTTCCCGGGAAATCCCATGTGCGTTGCAGGCTGACGGCGTTTCTCATCCTTGCTTCCCTAGGTCTCCTTTTCGGTCGCCCCCGAAAGTGCGACTCCTGTTCTAACCGGCGCAATTTTTTCGTCAATTCTCCCATACCCATTAGATCATTTCGGGTTGGTCAAAGGATCTATTACGATGAATTTGTTGGGAAAAATCTACACTCATCTTTTGCTAGTGTGACAAAACAATATCTATACTACCACCGGTGTCCCACTTTTTTGTATGGACAATACCAAGGCTGCCCGCGATGCGCTTCCCGGCACAACCATTCCAGAGAAACTAGCCTCGATTGGAATAGAGCGGGGAAGGATGATTGAGGTTCGCGATCTGGAAGAAATTGGGCGTGATTATGGGATTGTTGTTTACCTTTTTTTTGAAAAAGATCTCGCGACCAATCATGAATTTGCGCAAATTGAAAACGAATTTCGTAATGTTCCTGAATACGAACGTCCATATGTCAAGGTTGACAGTTTCCTTAAATTCACCCGGGAGAACGATCCTTCATTTAACCGTACTCTCGATGAATTCCCACTTATGATTGAAATTGTTACAGTTGGTGAACTGCACGATCCACAAACCGGAAATGCACAGTTGTTTATCACCGGTCTTATGCCATTCTTAGAAGATTTTGATGTAGATACTGATCTGCTATCACAACCAAAAGAAAACAGATGCTAAATTTTTAATTGATGATGAATTGTGCATATATCGATTACCGCGATTGAGGATTACCTCCATGACGAAGAAATTTCCCCGGTTTATCTGGCAGTTTGTAATCGGTTTTGGTTTTCTTTCGGGACTTTGGACTTCAATTGGCATTGACCCCGAGGGTCTTATCATAGCCGCCCTTGGATCTGCAGTGACAAAAATCTCTTCTGATCCCGCAATCCGGGTTTTCTTTATTCTCTTGCCATTAGTTATCCTGATAATATCTGTGGTAGGTGCGTATCGGAAAGGCAGAGTTCCAGGCCTGATCGCGGTCTTTTTCGCTTATGGGGCAGGACTTGTAATACTTTTATCGACTCTATTGGGACTGCTATTTCTCTTAGTAGCGATAGTGATCGCATACAATTCTACGAAATCCAGAAGAAGATGAAAAGAAATCCGGGTAACTCAACACTATAAATTCTGGCACGACAAAAATATCTGTTCATGAGTTTGTTTCCCAAGAAAAATCTTATCGGTTATTTTGATACGATTGTCCCGAGTAAATATCTCTTGAAATTTAGAAAACTGGCTGTTTTAGAGCCTTTTATGGGGTATGATATTGCACAGAGGGGACGACTTTCACACTATGGCTGCGCCGAGCGTAAGGAGTTTGCATCCAACCTGAAAAAGATCCGTTCTGATACTGACCTTCTCTTGGAAGACATCGAAGCATATCAAATCTATATGGCCGCAAAAATCACCGAAAAAGTTGCCGGCGATATAGCGGAAGTCGGTGTCTACAAAGGTGGTTCTGCCAAGATCATATGTTCGGCCAAGGGAGAACGTGTGCTTCATCTCTTCGATACCTTTGCCGGACTCCCCCGTGTAGACGATGTGGACGCTGTATGGCCGTTTTACGAAGGGAAATTTGCCGCATCCTATGATGATGTGAAAACCTATCTGTCACAAGAAAAGAATGTTTTTCTTTATAAGGGAATCTTCCCTGATACGTCAGGACCCGTAAGAGATATAAGGTTCTCTTTTGTCAATCTTGATGTGGATACTTATAATAGTACGAAACAATGTCTCGAATTTTTCTATCCCCGGATGAACTCAGGAGGTGTAATCGTTTCCCATGATTACCTTACAGCACCAGGAGTACGGAAAGCAGTAGACGAATACTTCGCCAATAAACCTGAACCGGTAGTCGAGACTGCAGCTTCACAGTGCATTGTCGTGAAACTGTAATTTTAAATAACGGTCCTCTTTTTAGAGCACTTTTGTAGAAACAAACATCAATTTTAAAAAAAAAACGTTGTGCACCCTCTTATTCCTTGAAAATCAGGACTCCAAAGATGATGAACATCAGTCCTGCCAGGAGAACTACTATGCCAATGAGACCTTTAACTGCAACAACTACATCGGGAAGGAACTCCACAATTGCATAACCGCCCAGTATCAGGAGTACGATGCCCACTACCAGTGCCGCAATTCCGGTTTTATCCATAGATTTATGCTCCAATATAGTCTCTCTAAATGACATCATATAAGTGTGTTGCCTTAAGATATCGGACTTATAGTGGTCTTCTTATTTCAGTCATAATATCGAGGGATTTCAGGTACGGGTAATCCTGAGGATCTCAATTATGACCTCATGAACTTCCTTTGTATGGAAGGAAAACGATCTTTTTATAGGAAAGATGCCACCGACTTGTCCGGTTACTTTTCCTCTACCTTTAATATATGACTCCACAAATGGGGTTGAACCCGCGTTAAAAATACCATACGTGACCGGGGCAAGAACAAGGGCACAGTCGATAAAAGGCCGGTCTGCGTGTAATTTCTGCTTCTGTGCGCCGAACGGAGGGTTCATGATTACGGTATCACAGGGACCGACTTGTTCCTCAAGGGTCGGTGTGGCAGTCGGACTACTCAGATCGGACACGATAAAGGAGATATCAACTTCGAACAGTGCCGCATTCGTTTGGGCTGCACGGATCGCTCCCGGATCGAAATCAACAGCCATCACTTTTTTCGCGCCAAGCAGTGCTGCCCCAATTGCAAGGATACCCGTACCACAACCGAGATCCATCACCGCTTTTCGTTCAATATCCCCGTGTAAGAATGCATCGTAAAGGAGCCGGGCTCCAAGCGGAGCTGGTGTCTGGTACTGCTCCCATTCTGCTCGCGGTTTCTCAAAACCTTTGCACCGCTGCAATGCCATCTCCAGATGCCTGAGTTTCATACGATCTCATCGATCATGTAATCGTCCCAGTTTCTTGCGCCACAGAGTATTTCGAATTCCTGTGGTGAAAGGACGGGTTTTCCAAATCGCACCTGATCGTCATAGGCAAGGCGAGGACATGCGGTGTTTACATAGCAGTCAAAGCCGAGGTTGAGTAATTCGTCGGGATTAATCTCTCGCATTGCAATAATAGATGTCCCTGGAACGAGTTTTGCAAGCTGCCTCGCAAGATCCCAGCGCTGCTGACCACTTTTTGTGCTGACAAGAATACCAATGTTCCGGGAGTTCCGGGCTTTTTCAATGATTGCAGACCGGCGCCGCAGGAGAGAATCAGCACTTACTTCGACCGCGGTGCCTGTGAACGGGTCAAGTGCAACGACCCGGGTTTTCGTCGAAAGTGCAATGCCGGTCGGATGGAAAATACCTGTTCCAATAAACAGGACTTCACTTACCCCGGTCATTTTTGCGGCGGTAAAATTACACCCTAAAACCTGTCCCCGGAGAGGTGCCCGGTTCGTCCCATGTGCCACTCGCACTTCATATCCCTGTGATGCGAGAAATGTCTCCATTTTCGGCACGAGATGGGCATGCTGTACCGTTGTTACAAGGCAAATGGTCTTTTCCCGGAGTAAAGGAAATGCATGAGAGAGGGTTGTGACATCAAAATCGACGGCCCACGGCTCGAAAATTACCTGGGGAGACTCTTCTACCGGGGCATGTCCGAAATGGACAAGAACGTCCGCCCCCCCTTGTGAAACTGTATCCAATGCGAGATCACACGCGCCGTAGCAGGGGTCGCCGCTTATGATAACAGAGAACCCTGCTGCTGTAATCTTGGAAGATACAGCTGCAGCCTGCCGTTTGAGGCCTTCTGGAAACTGGAGAACAACAGTACGCGCACCCCGCTGTTTCAGGGTCTGGATCAGGTCAGATGTACCGCTCAACCACATGCACCCGGTCGGTGACATTGATCTTTACAAGCGACTTATACAGTCTCCCGATGTCGGGATCCCCACGCTGGATTGCAATACAGACGTCTATTACCTCAGCGCCTGCAATTTCGAGGGCAGAAAGAAGCGCCTTCATTGTGCCTCCAGTGCTCACCACATCATCGATAATCACCACGCGATCTCCTTTATAGACGCCGTTCAGGTACAGTTCACCTTTTGAGTAGCCGGTCTTCTGGTGGACCGGCACTTCAAAAGGAAGCTCGTACTCCCGTTTACGCATGACGGTAACGGGAATATCGGTCATAACTGAGAGAACGGCTCCTATGTGGATGCCCATCGCTTCAACAACCACGATCTTGTCGACGTTGTTTAAATCGAGTACCTTTATCATCGCGGTGCAAACATCGCGAAGGAGCGCGGGTTCAATAAGAGGAACACCGTCGGTAATGGGGTGTATGAAATAATTATACTCCCCCCGTTTCACCATCGGACTTTTTTCAAGTGAATCAACCAGTTTTTCAAGCATGCATATCACTAAAATCCTTTAAGAATGCCTCAATTGTATCGCGATGCACATGTGGCATGCAAACGATCCGCAGATCGCCGTTCCGGGTCCATGAAACTTTCCATGGTTGAGGTGAGCTTTTGCAAACAAAAGTCGCAACATTGACGTCCGGGGTGGCTGCCGGTGCAATGCCGAGCGTCGCCATACCTGCGGCAAGGCGTTTTGTATTCTTCATGCAGCCGCAAACTACTGCTTTCATGCCCTCAGTACCAAGGTAATCGAGCACGGCAAGTGCACCTGCTACCGGGGCCCCGGTGCGGGTACCGGCAAGGGTAAATTCCTTTTTCACGGTGAGGTAGGGTGTATCAATATTAAGTGTATCGAGCAGATCAGGCTCCCGGGTAAGCAGGACACCTGCTGGAATGGTACTCATGCCCATCTTATGCGGATCGACGGCAATGGTAGTCACCCCCGGCAGGGCAAAATCAAAAGGAATAGGTTTTTCCAGAAACGGGATTACCATCCCACCGAATGCAGCATCTATATGAAGGCAGATGTCGTGCTGGTAGGCTATCTTTGCAAGATCCTCTATCGGGTCAACCATTCCATATTCGGTAGAGCCTGCAATACCAACCAGGCAAATTGTGTTTTTATCAATCTGTTCGGCAGCAATATCCGCCAGCATCCGGTGATCGGGTCCTGTAGGTACTGTTCGCATCTCAAGGGAGAGGAGATCACAGGCTTTCTTAAACGAGAAATGGGCGGACTTTGGGAGAACCACGTTGGGGCAGTTTACCGGCTTTACAGCCTTTGCAAGCCGGAGCGCCTGTATATTCGACTCAGTACCTCCAGAAGTTGCGTATCCTCCTGCCTCTTTATGATGGAGAAGTATACCGAAGCGTTCAATAAGAAGACGTTCGAGTGCAGCAGTCCCGGGAAAGAGGCCTGGGTCGCCAAGATTGGTCTCCATGAACATGCAATGAGCTTTTACAGCGACCGGGTGCGGTAATGTGCACATGGAGCTGAGAATGTACGTGTGATCGATGTCCTCTTTCTTTTGAGAGGATAAAAAAGAGAAGAGATCTTCTTCGGAAAGCCCTTTACTCAGCATCGCGGTTTCTCGCAGCTTCGAGGATGATGCGTTTCTCGGTTTTAGCGACCGCTTCCCGGATCTTTGCAATGGCATCAATATTTGCAGAAATGCTGGTAATCCCGTGTTCAACAAGCCAGATTGCCATCTTGGGATCTGATCCCGCCTGCCCGCAAATCGAGCACTCCACACCATATGCACGGCATTGCTGGATAGAATTGTGAATCAACGTGAGAACGGCAGGGTGTTGAGGATTGTACATATCAGCAACATTCTCGTTGTTCCGGTCTATAGCTATAGTATACTGGATCAGGTCATTTGTCCCAAATGAGGCGAACTTGATGCCGGCTTTGAGGAAATCTTCAATCATTATCGCGCTTGCCGGAATCTCGATCATGATCCCAAGTGCTACATTATCTACATCGACGCCCCAGCCTCTCATCATTTCTTTTGCCTTGATAAACTGGTCAGGATGGGAGACCATGGGGAACATAACTCCAAGGTGCTCGTAACCTGCCTTCCAGAGACGTTTAAATGCCTCAACCTGAAGCCTGAACTGATCAAAACTCTGGAGATCCCGGCGGATACCGCGCCAACCGAGCATCGGATTATGCTCATGAGGCTCACTCTCTCCGCCCTGCATATTCCGGAACTCATCAGTGGGTGCATCCAAAGTGCGGACCCACACGGTTTTTCCCGGGAATGCATCGAGCACAATTTTAATACCGTCGTAGAGTTCTTTTACGAACTCCTCTTCTTTGTGGTTAGCGATAAACCAGCCGGGTGTCTTGTTGAGTCCAAGGATCAGATGTTCGATGCGGAGGAGGCCGACACCGTCAGCCCCGGTTGAAGCTGCCCTTGCTGCCGCCTCGGGAATAGATACATTGACTTTAACACTGGTGGCTGTTATTATCGGTGCGTTGCCGCCAGATGTCATAAACGCCGCCGCTCCTGTCTTTGATTGTGTTGTTGCGGTGGAAACTTCACCCTCATAGACGATACCCATCTCGCCGTCTACTGTCACGAGCTGACCGTTTTTCAGTTGCTGCGTACCTGTCTTCGTCCCAACTACGGCTGGTGTACCCAGTTCCCTGCTTACGATGGCAGCATGACAGGTCATCCCCCCTTCATCTGTAACTATAGCAGCGACCTTTCTCATTGCCGGAACCATATCGGGGTTAGTCATACGAGTGACAAGTATGTCCCCCTCTTTTACCGAACCGGTGTCCTTTGCATCCCGGATAATGACTACCTTACCGGTCGCGGTACCCGGCGCCGCTCCCTGGCCTTTCAGGAGAATCTTTGCATCTTTATTATGTCCAGACATGCCCTTTGCCTCTTTTTTACCTATGGTTGTAATCGGCCGGGACTGGAGAATGTATATTGTCCCTGCCACAATCCCCCATTCAACATCCTGCGGTATTCCATAATGGTTCTCGGCGATCTTGCCATACATCGCAAGCTTGGCAATTTCCGCATCCGAAAGGACTTGCGTATCCTGCCTTGCCGGATCTACGGCGACAAGTTTCGTACCATGGGAGCCATCGGGGATAATTTCGACTTTCTTGTTAGCTATCGTCTTCTCTCCAACAGATTCTGTCCGCTGGTCAAAGATATAGTGATCGGGTGAAACCGAACCAGAAACAACTGCCTCACCGAGCCCCCACGATCCCTCGATAATAGTGATGGAATCGCCGCTTATAGGATGAGAAGTAAACATAACACCGGCTTTTTCTGAATGAACCAGCTGCTGGACCACGACCGCTATATTGACCGTGTGTTCCTCAAATCCCTGTTTTGCCCGGTAGTAGATTGCCCGAGCCCCATAAAGCGAAGCCCAACAGTTCTGGACCGCCGTAATAAGCGCTGCCTCACCCTTGATATTAAGATAGGTTTCCTGTTGGCCGGCGAAGCTTGCGTCCGGAAGATCTTCAGCCGTGGCGCTCGACCGTACCGCGACAATCAGGTCATTTTGTGACATCTTCTTATAGGATGCTTTGATGTCATCTTTTAATGCCGCCGGCATCTTCGCCTTTATTACCAGTGTCTTTATTGTGTCAGCAGCCTTTTCGAGAACAGCATTATTTTCTACATCGATATTTTCAGAAACCTTGAAGATCTTCTGATCAAGACCTGTCTCAACGAGAAACCGCCGGAATGCCTGGGCAGTGACCACGAACGCCGGGGCACCGGAAGGCCGATAGACGCCATCTCCCCAAGGGATGCTCCCTTGCCTCCAACAGATGAAATATCCTCCTTCCTGATTTCTTCGAGCCATAGAATATTGGGCACATCTTTCATGCTCGCACCACTTATGATCTCACTTTCCTCTTTTAAATTATGATCATCCTTCGGTGGTACCTATGACGATGCGATTTCGAGAACCGAGAAGAATCCTGATTAGCTATTGCGCAGATATTGTATGGGTTTTATGGCAAACGCGAGAGTGCTCGTCAGTGATCCGCTGGCGGAAGAAGGGCTTGCGATCCTCAAGGAAGCCTGTATAGTTGACGTTAATACAGATCTCAAGGAGGATGAACTCTGCAGGATTATCGGTGATTACGATGCCCTGATCGTGCGGAGCGGAACTGAAGTCACCGCAAAGGTAATCGAGGCCGGGAAAAATCTCAGGTTTATCGGGCGTGCCGGCGTGGGTGTTGATAACGTGGATGTTGAGGCAGCAACCCGTCAAGGAGTAATCGTTGCAAACGCACCTGAGGGAAACACTCTTGCGGCAACTGAGCACACGATGGCAATGATGCTCTCACTGGCTCGCAACATCCCGCAGGCCAGTGCGAGTCTGAAAAAGAAGGAATGGAAACGTTCGAAATTTATGGGCGTGGAGCTTAACGAGAAGACGCTGGGAATAGTCGGTTTTGGGCGGATCGGGCGTGAGGTGGCAAAACGAGCAAATGCGATGGATATGAAGTGTGTCGCATATGACCCGTTTATTTCGAAGGAACGTGCTGCCCAGCTCGGCGTCAAGGTCATGTCAATTGAAGAACTTTTCAAAGTCGCAGATGTCATCACGGTTCACACGCCGCTCATCAAAGAGACAAAACATGTCATCAACGCAAAGAGCATTGCGACGATGAAGGATGGTGTGCGAATTATTAATTGTGCCCGTGGCGGTATTATCGACGAATCGGCCCTTTACGACGCAATAAAATGTGGAAAGGTAGCTGGGGCGGCACTTGATGTCTTTGAGACTGAGCCACCGCTTGAATCCCCTCTTCTTACCCTTGATAATGTGATAGTCACCCCTCATCTTGGGGCAAGCACTGTTGAGGCACAGAAGAATGTTGCGATTTCAGTGGCAAAACAATGTGTCGAAGTTCTTAGTGGCGGCTCCGCGAAGTATGTCGTGAACGCCCCAATTGTACCTACAGAGCATGCCGAGATACTGGAACCGTTTGCCGAGCTTGCAGAGAAGATGGGGCGCTTTGCTATTCAAACCGTTGAAGGACGGCTTTCTTCGGTTGAATGCATTTACGGAGGTGAGCTTTCCGCTTATGCGGGAAGCACGAAGTTTGTTACCCGGCTTGTCTTGAAAGGACTTCTTGATCCGATTCTTCAGACCCCTGTCAATATCGTCAATGCCGAATTTGTCGCAAAAGAGCGTGGCATTACGGTAAGTGAGACGGTTACCGAGGAAGCTCACGGATTTAAAAATCTCATCACAATCCGGGTAAAGACCGACAAAACCGAAGAAACCGTCTGCGGGACGGTGTTTGTAAAAGGCCGCAGCCGGATTGTCTCGGTTGACAAATATACGATGGATTTGATTCCCGAAGGTTATGTCATCGTCTCACGACACCTTGACAAGCCAGGGGTGATTGGCCGGGCATCCACAATTCTTGGAAAATGCAGCATCAATATTGCCGGCATGCAGGTTGGCAGGATCAATCCCGGAGAAGAAGCTCTTATGGTCCTGAATGTGGACAGCGAGGTTCCCGCGGAGGTAATGAAAGAGATCCGTTCAATGCCCGGGATTTTCTCTGCGACTTTTGCCAAAATATCTTCGAAGAAGATCTAAATTTTCTTCCTTTTTATAAACCGTTTTTCAAACTGATAATGCACAGAAATTCTCGTCGTATGCGATTTTAATATGAAAAAGATGTCTGCGACTTTGCAGCAGCGCTTTAAGGGGTTTGAACTTCTTCTTCAAAAATTTTAACCGTTACAGGAAGGATGTTTGGCCGCTTGTCGCTCATGATGTAGGTATATGCCATAACATGCACAAGGTACTCGAGATACCCCCTGGCGAAATCCGAAAGCCCCTGATGCCTCCGGCCGAATATCAGGATAACAAACCACTGAACAATCAGACAAATGGTGGCAAGAATACCATATATGCATGCGACGATGCCAATGAGAATCCAATAAACAATACGTATAAGGAGCTCCAGACGGCTTGCATTGTGCACATACGTAAAGAGCTGAGTGGTTGGTGTAGGAATTACCTCTTCAGTCATAAAATACCTAAAATCTCTTTGAGGATTCTGCGCAATAAAATGATCTCCTCGCCGATTATCATAAGATTGCTATCGGCATAGCACACATGAGAATAGAAAACATATATATAGTAATCTAAAATAAGTATATATTTAGTCAAAAAACTCTATTCCTATGGCGCAAGCGGTTAAGGATTGGATGGAAACGACGCACTTGGACCTCACCGATATCGCATCTCTCAGAATGGGGTTGTCCCGCCCCCATCGGGAAGTACTTCGCCGAAATGTCATGGTTCCGGACAGTTGGGGAATATTTGACAAGATTAGGCATTATATGCCTCTTTGTTCTATTTTAGCCGGTGAATTAACACGTGATGCGATATTTGCAGCACGGTCATTTTCTGATGAAACGGCCGGGCTGGAGAAACTCGGCCATGCGATGCACTTCCTGCAGGACGCGGGAAATCCCTGGCATGCCCGTCCGCTTCTCCCGAAATGCCAGAAAAATCATGCAATCTACGAAGAATATGTCGCCAGGAATATGAGGGCGGGATTCTGCTTTCGTAACGCACTCATAAATTCCTCTGAAAGACGGATTCTCCATCCCCAGTTCACACGAAGGATAGGAGATGGTACATGCATATCTTGCCCGGGAGGCTGTTAAAAAATTTCCATTCCTTGACGGATGTATCTGCAATGATCCGGCATGGCAAGAAAACGACGAAGTTGCAACGGTAACCCTCTCCCTGCTAACAGCGTGCCTGCAGATGTGCGAAACCCAGATTTATTCATTTTCAATTCGAGCGGAATCGCAGATATTAAGGCCAATGCATTTGCCGGTTGCGGTAACCTGGACTTTTCTTGGATCTGATAATAGAAGGCTACCTGCGTGAAATATTATGAGAACTGGTGCATCATGATAAACGGGAACGGAAACTGATGGGATCGGTATTTGTCTCTCCACTAAACTGGGGGCTTGGTCATGCATCACGAGATATATCCATCGTCAAAGAATTGCTCAGCCGAGGGCATGAAGTCACCATAGGTACCAGTGGAAACGCACTTGCATTTCTGAAAAAAGAGTGTCCTGAATGCAAATTTATTCAATTTGAGGATTATCCAATCCCGAACAATAATGGGAGGATCTTCCTGCCGACATATTCGGCTTATATTCCTCTCCTTATTGAAGCCTATTTGTCTGAACGTAAAAAAGCAGAAAAAATATTCTCAAAACACAGTTTTGATCTCATTATCAGTGATTCCCGTTCTGGCGTTTTTTCAGAAAAAGTGCCTTCTATCCAGATTACCCATCAGCTTCATCAGAGTCTTCCACTCATTGCATGGCCGCTCGAACTGCTCGGTGTATACGTTCAGGCTGACGCATTCTCAAAATTTACCAGAGTCGTAGTGCCGGACAATCCCCCGGGGAGGGGGGCTCTTGCGGGGAAATTGGCACGCACTTTTGTCCCCTCTCTCCAAGATCAGATTTATTACTGCGGAATACTGGCAAGTGTCCGAAAAGAACCGGTGAAAAAGGATATCGATTACCTAATTGTCATTTCTGGGATGGAACCTCAGCGTACGGCGCTTGAAAAAATCCTAATGAGACAGATTCCACTACTCCCCGGGAGGAAGGTAGTCCTGCTTGGAAAACCTTCAATCGATAAGGTGAGCACAATGGATGACGGAACCGTAATCTATACCTATATCTCCAATAAAGAAAAGTCGGAGCTCATGTCCCGGGCGCGGTTCATTATCTGTCGTTCTGGATATACCACAATGATGGATATCGCCGAAGCCGGCTTAAAAAATGGACTCTTCATTCCGACGCCGGGCCAATGGGAACAGGAATATCTTTCTCGTTATTACGAAAATGAAGGATGGTTTTTCTCCAGAAGCCAGTATGGGCTTCGGCTCCAAAACGACATCAATCGGAGTGCTGGTTTCTCCGGATTTCCTGCAATGACAACGACAGAAAAGAACGTTTCAAGGCTCTACCAGGATGTATTATCAGATTATCTCTAGGATGGATGTGTAACAATGCAAAAAAGTTTCAACGAATGCAATCTTCAGGATCATATTGACCGGGAACCCGTGGTATTGTTCTCGCAAACTCTGGATAAACTTGCTTTTACCTGGAGCGTCGGCATCGGCATCGGATACGCATTTCTGATTTCTTTTTTCTGCTGGATTGCGTACAGGTGTTTTCTCATATACAGCGCATACCGGGCCGGAGATTATCTCTTCATCACCAATGAAATAAAAACCGATGTTTTCATCAGCGCCGGGTATTTTGGAATAGCGATGATTCTTCGAAAAAAGGGATATATATGACCTTAGTGGGAAATGGGATGGTAAAAAACCTTTTTTAGAGCAGAAGTTTGAAAAAAATGGTCGTATTCCAAAGACAATACCGGATAATTTAAAAAATACAAGTTATTGGCGAAGTGCAAACAGGCATTCGTGAATGAATAAAACGAAATGTTAAAGTGAGAGACAGAAAGAGATCAATGAACTGAAAATCTGGATCGATCTGGTGATTCATATCAATTGCCTTAGTAATGCTTCAGGTTATTCAGTTTGAGCAGATGTCATGTCGAACGATGAAGAAACAAACAGGAACAACATATTCCTCATGGACAAGACCGCAAACCCGGCACCGCTTGGGCTATGCGCATTTGGGACAACAACTATTCTTCTCAGTCTTTGGAATGCCGGTATAATCGGGTTAAGCAGCCCAATTATCGCAATGGCAATTTTTTACGGTGGAATAGCCCAGATCATTGCCGGACTCATGGAATGGAAAAAGAACAACAACTTCGGGTTTTTAACCTTTGTTAGTTTTGGGTTCTTCTGGATGACTTTTGCCGGGGTTCTTATGCTTCCCGTTCTTGGTCTTGCAAAAGCACCTCAGCCGACTGATCTTGCTGCATTCCTAGCGGTTTGGGGGATCGTCGCATTCGGTCTTTTAATCTGTACTATGAAAATGCACCGAAGCCTTCAGGCTACCGTCCTTGCCGTATTCCTTCTGATTGCTCTTCTCGTTGCTGCAGAACTGACGGAAAGCGGTCTCATCAAATTAGCTGGAGGGGTAATGGGAATTATTGCCGGAGGTCTTGCCCTCTATATTGGCTTAGGTCAGGTTATTAACGAAATCCACAACCGGAAAATATTTCCGGTATAATCTTTTTCTTATCCGAGTGAATCTTCGTTTGAAAACGTGATGCAAGTAACATTCTGTCCATTTATCCGCCTGTGGCGCTGGCAAATCTTATTAATAATAGGATGACAGATGTTATAGAGCATCAGACTAATGCGGGCTCGTGGTCTAGTTGGCTATGACGTCGCCTTGACATGGCGGAGGTCCTGAGTTCGAATCTCAGCGGGCCCATCCTTCTTTTTTCGAGGTATTTTCCAGAATTGATAAAAAAAATACCTTCATTGCGACTTTTCATTGGGAAACATGAAAAAAAGGAAGTAACTTTCAACAAGAAGATCCAGTGCCCTTTACGGATTGGATCCGTATCTATCTCTTCTTAACGACTGTTTCCTTCATTGACCGGTTTTCTGGTATCTTCATACAAAAGCCAGATGGCATAAAGCATTGAAACGCATGCTGCGAATAAAATAACGGTATTCAATCTGGGCAGCCCGTTTGGGTAAAAGATACGGACTCCTTCAAATAAGGCAAGAAGCGCAAACGTTATCGCGATGAGCCATCCATAACCCCGTTCGTTCCTGGTAGCGACAAGAACTGCAAGAATGACAATGGCAAATTCGAAAATGACCGTGAAAAGAGAGATGAATTCCACGATATCCATAGTTCTGGATGGATATTTCCGGTAATATCTTTTTCGGTTGTTGAATAGATGACGGGAATTCGCATCTATAAAAAGTTAAAAGATTTCCATTCCTGTTACGCTGAATCTCCTGCGTAGTTATTAGCAATTTCCTGAGGGGTTAGGGCACGGTTGTAGAGTGCGGTCGATCCAATTAATCCGGTGTAATAGAAGGCATCGCCGGGACCGGAGGCAGAGTTCTGTTCTCCTATATTTACTGGAAAATTATTATTGTTTGCAATATTGACTAGCCCGTTTGGTGTTTGAGGGGTTGTTACACCTGATTCTGGATCCGGCACATTGCTGTTGTCATAATTAAGGGGTTGGGCTACACCATTGTCGTAAATTGTCAGATGACCGCCTGAGACGGTTGCAGTTATATAATTCCATGCGTTTGCCTGGATAGGTGCAGTGGTAGTGATTGCCTGGTAATGCTGGCCGTTCGTGGCATCATTCCATTCAAATAATATCTGGTTACCCAATTGGAAGATCTGGTAATTATCGTTCTCGTTAGTGGAACTGCTACCGGGACTGGTTGTCTGACCTTTCCCAATAAGCTGTTCCCAGCCGTTTCCACTGGAACTATATGGAATAGCCTGAGTGGGATCGAACCACATGGAAAGGGACATATCTCCGGTGAAGGCGAGACCCGTAGAATCTGGGATCGTGACAGATGATTGTCCATTAAAATAAGTTGCGCTCATATTCCCGGGTCCGATAGGTGAGGAAAAAAGGTTTCCGTTTATATTTTCGGTTATGGGATTACAGTTCACATCATAGAATTTGCCGGTCCCGGTATTGAGAAATCCTCCGGCCACCGGGAGGGACGTTCCCCCGTTTTTTACTGTTTCCGAAACTGAATTTGCAAGGACATGCACATTCTCATCAATCATCTGGATTGTCCATGTACCAATGGCCATGGGACGGAGCAGCCCAGTCGGCTGGGTCTGGCTTACTATGTAGTTACATTGCGTTGCGGCAGGAGAACCATTTGGATAGATGTAGAGTGTTTTGCCGTAAAGGGGCCCCCTAATGCTGCTCGCGTCAGGAATCAGCGTCTGCCCGGAGGGGCTGATCGCTTTAAATGTCACCTGGGTGCCATTTGCACCGATAGTTTGTCCGGTAAGGTAAAATGCATCACCGGCTTCAGGCAGGTATGTCAGTATATCATCCGAAATACCCCCTGGTTGTGGGAGTGTGTCTATTTTGGCACTTCCTGCGACATAAACACTTTTTTTGGTAAACAGAGGGTTGAGCGCGCCACTAAATGCAGCGTAGGCAATTGCAGCGATCAGGATCACGAGGATAATGATCAGGATCTCTGCGGCCATCTCGGAGACTCCGGAGTTTGTTTTTGGCTCTCTCATGGTCATCTTTCATTATAATTATAGAGATTTCTGTGTTATCTCTCTATTCATGCGACCCAAACCCGATTTATTTTGAATTACTCGTGGCGTTACTGGTAGACATCCCTGGGTGAATCTGAACAAGGGCCGAGAAGGCAACCCTCATTATCGATAACGACGAACCTTTTTCCACCAGAAGAAAGTGCCGGTGAATATCTGTAAAGTCTGGGGGGTATCGATACCCGGAGGCCTTTAAAGAATAGGCCACTTTTATAACCGGCCTCCTATGTTTGAGGGAACAAAGAAATGCGGATACTATTTGTTGTTTGCGGAGAAGGACTTGGGCACTCTTCCCGATGCATTCACCTTGGACATTATCTGGAGCAGCAGGGCCATTTTGTTAGTTTTCTCGCATACGGAAAATCCTATGACTTCTTCCATGATCACGGATGCAACGAAGTCTATCGGGGGGAACATGAAGTGTGTCTTGAAGGGGAGAATGGCTTCTTCTCTCTGAAAAAGACCCTTTGGTGTTCACGGTGGATTGCCTTTAACCTGGTTAGATCTGGCCTGCTGGTTCGACGGCTTATCAAGGAACACGAGATTGATTGTGTTGTCTGCGACACGATGTATGCCGGGGTTATTGCGGCACGTTTCCGGAAAGTTCCGGTTGTCTTTATAACGAATCAGAACAGGTTCAGTGGTCCTGGGGGCGAAAAAAACCCTGTCTGGAATGTTCTCAATTTTTTGATAAGGAGATATCTCAAGCTTGCCGATACTGTTATCGTACCTGATTACCCATCCCCACAAACCGTGAGCGAATATAACCTCCTCATTCCGGATCGGGAACGGCAGCATTATCATTTTACCGGGCCATTTCTGGAGATCGATCTCTCCAGGTATCACTTCGGGAAAAAAACTATTTTCACCAGCTTCGGAGGAGAACCCTACAAACTCCCCCTTTACCGTTTGCTTCGGGTGATTGCCGATAAAAGAAAGGATCTGGTCTTTGATGTATTCTATACCGGGGCCGTTCTTCCGGAATCTTCGGATAATTATCTCTCACACGGGTATGTGCCTAACCTCTATGAGCATCTTGCTGAAGCACAGATTGCAATTGTGCACGGTGGGCTGACGACCCTGCATGAAACATTGCTCTTTACAAAACCTGTCCTTATCATCATGGACCCGGGTCACCCTGAGCAACAGAATAATGCAAAAAAAATCGTCGATATGGGGGCAGGAACCGTAGTCGATGGAAGGTCAGTAACCCTGGATCTTCTCGAACAGAAGATCGAGGAAACGATGGCACTTACACCACACATCAGCGGAAGTGATCTTGCATCAATAAATGGCACGAAAAATGCAGCTATGATCATCGAATCGGTGGGTCGCGGAAAATCAAGAATTTTAAATAAAGAGATCACTAAAAAAAAGTAACCCGTTAGAAGAATAGTGATTTCTGCGGTTACAACGCAAAATTCGTCGAGGATTTGAAACTCTGCCGCTCACCGTAGCAATCTCATTCTGATCTGTTATGCTGAGTACGCCTGTGCTGATTTTGACTGCCTGTGGTACCTTCCCCTTAAACTATCAAGTGACTCGATCTCAGATGTGTCTTTGTCGTCTCGTATTCTGATAAACCGGGGGAAACGGAGGGCAAACCCCGCTTCATACGTCGGGCTGACCTGAAGTTCGGCATACCCGACCTCAAAGACAAGTTCGGGTTCGAAGCGCACCTCTTTTCCGGCACTTGAGATGACCGAATCCTTGAGAAGATCATATACCTCGCCTAATTGTTCATCAGAAAAGCCGGTTGCCACACGGGATAGGGGAATGAGTTTTCCCTGATCCTGGCAGGCTAACAAAAATGATCCAAAAACATGCGCCCGTTTCCCCTCACCCCATTCTGCACCTATTACAGCGAGATCGAGGGTATCTACTTCAGGCTTGATCTTTATCCAATTTTTTCCCCGCTGGCCTGGAGTATAGGATGAATCGGGGACCTTGAGCATAACACCTTCGTGGCCGGCGGCAAGCGCTTCCTGGTACGTTTGTTCTATTACTTTCGGATCAGCACTCACAACTTGAGGGGCAACATAGTGTTTTACAACATCTACAAGGATCTTACGTCGTTCAAAAAAAGGTAGATCGATAAGTGTCCTGCCATCAAGGTAGAGTATATCAAAAACATTAGGGACCATCCTGATTTCTTCCTGTGCCCCGGCAACATTATGTCGGCGCCGGAATCTTCGTAAAACAGACTGGAATGGCATTGGCTTATCGTCTTTAATGGCGATTACTTCACCGTCGAGAATCACGTCATGCTCTGTGGCTCCTTGCAGAAAGGCGATCACATCAGGGAGAGCCGCACTTACATCTTCAAGCCGGCGCGAATACATCATAGTTTTTTCTCCCTGTTTGTGGAACTGGAACCTCGAACCGTCATATTTGAATTCTACAGCCACTTCACCGTGATCTTCTACCATGCCGGTGATGGTTCCCTGCTGGGCGAGCATCATCCGCACCGGGTGGAAAAGTGTTATATGAACATTACGGAGAGAATCAGGCCCCATTTTTGCAAGCCGTGCCACCTCTCCTACGTCATTTATTGCCTGCATCGCGTGCTCAACAAGGTCCGGATCGACGGAGAACGCTTTGGCAATAGCCTCACGAACTGTCCCTTCTCCCACGCCTATTCGAAGCTCCTCAAGCATGATCCTTGTCAGATACCTGCATTCGAGAGGGCTGGCCTCACCGAGCAGCTGCTTTACCATACGCATTTTTTCTTTTTGCGATGTTGCACCGCCACGGGCTGCTATGCTGACAAGTATGTTGTAAATATCGACAATTTCAAGGTCCTGGGAAGAGAGCGACACCTGTGATTTTTTCGACAGGAGTTTTTCAACGGCCTTCCCGACATCTCCTTGATTATTGATCATCTGAATAACGTTTTCCTTCTTTATACCGGCAACATAACCAACGGATTCATACAGGAGGTTAGGACCAATACCGAGTTTTTGCGAACTCCAGTCGGGAAAGATTTTCCCCATGATAAACCGGACAAAAATAGGAAGTTCCATGGGGGACAATACCGGCAGCACCTTACTTATCACTTCCGTCATCTCTAGGCGGCCAGAGAGACGCTCGATCTCTTCGCAGCACCTTGAGAATTCTGAGAATAGCATGTAGTATCCGTTGAGTGCGTTGGCGACTGAAGCATTAACATTTTACTGTCTCTCTGAAACGGCAACCACGTTTTTGTATCCATCGAAAGGTAAAAGTATTTTTAATTTCCTGCCGATAATTCATGCAGCATATATAATGGAATATTCTTATGGTTGACGAGTGGCAGCCCGAAGCCGTTATCAGGCTGAGACTGGAACGTCTTAAAAAAGAATTTGTTGAATATATTTCCGTCAACAGGGAAAAAATAGACAGCAATATCCCGGTTTTTTTTGGACAGGTGATTGCATCTCTTGACAAGTCCCTGCCCGACTTAAGCGAAGAGCTTTTTGACCAGTTCATTGACGCAATGGCGTTTGCTGTTCTGGAGTCCTCGAACCGGTCTGATGATATTCCATTTGTTGAGAAACTTTTCGACTATGCATTACGTAATAAGCGCGGGAACAGGAACCGGGCGGTTTATGATATTCTTCTTGGCATGAAAATGATCAATACCGGAAAGTATGCCGAGGGCGCTGAGCAGCTTAAGAAGTACCGGTCTGTCGATGTCATTATTTGTCCGGCAATTGCGTACTGCTACTTCGTCCTTTCGACCCAGCAGACTCCCGTCGACAGAAGTGGCGAATCCCAGCGACTCAAGGATATGTCACTAGCCGCCCGGGAGCAGATGATCGAGCTTGTCCGGCTCAAACCTCCGATAAACAGGCTCCAGGATCTTGAGATAGCCGAAGATCCACGGATAAACAAGATCTTCTGGTTTATGATCAAACAGGCAATTGATTGGTTCCCCAGCGAACGCGAGTTTCTCCGTATCGGTATTGACAAGGCGTCGCGCGACGGGAGACGAGACCTAAAAGAAGAACTTCTTAATATCGCGATCGAGCGTTTCTATAATGACATGTTCTTTTTGCGTGAGCTCTATAAGCTCAAGCTTGAGAACCGGGACGCTGGCGGTGTTGCCGGTGTCGTTAAACAAATGACCCAACAATACCCCGATGAAATTGAACCGATATATTATGGCATTAAACTTTCAATCATCACCAGTCGGATGGATACCTATTTCAGGTTCCGGAAACTTGCGACAGGGAAGAATATCCCTCTTCAGGCTCTTCTCCTGCTGGACTATTCTTTTGAAGTTATGAGCGGTAAACAGGCTGATGCAGTTGCATGCATGGACGAGATCAAAAAACGCTTTGGTCCCCAGCACTTTTTTGTCACGCTGTTAGAGTACGTTGCACACGATTTTCGTTCTGACGATTCAGGGAAAGTCAAACGATCCAAGAAGGCAATCTTCGACGCAATTGATCAGTACTGCATGAAGCTACTCAAAATTGAGGCATGAAAATGACGATAACAGGGATCCAGGATGACGCTCGGAGCAGCATAACCGGCAAACTATTTGAGGAGAGTACTTTATGTCGACAGTGAATGTTCTTATCGCTTCTGGGGATACAGCAAGTGCTGATGAGCTCGGGACATGTGCAGAATCCGTAGGATTCCATGTAATGGAACGGGTAAATTCCGTGCAAGATGCCGTTATGTCTGTCGAGTCCCTGTATCCAGATATTGTCCTTATAGAGACGGTTCTTTTTGAGAAAAGGAAAACACCGGAAATTTTAAAAGAGATCCAAATCGTGGGCAATATTCCTGTGATCCTGATTACCGATGCAGATGAGGATATCCCAGAAATCTTCCTTGAATCAAATCGTCCTTATGGCGTTCTTGTCCGGCCGTTTGGACCAATTCTATTCAAACACGTCATTGAGGAAGCAATACACCGGCACTCGCTCGAAAGAGGGGAAAACGACCGGAGAAAAAGGATGCATTCTGGTGCTATCGTAAGAAAAGTAGCCCATGATATCAACAATTCTCTGAGCTCTGCGCTTGCGAATATCCAGCTCGCCCGCAGGTCATGTACCCTTGAGAAAAATCAGTGCAGGCATCTGGATGATGCCGAGAATGGCATCCTGCGGGCACGGGATCAGTCCCGTCAACTACTCATGCCTTCAGTTGTCCCCAAGGATAAAGCCGGAATAGCTCGAAAGGTGTCGACCCATGAAAATCGACGGCAAAATACAGCCCGTAATAAAGTAAGTACCGCCGGAAAATACCGGATACTCCTCATGGATGACGAAGATGCAATACTATCAGCCACTAGCGAAATGCTCTCGTTTCTGGGTCATATTGTGACAATTGCCAAGACGGGAGAGGAAGCAATTGCATTGTTCCGAAAAGCAAAAGACAATGCCCTGCCGTTTGATGCAGTCATTCTTGATATAACAGTACCTGGTGGGATGGGTGCAGAGGAAACATTACCCCGGTTGAGGGAGATTGAACCCGGAGTGCGGGCGATTATTTCCAGCGGCTATGCCACTCACCCGTTATTGATCAGTTTCGCAGCCAATGGATTTTCTGCAGCTCTCATCAAACCGTACGGATTTAAAGAACTCGAGGAATCTCTAGGACTGGTATCTGGTTTAATAGGGTTATAACCGGATTTCCTGGGGGTTCGTCGCTGATGAACCTTTTTGGGTTGCTACAATCAGGTTCTTTTCATCAAAAAAAAGGCCGACCCCCTCACGTGCGCTTGCCAGTGCACGATCAGGTGTGTTGTTTATCTCGCTCAGGTGTGAGAGTATAACCTGGGATACATCTTTTCCCCAGTTTCGAAGCACTGCGGCAGTTGCGATGTTTGAGAGATGCCCCCGGCTTGAACGAATACGTTTTTTCAGGGATTCGGGATATGGTCCGTTGGCAAGCATTTCCGGACAATGGTTGCTTTCAAGAACCACACCATCGCAGCACCGGAGCAATTCAAGCATGTGTGTTGTAACTATACCTGTGTCGGTGCAATACCCTAGCGTTTGTCCGTTATCCTGTATTATAAACCCGCAGGGTTCAGCGGCATCGTGGGAGGTTGCAAATGGTAAAATCAAAAATCCCCCGGCAGTAAACGAAAGGGTATAGCGGCAGGTATGAACCTGGATCGGTTTATTTGAAGTACGCCGATGATTTAAAAATTCATTAAGCGTACCCCCGGTTCCATAGACAGGGCAGGCAAGCTTTCGTGCGAGAACATCCAAACCTCGAATATGATCCGTGTGTTCGTGGGTTACTATGATTGCATCTATTGAATCAGCTTGGCAACCCGTTTGTGTCATACGAGACAATGTCTCTTTCGCACTAAGACCAGAATCAATTAAAATGGCACCATTACTGCCAGCGATATACGTGCAGTTGCCTTTGCTCCCGCTTGCAAGTATCGTGCATCGCATGTCTTACTATATTGGGTATTTGTTGTATTAACCTGCTTTCCTCCCGACAACTGGAGTAGAAAAAGAGGATTGTATTATTGTTTAGCCTTTAGTGCTTCGTACTCTGCAAGTACCGGCGCAATTGTCTTTGTGGAAATAGAGCGACGGACAAGGACGGTTAGCTTGCGGCAATACCGGATATGGGCAATCTGGAAACTTACAATCAGGCCAAAACAGAGGCAGGTGATACCGATTAGGAAATAGCTTGGAGTGTCAACCATACAAATCCCCTCAGGTCTCCCTTTCGAGTTCATTAACGAGAGGGACTACAGAATCGGCATCTGAACACTCTTTTGCGAGAATGAAAAAACGTTTCGAGTAATGCACTGTGAGCAGCTGATACCCGAGAACCATTCCGATAGCAAACATGACAATCCCAAAACAAATGTAGATAAGTAGATCCGTAACCAGGTCAGCCATAGTAAACCTCATTGACTGTTACGGTGGGATGCTGATATATTTTGTGAATTTTGTGGCTCACATTTGTCCAAAAGATAAGAAAACCGGATCTGCAGAAAAGTCGTGTATTCTTGTAAAAGTGGTTTAATATAAAATCACTCGGGAAGACAATATTTTCTTTCTAACTCCACATTTTTCTTTGAGTCTAAGTAATGCAACATTGTTCTCTGGCCTTTTCTCAAGTAATAAATACGGGCATATGTATAGTGCTCACATGTCACGTAATGTCCTTACATTACCCTCTCCAAAACAAACCTGATCAAAGACATTTGACTACCCAAAAGAGTAGAAAAAAGTGGTTTTTAACTGCTCTTTTATTATTTGCTATCGTGGCAGTAGCATGTGGTTTAGCACTTGCTCTTCAACCACACTCACAAAATTCCGGTGCCGGAAATCTTGATCAGGGAATTACAATATTTTGGCCTTACCATGTCCTCCTCATGGCAATAGGATTCATCCTTCTGGTTACCGGTTTTATTGTCGCACGGTTTCATAAAACCAGGTCCTGGTATAAATCTCATATGACCCTGGAAGTATGTGGTGTGACATGTATTATTGCCGGTATTTTTGTAGGTATATATATGGTCATGCTTTCTGGTTTCCCTCAGTTGCATAATATCCATGAAATGCTGGGGATCACGACGGGAATTTTGGTTATTACTGCAATTATTCTAGGATATTGTATCAAACGTGCTACTATATCGAAAAAAATTGTTCGGCAAAGCCATCGTTGGCTTGGTCGGATTGTAATCTGTCTTATGATCATCACCATTGTCTTTGGAATAATCTTCCTGCTTCCTCTTTTGGGGCGATAATTCAATTTTTTTTAGTATCCTTATGCGGAGCTTTTCTCACTAAACAATGAGAAGATAAATAGTATCCCACGTATCAAAAAAAGTCCGGAATCAGCGATCATTTTCAGACATAGTTGAAATAGTCTGTTTCCTAAAGGAAATCTGCACAACCATTAAGATGCTTTCCGGATCAGTATTGGCTGAGAAGTTTTATGGTAAGGCTTACTGATGCAATCAAAGAATCCCTTGCAGCTACGAAGATCGTTTTCTTTGCTACCGCCTCAAGAAACAATGTACCCAATGCTGTCCCGATTGGGGCATTCAAAATTGTCGACGATGAAACGCTTCTGATCTCTGATCAGTATTTCAATAAAACGTTAGCAAATATAAAGGAGAACCCGAATGTGGCCATTTCCTACTGGGGAGAGAAAGGAGGTTACCAGATCAAAGGGACGGTGACTCTCCATACAAGTGATGAGATCTTCAGGCAGGATGTAGCATGGATGAAAGAGTTGCGCCCTCAGCTCGTCCCGAAATCGGCAGTTGTAATGAAGATTACCGGGGTCTACATTCTCAAACCAGGACCCGATGCCGGAAAAAAGATTATCTGATACACAAAATATTCTCTAAGTTTGTATAAATGTTTAACTTTTTCACAATGGTGTGTAGTGGCCCAATTTACACCCGTCTCCACCCGGTATCCGGTACTGATATCTCGAAATGTGCCCCCTCTCCGAATGTTCCTGTTTCCTTGATGGAGATGCCAGATATCCCGAGGATCTCACGCGCGAGAAAGAGGCCTTGTCCGGTATTTTTTCCATAGCCTGATGCAAAAATCTTTTCTTTGTCAGAGTCTATAATACCTCGACCATCGTCGCTGCAGATTATAGTGAGTGTGGGGCTGTCCTGCCGAAGAGAGAAGGTGACCACGGAAAGCTTCCCACCGTACCTGAGAGCGTTATCAATAAGGTTATAGAACACCTTTTCGAGCATCCCATCCGCAAAAACCTCCACTCCCTCATCCGGCATAACGGCCAGCCGAACTGAACCCGGATGTACGGACATTGCAGCTTTGGAGACAACGTCATGAACGTTCTGCCACTGAGGGGCATGCACACCGATATTCTGGTAATCACGGGTGAAGGTGATCTGTTGCTGGATACGCCGGGTACTTTCTTTTATCTCTACGAGGAGTGCTGACGATTCAGGCTCGGAAATTTTTTGGATGGCCATATCCTCAAGGCCTAAAAGCCCGGTGATCGTATTCAGGATGTCGTGACGTATAAGCTTACTAAGCATGTTTAATTTTTTGTTTGAGGATTGGAGTGCTTGGCTTAACCGCCTTTGTTCTGTTAGTGTATAATCGCGTTCCATCATCTCAAGAGCAAAGGAAATATCGTCAGTGAGCTCCTTTAACAATGCAAGTTCCCTGTCATTGAAGAAATTACACTCATTTGAGTAGAAGCGCATTGCGCCAACGGTAGTGTTTCCACAACAGAGGGGAAACGCCGCAGATGAGCGGTAGCCACGTTTGGTGGCCTCTCCACGATACTTATACATCCGGGGATCGGACTGTATGTCATTGCAAACTATCGGAGAACATCCCCGGATAGCAGAACCGGTAAGTCCCATCCCCTGGGGCACATTATTAACGGTAATTGAAAGCAAACTCAGGTACCCTGCCTCATACCCGTAAGCGGCGACCGGGAGGACATCGTTTGTAGCGGGGTTTACCATACCTATCCAAGCCATCAGGAATTTCCCCTCTTCAACAGCTATTTTACAAGCCTCATCAAGCAGCGCCTGCCGATCCCTGATATGGATTATTGCCCGGTTGGTTCGGGATATGACTGAATTCAACCGGTTGAGGTGGAAAATCGTATCAAGTGCACGTTTCTTTTCAACTGAACTCTTGATAGTGTGGATGAGCTCAGTAAACTGTGACCGGGAGTCACCACCTTTACGGATATAGTGGTCCGCGCCGCAGTTGAGGGCATCTATAACAATTTCCTCCCGCCCTCTCCCGGTGAATATAATAAAGGGAAGGGCCGGGTATTTAGTACGGATGATCCTTAAAAATGCCAACCCGTCCATTCCTGGCATCTGATAATCTGAGATGACAATATCGTACGTTGTCGTCTTGAGTTTATTAAGCCCCTGATCCGCTGATTCGGCAGTATCCACCTGAATATTCCCCGAACGTTCCAAAAACAGACTTTGCCACATCAAGCAATGCGGTGTCATCATCGACGTATAAAACTGAAATCATAAGAAACGGAGTTCCGTGAGAATGTGGGTTAGGAGTAATTTCAGTTATGTACACATAACCGTTCCGGTGTCAGTATTATTTCAGCAACCTTGTAGTTCCCGGCATGCCAACCCGTTACCAAATATTAATCTATGAGGGTAAGGCGGGCATATTCCTGACAAACAGGAACCATTAAACATTTTAGGCATATTCACAGGGCTGAATTTCATCCGCATAACGAAACCTTAACAACCTATCCTGCTGATTTTTTCTGCTATGTGGAGCGCGGTAGATGTCGAAACCTGGATTTCGCGGCGTACATCCCGGCTGGATGAAGTACGTGGTACGGTTCAGGAAATTATCGAAAAAGTGAGGACAGGAGGAGATGGAGCACTGTTCGAGCTTTCCGAAAAATTCGACAAAGTTCATCTGGATTCGATTGCTGTCGACGAAGATGCCCTGGAGGCAGCATACGAGCAGGTCGATGCAAAAGTCACTGAATGTCTCGTGGAGGCCGAGGTAAGAATCAGCAGATTTCATGAGCTCCAGATGCCCCGTGAACTGTGGCTTTCTGAAGTCGAGCCCGGTATTACTCTTGGTGTAAAAACTACGCCCCTTTCCCGGATCGGTGCATATATTCCCGGTGGACGTGCTGCGTATCCATCGACAGCCCTTATGTGCACCATTCCAGCCAGAATCGCCGGTGTTCCAGAGATTTGTTGTTGTTCACCGCCGCCAATCCAGCCGCTCACGCTCGTTGCTCTCGATATTGCCGGAGTACACGAGATCTACCAGTGCGGAGGTGCACAGGCAATTGCAGCAATGGCTCTTGGTACAGAAACAATTGAACCCGTGGATAAGATTGTGGGACCGGGGAATGTCTATGTTACAGCAGCAAAGATGATGCTTCGTGATTACGCCGAGATTGATTTTCCTGCAGGGCCTAGCGAGATTGCCATTATTGCGGATGAAAGCGCCGTCCCGGAATATGTAGCAGCAGATATCCTCGCACAGGCAGAACATGATCCGCATGCCTCCTGTATTCTCATCACATCCTCCTCCGCTGTTGCAGATCGTGTGGGGATCGAAATTAAAAAGCAGGCAGAACACGCCAAGCGAAAAGAGATAATAACACAAGCGCTTAAAAACTCAGGATTTATTGTTGTCGGGGATCTTTCCGAGGCGGTAGCAATATCAAACACCATCGCACCTGAGCACCTCGCTCTTCAGGTTGTTGATCCTTTGGCAGTTCTCGGCAGTATTCATAATGCAGGTTCAATCTTTGTCGGTAAGTACACTCCTGTTGCCTGTGGGGACTATGCGTCAGGGACAAACCATGTTCTACCAACGGCTGGATTTGCCCGGCAATACTCCGGCCTCGATGTGCATCACTTCTGCAAGACATCATCAGTCCAGTATCTTACAAAAGAAGGACTTGAGAGCATCGGGGATATCGTTGAAACTCTTGCCGAAGCTGAAGGGTTTTTCGCCCACGCACAGTCTGTCAGCGTGAGACTAAAAAGTTCTCAAAATCTCCAAAGAAAAAATTCCGGCTGTTGAATTGTTAATGTAATGTGCATTCAACCGTTTCTTAAAATTTTCTCTCTTAAATCTTTAAAAAAAATGCTTCAAGTATATTGGTGATTTATCGGGAGAGAAAAGGAGATACTAATTAAGGGCTTCCCGTGATTATTCCGGGTTCCGTTGGAGCATTAATTCCCAATTTTTCAAAATTCCACGACCATAACAGCTTCTTCTTCAGCTTTGAGTTCCCCCTTCAGATGTTCCGCATCGAACTCATAATTATCGGCCGGGTTATAATCTTCGTAAATCTCACACTTATCCAGGACATCGATAAATTCCTTGAGAAATATCCGCGGGATTATGTCAACCCTCCCCCCAAACCGGTTCGTGAGTTTTTTGATCATAGCACGGATAAACCTGTGAGAAATCCGTTCTCGATCGACTTCACGGTAAGCCTGTGAGTAAACGTCAATAACCTTGAGCGCAACGAGTTCGAGTTTTCCATTGTCGAATCTGGTTAGATGGATTTGAGGCTGGCGTGGATTTTTATAACTATCCGTCTCCACTACACTGATCCTGTCGTAGAGAGGTGTTACTGATCGTATACCCCGTGAGCTATCGAAGAATGAAGGTGTGCCGGTGAACAAAAAGTAACAATGTGGCATTCTTCCGCCATCAAGAGCATCGATAATCCGGGCAAGTGTCTGGTAGCTTCTCTCCCGCTGGTTCCGCTGGAGTCCCTGGGTAGTTTCAAGTTCGTCTATCGCGATTGCGAGTCCCTTGTATCCGGCGCGATGTATGATTTCAACGAGGCCCAAAAGGAACGAGAACGCTGTATTATCGTCGACTTCACCTTTAATTCCTGCCTTCTGCTTAAAATCGCGACCTACGGTCGGTTCTGCAGCAATCCAGCCTATTGCAGCCTGCGCTACGGGAAAATCCCCGGCGTTATTTGCCCGGTAATAGGTACGCAGCGCAGCAGAAAGACCCGTATTGGTCTCACTTATACCTGCCAGCGCCGCTTCAATCTCTTTTTCCGTGGCTGCTTCAAGAACTGCATTCTCCCCTCCATCCCGGCCTGTCGAGATCAGGCGCTCCTCAATGGCGAAGATCCAGTTGTCCACAATAGTCTTGAGGGCGTGATCTGCTTCGATGGTTTTGAGATTGGCGCAGATTTGTTGGTAGAGCGCTTTTGGTTTTGAGAGGGGTGCTGATGGGGAAATAAACACATGTGAAGTTGCAAACCCTTTGTTGCCGGCGATTTCAAGGGCCCGGGCGACAAAAAAAGTTTTGCCACTCCCGAAATCCCCCCGGATAAATTTTAGATCCCCGCCACCATCTGCCACATAATCCAGCTGCCTGCTGATCACGTTTTCTTCTATATCAAGTCCAACAACAATCCGTTCAAGTCCGTCAGTAGGAACTGTCCCTCTTCTCAGTGCATTGATAATATTGAGACTCTGATGTCGACGCTGTTCCTTCTGGTCAGGGGCCACAATATTCATAGACCTCTCCTTCAGCACTCATACCTTTTCTCTCTATAAGCATAATCCCCTGCTCCTTTGCCTTACGGATCAGCATATTTACGATACCAGCCACTCTGCGAGTGGTTAAAAGATGCCGGAGGTCAGTTTCGGTTGCTCTCTTGTGTACGGCAAGGAACGATACAATTTTTATTTCAGGGTCAGTGAGTCCCATTTTATCTATGATGGTCATAGCCGTTTCTTTGGATGCAACTGCATCGTTTGCCGTGGGCGAGATTATAACCGGGGGAGTGGTGGGTAACAATTCCTTTGCCAGATTTATTAAAGACAGAAAATCACCGGTATGACAGGTTTTGGAATATGCCGGAAGGATATCAATACCGCACAGACAGTTGTAGATGCATGCAGCGTAATCGTTTCGCGAGAGTGCATCTGCAGCTTCGCCCCGGTAGGCTGCAGCAAGGAACTCCCGGTCATCTGACCTGAGAGTCTGGCGGCGCTCTTCCAGCCGCCGTATCAGCTGTCGAGTGAGACGTTTCATTCGCTGAAATGTAGTGTCATATTCGGTGACTGCTGCAGCTACTCTACTAAGATCAGCATCTTTTCTGACATTTGCGAGGATATGGAGCAGCACCTTCTCGCATTCCCGGTCATCGCCACAGGAGGCAAGGAATCCTGCGTAAGAAAGCCCTCCATGAAGATAATCGGCTCGGTAAGCGCGATAATAACAGGCTTTTGCCTCTTCGATTTCACCTGATTCGAGGAACATTTTACCCGTTTCTTCGAGGCAGATGACATTTGTATCCTGGGGGACTACGGTGAAAAACCGCTCACGGGCTTCTGCCGGGGTAAATCTTCCGTTGATATACCGGCAATAGGCCCGTAGTATCTGCCGGAAAGAGTCTGATACGGCTGGGGCGTCCAGTTCATCTCGGATGAGTTTTTCGTATTCAACAAGAGCGTTTAAATGATCACCGAGGATTGCAGAAAGTTCGCATGCAATGAGACGGTAATGTGGTTTGTTATTGATAGAGATTAGTTTTCTTACTGCAGTAAGCGCACGGAGATATTCTCCCCTATCATGTAAAAGGCGGATGTAATCAAGGTAAATATCAGGATCCGAAACCTCCTTCAGAAACGATGCATAAGCAGCGGGTGCGGTAGCAGAATCCACATGGTTATGTGCAGCAAGGTACACCCTGAGAATCCCGACATCGTGAGTCTCTCTATAAAGTCCCTGAGCCTCCTGTTCAGCCTCCTTATATCTGCCAGCCTCGCAGAGAGCATGGGCATATTCCGGGCCTGTTTTCTTCCCAGATCCCTGGGACTCACAGAGAGCACAAGCAGCATCTGCAAATCCGGAATGTGTAAGAGAAGAGACCAGCTGGAATAGATCGTCGGGCCGGTTACTTGCCTGGTAAAGTCTTTTTAAGGCCGGAAGCGCTCCCCGCTCGTCATTTCGCTCAACCAGCCAAGAGATATAGCTCCGTAATGCCTCTTGATTGCCGGGATCGAGGCGGACCGCTGCCGCATATTCAGCAATCGCGTTATCATCTCCTTTCTTTTCGAGAACCTTTGCAAGATAACTGTGAACATAGGATGATTCTGGCATCCGTTGTGCGAGATCCCGGAAAAATACCTCGGCGTCCTCGAGTTTTCCAAGAGAGAACAGGTTAGTTGCAGCAAGAATCTCAATTGCCGGGTCCCGGGCTGTTTCTATCAACCGGTTACACAATGCAAGGGATTCCGCATACATTCCTGCATGGTACAGCCCGAAAGCCTCCTTTTTTTTATCATCCGCAGTGGCCGGCATTATGGTATTTTCGAGAAGAATCGCACCCGGAGGAGTCCTACAAGCATTTTTATCATATCCCTTTTCCTGACCCGGGAATCTCCCTTGTTCTGCCATTCGATGGGAACCTCCTCGATCCGGTACCCGGCCTTTTCCAGCTTCCAGATCAATTCTACATCAAATTCAAAACCCCGCGAAACAAGCAGGGGTAATACAGCATCGACTGCGGATTTTTTAAAGACTTTTGCCCCGCACTGTGTATCGTTGAAAGTAAAGCCGAATAGAAGCCTGATAATCAGGTTAAATCCCCGGCTTTCCAGACGGCGCATCAATCCCTGCCGGGTCAGAAGGGAAGAACCGGACATCCATCGGGAACCCATAACAGCATCAAATGTGGAAAGATGTTCGTAAAGCCGGCACATTTCTTCGATAGTGGTTGAACCGTCAGCATCTGCGTATCCTACAAGAGGAGCTTGTGCAGCTGCGAGGCCGGCGATGACCCCTCCACCTTTACCAAGACGGTTGGGAAAACGCAGGCAGCGAATAGAGAGGTCGTGGCGTCTTTTTGCCATGGTTTCAACCACATCTGCTGTCTTGTCGTTCCCGTCGCAGATTACGATAATCTCCCCGTCGAACCGTCCGACAGACTCAAAAAAAATTGCAATCCGTTTTTCTTCGTTGTATGCAGGAATGACCAAACTACATGGGGGATTTGAGGCAGGAGACATGGCAGGTAATGGGTAGATGATCATTTTTGTGTTCAAAAATACATGAGATCCAGTATTATTCTCTCGCTCTTTTAAAAAGGGTCGGCCGATCTGATAAAACTATCAAACGGTAGCTTCCAATGATAATCAGTCGGGTTTTGTAATAGCAGAAATTTAGGGAGTATATATTATTTAGAAATAAATATGATAATTAAATAAGGCTTTCAACAGATGATTAAATGATAAGAATTCTTGTGGTGGATGATAATCTCGATGTCCTTGAAGTATTTGTAGAGATGCTTAACCAGGGAGGGTACTGCGCATCGGCTGCCTCCAGCGGAGAAGAATGCCTGAAGGTTATAAAAAATGAGGCACCGGATCTAATCCTTCTTGATATTATGATGAAGCCAATGGATGGCTGGGAGACGTTGGAAAAGATCAAAGGAGAAATAACTACGGCGCATATCCCGGTGCTTATGTTGACATCAAAACAAGTGACTCCGGCCGAAATGGAGAAGTACAGCACCTGCATTGAAGATTATGTCCTTAAACCTGTCACTAACATTGAACTTTATAATGTGATTGAGCATGTGTTTGACCGCCAGCGAAATATCCAGTCGGGTGTAGATCGGGCAAAGAAGTACGGGGTTGATTCCAGAGTTGTCAGTGAATACGCCCTTCTTTCAAGAAGCATCGATATCAATAAGCGATTCCTGAATATTATCGAAACCAGGTATAATCTCAATAACGCATACATGGATACCAACGACAGTATCTATGCTGCGCTGAAAAAATTGGACGCCACCATCAGGTTTCAGAAGACCCGTCTTCAGGAAATCGAAGAAGAAATCAAAATACCTTAGCTGAGTTCATTGGCGGAGTGCAATCGTACGATCGATTGAATGATTTTTAAGATATGAAATGTTCCATGGCCGTCCATAAATTTTTCTGACGTCAGACTCCTGTTATTAACTCGATTTCTCCTAAAACTTTCGCTTAATAATTCCCCAATTTAAAGGACTAAATCCATTACTGGTGTTTTCCCAGATGCCTGGCGAGTGCAGTTTTCTTATGATATTTTTCTGCAATGGCAAGAGCCGTTGTCCGGAGATCCTGGTGATCCCTCAGACAGCTATCAGGGGGCGGGGATTTGCGAAGTAATGCCGAAGTGTTTTCGGTCACCTGGATGAGTTCAGTTGCTATCAATGCATTAAGCCAAATAAGATCGGCGAGCATGTCTTTGAGTTCAGCATCTTCCATATACCTATTTCAGAAATACCCGATATATAAGGAGACCCATTGTTTATCGAGCGGTTTTAAAAAAAGTGTAGCATTCCTAACCCCGCCACCGGAAGTAGGGAATGCCGTTAATTACACGATATTCAATCTTTTTCTCTTCAAACAGCAGCGGGGCAATCAGCGTGAGGTTTGCAATAAACACATCAAGATGCTTTGTACGGTTCATACCGGGCCCTATGAGTGCTTCCTCGATCTCGTGAAGCGAGTATGCCACACCGGGATGTTGCTTAAGCAAATTTTCGATTTCATTTGTCCCGGCGGCTCCTTTTTCGAATTCATCCGCTGATAATGACATAAATAATAACCTCAATCCATCGATTACGGTTCGCGATACATAAATCTTGGGAAGCATGCAGTTTTTCTGACGGGAACCTTAATGCATTTTCGTTCCAGATATCTTTCCCTGAGTACCATGACGTATCTGGATAATATCCGAAAGGATGGTAAATATGCCAACCCTTTTTTTTGCCTTGCCGGAATTGAAGTCGTTCATACAGAGGAAGGTCGTGCAATCTTGAAAATGATTGTCCGGCCTGATATGCATAATGGCGTTGGCTGGCTGCAGGGAGGCATGCTCGTTGCCCTCGCTGATGAGGCGATGGCGCTTGCACTCTATCCAATGCTTGCTGAGACTGAAGGCATAGCAACCATTTCGGAGTCGACGAGTTTTATCAAAGGAATACGGGATGGCGTGATTATAGCTGAGGGAAGAGTAATCAGGAAAGGGCGAAGGGTAGCGTTCTGCGAGGGAGAAGTCAGGATGGGTAATGCAGAAAAGACCATATTATCGAGGACTACGGCATCATTTGCTGTTACATCCCTGATATAAAAAGAGTTTATTTACTTTTCATTTTCTTAGAACGGGTTTTTTTGTCAGGAGTATCTGTAATCTTCTTTACGGAGGGAGTTCTTTTGATAAGGTAATACCCGATACCGACTCCGGCGATAATCACAATGACAACGATGGCGATCAGCGTTAATGGCAGTGCAGTGGAAGCAGATTTTTCTGCATCGGCAATTTTTGTTGGTAAGACTGTACTATTAGGATAGGTCACGAGCGCTGCTTTATACGTGGTTACTGCATCCTGGTAATTACCCATTTTATCCAGGGCATCTCCTTTGTTGATTAATGCAGTAGTAAAGTTTGCATCACTGGACAGTGCCTGATTGTAAGAATTCACGGCGTCTGCATAATCGCCGAGCATAAATTGGGCATAGCCTTTGTTGTTCCACAGGTTTTCGTCTGTAGGGTACAAGGCAAGTCCGGCATTAAGAGTGGCTAATGCATCAGTGTAATTGCCCTGCTGGATTTGGGCATAGGATTTATCATGGTAGATATCGGTGAGGACACCGTCTAACTGGACCATTGTCGTATTTGATCCAAGTGCCTGATCAAAACTCGCGATCGCACCGGTGAAGTTCCCGGCTGAAAGTGCAAGCTCGCCATAGTTATAGTAATCGGTAGCGATATCGTGTGTTGAAGTAACAGTCACATTTTCTGCCACAGCGGGAAAAATAGCAATGGCGCACAGCAGAAAAAGTGACAGAATTCCCAGAATCTGTCCACGCTTCATGTCCGTTTATATGCGTATTCTTCAGACATCAATCTTACTTTTTTAATTCTGGACCGGCCGTTCTATCCCGTCGTTAAGATAATAATAATAGGGAATGCGGGTTAAATGGTAAAGCAATCGGGGAGATCACGTGAAGTATATTTTTATCACCGGTGGTGTTATGAGCGGCCTGGGAAAAGGGATCACGGCTGCATCGGTAGGACGGATCCTGAAAAACAGGGGGTACCGGGTCACGGCTGTGAAAATTGACCCCTACCTGAATATAGATGCAGGTACAATGAACCCGGCCCAGCATGGCGAGGTTTTTGTTTTAAAGGATGGAAGCGAAGTTGACCTGGACCTCGGAAATTACGAACGGTTCCTGGATATCGAGCTTACAGCTTCGCACAATATTACCACTGGAAAAGTATACCGCACGGTAATTGAAAAGGAACGCCGTGGAGATTTCCTTGGCGAAACTGTTCAGATCATCCCCCACATCACCGATCAGATAAAGGCATGTATCCGGCAGGCTGCGGAAGAGGAATTCCCTGAAAAGACGAAAGCCGAGGTATGCCTGGTGGAAGTTGGCGGTACCGTTGGCGATATTGAAAGCATGCCCTTCCTCGAAGCTGTCCGGCAGATGCGTGGTGAACTCCCCGCACATGATTATGTCCTCATTCATGTCACTCTTGTTCCTGAAGACGCAATGGGTGATTTAAAGACAAAACCGACCCAGCACTCAGTGAAGGCACTCCGGGAACTCGGGTTGCATGCGGATCTGATTGTCGGAAGGAGTGAGCGGGTGATTGGCGCCAATACCAAACGCAAGATTTCTGCGTTCTGCGACCTCCCTATAAACGCGGTCATATCTGCGGCCACTGCCCGTGATACCTATGAGGTACCGATGGAGATGGAAAAAGAGGGTATTGCAGATGTCCTTTCCTCCATATTAGGTCTTGAGAAGAAAGAGACCGATCCCTCATGGTACCGGCTTGTTACCAAAGAGTACACGAACCGGGTAACGGTTGCAATCGTGAGTAAATATGGCATTGAGGATGTTTATATCAGCATCAAGGAAGCGCTCAAACATGCAGGGAGAGCGCTTTCCACCGAAGTGAAAATTGTATGGCTGGACGCAGAACGTTATGAACGCTGCCAGCTGAAGGATTACGATGGCATCCTTATCCCGGGAGGATTCGGTAAACGTGGCATTGAAGGAAAAATTGAGGCAATTAAGTTTGCACGGGAAAATAACGTACCGTTCCTTGGCCTCTGCCTCGGGTTCCAGCTGGCAACGGTCGAATTTGCCCGCCATAAATGCGGTATTGCGAATGCAACAAGTGAGGAATTCGGGGAAGGCTCACATGTAATTGCGCTTCTTCCCGAACAGGAAAGTGTTACGGAACTGGGTGGCACGATGCGTCTCGGTGACTATACCTCAGATATCCGGGACAACACTCTTGCCATGAAACTCTATGGGCAGAACCAGATTGTGGAACGCCATCGTCACCGGTATGAGGTCAACCCCGATTATATAGAAAAGCTGGAAAAAGAAGGGCTAGTCTTCTCGGCAACAAACAAGAACCGGATGGAATGCCTGGAGCTTCCCGGCCACCCGTTCTTCTTTGCAACGCAATTTCATCCTGAGTTCAGGTCACGGCCGACACGCCCTTCCCCGTCATATATTGGTTTTGTCGAGGCATGCAGGGCGAATAAGCGGACAAAGTAAGAAAGGCAGGTCAACATGGTCAAACCAGAGAAATTTATCCCGGCGGCAATCGAGGAGATCAAAAAAGCAGCCGGTAACGAAAAGGTTGTCGTAGCACTATCAGGTGGCGTTGACAGCTCAGTATGTGCGGCGCTTGCCGCCTTGGCAATCGGGGACCGGCTGGTCCCGATCTATATCGATACCGGCCTTATGCGAAAAGGAGAAACTGAAAGGATAAAAAAAATCTTTGGTGATATCAGGCTCCAGGTAGTTGAAGCAGGCGATGAATTCCTTGCCGCACTTGCCGGGATCACTGATCCTGAGGAGAAACGTAAAGCAATTGGCGAACGTTTTATCCGGGTCTTTGAAAGAGAAGCAAAAAAGTCGGGCGCGACCTGCCTTTTGCAGGGTACTATCTATCCTGACCGGATAGAGAGTGAAGGAGGCATCAAAAGTCACCATAATGTCGGCGGGATGCCTTTAAAAATGGCGTTCACCAAGATTATCGAACCAATCCGGGACCTGTATAAAGACGAAGTTCGGGAAATTGCAGGAGCGCTTAATCTGCCTCCCGAGATCCAGCACCGGATGCCGTTTCCCGGGCCCGGCCTTGCTGTCAGAATTATAGGAGAGGTTACCCGTGAGAAAGTTGAGGTTATCCGCGAGGCAAACTGGATCGTTGAGGCTGAGATAGTTGAGCAGTACCGCCCCTGGCAGTGTTTTGCCGCACTGTTAGGCCTTGGGACCGGAGTCAAAGGCGACAACCGGATCCATGGCTGGATTGTTGCAATCCGGGCCGTGAACTCACGGGATGGCATGACCGCTGACCCCGTCGAAATCCCGTTTGCCGATCTGACGAGAATTGGCTCTAGGATTACTGCCGAGATCCCCCGCGTTGCTCGTGTGGTATATGATGTCACGCCGAAACCGCCGGCGACCATCGAGTACGAATGAACTCATTTGTCCCGTTACAACCCGGGAATAAATGTCCGAAAATAAGAAGACAAAATAAAAAAACCAAAAATCACGTGATACCCATGAAAAACGCCGATATTACCAGCATTTACAAGGCGCTGGACGACCAGTACTTTATGCCAGCTTTCTCCCGGAATATGGCGATTGTCCGCGGGAAAGGGTCCATCGTGTGGGATGGAACCGGAAAAGAATACATCGATTGTGTAGCCGGCATTGCCGTTTGCAGCACCGGTCATTGCCATCCTGCTGTTGTAAAGGCTATCTGCGAACAGGCGCACGAGCTCATACACTGTTCAAATCTCTATTACGTTCCTCACCAGGGAGAACTCGCACAGAAGATCGTAGAGATCACGGGTATGAAAAAAGCCTTCTTCTCCAACTCTGGCGCTGAAGCAAGTGATGGGGCCCTGAAACTTGCCCGGGTCAGGACCAAAAAGAAGAAGTTTGTTGCCTTCATGCATGGTTTCCATGGGAGGACGATAGGATCGCTTGCAGTAACCCACAAACCAGCAGCCCGTGAACCGTTCGAACCTTTGGGCTTACCAACCACGTTTGTCGAGTACGGGAACCTCGAAGCGTTAAAGAAAGCCGTCGATCGCGATACCGCGGCGGTAATTGTTGAGCCTATACAGGGTGAAGCGGGTGTTATTATTCCTCCGGACAGTTTCCTTGAAGGTATCCGTGAAATCTGTGATGCAACCGGGACACTCATGATAGTAGATGAAGTTCAGACCGGGATGGGTCGAACCGGAAAATGGCTTGCAATCCAGCACACCAAAGTTGAGCCTGATATTATCACTCTTGCAAAAGGTATCGCAAGCGGGTTTCCCATGGGTGCACTTGTAGCCCGTGACGGTCTCGAATTTACGAAGGGCGAACACGGGAGTACATTTGCAGGCGGCCCTCTTGCATGCGCTGCCAGCCTTGCGACGATCAGCGTCCTCGAACCACTCCTTCCCGAAATAGTCCGTAAAGGCGAGCGGCTCCGCCAGGGCCTTGCAAAATACCATCCCCGGGTACGCGGTCTGATGATTGGTGTTACAGTCGGGGACAAGTGTCCTGATGTCCAGAATGAATGTGCGGAGCAGGGTGTGCTTGTCAACTGTGCGGCAGATGGCAACCTGCGGTTAGTCCCGCCACTCGTAATCTCGGATGCTGAGATTGACCAGGTGGTGAAGGTGATCGATGGAGCACTTAGTAAGGTCATGCTATAAGCAGGGCGGGTATGTATTCGCAAAAAAAGCGGCAAACCTCGCAGGTGACGGGAGGGTTGCACGTCTTGCAAGTAACGAAAATCCCGAAGCCCCTTCTCCGGCGGCGATAGCGGCAGCACAGGAAGCAGTACGTACTGCAAACAGGTATCCTGATGAGCGGGTGGACGTCCTTGTCTCTGCCCTTCGCGCTTATTACGGTAACTACCATTTCGTGACCGGTGTCGGTATGGATGGCGTGATTGAAACGCTGATACGGACACTTGTTGATCCCGGGGATAAGGTGGCTGTATCTACCCCTACCTTCTCCTTCTATGGGATCGCCGCTCAAGCACAGGGTGCAAACGTTATTGCAGTCCGGCGCCAGCCGGATTTTTCCGTTGATACTGCCGCACTTATCCGCGAAGGAAAAGATGCCAAGATTGTCGTGCTCTGTACACCCAATAACCCAACCGGTAATTTAACCTCATTTGAAGATGTTCAAACAATACTTGAGGGGATTTGTGGGATGCTTTTCCTCGACAATGCGTATGTTGAGTTTTCTGGCACCGATTATCTCCCTCTCATGAGAAAGTACGAAAATCTGGTCATTGGCAGGACGTTCTCGAAAGTTCACTCACTTGCCGGCCTTCGTATCGGATACGCGTTTGTACCGGCCTGGCTTCAACCGTTCTACCTTCGGGCTGGTACACCGTTTACGGTGAATACGATTTCTGCAGCAGCTGCTGCAGCTGCGTTAACAGACAAGGCACATGCTGACCGGTATATTGGCCAGGTCGTTACATGGCGCAAACAGTTCAGCGCTGACCTGAAGTATCCGGTGCTGCCTTCGGGTGCCAACTTTGTGATGGTCGATGTAACGCCCTTCACCTGCGATGAGGTCGTGGAGAGACTGGCTGCAAAAGGAGTGCTTGTTCGTTCCTGCAGAAGTTTTACAGGACTTGCTGACCATTATATCAGGGTGAGCATTGGCGAGGACTGGGAGAACGAACGCTTTATAAAGGAGTTAAACGCCCTATGATGTGCGGTATCACCGGGACGCCGGGAACAGGCAAATCAACGGTCGCAGACGAACTGTTTCGTCGGGGGCACAGAGTGGTTCACATCACAGATGTAGTGCAACCCTACGTGTTGGGAAAAGACCCGGAGCGGGACACGCAGATCATTGACACCGACAAGATGGTCGATGAATTGGTGCCCTTCGATGGTTTTGTCGAGGGCCATTTCGCTCACTTACTTCCCTGTGATCGCATAGTGGTGTTGCGTCTTCGTCCTGACGAGCTGGTTGCACGCCTCAAAGCCCGGGGGTATTCATCCAATAAGATCGTGGAGAACCGGGATGCTGAAGCGCTTGATGTCTGCCTGATCGAGACGGTAGATCTTTACGATCCTGATTATATTTTTGAACTTGATACGACAGCCAAAAGCCTGGCTGCTTGTGCTGACACGATCGAGCGGTTTTACCGGGGCGAAATCCCTGCCTCTTTTGGGTCGATCGACTGGTCAGCGTTTGCTGAGGTGTCGCCTTGACCCTTGACCAGTTCCGGCCGCATGTCAAGGTCTACTTCGATCCTCTCGTGCGGTTTGCCATCCGGTGCAGGCTTACGCCAAATATTCTTACAATCGCGGCGTTTATCGCTTCTGCTGCCGCGGGCCTCCTCTTTTATTTCCGCCTTGAACTCTGGGCGGTACTTGCAGTCGCCATAAATGCGTTTTGCGATGCAATGGATGGAGCGGTTGCCCGGGAGACCAAAAGCCAGAGCCTAAGGGGAGATTTCCTCGACCATGCGGTAGACCGATACGCTGACATATTCATTATCACCGGTATCTTCGCAAGCGGCCTCGTAATCTGGCCTATTGGCGTTCTTGCTCTCACCGGGGTCCTGATGTCGTCGTACCTGGGGACGCAGGCACAAGCGGTTGGCGTGGGGAGGTACTACGGGGGAGTACTGGGCAGGGCCGACCGGCTCGTGCTGATAATGGTGGCCGGGATTGCTACAATCCTTTATCCCCTGACTATATTCAGTCTGAACTGGCTGGGCTGGCTTCTTCTCCTCTTTGGTGTCTTTGGCCACCTCACAGCATTCCAGCGGTTTGCATATGTGTGGCGGAAGATGGAATAACCAATCCTTTTAGAAGGGTAAAAATGGATAATCCGAGATGCCGACATTATGGTGTTTCAGGTCTCTCTTTTAGATCCCGGATATATTCCAGCGCCGCAATTGCATCTTCCCGTTTCTGATCAGCAGGGGTTTCTGTGACAAAAGCGAGGAACCGTTCTTTTGTCGCCGTATCAATTGCATCGCCGGCAACAGTCACGATTTTCTGGTAGGTACGTTGTGGATAAAAAACTGAACGTGCTGCGTCGAGCAGGATTTGGTGGACATCAGAAGAGATAACTCCGGCAGTCTCCGCATTTTTTAGTGTGCACCGGATATTGATGAGCGGCTCGGAGAGCGAATATCCTGAGACCGGATCGAAAACAAGTGCTACTTCGTCATCGGATGTGAGTGTGCCGTCTTTGTACATCTGGTAAATCTTTCCTATACCGGTCATACCCAGTGTATCCATCTCTGCAGCCCGAAGTGCGCCCATGCTCGATGCACCGATTACGGTTACCCCATGTTTTACTGCAGCAAGGATCTCTCGATGTGCAACAGCAGCATCCTGATGGAAAACCCCGTCGATAAGACCGATGATCTTTGCACCGTCATGAATTGCCGCGAGGATATCGCTTCGCTTTGCAGGCAGCCGGTACTCTGCCGCGAGAATTTTTTGCGCAGATGCCAGATCAAGGCTTGGCCCGAGAAAAACGATGATTTTTTGCATGTCTGAGCCGCTCCCCTCGCCGTTCGGGATCCATTGCATAGACTTCGAGACCTGGAACGATCACCCTGACCACCGGTATCCCTATCTCCTCTCTGGTCAGGTCAACAACAATCACCCGGTCAAGTCCCTGTTTCCTGAGTGCATCAATCGCAAACCGGATATCCTGAGCGAAGTCATCGCTGTCATATGAACCGAGATTTTCATAATTGACGGTCCCATTATCCTTAAACCAGTACCCGTTGATCCGTTTGACCCGGTCGTACCCCATCTTTTTCCGGAGGTCTGCCGTTATTGTATCTTCCCGCGCACCATGGATCTGGGTAAGGCGGCTCTGTGCCACTTCAGTAAGGGCCCTCATGATCGCAATGCGGGCATTGGTATGGGTACCGATCCCGATCGTAAGCAGCGAGGGATCTTTGAGCAGTACATCATCGGAGACTGCAGCTGATTGTGGGAATGCCGATATCACTGGTAATATCCCGGACAATAACGTCGACTTTTGCATCAGTAAATTTCTTCTGCATTTCTGCAATCATGGGATCGTCGATCCCGGTCACTGCCGGTCCGGTATCCCGGGTAGCTTCAACAAGCGACCAGGCATCCCGTTCAATAACTTCACAGAGTGCATGGAAGATTGCCTCTTCTCTTGTATTTCCTGACGCAAGACCGTTTGTCGAAGTCCGGAAAATTTGGCGGAAGTTCCGGGGAAGAGGATGGAAGACAGCCTGCGCAGGAACGAAGACCGGGATATCGTTTGCGATATCCCAGCCCTCGACCCAGGGGAGGACATGGCCGGGTTCGGTTTCTGAAGGGAGGATAAGATCCTTTGGATTGATCGCCGGTGCATTCCCGGCAAGCATTTCATAGGTGTCCAGTTGGATCTTGCGGTCGTGGATCTCTGACGAATACCGTTCGATTCCTTCCATGATGCCGGAGATCCGTGATTCCTCGACTGTCGCTCCCTTCCCGTTATAGACCGTAATCGCCCCGTCATCAGCGGTCGGCCGGATACAGGAGAAGACGGGAATGCCAATCCGATCGAGATTAGTAATATCTGCAACCCGGGTGATGCCGGCGACCGGGACTTTTGGTTCTATCCGCTCAAGGGTTTCTGCCAGCGGCACTGCCCGCTGGGTTTCGCGGTTATAGGTCTTTTTGCAGGGAGAAATGTGCATGGGGGTTCACCGGGGTTACCGAGCGGATGAGATTGTCCTTTTTAAGAGATTTTACATTATTGTGGTTTATACATGTCCATAGTCCGGGAGCGCGAAGGGAGAATAGTCCAGCCACCCCCGGATATATTACCTTCCCGTGGCAATGGTGGTATATGGATTATTCCTACCTTGCCCTGAAATTCCTCATCGGCGGCGGCGTCATTGTAGGTGTAACATTTCTGGCAGAACAAGTCGACCCGAAATACGGAGGGATTCTCGCCGCAGCCCCGATAACGACAACATTGGCATTTCTTTTCACGTATTCAGATGCCGGGCAGGCGATAACAAGGCAGCTGGTGATGGGATCCTTCTGGTTTGCCATCCCCACCCTGCTCTTTCTACTGACGCTGTACCTTCTTATGTCACGATATTCCCTCATACCCAGTTTTGGCGGGGCATATGGTGTATGGTTTGCAGCAGTCCTCGTAATGAACCGGTTACTTACCGGGATTTGAGCACAAGGGTCTTCATACACAATAAAATAGTGAATTTTTATGGATTTCAGATCTGCCTGAGATTTCCGCGTTGTTTTACAAACCGGTCCCAGTTCCACGGTTCGTCAAGTACGTTTACCCTCACATGCTCGATACCGCAGATCCCGAGTGCTTTTCGCTGCACCTGTCCGGAAAGGTGATCGGAGAGGGGGCAGGCTTTACAGGTAAGCACCATGTCGATCTCCACGCTGGTGCCCTTTACCCGTATTTCTTTTATTAGTCCGAGGTCGACAATGTCTATGCCCACCTCAGGATCAATTACTTCCTTCAATGCATTCCGAATCTCGTTCTCGCAGACGATCTCCTGGCGGGCCGCAGGGGATATTGGGTTTGGCTGTGCCTGCTCGAACGTGCGGAGTCTCTCTTCAAGCTGGTTCTGCCGGTCCAGCAGCCGGCTGACCACGCGGAGCATGGGATCAGGCATAACTTCTTCGATTGTCTCGTCCGGCGATCCATGTTCCGGACCGGCGATCCTGCCCGGGACACCGACAACCGTTGCGCCTGACGGGACGGACCTGACTACGACTGATCCGGCACCGACTTTCGCCCCCCTGCCTATACGGATGGGACCGAGGACGATAGATCCGGATCCAAGGATCACATCACCCTCTATAGTTGGGTGACGTTTCACGTTCTCGAGCGCTGTACCCCCAAGCACGACACCCATGTAGATGAGGACATCATTTCCAATCTCGGCTGTCTCTCCGATAACAACTCCCATACCATGATCGATAACCACCCGGCGGCCAATCACTGCACCGGGATGGATCTCAATCCCGGTAAGGAACCTGCCTATATGGGAGACGAACCGGGCCCAGAATTTGAAGTTATGGATCCAGAGCCAGTGAGCCCTCCGGTGGATCCAGAGCGCATGAAGCCCTGGATAACAGAAAAGGACTTCAGAGGTGGAGCGGGCAGCAGGGTCCTTGGAAAATATTGCCTGGATGTCTTCCCGGAGGCGGTCAAAAACCATGGTAGTCTCACTTATTCCACAAACAGATCCGGGATACTTAAGTACCGTTCCCCGGTATCTGGCAGGATAACCACAATAAGCTTACCCTTGTTTTCCGGGCGTGATGCCACTTCAAGAGCGGCATAGGTCGCTGCGCCACTGGAGATCCCGGCAAGAATACCCTCCTCTTTAGCCAGTCTTCGTGTCGTTTCAAAGGCGTCCTCATTCTTAACACGGATAATCTCGTCCACGAGCTCGCGTTTGAGTACTGCGGGGACGAAACCAGCACCGATACCTTGGATGCGGTGTGGGCCGGGAAACCCGCCGGAGAGCACCGGTGAAGCATCAGGTTCGACGGCGATTGCGCGGAATGAGGGCTTTTTCTTCTTGATCACATCTGCAATACCGGTAATTGTTCCTCCGGTTCCCACGCCGGCCACGAGGATATCGACTTTTCCGTCGGTATCGCGCCAGATCTCCTCGGCAGTAGTCTTCCGGTGAATTGCCGGGTTTGCCAGGTTGTTAAACTGCTGGGGGATGTAAAAGTACTTCGGGTTCTCTGCTGCCATTTTCTCGGCTCTTGAGACAGCTCCCTTCATACCCTCCGCACCGGGTGTAAGAACCAGCTCTGCACCGAATGCTTTTGCCAGTCTCCGCCTCTCGACACTCATGGTCTCCGGCATCACCAGCGTGAGTTTGTATCCCCGTGCAGCACTTACGAATGCAAGGGCGATACCGGTATTACCGCTTGTTGGTTCGAGGATGATCGTATCTTTTTTGATCAATCCTTGCTTTTCGGCCTCATCGAGCATCGCAACCCCGATACGGTCCTTGACACTGCTCAGAGGGTTGAACGATTCAAGCTTTACAAAAACCGTTGCGCCAGAACCCTTACTCAGACGGTTCAGCCGTACAAGCGGCGTGTTGCCAATCGTTGCTGTAATATTTTCGTAGATCTTTGCCATTCCGTTTCCCTTCCTGACTCTGGAATCTCCCTAGGATCTGGTGAGGTTCCGGAAGTTCACAATTGTTAATTGTCCGGAGCCAGTTATTATACCTTGTTTTCCAGCAAAAACTGCATTCCTGATCAGGATTTATGAATAATACTCTTACGAAGATTGACATTTAGCGGCAAAATATGACGCAAAATCAGGATATAATACATCTCCCGCCTCATATTACGTGTTCACACCTCTGAACAGGAAGACAGTCATGAACACACACCGCGCGAATACCGCTGGACTCTCATCAGGCCCGGATGCACCCCGGTCGTTGCCCGTGTCTTTTCCGGCATTGTACCGGTAAGACCTGTGGAACAGTTCACTCGTATCAGGGGCTCAGGGCAGTATTGTTGTCCCTTGGAGCTCGCTAGAACAGGTTCACCAGTGACTGCATTCCTCATAATCCGCGGAATACCTGCAGTCCTTGGTATGGGTCCGTGAGAATCAATCCTGATTTCATGTCCTCGACCTCAACCAAATAGGACCATATAGAAGCACCTCGGCTGTCAAGGTCGATATCACCAGCCGTAATAAAGCCTCATGCACCACAAACACACAAACTCCGATACCACACCCGGGAGATTTGTTAGTATTTCCAGGTGAAACGTAATTTTTTCCACCTATGTTTAGACTCAATCTAGATCTATTGCAGAAAAAGTGAATATCACGAAGAAGAGTAATCCAACCTGAATATATTCGGGAAACGAGTCCATTGAAAAAGGGCCGGTGTGGCAGAGCGGTTAATGCCTTCGCCTGCAAAGCGAATGCGTGGGGGTTCGACTCCCTCCGCCGGCGTAAAAATGAGGATCACTGCCATGGAACTGTACAGTACATTATCAAGAACTGTTGAACCGTTTGCGACACTTCATCCGGACAGGGTGACGCTCTTTGTTTGCGGTCCGACAGTATACGATTATTCACATCTTGGTCATGCCCGGACCTATGTTGTCTTTGACGTCCTTACAAAATATCTTAGGTTGACGGGTAAAGAGGTGTTCTATCTCCAGAATATAACAGACGTCGATGACAAAATCATCTACCGTGCAAAGGAAGAAGGGCTGTCCCAGAGCCTTCTGGCTAGGAAGTTTGAGACCGAGTACCTCCGAGACATGCGTTCCCTTGGGATTGATGCTGTTAGTTATTATGCCCGGGCCACAACTCACATCCCCGAGATAATCAACCAGGTGAAACGGTTGGTCGATCGGAATGTAGCATACGTCACCGAAACCGGAGTCTACTTCAATCTCGACTCGTTTAGACACAACGGGGAACTTTCAGGACAGGAACGGGCAAAGCGTGTCAGCCGCGTTAACGATTCGACAAAGCACAATCCCTTGGATTTTGCGCTCTGGAAACTGGGTGAATTCGGGGAATATACTTGGGACTCCCCATGGGGGCGGGGACGACCAGGCTGGCATATCGAGGACACAGTGTATCTCAGAGAAGTACTTCGGGCAGCAGTACGATATTCATGGGGGGGGATTAGATCTGATATTCCCTCATCATGAGGCAGAGATCGCGCAGATGGAGTCTCTGGAAGGAAAGCACCCGATGGTGAGATACTGGCTGCACACGGGTTTCCTCACGGTAAAAGGTGAGAAAATGTCCAAATCCCTCGGGAACTTTATCACGATCAGGAACGCCCTCAAAACATGGAATAAGGATATACTCCGGTATTACTTTTTGCTCTCCCACTACCGGTCCCCACTTCAGGCAACTGACGAAGGTTTTGCTAACGCCGCCCGAGGTCTCGATCATATACGGGCTGTTGCAACTAAAGATAAAGGAGCGGACGCGAAGGGAAGGAGAGCCTTTATCGACGCTATGGAGTCTGATCTCAATACACCTATGGCCCTTGCTGCAATCCAGGCACTTGCGGTGAGTAGAGATCTTGAGGCGTTGCGCGAGTACGGAGAGATCCTCGGGATCAATTTTCTCCGCGAGACCAGTGCCCCCCTCAGTGTTCTTCAGGATATCCGGGCAGAACTACGGGCGAAAAAACAGTTTGGTATAGCAGATTTGATCCGTCAACGAATGGTAGCTGCGGGAATACCAATTACTGATGGACCACTCTGATTGGGTTCCCCCTTTCATCAGCTTTTTGGAATCCGGAACTGCGAAATGCTCCCGAGATTACACATATACTTAAACGCTCAATGGTGTTGCCAAAGTTCACATACGGGCGGGGAATTAAATTCATTCCTTTACCGGGAACGTGAAAGATTCAGTGAGGAGGAAAATAAAAAAATCGCGGGGGAAACAGTGGGTAACAGGTTCACCACTGCCTTAGGAAATAGAGGAACGTGCATGTAGAGGCATAGGACACATCATGCAGTAACCGCCTCTTCCAGCGGCTTGGTGTTCAGGCCGTACAGACTCTGCCTTGCATCGATGAAATAATAATGTTCAATCAAGAACTTTTCATCTTTGAGCCTGTTCAATGCATACCGCACAGTTCGGGACGGCAGGGCGGTCTCACGGATGAGATCCTTCTGCGTCAGCTGACCATTCGTTTCCAATACTTTATACACGAGCTTTGCCGATGGCGGCAGGTGCCTGATCCGTGCGAATGATCCTCCATTCGCGCTTACATTATTTTCGACAAAAACGATCCCTCATAGTGGATCACCATAGAACGTAAGAGTTCACAATTGTTAAGTCTTTCGTTTCAGGACCCATTCGTTCGATGCATTCAAACTTCATTTTCATGAAAGACACATATCAAAAAATAAAGGTATATCTGCTTTTTAAAGCAGGAAAAAGCCATATTCTCCCCCGAATAATCTCACCGGGAGAATATCCGATCTTTATCCTTTTCTGTGACACCGATCCCAGTGTCTCAAAATAGAGTACCAGATCCGGATCTTACTGATAAACCATGGCGTAGAAATCAGGGTATTGATTCCCATGCGTTCAATTTCCGGGAGAAGATCTTCCCATTCACAAAAAACAAGACGAGATTTTATCACGCATGAAGAGCGTGAAAGCCCATAACCGGAAAGAGAGTGAAGTTTCCCAGCCATATTGCTTGGAGAACCTTCCGGCGCTCATAACAGATTCCGACAAGGCAATTTTATGTTGATAATGATAGTACGGTGTTTGTATCTTCAGTTTAATGAGATCCCGATGATAATGCTGATCTGAGAAACATTTTCTGGTTTTTCCAGAAATTTCCCATTAAAGTGGAGTAGATCAATTATGACATCCCAAGAAAAGGATGAACACATCCTGGAAGCTGTTGGACGGTCCCGGATTGTCATCCGGAACGGAACCATTGTGGAAATTGGAGAAGCAAAGATTACGGAATGCCCGCTGGCCAAACGTTTTGCGTATCCTGTCCCCCGGATCACACAAGAAGCAGTAAAAGCTAACATCGAGCACCGGATGAAAGCATTCGGCATGTGCACATCCCGGAGAGACGTACTTGATATGCGCGAATTCGTAGGGTTCGGTGCCACAGAGTTGCTTGGTTTCGCATCACATGTGGGTTTGATCGATGCGGCTGTACTCGCGTGTGACGGTGCCGGGACAGTCATTGTGAGAAAACCCGCCCTTATCCAGGGAGTCGGCGGAAGGATGTCCGGGCTTATCTCTACGAGCCCTATCAAAGAGGTTATTCAACGCATCGAAGAAAGTGGCGGTATTGTTGTGGATAAAACCCACGCAGCACTCGATCAGTTTAGCGGTGTAAAACGAGCTTACCAAGAAGGCTTCAAAAAAGTGGCTGTTACTGTAGCAAGACCTGAAGTCGCAGTGCGTATTCACCAGGAATACCCTAATACCATCATCTTTGGTGTCCATGTCACAGGTCTCACCGAAGAGGAGACAGAAGCAATGGTGGGAGTTGCGGATCTTATGACTGCATGTGCCTCTAAAACCGTGCGACAGATAGCAGGTGCTAAGGCACTTCTTCAAGCAGGAGTTTCCGTTCCTATATTTGCCCTAACAAAGCGAGGAAAAGAAATCATTATTGAAAAGATTCGTCAAACGGAAGAACAGGTTCTGATAAAACCTACAAAGCTTCCGGCTCTTGGCGAAAAACAGCCCGACCCGCTGGTCTGAAATAATGAGATATTTTTTTTTAATTTGATGTTTTTAGTTTTTGAGATCCTCTATTTTTGCAAATTCAGACATGCCAGTGATGAGGAATTGTCTCGAAAATAAAATACCGGTGACTTATCTGCATGATTGTGTTGAGGTCCTGTTGATGCTAAGAACCGAGAAAGTGACGGATCACTTTAAGCCGTCTGTTGAAGAAGGATCCGGCCTTTGTTTTATTACTCCAGATAATAAATCATACGCGCCCAATATATCTTAACTGTATTCAAAATCCGGCCTCAAAAACACAGTTTTAGGTCTGTAATTCAGATCAGGAAAAAGTCGCCGAATACAGAACTTATAAATAATCACGATTGTTATCTATTATGGTCGTATTCACAATTGTGAATGTGGCTATGCCAAGGTGGCGGAGTGGCTACGCGGCTGACTGCAGATCAGCTACAACCCGGTTCGAATCCGGGCCTTGGCTTCGAGGTGTTCCCATGAATATCAGAGTCCAGAAAACATTCGAAGCACTCTTCGAACTTGAAGAGATCCGGGGTATATTCAGAGATTCTCTTCCCTCGGGTTTTAGTACCGAAGAGGAAACGGCGTTCCAGAAAAAGATCTCAGATCTCAAGGTGATTATCGTCGATCTTGAATCCGGTTCAGGAACGCCAAAAGTGACAAAAATAGCCGGAACCCTCGATGTCCGTTGCCGGGAGGAACAATATATCAACATCCACCCCATCCAGGCTGCAGGTCGTCTGACGACGGAAGCGAGAAAGGCGATCATATCCTATGGAGACGGATATTCAACGTGCGACGCCTGCCGCAAACCGTTCCGGCTGGACAAAATTTCAAAGCCGGGTATAGCGGAGTTCCATGAAGAACTGGCAAAATGGCTCAACATGGACCAAGCCCGGGTTGTTCCAGGTGCACGACGGGGGTTCCAGGCTGTGGCAGGAACTCTAGTCAATAAGGGAGACAGCGTGATTGTCTCTGCACTCGCGCATTATACCGAGTTTCTGGCTGTTGAAAATGCCGGTGGTATTGTGAGGGAAGTGCCGCTGAGCGCAAAAAATATCGTCACTGGTGAAGCAACGGCACAGAAGATCGAAGAGGTCAGGCGGGAGACCGGAAAACTCCCGGTGCTTATCATGATCGACCACTTCGACTACCAGTTTGCAAATGAGCACGAAATAAAAGAAATCGGAAAAGTTGCACACCAATACGATATTCCCTTCCTTTACAATGGGGCATATACAGTCGGCGTCCAGCCGGTCGATGGGAAGAAGATCGGAGCAGACTTTGTAGTCGGCTCCGGACACAAGAGTATGGCATCGGTCGCGCCGTCCGGGGTACTTGCGATGACCGATGAATGGGCGCCTAAAGCGCTTCGAACGACTGCGATAGTCGGCGACCTCACCAAACGGAAGTTTGGCATCAAGGAAGTGGAACTGCTCGGATGCACGCTGATGGGTGGGACCCTGCTTTCCATGATGGCATCGTTTCCCACGGTAAAAGAAAGGGTGCTCCACTGGGATGAACAGGTCAAACGATCCAATTTCTTCATCGACCGGCTCCTGAAGATTGAAGGGAGCAAGGTGCTCTCAGAATACCCACGTAAGCACACGCTCACGAAAGTCGATACCACAGGAAGCTTCGACACAGTCGCACAGACCCACAAACGTCGAGGTTTCTACTTCAGCGACGAGCTTTCATCCCGCGGCATTGTCGGAGAGTTTGCCGGAGCAACCCGGACCTGGAAACTGAACACCTACGGTCTCAACGAAAAGCAGATCCGTTACCTCACTGATGTCTTTACCGAAATCGCAGAGAAATACGAGATCCCTGCTGCAAAGTAACGTTGATTAAAAGGATAGAAGCATTTCGCACTCCGATCATCCAGAAAAGAAAAGACGAAAGAAAAAAAATCCTGTCCCCGAAACAACAGAGAAAACCAACCATGTCACCAAAGAAGATTCATCTTGGAACCCTCGCCCTCCATGCAGGGCAGGAACCGGACCCAACCACCGGGTCACGGACAGTACCGATCTACCAGACCTCATCCTACGTGTTCAAGAACACGGAGCATGCAGCCAACCTCTTTGGCCTGCGTGAGCTCGGGAACATCTACACACGCCTCATGAACCCGACGACAGATGTGTTCGAGAAGCGTATAGCAGCAATTGAAGGAGGTACCGGTGCGCTTGCTACGGCATCGGGCCAGGCAGCGATTACCTATGCACTCCTGAATATTACCCGGCCCGGCGACGAGATCGTATCTGCCGATAACCTGTACGGTGGTACGTATGAGCTCCTTCATCACACGTTCCCAAAATTCGGGCGACATGTTGTCTTTGTAGACTCCTCGAAGCCTGAAGAATTCAAAAAAGCGATCACTGGAAAAACCCGGGCTATCTACGCTGAGACTGTGGGAAATCCGAAACTCGACACGCCCGATTTCGAAGCGATCGCAAAAATCGCCCACGACCACGGCATCCCCTTGGTTGTTGACAATACTACCGGCGTAGGTCTTGTCCGTCCTATCGACCATGGAGTCGATATCGTCGTCCATTCGGCGACGAAGTACATCGGCGGCCACGGCAACTCTATCGGAGGTGTCATTGTTGATTCCGGCAAGTTTGCTTGGAATAACGGCAAGTTTCCTGAATTTACTGAACCCGACCCTGGATACCACGGTTTGAAGTATTGGGATGCATTCGGGAACTTCCCAGGCCTCGGGAATGTTGCTTTTGTCTTCAAGATCCGTGTCTCGCTCATGAGAGACACCGGGGCGGTCTTAAGTCCTTTTAATGCCTGGCTCTTCCTTATAGGTCTCGAGACCCTGCACCTGCGGGTTCCCCGGCATTCAGAGAACGCTCTCGCTGTCGCAAAATTCCTTAAAAGCCACCCCAAAGTCGCGTGGGTCAACTACCCCGGCCTTCCGGAACACCCGAGCCATGAGCTGACCAGGAAATACCTCCACGGCGGCTTCGGGCCTCTTGTTGGCGTTGGCATCAAGGGTGGAGAGACGGCAAGCAGGAAGTTCATCGACAGCTTGAAGCTCTTCTCCAACCTTGCCAATATCGGGGATTCAAAGAGCCTTGTGATCCACCCGGCAAGCACTACCCACCAGCAGCTTACCGTTGAAGAACAGGCGAAGACCGGTGTTACTCCGGACGCCGTCAGGCTCTCGATCGGCACCGAGGATATTGAAGACATCATCGAAGATCTTAATCAGGCTCTTGCCCAAGTCTAGAGTATGAATATGCTCCGTGGCTCTCTAGGCATTGTCAGGACAGAACACGCAGACCTCTCCGGTTCACTCACCCTTGAAAGCGGAGAAGTGCTCTCCAACCTGACAATAGCCTATGAAACCTACGGCAAGCTCAACAAAGAAAAAAGCAACGCTATCCTTATCTGCCATGCTTTATCCGGGGACGCCCATATAGCCGGGTTTCACGAAGGGGACGACAAGCCCGGCTGGTGGGACACTGTTGTCGGGCCCGGTAAGGCATTTGATACGGATCGCTATTTTGTGATCTGCAGCAATGTTCTGGGAGGATGTAAAGGCTCAACCGGCCCTTCTTCAGTCAATACGGAGACCGGCAAACCTTTTGGTACAAGGTTCCCGGTCATTACCATCAGGGACATGGTCAACGCCCAGAAACTTCTTCTTGACTATCTCGGCATTACCGAATTGTATGCTGTAGTCGGGGGATCAATGGGAGGCATGCAGGCTCTCCAGTGGACGGTATCGTATCCGGACATGATAAAAAAGGCAATCGTTATTGCCGCGACCGGATACTCGACTCCCCAGCAGATTGCCTTTAACGAGGTTGGCAGGAAAGCCATTATCTCCGACCCTGACTGGAATAACGGGAACTATTACGGCAAACGAGTTCCCACACACGGTCTAGCGTTGGCACGGATGGTGGGCCATATCACGTACCTCTCTGATGAATCAATGCATGCAAAGTTCGGGAGGGCACTCCAGGGAAAGGACCATGTCGGGTTTGATTTCTCGACTGAGTTTGCCGTAGAAAGTTACCTCCACCACCAGGGGGATACATTCACAAAACGGTTCGATGCAAATTCGTATCTGTATATTACAAAAGCGATCGATTACTTCGACCTTACAAAGGATGGCTCGCTCGCGACCGGGCTCTCTGCCGTGAAAGCGTCTTTTTTCATTCTTTCAGTCTCGTCGGACTGGCTCTATCCTCCCTATCAGTCGCAGGAAATTGTGACAGCACTTACCGCTAATGAACGCGAGGTGCATTACTGCGAGATCCGTTCGAACTACGGTCATGATGCGTTCCTGCTCGAATCAGGTCAGCTCAATTACCTGATTACCCGGTTCCTGTCGCATACCGTTGTCGGGGACGTGATGACCCGGGAGGTCGAATGCATCGAAGAGGGTACCACAATCGCGGTAACTGCCCGGAGAATGATCAAGTGCAGTGTCAACCACCTGCCGGTTCTTTCCGCTACCGGCCAGCTCGTAGGAATCGTTACCTCGTGGGATATCGCAAAGGCAGTGGCGTCCAATTTTCTCTGGCTCGACGAGATCATGAGCCGGGATGTGGTTACGACAACCAAGAAGGAGCCCGTTGAGGAGGCGGCTAGGAAAATGGAGGACCATTCAATCTCTGCCCTGCCCGTTGTCGACAACGACCGGCACGTTATAGGCCTTATCACGAGCGATGCGATCAGTACTCTCGTCGGGAGACAAACACCGTGAAAATCCCCACTAATCAGGAAGAACCAGGGACAAACGTGAACATGGCAAAAAAGTGGTTGGTCCGGTACTCGGAGATATTCTTAAAATCAGATCCGGTACGCCGGCAATGGGAACGGGTCCTGATAAACAACATCCGGCAGCTTATACCCGATTTGAAGATCAAAAGTGAACGCGGCAGAATATGGATCACCGGGAATCTCGATCCCGAAAAACTTAGGCATGTATTTGGGATCGTTTCATTCTCAGAAGTCGAACATGTACCCCATGATTTACCGCTGGAAACAGCACTTATTGAATATTGCAGGACACACGGTCTTCCCGGCGCGAAGACATTTGCACTGCGCATCAAAAGGGTAGGAAAACACAGTTTTTCCTCGAACGATAAGGCGATCGAACTTGGCGATGTAGTCCGGAAAGCATTCCCTCACCTGAAGGTGAACCTTGCTGTCCCAGACGTTGAAATCCATATTGAAATCCGGCAGGATGAATGTTATCTCTACGATAAAGTGATAAAAGGGTCCGGCGGTCTTCCTCTTGGGGTAGAGGGAACGCTTGTTGCACTTGTCTCGGGAGGCATCGATTCCCCGGTTGCGGCATGGATGATGATGAAACGGGGCTGCAGGATCGTGCCGATCTATGTGGCGCTCGATACCTTCCTTGACGAAACCGTCTTGACCCGGGCCGAACGGGTAGTTGAAGTGTTACGGAAGTACCAGCCCGACATCCGGCTCCGGGTGATACATGACACCTACCTAGCGGCAGCAAAAAAGGAGCTGATCAGAAACCGGCAGGAGAAGTATACCTGCATCTTTTGCAAACGCCGGATGTACCGGATTGCGCAGGCTGTTGCACAAGAAATAGGGGCAAAAGGTATCGTGAACGGTGAGTCGCTTGGACAGGTAGCAAGCCAGACCCTCGACAATCTGGTGGTCCTCTCAGATGCCGCAGAGATCCCGGTTTATCGTCCCCTCATCGGGTTTGACAAGGCAGATGCGATAGCAATCGCCCGGGATATCGGAACCTACGAAGAGTCAACAAGTAAAGCTACCGGCTGCAAGGCTGTGCCAAAGGGACCATCCACGAAAGCTCACCTGAAGGAGATCCTTGAGATGGAAAAGAATATGGAAGCGACGAAAATACCACTACCTGTGTGACAAGTATTCGGGATCACACAGACTCTCCTTAAATCAAGGGTCCCCCTCTCGCCTTTCCCCGGCGCATGAATAAATCCATATCTTTTAACAACACCCAGAGTACCATTATGCCATCTCCCATGGTCGGGCGGAAATTTGGTGTCGGTGCAATCACCGCACCGGACCCCGCAAACGTGCAGGGCACAAGAGTGGTAGGGATCTCTGGATCGAGCCGGCAGGAACCGGGGATGTCCAAGTCAGAACGCCTGCTCATCGAAGCTCTCGACCGGTGCACTGCACTCGGTTGCGAAACGAAGTTTATCCGGCTCAAAGACCTTAAAATATATGATTGTGAAGGAAATTATTCCGAGAACCCGGAATACTGTACCTATCCCTGCCAGTCTTCGATGAAATACGTGGACGACGAAATGGATAAAGTATATGCAGCGATTCTGGACTGTGATGTCCTTTTCCTTGCCACGCCCATCAGATGGAATAATCACTCAGCACTTGTCCAGAAATTTATCGAACGGATGAACTGCATCGAGAACCAGTACTCGTGGTTTGGCAACCGGATGATCAAAAATAAAGTCGTGGCGCTCATCATCATTGGCCATGTAGACGGTATGCAACACGTAGCAGGCAACCTCCTGAATTTTTTTGCATGGCTGGGTTTTCACAGCCCTGAAGTTTCTATCGCCTCTTGGGTAGGAGAGAATAATGAGGATACGACACGGGATTGGGAGCTGATAGAGAAAAACCAGTACACTCAGGAAGATCTCACGGATATGGTCCATAACTCGTTACGCCTTGCGTGCAGCCTGAAACGGCAGATCTGACTGAAGAAGATATACTCCCGCTGTTACCGGATCATCGTTCCTATGAAGGATAATCAGGATCGTATATTGAAAAAAACGTTATCAGAGGAGTTTTGAACCGGCCGTCGCTCCAGGTTTACATTCAAAAACATCGGTAATCTTTACAATGAGAAGCGACCGTGCAGGAAGCGCTGGGTTTTTCTTGTTAATCTTATCCTTCATCTCGTCGTATTCCTTGCCGCTCGTTTTGATGGTGACATGCCCTTTAATCTGGAAACACCCTTTGATTTCCGGGCCCCAGACATAGAGTGCGATTTTCGGGTTTGCCTTGAGATTATCAAGGGTTTTATTCATGAAATTGTCCGTAATCCAGATCGTATCATCGCTGATAAGCTCGACTATCCCGATCGGGATAACATTTGGTGTGCCATCTTTGGCTGCGGTCGCTACCGGGAAGATTTTCATTTTCAGAAAGGCTTCTTTCATGTCAGCGGTTAATTTTGCCATAATGAATGCACCGATCTCTTCCTCTGCGCCCCACTCGTATAAACCTTAGTATCAAGAAAGCAAGCCGGTCACCCGAAACCGTTTTACGCTCCTCCCGGCAAGTGACTAGATTACGTGAAGATCATGACCCGCCAGTTCCAGACCTATCATGACGCCGTTGCCTTTCACGGACATTCCTGTCCCGGCCTCGCGCTTGGTTATCGCGCAGCCAGACATGCTCTCTCTGTATTGCATGCCGAACGATCCGAGGACGAGGATTTGGTTGCGGTTGTTGAAAACGATGCCTGTGGGATTGATGCGGTCCAGGCAATTGCCGGATGTTCCGTTGGCAAAGGAAACCTGATTCTCAAGGATCTGGGCAAGCATGCATACACGTTTATCAACCGCAGGACCGGCTCGGCAATTCGTATTGTCCAGCGTTCTGAACCCCTGCTCGAACGTATTGATCCGGTGGCATCTGAGCTGCGCGGAAAAGTTGTGGCCGGGAAAGCGACGCCAACCGAGATACAGGAGTATGAAGAGCGCCAGACAGCAGTCATTGACAAGATCCTTACGGTTCCGATTGGTGAGCTATTTATTGAAAAAGAGGCGCGTTCTGATACCCCTGAAAAGGCACGGATTTCACGATCGGTTCCGTGTGCCATCTGTGGTGAGATGGTTGCTGAACACCGTGCCAGACTTAAAAAAGGTAAAACAGTCTGCATCCCATGCGCCGGCGAATATAACCGAAACCGATAACCTCGTTTTGGCTGAGCGGTTACACCGGGCAAGACATTTTAATTCCGGGAGATTTATCAGAGTATCCGTTCCAGTCTTTTTAGATGGTGAATATAGATGGGCGTGATTGATGGTATTCAAGGTCTTGTTGCAGAATATCTTGCTTCTCAAAAAGGACAGGAGACGATACGCGCCTTTCTTTCTTCCCCACAAGGAAAGGAAGCTATTAATGCATATCTTTCAACTCTTGAAGGCCAGCAAATGGCCCGGCTCCTTCTTTTACGCGCCCTCGACCGTCTCGAGATTCCCGAGACAGTAAAGGAACAGATCCGTAAAGCCCTTGCAGATTCAGGGACCTGAAAGCATCTGACCACAAACCCTCTCTTTTCTGCCCGCGTACCTGACTGGGATGGATGAGACAATCATGGGAGCCCTGTTCTTCGGCTTACCCCGGCAGGGCCCGGGAAGCGATGCCTGCACAGAACGGATGTTTCACCTGCTGCCCGGACTTCCAGCACACCCGACAATCCTCGATATCGGGTGCGGTTCCGGCATGCAGACCCTTGTGCTCGCCCGACTCGCACCGGACGCTCGGATTACTGCAGTTGACCTGTACCAGCCGGTGCTCGATATACTGGACGCTAGGGCACAGAAGGCCGGTGTTGCCGGCAGGGTAAAAACGGTCCGCGTTTTCATGGATGTCCTCCCGTTCCCTCCCGGTTCCTTTGACCTGCTCTGGGCGGAAGGCTCGATCTTTGTCATCGGGGTGGAGGCGGGGCTTGTAGCATGAAAGAAATTTATCCGGCCCGGCGGGTACCTCGCATTTACCGAAGCATGCTGGTTCGTGGAAGATCCTTCACGTGAGTCCCGGGCGTTCTGGGAGCAGTGTTACCCGCAGATAAAGACAGTGGAAGAGACCCGAATCCTGATCGCCCGGACAGGATATCATTTCTGTGCGGATTTCCCGTTGCCCCTGTCTGCATGATGGGACGAGTACTATATCCCGATGCTTGCCCGGCTCCCTGCTATCAGAGAACAGTACCGGGACACCCTCGGTTCAGCTCGAGTTCTTTGCCGGGATAGAGCAGGAGATTGAAGTGCACCGCAACCACCCCGGGGAATATGGGTACCAGTTCTTCCTGCTCCGTGCGCCGGCCTAAAATTCCTGGTGGCGACCCCGTTTTTTCATAAAACCCTCCCTTTTCTCTTCCACATCTTAGTATGGGGCAGGTTTACCTGCCTCTATTGCCAGAGCATATACCATGACATTCCCTGTTCCAGTGAACATACCCTCGCTACCACGCTGCTCGCATTCGAGACGGTGATGGCGGATTTTTCCGACAGTACCCTGCCTCCGACGGGCACGACCGACCGGTGATTTTCCCGGATATTCCTGAAACGTTCCTCTTATCTTTATAGCGCCCTAATCATGTGAGTGTGATGCACGAGCCGCCGGTGAAAAAGATCCTCTACTGGTGTGACCGGTGCAATGTCCCGCTGATTGGCAGGACCTGCGCCTGCGGAACTATGGGGAGGGAGATCGAACTACTCCAGCCATACGATGTACGCCCGGCGCTTTCGGCTGATATGGCTCTTATAAAAAGACTGGTACGGGAACGTTTCGGCACTATCCCTCTCCAGACGGTCCTGCTTCTCAACAAGACCGGTGGTTTGGACAGGGCCGACCTTGTGATCGCCCACGGTCACCGGTTCGGCTGGCTCTCTTTTGACCCGGTATCACGTCAGCACTCGTTCGATCTATCGCCCGAGGCTCTGCCATATATACTCAAACACGTAACAACCGGCATCATCGACCTTGAAACAGGCATCGAAAGGGGTGAGGGATCCGGAAGGATGGGAGGAAAGAAATTCCACCTGTCGAGCCCGGTTCCGGATGGTACTGCGGTAGTTAAACTCAAAAACAGGTACGGTACCGGAACGGTCAAAGACGGTTATGTCCGGGTAAGAGAACTGGCGCCAATCGATCCCAGGACTGGCGCTAACCCGGACTGGGAACAAGTAGTCCAGCAGAACCGGTATCATTTAAAAAACCTGGAACGCCATAGCGTTCGCATGATTAAACACCATATACATGACCGCCCAGTATGCAATGTCTCATTCTCCGGTGGAAAAGACAGCACAGCGGTCCTTACCCTCGCACGCAAGGCCGGGGTGAAGGATGCGTTCTTTCTTGATACCGGTATCGAGTTTCCCGAGACGGTTGCTTTTGTGAAATCGCAGGGAGTACCGGTCATAGAAAAAGCCGGGGACTTTTTTTTAGCTGCAGAGAAAGCCGGGCCCCGGGAAAAGATAACCGGTGGTGCTGCAAACTCCTGAAACTCCGCCCGCTCAAACTTCACCTGGAAGATGTTGGTCCCTGCGTTACAGTTCAGGGCAACCGGTGGTATGAGTCATGGAACAGGGCAGCGCTCGAAGAGACCAGCCAAAATCCGGCAAATCCGCTCCAGCTTAATATCTCACCAATACGAAACTGGCGGGCTCTTGAGGTTTTTCTCTATCTCTGGTGGCAGAAAGTAGACATAAACCCGCTCTACGAGCGGGGAATAGAACGAATCGGGTGCTATGTCTGCCCTTCCATGCTCGAAAGTGAGTACGAAGTGCTCCGGGATATGTACCCGGACTATGCCCGACGCTGGGACGCGTTTCTTGAGTCTCACGCAAAAAAGAGGGGGCTTCCCGACGCGTTCCACCAGTGGGGACTCTGGCGCTGGAAAGCATTACCGCCCAAAATGCGGGAGCTCTGCCGGGACCAGGGTATCCCGGTGCGGGACGATTATACGTTGCAGGCAGAACCTCCTCTGGAACGGGAAGAAATGGTTGAAATAACAGGTGAAAGAATCATGGAACCGGAAATGGTAGCACAGGAAAGCAGGGAATATAATGTGGAAAATATCCGGAGGGACTTTCCTATTCTTGGGGATAGTGAAATCATTTACCTTGACAATGCCGCGACCAGTTTTTCCCCTCAACCCGTGATTACCGCGATGGTTGAGTTCGAGCACCGGTACCGGGCTAACGTAGGCCGGGGTGTCCACCGCCTTACGAGCATCGCAAGCCAGCGGTATTGGCACGCCCACGAGAAAGTTGCGGAATTCATCTCCGGGAAAGACGGGGTTACCGTTTTTACGAAAAATACGACTGAATCGGTGAACATGGTCGCCCAGGGACTTACCTGGAAATCTGGCGACAGGGTCGTCACTACGCTTCTCGAACATCACTCGAACCTTCTTCCCTGGCGCCGGCTTGCCAGGCAAGGTGTATCAACAGATATTATTGGTATCAATCCGTCGTATTCGCTCGATCTTACCGCACTGGAAACGGCTATTACGGATTTCACCCGGCTCGTTGCGGTCACCCAGGCTTCAAATGTCCTGGGTGTCGTTACGCCGGTAAAGGATATTGCAAAAATCTGCCATGACCATGACGCACTCCTTCTGGTCGATGGTGCGCAGGCCGTTCCACACATGCCGGTAAATGTTGAGGACATTGGGTGCGATTTCTACTGTTTCTCCGGGCATAAGATGTCTGGCCCCACCGGCACCGGTGTTCTTTGGATGAAAGAGCCTTGTATTGAACCGCTGATGGTTGGTGGGGGCATGGTAGAAGCGGTCAGTTCAGAAGGATACACGCTTGCCAAAGGCTACCAACAGTACCAGGCAGGTACACCTAATATTGCCGGGGGGATCGGTCTTGGCGCAGCCGTAGACTACCTTCAAGTGATCGGTATAGAAAAAATCCACTGGCACGAGAAAGATCTTACCGACCGTCTGATTGCGGGGCTTAGCCGGAACAACCGAGTCCACGTGTATGCCTCGCAGGATCCGGCCAGCAGGATAGGTGTTGTCTCCTTTACGGTTGACGGGTACCATCCGCATGAAGTAGCTCAACAGCTTGACGAAGCGGCAGACATCATGGTGAGGTCCGGCCACCACTGTTGTCAACCACTTGTAGAAAGTCTGGGTCTCCCAGACGGTACTGTCAGGGCAAGTCTTGCCTACTATAATACCCGGCAGGAGATCGATCTGCTCATAGCCACGCTCAGCGAGCTTACCCGGTGATTATCATGGACAATCAGATTTTTTCCGCTCTTCTATCGCAGGCTAGGAAACAACGCCCTCTTGTCCACCATATTACAAATTACGTGACCGTTAATGACTGCGCAAATATCACCATCTGTGCAGGAGGAGCTCCGGTGATGGCAGATGCATGGGAAGAGGCAGGAGAGATGGCTGCTCTTTCAAGTGCCCTTGTTCTTAACATAGGGACTCTTAATTCAGGGATCATCAAAAGTATGATTTTCGCCGGGAAAATGGCAAACGAACGTAAGATCCCGATTGTCCTCGATCCGGTTGGCGCAGGAGCCACACGGTTCAGGACGGAGAGCTGCCGGCGACTCCTTGATGAATTGACTATTGCCACTGTCAAGGGAAACGCCGGGGAGATTGGGGTGCTTGCCGGTGTAGACTCAAAGGTACGGGGAGTTGATTCTGAAGGGATGAAAGGTGATCCGGTAACGGTAGCCCGGACATTTGCCCGCAATGCAGGAATTACGGTAGTCATAAGCGGGGCAACCGACATCATCACTGATGGAGAACGTGTTCTCCTGGTTGAAAACGGCCACCCCATGATGGGCACACTTTCCGGGACTGGTTGTATGGCGACATCAATAACCGGCGTCTGCGCAGCAGTAAGCGATGATAGGGTGATAGCAGCAGCAACAGCCCTTGCAGCGTTTGGTCTTGCCGGAGAACGGGCAGCAGAAAAAAGCCGGGTCCGGGTCCTTTAAATCGGCGCTTTTTGATGAAATGGCAGTACTCGCACCGGCAGACCTCCTTGCCGGTGCCCGGATAAAATATGGCTGAAAAGAAGTCATGAATCTCGAACTCTACGTTATCACTGATGAAGGAATCGCCAAAGGACGTACTCATGCAGAGATTGCACGTCTTGCCTGTGATGGCGGAGCAGATGCGATACAGCTGCGGGACAAATACTGCAGTTCTGAGAATCTATGCAGCATCGGCCGGGAGATTCGGGCAATAACCCGAAGGACCGGGACAGTCTTTATTGTGAACGACCGGCTGGATATTGCACTTGCTTGCGGAGCAGACGGGGTTCACTTAGGCCAGGATGACCTCAAGGTAGATCTGGCACGGCAGAAGGCACCCCGGCCTTTCATTATCGGTGTTTCGGTGGGAAATTCCGGAGAAGCTGTGGCAGCGGAAAGAGGCGGAGCGGATTATGTTGCCGTTAGCCCGGTCTTTGCCACAGTTTCGAAGATTGACGCCGGACCGGGGCGTGGGCTTGCAATGATTAAACAAATCAAAAGCGTGGTTTCGATCCCGGTTATAGCCATAGGTGGAATAAATTGTGATAATGTCGAAGAAGTGATCGCATCCGGTGCTGATGGCGTTGCGGTGATTTCAGTGGTAGTTGGTCAACCAGACATCACTGCAGCCAGTCGCGATCTCAAAAAACGGATCACAGCAGCAAAACAAAGTCGCACGAGACTGAAAGCGATAAACCCCGATTGAAAACTCTTTTCCAGTACTTTCCGATCGTTTCATTTTTTGTTTCAAAATCTGGTTTTTGAAAAAGGCTCTATACCTCAAAGAGGAGGAGATAACGTCAGCAAGGAGATGTACGATGAAAAATATGGCAATCAATGTTCTTGATCGAATAGGAAGGCTTGCGCTGAGGCGAAGTATTGAAGATCCTTCGGAAAATTTCCAGATTACTGCAGCAAATTCGTCGACATCCATGTATGCCTTATAAAGATCCACGAGGAGATTTTAGCATGAGTACAGCAAAATACATCCGCTGGTTTGCGGAGATCAGGAACGAGGATGTCGCCAGTGTGGGAGGCAAGAACGCCTCGCTTGGCGAAATGTACCAGGATCTGACAAAGGTTGGGGTAAAAATCCCCAATGGTTTTGCCATTACCGCTGATGCATACTGGAGAGTCGTAAAAACCGGTGATGTCATTGACAGGCTCAGAGACAATCTGGCCGATCTCGATAAGACAAGTCTCTCCAATCTGGAAGGACGGGGAAAAAAGGCACGAGACCTGATCCTCGGTGCAGGTATACCTGATGACATCTGGGCCGAGGTCCAGACTGCCTACGACAAGCTCTGTGAGGAGTACGGACCTGAAACCGATGTTGCGGTCAGGAGCTCTGCTACAGCGGAAGATCTCCCCACGGCATCATTTGCCGGCCAACAGGAAACTTACCTTAACATCAGAGGATATCAATCACTACGGGAGGCATGCAGTAAATGCTTTGCCTCTCTCTTTACCGACCGGGCAATATCTTACCGGATCGACCAGAATTTTGACCACTTCAAGGTTGCTCTTTCTATCGGGATTATGAAGATGATCCGTTCTGATATGGCGTCGAGCGGCGTGATCTTTACTCTGGACACCGAGACCGGGTTCCGGGACGTTGTTTTTATTACGGGCTCTTACGGTCTTGGCGAGAATATTGTACAGGGTGCCGTTAATCCGGACGAGTTCTATGTGTTTAAACCGACGGCGAGGACCGGGTACAGGGCCATTATCCGAAAAAACCTTGGCGATAAAAAGATCAAGATGATTTACGGTCAGGGCACTTCCAAGGTACTAACGAGAAATGTTGAAGTCCCCGAATCAGATAGCCGGCGTTTCTGTATCACTGATGACGAGATTCTTAAACTGGCTCAGTTTGCCATCAAGATCGAGGAACATTATTCACAAAAGGCGCACCAGTCCGTCCCGATGGACATCGAATGGGCAAAAGATGGGATCTCCGGAGATTTGTTCATCGTCCAGGCACGTCCCGAAACCGTCCACTCTCAGGAGGCAATGGATCTCCTAATAACCTACCACCTGGAGCAGCGGGGGAAGGTTCTTGCAACGGGAAAAGGTGTCGGGGAAAAGATCGCTACCGGTAAAGCACGGGTTATTGCAGATGTTAGCCATCTTGGCGAGTTCCGCCCTGGGGAAATTCTGGTTGCTGACACGACAAATCCCGACTGGGAACCGGTCATGAAGACCGCTGCAGCAATCATTACCAACCGCGGCGGAAGGACCTGCCACGCAGCCATAGTAAGTCGTGAGCTCGGGGTTGCGGCTGTTGTCGGGACTAACGATGCTACGGAAAAGATCAGAACCGGGCAGGACGTGACCGTCAATTGTTCAGAGGGAGATGAAGGGGTTGTTTACGAAGGCATCCTTCCGTTCCATATCGAAAAAGTATCCTTAAAAGATCTCAGGCGACCGAAAACAATGATAATGATCAACCTCGGTGAGCCGGATCAGGCCTTTGCCCTTTCGATGGTTCCCAACGATGGTATCGGGCTTGCCCGGATGGAGTTTGTCATCAATAATTACATCAAAATCCACCCGATGGCGCTCGTCCATCCGGAGAAAGTCACTGATGAGACAGTTAAAGCAAAGATAGGAGATCTTACGTACGGTTACGGAGATCAGGAAGATTATTTTGTAGAGAAACTATCGCAGGGGATCGGAACGATTGCCGCCGCTTTCTACCCAAAACCTGTGGTTGTCCGGATGAGCGACTTCAAGACCAACGAATATGCCGATCTTCTGGGAGGGAAATATTTCGAGCCCGAAGAATCAAACCCGATGCTCGGCTTCCGCGGAGCATCACGATATTACGATGAGAAATACCGTGAAGGTTTTGCTCTTGAATGCCAGGCAATGAAACGGGTGCTCAATGAAATGGGTCTGACGAACCTGATCATCATGATCCCGTTCTGCAGAACGGTCAGTGAAGGTGAAAAAGTGCTGGCCGAAATGGCAAAGAACGGTCTAGTGCGGGGTAAGAACGGGCTCCTGGTTTATGTTATGTGCGAGATTCCCAATAACATCCTCCTCATCGATGAATTCAGCAAATTGTTCGACGGGTTCTCGATTGGATCGAACGACCTGACCCAGCTTACTCTCGGGGTTGATCGTGATTCCATGGTAGTCGCCCACGATTTCGATGAACGGGATCCCGGTGTGATGAAATTTGTATCTATGGCGGTGCAGGGTGCCAAGAGAAACGGCCGTCATTCCGGCCTTTGTGGACAGGCGCCCAGCGATTATCCGGAATTTGCCGAGTTCCTCGTACGGGAAGGCATAGAATCAATTTCCCTCAACCCGGACTCCGTGATGAAAATCACCCAGAAAGTGGTTGCACTTGAGGAACATATGAACCAGAAGAGAATGAAATGAGAAAATTATTTTCATTCGGTAACCGGAACTCAATGTAATGCCAAAGAACAGGGAATCATTTCAGGATCTCTCGAAGGTCCGGCTGACCAACCTCAACAAAATTTTGTACCCGGCAGAAGGGATCACTAAAGAGGAGGTGATCACCTATTATATCCGGAATGCACCTCGTATGCTTCCGTTCCTCCACAACCGGCCGCTGACTATGCACCGGTTCCCGGAAGGTTTCGGTGGTGAAGATTTCTTCGAAAAGGATGCACCCCGGGGAACTCCTGATTATGTGGAAATATTTGCCCGGTGGTCAGAGACTACCCAACGCGAGGTCCACTTTATAGTCTGCAACAATCTTGACACGCTCATCTGGATAGCTAATCTTGCCTCGCTGGAGATTCACATTGCGCTTTCTACAACTTCAGCCTTTGAAACCCCGGATATTCTCTTGGTTGACATTGATCCGGAACCGCCCATCCCGTTTGATGAGGTTATAGATGTAGCACATGTTGTCCGCGAGCATCTCGAAAACGAGGGGATTCACCCGTACGTGAAAACATCAGGAAAAAAAGGACTGCATATAGTCGTCCCGCTCATATCAGGGTACCGGTTTGGTGAAGTCCGGGAGTTCGTTCATAGTATCGGGAGATCAATTTCCAGGGAAATACCACATGTGGTTTCGGAATTTCCACAATCCCAAGATCCCGGGACTATTTTTATCGATTACCTTCAGAACGCTCATGGTAAAACCATGGTTGCTCCCTACAGCATGAGAGGAAGCCCGGAGGCGACGGTCTCAACACCTCTCCATTGGGGGGACCTTGTGCATGGTGTCCGTCCCGAAGATTTTAATATCCGGACACTGAATCCAGCACACGAAGATCCATGGAGGGATATCTTTGAAAACAGGCAGTCCATCGGGAAGTCCGCCAAATAAGCGATCGACTGAAAAGAAATCATCACGGGAAACCCAAAAAGGCAAAGAAACTCCTGTACTTGGAGATTCGAATTTAAAACAACCTTCTCGGGACTATGTTCTGGAAAAAGTGCCACTCTCTTCATCAGAAACAGGAAACAAAAACAGAAAAAAAGAACTCGTTCAATCTGCCTCCAACGATCAGCATACCAGCGACTCTACGTTGCGGAACGTAGGAAGACCTTTCTGGAGCGGCTCGATAACTATCGGTCTCATTAACATACCGGTCCGGCTCAATACGATGTTCAGGGATCGGTCGTTCTCATTCCGTTTGCTCCATCGCGAAGATGGACAATTGCTCAGGTACAACAGGGTCTGTTCCCGGGATGGCGTTGTAGTCCCCTGGGAAGATACCGTGAAGGGGTACGAGATCAGGAAAGGAGAGTTTATTGTCTTTACAAACGAGGAGCTCGAAAGCTGCAGCGCCGGAATCAGATCGCAAGATCAGAATCGGAAAGTTCGTGCATTATCTCTCGCTTGATCCGATGTATTTTGACACATCCTATGTCCTAACCCCGGATCGTAGCGAGGAAGCCTATAATCTTTTTGCTTCGACTCTTATGGACCTTAGTATGGCAGCGGCCGGGTCCATTACCCTCCGTACCAAAGAATATCCTGTCGTGGTTCATTTCTATCGGGGAGGCCTTGTCCTCACCACTCTTCGTTACGCAGAAGAGGTCATTCCTCCGCAGGCATTTACCGATCTTGCTAATCTCCCGGCACCACAAGAATCTGAAATTGCCCTTGCAAAACGAATCGTCACCGAGCTTACCGGAGATTTTTCTATAGACGAATATCAGGACCATTACCGCAAAGCTATCGTGGATCTTATAGAAAAGAAACGTGCAGGAGAAAAGGTTGTCTACGAAGAACCGCATCCCGAAGAAGCTGAAAGAGCTTATGCAGGCCCTCAAAGAAACCCTTGCTACCCTTGCTACAAAGTGATCCGGTTCGGGTAGAAATGAAGACACTATATCTGCCGATGCTTGCAAAAACTGCAAAAGGTCCTTTCAGCAGCAACGATTGGGTATTTGAGGTCAAATGGGACGGTGTCAGGGCAATTGCCTACATTAATTACACACTATCTCTTAAGAGTCGTAACGGTCGTGAACTTGCCGGGCAGTTCCCGGAACTGAGTGTGCTTTCGACCCTTGCCCCGGGTATGTACTCGATGGAGAGATCGTCGCAATGACCCGGGGGAAACCCGATATCCAGGCTCTTCTTCCCCGTTTGCAAACCAAAACGATAAGACCTGGACTGGAACCAAATCCAGTTACCTACATTGTTTTTGATATTCTTGAAAAAGAGGGGAAGTCCTTGACCGGATTGACTTTTACTGACCGGAGGAAAATTCTTGAAGAGGCAGTAAGAGAAGGGTCTCATGTAGTACTATCCCGTCCCGTGGAATCGAGGGGAGAAGAATACTACCAGACCGCTGTGGCACAGGGACTTGAAGGTATAATTGCAAAACGCAAAGACAGCCGGTACGATCAGGGCCTGCGGAGCGAGGGATGGCTTAAGATAAAGGCGCAGAAGACCTGCGATTGTGTGATTGCCGGATACACTATGGGGAAGGGGGGACGAGGAGTCTCGTTTGGATCCCTACTGCTTGGTTTGTATGATCCAGATAGCGCAGGGAAACTGGTTTTTATCGGAAAAGTCGGGACAGGGTTTTCGGTGCGCGATCAGGCGGACCTTATGGAATTATTCTCGGCGCTGGAGACTTCAACCCCAAGTCTTACTGGAGCTGATCGAACGTACGGGATAACCTGGCTGAGACAAGAGCTTGTATGCGAAGTAGCATACCAGGAAATGACGCGAGACAGAAAACTAAGAATACCCCGGTTTATCAGGGTACGGTTAGATAAAAAAGCCGCAGATTGCACGATTGACCAATTAACTGATGGCGTTAATGTGCCTGGAAAAGCTACTCTGGCAGAAAATAAAGTCCAAAAAAGAGAAGATTACAATAACGATACTTCCGCGAGAAAACGAACGGAGAATGATGATCCGGTAAGAAAATCTATTGAATTGTCACTAAAAAACTATCAAGGGAGGCGGGATTTTTCTATGACTCACGAACCATCGGGAAATGAAAAAAAGATTGGAGAAGGGAATTATTTTGTCGTTCATGAACATCACGCACGTCATCTTCACTATGATTTGCGCTTGGAACGTGAAGGCGTACTGAAGAGCTGGGCAGTCCCCAAAGGAATACCGGAGGCACCCGGAGAGAAACATCTTGCAGTGGCAGTAGAGGATCATCCTCTTGAATACCGGACCTTTGAAGGAACCATCCCCCAAGGAGAGTATGGGGCAGGTGCAGTTACGATCTGGGATAAAGGATGGTACACTACCCTGCAATGGGATGATGAAAAGATTGAAATTATTTTCCATGGGGAACGGCTGAATGGCCATTACGTGCTTGTCCGGTTCAAACGTGCTGGAAAATCCGAATGGCTGGTGTTCAAAACAGGAGGATAAAGATATCCCGGTGTTCTCCGGAACAGGATCAGGTAGGAATCTTCCATAGGTATTTCTATTGGGTAATATTGAGTGGCTTACTGTATGACAGATCTACGGTTCTGGATTATTGTTGCATCAAGGGAACACGTAATGCTTGGTGTTGCCGGAGGGTTTGCTCAGGCCGGGCACGGAAAGAGAGCGGGACTTGCGAGGATGAATGCCGGGGATTCCATTATTTACTACTCCCCGAAAGTAACCTATGAGGGAGACGAACCCCTGCATGCATTTACCGCTCTTGGAACCGTGGCAGATGACCAGATAGTGCAAATTGAGATGCACCCGGATTTCAAGCCATTCCGGCGAAACGTGAAGTACAAGTACACCGGGGAGATAAAGATCGAGCCGCTTATCAACGACCTTAATTTCATACGGAACAAGAAGTCATGGGGATATGCATTCCGTTTCGGTCTGCTTGAGATCCAGAAAGAAGATTTCGAAAGGATTAAGCAAAAATTCGAACAATCAGGACAACTTCGGAGCCAGTGATCCCATCATCAGGAAAGAGTCATCCGGTCTTGAGGAAGGTTGTCCAGAGCATAATTAGGGAAGAGATGGCAACGACCCGGTTATTTCATATCGGAAACAAAAATCAGTCTCACTAGTGGCAGACTAACGAAACTCTATGAAATTGACTTCACTTTTTCGCTGGATTTTCCACAATGCTTCGGTCGCTTTTCCGCGGGTCAATTCATCATCGTCGGTTAATACCGTCTGATTAAGTGCATCAATCGCTTTTGTCGATGCTATTTCCCCGAGTGCCCAGGCTGCGACATGACGGACATAGGTATGGCGGTCTTTGAGGGCGTAGATGAGCGGATCAATAGATTTTTCTGATTTAATGCGCCCCAGGGCGCCAGCGGCAGAAGAACGAACAATTTCGTCCTTGTCGCACTTCAGCTTCAGGATCAGGAAGTCAACGAGTATTTCAGATTGATGATCGGTATTCATATTATTATTCAAGCGATTTGTTTTGGGACTATCCAGATAGGGATTTTTTGGTTTATTCTGATTTTTTAAAACCATACTCCATCAAACCCTCGCCACTCCTGTTCTGAGGTAACAACAAAAAGAAATAGCATGAATGTTACGCATATTGTATAAGGAAAATAAAAGGGATTTCCCTAAAAAACAAGTATTGAAACAAATTTTGCAATGATCACCATTACGTCGTTTATTCCAAATATTTTTTATTTTTATCTGGTATACCTTACATTAACCGGGGATTAAGGAAAGGAAAAAAAGAGGCAGTTTATATAGAACAGCCTGTGGGTTGGTATGGGGCTTTAGGTGCAATGGCGGCTTGGTTGAGACCGCCACATCTTCAAACGTTTTATTTGATAAAAAAACTATTTTCACTTTCTAGTTTTTGTTTCTTAATTTATTCTGGAATCTCGAGTGATATTTCAATGCTTCACTCAACAATGATGTAAAAGAAAAAAGAGAGGGTATCTTCAATATTTTCAATACTAACGAATTCTGTTTTTTACAAAAAAAGAAACAGAATATCCTTGACCTATCAAATATGAGGAACCCTGGGTTTTGCTCAGCGCTTCCTCAGAAGTAGAGGATTTATCCTGTTTTCGGCTGTCAACAACATACGTCAGGCACGACCCACAAAACCTGCTGCATACATTGGATTTGCCAAAGATTCATCAACTTTTGCCATTTTTCTTCCCCGCGTGGCATTGTAAATGGAAATCATAAATATTTCGACATTTCCGGGTTTGGGAAATGCCTCTCCTTGTAGTATCATATTACAAATATTGAGACAGATTGTGTAAATCCGGCATAGGATTATTGAAGATTGCAATGATACAAACCGTCCAAACTACTATTCCGAAGGCATAAAGGAGCATATTGATATGGATGACGAGAATCTTTTCATCAGTATTGATTTTGACAAAAGTGTTTTCCCCAAAAAACACACTTGTGACGGCGAAGATGTATCTCCGATAATCCATGTTGACCGTATTCATTCCCCTTACCTTGCCGTTATAATTGATGACTGGATCGGACCTGAGGAACGATTCACTCATTGGCTGATGTGGGATATTGAATCCCAAGATACTATCCCTGAGAATATTCCTAAAACACTGGTAATTAACGATCCTTTCATGGCAGTCCAGGGAACTAATGATTTTGGAACTATCGGATACCGGGGACCATGTCCACCTCCAGGAGAAACCCACACCTATTACGTTAATGTATACGGGCTGGACGCAAAACTGGGAATTCCCGCCGGTTCAAAAAGAGAAGTCCTCGAAAGGGCGATGAAGGGTCATATGAGACAATACGGAGGTCAAGCAATCGCTATATACAACAGGTAAACAGGTACCTTCAGCGTGTCGATTTCCACCGCTGCCACCATCGTGTATCCTTATGATAAATGCAATCAACCAGTTTCATTGCATTCAGGGCATCGCGGGAAGATCCGTTTTTTATTTTTGTGCCGTCTTTGATGCAATCAAAAAATGCATCCATCTCTCGTTCCCATGACGTATACGTTTTAAAACAGGTTACCAGTTCTGCATCGAGCCCGGATATGCTTTTTTCATCTTCGGATTGCCGGGATAAGATTGCCAGTTTTTCCTCGGATATGTAGACTCCCTCAGGAGAGAGAGTTCCTTCAATGGTAATGTATCCTTTTTCCAGACATATTTCAAGGGAATATCTGTTTTTCCAGTGAGTGGCTGACGCATGGATAGCTGCGATCTGGTTTTGCGCGTTTCGCAACAGAGCAAATGCATTATCTTCCACGGGGACATTCCAAAAAGAGGTGGAGACAAAACTTTTTACTTCTGTGAAACTTCCTGCAAAAAAAAACAGGAAAAGGTCTAGTATGTGGATCCCCTCGCCAAGAAGGATACCACCACCCGCCCACTCCCGGTTGCTCTGCCAAATGCTTTCAAAATAATTGCCTCCGGATTTCCCGTAGACAGCTTTCATCCAGAGAATTTTACCAAATGTGCCAGTTTTTATCAATTCTTCTGCTTTAAGTACTGCCCCGTTGAACCTGTGGGTAAATCCGAATGCGAGTACACTTCCCTTTGCTTTTTTTTCCGCATTGACGATATTCTGGATGTCTTTTATTGTTCTGCCCGGCGGAATCTCACAGAAAACATGTTTGCCTCTTTCGAGGGCATCGATCACCACTTTTGGCCGGTATTTATTCGGGGGAGCAACAAAAACTGCATCGATGTCTGAGTCCAGAAGCTTCCGGTAATCTTCGTAATAGCGATACTTTTCCTGCCGGGGGATGTTCGGGCGGTGTGCATCACTTACCGCGACAAGATTGAGATCGGGATGATTTTCTGCTATCGTTTTCCTGTGCATGCCTTTGTGGCCAAGACCTATAATTCCGATATTGATCTTATCTTGCATGCCGTGTGTCCCCTATCCGATAGGCACTTTTGTTTCGGAATAAAAGAAGAACACGACCATTCACTCGCGAGCTTCGAAATATTTTAGTGCTTTTGGGACGTGTTTTTTTACTTCTTCGAAAAAATACCTGACATTTCCTTTGTCTGAATCGGCTATTGAACCATTGATGGTTATTAAAAGCCAGTTAGGCAGGTCAGGATTCTTGTCAAGAACATTCATTAACACTACAATGGCTTCATCCACATCGGTTTTGGTTTTCCAACGGTAAGGCATACGACTCTCAACCTTTTTCAAATCTATTCAGATCGCTTTTTTACGGCAGTATCAAAGACCATCCAGTTTCTTTCCCATTCAGGATTTTTCGATTTGAGCATCCCCAGTACTTTTCCTTTGATCTCCCGGGTGGTGATGCCGTCTGTTGCATTTTGCTCTATTCCATGGGCAATAGATCGCGCCACCTCCGGTGAGGCACCGGATTTTAAGGCACTTACAACGATCTTTTCAGCAACAAATGGTTCTTTACGACCATCCCTTTTCTTTACCGAAATCATGATCTTTTCTCCTCAAATCTGCATCCAGGAATAATTCATCATGCTGAGGACTTTCCCAATGAGCACTTACTACAGTATATCATAGATTTTGTCCCGTCTATCATCATTTGAGACATAGTTTGAAACTTAATATCTCTTTTTTCAAAGCAGCGTCATTTTTTTATTGCCGTCCAAAGGGAACAATAATAACTATTCAGCCTGATTCTCTTTTCGAAAACCATAAAGAAAAGGGGCATGTCAGGAATGGATCAAGCAGGATTATCGGTATATCGTCGGGTAAAACTTGATCTGGCATATCTTGCCGGAAGGGGCATGGACCAATTCGCAAAAAGGCACCCGGCCATCTGGCGTGACTCAAGTGCAATGCAGAAGGTGCAGCTATCGGACGAGTTTAGCACTTTTATTGAAAGTCTTGAAGAATCGTTTGCAATCGATAATCCGGCACTTTTCATTGATCATGCATGTTGGGCAGCGGTACATCTCACTTCATTAGGCTTTTCCAAAAAATATGTTTCTCTGATTCTCGATACGTTGAGAGAAGTCTTTGAAAAGGAACTACCCATTGAGTTTCGTAAACAAGCGTGGGATTTTATTGTCAAAAGTCAGGCTGCACTAAAAAAAGCTCAATGGATGTACCTACCTGCATCGTGCCAGATAATCCTCTTGCTGATGCAGCCAGATCCTTCCTTGCCGCGGGTATTGCAGAAGACAAGAATCGGGCCCTGCAGATACTTGAGGATGTTCTGAGATCTGGAGTATCTGTAAAAGGGATTTACCTGAACGTCCTGGAGCCTGTCCTCAAGGAAACAGGAAGGCTTTGGCAGCTTGGCAAGGTCGGTATAGCGCAGGAGCATTTCATAACTGCCTTGGTTGAAACGTGTATGGCCCGGCTCCACGATCTGATTATATCTTCGGGCGGGAGAAAAAAAATACGACGGCAAAAGAGAATTGTCGCTGCCAGTGTGGGATCCGATCTCCATGAAATCGGGATCCATATAGTGGCGGACTTTTTTGAAATGGATGGCTGGGCAACGTATTATTTTGGTGGGAACACACCGGTTGGCAGTATCCTTGAGGCAGTACGGGATCAAAATGCGGATGTTATTGCCCTATCCACAACTATGGTTCGCTATCTTCCTGAGGTCCGGTACCTCGTTCGATCACTGCGTGCCGAAAAGACAACATCGGAAGCAAAGATCATCGTTGGCGGGTATCCGTTCAAGGTAGTTCCTGATCTTTGGAAACAAATTGGTGCAGATGCATACGCGGGAACAGCAGAAGACGCAGTAACCATAGCCAATCATCTTATTCACAAACGCGATTGAATGGCTCAGGAAAGAACGAAGGTTTAAGCATCATATAAACACAGTTTTTCACCTATTCTTCTCTGCGATCAACGAAACGTTTTGGCCGTCCTTTAAGTTTGTGGATCTCAAGTTCTCCCGGGTGAACCAATTTGAATGCCACAGAGAATGTCCTATCCTCGTAATATGGTGTGAGGTTCCTTTTGATTTTAAAGAAATGGTTGATAAACCGGTCTTCGATAATCTTCCGGTCAGCAATTTCCGGATCCAAACACTCACCGCTCACCCGCATCACAACCTCACCTTCTGATTCGCCATTAGAGAGGAAAGCCTCATACTCGCCGTTGAGATACCTCATGTTTTCCCGCTGGAAGACACATGCCTCAACATCCACACGGTTTACGGAATTGCCAAAAATCCAGAACGTTTCAGATTCCCTCTGCGGGTTAGCGATACGCATATGTGTCCTGCCACAGGTGCACTGCTCCCGGGAAAGTACTGCTGTAGCATCTTCGGTATCATAATTGAGCAGGAGAGTGCCGGCATTTGAACCCTCCGGGAGAAGTGTCGTGAGGACCGCCCGGCCGCAGTTGCCGTCCGAGACGAAGGATTTCATCTGGGGATCGTAAATGTCAAGATGGACAAGATCTTCGGGAACGTGGAGACCGGCAAATGCCGTGCATTCGCCGCACATTGTCCCTTCAGTGCTGCCGTAGGTATTGAATACCGGGCATCCCCATATCTCTGCCAGGTAAGCACGGGATTCGTCAGAAAAACTCTCGCCCCCGACAATCAGCTTCGTAATCGATGTTTCTTTGAGCCGGATTCCCTCCTGTTTGAGTCTTTGAGCAAGCCTTAGTAGTTTGAATACACTTCCAACAATTGCGGTTGGACGGTATGCCGTGATGACTCTGGATGCAAAATCACACCTGCCAAACGGGATTATAGTCACGCCGATTCGTTGTGCTGCAAGGGTCATCGTGTTTGCCCCGACGTTCATACCGTATGAGGCGCAGACAACTAACCGGTCACCTAGATAGAATCCCTGCGAGACAAAACTACGGGCATATTTCTCCGCGTACCTTTTCCAGTCGTTCCAGGTAAGAAAAAAACTCTTTGGTGTCCCGCTTGTACCACTTGTCTCCTGTATGGTGAATACATCTCCCCACCCTGACGATAAGAACTGGAAATCCGGGGTATTTGGTGGCTGGTGCTCTCGAATGGTGCGACCGGAGACGATAGGGAGCTGCAGTAGATCTTCGTGAACCCGGATGTCACGCAGGTCGATACCATTCTTTTCAAACCAATGCCGGTAAAAAGGAGAATGGTCATTGGCGTACCGGACGGTATATCGTACCCGGTCGTCGATAAGGGAATCAAGAGCGTCTCGGTCTAATGTCTCGATTCCGGGATTGTAGAATTGTGGCATTACCTTACAAAGCATAGTAGAAAAAAGGTTTATAGATTGCTGAGAGTGATCCGGAGACACGTGGTTATGGGTGCAAAAGAAGAGCTGCACTATGTTTCTCTATGCGAAAATCGTGTAATGTTATGCCCCAGGATATTTTTGAATTAGAGCATTTGATACGGTATGCAAAAGCCGCCGGAGGGACTTGAACCCTCGACCTGCTGATTACGAATCAGCCGCTATGCCGCTAAGCCACGGCGGCGCTCTGCCTCACAATATCGACCTATATAATTATAAAATCTGTGTTTGGCCGGAAAGGTTGACAGTTTAAGAATACCCCCGGAGCGTTGTTACACTATCCGGGGCATGCGGTTCCTTTGCCGGAGAAATTGTTCCAAATTTTCCCTCATAGTCAGCTACTGTTTTCTGGAGAACCGCGAGAAGGTTCTTCGCGTGGGCCGGCGTAATGGAAACGATCGCTTTTGCCCTTGCCTGATTAACCTGAGGGAGCTGGTGGAGGAACACAAAGGTGAATTCATCATCTTTGTATGCTATCTGGATCATGTTGCTATAAACGGGATCCAGCGTCGGGGGAATATTTACTGATATTTCCTGTCCGGTCATACAGATCTGTTCGTTGTTTTTGTATGAATAAGTTGGTCACCTATCATAACAATCTGTATAATCCAGTTGGCGCTGCCAAACATTTCAAGAAGGGTTTTGAATCACCTCTACCAACTTATTACGCAAACTCTGCGTATCCCGGTAGTTTTTCCGGGTATTAACAAAAATGACTCTCGCACACGGTTGTATCCTCTGCTACAAGGGCGCAAAGATGGTGCTCTTTGTTACGGGACGTTGTCAACGCTCCTGCTGGTACTGTCCACTATCCAGCGAACGGAAAGGAAACGATGTGGTCTTTGCAAACGAGCATAGGATAGATACACCGGAACAGGCCATCCAAATCGCCGAGCGCATGAGTGCACTAGGTACAGGGGTTACCGGCGGAGAACCGTTACTGTGCATAGACCGGGTTGCGCTTTATTGTAAACTGCTTAAAAATCATTTTGGAAAAGACCACCATATTCACCTTTACACAGCACAAGCGCCGACAAAGAAGGAACTGGATCAGATTGGCGGGATTGTAGACGAAATTCGGCTCCATCCCCCACGCGCGTGTTGGGAGAATATAGTAGAATCGGATTTTTTAGCGTCCGCAAAGCGTGCAAAAGAGATGGGTTTTGCAATAGGTTTCGAAGTCCCGGCCCTCCCCGGCCTCGATCTGCTCATCCCCGCACTCCCTTATCTGGACTTTTTAAATATCAACGAACTTGAATGGGGCGAGAACAATGCCAATGATATGCGGGAGCGCGGCTTTGAACTGGCCGACGGTGTCCATAATGCAGTGAGCGGAGCTCGGGACTGGGCAGAAGAAATAGTAAAGCATGAAAAGGTCCACTGGTGTGCCTCGTCGTTTAAGGATTCGGTCCAGCTGCGTGAACGTCTACGGCGTATTGCCGAAAACACGGCCCGGTCTTTTGATGAAGTTACAGATGATGGAACAATCGTATATGGTGTGCTGGAACTACACCCCGGTACGCGGGATGCAGTCGTCGCCCGGTGCAGGACATTTCTTGAGGATGGAGAATTCTCTGACTGTGGAGACCATGTTGAGACTGCATGGTGGCTTCTCGAAGAGTACAAAGATAAGATCCCCGGGAAAAAATCGGTGATTGAACGTTATCCTGATGGTGGTATGGTCGTTGAGGTGACACCGTTATGAACATTCGAAGGGTTCTCGAACCCCTGTATGAACGCTATCTCCTGATGCAATGCACACAGATTCCTAAACATATTGCCATCATACAGGACGGGAACCGGCGTTTTGCAAAGAAGACGGGAATCGACGTTGCAAAGGGACATCGAGCCGGGGCAGATAAAACAGAAGAAATGCTTGACTGGGCGCATGACCTGGGCATACGATATATAACGGTCTATTCATTCTCGACAGAAAATTTCAACAGAGCCGAGAAGGAAATCCAAGAGCTTTCGAGCTTTTCAAAGAGAAATTTATCCGAACTATTTCCGATGAACGAGTAATCAGGTATCGGATACGTATCCAGATGGTAGGTGACAGGTCGCTTCTTCCCGAAGACCTGAGGACCGCTGTAGAAGCAGCAGAAGAGGTAACCAAAGATCACGATGGATTTACCCTCAGTGTTGCGCTTGCCTATGGGGGGAGAAATGAGATCGTTCTTGCGGCCCGGGAGATTGTATCAGCGGTACGCGAAGGAAAGATCACCCCGTCGGCGATTGACATTCATATGGTCGAATCCCATCTTCATGAAGGAAAAGAAATCCCCCCTGTAGATCTTATTATCCGGACCGGAAACGAATACCGCACTTCCAATTTCCTTCCCTGGTTAGCGAATGGCCATGAATCGGCAGTCTATTTTTGCGCCCCTTACTGGCCCCTTTTCCGGAAGATTGACCTGCTTCGTGCCATCAGGATTTATGATCAGCGCCTGTGTGCCAAAGTGCATTAAGTTCGTTCCCGGAGTGAATTCACTGATTTCGTTTCGTGTACTATATTTCCCTGTACATACCAGAGGAAATATGGTGAACCTATGGGTGCAGGTAAGACTGTAGGATCCGGCTGGCAGCACATTCGGATCACGCTTCGGTCAGATATCGTCGCCGCAGCACAGAAAGAAAAAATCGATATCAGCAGTGAATGCAACAAGGCGCTTGCTCAGCGTCTGGAAATAGGATACCCGACGCCGCGGCAGGTCTCAGTCGATTCAAAAGTTATCGTTGCACCGGATAATGTACCGGTAAAAAGATCGGTTCAGAAGGCGGCTGCACCCCCGGTCATTAATGCTGAAGATCCCACGGTTCCGGGCAAAGTTCTCCGGGAGAAAAAGGAGAGGAAAATGCCTGTGGTAACAAAACCGCAGGAAGGAGAACATCTTCATATGGTCAATCCTTCGGTACAAGCGGCACCTGCCAGCCCCGCATCCAAACCCAAAAAGAAAGGAAAAAAAGAGGAGGCAATTAAACGGTTTGTAAGTACCCGGATTGTCAGGGAGGCTGAGGACAGTCCTGACGCGATTATTCCAAAGGACGAGCTTTACCAACGGTTTGAACGATGGTGCCGGGATCAGAGTTATTCATTTATTCCCGAACACCGGGTTTTTTCTGTGACCCTCAAAAACAAGTTTGCATTCACAGAACGGATTGTTGGAGGGACCCCGAGCTGGATCAGTATTCGGATCAAATAATTTTTTTAAATTATTTTCCGAAACGGCGTATTCGGGACTGGTAATCACGCAGCACCCGCAGGAAGTCCACTCGCCGGAAGTACTTCCAGTTGACATCGGAAAAGAAAAGTTCAGAATAGACTGATTGCCAGATTAAAAAATCAGTTAGGTGATCGCCCCCGCTCTTAACGACTATATCTGGATCATACCGGAATGTAAGACAGGATTCGAGCGTTTTTTCATCGATCTCCGATGGCGGAATACCATTTTCTGCAAGTTTTCGAATGCAGTCGGTGATCTCCTCCCGGCCGCTTTTCCCGATCGCAACTACGACATCAAGACCTGTCCCTGAGATTTCCTCAGTCGAGCCATGATGCAACACGAGCCGGGCAACTGACGAAATCTTTTTTATCGCCGGGAGTGTGCGGATAAGTTCGTCTTGTGGGATCCGGTTAATATGAAAAGTAATGCTTTTGATGGAGGATGGTGTTTTTACAGCGTTCTTTAGGGGATTACGGGCGAGGAATGTATTTAATTCGGAGCACCACACGGTTACTTCGAGGCACTTCCCCGGCTCTGCGGTAAGGTCTGCCCCGCTGATCATAAAACAGATATTGGGGGGGAGTTCCTGTATCTGCGAGAGAAGCATCCGCTCGTAGAGCCAATAAAACATCTGACTTAATCGTATGGCGGACAAGGTTATGAGGGTTTACCTCTGCATTTTTTGTATGAGGCATTTTTTGCAATTTACTCCGAGCTTAAATCCGGCAAAAGCACTTATAACCCCTCCTGTGAAATGATCAGACAATAGATGTACTCCTATAAGACTGGAATTCCCCTGATTGATCAGGCAACCGGTGGATTTGATGCGGGGACGAATCTTCTCATTCTTGCACCGTCACTGAGCTTTGCGGAACAGCTTGCGTACAGTCTGACACGGCCGCTTGCCGGAGAATATGCCATCATGCTCTCTACAAATGAACGTGCCTCTGAAGTAATAGATCAGTTCAAATCCGGCGGTGCTGATAAACATTTCGTCGGTGTGATTGATGCTATCACTAAAAGTTCTACGCCGGCCGTCTCGGATACCGAGAGATTCATGTTTGTCACAAATCCTACCGATCTTACCGGGATCGGGATCAAATTTTCTCATATGATTGAATCGATTTTTGACGGAACTTTTTCCGGGGAAGAAACCGGCCTTTTCCCGCCGCCAGTGCGGTTCTGTATCAACTCGGTCTCAACTCTCCTTATGTATCGCAAGCTGGAAGTGTTGTACCAGTTCCTCCACGTAATGACCGCAAAACTTAAGAAAATTGAAGGGTTGGGTGTCTATATCCTCAACAACGAGGCATTTGACGAGAAAACGATTTCCCTGATCAAGCAGCTTATGACAATCGTAATTGAGGTCAAGATGGAACAATCCGATAATTATTTCAGAGTAATGGGAATCCGGGATGTCAACGCGGACTGGCACAAATTTACCATTGTCAAGGGACAGGTGGTTTTATCTTTATGATTTCGACCGGGATGTTTGGAATCGACGATATGTTGGGTGGAGGGATTCCTGAAGGAAGCCGGGTCCTCTACAGCTTAGAGCCTGGTGTTGACGGGCAACTTTTCATGATCTCGACATTATTGGGAGCGCTTGAAAAAGGGCAATCCTGTCTTGTTATTATCCCCCATACGACTGTTGATGCTTTTCTGCACGATATCAACCAACTCCGGGGAAAAACCATAAAGCCAAAAGAAAACCGTCTGGTTTTTCTGGACAGCGTCGATAGAGAACGGATACAGCGCAGTACTGCCAGCAGAGAAGCTGCTGAAAGGGAATGGGAGGCGAGAATACATAAACTCTGCACCGACAACAAAGTCGAAGTAATTTTTGGCTATTTCGATATGATTTACGAGGATTTTGGTTTGGATAAAGGACTTTCACTGCTCTCTAAAGCCAGCTGCCCGCCCGGTTCCACAATTATTATCGAGCTCCTGAATTTCGAGCGGGATACGTTCCTTGAATCGCTTGCTGCCAGGAAATCCTTTGACCTTATCGTTGCGATTAAATCCTCATTCCGGCCTCTCCCGCATTTTAACTATTTCACCATTTTGTATACGTCATGGTCGACGAAGCTGCGTCGTTCAGTCCCCTTCCTTGTCAAAAACGGTCATATCGTCCCTTATATTCCAAAAATCGTCGTCACCGGGCCTCCTGAATCCGGGAAGTCACGTTTCGTGGCGAACGCAACAGAACTTGGTATGTCAATTGACAGAACAGGTGTCAGCGGAGCGATGACTACTGTTGCTATGGACTTTGGCTGGCTTCACTGGCAGGATTTCGACATCACACTTTACGGTACTCCCGGGCAGCCCCGTTTCGATCCGATGTTACCGGTAATCCTGAATAATGCCATGGGGGTAGTCCTGCTCGTGGATGCCACAAATCATGAACAGCTTGCAAGGGCGCGGTATCTCTATAAAATTATTACCCGGATGCATGTACCGATTATTATTGCGGCCAATAAAAAGGATTTACCCGGTGTGATGAGTGACGAGGAGATTAGAAAAGGTATCGGGATCGGAAAAACAATTCCGGTTTATATAATTTCTGCACACCAGAAAGAAGACGTGCGTTCAGTGCTTGAATCGCTGGTGGATTCAATTACCCAGTTCATCTATTGATATATTCACAGAAAATCTACAGATTGTAATTTCGGGTTCCATTGTAATCCTGGAAAAGGATGAAAACACCTATGCTCACCTTTATCGGTCTTGGTCTCTACGATAAACATGATGTTTCGGATAAGGGACTTTTTCTTATAAGGAATGCCGATCACGTCTTTCTCGAGAATTATACCTCCCGGCTTATGGGGACAACAAAAGAAGAGCTCGAAGCGTTCTACCAAAAACCACTCCTGCTGCTCAAGAGAGAGGATGTAGAGCAACACCCGGATTACCTGCTTGAATGTGCACTTCAGGGAAATACAGTTTTTCTCTGTGCCGGTGATCCCATGGTCTCGACAACTCACGCGGACCTCCGCATTCGGGCGGCTGAACGTGGCATTCCAACCGCTATCATTCACGGTGCATCGATTGTGAGCGCGATTTGTGGGCTTTCAGGTCTCCAGAATTACCGGTTTGGGAAATCGTGCTCAGTGCCTTTTCCTCAGGGTCGATGGTCTCCGATATCGCCGTTGGAAGTAATTGAAGAAAACCGTCTGCGCAGATTGCATACCCTCGTATATCTCGATATCCAGGATGGGCGTTATATGTCCGTAAATGAAGGTATCTGTTTGCTTGAACGCATGGCAGAGAAAAAACAGGTCACTATACCGCTTTACGTCGGTATCGCAAGGGCCGGGTCTCCGGCTCCGGTTGTGCGGGCCGGGACCGCCACTGATCTTTGTTCTGTGGATTTTGGTCCGCCCCTTCATATTCTGATTGTCCCGGGAGATCTCCACGATATGGAGCAATTATACCTCGAGAGGTTTGCAGGCCTATGTTGATCGTGGAATGTGGGAAACTCCTTTCCGGTGAACTTGAAGCACTTGGTACCGCACTACCCGAGGGTACACCCCTCTCTGAACTTGCTGGTATTGTAAAAGATATGGCAGATGCATACGCCGACGACGGAAAAACGTTCTTTTTAGGAGGTGACCGGGTGAATGCACTGGCTGCATTTTACTATGGATACGGCTGGCTGCATTTCGGTCTCGCGTACGGCCTTCTGTCCCTTCAAAGGAAAGGACAGGTTTCCTGTCCATTTTCCACGCCGGTAGAATTACTTTCCCCGGCTTTCTCTGGAAAGCTTGATGAGAAGACAAGGAGATATGCCCGCCTTCTCGAAACAGCATGCGCCTCGGTAGTTCCTGCACCTGAACCGGAAACGACCGCTGAAACCTTTTCCCAACGTGTTATCCTGATTGGCAGGTGCTATGCGCGGGGTGGTATGGGAAGTCTCACTGCAGGATCAGAGGAGGAAGCCCTTGCCCGGTTCAGCTATGGCCACGGGTGGCTTGATGCCGGGGTCAGAACAGGGCTTCTTGCACTTGTGGGCAACCGGGAAATTTTTACGATTTAAAAAAGGCGGCATAATTACAGAATTTTCCCGGATAAAAAGAGTTTATACTATGCCTCATAACCTTTTTAGGTAAAATATTCTTTCCGCACCTGCAGGAGTTTAACAATGGAGAAATCTCAGAAGAAATGGTTGTTTGTTTCCATCGGTTTCTCTCTAGCAGTATTGATCATTATCCTGTTCCTGACCATTAACGTAAATACCCTTCAATATCTCAAAAATATCAATCCCTGGTTTCTACTGCTGGCATTCCTCACGCATATTCTGACAATGTGTTTCTGGGCAATGCGGGTTAAGAAGATGTCCGGATCGCTGGGTTATCCGATCAAATTTTTATATTCATTAAATCTGGTGTTCGCTAACCTTCTCGCTGCGGCAATCACTCCTGCCCAGGCAGGCGGAGAACCGGTCCGGGTACATGAGCTTTATAAAGCAAATGTCCCGCTTGGAGATGCAACGGCAATCGTTATCATGGAGCGGGTGCTGGATGGAATCGCCCTTGCAGGTCTTGCTGCAGTCGCAATGTTTGCTCTTTCTGAGGAATGGCAGAGTCTGGGGGCAATTTCGGCTGTTATGGTCTATGTTACGTGGTTTTTTGTGGCCGGCTGTCTCTTCCTGTTCTATCTCGCCATACGTCGTCCTGATGTAATGAAGAGGATCGCAGACAGGATTGCACGGTTCTTTACCCGCAAATGGGAACCCATCAAAGTTCAAAAAACACTCGAACGTATTGATCTTGAAATTGCAAACTTCCATGCAGCAGTGTTGAGGTTTGTGCGGACAGCAAAGTCCGGGCTGATATGGGGGATGGTGTTCACCGTGCTCTACTGGGTTTCGGAGATTGTTACTGCATCCCTTATTCTTATGGGTCTCGGGCAACCTCCACTCTTTTTTGAATCGTTTGTGATCCAGCTCATTCTTGCCATCTTAATGATGCTCCCCCTCACTCCAGGCAGCTCCGGAATCGCAGAGGTCGGGGCTACCTCGATGTATGCCTTGTTCATTCCTGGTGCAATAGTCGGTGTATTCGTTGTTGTCTGGCGGGTTGTGCTGTATTACTTCAATATTGCCCTTGGCATTATCTCAAGTCTCATTATAGTGAGGCGTGAATCGGGAAACCTCTAAAGGGAACATACCTTCCGTGCACCGATCTCAACTCTTATGTAAGGGTAGAGTAATTTCTCTTCACCTATAATGCTGCAGATAAAGTGCGCTGTCAAAGGAGTGTTTATTGCCGTAAATGAAGCGTCTGCGATACCTGCAGTTGTACTGACCGATGATCAGGGACGGATGCTGCCAATCTTTGTTGGCCTTTGGGAAGCTATCTCCATAAACAGCGCACAGAATAATGAGGTACCGCCACGTCCGCTAACCCACGATCTGTTTCTGGAGCTCATGGCACAGTATTCTATAACGGTATGTTCCATGAGCATCGATAGTATTGACGAGGGTATTTATTATGCTCATCTGGTACTCTCGTCCAGTGGTCATGAGGATTGTCTTGACTGCAGGCCAAGCGATGGAATTGCAATTGCTCTACGTGCAAATGCGCCTATCTTTGCAGGTGAAGATATACTCGCCTCCGGAACAACTAATGTCAATGTCTCCGAAATGGTCGCGCTCTCAACGTTCCTTCGATCGTAAGAAAGAACGATATGCGCAATGAAACGGTCGGATAATTATTTTCGCCGGCGCTCAAGTTCGTGTATGACTTCTTTAAAATCAACATTTGCAGCCCGGAGCGCGACAAGGATATGGAAAAAAAGATCAGCTGCCTCTTCAGTTGTCCGTTCAGGTACTCCGTTTTTTATGGCTATAATAAACTCAGTGGCCTCCTCTCCAACTTTCTCGAGAACCTTGTCGATTCCCTTTTTATCTCGAAGCAGTCGGCTTGTATATGAATTCTCGTCAGGATGTGCTGCACGCTCGCATATGACTTCCCAGAGCTCGCCGATCACCCGGGGATCAGTTGTGGATTTACCCGTGTCCTTCATGCTTCCTCCTGTGCGAGAAGAACCTCCCCGATTTCAAGGCCACAGAAACGCCGGCAAAGTATGCGCGCCTTCTCGATATTACACCCTGCTTTACCGATCGCAATGCCAAGATCACTTTTTTTCTTCACCAGCACATTGACAGGGCTGTCGTCAGCGCCGTGTTCGATATTGATGACTGCTGCAGGTTTGAAAATGTTGGTTATAAAAATCTCCGGATCCTCGGCGTACTCAACCATTTCGATGCGTCGACCAAGCACGTTCTGGAGGCGCTTGATATTATCGCCCTTTTTCCCAATCGCGAGCCCCATGTCTCCTTGCCGGATAACATAGATTACCCGGTCGAACCTGTCATCTATTACACAATCCAGAGCCGTTGCACGGGTAAGAATCCGCAGTTCCTCTATGTACCTTCGCTCTTTAAAGCCAATATTGCGTTCCATTTTAAAATCATCCTATTGTATCCGTAATTTTTCCGGTATTCGATACTTGGATATAGGTAGGTCCGGTAAGCCGGATTTGTGTTTGCTGGATTAAGAAGATATCAGACATTGCTAATGTAAAAAAGTTTTGACATAAATTAAAGGGAATCTGATGGGGTATCAGCTGATTATATAGGTTACCGACACCTGAGCTGTCACCGTTACATCCCCGGATTGGATCGGCGTTGGGGCAGTAGCCATTTTTCCCGAAGCTGCGGCTGCAGTGTCGTAACTACCATACACCACCGGCGTATACCCCTGGCTGACGTCTGCAGACTGTGTCCCGGTTATAGTTGCATTGAGTGCTGAGGCAACTGTATCTGCGTCAGCTCTTGCGTTCGCAATCGCCTGGGTCAAAGCCTGGCTTCTCAGCACCTGAGTCTGCTGGTCAGAGAGCATAAACTGGATGGAGTTTACCTGGTTTACTCCAGCGCCAACTGCCGCGTCGATAATCTGGCCGGTCTCGTTGGTGTCGTTGAGCGTAACCAGAAGGGTGTTTGTCACCTGATAACTTTTAATTGTCCCTGAGAGAATGCCGTTACTGTCCTGCTGGTAGACCGGGGTTATGGTGTATCCGGTCGTTTTCATCTGGTTACCAGGAACACCGGCAGCACCCAAAGTCATAACGATATTATTCATTGCCTGTGAATTGTCCGACTGGGCGATGTTGACATCTGCATTTTCAGACTCTACTGCCAGGTTTATCTGAACGCGGTCCGGGGTCCCCGTAACCGTGCCAGTGCCGGTGACTTGAAGGGTATGATCAGTATTTACATCCGAAGCTGACACGCAGCCGATAAGTGCCATGGCAAGAACGACCATGGCCAAGGTAAGCACTGCTGTTTTGCTCATACTATTACCGGGCAATCATTAGAGATCAGGGAGATTAAAGATTGCCTTGACTAAGAAAAAATTTGAAGTCACATGTTTTTGCCCGGACAACCCTACAGGAATTTGCAAAGCCCCAAAGTACAAGTGCTGACAATACACATTGTACAGACGATAGAGCATGGGATCAACAATCGTCGAGAAAATATTCTCATGGAAATGTGGTAGCGATATCAGTGCAGGCGAAGTGGTCATGACACCTCTTGACGGGGCAATGATCCACGATATTACCGGCCCGCTCGCCATTCAGAAGTTCCATGAGATGGGGGGGAACATGTCTTTGATCCGAAACGTGTCATCATGCTCTTTGACCACCAGATACCTGCAGATTCGCTGGATGCGGCAAAAAACCATGTATTTATGCGTAAATTTGCCAAAGAACAGGGAATTCACAACTACGATATCAATGAAGGGGTCTGCCACCAGGTAGTCCTGGAAAAGGGACTGGCTGCACCGGGGGAGATCGTTGTAGGTGCCGATTCCCATACCTGCATGTACGGCGCCGTTGGAGCATTTGCTACTGGCATAGGCTCAACTGATATGGGATTTGCCCTGAAGTTTGGTGCTCTCTACTTCAAAGTACCGGAGACTATTCAGGCAAAGGTTTCGGGAAAATTTCCAAAACGAGTCGGGGCAAAGGATTTGATTCTTGCTATTGCAGCCGATATTGGGGCCGACGGGGCGACATACAAAGCGATCGAATTTACCGGCAAAACCATAACAAAAATGGACATGGCAGGACGGATGACCTGCTGTAATATGGCCATCGAAATGGGTGCAAAAGCCGGGATCGTCCCACCAGATAAGATCACATGGGATTATATGAAAGGTCGCAGGAAGATGAAACCCTTTGATCTAGAAAGTGATGATGACGCGACGTTTGCGGAGAAGCGGGAATACGAGGTCTCGGATCTTGAGCCACAGGTTGCGGTTCCCCATAATGTTGATCAGGGTGTGCCTGTAAGCAAGGTCCAAGGGACGCACATTGATCAGGTTTTCATCGGCTCCTGCACGAACGGACGGTACGAAGATCTTGCCGAAGCTTCGAAGGTACTCTGGCAAAAAGAAGTTTGATCCGAATACGCGTGTGCTCATAATTCCAGCTTCACGGGAAGAATATCTCAAAGCATTGGAACATGGACTTATCGAACGATTCGTAAAGGCCGGTGCTCTTGTCGAAGCCCCGTGCTGCGGGCCCTGTATGGGGGGATCATTTGGTCTTCTCGCACCCGGGGAGATCTGCCTCTCAACGTCAAACCGGAATTTCAGGGGGCGTCAGGGAAGTACTGAGGCTGCAGTCTATCTCTCATCAGCGGCAACGGCGGCTGCAAGCGCGATAAAAGGTGAGATTACCGATCCCCGCGAGGTGTGACAATGAGAACATGGAAATTCGGTGATAATATCGACACTGATGCGATTATACCTGGACGTTTCCTGACAATATATGATCCAAAGGAACTGTCAAAACATGCCTTTGAAGGTACTCGTGACGAGTTTGCAGGAGAAGTCAGGGAAGGGGACGTTGTTGTCGCCGGAAAAAATTTCGGATGCGGCTCTTCACGCGAACATGCACCATTGGCGCTTCTTGGCGGAGGCGTGCACATTGTTATGGCGCAATCTTTTGCCCGCATTTTCTTTCGGAATGCCGTTAATGTCGGGGTGCTCCCGGTAGTGTGCCATGAGGCGGATAAGATCGCCGATGGTGTAAAGATAAAAATCGATCTCAAAAGGGGATACGCTGAAGTAGAAAACCGAAAACTTGCTATAGAGCCAGTTCCGCCATTCATGCAGGGGATCATCGATGCTGGCGGTTTGGTAGACTATGCAAAGAGCTTAAAGGAGGCTCCGGTATGTACAAAGTTGCAGCGATAGGAGGAGATGGAATAGGGCCAGAAATCATAGCTGAAGGAAAGAAAGTACTCAGAAGCCGCCGGCGAGCGGTTCAACTTTGAGATTTCCTGGACAGATTTTGATATCGGCGCTGAACGGTACCTTGCTACAAAGGATCTATTAACAGACGAGGACCTTGCAGAACTCAGGAAATTTAAGGCTATTTATTTTGGCTCTATTGGCGATCCCCGTGTCCAGCCGGGGGTTCTCGAAAAAGGAATTTTGCTTGCGATCCGGTTCTCTTTTGACCAATACGTAAACCTGAGACCTATCAAATTGCTCGAAGGTGTTGAAACACCACTGGCCAACAAGACGCCAAAAGACATCGACTTTGTCGTCGTGAGGGAAAATACAGAGGATTTTTACGTTGGGATCGGTTCGCGCTTCAAAAAACACCAGAAAACCGAGCTGGAAGTTATTCGTGATCTTTATAGCGTTAAGTTTGGCCTTGATATCGAAAGTGATGCCGAAGAAATCGCCTATCAGATTGGGGTGATAACCCGGGAAGGTGCCCGGCGGGTTCAGATCTATGCCTTTGATCTTGCAGAGAAAAGAAGGAAAAAACTTACCTCTGTTGACAAGGCAAATGTTCTCTCCGATGTATACGGACTTTGGCGTGATGTGTTTAGTGAAACGGCTAAGAAATATCCCGGTGTCTCAACGGAGTTCAGCTTCGTGGATGCCATTACAATGTGGTTTGTGAAAAACCCTGAGTGGTTCGATGTGGTTGTCACTCCCAATATGTTCGGCGATATCATTACCGATCTTGGGGCAATGATCCAAGGTGGACTCGGACTAACTCCGGGCGGCAATATCAATCCTAAAGGGACATCGATGTTCGAGCCGATCCATGGATCGGCGCCAAAATACAAGGGTATGGATGTGGCAAATCCGATTGCAACCATTTGGGCCGGTTCACTTCTCCTAGACCACCTGGGCGAACACGAAGCTGCTGCGGCCGTAGTTTCTGCCATAGAAAAAAGCATAAAGGACGGTGTAGTTACAAAAGATCTTGGCGGGACTGCTGGAACTGCACGTGCAGGGAGCTATATCTCTGAATGTGTGCGCAGAGAGTAATCCCCATTTCAGCTGTTTTTAATGCCGTATGGAACTCCATCCTGATCGAAAAAATAATACCGGGATCACCGTTGATACCCTTATCAGAGAGATTAACAGGCAGGGGAAAACCCCAATCTGCGTTGGAATCGATCTCACCGGGTCGGAACGACGGGCATCCGGAATGTGCATATTAAATGGACGGAGTGCCAGTCTTTTCCTTGCCCATAGTGATGATGAGATTCTCAGGATAATTGATACAGCAGGCGCAGGCTTGGTCTCTATTGATTCGTCGCTTGGACTCCCCGCTGGGAGATGTTGTGTTGAGGATTCCTGCGAATGCAGAAAGTATGGGATTATGCGGGAATGCGAACGTATTCTCAGAAAACGGGGCATTAGAATATACCCAACCCTGATAAAAAGCATGCAGCAACTGACAATGCGGGGAATGCGGCTTGCTGGGATCATCAGGGATCAGGGATACGAAATTATTGAAAGTTATCCGGGTGGGACACAGGACATCCTGAACATCCCCCGGAAAAAAACTGAACCATTCCGTCTTAAGTCAGGACTCTCGGATATAGGATTTACCATTTATGCTGAACATGAAAGGATTACTCACGATGAGCTCGATGCTCTTACCTCTGCCTTGGTCGGGTATTTTTATCTTTCAGGCTGGTACGAGGCTGTGGGAAACCCTTCTGAAGGATTCCTGATTCTTCCAGATCTATCCTCTGTCGATAGATGAAAAGGAAGTTTGGTAGAACTCAGAGCTCTGGTGGATGTCTAAAATTCGAATAAAAACTATGTTAAGAAGTGCAAAATAAAAAGAAAATTACAGCGTCTATTTTAGTACATCCGGTATATCAAGGGAAATATCCCCGTCATCTTCCGTTTTTTTGGGGAAAAACAGGGATTTAAGGGTAGAAAACGGTCCTTGCCCCTCATTTACCGTTTGATCACCCCTCCTTTTTTTCATACCCGCATAATTTTTCAGGAGAATTTCAGCCTCTATAAGACCTGCTTCGACTTTTTTCTTTTCCGTGACATCTATGATGTAACCGGCAATTGCGACTGTGTTTTTATTCTTTATTATGGGAATTTCGTTAACTTCCACCCAGACCTTAGTATCACTACGACCCTTAAACTCCAGTCGGTAAGGAGGTTCTCTCCTGCCGGAAGAGATAGCTTTGAGGGTCCTTTCCAGTCCTTTCGCATTAATCGGATTGTCGGTCAGATAATCGGTCCAAAGTCGTTTACCTGACAATGGAACCTTCCCGAGAAGCACCCGTAACCGGGGACTTACATAATTCAGGGCGTGATCGGTGCCGTGAGTAAAATACATCTCTTTTCCGCTTTCGAGAAGTAGCATCAGTTCAGCGTCCCGCTTCATGAGGGCGTGGTGCTCTCTTTTGAGTCGCGTGATATCCCGCCCAGTAGCAATTATTGAGTTTACCTTACCGTCACCGTCGGTGACCGATCGTGCTGACCAGCTAATACAAAGTGAACCCTGCGGTGATGAAATCCATTGTTCAACCTGACAGGTATGGGGGGGTCTGAAGAGCTTGGTCATCTGGGTTGCCATTACTTCAGAATACCGCTGATCGGTAGCTGGCATAAAAATACTCCCGGTCAATTCCTCCTTAGTTTTTCCCACGATATGGCAATACGCCGGATTGACAAACAGAAGGCGTCCCTCAGGACTGAACTTTACCAGCATATCCTGTTGGTGTTCCACGAGTTCTTTGTATGGGGAATCATCGCAGGTATCCATTTTTAAAGCTCCAATAGTGTGAGAGGACAGCTCTGATGTTACTTCACTATGCTTAGTACACGTTTCCTTTTTCAACTATTAATGTTGCACATAATTAGTGCCAATCCCTCCAAATCACGAGAGGAATTTTAAATATAAAAAGGAAAAAAGGGAGAAGATGGTTTAAACCAGTGCACTGATTTGCTGCTGGCTGGTGATTCTGCGTTCTTTCCAGACAGCTGACGCCGGTTGTTCGGGGATTCGTGCGATAGTGGCATGACGCTCCCGGCCATAAATTGCTGATCTGAGAGCCAAGAGCGAAACCGTGAAGTTTCCTGCTTCAAAGAGTTCGATATTGAGGGCTTTACCGGATCCCGAAACCTGTGCAAGACCGCAAATCGTACCAAGGTAGTAATTCCATTCGTGCGCAAGTATCTCGACCTGGACGACAACTTGCCTCCCGGAGATCCCCCGTGACAAATCCCCCAGTCGGATTGCATATCTGGCTCCCATGACATGCAATTCCACGACCTCGTGGAGTCTGCCTTCACTATCGATCGCCCTGCATCCTGTCCGCTGGATATAACCCGCTTTCTGCATCATACACGACCACCTTCTGTCGTAATAATGCATATTTTCAAATCACTATATAATCCGGGGCCGTGTGCAGGGTGAAAGTGAAAAGAAAGGTGGTTCGATGATTATGGCAAACCTTTCTCTCGATAGAATATCTACTTCGGACACTTAGGCCTTTTTATCCATGCAGGCATTCAAGACGTGCTCCATAAAATGGAGCGTGCCACCTATACCAACAAGTGGGGGATATGCAAGCCGGACCTGTCCCCGGAGAGGAGGGATTATACCCAAAAACGCTCTACCGGAGCTTAACGAACGCTCGAATGACGATCCAATCACGAGATCCGGTTCGAGTACGGTGATTGTATCTCTGACTTCTTCGAGTCCGGTTAGTCTTTCTACCCGGTAATCCATGTTGGGCAGTGCAGAAGGATCATTTCGTGTACCAACAACAAGAATCTGCGCATCAAGATACCGTTTCAGTGAATCGGCAGCGAAGAGAGCATAGGAAGCGCCCGCAAATACCACCACTCCTGGTGGATCATACCGGCGAAGAAACTTATCGCAGGAATGGATTATTCGTTCTTCTTGTTTATCAATTTCATTAAAAACGGGATCCATATTGGCGCATGTGTACCTTGCTGCTAGTTTTTTACAGGTTTCGCGAAGGACGGGTATACCCAGGGTTCCTCCTATGTATTCACCAACACCGGATTTAAAATCCTCATTAGTTCCAACAGTCAGCTGAGACGCCCGTCCGATATTCTCGGACGTGTCCCGGCAAAATATCGTGCCTATAGGTATCATGGCAGTGTGCAGGATTCGGGAAATTTCCTGTACATTTCCCTCATAAAACGGATCAGATAGCGAGACGCCATCAATATTAATCCCTGGTCTCCCCGGATCTGTTACTGGAGAGAGCGCAGAAAGTGCAGTATGATACCCTGTTTCCATCTCCCCGACAAATCCGGGACTGTCGACAATAATAACGTCGTTATCATCGAGCAGTGATTCTATGTCTTCACCAAGAACTGACGGTACACAGGTTGTGACAACAGCAATCCTGTTGCCTTTATTGGACAGGTCACCTATAACCTCGCGAAGCCGATTTCCAGACCCGAAAATCACCTCATTTTCAAGAATAAAGGTTCCATGCAGGGGTGCATGCAGCAGGGTCGCCGGATAATAATAGCACCCGCTGGAGCCATGGATAACGACCGTGATACCTTCAAAACCAGCGAGGCACGCCGCGGCACCAGTCATGGCACAGGGCCACAATGGCGTTATGCAATCAGGCATGAAGGACCCTCCTCCACCTGTGGAGCATTCTCCGTATACCGGTGATTCCTATGGGAGCCGTAACTGGTATCGGTACCGGGCGCCCCAAGGGTGTGATTTCGAGCATCAGGACACGAGCAACGTCATAAGCTATCTGGCTCCCTTCTGGATCCCGGGGAGAAGGAGAAAAAAAGATACCGGCGCCGGTAATATCCTCAAAATCGTCGAATGTTTCTGATGTCAGTGCGCGCTCGTCAGCAACAGCTTGCCGGGGATCTATGCTGCAGGCATCGGCAACCGATTCGAGGAAAGCGATAGTACCGGAGATCCCTACAGGAAAAGCAGGGATATAAGGTGTCTTGAAACGTTCTTTGAGATATTCTCCAACTGGGATAAGTGATGGATCACGGAGTATATTGAGCCGCGCTGCACCGAGCGTAGCAATTTGGGTTGTAGTAAGGTCATGGACAAACCGTATATTTACGGATAGGCCAAGAAGGGAAAGTAATCGGGAGACCTCGGTGAAATTTTCGTCGACTTCATATTCCAGATTTTTCTCTCCTATGATGTTTACTTTTCCGTTCCCCTGGGTTGGTTCTGCCATACCGGCAAGTGCGATGAGTGCATTATTGACACCAATCTGGAAAGATCCCCCAAGGAATCCGGCTGTCGGTACTACGAAAACCGGCGTTCCAGATTTCGTGCTGCATACCATCCCGACGTCATCGCCGATGGTGTCTACAATGCAGGTCGAGAGCACAAAAACAGCCCCTGGTCTGCGTGCGATTACGGTATCGAGGGCGCGGTCAAGAACTGCCTCTCCACCGAATATCACATCAGATTCCGAAAGTCCGGTTGAAATGAGCGGGGGAAGTGAGATAAAATCGTTATCGAGACTCGTGGCATGCAGGAGCGAAAAATTGTGATGCGTACATCCTCCGGGGCCGTGAACAACGGTTATCGCGTCGCTGACATGGGTTGTTACTGTGAGTGCCCCGGTGAGGGTACACCCCGCCGACCTACATGAATTCGATAGCAAGGGCTTCAAGATCATCAATCTCAAGCGGCGTCGGGATAGTAAATTGAGTGTTCTCCATAACCCGAGTAGCAAGATCCCGGTACACATTTGCCTGAGCGGAGTCGGGTTCGTACTCGATCACTGTTTTACGGTTCAGCTCAGCCAGCTGCACGGAGCGATCACGGGGAATAAACTGGGTAAGATTGCTGTTTACCCGGCGGGCAAATTCAGATACGAGTTCTTCTTCCCGCGGCTGGTTTTTTGCATTACAGATCACTCCGGCAAGACGACACCTGCTTTTTGGCCGGGCGCTCAGGCGCAGGATCGCTTTACAGATATTATTGGCCGCGTAAAGGGACATGAGCTCACCTGAAGTAATGAGATAAACTTCCTGCGCATATCCCTCCCTCATCGGCATAGCAAACCCCCCGCAGACAACATCGCCGAGCACATCATAGACAATAACGTCGCCCGTAAGTGTTCCAAATTTCTCCAGCAATTGAAATGTAGCGATGATCCCCCGACCGGCGCAGCCGACACCAGGCTCTGGTCCTCCAGCCTCAACACAACGGATCCTGTTAAATCCGGTGTAGACCACATCGGATGGTGTTACGAACTCGGTTCCCCGCTCCCGGACAAGATCCATCACGGTCGGAATAAACTTCCCCTGCATCAGCATACGGGTGCTATCTCGCTTGGGATCGCACCCGATCTGAAGAACATCATACCCTGCGCATGAGAGGGCTGCGGAGAGGTTTGCTGATGTTGTGGACTTTCCGATCCCTCCCTTTCCATACAGGGCGATCTGTTTCATAGCCGTACTATTGGATGGTAGTTTATATTAGATCTCCCGATGTTAACAAAAGTAGATTTGTTTTTGGATCCTTTTTAAGGCAAAAACTTTGTACTCAGGCTCTTAACATAAAAAACGAAAAATATGGATTCAGCCGTATTATTGCTTGTTGGTCCAGAGTCCATGAACACTGCAGAATTCCCGGGCTTTGACATTTACATCACTGATCGGGAATTCAGCATCGGGTTTCTCCCCGTCGGAGCCACCGGATATATGCATTATTTCCTGAACGGACCTCAATCCATTGGATATAGTGTTTTTCTTCCATCGGATGGGGAACTGATCCAACTTTGACGAGAATACCTCCCGCTGTTTTCTCGATGACCGGAACGTGCTTCTCTTTACCCTGATCAGCGGTTTTTTCCTGCTGGAGAGCCATCGGTTTCCCGCAACATACCATAGTGCCACCAGATGCTCCGACAACCATTACGGTGTTTCCGCATACTTCGCACTTGTAAACCTCGAAGAGTTTTGTCATTTTAGTTGCTCCGCCTTTACATGATGTTAATCTCTTTATGCTTTTTTAAGATTTCGTCTGCAAGCCTATCGAGGGCCTGCATAGTTGCTTCATCCGGCTCACCAAGCACCATCACCGGTGGGATTACATCGACATTAACATGGTCAAGCATCTTGGTAATCATTTCAGCGCTCTTACCCCCCCATCCAAAGGAGCCAATCACGGACGCAAACCGGGTTTTGGGCCTTAAAACATTGACAAGATATGTTGCTGAAACGACTGACGGATGAGGGCCGAAAAGGACGGTAGGTGTTGCGATAACGATTGTAGCTGCGTCCACCAGGGAATAAGCTAATTCGCCTATATCTGTATGGGTGAGGTTGTATGGCTTGACAACAATACCCCGGGCAATAAGCGCACCGGTGAGGTGATCCACCATTTTCGCCGTGCTTCCGTGCATGGAAATATACGGTATTATTACTTCATTTTTAACCGTTTCCGATACCCACTCTTCGTAGGCGTCAAGAATAAACCGGGGGTTTCTATTGACCGGGCCGTGGCTTGGTGCAATCATAACCGGGGAGATCTTACGGACCTTCTCAACGTAACTTTTAATACTCCCACGGAACGGCATCATGATTTCGGCATAGTACCGTTTTGCAGAACGGTACGCCCATGCATCATCTGTAATAAATAATTCGGTTGTCGCTGCATGGAATCCGAAGAGATCGCAGGAAAAAAGAATTTTATCCTCCTCAAGGAACGTGATCTGGGTTTCAGGCCAGTGCGTCCAGGGTGTAATAAAAAACCGGAGGGTCCGGTCACCAAGCGAAAGGGTCTCGCCTTCTGTAATAATAACAAAACGTTCCTGCGGGATATGCAACAGAGCAATAAGAAGATCCCTGCATTTTGCATTCGTCACCACTTTCGCATCCGGGTAAAATTCAAGGATCATCGGGAGGGCACCGGAGTGGTCCTGTTCGGCATGGTTGACAACGATATAATCGATGACTTCCAAGCCCAATTTTACAAGATTCGAAATAAGATCATATTCCTTAGAAGGATCAACTGTGTCGATAAGTGCAGTTTTCTTGCTGCCCCTTATAAGATATGCATTATAACTTGTCCCTTCCGGTAATGGAATCAATTCATCGAAAATCCGCCGGTCAAAATCGTACGCCCCGACAGCATATATTCCGGTAACAAGTTCACGGGAGACCATAACAACCACCAGCATTTATCTTATATTTGAATAACCGTTTTGATATTACTCAAAAAGAAAGGAAGGACGAGGCCTCCTATTGAATAATTCCCCAGCCGGGAAGACCTGAATTCAACAGTACAATCTGCAGGTTGGCATAGCAGATAATCAGCGTCAGGATTAAACAGGGGACAAGGAAAAATACCGGCTTAACCGCAGACCGAAGAATTTGGAGTATTGTGCAGAACAACACAACATTGACCATCACCGTTATCACGAAAGCAAAAAAAAGCGCCTGCAAATAAAAAAAAGCAACAAACCAGAATAAGAACACCGCTAGTGTGAACAGGAAAAGATTGAACGCAGCTTTAATATCAGCATGTTTGAATCCGGCAATCCATATATAATAAAGTGAAAGGCCAAAAAGACAGAAAATGAGTATGATCCCATAAAAAACAATTAAATCCGAAGGAAGAAACCCGGGTTTTTTCAGGGTGGAGTACCACCCGGGAATAGAAGTGGTGAAGAAATAAAGAGCGATATAGCCGGGAATGAGACAGGCAACCAGAGAGGCAATAAGTTTGATAGCATGATCCCCGGATTTCATTTATAAGGGGATATTATTTCTGTCAGAGATATAAAGATTGTTAAACTTTCTGGAGAATGGTTTTTACTCAGATTTCGGCATTACGGATTATAACAGCTGAAAAAATTATGCGGTGGAATTATTGATAGTAAACGCGGAGCCTGCTGATCCCATCGTACCGTCCGTAGTTATCGCATTAACATTATACACGCCAAAGGGAGCTGTATCGGGTATTGCGAGAGTACAGCTGACAGAGGTAGAAGACGGTTCGGGGTTTGTACAGGAAACCTGTGTTAAACCGTCGGATGAAACCAAGGTAACAATTGCTACATTCCCGAGTGTTTGTCCATGAACTGTCAGCGTATACGACCCTCCCTGATTTCCACTCGTAGGATTGATACTGCTGATAACTGGTGTCGGCAATCCTATAGTAAAAGCTGTCATGGATGATCTGCCGTCGGGATTAGTTATTTTGACATTTGCCGGGCCTGCATTTACGTTATTTATATTAATTGTACCGGAAATTTGCGTGGAGGTAACCGAAACGCCTGTGGCAACGATTGGCTGGAAACCTGCCTGGACCAGCTGCAAAGTTGCTCCGTTCTGGAAATTCGTCCCGGTAAGAGTGACAGAAACACTCGAATCCAACGATCCTGTGGTGGGAGAAACCGCACTCACTAGTGGACCGCTTCCTGTAAGCGTGGTGGTGACCGTGGTCGGGATGGTAACTGTCGCGACTGGTACAGATGAGACCGAAACCTGAGTAAGTAAGTCGGGATATATTTTCTCCATATCTGCCCGGGGGAAATTTTCCTGATCGCCGGTAACCTGGTTCCAGGAGCCATCAGGATTTTTCACTACTTGAACACGGGTGTACAGGTCTGAATTCGGATCATAGGAAATAATCATCCATAGGGGAGCTGATGCATTGTTTGTTACAATATCTCCCGCCGAATATTTTGATTCAGTCTGGGTAGTGACCTTTGCAATTGTCGTGGTCGTTGAGGTCGAGTCTGAACAACCGGCGAGAAAAATACAGAGTAAAAGAATAAGAACAGACACGAGGCCATAATAAAATTTTTCGGTCATATCATACCGTTCTGCATCCAAATTGATAAAAATTTTGATTAAAAAGATAATTCTGTTCAGAACCTATCCTATTTTTCTGGCAATACAACCGTTCTGTAATGCCGGGAAAAATACCAATGGATTCCCGCAAGAATACCTATGACAAGGAATCCACATAAAACTACAACCGGGTTGAAGGTATTGAGATATTCCGGATCTATCCGGGTATTTAGTAGAATCATAAGACATGATGTGACAACTATAACTGTCGCATAGACATCACGGAAAGCAAAGAAAAAAAGTGCAGAAACCAGACCTGCTGCGAAGAACCCGGAAAAGATCTGCCGAAAATCCGGGCCTGTAAAAAGAATTGACATGGAAAGGGCAAAAATGAGAGCCGTTATCAGCGTTCCGGTACAGATAGAAATTATTGCTCCTCCATGGCGAACATAGGCCTGGATATGTGTCCCTATCAATACCCAGCATATCATTACCGCCGCGACAGCAGTCGGTAGGAAAAAGATAAAGAGTATTATCGCCCCCGCACGATCTGGTCCCACCGCATCTCCTGTCAAAACAAAGAACGTGTATCCGGCAAGTGCAGTAATGCCGACAGCGGTCACAGTCCGGCGTACCGATCGGAACCCGATCTGAAACATGTTGATCGCACCCGAAAGAAAAGCTGCCTTGATTCGCAGAACAGGAACAATGATTCCCATAAGCCCACACGAAAGTACCGTGAAGAATACTAGCCCCGGAAAACTGGCTTTGGAAAAAAGATGGGGAGTTACAGCAAGAAGAAAATTCTCCAGCTGCCAGATGATTGCGATAATAAAGGGTATGATGATCAACGTCAGCGGGGAAGAATTGCGTATCCCCCGATGGGGACCCTCTTCACCTCTTATTCCGGTATTATCCATTTTTATTCTTCCTTGAATACCCCGGATCCTCAAAATTATAGCCCGGGATCACTGTACGAGACAGTGCCGGGATAGTAATCACTTTGATGCTTCAAAAAAGTCGTGGATCCGGTGCATACGTTCTTCGACAGGAAGATTGCGGAGGGGGTTACGATCATTAAAAGTGGGGAGGGACTTTTCATAGAACACCCCCAATGAGATTGGTGTATCGCGGTTGTAATCCCATTCCCGTGCTTTTGCACATGCCATAGCAAAATCACCGGCATTGTGACCTGTCAGATCGTATACTCTTTGCCCATAGTATTCAGTCATGTTGAAGAAGCTGGCGCATATCTGAAGGACATCGATAAAGGCAAAACCTTTGTGCATAATCCCTTGCTGGATTAATTGAGCCAGCTGCGGCATCTTTCTGGTATAGCCCCGGGCGATATATGTGGCACCGCTTGCAAGCATTAATTCTAACGGATTGAAGGGATACTCAGTCGTTCCTGCCGGAGTAGATTTTCCCCGGAAACCAAGCGGAGATGTGGGCGTGTATTGCCCTGTAGTAAGGCCGTAGACCCGGTTGTTATGAACTATCATCGTAATATCGATATTCCTTTTTGCTGCAAAGATTAGGTGGTCAAGTCCCTCCGCGTACGCGTCCCCGTCACCAGCGCTGCAGAGGACCGTAAGTCGGGGATTGGCGAGTTTTATCCCGGTAGCAACCGGGATCGTTCTTCCATGTATTGCATAAACGCTGTTAATATTGAGATAATCAGCAATCTTTGCATGACACCCGATGCCGGAGACCAGCACTACATCATCAAGAGAGTGACCCTCCTTTTCAAGGCTGGAGAGGATATCCTTGAGCGTATGCTGGATTGCGAAATTCCCACATCCTGGACACCATGTGTTCTGCACAGGAGTAATCAGATTCCGTGTCATGGTGCCACTACCTCCAGAACTTTCACAAACAGTTCATCCGGAGTAAACGGTCGACCATCATACTTGAGAATGGTTGCCCCAACCCCGTTGCCATGCTCACGGACAAGTGCCGCTAACTGGCCGGTTGCATTTTCTTCGACCGCTATCAACCGTTGTACTCCCTGGCAAGCGACAGAAAACTGCTGTTCTGGGAACGGTGACAACACAACTGGTTGAATAACCCGCAAACCCAACCGCGCTGCAACTTCGTCACAAGCATTGCGGACCGAACCCCAACAGAGAAGGGCCGTAGTTGCACCAGCAGATCCTCTAACATTTATGCAGGGATACAGGTTCAGTTCTTCTTTGAGTTTCGCCTCTTTTTTCCGGCGTTTCTCCGTCATCTGTGTTACTATCTTCGCTTCTTCTGTAGTTATCCCCCCCTCATCATGCGCATAGCTATTCACTTTGACAATCGCATCTTTCCCGCCAGGGAAAGCGAGCGGAGATATCCCGGACGGTGTGTCGCGATATCTCAAGTAGGGAGCGTCGCCGTCCCAGAGAACGGGATCCGCTACCGGCAGATTACCAAGCTGGTTATTATCGACACTATAGGTCCCCTCTGAAAGTGTTTTATCAAGGAGAATAAATGCCGGAATCTGGTATTTCCAGGAAAGGCGGATCGCAGCCGCAGACCAGAGATAAGCCTCACCAGGATCGGCAGGCGCCGCGACAAATCGGGGAAACTCACCCTGTCCCGCATGCAGGACAAAATTAAGATCCGCCTGGCCCGTGTACGTCGGCAGGCCGGTAGATGGGCCGGTCCTCTGGGAAACTACAATAACTATCGGGATTTCTGCCATAGCCGCAAATGAAAGTCCTTCAGTCATCAGACAAAAACCGCCCCCGGAAGATCCAATGGCAGTTCTTGCCCCGGCGACAGCGCTGCCCAGTGCCATTAGAATGACAGCAATCTCGTTCTCCGGGTGGACGACTGTTATCCCGAATCGTTCTGCATTCCCGGCAAGGAAGTGAAGTAGGGTTGAAGCAGGAGTCATTGGGTACGCAATATATGAAGAAAGCCCCCCGGCTACAAGACCGAGTCCGATTGCCTCATTACCAGAGAGAAGGCTGTGTGCCGGGCCGGGAATAGCTGATATTGGCCGGGTAGTTTTTGTCTGATCGTACGCCCTCCGGGCAATACGGCTATTCTCCTCTGCCTTAGGCATATGCAAACGAAATACTTCGTCGACAATTTCCCATGGAATGCCAGCAGATTTTGCAAAAGCACCAATCATTGCAGAGTTTGCGGTAATTGGTGCGGCAGATTCCTCCTTAAGAATAGCATTTACCGAAACGTTCTGGCCGTTTTGCACTGATTTTACCAGGTCCGCATTTGCTACTACCGTGCAATCAGGGCATTGGGGGAGATGCAGGTTGAGTGTTTCCTGGTTGAGTGCCACCAGATAGTCGATATGGTTATTGTAAGCGCCGACAGGAATGTCTGCCGCACGTATCAGTGCATAATTATGTCCGCCGCGGATAAGCGAAGGATAGTCTGTATATATATAGACATAATAGCCGAGATGGTTGAAAAGCTGGGCAATAATCGCCCCTGCATTATTGATCCCATCCCCCGCCTTGCCACCAACGATTACGGAAACCTCCTTCATACACCGTCCTCTTCTTCTCTGATGTTTCCGGGAACGGTAAATATTTTGGGATAATGACGGTCTTTAAAGGTATATAATTCTGATAAAAAAGATCATTTTCTGTTGATCATGCTTTCAAGCAGTGTTTTCATCTCATTTATCCGGTACGGTTTTGTCAGCCTGCCGGAAAAACCGTAGCTGGCGAAATCCTGCATGACCGGGTCATTAGTATATCCGCTTGATACAACAGCTTTTACTTCAGGATCGAATTGAAGAAGTTTTTGTATCGTCTCCTCCCCTCCCATCCCCTCAGGAATGGTAAGATCAATAATAACGAGATCGAAAGGCCGGCCCGCTTTTTTTTCCTGTGCGTACAACTCAATTGCCGCTCCGCCCTCCCGTGCAAATGCAGCATCGTACCCAAGGAACCGGAGCACCTCCCGGGAAACATCAAGAATGATCTCCTCATCATCAACCAGGAGCACTCTCCCTTTATCCGCCATGCCTTTCCCCTTTTGTTTTATACTTCACATGGGTGAACTATATATTTATCCCGTCGCAGCTTTATAGTTCTGAAATTTATCGGAGCAGGTCTTCAATCATATGCGAGGATGATTCCCGTATGGCTTAGTGCAGCTATTTTTAAAATCGTACTCTTCAGATAGATTTATTTTTTGACCTTTTTCAATGACCTCAACCTTGCTGCCTCTTCTGCATCCTGCACCCTCAACAGGAATGTTCCATGGCAGGGCTTTGTATACGGGAATATTACATAATCGCCATCAAGTCCAACGGCGATCGGAGGAACACCAATTGTGTGCACGTCAAATATCTTGAATCCGGGTTCGACATCGATTGATTCTGAAAAGTGGCTCTTGATGTACTCCCGGCACTCTTTGAACGACGCGTCGCGAATCAATATCTCGTAATTGAGCTCTTCTACGCAGCCCATGGTGCCACCTCATCGATTGCTTTTTTCAACGGTAAGGGATTGTGGACAGCTTTTGCTGCAATCTTAGTACAGGGAAAGGTTATCTGGCTGACAAGGTCTTCCTCATGCTCGCCGTAGACCAGCGTGTAGATGCGTGCCTTTGAGATTACAGCCATGGTCGCAGCATAACTGATACCTGCATCATTATGGATAAAAACAAAACACTGGTCAAAGTCCCTCTTTTTCTCGGTGATTTGAGCGACAGCGCGGTCAAGATCCATTATTTCCCCGATGTAATGCCGGTCCGGATCTGCTACGAGAAGCAAGGTATTTGCTGCCTTATTACCGGCAATAACCGGGATTATCCCCGCTGATTTGAACCGGTTAATCAGGTACAGCGCTATGCTCGTCTGGACGGGCACCTGCGGGCACCCCAACACAAAAAGAACTGTTTTTTGGGGACTGGTATCTGGACACATGGCCTGCTCCCGGTTATTTGTACTTATTTTTGCGCGAGGCAATAATGTTGTGTATCCTGCATGCTCACGCGGTTTTTATTCAGAGATTTTCTCCGGTTTCCCGGCGTACCCAATCAAGATATGGGGCATACCCCATGGTCACGGGAAGAACAATAATTTCCGGGACATCGTAGGTATGGAGTGACTTCAGGATTTCCACCACTGTATTCGCATGGGTTTTTGTGGTTTTTGCAATCATAAGATGCTCAGGTTCATGGCAGATCCTGCCTTTCCATCGGTAAGTAGATTGAACCGGTACAATGTTAACACAAGCCACGAGCTTCCTGTTCACCAGCTGTTCTGCCATCGCTGCTGCAGTATCCGGTGCAGCAGTGCAAAGAATCACTACAATATCCGTTGTCATATCATCGCCTTTCCAGATTTGTCTTACTCGCCACCTTTTAGCAGCTTTAGAATATTAAAGATCCTCCGGTTTTCATTCTGCCTTCGATTTATCCTTTTTGATCGTTAATTACTAGACCCTGCGATTCGCATATTTACTACCTATGTACTCAACACGTATGAGCAATCTCCCTCCGTATCTTTTTGCTCGGATTGACGAGATGAAAACAGAACAGGCAAAAAAAGGTGTTGATATCATTGACCTTGGCGTCGGCGACCCGGATCTTCCCACGCCGTCGCACATTGTTACCGCACTCTGCACCGCAGCCAAAAACCCGGAAAACCACCATTACCCCTCGTATGCCGGGATGCCCGCTTACCGGGAAGCGGTCGCCAGCTGGTACTACAAGAGGTTCGGGGTCACACTCGATGCGTTTAGGGAAACTCTGGCCCTTATGGGATCAAAGGATGGTATCACCCATATCGGGGAGGCTTTTGTAAACCCTGGTGATTACGTACTCGCCCCAAGCCCCGGCTATCCGGGATATTCGACGGGCACCCTTTTTGCTGAAGGAAAAGTTCACGAGATGCCGCTTTTAAGGAAGAATAATTTCCTTCCGGTCCTCGACGATATACCAAAGAATGTGGCGCGATCTGCAAAGCTCATGTTTATCAACTATCCCAATAATCCCACGTCAGCTGTGGCGCCGCTCTCGTTCTACCGGGAGGTGGTGGATTTTGCTACCGACAATAGCATTTTAGTAGTCTCAGATAACCCCTACTCGGAAGTGGCGTTTGATGGCTACCGCGCTCCATCATTCCTAGAGGCAAAAGGGGCAATGGAGATAGGTGTTGAGATGCATTCGCTTTCGAAGACCTATAACATGACCGGCTGGCGAATTGGGATGGCAGTCGGGAATGCCGAGATCCTTGCCGGTCTTGGCAGGGTCAAGACCAATGTCGATTCTGGTGTCTTCAACGCCGTTCAGTATGCTGCGATCGCTGCGCTTTCCGGCCCGCAGGACTGTGTAAGAGAGGCCTGCGATATTTATGAGGAACGTCGTGACGTGCTGGTTTCCGGGCTTCGTGAGCTGGGTTTTGATGTACCTTCCCCGAAGGCCACTTTTTATGTCTGGATGCCGGTAAAAGACTGCATGTCCTTTGCGGCGACACTCCTGAACACTTCAGGCATTGTAGTGACACCCGGGATTGGGTTTGGCTCTGCGGGAGAAGGATATGTGCGGTTTGCCATCACCCGGCCGGTTGAAAGAATTAAAGAGGCAATCGAACGCATGCGGAGGCTTGACCTGTGAAACTTCCCCCTCATCTCACGATAAAGAACGGGCATCTCCACATTGGCGGCCATGATTGTGTTTCCCTTGCAGAAACATATGGGACACCTCTCTATGTGACAAGTGAAGACAGAATCCTTGACCGTTTCCGGAATTACCAGCAGGCGTTGTCTTCACGGTATTCTAAAGTTCAGGTACTTTTTGCAGCAAAGGCCAACGGCAACCTTGCCATTATGAGGGTGCTTGCACAATTGGGGGCCGGGGCCGACGTTTTTTCCAGTGGTGAACTTTTGCTTGCTCTGGAATCAGGCATACCGGCAAAAAAATTGCTTTATAACGGCAGTTCAAAAACGAAAAGTGACCTCGCTCTCGCAGTACAGCACGATGCGAAAATATCAGTCGATTCTCTCGATGAGCTTCACCAGCTTGATGGTGTGGCACGAAAAGCCGGGAAAGTTGCTGAGATCTCGTTCCGGGTCAACCCCGCACTTGATGTCCCCACCCATCCGAAAATCGCTACCGGTCTTGCCACGAGCAAGTTTGGGATTCCCCACAATCAGATCCCGGCCGCGTACGAAGAGGCACTCACCTGTAAAAATATCAAACCGGTGGGTATTCATTGCCATATCGGGTCGCAAATCCTTGATGTGGAACCATTTGCCCGTGCTGCGAAAGTGATGGTTGACATTGCCCGCGAGCTTTCCGGTATGGGTGTGAACCTTGAGTTTCTTGACCTTGGTGGCGGTCTTGGTATACCCTATCATCACGATACCGATCCGGCACCAACGCCGGAGGACTATGCTAATGCAGTCATGCCGGTTTTCCTCGCAGGTATTAAAGCAGCCGGGATAACACCGGAACTTTGGGTAGAGCCGGGCCGGTTTCTTGTCGCTGATTCTACCCTGCTGCTCACAAGGATCAATTCGGTAAAGTCTGCCCATAAACGGTTTGCAAATGTTGATGCCGGTTTCAACCTACTTGTCAGGCCTGCGATGTACGATTCCTATCATGAGGTGATTGTGGCAAATCGTGCTGATGCCCCATTAGTTACAGAATTTACCATCACCGGCCCCATATGCGAGACAGGTGATATTCTAGCCGCCGACCGGAAATTACCGGAGATCGCTTCCGGTGACCTTATCGCAGTACTGGATGCAGGGGCGTATGGTTATGCGATGTCCTCACAGTATAACGGCAGGCCCCGGTGCCCTGAAGTGTTGATCCATGGAAATGAAGTTGCACTCATGCGGCGCGGCGAGACTCTTGCCGACCTGACCTGTACCATGGTGCGCCCACCCTGGCATTACTAATGCGGGAGGATATCTGTGGTTCTCTTCCATTATGCATTAATCGACGATCTCATCACCCAGGAAGAGTTTGAACGACGCGTTGAGGAAAAAATCGAGGAGTGCGGGGATCTCCTTGATGAGCCGACCGCAGCGATGCTCGTCGTGGATGCATTAGGAAGACAGCATGTCAAAATCCGGGATCTTTCCGGGAAATCAAGTTTGTTCTGTTTTTTTGCAAAGGTACTCGATAAGACCGAGCCAAAGGAATTTGACCGAAAAGACGGTGAAAAGGGATGGGTTGCCACACTTCTTGTGGGGGATGAAACCGGGACTACCCGCATTGTGCTCTGGGACGAGAAAGCCGGAGCGGCCCTTGAGATCCAAGCTGGCGACGTAATGGAGATTATAGGGAGGCACCCGGGAAAAAAGCCCGGGAGATCTACGCACTTGCATTGCGCAAAGCGACCTGCGAAATTACCTGTTCAGCGACTTCCAGCGGGAATGGGACGGTGCTATCCTCGGAACGGATAGATATGGATGCTACCCTGATTGGTGTCGATGATCCACGGACGTTTAGTCGTCGAGACGGGACGACCGGAGTGATGACGGAATGTGTCATTGGTGATGCCGAGGGAACGGCCCGCCTTGTGGTATGGGTACCGGATCTGCTTCGAAATGTCCCTATAGGAACTACTATCCACATTACGGGTGCAAAACCGGACCGCCGCTCATCCGGGAGAGGCTATAGCGTGGATGATACAAGTATGGTGAGTCTTTCTGATGTTAGCATTACGGTTCCCTTTACTGCACTCGGATCGATTAGCAGGTACTGGTTTTTTTTCTGTAAAGGGAGAGGTGAAGGCTGTGCAGGAGCTTCGGTCATTTACCACGCGGGACGGAAAAATCTCGTGGGTCCGGAATATCCGTATTGGAGAGGAAAGCAATGTACTTAATGTAGTTCTCTGGGGTGAGAAGGCTCTGGTACCGGTGCATCCGGGCGATTTTGTCGAGATCTACCATGCGGAAGCAAAGCCAGACCGGTTAGGGGATTTTGAGATGGGGGTAGGCCGGGGAAGCGTGATACGTTTTCCTCATGAAGAATCACGGGCGATCACGTTTACCGGGACGGTTATTCCCGGGAACGGGGGGATATTCATTGACAATGGAACAGAGCGGTACCTCATCGAAGGTGAGTTCCCTGCCGGGTGTGAGATGAGTATCACGGGGACGCTGTGCGGGAGCCGCATCATTCCTGAGATTGTAGAACCGGTTGAGAAAAACATTGAACAGGTCACAAACCGCCTTGCAGTTCTTGTCGCCCGACTGGGATCCCGGGCACCGCCGTAACCTCACTTTCACCCCTCGCACGGCCTTGGGTTATATGGGTGGTGTTAAAATGTTGTTGTGCCATAGGAGATGTACAAGAAATGGCTGACAAAGCGTTAGATATAGAAGATTTACCCGGTGTCGGACCAAGCACTGCCGACAAGCTTCGTGAAGCAGGATACCTTTCTGTTGAGAGCATTGCAACCGCTTCACCTGCAGAACTTTCAGAGATCACGGAGATATCAGAAGCCACGGCAAAGAAAATCATAAAAGCGGCCCGTGAATCTGCAGATATCGGGGGTTTCAAGACGGGAAAAGATATTTTCGAGCAGAGAAAAGACATCAGGAAACTCTCGTTCCGGGTCCCGGAACTCGACACGCTCTTAGGTGGCGGTATGGAAACCCAGGCGATCACTGAAATGTACGGTGAGTTTGGTTCCGGTAAAAGCCAGATCGTGCACCAGATGGCAGTCAACGTCCAGCTGCCTGAGGCTCAGGGAGGACTTAACGGAAGTGTCATCTATATCGATACAGAGAACACCTTCCGTCCCGAGCGTATCGAACAGATGGTAGCAGGTCTGGGTATCGATGACGCACCCGACACACAGGAGGTTCTGGATAATATCCATATCGCCCGGGCGCATACATCAGACCACCAGATGCTCCTCGTGGAGAACTCCAGGGATCTTGCAAATGAACTTAAAGCAAGCGACAAGCCGGTGAAACTCTTTATTATCGATTCACTCACTGCACATTTCAGGTCTGAGTATGCAGGCCGGGGCACACTGGCTGCACGGCAGCAGAAACTTAACCGGCATATGCATGATCTCTTCAAGCTCATCGATGAGCACAACGCTGTTGGTCTCGTGACAAACCAGGTCATGTCCAACCCGGCTGTTTTCTTTGGCGATCCGACAAAACCTATCGGTGGAAACATTGTTGGCCACACGGCAACTTTCAGGATCTACCTGCGCAAGAGCAAAGCCGGCAAACGCATTGCCCGTCTTGTGGACAGCCCCAACCTTCCTGAGGGTGAAGCGCCGTTTATGGTTGAAGAGGCAGGACTCAAGCCGTGTTAAAGGTGCTCCTGACTGATGTGGATGGGACCATCACAGATCCCACCCGCCGGATAAATACCGAGGCGATCGCTTGTATCAGATCACTGATGGACGATGGTATTGAAGTCGTCCTTGCCAGCGGCAATACATCCTGTTTCATGGATGCACTCTGCAAGATGATTGGCACCAAGGGGACGTATATCGCAGAGAACGGGGGTGTGTACCGGATCGGGTATACCGGTACCCTTCGTATCAACGGTGATCAAAGCATCAGCCGGACTGCCCTTGAAACCCTTCAAGCGTATTACCGGAAAAAAGGAGTTGAACTGGAACTCTATAACCCTACGAACCGGTACACGGATCTCGCATTTGCCCGGTCTGTGCCTGCCGAAGAGGTAAAACAAGTACTCGCAGGCTTACCGGTTCAGGTCATCGATACCGGGTTTGCCATCCATCTTCAGGCCGAAGGCATCAGCAAAGGGACTGCCCTTCTTGACCTTGCACATGATATGGGCATTTCTCCAACAGATTTTTTTGCCATTGGTGATGGTATCAACGATGTCCAGATGCTTGAATGGGCTGGTAAGGGTGTCACGATTGCCAATGCCCACCCGGCGACAAAAAAGGTGGCATCTGACGTTATGGAAGAAGCGTACGGGAAGGGCTTTGTTCAAGCCACAAAAAAATATAGATCTTACCTTCGCGCAAGGTAACGGTCGACTACGATATAATCCTTGATGTCTTTTACAGACTCAAAGGGGATGACCAGCAGGTTGCCATCTTCCAAAGTGTAACCTTCAGTGACAAAGGACTGGTCCGGGTGAACGATCAGATCAAGGACCTGCCCGGAATCGAAATCAACTCTAAGGTTTTTAAGGGTCCCAATGAGCTTGCCATCGTTGCTCATGATCTTTTTTCGCGAGAGGCTGCGGGCAAAAGTACGAGTCATAAAAAAAATGACGATGTATAAATATATAAAGTGTTCTGAAATGCGGGGGATAATAGGTTATTTTGAGAATTGAATCCGACTTTCTCGTTCTTTTTTCGGCCGGAGCTTGCAAATTGGCACACTCTTCTTTGGATGAATACTAAATCGATAAAGGACAGGAATTATCAGACCGAAGGAAAGACCCGGATTATATCCGATTGGGTAAGGATTCCCACGGGTTTTCCGTTTTCAGTCACGACTAATCGTCCTATCTCGCGTTCCTTGAAGCGTCCGATCACATCGAAGAGTTTGATATCTGAAGGCGCTTGGATTACGTCTTTGGTCATTATTGATGGAAGGGTGTCGTCAAGAGACAATCCACGGTCAAGGGCTTTTGCAACATCACTCATGGTTACAATACCGGCAAGGCGATTCCCGTCAAGGACCGGTGCCCCGTGGATCCGGTAAAGGCTGAAAAGGCTAACCGCATCCCGGATAGTCTGGGTGACGGAGAGCGTCTTGAGTGGGGTGCTCATGTAGGCCTTTATCGGTTGCTTGGGTAGCGAGATCATTTCGGAGGTAGCGATGAGAAGTGACTGCGTGGACTCATCTTTCCCGAAAACCTCTCCCCGGATCAGGAGCTTGTTCACCGGTGTCGGGCCGATGGTAATTTTATCTCCAATATCGAAGATTTTGACGCTTCCGACAAGTTTTATAACCGCGTGGCATATGTCGGGATGACAGAGTGTTGTAAAATCGATCTCCTGAACGTGTGCCCCCTTGATCTTCTCACCGTTTCGGCTGATCGGAACATCATAATCCCCTTCAGAAACGCTCAGGTTAAGTTCCTTGTAAGCCAGCTGGGTGGGGATGTAACCACCTTTTGGGCCGGGAACGCCATCCACAAGGCCAATCGCCTTAAGGGATTGCATCTGGTTGCGAACCGTACCGGGTTCCGGAGAATGATATCAGCGATCTCCTCACCCTTTATGGAATGTGACTGCTGGTGATAGAGGGTGATAAGAGTAATGAGAATATCCTTCTGTATCAGGGACAGCTCCATAACGATAAGACGTATCACGCTCTATGGATATATAGGTTGGAGTTTTAAGTGGAATTCGAACGGATGCCTACGGTACCCACTGCGGATGAGATCCTCGATAGGAGTTTCCGCAGGGCAGCAAAGAAGATGAAAGAGAAACTTAATAAGGACCGGGCCAACGAAGAGTTCGTCCGGGCAGTTGGTGCTGCCATCCACGACAGGCTGGTATACGTCATCCGTGGATTTCCTGAGTTTGAAGAGATTCCTCAATTTTATCGTGAAATGGTTGAGATTCTCTATGGAATTGATGCCATCAAGCAATCACTTGGGGCTGTGGGCTGGGCAGCCAAACACACTAAAATGGTAGGCCATGAGATTGCTGTGCAATCCAGAAAATCGTCAGAAACGCTTGTCCTCAGGAAACGGGCGGTTGCCCGGCTCGCCTCCATGGTTCATCAGATAGATAAGGATCTGCGGTTCTTAAATGAAGTAAGAAATACCCTACGGAAGCTTCCTCATATTGAAGATGCGTTCACTATTGTAATCGCAGGGTACCCTAACGTGGGAAAGTCCTCGTTTATCCGGCTCGTATCTTCTGCAACACCTGAGATCGCGTCATACCCGTTTACTACAAAAGGGGTAATTGTCGGCATGCGCATGGAGGGTAGAAACCGCATACAGTTTGTGGATACCCCGGGAATTCTCGATCGCCCAGCAGATGAGAGAAACCCAATAGAGCGACAGGCGCTCTCCGCAATGATAAATGTGGCAAGCGTTATTCTCTTTATTCTCGACCCCTCTGAGCACTGCGGGTATCCTATGGAAGTGCAGTTGCATCTCCTTGCAGAAGTAAAGGAAAAGGTGAAGGTACCGCTTATCATAGTCGCCAATAAGTCAGATATCACCGTTCAGTCAGAATACCTATCAATGTCCACCGAAACACGGGATGGCGTGGATGTGGTACTGGCACAACTGCTCCTGCACCGTAAGGATTGGGAAGAGTCACACAAAGCCAATGAGCATCCAGCCGATGAGAAACCCGAGGATTGTCCCTCCATTTAACGGGGGCAGACCAGCCTGTGGCCTTCCTGACATTACAAAGTGAAGGAGGACGATAAGGCCTGCGATAGAGCCGATCATAGCCCCGAATGCAGGCAGATTAAAAAGTCCGAAATATTTCACTCCACCGGTGAATACGTTTGCTGAAACAACCAGCATTGAGGGAATGATCAGGTCTCCCATACCTATGATAAACGCGGAACGCTCCTCACCTTCACCGATCTTTCCAATTCCTTCCTTGATAAACGAATAACTGCGCTTTTTGGGTATCACAAAGAGTATTGGCGTTTTCAGATCAAGGACCCCTTCAGCAAGAGTGATCATGTGTTTGGTCTTGTAGACCGAGATCGCATCGTAAACTGCCAGAATGATAAGAAGCAGGATAACTGGGATCGTTCCGAGTGACACACCGAAGATTGAAGCAACCCCTGCTGCAAGGAGGAGACCGAGAATATCAATGATGTACCATTCCGGGTATAAATACAAAAGCCCCGTCGCAAGAAGGGCAAGAGCTGCCATAGCCGCTACCTGGGCAAGTCCGGGTCCTATGATTATCGGGACAATGGCTGCAAATGTGTAGACAAAGGTGAAAAAAATCGAGATCCCGATTACCCAAGCGATCACATTCTTAAAGCCGTACTTAATCAAGACAAGAAGTACGGCAGTAAAACCTAAGATCATCGCAAGAAAGATGAGGGGATCAGCAAGCGACTGGGGGTTCTGGAAGGCCGAAAGGCCGGCGGCTTGGACAGGGAGCGAAAGGGCGAGCGAACCCAGCTCCACAATGACAAGGAACGCGGGCATCACAAGAAACGGGATGAATTTTTTAACACCATTGATATCCATGAAGATGTCTCCGAAAGGATAGTTAGCTTAATGATGTGTGCTCTCATCATCTAAATGCATATGTTTTCCATACTTTTAACACAATTCTTATAATCTGCTGAATCACATTTCAGTGTACATGCGTGTCGCTGACCCCGAAGGATACCGGTATGCCACCGAGGAGAAAGTCAATCGCAGGATTGATTCCTTTCCTCCTGATGAACGTGAACTGGTAAGAGAGTACATCAATACCAGTAGAGCCCAGAAGGGTATAAAATTAGTCAGGGTTGTTGGAATTATCGCTGGTCTGAAAGCCTGGCGGGATATCATCAAAAAACCGTTTCAGAAATGGACGCGCAATGATGTTTACCAAGGTGTTACCTTCGTACGGGACAAAAAAAATTACAAACAAAATACGTCGATCATTTACATCGCCCTTATGAAAGCGTTCCTGACATGGATGATCACGGAGAAGTATTCGAAAATTCCCCTTGAAGAGATCATTAAAATCCAGTTGCCGAAAGGCGATACTGGATCCTTCAAACCTGGCGACATTCTTACCGAAGAAGAAGTCAGGACTATTCTCTCATGTTGCGGATCTGATCGGGACAGGGCGTTGATTGCCTTGCTCTACGATGGAGGTTTCCGCATGGTTGAAGCGGCAATGATGACCTGGGGAGATCTCGATTTTCAGTTCGATGACAGGATCACTGCGCGTACCTCACAGAAAACCTATGTCCCCCGTGTGGTTTCCCTTATGTCTTGTAAAGAGCTGATTGCAACATGGCGCTCACATTACCCGGGCAATCCGGTAGGCGATAACCCTGTTTTTGTAACCAGGGATGGCGAACCATTTACGTACTCGACAGCCACTGAGGTTATAAAAAGTATACGGCTTAAAGCGATCAAGAAAGGTCTCGATCCAAAGAGAATTAAATTACACCAGTTCCGACGAGCATCAATTACCCATGAGGTCAATAAGGGACGCCCGATTTCTCATATCTGTATTGAACGCTGGGGCCGGGCATATTCTCCGATGATTGAGGTATATGCAAAACCCAGTGAGCAGGACGTTCTTCGCTCAAAGATGGAAATGTTCGGCGTAGAACCCAAACGGAAATATGAGAAGCGGAAAACAGCGATGACACCGACTCAATGCCAACATTGTGGTTTTATCAATTCACCAGAAATTGAGTTCTGCGGAAAGTGCGGGAAACCGTTGTCTGAAGAAGCATTGACTGAAATTGAAATACTCCGAAAGGAGAGAGATATGGCTTTGGATTTGGTGAACAAAGCGTATAAGGAAGGAAAGTTGGATTTAAAAGAACTTACGAGGTAGTTTCATTTTTTGAAACTATTGGTATCTTTTTTATATCAAATAAAGCATTTTAATTATATTGCATTCTCTGAATAGAATTATATCAAAAAAACAAGGATAAACAACGGGTTCGGAGGGCAATTGAGGTCACTGTACTTTCATTCCGCACAATTATGCACATAGAATCGATGACACTGCACGCATAGACCAGGTGAGGCGCATTAATACACCCATCAACGAGCACCGAAATGATACAAACAAACATCACAATTCAGGGTTTGACGAGGAATTTCAACAGACTATCATTAGTGTTATTAAGAGCGAAGAGTTTTCAGCATTTTTAGAAAAGGAAATTATCGGAATTGCTGAGAGATAATTTCCCTCATTAAACGCTCCAGTTCTTTTTTTACTTCCGGGTTATCCTTCATAAATGAAAGGATCGTTCCCTGCATGTTACTCTCAAACTCTTTCCGGTTTTTGTAGTATTGCAGCGCAGTATTCACCAAGTCACTAACTGACTCGAAAGGTGCTTTGTTTCCGTCTTTTGAGGCCGTCTGATACTGAACCCATTCGTCAAGATCGTTATTTATCTTGAATGATACCTGTCGTTTCACCATACCTTCTCGCCTCGTTCTTCTAAGATAATGGTACTTACATATGCGTTATTTAATAGTATCACCATTTTCCAACCTTTTCGGCATGCTTATAAGTATTAATTTCGTAAGTAAATCTACCCACCATAGAGGTGTGAATGTAAAATGAGTAAACGAGCAACGATTGAACTGGGATGCAACAATGAACGCATCATTGACACGCTTATCGAAAAAGGAATTTATAAAACCAAAATTGAGGCGATTCGTGCTGCAGTACGTGAACATGGAACGAAGTATGGAGTCCCCGCATGACCGAAGCAGTACCGAAATATATCAGCCGGGCTGCGATGGATGCATTTGAAAAAGAGGACCCTGCCGGAGCACGGTTAATCGTAGCATTTGGTCTGGTCAAGATTATCGGAGAAAATGGTGACCGGCATGGAAGCAAAAACGGAATTTAAAGGCGCCCCGACCCCACAGCCTGCAAGCATCGCGGGAGAGGGAAGCGCCGGTATAGTATCTGAACAAAAGAAGAAATATGTACGCTCAACCTGCCTCCGGTGCTGGCAGAAAGTCATTATCGCGTGGAAAAAGGGCGATTACCTGAAGAACAAGAAATGCCCCCTCTGTGGAGGAAGGTTAATGGGTAAGGTGCCAGTCAATAAGAGAGATCCCTATCCTGGCGAACCAAGGGGGCGAGTGATGACCCCTACCCCTTTCCTTCGTGTCGAATCAGAAAACGGGGGAGTTTCGATTTGATTTTTTCCAATTATGTTATGTTATGTTATGTTACTCGTACCGGTACGCTAAGAGAGAGAAAGAGAGTGGTGCTGAAATGATTCGGACCACAGTCTATCTCGATCAGGATTACGAGGATCTTAAACCCCTCCTCAAGCGCCGGGGAGTGACTAATTTTTCTGAGGTCTGCCGGGATCTCATTATGTTCCTGATAGGCGATGGGGAAACAGAACTCACCAAGACGCAGATACGGGAGCTCACAAGCCAGTTTGCCAAAATGAAACTTGCCGAACTGCAAAAACAGCAGAAGATAACCGGAGCGACCGAAGAGGAAAAGCAGAAGATCGACGCATTCCGGGCAAAGCGGATGGCCAAGATCATCGAATCGGTAAAGGTAGAATCCTCTCGCATAGGCACCGACCGGTTCAAGCGATACCTGGATGATCCGTATGGTGACTATGCAATCATCCAGGACGACATTATTGCTGCGGTATCTCAGGCTTCCGGGTATCAGGTAAATCTTGCGGACCTCATCCAGGCATTCAAGGCAGTATCATCATGACCCGGTCGTGGCCTGTCTCTCCAGATGCGAAGGAGTCCCGCCGGGGCGCTCGTATCAAGAACGCGAAGAAAACCGTTATCGATGGGATACTGTTTGCGTCACGTATGGAATCCCGGCGATATGTCGAGCTTAAGAAACTGAAAGCGGCTGGTGTCGTGACTAAAATCGAGTGCCAGCCGGTATTTGAACTCCAACCGGCGTACCGGAAATGCTGCGACGTGACATATAACGCCGAAGATGCGCCGTTCCTTTATAAAAAAGGTATCTGCGAGTGTTGCGGGAAGAAGATGCCGATAATCAAAGCGATCCGGTATGTTGCCGATTTCCGTGTGACCTATGCAGATGGCAGGGTAGAGATTGAAGATGTAAAAGGCCATGAAACCGAAATTTTCAAGATCAAGAAAAAGATCCTGGAATGCAGGTATCCGGAGATCACGCTTAAAGTAGTAACGAAGGTGCGGTGATGTCGCACCAGCGCAAAGGGGATTACAAAACCCAGAAGGATGAGTGGGAAACCCCGGACTGGCTCTTTGCATTACTTGATCGGGAGTTTAATTTCAGGGTGGATGCAGCCGCTCGTAAACACAACACAAAGACCGGACTATATTTTGAGGATGCGATTTCTGTGGACTGGGCACATCAAGGGGGAATTGACCCAGCTATTTCCTTAATCCTCCCTACAGTGTCGGGAATATCAACCGGTTCATGAAGAAAGCCTACAAGGAATCTTTGAAGGGTGCGGTAGTCGTTTGCCTCGTACCAGTCGCATCAGATACCCGGTGGTGGCATGATTACGTCATGCATGCGCAGGAGATCCGGTTTATCCGGGGCCGGGTGAAGTTCATCGGCTATGATGAGCATGGAAAACAGATCCAGAACTCTCCGACATTCTCTTCGTGTGTGGTGATCTTCAAACAGGAACGGCGTCAGGACTGGGAAAACCCAAGAATCGGCGAAACCATCCTGCAACCCCGGAAGGTGCCAGCGTGAGTCTTTGGATCCTGATTGACGGGCGCCGGGAACACATCTGGAGAGCCGGACAGATCAAGGACGAACGGGAAAAGAAACGATGGGTGAAGGACATAGAGAACTTTAACAGGATGGAGGGATACCCGCTCCGTCGGGTCGTGGTATCGCGGGATGAAGTCATTGTGGCCGGGGTGGAGTAATGACCGTCCAATGCATCCGCTGCCCTCGCGCAGTTGATGACCCCGTGCCGGCATCATGGCTGGAGAAGTTCCCGGAACTCGCCGGGATGTGTAAGCACTGTGCTACGGAATATGTTGGTGCGAGGATAGCAGAGGGAATGGAATGAACCGGCAACGGAATGGACGTTCAGGGGAGTGAGTGCATAGTGAGTGAGGAGACAGAATTCAATTGGGGACGTTCACGGAGCAAGAAAGCAAAATATGTCCATCTTTTTATCAATGGAAAAGCCAGCTGCGGACAAGGGCCAAGGATGGACTTGCAAAACGATGACTGGGACCCCAATAATCCCGAAACATGCCCACACTGCAAGGAATATTATGCCTGGCTAAAAAAGGGATTTCACCGCGTTCCAGAGTACACTTAGATTAATTATTTCAAAAAAAATCAGATAGAGAAGAGTTTATATTTTTTATCTTTTTTGGCGGGTAATATACACCTATCAATAACCAATTATTCCACTTGCTTTCTGTCCCCATATAAAAATAAATATCTCGTTTTGTGAGCTCGTCAAAATATTTTTGTTTGACCTTCGCAAAGCAGTTATCCAATCCATATTTATCCCGCATCTTTCTCCACAGTTCACCCAGTTCCCAATCTTCACACATCATGTTATGATCTTTACATCGATCATCACAACATCTGAAATGATACCCCATCCAATAAGGAATATATTCTAATGGTGACTTGTAATCTCCACAAAGTGTGGTTTGTCTTCCGGTGATTAATTCCTTCTCCCAATCCCTGCATGCACCACGATCTTTTTTATAAAAATCAAAAATTCGATTGGGTTTGATCAATCCTAAGGATGTTCCATCCTCTTCAGATCGCTCTATCAAGTCTTCAACTGATTTATTCAGGAGAGGAAGGATAATTTTATTTCGTGCATCCCAATCAATGGGGCTTTTAGAGAGGGACTCATCAACTATTTCTATGGTATCTGGTTTTATTTTGTGGCTTTCCTTTCTTTGGTATTTTTCATGTTCTTTTGATTTTTGTGCTTCTACTTCAATCCAAATGTATCTTTTAAATTGTTTATGAGGCGGGAGCTTGCGAAAAGGTACTGGATACATCCTTATCCAGTTTCCTTCGTCGGTTATACCTGCCACACATACTGTTTCTTCATATTTTTCACTTAAATTTGGATACGCCTTAACAGTAACAAAAACTTTAACTTTTTTCCACATACTTCCCTTTAAAGCGAATAATAATAAATTCTTCGAGTATTAGAGAATTTTTAACCGTCTTATAAATCAATTCTTTCTTTAAATTCACCGGTTGCTAATATCAAGTTTGCCAAAATATGCCTATGGCAATGTATTTTCTGATCTCTAGTTGGTTTGGCATGCTTTTCCATACACATTAAAACGGTCTTGCCGTTACTTTTTATTTCATCCACAAATTTCTTGAAGTCCATTTCTTTCTCAGTATGCCATTTGTAATATTTTTCAAGACATTCTATAGGAATAGCTCCATCCTTGTATGGGTTTTGCCATTCATATGGAATCCCAAGATCGGGACGGTGCTCGTATTTTATTTTGGCTCTATCCAATTCCCTTGCTAGAATGGATTTATTAAAATCTGGTTTATATTGAGATTCTGCTGAGAATCGAACGTCTATCAGACGTACGATACCATTATTTTTGAGTATCTCAATGAACTGTTGAATTTCTTTCCCCTCATAGCCGATTGTATAAATTGTATTATTGAGGAAACGATCTCTTTCCCTTCTTGCATCCTCCTCATTAGTTATATTCTTTGATTTTAATATTTTTAATAACACGGGCTGTGCTGATTTCTCAAGCGATGAAATAATTAGTGCTATTGAGTTGCTTATGCTGCCATCAGCCAACGCCTTAGCTACGGTTTCATGTAAATCTAAAGCCAGTTGTACCCTGCTATTTACCCAAGTGTGGCTTTTACCAACTTTTTCTGCTATTGCAGCACCTGATAATTTAGTGGTCTCCATTATTGCTTTTAAAACTCGCCCCTGTTCAACCTGACTCATTTCTTGCCTAAGCAGGTTGGTTTTGATGCTGAGAAACATTGCATCAAGATCACTGAGGTCTTTCACAGTGGCTTCAATCTCCTTCCATCCGAGTTCTTTAGCTGCTTGGACTCGGTTGTGTCCACCAATTAATTCATACCCTTCTCCCTTGGGTCTTACGAGGATCGGATTCCACTGACCATCTTCTTTAAGACTTTCTCTTAATTCACTGATGTACTCAGGATCGAGTTTTTCACGAACAGTAAAAGTCGTATCATCAATTTTGCTTATTTTTATCTTCACTGATCATCACCTAAAAATTGTTTTTGAGTTTTTTATGATTCATCTTATTTATTTACCTTCCAAGTAATATTACCACTCGTTTTTTCTCTGATCAATCCTATGTCCCTCTCCATCCATTTAACCCAAGTATTGTTTGGCACTTTTTGAGGGAAATTTGCTCTCGTTTTTATCTCACTCCAAGTGAGTCCCCGAGGATTTGTTATTAACAGATCTTTTATCTTTTCTTTAAACGTTTCATACGTCATTTTCTCTTCTTTCATTCTCAGCTGCCCCTTATATTTTTACTTTTAGATACTTCCCCCAAATATAAATGAGTTTTCTTTAGTTCTTTTTACACTCTTTTCGATAATCTTCTACGACGTTAATTTTATGGGAATATTTCAGTAAGGATTTTTGCATTTAGGGATAAATCGTGGCTTCTCCTGGGCTAGTGCTATCCATTCACACCCACCCTCCCGTACCCTCATTGACCGTCCTGAACCTCACCTATCGTTTATCTCAGTCCCGCAGCCATTTTCCTTTGTATTTCCCGCAAGTATGCGGTGAAGGACACGTGCACTATGCCAGACAACGGAATGTCAGCCGATATCCTCGGCCTGTTTTTCGGTCAGTACAACTCCGCAGAAGGTGAGACTGACCCCAGTACCGATCTCACGATTGCAAAATCAGATCTCCTCGGTCTTGGTTCCGAACGCCTCATTGTAGGCCGGTACGCATGGAAAAACTCAACCAACCACACGCCATCCCTCGTCTGCCAGGTGGCAATCGACGGGCTTCCAATCATATCTGATTATGGCGGTGCAAACATCTGGGCCTCAGGTCGTGCCGGAACCATCGATGAAGTGGTATTTCAGTATCCCAACACCGCAAAAGCTCTCTCGCTTGGCAAACACACCGTCACCATCACGCCCGGTGTCCATTATGGCGTTCTGGGCGCCCAGAACACCTTCGGTATCGGTTTCCCGGCAACATCCTGGTTCACCCCCAGGACGTTCAGCATCACGTTAGTGTAAATCATGCCCCTTTCACCCGATAAGATCGGCAATGGTGTAGCCGGGATAGATTTCGACCCGTATGCCGGGCAGGAAGACAGCCCGTTTCTGCCTAACCCGCTCGTCCTGCTCTGTTTCCTCATCGGACAAGTGTACCCACCGGCCATGGACTGGATGGGATACTTTCCCCCTCACAATTACCGCCAGTGGCACATCGTCGAACAGGCGCTCGCGGCAGGCTGGAACAATGGCGCCATCAAGAGAGGTGTCGTTCCTGCCATTCCAACGTGCCCGATCCTCTGGCAGGACGTTTCCCACTACTGGAACTTCGGCGGTATTGTCGGGATCCTTGCCTATGAGCTGGTTGCATACATCCGCGTTGTTATGGTCATCGTCGGGCTCCTGCTACTCGTGCACTGGAATACCCTCACGCCCCAGAAAGCGCTCACGATCATCCTGCAGCAGTTCGGGATCGTGGTGCCTACGTCATAAGAATATGAACACCATCGGGTCTGTGTTTGCTGCCGTCTGGACGCTGTTCCATGGTACGGGTGCAAAGCTCTTACACCTTCAAGGGTGCGGTTCGTTCCGCCACAGATCCATGCCCGGTGTTGCCGGTGGTTTGGTCACCAGCCGGCCGCCCGGGACAACTAACGACAATGCCTTTGCACATCCTCTATCCGGCGGTTGTTCACCTCCTCCCGCCGGAATGTGCCACTGAAGCACCTGCTGGCTCGGTGCGTTCAGCCTGTAACTGAAAGGGCGCAGGTTCGATTCCTGCCAGTGGCTTTCCATGCGAACACGATTCTGTAGAGAGTGTGGGGAAACGTTCGAGGCGGTTGACGATAACGACTGGCTCTGCAAGAAATGTCTGCTCGCGGGATTCCGCGTATTATCCCAGGATACCAGAAAAATCGCCAGGAAAGAAGAGGTTCCGAACCAATGAAAAACCCGTTAAAAGAAGAACCTGTGCCTGCCGGTGTGGGTAAAATCCTGCTGACGCATCTCATCCCGGATCCAAAGAACCCGCGTAAAGATCTTAAAAAAGGCGATCCGGAATTTGAGAAGATCACCACGTCCCTTGAAAAGTTCGGACAACTCGATCCGATCATCTTCAATACCCGTACCCGGAAGGTGCTCGGCGGTCATCAGCGGTTGAAAGTCCTCGCATCAAACGGATATACGGAACTTAACACGTTTACGGTAGGGGCATACACCTGGGCATTTGCAGAGACCGATCTTGCAGAACTCTCACCATCGGAAGAAAACGCTGCTAATATCGCCCTGAATAAAGCGCAAGGCGACTGGAACGTGGACCAGCTCCTGATCAATCTCCAGGATCTTAAAGCCGAGGGAATGCTCGAGGTCTCCGGGTTTGATGAAAAGGAGTTCGAGAAATTAAAAAAGAAACTGGGAGAACCCGAAGATTCCAGCGACACCTCCCTGAAATCCGCGTTTGAAGTCATTATCGAGTGTGCTAACGAAAGCGAACAGGAACAGGCGTATAACGAGCTCGTAGAGGCCGGGTACAAATGCCGCGTTTTGACATTGTAAAGAAAACGGAAGCTGCCGGAACGTTCAAGGTTGAACAGGTAAAGGGCGCCTTCGATCTCCAGACATCTACCATCCAGGAGCATTTTGCCGGCGACATTGCCATTGAAGGTAAAGACTGGAACATCGGCCTGATTGTAGGCCGGAGCGGAACAGGGAAAACCACAATCGCAAAAGAATGCTTCACTGATGCCTACATAGCGCCAAACGATTATAGCCTGGCTGCAATCGTGGATCAGATGCCGAATGGACTTTCCTATGCTGAAATCACGCACATGTTCACGGCTGTAGGTTTTTCATCACCTCCTTCATGGCTGAAACCATACGCGGTACTGAGCAATGGGGAACAGATGCGGGTCGACCTCGCCAGGGCCCTTTTGGAAGAGCGCGAGTTGATAGTGTTCGATGAGTTTACGAGCGTGGTAGACCGGGACGTTGCGAAAGTCTGCTCTCTGGCGGTCAGTAAAGCCGTCCGAAAGATGGGTAAAAAGTTTGTCGCCGTTTCCTGTCACGATGATATCATTGCATGGTTGCAACCTGATTGGCTCTACGATACCAATCAGCAGACGTTTTCCTTTCGGGACGGCCACGAAAAACGCCCTGAAATCACGGTTGACGTATTCGACACCCACAGAAACGCAAAGCTATGGAAGGTTTTTGCGAAGTATCACTATCTGAATACCGAGATTAAAAGGGGCACGGACACGTTTGTAGGCTGTATCAATAATGAACCTGTAGCCTTCTGCGCTGTCAGGCATTTTCCTCACCCGATGAATCCCAGGATAAAGATGGTTCACCGGCTGGTTGTCCTGCCGGATTACCAGGGAATAGGTATAGGCACCCGGTTCCTGGGATTTGTTGCTGACCTGTATAAGAAAAAGGGATTTGCCGTTCGCCTGGTTACTTCCCAGGTGTCGCTTATCAATTCCCTGGAAAAACACGGCTGGCGGTTGAAATCGTTCGGCCACCAGGCTAAAGTAAAGAAGGCTGGACTAAAACATCTGAAAAAAACGAACAGTAACCGCAGGATTACCGCATCGTTCAAATATACTGGGGGGATTAATTGACCAAAAAGAAATCCCCGTCTGAAAAAACGGGAAAAAGGGGTCGTCCGCCCGCATTTAAACCCGAATTTCACTCTAAATTAGTACTCGAACTCGCAGAGCAGGGAAAGACCAATGCCGAGATCGCCGAAGGCATGGGAATATCAACCGGGACTTTGTGGGCTTGGGCTAAGAAATATCCTGAATTTCTAAGCGCCCTAAAGACCGGCAAGGAGGAAACCGACAAAGCGGCAGTGAAGACCCTCTTACAGCGTGCGATGGGATACACGACGACCGAAAAGAAAGTTATCCAGAATCCCGACGGCTCCACTCGTAAAGAAATTACGGAAAAATTCGTTGCTCCCGATACAACCGCCTTAATATTCTGGCTCAAGAACCGCCAGCCACAGGATTGGCGCGACAAGCACGAACAGGAGATCACCGGGAAAGAAGGTGTTCCATTATCAGGGCTCATGATCCCGCCCGAATCGTTAAAAGACGTTGGTGATCTCCTCGCCAGAAAAAAGGAGCGAAAATAAAATGTCAGATACCAAAAACCTGGAACTCGAAAATGCAATGAAAATGCTAGACGAACTCAAACGGCACGATCCTGTCATCCAGCGGGGCCGGAGCGGGGAACTGATTTCCGCTTTTAAAATCTTCTGGGACTCGCACCCCACCGAACAGGTATTTTCCCGGCAGACCGACGGCTTGCTTTTCACGAACAGGATGGTTTATTACATGCATCTGCATCCCCTGCCGCTTCAGGAACAACCAAAGAAAGGGAAGTGAGCTGTCTCGTGAGTTTCAATGCCGATGCCCAGACCCTTGCTGATAAATACGGTATGGCGGTTAAAGAGATCCGGCTTATCGGGAAAGACGGGAAACTATCTGATATCATAAAACCAGGTTATACGCCGAAAGGTTTTCTGACCATGGATTTCACGCGGATGCCGCTGAACAAGGATTTCTCTGATTTCACCGAACGGTATAGGACCACGCTTCAGGAAGTCCGCATTATCTACCTCAATGGATGCGGCGCTTCCCAGTTCTTTCCGGCAGGCACACCGGACAAGGTTGTATTTAACGCGAACATTCCTCCGGATGAGTTAAAACCGTAACGTAATCCGGCTCATTGTCCCCAGTGATTTTATTGAATGGCAGCCCGTACGATGTCCGATTCTGATTATCAAAAATGCGTGACAGCTCAAACGAAGGGTATCCTTGTCAGTTCGTGCCGATGTTTTATCTTCCACATTTTTAATTATGTGATCGAACCACATCACGAGAACATCCTCGCCCACGTTGAGAGCTACCCGTTGACCCTTGACCTTGCTCCGAGAGGGTCAGGGAAAAGCCGGATTGTAACGATAGGCTATGCGGCGTGGCGGGCAATCGTGGACCCGGACATCCGTATCCTCATCCTCAGCGACACAGATGATCACGCAGTCCGGTTCCTCAATACCATAAAGACCGCCCTGCATCAGCATCCTCTTATTAAACAGCATTTCGGCCCGGTCGAGGGCGATAAGTGGACGGATCACCAGATCGTTCTTGCCGGCAGAAAGAAGATCCTTACCGAAGCCACGATTACCGCCTTGGGTGCATATTCCGGGGCGGTCACGTCAGGACACTATGACCTTATCATCTGCGATGACCTGGTGAACTTCGAGAACAGCCGGACAGAAGGTGGCCGGGCCCGGATGCTCGAATGGTTCAAACAGACCCTTCTGCCGACACTGATACCGGGGGAGAGCTGCACGTTGTCGGCACCCGGTACCATTTTCTCGATCTTTACCAGATCATGATTGACGAGCTCAAATACGATACCAAAATCCAGCGGGCAATCATCCAGACCGAAGACGGCGAACATTCGATCTGGGAAGAGTATATGCCGCTTCTTGACCGGTGCGATGCGGTGACCGGTAAAAAAACCGAGGGGCTCAAAACCATCCAGGAAAACCTGGGCCCGGTTGTGTTCAATCTCCAGTACCAGAACGATGCCGAACTCATGAAGAAAGGCAGTATCTTTGAATATGACTGGTTCCGCTGGTACGAGATGGAAACACGGGAAGATGGCAGCCTGTGGATTCTCCGGTCGGACATGGCGCCGGTCGCGGTCAGCAAACTTACGATCTATGCGGGAGTAGACCCAAGCATCGGAGAAGGTGACCAGAGTGATTTCTTCTCGGTCTGCGTGATAGGCGTCGACCGTTTCACGAAAGAGATCTTTGTGCTCGATATTTTCAAAGGCCGGCTTTCGTACGATAACCGGGCCCGGATCGTGGATGCGAAGTACCAGCAATGGCATCCGTCTATTATCGGCATAGAAGATGTGGCCTTCCAGAAGGAATTCGTCCAGAGGGTACGGCAGACATTCCCCTATATCAGGGTCAAGGAGATAAAAACAACGAAAGATAAGGTCAGCCGGGCGTATGGCCGGAGTGGCCTCGTCCAGAATGGTAAAGTTTTCGTTAAGAAAGGGATGGCTGATTTTGTTGAAGAATTGTGCATTATGCCGGACGGCGCCCACGATGACCAGTTCGACGCATTTGATTTTGCCGTCGCGGTATCCGAGTCTGCGCAGGGTGGTGCAAAGAGTACACCGCTCCCGGGTTCAGGGAAATGGACGGGCGGCATGAAAACCGGTGAATGTGAACCGATCTGGAAGCAATTGTACAGGTGAACGATGGGTATTCTGAATAAAGTGAAAAAAGCGACTGCGGCTGGTCTCGGCACATTCTCTCGTGTCATGAAGGCACCCAGCTACAGTGAAGAGATAGAAGCGGATCTTGCGTACCGGCGCCGTGTTGCACTGCGTAAAAGTAGCCGGTACTCTGATTCGCTCAACAAATACGAGGTCACATCCGTAGACCAGGCACGGGCATTGAATATACGTGCCAACCAGCTCATGCATGACCCTATGCGACGGGCGATCTATTCGGTCAATTCCTACATGAACATCTTCGGGATTCCCCGCCCGACCTTCTGGAAAGCCGATAATGACCGCCTTGCCCGGAACGCCATCTATGCCGTATGCGAGAAACGGATTATGGATACGGTTGAGACGGTCGAATGGGATGTCACCGATGCCAATAAGGAAAGCGTCCAATCAGCCGTCCAATTCCTTAAAAAACCCAACCCGCAGCAGACATTCCAGATCCTTCTTAAACAGACTATCCCGGATCTCCTGCGCTACGATCAGGCGTGTTGGGTCAAGACCCGGTCGATTGCCGGTAAGATTCTCGAACTGAAAGCATACAGTGGTCCGGAATTCTGGATCGAGGTCGATAACCATTTCAATGAAATCATGGGGCAATACGGCCTTTCCTATTTTGGTCCCTGGTCACACGGGTATGTGAAACGGTACTGGCAGCATTCAAAACCCGGTATCTACATTCCTTTCGCGCCAAAAGATGTCTGTTTCCTGATGATGTATCCCCGTGCGGATTCTATTTACGGGACGGATTTCATCCAGCAGATCCGGTGGCAGCTCGAATACCTCATCGATAGCACCAAAGCCGCCGGGATGACCTTTGCGAACGGTGTTGGGCCCTCAATGGTATGGAAACATCCTGACCTTAACAGCATCGAACAGCTGGAAGAGCGTGGGATGGAAGTCGAGCTCGAAAACAAAGGCCCGGAGAATTTCGGCAATATCCTTCACCTTATCGGGCAGGAAGATATCAGCACCATTTTCCCTGAGCTCATGAACATGCAATGGCTCGAAGGCCAGAAGTTGATCTCGTCGATTGTCTGGGCGATGTTCGGGTTTTCTGCGTCTGAATTCACCGGGGACGATGTTAATCGTGCGACCGCTTATATCAACCAGAATATCACTAAAAGCAAGATGCTGGCTCCGCTTCTCCGGCATCTCGAAACAGTCATCAACGATGAAGTCCTGCCCGAACTCGATGGCTATCAGGAAGGCTGGACGTTTGCGTTCAAACCGGTTATCGAACTCGACGATAAGATCAAGGAAATGCAATATCTCCAGACGCAGGCCCAGGTCGTAAAATCATACGTGGATATGAATGTCCCATTGGAAGAGGCTATGCGGCTCGCGGAAGTCGAGGAAGAGCATATCACTTCGGTTACAACCGCCATGAATACTGTGAATCAGAAGGATTCGATGGAAGCAGCATACCACCGATTGCTTCAGGCCAACAACCTGCCGCCCAATCCGGGAATAGCATCCGCACCAGATGAAACATACCAGAAGCCTCTTGCTGATCCCGGCGTAGCGCCACCATCGGGCCCACACCGGGAGGGATATCAGGGAATTGCCGAGACTGACAGTGGCAGACCGGAGGATGACGGGCAGACCAATAAGAAGCCTATCGGACGTTGAACATATTGGGATTTTATGGGATTATAAATGGGTGCGAATTCGGCGAAATCTCAAGGTATGGGGGGATTAGGCTCCGTAGTTCGTTTTAATCACTCGTATCAGCTAAACTTATCTGATAGTTCATAATATTACTGTTCAATGGTAGAGAATAAACCTGAAACTATAATAGAGACTTTTGAATCAAAGGTGAAAAAACTTGACGACACAATTACGGAAGATGTGACCGCATTAAAAGCAAATAAAAATCAGACTATAACCAAAATAACAAATATTAATGAAAAAATCAACTCCGAACACGTCCAATTTAAACAAGTCCTAATCAAAAACGGCGAAAATTTTAAAATAGATCTTGGAAAAAGATATAATCTTTATCTTAAAAAGACCGCCTCTGTTAAAGAAAAACTCACAACGGTATCGACGCGACTCTTTAATTCTCAATACTTCGCAATTTGTGTTCTGTTACTAAGTATTATATTTTTTTTGACACATTTACCTTCGATTTCTGATGTATTTCAAAATTCAGTTATTAATGGGATTATTCCGGTTTTACTTGTTTTCACTATTATCAGTTTTGTAATTTTCACTCGCGAAACGTTTAAAAAAATCAATGAAGTAAATCCTGAACCTATTGAGGATTTAACTACGGATTTAAATGGCGTTGAATTTGAAGATGTGAGCGTTTATGATTTTAAGGAAGATATCATTGAACAAAAACGGAGCACAGATCAACTAATTTCTTCAGCACAATCGGCGTTAGATATCATCCTATATAAAATTCCTATGTACAAAGATTATGTTGAAGATGAACATTTTAGGAGAAAATGGGAACTTGGGTGTGATGAGTACCAGAATGCTTTGAAGTTTTTTGGCTTAAATTATAAGGTTCAATTTCAAAAACTTAAGGATAAGCCGAATATTGACTCAAAAAGAGTTGATGATTCGATATTAGATTCACACATTCTTAGTGATGTTTCAATGACTCTGAACATATCGTCTGCAATTGTTCAGATCTTAGTTCAATATTATCGAGGGAACAACGCTCAAATTCTCTGGGAGGAAATTAAAAAGGATACATACAAATTTCAGTTGTTATCTCATACGTTATACAACTCAAATCAGATAGATATCGATAGATTGAGATTATCTGAAACAGATTTTCAAAATATTATCTTAAAAACAAAAGAGTTCAGTATTAGCCAGATCTCTAAAAATTCATCATTATTTGTTCAAATAAAGTTAAAACTCGAAAATTATGAAAAAATATTAATTGAAAATGAGATACCGCTAGAAAAGACGACTGATTTTGATGAATTAATCAATTCAATTAATTTCAACCAGACCTTTGAAAAGAATTTTTTAAATGTACTCTCTCATAAAATCATTCCGATTCTCCCGGTCGAACAAACTCAAGCATACGAAAAAGCGATTATTGCAATTTTGCTTAACGATGAAATACTATTCAAAGATATAGTATGTAAAGATGCTAAAGATGATGATACTGTTCTTGTTTTAATGACATATCACGAGATGTTGCGAGAAAGAAAAGAAAATAAGCAAGTATTCAAATTGAATGATTTATTAGTCAATTTGCATATATTGGAATCAACTAAAGAAAGAATTCAAACCGAAGTTGAACTAAAGAATCGTTTTGTTTATTTCAAGAATGATTTGTCTCGTGGTTTTTGGTGGGATGACGGATTATCATTACAACGGAAAATGTTTGATGATCTAAAACAGGATTTCAGTCAAAAAATCGATAAATTAGATAGGTCTATAATTATTACAAAATTATTTGAAAAAACCTTTACAGAAATTAATATCAATACAGTTGATAAGGCCATTGATGCGAATTTATTTTCGACTTATCTAATACTCACAAGCGCCAGTAAAGGGCACCTACTTCCTTTTTTGGATCCAATTAGTATAAGAAATCCTGATAAGACAAAAAAAGATTTTTCAGAATTAAAGACATACGAGAAAAAATATGGAATAACCTTAATAAAGGACGGTAAGCCGAAATATGATTTCACGAATTATTCAACTAGGACAAGAATAGGTGTTCTCCCGCGAAATACAAATTTTTTAGCCTTCGTTCAAGAAATGAAAGATGATGTCAACAAAATTTTGCAAGCCGAATCCCAATTTGCTGAAGAAGAAATGGAAGATATTGGATTGGCTATTATTCGCGTAACGCCATCAAAATATAGTTTCGGTTTACTTGATGATGAGATTGAGAAAAGCAGTAATGTAAGAACAAAAGATTTACATATTGCAAAAATTATCGCAATTTTAGCTAAAGATTATACTTCGAATTCGGAGCAATATCTTATGTCCGCATTCGACGGAAAGATAAACCTAACAGAAATTTTTAATCAATTGTCAATCTTTGAATTGATTCCAGCAAAAGAAATGGATCTCTCTCCAGAATATGAAGGATTTTTAAAAAGTGATAGCCTAAAAAAGGCTATTTTAGCTTCCCTAAAGAAAGAGGGGATATCCAGTATTAAGGTATTATCAAAAACCGTTAGAAGCAATAAAGAAAATCATATATTTTTGAAATCTATAATTAGCGAAGCAATTGTTGATGAATATTTTAAAAGAAAAGGTGTAACGATTCAAACGTCCCGATTGAATTTTTTAATGAGCGAATTAATGAAATCACTTGATTCCATTGCCGAGTTGATGGAAAATTTATCCTGATAGAATCTCCATATTTTGGGAAGTTTGAGGTTTTAATATCAATATTTGGCTACAACCCTGTCGGAATTCAATGAAAAGTGATATCGTCGTAAGACGTCAATGATAACAAATTGAAAGTCCAAAAAGGCAATAGAACCTTATTGATTTCCATCCATCTATCAACGTAACAAAAACATAAAATGGAAAAGATAGATTTAACGGCAAACAAACTTCAAAATAACAATAGTCCACAGGGAGATATATCTTCAATGTCTAATGACCTGACCTTTATCACCAACGAAAATAACAGGACGTTATATGACCGGTTTAATACACTTATCAATAACACTTCTCTTTTTGATTGTCTTGTTGGGTATTTTTTCACAAGTGGTTTCAATAAAATATATCGTTCATTAGAGAATACAGAGAAGATTCGTATTCTCATTGGCATCAGCACGAACCCACAGACGTATAAATTGATTCAAAATGCACAGCAACAGCAAAGACTGGTTTCCGATTATGAAGTAAAGGAAACCTATAGTCAATCTATTGTGCAGGAATTTGACGAGTCTCCAGATAATTCCGATGTTGAGACTGGCGCGAAAAAATTTGTTGACTGGATCCTTTCAAAAAAACTCGAAGTTCGTGCATATCCCACGGAAAAAATTCACGCTAAAGTCTATATCATGACCTTTAAACAGGGTTCGGTTGATGTTGGCCGGGTTATCACAGGTTCAAGTAATTTCACAGAAGCAGGTTTACAGCACAATCTTGAATTTAATGTGGAACTGAAGGATCGCAGAGACTATGAATACGCCCTTGAAATGTTCAATAAATTGTGGGCCGAATCAGTGGATGTCTCGGAGAAATATGTTGAGACGATCAAAACAAAAACTTGGCTGAATGATGAGATTAAACCCTATGAACTCTACCTGAAACTATTGTATGAATATTTCAAGGACCGTCTTCTCCTCGATAGTTACGAATTGGAACAGGGCATTATTCCTGACAACTTCATGGATCTCAAATATCAGCGAGATGCGGTTCAGGATGCCAAACAGATCCTCGAATCATATGGCGGAGTTTTTATTTCTGATGTTGTCGGTCTTGGTAAAACCTACACGACAACGCTTCTTGCCCGAGAACTAGACGGCAGGTCTCTAGTAGTAGCCCCTCCCGGATTACTTGACCGGAATAACCCGGGTTCCTGGCCAAATGCATTTGGAGAATTCGGTGTCAGGCAGGGAGAATTTGAATCAATCGGGAAGCTCGACTCAATAATTGAGAACGGGGTTGATCGTTTCAAGAATGTAATTATTGATGAATCACATGCATTCAGAAATGAAGAAACCCAGAGATATGAAAAACTCGCCCAGATATGTAAGGGGAAACGGGTTATTCTCGTATCTGCCACACCGCTGAATAATACCCCCCAGGACATTGTTGCCCAAATCAAGCTCTTTCAGGATGGACACAAATCCACCCTACCTAATCCGATTGTGAAGGACCTTGATGCGTATTTTGGAAAGCTCCAAAGACGGCTTGACAACGTAAACCGGAAGGAAAATCCGAAAGAATACATCAAGATAATGCAAGAAAATTCTGCAGAAATCCGAAAAAATGTTCTTGATTATCTGATGGTGAGAAGGACTAGAACCGTTATTGAAAAATATTACAAGAGCGATCTTCGGGTTCAGGGTCTGAAATTCCCCAAGGTCGACGATCCCAAACCCGTGTACTACAATTTTGAAAAAGATGTTGAACTTGCATTTAATGAATCGTTGAAATTGATTACTAAATCTCTCAAGTACAGTCGATATACTCCCCTTTTATATCTTAAAAAGATTGACCAGCGCGAACGAATGGGTCAGATAAATATGGGAAGGTTCATGAAGGTCCTTCTTTTGAAAAGACTGGAGAGCAGTCAATATGCATTCAAGATGTCAATCGGCCGATTTATCCATTCATATGAACGGGTAATCGAAGAATATGAAAAAGGCTTTGTCTATGTCAGCCGAGATTATGCCCAGAAAATTTTTGATCTTCTTGAGAGCGGGAGTTATGAGATAATCGAGAAGATGATCGATGAAGATCGTGCTACAAAATATGCCATTGACCAGTTTGATGAATCGCTGATAAGTGATTTAAAAAGCGATCTCGATGTCCTGAAAAAAATTAGGGGATTGTGGGAAACGATCACTATTGATCCTAAACTTGAAGAGTTCAAGAGACTTCTTGCCAAAGATAAAATCCTGAAGGAAAACAAACTCCTGGTATTCACCGAAGCAATGGAAACGGCAGAGTACCTTGAGAAGAAACTCAAATCCGAAGCATTTTCTGGAGCTGGAGTACGGTATTTCTCCGGTACTGAAGGAACGACCAACAGAAATGAAATCATCCGGAATTTTGATGCGACGTCGCGGAATCAAAGAGATGATTTCCGAATCCTGATAACAACCGATGTTCTTTCCGAAGGAATGAACCTGAACCGGTCGAATGTAGTGATTAATTATGATATCCCCTGGAATCCGGTCCGGATGATGCAGCGGGTCGGTCGTATTAACCGCGTGGCTAAGCGATTGCCCTATGACACAATTCATACGTACAACTTTTTCCCGACTGGTAATATTGAAGAAGAGATCGGCCTGGAATCTGCAGCAGAAGCAAAAATAGAAGCATTTATCGAAATGCTGGGAGACGATGCCCCACTCCTTCTAGATGAGGAGGTAAAATCCCATGAATCACTATTCAAGAAATTGAATTCCCGGGAAATCATTGTTGGTGAAGAAGAGGATGACCTGGAGCTTGCGTATCTTCAGGAAATCCGAAAAGTCAGGGATGAAGAAAAGGAATTATTTGATAAGATCAAGAAACTTCCAAAGAAGGCCCGTTCCTGCAAAAAATCTGATATTGATGGAGTTATCACATTTTTAAGACGCGGGGATATGAGTAAATTTTATCTTAACGATAAAAACTCAGTTAAAGAAGTTGATTTTGTTATCGCTGCAGGGCAGGCGAAAACCCAGAAAAATACAAAACGTTGTCCGCTTTCCGAATCGTTCTACACATTACTCGAAGCAAACAAAAAAGCGTTTGATATTGTTTTTCATTTCGATGAACTGGGACTGGGGCATGCTGCAGCCAGTACTGCAGAGGGAAAAGTCGACCGACGACTTAGGGCCATAGACAAGAAGCCCCTGGTTGAAGAGGACGAGGAATATCTCAAACAGGTATTTGGTTTGATTGAACGTGGCGCTATACCGAAAAATACGATCAAACGAATCTGGGATAAGATAAAGGATGAGGATAATTCTCTCAAAATCGTGTCAGTATTGAAACTCAATCTACCGGAAGCATATTTCTCGGAGACCTATTCGGTTGATAAAATGTCAAGGATGGGTAAAAAAGAAGTAATTCTTTCAATGGAGCTGGTATCACATGGATGAAGTACGGGCAAAAAATCTTCTTGAAACGGTTTTTAATTCAAAATTTACTCACAAAAATTTTGAGGATTTTATTGTCAATCTGCTAAATAGTGTAAAAATCAACCAAATTAATTACAATTCCTTTATTGTTGGAAATACCGATTTTGAAAACTTTATTCAGGTTCTGGATTATTTTGGCACTTATAAAGATCCCTCGGGAAAAACAGCCGATATTCTTGCAGTAAAACTGACCCGGGATAATTCAAAGATTCGTGCCCGGGTAAAGCAAAGGAATATCATCGCAAACTGGCTGAAAAAATCAAATCATAATTGTGCTCTCGTAGCTTTTTATGACGATACCGAAGACTGGCGTTTTTCCTTTGTTGAACTTGAACTAAAGACCGGACGAGACGAAGAAGGAAATGTAAAAGATTTCCAGATTTTAAGTCCTGCCCGGCGATTATCATTCCTTGTTGGGAAGAATGAGCCGAACCACACTTGTAAAAAATACCTACTCCCTCTTCTTGCCAATGATACGACACTACCAGATCTGGATACCATCAGATCTGCATTCAGCATTGAGAGTGTCAGCAAAGAATTCTTTGAGAAATATAAGGAACTATACGACGCACTTGTGAAATCACTTAAAGAAGTAATTGCTCAGGATCAGGAAATCAAAGAGGAATTCAAAAACAAAAATGTCGATGTAAGCGAATTTGCCAAGAAACTCCTGGGTCAGATTGTTTTCATTTATTTTCTTCAGAAGAAAGGTTGGCTTGGCGTTCCGCGAAAGGGAAAATGGGGTGAAGGGCGAAAGGACTTTTTACGTGCTGTCTTCGATGGCGAATTTGGGAAATATGATAATTTTTTCAATGATGTTCTTGAGCCATTATTCTACAATGCTTTTGCCAACAGCGAACGAGATAACGCATATTATGACAAATTTGATTGCAGGATCCCGTTCCTGAATGGTGGCCTGTTTGAACCCGTCGGGGGATATGACTGGGTAAATACCGATATCGATCTTGATAATGATATATTCAAAAAAATCTTCGATACCTTTGACGAGTTTAATTTTACCATTAAGGAAGATGAACCCCTTGAAAAAGAGGTGGCTGTCGACCCGGAAATGCTTGGAAAAATCTTCGAGAACCTACTGGAAGACAATCTGCGGAAGGGGTATGGCGCCTTTTACACCCCACGTGAGATCGTTCATTATATGTGCCAGGAGACTCTGGTGAATTATCTTGCTGATAATTCCACCTTGAAACGTGAGGTAATCGATGCACTTATCCGAAAAGGGAACTCGGTTCTTGAAATTAAAGATTATATGTTCCCATTAGGGAAACATGCAAAGACACTCGACAAACTCTTGAAAGAAATTCGTATTGTTGACCCGGCCGTAGGAAGCGGAGCGTTCCCTGTCGGATTACTATCCGAAATTGTAAATGCACGAATGATTCTTGGTGAATTTGCAAACAACCAGAACCTTTCACCTTACGACCTTAAACGCGAAACAATCGAAAATTGCCTATATGGCGTGGACATTGATGCCGGAGCTGTTGATATTGCAAAATTGCGATTCTGGCTTGCTCTTGTTATCGATGAAGATAACGAGGACGAAATTGAACCTCTACCGAATCTCGAACAAAAAATCATGTGTGGTGATTCCCTGCTTGAGAGTTTTAAGGGTATTCATTTGTTCGATGAAGAAATATTCGAAAAATCAAACCAGATAAAATTCCAAATTGATGAAATTGATAATCAAATTGCGATTCTCAACGAAGAAATAGATGCAACTGTATTTGGAAAGACCAGCGTTGACATTGTTCAGAAGATTGAAAAACTGAAAAAAGAAAAAACAAAATTGCTTGAACAAAAATCAAAAGAGGACCAAGTGACTGTCCTTGAAGGTAGTAAATTCGGTGGTTCTGGGGCACGGTTACGCTTGAAGGAACTAAGAAAGTCTCCAGAGTGAATTCTTTGATGAGACTATTAAATCCAAAAAAGAAAAACTTCGTAAAGAAATTGATCACCTCGAATGGAAATTTATTGAAGATGCTTTGAAAGCAGACGGGCAGAATGACACCGCCGCTGAGACTGTTAAAGAACTCAAGAAAAAAAGAAGTAAGCCATTCTTTTTATGGAAGTTATACTTCAGTGAAGTATTTGCGGAGAAAGGCAGTTTTGATATTGTAATTGGTAATCCACCTTACGTCCAGATTCAAGGTATGCAGGAGGAGTATAAACTTGCTCTTGAAAATGAGAATTATACAACTTTTGCCAGAACTGGCGATCTGTATTGTCTCTTTTACGAACGAGGGTATAAGCTTTCAAAAGGAGGGGGGCAGACTGCACTCATCACTTCGAATAGTTGGATGAGAGCTGCATATGGAGAAAAATTACGTAAATTTTTAAAAATTAATACAAAACCAGAAATTTTGATTGATTTTTCCGATAATCAAATGTTCGAATCTGCGATAGTAAATACAAATGTATTAGTTTTCAGTAAATCTCCACAAAACTGCGATTATTCCTTTTATTATACAATTGCTGAAGGGGATTTAAGAGGAAAAGATCTATCCGGATATATAAGCCACCATCGCAAAGAAATTGAGCTTAGTGAGTTAGAAGAATCGGGATGGACACTTGCGAGTAATAAAGTGCTTGATTTTAAGCGAAAGATTGAGAGCATAGGGACTCCATTAAAAGAATGGGATATCTGTGTCAATAGAGGAGTTACAACTGGATTAGTTGATGCATTTATTATTGATGAGGATACTAAAAAAGAGTTGATAAGAAAGGATCCAAAAAGTTCTGATATTATTAAACCTCTCATCCGTGGGAGAGATGTTCAGAAATATCGTAATAATTGGGAAAATTTATATTTAATCTGTACTTTTCCTTCATTAAAAATTGATATCGACACTTATCCAGCAATAAAAGATTATTTGAAATCGTTTGGTAAAAAAATCGAACAAACCGGTGAAGAATTTTTGGATAATGAGGGAAAAAAGAGAAAAAGTCGAAAAAAAACATCTCACAAATGGTTTGAGGTTCAAGACAGTACATCCTATTGGAAAGAGTTTCAGAAAGAGAAATTATTCTGGATTGATTTGGTCGATAACGGTCGTTTTTCATACGATTCAGATGAGATGTTCGCTGAAAATACTGCATATATAATGACTGGAGAATCGATAAAATATCTTGTCGCGATACTAAATTCAAAATTGATAAATTACTACTTCAGCTTAATTTGTGCCACATCGGGTATGGGAACAAATAGATGGATAAAAATTTATGTCATGGAATTACCTATTCCCAAAATCACCGATATGGCACAACAACCGTTCGTAAAATTGGTTGATATCATTTTACGGAAGAAAGGGGGTGGCGAAAACACTAAAATGGATGAGGATGAACTCGACAGGCTTGTCTATAAATTATATGGTTTGAATAATGATGAAATTGCAATTGTAGAGGAATATAACAATTAATTCAAATTTTTTGCGGTATCGTTCATCATCTCCCTGAATCCATTATCTCTTCAGAATGCCCCTATATAATCACCCAATCCTGAATACCTGATATCATGTCAGGAAGCGCTATCATCGAGGATCAATTAGGAAATCCATTAGGGAACATTGGCGAGATAAGCGTCATCAATGGATCGCTGTCTGGTTCAACGGTGCCATTGCTCGTTGCAGGAGATTATGGTTCATCTGTACAACCATTCCTTCGGAAGTATCCCCAGCTGGCATTCCAGTTTTCATCGTCCGTTTCCGGAGGCCAGTTATCCGTCGTTTTTACCAACGGTGCAACGCAAAGAATCTTCCTGCTGGGTGCGACCTATGCAACCGCAGGCGTCCTTCAATCAGGAACCGTTATTGTGCCTGTAGGATTTACAGTTAACTTCTACTATTCAGGTATTACCGGCAACTATGATCTAACGGTTCGTGAGATCGGGCCGTGATAACTCCCACGACCAAAGCCATGAGTTTTTGCTGATTTAATTATAAAAGAAACTGATAAATTCTCATTTTCAAAAGGTATTTGTTATGAGACAACTCGGCTCACTTGAATCCGCATCTAATGATGTTCTGAAGGATGCGCGAAATCTTTTGACGAGTCTGCGCAATCATACGATGCACGAACCTGCTACAGTAGCCGAAGCCATAAAAAATCTTAAGCATATTCGGCAAGACACTGCAGAACTCTTAAACCAAATACAACATGAGTATTCAATTATTCAAGCCGCAAAATGGCTTCAAGTCAATAATCCTGCGCTAATAGATGCGTCATGGAAATGGAATCCTAGACAGACGGGCGGTTCCAATGAGCCTGATCTTGCAGTTTATCGTCAAAACAATATTATTATCTCGGCAGAAATTACAACATCGGCAATTCCGCAGGGTGAAATCGATAAACGGATGCGGGACACTTTGGAGAAACTTAGCAGAATGCAAGGAGAAAAATTTTATTTTGTGCTCACAGAAAAAATGAGACAACGAGCTCAAACAAAAATTACAAAAAATGGATGGAATATTCATATTGTTTTAATAAAGGGCGAGAATCAATCTTTATAAATCCAAAGGATCTGAAAAAGATCATTTCGATGAGTATCAAATTCTATTATGTCAATTTCCGATCAAAATGATCGGAATTTTAGCCAGTTATGCCGGAATCATCCCATCGATTCCCTGACGCGACGCAATTCAACTTTTTTCAGAGGCATCGAGATGCCCCTATATTATGAATTGCCTCCAGACTCGGTAATCAATGCCTCGCACTGCAGGACCAGGTCACCAGATACGTAAGGGCGGAAAACAGCTTTTTGCTTTTGACCTCAAGGTTCTCGACGATTCCACGCGGAAAGTGTGTGGCATCGCTACCGGGCCGGATCTAGATCGGGAAAACGAGATGATCCTGAAAAAGGCCATCGAAAAGGCATTGCCGGATTTCATGATGCTCCCGATCATGCATCTTGACCACACGGAACGTCCGGTCGGATGGTTCACCAAGGCAGAATTTCATGGCAACGATCTCTATGTCGAAGCCTGTGTCAAACCGACAGCAGACTGTGATGAGTTCTGGCAGGATGTCAGGAAAGCATCTGCCGACGGCAAACCGTTCCAGTTCTCCATTTTTGGTGATCGGGTAGCATGCACACCGTCATGTGCACTCCACCCGGATGATCCGAAACGGCATGCTGAACCCTGCATCACCAAAGCACTGAAACTTTATTCTATCTCGATCTGCCAACCTGGCACCGCAATCAATCCCAACACGTTTGCGGAGGTCATGAAGGCCATGAACTCAGGTTCAGCAATGATCCATCCGACAACGGACGGCACATATCCCAAAAAGGACGGTATTATGGAAAAAACCGACGATGAAAACGAGAAATCACCCGGTGAGCATCAGACCCCGATAAAGGATGCAAGCGACGGTCCTGACCGTGACAATCAGGGATCAGAAGAACAACCCAGCGAGAATGGCGCTATGCAGCCGGTGATCGATCTGCTCACCCAAGTCGTAGAGAGAATACAATCCCTGGAAAGTTCGCTCGGCCTGTATAAATCGGAAACGAAACCCGGAAACGAAGATGAAGAAAAACCCGGTGAGACCCCTGACGATAAGGATAATGACACCGATGATAAGGAGCAGGTCAGGAAATGCCCCTTACCACCGGCACAGAAGGCAGCGACCGTGACAGACACCACCATCACCAAAGCCGTTCTCGGCAGGATTGAAAAAGCTGAAGGCAGGATGACCGAGATCGAGATGAGACTCGACCGGATTGAAAAGAGTACCGCAAAGGGACCCGATGTGATCCTCGTCGATCCGGTCATGAATAAGGCAATGGAACAGACCGCCGATAAAGACGGGATGAATCCGATTGTGAAATCAGCCGGGGCCGAACAGACTCAGCAATTTCGAGAAACTTTTCCACGGACGGTAATGCAAATGTCAGCAATAGTGAAATCTACAGGGTTCGGCTCCCTTCCGGGGTTGAACATCGGTGTGCGTGAAGCACGCTCCCGGGCACGCCAGTATTGGGGGCCCGGCGTTGAGGAAGGCGATGTGATCTATGATGTGCAGGCAATCCAGAAGGCCGCCCAAGCGGGCATGATCGAAGCAATCGAGCAGGACCCGCGTGCAGCCATCATGATCCCGCTGGTCGAGCTGGTCTCCCCGTCCCAGGTACGGAAAGCCGTATTCGATAACACCTACGGTATGGAGGGGTTCAAGAAAGATCTCAAGAAAGCCCAGCAGGACTTCATCAGTGAGATCGATGCCCAGCTCAGGACATCCACGATGAAGAAAGCAACCAGCACCGCCAGCGTCCCGAACCTGATGCACAACTACTCCGATGAGGAAGTTGTCATGCTGTTCAAGAAGATCTACCCGGCGCAGGCTTTGATCCCGGTCGAGGCAAATCACGGTAAAGTAGCCCAGTGGGATGCTATCACGGAAACCGGTGCCGGTACCGCATTCTTCGGCGGCGAAGATCCCAATACGCCGGAATCCGATATGACGGACGCGATCCGCACGGCGACCACGAAGATCATGTATACCTTCTTCCGTATCACGAAGATGGCAAAAGTCGCAGGCCAGACCCAGTACCCGGCCCGTGACCTCGTATCAATCCGCACACTTGCGGCAAACGAGATGATCCGGAACCTGCGTGAACGGTCGATCATCGGCGTAACCCGTGACGTGACCAATACCGATCCACAGTATGCCAGTGCCCAGGCACTTGAATACGACGGTCTCCAGGCACTTATCACCAACAACACCACCGCACCGCTCTACCAGACCTATGCCGGCGGCACAGCAACCCTCGACAAGATCAAACCGTTCCTGGACGAGACGATCCGGCTCATGGTCCGGCACGGCAGATATCCCAACCTCGCACTCTGTGACTGGAAGACCTTTGGTATCATCGGGCGCGGTCTCAATGAATTCTGGAGAACGGAACAGGTCAAGGCGACCGAGTTCGGTTTCGGTAAGGTGGATATTATCACGCCGATAGGTCAGATCCCACTCGTCCCGATCACCTTTATGCCGACGAGTACCGGCAACAACGGCAGTATCATGGTTCTTGATACATCGGTTCTCGCCCGGCGTGTGCTCTGGGGTGACACCTATGAGGAACTTGCCAACCTGAACACTTCGCAGAGAGGCGTCATCTCGGCCGCTGAAGTGCTCATCGACAAATCGGACAGCAATGGGACCAACAGCCTCCAGGGAGGCGTATGGGGAATCACCATACCGTGAGGTGGAATTATGTCAGCAAGTCAGATCTCTAAGCTTTTTAACCTGCAGTACGTGATGCCGATTGCAATCAAGGTCATGAAGGCCGCACAGAACGATTGGGTCAATATCGGGAAACCGGGTATGATCGTAAAGGGTATTCTCAGCGCAGACCTTGATACCTTCAGCCTGGGAACCAGCGTTCAGGAACCCAATACCTACGGCCCCGGACTCATCAATAACGCCGGTAACCCGTATGGCGCGACCGATACCGTGATCGCCGTCAATGGTATGCTCGCTGATGGTGTGTATCCCCGCATCACCCCGTATCTCATCGCGACCAGCAGCGGCGAGATCCTTGAAGTGACGCAGGATTCGGCACCACTGGCTGTAGCGGCAAACCTGACCGTCAAACGCGGCCGGTATGGAACGACGGCTACCGGTACCGGTCTCGCAAACGGGAACCGCATTTCGATCCTGAACCAGATTGTCCTTTCATCTACCTCAGTCGGGATGGTCACCGGGATTGTGCAGCCCATTGGTGATGACAGCGGTATCAATGCATTTGTGTGAGGTGGCCTGAACCATGACCACCATTTCACCGTTGCACAACTGCCAGGGCGTCAAGGCAATGGCGAGCGGGTCCCAGATTGGCGGCACGACCATTACCACCGGCTCCGGTTCCCGGCCGGAGTTGTGGTAGCGGTCACTATCGGCGACCTGTATATCGACCAGGCCAACGGCATCCTCTATCAGGCTACCGCTACTGGAACAGCCAACTGGATTGCCCTGTCTTCACTGTCATCTATTCCCTCCGGGACCACGATTGGCGGCACCGGGTTCAATACCGGAAGCGGTACGCCAAAAGGCGTTGTCACGCCTGCCCGTATCGACGACCTGTATTTTGATTACACCAATGGCGTACTCTGGATGGCGAGCGGTACGACCAATATGAGCTGGTCAGTCGTTGCAACGAGTACACCTGACCTCCAGACATATGCAGGAAACATTACCCTTGCACAGATCCAGGCCGGTGTCGTCCTGGTTCCTAATATGGCCGGGTATACCATCACACCTATCCGGTACAAGATCATCGTCAAGGGAACTGCTGGAGGTTCTGGGAACCTTGTCCTTCAGGACACAAACGCCACCCCGGTTGTGATTACAACTATCGCCGAGGCTTCACTTGCCGGGATCCTCACTTCGGAAGTAGCGGCCACGGGTAAAACAGATGGTGCCGGTATGTGTGCTCCATTGACTACCGGAAAGGGCATCCAGATCCCGGCCACTGCCACGCTTACGACCCTTACCGGTATCTTCGTAGTGATCGATTACCAGCTCAATTAAACGAGGTTCCCGTGACCTACCTTACCCAGAGTGATGTAGAATCCACCGGCGGAGGATACTGCTATTCAGATTTCAGGCAGTCCGGCAGCGTTATGACTGCCGCCCAGTGGCAGCTCTATTGCGGGGAACTTATCGCTGCGATAGACTCTGCCATTAACCACTACTGCCGTGTTCCTTCGTTCGAGATCAACACCTACACCGAGCTGTATGATGGGCGGGGGCCTACGGGAGATCGGGGAGAATACCTGCCGAGAGACAGGTTGTTCCTCCTTCGGCAACAGCCGGTAGTCTCATTAGTCAGTGTTTCAGAAAACATCAACGATCCCTCCGATCCGATTGCATGGACTCCTCGGGTACTCCGTACTACGACTTCTCCGACCGGGGGAGCAGATTTTGAACTCCTGGTACGGGGAACGTCCCTGTCGTATATCTTTTTCTGGAACAATATCCCGGCAAAAGGCCGGAATAATGTGCAAATAGTCTATACGGCCGGGTATGCTGTGGGTTCCGAACTTTTGAACGATATCCAGTTTATCGCCATGCAGATCGCGGATAACCTGCTCGGACGGAAGAAGAGATACCAGGAAGCAAATGCTGCCCGCCAGTCATCAACCAAAGATTCCACCGATATGTTCAGGATGGACGCGAACGGCGCGATCTTTACTGAAGATATCCGGTTGCAGCTCGACAAGTACCGGCGGCAGCGTACCGGAGGTTCAGCATGGCGGTAGAGGGCGAAATCCTGACGTTTACCCGTATCGATCTCGAAAATCTCCGGGAAATGATGACGACGGTAAAAACGCTCTATGAAAAGCTCGATACGCTGGGAAAAGGCATTGCTGCATGTCAGGCAAACTGTAAAGAACATCGTGACAAGGTTGATGGCCGGGTCAAAACGCTGGAAACCCAACAGAATCGCTGGATAGGACGCGATGGTGTCATTCTCATCATCGTGCCTTTGATAATCTCGCTCATAGGTTGGTGGGTGTTCCGCTGATGGATGACCGGCGTATCATCAGGGATATCGTGACCGGAGAGGTCGATATTGACGTTCTCCAGGACAGGATCCTCAAAGTATTTACTGACGAGATCAACGCCGCGATGGTGAAAGATACTCCGGGTGATATGAAATGGAGCGAACGACTCATCGGCAGGCACCAGGTCGAATTCTCAAATAACGCCAGGTATCTCCCCTTCCTTATCTCCGGTACTGGCCTCTACGGTCCCAGGCACCAGATGATCTGCGCCAAAGGCATGAGCGGACGAAACCCCGGGCACGTCCATGTCATGGCATGGAAACCACGTGGCGGCGGCGATATGATATTCAGGAGATGCTCTCGCGGGATTCGCCCACGTCCTTTCACCTGTATCGAGACCGGGGTCGCGGATGCAATCTCGGCATTAACCTCATTGTTCGCGGAGGCTGATCGTGTCATCAGCTGACGCCATTAACGGTATTGTCGATGCGATTATCTCCCGCATCACGTCGAATTTTACCTCGTTGGGGATCACGACGATAACCGAGACCGATCAGGAGCCGCAGTATATCAATCCCGGAACGGCCTACATCATTCCTTTCGTTGAGGGAAAGGACATGATCAAGATTTTCAACGGTGGCGAACAGCACAATTACCCGATCAATCTCATCGGATTCTACAAGTATGCTGATATCCCAACGGGTCTGCGTCCGGTTCGTTCGTACGGGCTGACCGCACTCGACCTGTTCACCCGGAAAAATGCGACCCTCACCCACACCGTAAACAGCACAACCTATGGCTCGGAAGTCGTCGGGGCGACGCTCGAAGTCGGATACTGGCGGGTTGGAGATTACATCATGCATATGTGGACCTTGCAGCTGCAAATGCAACAGATTATGTGAAAAATTGAGGTAAAACAATGACTTCACCACTTATGGATACCTTTTTCGGGAATCGCGGAATGATCAGTATCGGATCGGCTTCTCCCTGTGCCGTCTTCAAGGGCATTGAGATTACGCCCAAGAGCGACGTCGTGAAGCTGTATGGCGGCGGATCAATTCTCTGGGCAGATGTTGCCCGGCATAGTTTCTCGGTCACTGTCAAAATCAAGACCGCGAAGTTCGATGTTGGTCTCAGCACATCATTCATGTACCAGATTATCAATCCGGGCACTGGCGGCGGGACGGTTGGTGATACCAATGCTGTTCAATTCTTCACCGTTGTAGCCGTGGCTACCGGTTCTAATGGTACTATTGTCCGGCAGACCGTTACCAACGTGTATTTCGAAAGCATACCTGGTGGTCTCCCGGAAAACGATTGGTGGACTCCTGAATTCTCCGGTGAGGGACAGACCATCGTCTATGCAAATTCGTGAGGTAATTCGATGGATGTAACCGCTGAACTGGCCAAGAAGGATGAGCTCGACCGACAAACAGAACTCAAAAACAGTGCAATGGAAGACCTGATCCGTTCTTCCGGTGAAAAATGTATCACCATTGAGCATAACGGCAAGGAGATTAAAATCCGGCCTGCATTCCCGCGCAAAGTCCGGAAACTGGTAACCGGTTTGGCGTCGAAGTACAAAGATATTGATCTCGATGCAATCAAAGCCGGATCCCCGGCAAAATCTGATATTGAACAGATGCCGGGGTTTTCTGACGACAGTGACGAAACCCTGTACGAAATCTTGGCTGTGGTGTGTCTGGCGCCTTACAACGAAGCTGCTGCGTGGCGATATTTTGATGAGAACACCGGGGAAGCCGAGATTGTGTTCAAGAAAGCCCAAGCGGCAATTCAGGAGGCCCAGGCCGCTGCCGTTGCCTTTCGCAAAGAGTCCTAGAGGGCAAGCACTCGCTGAACTCTGTGTCATCACCGGAAAAATGCCTAACGAGTTAGGTCATATCGATCCTTTTGACGAAGGATTCATGATCGCTGCATTAACGGAAAGGCACAACAAACAAGTGAAAAATGCCGGATTATGACCCTGTTAACTTGTTATGTAACGATCAATTTTCCAACCACTGAAAAAAATTCTCGATCCCTCACCAAGTTAACTGATCCAATCTTCATAATTGTTTTATAAGTTTGATATCTATTCTTCCATATGACGTTAGAAATTGATAACGGAGTTGTTATTTATTTAGATGCTCTCGGTATTTCGAAATACACAGATACTGCCCAATTTTTGGATTTTATTTGTGAAATCAAAAAAATGAAAATTAGAGCCCAATATGTTTGGAACAAATGGAAGGATAAATTCGAAAAAGAAGAAGTCATGTTGCCTGATCCCAAAATCGCTATTTTCCAAGATTCCATTATAATTTGTTTCCCAGATAAAGTGAAAAAAGACAATACTTTGCATAATTTTTTTGCCGCTCAAAATTGGTTAATGGCTGCTTATTTCGTAGCAATAGAAAAGGGATTATTTTTTCGTGGTGCAATCTCTTGTGGTGAATATATTTATGATGAAACCGAGGGAGGAATAGCGGTTTTGGGAGCACCAGTTGTCGAAGCGATCAATTATGAGAAAAAAGGTGATTGGATCGGTGTAATTCAAACAGATTATTTTCAGGAACAATATATGAAGGCTCTAGTCCAGTATGCTTCTGCTCATAAACTGGATTTAGAAGATGTCGTTCAAGGATACAATCGATTTTATGTCAAATATGAGGTTCCAATAAAAGATAATAGAAAATCAGAACATTATGTTGTAAATTGGCCGACAATTTGGAAAAGTGTCGGAACCGATATATTAAAAACATTCCTCACAAAAGCTCGTGACGAAACTGAAAATGGCGAAGACAAGAAAAAATATGATAATACCATTGATTTCGTAAAATATTGTGAAAAGCATCGCTTCTTTTTGCAATAGTTGGCGCTGGACGAGCACTTTTATACATTTTCTACATTCGTGATGCGACTATATCCGCATAGGGCTGAGCATCGCTTATAGACAATGTATTGTAAAGGCTGCCAATTCCACCTTCTCCATATTGAATGGTTACAATAACATTAGCCTTTCTAAATATCACATAAGCCGAATCTTCTGAAACATATCCGAAACCCTCATCCCCTTCATTTACAGATTCGACCTTATAATCCGTAACCTTCGCCTTTGTTTGATCATATGACGTCACGGCATCAGCAATTGAAGAATTTTCTTGAATGGTTTGGTACACCGTATATGCCGATGAAATTCCTTGAACTTGAACAAACTCACTATTGTAGGAATTTCCCGTGGTTTTGGGTTCTGATAAGACTTTCCATCCAGTCGGAAGATCATTAATTGTCAATGCCATCGAAGCGGGACTATTTGTTATTACCGTTTCTGAAGAACTACCACTCGATGAAGAACCATTTACTGCTCCCGGATGTGAGGCAAAATAACCAAAAATGATCAGAATTAATAGAAAAAATGCCACACCTATGATTGCTATTCCGAGTTTTGAGCCGGATTTTCTGCCAACATTATTCTGAATGTGGGGTTGATTGTGGTAATTATCATCTCCCTCCACATCGCCACTGTTGATTCTAACAGCCGCATGATATGCGTCATACATGCTATATATCCATATTATGAACAATGGAATGATCCCGATGGCAATTATACATAAAATTGCTGAAAAAAATGCGAGCACAAATAAAACAATTCCCTTTTTCCATTGGTCTGTGTAGCACTGTCCTGCACCGGGAATGAAAAATGAAACCAATACCGCCAAAAAGGGACTTTTTTCTTTCAGTATAATGCGATTCTGTTTTCTCTCTGACTTTTCAATCTTATTGGGAACAGACACTCTCGGAGTAGGAGATCCCTTGAGATACGCGCCACAGGAATTACAGTAATACCTCCCTGCTTCGACAATTGCTCCGCATTCAGGACAGGCATTCCCGTTAATTGTAGATTGGCGCTTTACATTCTGTTCCGACACTGGTTGTTTCGCTACGGGGGGTGAATTTACAGGTTGATATATCGGCAACGGTGAACCACAGACGTTACAAAATAAAGATTCCCCTCGTAAAATTTTTGCACCACATTTCGGACAAAAGGTATTATCTTGTCTCGGAATGCTTTCTGTTAATTTCGTCCCACATTTATTGCAAAACATCGATTGGTCATCAATCGGCTGTGTTCCACATTTGGGGCAGATTTTTACCATTAAATCACATGGGAACTTCAGTTGTCTATATGATTAATATTTTGTTTTTTAATTGATTCTCTTTATAGAATACATAGAACCCGATATACGAAGTCGTTTAATTTCTTTAAAGATCCCCACATTGCCCTATATTATGAATTATCTTTAGATTCGGTAACAGGATGCCGGATTATAACGTGAAAGTTGTCGTGGACGTGCAGGGCAAGAAAGTCATGGATGAGCTAGCGAAAAGCGCTGGCGACAAATCCAAATCCCTCAGCGGTGCCATCGGTTCTGCGACTGCTGATGTTTCGAAAGGCAAAGATATCGGATCGGTTTTTGCGACATTGATTAAGGCGATCATGCCTCTCACAGCGGTTTTAGGGGTGGGGGTCGGTTTACTGACTTTAGCAGTTGGCAATTCCAAAATCCTTAATTCAATCTTTGGAACTATCGGGAAACTGCTCGGCTTCCTCGTCGATATTATCCTGTTACCCTTAATGCCGTTCTTTATCCAGCTCGTGAATTTCATGTACCAGATGATCCTCGCGTTCCGGGCATTTACCAAGAACCTGAGCGGGCAGGGTGCGATTGCATTCCTTGTCAGTATGGCCCTTCTTGGACCAGCCGGATGGCTTGAGTCTCTCATTATCGCATGGCTCGCCAGTTCTAACAGCCCCCTCAAAGGTGCGCTTAATTTCACTCTCGGAATCCTGCAAGGTGTCGGCGGCTGGCTCTGGTCGGTCGGTCAATGGATCTGGGGTGCTGGGGGCAAAGTAGTGAACAGCGCGATATCGGTTTTAATCAATATCGGTTCCGCGATCACCGGGTTTTTGAGCGGCATTACGTCGCTGGGGTCAACCATCCTGCAATGGATCTTTGGCCTTGTCACCCCGCAAAACACCTCGCTCACCTTAAACTTCATCGCAAACCTCGTAGGCGATGCATGGACTACGCTTTCCAATCTTGCACATGCCGGGGTCTCGTTCATTTCAAACGGGCTCAGCCAACTCGGCCTGAACCTCCCGTCGCTTGATTCCGGGGGTGCCGTCATGCAGACCGGTGTTGCCGTAGTGCACAAGGGAGAGACGTACAGCGGCGTGAATGGGAACGTGAACACCGGCGGTGGAGGAAACACGTATAATTTCTATTACCAGGGGACGTTCAAATCGGACAGCGACCTTTTCAACTGGTTCATGCAGCAGATGCGCCAACAGGGCCGGGGGCTTAAACTGTGACGTATGTCTGCACGCTCCGGAATTCTACCGGTTCCGTTGTGGTGAATTTCAATAATACCTATTATGAGGGCGACGGCCCGCAGCTGTCGCTGGTCAATGATGTCGCAGTCCTGGACGCCCCGTATGATGCCAACGGGAATACCCAAAGCCTCCTGACCGATCTCAAATACTGCACCGATCAGTGGACGCTCCGGGGACAATTCAAAGACGGCCTGGGAAACCTTGACTGGAACACACCGGGCTCGACCAATGCGGAAAAACTGCTTGCATTATTCAAGCTCGAGATTGTTCCCTTAACGCTCACGTGGCCGGTAGCGACAAAAACCCAGACCTGCACAATATTCCGGCTCACTATCGGGGAACAAGGCGCCTATGGGAATACGGTGACCTTTGATATCGGGTTACAGATGGTGGCAGGGACGTAAATTGAGGGAATTTCTATGACGATCACGGTTAATTTTGACAGTTTACCTAGGACGATCTATGCTGAACCGGGAAGTACAGTAAGTGTCCGGTGTGTGGACCAGAGCGCGACAACCAACGGCGTTATCAATCAATGGCGGTGGTGGCTGAATAATCCGCAGATATTCACGACAGATAGTTCAGGTACGAATCTCCGGATAACCGGTGGAAGCACCTATTTTGCGGTCGGGGACACGGTTATTCTCAGCACGACCAACGCACTCCCGAGCGGGTTAAATTTCCTCAGTACAGCCTACTATGTCAAAACGGCGAGCTATTACGGGATCACCCTTTCCCTTACTCCGGGGGGTTCAACGGTAACGTACACTCCAGGTACAGGATCGGGTACCTTTCTCGTCCAGATGGGGAGCAATTTACAGAATCCCACTTTTCCGTTTAGGAATATTGTGCCGGGAACCGTCGGGGTCTCACTGAGCGTGAATGATTCCGGGGGTACCGGATGGACTACGCTCACGCAATCAGCGCAGATCGTTATCCAGACCGGAGACTATGCACCACCTTCACACCTTTCCGCATGCGGGAATATCTCCATTTTTGTGTACGAGCGGTCATCACAACCCTCTCCGAAATCGACCTGCATCTGCCGGGGCCCGACCACGGCAAGCAACCTCTTTTTCCAAAACCTCTGGATGGAGGGTGCGATCACCAAAGCCGGAAGGGCTACCTTCGATATCGTGAACGGCGGGAACGCGACAGCCAATGAGATCGACCTTTTTGAGTCCACTACGGTAGGCACCTACAAGAATATCGCCGTGGTGGCAGGATTTGATGTCATCTGGTCCGGGAAGATCACGGTTGCGACAAAAGAGCTTAAGAGCCAACCGGGATCTGCCAAACAACGGGCGGTGTATCACTGCCAGGCCGATTCTGATATTTACAAACTCCAGGACTGGAATATCGCTACCCCGGCAACCGTGACCGGCCAGACTCCAGGGCAGATTGTCGCGGATATCCTTGCCCTTAATCCCGGAGAACCGGATTTCATCGGGGGATACCGGGGCGGTTTTATCGATAAATCCGGTCTGAAAATGCAGATGGCACTGACGAGTGCCGATAAATATACCGCATTCTCCCAGCTTATGGCTGCCGTCGATTTTGATTGGCGGACCCGCATGGAAACGATGCTGTTCCAGTACGCAACCTTCGATGGAACGGGTACGGTAACGATCGCTTCCGCCGGCCTTACTGCGGGAGCACTGGTCGGGCAATGGCTTTTATTCCCGACCAATTATTGTCGCAGCGCAGGAGCATTTTCAAACCAGAATATGATTGGAATTCTGTCGTGGGGTATTATCACCGCAAATACGGCAACGACTATTACCGCGACACTCACTAATCCTGCTGCCATCCCGCTTGGCAACGATAATTGCCTTGTTGTGAACGTCCCGCGTCTGGACTTTTCCAGCGACCTTACTGAACCTACTGCCGTCAGGACATTCACCAATAATGTGGATGCGGTGCAGTTCGCCGACTCTTCTAACAAAACCAATTTGTTCACGAAAGTTACCGTGCAGGGTCAGGATGCAATTACCGGGCTGATGACCTCGGCAAGTATTGCCGCCGTTACACCATTTAATAATGCAAAATCCTCGTTCACCAACGCCTCTTTTATCACCTATAAGACGATGGGGTATGTCTACAGTCAGGACGGTACCTATCTCTATTTAGAGGGTTGGGATTGGGCGTTGCCTATCACCGGGGATACCTATATCACCGTTCTCTTTCCGAGTACAAGTGGCGCAGGTGGGGGTTCAGCTAAAATATCTGCAACATCGCAGATTGTGATGGGGAACCAGAAAGTGACCAAAGTTTCCTTTACTGCCAACTGGGGCTTCCAGGTATCTCCAGGTACCATTGCGTTTTTATCAGGATATTTCCCCAACTATGCCACAGGATCGTTTGGACTTTGTATTTTCGTGAAAAGTTACGCGGATCTCGGGTTTACTATCAACGGACCTAACCCTACCGTGAAAATCGGTGACGATATATTGACCTCAGTTACCGGACCGGGTGCGGTACAAACGCACTGTATGGCGATTATATCGTTCTGACTGAGCCCGTTGCAACAGCATTACCGATTGCGCATTATCCCGGGTGTATTGTCTGGAATGCATCGGCATATAATGAGACAAGCGCTGCAGCAGGTTCCCCGGTGCAAGTTCACGGGATTATAAATAACAATCTTGCGGGAGCCGCAGGGACATCCAAGTCAAATTTTGAAGTATTGGCCTGTAGTACGCTTATCCAGGGATGCGAGTATTACCAGCAATCTACAATGGTCGTCGGTTTTTTCAATTATACTCTGTTCCGTGTTCGGGATGGCGCCCAGATTATGACCTATGCATTTATCCGGGAGGGCCAACGAATCACTATTATTCCCTACACCGGTGCAACCCCGGTAGATCGCCAGGTTATTATCTGGGATTTCGACGCGAATATGATGCAGGTCTCTCTCACTCTCGGCGATTACCCCCATTCTGTGTACAACACGATTGCCAAGACCCTTTCAGCGACCCAGAACCCGGTAAATTGACCGGAAAAATCTATTTATCATCGTTTTTTAAATACTGAAGTAATGGTCAGAAGGTCAAAAAAATTTAGATATTCGTTAAATAATAGTCAGTTATGTCCTATGGGAATTGTAGATTCCTGGGATTTCCTTCTTATTCACCCTCTTGTAAAAAAATATCTTCTGGAACAAAAAAGCCAAGACCCTCAAAGGAGAATGCCGTATAGTGTATCGACGACAAAGGTTCTGGATTATATTGATGAAAATCCCACCATGAAAAGCCACCGGATTGTCAGGATGGAATGGTGCATAAACCATTCCCTGCGGGAATTCGGTTATCGTAAGGACTCTGTGGCGGGTCGGTCGTACTCGCTGACGAATATCGGCGTGATTGTACCGGTAACCGCATAAAAGAATGCTGATCCTATCTTCACAAAATCTCGTGAAATACTTATCAACAAATTACTTTTTTCTTTTCTGAAAAACCTTTGAAATATTTCGATTCAATGCTTCAACTGCATCTTCGGAAAGAGGCAAATTTATTTCTGTTACAATTTCATCTTCGGTTTCCGAATCAATCAAACGTCGTGATGTAATTTTAAATTTTGCAGTTCCATGAAATTCTCTTTTTTGTCTGGATTTTAGTATAGTTATCATAAGTTCGACAACGGATTTCACTAAGACAATTGATGCTGTACCTAACCCGAGGTAAATAATAATTTCTGGACCACTTTCATGACATTCCAAAACAAATTTTTCATTATTCTGTTCGATTAAGACTGCACCTTCATTTTTAATCGGCCCAGCTGGAAAGATGAACTCATTTATTTCGCCCCATGTTCCCGGCCAATGATCAAAGCAACAACAACCACCGTTCGAGGGAGAAATTTTTATGGAAATGTAATCTGTGTAATTTTCAGGTGTATTCAACAATTGGATCGCGATATCCAAATTTCTTTTTAGGCTAGCCATTATGTTACCTTCGATTGTTAAATTAATCGCAAACTCATGAGCAGATTAATTTTTCCCTCCGATCAGAGTCTTAGAATAGCCCCTTTAATCTCTCAATCAAATGCTCATCATCGGCTTCCGGCTTGTTCACCCGTTCCGACACCGGGTACGCTTCCATTCTCTCGGCCGGATACTGCGCAAGGATCCGGTTGATATCTTCAGAAGGAATCGGATCGCGGGATGACCATTGTATCTCGTCATCCTGCCGGAGAATTACTGGCATCCGGTCATGGAGAGGGGCAACCAATTCGTTGGCAGCGGTCGTGATGATCGTATACGTCTGGAGGATTGTTCCCGCAGGATTGCTCCAGATATCGTAAAGCCCGGCAAAGCTGAAAAACCGGGTCGTCTTTTACGTGGATATAGAAAGGAACTTTGTGACCGGCCTCTTTTTTCCATTCAAAGAACCCGCTCGCTGGCACGAGACAGCGTCGTGATTTCAGGAGATCCCGGAACATCGGTTTCTCTGTGAGATTTTCTGACCTGGCATTGATGGGCCGGTGCGTCTCCGTAATGTCTTTTGCCCAGTGCGGAACAAGCCCCCACTGCATCATTACTACTTCTGCCCGCTCGTGAGCAACGATAACCGGATTCGTGCTGCCGGGGGCAATATTGAAATGAGACCGGAAACCGAGGGTAGGATCTAGGAGTCGGAATCTCCCGCAGAGATCATCAATACACCAAAGCGAGTACCGGCCACACATGATAACCGTTCATTCTCTTACGGGATTAAAAACAATTGGACTTTGCTAAGCTTGTTTAAGAAGGAAGAACTCCCGCCTTTTCTTCCAATCACGTGCAAGATTTTTGAACTTTTTTTTGCGCTCAGGGTCTTTAATCTGTTTGATAAAATCCGGACAGGTTACACGGTCCATAGAATCGCATACCCGTTGATAATCTCGTTTTACCTCCTCCCATTTACGAAGCAGGGCATCCTGTTTACGTTGGAGCTCATCCAATTCTTCTCGGCGTTGCTTCTGTTCTGATTGGAGGTAAAGAAGTTGGAAGTCATGTAAAGCCAATTCTCTTCGAATCTCCGGAAAGTTATAATCGACCAATATCACTCACCCGAAACAATCTTTTCTTTTATTGTAAATACAACAAACACTTTCACACCGCTCAGGGCCGGATCTTTATTCCCTTCAGTGCAGCAGGGATCCGGTGCTATGCAAATCAAGATCCTCGACCACCCGTACCATGACACACAGGAGAAGGATCGTGTGGATCCTTGACTCCGCGTACCGGGACCGTGGTATTGATCTGTGGACAAATGACGGTACCGTAACAAAAACCCATTACGATTACCAGCCGCCTTTTTACGTCCACTTCCACGACCCTCACGCTCACCATGAGATGATCGAAGCACTGGAAGAGCGGTACGGTGCGGAGGAGTGCACCATCAAAACCATCTTTGGCGAACTCCCCGGGTTTGCGGTCACTGCAGGCCGGGATGTGGCCGAAGCGATAGAACGTCAGGCACAGTTCGACATCGATATCTTCAACGTGGACGTGCGCCGGGACCAGCGGTTCATGGCCGAACGTGGAATCTTCCCGTGTGAGGGTGATGGTGATGACCGGTTTTCCCCGGAGATTACACATAATCTTACCGTAATGGAGATTAGCATCCAGGGCAACCCGGCACTCTCCTCGCAGTTCACGGAAATTGAAGTAAAGGGGATCCACACAGAACGGCTCACCGGTGAAAACCAGGAAGTCCTAGCGGCACTCTTCGGGCTCGTCAGTTCTCTTGACCCTGAGGTAATCCTCATGCCGGATGCCGATACCTGGATGCCGAAGATCCGGAAACTGGCAAAACAATATGATCTGGTCATGCCTTTCTCGCGGAACGGCAAGTACCGGCAGATGGATGCCCGCTCGTACTGGAGTTACGGCAGAATGGAACACAAGGAATCCGCACTCATTCCGGACGGGCGTATCCTGATCGATACCGAACAATCGTTCGTGTACCGTGAAGGCGGTTTGGAAGCAGGACCTCATGGCCGCCCGGCTTGCAGGGCTCTCGCCGAACTTAGCGTCCCGGTTCACGCCCGGAACGCTCATCAGCAGCTACGAAGTCTACGAAGCAGTAAAACAAGGGATTGCAGTGCCGTTCCGCAAAAGGGATCCGGAGCAGAGCCGTAAGCTTTCAGTTCTACAGGCCGCCGACCGGGGCGGTATGATGTATCAGCCGAAGCCAGGGACGTTTGAGAATGTTGAGGAGATCGATTACACCTCCATGTATCCCTCCATCATCGTAAAAGCGAACCTCTCTCCGGAAACGGTCGGGCATCAGGAGCGTGTGGGATTCCTTCCCGCTGTGCTCAAGCCGCTGCTCGATCTCCGTATCAAGACCAAGCGACTCAAGAAGACCGATCCACGGTTTGCCGGTACGGATGCAATTCTCAAGTGGATGCTCGTCACCTGCTTTGGGTACACAGGCTACAAGAATGCAAAGTTCGGTAGAATCGAAGTGCATGAAGGGATCACAGGCCGTTCCAGGGAAATCTTGATACAGACCAAGGATATTGCCGAGAAGATGGATTTCCGGGTACTGCACGGGATTGTTGACTGCCTCTGGGTACAGGGATCACCGATCAAAGCACTCAAGGAACGGGTCGAGCGTGAAACCGATCTGCTCCTTGAGGTTGACCACTTCGATTGGATCGTCTTCCTCCCTCTCGCGGATGGTTTTGGAGCCTATAACCGGTATTACGGCAGGCAACCAGATGGCAGTATCAAGGTTCGGGGGATTGCCGCCAGAAGGCATGATACGGCGGAATACGTGCGCGAGATGCAGCGCCGGATGCTGGATGTCATGGCCCGGGCAAAAACAATCACAGAACTCAAAGCGACACAGGATGAAGTAACAGCGATTTACCGGGAAACGATAAACAACCTACCGGCAGCGGACCCAAAGGAAATGATGATCAACCGCCGGATTAGCCGGCTCACATATGCGCACCGGTGCATTGAAGGTGCAGCAGTTCAGGCGCATCGGGATCATGGGATGGAGATTGCTCCCGGCATGAAGATCCAGTACGTGGTGACCGATGCTCAGCGATACAAGGTGGAACCTTCTTGGCGCGCGTCATCGTTTGATCTTGGGTATTACAGGGAATTGATCGATAAGGCATATGCTGAGATCAAGTTTGCATTTTCCTAAATGGCTCCGTAAAGTCTGTGGGTGGCGACATATTTCCCTCGACGAAGGTTTAATCCAACCACCCGAAGACTTGACAGATCCCGCAATATTCATTATCACTCTGAACCAGTATTCAACATGTCATTTTGGAATTACCTGAACAATTCGTTAAAAGTAGGGAGAAAGAATGTCCTCATCATCTAAAAGCATGGACATTCCCGAGTATCTCCCTGATATTCTGCTCACGGCAGTTATGGTCATCTCGACCATTTTTCTCATACTGAGATTTTGGCAGGATATTACGATAGCCATTGCCGCCGCTCTTATGATGCTTGCATTAGGCGGTCTTTTCCTATCGCTCCAAATCAAGGTACGTAACCTCGAAAAGAATGTAATCACCCGAGAGCGGATGCTGCGTTCAAACCTTGAAGAGATTTCCGGCCGTATGAACCAGAAGTACGACCAGACCGCTGCTCATCTGGATGAACTTGTAAGTGAAATCTCGAAACGTGCATACAAATAAGATCCCGGTACAAACTGGTTTTATGGGGGAGAACAGGCTATGGGTGTCGCACTTCGGGATATCATCACTGAATACAAGACTCCGGTAACATGGGACAGCCTTTCCGGAGTTGCTGCAATAGATGCCAACAATGCGCTCTACCAGTTTTTGACCATCATACGGCAGCCTGACGGGACGCCGTTGATGGATCATAAGGGCAGAGTAACATCTCACCTTTCGGGGATCCTGTTCCGGATGGTTAATTTCCTTGAGAAAGGAATAAAGCCGGTCTTTGTTTTTGATGGAAAATCCTCTGATCTCAAGAATGGGACGATTGCTGTACGCCGCAAGATCCGCGACGACGCCGGCGAGAAATGGAAAGAGGCGCTTGAAAAAGGCGATGAAGAGGAAGCGTACCGGCAGGCCAGGTCATCGACCGGGTGGACGACACTATCATTAAGACGTCAAAAGAACTGCTCGATCTCATGGGGATCCCCCATGTTCAGGCTAGGGGAGAAGGCGAATCGCAGGCTGCCTTCATGGTTCAGCGGGGTGATGCACGATACGCTGTTTCACAGGATTACGACACGCTCCTTTTCGGAGCGCCATTGCTGGTGAGGAATCTTACGGTTAGCGGGAAACGCAAAATCCGGGGCCGAATCATTTCTGTCAATCCCGAACGGATCGTGCTTGACGAGGTACTTTCAGGAATGAAACTGACCCGTGAGGAATTGATTCAGGTAGGAATTCTTGTCGGCACTGACTTTAATGCGGGTATCGAGGGTGTTGGCGCTAAAACCGGTCTGAAGATAGTGAAGAAGGGAGAATTTGCACAAAAAATTGCAGAGAAATGCCCGGACTTTGATCCGGAACCTATATTAGAGCTTTTTCTACACCCTCCAATTGCAACAGATTACGCGCTCGCGTGGGGACACCCGGACGCTGAAAGGATAAAAAAGATGCTTTGCGAAGAATACGATTTTGCCGAAGAGAGGGTTGAATCTGCTCTCGAACGATATACTGTAAAATCAGGCCAGAAAACCCTTGAAAGCTTTTCTGAGGATTCCCGTTCTTCTGAAGACATTTTAGAACCCCGGCTCCCTTCGTAAAATATGTTTTGTTGATGAATCTTGGTTAGACCGGGGTCGCTTCAATAATTAAACTGAATGTTTCGGAAGTCGGTGACTGACCTTCCCATGGGCGTATATACACTGCATTGAATGTGTAGGTTCCGGCTGATTCCGGCACAAGAGTCCATTCATGATAACCCCCCGCCCCGATAATTGTGGAGTTAGGGGGGTAGAAGGAGTCGGACACGATAGAAAGACCTTTTGAAACGGTTGCATTCCAGGAGAACCCGGTAGTCGGATTTTCATTTAATCTGACGATGACCCTGCCGCTGGGCGGGACGGTTAATGTCGTCCCGTTCGATGTACTGTTCGCAAAGAGAGTCTGTACCCTAGTAACCGTAGATGCAGGTATTGTTGGTTCGGCCTTTGAAGATGATGTATTTTCGGTACATCCAGCCAGAACTATTGCCGCAAGAATAAGCACACAGCAAATCGTTCCCGTAAAAAGGGTTTTTTTCATCGTTGTCACCTTTTAATAAGGACATTTTAACAGGTTTTTTAATAAATCTGACGATAACTGTGAATTTTTTTGTAGTTAACCGGACGATAAGCTTCTGACCGATCTGCCTTTTAGCCTTTAGGAATTAATATATCCGGTATCATATGGAATCTTTCGTTGGGAAAAGCGGAGGGAATACAGGAGCGGCTGTATCAAAAGAGAAAACGGTTATCCTTAGCCTCTTTTGTGATATCGCTCTTTGGTTGCCGGAGATAATTGCTGTATACCTCTCAGGATCTGTCACTCTTTTCGCCGATGTTATGAAATGCGGCAACGAAATCCTCGCCACCATTTTTGCGCTTATTATCCTTTTGAGGATGAAAAAAGGTGCTTTGTTTACTTATGATTACGGCATGGGAAAATTCGAGACGTTCACCCGGAGTGCCACCGGAGTTGTCATGTTGGTCTCAATCATCATTATTTTTTTTACTGCGTTTAATCGTATCTTCGTTCCTGAAAAACTCCAGTTTGCTGGTGCGGCTATTGCCGTCCCACTCATGATCATTTCTGCTGTCATTGATACGTACCTCTGGAAAAAAAACTACCGGATCTCTCTGGTTGACCCATCACCTATCATGGAAGCCCAGTGGCGGCTGCGACGTGCAAAGTCCTTTGCCGACATTGCGGTTCTCCTGTCTCTTGTTCTCTCTTTTGCCTTTATTGCTTATACATGGGCAGTCTACATCGACCCGGTTGTGTCCTTTATTATTATCGGTTTCCTCCTCATAGCAGGTTTCCGCGAGATCTCATCCTCACTTCCGGATCTGTTTGACAAAACCCTTGAAGAAGAATTGCAGATCGTAATCCTGAAAGAACTATCGGCGTTTTTTAAAGAATATACTGGGTTCTATGGTGTCCGGTCACGACGTTCTGGAAGTAAAATTTATATTGATATTTTTCTTGGCTTTGATCCCGGTCTAAAGATGGGTGAGGTTATGGATACGAGTGAGCGCCTCAAAACCTCCCTGGAAGAAAAGATTCCCGGCAGCAAAGTTTCTGTTGTTCCCACGAGCGAACGATCTGCTCAAGCGGGTAAACAATGATCTTCGACTTTTTTTATGGAGTAATATGTGATTTTCCCGAAGAGAAATTGTTTAATAAAGTATACGACAACCCGATTATAACCGGTAGGTTTTTCCTTTGATCAATGTTCTGGTTATTGATGATGAACCCGACCTGCTTGAAATCACTCGGTTGTTTCTGGAACAAACCGGGGAATTCACCGTCAGATTGGCACATTCCGCAAACGAGGCTCTGGGCCTTCTTCAGGCTCACGCCTTTGATGCTATCGTCTCTGATTATGCGATGCCTGGTATGGACGGGATCACTTTTTTACAGACTGTAAGGAAGAAGGGAAATACTGTACCGTTCATCATCTTCACCGGAAAAGGTCGTGAAGAAGTCGTTATTGAAGCAATTAACCATGGTGCTGACTCCTATCTCCAGAAAGGTGGTAGTACCCGTGCACAGTTTGCAGAACTCGCCGAGAAAATCCGCCAGATTGTCCGGCGGTCCCGGGCCGAACACGCACACCAGGAATCCGAAAAACGATACCGTGCGATCTTCCAGAATGCATCAGATATTATCCGTATCCTTGATTCCTTCGGCAGAATTGCTTTTGACTCTCCCTCATCGTCTAAAATTCTGGGGTATCCTTTGGGATCACTAAATGGAAAGGATCCACTGAACTATATTCACCCCGATGACAGGGAGCGTATCAGGTCAGATCTGAACGCAGTTTATAAGGGAACAAACACGGGGGCTCCCTCTGAATTTCGTATACTCAAGGCAGATGGGACGTACCTGTGGGTTGAATCCGTTGCAAACAATCTTACCGGAGTCGAGGGCGTTAATGGAGTGGTTACCACCACCCGTCCTATCACAGAACGCAAGGAAGCTGAGGAGCGGTTAAAAAAGAAACATGACGAACTTTCTGCCGCGTTCGAAGAACTGACTGCAACTGAGGAAGAGCTGCGCCAGAACTACAACGAGCTCGCCATCAGTGAACAGCGACGGGCAGAAACCGAACGCATGGTCCGGGATTCAGAAGAGTTCCTGAAGAGAGTGATCACTGATGTCCGTGAAGGTATCATTGCATTTGATAGCGATCTGAAGATCACCCTTTGGAATCCTTTCATGGTGGAAATAACCGGGTCTGCCCCCGTGGACGTTCTCGGAAAAAAACTGGGCGAGTGTATCCCCCTTTCGAAGGACACTGAGATTCCTCACATGCTCGAACGTGCACTTTCAGGAGAGACTGTGGAGACCGCCGATATCCCGGTTAACCTTGGGACAAAAAAGAAGAGTTCAATTTGGGTGCGGTGCATTGCATCCCCCCTTACGAATCATGAAGGAAATATCATCGGGGTAATAACGGTTTTCCAGGATATATCCGGGCGGAAAAACGCGGAGCTTGAGCTGATTGCGACGACCCGGGAACTCCATGAAAGTGAAGAAAAGTACCGGAGTGTCTTTGAAGCAAAAAACGATCCCCTTATCCTTGCCGATGTAGAAACACGAGCCATTCTCGATTTAAACCAGGCAGCTTCTGATCTCTATGGGTATTCCCGAGAGGAGATGCTACAGATGGCACTTTTGGATCTATCTGCCGAACCAGAAAAAACAAAGGAGGTACTAGACCAAAAAGCCGCCCGGGTTGCACTTCGATACCACCGGAAAAAAGATGGAATGGTCTTTCCAGCAGATATTGCGCTTGCCTATTTCAACCTGAAGGGTCGTTCGGTTCTCATTCTGTCCATTCGGGATCTTACCGGTGTCCAGCAGATTGGCGATGCTCTAAGGATTGCAAATGTTAAACTCAACTTATTGATCGGCGTAACCCGTCATGATGTTCTCAATTCTCTGGCAGTTATTCTGGGGTATCACGAAATCATCAAGGATCGGGAAGTTGATGCTGCAACCCGTGATCTTATGGAAAAGCAGGAAAAAGCCCTGGTCGCAATTCGGAACCAGATCGAATTTACCCGGGCTTATGATGATCTTGGAATCAAGTCTCCGCTCTGGCAACATATCGGTACTACTTCATCACGAGCCTATGCCCAATTCATCAATACCATATCCTTTGTATGCGAGACCGGCGATCTTGAGATCTATGCAGATCCCATGCTTGAGAAAGTATTCTATAACCTTTTTGATAACGCGTTCCGTTACGGAGAAGGCGTCACGAAGATTCGGCTTTATGGGGCGATGGAAGGAACGGAGCTGTTGCTCTATTTTGAGGACAACGGAATTGGTATAATGGACAAAGATAAATCCCGTATATTCTCCCGGGGTATTGGCAAAAACACCGGTCTTGGTCTATTCCTGACCCGTGAGATCCTCGCAATCACCAGGTTAGGGATAACGGAAAATGGTGAGTACCCGAAAAGGGGCCCGGTTTGTTATCCGGGTGCCCCGGGGAGCGTACCGGCTGATGAAATGATCCTTGCGAAAAGGAGGTTAGGATTCTTCCGGAATCTAAAAAAAGATCCCGCCTACAATCTGCCAGAACCAATTCGGGGTAGACCGTAACGACATAGCCACCCTGACAATTTTACCGGCGTCCCCTTCCATGATGCCACTCATATGTACTTTCCCTATATCGGGTAGAAATTTCTCAAAGCACGAGCATGCGTTCAATGGAACTCCGGGCACGGGCTGCAATCTCTTCTGGAACGGTGATCACCGGATGAAACGTTACCAATGCGTCCCGGACATGCACAAGAGTTGTTTTTTTCATATTCACACAGACAGCTTTTTCCGAAAGCGGGAAATATCGTTTGCCCGGGCACTCCTTTGCTAAACGGTGCATGATGCCGATTTCCGTACCTATGATAAACTCGTTTCCCGGTCCAGATTTAACATACCGGACAATTCCTGAGGTACTTGCGACATGATCCGCGAGATCGATGACATCAGGCCGGCACTCCGGATGAACAAGTACGGCTGCGTCTGGATGAGCCTGTTTTGCGATTGCGACATCAGAAACACTAAAACGGTCGTGGACAAGACAGAACCCTTCCCAGGGAAGAATGGTCTTTTTGGTAAACCGTGTCGCATACTGCCCGAGGTTTCTATCCGGGACAAAGATCACCGCATTCTCTCTGACCGCGTTTATGACGCTGACTGCATTTGCCGAAGTACAACAAATATCGCTTTCTGCTTTGACGTCAGCGGTTGTATTAACGTAACACACTACCGCTGCATCAGGATGCCGGGTACGGGCGAACCTGAGTTCTGCGGCAGAAATCATACCGGCCATGGGACAGCAGGCGTCCTGAGCAGGTAACAGGACTGTTTTTTCCGGGGAAAGAATGGCTGCAGTTTCTGCCATGAAATCAACCCCGCAGAAAACAATAACCTCCCCGTCCATAGCCGCCGCTGCGCGCGCGAGTTCCAGGGAATCTCCCGTGATGTCAGCTATGTCCTGGATTTCAGGGCGCTGGTAGTTGTGCGCAAGAATAATCGCGTTTTTTCTGTCCTTAAGCCGCAGGATCTCATCCTGCAGCATGGCTGTATCCTGCATCTTACAAACTCACGTATGGTTGTATCGTAGTAGTGTGTCGTGGTGAATAAAAAGTCACGTGGATAAAAGGGTAGAACAGGGATGTTTATGCACCGGGGATTCCAATCTTCTTTCGACGAATATGAAGGTTATTCTGCCGGATCAGGCCCCAAAGGATATCATATTTGGCCCCGGCACGGTAGGTTTATTCCTGAACGAGCTCGGTGTAAATCCCCTGGAAGTGATAGTTTCCCGGAACGGGACACTGGTTCCAGAGCAGGCTGTAATCGGCGGAGAAGACGAAATTCGGGTAATCCGTATAGCACATGGAGGTTAAACTGGTGAAACCACCTGCCGTGTCCAAGGGTGTCCCTGTTTGCTCCTGCTGCGGTGAGCCGGCGGTAATCTATCAACCGGCCAGCAAACGTCACCTCTGCGGACGACATCTTATGAGCGATGTGGAATTGCGGGTAGCATCGACAATAAAAAATGAATCTCAAATACACGCGGGTGATCGTGTAGCGGTGGCCCTAAGCGGCGGAAAGGACGGTCCTGCGCTCCTTGTTATCTTTTCCCGGCTTTTACCTTCGTTTCAGGGTTCAGAACTTGTCGCTATCACCGTAGATGAAGGTATCGCCGGGTACCGCGCAGACACGCTGCGGGCAGCAGAGGCCCTTACTAAAAAGCTTGGGGTAAATCATCACATCGTTTCATTCCGTGACCTGATCAGTAACGATCTCGATGCCCTTCTAAAAGGACGTGAGAAAGAAGCGTGCACGGTTTGTGGTATACTGCGTAAAAAAGCACTCGCCGATGCCGCACGGGATGCCGGAGTTACCGTAATTGCAACCGGCCACAACCTCGATGATGAAGCGCAGTCTGTGCTGATGAATACCCTGCGGGGGGATCTCCCACGACTGATCCGGGATACAGGACCCGGCTCATCGTCCCTATTTCTTCCAAGAATCAAACCCCTTGCGGCCATCACAGAAAAAGAGATCGCGGCTTATTTGTTTGTGCAGGGTCTCTTCTCCGTATTGCCTGAATGCCCCTATACAAAGTACGCGTTGCGGGCTGAAGTGCGAACGATGCTTTCCCGGCTTGAACGGCTGCATCCTGGAACGATGCTCCATCTCGTGTACAGTAAAAAGCAGATCGAAAAGTATTGCGAGGGAATGGTGGTCATGGAACCCCTGCGCCGGTGCCTGGAGTGCGGAGATCCCTGTTCAGGCGAAATCTGCCAGGTGTGCAGGCTCAAACACTCACTGGGGAAGTGAAGGGGCTCCCTGGATCCGTTCTGGGTGGGAGTAGATATTCATTTTTGTGCTGCGGATAAATCCGACAATACATACGCCCGTCTGGGCAGCTATGGTAACAGCAAGCGTGGTCGTTGCCCCACGTGATACTATCACCGGGATATCTGCGACAAGGCATTTGCGCACCATCTCAGACGATACCCGGCCGGAACAGATAACAAACGTTTTTGAAAGATCGATTTTGTTTCGGAGACCGTGGCCAATCACTCGATCGAGCGCGTTGTGCCTCCCGATATCCTCGGATCGGGTTATAATCCCGTTTTTTGATGCGAGTCCGACCACATGAATGCCCCCGGTGATCATATGAAGTTCGGATTCGAGCACTTCCTTTGTTATAGCCCTAATAAGATCCGGTGCAAAAGATAGATCCGAAGTTATTCTGGGCAGCTTTTCAGTGTCGATAAAAGATGCAGCACCTCCGCAACCAGAAAGAATCGTCTTTTTTGGACCGAGCACTTTGAAAAGGTTTTTTGTAATGACGCTGATCCTGTTTGTTTCTATCCTGATAGACTCTATCTCATCTGCTCCTTTAATGATCTGCTCGGTAAACAGGTAACCGGTAACAAAATCCTCAAGACCCGCTGGGCTCATCATCGCGGTCATAGCATGCCTGCCGTTTACGAACAAGGCCTCGGGAACCTCATCTATGACTTCGTGGGTCCCGGCTTCTGCGATATTCCCCTCCATTTTTATGCAGGGCATAAGCCTAAACATCGGAACAGTCATTTTTTCACCAGATTTCTAGTATTCAGATTTTTTTAAGACAGGGAGCACTTCGTCCATGCTACCGCTCCGGTACCCCTCCAAATCGAGGGCAATATAGGAAAACCCGAACGAACGCAATGCATCTACGACCGCGGTATGCATATTCATTAATGCGTGCATCTCCTCTTTAGGAACTTCGATACGGGCTACTTTTCCGTGTAAACGTACCCTTACCTGCCGGAATCCTTTCCTGTGCAGGCAGGCCTCTGCCGCTTCAACCATTTGTAGTTTTTCACCGGTAATCGTGTCACCGTAAGGAATACGGGAAGAAAGGCACGCTGCTGAAGGTTTATTCCAGAATGTTAATCCTTCTGCCTTTGCAATTTCCCGTATATCATTTTTGGTGAATCCTTCATCGATGAAAGGATGGACAATCCCCGCTTCAGTACTTGCCGTGAGGCCGGGCCTGTGCTCTCCTGTATCCGAGATATTGATACCATCGGCTACGCAGGCAAACCCCAGATCATACGCCCGTTGTATGAGAACCTTTGCCGAATTTTTTTTGCACCAGAAACAACGATCACTGGGATTTTTGGTGAACTGGTCATCATCCATCATATTAACCGGCAGGATCTCAAGGTCAAGATTATATCTCTCTGCTATTAGTCGCGCCTGATCGACGGCTTCACGCGGGACTACCGGACTGTCGAGAAGAACACACCGGGACTTCTTACCGAGCGCTTTTTGCGCAAGAACAGCGAGAAGGCTACTATCTACTCCCCCCGAGAAAGAAACGAGCATCGACCCTCTCTGCTCTATATTTTGTAGAAGTCGTTTGCAGCGAACCTGAATATCCATACTTGAAAATCCTTTAATACGGTGAGAAAAAACCCAATATCAGCTACTTCCCCGGTGGGTTTCAGAACTTGTCCCGCACTGGTATTCATCTCCTTCCCGGAGCTGGCGGCAGATATCACAGGTGCGTTGCACAAGATTTACCTCCCTGCCATCCATTAAATCCCGTGCAAGTTGTTCTATTGATTGTTTTACATCATTCTCAAATTCAATACGGTAACCTCGTTTCCCGGAGAGGTACTGGGATACCGCGGAAGGTGCGATCGCAAGCATCCGTGCTGCTTCGACCTGAGAGACCCCGCATTTTACAAGCTCAACCGCGATGGCAGCACGAATCGCCGGCAACACATCCCATACGATCTTCTGGCAGGGGGCTTCCATCATATCACAACCTTTAAGTTATCATAATTGTTACATAAGTGATTGTATTCACAATTGTGAATTTGTTGTATGGCCATAAAAAACTTTGTTGAATTTGCGCCATTCACGCGGGATTCTGAAGGGAAATGGTAAGTGCAGGAAGGATTAAACGAAACTGCCCGCGTGGTTAGGAACCAAAGAATAATCAGACGATTAGTGCAAATATTCACTCATATTAAGGAAAGAGAGCATGGGAAAACAGCGTATCATCTATATGGACCATTCCGCAACGACGTACACAAAAAAAGACGTTGTTGATGTAATGCTTCCCTACTTTACTAACCACTTTGGTAATCCCTCATCAATTTACAGTATAGCACGCGAATCAAAACAGGCAATTGATTCAGCGAGATCCAAGGTTGCAAAAGCACTTGGTGCACAACCCGATGAGATATATTTCACTTCTGGGGGAAGCGAATCTGACAATTGGGCGATAAAAGGGGTAGCGTACGCCAATCGCAAGCGGGGCAACCATATCATTACGACAAAAATTGAACATCATGCTGTCATTCACACCTGCCAGTTCCTCGAAAAAGAGGGATTTGCAGTAACTTATCTTCCGGTTGATCGGTACGGCCTTGTCGATCCGTCTGACCTTGAAAAAGCAATTACTGAAAAGACCATTCTCATTTCAATAATGTACGCCAACAACGAGATCGGCACTATTGAACCGATCCAAGAACTTGCGGCGATCGCCCAGAAGCACAAGGTCTATTTCCATACGGATGCTGTTCAGGCTATCGGAAACGTTTCCATCGATGTAAAATCACAGAATATTGACCTGCTTTCCCTTTCCGCCCATAAATTTTATGGCCCAAAAGGTGTCGGTGCACTATACATCAGGAATGGTATCCGGATAGAAAATCTCATTCATGGTGGCGGCCAGGAACGAAAGAAACGGGCAGGTACTGAGAATATCGCCGGCATTGTAGGATGCGGGAAGGCTATAGAACTAGCAACTGCTGATATATCAGGTCATAATGCCCGGATACAGGTAATGCGCGACCGGCTTCTCCGGGGCATCCTCGAAAAAATTCCTCATGCACGCCTTAACGGGCACCCGACAAAAAGATTGCCGGGGAACCTTAACGTAAGCTTTGAATTCATTGAAGGTGAGTCCATGCTTCTGTGGCTCGATGATGAAGGAATTTGCGCCTCAACGGGAAGTGCCTGTACGTCCGGTTCGCTCGAACCCTCGCATGTACTGCTCGCAACCGGCCTGCCGGTAGAGATATCTCATGGATCGCTGCGACTGACGCTTGGGGATGTTAATACTGAAGCTGATATCGATGTAGTTCTTGAAGTACTACCAAAAGTGGTATCAAAACTGAGGGATATGTCCCCTTTATACCAGAAAGAGGCAAAAGATCGAGGTTGCAATGTATAGCGAAACAGTAATGGATCATTTTAAAAACCCGCGTAACGTCGGGGAGATCGAGAACCCGGATGGTGTCGGCGAGGTCGGGAACCCGGTCTGCGGCGATATCATGAAAATATTTCTGAAAATAGAGAATAATATTGTCGTGGATGCGAAGTTCAAAACCTTTGGCTGCGGTGCAGCAATCGCATCGAGCAGTATGGCTACCGAACTTGTCCGGGGAAAGACTCTCGAAGATGCCTGGCAGCTCTCCAACAAGGCGGTTGCCGAGGCACTTAACGGCCTGCCCCCCATCAAGATGCATTGTTCGGTGCTTGCCGAAGAGGGCATCCATAAGGCGATCAATGATTACCGTGTAAAACACGGTTTTGAACCATGGAAAGAAACCTCGCCACATTCCCACGAACACGATGAAGAAGTCGAATGCCAACATTAACATGATCAGTTGTGCCGGATCCAGCTTACCAAGGGAAACAGATGCTCTCTGAACGTGAACGTGAACGGTACAAACGCCAGATAATGCTTTTTGGCGAAGCCGGGCAGGAAAACCTTAAAAAAGTCATATTTTCATCGCTGGTGCCGGGGGACTTGGCTCACCTGTTTCGATCTATCTTGCTGTCGCCGGGGTAGGTAATCTTACTGTAGTTGACAAGGATATCGTAGATCAATCCAATCTTAACCGGCAGATACTGCACTATGACCGAGATATCGGCAGAAAGAAGGTTGTCTCGGCTGAAGAGAAACTGCAGGCTTACAACCCTGATATTAACATCAGGATAATTGATGCCACTCTGGATGAATCGAATGCTGACCGACTTATAGGAAATGCAGATGGCATCGTTGATGCAATGGATAATTACCCTACCCGGTATCTCCTCAACATTATCGCACAAAAAAAGAAGATACCTCTTTTTCACGGTGCCATTCGGGGGTTCTATGGCCAAGCAACAACTATTATTCCGGGTAAAACTGCCTGCCTGCAGTGTCTATTTCCCTCTGCACCGCCCCAGGAGGTTTTTCCTGTTGTTGGTGCGACGCCCGGTGTCATCGGGACGATCCAGACTACAGAGGTACTCAAGTATCTCCTTGGCACCGGAGACCTCCTTACAAATCGCCTGTTGATTTGGGACGGCATGGCTATGCACATGGATGAAATTTCCTTTGAGAGAAACCCGGCCTGTCTTTCATGTGGGACAGGATGCGGGGCATCCACTTCACTCATGGAAGCATCAGAGAAAAAAATCAGGAGAAAGAAAAAATGACGGTCAAGATAAGGTTTTTTGCCCGGTTCCGGGAATTGCTCGGAACTGATATTATCGTTAGCGTTAGGGAAGGAATAGTACTATCTGACCTGGTAAAGGAGGTCGCAGGCAGGAACAGGGAAGGATATCAGGCAATATTCGACGAACAGGATGCATTTAAGGAATTTGTTATTCTCATGCAGAATGGGAAACGAGTGGAAACTTCTGCTGCAGGTACAATCCTTGTCAAGGATGGCGACGATATTGCCGTATTTCCCCCGGTTGCAGGTGGATAAAGGAAACTGCCATGATTGCAATCCAGACTGAAGATGTCGATATCGGGAACCTCGTAACCACCGCAAAACGGCACGGAACCGGGGCAATCGTTGTTTTTGACGGAATCGTACGGGACGATAATATCTGCGAAATGGAACTGGAGGCGTACGGGGAGGTGGCGGTACCTGAGCTTGAAAAGATTGCGTCGGAGGCAAAATCGATCTTCAATCTCTTATCCGTAGATATTATTCACCGGATCGGCCGCCTTACAATTGGGGAAAATATTCTTGTAATTGTTGTGGGTGCAGTGCACCGTAAGGAGGCGTACCAGGGCTCGCGTTTTATTATCGAAGCGATCAAGGCCGGAGTCCCGATCTGGAAAAAGAGCTTTGCAAAGATGGCGATCGCTGGGTACCCGGAGAACACCCGCATGGATGCGGACCCCGGAAATAACCTGCTGCCAAGTTCCATTCATCGGTGTTCAGGCTCCTTTCTTTTCTGTGAGTTTTCGATACATCTCTTCACCTACACATTCCCGGGCATGTTTGCACCATTGTACACATGATGCGATGTCGTTGTAGATTACAAACCCGCACTTATTGCACTTCCCGGAAATATCATTTGAAAATAGTTCCACTTCTTCTCCACATTGCGGGCATTTTTTGATCGTGAGCGTTGGCGTCCGTATATTTGCTGCACCGGGACAGTGATCGAACACGGCAAACCACCTTTGACTTATGTTATCTTCCGGGCACATGAACCGAACGGATCACATCAGGACCCTTCATTTTGGATGATTAAATCTATATTTGAAATCTCGAGTCTCTATTGCAATTCGGCGAACCAAAGCATAAATAGCATCCAAAGATGTATGAGCGCCCACGTCAAAGATCCGGCAGATCATGGCCGCTGACCGGTTTCTCTCAACGTTAAAATACGTGGCTGGTACAAAACCAACCTTTAATCTATCTGAGATTGCGGCTTATCTGGACGAACCGCGGACGGTTGGGCAGATGTATGAGGCTCTCCAGCCACATCTTCACGGACTCGGGCTTACCGCTAATAAGACCGGAGAGGATTATACGATCTCGCGGCTGATGCCGTCACCCGCTTATATCCTGAGCACCTCCGAAGAAAAACGCCTTAACGCGTACCTTTCTCTCGATACCATGCCTTCTTTTCTTGAAGCGGCCATTGAGCAGTATATTTCCAGAAAAACGGGAAAAGAATGGTCTGATTCCATTATCCTGGAACGGCTCCGCCGTGCGATTGTCGCCCAGAAAGATGATTACTGGAAACCGACGGGCAAACGATCGCTCCAATATACGAAAGGGTATTCAGTGCTTGGTTACCTGGCGTACCACTTCCCGGTCTATTTTATGCAGGCCCGGCACCTCTTTGCGCAGCTTGCCCGGGACGGACTGCTGAAACAGCAGATGACCATTCTCGATCTCGGCACTGGGCCAGGAGTCATGCCTCTTGCTATCGAGGATTTCTGGATGTGCCTTGATTCTGCCCGTTCAACAGTCTTGTCTGTCGAACGCTCAAAAGAGCATATCGAGGCATTTGAGGCTTTGACCCGGAGTGTTGCTATACAGGATCCCCAGGTTAAGATAGAGTCCCCCAAAGAAGCTGATATTACTTTACCCCGGGACATACCGCTTCCCGAAAATGTTGATCTGATGATTTTTTCAAATGTGCTTAATGAATTGGCCGGCCTGCCAGTTGCAGAGCGTGCGGATATTGTAATGAGCTATGGAGAAAAGCTTGCACCTGACGGCATGCTCCTTATAATCGAACCTGCGGAAGAAGCGACATCTACTGGCCTTCGTGTGCTTGCCCTTGCGTTGAAGAAGCGGGGACTCTCGATCTACGCACCTTGCACGTTTATCTGGGGCACGAACTGTACACCGGACCGGTGCTGGAGCTTCCAGACTGCCTCTTCAATTCGACCCACTCGGATCATGAATTCGCTTGCTGGGTGTAATGAACAATTCCGGTACGTAAATTCTGACATTAAATACAGTTATGTAATACTGCGGAAGGATGGTAAGGTTCGCACATCCTGTCAAATCCCAAAGAATACGAAAGCGCTGCGGTTGTCTAAGATACACATGAACGTGGGAAAACGGATCACAGTAGTGGCAGCGAAGATGTCGGAGGATATCGGAGATGCGGACACTCACTTGTACAGGCTCTGCGATGGTTCGGCTGAAAAACCTGTATATGCGGTGCTGCCCGCATTTCATATTGTCCCATCAAACCGGGAGTCGGGTCTGTGCCGTACGGAACAGGTACTCGAACTCCGAAATGTACTGGTGAGGTATAACCCCGTCCACGATGCGTATAATTTATTGGTGAGCAGGAATACGGCGATTCGGATGCTGGGACAAGGAGATCCCGGACAGTGAACTTTGAAGGAATCCACAATATTCGTGGATTAAAATTACGTCGCTGACCGCGTGCATGGCATATGTTACATCATTTACACATGCAAAAATCATCTGCTCATCGTTAATGGGGTTAAGTAACTTTTGCCGTTGCTGCACTGGTGACAGTACCGGTATAGCCACCTGAACCTGTGGCAGCAACCTTGATGTAATCACCATCATATGTTAAAGATATGGTATAGGTGGAAGAAGTCGCTCCTGAGATACCTGTATATGTCCCTCCTGAAGTGGTAGAGTACTCCCATTGATAGGTTGCAGTTGCACCAGATGGGGTCAACGCACCTGCTGTGAGTGTATCGCCCACCGCGGCCGTGCCGGTTATCGCCCCTATTGCTGTAAGAGGTTCCGCCGAAACCGGTCCTACCGCCGCACTGGTTACGGTTCCAGAGTAACTACCCGAGCCGGTAGCAGCAACCTCGATATAATCGTTGACGTATGCTGAAGCCACGGTGTAAGTGGAAGAAGTCGCTCCTGAGATAGCAGTATACGTCCCCCCTGAAGTGGTAGAGTACTCCCATTGATATGTGACGGTTGCACCGGAGGGAGTTATTGAACCTGCTGTAAGTTTACTGCCGACCTGAACTGTGCCGGTTATTGCCCCTATTGCTGTTAATGGTGTCGTTACCGGTCCTACTGCCGCACTGGTGACGGTACCGGTATAGCCGCTCGAGCCTGTAGCCACAACTTCAAGGTAATCTTTGGCATAAGAGGAAGCCACGGTATAAGTGGAAGAAGTCGCTCCTGAAATAGATTTATATGTCCCAATCGAAGTGGTAGAGTACTCCCATTGATAGGTTGCAGTTGCACCAGATGGCGTTAATGCACCTGCAGTCAGTGTGCTTCCGACCTGAGCAGTGCCGGTTATCGCCCCTATTGCTGTAATAGGTTCCGCCGAAACCGGACCTACCGCCGTACTGGTGACAGTGCCGGTATAACCTCCCGAGCCAGTAGCAGCAACTTTGATGTAATCATTGACGTATGCTGAAGCCATTGTGTAAGTGGAGGAAGTTGCTCCTGGGATAACTGTATAGGTTCCTCCGGATGTAGTTGAGTACTCCCACTGATAGGTGACGGTCGCACCGGAGGGTGATATTGAACCTGCAGTCAGCGTACTTCCGACCTGAGTCGTGCCGGCGATTGCTCCTATACCGGTGAGTGATTGGGTCGATACCGGACCTACCGGTGCACTGGTGACGGTGCCAGAGTAAGTGCCCGAGCCGGTAGCAGCAACCTCGATGTAATCGCCGGCATAAGAACCTATGAGGTATGTGGAAGAAGTTGCTCCTGGGATGGCGGTATACGTTCCTCCCGAAGTGGTAGAGTACTCCCACTGATAGATTGCGGTAGCCCCGGATGGCGTTAATGCACCAGCTGTCAGTGTACTACCTACCTGAGCAGTGCCGGTTATCGCCCCTATTGCTGTAAGAGGCTCCGCCGAAACCGGGCCTACCGCTGTACTTGTTACAGTCCCGGAATAACCTCCTAAGCCAGTAGCAGCAACCTCGATGTAATCGTTGACGTATGCTGAAGCCACGGTGTAAGTGGAGGAGGTTGCTCCTGGGATGGCGGTATACGTTCCTCCCGAAGTGGAAGAGTACTCCCACTGATAGATTGCGGTAGCCCCGGATGGCGTTAATGCACCAGCTGTCAGTGTACTACCTACCTGAGCAGTGCCGGAGATTGGCCCTATTGCCGTTAATGGTTCCGCTGTAACCGGACCTACCGCTGTACTAGTGACGGTGCCAGAATAACTGCCCGAGCCAGTAGCAGCAACTTTGATGTAATCATTGACGTATGCTGAAGCCATTGTGTAAGTGGAGGAAGTTGCTCCTGGGATAACTGTATAGGTTCCTCCGGATGTAGTTGAGTACTCCCACTGATAGGTGACGGTCGCACCGGAGGGTGATATTGACCCTGCAGTCAGTATGCTTCCGACCTGAGCAGTCCCGGTTATTGCTCCTATTGCTGTAAGAGGTTCCGCCGAAACCGGTCCCACTGGTGCACTGGTGACGGTGCCGGAATAACCTCCGGAGCCAGCAGCAGCGACCTCGATGTAATCACTGACATAACCTGAGGTCACAGAGAATGTGGAAGCGGTTGCCCCCGAGATGTTGGTATAGGTTCCTCCGGATGTAGTTGAGTACTCCCACTGATAGGTGACGGTCGCACCGGAGGGTGATATTGAACCTGCAGTCAGTATGCTTCCGACCTGAGCAGTCCCGGTTATTGCTCCTATTGCTGTAAGAGGTTCCGCCGAAACCGGTCCCACTGGTGCACTGGTGACGGTGCCGGAATAACCTCCGGAGCCAGCAGCAGCGACCTCGATGTAATCACTGACATAACCTGAGGTCACAGAGAATGTGGAAGCGGTTGCCCCCGAGATGTTGGTATAGGGCCCTCCCGAAGTGGAAGAGTACTCCCACTGATAGGTTGCTATTGCTCCGGCAGGAGTCAAGGCACCTACATTCAGAGTACTTGCGACCTGAGCCGTACCAGTAATCGTTACTGCTGTGATCGGGGTTGTATAGATATATCGATCAACTGATGATGTTGCTGATGTACCTGACGGCGTAGTAACGGTGATGTCAATGGTTCCGGTGCCTGACGGTGAGTTCACGGTAATCTGTGTTCCAAGGGTATTTACGGTGAACGTGGTGACTGCTGTAGTGCCAAATGTTACTGCAGTTGCTCCTATAAAGTTTGTTCCATTAATCGTTACACTTGTGCCACCGGCTGGCAGACCGGCTGCCGGCGAGACGCCGGTAACGGTCGGAGCTGATTCATAGGTATATGCGTTAATCAGGAATTGAGATCCGTAAGGAGTAATGACCCACACAGATACAAGCCCGGCTGTCCCAGGAGGCGTCGTCGCAATAATTGAAGTACTATTGATAACCGTGAAACCGGGTGCCAGATTGCCGCCAAAGTATACTGATATCGTTCCATTGAAGTTCGCCCCAGTAATAGTTACAGATTGACTTCCAGTAAGTGGGCCGGCTATTGGTGAGATGCTGGCAACCGTCGGGACTAATCCATAGGTATAGGCCTTCGCTTCAGTTCCGGTGCCGTTGGGTGTAACGACAGAAACATTTACGGCCCCGGTTGAACCGGGTGGGGTAGTGGCGTTAATTAAAGTATTAGTGACGCTGTTGATGGTTGCCGCTGTACCACCAAAGGTTACACTAGTTGCTCCGGCGAGGTTTGTCCCGGTGATATTTACCAACGTGCCACCTGTAGTTGGGCCAGATGCCGGCGAGATGCCGGTTATGGTCGGCACTATGTACGTGTATGAAATTGTGGCCGAACCCCCCGGAGTGGTAACTGTAATATTAACAGTTCCCGCAGAACCGGCCGGAGAAGTCGCGTTGAGAGAGGTGGCGTTGTTCACCGTGAACGTAGTTGCTTGTGAACTGCCAAACATTACCGCAGTTGCACCGGTAAATGATGTCCCGGTGATCACTACCGATGTACCTCCCGCAATCGGACCGCTTGTTGGTGAGATGCTGGATATTGTCGGGGCCGCCGCATAGGTGAATTGATCGGCGGATGAAGTAGCAGAAGTACCCCCGGAGTGGTAACTGTAATATTAACAGTTCCCGCTGAACCGGCCGGAGAAGTCGCGTTGAGAGAGGTGGCGTTGTTCACCGTGAACGTAGTTGCTTGTGAACTGCCAAACATTACCGCAGTTGCACTGGTAAATGATGTCCCGGTGATCGCTACCGATGTACCTCCCGCAATCGGACCGCTTGTTGGTGAGATGCTGGATATTGTCGGGGCTGCTACAAAGGTTGCGGAAATAGTATGGGAGACTTGGACATTCGAGAAGGTGTATGATGAAACCGCGCCAACAGATGTCGTCCCATCGACAACAACATTACCGATGCTATATCCGGTATTATTTGTAATGACAAAGGTCTGGTTTGCACCAAATGAGACCGGCACGGATCCGGAGGGGGTGATAGTTCCTCCAGTGCCGGCTGATGCAGTTATCATAAAGATACTCCCCCCGGCGGGAATGATGCCGAAATAGGATACGGCAATGACATCCGGCGATCCCGCACCCGTATAAACGACCTGCACAATTACTGGAGGAGTGATGCCGGGTTTAGTATATGTGAGCGTGTTACCGATCGACCATAATGCAGGGATCGCAATCCCGGATGTTACATCAGATCCATCCACGAGAATTTTATAGGTTCCATTTTGGAGCGCATCTCCACCGACATGTTTGATGTATACGGTTTGACTTTGGTTTGAGATGAGAGCACTCAAAGATGGTATCTTTTGTGCCTGGGGCTGGGAAAAAATAGCTACGGTAATAATCGTGCTTGCAAGTACCACAAGCGAGATAAGCAGGACTGTTCCGATGACTTCAGAGACTGCAATATCCTGATTTCTTTCCGGTTCCTTCATGCCATCCTCATTGCACAATATTTCCTAGGTTTTTCACGACATTTTTTTTGTGCCGCTATACCCCAAAGTACGCCTGAGTCAATACCACTGCCCCAGAGCCACCGTTATACACAACCTCGACGCTTAACGGGGGGGTGGACCCGGGTTTGGTGTAGGTAATTTCATCGCCTATCTCCCAGACTGTGGGAGACCCTGTTTTTGTGATATTGCCGGTCACATTCACTCCGTCCACGAGAATTTCATAGGTTCCCGTTGTCAGCGGATCCCCCCCGTTATGTGTGATATATACGGTCTGGCTTTGGTTTGATATGAGGGTGCTCAGCGCAGGGAGACTCTGAGGTTGGGGTCGTGAGAGAATAACTGAAGCGACAATGGAAGCAGCAACGACTACTATTGATATCAATAATATTGTTCCAATGATTTCGGATACAGCAATATCCCGTTTTCTGCAGGGACTTTTCATACACTCCCCAGACTTTGAACACTGACCGAAAGATTGGCTGTTTTACCAGAGAGAGTGATGTGCGGGTTACCATCGGTTCCCCCAAGGAACGAAATATAACTGCCAGTGGTGGTGTTTCCTACAGTATAGTATGCGGTAGGGATCCCTCCAGTCAGGTTTGCTGCAGTGTTAAGGTAGGCTGCCCACATAAAGGCGGCATTCGGGTCCGGGGTCGTGAGATTGATAGTTGCATTCCATGTATTGGGACTCACCGGTGCATACGGAAGGCTGCCGGCATCGGGTTTTAACACAGTTAATACCTGCGCGGGGCTGTTACCACCGATCAACCCCGAATCAATGGGGTCGTACGAAATCGCAACGATGTTTGCAGTGATATTCCCGTTCCCGTTATACGCAAAGGTAATCTCTGGGGGGAGTTTATATGTGCTTCCATCAATCTGGGAGAGAAACACCCCGCCCATCTGGTAATAATAGGACTGGGAAATCCAGTAATTGTTGTTTGTACTGTATTCGAGAGATCCGAGCGGCACTGAATATATGTAAGTCTGAGGCTGGTAGGCATACTCTGCAGTAATGGTTGTTGTAATTAGTTGGTTGCTTGGGTCATATTTTGAAAAAGTTAAGGTTGTCGGATAGGAGATAACCGATTGCAATCCATATGCCGCGTTCATCAGATTGACTGAATATGGTGTTGGTGTATTGGGATTAATATTGGAATATACTACTGCCCGGTTCAAGGAGGTAACTCCATTTTTTATGATAGTGATCGTAATATCGGATCCATAACAACTAGACATATAGGTCACATTATTTCCTGTTCCTGATGTCAGGCAATCGGAAATATCAGGAGTTATATTAATTGTTGCAATCCAAGTGTTGCCGCTGATCAGGACACTTCCAGGGGCGGTGTTGTTCCAAAATGCATTTGTTGTTGAGAGGTTTATCAGTAGGCTCGAAGGAGCATTTGAATAGGTTTGCGTCGTGGGAATTTGGATTGGGCCAACTGCAGTTATGCCAGTCGTGTTGCTGATATAAGAGTTGGATAATACGGTAAAAATCTCCGGTGTAGTTGTACGTTGGTTAATTGAAAGTGTTCCGCTTGATCCTACAGGCTGAAGAATTGGTATTATACTGGTACTACCTTGCGCAGTCTGGCCTGCGGTGCCCAGCGGAAATGTTGTGCTCATGGCAATATTTTCCTGCTGGTTTGTCCAGAGCGAATCAATACCGATCTTGTAGCTGACAAACTGATCGTTTATAGTACTCATGTGATTGATTTCGTTTTCCCGGCCCTGTACCGGGACGCCATAGACCAGGTACATTGAGAATGCTACCATAATGATCCCAATGATGAGAACAAATCCAATCACTTCAGAAAGAGCCGGTTCATTGCTGAATCGAGGAGTACCGCGTCTCATAACCAGAATATTCCTTTATGTTTGATTTATATAGTTGTTAGCTCTCTTTTTCGCCCCAGATATGTCGCTCTCTGTCTCGATCCAATTATTTTCTCCCCTTTAATATAACTCCAGCAAATTAGGTGAATTATAAGGTAAGGTGTTAATACCGGAGATAGCAGATTTAACAGGAGGTTATTAATCTGCCAAAAGTGAAAAGAAGGAATCCGGCACGTCACAGCACACCTCGGGAAACGATGTTTTCAAAATGGTTTTTGACCGGATCCAGACCGGCATTTTGATTATCGACCCGGAAACCCATACAATCATCGATGCCAACAATCACGCCGAGTCCCTGTTGAATACCAAAAAGAAAAACCTTATTGGAAAAGTTTGCCACGATTTTGTCTGCCCGGCTCACTGCGGCAAATGCCCGATTACCGATTTGAATACTCCGCTCCATAATATTGAACGTACGCTCATCGCGGCCAATGGTGAGAGGATTCCCATTCTTAAAACCGTCGCACAGGCCCCCATGGGCAAAAAGACATACTGATTGAGAGTTTTGTTGATATACGTGACCGGAAAAAAGCAGAGGAACGCAGAACTGCGTTGCTTGCGTATCTCAACGAATCTGTCCTCCGGATCAATAAACCCCTCGAATTGATCGGGAAAAACCTGTGCCATATCGAACAGCAGGTAGGTTCCGGGGATTTTACTACTGAAGAAATCCAGATGCAAATCCGGCTTCAGTGTAACAATATTAAAACTATAATAGCAACACTTCAGGATCTTATCTCTAAAGCAGCAGCTGAACGGGATGATATACCAGAAAACTTCCGGGAATTTTTTATCGGGAAGTGAGTTCGTTGTCGGATATTTTGTCCCTGAATCTTTCTACAGATACTCATCTCTATCTCCTCTTATCACCACCTCAGGACATCAATGCCATGAACCTGATGGTGATAAAAAAAATTCTGGCTGCAGAATGTACACCTATCGTGATTTCTCTCAACCAGCCAAGCCAGGTACTGGTAAAATCCTACGCAAAAGAAGGAATAACTCTAGATCGATTTTACGTGATTGATGCAGTCACGCATTATTCCGGGGGCACCTGTCTGCCAAACGCGCATATCCGGTATGTCAATCATCCTTCTGATTTAACCGGGCTTGGCATCGCAATTGCAGAATTTCTCCGCCAGATACCCTCTCCCCGGAAATGTATCGTGTTTGATTCGGTAAGTATGCTGTTGATCCATATTCCCTCAGCTACAGCTTCAAAGTTTCTTCATTTCGTTGTTAACAAGCTGAAGATATCCGAAGTGTCAGGTGTATTTTTGTGCGTGGAAAACGGTTTAGATCCTGTAATCCTTTTCCAGATGTCGGCATTTGTGGATAAAATTGTGAACTATGAGGAGCAAAAGAACCCTTCAATCCCCAAGCAGGGTTTTTGAAATAATATATTCCCCTTTTGCCTCACGGGTCGTACCAACGATAAGCCACTTTTCTGCACCGTGCTGCTCTATGACTCCACAAGCTTCTATTTTCTCACCTGCGAGAGCCTGTCCGCTGTACGTGTGAGTAAATGACAGGACCCGGCTAACCGATTCATGATCGATAGTGTACACAGCCGGATTGTCAAAAGAGAGGGATGAATCCGTTACTTTTGCTTCGATCGTATCCTTACCAAGAGTCTCCCCTTTGCCGGACGGTGCTCCCTTCAGGTTGTCATAGGATCGGGTATAGAGTATATCAAAATAGGTCCCATCGATCTGGCCTCGGTTCCATTTTCTCTGCTCGTGAAGCACAAAGACTTCAAAGGGAATATCTGGTTTGCGTTTCTCGTAGACTTTACGCCACATTTCCGGGGACATTCCTTCGATAGTACCTTCAAAAATACCCTGTTTTACCAAGGATTGCGCGGTAAACCAGTGGCTACCGTAAACCACGAGATCAATATCCGAATTTGCATTTTCAAGGCCGCACAAAAGCGATCCCGTACAGCCAATCGCTCCCCGGGGTAAACTGAACATATCGATTAAACGTCTGACCCGATCATGCGAGCCTGCAATTCGGTCTATCTCCAGATCTGGCTTCAAAACCCGGCGTAGATCCCTGGTGGGTATGCGCTGGACAAGACCTGCATATTCCGGTTTATCGCGCGCGATCCTCGCGTAAGCGTCCTCAAAATCATATTTACGGTATTGCCGCCCGGATCGGGATATTCGTTCCCCTCCGGTTTCTGGGACATAGCGGAGTACGCATCCCACTTTTTGTTCGTTGTCATAAGTAGAAACAGCGTAGATCCAGCCGTCGGGATCTTCTACAAAATCGCGCAGGCGGATAGGTAACATAAAAACGGTTTCAGCGGGATTTGAGGAATTCTTCGATCGCATCCGCATCGGTACCCCGGCGGATAATCGATTTTCTGACGAGATCTACGACTGTGCTTGGAGTCCCGGAAAGTCTTCCACCATCGATAAAAAGATCACGCGGCACAGTGCACTCTTCCGGCGTCTGTGGGTCTTTTCCTCCCGACAGATTCGCACTGGTTGCTGTAATCGGGGCATCAAATCGCTCTATGATCTGGAGAGCTACTCCATGTGCCGGAATGCGAATACCAATCATCCCGGCTCCTCCCGTCAGGATATCAGGAATTGTTTTTCTTGCCGGTATTATTACAGTTACCGGCCCGGGAAGGAATTTTTCAATAAATTCTTCCATGGATCTGTCAACATGAGATACTGCAGCAAGCATCTCGAAATCGGAGACTGCGATGGAAATCGGTTTTGCAAGATCCCGTTTTTTTGCTTCGTACACTTTTTCTATCGCTTCATCAGAAAAGGCATCGGCCCCGAGACCATAAAGTGTGTCAGTTGGATAGATGATGAGACCGTCATGCATCAGCACCGATACTGCACGGTCGATTATATCCATTAAAATTCCCTGCCGCGGACGCGTTGGATGTCGAATACTGCCTTGCTGCTCACATGCATTACGGCGAATACACCTGCCTGGATCGGGTCGGTGACCACCAAGTCCGCATGATCAGGTACTGTCCCTGCCATCTTGAGTGCGATTACCGGGATACCGGCTTCCCGGACGCGATCCACCGCTTTTGAAATATCCCCTCCCATGATCGATCCAGCAAGCACAAGAATGGACGCACGTGGCAGCCGCGACACTGCATCTACGGCGAGGGCCAGGGTTCGTTCACCGACGAGGGGGATAGTATCAACAGATATTCTTTCGCCCCGGATATTATGTCGGTCAGCTTCGTTAACAGCACCGAGCGCTACTTGTGCAACCTGCGCGCCACCACCAATAATAATAACCCGGGAGCCAAAAATATCTCCAAACGGCTGGAAACTCTTAACACTCTTGACTGATTTAATACCTTCAAGATCGCGCACCAAATGCTCCGGATTAGGCCCCGGTTCATATTCCAGGTAAAGTTCTCCCATTCCTGAGTAAGGTCCGGAATCAAAAATTTCCTGGTTAATCATGAGGATGTTTGCCCCATGTTCGGCAATCACCGTCGCAATATCCCGCAGAACACCTCTGGTATTCTCGGCTATGATTCGCATTGCACAGCGTTCAGATTCCGTATCCATAGCAACTGATGCGATAGCCGGGGATCGAACCGGGTTAGAAGCTGGGAAGCTCCTGTCCTGCCGCTAGACTACTATCGCTTTTGAATACTGCGCTATGATATTGCCTTATTTCGAAGATAAATATAGTGTTGCCTCGCGGAAAAGGTATCTGTCTTGTCGAAATTTTTATGAAAGACGACGGAGCATAATAAATATACCGGATGCATGTTTATGTGCCTTGGTTATGCGCAGGCGGACACACTTGCTATCCAGATCTGTGTTATAATACCGGAGACCTCTACCATGAAACCTCAACAGATTTTCTTAACACTAATGCTGGCAGCAGCAGTTATCCTGATTGTATGCCCTGTCCAGGCGGATTCAGGGACACAAAGTATACTCTACCAGACTAATTTTGCGACTAATCCTTACTGGACCACCAATAATCCATCGACGGATTACTGGAATTCTTTGGGTGAATCGTATAATTTCGGTATTCAGCCAAGTACCGGAAATTATGCCTATTCTCCGCCAATTAACTACGAGGGCGGATCATTCACGTTAGATTACGATGTCACCATTGAAAACATGGATCCGGGGGCAACGTTCCGTCTTGGTTTCACTGGTGCAGATATGGATTTCAATAAAGGCCCCAATGTAATTACTGCATTTACCAACACAAAAGACGGCCTGATCATGGTGCTTCATACCGTTAGTGAGAGTGCGATTCAGAGTGAAGTTTCAAGCGCCTATGCTTCATATGGAGGACCGACGGTCAACTACCAGCTCAATACCACCTATCACGTCGATGTTAATTATAATAATGATACGAATGTTGTTACTGAAACGGTTACAAACAAGCAAACCGGTCAACAGCTCTGGAGTTACTTCACTTCCACCCAATCTCGCCTTAGGGACATGAACCGGATCTATCTGGGCAATGTAGGTGATTATGGCGCAATGGACATCTATGCTGTCGGTTATATTGATAGTGTTCGTCTAACCGCAACTGCTCCGGCTACCCCGGCAACTCCGACACCGGTTCCGGTATCGACCAAACCCACCTTTGCAATCAATCAGACGATTCTTCCGACTATTACCGCCACCTTTACCCCTATTAAGACCGTAACAAACAAGTCTCCTTTGTCAGGAATGATCGCAATTGCTGCTCTTGGTGCGATCGGGGCCATCACGATCGGAAGAACCGCGAAAAAGAAAAGGTAAATTTCCTAAATTCCACTGGTAAAACCAGTGTTCACAACCTCTTTTTAAGGATGTTCGGCCTGTTCAAACGACGGTAGCAGATCTAAAGGAAGCAGCGGCATAGATATGGATTGAGAAGCGAGTGCCTGGTCTATTCGGCACCTGCAATCTGTTCTTTTTACGCAAAGGATAAAAAAGAAGTATGGGGTGGCTTTTCTGTAAAGCCTGGAGGATGTGTGTAAGGTTTCTGCTCAGTTGCCTTTCCAATTGCTCGTTCCAAGTGCAAAAAGGATGTTCAATCGTTCGTACTGGTGCTTGTCAGATCCGATGATTTCAGACCCAGTAGGGGACGGTACAGAGCTACAATCAGTGGCCTGCCCTGAACCACCGATGTAATCTGACTGCCCGGTAAGGAAATTATCACCGGATTTTACAGCGCCCACAGGATGAACCAGAAGTCCAATCATGAGTAAAAGCATTGCTGTCCCCATAAGGATTTTACCGGTATCCACGTGAGTGCCTCCGTTCTTTTTTGCGTTCATGGGTCGGTGACACGCCGAAATGCTTCCCGGGTATCACCTGATCACGTAGTTGCATACAACTGCTGATATATTACCCCCATGATACCGGTTAGACCATTGAACCTGCAGGTTACATGGTATTTATCAATGGTTCCATCCATAAAAATGGTACAACTCGTAGAAGTACGTGCATAGGGTTATAGGAAGACAAAGCGACGTACTTCTTAGGATGAATATGAACCCGGCAGACAAGTCTCCCACAATCGTCGTTGAGGATACGGAGGATTCTCTAGATGAGTTATCAGAGTATCTGGATGTGCTTTCGAGCAGCGCCCGGCTCAGGATTGTGAAGTTTCTTGAAAAGAAACCCCGAGATGCCCGGGCAATCTCCCGTGAGATCGAGACCAGTTACGAAAACACAAAAAAGCATCTTGATAAGCTCATGGGTATCGGTGTAATAAAAAAGGAGGCCGGCCTTGGATCTCCTACATCCAAAGGTATTCACCCGGTCTGGCAGTATTCTCTTGTCCCAGGAGGCCTTGAATCCATTATCCGCAACCTCGGTTTGTTCTCTAATACCCGGGTTCAGATTATTGGCGGGGAAATATCAAGAAGACTGGAATCGGTTAAAAGCACCCTCTCAAAGGAAGTACTGGGGAATGTCCCGGCCGTTATTGTTCTCGGAGGGCATGACGATGGTAAAACATTCCTTTTGAGGAATGATGGTGTGCGGGTCGGCAGAAGTGATCCGGAACGCCCTGCGGGGGCGACAGGTGACGGTGATGTCGAAATCTCCGGTACTTACACGGCGGTCACTAGGATATCAAAACCTCACGGTAAATTTCTCCAAAAAAAAGATGGATGGTATTTTGAAGATTGTGGAAGTACCGGGGGATCGATGCTGAATAACGCACGACTGGAACGCAACGTACCCACACATGTCCACGACGGAGACCTTCTTGAACTTGCAAAAGGGGCCGGTGGGGCAAGGCTGTTGTTAATTATACCAAAAAATCCATAACGTCTGTATATTTCTTTGAACACATTTGCACTGGGTTATACCGCAATCCCAAACTTCGATTAATGAATAGGAATATGATCCAAAACAATACCCGCATCAAGATAAGCATTCAATACGTGGCTCTTTTCTGCTTTGCAGCTGTGCTCATAAGTGCAGTCTGTATTCAGGTGGTATCAGGAGCACAATATATAGTTGCACCTTCTGGTGGAGGATTTACAAGCATTCAGACTGCAGTTACGTGGGCCTCCCCTCTTGATACGGTTATCGTCCGGAGTGGGACATATCCGGGCACGGTCAAAATTGATAAAAAACTCAATCTTATAGGAGTAGATACAGGTGGGGGGCGCCGGTCATCGACCCGGGAAAAAAGGATCAGCTCTTGAAATTGACGCAGATGGTTGTTCTGTCGAGGGGTTCACCATTCAAAACAGTGCAACGGCAAGCGGCATTCTTGTTATCTCAAACGGTAACACCATCGAAAATAACACTATCTCCGGGAACACCGCCGGAATTCAACTCTCTTCATCAAATGGAAATTCTATCGTTGGTAACACGGTTACTGATAACAATCGTGCAGGCATCGTACTCAGAGGTGCTGACAATAATCTGATACAAGGAAATACAATAACAAAAAACACTATCGGAATAACGCTCGATGAACAGTCGAATGGCAATACTATCACTTACAACACATTCTCAAATACCGAAAACGTCCTTTCACGGGGCACTGATCAGCTCTGGGAATCGCCTTTCCCTCTCTCCTATGTTTATCTGGGGAGATCATTTACCGGAAAACTGGGCAATTACTGGAGTGATTACCGGGGTAGTGACCAGAATTCCGATGGCATCGGAGATTCGCCATATATTGTGCGGTCGGCAGCAAATTTAAATTCAGGAACAACCCTCATCCAGAATGAAGTCGATCCCGCTCCTCTCATGGACCCGATTGGGTATTATCTGCAGATCCAGCCTGCATCTGCTTCGGGAATGACAACAGTACAGCCGATAAGTGTACTGGTAACCCCAACTGCGGGAACGTCACCCGGCAATGCCGGATCACCGACTACTACACCGGGCCGCGGGGATCGCCTGCTCGTAACACTTATTGCACTGGTTATTTTGATTTGTATTGTCGGTGCTGGATGTGTGCTCTTCATCCGGTCCCGAACTAAACGGAAACGCCAAATTCCCACCATTTCTGATGGCTTGGGAGACACACATCCTCGTCCGGCACTGGGAGTACTTGAAAAAGAACCGACTATTAATGTCGAACACCCTGAAGATATCGGTGCAAAAGTAACAACCCCGACACCCGAGACCGAAGTGGCGCCTGCACATCAGGAAACTCCACAGGCTGCAGGGCCGAAATTTTATTTTCCCCCGGAACTCGAGAGCCGTTACGGGGATATCCGGCATATCGGCCGCGGGGGTGTTGCCCACGTTTTTGCGGCACACCGAAAATCAGACAACCTTCTTATCGCTGTAAAGATCCCCATCAGTTTTGATGAAGTGACGGGCAAATGCTTTTTGAATGAGATTGCTGCATGGCAGACGCTGAGGCACAAAAACATTGTTGAAGTACTAGAAGTGAACATCCTTCCTGTTCCCTATGTCGAGATGGAATATGTACCAGGATCACTTGAGTCTGTACCGAAACCCATGCCCGTCTGGAAAGCTGTTCATATGGTTCATGGAATTGCTGACGGTCTTGCATATGCCCATGCACATGGCATCATACACCGCGACATCAAGCCACACAATATTCTCGTAACCGGCGATTTTGTGCCTAAAATAACTGACTGGGGCATGAGTAAGGTTATTGCGACTACGATGGAGAAATCAAGTGTAGCCGGGTTCTCCTTATCGTACGCAGCGCCGGAGCAAGTGTCTCCTGCCGAATTCGGGAGGACTGATGTTCGTACCGATATCTACCAACTGGGCGCCCTCTTTTACGAACTGGTTACTGGATCAATACCTTTTGGGGGGGAGAGTATTGTCGAAGTTGGTAACGCCATTGTCAGGGACGACCCAATACCCCCGACGGAATATAATCCTGATGCGGAAGCCGTGGAAAAGATAATCCTAAAATGCCTCGCGAAAAATCCATCGGATCGTTACCAGTCTGCGAGTGAGGTGCTGGATGCATTATCCCGGTATCTTGATGAAGATGATGAATAAAGAACCATGACTGATCGCGATGGCAGATAAACCTGGGACATATGAATCCGCAATTTGCGGTCATTGTAGTGGTTTAGGATGCATATACTGCAATAAAACGGGAACCGTCCTTGTGCAGGCGCCTAAGAAGATCTGCCCTGAATGTGATGGGGTTGGTTGTATCTACTGCGGGTTTACGGGATGGGCGCACCCGAAAGGAAAATACGACTAATAGTGTTTACCGGAACGTGCCCTCTACACGATGAGGAAGAACACACTCCACAAAACGTTTTAAAAAATACCGGTCTGTCATACCGGCAATAAAATCCCGGACAATCCCTGCGGGAGGTGTCTTTTGGAGGTAATCCCCGTTGACCCAGGGGGCGTTTATAAAATCTGTAAAAATCCTTGAACTATGCCGATCTCCCTCAATATCCTTAAGATAGGTCGAAAACAGGACGTGGTACATACCGCGTATTTTCTCCCATTCGGCAGTTAGTTTCGGACTATTGTAAATATGGTCCCGCGAGAAAATACGAAAATCTGTGAGCGTCCGTTCTATTTCCCGGCTATAGGAAATAACTCCCTTGTCCACAGAGTCGCTGTTGTCAACCAGATCATGGATAAGGGTGTCAACAATAGAGCGATTGTCCTCTCCGAATATCTCCTTGAATTCCCGGGGGACTTCTTCCGGGCCTTTTATTATACCGATTTCCTGAGCGTCCTGAAGATCACGACCAATATAGGCAATAGTATCTGCAAATTTTACTACACATCCCTCAAGAGTCATGGGAGCAATGGCCCTGTTTCCTGCTTCGCAGGCCTCGAATTTACGGTCAAATTCCAGCCAGTTATGGCAAGGTTTGGGAGAGATTGAGAGATCATCGGCTTCTCCATTATGGCAAAGTATCCCGTCCAGTACCTGAAGCGTTAAATCCTGATCTTCAATCCGGTCCAGTGATCTGACACTTTGAACGTTATGGGAAAATTTTCCTATTCCGTGATCCTCACAGAGGTCAGAGAGGCAGGATTCGCCAAAGTGCCCATACGGAATGTGTCCGATATCGTGCCCCAGAGCGATAGCTTCGATCAGGTCTTCGTTCAGGCGCAGGCACCTTCCGATGGTTCGTGCGATCTTTGAAACAAGCTGGACATGGATTACCCGGTGAGTAATGTGATCGTTTTCGACGAGGTAAAAAACCTGTGTTTTATCGATATATCGTGTATAGGCCCTTGTATGGATAATCCGGTCCGCGTCTCTCGAATAGGGTGTACGGATATCTTCCGGTTTTCGGTTCTTCCTTCGAAGCGCCTGATAACTGCGGGATGCGTACGGAGAGAGCAGGGCTTCGCGCTCGTCAGTATACCGGTAAATGGACAACTCAAGGGTCGGTTTGCTCAGATCTCCCCGTTTTTCCATATGTATTGTCAATCCGGTGAGCAGATAACCATAACGCTGACGCTATTGGGGAGATTTATCTCCCATAAGTTACTGTAGTTTCGCCGTATTGGACTACATGTCCGGTCATTGCCTGTACAAGTTGTTCATTTGTCGCACCGGGTGCGAGATCAAGCTCGGTGTCTAGTCCATAGATCTTAAAGAAGTACCGGTGTTTCTGACCATGAGGAGGACAGGGGCCGTAATAGCCGATTTTGCCAAAACTATTCGTTCCTTGGACAATCTTTATCGGGAAGGTGACGACCGGGTCCTTTGGTATCTTTTCCGGAATGAAACGTGCGAGTTCTATATTCCATGCGATCCAGTGAATAAAACCTCCGCCGCCTGGCGCATCGGGGTCATTGCAGATAACAGCAAGACATTTGGACCTTTCGACATTTACTGCACCTACTTCGATCTCAGGAGATTTGTCTTCCCCATCGCAGGTATACGCACTTGTCAGGTTCACCACAGAAATTCGAACACGTAATGGCTCCATGAGGTACTCACGTCCGTTCAAGAAGCAAAATGACCGGCTCTCTTGATAAAAATGCTGTTCATGCATACCTTCAAACGTGGCATGCTGTGTGCTCGAATTGTAACGGAAAAACGGAAGTATCCTGTTAGAGAACCATTGTCATCGCCGCATATTTATTGTGTTAAAAGCGAATAGTAGAGGAGATAAGTACCCAGTTGTACTCTTGAGGCAATACATGGAAAAGACACCTACTGGCACCTTGCCAGACAACCCAAACAAAGATTCCTGCTCGCATGAATGCTCCGGTTGCGCGACAGCAGGCACCTGTTCTGATGCGAAATCCAGTTTGCCCCCTAAAGCAGATATTGACGTAAGACATGTCATTTTGGTGCTTTCGGGAAAAGGGGGTGTGGGAAAATCAACGGTATCTGTTAATCTTTCCTACGCTCTTTCCAGTCATGGCTTTAAAGTAGGGCTCCTGGATCTGGATTTACACGGCCCAAACATTCCGAAAATGCTCGGTATTGAGGATTATAAACTCTCGACAATCGGGAATAAGATTGAACCGGTCCACGTCACCGGGGCCCTATCAGTAATATCCATGGCGTTCCTGCTTCCTGATAAGAGTACGCCGATCATCTGGCGGGGGCCTATGAAAATGGCGGCGATTAACCAGTTCCTCACCGATGTTAACTGGGGTTCACTTGATTATCTTGTTGTAGATCTCCCCCCGGCACTGGTGATGAAGCACTAACCATCGCACAACTCGCTCCTAACGTTCGCGGAGCGATTATCGTGACTACACCTCAGGATGTTGCCACTCTTGACTCAAAAAAAGCCATAAAGTTCGTTGAAAAACTTGGGTTGCCAGTTATTGGCGTCATCGAGAACATGAGTGGAATGGTCTGCCCTCATTGCGGTCAGGAAATAGATCTTTTCGGCAAAGGTGGTGGAAAAAAGATTGCTGATGAAATGTCAGTACCTTTCCTTGGTGCCATTCCGATAGATATGGACATGCGAAAAGCCGGCGACGAAGGACGACCGTTCATTATCCGGCGCGGTGACAGCCAGACGTGGACGAGCGTGGATAAAATTATGGAAGAGCTCATAAAAATTGTTGAAGGATAGCCGTTATGAATTATTTTCGGATACTCACCGGAACCGGAACCCCCCTCTCCATTTATGACCCGGTTATCTCCTGCTTGGAAAATCCCCTGGCATTTCCTGATCTTTTGGAACCGGTGTACCGGCAGGCAATGAAACTTGACGATGAAACGCTTGACCAGTTCCGGTTTGCTCTCCTGCGACTCCAGCTCTACGCGGATATCCATCGCAATGAAGATATGGAAAAGGCAATGCATATCCGGTACGTTTCCCAGGTATTAGAGAAAGTAATCTTTGGTACTCTTGTCATGGAGCCACAGGAATCTGATTCATCCTGATTATCCTCCCGTACCACAAAGCTATTATCGGGGTAAATATGCAAGGATGATACCTATAAGTGCCCCCCCTGCACATGTATATTTGAGTGCCCAAAGTATCCTGCAAAATTCTTTCTTCCAGGACCCTGACTACATCACAAAACAGGACAGATATACCATGACTTCACGCATGCATGCCCCTCATACTACCTGCCCCGGTTGCCAGGAGGAGGTTTTTCTTGATGAGCTGGTGGGAGGTAAATGTCCCCTATGCGGCTGTTCACTGGAGGATTTCGAAGAGTCCATAGGTGAATATGATGGTATCCTTGATCGTTCCGATCTTTCATGGTTAATCTTCAATTATTTTGTCTTTAAAAAATTCGTTGATCTTGGTGTTCCGCCCTCACAGATCATGGATTTTCTTTCAAGTTACGAGCAGAATGCTGAAAAACCCCGGGAAGATGCGATAAAAACAGAGTTTTCCTTGGATCTTCCGATGGGAATACTTGATATAGTCCGGCCCAAGCGGTGTTCAAAATGCAACCGGCTCTTTGTGCGGGGTGGCCGAAAACAAATAACCGGCAATACGCATTCCACCATGGTAAAAATTCAATACTTGTGTGACCGGTGCTGAATTTTCGGTGATCATTTTTTTCAGATACATTTTTGGTACTTGCTGGTTAAGTAAGAATTATCGGAGCCCGGTAAGATAATAATGCAAGTACACGGCTTCTTTTGCTTACTTCCGTTGGGATACAATTATTATAATGCCGATGATGGCAAGGGCAGCACAACTGATGAGGAGGGGGAGCAGGACTCCATAAGTTGTCAGACTGGGAGGCAACGGAGATTGCTTGGAAAGTGAAGTGTTGCCAGCTATAAGGTAGGGAAGAATGTTCAGATTTGCCGAGGCACTTTCAGATGTCGTATATTTTTGTTCGCTTATCGTCACAATGTACGAACCAGCGGGAAGGCCGGGTTCATCGAGGGAAAATGTCCATTGGTTTGAATTGGTGCCTGCTTCTACGGGGATGTTTTGCGAAGTTATTACTTCCCCTGAAGTAGCATTTTTGATCGCGACGTTGAGCTGATTTTCTGGCCCTATGTTTGTGGTTCCGGTGATAAGAAGGGCTTCGCCGGTAGTCTGATCGGGGAGATCGCCATTACTGTTTACCCGGTCAAAATGAATGGACGGCTCCTCGACAAAATAAAAAGAGGGAGTAAAAATATCGTCCGTATCCGGCTGCTTTGTGGAATTGAGAATGGTGCTGACGATCGGGGTAATGTTTGCCGGGAAAGATGAAATCTGCCCGATATCTCCTACGATTTTTCCCTGGTCTGCAATACGTATCCCATCACTCCAGAGTAAAGGACCGATCTCAAAGTTTTTATTTCCCCCAGGATCCTGAATCAGAAAAGCATATTGTCCCGGGTAAAAAATGGTTGTCACTTTCGGCGAAATAACAAAGGTAAAATTTCCCTGCTTATTTGTCTTGGTTGTTACCGTTGAAAAGTAGTTCTGCCCGATTATCCAAAGGGTTACCGAACCGTTTTTTTCACCAGTACCCGAAAAAGTCACCGTATCGGCTTTCACAATAGTCTGTGGACTGCTGGTTACGACAATCAGTGCAGCAGATCCAGGAATGCCCAATACTATAAACAGTGCAAGCAGTGTTACAACAATGGGCCATGCTCTCATATGGTTCTCTCGCATTTACGGTGGTACCGATTAATATGATGCTTGTGTAAATAGGGGGCGGTATTCTCTTTTAACATTAACTCACCCCAATGCAGACAAGCTTTTAATTCATTAGTATGTCCTGCCAACGAGAGTTGCTTTGCCTGGCTTGTTGCAGATGATACAGGGTCCATCCGTAGTGTGGATATATTCCGATCTTACCTCAGTCCCGAGCAGGCTTGAATTCGCGCTCTCTTCTATAATGGTCCCGCATGCCTGGTTACGACACCAGTGGATTACGGCAACTTTTCCTTCGTTAAGGATACTGTTCAAAGATTCCATTGAATCTGCCGTGCAAAGGTGAGATATCGTATGCTCATCAGCTTTTAACCGGATTTGCATGGTAATATCTTCCAGTACCTTTGTAACTTCTTGTACTGCGGAGGCAAGTGAGATTGCGGTCTTCTCTCCGGTTGTCCGGCATACCGCCATCGTTTTTCCGGCGTCGAGATCTCTTGGTCCCAGTTCAAGCCTGAGTGGAACTCCCCGGAGTTCCCACCAGTAGTACTTTGCCCCAGGACGCAGGTCACGTGTATCCAGCATCACCCTGAAACCGGCCTTCTCAAGGTCGGCTTTGAGTTTTTCGGCAGCTATTATTACATCGACGTGACGTTTCCCGATGGTAATAGGTACAATCACAGCTTGGAAGGTTGCAACTGCCGGAGGGAGAATCAGGCCTTTATCGTCACCGTGAACAGAGATCAGAGCAGCAATACAACGCTCTGATATGCCATAGCAGGTCTGGTATGCGATTTTCTGCTCCCCATTCTTATCCTCATATTTGATAGAGAATGTGCGGGAGAAATGATCGCCGAGATGGTGGACTGTACCTATCTGAAGGGTTTTACCATTGGGCATAATTGTGTCCACTGCAATTGTATAATCGGCGCCAGGGAATTTGTCCCAGTCAGGGCGTTTTGATATGATAATTGGAATGCATAGGCTCCTGTAAAACTCACGTGTAAGTGTTATTTCGGACTCTACCTGGGTTTCTGCCTCGTCCCAAGTTGCATGTACAGTATGTGACTCCATGAACGAAGTGATCTCACGGAGCCGGATCAGGGGACGTGTCTGCTTTGTCTCGTAACGGAAGGTATTGACAACCTGATAGATCTTTATAGGGAGATCCGCGTGGGAACGCACCCAGAGGGCAAACATCGGGTAAATTGCAGTCTCACTTGTTGGCCTGAGTGCCAGTTTTACTTCAAGAGGGGTAGTACCACCGTGTGTCACCCAGTAGACTTCGTTTTCGAATCCTTTGATGTGCTCGGCTTCTTTCATAAACTCTTGTTCAGGGATTAAAAGGGGAAACAGTGTTTCCTTGTGATCCCGGTCAAGCAGCTCGCGGAGGTGATTGTATACAAATTTGCGGACAGCAAATCCGTACGGATACCAGACGTAGAGCCCTTTTACGGGATAGCGGACATCCATGATCTCCGCACGCCACAAAATTTCGTTAAACCATTCGGAAAAATCCTGTTTCTTTGGTAGGGTGCCCGCATCTTCGTTCATAAAACCCTCTTAAGCTACTATCTGTATGATTACCGGTGTAATAAAAGCCTCGACAACTGCTGCGACGGCAATAAGAGGTATTACAAACAGGAGAAAAAGCCGGGCCAGACGTGCCGCTTCAAAAGCAGAATCTGCTGCCCCATACCATTCAGCGATGAGTGTCTGCCCCATCAGAAATCCGAGAGCGCTTGCAATAATAAACGCAGGAATTTCGAAAATGCCATGAGGAAGAATAGCGGCGGCTATAAAAATGGCCGAATGTGCCTTGCTGATGATCTCGGTGACAGCTCCGATAACGATTCCGTTCAGACTCAATATCGCAATCGTAAGAATGCCAAAAGAAGCTCCTCCAAGGAAAAGCAAGATGCAGGCATCGAGATTATTGGCAAATATATTAATGCACATATTAACTGGATCGCTGATCGTAATCTGACCTGCAATCTCTCTTTGGAACATCTGGAGCAGTTGATTTCCTATTTCGGGATCATGTGCTGTACCGATCCATCCTACAATCATTGCAACTAGAAAGAGGAGAACCGTGACAGTTATGGTATTGTATAGTGATGACTGCTCCGTAAAAGTGGGTATATCGGGGTCAGACATAGAGGACCATCCGGACCATATCACGGACCCCCGGGGCGAGTCCGACCACTATCATCGCAAGAAGCACGAGGTACCAGAAAGCAGGATTGGCCTCTTTTCGATAAAGCTGCATAATATAGATAGCTGGGAAAAGGATGACCAGCTTAAGCGGATACATGACAAAGGCAGTCCCTGTCATCTGAATCAGACTTGACCCTACTACGTGCTGCTCTATGTAGTGGACGGCAGGATGGAATGTAAGCCCGTAACTGGTGGCACTTGCATCCAGCATCTGCCCAAAAATGAGAGCAATGTAGAGTGGGTCACCTACATATTCCCAGGAAAGGACATACCTCATGCAGGACCAGACAAGGACAGACGAAGTCAGGGCCATAAGCAGAATTATTGCAAGAATGAAGAGATCGATATGAGTATACGCCATCCCCCATAATATCAGAATGAGCGAAATGACAAAGACCGATACACAGCCGATGAGAGCGTAAAATGAAATAAAGTCTTTTATAAGGCCGTGTTTCTTCAGGATGCCACCTATGAAAATTATCCCAAGCGTAAAGAAGAACAGGACGAAATAGATGGGTGGTGTAACGATGAGGTACTGCCAATCCCCCGTAATCATCCCAGTATCCTGAATAACACGGAGCACCCCGCCAAGTACTACATATGGTAATGTAGCGAGAATAAATGATGAATCAAGTTTTATTCCGTGTTCTGAAAGCCACGCAGAATTCGAAAACCACCTGTATAGTAAATATACTCCGATGACAAGGATGATTGCATAGGTGATGGTTTCGACAATATTGTAAGGCTCGCCATATTTCACGGGATCGATGTAGTATTTGTATATGAAATCACTAATCATTCATTAACCGGATGAGCCCAGATACTATAAAATTACTTAAAGAGAAGGTCTTTGATAAGTCCAAATGGATGCAGTTACCCCGGGATGTTGTAATTGGTCATGACGCTCTCAGCCAGATCCCCCCGGTCTGCGCCGATTTAAAAATGGGCAGATCAGCACTTCTGATCTCTGGTAAGAATACCATGAAGACGGCAGGAGAAACCGTGCGAGATCTCCTCTCCCAATCAGTGACTGTCAAAGTTTTTCTCGCTGATGAGATAAGTCCGAAAATTATTGAAGAGGGAGAACGGGCAGCTGAAGGAATGGATTTTGTTGTCGGTGTTGGTGGGGGAAGGGTTATCGATACAGCAAAGATCGTGTCATACAATATTGACCGGCAGTTTATCTCCGTGCCGACAGCAGCATCGCATGACGGTATTGCCTCAGCCCGGGCATCTGTTCCCATGGGCGACGGGAATGTCTCGCTTGAAGCACATCCCCCGCTTGCTATCATCGCGGATACCGGTATTATCGCTTCAGCCCCACACCGTCTCCTTGCAGCCGGTTGCGCAGATGTGATCTCTAATTATACTGCTATTCTTGACTGGGAGATGGCACACCGTATCAAAGGTGAGCCGATGAGTGAATATGCGATAGCACTTTCAAAAATGACTGCAGAAATCCTCGTTAAGAATGCAGACCTTATTAAGCCACATCAGGAACAATCGGCGTGGTTTGTGATAAAGGCGCTTGTGTCAAGCGGTGTCGCGATGAGCATTGCAGGGTCATCGCGACCCGCAAGCGGGGGAGAACACAAGTTTTCCCATGCTTTAGATCGGCTTGCCCCGGGAAAAGCATTGCACGGGGAGAGTTGTGGCATTGGTACGATTATTTCGATGTACCTGCATGGGGGTGACTGGAGAGGAATCCGCGAGTCACTTAGAACAATTGGTGCTCCGGTGACCCCGGCAGATCTTGGCATACCAGACGAGATCGCGGTCGAGGCTCTCCTGATGGCAAAGACTATCCGCCCGGAACGCTTTACAATCTTTGACGCGGGCATAACTAAAGAATCAGCGGAGAAGCTGGTTCATATGCTCTATGTGGAATAACCAAGAATGGCCGCGATATAGAATAGGAATTGTGCTATGGTTGAGACAAAAACAAAAGTGACCCTTGTCGGAACAGTGCTTGCGAAACCCGGTATTGAATTTGTATATGAAGGAGAGTCCACGGAATGCGGAACCTGCAAAGTAAAAAAAGCGTGCAACAACTTGGTTAAGGGACACCGGTACCGGATTATTACTGTCCGTAGTACCCACCATGATTGTGCAATTCATTTCAACGGTGCAACAGCGGTGGAGGTTATGGAGGCCCCGGTAACCATGCTTATCAGTGCGGATATGGCAATGGTGAATTCCAGGATAAAGGTAGAATTCTCCTGCAATAAAGCGGACTGTAAAAGCTATGTTCTCTGCCGCCCGGATGGAGTGGTTGAAGGTGAAAAATATTTTATTGCAGATGTTTTAGGCAATGCCTCTGATATCTGCAGTAAAGGGCGAGCGCTTAAACTTGTCGAGATTAAACCCTCGTAGTCTCTCTCCAAATTTTTTGTCTCATCCTCTCATACCTTTTTGTCTTTCCGGATCAGCCAGAGCGCATCTGCGACCTGAACAATCTCATTAAACCCACGAAGTACAGCTGTCCATCGTTCCGGGGCAGAATCAATTCCCCAGAACGACCCTGCCAGCGCACCACAACATGCCCCGACTGTATCCGCATCTCCGCCAAGATTAATGGCAGAAAGAATCGCGTTTTCAAGGGAATGGGCATTCATGAAACAAAAAAGAGCCGCGTGAGAACACAAAACGGCATCAAGAGAAGGATCGGGCAGCCTTTGTTTGTAATTCCCCAGTACTGACAAGACTTCCTCGTTCCTGCACACCGACCGGGCATGGGAGAATGCTTGTCTCCTGGAGACCCCCCGGCACATATCGCTTGCCATCATTGTAAGCCAGGCTGAGCAGTGGCCTGCAACAGGATCAAAATGCGTGAGCTGAGAACAGGCTATGCTTACCTCGTATGCCATATCAGCCGGGTAAAAGATAGCAATCGGAAATCCCCGCATTACACTTCCGTTCGTCCGGCTCCCATGATGGCGCTTGTGAACAAGCCAAGCAGCATGGTGCGGCAGGGTACCGGAACGGATCAGATTAAAGAATGCTGAAGAAGTGGGACCGTACCATTCCGGTCGTTCCAAGTACCCGCAAAGGAGCCGCTGTACAAGGTCGGATGGATTAAAATCCCCGCATACGAGAAGGGATTTTGCGACCGCACATGCCTGAATTGTGTCGTCCGTGTACTGGCCGGCCGTACGGAAATGGCGCCCTCCGGGCCGCATATTTGTCACCCAGGCTTCAGGCTGGGGAGATCCTTCTAAGGGCGCACCCAATGCGTCTCCAATTGCGAGTCCCGCAAGCAATCCCCTTGGGTGAATGTATTCTCTTATAAATCTCACCAAAAAGGTATATCTGTCGTACGGAAAAATTAACTTTTCAGAGAAGGCGATAGTGTGCAAAAGGAAGAGTTACTGCATCTACATATGCTGATGGTACACATCAGGAAGTATTACGAGAACACTAGTAACGAGGAAATTGTTACCGAACGATATGATGCTCTCGAAATATCGCCAGTACATATTCATAAAGATAAAAAAGCCCATAAAGATGCACTTCTCACCTTGGGTGAAGAAGTCGTGAACCATATTAGCGGACATCACCACGTAAATGTGGTGAACTATTCTCCAAAGACTGCTACTGCACCGACTCAGCAGGCAGCAGTTGAACATTAAGTCATGGATGAGGCTTTGGCAATCCGGGAGATTATCTCCCGCATCCTCTCCCTCCCACCAGGTGATGTGGGGATCGTTACCGCAAAAATTGAGATCTGTAGGAAGTACCGTTTGAGTACCGTTCCGAAGAACTCAACTATCCTTGCCGCAGCTACTGAAACAGAACGCGAGGATCTGCGGCGTGTCCTTTTGGTTAAACCTACCCGGACCCTTTCAGGAGTCGCTCCTGTTGCAGTTATGACCTCGCCATATCCATGCCCGCATGGGCGTTGCCTGCCATGCCCGGGGGGACCTATGCATCCTTTTGGGTCCCCACAGAGTTACACCGGTGAGGAGCCTGCGGCAAAACGGGCGCGGGAACATGGTTACGATCCTTTCCTTCAGGTACATGCAAGACTTTGTCAGTTTGAGACACTGGGGCACCGTGTAGAAAAAGTGGAATTAATCGTAATGGGTGGGACGATGACTGCCCGTCCAGTCGATGTACCAGAATGAGTTTGTTGCCCGGTGTATAGAGGCTATGAATATGTACCCGGACGCCACGCCAGCAACAAAGGCACCCTCTACAACCGAAGTTGCGGATGCTAATGAGCGTGCTGACGTACGGTGTGTTGCGATTACCTTTGAAACGCGCCCTGACTGGTGCAAAAAAGAGCATATTAACCGGATGCTTGATCTTGGCGTCACAAAAGTAGAACTGGGTGTCCAGCACATCGATGACACAATTCTTGCATTCAACAGGAGAGGATGTACAGTTGCCGACACGGTTGAGGCTAACCGTCTCCTGCGGGATGCCGGGATCAAGGTCGGTTTCCACATGATGCCAAACCTGCCACATTCGACAATCGAATCTGACAGGGCGATGTTTGAGACAATTTTCTCTGATCCCCGGTTCAAGCCGGATTTTTTAAAAATTTACCCGACACTTGTAACGCCGGGTTCGGAAATAGAAGAACTCTGGGAGCTCAAGAGATACACCCCTTATGTTGAAGAACAGCTCATCGATTTAATCGCGTATGCAAAAACACTTATCCCGGAGTATACGCGACTCTCGCAGAGTACAACGGGATATCCCGGCAAAACTGATAGTAGCCGGGTCCCGGCACTCCAATTTCCGCCAACTGGCCCAGAACAGGCTTGCTGCACAGGGAAGGCACTGCCGATGTATACGGTGCCGGGAGATAGGGAGGCTTCCTTCAGCTTTAGAATCGGAAATTCGTGTAACCCATTACGAGTGCTGTGGCGGTACGGAACATTTTATATCTGCGGTGTCTGGAGACTCTCTTATTGGGTTTGCCAGGCTTCGTTTTCCCGCGAGTGAGTTCCGCGCCGAACTTCACAACGCAGCGCTTTTACGTGAGCTTCATATCTATGGCAGTCTCGTCCCGGTAGGTCTGGAAGCAGCAGAAACAGATGAATGGCAGCACCGGAATTTTGGAAGAATTCTTCTCTTGCGCGCAGAAGAGATTGCCACTACAGCAGGATTTGGGCGCATGGCGATTATGAGCGGTATCGGTGTCCGGCCTTATTACCGGAGACAGGGATATGAGCGCCGGGGGCCCTATATGGTAAAGGAGATAACATGAACCCGGCAACGACTGCATTTGTACGACAGCGGTTCTTGGATTACTACCAGAAAGCAATGCTTGTCTCGCCGTCATCTCTTGAGCAACGTGAATGGGGTTTTGTCCTTTTCAACCCGGGAGCGACCGAAATGAGGATGCACCGGCATATTGCATTTTTGGATCACCCGATGCTGTTTGATTATATCAGAAACCTCGTGCCTTCACATGTCTATTATTCGAGTGCTTATTATGAGAAACCCGATGCACCAACGATGGCAGAAAAAATCTGGTGCGGTGCTGATCTGATCTTCGATCTTGATGCAGACCATATTGTCAAGGGAGCCTATGACCAGATGCTATCCCGGGTTAAAACGGAAACGGAAAAATTGTTGGCAATGCTCAATGATGAACTAGGTATTGATCCAAAACAAATCGAACTGGTCTTTTCTGGGGGGCGGGGCTATCACGTTCATGTAAAGGATCTGGCTTTTCGCGGTTGGGGAAGTGCAGAAAGGCGGGAGCTTGTTGACTATATTTGTGGCATAGGGCTTGATCCAGCTATACTGCTCAACGGATCGTTATCGATGTCCGGATGGCCCGTCAGGTTCCGGGTTGCACTAATTGAATATCTTGAATGGCTGGGAAGCGTGAAGGAAGAAGAGGCGATTGCGTATCTCACAACCCTTGAAGGAGTGGGAAAAGAATCTGCGTACGGATTTTTAAAAAAGCGCGCGGAGATGATAAGCACGCTCCGCGGTGAATTTGATTCGACGCTTCTCAAGGACAGGGTTATAAAAGCAATAATTCACGAAACCGAAGGGGAGTTCCGGAAGCGTTTAAATGACAAGGCTGCCCTTGCAGATGAGCCGGTTACTACCGATATTAAGCGCCTGATCAGGATGCCGACCTCACTTCACGGAGGGAGCGGTATGAGAGTGCAACCGCTTGAAGTGAGGGACCTTACCGATTTTGATCCCCTTGTTGATGCCGTGGTCTTTTCAGACCGTGATGTAAGGGTAGATGTACGGTTTCCACTAACCATGCCGATGCTTGGAAGCACTTATCAGATCCAAAAAGGGATTTCTAAAGTACCTGAGGCAGTGGCAGTTTTCCTCTGTAGTCGCGGCATCGCGGAAATTGCTTGAAAATTACAACTCGATCGGGTACCTTTCATGGGATTTGATGATCTTCGCAGTATACTGCTTACCGAACGCGAAACAGGCAAACTGATCCAGATATCACCAGATATCTTCGATCGAACCCATGTTGAAATTGCAGATCTCCTCAAAAAAGTCTACGCAATCGAGGACCCCCTTTCCGAAGAAGCCCGGGCCCTTATCGAGGAAACTATTGCAATCAAAGAGACAATGCATGAGCTCTTCGCCATCCGCTCACGTAAGATACTCGCACTTGCGCTTATGCATGCAGAAGGGAATTATTACGACCGTGAAGAAGTAAAAAGGATGCTGCCGGCCGAGCACGGGATGTTTGACCGGATTGCTGCCGGACTTCTGGAATGCCAGAATATCCTTCTTCACAATGAAAAACTACCTCTTGTCTCTGCGCCATCAACAACATCTTCAGAAATCGAGATAAATGATGAGGAAGAGGAATTGAATGAGGAGGAAAATCTGCCTGAAACAGGAAGGCAAGTGCCCCTGGCTCCTTTCTCTGCAGCTACTCAAACCCTTTCTCCCCCTTATATGCTCGTACGGGTAATCGAGGGGATTGATACCTTCATGGGGGTCGATGGGAGGAACTACTCTCTTACAAAAGGCGATATTGCAACGCTCCCCGAAAGAAATGCATCTGTTCTTAGCGACAGGAACCTTGTAATTCCTATTATTCTCCAGTCGGGCAAGTGACCGGGATTATTTTAGGATAATGTAGAAATGTGGCAAACCGATCAGGATCAGATATACGGATAATCTAACCTAATCTTTTTAACATTCAGGTGCGAAAACCTTAACACTCTTCGCCACGATGAGGATCGAATTAGGACAGGACGTGAATGTCCTGTTTTGTGGGTGAACCCATATCTTAAATATGAACCTTAGTAAATAATACTGGGATTCAATAATCAGTATAATCGGTGAAACCATCATGAAAATGCCAGTGAAATTCAAGACATATTGTCCTTTCTGCAGAAATCACCAGACCCATGAAGTGGAAAAGGTCAAGAAGAGTAAGACGACCGGCCTCCACTGGATTGATCGTCAGAAAGGACGCAGAGGTAAAGTAGGTAACATGGGCAAGTTCTCGAAAGTCCCTGGAGGCGACAAGCCCACTAAGAAGATCAATGTCAGGTACCGTTGTACCGTTTGTGGGAAAGCCCACCTGCGTAAGGGATACCGTGTTGCCAAGTTTGAGTTGACGGAGTGAGAAATATGGTACGTGAAGCACGAGCGAACCGGAGCAGTTTTTTAAAAGTAAAATGCCCGGACTGTGATAATGAGCAGCTTGTCTTTTCAAAGGCAAGCACGATAGTGAAATGTGTTGTCTGTGGACACGATCTCGCGACTCCTGCAGGCGGAAAGGCGAATTTAAAGGCTGAGATCATATCAGAGTTTAAGTGAGCCTCACATGCTGGATAGAGAGTGGCCCCAAGAATCTGAACTTGTTGTCTGCACCGTAGAAAATGTCAAAGATTTCGTGGCGTTCGTATCACTAGACGAGTATGGGGGCAGACAGGGGCTCATCCCCATCTCTGAAATTGCAACTGGTTGGATAAAATATATCCGCGATCACATACGGGAAGGACAGAAAATTGTCTGTAAAGTCCTCAATGTCGACCGGAATCGAGGTCATATCGACCTCTCTTTAAAGGATGTCAATGAGCACCAGCGGCGAGAAAAAATCCGCGAGTGGAAAAACGAGTCCAAAGCCCGGAAGTGGATTGGTTTTGTTGCAGAGAAATCCGGCGAACCCGCTACAGCTATAGAAGATGCAATTTTCGAGAAATACGGAGAACTGTATGCGGTTTTTGAGGATGTTGTCACAGATAGTGAAGCAACCATCAAAAAGCTTGGGCTCTCCAAAAAGACAGGCGAAGCGCTGGTGCATATTGCTCACGAGAGCGTCAAGATACCCAAAGTTGAAGTAACCGGCCAGTTAGAGCTTATGTCCGCCGCACCCGACGGTGTAATGGTCATACGTAATGCTTTAAAAAAGGCAAGTGAATCTAAAACTGCCGGCGCAGATATTGAATTATTGTACTTAGGTGCACCCGTTTACCGGATCAAGGTGACAGCAGCCGATTATAAAAAAGCGGAAAAAGCCCTTGAAAAAGCAGCTAATGCTGCAATTGCTGTCCTTGAAAAGGAAGGTGGCGAAGGGAAACTCACAAAAAAACCCAAGTCCGGGAAAAGCTAATGAGCGGAAGAATCCGTCGCTGCAGTGCAGATAACACCTATACTCTTTCTCTTAATTGTCCGCTATGTGGCAGGCAGACCTCAACAGCACATCCAGCGAGGTTTTCGATTCAGGATCATTTCGGTAAGTACCGACGGGCAGCAAAAGAAAGGACTGAGAAATGATTGACGACATTAGTATCCGATATCTGGATACTTTCACGGACAGGAATCTAACAGATCCGGTCCTAATCGGTGGGCTACCGGGTATAGGTCAGGTGGGAAAACTTGTTGCCGAGTATATGATTCATATGCTTGGAGCAGAAAAAATTGGGGAAATTCACTCGATCTATCTTCCTCCACAAGTCATTATTGAAGAAAATGGCATTGCCCGCCTTCCACGAAACGAACTATACCTGTACAAAGCAGAAAACCGTCATGTTGTTTTCCTCGTAGGTGATTTCCAGAGTACCTCAAACGAAGGACACTACCTCATGGCCGATGCATATCTCGATATCGCTGTTGAGCTAGGGATAAAACTTATCTATACCCTTGGGGGGTTCGGCGTCGGGCACCTTGTTTATGCACCAAGGGTTTTTGGTGCTACAAACCGTGAATTTCTCAAGGTCGGCCTAATGGATGCAGGTGTGATATTTGAACGTGATGACCCGGGTGGTGGAATCGTTGGTGCGGCAGGTCTCCTTATTGGCATGGGAGGTATGCGGAACATTGATGCGGTTTGTCTTATGGGTGAAACAAGTGGTTATGTTGTCGATCCAATGAGCGCTGCAAGCGTCCTTCTGATTCTTTCAAAACTCATCTCTGTACCTGTTGATCCCACCCAATTGAATGACCGGGCGGCTGAGATGGAAAAAGTCGTGCAGGGTCTTATCGAAAGTGAGAGGAGCCAGCATGATGAAGAGCTGAGTTATATCGGCTGAGACTATACTGCGCACCTTTCACTTACAATCAGGAATAATACCTGGTTGTAGTCCTTTTCTTATTAGAATCAGGTTGTTTTATAAGCCTATGCAGTCCTGACTTATATATTGCGCAAATATACTAGTCCCGGTGCATTGGAATGCTCTCCGTAATGGTTGTTGATGACGATCCTGCGATTCTGGAGGTTACGCAGCTGGCGCTGGAGCGTGCCCATGAGATTTCTGTCTTTCCGGTCAGCTCTGCCCGAGAGGCTCTTAGCGTACTCCAGAAAAGCAGCTTCGATGTCATCGTCCTGGATTATGATCTCCCGGAGATCAATGGTATTGAGTTTTTAAAGATCTTGAGGAGTAAAGGAGATGTCACTCCGGTAATTATTTTCACCGGAGTAGGGCGTGAACATGCGGCGATCGCTGCCCTCAATAATGGTGCCAATTTCTTTTTACAAAAAGGAGAAAATACGGATATGCCGTTTATCGAGCTGCAACGGATGATCCGGCACGCAGTCGATCAGAGGTTTATGGGAAAGGCAAAGGGTCTGACCAGAAAGATAGTTTTTGATCTTATCAATTTCTCTCTTGATGCCGAATTTGCAATTGATCCAGATGGAAACGTTCTTGCATGGAACAGGGCTATCGAGCAATTAACCGGTGTTCCTTCACAAACATTAGCGGATAAAGGAAATTTCGTCTACGCTGAGCCTTTTTTCGGAAAACGCCAGAAAATGCTCATCGATATGGTTTTTTTCTCTGAGGATTCCATAAGGAAAGCCCGGTATATGGTAATCAGCAAGGAAAAAAATGGGTCTGTTGTTGCTGTGACCCGTGCACGTAAGCCAGACGGGACAGAATGGACTCTCTGGATGAAGGCGACCCCTCTCTTTGATAACCGTGGTGAGTTCGTTGCAGCCGCCTGCATCATCAGGGATGTAACCTCAACATTCAAAGACGTGAGTATTGAAGAAGAAGCAACCAATACAATCCATCCCGCTCCTGAATCTACAAAAAGTGAATCTGATGTATCAGGAAGCAGTTTCATTGACAGAATCCTCGGCAAGGCGATGGTGCAATATAAAGAAGGTGTAAACCTCTACTCGCGAGCACGCAATTATCGTGCAGCAGTCGAAGCATTTGACCGGGCGATTGAGATCGATCCAAAACTTCCCCATGTGTGGAATGACCGGGGGATTTGTCTCCGGGCATTAGGGGAATATGACGAAGCACTCAAATCATTCTTAAGGGCGGTGGAATTGGCTCCAGGGAATGCTGAGATATTATACGAACTCGGAGAAACGCTTGAGCAGATGGGGGTTTTGCAAATGAATAATAAGTATCTCGAAGCTGCTGTTGAAACGTTTAAAATGGTAGTCAATCTGCTGCCCAATAACATGGACTCCTGGAATAAAATTGGCATCTGCTTGAAGGAACTGAGTCGATCAGAAGAGTCGAAATTTTATTTTGGCCGGGCCAGAGATATCAAGCTCTGGAAGAAGGATACACCGGTTCCCCGGAAACGCAATGATTTTCTCTAGGGCTCAGAGAAACGGGGGTAATCCCCGTGGAACTTCATGCGCATTCCTCTTATATGCTTGCATGGCGTAATCTGGGATGTACACATGCTTGCAAATGCCGATTTGCATATTCACTCTCCTTTCTCTATGGCTGTATCGCGTGCTATGCATCCGGAAAAACTTCTTAATGCATGTGCCTTAAAGGGCCTGCACGTTCTTGGAACCGGCGATGCCCTGCACCCTGCCTGGCAGGAGGAATGGAAACCATTTCTTTCGAATTCGCAAGGGATCTGTGTTATTCCAACAGGAGAAATAGAGGATGACCATCGGGTCCATCATCTCATCCTTGCCGAGGATTTCGGTCAGTTTGATCAGCTCCGCGATCTTCTGTCACAAAATAGCAGAAGTATTGGAACGAACGGTCGACCCCACGTGTTCCTATCCGGGGAAGCGATAGCCCAAAGAGTACATGAGGTTGGTGCCCTCATTGGCCCGGCCCATGCATTTACACCTTGGACTGCACTTTTTGCGTACCACGATTCAGTCGCCGGCTGTTACGGGAAAGAATCAATCAATTTCATGGAACTTGGGCTCTCGGCTGATAGTTCGTATGGCGCAGGTATCCCGGATCTTTCTGATGTGCCATTCCTCACAAACTCGGATGCTCACAGCCCACTTCCCGAGAAGATCGGTCGCGAGTTTAATAAGATACAGGTTTCCGGCAATCTTACCCCTCGGAATTTACTCAATTGCATCAGCGCCGGAACTATTACGATGAACGCCGGTTTTTTCCCTGAAGAAGGAAAGTACAACCGTACCGCCTGCGTCCGCTGCTTTACCCAGTATTCTGTCGAAGATGCCGGACGGTATAACTGGCGTTGTCCTGCAGACAATGGCCTCATTAAAAAAGGTGTTTATGACCGCGCTCGTGAGCTGTCTCACGGCACTCCCCGACAACGCCCTCCGTATCTTCACCTTATACCACTCGGGCAAATAATCCAGACCATTGAAGGTGTCTCATCCCCCCAGACTAAGAAATGCCGTGAGATCTATAATGAATTTATAACGACATTCGGAAATGAGATTGATATTCTCATCTCGACTCCTTTATCAGAGATCAGGATGGTCCATAACGGAGTTGCCGATGCAATCGCAGCTTTGAGGGAGAACCACGTGATCCTTCATCCTGGCGGTGGAGGAAAATATGGCACATTCTCTCTTTTATAAAAATTCCAAAAAGTTTTCGGGAAATGCTGATTATTGAATTTTACTGTAAAAAAAAGAGAAGGTAATTACATATCAAAATAGAGGTGGAACTCCCACGGGTGTGGGCGGAGACGAACAGCATCAATTTCTTCTCGTTTGTAATCGATCCAGACGTCGATAACATCCTGAGTGAAGACGCCTCCTTCAAGCAGGAACTTGTGGTCTGCTTCAAGAGCATCAATTGCCTGTTCGAGCGAGCCCGGCACAGTTGGTATTTTCTTTGCTGCCTTGCCCTCAAGCTCATACGTGTTTCCTTCAAACGGCTGGCCTGGATCAATTTTCTTTTTAACGCCGTCGATACCTGCCATCAGGAGAGCAGAGAACGAGAGGTACGGGTTGCACATTGGGTCAGGAGGACGGAATTCGATCCGCTTCGTTTTGGGGTTCTCCGAATACATCGGAATACGGACTGCAGCAGACCGGTTCCTTAATGAATAAACGAGATTAACCGGTGCTTCATATCCGGGTACGAGTCGTTTATAGGAATTCGTTGATGGAGCACAGAACGCCATGAGCGCGTTTGCGTGCTTGAGGAGCCCACCTATGTAATACTTTGCAGTCTGGCTGATCATGCCGTAACCCTTCGCATCAAAGAAGAGGTTCTTCCCACCCTTCCATATTGACTGGTGGGTATGCATTCCGGAACCATTATCTCCAAAGAGAGGCTTTGGCATGAATGTAGCAACCATACCAAACTGCTGCGCCATATTCTTTACAATATACTTATACATCATGCAATTATCCGCCATTTGAACGAGGGGTCCATATCTCATGTCAATCTCGTTCTGGCCTGCAGTCGCAACTTCGTGGTGGTGAACTTCAACCGGAATCCCTGTCTCGATCATCTTGTTGATGATGTGGCTCCGTACATCCTGGAGGGAGTCATGTGGAGGCACTGGGAAATAGCCTTCTTTGTAGCGGGGTTTATAGCCGAGATTTGGTTGTTCGTCGCGGCCCGAATTCCAGATACCCTCTACCGAATCAATTGAATAAAATCCCTGGTTAACCGTTTGGGAGTACCTGACATCATCGAAAAGGAAAAACTCGTACTCCGGACCCCAGAAACTTTCTTCCGCAATACCGGATGATTTAAGATACTGCTCTGCTTTCTGGGCAATGTATCGCGGATCCCGTGAATAAGGTTGCTTCGTTAAGGGATCAAAAACGTTACAAATGATTGATAATGTGGGAACCTCGCACACGGGATCAGCTACTGCCGTGGTTGGATCCAGGTGCAGGATCATATCAGATTCCTGGATCTTCTGGAATCCCCGGATCGAGGAACCGTCAAACCCAATTCCTTCAGTCCAGATCCCCTCATTCGGATCAGAATCTTTGACAAGTTCCTTTGCTGGTATCGAGAAATGCTGCCAGAGGCCCGGCAAGTCATTGAACTTGAAATCAACGATCTGGATATTCTTCTTTTTTATAAGTGTGCTAATCGAGCTGATCTGCTCTTTTGTCACATTCGTCGTTCTTGTGTTCTTGCCCTTTTGAACCATACAGTCACCTATGTTTTCAAACCAACAGATAAATTTTAGGATCTTTTCTTCTAACCAAAATATCTGCAGGTGATAGGAAGAGTATTTCCTAGTAAAACTATTTATATATTTTTTATTGTTTTAAGGGAGATGTTTATATTTACAAAATGGAGAAATATTTTTTAATAGATAATATTTCGAATAACTTCCTTGCTATCTTTGGAATTATTCTTTTTTCTCCTAATGATACTGAATCTAGTCTGTATTGTTTCCGTAAAGATTAATGAAACCGGCCCCCAACATATTCTCAGAATGCTTAACGTACACCGGGATATCTGCGGGTATTGCGGATGCTGTGTGTCAGTCTGCCCCGAAGGTGCGCTGGAACTGATCGACGCATACCTTTCTGTTGAAGAGAATTGTACGAGCTGCGGCATTTGCGCCAAAGTCTGTCCGCTTGGTGCGCTGGAGGTCGTGCATGAGAAGTAAATATGAGGTTCTGGTTATTGGCGGCGGTCCTGCTGGTGCCTTCAGCTGCCAAGACTGCAGCGGAAAAAGGGCTTTCTGTTTGCCTGATTGAAAAGCGTCCGGCAATTGGTGCTCCGGTTCGTTGTGCAGAGGGTATAGGAAAGGAGGCTTTGGCAGAATTTATTGATCCGAATCCCTGCTGGATTTCAGCCGAGATGTCCGGTGCAGGAATTGTCGCTCCTGATGGTTTCGAGATGACGCTTGCATCCTCTATGGCCGGAGGTAAGGTAGGGTACATTCTCGATCGCAAGGTTTTTGATCGGGAACTGGTATGGCGGGCGGCAGATGCCGGAGCAGAAGTGTATGTCAAGACTCGTGCATCTGCACCGATTATCCATGACGGCCGTCTTAAAGGTGCACAGGTAGAATGCTGTGGAAATGTTTCTAAGGTTATGGCCGATGTAATTATTGCGGCAGATGGTGTCGAGTCGAAGTTCGGCAAATGGTGTGGCATCGATACGACGGTGCCTGTCCGCGAGATAATGAGTTCAGTGCAGTATGTAATGACCGATATTGACATCAACCCCCATGCCACGATTTTCTACCTCGGCAATGAAGTTGCACCTGAAGGGTACCTCTGGGTTTTTCCTAAAGGAAAACGAGCAGCAAATGTAGGTATCGGCATCTCCGGAAGAAAGAGCGGCAAAGGACACCGGGCAAAGGATTATCTAGACCGTTTTGTAAAACAAAAATTTCCGCACGGTAAAACTATTGAATGCATCGTAGGTGGGGTTTCTGTCTGCCGGCCGCTTGAATGTACCGTAGCAGATAATCTAATGTTTGTCGGTGATGCAGCACGAGTAGTTGATCCACTGACCGGTGGTGGTATCTATAATGCGATGTTCACCGGAAAGCTCGCAGCAGAAGTCGCAGCAGACTGCATTGCAAAAGGGGATCTGTCAAAGAAAGCGTTGATGGCCTATGATAGGGAGTGGAGAGCGTCCAAGATGGGTAAGAGTATCGAGCGCAACTACCATATCAAGGAATACCTGATAAAGCTGCCTGATGAAAAGCTCAACGCAATTATACATTCCGTTTCTGCACTTGACCTGACTGAGTTCTCAACTCTGACGTTGATAAAAGAGTTATTGAAGGCCAATCCGAAACTTCTCATTGAACTTGGGGCGCTTGCGGCTTCAATCCGTTAATTTTTAGTTTTATGAGGTTTATAAGCCAACGCATTGCCTCTCTTTTATTACCTCATATGAAGTAACTACTGGCAATTCTAAAAAAGTGAAATCTCTTTACCCCCCCTAAAAATCAACGCCATTTAAAATAATTTGCGTACAACTTTAATTGTGATTTGTGGGGTTGACGAAGCCGGAAAAGGTTCTGTGCTGGGTCCTATGGTAATAGCTGCAGTCGGCGTTAGAACCACCGATATCTTCTCTGTTATTGAGGTTAAGGATTCAAAACAGACTCTCACCACAGGAAAGAGAACGACTTTTTGTTCTTATTAAAAAACAATGCAGCATAGCGATAGTTGTGATATCAGCCGCGGAAATCGATACAATACGGCGCGAGATGACGATGAATGCCTGTGTTGCCCGAGCTCATGGCGAGGTCATACAAAAACTAAAACCCCGTACCGCGTATGTTGATGCCTGCGATGTCAATCCGGTACGATATGCGGAAACAGTAAAGAGTCACCTTAACATAGCGTGTGAGATTGTGTCGGAACATCATGCAGACAGTACCTACCCGGTGGTATCTGCAGCAAGCATTATTGCAAAAGTCACCCGTGACCGGGAGATTGAAAAACTCGCAAAAAAGTACGGTAACATCGGTAGTGGCTACCCCTCCGATCCAAATACCCTTGCATATCTCTCAGCGTATATTGATGAGCACCGTTCCCCTCCTCCCATTGCCAGAAAAAGCTGGAAAACCGTGAGTGTTATGCTTGCGAAAAAATCCCAGAGCAACCTTTCTGCATTTATGTGATTTCTTGCGTTATGGGGTGGTTACATGGCTCCACCATTGCATTAATGTGGTTGTCCAGTCCATGAAGTACAGATGGATTGGCTCATTATTCTGGTTGCCCTTGTGGCAACCTATGCCATCGTTGCATATTATATTCATTCAAGAAAACTCTGGACTGAATATATTGTATTTTTTGGTCCAATTATGGCGATACGGAGCCAGCGTGTAGGATTATTCGATCGTCTCTCGCGGTTCCACCGGTTTCTCAAGGCCTACGGCTCATTTGGTGCGGTCGTTGTTATTCTGGTTTCCATAGCTATGGTCGGACTTCTTTTCTATTCGCTGTATCTGAATCTCCTAACTCATCCCGGTCCAACTGCGGTAAATGATTTCAGGAATATATTAGCTATTCCCGGGGTGAACCAGTTTATACCGTTTACTGTCGCGGTATGGTTTGCGTTTGTTTTCACGCTTGTTATTCATGAGTTTGGCCATGCGTTCCTTGCCCGGGTAGAAAACCTCAAAGTCAGATTTATAGGTGTTCTTTGGTGTGTTATACCAATTGGGGCTTTTGTAGAACCCGATGAAGCGGAATTTGAGAAGTTACAGGGTTTGCCGAAGATCCGCATGCTGGGGGCAGGAATCACCAACAATATCGTGGCAGGCATGGCATGTTTTCTCCTTCTTGTTCTGTTACTTGGTTTTGCAGTCCCTCTCCAGACTCCGTTGATCAACTCGGTTTACAAAGACTATCCTGCCGATAGGGCAGGAATCGTGCCGGATTCGATAGTTGTCAGTATCAACGGTATTCCGGTAACTAATCAGTCAGACGTAGCAGAGATCCTAAACGCTACAAGACCGGGTGATCAAGTGACTCTTATTACCAAAGAAAATGGCGTCGCGTCTGCCCATATACTCACCCTGAGTTCGTGGCCTGAGAATATGAGTGCAAGAGAGAGCGGTTTTATGGGTGTGACGTATTATGATGCATCCGGGATAAAACAGATCTTTAATTCTTTTGCAAGCCCGCTCGGATTTTTTTTTATGCTCGCAATCCCCATCTGGATCATCCTAGACCCTATCGGATGGGGTCAGTTTCTGATACTAATAAATGATTCGTCAGCTTCTGCTGCCTGGAGTGTTCCTTTCCCCGGATTCTGGTTCGTGATCCAGATTCTTTTCTGGTGTGCCTGGTTCAATATTATGGTCGGTTTGTGTAATGCGCTTCCGATTGTGCCATTCGACGGAGGTTATATATTTAAAGAAGGGGTCGACAGGATACTCGACAGGCACGGATTTATAAAATATTCAGGCTATATTGTCGGAGCAGTCAGTTATATAATGATTATTGTGCTCATTTCTTTGTTTCTCTTACCAAGCCTGTTACATCAATAAAAGGAAAGAAATATTCTTTGTTTCTCATTTATTGTTTATTTTCCTCGGCATCCTAATCATGGATCCCCGCTACCATTTTTGCGCGTGCAAATTCATCGGGATCGATAGATCTGGACCGGAGTACTACTTCCTCAAGGGGAACAGGAACGATCTGGTTTCCCTGTAATCCTACCATGTATCCAAAATTTCCTGCCACGAGCTGTTTTACTGCTGCTATTCCCAGATGCGTAGCAAGAATTCGATCCTGTGCAGTCGGACTTCCTCCACGCTGAACGTGTCCAAGAACCGTCACCCTCGTTTCGATTCCCAACCTGTGTTCGAGTTCTTTTCCAAGAAAGTTCCCTATGCCGACGAATTTTTCATGTCCGCATTCATCCCGGTCACATTCGGGAACAGTAGTGCCAGCAATGTCCTCGTGGCGTGTCCCTTCCGCAACAACAACAATCGAGAATTTTTTCCCGGCGCGGTACCGTGCATGAAGAGACTGGCAAATCTCTTCCATTGATACCTGAATCTCAGGAACAAGGATTTGATCAGCACCACCTGCCATCCCTGCTGCAAGAGCGATTCTCCCTGACCTGCGCCCCATTACTTCGAGAACCATGATCCGGTGATGTGATTCAGCGGTTGTATGGAGCCGGTCGATTGCCTCGGTTACAATGGAAACTGCAGTGTCAAACCCGATTGTTACATCAGTCCCGAAAACGTCGTTATCAATAGTTTTGGGTATCCCTACCAATGGGACGCCTCGGTTGGATACCTCTTTTGCTGCCCGAAGTGTGCCATCCCCGCCAATTACTACCAGTCCTTCGATGGCAAGTTTATCCAGTGTATGTTTTATTGTGGCGATATCATCAGGGTTTTTCATCGGGTCTGTCCGGGAAGTCCCAAGAATTGTCCCTCCCCGGGAAATTATTCCGGATACTGAGTGATCTGTAAGCGGTATAGTATCGTTTCTGATGAGACCCTGCCACCCGTTTAGTATTCCGATAACCCGGAACTTTTTTGCGATCCCGCTACGCACAACTGCCCGGATCGCAGCATTGAGGCCCGGGCAATCCCCACCACCTGTCAGCACCCCGATTACTCCTGTCATAACAGCCCTCAGTTACTCTGGTATGTTCATATCGCAAGAAAAAGTAATGATATTTTGTATAGATCCGCAAGTCTCAGTCACGAGCAACAATACCCATGAAAATCCGGGTTTGGATTTTCTGGTTTAGATATATGCTTCTGTTACCTTATGTGTGATGTTTTTAGTTACGAAGCAGGGCGATTTTGGACCCAATCGGGACTTTTGCTTCATCTGCCACTGGCTGGCATTTTGCTGCCATAAGGTACGCGACTGGAGGGAGATCATTTCGCTCAAAGAGAGCTTCAAAATTAGCCATACCTTTTGCTATAATCAGGGTGCAACGGGAAATGGCATCTGAAAGAACAGGTGGTGCATTTTCAGGACAGAACCCTATCTCCCCCACCTCACAGTTTGTTGTAAGGCAGTCAACAATACGATCCAGACCGAGTCGGTGGGCGTCTTCAAGAGTTGCATCATTGAGGACCGGTCGGGCCTTCACTGCAACCGTAACGTGTGAACCTTGGGATTTCAGATATTGGATCAGGAGGCGATCAAAGACGATTTCGCCGCAATTGTCGCATAGATAGACGACTCGTGCTGTCAGTGGAAAGACAGCGTCGGTGTCATCTATCACAAACCCTTTGCGGAATTCCTGTCGGAAAAATGCAGAAAAATTGCTTGTTACTGAATGTCCTTTGACACCATAATCAAAGGTATTCCCGATTACTGAGGCAAGAGCATAGTCCCTGAAACCTGAAAGTTCGTTGCGGACCTCCCTGCATACTTTTACTGCCTCTGCGTTCCCCTGTTTCTTGAGATTCAGAAACGGATCGGGATTATCAAGCATTTCATAAGCGTGGCGGTGAATGCAGCTGGCAATCTGGGGGTGACTTAGTGAACTATCCTTTAGGGAAAATAAGAGATTACGACACGAATCAATGGTTTGCTCTGTCAAGAGAGAATCCGCACCGACCATTCCGCATTCAAGCTGAACCCGGGAGATCAGGCATTCGATGCATGATTCCGTAATCTTCACAACAAAACACCACAAAACAACGATTTAATGGGGCCATCGCGATTTGAACGCGAGTCAGAAGACCCCCAGTCTCCTAGGATGGCCAGGCTACCCTATGGCCCCGCTCTCATACTATTCGCATATATTCCATATGTATCTTGTTATAGAAAAATACGGTAACAACCGGAGAGAAAGGTTAAAGACTGGTACGTTTAAATTCTTCGACCTTTTGGATTAAACTGTCAAGTTCGTGATCGGTGATTTTTATTTTTCCCTCTATTGAATTTATTTCAGTCAGGAGCTGACGGATGCGAACATACATGAGATACATGATAAACTGCTGAATTACAATCACTGCGCCAAATAATACAACCATGTAACTTTCAAATGCCATTTTTTTCCCCTTGATTTTCAGGCAGCCTGAATATTAGTAAGATTCGTATTCTTTCGCGTGCCTACTCCCGGCGATGGATTTGCGTCAAATGCCACTTCGTATTGTCCTCAATCTGTCAGGTACAGTGTTTGCAACCTTTGCCTATAACTGAATTTCTTTTTATTTTCTTTTAAATCTAATTATAAAGAATGGAAGGAAATATGCGCTTCATATCGAATGTATTTTATTGGATTTTTTAAGGTACCGTACAACCTTCGGGGCAAATTGAAAACCTAGGATTTTAAATCTCGATCCCCTTTTATTATTTGGAAAAAGAAACAAATCCACCGGAATCTGCAAGGAAGGGAATACTTTCTTTGCAACGGGAGAAATGCGCCCAAAATAAAAAAGATATGTATATATGGTGAAATCGGATATTATGAATTAGAACGAATAATTTACATTAAGGAGTTATGGGCATGTTGAAAGATAAAATTGCGGCATTTATTGAAAAAATACGGGCAATTGATGGAGTAGCAGCATGCGCCATTGTATCACGTGATGGAATAATTGCCGGGAAATATTTTGACCGTGAACTTAATGAGCCATGGTTTGGCGCCCTGGCTGCAACCATCCTTGCCTCTGCAGAATCAGTCGGAAACATTATCGGAATGAAATCCCTTGCAACGGTTTCGATTCTTTCTGCGGATTCATCTATCCTTGTTGTGGGTGCCGGGGAACATTTCCTAATCGCTGCGCTCCTTAAAGGCGATGCTAAGAATGAAGAAATATGTTCACGGATCAATGCATTAGCTACAGAATTAGGGAGGACAATGTAAATGTTCACAATTCTCGTCGTGGATGACAGCCCCTTTATTGTTGATGTATTTGTTACCATGCTCGAACGGGGGGGTTACCGCACAGTAGCTGCACATGGGGGGGAAGAATGCCTGGAGATCTTAAAAACGGTTACACCGGATCTTATCCTTCTTGATATAATGATGGAGCCAATGGATGGATGGGAGACACTTGAAAAAATTAAGGAAAATCCGGCGACAAAAGATATCCCCGTTCTTATGCTTACGGCAAAGCAGCTAACCCCTACCGAAGCAGAGGAATATGGTATTTTTATCGAGGATTATGTTCTTAAACCTATCACCCACCGCGAGCTCTATGATGCGATCGAACATGTACTTGGTCGCCGGCAGACCATTCGTACAGATATGGATAGGGCCAGGCAGTCAGGCATTGGATTTGATATTGTTAATGAATATGCACTCCTTTCAAAAAGCATAGATGTCAATAAGCGCTTAATGAAGATCCTCGAAACTACCTATAATTTCAATGATTCAAAAGTCCGCATAAGTGACGACATCTCCCGGGCACTTAAAAATATGGAGACCAATATAAAGTTCCAAGAGGCGCGTCTCCAGCAGATCAAAGGTGAGCTGAGCCGGGAAAGTTCAATAACGACTCACTTTTATGAACCACCTATATAATAAACATTTGAATGGAAATTAACTATGTGTAAATAGGGGGCTGCTAACCCTGCAAACGCCAATAATATTATCTCTTGATTTAATGCTTAAGAATGGAGGTCCTGCATGGGTACGACAATCCTGATTGTTGATGACAGTTCTTTTATAGTCGATGGACTCACGGCCATCCTTTCACGAAAAGGGTATTCTCCTGTTTCTGCTGCCGGCGGTGATGAATGTCTTACTATTCTTAAAACAGTGATCCCCGATCTTATTCTGCTCGATATAATGATGGAACCCATAGATGGATGGGAGACGCTGGAAAAAATCCGAAAAAATCCGGTTACAAAAGATATCCCGGTACTCATGTTCTCTGCAAAGAAGATTACTCCGGAAGAAGCCAAAGAGCATAGCATGAATATCGATGATTTTGTTTCAAAACCGGTAAACCCGTTGCAGCTTCTGGATTCGATTCAGCGGATTTTTTCCCGAAGGAATGAATTATCCCTGGAGCGGCAAGCTGCCCAGAATAAAGGTCTTGACTCGAAAATAATTGATGAATATGCTCTGCTCCGGAAAAATATTGAAGTAGACCGGAATCTTCTTGTCGTTTTACGGGCTTCTAGTGGACTCGATATCGGACGCGAAGTGTCGTCTGAAGACGTAAATGCGATCAGGACCCTTGAAGATAAGATTCACCAGAGTGAACATCGGTTGCGGGAAATTAAAGAACTCTTAGGAAAAATACCAGATCCTTCAAAAGAAAGCTGAAAACAAAACATGGTGCAATAACATTTATATATTTTTCTTGCATTGTTATAATGCTGTACATCTTATTCCCAAGGGGTTCGTAGCTCAGTTCGGTAGAGCGCCTGGCTTTTAACCAGGTGGTCGGGGGTTCAAATCCCTCCGGGCCCGTTACCACGATCCAATCGTGGATTTTTTGCGGTGATGCATCTGAGAGGCAATCGTTTCATCTTAAAGGGGGTTTTTCATTGAGCTCCAAACTGAATGTGTTGAGCCACATAATGGTGCCGGATCACCAGCTCATGAGCGAGGAAGAGGTTTCAGTACTTCTCTCCCGCTACCATATTACTACGGAACAATTACCAAAAATCTACCATGACGAACCTGCGGTGAAGGCAATCGACGCAAAAGTCGATGATGTGATAAAGATCATCCGAAAAAGTCATACTGCTGGCAGGGCCGAAGCGTACCGACTTGTTATCAGGAGACCCAAAAAATAAGGGCAGGGGGCGGTCTATCTGATTGACAGAAGTGTTTTATCGAGGGCATACTTTGCACGGGAGCATGTTGCGCGCCACCAGCTTGACTCCTTTAACTATTTCCTGACTGAAAATCTTCAGAAAGTGGTAAATGAACAAAAGATCATCGAGACCGATATCGAGAACCGGGGCAGAAATAATGATCCGGTTTGGGTCGAACTCGGAAACATCGAAGTAAAAAAGCCGCTCGTGCGGGAAGCAGACGGATCGCAGGGTGAATTATATCCATGCGAAGCCCGCCTGCGTAATCTTACCTATGCCGCGCCAATCCAGCTAGGACTGACACTGGTGCATGGCGAGGACCGGCAGGAACCCATTATCACAACAATCGGACAGCTTCCGATCATGGTCGGCTCTGTTGCATGTAACCTATATGGCATGAGCGACGATGAACGCGTCTCCCATGGGGAGGATGCGTTTGACCCGGGAGCGTATTTCATTGTGAACGGTACTGAACGCGTGCTCATGACTCTTGAAGATCTTGCTTCCAACAAGATCATGACCGAGTTCACTGAACGGTATAATGAGCGGATCTACGTTGCAAAAGTGTTCTCGCAGTTCCGGGGATACCGCGCGCTTGTTGTTGTTGAACGGAATAAAAAGAACCTTCTGGAGGTTTCTTTCCCCTCGGTTGCCGGGCACCTTAAGTTCGTCGATCTGATGCGTGCTTTAGGTATGACCAACGACCAGGAAGTTGTCAATGCGGTTTCGACGGATGAAGATATCCTCACCTTCATGATGCAGAATCTCGAAGAAAGCGAATGTGATTCAGTTGATGGAGGAGTCATGTATGTGGGTAAAAAACTCGCACCTAACCAGACTAAAGACTATCAGAAAAAACGCGCCGAGTTTGTCTTGGACAATTACCTGCTCCCGCATCTCAATTACGCACTTCCTGCCACTCTTAAGGAGGGCGACGAAGGATATGCCGAGGCAGTCGCGTCAGTGCGGCTTGCAAAAGCCCACTTCCTCGGTCGTATGGCCGAGGCTTGCTTCGACCTCGTCTTAAATAAACGCAGGATCGATGATAAAGATCATTACTCCAATAAGAGACTCAAGCTGGCAGGAGACCTCATGGAAGATCTTTTCCGTATTTCGCTCAACCGTCTCACACGAGATATCAAGTACCAGCTTGAAAGGGCGAGTATGCGGCACCGTGACCTGTCAATTGCAACGGCAGTAAGGGCAGATGTACTCACTGAACGGCTGCTCCATCCGCTTGCAACCGGTAACTGGGTTGGCGGAAGGACAGGTGTTTCCCAGCTCCTCGATCGCGTCGATCATATGGCGGTGCTCTCACACCTGCGCCGTGTTATCTCCCCCCTCTCTCGTTCCCAGCCCCATTTCGAAGCTCGTGATCTGCACCCGACCCAGTGGGGTAGGATTTGCCCAAGTGAGACCCCTGAAGGGCCGAATTGTGGTCTGGTGAAGAATTTCGCTCAAATGGTTGAGATAAGTAAAGGCGTCAGCGATGAAGAAGAGATCATGAGAATCCTGCACACGCTCGATGTTGAACGCATCAGGGGTGAAGCCCGATGAAGAAATCGCGCGTCTTTGTCGACGGTGCATTAATCGGCCTTGTCGATGACCCAAAAACCCTTGTGGAAAATATCCGTTCCATGCGTCGCCAGGGCGCCATCTCATCGGAGGTCAATGTCTCGTTTAAAGATTTCAACGGTGATGTTGTCCTTCTCACGGACCGCGGCCGGGCACGCCGGCCTCTCATTGTTCTGAAAGATGGGAAAACTCTGATTAATGATGAAGATCTTAAAAAACTTGCCAAGGGCGAGACAGATTTTTCTTCTTTTGTGCAGCGTGGGCTGATAGAGTTCGTGGATGCTGAGGAAGAAGAAGATCTCCTTATCGCAATGAATCCGGCAAATATCACCCCGGTGCATACACACCTGGAGATTGATCCTTCACTGATCCTCGGTATCGGTGCAGCGCATGTTCCATTCCCGGAGCATAACGCCAGTCCCCGTGTTACGATGGGTGCAGGAATGGTCAAGCAGGCGCTTGGTTTTGGTGCGGCAAATATGAAACTCCGTCCTGATACCAGGGGCCATCTCCTCCATTACGTCCAGAAGCCGCTTACACACACTCAGACCTCCGAACTGATCGGGTCTGACGATCGTCCTGCCGGGCAGAACTTTGTCGTTGCCATTCTCTCGTATGAAGGGTACAACATTGAAGATGCCCTCATCTTTAACAAAGCCTCTATTGACCGGGGTCTTGGGCGATCTCATTTCTTCAGGACTTATGAAGGTGAAGAGCGCCGGTACCCGGCGGTCAGATCGACCGCATCGAAGTGCCTGACGAGGATGTCAGTGGGGCTCACGGTGCAGAGTCTTATAAAAACCTCGACGAAGATGGTGTAATCAACCCGGAGACCATCGTTGCTGAAAAAGATGTATTGATCGGGAAAACTTCACCACCACGGTTCCTTGAAGAACCCTCTGGTGAGCTTATTGCCGTGGAGAAGCGCCGCGACACTTCTGTTACTATGCGTAGTAACGAGCACGGTATTGTCGATACAGTCATTATCACAGAAGGTGAAAACAGACTCCCGTCTGGTTAAAGTCCGCACCCGCGACTTACGTGTTCCGGAAATAGGCGACAAATTTGCATCCAGACACGGACAGAAGGGTGTCATAGGCCTTATTGCAAGCCAGGAGGACATGCCGTTCACCGAAGCCGGGCTCTCCCCCGACCTTGTCATAAACCCGCATGCTATACCGAGCCGGATGACTATAGGGCATATGCTCGAGATGATTGGCGGCAAAGTTGGCGCGCTGGAAGGCAGACGTATTAACGGCACGGCATTCAGCGGTGAAAGCGAAGCAGATCTGCGCGCATCACTCAAGAACCTTGGGTATTCCCATACCGGTCGCGAAGTGATGTATGATGGTATCACAGGCAAATCCTTCAAGGCGGATATCTATATCGGCGTGATTTACTATCAGAAATTATACCACATGGTTTCCTCAAAGATGCATGCACGGTCACGTGGTCCTGTTCAGGTTCTCACCCGCCAGCCGACAGAAGGTCGTGCCCGTGAAGGCGGTCTCCGGTTTGGTGAGATGGAGAGGGATGTCATGATCGGCCACGGAGCAGCAATGGCCCTTAAGGAAAGGCTGCTCGATGAGTCGGATAAGGTTCAGGAATATGTCTGCGCTCATTGTGGTATGGTAGCGATGCTTGATCGCAAGCGCAACATGACCCGTTGCCTTGCATGTGGCAACGAAACTGACATCTACCCCGTAGAGATGAGTTATGCCTTCAAGCTCCTGCTTGATGAAATGAAAAGTATGGGGATAGCGCCCCGGCTGAGATTAGAGGACGTCGTTTAGGAGGTTCAACATGCCAAGCCCAAAAAGAATCGGAAAAATCGAGTTTGGATTGTTATCTCCCAAAGAGATACGGGAGATGAGTGTTAGGAAGATCATCTGGGCTGACACCTACGATGATGATGGCTTCCCGTACCCCCAGGGCCTTATGGACTTAAACCTCGGGGTAATCGACCCGGGGCTTCGATGCAAGACCTGCGACCAGAAAGCAAGCGACTGCCCGGGACATTTCGGCCATATCGAACTTGCAAAACCAGTTATCCACGTCGGTTATACACGCCTTATCAGAAAACTGCTCCGTGTTACCTGCCGGTCATGTGGCCGGGTTCTCCTTTCCCCGGATGAAGTTGAAAAGGTAGTCGGTACTGATGAGGATCTGACCGGAGACCAGATATCGGAAAAGGATGTTAAAAAAGAGCGTGTCTGTCCGCATTGCGGGGAACAGCAGCTCAAGATTAACTTCGAAAAGCCGACAACGTTCTCCGAAGTAATGATTGAGGAAGGCAAAAAAGTCGAGCACAAACTGACTCCCGCTGATATCCGTGCTAGACTCGAAAAAATCCCGGATGAAGATCTCATTCCCCTAGGGATTAATCCGAAAGTCGCCCGTCCCGAATGGACAATCCTTACAGTTCTTCCGGTGCCTCCCGTCACCATGCGTCCGTCTATCATCCTCGAGAACGGGCAGAGATCAGAGGATGACCTTACGCACAAACTTGTTGATATCATTCGTATCAATCAGCGATTCAAGGAAAATCAGGATGCTGGTGCACCCCAGTTAATCATCGAAGACCTCTGGGAACTGCTCCAGTATCACGTAACCACCTATCTCGATAACGAAGTCGCCGGCTGCCCCCGGCCAGACACCGGAGTGGCCGTCCCTTAAAGACGCTCTCGCAGCGATTAAAGGGGAAGGATGGCAGGTTCCGTGGTTCCCTTTCTGGTAAGCGCGTGAATTTCTCTTCCCGTACGGTCATATCTCCTGATCCCAATCTTTCGGTTATGGAAGTGGGTGTCCCTCTTGCTGTTGCAAATGAGATGACCATTCCTGTTCGCGTTACTCCGTATAATATAGAAGAACTCAAACAGATCGCGCGGAATGGTCCCGTACGGCCAGATGTCAACGCACCATGCGGCGCAAATTATGTAATCAGGCCGGACAATCGCCGTCTCAGACTGGGGACGGATAACCTGGAAACGGTTTCTGAAATGATTGAACCTAGCTGGACCGTAGAAAGGCAACTGCGTGACGGTGATATAGTCCTCTTTAATCGACAGCCCTCGTTACACCGAATGAGTATCATGTCGCACCGGATAAAGGTAATGGAAGGGAGAACCTTCCGGCTCAATCCTGCCGTTTGTCCTCCTTACAACGCCGATTTTGATGGTGATGAAATGAACCTCCACGTTCCCCAGACAGAGGAGGCTCGGGCAGAAGCTTCAATCCTCTGCTCTGTTCAAGAAAATATTTTATCGCCTCGCTTTGGCGGGCCCATTATCGGTGGGATACACGACCATATATCAGGCATCTTTATGCTGACCCATGATATGCGGTGGTTTACCAAAGAAGAGGCCCTTTATCTCCTCAAACCTGTCAAGATCGAGCATATGCCCCCGGCGGGAAAGACCGAGGAAGATATTGAGTTCTGGAGCAACAAACAGGTCTTCTCACAGATTCTTCCTCCCCTTCTTAACATGGTCTTCAAAGCGAGCTCATGCCAGAATTGTGATACGTGTAAAAAAGAGCTCTGCGAACGTGATGCATACGTTCGTATCATGGAAGGAAAGCTTGAATCAGGAACCATTGACAAGAAAGCGATCGGTGCCTTTGACGGGCAGATTGTCAATCGTATCATCAGACAGTATGGAATGAGACGGGCAGCAGAGTTCATAGATCAGGTTACAAAACTTTCCATTCGCGGCATCATGATCGACGGCTTTTCCTTTGGTATCGATGACGAAGACCTCTCCAAGACAGAGTATGGCCAGATCGAAGATGTCCTGAATAATGCTGCGATTGATGTAACCCGTAGGATCAAGATTTACGAAGACGGTCAGCTGGAACCGATGCCCGGGCGTACTATTGAAGAGACCCTTGAAATGCAGATCATGCAGGTACTCGGAAAAGCCCGTGATCAAACAGGTCAAATTGCCGGTCGTCACCTCGGTCTTGGGAACAGTGCAGTGGTTATGGCGGTTTCAGGAGCCCGAGGATCGATGCTAAACCTGACCCAGATGGCCGGTTGTATTGGTCAGCAATCCGTCCGAGGTGAACGTATCGTCCGAGGATACGATGATCGTACTCTCCCGCACTTCAAGAAAGGCGACCGAGGTTCTGACGCCCATGGGTTTATCGCCCACAGTTACAAAGGTGGTCTCAACCCTACTGAATTCTTCTTCCACGCAATAGGAGGTCGTGAAGGGCTTGTGGATACTGCAGTCCGTACATCACAGAGCGGATACCTCCAGCGCCGTATGATCAACGCGTTGCAGGACCTCAAGGTTGCATACGATGGCACAGTAAGAACAACCGGTGGAAGGATCATCCAATTCCAGTATGGAGAAGACAGCACAGATCCTACCAAAAGTGCGTTCGGTGACCCGGTGGACGTCAAAGGTATTGTTGAAGCAGTGCTCAAAGAGGAGGTCTGAATACTATGACAACGGACAAGCAGGAAAAGAAGATTGATTCTGCAGATCTCCCCCAGAAGACCAAGGACCAGCTTCGGGGCTTCCTTGAAGGCAAAGAGATCACTGATGCACAGTTTAAGGAAATCTTGGATCGTGTTATAAAAGAGTACCTTTCAACCCGCATTGAAGCCTGCGAGGCAGTTGGTGTGATCGCTGCGCAATCCATCGGAGAACCCGGCACCCAGATGACGATGCGTACTTTCCACTACGCTGGTGTGGCTGAGATCAACGTTACCCTTGGTCTGCCCCGGCTCATCGAAATTATGGATGCGCGAAAAGAGCCAAGCACTCCTACAATGACCGTTTACCTCGAACCTGAATATGGTGTTGACAGAGACAAGGCACGGGAAGTAAGCTGGCAGATCGAGGCGGCTCCACTTCATGAATTTGGGGATATTACCACTGACATGGAGAACATGCAGGTTGTTGTCCATCTCAACACGAAGGTCTGCGAAAAGCGCAAGATTTCACCTGCAGAGATAATGGAAGTAGCGCCAAAGAAGATCCGGGACCGTCGCCACTACCGTGATTTCGAGCACGATAATGACGAGGCAAAAGCAACTCTAACATTTATGCCCAAGGACAGGGAGAGCTACCAGAACCTCTTCCAGCTTGCTGAACATGTGCGCAATGTCATTGTCCAAGGTATTGATGATATACTCCGCGTTGTCGTCAGGAAAGAGACGGGGGAGTATATACTTTATACTGAGGGATCCAATCTAAAAGATGTCTTTGACGTTGCCGGTGTAGATACCACGCGAACCCGCACCAACAACATCAGCGAAATCGCCCAGGTGCTCGGTGTAGAAGCTGCAAGAAATGCGATTATTCACGAAGCACAGTCAACGCTGAACGAACAGGGTATCCTCGTTGATGTCCGCCATATTATGCTTGTTGCTGACATGATGTGTATGGAAGGCGAAGTCAAGCAGATCGGGCGTCACGGTATTGCCGGGGAAAAAGAGAGCGTTCTCTCCCGTGCTGCGTTCGAAGTGACTGTCAATCATCTGCTCGATGCAGCAGTAGCAAATGAAACCGATGAACTGAGTGGTGTAACGGAAAATGTCATTGTTGGTCAGCCAATCCAGCTTGGAACTGGTGATGTCAGGCTTGTGGCCGTAAAACAACGTGATAACTAAAGACCAAACCAAAAATCAACCAACTTTCAGGAGAATTGTAGATGGATTTTAATGCTTCATTGAGAAGAGCAATAAAGACCGGAAATGTCATTCTCGGTCAGAACAACACGGAAAAATGCATAAAAGAGGGCAAAGCCCAGATGGTCGTCGTCGCGGCGAATTGCCCGGAGAACTTTAAAAACCAGCTTGGCGGGTATGAAAACCTCTTTATCCATACATTTGAGGGGTCCAGTGTAGCACTCGGTAAAGCATGCGGTAAACCTTTCATGGTAAGCACGCTTGCTATTGTCAGTCCTGGCGAGTCAGATATTCTCTCTCTAAAGAGGACGGCATGATATGGTCGAAGTCAAACTGACCGAAGACTGTATGCGCCTGATCTCCCAGTTTGAGTCGCTGACCGGTGCGGGAAGCCGTGACTGTGTCATCGATGAACGCAATGGAAGACTTATATTTGTCGTCAACCCCGGCGATATGGGGCTTGCGATCGGCAAAAAAGGAGTATCTATTAAAAAGGCGTCCGAAGTGATGGGAAAAAAGATCGAGGTTGTAGAATATAATAGCAACCCGGACCAGTTCTTAAAAAACTGTTTTTTGCCCGCACAGGTAACGAGTATTGTGTTTACCGGCGAAACCGGGGCACAAGCAGCCACGGTCGAAGTCCGTGATGAGGACCGGGGCATCGCAATTGGTAAAGATGGCAAAAATATTTTCAAAGCAAAGAAACTGGCCTTACGACAGCACAACATTGTAGATGTGCAGATTCTCCAAAAACCTGACGGCATTGAAGCCGTAACTCCCCAGTAACACTCTTTTTTCGGTTAGCCTATAGTTTTTCTCCCACCTATGTTTTATCATCAGCAAGTGGTGCTGACATATCTGACTTTTTTCCTGTATGTGAGAAAACAAAAAGATAACGGGCTTGGGGGGATTTGAACCCCCGACATCCGGGTTAGAAGCCCGGCGCTATGTCCAAGCTAAGCCACAAGCCCTCGTGGTGGCTATAAGGTTCGTGTTCCGGGCTAATTAATCTGCGTCATGCGGATGAGTAGGTTCCTGATTAATCTGGAAATGTAACGGGGATGCACTGTTTTTGATTTATACTCTGATTTAACTGTAAAATAACGGATGAATTTTTTTGGGATTCAACCAGCATGATAACATGCAGCTTTAATTACTTCGACATACGTTGGTGAACAGAGCCTTTCATGGAATACTTCGCGTACTACAGATGAGAAACAATATTTAACCTGAACTCTTGCAGACATCCTCTCCCGTTCTTCATAATATACACCTCTAGAGTATTCTACGATCCGTTTCATAGAGATAGATGACGAGAGAAGATCAACACAAATGCCATTATCCCCGGGGCTTACGTCTTCAACATCGGTTGAGGTCATGAATATCTGTGCATCGGGCCCTGATTCGATACTGGCAATAGTCACTATATTCTGGGTGCTCTGGAGCTCAATAGTGCGGGGCCTTCCTTCCCGGAGATCTCGGATCACTTCTGGCGATATACCGGTTAATGCGGCGCATTTCATTTGAGGTCACCCGTACATCGGAAGATCTTTTTTCGGCGTCGTGTCGGCAGACTGCTGGACTTCCTCGGAGATCTTGTGCATACTTTGTTCGATTTCGTCAGCCTGTTCCAGAAGCGGTTTTACATCGAGACCAAGGTTGTACATCTTGTTGAGCACTTCAATCGTTGCAGCTGATGAACGTGGATCCGGTGCATTTATCGTTTCTCCAAGAAGACCAAAACCCGGGATGCCCCGGATCTTACAGCCAGTGAGGATACTCGAAGCTACGCCAGAGATACTCCCTATGGGAAGCACGAGAGTATGATCCTGAATCCTCTGGAGCGCTTCTGTAGTAGTTGCAACACCGAACACGCGTTTCTCGGATTCATTGGTTACAATTCCGGCAATAGTGAGCACTTCCTTTGGCTTAAAAGGAGCGAGCCAGTCAAGAATGCCGGTTGAGATCTCGTAACAAATCATCGGATGTATAGGAATGTCTGCGACAATAGCAGTAATATCGTTTTTCATGTAGAGCCGGACAGGATCATTTATCACACCTTTGTTCATCATGGCAAGCGGGGGGAAGTACCGGGAGGTCATGGTGCCTACCTGCTCGAACTCGAGCTGGTCGACCATATACTGGAGAGCAATTGTACCAACAAGTCCGCTCCCGGGAAACCCCATCAAAATCGCGGCGCCTTCGCTTGGCGGGGGTTTTGAAAAAATCATGAGGTCCTGCGAAGAATCTGTCGTCATTAAGTTAACATATACGCACTACCTAAAAAAGAGTATGCAGGAGTACCCTATTAAACGAGGTTTGACAAAAGATCTCGAACAAAGAATTGTTACTGAACTTCGAACCTGTTTCGGGGTTGAGCCGGAAAAGAACGGGAATTCATACCGCATCAGCTATGGAGCATTGAAACGGCTGGAAGCGATTGCCGGTACAAGCGGAAAGACCCTTCGCGTGATCACCGAGTCAGATATAACCGCACCCGATGAGGTTATCATTGACACGAATAAAAGATTCAGAAAATTTCTTGACGGAACTACCGGATTCTCGACAAAAGAACGTGTGAAACGGGCAAAAAGCGTAGAAGGAGAATAATTTTCATTCGTATTTTCTCTTTAATACCCGCGCGGCCAGAAATTTCGAATAAAAAGATTATTCGATCACAATAGCCGGCTTGAATGGGAGGGCTGTCGCCCCCTTTGTGAATCCGCTTGTTTCAGCATCGGCAATGTGAACAGGAATACCAAACTCATGTTCAAGAAACGCCTGGGCCGCTTCAAAAACTGCACGTTCATTCACCGATTCCTTTGCAAGCGGTGCAACGACGTGCGGAGGAAGGCGGTGGATGAGGGTGGTGCACTGCTTTGCAGCGTCGGTCGCTTCCCGGCCCCGTTTCTTCATTTCTTCGTTTTTCATTATTTCTTTAAGAACCGAGTTTCGATCGTTTGAACTGGCGATTTTTTTAAAGATATCATGTTTCCATTCGGGCGCAAGTACTATAGTAATCGATTTTGGTGTGAGCTGGATAAGCTTCTTGATCGATTCTATGTCCTCAACCGTCCGTGCGAGAAGTTCCTCGGCGAGTTCGATATGAGTATTTACGAGGTTTTCATCAGCTACTGGCCACTCTGCAAATGATATAAGATCATTATTGCCCAGTTGCTGCCAGAGATGTTCAGCAGTAAAGGGAATAAACGGTGCAAGAAGCCTGGTCCATACCATGCAGAGTGTAGTTAACTCCCTGCTGCCGCAACAGCCTTCGGGTAGCCGACGCCGGTACCATTTCAGATCTGTCTCAATGCCAAACGAGGCCTCCTGGAGTGCCTGACGTGTCTGGAAGTTATCAAGGGCCGCAGTCATTCTTACGATATGTTCCTGAAGCCGGCTGATCAGCCAGCGATCGATATCCTGCGGTTCTCCGGCAGCGTCCCGAATTTCCATGATGGTTGCGTAAAATCGCTCGATCTGCTTTTTAGTGGAAAGGACCAGTTCGTTCCTCCAATCGAAATCCTGCCAGGGTTCTGCGCTCCCAGTCAAAAACATTCTGACAGTGTCAGCCCCAAATTCGCTGACTGCATCCTCAAGTAAGAAAACGTTGCCTTTGGAAGAGGACATTTTGGCCCCATTTAAGAGTCCCATGCCGAAAACGACCATGCCTTTGGGAAGCTTGTCCTTTTCGAAGATGGTTACATGGTGGAAGATCTGGAATGTAAGATGGTTCGAGATAAGGTCTTTTGCTGAGAAGCGGAAATCATACGGGTACCAGTAGAGGAACTCTTCTCTCATTGCGTCGAGTTTCTTTTTTTCGGGAAGATCGGGAGATTTCCTGCCAAGGAAGATATAATCGAAGACTTCAGGAGTTAGAAGTTTTGGATCGATATCCCGTATTCTATGGGCGATTGTATAATAGGCCATGTAGATCGTCGAATCAGAAAGTGGCTCGATCAGCTGGGTCTGGTCCCAGGGGAAACGGGTGCCAAGACCGACACGGCGCGTACAAGCCCAGTCTTTGAGCCACCCGATTGTCCGTTCGAATTCTGCACGAACTTCAGGGGGGACAAGTGCCATATCGTTTAAATGTTCTCGTGTCTGTTGTTTCCATGCGGGATCGCTATACTTGAGGAACCACTGGTCGTGAAGAATCTTAACTTTTACCTTGTTTCCGCACCGACAGATCACAGGCCGGGTATCAAACTCGTACATAACGACCGAATTGTATTTTTCACACATTTCCTGCGCCACTTCTTCCCGTGCAACCCTGACCGGCTGTCCCCCATACTTATCGAAGAGTTTTCCCTTCGAAAATTCGGCGGAATAAATCTCCTGGGTGAGTGCGTCCATCCGGCTGTCCATCTGGTGCCGGATACCTGCCCGTTCAACGGCGTCTTGGGCGGGGATACTCCCATACCCCTCTACTTTTATCAAAGGAATCGGCTTGATTTGTGTATATTTTCCCTGTTGCTGCAGGTCGCGAAGCGCAATATAATCAAATGGTGCATGGGCAGGCACACTCATGACCATACCTGTCGCCATATCCGGGTCAACAAAATCGGCGGGGAGAATAGGGATAGTACCGCAAAGTGGATGTGATACAGTCTTGTCGATGAGATTTTTCCCCTCCATCTCTTCTTTTACTTCGACTTTATGATCCTGCAAGACGAGTTTCTCTGCTGCTTCTTTTGAAACAATCCAGTTTTTACCGTCAATGAGTGCCCTAACATAGGTCACGTTCGGATTAGCCCAAAGGTTAGTAACACCATGAATAGTTTCAGGCCGGAGGGTAGCGGTGGGGATAAATGCATCTCCATAATTGAACATGACCAGCGTGAACTTGATCACTTCGGCTTTGTCCCCTTCGAGAAGATCGTGATCGCCTACAGGGTTTTCATCGACTGTACAATAACGGACCGGATGGGCACCTTTAATAACGTGGCCTGCTTCATACAGGTGCTTCCACTGCCATTCGACGAATTTACTATAGGTCGGGTCTACCGTGATGAACCGTCGGCGCCAGTCAATCGAGAGACCACATGAGGTCATCACACGTTGGTATTCGGCTGCAAAATGCTTGACAATTGTCAATGGCTCGGTAAATTCTGCGAGGACATTCTGCGGAACTTTATAGAGATCTCGGTACAAATGGATTGTCTTTGGATCATTCCTCGCGATCCTCTTTGAGATTCCGACGACTGGTGCACCGGTAACATGGAAGGCCATTGGGAAAAGAACCTGTCTTCCCCTCATCCTCCAAAATCGAGCAATAACGTCCGGGACAATGTATGTGCGGCCATGGCCAACGTGCATAGCGCCACTTGGGTACGGAAATGCGACGGTCAGGTAAAATTTTTCGCGGTCTGAAGGGTTGGACTCAAAAGCCCGATCCCACCGCTCATGTGCTTCTTTTTCAAACGTTCCCAAATCAAATTCACTCAAACCATTCACCTTCTTGTCTCACGATGAAAACTGGTGCTTAATAAACTCCTAATGTGGTTATACCGGCCTCAGCTTGATGATCTCATTATTCTGGTAGCGCCGGATCATTTCCTGCGCGATACTTGAATTCTTGGCAAGGCTGATCTCGCCGTTGTCGTTGACGGTTGCGGTAAAGAGGTACTCTTTGCCGGCAAAAACATCAACAATCTTACCGCACTGATCCGGGGCAATTATCATAAGTTGTTTTTTGTCGGTCTGGATTTTAATTCCGCCGCCAAGGGAGATTTCACCTTCAGGTTTTGTAACGGGTTGGGAATGCTGGCGTTCAAGATCTGATTTGGGTTTGATGTCGATTCCGATCCCTATTTTGTTGACAATAGCCGAGACGTTCTTGCCCCCTTTGCCTATGGCTGCCGGTACATCCTTATCATCGATATAAACTACTGCTTTTGTATCGCTGATCATCTCGACATCAACCGAGCCATCGGTATATCTTCCGATCTCCCGCTGTATTTCCTTCTCGTTTAGCTTCCAGCCCGGATGATCCTCTGCAGGCGACCGGGGCGTGGCATCGGGAATAGCGGCAAGAGAACTACTGGGTTTGCTGGTCGGAAGAACCGGCTGACCGATATTCTGGATCGATAGTGATTTTTGAGGTGTTGTTACCGATATTTCGGGACCCTTGGAGAGAACTGGCATGACAATAGTCTGACCGTCATACCTGAACACGTCGAGTACAAGGCTGCCCGACTCGAAATCTGTTACGGTGGTTACAGGCCGGATGTGCATTTCGTTACCCATACCTTCGGGCACCTTAATTGTGAATCCAACATCATAGATCTTTGTAACTACACCTTTTTCTAAAAACACAATGGTGTTAATTATCTGCGCAAGGACGGAGAAGTCCTCGCGATCGGAAAATCGCTGTAGTGCATCCTGGACACTGTTAGCGTGAATGACGCCAACCATTCCAAGTCCCGCAAGACGCATATCAGCAAAAACCGTGAAATCTTCATTTTTCCGTAATTCATCGAATACCACAAAGTCCGGGCGAACCAGCAGGAGAACGTCTGCAGTGTTTGACATGCTGCCATCAAGCGTAGTGTACTGCGTAATCTGGTCTGGGACTTGAAGTTCACGGGGGGCCTCCATGGTTTTAACAACGTATCCGCTTTCAGAGAGGTATGTCGCGATACCTTGAGCGAGTGTAGTTTTTCCTGCACCGGGTGATCCAGCGATAATAAGGCCTCTCCGGTCTGATACAATCCGTTTCTTGATAATGTCTGCTTTTGCATAATGGTCAAGTGTTACATCAACTATAGGGCGTACGGCAGTAATTTCCATGCCATCTGAAAAAGGCCGGCGGGCGATTGCTATACGAAGTGAACCTATCTGGACGACGGTAATTCCTCGCTTTTCGATCTCGATGAATCCGTCGGGATCTCGTTTTGCCCGTTCGAGAATCTCCTGAGCGAGGTTGCGGAGTTCGTATTCGCTGACCGGTTGATCACGGATTTTTACAAGCTTCATATCGTTGATTGTTCCCTTTTTAGCAACCGGACTGACGCGCTCCTTGAGGTATACCGCAATAGTGTGCTCGTCAAAGAACTGGTCAATACCAAGAGGGACAAAATCAGTGACCTGAGGTTTGAGGTAAATAACGTCAAGACCTTTCGCTCGCGCGACTTCAGCCTGAACATTATCACTGGTGATAAAACGCGCAGCATTTTCGATTGCTATACTCCGTATCATCGCATCGATCTCGCCGCCACTCGCAAGTTTCACTTGTTCAAGCGTAGGGCGGATACCGGAGAATTTTAATTCGATGGTTTTCTCCTCGGCCATCTTGCATAATGACTGGAGCTCATTGAGGCCAGAGAACCCGATCTCGCGCCCATTATTTGCCTGGGCTTCGAGTTCTGCAATCACTGCCTCGGGGACGATTATTGTTGCTCCTTTGTATTCACCGGCTTTTATCATCGATGTTATACGTCCGTCGATGAGGACGCTTGTATCTGGTACCAGTATCATAAAATATTCCTCCTTCATTATAGTATGGCTTTATATACTATTTGTTCAACGAATGGGTACGTTGATGGTACTGATATGAGGCGTTGGGGTTTATAAGCGGTTCGGGGGGGAAAGGAAAATCTGTTTTCAAGATCGATCGCACACGACGTCCGATTCATTGTTGAACTCAAGTCAGATAGCAGATTAAATAAGAAAATTCAATAAGTTTGACCGTCAGAGCATTATATTCCTTAAAGATATACCTTCCGAACGTAACAATTATATGAAAAATGGAGGAGATTTACGACAGTAAAACGGTGCCCTCGCTGCAAGACAGATAATCCGGGGATCTATGACCATTGTTTAAACTGCGGGACTCCTCTACCTGAAATCACGAAGCCACAATGGATGCATAGGGTTCTCCTTCCGGCATTTGTGATTGTACTTGTCGTTATAGTGGCTATGGTCATTTTAGTCCCTGCTCTTCTATATTCTGTGACGAGTGGCGGGATCATTTCTACAGCTATCCATAGTACTCCCCTGTCTCAGAACCAGCTTCCTCAATTCGAGATCAACCAGCCTGCCCGGGTTGGCGACATTCAGGTAACAATAACGGGAGATCACATCGGTCTTGAACAATTCACCGGTGACAGGTTTTACACTGTAACGGTATCAGTACAAAATTTTAATTCAGAACAAACTTACCTACTTTCTGCGACAGATTTTGTTCTTACAGATTCCGGCGGAAATTATTATAGTCCTCTTGGAATACAATCAAAAACCTCGTATGATGCTCTTCCCGGCCAGACCGGAACTGTAGATTTGGTTTATATCATCCCACAAGGTACTAACCATCTGCGATTGTTGTATGCCTTCCCTCCTGACACAGCGGCTCCTGGTGAAGAGCGGTCTGAGGTTGCCTTTATCCTGTAATACAATGTTCATGAGAATAGGGCTGGGCATCAATATAGGGCACATACAATAAAATAAACTGATAAAATAACCATGAATCTTTTATATCCTGTAACAAACCTTATTCCATGCATCTTCGATCTGGTCGTGGAGCACTTATCATCGGTGTTCTCTTCCTTATAGTTGCGCTCATTTTTATTGCGGGTTGCACTAACAAATCCACACCCCCTCCGCCACCGACAATGGTCTATACTCCTCAAACAACTATCCTCATGGGAAGTGCAAGTGTTAACCCCCAGATCCTTGTTATCAGCAAAGGCGTAACGATCACGTGGCTTAATCAGGATTTGGGATTTCATATCATTACATCAGATTCTGGGGATCCTGACTCTTTTACTTCTCCGCCTCTCGCAACTAATCAGGAATTCCAATTCACGTTTACCATTCCGGGAACATATGAATACCATTACACGGACGATTCAGCAGTAAAAGGAACAATTATAGTGCATTAATCTTACAAACCAACAAAAAAGATTTTCTTCCGGTTCTTTCCGAAGATAATCTTCATCGCGAAAGGTGTAACCAATTGGGGGATCCGAAGATCAATTCTAAAAAAAATTACTTGATTTCGATTCTTTCGCCTGTTTCCATATAATGAACATTCTCCGACATTTTACAGGCATGATCGGCGCAGCGCTCCAGGTATCGGGCTATAATAATATAGTAGGTAGCCAGCGTGATGTTCTTTGGATTCTCCATCATGAATGTTATAGCTTCGCGGAAGATTGAGTGACGTAGTGTATCAATCGCATCATCTCGTGCCGAAAATCCCTCGAGTTTTTTCAGGTTCTCTGTCTCATAAGCGTTGATAGCGTCTTCAACCATCGCGATAACATATTCCGACATCAGTGGAATACTCATCATGTTTGCAATATGAGGCTTTCCTGAAATTTCTTTAATTATTTTTGCTGTAGATTTGCCATATCTCCCAATCCGTTCTGATGCGGAAATCATTTTGAGAGAGCAGACAATAATTCTCATATCTTTTGCCACTGGCTGGTTCAATGCTATAAGCTGGTAACAATTCTCTTCAAGAGCAACCGTCATTTCCCTGAGTTGATCTTTTCTGTTTATTACCGTTGCTGCGAGGGTGGAATCCTGATTACTGAAAGCTTCCTGAGAATCCTTTAGCATAGATAATGCAAATTGGGACATTCCCGTGACATCTTTTTTAAGATCTTTAAGTTCAGTATGAAATTTATCAGTCATTCTCCCTCCTTAACCGAACCGTCCGGTAATATAATTCTCGGTTAAATCTTCTTTCGGGTGCTCGAAAATATTAGTCGTTTTGTCATACTCGATCAGCTTTCCCAGGTACATGAATCCGGTGAAATCGCTGACACGGGCTGCCTGTTGCATGTTATGCGTGACAATAATGACCGTATAGTCTTCTTTGAGCATTTCGATGAGGTTCTCAATCTTAGCCGTGGCGATTGGATCAAGTGCCGAACAGGGTTCGTCCATAAGAATCACTTCGGGACCCACTGCTAAGGTACGGGCTATGCAAAGCCTCTGCTGCTGACCACCGGAAAGCCCAAGAGCTGAATCGTTAAGTCTGTCCCGGACTTCTTCCCAGAGAGCTGCATGACGTAGACTCTTTTCGACAATTGCATCAAGGTTCGCACGATCATTTATTCCGTGAACCCGGGGGCCGTATGCAACGTTTTCGTATATTGATTTGGGGAAGGGATTAGGCCGCTGGAAAACCATGCCGACCCTTTTTCTTAACGCTACTACGTCCATGCCATCACCGAGCATATTCTCGTGGTCAAGGAGGAGCTCACCGGTCATCCTGACTTTGCTGATAAGATCATTCATTCGGTTGAAGCATCGCAGAAGCGTGGATTTCCCACACCCTGACGGTCCGATGAGTGCGGTAGTCTTCTTCTTTTCTATCTCCATGGTTATATCCTGGAGTGCATGTTTCTCGTTATACCAGAGGTTCAGGTTTTTTGTGGAAATGACGTTTGAATCGGACATAAGTTATCCTCGTGCCTGTTTTGCATAGTGATTCCGGATCAGAATAGCGATAGCGTAAAAAGCTACGACCATTATCAGGAGGACAAGGGCTGTACCGTACTTGTTGGTCGATGAGCCCGGTACGTTGGTCGACAGGATGAAGAGATGGTAGGGCAACGCCATCACGGGCTGGAAAAGCGATGTAGGTAAGAACCGGGTAGAGAATACGACTGCCACGAACATGATCGGTGCAGTTTCTCCAGCAGCCCTCCCAATCGAGAGGATTGCACCGGTAACGATTCCTGGGACCGCAGGTGGAAGTACCACTTTGCGGATAGTCTGCCACTGCGTCGCACCAAGTGCCAGGCTCCCTTCGCGGAGAGACTGAGGGACGTTTTTAAGTGCCTCTTCCGTGGTACGAATCACGGTAGGCAGAACCATCAAGGCAAGTGTAATCATGCCGGCAAGGAGGCTTACACCGATGTTTAGAAATATCACGAGGAATGCAAAGCCGAAGAGACCAAATACGATCGAAGGTGTCCCATTGAGAAGGTCGACACCGGTCCGGATCAGTTTTGTAATCCGCCCTTCCCGGGTGTATTCGACCAGATAGATAGCCGCCCCGACACCCAGGGGGAGGGCAATAGCAATCGCTCCTCCCACCAGGTATAGTGTCCCGACAATCGCCGGGAATATCCCGCCACTCCTGCCCAGATCAGTGGGTGGTTGGGTCAGGAATTGCCATGACATTGCTGGTAACCCGTTTATAATAATGTAACCCAGAATTATTGCCAAAATGGCCAAAACAGCTATCGCAGCTGCAATAACACAGGCAAATGCTACCTTCTCTATATGGTGTCTTGATACCTGATTCCTGCCGTAGTGCCAAGCCGCTGCCGCAAAAATGATGATGAGCGCTACCTCCCAGAGTCCGATAACGAGGAAAAGAAGCGCGAAGAGCGCCAGGATGATTATTCGTGACCCGGAGTGGAGTTTATCCTTGATTAAATCAAGAGTGGGTGATTGAATCAGGGGTTTTTTCGCTCTGCTTCCCATCCTGCCTTCCTTAATGTACGACAGAATGGCAACTGCGCTCATGTTGATAATGAGCGTAATGATAAGAAGTACTAAGGCCACACCAAACAATGCATGGTAGTGCGTACTCCCGATCTCAACATCTCCCATCTCAATACCAAGGGTGCCGGTTAATGTTCGGACAGAAGAAAGCACATTCCAGATCGGGTTCGGGATGATGGCAGTATTCCCGGTTACCATCAGAACGGCCATGGTCTCGCCAATTGCTCTTCCAATACCAAGGATTATTGCCGCTGCAATCCCGGAAAGGGCAGCCGGAACAATAACACGAATTATCGTCTGCCATCTGGTTGCCCCTGTCGCAAGAGATCCTTCCTTGTATTCTCGAGGAACTGAACTGATGGCATCTTCGGAAACGCTAATGATCGTGGGAAGGGCCATAACCCCAAGGATAATCGACCCGGCAAGCCATGTCTGCCCGCTCGGGACGTTAAATGAGATACGGATGAAATTGCTTAGGACGATCAAGCCAAAGAAACCATAGACGACAGAAGGGATACCGGCAAGAAGCTCAGTTGCCGGCTTAAAAACGCTTTTTACCCGGGGTGATGCAAGTTCAGAAATATAAATAGCACAGCCGATAGAAAGCGGAACAGCAAAAACCATGGCACCGAGAGTAACAAGAAGCGTACCTACGATGAGCGCGGATATCCCATACAACGGTACAACTTGGGCTGGTGCCCATGTAGGACCGAAGAGGAAATTAACCAAACCCACAGTTTCAAAGATTGAATAACCGTCCCGTAATAAGAAGAGCAGAATAAATGCAACAACGATGACTGCGAAAAATGCTGTGAAGAAAAATACAGATCTAATGACCTTTTCCCTGATGCGGGAAACCGTCGCGGTACTTCCCGGGCTCTTTTGAGTATTGAATTCTGACAGGGTAATGATGCGTCGCCTCTTTTGGGGATAAAAAAAGTAAGTTTACAGATAATTCCCTGCCACTTCAGCTGTTCAGGGCAACATACCCCTGGGCCACGACAATCTGCTGGCCGGCCGGGCTGAGAAGGAAATTGATGTAATCAGCAGCAAGGCCGGTGGGTTGGCCGTTGGTGATCATGTAGAGGTCACGGTGGATGGGATAGGTCTTGTCCTTGACTGTTGCAACACTCGGGGCAATCAATGTGCCGTTTACATTAATCGGGAGTGCCTTCACTGTGTTATCGAGGTAACCAATGGAAATGTAGCCGATTGCATTGGGTGTCTGGGCGACTTCCTGGAGGACTGCACCGTTTGAGTTATCCTCATGCATGGACATGGAATCGTTTGTGCTCTTCATCACGAACTGATCAAAGTAGGTACGGGTACCGGAGGAACTGTCACGACCAACGAGAACGATCTGATTGTTTGAGTTTGCAACTCCTGCCCCGGCTACGGATGACCACGAGGTGATGCTCCCGTTGTAGATCGCCTTGACCTGGTCAAGGGTTATCGACGGGATCGAGTTTTTGGGGTTGACAATGATTGCAATACCATCGTGGGCAATTGTGATGATGTTCATGTTGCTGTCCTGCGCCAGCTGGGCGGGGGAGACAACAGCCGAACTCATGCCGATATCCACTTTATTATTAATAATAGCCTGGATACCTACACCTGATCCTCCGCCGGAAACCTGAATGTTTGCATTAGGGTGTGTCGCTGAGAAATTGTCTGCAACAGCCTGTGCGATAGGGAGAACTGTGGTCGAACCGGTCAGGGTCAGAGTTTCGCTCTGGGTTGTTGCTGCTGGTGCACTGCCAGCTGGTGTGGTTGCTGTAGCAGTAGAGGTTGTTGCACTGTTACTGGTGCAACCAGCAACAAGAATCGTTACAATAAGCAATGCCGCAAGGCATGCAGTCAGGAATACGTACGAACTCCGTTGGGATTTCATGATGTTCGATCATGAATTTATTACCGAGTTCATATACAGTTTTTCGACATAAAATATGTTGATATATATTCAAAAAAGTCACTAATAGAGATTAGTGTATTCATCATATTGCTCTATTCCTTTTGAAAAATCAGGGTGGAGATATGTTATGCTTTTTTTGATTTGCCTAAAAAACTATCAATTATTCGTAGTTATTTTCAGTCATTTTTTATTTGGCAGCTACAGGATGGATCACATTTATCGGACCCTTGCTCACAGGGTTCGATATGAATGGTCACTTTTGCCCTTGGGTATTCAATGAGCAGATCTGATTCGAGATGATCGGCAAGATCATGGGAACGGGTAACTGAGATCTCTCCAGGTACAACTAGATGGAACTCGATAAAAATATCCGGGCCTGATCGACGTGTACGAAAACCATGAAAACCGGCGTACTCGCTGGAATGCATGCAGATGATCTCTTTTATCCTCTCTTCATCCTTTAAAGGGATGGAATGGTCGATGAGATCGGCAAATGATCGTTGCAGCATATTCGTGGCAGCACGCAGTATAACGATGCTGATACCGATTGCAATGATAGGGTCGAGAATAGTAAGACCAGTAATATGAATCAGGATAAGTCCGGCGAAAACGCCAAACGATGTATAAATATCTGTCCTCAGGTGCAGTGCATCACTCTCGAGAGCAATAGATCCTGTCTCTTTTGCCACTTTCATAAGACGTGATGAAACATACCAATTCGCAATCACTGAGATGCCCATCACTGCAATACCAAAAGAGAGCAATCCGGAGGGAAATTCCTGCTCGTGTCCCAACTTTATCAGTGCTTCGGCAATAATAATCAGAGCCGCACCAAATATGAGCAATGCCTCGATGAGACCGGATATATCCTCAAACTTTCCGTGCCCGAACGAATGACTTGCGTCAGGTGGCTCAGCGGATTTTTTAACTGAAAAAAAAGAGATGAGAGAGGCTAAAAGGTCAATGGATGTGTGGATAGCCTCAGAAATAATACTCACTGATCCAATCGCAAAACCGACACCGAATTTTAGGATTACAAGACAGGTGTTGGAAATAATCGATAGTCGTGCAGTCTGCACCTTTTTTTGATCAGAGGTTTCTGCATGTCTGATGGATTGAGTCATAGAGATTTTCTCTGAGGGTCCAAGAAATGGGGACTTAATGTGAAAACAACCTTCACTGGCTTTTTAATGTTTGTTTATTCCATAGACTTTTTCCGGGTCAAAAATTTTTTCCCCAATAATTGTGCCATCAAGAGTCCGGAAAAAGCAGCTACGGTATCCGGTATGGCAGGCAGCTCCAGTCTGCTCAACGTCGTAGATAAGGCAATCCTCGTCACAATCGACAAGAATCCTCTCCACCTTCTGGAAATGTCCGCTTTCTTCCCCCTTCTTCCAGATCTTTTTACGGCTCCGGCTATAATAATGGGCAAAACCGGTATCTATCGTGAGTTTGACTGCCTCTTCATTTGCATAAGCCATCATAAGGACTTCGAGGGTTTTTCTATCCCGAACAATTACCGGGATTAGTCCACCATCGAGGAATTTCAGAGAGAGCAAATTACGCACCTCCGGTAAATAATTTTATGATTGAGAAAAGGAAATCCCCAAAAACAATTGCTGAAATAAACCCGGCGGTAATTGGAAGAATGAACGGAACAGCATAGGAAATCCACACGTTCCCTGCTTTTTTGTAGATTTCCAGTTCTTTTTGAAATTCTTCAGGATGTTCCCGGAGATCTTTTGTATAAACACGACCTTCATCGGAACGCATCCTGCGCAAAGAATCCCAAAATCCAATGAATTTCCGTTCGACATTGGTACCTCTCTCAACAAAGTCTTCCATAACAAATCCCCATGAATCCTGAATTTTCCCTCCATTGACCGGGAAGCCAAAGAACATATACTGGAGAGGGGCGCGGTTCTTTTTTATAATATTTATGAAAAAAATGCCAACCGGTGCTACAAGATTGAGGATGAGAGCGTTGATTAACACAGAAAACGAGAGAAATCCCAGAGGTGGCGTGTTTAAAAGTGGTGCAAACGGAAATGTCGGAATACAGAAGGTAATAAAGATGAGTGCCCACGCGTCAGCACCCCCGAAAAGACGCATCTGTCCAAATATATAGAATACGCCACAAAAAACTGCAGCAAGGGCAATGTAGATACCGGGATCCGCCCAAGTCCCATCCCCAATCATATAGAACGATGCAATGACGAGGATAATGATTACAAGAATGAAATACCAGCGGCTCAGTACTTCTTCGACATTTGAATCCCGCTTAACTTCTTTTCTTACTTGTTTTGCCTTGAGTTTGCGCTCGGGTTGTCTTTTGTATTCTCTGTATGAGACATACCCTATCAGGCCGACAAGCATCACATACCAGGGAATAAGCTGTGTGTCAGGAAATTTTCCTGTAGATATTGCTGGAATTATGAACCAGGAGAGCGCTGGAAGAACAAGGACACCTGCTAGGTACGGAAGCCGGAACGGTGTTCCAGGTTCATGGTTGTCCAGGTAGTCCGCGTACAGGAAACTGGATACCAGTGCGAGATAGCCAACGATCAGGCTGATGTTTGCGGTTTGCTGGTAGAAGAGGACGATAGTTGCGGAAATCCCGACGATGAGCATGGGGTACCATGTTCTGAAAGGAACACGCCGGTCCTTAATATCCAGATACGATGCGTAGATTAGGGTAACAAGGACGGCAACGGCCGAGACCACCATCGGATAAAATATCATATGTAGATCCACCGTTAGATCTTCTACAACTTATGCGTGACGATGACAATTTTTACCGGCATTCTTTTGTGGGGTCTGGAAGTCTTATCTGTAAAAGAAACCAATTAATAATTACCAGTGACTCGTTTTCTGCGTGAAAACACCCTTGCAAATATATAATACACCCGTTGTGAATATATGATTGAAGACAATTCAGAATAATTTTGGGGGGAATTCCCATATTTCTGCCCCGGATTGTGTCAAAGAGGATAATTGTATGGATCTGCAGGAAATACTCGAAAATATCCTGAAAGGATCAAAATATCTGGGCACATATTCCTTGGCCGAAATGCTTACATTAGCTGCCACCCGGCGCATGAGTGCACTGGCAGTAGCAAAAGAAGGAAATTGTCAATATTACCTTGCACTTCTTAATGGTGAACCTGAAGGGGCGCTTTATGTTGATAACGAAGGATCGCTTTTTGGTGATAATGCAGTCATCCATATTCGCGAAGGCAGACAGTATGTCCTCTGTGATGTAAAACCTGAGATTATCGATGCACTAGTCATGGGGTGCCGGATTTTTGAAAAGGGACATCTCCGGAAAAATATTACCTATTCTGTACCGGAAATTGGGAAAAAAAGTAAGGGGCTTGGGGTTGTCACTCTTACAGCTCGCCGTGATAAAGTGCCACAAAACGGCGTGCGAGTATCCATTAGGAAAGATGGCAAGATAGTAGGAAGTGACGTAACTACGGGAAAAGGGGAGGTTAGCTTCCGGGTAATGTATGGGGACTACACCTGCCTTGTCCAAGACAGAAAACAGGTTGTGACGCATTTTACCATTTCATTTGATGAATCTCATGTCAACCATTTTCTCGATCTTTAATGCTTAAAAAAACGCGTATTTTATATTTAGAGTCGTATTTCGTTTCACGAACGGGATGAAATCATTTAATTATTTTCTGACCGAGTAATTTTATGAAGATTGAAAAGGAAGATTTTGTCGCGTTGATCAAGGGAGAAAAAGATATAAAATCCTATATTGAGCTTGATACTTTCGCAGGAACCTACTCTGTTTTTGGTGTGAGGACAGCGAGTAACCCCAATTATCTCATCAAGGCAATCTATGAGATGAATGAGGCCCATTTGAACAGGAAGCTTGCAGTAAAAGCTGTACGCAAATTATTTCGCTCGGTCGGTCTTGGCTCTGTTGGCCTTTTTAATCTGTTAAAAAAATTCGATATGGACCTTTCTCCTGCAGAATTCCTTCTCCTGGTCTTCAAACTCCAACATCAACAGGGTTGGGGTGCACCTTTCGAACTTATCGAACAGAGTGAGAAAAGAATTGTTTTACGCACAAAACACACCTTCGAATCGGAGATTCTTAAAGACTGGAAAATGCCCGTCTGCGGTGTCCATATGGGTTGGATTGAAGGTGTGCTTATGGCTGTGACCGGCAAGACCTGGTACTGCCTTGAAAGAAGATGTGTGGCAAACGGTGACAATTGTTGTGAATTTGTGGCGGATCAGGTAGAACCCAGCTGGAAATTCAAAGCCCAGGCAGTAGTAAAAGGTGATTCTGCAATTACCGAATTCATCGAACACAAACCCGTGAAGGGGACAATCAAGTTGATCGATGATCCAGTAGTTATAATGCCAAGATTTGTTTTTTCATCCATGATGAATTCGCTAAAAAAGACTATGGGAGAGTTGCCAGCAGGAGGTGTGAACTATAGGGCGTATATGGATATGGGTAAAGAAAATATTGAACACTACAAAAAAATGGGTATCACTGAGCCTAAAACACTCTCCGATATGGCTTTCACCTTTTATTCCCAGATGGGCTGGTTCCGCCTTGTTAAAGATGAATGGAACGAAGGAAAGAAGGAAAAGACAATTACCCTCGATAATACGGTGGAATCCGAGGCATTTGGGAATACAGGAAAGAACGTCTGCTATTGTACTGCAGGTCTTCTTGCCGGGATAATAGAGGGGTCTTTTGGTATCAAGGTTCAGGCCCGTGAAATTAAATGCCATTCGAAAGGAGACGAGTTTTGTGTCTTTACAATAACCAATAAGGCTGAGTAAAAATTTGGAGAGTTAAATCACTCCAGACCTCCATATTTTGTTAAAATTCTTCACAGTTTCCCTTGTGATTACGCATGTCTCCTCCTCAAAAGTTTAAATTTTCATGACTTTTTTTAAATTATGAAATCTATATTTAAATACTCTTGTCTCGTAAAGATAACCGGAAACATACCCAGTGAATGCTATGGTTTCGCCCATCCAGATTCTGATCGTGGAAGATGATGAGATAATCTCCAACCTCATTGGAGTTATTCTTGAAAAAAAAGGGTATGCAGTTGCCGGCAAAGTTGCTACCGGCGAAGAGGGAATTATGAAGGCGGCAGAATGCATGCCGGATCTTGTTCTTATGGATATAAATCTTGCAGGCACATTTGATGGTATTACCGCAGCACAATACATTTATTCCATTTTTCGCATCCCGGTGATCTTTCTAACCGGTCAGTGCGATGATGCTACGCTTAACCGGGCAAAAGCATCTGAACCATACGGGTTCCTTCTTAAGCCTTTCACTTCAAATGAGATTGTGTCTAATATTGAAATCGCCTTATATAATCACAATATACGAAAAAGATATTTCGATAAAGCCTCGATCTGGGATATGAAAAAGATCATGGCTGCGCTCGAGTCCGTGATCATAATTGATATCAAAGGCCGAATCATTTTTCTTAACCCCTATTCATGCAGGTTGCTGGATGTTATGGAGAAGGATGCGCTGGCGAAACCTCTGAGAAAAGTCCTTATCCTTGTAAACAAGCAGACTGGCGAACGGATAAATGATCCCGCGCTTGACGTGCTTAAAGATAAGATTGTCGTAAGTTATGATCTTAATACAGTTCTCGTTTCCCTTTCAAACAAAAAACGTTTGGTGGCAGTCACAGCACGCCCGGTAAAAGATGACAAAAACGAAATGATAGGTGTATCAGTCCAGATTCGTGAAAAGACACTTACTGAAATTAAAATGTCAGAAAAGATCTGAACCGGATTTCAAACGAATCAAAAGCGTGATTATTTTATATCAGATTTCTTTTTGAAAAGAGCCTTTGAGAACCTTTCGATAAAGCCGTCTCTTTGCACTTTGGCCGGAATCTCCTCCGTATATGCCACTCCTATGAGTTGTGAAGCAATCCGTTGAATCGCTTTTGACGCAGGTGAGTCCGGATAGGAGACAACGATCGGTGATCGCGCCGCCGCAGCCCTCCGTACATTGGAATCCTCAGGAATAATTCCGAGCACTTTCACTCCAAGAACTTTTTCCATTTTCTTTGAAATGACATCACTTTTATCCTGGTCAACACGGTTAATAATTGAACCAAGGACGTGTCCTCCGACAACCTCTGTAAGGATTTTTGTCTTAAGGGCGTCTACAATTGAGGATAGTTCGGGGTTAACTACGAGAATTACTTCATCGGCTACAGCAAGAGGAACTACACCATCTTTGCTTATGCCGGCTGGAGCATCAATCAAGAGAAACTCGCATCTTTTTACAATTTCGGAAAGAACGTCCCGGATCTTATCTGGATCTGCTTGCTGGAAACCCTGAAGCGAGATACCGCTTGGTATCACTTTAAGCCCCGCAGGACCCTGGTAGATTCCTTCATCGATATTGTTCTTCCCGGCAAGGATTTCATGAAGGGTGACCGGAGCGTCCTGAAGACCCAGTATCAGTCCGACGTTTGCCATGCCGATATCGGCATCCATGAGGTAGGTCTCTTTCCCCAATTTTGCAAGCATCGTTCCCAGATTAACTGAAACGGTTGTTTTACCTGTGCCACCCTTCCCGGATGCAATCGTATATACTTTAACCATTAAGCACCTGTTGTTATCCCGATAATTATCCTTGCACAAATATGTGTATGATGAAATATTTTATCTAATGTGTTTCATATCGTTTTATATCCACCAGTTTAAAATATCTTTTGTCTCGCACACAAAATCCCGATCTGGCTCCTGAGCAAGCAGATCTTTCGTTTTTGCAATTCCAACTAATAAAGATCCCTTATGCTCTATACTGAACAGTATAATACCCGGGGGCCAAGGCCGCATGTTCTCGGCATACATTTCCGCATATCTGGCGACTGCATCGGTAGAAGGTTTTTTTTGGGAAGAAGCCAGCAACAGACCATCGGAAGTGGCAAGAGTGATCTCTTCGAGGGCATATTTTGCAGCAAGAGTTTCAAGACTCTCTGAGAGATTGGTCTTTCCTTCAAGGCAGTCCATCTCTTTTATTTTGGATGTAGGACCGAAAGTCAAATCCGACTCGGAGGAATTACTTTCAATATATGCCGGGATCTTTCGTACACGAAAGGGTATTTTCGAGGGATCCAAATTTATATCACTCGGAAATTCTTTAGTTCGCTGACGATTTTTTATTATCAAAATTAAGATCGCAGCACAGACGAGGATAGCAACAACTATTCCAACGAATAAGATGACGTTGTCAATACCAAACATACCAGACATACGGTTACCCTTAGATCAATCTTTATCCATCAGATGATCGAGATGGAGATGTTTAACCATCGTTTTGCAATCGTCCCTGATTTTATCTTTTACCTGATCAAGGTTCATTGAGTCCAGTATGTCAAGATCATTGTCGAAATCAGTTTTTTCAGTGTTTTTTTCAGGTATTTCCGGTTCTTTAGGGCCCGGTTGTCTTTCCAATCGTATTGCAGGAGGTGGTCCAGTGACAGGATTTTGCGGCCCCGCAAGGCGCCGGGGAATCTTTTCCGATGAATGCGCAACTAATGTTGCCACTTCTTCATGTGGTGGTGAAAGGTTTTTTTCATGGATGATATCGGTTTTTTTTATGAGGTACTCGTTGAGCTGGAACTACCGTGTGAGGTGTTGATTTTCGTGGGGCCGGACGGTTATAGGTGGCTTTTGCGATTCGTTCGGCCTTGTTGAATTCCAGAGATAACTGAATTTGTTGTTCATCCAAGGTTGAAAGTGCAGCGTCGACCGTCTCTCCAGCGAGAGAATCGAGGAGATCTTCAAATGCTGCATCACCTTTGAAAGAATTGCATTCCGCGAGAATACATTTCCCCGATTTCAGTACGAGAGTGCAGATACTATCCCGCTTTGAAATGCTGCAGATCCCGGAAAAATGCCCTCGTTCAAGCTCAACGAGAAGGTTATGAGTTTCCCTGTTCTTTTGGATCTCGCGGAATGTCCCGCGGGGAAGTTGCATGATCTCTTTAATGATCGCATTCAAGTATATAGTTTCTTTTTCCTGTTCATGAAAATTTTTCTTCACTCGTAGTGGAAAAAAGATTTTTGTATACTATTTTTAATTTATAAAATACCTATAAATATAATTTGTTTTTCAGATCAAGGTTTAAATGAATTTTTTTTGTTTTTCAAGGAATATTGGTTCTATATTCCTTGGATAAATAAACCCAACCTATTAATATGAAAAAAACAAGAGTAACATTTATTAAATGGTGAAAAGATGCTCAAACCATTATTAGAGGAGTTCCTGAGGGTTGAAGGAGTATCTGCTGCAGTTGTGGTGGGAAGAGATGGGTTTGTGATTGAAAGCGCGGTTTCGGGGAAGCTGGATGTGGAGGCTCTTGGTGCAATGGCATCAACCGGTCTGGGGACTTCTGAAGCGATGGGGAATACCCTTGGAAAAGGAGAACTCTCCCAGATGCTTGTTGAACTTGAAAAAGGACCTATTATTCTCGCACCTCTTTCCGCAGATGAACTAATTGCCCTGGTTGCAGATTCAACAGCAAATATCGGCAGGATCCGGTACGAATTAAAGAAAAATAAGGAACGTATCGTCGCAGCTCTCTAGACCTATCATTTATCTGGCTATTTTTATGAAACTGCCGGCAGGAAGACAAGGGGGTGTCGTTATCGATCCAAAGAAAGAAGATGTGATCCAGCATCTCAAGGCTTTTAGAGGAGTAATCAACATTAACACAAGCCGGGGAAAGGGCTTTATTCTTATACGCAATGGTGAATTGATCGCAGCATTTTTCGATGATAAAGAAGGCGTATATCGGGCAGACGCTGCCGTTCGATATATCATGGATTATCCTGGCGATGATGCCGACAACCAACACCAGCAACATTTTGTTATGAGATCTTATAGTGAAGAAGAATACGCAGAATCACTGAAAAAATGTACACGGGAGGGACTCGTGATTGAGATCATTCCCGTTGATAAAAGTGCCACTCCTCTTCAACCTAAAAGCACGGATATGGCCATAAGTCACATGTCCCCCCGTGTTGACGAATCCATCCTTAAAAAACTTATGTGCCAGCCGGGAGTAATTGCGGTTTCTGCATTCTATGAAGGATTTCCGGTCCTGTCTTTAGGAGAAGCGGATTTTGAGCATGTAGCGGCTCGGGCAGAAGATTTTCTGAGGACAGGTACTAAAATAGCTCAGGATATGAACCTTGGGCAGCCTGGCCAATTGATACTCGAAACTGAAGAAAACAAATTTATCATAGTTCCCTGGGGAGATCTTTTTCTTTGTATTATTACCCGTGCGGATGCACAGCTGGGTCTCATGCGGGTTCTGATCCGTAGCATCCAGAGTGTTGTGGAGAGTGAAACCTGACCAGACGAATGTTATTTTCTGGGGAAGGTTTTTCCTGCATCACGTTCAGAGAATACATATAGTCTGAGAAAAAAAGAACTTTTATATAAATGCTAGGGATTGCGAATATCGCATAGGAGGAGATTTAACTTGAAATCACAGGATGAAGAGGAGCACGATGACATAAACACCCTTCTTAAAAAAATCAAGGGCATTCAGGCGCCGGGGAATGAATCTACAGGGTCTGTTATAGCCCCACCTCCTGAAAAAAAGCCCGGGGAAGGGGAATCAGATATGAGTGATGCCGGTGATTTTTCAGCCCTTATAAAAAAGCTCAGGCTCTCCAATACTCCAACAACTACTGAGACCGAACAGGAAACAACCCTACCTGGAGATGCACTTTTTAATCCTGATAAAAAATCCGATCTAGGGGAATCTGATCAGGGAAGGTCCGGCGATTTTTCAGCAATTATCCGCAAACTTGGTATAGAAAACACCCAAACCAAAAGTGCTGAACCCGAAGTCATAACATCACCTGTGAAATCTACAATCCCTGATAGGGGGCAGGACGATTTGGATGACTTGCTTGAAGATGTTTCCGTGGCGAAACAAGTACCTGAATCTCCTGATATGGGCGCCGGTAACGTACGCGCGGTACAGGTAAAAGCCATGGAACCACCGGCAACACCTTCTTTGGTTATTCCACCTCCTGAAAAAAAATCTGCGCCGGACGCGACAGAATCTGTCCCTGAACCAGCAGTGGAAATAATTGAAGAAGACCCTCGTGAAAGTAAGACCTCAAAATTTTTCAAGAAAAAGAAGACAGTAAAAAGTGAAAGTGAAGAGGGAAAGGCAGCGGATTCAGTAATAAGCGATGCAGATGAACGAATAATATCCGCGGACCAGATCTCCGAGTATTCCGGACTGATCCTCCCCAAGGGCGCGACATTCCAGATTGACGAGATCAATCTTCATGGGAGAATGACGGCATTTGAAAGTACCGGGACCGGTACCCTGCCTCCTGAACTCGCTAATGTTTGGAAAAGGGAGTTTTCAAGTGCCGGGTTTAAAGATCTGGAATCTGAACTGAATCTGGAAAAGGAAAAAATTGATAAATCTGCAACAAAGAAATCCGGGTTTGCTTCTCTTTTCGGTGCTATACGACAGACCTCCGTTGATTATGATCCCAAATCACACGGTCCTTTGGTGGATCTTTCTTTTGAAATAAAGCCCGGCATCGAAGAAATGGAGATGTATCCGGTCAACGAACCTTATGCTTATGTCAGGGTTATCTATGACCACTCGACTCATGAATACACATACCAGGTAATAGAACCCGTCCTTACTGAACCAGAAAAAGATCTCTTGAAAGAACTAAAAGAGCGTCTCTTTGAAACACTTGACATTAATACTAAAGATATATCCAAAGAGGAAGCCCGGCGCCGCTCAGGAGTGCAGTGGACGATATTCTCTCTGACTATGGGATAAAACTTAGTCCGGTACAACGTGAGAAGATCTTATATAACATGCATAAGGATTTTCTCGGGGATGGACTGATCGACGCGATCATGCATGACAAATATATCGAAGATATCTCATGTGATGGAGTTAACACACCCCTCTTTGCCTTCCACGCCAGCTACGAATCGATGAAGACAACGCTGATGTATCACAACGCTGAAGAACTTGATTCGTTTGTCACAAAACTCGCCCAGCGTGCAGGCAAGTACATTTCAATTGCAGAACCGATTCTTGATGCCACCATGTCCGATGGTTCCCGTATCCAGATGACACTTGGCCAGGAAGTAACAGCACATGGTTCCACATTTACCATACGTAAATTCAAGGATGAGCCGATTACACCAACGGATCTTATTGAGTGGCATACGTTTGCCCCGCTTTCTGTGGCATATATATGGCTTGCTGTCGAGAATGGCAAATCTGCTATTTTCGCCGGGGGGACTGCTTCCGGAAAAACTACATCATTAAACGCGATTTCGCTTTTTATTCCGCCGATGGCGAAAATCGTTAGTCTCGAAGATACACGTGAAGTGAAACTTCCTCATCCAAATTGGATTCCCAGTATTACAAGAGATTCCTTCGATACGGCAGGACGTGGGGAAATCAATATGTATGAACTCCTGCGCGCAGCAATGCGGCAACGGCCTGAGTATATCATTGTCGGAGAAGTTCGTGGGAAAGAATGCCAGACACTCTTCCAGGCAATGAGTACTGGCCACGTAACTTATTCCACAATCCACGCGGACTCGGTATCGAGTGTTGTCCACCGTATCGAGAATCCTCCCATGGATGTTCCGCGAAACATGCTTTCCGCTCTCGATATTGTGTGTATTCAGGTGCAGGCAAGAATGGGTGGAAAACGGATCCGCCGCAATAAACAGATTGTTGAAATTCTCGATATCGATCCACGAACAAACGAACTCATCACAAACGAGGTTTTCAGATGGCGATCAGCTACCGATGAGATTACGTATTCAGGCAAGTCCTACATCCTTGAAGATATCATGGAAGCCCGGGGCTGGAACGAGAACCGTATGCGGGAAGAACTCAAGCGGCGGCAGGAAGTGCTTGAATGGATGCGAATCAAAAAGATCCGGCATTATAAGGATGTCGCGAAGATTCTTATCTCGTACTATCGTGAACCTGAAGTGGTTATTGAACGCGTGAGGAAGGATCTGTATGAATAGCTTTGAGCGATTTTGTTTTAATCTTCTCGGAATGCGTATGAAGGCCCACCGTGAGCAGTACGCCCAGCTTCGTAATGACCTCATATCTGCACGGATCAAAACCCCCTTTGAGGTCTATATCTCCACGGCGATTGTCAGCGCTATCATCGTGGGGCTCGTGGCAGCGGTCGGATTGGGTCTTCTTACCTGGGTCCTCAAAATTCCCAATCTCATAAAATACAAAGGTGAGGTTCCGGCTACGGTACTCTTTCTCTCCCAGTACGGTCTTATTATTGGTACCGTTTTTGCGGTTGTATTCTCTTTATTGATTTTTGGCGGAATTACATACGCCATTTTTAGTGTTTATCCTTCGGTTGAGGCCGGGAACAGGCGCCGGAATATTGACGCGACGTTACCCTATGCGATCAATTACATAACATCAATGTCGACTGCCGGAATTACTCCCGCAGAGATCTTCCGATTACTTGGAGACAGCCCGATATATGGTGAAAGCTCAGTAGAGGCCCGTTATATCGCAAGGGAGATTGACATATTCGGTCGGGATCTTATTGATGCACTCAGGATAGTATCATCAAGCACTCCCTCAGTCCGGATGAAGGAATTTTTGCAGGGTGCAATGGCCAGCATATCGAGCGGGGGAAACCTTACAGATTATTTCCGGACAAAGGCCAACCAGTACGCACTGGAAAATCGCCAGAGCCAGAAATTGTTTCTCGATACGCTTGCACTTATTTCTGAGTCCTATGTAACGGCAATGGTAGCAGGAACGCTCTTTTTGATCATCCTCCAGTCCATCATGTCAGTCCTTGGTGGAGATTCAAAACCAATATTCCTCTATGTTGTCATTTACCTGATGATCCCCTTTGGGACGATAATGTTCATTATTATGATTAGTTCCATGACCCCGGAGACCTGACATGGCTTTCAACGACAGAATCACCGGTATACTCGGAAAACAAAAGGACACAACCGCAAAACCCGCGGCACTTACACGAACAGAGCTTGATTCGGTGGAAAAGGAACTTAATGAGATTACCGAAAAACTAGCATCTGAACGTAAAAACCGGGAAGGGATAGGGCTGTTTTTCAAGCACCCTCTTCAGGTTCTTTTGGCGAAACCGGAAAATATCCTTATAGTGTGCCTCCCCCTTTCACTCATCGTTTTTTTTGGCGGATTTATCTCCATGGTAAAGATATATGGTATTTCCGTTCTCTTCACATCGACAGTTGTCGACGATTTTGCAGTACTTGCAATCCTGATATCGATAATACCCGTATCAATTCTCGATCTCAGGCAACAGTCACGGATAAATAATATTGAGGTTGCACTTCCCAACTTCTTCCGCGACCTTGCAGGTATGAATGATTCCGGTATGACTCTTCCCAATGCTGTTCACCTGGTTGCAGGTGCAGAATATGGCGCCCTGACCCCTCATATAAGAAAACTGGACAATGAGATGTCATGGGGGGTCGGTTTTGTTGAGGGTATGTACCGGTTTGGACAGAACCTTGGTACACCACTTGCCGACCGTAGCGTTGATCTTATCGCAAAGGCAAGCAAAGCCGGCGGTGATATCAGCGAAGTACTCCGTGCAGCGGCAAACGATACCTTTGAAGTGGTCAATCTTGCACAGGAACGCCGGAACAATATGCTGATCTACGTGATAATCGTCATCGTCTCATGGGCGGTCTTCATGTTTGTTATCGCGGTCCTCGTAAGTTCTTTCCTAAGCACTATGGCAACGGCGGGTACAGCTGCACAAGCAACACATGCGAGCAGCAAATTTATGGGAAGAATCGATCTACCTGCGTATAAACGTCTGTTTACGCATGCGGCTATGATCCAGGGTTTTTTCTCCGGTCTTTGTGCGGGCCAGATGGGTGAAGGACGGGTCATTGCGGGTCTCAAATATGCAGCGATTATGCTGATTATTTCGTGGGTAGTTTTCCGTTTCTTCATCTAATCTTTTTCCAACAGATGCAATCATTTTGCGTTTATGAAAAAAGAGGGATTTTTTATATTTTTTATCAAGCCACTCTTTTAGCCGGAACAGTAAAGTTAGGGAAAAAACGAAAAAAACAGGAATAAAAAAAGGATCAGGAAATGTTTTCCGTGCTATATCCTTTCAGGGAAAGAAGCTCTTTTACACGGTCGCGGTGATTACCCTGAAGTTCTATTGAATTTCCTTTTACGGTTCCGCCGCACGCAAGTTTTCCTTTCATGAATTTTGAAAGATCCTCAAGGTCAATGTCTGTTGGATCGAGGCCTTCGATTACCGTGACCTCTTTTCCATACCGGCGTTTGTTGACTTTAACATTGATCCTCTGCTGTTCCTTTGCTACTTCCTCACAGATACATAGTTCCTTAGGAAGTCCACACGTCGGGCAAATGCCACCAATCATTACAGCTATTTTTCAGTTCTGGTTATTTATTACTTGGCATTGCCGGAACTAAATTCGCCCTTTTTATTGCCATTTTTCTCACACGCATCCGTTTTATGTTGTGCCATTCAAATGATTGTGTATGCCGCTCATGGTCGTGGGGACATCTTCTCATGTGGGAAAAAGCACAACGGTGGCAGCGATCTGCCGGTGTCTGGTGCAACGCGGAATCAGTGTCGCGCCGTTCAAGTCCCAGAACATGAGTCTGAACTCGTTTGTTACTTCAGATGGTGGTGAAATAGGGATAGCCCAGGCAATGCAATCCTGGGCCGCCAAGCTCTCTCCCTCAACAGACATGAACCCGGTGTTGCTCAAACCAAAAGGTGACTGTATATCGCAGGTAGTGCTTTTTGGTCGCCCTTATAAGGATGTTCCCATTGCGGAATATTATGCAGAAACACCGTATCTCCTTTCAGAGGCAGTTCTGGCTTTTGAACGTCTCCGGAAAGAGTATGGTGAGGTTGTAGTTGAGGGAGCCGGAGGTGCGGCAGAGGTCAACTTGTATGATCGCGATATTGCAAATACTCTGCTAGCAGAGAAATTGAAAATTCCCCTTATTCTTGTAGCGGATATCGAACGCGGTGGTGTTTTTGCACAGATATATGGAACAATAAAACTGTTGCCAGAACACATTCGGCCGCTGGTACGGGGCATCATTATCAATAAATTCCGGGGTGATCCCCTCATTTTTGCATCCGGAATTCAGATCATCGAAGATCTCACGGGGATTCCTGTGCTTGGTATTATGCCCTATTTCCACATTCCTCTGCCAAGCGAGGATTCCCTCTCGATTGCCGACAAAGTTCACCGGAATCTGCCCATCCGAATAGCAGTAATCCATTTTCCTCACGTCTCTAATTTTACCGATTTCGAACTGCTCGAGCAGTATGCATCAGTCGAATATGTGCCCTGCGACGGATCACTTGAAAGTTATGATTGTATCATTCTTCCTGGTACCAAGAACACTATAGACGATCTTGATGCGCTAAGGAAGGCTGGTATGGATCATAAATTATCGGCTGCACGCCAAAAGGGTGTCCCTGTTATCGGTATCTGCGGGGGGTACCAGATGCTTGGAAAAACCCTTGTTGATGAAGGCTTTGAGTCTGCCGCCGGCATTTATCCTGGTCTTGGCCTGCTTGACTGTATAACACGGTTTGCATCCTATACCAAGAACACGACACAGGTGCGGCGCCGGGCAGCCTTGATATCTCCGATCCTGTCATCGATAGGAGAAGTTACCGGCTACGAGATCCATATGGGAGTGACAGAACCCGGTTCTGACCGAGAGGCGTTCTCCGGTGATGGCAGGGTAAGCCCTGACGGTCTGGTGTTTGGAACCTATATGCACGGATTGTTCCTCAATCCTACCGCTGCAAATGCCCTGCTTACGTACCTGTATGGTAAAAAAGGTCTTCCCTATACACCGATTCCCGTCGAAAGTGCAGATCCTTACGATCAGCTTGCGTGTTTATTTGAGGAACATGTCGATGTTGATGCGATCGTTGCCATGCTCAATGCATGACTACGAAATGGTTTAATGGGATACTCCCCTTATTAACCGATTATGTCGGCAATGTTATGGAACCCCTCACTTTGCCGGTCCGCGCACCTGACTGCCTGGACCGCAGAGAGATCTACTTCACCGGTTACCTGGCACTTGGCACAATAGGCAAGCGACGGGGATTTTACGTACTGGCCATTAATCTTGAAATCCCGGCAGTGGATACAGAACCGGCAATGGTCAACCGGCTCTTTTTTGTTAGGAAGGCATTGCACCACATTATCAATGGCATTAAGTTCACGGTATGTATCAGATCCCAAGTCAGCAGCTCCTTTATCAGAATTTCTCGGACACTATACTTAAAACAATTCAAAGCCAAAGTTTGAACCATGAAGGTCTGTATCATGTGTGGGGGCGAGGGTACCCGCTTGCGCCCTCTCACATTCGAACGTCCAAAACCGTGTATCCCGATTGTCAACCGGCCCTCTGTCCAGCACCTGGTCTCGCACCTTTCCAATCTGGGATTTCGCGAAGTAGTGATGACTCTTGGGTATATGGGAAAGGATATAGAAATGGCGCTTGGAGATGGGTCCTTATTTGGCGTTGATATTACCTATGTCCATGAAAAGACAAAGCTTGGCACTGCAGGTAGTGTCAGGAATGCCAAAAAATATCTTGATGGGCAGGATTTTCTTATAGTCGGCGGGGATCATGTAACGGACCTTAATGTTCTTGAATTCTTCCGGGTCCATCAGAAAGAAAAAGCCATCGCCACTATCGGTCTAATTTCTATCGATGACCCCGGGGAATATGGTATTGCAGAGATTGACGTTAATTATGAAATAAAACGGTTCAAAGAGAAGCCTGCTCCTGGTGAGATATTCTCCAATCTTGCAAGCACCGGGATGTATGTCTGTAGTCCGGAGATCTTCGATCATATCCCGGCAGGGAAAAAGTTTGACTTTGCCCGGGATCTTTTCCCCCATCTTATGGAAACCGGTCGGTCTCTCAAAGGCTGGCTTGCACGTGGGAACTGGAGTGATGTAGGCAGCCCGCACTCGCTCCGTCAGGCAGAGCGGTGGAAACTTCAGGACATTGCTATTACCGATATAATCGGGGATCTTTCCATGCATGGCGCCAGGGTGCAGGGACCGGTACATCTGGGAGACTCGATTACGCTGGGAAAGAATACCAGTGTTATCGGACCGGTGGCAATTGGATCGGGAACTACTATAGGGAATAATGTGCTTATCGGTCCTTATACCAGTATAGGTGACCGGTGCATTATTCGGAACAACGCGAAGATCTTCTCATCCTCGCTCTACAACCGGGTGAGTATTGGAGCAAACACCACTATTTCGGGAAGTATTATTGACAATGATACTCACATTGGTGAAGGGTGCAGCATAGAAAACGATACCGTGATTGGCCCCCGGGTAGTCCTGCGTGATAACGTTGTTGTGCATTCCAAGACCCGCATCTGGCCAGAAGTCGTTGTTAACGATGGCATGATAATTAAAGAACATATTCTTAACGATAAATTCGATCTGAGGTGCGAAGGTTCCTGAATAAAATAATCAATCTTTATTACCGTTTTACGAGACGGTGCGTTATTGCCACGAGCGGGTGACGGGCATAATCCAGCACCTGTACATCATCAAGTGTTTTTAAGTTCATCGTGTTAGCAGTCCGTTCCATTCCAAGTTCGATATCATCGTTAATTTCAATAATATAAGCATCAAGGGCCGTGATGCCAAGCCTCTTTGCAGCAATCGCACGATGGTGGCCATCCACCAAAATCGTCCGGCCCGGTCGGCGAACTACAATAATTGGTTCCGCAAGTCCTTTTTTGATTTCATAGATCCGGCCTTCCAGTTCGTCTTCGTAAATCTTGGATTGTGTCGGGAGCAGGTCCCTGATGGGAACAATCCCCCGGTTGAGTGTGGGATCAACGCCGTAAAGTTTTTTGAGCGTTGTTATGAAATTGAAGACTTTCTCAGGGGAAACGTGTTCGATTTGTGAACGGATCACATCTGAATTCGAAATGATCCCGAGCAGATGATTCTTCTCGTCTACAACAGGAAGTTTCTGGATACCGCTACGAAAAATTACTCTGGCGGCATCAGTGATATCCATCTCGGGATCCGCTACGATAAGTTCTCCGGACATGGTCTGTTCTATTGTTTCATTCGGTTTTACAAAAAGCAGGTCACGGGCAGCAATATACCCGACAACTTTATCGCCGTCAAGAACCGGGAAGCCGTCATGTTTGGTCTGCTGGATCTTTTCAATTACCGATTGGACAGTCCCATGCAGATCCACACTGATGACATCATAGGTCATATAGTCCTTGACCTTTTTTTTATCCATCTGTATATTTTCCGGCTCCCGTGACTTTAAATGAATCGATACAGGAAGAGAATTCGGATGAAATTATAATGGGTGAGGGGGGTGGAATTTCACGCTATAAGAAAAGATGTACCTCGTATCAGAATAGTTTATGACCGTTCAACAGTGAATGATTAAAGAGGATCATTGGAATGGGAACAAAAAAACAAGCAGAAAAATCAAAAAAGCTGTGGATAAAAGTACCTTGCGGTACTTGCCGGGATTGTATTCGTTTTTCTCATGGTATTCTCTGCTGTGGGCTCAAGCTGGATTACATCTCTTGCCTCGATCAAACCCGGCGACGTGGTAGTATTAGACTATACACTCAAAGATGCTCAGGGTAATCCTATTGTGACCTCAAACCAGCAGCTTTACACACAGCTCACAAGTCAGGGGTCTAATATTATGTTTTCAAAGCCTCTCACGATCACAGCAAATCAGTCTCTTGTTACTAATTTATCTCCGGTGCAGGTCTATTCACAATCAGCAGGTTGGACAAACCAACTCGCTTTATTAAAAAGCGAGTACGACACAATCAGTTCGGGGATTATAGGTCTCAAAGTAAACGGTCGTAAAACAATCTCCCTCCCCTCAGCAGAATCGGAGTTCGTATCGTCACAACAGCTGGCATTGAGCAACCTGAGTGTTTCATCAATTCAGGTTGGTGATCTGATGCCCCTTGGTGTCTCCGATACCCCGATGGCGTCGGCAAACCAATCCAGTTCCACACAATACTTCAGGATTGCAGAAGTGGTAAACAAAACGAAGGATGGCATCACCCTTGATTTCTCTTACCCTAGTGTCGATATAACAGTAACATCGATCAATCAGGCATCGAGCTGATACACTCTTTAGAAAACAATTTTAACAATTTTTCAAATCTTCCATGAATGTGATAAACTTATTTCGTCTTTTCCAGAATTTTCCGTCTCCCTGTTCGATACATTAGTGGCCGGATCCCTATATGGATTGTTTGACCCCCACAAAGGCATCACATTTTTCAAAAAAAAGATCGTTCAAAAAAGAATTTCAATTCGGGATCGAATTGCATCATAAGAACTATTCGAAAAAAAACTTACGATCTGAACCCGTAGATACGCTTGATACGGTGAGCGATCGTTTTCCAACCCTCTTTTCGCATCAGGGGGCCGTCGCGCAGCTTAATATGGGACAGGGTGAAGCGTTTCCCATCGACTACGTATTTTTCGCCTACAACAAATTCGTCCTCTCCTTCACATTCAGTATAAAGAGGAATCGTCTTTCTGCCGTCATGCACTGAGATTTTTACAACAACCCTGTCGATGGTCCGGGTCCACAGTGTTGTAATATCTTTTGCCTTTGCCCGTGGCAGCCGTCTCCCCCCACATTCAATTGCAGTAACCTCTACACCATAGGCTTCATCCCCGCATTCTGCTACCAGATGATCCTCAAGGAAACACTCGTCATCCGGGTCGAATTCTATGGAACCATTTAATGAGGTCCCTTCCCGGGAAATGATGGTCTTTATCACAAGCATTTCAGGTTCCTTTTCCCATGGAATCCGGTGGTGGAGACCGCATGTTGTGCACCGGACGAGGCGATCGCGGGATTCAGAGAGAACTTCATGTTCGGTCTCTTCCCGGCAGTCGGGACATAAAACGGTGATAAACATTAAAATATGAATGGCGACCCTCACATGATAAAGCATGAAGGCGCAGGAGATTATCCGGTGCCGGGGCCATCCGTTCGTCCTCGGTACCCATCCGACAACATTTGAGGTGACCTGCGAAGAGCAGCTCAGCCAAAATGGCAACTGCATTATTGGTATAGCCGCAGACAAAGGTTGCGCCGGACTCTCCCCGGAATTCAGGGCCCTCCTTTCCAACGACGACGCAGTGCTCGTGACCTGGCTTTGCTCCGGCGACATTACAGCCGAAATCCGATCGCAGGGTTCGGCTCATTTAACTCTCGATCACCCGACTGATATTGTCTGGCGGCGCAGTACGTTTACCTGTGGAAGAACCATCGGCATCTGCTCTGATCAGGTCGCTACGTCGCTGTCCAGGGAGCTGATCACCAGACTCAAGGGTGGTGCCGAAATGACCGTTACCCTTACCGTCACTCGTCCCGGCTCAGGGTCGTAATCTTTTCTTCAGCGTCAGCAAGCAAGGATTCGCATTGTTTCACGAGTTCTGCACCCCGTTCGTATAATTTCATGCTTTCATCCAGGCTTGTGCCGCCGTCTTCAATTTTTGCAATAATCTGTCGTAATTGCTCGATCTTTTCTTCGTAGGTTTCAGTCATGATCTACACGCTCCGTAACAACCCTGCTGCACCCATCATAAAAATGCAGGTCCAGACGGTCGTCTTTTTTGAGACTATTCACCGTTTTCACCACGATACCGTCTTTTTCTGCAACACAATATCCCCGGGCAAGAACAGCGCGAGGGCTTCTTCCTTCAAGTGAAGTTTTTATTTCCGCAAGCGTAAGATGATCGCGTTCGATCCTGGTTACGAACGCTCGTTCGAGTCTGTCAGAGAGATCTGCAGTGGCCTGTCTCTTCTCACTAATTCTCCGGGAGAACCGTTGCGGGCGGAAACGATCCCGCAGATCCGTAACCTCCTCCCGTGCGCGTGTAATGCGGGCAAGCAGAGTTGTCCTTAGTTGGCACTGGAGATCAACAACCACAATCCGGAGATCTTTCCTGTCCGGTACTACCAATTCGGCTGCGGCTGAAGGCGTTGGAGCTCGAACATCGGCGGCGAGATCTGCAAGGGTTATATCAACTTCGTGGCCTATTGCTGATACAACCGGCACAGGACAAGCGACAATCGCCCGAACGACATCAGGATGGTTAAAAGGGAAGAGATCCTCAAAACTTCCTCCGCCCCTGGCAACGATTACGACATCGACGTATTTTGCGACGCGAGCCAGAGCGAGAGTGATCCCGGCGTGCGCGTCTTCACCCTGAACTGCGGTAGGGGATATAATGATCTCCACAGGGAAACGACGGGCAATTACTGTACGGATATCGTGGATGACGGCACCGGTCTCAGACGTGACCACACCTACCCGGGAAGGAAACTGAGGAAGAAGACGCTTCCGGTCTGTTGCAAAACATCCCTCGCTTGCCAGTTCTTTTCTCCATCTCTCGACTAAAAGGAATTTTTCCCCGGCGCCACCCCGGGTCATCTTTTTTACCTGCAACTGGTAGGATCCCTGTGGTGGATATACCCGGACTGAACCGGTGACAACCACCTCCAAACCGTCTTCCGGGCTGAACGAAAGACGGTCCGTGTCCGCTCGCCACATAACACACCTGATGACCGAAGGCATATTTTCATTCCCTTTCTCTGAAAGAGAGAAGTATAGGTGACCACGGCTGTGGCGTTTATAGTTGGTGATCTCTCCCTGGACCCTTATATCCTGTAATTGTCGATTATCGAGGAGACATTCAATGATGCCACTGAGCTCTCGTACTGTGAGTGGTTTGTCGGGGGTTTCCGCCGGTTCCTGCGTGTCCGATGACTCGGATTGGTAAAACCAGTCCATCAGGATTTATTATACACAAAGCGCTTATTTAATTAGTATTATCATGACCGCTTACGGCGTTTCAAGCATGTTCTTCCATGATTATACCTCAGGGAAGATATTCTCGTTTGTCGCACAAACCGGTCTTGATGGGCTTGAATTCTGGCTTGAAACCCCCCACTTCTGGCTTCGTGATCTCCCGGTCAACGAATTAATTGGATGTCGGCAGGAATATCCGGAGATTACCACCTTTTCTGTGCATGCACCAGTCTTGGATCTCAATCCATGTTCTATCAACCCGGATATCGCAGAAATTTCCGTCGTCTCAACGGTCCGGGCACTTACCATGGCAAAGGCCCTGGGAGTTAGTGTCTTCACAGTACATCCCGGCAGGAGGACGGCGAAACGGCCTCCGGGGGATGCAGATCTCGCCCGGTTTGATCATTATATATCTGCACTCCGGGATGCCGCCCTCAAGGACCCTTTAACTGTCGCGATTGAAAATATGGAACCAGCCGTTAATTCTCTTATCTGTACTCCTGAGCGGATGAGGGAAGTTCTTGATGCCGAACCGTGGCTCAGATTCACGCTTGATACATCCCACGCACTTATAGCGTCAGAGGAAATAGTAATGGAATACATCGATCTTTGTTCTGACCGGCTCGCCAACGTGCACATCAGCAGAGCAGAAAATTGCCGGATGCACCTCCCGCTTGACCAGAGCCCCGTTATTGCCCGGATCCTGGGGGCGCTCTGTGATCACCATTATCAGGGCGCCCTCATGCTTGAGATCGATGATCTCAACTTCAAAAAACCATTGTCTGCCGGGGAAAAATGTGCAGTCCTTGCAAGAGATCTTGCATTTATGAAGGACTGTATGGAGCAGGAATGATTACAAAACCGTCGTCCGTTGGTTTTATTAAATCATGTTCCCCATACTTGCTGTAGATAACGACTATGAACCAAAGATACTGTCGTGCTCTTGCACGGCGTGAAAGAAGATGATAGAGGATTTTTTTTATCTTCTGCTCTTTATCATCTGCATCCTGCTCTCCGCTTTTTTCTCCAGTTCGGAGGTCGCTCTCATCTCGATTACCAAGGCGAGGGTTCGAACACTGGTTAACGATAAGAAGCCAGGATCTCTCGCACTTGCCACCTTAAAAGAAAAGCCGGATCATTTCCTGATTACCATCCTTATAGGAAATACTATCGTCAATATAGCGGCTGCAGCCATCGCCACCGCGATTGCAATCAACCTTTTTGGCGGCATTGGGGTAGGGATCGCTACGGTCTTTGTGGTTGTAATTCTGCTGGTGTTTGGAGAGATCGGTCCAAAGATTTACGCAACCCGTACCCCGGATAATTACCCCCGGGCAGTCGCACCTGTCATACTTTTCCTCTCGCGCCTTCTCTCTCCTGTTATCTGGATCGTAGAGCGGGTGAGCCCCTCTCTTGGTGTTGGTAAAGATTCCGGAGAGCCTGCCATTACTGAACAAGAGATCAGAGAATGGATCGACGTGGGAAAGGAAGAAGGGACTATCGAACAGGATGAAAAAGAGATGTTATATTCTGTCCTTGAGTTCGGGGATAAGACCGCGAGAGAGATCATGACCCCCCGCGTTGATGTTACCCTGATGCAAGATACCATGGCAATTAACGAAGTCATCCGGATCTTCAATGAAACAGGCTTTTCCAGAATCCCGGTTTACAACGGGCAGATTGATAATATTACCGGGGTTCTTAATGTAAAAGATGTCTTCTCTGCAATGGTTTCCAAAAGGAAGGACATCTCGATAAAAGAGATAATGTATGACCCGACCTTTGTACCGGAAACAAAGAAAATTGACGATCTCTTAAAGGAACTTCAGGTACACCGGGTCCAGATTGCTATTGTAATCGATGAATACAGCAGTTTTGTTGGGATAGTAACCGTTGAGGACATACTAGAAGAGCTTGTTGGTGATATCAGGGACGAGTACGACCGGGAAGAACCCGATGTCCAGAAAATTGCAGACGGCGTCTTTGTACTTGATGCCCAGATGTGGGTTGATAATATCAACGACGAGCTGGGCCTTGGGCTTCCCATAGACGAGTCTTACGAGACTGTTGGCGGCCTTTTGATTGACAGGCTCGGGCACATACCTCAGCATCCGGGAGAAAAAGTTGAGATCGAGAGAGGAAGGATAACTCTTGTTGTCATGCAAATGCATGGCCGACGCATCGTAAAAGTCAAGTGTGTCGTCCGACCGGAGATCCAGGATGGGGGCGACGTCCGATAACCGAGGAAGTATGGAAAAGCGGATCGTAGTAGTTGCTTCCGGAAGGGGTTCGAACTTTCAGGCCGTTATCAATGCCCTGAAGAGAGGGACAATACCAGCGATCTGCGTGGCACTTATCACTGATAATTCAAAAGCCTATGTGATCGAGCGGGCAAAATCTGAGTGCATCCCGGTTATTTTGGTTGATTACGCAACATTCTCCTCCCGGGAACTCTACGAACAGGCCCTTCTTACCGCACTTAAAAAAACCCAGCCAGATCTCGTTGTCCTTGCCGGTTATATGAGGATTATGGGTAGAGGCGTCGTGAAGGAATTTTCAGGAAGGATGATGAATATCCATCCGGCGCTTCTCCCCAGTTTTGCCGGTCTCCATGCCCAGCGCCAGGCTCTTCTGCATGCGGTAAAAGTTACCGGGTGCACGGTGCATTTCGTCGATGATAGTCTGGATGGGGGGCCGATTATCCTCCAGCGCTGCGTACGGGTGATGGACGAAGACGACGAGGACACCCTCGCCGAACGTATCCTCATCCAGGAGCATATTGCCCTCCCTGAAGCAATCAGGCTTTTCTGCGAGGATCGTCTGACCATCGAAGGCAGGAAAGTCCGGACACGGTGATTGACTTTTCTGAAAGGGAAATATTGTCCGGGCACCCGCTTTTTTATATCCCGGCCGCTGATAGTATGACACCTGCAAGGTAGCCACGAACATGAAAGACAGGAAACGCACCGCCTCCTTAAAACCATTGGCACGGGAGCGGATTGCCGTGCTTTTTTCTGAAGCGGAAAAGATATACAATAAGCATCCCGAATATAGTGACCGCTATGTTGCTCTCGCCCGGAAGATTTCCATGCGTGAGCGTGTCAGGATCGACCGGGAATACCGTCATCGTTTCTGCCATCACTGCTACCGGTACCTCATGCCGGGAATGAATATGCGTGTGCGAATACACCCGGGATGGGTTGCGGTAACCTGTCTCGATTGCAAAAAGACGACCCGGTACAGGATGGAGGTATCCCCGTGACCACAAAAACTGATCCCGCGATGCAGGACCTCAAACCAACGGTCTGGATTGGAAAACAGGGCTGCACCGAAGCGGCTGTCGAAGAGATCGTAGCCCAGCTCAAAAAACGCAAGACCATAAAGATAAAGTGGCTTCAGAATACGGATGTAGATCCTGATGCGGTGGCGGCTGCGGCCCATGCTGCTCTCGTCGAAGTCAGAGGAAGGACAATGGTTCTTACCGAATCGGCAAAAAAGGGAAAAAAATAAGTCCTTTTACCGGTATCCGGTATCTCGAAATATATAAAAACCTCGCTTACCAATAAGATAAGACTGTTATTTAATTTTAAAAACAGTGAGGAATCTACATGACGACCGTATATGATGTCCCGGCCGACGATCTTATCAGAAAGGTTGCCGAGGAGCTCAGGAAGCGGCAGGAGATCAAGCCGCCAGCATGGGCTGCCTTTGCAAAAACCGGGGTGCACAAGGAGATGCCCCCGGAAGACCCCGACTGGTGGTTCACCCGGGCAGCAGCAGTGCTGAGACGCGTCTACGTCGACGGCCCCCTGGGCGTCGAAAGGATGCGGAGTTTCTATGGAGGGAGTAAGAACCGCGGCTCAAGACCGAATGCTTTCCGGAAGGGCAGCGGTTCTATTCTCAGAAAAGCCCTCCAGCAGCTTGAAGCGGCGGGTTTTATCATTCATGACAAGACTGGCCGCAAAGTGTCCCCTGCTGGCATGGCATTTCTGGACAGTATGGCAAAAGACGTCCTTGCCAACCCTCCGGCACCGATCCCAAAACGGGTAAAACCGGTAGCCGAAGAGCCAAAGAAGGCAGAGACCAAGAAGACCAAAGGGGCAAAGGCCGAGAAGTCCGATGATGCAAAAGGCGATAAAAAGCCCGCTGCAAAGAAGGGCGAAGGCAAGAAAGCTGAAAAGCCCGAAGGTCATAAAGAAAAAGCTGAAGGCAAAAAGCCTGAAGCGTAAGTTGGTGACAATCCATGGGAGACGATGAGCTGAGTGAAATCCGCAAAAGGAGGATGGCGCAACTCCAGCAACAGGCCGGCGACCAGCAGGCTATGCAGGAAGAAGCTGAACGCCAGCAGCGTCTCAAGTCCCAGATGCAGATGGTGCTTATGCAGATTCTCGAGCCCGATGCCCGTGAACGCCTGAACACCATCAAACTCACAAAACCGGACTTCGCAGCTGCCGTGGAACAACAGCTGGTGATGCTTGCCCAAAGCGGGCGCATCCAGCAGAAAATCACCGATGCACAGTTAAAAGATCTGCTCCGGCAGCTTGCGCCGGCAAAACGGGATTACTCAATCACCAGAAAGTGATGAAAGCAGGAGTGCTGTATAGCGGCGGGAAGGATAGTTCCCTTGCAGCGATAATGCTGGGTACGTATTACGAGGTTGAACTCAACACGTTTGTGTTCGACCCCGCCCGCTTAATTCCGACAATAGAACTTGCCGCGCAGGTGCTGGGGTTCCCTTTGAGAAAACGGGTATTTCCCGAAGGAATGGCAGAAGAGATGGCAGATATGGTAATTTCATGCAGGTATCCCAACGATGCAATCAACCGCATCCATAAAACTGCCATTGAGACCCTTGCCGGGGAGTATGAAGTCGTTGGCGATGGCACCAGGTTTGATGACCGGGTGCCAATGCTCTCCAGGGCAGAAGTGCAGAGTATCTGTGGCCGGTCTGGTAGCACGTACGTGCGTCCTCTTCTTGGCTACATGCGGTCCGAAGTCGACCGGCTGGTTGATCGGTTCCTCCTTGTGGAATACGGGGAGACCGGAGTAATCCAGAACGGCGATTACGAATCTGAGATCAGGGCGGCGATCCGTACCCGCGGAGCTGATCCCACCTCCCTGTTCCCCTCGCACCATGAGCAGTCGCTTGTGGTAGGAAGAAAAGAAGCAACAACAACAAGGTGAAGAACATGAGCAAGCTCAGTAAAGGAAGGAAGATCCGTCTGGCAAAGGCATGTGACCAGAACCGGCGTGTGCCTCAGTGGGTCATGATAAGGACGAAAAGGGCCGTCGTTTCCCACCCGAAAAGACGCAACTGGCGCAGAAGCACGTTAAAGGTGTAAGATCATGGCAGAACAGATGCAGGAACATGTCTATATTATCCCCCTCAGGGATGCGCGCAGGATGCCCCGGTGGAAACGGGCTAATGGTGCGATTAAGGATATTCGCAAGTACCTTGCCAAGCATATGAAAACCGACAACGTCAAGCTTGACAAGACCATCAATGAGAAGGTATGGAGCCGGGGAAGTGAAAAGCCGCCCTCAAAGATCCGTATCCGTGCCATGAAAATGGAAGACGGACAGGTCCAGGCGGAATTAGCCCCGGAATCGTAAATCTATGGAACGTACAACTACATTTGACGGGGATCCAAATATCGGGGTTTTTGCCCGGGTAACCGGCGATATTGCTGTGATACCCCCGGAAGCACCGGAAGAGTTCCGGGCTGCACTCAGAGAAGCGCTCGGCGTCGAGCTGGTAATTACGACGATTCAGGGCAGCTCAATTATAGGTTCACTTGTCGCCGGGAATAGCCGGGGCCTCGTTGTTTCCGGCCTTGCAACTCAGGAAGAGCTCGCAGTGCTTGGGGAGTACCGTAAGGTCATGTCCCTGTCAGAAACTATGAACGCGGCAGGTAACGTGATTATGGCAAACGATTCATTTGCTGCAGTTCATCCGGATCTTCCCGTTGACATCGCGTCAAAGATCGGAGAGTTTCTGGAAGTTGAAGTGATCCATATAACTCTCGGCGGTATCCGGACAGTCGGTATGGCCGGTGTAGCATCTAACAAGGGTGTAATTGTGCACCCTCGTGCGACGGCTCAGGAGATAGCACGACTCGAAGCGGTGGCAAAAGTTCCGGTTGGTACCGGCACGATTAATATGGGCAGCGGTCTTGTCGGCACCGGGGTTCTCGTAAACGATACGGGATACTTAGCCGGTAATGCGACAAGCGGGTTTGAACTGGGAAGGATCGAGGACGTATTCGGATTTATGGAGTGAGTATTATGGCAGAGGAGCAGAAATTTGAAGTGAAAGGAACCTTTCTGATGGGTGAAGACTGGATGCCCTACACGAAAGTTGTTGATGCACCAAATGAAAAACAGGCCGAGGAACGCACCTTTGCGGTTATCGGCAGCAAACATAACTTAAAGAGACGTTATATAAAAATTTCCGGTGTTTCTCCGGTAAAAACGAAGTAACTTTTTTTTTAAACCGACGGGGGTGATCCGAAAGATTCGGGAACCCTATTCAGCATTTCCGGATCTATTACATACGTATTCCCAAATTTTGTTTCAAGAGAAGAAACTCGTATGGAGAAAACGTTTTGACGTCATGATAATGAGGTGATTAGGTAACTCTCCACAATAAACAATTTTCATATGTTTGATATTTGACGAATGAATTCAACGTTTAATTAGACATTTTGTAACACGTCTATCACCGAAAATCGAGACAGACTATGACCATAAATAGGGAATAAAACAAAGTTACCAAAGAGGAGAAAATGGATGATTGAACGGGCAAAAATCCTCATCATAGAAGATGAGTCCATTGTTGCAGAGGACTTAAAAGAAGTTCTGGAAAAAAAAGGATACGTTGTTCCGGGAACATTGTCTTCTGGCGAGGAGGCCCTTGAAGTCGTCGGTACCTGCCATCCCGATTTGATCCTGATGGATATCAGCCTCAGTGGCAGACTCGATGGTATCGAGACCGCAAAAAGAATCCATGAAAAATACAATATTCCGATTATTTATCTCACCAGTTATTCATCAGAAGGATATATTGAAAGCGCCAAGCAGACTGATCCCTATGGATATATTGTAAAACCCTTCGATCCTCCCTCCATTTCAACGACTATTGAGATTGCACTTCACAAATATGCAATTGACACCAGAAACAAGATCAGCCTTGACACATACCGGTTTATTGCAGAGTATACGTCAAGCTGGGAGATGTGGCTGGATGCTTCCGGGAACCCGTTGTATGTCTCGCCTTCGTGCGAACGTATTACGGGGTACAAACCGGCCGAAATTATTACACATCCCCGTTTGCTGCAGGATATGGTTTTTTCAGAAGATCGCCAGATCTATGCGGATCATGTTGGGTGTGCAGTTGGTTCTCAGAACCATAGTGATACGGTTAATTTCCGGATTGTGACAAGGAGCGGAGATGTCCGGTGGATAGGTCATTCCTGCATACAAATCAGGGACAAGCAGGGTTCAGTTATCGGTAAAAGGATCAGCAACGCCGATATCACGTCAGAACAGGAACAGATCCACGATTTTGCCCTTGCCTTCCAGGAAAGCAATGAACGGTTTCTCTTATTAACGGAGACTATGGCAGATACAATAATTTTCGTTTACGACGAAGCACATGGTCTTGAATATATTAACCGCAAGGGGGCGTCTCTCTTAGGAAAAAGTCCGGATGAGCTGCTCACGAAAAAGATACCGGATCTTTTTGAACCAAAAATCGCAAAAAACGCCGAAAATATCCTTGAAAATTTCTTTGCGACAGGAAAACCCTCCTTTGTAGAACACTCGTATATGAGGCGCCCTGGTGATGAATTGTTCTTTGAAACCTGGCTCTTTTCCCTTGACCAGAAAAGTAAAAAAACCAGGAAGGTCTGGGGGCTCATGCATGATATTTCTGGTAAAAAGAGGGCAGAGAGGAATCTTCTGGAATCTCTCAAAGAAAAAGATGTCATGCTCAAGGAGATTCATCACCGGGTAAAAAACAATCTCCAGCAGGTTGCAAGTCTGCTCTATCTCCAGGAAATCCGAGGAAACAATACGGATATTGTTAGTGCTTTGCACGAAAGCCGTGACCGGATTTTTTCCATGGCCCTTGTCCATGAGATTTTAATAGCATCAGAAAACCTTTCACAGATAAATCTCGCGACGTATCTTTCCAGTCTTGTCCAGCATATCGAGGGATCATACGGTATTTTGGCCGACAAGGTCAAGGTAACCATGAACGTTGACCCGGCCATTGCCCTAACTCTTGATGAGTGCATTCCCTGCGGACTTATTATCAACGAACTGGTTTCGAATTCCATGAAGCATGCCTTCCTCCCGGAGGTAAAGGGAGAAATATTCATTCGCGTGTCCAGCACCGAACAGACGTGTACCCTTATCATTGGCGATAACGGGCGCGGTCTTCCTTCATCAGCGGATGTGGCGCGTGCCGGATCCCTGGGACTCCAGCTTGTTAACCGTTTGGTACACCAGTTAAACGGATCGATAAGTGTAGCGGGGGAGCACGGGACGGTCTATACTATTACATTTCCCATGAATCTGCCCGGACGTGGCGAATATTTGTAAAACTCTTTTTTTTGGATGAACCAAGGTATTATTCAGATCATCCCCGGCCCGATTTCACCCGATTCATCCTTGTAATCTGGGTTGATTTCCTGATGAATCACCAGTGTCAGGATGAGAATAATAATACCCAGGATAAATGAGCCCAGAAATGCAAGATCGAACCCTGCGGTTAATACCTGGACCTTCAGACTGGCCGGCGATTGCATCGTTACGTTATGATTCGTCGCAATCGTCAGGATCCCCCACAAAAAGATCATATTGAAAAGGGCAATTCCTAGGGTAAGAGGGGCAAACCGTTCGAGGCTGGTGAGACTTGAGATCATGCCCTGCTTTGTCTTCGCTACGGCCTCCATCACCATATTCGATGCCGGTGTTATCACAAATCCCAGGCCAAAACCGATGAGCGCTAAGTCTGACGACAACATACAAAACCGGGGTTTCGGGCCTGAGCTGCATCACTAGGAAATACCCTGCGGAAAGGCAGATCCCGGCCAGGATACACAATCGCTTCGGCCCGACCCGGTTATAGAAAATCCCGGAAAGGATGCCGGCGGCCATCATAGCAAAGGAGAGTGAAGTCATAATGAGTCCGGCGGTCGAGGTATCGAATAAGCGGACATACTTGAGATAGAATGGCAGGAGATAGTTGATGCCTGCGAAACTGAAAAAAACGAGCGAGAGCAGGAGGTTTAAGAAAAGAAAATTCTTGTTCTTAAAAAGTCTGAGATCAAGGAGTGGATCATTTGTCCGGAGCTCATGAACGACAAACCAGCCCAGGGTTACCAGTACGAGGAGGGTAAGACCTAGAATGATAGGCGAAGTCCACCCCATGGTATCGCCCTCAGAGACCACAAAAAGAAGGGATGCGAGCCCGGTAAATACGAGAATGGCACCTGCCCGGTCAAATCCGTCAAGGGTTCCTTTACTGATCGATGCAGGAATCACCTTCGCTCCGAGTACGACAGCGACTATTCCTACAGGTACGTTAATAAAAAATATCCAGTGCCATGAGAGGTACTGGGTCAGAAATCCACCGATGGTCGGTCCGAGTGCCGTCCCGAGAGCGGCGAGGGTCATTACGATTCCCATCGCACTGCCTTTCTTTTCCATGGGGATGAACGCGGTAACCATTGCGGGAGCAATTGCAGTCATCATTGCACCACCGACTGCCTGTACCATGCGTGAGCCAACCAGTACATTAAGCGAATTAAACATGTCGGGGAGTGTCCCACAGGCAAATGAACCGAGGGTAAAGATAATAAAACCGGAAAGAAACACCCGCTTGAAACCAATAATATCGGAAATCTTGCCAAACACAAGCACGCAGCCGGCCATAACGAGGAGATAAGCTGTGGCCACCCAGCTGACTGTCGTCGAAGAGACATTGAATGCCTGCGATATTGTCGGGAGAGCGATGTTTACGATGGTGCCATCAAGCCCCGCCATAAACGTGGCAAGCGAAATGGATACAACAAGAAGGAGGAAACCGGTGTTGTCGGTGCTTTTTTCAACATCACTCATAGCAAGATGTTACTTACCCAAATGTGAAGAGAATTGCGGTTTGGATCTAAAAAAAGAGTATTTTTCAGTTTGCCGGTGGCGAAACTTTCCACGAGGCTTTCCTGTACTTTAAAAATACCAGTGGGGGAACCGCGAGGAGGAATGTACCCACAAGAACGGACACAACGTACACCGGACCATTGGAGAAGAACGACGGGGGCATCAGTCCAACAATAAAGGTGAAAATGACACCGAATGCGCCAAGTCCCCCTACGATCCAGATACCGACCATACCCCCGGGGATCTTGAACGGCCGGGGGGTATCCGGCTGGCTGTACCGAAGCTGAATAAGCGCTGCAAAGACGAGCAGGTAGACAATGGCAAGGAGTTCTGTGGTAATTGCCGACAGGAGCCAGTACGCCGCGTTTACGGAAGGGAGGAACACGTAGAGCAGCGAGATAATCGAACCGATAACTGCCTGCATGATGAGGATTGCCACCGGTGCACCGTGTTTGTTTGTTTTATTGAAGATCGGTGGCATATTCCCGTCATCTGCAACAACACCAAGACCTTTTGCCGGCCCAATAAGCCATGCTGCCAAAAGGACGATGCCACCGACGGTTATAAGAAGAGCCATAGGAGTGACAAGACCCGGCATACCAAAGGAGACAAAGAAGAACTGGATCGCCTGCATGACACCGGATGCAAGGTTAAGCTTGCTCGCCGGGATCACAAAAGCGATCGCAAGGGTGGCAAATACCGTGCATAAAAAGATGATAATAGCGGAAAGTGCCATGGCCCGTGGATAATCTCTCTGGGGATTTTTGGTTTCAAGGGCATGGAACCCGGCCATCTCCATGCCGGAAAAGAGCAGGACGATGGTTGCAAAGAACGGTAAGGTTGAAAGCGTGATGTTCGGGACTATTGCCCCCAGGGAAAAGGGAGGCAGCACCGTTGTCGATCCACCTGCGATCCATATCATGCCAAGGGCAATGATGAGCACAGCCGGGACAATCCCGCCGAGGACAACCCCCACATTGGAAAACTTGTTAGTGAGCTCGGGATCTGAAAGGGCAATAATGGTTGTTCCCCAGAACGCGGCCATCATTACCGTAAACATATACATCGGGTTATTAGCGAGCGTTGGCGTGAGTGCGAAAGCAAGAGTCGAGGCTATGAACGCGAGAACAGTCGGGAACCAGACCAGGTTGTTCGACCACTCACAGAAGATCGCGGTAAATCCGCCTTTGTCTCCAAAGGCCCGTTTCACCCAGGCATAGATACCTCCGCCTTCCGGCCAACCGGTAGCAAGTTCAGCCCCGGCAAGCGAAATAGGGATAAGAAAAAGGATCGTGCCGATGATGTACCATCCGATACTTGACCAGCCATATTCTGCCATTGAAGGAAAATTCCTGATACTTAATACGGCAGCGACGTTGATCATGGCAAGGGTAAAGACCCCTAATATCTTTTTCTTTGGGAGCCCTGTCGATAATTCCTTATTTTCACTCATGGGTGTTTCACCTTTTTACTTTCCGCTTCCTTAAGACAATACATCATGTACTTCCCGTTGACGTTCTCGATGCCATGGATATCGTGCGAAAATCCCGGGAACGTGTTATCGAAATTCTGGAGGACTATCAGGGTACTGAAGGACAGGACCAGAAAGTTTCCCGGTTTTCTCTCCGGGTGCGAGCAGAGGTATCCCTGGCGGGTAGGGGACGATACCGGTCGCCACGATCCTACCTCCAGATTGTTCGACAGGAATATATTCGACCTTGTTTTTCACCAGCTTTGCGAAAGTATCTGCATACGTCCGTGCCGGTTCCGGCAGGGTCGCATATGCCTCTCCGAGCAGCTCGCACATCCTGTTCTCTTTTTTGAATTCGTGCATTTCCCTAACGAGGTCCTGGAGCGTTTTTCCTGCATACCGGTCGGGGCATCCGGTTGTAAGATCGGGAAAAATCTCTTCAAGAGGGGCATTTTCTGTGTACAATCGTTTGAACTCGAAAAGCTCGGTTACAAGCGTTCCCCATTTCCCCTTGGTAATGCCCATAGAGAATAAAAACAGGATGGAATAGTCCCCGGACTTCTCATTCACAATTCCCCTGGTATCCAGGAATTTTACCACGATTGCCGCCGGGATACCCCAGTCAGCGAGCGAACCGTCGTCGTTAACCCCTGGCATAAGTACGGTGACCTTGATGGGGTCAAGCATGCAGTAATTGTCAGGCAAACCGGAAAACCCGTGCCATTTTTCTCCCGGATGAAGGACCCAGGCCGAAGGCGTTTCCCGGAGCAGATCGATCGGTGCATCCTGGAAGAGGATCTTCTTTTTCGTTTTGGGGTCAGTGACCGTCTCCGGCTGCCACATGCCAAACCACCAGTCTTTGGACTTTCCTTTTCCCTGGCCTTCGATCTCACACTTAACCCGTGCCATTGTTCGCCTGAACCGGATTGCTTCCTCGATTGAATCGGTCGTCAGCACTCTTCCCGGTGCTCCATCCATCATTTTTGTAGAGATATCAAGAGACGCGATTATTGTGTAGAGCGGAGACGTGGAACTATGCATCATAAAGCCCTCGTTGAACCGGGAATGTTCTATGGGGATGCGGCCGTTCCTGACATGCACCATTGATGCCTGGGAGAGAGCGGCGAGCAGCTTATGGGTTGATTGTGTGGCAAATACCGTAGGCCCTTTTTCATCTTTAGCGCCGTCCCGCATCGCGAACCGGTCCCGGTACAGCGGGTTGAACCGTGCATACGCATACCAGGCTTCATCGAAATGAATACTGTCGACGCTTTTTCCAAGGAGCGTTTCGACGTCTTTTGCGTGGTAACAGAGACCATCGTAGGTTGAGTTTGTGATGATCACATGCACGGGCTTTGTCTCCTCTAATCCCTTCGTGAGGGGGCAGGCTGCAGTTTTTGCCCTGATTGCTGTCGGTGTCATCTCTGATGGCGGAATGGGGCCAATGATACCGTACCGGTTTCTTGTCGGCATAAGATAGACTGCCACCGAATGAGTCATCGTTAGTGCATGTTCGCTCGATTTGTGGCAGTTCCGGTCAACGAGCACGATATCGTCTTTTGTCACACTGCCAAAGAATACTATTTTGTTTGCCGTCGACGTACCGTTTGTTACAAAATAGGTCTGGTCTGCACCAAAAACTTTGGCTGCATACCGCTCAGCCTCGCCTACCGGCCCTGAGTGGTCGAGCAACGATCCGACTCCCCAACCGAGATAGAGAGATCGGAACGGAAAAGTTGTTCCCCGAAAAAGGAATGGAACACTCGCCCGGCCGGTGATTTTAAGAATGCTATTCCTCCCGCGTGCCCCGGAGTATGCCAGGAATATTCAAAATCCTTTGAGAACTTTACCAGCTCGCCGAAAAACGGTGGAAGAAGATGTTCGCGGTACCGGCGTGCTGCCGCACTGATCCTTCCTGCGATAAATTCTGGTGTATCTTCCATCACCCAGATGTATTCATTGATCTCCTTGACCATCTCCATGGTGAGTTCAACGGGAGCTGCATTCGTTGGCTCACCCATGAGGAAAATGGGGATCTTTTCATTGATCTCACGAATTTGCTGGATGAGCCGTTGCGTATCTTTATGCCGTTTGGCAGAACAGCCGCCGACATTCCAGTTGACCAGGATACAGTCAACCCAGGAGAGTCCGGAATAAGCCGCCCGTGCATCTTCCGGGGATGCTACACTGGCTATCTGGATACCATCCTTTCGGATTTCTTCCATTATACGGGAAATAGCTCTTCCCTGCGGGGTGTCTGTAGCATGCATATCATCGACAATAGCGACACGCATCTGTTCTTTTTGGTTGAGATTTTCTGTCATAGATAACTCCGGGGTGATGGATTATACCGGCTTCCCTTTCACCAAACCGGATCGTCCACCAAGAAAGGTCTGAATATAACGGCTCTATTTACGTCAGTTAATTAACCTTCCCATTTTTACATCGCAATTTTGCCTGATCTCTTAAAGAAATGTCAATGTTTTGGTTTTCCTATTCTATACACATGTACAAGAAAAGAGGAGTATTCTATGAATTCTGAAATGAACGGCAACAACGGTTTTTGAATATACTCTATAATGATGTATTTATGATCCCTGCGGACAAACATATCAGAAAGATCCTGTTACCCGCATAGATGTTAAGGAGGCAATAATCTTGGCACAAGCACTACCTATGGACCAGCGCGAAATTGAAACGCTCCAGTACTACCTGAAAGAATATGGACAGCAGGCCGAAGTATTTGCCGGCCAGCTCGAACTTATGGAGAACGGGCGCATGGAGGCCCTTGCCGCAATTGAGGCACTTAATGCACTTGTCGCGTCAGATGATGGTACTGTACTCCTTCAGATAGGAGGCGGGGCCAGCCTGAGAGCAAAGGTTCTCAACCCGGAAAAAGTGCTCCTCAATATCGGATCTGAAGTTATTGTTGAGAAGACAAACCCGGATGCAGTGGAGTATCTCAAAGACCGGATCACCGAAATGGAAGCCTCCCAAAAGAAAGTAGCCGAGGCTTTGGAAAAACTTCGTGCCCAGATGAACGAGATAGCAAAACGGCTCGAACAGGGATACCGTCAGGCATCAGTACCGGAGAGCCCGGCCGCCCACCGCCATGCTCACGAAGATAATGATGAAGAAGAGTGAGCGGGGAACTATCAGACATGTTTTCGGGTCTCAGGGATCGGCTGCAGGCAGCACGAAACAAGCTCAGTGAAAGTATCGGAGCCGTAGCAGAAGCAGCCCAACCGAAACCAACCGTGGATCCCGTAAAAACCAGTGATGCTGAACCAGTAATGGCTAAGAACCCGACACTGGCTGATAAAGTCCGGGTCCTCTTTATCGAACGGGAGCTGGTCGTCTCAGAAAAGGACGTTTCCGGGGCTCTTGGCGATCTGGAGATGACATTGCTTGAAAGTGACGTCGCCCTTCCTGTTGCAGACGCTCTTGTTAAAGACATCCGCACAGGCCTTGTGGGAAAACACCGGAAGATTGGGGAATCTGTCGATGCACTTGTCGTTAAAGCCCTCAAATCCTCCCTTTTAAAGGTACTCGGCTCCGGGTTTGATCTGCCCGCGTATATCAAAACTCACGAGCGACCGGTCAAAATCCTCTTTACTGGCGTGAACGGAACCGGTAAAACCACAACCGTCGCAAAGATCGGAGCATATCTCAAGAAGCAGGGATTCTCCGTAGTGATCGGTGCCGGAGACACTTACCGGGCCGGGGCAATCGAACAGATCAGCGTGCATGCAGAACGTCTGGGTATAAAAATTATCGAGCACCAGACCGGTGCTGACCCATCTGCCGTGCTGTATGATACCGTGCAGTATGCACTGGCTCACAAAATTGATGTGGTGCTTGCGGATACTGCCGGCCGGTTCCATACCAAGGCAAACCTGATGAGCCAGCTCGAAAAGATCCGGCGTGTGATGAAGCCAGATCTTATTATTTACGTCGACGAAGCAGTAGCCGGGAACGACGCGGTAGTCCGGGCTGCAGAATTCGACCGAACTGTCGGGGCAGATGCAATTGTCCTTACCAAAGCAGATATGGATTCCCGGGGAGGGGCGGCGATCTCGATTGCCCACACCATCGGAAAACCTTTGCTTTTCCTGGGCACCGGGCAGTCGTATGAAGATATAGTCCCCTTCGAACCCGGTGCTATGGTTGAAGAACTTCTGGGAGGTGGTCCCTTATGATGGACACCTTATCGGCCTCACTTAAGGATGCCCTCAAAAAACTTGCCGGGAAAGCTGTTGTAGACCGGGCAGCCGTTGATGAACTGGTAAAAAACCTCCAGCGGGCGCTTCTCTCTGCCGATGTAAATGTTAAACTTGTGATGGATCTTTCAAAAGCTATTCGCACCCGGTCGCTTGACGAGGAACTGCCAAAAAACACTAATGTACGGGAACATGTCCTCCGCATCGTATACCAGGAACTGGTAAGGCTTGTCTTTGCTACAGCAGATCTAAAACTTGAGCCGCAGGTTATTTTGATGGCCGGCCTGCAGGGGAGCGGCAAGACCACAACGACGGCAAAGATTGCCCGCTACTTCCAGAAAAAGGGCATGAAAGTCGGGGTGATCTGTGCCGATACATTCCGGCCTGGCGCATATGACCAGCTCTCTACCCTTTGTGCCAAGATCAATGTCCCCTGTTTTGGCAATCCCACAACCACAGATGCACGGAAAATCGTACGTGAGGGCCTTGTAGCGATAAAAGATTTGGAAGTAATCATAGTCGATACACAGGGACGGCATGCACTTGAACCCGATTTAATCCAGGAGATCATCGATCTTAACGTTATCACAAAAGCCAGCCACCGCTGGCTTGTAATTGATGCAGCTCTTGGTCAGCAGGCAAGCGAGCAGGCACGCCGGTTCCATGAAGCAATAGGCATCGACGGCGTGATCATAACCAAAATGGACGGCACTGCGAAAGGTGGCGGTGCGATGTCAGCCGTCGCCGAGACAAAAAGCGGGATCGTCTTTATCGGTGCCGGGGAGACCATTGAAGACCTTGAACGATTTGATGCAAACGGATTTATCTCCCGGCTCCTTGGTATGGGTGACTTACAGGCATTGGCGGAAAAAGTCCAGGAAGCCCAGGCAGCGACCGAGATAGACATGGACGCGATGATGAAAGGGCACTTCACCCTCCGTGACATGTATAAACAGCTCGAAGCCCTCAATAAAATGGGCCCTCTCAAGCAGATCATGAACATGCTCCCTATGGGTAATATGCAGCTTCCCGAGGGTGTCTATGATGTTACCAGCACCAAGATGGTGCGGTACCGGATTCTCATGGATTCGATGACACCCCAGGAGCTCGATGATCCCAGCATTATTTCCAGTTCGCGGATGCAGCGGATTGCACGAGGTGCCGGGGGCACTCCCGAAGAAGTAAGAGAGCTTATAAAATATTATAAGATGATGCACAAAACCCTTAAAGGGCTCCGGGGAGCTGCTGGCGGGAAATTCAATATGCAGCGACTGATGAAGCGTTTCTCCGGAATGCAATGACCTCGTTTGCCATAATAGGACACCTTGCCCTTACCGATGGGGATTTTTCCTTAAACGATCTCCCCGGGGCAGGGCGCATGGATGTACTTTGCCGGTGTGTGAATGCCTCGTTCTTTCTCTCCCACGACCTTCGCCGGGATGTAGACTGTTATCTGGTTCTTCTTGGGAAGTCCAAAGCGCCAAGGACCCTGTTGTTCCGGGGAAACGAGATGCGTTCACTCTCACCGGATGAACGAAGTGCCGGGGCACTCATAAAAAAAGGGTTGTCCATTCCCTGTGGGAGCGAATTTCGGGAAGCAGCACCCGGAGTCTATGTGAGAAACACCGGTCTCGACCGCCTTTTTGCGGAGCATACGTTTGCAGTGCTTGATGAAAACGGCACTGATATACGGACAGTAACGACAATGCCGGACGCATTCCTACTCTCTGACCACCAGAATTTTTCAGATGATGAGGAATCTCTCATAAAAAATGCTTCACAGTATTCGGTGGGCCCGGTATGCCTGCACGCCGATCACACTATTACCGTTATCTCAAATGAAATCGACCGGAGGAAAAACGGATGGAAATAAACGAACAGGTTGAAAAGATCCTCGCTTATGGGGATTGCTGTGATCACTGCCTCGGCCGGTTTTTCGGGAAGCGGTCCCATGGTCTCGGCAATGATGAACGGGGAAAGGGGCTCCGGGTTGCCCATGCTCTTGCGGCAAACCAACCCTATATTCCTATATCCACCTGTTGGATCTGCGGAAACTTCTTCGAAGATATAACCGGATGGGCGCATAAGGTCTCCCGAGCACTGGAATGTTACGAATACGCGACGTTCCTTGTAGGGTGCAGGGTGCCCCCGCTTATTGCTGAGAACGAAGAGATGGTCTGGAGCGACCTTTCCCTGAGCGATCCTGAGCCCTTTAAGTCTGAAGTTAACAGGGAAGTGGGAAAGGCGGTTTCTGCGATCACGGGAAAGGTTGTGGATTTCAAAAAACCTGATGTTATTGTTCTTCTCGATCCATCTACCGATACTGTGGAAGTCCAGATAAATTCCCTTTTCTTTTATGGCAGGTACCAGAAATTCGAGCGCGGTATACCGCAGACCCACTGGAACTGCCGGACCTGTAAGGGGGCAGGTTGCGAAAAGTGCAATTATACCGGCAAGCAGTATCTGGATTCCGTGGAAGAACTTATCGGCAGGCCTGCAATAGAGGCATTTGACGCCGATGATGCTGTCCTTCACGGGGCAGGCAGGGAAGATATCGATGCACGTATGATCGGTACTGGCCGGCCTTTCATTCTTGAAATAGTTGCCCCGAAAAAACGTTCAGTTGATCTGAAATCTCTTGAAGCAGAGATAAACCGAACCGCAGATGGCCGGGTAGCGGTTACCCTTTCACACTGGAGCAACCGGTCTGATGTGGAAACCCTTAAATCAAGTAAAGCGCATAAAAAATACAGGATCCTGGTCGAGGTCGATGGGCAGGTACCGGCAGAAATGCTGGCAAATGCCCTGAATACCTTAAAGGGCGTCACAATACAGCAGCGCACGCCCGAACGGGTCGCCCACCGGAGAGCAGACAAAATCCGGGAGCGTAAAGTCCTCGATATTGAGTGTGTAGGGGAACAGGATGGACAGTTTATCCTAGAAATCCTTGGCGAAGCCGGCCTCTACATCAAGGAACTCATATCAGGAGATAAGGGAAGGACCACCCCGAGTCTTGCCGAGATCCTGCAGCAAGCGGCGCACGTCACCAGCCTTGATGTCGTGCATGTTGAAGGACCAAAGGAGGGAGATTAACAATGGCACACCACAATGGACCAAGAAAGAAAACACGGTATAAATTCAAGAAAGATTTGAGACAACGCGGGCTGCCGCCGGTTACCTCCGTCATCCAGCAGTTCGAGATTGGCGCGAAAGTTCACATCGTCGTGAATCCAAGCATCCAGAAAGGTATGCCGCACCGCCGTTTCCACGGGCTTACGGGCACGGTTCTCGGCAAACGCGGGCGGGCATGGATGCTCTCCATTAAAGACGGCAATGCGGAAAAGACGGTCATTGCACGACCGCAACATCTAAAAGCACAAAAGTAAACTCATTGACAGGTGATTGGCATGAAAGTGAAGGGTATTATTAGCGAAGAAAAGGTTACGCTCCCTGAACTCCGCTCAACTCTTATGGGCGTGGAATCAGAGAGAATCGCTGCCGAAAAGGAGTTGTCCTATGAATTCAGGCGCAGTATGGATCATGCCAACCATCTTGCCAAGACCACACCTGATAAATCCAAAGAACTCGTGGATAAACTCCTGAAACTCGAGAAAATGAAGCCGGAAATCGCATACCGGATAGCAAATATCATGCCCAAGAGCCGGGATGAAGTACGGGCGATTTTTGCAAAAGAGCGCTTCACCCTTTCTCCCGAAGAGATTGATTCTATCATCGATCTGGTCATGGCTCACTTCTGAGGTGCAGATCATGAAGATCGAGAAAAAAGAGGTCAACGCGATTATACTGGATGTGCTCATGAAAGGGCACGCTGAGGATCCCCGGCCACAGTTCAAACGTGAACCTTTAGTTCAGGCGATGGGTGTTGAGCAGTTCAAACTCCTCGAAATGATCCCCAAATCCGGCGTTGTCATCAACCTTCACGATAAAGTATACATCGGGGATTCCGAGCGAGACAAAATCGAACGGGTCAAGCGCCGGATAAGCTACGAGGAGCTGACCCAGACTGCCCGGGGAGAACTGCCTTTTATGATTGAACAGGTCGTAAAAGAGCGGGAGCAGGACTTTGTCACGTTCTTTAACAAGGCTATATCAATCACCCCCAAACTCCACATGCTTCATCTACTGCCTGGCATAGGGAAGAAACTGATGTGGGAGGTGCTTGAAGCCCGGAACAAGAAACCCTTTGAAAGTTTCGCTGACATTTCTGCCCGGATCAAATCGATACCGCACCCGGAGAAAATGATCCAGGCAAGAATCCTTGAAGAGCTTCAGGATAAGGAAGTAAAATATCACCTCTTCACGACAAAATGAAAGCCTATCACGATCAGCACTTCCTTATCGATAAGAATGCCGTCAACCGGATTGCGGATCTTGTCGATGTTAAAGGTAAGGAGGTCCTGGAGGTTGGGCCGGGAAACGGAGCCCTGACCCGGGCTCTCATCGAACGCAGCGCCATTGTCCATGCAATAGAGCTCGATGGACAACTGTGCGAAGGGCTCGCCGAGACTTTTGCGAAAGAAATAGAAGACGGGGCACTCACGGTTACGCACGGCGATGCTACCCGGTGCGATCTTCCCCCTTTTGAGATAGTAGTATCCAACCTCCCCTACTCAGTCTCTTCGAAAATAACCTTTCGTCTTCTCGATGCCGGGTTTACCGTCGGCGTCCTGATGTACCAGGAGGAGTTTGCCCGGCGGATGGCTGCCCCGGCTGGTACAAAGGAATGCGGACGGCTCTCGATAATGGTCCAGACGTATGCAACCGTGCAGCAGTGCTTTACGCTTCCCCCCAGCTGTTTCTCACCAAAGCCACAGGTGCATTCGATGGTTGTGAAGATTACCCCCCGGCCGCCCATTTTTGGTGTAAACGACAAGAAAAAGTATGCGGACGTAGTACGTGCACTTTTCACCCACCGGAGAAAGACAGTAAAAAACGGTCTGAAAGGATCGTCAGGGATCCTGAACCGGGACTGGGCGGAGATGGCTATTGCTGCGCTTCCTGAAGAGATCCTCAAAAGCCTGCCGGAAGAATTATACCTCGAAGATTTCTCAACGATAGCGAATCTCGAGTAGTACGAGTCTGTAAAGTCTGCATGCGGCAATATATTTTCCTCATTAAAGGCTTAATATAACCCCCCGCAAACTTGACAGAGCTATAAAAAATATGACTTAAATACTAAGGGTTGATCGGGTACTCTCGCATAGCACAGGTGAGGATCTCATTTTCGATACGCGTATCGAATCAACCGCAAGAGGCGGCCGGGCTGTATTGCGTAAATATTTTCCCTGAGTGTCCGGATTCGCAAAATGACGTATTTACTTACAGATCTTGCTACAAGAAAGGAAGTATTTAGCAAGCCTGACGCGATGATAGCTCATTCTTATTGGTATAAACGATATTTTATATCGTGATAATTTTGAAAAATAGTACCGCGGGAGGAGGGTAACTGAAGTGGATCTCGCATTATTTTTCCAGGAGCAGGGCGTCGATGTTTTCTCGGAAGTCAGTATCGATACCCTCTCAGATAAAGACCGGTCATTCGTAGTGCAATTTTTTCCGGGCGCCCGTTTCGTGATCGTTTTCGGGAAGGAAGTTCCGGCGACGATATACCTTATGATGCCCAAGGAGAAAACACAGGGGATGCTCCGGATTGCTGAGGAACTTAATAAAACTGCTGTCAGGCTTGCTGCCTGCATGGAATCTGAACATATTCCGGCCCTGCCGGTACCGTTGTACCTGCCTATCAGAGTGACTGATGGGAGCGTGCAGGGAGTTGTGCGGTTAAAACAGGTGGCAGCAGCCGGCGGCCTCGGATCACTTGGCAGGAGTACCGTTCTCCTCTCGCCGAAGTTCGGCCCGAGGCTGATGCTGAGTGGTGTCGTAACCGGGCACACTGCCTGCGAATCCGGTCAAGCACAAGGGAGTGCCCAGAGAGAAGATGTCCCAGCCTGCGTAGAATGCGGACAGTGCGTCAGTATGTGCCCGGAAGGAGCATTGGGGCCGGCAGGTTGCGACGCTTTCAGGTGCCGGATCGTTCATGCCTGGATTCCATCCGTTTTGGTTCCGGCCACAAAATGGATGTTGGCACGGAGGATATTTTTGAAATGCATGGCCCCATTTGCGCCCTGGATCGCACGGACAGCCACGATCCGTTGTAGTCTCTGTGTCACAAAATGCCCGAAATTTCTAGAGATAACTGGATAGGAAATAAGATTTACCCTCTTTTGTATGAAAAAGAATCGCACGTTTCCTAATTGACGTGAGGATTTAACCCTTCACCTCCCCTACCCGGTACCAAAACCAAATACGGTTTTGTCAAGTCTTCGGTAGTTTGTAATTTTTCTTCGCCATATTAAAAGTTTGAACTGCCGATAACATGACAGAACCCGACCATATTAAGGCATATAGCCAGTCCCTCTACAAGGGCAAGGAGGACATTCAAAATATGTAAGTTATACTTCATGTGCGTCATGCTATCTTCCCATAACAGTATACATCCTGAGAAAAGGCAGAGATTACACAAGAGGACTGAAACCTCCTCTTTTCCCTCTATAAATCTCTAACAGGTTTTTGACAAATAATCAAAAAAGGCATACAGAACCTCTTATTCAATCTTAAGTTTCTCAGGGAGGAACGATTGCATCAGCTGTTCTATGTGGCCATAGGTCTTCTTGTGATCAACATAGATCCTGAAGGAGCCACCATTCCCTACTGTGATATGCAGGTGCCCGGAGAGCAGAACCGGTTTTTTCAGATCAATTTTCGTTATCTGGTATTTCTCGGCTTCAAAGATCTTCAGTTTCTCGAGATCTTCGATAGATTTCTGGCGTATATCCACGGTCGACCCAAAGAGTTCTTCAACCATGAACGTCCTGAACTGGACCCCCTGGCCGGTCTCGACATCAAGAGCGGGGTCGCGGATAACAATGAGCCGCTTATTGGTGACATACACGCCGTACCCCCCGGATGATGAACCAATGGCCCCGGCTATGGCACCACCAAGTCCTTCTCCGGAAATTTTGAGCGAAAGACTCGATATACCCCCAATGTACTCTTCCTTTTCGGGGCCACCCTGCGGGGGTTCGCCAATAGTAACTGCTTCGATGGCTGCGATAAGCGTGCCGTTTGCATCGAAAACGGGGGAGCCCTTACCCCATAACAACAGCGGTTTCCCCTTAATAATGACATGTTCCATGTCACCGATATAGGCATCCCCGACTTTCTTGACCCCGGCACCCGACGTCTTTGACGGCCGGATAATATGATCGATAAGCATCGGGACCGCTTTTCCATAAAAGGGGACGGCATATGCACCGTCTCCTTTGCCAATCATCGCTGAGTGAGGAATGCCCGTCAGCTCCTCGAGCCCGCGGTTCCAGGCAATAATAATACCATTCCTGTCAACGGCAAAGACAGGCGTGTCGACGGACTGGATGTTCTCCACAAGACCGCTCCACTGGACTTTTTCTGATGCAGGTGCCGGTGGCGTTACCGGAACCTGTGCACCTTCTGTCACAGGTTCCGGGCGGCCGATACGGACCAATCCTTCGGTGCTCCTGCCGGAGATCTGATATTCCGTGACCACACTACCGGTAAAAAGCCCGTGGTACTTCAATTGTAAAAGAGCAGATTTTCCATCAGGTCCCGCCATATGATGTTCTATAAGGACATCGGGCTGTGCAGCGGAAAGCTTCTGCAGGCCGAGGAGGACGCCCTTCTGCTCGTTCTCCGGGATAAAAGAAAAGAAATTACTTACCGGCATATCGGCAGGAGATAATCCAAAGAAACTGAGACCTGCTTCGTTTGCGAAACGAAACATGCCCTCAGGATCAACACGACAGATGATATCATGTACGTTCTCAACAATCGACTGATAGTACCGGTTCTGTTCCGGCACGACACTTTCGGTACTCCGCTGAGAGACGGTATTTCGTATAAAATCGACAAGCTTGACAAAGCCCTCGGCCGGGTTTACGCCTTTCTGGAAATAATAGTCAGCGCCGGCATTTACCGAATCGATAGCAATGCTCGCAAGCCGTTTAGCAGTCATCATCACAAAAGGAGTCTTGTAGCCACGTCTACGGATCTCCCGAAGCAGTGTAAGGCCATCCATTTCCGGCATGGAATAGTCCGCAACGATGACATCAAAATGAGTGGATTCGATACGCCGCAACGCCTCTTTTGCGCTGGAGACTGAAACGATGGAAAACTCATCCTCTCGTCCAAGTCTTTGCGAAAAGGCGTCAAGGAAGAGCGGCTCGTCATCGACACATAAGATGGATATCGTATCGGCTTTTTGCATCCGGTTTCCCTCAAAGTTCGATGTAATTTCTATTTCGAGAGGTAAAATAGATTGTGAATTATATGGGGGCTTTTCAGGTTCTTTGCGTTTACCGCATCCAAAGAATTTGTCTCAATCTTATCTTGCATAATGCCTATTTTGAACAAAAGCAACTTTGACAACAAGGAAATGGCTGTTGTTTTTGTGAAATGGGAAAAAAGGGAATTTACAGGTCGATGAACACTTCTCCTTTTTCAAGAGTGACGTGGAACGAAGGTTCAGAGTTCTTCGCCGGGCCATGTACTGCTTCACCGGTTTTGATACTGAACTTGGATCCATGACAGGGACACCGCACGATTTCACCTTCGAGTTTCCCTCCTGATAACCTGCACCCGTTATGGGTGCATACGTTACCGATGGCAAAAAATTGGTCACCAACTTTTGCAATGAGAATCTGTTTGTCGTCGATTGTTACACCATGAAGCGGTGCATTTGCCAGATCGCTCACTTTGCCGATTGACTTTTTCACTGTCTTTTGCATAGGACTCACGTTTCCTTTGCGATTAACGTGCACATCCTGCAATAAAATATATAAAAGTATTTTTACTGCTCTTTTTTGTGTCTGACGAAATGTATGCAGGTGAGTATGTCAAGGGTATGGATAGCGGTGCTAGTTCCGGGAGGGAGAATTTGTCACCGGAGTGAGAAAGGATACATCAGGATAAAAAGTATACTATCACACACGTTTGTCCCTATCGCATGCTTCATTATTCCAGATGCCCATTTCGTTGTATGAATACCCGGTTAGTGATCACTGTACTCATAGCCGCTCTTGCAGTGATCGTTATTCTGGCCTTGGTTTTTTTCGGCCCTTTTCAGGGAATGGCACAAAATGCCAAACCGACATCCATTGCTGAAGTACGTTCATTCCAGGGACAGGATCTTTCGTCTATCAATGATTTTCGGGAGAATGCGATCAATGGCGTTCAGCATGTCAATATCTCCACATACCAGCTGACTGTTACAGGCCTGACCAACCGGACCGTTACCTATTCCTATAACCAGGTCCTCACACAATTCCCGCATTATTCCAAGGTTGAGACCCTCCACTGCGTGGAAGGCTGGGATGTTACTATCCTGTGGCAGGGAGTCCGCGTGCGGGATCTTCTTAATGATGCTGGCATCGATCCCCGGGCAAATACGGTCGTCTTCACCGGTTCTGACGGTTATACAACTTCGTTTCCGCTTTCCTATTTTACCCAGAATGATATCCTTATGGCATACACTATCAACAATGTCACCCTCCCTGCAGAACGCGGGTATCCGTTCCAGCTTGTTGCCGAAAACAAGTGGGGATACAAATGGATCAAGTGGATTGACCAGATACAACTGACCAATGATCCGACCTATCAGGGTTACTGGGAACAACGGGGGTATTCAGAATCCGGCGACCTGAACCAGAGTTTCTACTCAGTGTGATCTTATTTTGGCGGATGTCGTAGAGAAATCAGGGCTTTCGTCTAGGTTTTTCCCAGCATTTTGCGGCCTATGGAAACGATCCACCGCCGGTTCATGAAGAGGTGGAGAAACACAAAAAGCCCAAGCAGGATTCCGGACCAGTCATGGAGATCTGAAATAAATGCGGCCGGAAGAATAACTTCGTTTAACCCGGTTACCTGCAACAGAACGGAGAATTTCAAAAGTCCGGTAATAAAACAGATCATGAAAGTAATGCCCATGAGGAGATCAACTACCCAGGTTACAACGAATCTGTCCATCCAATCTTCGTTCTTCTTTTCCCATAATATGTTTTTTGTGCACAATCAGAAGTCTCCTTTAATCAGCGATCCTTTTTTCCCTTCCCGCTCCACACGTTTTTTATGCCCTACGATCCTTTCCAGGTCTACCAGCCTGAGGCTGATACGTTCCTGCTTCTCGGGGCTGCGCTTGCCGAAATCCGTTCCGGGGACCGTGTCCTTGAGATCGGCACCGGAACAGGCCGCATTGCAATGGCGATTGCGCAGAGCTGCGATGTCGTGGCTACGGATGTCAATCCTCATGCGGCCCTCTGTGCTCAGCGAAACGGTCTCAAGGTAGTGCGAAGCGATCTCTGTGCCGGATCCGGGGCACATTCGATCTGATAATTTTCAATCCCCCCTATCTCCCAACCCAGCTTGATGAACGAATAGATGACTGGCTGGAATTTGCTCTTGACGGCGGTATCACCGGACGTGAAGTTATCAGTCGTTTTGCTCTCAGCGTGGGAAGCGTCCTTGCCCCTTCGGGCAGGATCCTGCTCCTTGTCTCCTCGTTGACCGGTATCTCTGAGGTCAGGGATCTTTTTGAAAAACGCCTTTTTATGGTAGAAATACTACGGCAGGAAATCGTAGAAGACGAGATACTTTACGTACTCCGGATTACCCGGGACGATGGCTGATTTTTTTCAACAAAAAATACGAAGATATTTTTGATGGCCAGGAATTGGTCAGCCTCAATCTTTATAGGCTAAATTAAAACTATTTAAAGAAAAAAACGGCAATATCAAAGGCAGATTTTTCAATCGTTTTCCCACTTTACCCCCTTTTTACACAGGTAATCCCATGGACACAACCACCACCGAAGATATCTCCCGTCTCCTGGATCAGTACCGTACAGCTATACATGAAACACAGGATCACGCCGGGGAACGCTGTAGTTTCGGCAGGTTCCGGGCAGGTGCACCGTATTTCGCACGTCATGCACTTCTCCGGCACATGGGTTCACGCGGTGAAAGGTATCCTTTTACACCGTCGTTACAAAGAGAGTTTGAATCTATCAATGCGGATCTTGCGGTCCTTGAGGATGAGGGCGGCTGGGCATATCGCGAGGAACTCTTCTGCGACCTTATCGCCTATACTGAAGCCCACAGGTCATTAATGTGTTATCGAGAGCTTGGCATGTGCAATTTCGATAAAATCAAGAATCAACAATTCCGGGAAGAGATCACGGTTCTTCTTGAAGAACTCGAAGGGGAATTTTGTATAGATACTATTATGGCGCTCATCTGCTCCCTAGATGAAACGGCGAAATCCTTACATGAATCCATCCGGACAGATGCGGTTTTGCCCGAAGGAGCCGGGCATATACCTGTCTGGGAGGATCGGTTCTGTTTTAACCTGGCCGGTAAACGGACCGGCCTCCTGGAAGAGTAGTCACACAATCAGCCGGCGTCGCATCATGTTGATTGAGATAATACAGAAAAACACCGTGGCAACAAGTATCCACGCGATATTCAGAAAGATCAGGCTGCCTGTTGCGGGAAGCGTGGCCATCCGCATGAGCGAGACAAGATGGGTAAGGGGAAAAATTGCGAGGGCAATGTACTGGAAGATTACCGGGAGTATAGTAAGCGGGAAAAACGTACCCGAGAATAACATCATCGGTGTAATAAGCAGAAACGAGGGGTAATTGAGCGTATCGATAGTGGGGGTAATCGCGGTAAAGCACATCGCAATGCCGGCGAAGGTAAGCCCGCCGAGAAAAGCAAGAGGGATAGTGAGAAGCGAGAAAGGAAGGGATACTACCCTGAATACCACAAGCACCGGCAGCATGATGGTGACCGAGATAACCGCTCTTGTGGCACCCCAGAGGAGTTCCCCAGCGATGACGTCTTCAATCGAAAGTGGCGTTGCGATAATCGCATCAAAACTTTTCTGGTAATACATTCTCACGTAGGAACCATAGGTGCATTCGAAGAATGCAGAGTTCATCGCCGAGATTGCAAGTACAGCAGGAGCAATAAAGTTGATGTACGGTACACCGTCGATTGTGCCAACATAGGTCCCGATCCCAAGACCGATGGCTGATAAATACAGGAATGCTTCAATTAACGGCGGGAAAAAATTCACTTTCCAGGTCTTTATAAATACATCAAGGTTCCGGCGCCAGACCTTCCCTGCACGTCGTGAGATCCGGGGAATTGACACTATGGATGACATGTTTACTCCCTCAGTGTCCTTCCGGTCAGTTTTAAAAAGACATCCTCAAGTGTCGCCGGCCTGGTACTCATCCTGCTGTTTTTACACCGGTCGAGGAGTGTTTTTGCAAGCTCCCGGGACGAATCCGTTGCTACCTGTACCTGCTCGCCGAGGCTTTCGAACGAAACTCCCAGCTCCGAAAGACAAGCGGTCACTTCGGGCGTATTATCCATTTCGATGATCTCGCTACCTACATGGTCCCGGACCAGTTGGGCGGGGGTTCCTTCGACAAGGAATGTACCATGGTCCATAATAACCAGCCTGTCGCAGAGCCGGGCAGCCTCGTCGAGATAATGGGTCGTGAGCACAATGGTATTTCCCTGTGAACGGAGCAACCGGAGGCGGTCCCAGATGAGGTGGCGTGCCTGCGGGTCGAGACCAATAGTCGGCTCGTCAAGGATGAGCAGATCCGGGTTGTTGATAAGCGCCCGGGCAAGAATAAGCCGGCGTTTCATACCTCCGGAAAGTTTGTCGATACTTATTTTTCGTTTCTCGGTAAGTGATACAAACGCAAGAAGGTTCTCCGCTCGTTTCTGTGCCTCGGTTTCCGGGATATCGAAGTACCGGGCAAAGGTAAGCAGGTTCCCTTCAGTAGTAAAATCAGGATCAAGGTTTGTCTCCTGGGGGACTACGCCGATCCTTTGTTTGATCTCTGCCGGGTTTATAGCGGGATCCATGCCAAAAACCCGCAGGGTGCCTGATGTCCGGGGTGAAACGCACTGGATCATCCGCATTGTTGTGGTTTTTCCCGCCCCGTTTGGCCCTAAAAATCCAAAAATCTCCCCTTTCTGGACACTGAACCGGATGTGGCTTACCGCAGTGGTGTCATTGTACGTCTTTGTCAGGTCGTCGGCTTCGATTATCCCGGGCATCGGCATAACCTCGTATCTTTGTACTGCCCATCCATGGTACGATCATATTATTTTCTTTTATTCAGCATCTGCAGAGAGCGGGATACAGCATCCCGGACATTTTCAAAGGGATCAGCTGCTGCCCCGGCGAGTGCATCTATCGCCCGGGTGTCACCGAATCTTCCCAGCACCTCGGCAGCACCGGCCCGGATACGATCATCCCGATCTGCCAGACATCCTATGAGGGGAATGACTGCACGCCGGTCCTTCAACCGGCCGAGGGCTGCAACAACGCCAGCCCGGACCTCGGTATCTCTGTCGTTCAGCGCCGCAATTAGCCCCGGCACTGCACGATCGTCGTTTAATCTCCCCAATGCACGTGTTACCTCCCGGCGGACAGACGGGTGGTCATCACCCAGGGCTTTAACCAGTGGCATTACTCCAGCCGGGTCGCCGGATTGGCCCAAAGTCGCAGCAGCGTCGCGCCGTCTTTTAATCGTCGGCGAAGTCAGGTCTGTAATCAGCGGTGAGATATCGGTCATAGATGGTGGGATCAGCGGTCGCACTCCTGGCCCGACTCGTATGCTGCGATTACTTTCTTTGCCATTTCCGGAGAGATCCTGTCGTGAACAAGTTTTACGAGAGCTTCAGCATCTTCGGGCTCAACACAGCCAAGACCCTCTTCCCCGGTCAGAATTTTTTCGGTAATATAGGTCAGTTCATCATCTGAAAGCCGGCTGATCCGTCCGGTGAAATCTTCTGCACTTTCCGCAAAATGGTTGGAGACCGGTGGCAGGATCGCGTGAAACTGGTGCCCCGATCCGCCACAGGTAAGATCTCCGCATTCGGGTGCAAGTTTTTTTAAGATTACAATATCTTTCTCACTGAGTTCGCGTGCCATGGTTCAGAAATCCCCTCCGGGAAGTAAGTCATGTATCATCTGATGAGCGTTCAGGCGCATCATTTACTAAAAAAAGACTGGTGATTAGAAGTATTTATTGATCCATTTTTTTATACTGGCAAGAATGCCCGAGTTGCTGCCGGAGGAAGATTTTCTCTGGGATGAGCGGCCCGGTTGAGGCTGGGGTCGGCTGGCCTGCATGGTTGGGGGATGGGAAACGGTTCGTCTCTGGGTAGGTTCTGACCTCTCCGGAATGTCCCGTATAGTGCTGTGTGGTTCCTCTGCCTCGGGTTCAAAACCCCACGAAAATCCAACCTTATACGCGTTCTCATTCTGGCGGATCCAGTTTGCCGCTGCCATATAACCCCGGTCTTCTGCCCGCTTAACCGTGTCCTGGGTATCCAGGGTGAAATGGATCTCCCGCTCAAGTGCGACCAGCTCTTCATACACATTGCCTGGAACCTTAATCTTCTCCCTGCTCATAGTAATCCATATAGGGATATGCAGGGATACGATATTTAATATTTCCTCATAAAACGCGCAGATATGCGTTAAATCTACGAACCGGTAAAAAAAAGAGCGTCAAAAGCCGCAAAACCGCTCACTCGCACAAGATTGATACTCCCGCTCGTAAAACGTAGTTAACAGGAATAAGTCCGGGGCAGGTCAGCTCCTCAGGGGAAAACAGTTCATGACAACCGTTGTTTTTGTTGATGATGATTTCCGGCGGATGCCCCGCACGGATATGGCGAAACTCCAGAGAATCATTGCATCCGGGAAATTCGGCACACACAAAGTGTCGTTCGGGGATCGCTCTCTCAATGTAGAGATTAAAAAACAGGGTGATAAGATCACCGTTAGTATATCGAAGGTAATCTAAAGCATCCTTATAATAAGGAATATTGGTATCATAGCAATGCTTATATGAAATACCGGAAAAATAAAAGTCAAATAATGAAATAAGGGAGAATACAACCTATGCCAGGTAAAAAGGTACTATATTTTACTGAAAAGGACATGGAATTTACCGATCTTCTTATCAGGATAGGGCTCCAGAGGACTGTCGCAACCGTACTGGTATTCCTTGCAAACACTTCTGAAGCCTCCTCCCGGGATATCGAACGCGGTACCGATCTCCGCCAGCCTGAGGTAAGTCTAGCGATGCAGTATCTCCAGTCACAAGGCTGGATTTCAAGCAGGCTTGAAAAGACGGATTCAATCGGTCGGCCGCAGAATCTTTTCAGTCTCTCAAAACCTATAGCAGAGATAATAGATCTTATCCAGACCGAAAAAGAAAACGAGATACGGAGAAAAATCGCCCTTACTCAGAAAATCCGGAATTATATTGAATGAAGGGTACTCTTTTCTTTAAAGGCCGGTGAGGGATCACTGGCCGTGTTCATGTTCCGCAGAATACAGGAGCGCTTTTACCAGAAAATAAGCAAGTACGGCCGCAATTAAAAGAAGGGCAACTGCAAGAAGGATTCGTTCCTGCGGCGGAATTACCAGGGACAGGTATGCATGGTTGGCGAGCATGGGAAAACTCATCTGCCGAAATGTACTCTCTGTGGTGTTTTACTGTCTCAATCCTTAAAAAAGTGATGGCTGGCTTTCTCCTTTAATCGGATCTTTCAGATGTTTTTCGGTCCCCGGATATTTACCTGTGTCTGAAGTATTCTTGGATTCTGCCAAACGATAAAGAAAGATAAGGGTTTTATTTTCCGGCAAACTTTTTGCCTGCAGAAAATGCTTTCTCGATCTCCTTTCCCACGCCGAAATACGTGGCCTGTGTGTAAATAACCGGGTTGATTTTTGCTATATCCGGTTTCCCTTCAGTCAGACAGGATGCATCAGCATGGATCTCTGCGATTTCGCCGATTATCAGGATGTGGCTTCCACATTCTACCGATTTAAACAGCTTGCATTCAATGTTGACCGGGCATTCCGCAGCCAGGGGGGCAGTTTTGAGCTTGCCATAGAACGACCGGAACACCCCGCTTTTGTCCTGTTGTGAACCGGAGACAAGACCGCAGTGATCGGTTTCGATTACCTGCCGGGTTGACGGAATATTAAGACTGAATGTTTTATTCTCGTCGATCCCTTTCATGGTATACCGTATTTTGTTAATCGCTACACAGACCATGGGAGGTGCCATGCACGCAACAGTTGACCAGGCTGCGGTCATGTAGTTTGCCTTCCCCTTCACGTTCGTGCCCACGAGAACGGTGGGCATAATACTCATGTATGGCATAGGGCCGATAGCTACCTTTTCCATAGAGATTCGCCGGTTTCCGGTGGGCGAAGGTGGTTTTTAAGGGTATCTATGATAGCGGTTTGAATCTGTGCAAGAATGCGCCGGGATACCTTTCCTACACAACAATGAAAAAATGGACCTGTCGGGAAACACTAAAAAAATGATTATTGGTTATTGGCATCCGATGCCGGGTTTTCCTGGACGACCTGGCGCAACAATTTACGGAATTCATCATCATGGCGGGCGAGATTGAAGAACACGCTGCGCATCGTTGCCGGAAACTCTTCGGCATGCATATCATAGAACTGGCAATAAAAGGTGCAGGCGTCTATGATCACGTCCTCGCGGTTAAGGTACTTAAGTTTTGCAATGGTATCGATCTTTTCAATAAGCGCATTGGGAATCTTCAACGAGATCAACGTTTCGCCATAATCCATGTTTTCAGCTCTCATTTTTAAGGATAAGAACCTATTGCCGGAACGCAAAACCCCTTCGAGCCGGATGGAGAGGATACGTCCTAGTCTGAAGGGTGCATAAAGCGTGCAGTTTTTTTTTAACGACAACCCGGAAATTTAATAGGAACCCCTATATCCCATAAGTGTTTTTTTAGATCATGGATGATGCTCAAACGTGGTTCAACGAAGGTGTTACTCTCTATGAAAAGAGCGATTACCGGCGTGCAATAACCGCATTTGATAAAGCCCTGGCCGCTGATCCTACCCTGGCCGAGGCCTGGAATAACCGGGGTCTTGCTCTTATCCAGACGGGTGATTATGAGGAAGCCAGGCGATCTATCCAGAAAGCGTTATCGCTTAATCCCCATTACGAAAATGCAAAAAAAGCACGGAATATTGTTCTCAGGCTTTTAAAAGACCAGGAAAATACAGAAACGGCGCCCGATGCATCCAAAGTCACACCGCCTCAGGCTCCTGATGGTAAAGGACCGAAACGTCCCGTGGTCCTTGTCACACTCATCTTCGTGGTCCTCCTTATAGCAGCAGGTGGCATCATTGCTGTGAGACATATGCAGGGTTCAGGAGGCTTTTTTGCACAGGTAACCCCCACACCTGTATTAACGCCAATACCAACTCCTGTAGCAACCCTGACTCCCGGACCGACATCGACAAAACCGGCAGTGCCTTCTTCAGGAGTCTGGGTGGAAATCAAGTACGACCGTTCCTATTCAGGGACTGTGGGGATACCCGGCAACGTGCAGATGCTTTCCGGCAGTACGCAAATGCAGCCAAATACCGGCGACCAGTTCTACCAGATCGAGCGAAATAATGGAATTATTTATGCATCTGTTACCAAGAACGACGGATCCGGAGATCCGCTGACGGTAAATATCTATAAAGATGGTACGCTTATCAAAACGGATTCTACTATGAAACCCTATGGGGGTCTTGATGTAGTGGGAGTTCTTTCGACACCAACGGTTCAATAATCATCTGTCAGCAGTACCTGAAACCGCTCCGTCTGAAACCTGATCTTTCCATTTTTCACCCGATTGTGTGTTTTTGGTGTAAAGGTGATGGAACCGCGTATCGGTGCTCTTCAAAATATATATTTAGTTCATCAAATCTATATACTTTAGAAATAATATAGTGTTTAGAAGCATCGCAGGAGTGAATGAGCAATGCCTATGATTGGTTTATACAGGATCCATCAGGAGCAGATAAAGAAAGTCGAGCAGAGCCTAAAAGCTCCTTTCCAGATTCATAAGGGGGATACAGGTACAGGTAACCCCCAGGTAAAAAAACCGGAACACATGAGACAGAAATCCCTTTCCGGTGAAAGGGAGCTTGGCCGCAATGTATCCGGTAACAAACGGGTGTGCATGGATCCCCCGACACCACCCTCATCTCCGGTACCCGCACTCCGGTGCCTCCGCTGCAACACCCGCATGCCTGAACTGGATTTTCTCTATACCAATAAGTCCGGCTTATGCATCTGCTGCTGGGAAGAACAGGAGGCGTGCATATGAGCATGAAAAAGAAAAAAGCAAAGAAATCATCATCACTGACACCCGGATCTAATCCTGCACAACAACCCGCGCTTCCTCTCTCCCGGTCTTCACAAAAATCCGGTCCCGCGACTGTTGACACTTCAGGGGGCTCTCTGTTGGGGAAGGTAAAGTCTTATTTACTATCCGGTAAACCCGCAGAAGCCTAAAGACCTCGTCAGCAGACAGAAGGACACAATAAAAACTGATTAGTTCCCGAACGGATGGAGGGTCCGGTCCACCCGTCGGTGACGCAGCTTTATTTCAATATTATCTTAGGTCTGCAGGACTGTTATTTTCCGGAAGGCTTCCGGTGCAGGGACTTGTCTTCCTCGACAATATAGTTGATTACATTCTCTGAAATATCTGCAGCGTACTCTCCTGACCTGCGGATACTCTCGGCAATATAGCTGACAGAAACAGCCATCATCGTCTCCTGTTTAAAGGCAAGGTTGTGGATGTCGCCGCAGATATGTTCAAGGGCCGAAACCGATTCGATAGTCTTATGGGCCTCCTTGATATCGGCATTAAAAAACGAAATAACGCTCTTATCAAAGATTTGCATAGACATCGCACTTGCCTTCTTTAATGAAGTTATGATCTTCGGGTCGAGCTCGGTATCCATCACCGGTTGTGCATTCTCGGCAATCCGTACGGCATGATCACCGATCCGTTCAATGATTTTGCTGATGAGGTGATAGTACATGGCCATACCGACCGACACTTCCATCTTCCGCGAGAGGGACGGGTTCTGCATGATCATGTTGGTCTGCCGTGCTATCAGCCAGTTGAGCCGGTCTGAGTCCATATCCCGGTTAATCACATCAGTAGCAAGTGTCGCGTTATGCGTTTCAAGCGCCATAATGGCATCTTCATGCATGTTCCTGACAATCACAAACATCCGTTTTATGGTGTTATCAAAGGGCATCTCGGCAGGGTTGAGCAGATCTTTAATGAGGATAAGTGTATCGGTCTCTTCGATGACTTCCTGGCCGATAGTCATCTGGGTGAAGTCCCGGACAACCGTACGGACAAATGGCGGGAACCGTTGTTTTGAGCTTATCCGGATTGTGGTAAACCCGGTAATGTATGTCCCGATAAGCATCCTGAACAGGAAGGAAGGGTCGGTAATATGACCGATATCGATCTCCTTGACCCGCTGGACCGGATCCTCAGTGGTCTTTTTGGTAACCAGAAGGGTACCATCGGGCTGGGTGATCAGTCCGACAGGATCGTTCTTCTTGATGCGCATTTCCTGGACCCAGTCTTTGGGTAGCGTAACGACAAACGATGACCCCCCGGTCATCTGTACACGGCGTATTTCCATTTTCTGTTTACCTCCTGATGAATAGAGCGGTATGATGAATATGCTTAACTCTATTTTCACTCTTAAAGCATATATACCTGTATAGTCTATGTCGAAAAATTGTATATCATCTCGAAGTTAATATTCGTTTGAATATCAAAAGACGATGAATATGGGGGGCAGATATGAAAAATGAAACGATACTTTTTATCTGCTCTTTTAATTCGGTCAGGTCCCCCATGGCTGAAGGAATTCTCCGGCACCGGGATGTCTGCCGGCACTATACCATCTGCTCTGCAGGAATAGCGCCGGTCCGGGTCCGTCCCGGCGCAGTTGCGGTCATGCAGGAGATGAAAATAGATATATCTGATCATCTCCCTGCTTCACTCTACCAGTACCGGAATGAACATTTCGATTATGTCATCACGCTTTGCAATAATGTCCGGGGGACGGCTGAAGAGATGCTGGTAGGTGGGGACCGGTTTATTCACCGGGATTTTGTCAGCCCTTCGGAAATAGGGAAAACACACGGGGAAATTCTTGAGGAATACCGGAAATTGCGCGACGAGATCGGGGCATGGGTCGACGAGCTTTTTCCGGCTGCCGCCTTGGCGCCGGGAAAAAATAATGGCGAAATAAAGGCTGGTGCCACTATTTCTCCCATTTCTACCGGACACGCATAAATAGTTGTCAGGGTGGAAAGGTACACTAAAGAGAGACGGATATGACCTATACCTCTTCATCGAATATGATCGATCTCGATGGTCCGCTCATCCAGGTATTTTTAGGATTTCTGTTCGCGATAATCGGGTGCGTCCTTTTGATCAGCGCACCGCAATACACTGATTTGGCCTATCTCCTCTTTCTTGTAGCTGGTGTACTGGTTGCTCTTTCTATGATTTTTCTTGCTAGTGCATAATCACAATAGATATTTTCAATAAATATATACATGAGAAAAATAACTATGTAGTTAGTGCCCCCGGAACTTCCCTCCGCTTCTGATCCACTCTGGCGCCGGGAAACGGTCCTCAGGTGTACACGTCTCTGAGGAAGAACATGTATCGGTTTACATCCAAAATAACAACAAATCCCATAAACCAAAGCGGACTTATCGCCGGTGCTATTGGTGGAGAGTCAGTCGTACTTGTTGTTCTGGTGAACACGCTTATTATCCGGACCTTCACCCAGGAAAATCTCCTGCCCGGTGATCCAAAAATAATTGCATGGAACACCATCTACCCGTTCCTTATTATTGCGATTTTTGAAGGATGGGGGGTATTTGCCGCCTGGCTTGGCAGGTCAGAACTGCGCAGTGATAACGATGCACTTATGGCCGGGTTTATCACCGGCATTGTCATTGGCATTTTGCTTGAAGTAATGTGGGTAGCCCAGCTCATCAGCCTGATTGCACATCAGTTCGGATCGTATTCCGGCGTTTTCGCCGGGTTTGGAAACATACTTATTACCTCCATGATCCTGGTTATTTTCGTTATCCTGGGGGGAATACTGTCGGGATTTGGCTCGTATATTTTTTATTTATTCAGATCATCCCCGAAGAACCAGAAGTAATCCCGGCTTCAAGCGTTCGGAAAAGGATCTTTCAGGAATCTCAAAAATCTATATAGAAATTATTTTAAGTATATACTGTAAGTATAAACTATGTGTTTATCCTTCCAGCCCTACCGCCACAACACCGGCCGTTGCCTTGATGAACCGGTTCCTGATACTGAAAATCCGGTATTGGAGCGATCGCATACATTATCTGAATTTATGACGGATAACCTTGGTCTGACCTATGTTTCAGTCAGGAATTGCGATCTCGAACGGTTCAGTGTCAAATAATTCGGTGGTGCAATGATAATGCAATGCCAGAGTGAAATGTTGGAATTACTGTCAGCGCCAGCGGTATTGTTACGCAACCGTCCGTTTGGATCCCTCGATCCTGAGGATCTCAAGGGGCTCCGCGAATGGGTTACCGCGAAAAGGATTGCAGAAATAAAAACTCAGGAAAACTATACTTCTCTATATTATGCACCCTGGCGGATAGGGTAACAGTGATTTTTATAGATATACAGCACTAGTTATTTTGAAAAAAAAGTCTGTGGGGGATTTGCGTGACGCAAATCAATGAAACGCATCAAGAAGATGATTGCTTCTTGATAGAATATAGTTTAAACACTATCTCTATAAATAAATTTCGATAACTATGGCTGCGGAAACGGACAGTTTTGAGAAGTTTTTTGAGATGTATAAGCGTTTTTGCTACATTTTCGGTCGGTCTTTTGATCGGAACCCCAACCGCGATATCATCAAACTGATCTACCAGGCCGATCTTGAAATGACCCCGGGGATGTTTACCTCGTTATGGATTGTCACGACGATGGTCGTCGGTACTTTGATGATTATTATTGCCGCATTCATTTTCCTGCTCCCCCAGAGCCCGTTTGCAATGCCGGCTCCTTTGCCCTACATACTGCTCTTTGCTCTTATCGGTGCAGCTGCAGTTGCTATTGGTTTTCCCTTTTACCTGCAAAACCAGATCGAGAATAAAAAGCGGGATATCGATACCCAGGTCCCGTATGCCCTTGCATTCATGTCGATCCTTGCAAGTTCGGGTGCTACGCCACTCGATATTATCCGGAGGATTGCCCGGGAAGAGTACGGCCAGATCTCCAATGAGTTTCGCAAAGTGCTCTTCCGGGTGGATGTACTCGGGGAAGATGTGGTCACCGCGATGAACGGGCTTGTGCAGAATACGCCGTCCGATATATTCCGGGACATCTGCATCGATATGACCAACATTATCTACGGTGGTGGGGGCCTGAAATCCTATCTTGAGACCAAGTCAAAAGAACTCATGTCCATCCGCCGCCAGACCTACAAGGAATTTGTGGAGTCGCTCGCCGTATTCGGTGAGGGATATCTCGGGGGAGTAGTCATGACTATTACCCTGGCTGTGCTGGGCGTGGTGATTACCGGTGCTCTCGGTATCCAGATAGGGCCATTTTCCGCACAGGATTTGTTCAATTACCTGGTTTACCTGTTGATCCCGCTCATCAATGTGATCTTCCTGCAGATGCTGGCTGTGAAATATTCGACTACCCCGTGATCCGTTATGCCTGCGCCACCTAAGAACAAACCGGTCAATAAGAAAATGGATGAACTCCATGAGATTATCGAACGGATACGGATCAAGTACAACCCGCCGCGGGAACTGTTCACGATCGCTATTCCGGTAGCTATTGCCCTGTTGGTCGTTTTATCTGCATTTTTGATGGGATATACTCTTCACACCACGCAAAAACAAGTAACTGTCACCACAAGTGACAAAGAAAAAGCACTGCAGGCATACCTTGCACAAATGAACAACGAGGGCGGCAATGGTACAGAAGAATCTGCTAATATAACGCCGACAACACCTGTAGCTCCAACAATGGGACTGGACGAGGTGATGGTATTTGCTCTCCTTATCGCTATTATCCCGTACGCGGTGGATATTACAATCCAGAAAAGGGCGGTTCGTAAAAAAGAAGAGCTCTATACCGAGTTTCTTTTCAAGCTCTCTGAGCTGATGAGAGGCGGTCTCGATCCGATAAAAGCGGTAAAGGAACTCTCTAAAACTGATCTTGGTGTTCTGACCCCGCATATCCGCATCGCATCGACATCGATGACCTATGGAAAATCCTTTGAAGAGGCCATGAAGGCGATGTCGAAATCGCTTCACTCCGAGTTGATTACCAGGTATACCATGCTCGTTGTTCAGGCTTCATATTCAGGGGGGTCAGTTGCTGATCTTATTCTCAAGGCCTCAGAAGATATGCGGAGCATTATCTCAATAGAAAGGGAAAAAGAAGGTAACCTTCACCAGTATGTGATGATCTTCTACTTTGCTCAGGCGATTATCATATTTATCGTCTATATCCTAACGACAAGCCTGCTCCCGTTCGTAGCACAGATAGGTGCCACCCAGATGTTTGGTAAATCAGATATTGGTGATATCGATTTTGCCCGGGGATTCTTTCATATGATCATTCTCAACTCCATATTCGGTGGTCTGATTATTGGTAAGATCAGCGAAGGGGAGGCACGGTACGGTCTCAAGCATGTCGTGGTGCTCGTCGCCGTGGGGTATATTGCATGTGCTCTGTTTATACTTCCTCCGCCGGTTGCACCGGTCGGACCAAAAATCAATATTACTGTCGTATCCGGGGATCAACAGACTGGAGTTATTGCATTACCGCTTTCAAACCCCATTGTTTTCCAGCTTACAGATGCAACTGGTAATCCTGTGAATAGTACATCGGTTTCATTCAGCATAGTACCGAGTGGGTCAGTGAATCCGGTGTCGGCTACCTCAGATGATAAAGGACAAGTAGAGACGAAAGTCATTTTCGGATCCGATTCGGGATCTTATATTATTACTGCAACGGCAAATGGAGTTTCCACTAAAGCAACCGCAATAGCAAAAACAGGAGGAAGTTAGTTCTATGCCAAAAAATATTGTTTGTATTATATCGTTATGTCTGCTCATTGTTGCAGCAGTGAATATTTCCGGTTGTACATCAAATATGCCAAATGTCCAATCGAATAAGACAGTGTTAAGTTCAGATCCTCAAATAGGTATTCATGAATGGGTATACGCTGTAAACAACAAAAATATCGCCATGCTATATGATCTTGAACCTGACGGTTTCAAGCAGGAGATTTCATTAAGTCAATTCGCCATCTTAAATAAAGATAATGAATTTATGAATCCTAATTCAAGTCTCACAGACTACACGATCCTCAATGAAACGAGTAATGCAACCACCGCAAACATTAGAGTGATGGTACATTGGTATGGACCAAAATCCCCAAATTCTACACAAATGGAGACAGTTCCCCTGTTGTTCAATTTTGAGGAATCATATGAAAATGGGGGCTGGAGAGTCTGGGAAATTCCATGGCAATAATACTTATCAAAATTTATGTTTAAAACCTTGAGTCGGGAAAATGGTAATTGAATTACATCCCTTGGACAAAATGATGACAGCTCGGGCAGACCCAGCCGACGGGGATCATCTCCCCGCTTATAGTTGTTGAAAATGCCTGAATCATGGGAGTGGTGCAGGGGCATATTGGCCTGTTTGCGGCTGCCTGCTGTTCCATAAAGGAATTGAGCTTACGTTTTTTGTAAAGGGCACTCTCGATGCTGGCAAAAAGTTCCCGGGTATTTATCGGCTTGACAAGGTACCCGCTTGATTCTGTCTGAACGACACGCTTTATGGTTTCATCGTCGGAATAAGCGGTAAGGAAAATGACAGGCGTTCCGTACTGCCCTTTGATCTTCTGGGCGGCTTCGATGCCATCCATATCTCCCTGGAGATGGATATCCATGAGGATTACATCCGGTTGACACTCTCCTGTAAGAGTGAGGGCTTCTTTGCCGCTCATTGCAATGCCGACAACTGAGTATCCAATCCGTTTGAGTGTTTCCTCCAGAGTAATGGCGACGAGCCCCTCATCCTCAACGATAAGAATTCTTTTTTCCGCAGAATTTGCAGGGTTTTTTATCATAGTTTCGCTGGATAATAATTTTGCATTTGACTATATTTAGTTGTGTTTAATATAGAGTAGACTTACAATATATTTAGGAACTTAATGAGCAGTCAGATCCCTGAAAGCCTCACATGGAAGGGAACGGATAACCCGTTTGTGCAGATACCAGAGGATCCCGGGATCATGCGCATATTGATAATTATTGTTGCCGCTGCTACGGTTTGTGTCGCAGTATTCAGCCTGACTCATGGAATTCTCGCTCTTTACCAGTACCTTTTCCTTCTGCCTATCGTAATGACAGCGTATTTTTTTCCCCGGTATGGGATTGCCGCCTCCATTATAATGGGATTCTCTCTGGTTCTGCTGAATGTACTGTTTTTAGGAGAAAATCTTCCTGTTTTGTCGCTTGCCTGTGTTACCTTCGGTGTGTTTCTGGGGATCGGTGGCATCGTCACCATGATGTCAGAGAATATAACCGGGCTTAAAAAAAGATACCAGGATATATTTGCAATGTCTGAGGCTGGCATTGTTATTTTTAACAGGGATACTGGCTGTATTACAGAGGCCAATCCCGGTTTCCTCAGCTCCGCTCGGCTATGAATCCATGCGATCCGGATTGCCTGCTTTTTGCGATCTTTTCGAACGTGCCGAGCAATATCACGATCTGGCCGGGGAGTAACAGTCAGCGAAAGAATTAGTGACAGGAAATGCTCCCTTCGTACGGCAACAGGGGCGTTGCGCCAGTTTCAGATTTCAGCTCGTAAATTTGCGGGTCCCTTTATTCTCTGTACCCTTATGGACATCACGGAAAGAAAACAATACGAGGATATCTTGCGACAGTCATTGTCTGAAAAAGAGATCCTTCTCAAGGAAGTTCACCACCGGGTCAAGAATAATATGCAGGTTATCATGAGCCTGCTGGAGCTCAATGCACTCAAGGCTGAAAACGCTCGTGAACGGTCACAGTACGCAGAGATGCAGGGAAGGGTGATGACTATGGCACTGATTCACGAGAAGCTGTACCAATCTCCGGTCTCCGGTTTCATCGAAGGGGAGGCATACTTCTCAGAACTCTTAAAAAATGTTGTTTCTGCTTCCGCGACGCCCGGAGTAAACTGTTTTGTCCGGGCACCAGGCATATTTCTCGATATTGACAAGGCTATTCCCTGTGGTCTCATTATCAACGAGCTTGCGACAAATTCGCTGAAATACGCTTTTCATAATGAGGCGGGACCGGAGATTCACCTGACCCTCGTTATAGATAATGAAGGTATGTGTGTATTGGATTATGGTGATAATGGTGAAGGTTTTCCCGAATCCTTTGACTTCTCTGCATCAGAAACTCTTGGTATTAGGTTGGTGCATATGCTCGTACGCCAACTTAAAGGAGTAATATCAATCACCAATAACAAAGGCACTCATTTCTGCATACGATTCCCCTTAAACATTCATGAACGGGAATTGAGAGCATCTGTTGCCCAGATTGCTGAGCAAACAACCATTGCCCAGTGGGCTTAACAATGGGAGATGTGAAATTGCTTCAGACAGGGAGAGGATATTCACCGATGGTAGGAAACTACTATGAGGAATTTGTTCCCGATACATGACTAAATAGTGCAATAGAGAATATAGAAGTAACCATGATATGATTCGAGAAAGAAGTAATAATTCCCCGGGGCACCCATGAAAGTCCGTACGCGATCACGCCTGATTCTTGCTGCAATGGCCTTTATTTTCTTAATCGCCCTGAGTTTTATTACCCAGTTTGTTATCCTTGATTCCTTCAGGACGATGGAAAAACAGCAGATGACAGCAAATGTTGAGAGGGTTATTTCAAATCTCAACAACCAGGAAACAACAGTTGCGGCAACCTGCAGGGATTGGGCTGGTCGTGATGAGACGTATGCTTTTTTGGGAGGACTGAATTCGTCAGGGCCTCATGGTACATTTGATCAGCCGCTCCTTTTGGGAACTCTCGATATCGATTATCTTCTCATGTACAATACTTCGGGACAACTGGTTTTTTCTGAAGGAGCCATGACATCAGACGGAACCCCTGAAGTCATTCCGGGGCAGCTCCAGAATATAATCGACGACAGTATTATTCCTGCGGGAGTGCCCGAGGGAGTTTCCGGAAGACATGGGGTATCTTTTCTGAATGGTGAACCGGTAATTCTTGCCGGCTACGCTATCCGGGGAAGTGACCCGTCAGAGCCTTTAAGGGGTACGCTGGTGATGGTGAGGGTCCTTAACAGCCAGAGGATTGGGGATATGGAAAGCGTACTCCAGATCCCAGACTTTTCTATTGGCCCCTCTTCCGTGGTTTCAAGTGCTGGTGTACTGAATGCCACGGATATACAAAAAATGAAAAAAGGCCAGATCATTAGTCAGCCCGTAAACAACAGCCTTATGGGTGGCACGGCAATGATCAGTGGTATCGAGGATAAACCGACATACCTGGCGCTGCAGGTTTTTACAGATCGTACATTGTTCACTGATGTGCAAACGTCGATCCTTATTATCGCGGTTTCCATTATCATATTGAGTTTGGTTTTCATTGTCGCGGTACAGTTTTTACTTCAGCGTTTTGTTCTCGGACCGCTCAGTGCCCTTGATGATGATATAAAAATCGTCGGTAAATCAGGTGATCTCTCCCGTCGCATCCCGGAAAAAGGAGATGACGAGATTGTTTCCGTTACCCGGGCCTTAAACCAGATGCTTGCAGACCTTGAGGAAAAAAGGGCCGAGCTTTCTGCAGCACGTAGTGAACTTGCCGAACGTAACCGGGATCTTGAGGAATATAACAGGAAGGCAAATCTGTACCTGGATATTTACCTCGACGTAATTACGTATGAGATACTGAATGCCATCATGGGTCTCAGAGGATATGCCGAATATCTCAATGATATGGCTCATGAAAACGAAAAGCGGTTCCTTAAAAAGATCATCGATCTCGCCCAGAAAAGTAACAACGTTATTCGTAATATCGAGACAATCAGCCGCATTTACAAGATGCAACCCGGCGTTGTTGCTGTCAACCTTGAGAATATCATTCAGCATGAAATAGCCGCACGTCCGAACCTTCATATCACTCTTGAGGGATGTGCCCTTTCGGTGTGTGCCAACGATATGCTCGGCGTAGTCTTTGACAACCTGTTTTCGAATAGTCTGAAATTTGGCGGATCTGAGGTGTCTATAATGGTCTCTGCCCGGCAAAAAAGTAAGGGTATGCTCGAAATATCGGTCATCGATAACGGGCCGGGTATTGCCGATGAAATGAAACCCGGTATTTTTGACCGGTTTGCCAAGGATACCAAAACCCGGAGCAGTTATGGCCTCGGGCTCCACATTGTCAAGATGCTCATAGAAGGGTATGGGGGCCGGGTATGGGCCGATGACAGGATCCCGGGCGACGCATCCTCCGGCGTTGCAATATGCTTTACTCTTCGTCTTGCCAAAAAATAATTCCACGTGTTTTTCTGGGACGTCTCAGCAGGATGCAAGAGAAAAAATGACTATCCGTGTCGCTCTCTGGTATCGATTAGGAATCCTTCATCGCTCACTGTGAAAGGTAGCATCTTTTCAGAAAGCTTGGCTCCCTGCATTTTGGGGATATTGAGAAAACGTTTGAGTTTATCCCCTTCAATTACGGTGGTCACCTGAATAATCCCGTCTGCCATAGCCCGCAAAAGTGCCTCATGCCGTTCGGGGAGAACACCGCGATCTACAAGCAGGAGGAGAACATGGCCGGTTTTTGCTGCGGTGAGGAGCCGGGAAATAGCGTCCCGGAATTCGGAAAGAGGCGTATCAAGGAAATAGAGTGAAAACTGATCTACGATCACCAGGTTGCAGTTCCCAGGGAGTGTAAGAATATCAAGGAGCGGTCCGGGAGCGGTTCCGTGCATTTCTTCAATATGGAATCCCTTCACCGGCAAAATTCTCAGGAGTTTCATGTCATCGCGGATCTCGTCTGATGCTCTTGTGGTGATATAACACACGTCTTTTCCGTCAGCTGCCGCCTCTGAGGCTATATATTGGGCATAGATTGATTTGGCGAGCCCCAAATCTTCTTCAATCAGGATCACGCTCTTTTTCGGAAAATTATCTAAGCCATGAACGAGTGTCATCAACTATCTTTTGCATGTCCCCTCTCATAAGTGCTTTCCAACTCAGATGGAACTTCAACAAACGGAATTTGGCAAATCCGGGAAACAATTTAATGTAACCTGACAACAAAATTTCCGCTGTAATTCCCCATGATAACCTCCAATTTCATTTTAAATCGTTTGTTTTTTACAGAAACTTTTTATAGGAAAAGTACCCCACAATATTATATCCCCCACAGAGATCACTCCTGAAAAAGCGCGTCTCCGGGATGCAACAAAAATGCAGACCATCCCAGACCTCTTCAGGCGTATTTATACTACGCCGGCATACATTGCCCTTATCCCGTCGATCGCAGTAATTATCGATTACACCCTGACTTTTTTTCTCGCTGAAAATACGGGAATGATTTTACAATGGGAGGCAAGCCCTCTTGTCCGGTTTGCCGTTGCACATAATAGTGTCTCGATTTACATAATGGCGATTGTTATATTCTATTATAGCACGGCTTATGTAGTCCTCCACATCTTACAGTCCACTCAATATTATCGATATGGCGTAGCGTTGGTTTTACTGGTTAGCATAATACATATCCTTGGCGGATTATCGTGGCAATTCAAGACCGCATGGTATTCCAACAGCATTTTTGTGCTTTCATTTTTATCTGTTCTCATTGCGATCTGCCTTTTCGGGTATACTTTCTTCAGGCAGATTCATTCTTCACAATGAAGATTGCGAACAATGCAAAGATTTTATCACAATAGTTATCTATACTAATCATATATGGCTATATTTTATTATCCCAAAAGAATATATCTAACTTGGAATAGAATACTTCGTCGAGCAGGTAGTGCGGGTAAAATAAGGGGGAGAAGGCCCGAACTGAAATGGACGTGAAAAGAACCGTGAGCAGAACACAACCAGACCAGGAAAGAATGAATCATACAATCATTCCCGCCGCTGCCTGTCTCACGCTTCTCACCGCGGGAAGTCTTTCTATTTATGGGAATTTTGATCTTATTCTGCCTTCCATCATAGCGATCTCAATCGTTTGCATACTTTATTTAGTATTTATGATGGTACTTCACAAAAGAAATATTCTTGAAACATAAGTCTCTTTTGAACTCTTCACCTATTCGCATAGTAATTCTCTACGTCGTGATTTTAGCATGGCATGAATATATCGATCGCGATAACGGTGGAAAGTAGGAAGCCCTTACCGATGCGCGATGAGCAGTAATTTGTCTGAATACAAAAGCCAGAAAAGATTCACCGTGAATGCGAGCATATAAGGAGCACAGGCTACCTGGATGATCCGTGTTCCCAGCCCCTTAAAGTTTCGTTCCATGATATTTGCAACAATGATGGTGAAAAGGGCAAACATCAGTTTGAGTCCCAGATGAAGGAGCGGCTGGTGCACTATATAATTCATAAAGGGATTTGCCTCAGTTGCCGCTCCTGCCCCTGCACCTTTCCAGAGAAGAAGGGTTGTCGAGATGACATCAAAAATGACGAGAAAAGTGAGAAAGACCATCCACTGGCTATCGATAGTAATGTCATCGGGGAATAGCGTATTTACTATAATTTTCAATCGGGAAGGTAAATTGTTACGCTGCATCAAAAGGGCGGCTCCGGGTAAAGACTCTTAATATGCTTATTTTCTTAATCCCTATAGATAGTTTTAGTCTTTCGCAAAAAGTAAAATCTCATTCAATATGTTTTTTTAATATAGAGATTATACCTTAAGTATAGATACCGGCATGTTCGACTTGCCTGCTCTTTACTCCCCACCCTGGATCGTGCTGCTGTGAACCTAATTATCCTGAAATACGGAATCTTCATCGGGGCTCTTCTTGCAACCACCCTGTACGTCTCACCTGCATTAAATCCGCTTTCAGCAGCGTCAGGAGAGCAGAACACCAGCGAGATCAATGCACAATCCGTCTTTGCGTTTGGCTCGCAGGTTTTTTATAAACAGGTTTCCCAGCCCGGAAATGAGTATATGCAAGGAAGTGTTCAGGGGTATTCCCAGAACCTGATCCCAAATGATACAGAAAACCAGGCCTATTCCTCATCATGGCAGGCTGGTGTTGCAGAATTTGAGTCCGGATATAACCGGTGTACAGCCGCACTTTTTGATCTTGCGTCAGTACCATCGCTGCAGACCAATCAGCAGAAAATGGCTGTATGTCAGGAGTTTTTGGATGGCGAAAACGAAATGACCCAGGCCAGGAATGATTTCCTTTCAGCTAAGAGCAGTACTTCGCCTGCAGTCGACTCAGGTTTTACCATTGCCATGGTACTGGAACGGGTTGACGAGATTATCCAGAGTTCGGATGATGCAGACGAGGCCTGCATGAAAGCAGTACTTGCCGATCATAATCATGACCCTGCGGGATTTTCACAAAATCTCAAGGATACTCAAAGTGCGGTACAGGAAATGAAACGCGTTTATCCTGAGCTTGAGGTGTTGAGCACGGATTTTACCTGAAATTTGCAGAGCAAAAGGAATGCGATCTATGAGAAAAAACGAAAAGCCGGAGAAATACCAGGAAACCCATCGAAAACAGGTGATATGTGCATGAAATTACCCGATCCAAGAAGACTGTTCGTTGATGACCGAGCCATAAGCGATGAAGAGTTCAGGAATCAAAACATTGTATATTTAATCACCGCTGCAGTTATGATGATTGCAGGGCCGCTTTTCATCTATCATGGGTTCAATCTCCTTCCGTGGCCGTATACAGCAAAGTGGGGGGCCCTTTCGATTGCTCTGGGGTCATTTGTCCTCGTCTTCGGTTTTAGCATCTGGCAGGATCGTCAGGTTCAAATCCTGCAGCGGATGTATATCAAAGACGCCACCGAGATAAAACAGCTCCTGAGGGAATTAAAGGAAGAGAGAAAATAGGAGAGAATGGATATGCAACTGCAATCTCCTGTTTTCGGGGATACTTCTGGAGGAAAAAATGGTGATAGTGTGATCGCCCAAGTACCTCAGGGAATGCTGGATTGCAGATTTACGAATGCAATGCAACTCCCAAAGAGCAGAGCTGTATGATACTTACACTCCTTTCCTGGAATGTAAACGGCCTCCGTGAATGTTATGACCGGAAATATTTCTTGCCGGTCTTCCGTCACAACCCGGAAATTGTCTGTATTCAGGAAACAAAAGCCTCCGAGGAGAAACTCCCGGAGAAGGTGCGGAACCTGTACGGATACCACACGTTTTTTTCTGCTGTGCCCCAGGGAAGTACCGCCGGTGTAGGGCTTTTTTCCCGGCACAATCCGATTTCTGTTCAGTATGGTTTTGGAAACCCGGTCCTTGATAATAAGGGACGGGTCCTTGTAGCTGATTACGGTAGTTTTGTTCTGCTCAATATGTCATTCCCGCTTGGGATCAAACCGATGGGAAATCTCGATCATAAACTGAAATTTTACGATGCATTTCTTCTGTACGTGCAATCGTTATGTGAACAGAATCGACCGGTAATCATCTGTGGCGATTTCAATGTGGCCCACACTAATCAGGATCTCTATAATCCCCCTAAAAAACAGGTCCGGCAGATTGGCATTTCACCGGAAGAACGCAGTCGTCTTGACCAGCTGATAAGTTTTGGCTTTTACGATACGTTCCGGATTTTTCATCAGGGACCTGGTAACTATACCCGGTGGCCGTTCCAGAATGATTCCCGGCAAAGGAATTTTGGCTGGCGTATAGATTACTGCTTTGTCAGTTCTGCACTCCGAAAGTATGTATCGGATGCCGCAATCATGAAGGAAGTCAAAGGATCGGATCATTGCCCGGTCATGTTGGAACTGAATCTACCGGAAGCGGAAATGTTCCTTTCTGGATCTAAAACATTGTCGTGATACAACAACCCAAAAAAAGTTTTTTTAACGATATCAGTTATAAAAGGTCTGAAATTTATACTGACGAAGTCAGAAGAATTTGCTGTGAATTATCCTTAAAATTTCCGATAACGATAATCTCATCAGGACCATTGGCTCCTCCAACGTTCGAATAAGTAAACTGTTGATTGACTGTGGGTTTGGGAAGCATCTGGTGAAGAACAAGCTCACCGGAATTACGAAGCTGGATATCAAGAGAGATGAGTTCTGCATCATCCTTTCCTCCCAGATAAATAATTCTGGCAGTATTACCGATAAGATAACCACGAACAGCAACATTTTTTGCCGCAAATAACGTCAGACTACCATCAGGCAATAAAATAAAAGAATCAACCATGGCTTCAGGATTATTACTTGCAAGTTCCGGGAACATGGATACGTACATCTGCACTGAGAGATTCTGCTCTGGCGAGTGATTGATTATATGATACACTGGAACAGCGATTACTAGAAGAAGCACGAGAACAGTGAACCCAATAAAAAATTTCTGAAATACAAGCAGTATGATTATCCCAAAACCTCTGCAATCTGCGGTTTTCAAACTCCTTTATATGATAAGAATCAGTTTTTATCTCGCTAAATTCTGTTTTAGATTAATTGCTATTGTTAACTATTGATTTTTGGGACAAAAATATATAAATATTTAGGTACTATGGTAAAATTAATATGAAAACGGGTTACGGGTGGATTGAGATCTATGCTGTCCGGTATGACCATGATATAATTGTTCACCGCGATCGTTCGATCGAGAAAAGATCCAAGAAAAAATCCCGCAAATACCGCAGTTTCTTTAAACATACACCTTTGACTGACAGCGAGCTCGCTTTTCTTGAGGAAGAAAAACCCGATATTGTGTATATCGGGACCGGACAATTCGGTGATCTTCCCATTACCTCAGAGGCACTTCTGATTCTTGCAAAGTTTGGGGCAATAATCCGGCCGACCCCAGAGATAATGAATTTTTTTTCCTCTGAATATCGCTCATTTGCAGCTATCCTCCATGTAAAGTGCTGATGTGAGTTGAAATGCCGGTAAAAGAAAGCCGCTTTTTTAAATTTTTCAGATTGTAACCATAGGTTCAGATCTTTTTGAAAAACAGCGGGATATCGTTTTTTGAAGCATGATCTGTTTTATTTTCATGGAAATCTATTTAGGGTTTGAAGAATAGGTTTTGGATACTCGATATTAACCGGATTTTAAGTATCCTGAAGTGTAATAATGGCTGAAAAACGTGAGATCCTTCATGAGCTCGGCGAAGATGAACTCCTCCTTCCTACTCTCCTCAACTCCGCCCTGAAAGCGAACGACAGGATCAAATATTATTTTACTCTTCTCCAGGCAGCAAAAAACCATGCAGATAACCCGGATCAGAGCCATTCGAATCTTAGGGCTGAACGGGAGTCTGTTGGGATTTCCGATCCTGATCTCGATATAGTTGTTGGCGGTTCAACAAGGGCCGGAGAAAAAGAATATACCATCCCTTTGGCAGGACTGATTTTTCATGAAATGTCGATAGCCATTGAAGAAATGGTATCTCCCCTTGCCTCAAAAAATTCTCCAGAAGTGGACAGTTTCAATGAGAGATTTACCCACCTGCGTAGTTCCCTCTCTCTATCCGGAGAAGAACCGGTATCTGGCGATCTTATCAATAATATTACGCTGGCCGACCGGGGCAGTGGTACTGACAGCCTTCACCTGCTGGTAATGGATCTTCATAAAGCCATAAATTCGCTGCAGACGCAGATCGCGAACGAAGAAATCGATGGTGCACTCGGCTATCTTCTCATCGACCCGGATCGGGAAATGGTCCGGGCCTTCATGACTGGCGTCAACCGCACAGCCCCGCTCAAATTCGGTCATCCCGGTCTTGCGACAATCGCAACCCGAACCGGGGACAAACTGGTAATCCAGAATGATATTGGCCTTACTGATGCACATGTACTCGTCGTCACAGTAAAAGATCAAACGATTACCATTACTTATACGGATATTCACCTTCCACGGCTGCATTTCTTTCAGAGTCTCTTCCATCCATTTCGGGTGCAGTGGAGCGATACGATCTCCCGGACGCCGGAGAAAAAATTCGAAGCCCCGGTATACCACCTTTCCGTGGGAACTTTCACTGCACACGATGAAACAGATGCTTGGGATTTCCTCACTCATGCAGGGTCGCGTGTCGTCTTTTTAATCGATTGGAACCGGGCCCGGAAAAGATTGCGCAATTTTGTTCCGAATGCTGATGCAATTGAAATTCTTGCCCGTGCAGCTGAGGAGGAAACAGGGCACATCGCTTTCCTTGAGCTGGGGGGGAAAGGCTGATCTATGAGGCTCTCGAACTGGCATCAAGTATCCCTCTCCGGTACGGTGAACCGTTACATGCGATTCTTGGCAGGGAGCAGACCATGGAATATCTTCAGTTTGTCCTCCGGACAGCATCGAAGGGACTTCTGGCAAATACGTCCCGTTTTCTTCTTCAGAATGAGATCCGTGCCGAGCTGCTCCGGTATTTCCGGACGGCACACGAAGGGATGATGGATCTCTGCGAAGAACATGCCTCGTATTCCATAGAAATCGCTTCAATCGTCCTTGAATCCTTATGGCTTGCATCTGATCAGCACGATCCTCTGATCATTTCGCGCAATGCCGCCCGGGGGAAGGAATGGGAGCATAATGCTGACGATCTTGTGAACAGGATGAGGAATCTCTCCCAAAGGATCCAGAACCCGGAATTCTTTATCTCTCTTATCGCAACCGCAGATGACGTCGCCGACTATCTGGAAGAGGCTGGCTTTTTCATTACCTTGATCCCGGTTCATACCGATTCCAAAGATATTTTCTTTGAGCTCAGGAACCTTGCGGAGCTGGTCCTGAAGGGATGCCGTGGTTACCTGAAAATCCTGATTGCAGCCCAGGAATTCCATAGCACGAGCCAGCGCGAAGATCTCAAGGATCTGCTGACCGCTGTTGACGAGGTCTTTTCAATTGAGCGGCTCTGTGACGAATCCCTGAGAAGGACAGAGCGGGTGATCTTTGAGCAGTGCACCGATTTTAAGGAATTCAATCTATACCTCGAGATTGCGAGAACCCTCGAAGAAGCTTCCAATGCCCTTTTGAAAGTTGCTTTCCACGTCAGGGACTACATGATAGAGAGCATGAACCGATAGGATGGATACCAAATGACCGACGAAACGCCCCGGATTGTATTTTTCGGACCAGATGTTAAGACAGAAGTATCCTCGGATGATTTCGGGAATAAGGCGTCTGTACTGACAAGGATGTCGGCTCTGGGTATCCCGGTGCCCCCTGGGTTTGCCCTATCTGTTGACCTCTGCGAGGAATATTTCCGGAATGGTCAGGTTCTTCCCGATGATGTACCTGAATTACTCCGGCAGGGACTTGCCTTCATCGAGCGGTCTACCGGGCTGCGATATGGTGCCAGTCGAAGGCCTCTGCTTGTCTCGGCACGCTCCGGAGCGGCCGTGAGCATGCCCGGGGCAATGGAGACGATCCTTAATATCGGGCTCAACCGTGTTACCGTGCGAGGCCTTATTGCACAGACCGGGAACCCGAGATTTGCCTGGGATTCTTACCGGAGGTTCCTTGAATATTTTGGAACAATTGTTTTCTCCCATGATCCTGGGTCATACCGGAAAATTGAACGCCAGGTTATGGAAGAGGAACACGTGCCAGATGAATCCGTTCTTGATTTTGCCGCCATGAGAAGCATCGCTGAACAGTACGAACAATTGTATCCCCGTACAAACGGTAAGCGATTGCCGGATGATGTCTTCTCGCAGCTCGAACTCGCAACAACGGCGATCCTCCAGTCATGGAACAGCTCCCGTGCCCAGGCTTTCAGAAATATGAATCTCAATTCAGGCGCACGAGGAACTGGTGTTACGATAGAAGCCATGGTTTTTGGAAACCTGGGCTCGCTCTCCGGGGCTGGTGTTGCATTCTCACGAAACCCCTTGACCGGCGTTAACGAACTTCTTGTTGATTTCAAGTTCGGCGCACAAGGTGAAGATATTGTATCAGGACTCATGGGGGTCGTGTCGCACCAAGAATTCGCCGCAAGGATTCCTCTTGCTGCGCGTGAATTATCCGAGGCTGCGAAGAGACTTGAGTTCATGTACCGTGATATGCAGGATATAGAATTCACGGTTCAGGAAGGGAAACTTTTCATCCTCCAAAGCAGATCCGGGAAACGCGCTCCGCTCGCCGCCCTGAAAATCGCTGTAGATCTTGTCCACGAAAATATTATTGCAAAAGACGAAGCAGTTAGCCGGGTGAGGGATATCGATGCAGAGGCGATCACCATTCAGACTATCAAAACCTCTAAATCGCCTCTTGCTGTGGGTATTTCAGCTTCCATGGGTGTAGCATCTGGGAAAATTGCCCTTAGTGCCGAATACGCAATCGAATTATCTAAAAATTCGCCGGTCATCCTCGTCCGGGAAACCGCAAATCCGGATGACATTGGTGGTATTGGTGCCTCTCTTGGTATCCTTACGGTGAGAGGTGCAAGAACCTCCCATGCAGCCGTTGTCGCACGACAAATGGGGAAAGTGTGTATTGTGAGTTGTGGCGACCTGAAAATTGATCTGGCTCGGCGTGCGTGCACCTTCCCCGGACGTGATCTCTACGAGGGTGATTATATCACCCTTGATGGCGGGAATGGACAGATTTATGAAGGGATCGTTCCCGTGGTAGTGGAGAAACCAGTAGAACTTATTCAAGAGCTGCGTATGTGGAATTCAGATACACCTGCCCTATGACCAGGATGATTCCATCGTTTTATTCTTTCTTGTAATCCTTCAGGGAATCAAGCGTTTTCTGATCAACTCGAATTTTTCCTTTAAGCTTCCGTACCTTTATCCAGGTTTCCAGATATTTCAAAAATCCATTTTTTCCGATGGAAGAGTCATCTAATACTTTCTTTGCTGCCTGGTATTCCGCCGTGGTGTTTGCAACCTGTTTTTCCGCATCGCGGACGGATTTCTGGTATGCTGCATCAGTCATTCGGGCAGGGAGGGGTTTCATCTTAATTACCTCTTGAATAAATTCATGCTGTAATTACATCGATTGATCTTTCGGTGTTCTTATTCCGTGCTGCTGCTTGCTCGATCCGGGCATAATTCCTCAGGATCCTGGTTAATGTATCGTGTAACTCTTGGTTCTTGGTGAGAAAGATAAACATAACGGTATTGTCGGCTATGATAAGGGGAGAAGATCCTGTCAGTCTCAAAACCTCGTCGAACTTCTTTTTCGGTTCATCCGGTGCAGGGGGTTTCCTTCTCTGATAGTGCTGGTATATCATGAGGATGGATTCGTTATCGAGGTGTTCATAAAATGTTTTTAGTTCTGAGAATGCGAGATGTTTTTCTGTGACATTCTTTTCCTTGATCCCCGTATCCGGATCAATAAATATCAATGATTCAATGGGAAAATTCTCGTAGATGCTCTGGAAATACTCATCGCGTTTCTGTTTTGAGAAGATCTCGTTTTTCTCGATGCGTATCCGGACTTTTTTTTTGTTGATATCATCTTTGAGTTCCTTTATGTAACTTTTCAATTCATCATAATAGTGATCGACTTCTTCTGTTCTCCTGAGACGCCGGAAACAGGCTATCAGATCAGTATTTCGGCAACCGGGATTTCCTTTGAAATCTGGATCGTATTTTGTCAGCATGGGGACGATAACGATACGATCGATTCCACCCTTGAATCCCTTGATGATTGAAGTAATAAGATCATACTTGAACAGATCTTTAGTATCACCAAAATATTTCGCATTCATTGTTCAATCCCTGTTGAGAATAGCAAGCGAGACAGTAAAAAAGTATGTTTTCAGGGATTTTTTGTTGATTTGAATACCCTGATTAGGTAATGTTAAAGAGATCTAATCTATATTGAATTACCTCCTATCCCGTCTGAATTAAAAATATATATAGCCTATTGTGATCACTATATTGAAAAGCCTTAAATCTATATCAAAAACGCTAAAAATATATAGTCAAAGGTCGATATGGTGATTGGTGAATTGACATCTGTGGGGGATGAATGAACTTCACCAGCAAGAACTCCGTGGCAAATCCCTTAATACTACAAATTTTTCTACAAATCCCATCCACGAACACCAAAGGTGAAAAGTAATGTACGCAATGAAACGCATGAACAATGATATGGCAGTCTCACCGATTGTCGCGACGCTCGTCCTTATCGTCGTCGCCGTCATCGGTGCTGTTGCAGTCGGAACCATTATGGGTTCCTTCTCAACCCAGGTATCGAAGCAGGCAAACGCAGGGCAGGCATCGTCCGCATCCCAGACCGAGATTCTCGTTGCTGGTTCGACAACCCTCCAGCCCGTTGAAATCAACCTTGCATCAGACTATGCAAAGATCAACCCCGGTATCCAGGTTAACGTCCAGGGTGGATCATCAGGTGTCGGTGTAACCGCTGTTGCAACCGGTATCGCTGATATCGGTGCATCTTCAGCCGCATCCAAGATCACCGCAGGACAGGCAGCAAACCCGTCCAACCCCGGCTACCAGAACCTTTACGCACAACTCATCGGCGGCCGTGCAGTTGCATGGATCACCAATGCCGCATCCCCGGCTGTCGCATCAGGCACAGTTAGCGCATCTGATCTCCAGCAGGCATACAGCACTGCCCTTGGATCAAACGGTACCCTTCCAGCTCATGGGCAAACAGCAGCAGCATTTCAGGAAATGCCATTATGGTTTCCCGTGCAGACTCATCTGGAACTGAAGACGATGCAAGCACCTGGCTCTTTGGTGCAACCGGCAAGATCAACTCCTCATACACTATTGCAGAGACTGGCAACGAAGGTCTTCGTTATTATATCGCTACGACGGCACACACACTCGGTTTCTGCGACGCAGGCTGGGCACTCACCAACCCGTCCGGTATCGAGATCCTCAACGTCACTGACTGGACCGCAGCAACAAGCCCAGACTCACTCTACACTCCAGAAGTAGCAACTGGCACAGTAGGAGAAACCTACGGTGCAGTCACCAAGACTGAAATGATGGATGCTCTTAAGGACTGGTATTTCGGCAGCGCACAGGACCACTCAGGCAGTGCAGTTGCAACCTCTGGCGTACACACTGGCCAGCAGATCGGTAACTACCCCCAGGGACTTGTCGGCGGTATGTACTGGATCACCCCAGCTACCGTCCCAACCGTCTTTACCGCCCGTGGAACCATCCAGACCCAGGGAAGCAGCGCAGCATCAAGCACAGTCAAGGACCTCATGAACTTCGCAGTGTCACCCGTAGAACAGCCAGCATTTGACAACGTCGGTGACTTACAGATTAACGAGTTCGCCTCGACATAAGACCATATAATTTTTTTCTTTTTTTGACTGAGTGTAATTAAATAATGAAAAGCAAATCAGAGATTCATAAAAATCTCTTCCTCTTCTGTGCCTTAGCCACTGTGGTCACAGTTTTTTCCGTCATTTTGTTTATTCTGATAAATGCAGCACCAGTATTTCTCCAGTACGGCTTTGGGTTCATCTTCGGAACCACATGGGACTACCCCACTCACCAGTATGGTGCCTGGCCACTCATAACAGGGACATTATTACTGACTGCAGTGACGATGGTGATCTCGGTTCCTGTGGGCATTGCAACTGCGGTTTTCCTCTCTGAATGGGCGCCGCCGTGGCTCGACCGGTCCCTCTCCACGCTTATCGAACTTTTGGTAGGGATACCTTCGGTCGTTTTTGGTATACTCGGTTTTTTTGTATTCCGGGATTTTTTCCGGTATGGTATCAATCCGTTCATCGCAAACAATCTTGGTTTCATTTCATTCTTTCAAGCAGGTTCTACAGATGGTTTCGGTATCCCGATAGCATCGTTTGTCCTTAGCCTGATGATCCTTCCCACAATTATTGCTCTTTCGACAGAGGCGATGAGGAGTGTCCCGGCAGAGCAGCGTGAAGCATCAGCTGCTCTTGGCGCGACTGACTGGGAAACCATACGGGATCTCATCCTTCCCTCGGCAGTCCCCGGAATAACGACCGGCGTGATTTTGGGAACGATGCGAGCAATGGGTGAGACTATGGCTGTGGTCATGCTCGCCGGAGGTGCGTATGGAGTTCCAACGTCCGTTCTTGATTCTGTCCTGCCACTGACTGCAAAAATCCTCATCGATCTTGAGAATTATATCGCCGAACCGGAACCAAGGAGCGCTCTTTTCGCTCTTGGCGTCCTACTTATGGCAGTGGAAATCGGTTTTGTTTTAGCTATTCATATCATTACCGACAAAATGAAGCGGCGGTATGGCGGTGCCTGATGAAACGGCGTTATGTCAAAGGTCAGATCATCAAGATAATCTGCGGCACTATTGCGTTTCTTCTTGCGGGGATGCTCATCCTCATCGTTGCAATATGTCTTATCAAAGGATTCCCCTCCCTTAACCCGAAATTTTTTCTCGTTACCGAAAACGTGGCCGGGGGTTACAAGGGAATAGGGACGGGCATTGCCAATGCTATTGAGGGTACGTTCCTTCTCGCTCTCACATCTACCTTACTCGCTCTTCCATTCGGTGTGGGCACAGCAATTTATCTCCAGAGATATGCGCCAGATAACCGGTATACCAGGTCACTCCGGTTCATTATAGAAGTCCTTGCTGGTACGCCATCAATAGTCCTTGGTATTTTTGGCGTGATTGTCCTTGTTATTTACCTAAAACCTATAACCGGGGGAGAATCGTTATTTGCAGGTGCTATTGCTCTTTCTATACTTGTACTTCCGGTTATAATCCGGGCCACAGAAGATGCAATTATCCGGGTGCCATCAGAGCTTGAGGAAGCCAGCTATGCCCTTGGTGCTACGAAATGGCTGACTCTGAAAAATATCACTATTCCCGTTGCCCTTTCCGGTATTGTTGTCGGTGCTATTCTCTCGTTTGGCAGGGCTGCTGAGGAATCGGCTATAGTAATTCTGACCGCAGGATATTCACAGTATGCCCCGGAATTTAAGGTTGTTGCTAACCCGACGTTTTTACTCGGTATAAAAATATATCCCCTTAACAATCTTGTTGGAACTATCCCGACACTGATCTATACAGGGTATGAAAATTCTGGTGTTTACCCTGAATCTTTCGTCTTTGCCGCGGCCTGCGCTCTCATTATGCTCGTTTTGATCATCAACCTCTCGGCAAAGATCATTCTCGCATTTGCAACGGCAAATATGAAGGGAAATCAGGATACCCTTTTATCTTCCCTTTTTGAACCTTTATCAGACCCCTTCCACAGGAAAAAACCAAAAAAAATACCTTCATGTAGCGACGTGGAGACTGTATCCGTGGCATCAAAAGAATTATTTTCCAAACCGGAGGAGATCCTCACTTCCGAACCGCCGAATGAGTCAGCCCGGGAAATGCAAAGCTTACCCAGGTACTGCTGAACTATCTGTCGATTCCACGCTCAGTAATGCTGAAAATCTCTCCGTTGCCCCTAGCAAGAAAAAATTTTCTGTTGGTGCCGGGATTAAACGGGGTTTTAATACTATTAGCCAAAAAACCCGTATTTTTGTCCATGACACCGGGAAAAAGGAAACTACTGCAAAAATGGCCACGGTTCCTGGCAGCTCAGATTACCTCGGTCCCATTCGTAAAGTGAAGATCTCCCATATTAGGAATATTATAGTCTCATTCAGATCGTTCCTCGTTACTCTCGCCCCGTTTGCATTGGTTACTGTAATTCTCGTAGCTCTAACCGCTATGCTACCTGTTCTGTCACCAGTAGGATCTAATGGGCCGGCTGGTTCCCTGACTGTTCCCCTCATGACTCTAATCATATGCGTGATCGGAACGGTATGTGCTCTCTTCCTTGTGCGTAATAGTACTCTCTTTTTATTGCGGCGCCAAAAGGGACGAATGGGGAACCGGCGTGCTGAGTTCGCCGCGATCGCAATCGGATTTTGTTTTGTCCTTTTCGGTGCATTCATGTTTTCCGTTCATATTTTCTCACCCGTCCCGTCAATTCAGTCTCCGGGTTCAGGAGCATCAACGGGTACAGGCATATTCAGTTACTTCACTCCTTCAGGAAATGGCGGACTTTCTGAAATCAGTGGATTAGTTTTTAATAACAGCCTGTTTAGCTTCGTTTATAAGCCTGGAAATGGGACAACCCCCCAGGCCACGGACACATCCAACAGGGCCGCACAGATGGCAGCACTACTGGCTTCTGAAGAGACACCCGTAGCGACAACTACAACTCCCCAAAGCACACCGGCAGCACTCCAACCCTCACCAGTGCTGTCCTCCTCTACAGCGGTGTCATCACCAGGATCGGTCGTTCCGGTAAAAAACGCGCTTGATATAGGAGAATCCTATTGGTATGGCGATAACAGCCGGCCGTGCTTGGCGACGATTTACAATGCAACAACTATGCCACTCTATTTCTATTGGGATATAGACTGGAACCGGTTTGTCCAAGTAACTCCGGCATCGAGCGGGGACACATTCCTGGTTATCTTCATCCGCATCGAAGACACAGGAAATATGAGTGCCATTGTCCCGCCTGGAGCTCAGTATGTTGTTTATTATAAAGGTCAGGCATATTACAACGAACCGTATTTCGATACTTCTGTCCTCGATGCGAACGAAATTAGTATTTATACGGCTAATTTCAATCTCCTTCCCTACCAGTGGATCCGCGAGATCGGGCAGCAAAGGCGAGATTATGCCTTCCTGACCGGGTATAACATCTTTGGTCAGAACCAGACTCTTGAATCAAATTATTCGGCCAATACCCAGTTCGCCCCCCCAAGTGCCACCACTCCCAACGGGGAAGGTTGGTTTATCAAGCCCGGACGGAGCAATGCCATAGATGGGTACCTGATCTATGAAGTCCCGGGAGCTGTTGCAACGGATCTCAAAGATACCTACGTTCAGGTGCCTTTCAATAGTTTCAGCTCAACTCAATGGCGCCTCGGAAAATAAGCCTGAAAGATCTTCCCGAAAAAAAATATCTGGAGTCCTTAAAAGCAGGGGATAGAAAATGAGTTTGGGCGAATATAAGTATATATAACTATATACTCTCAATGCCAAAAATATATTTTAATTGGACACGTAATAATTTTGATATTACGGTTTTTTCGGAAGAGCCGCACAGGAAACACGGGGATATCGCATGGCAAATCAGGGATGGCATTTTGTGCAAGGGGAGATTAGAGTGTCATGTGCGAAGGTCAATTTTGAGGATCTTTTATGAAAATAAACATTTTAGGCAATAGGAAAAAGATCTTAGGTGACAGGAAACAGCTCCGTATTCCCCGCATCAGGAAACAGCTCCATATTCCTCTTGTCATAGGTGTAATCATTATCCTGCTGGGGCTTGGGATGTATTTCCACTTCCTGCCGAGTATTGGCAGTTTTACACATATGTTTGAACCTGAAGTTACTGCGGCTCCAGTCCAGTCACTGGCAGACGCAGGTGCGCCGCTCAGTATCCCTCTTACAAAGCCACTCATCGCTGATTTCCTGGCTTCACCTGGAAATCAATCAGACCCCCTCTCCGTACAGTTTTTTGATATGAGCCGGGGTGATCCGGATACTTGGAAATGGGACTTTGGTGACAACACGACTTCAACCGTTCAGAACCCGGTTCACGATTATGCCCAACAGGGTATCTATAATGTTACCCTGACGGATACACGTGGAGATGGAGCCAGCAGCACTATCACCGCTTACGACGTTATGGACACCCGGGAAAACACCGAAAATTCCGTGCTTTTCGATACTATCCGTGATGGCGTCATCAAAAAAGGCTCGTTTTTATCCTTCGTAACTGCCGACAGCAGCTCATCTGTCTCCGTGAATGGCAAACAGATCCAGCTGCCGGTGGGATCCCTTGTAAAAATCCGGGCTGACTTTGACACCACCGGCACCATAACCCTTCGCGGCAGCAATATTCTTGGTTGCAGTATTGCTGATGGCACTCTTTTTGTGAACGGTGCACAGGCTGCTATCGGTAGTTTTTCGAATTGTGTCATACCATCAGTCCGAAACTATCATGCAAACATTACTTTTGCGATCAAACCGACACTGGGGGAGGTCAGACAGATCCTGATCAACGGTAACAAAATCCTTGCCGGGCAGGAAAACTCCTATATGGTCGTTTCTGAGGACTCCCAAAATCCCGGAAATGATCTAAGTCTTATAACCCTCCCCGGGTACTACGAGGGAAGCGCTTCCCGGTATTCGATCTCACCGGCGCTGATCGCTGGTTTTGTAGCAACATCAGCAAGTGAAGGAAGCACTCCACTTAATGTCTCATTTATGGATCAATCGGCCGGTTCACCAAACTCATGGTTATGGACATTCGGTGACGGGACCAGTTCCGATGAACAGAATCCCACACATCTCTATTCCTACCCGGGGACGTATGATGTGACCCTCACGGTGAAAAATGGGGAACAGACCGATACTGTTGGACTTGATAACGCGGTGATCGTCACTCCGCCTCGGGTTGTGGCCAACTTTTCGGCACAGCCGCTCACGGGCACAGTGCCTCTTACCGTAAAATTTGCCGACCAGTCCACCGGGTCCCCGACATCATGGGACTGGACCTTCCAGGAGATCTCGTGGAATCAGACATTCTATACTTCCAGCACCACCGTTTACGCCACATCAACTGCCCAGAATCCCCAGATAACCTTCACCGATCCCGGCACGTATGACGTCTGGCTTACGGTTGGCAATGTCTATGGCAGCAGTGATATGCTTAAACCCCAGTATATCGTAGCCACCCCGTGGCCATACAGTATTCCCAATAATGATATAATATTCAAAACGGGGAAACCCGGCTATCTTGAAGAGGCTTCAAGCGCACAATTTGTCGTGAGTAACACACCTGCTTCAATTACGATCAACGGGACATATCACGATCTTCCAAAAGGTGCAACCGTGCGGTTCGTGGCAGACAGCGACCAGCAGGGTGACATAAGCGTTGTCCGCAACAGCATCATAAAATTTGCATTCCCGGACATGGCGGTTTATGTGAACGGCGATCTTCTCGATCAGGGCACTATTGGCGACATCTATATTCCCTCCATGAATCAGTTCCAGACGAACCTCACGTATTATTTCTCGCCAAATTCGTCCCAGACTTATGAGACAATTAACGGGCAAAAGTACCTTTCCGATCTCGACAATGCATGGATCCGTATCTATAACCTTGGTCCGGATGAACAGGGGTCGCTTTCGCTCATATCAGCGGCAAATACAACTTCTATAGAGGGTGCCGAGAACCAGACGGTTCAGGACTGGATTCTCCAGTGAGGGGCAGTCCATGAGAAAGCTGCCGGATAATCGGCCAAAACATCCCTTTTCTTCAAACAAAGTGACGCCTTCTTTTTATGTGGAGGTTTTGAGCGTCTGTTCACTCACATGAGTGGATAAAGATAGGTTACGGAGAACACACTTTTACTGTGAGTTTTGGATGTGCCAAGGCAATAAAAAAAGGGTATAGTCCCATTCTAGCGACTAAACCTCGTGTTCCAATAGCTTGATAATACGCTTCACTTTATGATTATCATTTTCATTTCTGTGATTGTACCTCCACACATACTCACCTAAGTAGAGAGGTAGTTTCTCTCGTCTGATACCGCCTTTCGACACCAGTTTTCTTTTCAAGTATCCCCAGAATCCCTCCAGACCATTGATGTGATTTCCTTTTCCGTCGCTATACTGTTTTTCACCATGATTGACAAGGCGATGAACATATCCACGTGAAGCGATACCGGTGTATGCCTTCCAGGTATCGGAACAGATGACAGACCCTGTTGAAACTTTTCTTGAGATAAGAGGTTGAGGGGTTTCAGCTCCCACGTCATCAACAACCTCGGCCCAGACCCTACCATTACGACAAAGAATTCCAAACACCGGTTGTTTCTTCGTACCCCTTCCTCGTTTAGTACCGTAATCCCGGAGCGTTTTTCGTTTGTTTTTCCATTGACCTCCGAGATATGTTTCATCAACTTCAACGGTGCCGGAAAAGATCTCCGGTACATCTTTTACGAGTGCAGTTCGGATCAACGTCAGTGCCCTCATGACTTGTTTTCGTTCAAGACCGGTCCGGATTGATATGTTATGGCTGCTCTGCTCCAAGAGGAACCAAGTGATAATTTCTTTCCACTGATCCTTTGTAAGATAGAGGGGAAGCCGGTGCAGTGTGAATTCATATTTGCACCGGGAACATTTCCTCTTCCCATTAGAAAGTAGGTAAACTTTTTTGGCCTCGCATTTTGGGCATGATATTTTTACCATTTCCTTCTCGTAATTCTTTTTACGAGTTGGTAGTTAAAATGGTACTTTACCCTAAAAAAATTACTGGAGCTGTTGGATGAGCTTTGCCGTTGCAGTGATATTTGAAAGTGCATTATCGCCGTCTGCAATAGACGATAATGCCTGAGCCTTGGCATCCATTGCCTTCATCCGCAGGGAGTCGTCCCGGTAATCAGGATCGTTTACGGACAGATACCCGCTGAGATCCCGGTTATAATCAACGAAATGCTGCTGTGCATTATTCATATCGATAGAATAGATTTTCATTTCCTGAAGCAAAAATCCCGTAAGCCAAGGAGTTTCTGTGTCATTTCCAAACGAAAGGGATGCAGTGTCAGAAGAAAATGAATCTGTAGCAGATCCCAGTGTCGTACCTGCAGATCCCCACTGGTTAATGGCCTGCCCATCTGCAGCCACATCGCCTTGGAGTGTTGTAGTATCAGAAGAACCTTGAGCAGTCTCGTGATTATATTCGTTAAGCGTATTTCCTATCTGGGTTAGTGTGGAACTGACCTGCTTGGAGTAGGTAACCTGCTGACCTGCCCAGGCATTATAGGACTGCATGACCATTGTTGTATTGTGGGAATCACCCATCCGTGGGGTGGTGCAACCGGTGACAAGAATCGTGCATCCTGTCAGGAGAAGGAGAAAGAAAATTACATGGGCTCGTTCCATCATCACTAACTATAGGGATAGTGTTTTCTTCAATCTTTCGTCTGTTTTTAAGAAAATATCAGGTACCATTTAAAATGATCTCATAAATAATGAGAACCAATAATAGAATGATTTAAGACTATAGTAAATAAATTAAAAATATGTATAAATTGGGATTTGTTGCATGCCTCTTCGTCGTCGTTCTTGTCGGGGCATGCGGATGCTCTGTTGCATCTCCCGGAACTGGTCCAGTACCGGGGACAATGCCAACGTTACCTGCTACCTATATTGCCGGTGAAAATACACCTGCCGCGGAAACTTTCGTGATTACACCAACCCCGACGCCGCCAACTGCAGCGGTAAATATTTCTGGAGCTCAAACTAATGTGACGCCTACCCAAGTCACCATTAACTGCAACGGTCAGTCATGTTCAGGTTTCGTTAATGTCACGCCGGGTAATCCTGATGCCCCGGTAAGCTCTTTTTCGGCGAATCCACAGTTTACGTATGTGCCGCCAAATTCCCCCAATCCGAATGTTTCAGTCCAGTTTACTGATACTTCGACAAATTCTCCGACATCGTGGGCCTGGTCATTCGGTGACACAAATCATAGCACCAGCTCGGTGGAGAACCCGACTTTTACCTATTATGGATACAATTATTATCAGGTCAGCCTCGGTGTGAGTAACCTTCTTGGACAGTCTTCGAGCACCGCTACTATCGCTGTTTGTCCTCTTGAAGCATCCTTTACGATGAACCAGACTACTGGTCCCGTGCCACTTACCGTCCAGTTCACCGATACTTCAAACAACCAACCCACGTCATGGTTATGGAACTTCGGGGACGGATCAACCAGCACCCAACAAAACCCCCTTCACCGGTACATCACATCAGGAGTTTACACGGTCAGGCTGGATGCAACGGATGCTCTTGGCTCCTGCTGGAACACCAACCAGATCACCGTCTCGCCTTTGGTTGCATCGTTTATCGCTAACCAGACCAGTGGACTTGAACCTCTCACTGTCCAGTTTACCGATAAATCGACAGACCAGCCAATTTCGTGGCGATGGAACTTTGGTGACGGTGGAACATCCACTCTCCAGAATCCGGTCCACGTATACGCGACAGCAGGTTCGTATCTCGTAAATCTCAATGCCACGAACGGCTATGATGGATGGATGAGCGCTCCGCAATCGACGATCACCGTTTATTCCCTCCCTGCTGTATCCTTCACGGCAATCCCGACAACCGGGGCCGCCGGAACTTCCGTAGTATTTAATGACCAGAGCACTGGCTCCCCCGCTCCCACATCTTGGTACTGGGACTTTGGCGATGGGTACAACAGCACATACCAAAACCCATCACACCAGTATGCCAGTGCCGGATTGTATACTATCAGCCATTCGGCAACAAATGTGCAGGGAACGGAGTGGCTGAATAAAACGGCGTATATCTCTATATCATGACACCCATACCACTTGCCAGCAGGATCTCATCATTTTTTATTCACAAAGAGCCTGACGGAACTGAAACCGAGGTCTCTCTGGAAACACAGGACTCACCGTCAGAACAACCCGAAGAAAATTTTGTTCATAATGAGGCTAAGCCGGAACAGGACGTAATTCCTCAGATTCCTGAGAACCCGCGTCCGGTTTCACGTATCCAGAAGTTCATTTTGTACTTTGTTGAGCCGGAACTGGAACCGGACACAAAAACAACCGCTGTTGTCCCGGCACCAGCCAAAGAACCCCCCCAAAAACGTCCTGCCCTCCCTATAAAAGACCGGATTCATGTACAACTGGCATCGTTAAGATCGTTTGGCCTGAAAATAGTATTGATTTTCGTCGAGCCCGGGTCCATTGAAACGGAGGCGGCTCCCCATCAGGATCTTCCTGCACTTTCTGAACCCGAATCTCCACAAGCGATCATTGAAGCTCCACCAGTCCAACCGGAACCCGTTCCAACCCTAACCGAAGAAAGCCAGGTCAGCTCCAGTCAAGGCCAAACCCTCTTTTATGGAGACGATCCGGTCATTACTCGTGTCGCCGGAAGCAAAGGAGATACAGACCCTTGATTTCGATCCGGGTGTTCTTGACGACCCATCCCTTGAGGGTTCGCTCCGGGATGTCAATATCACCTACAGGATCGATCCTCCGTACCAGTATGTGCATATCGAGTACAACAAACAAGAGGGGACCCTCATTTATTCCGTCGTAGAGCCGCAGCTCTCTGAAGATGAAAAAGTCGCCCTTGATATTATCGAGCAGGCATTCGAGAAACTGGTGAGTACAAATCTCGAGATTATTGAGGGTGACCGGCGGACTGAATATCTCCGGGAACGGTTTTATTCCCTAGTCAATATATTCGGCCTCAAACTGACGGAACACCAGAAAGAGCGGATGTTCTTTGTGCTCAAACGACAGTATCTCGGGTACAGCCGGATCGACACCCTGATGAAAGACAAATATATCGAAGATATCAGCTGCAACGGGTCGGATATCTTCCTCTATGTCCAGCACCGTATCTATGGTTCCATCCGGACCAACGTGAAATTCGGAGAAGTTGAGCTCAACAATTTTGTCCTGAAACTTGCTCAGGTCGGCGGCAGGCATATCTCCCTCCTCCAGCCCATCCGTGACGTCTCGCTCCCAGACGGGAGCAGAGGAAACCTTACGCTCGGTGGTGAAGTAACACGGAAAGGATCGACGTTTACCATCCGTAAATTCCGTGCAAACCCTATCTCACCCATCGAAATGATGGACTACCACTCGGTCGATGCGATGGAACTTGCGTATTTGTGGATCCTGATGGAATACAAGCGATCGATTCTTGTTTCCGGGGGAACTGCAACCGGTAAAACCACATTTTTAAACGTCCTGTGCAGTTTCATTCCGCCTGAGTACAAGATTGTCTCTATCGAAGACACCGCTGAGCTTAACCTGATGCACCCCAACTGGATCCAGTCCATTACCCGGGCCGGGTTTGGCAGTTCCAGTGGCGGAGAGTCTGTGTCCGGGGTAAGCGGCGTCTCTTCTAAAACCCCGGGTGACATCTCGCTTTATGACCTGCTTGTTGCAGCTCTTCGTCAGCGTCCTGAGTTCATCATCGTTGGTGAAGTCCGGGGCAGCGAAGCGTTCACCCTGTTTCAGGCAATTGCTGTCGGGCACGCGGCCCTAGGGACCATCCACGCCGGGTCCATGGATGAACTCCTCGCCCGTGTGGAGTCAAACCCCATGAACGTTCCCCGGAGCCTTTTCTCCAACCTCGATGTCGTGCTCTTTCCCATGCATATCAAGAAAGGGGAACGGAGTATGCGGCGCCTGGCCAATATCGTCGAGATGCTGGAGTCTGACCGGGATTCAGGGGACCTTATCACGAACACCGTCTTCAAATGGCAACCTGATATCGATGAGTTTCAGTACCAGGGCCGCAGTTTCCTCTTTGACAAGATCAAAGATACCCATGGTGTAAGTAAAGAGTTACTCAACCAGGAACTCAAGGACCGGACAGCATTCCTGCTTAACCTGCAGAAGTCAGGTATACGGGAATACAACGCGGTAACCGAGCAGATCCGGGCATATTACCGGGATAAACCCGCGGTGATGAAAGAGATTATTGCGGTCCAGACAGATGCAATTGAAGCGTAAAGTACGTTTATAAGTCTTTTATCGATTCCCCGGGACTATTTTGTTAGTTAGATAAAATATGGATTAGTTTTTACTTTACCTTTAGATTAGAGGAGGATCGATTGATCTATTCTGCGCTATTTTGGGGAAAAGAGATTATTTCCGTTAGATAAATTGACAAATTACGATCAACAGGGAAACGCTGGATCTTTGACCTGTACGGGTATTGCTGGGAATGTTCCATAGATGACGTTTATCGTTCCATTTCCCGATGTCACATTAGTCCATACATTTCCATATTGATCGGTTACATTGGAGTAAGGATTAAACACGAAATTACTGTTGTAGGGATTTGAACCAAGAACAAAATTTACGGTCTGAGCGGGGGGATATAACGGAGGATTCCCGTCAATATCCTTTAACTTCACAAAGACTCCCGTCACAGACCCGGAACCGTTAAGATAACAGAATGTTTGCACAACCGGGTTAACTATGGGGACATAATTCTGATCAGCGGGAATAACCTCTGATTCTGAAACCCCGGTCATCCCGACATTATCGGTTACCTCAAGGTTGACGAGGAATGGACCTGCATCCATCGGCGTAAAATGTGTGGTTTTTCCATGGGTGACATTCGCAATCATATCAGATGTGTCCGTCCAGTTACCCGGTGCCGGTTTTGTGTTTGCACCGCTGTAAATAGTCCAATTCCAATTGGAAATTGTGTTATCTGATGTAGATCCCGAACCGTCAAGTACCAAAACATCCCGCTGAAAAGGACCTAAGTTTTCATTATCTATGGAAGTTCGGAAATCGGCGATAGGGGGCTTATATGTTTGTTGAAAGAAGTTATTGAGTGAAGTCATAACAATGATCTTGACCTGAGCATTTGTGGGGATGAACGTGTTACTGTTGAGGAACGAGGGATCGGTAAAATTGACCTGAATTTCCTTGCTCTGGCCTCCGGGAATGCCTATGGTACCCAAAGCGGACTGGTTAAGATTTTGTTCGTATTCGTATGGCAGGCCATTTGTCGTCCCGTTGAATACAGTAATATTATTGACATATTGTATGTTGTCTGATCCCGTACCTGATATGGCAATAGCGACAATGCCTACACCGTCTGTATTCAGGTTCACCAGGTGAAGGGTCATTGAACTCCAGTTTTCCGAATTAGTAATATTATATGGAGCAGGGGTCTGGTTCCAGGCATTAGGATCATTTTGGAAGTTTACCGTTGAGAACTGAACATTCTCAGCTTTTACTTCTGCAATATGCTCCTGCTGGTTCGCCGCAGTTTTCTGCATCTGGGAGATCATGAGACCGAGAGCAGCCGCAGCAGTGACCGTTATCAGGATGAGCAGAAGCGTTCCTATAATAACAGAAACGCCCTTATCGTTTAACGGCCGGGTCATGGAATATCATCACGTTAATTGTCGTCAATGGATAAATTACTTGCCTATTTTTATATATCTGACTATACTATAGTTCCATATCTCTATATTTATCTCAAAAGGGTCCACGCCTCTCTCATAATACTGTCATAATCCCAAAACCCACTAAAAAATTGAGCCTTTATAATCGGGGCGTTCGTGGACCTTTTGCCACGTATCATTATTGGTAAGATAAGATCCCGGATCGAAGCGTTTGTTATCATTCTTCTCAATGAAGGTGTTTACAGAAATACTATGCCAGTTGGAGACCTTTTCTCTACAAAAAAAGACTATATATTTGACAAAACAAATATAGTGTATGTACCATGAACTAAAGGAATTGCTTTTTTCTCCGGATGCATTTTTCACGAAGAAAACAAAAGAGAAAATTGATCTTTTATTACCGGCGATAATTGTCTTAATCGGCAGTATGGTTGGACTTTTAACATCGTTTGTTATCAGTGAGTTTTTGAACACTGTAGAATTGAGACATGTAGTGGTAGTTCTGACCCCTGAAAATTTTCTTGTTATTTTGTTAAAACCGTTCATCGCCTGGCTCCTGCTTACCGGCATTTTTTATGGATTATGTCGTTTATGGTCTGGGAAGGGGACATTTATTGCAACCCTCCAGAATACCGGCTATGGGGCCCTTCCCCTCACGATACTTACTCTAGTGCCTATTCTCGATGGGATTTTCACTAATTTGAATATGAATATACCCCCAATGCTTGGCTATGGCGTTGGAATCATTCTCGATCTTCTCACGGTTTTCTTTATCCTCTGGAGTGGCTACCTCTGGGTGTACGCGATGGAAAGAACCCATAAGATCGCTCACGAAAAGGCTATCGCTTCTGCCGTAATTGTAGTCCTGCTGTATTTAGGGTATCACCTTATCCACACGCTGGGAATTGTAAACCTATTGCCCTCATAATTTTTTATCCGGGCTCAAAACCAAAGATACACTGAACATCAGATTCTTCTAAGAGGGTCTTTTTACCGGACCGTGATTTTTTCCTGAAAAATTAACGTTATTTAGTTTTCCTGGCAGAGGTGCCCTTTTAACGTACTCTAAGAATTTCCTGAAACCTTTCGGCTCCTTGCCGTTTCTTAATGCTGCTATGAAAGTATCCGAGATCCTAAACGGTGCTTCACGGACGACCTCCGCTTCTCGCGGCATACCCCGGCCACCTCGTTTCCACAGATCCGGCTGCCGGTTTGTTAACCAGAATATAATGGCAGATAAACTGGGAGGGACAAATTTCACCGCAATTTCCTTTCTCATCCTCCCGTCAGGGTATTCGACAATCTTTTTCTGTGTCGTTTCCATGCCCAGTGCACGTTTGAAGAGCGAGTTTTCGACCGTACAATCTACCAGGTATTTACTTTTCTTTATTGACTGGGAAAAATCGGGATACCGGATTTTCCAGCGGTTCAGGGTACTCTCATTGATGTCAAAGACCATGGCCATCTGCACATCGGTCAATCCCATTAACGCAAGCTGGGCAAGCTTTTCTGGGTGATAGGCAGAATCATAGAGAGTCGGTCTGCCTCTCTTTATCTTTTCACTGTCTGCTTTTTTCCGGGTCATGTATCCTCATATTAATATAAAATATACTCAAATTTAAAACACTGGCAAAAATCAACGGAGTTAAAGTGAACAAGTTCCTGATGTCCATCAATAGCATCTACGTCAAAGGATAAAGCCATAGCGGCTCAGGTAAATCCCCCATAGGGACAGGCAAAATGCGGGATATTAAGAAAAACGATATAAAGAATCAACAGGAAAATGATAGAACTTTCGGCGATGTAATGCTCCTAAGATAACATGCTGGCTTACGCTCTTTGAAAAATGAAGTGAGAGAATTGAATGTCAGGAGTGCTGCTAAGGGGATTCGAACCCCTGTCGCGAGCGTGAGAGGCTCGCATGATTGGCCGGTCTACACTATAGCAGCAACTGCTCACTAACATGGGCGATGGAGTTACTTAAAGTTTATCAGCCGCCTGTCCCGGCAGGTCACAAAGACTAAGACTTCTCCTACAACAGCCACAGAAATCCGTCCCCACCCAGAAGTACCCGGACAATTCATAAACAAGTATATCCAGAACCTGCGTCGATTGATATAGGAAATGAGTGGCCTTGAAGAACAGATAGCCGAGCTGGAGGCGGAGCTCACCAAAACGCCGTACAACAAGGCTACTTCGAAGCACATCGGCCGGATCAAGGCAAAAATTGCCAAACTCCGCGATGAAGCTGTCAACCGTGCGATGAAATCCGGTGGAGGCGGTGAAGGTTACTCGGTCAAGAAATCGGGTGATGCAACCGCTGTCCTTGTGGGGTTTCCTTCGACCGGTAAAAGTACACTCCTCAACAAGCTCACCGGCACGGCAAGTGCAGTCGCCGCGTATGCTTTTACGACCCTTACGGTCGTTCCCGGGGCATTGGAACACAAAGGCGCAAAGATCCAGCTTCTGGATATCCCGGGTCTTATTGCCGGTGCTGCCATGGGAAAAGGAAGAGGTAAGGAAGTCATCGGTGTTGTCCGGGGCGCTGATATCATTATCATCCTCGTGGACGTCTTCAACGAGGCCCATGTTAACGTCCTCCTCAAAGAACTCTACGACGCCGGAATCCGTATCAATGTGCCAAAACCGGATATCACCATCAAGAAGTCATCAGTAGGGGGTGTCCGGCTGTCAGCGGTCGGGACGCTGGACCTCGATATCGAAGAAGTACGGTCTATCTTAGCGGAAAGCAAGATGATGAACGCAGATATCCTTATCCGCGGCAATGCCACGCAGGAAGACCTCATTGACGCCGTGCAGGGAAACCGGGTCTACGTCCCTGCATTTATCGCGGTCAACAAGGTTGACCTTATCGATAAAGAGGCCTACCTGCGGATCGAACATGACATCAAGGACAGGTTCGGCGCTGCTCCTCTCATGATATCAGCTCATGCCGGGTATCATATGGAAGAGCTTAAGGACGCGATCTATGATTGTCTTGGGTTCATGCGCCTGTATCTTAAACCCCAGAGCGGCGATGCCGATCTCGAAGAACCGCTGATCATCAGGACCGGCAGTACCGTCGAGACCGTCTGTACCAGCTCCACCGGGACTTCGTACGCCGGTTCCGGTATGCCCGGGTCTGGGGATCATCGGTAAAACACGGCGGCCAGCGGGTCGGCCTCACCCATAGACTCATTGACGGTGACATTCTCACCATCATCATCGAACACTAGGTCAGTCCCTTATCGCGGCTAAAATCACGGGCAGGGGGGCATCGGTTTTTACGCCGGTCCCGGAGAAGTGGGTCCGGCCTGCCGCGTAACCGGCAGCCTGCAGTCGTGCAAGAACCATATCGATAGGAGGCGGCGAAACCGCCAGTGACCGGGCGAGGAGATGATAATCGTAATGGCTGGAAAGTGGCAGTTCCTCGCGGCAGGTGCACAGTAGTTTTAAAAGGTCTTTGTGGGTGCCGAGTGCCAGGCCGGGAAGCTGGTCCTGCATCCCGGCAATAATAGCATCATCAAACAGTTTTCCCAGGTACAGCGGTCCTATCGGCTGCAGGGATTTGCCACAGTAGGGGCAGGTATCCGCGTCAGGAAACATACCGGCCTGCTCCTTCCTGAAGGCACAGAAAGGGCACTGCAGGATAAAACCGATCCGGGCAATGGTCTGGTCAGCGTTCTGTGCACCCCGGGTTATCCTCAGGTTCAGGCGCACGAAATGTTCCCGGGCAAAACAGAAAAGCGGCTCGATGCCCCGGTCGTATTTTACGGTTTCCCTGACCACAAACCCCAGCAGGATCCGGAGCCCCACTTCAGCGTGGTAACCGGTATTGGCCGGTCGGGCAAAATACCGGCGGATGCCGGCTTTTAAATGTGCCCCGCAAAGAGGAGCTGTATCTGTTGCCGTCACGAGGAGGAAACGCCGGCATCCCCGGATACCGGCATCGATAAACGGTGCCGGTGTCCCGAACGGGTCGATGTCGACAGCATCGAATGCCTGCTCAAAAAGGAGCGAACAGGCGTCCCGGCAGGTAACTGTCACCGGAAGCCCGGACCGGGTCACATTCTCCTGGATCAGGGGCATGGTTGCCGGGTCCCGGTCATTGATGGTAACCGGGATCCCGATTTCGTTTGCCACCCGGAGCCCCCGGACGCCGGTTGCACCCATGGTATCGACATAATCAGAGGGTCTGAGTACCGAAAGAAGGAGAATGGTGGCATCCCGGTTGAGCTCCATGCGGCGGTTGAAAAAGACCGGGGCGGTACCGGGGGGGAACTGTTCACGGCAGTCCTGGACCGGCACCAAAAACGTTGTTTTTCCTTCTGTTGCCTCGATAATGTCCATTGCGGTGAGAGTGTTAAAGCGCGCAAAACTTATACATATGCCCCTGCAATTGGTATGAGCAGTGGGCGAGTGGCTTAGTCCGGATAGAGCGTTAGCCTCCTAAGCTAATGGTCGGGGGTTCAAATCCCCCCTCGCCCGTAGGGTATCTTCTTTTTTTTACGGATGTCGCGTACCTTGACTACATGAATTTTTTTAAGGAAAAAAACAAAAAATATCCGGTAGCACATCAAGAGGTGAACAATTGAGAAAGGTCATTCTTTGTACGTTAGCAATGCTCTGTATCGGTGTGTTCCTCGTTGCCGGCTGTACTACCCCGGTTCCGGTACCACGAGTGCCCCCCCTGCGCCTGGCCAGGACACGGTCGCTACGCTCGCAAACGGGACGTATGTTTTTAACGCCTCGATCGATCATATTACGGTCAGCCGTCCGCAATCGGGCGGCCATGAAATTGACATTTTTATTACGACAGTAAATACAGGAACTGCGCCGTTCATGCTGCAGCTGTTTAGTAAGGTTACCGGTCCAAATGGTGTTTCCTATGGTGGTGTGGGGGTCTCCCATGGCGGCTCGGGCACCGAAACAGATGAACTTGAACCGGGAAGTCAGGGAACCGGCCGGGATTACGTCGTTGTAGGTTCAGATAGTGACTATCAGGAGATGGTAAAAGAAGGAGCAACCCTTACCGTCTATTTTGTCACAGAACCGCTCGCAAATGAGACCCCCGTGAGTTTCCAGACCGCATGGACTCTGGATCCATCGGTATTTACATAACTTTTTTTAAAAAGGATCGCCCCCGGCAATCGCACCACGCAGGTTAATATCAGAACAACCCGATACCAGATCCTGATATGGGCCTTGCAGGATTTTTTACCATTACCCGGCCGGCAAACGCGATTGTTGCCGGGCTTGCGGCGGCTGTCGCTTACCTTATTGCTACCGGGACCCTGGTGTATGGTGTTGTCCTGCTTATGGCTGTGGTTATTCTTGTCACTGCAGCAGGGAATGTCATCAACGATTATTTCGATGCTGATATTGACGCAGTTAACCGCCCGAAACGCCCTATCCCGGCAGGTGCTGTCAGGAGACAACAGGCACTTGCATATGCCGGGACCCTCTTTTTTCTTGGTCTGGTTGTCAGCTGGTTCACGACACCACTCTGCCTGGGGATTGCCCTTTTCAACGCCCTTTTGCTTGTCGCGTACGCATACCGGCTTAAAAGTACACCTTTTTTCGGGAATGTTGCCGTCTCCTATCTTGCGGCAAGCATCTTCCTTTTTGGCGGGGCGTTTGCCGGGTGGGAACGGCTTGTGGTTATGCTTCCCATTGCTGCTATCACGTTCCTTGCGATGCTTGCCCGTGAACTTTTAAAGGATGCTGAAGATATTGAAGGAGATAAAGCCGGGGGTGCAGACACCCTTCCCATCCGGATCGGCGTACCAAAAACCGCAATCCTCGCTTTTGCCTGTGCCATCGCGGCAGTTGTGGCAAGTTTTCTTCCTTACCGGTGGTGGGGCTGCTGGTATCTTTTTGGGATACTGCTTGTTGATATTATTATTCTTGCAGCGGCTGGAAAGGCACTTGGCTGTAAAGATCCCGAAAGCCTGACAGCGTCTGGTTCAACTACCCTGCTGAAGCTTGGTATGTTTGCCTCCCTTGTGGTCTTCACGGTCTCTGCGGTACTGCTGTAAAAGAGGTCCATCCTGTTGACAACAACATTTATGCACTAGGTCGTGCCTCATTTACCTTGATACGAATATGGCAGACGTCATCCGGAAAGGCAGCACGTTTTATGCACCGAAAGGAGCGTATTACGAAGGCAATGTCAGGATTGACGGCGATTTTATCGTGCCTGCCCGGACTCATTTCTGGGGCCGGCTTGTAGTCACCGGGAAGCTTGAACTGGGCATGAAATCGAGTGTTGCACTTGACGTTGCCTGCGGGAGTGCCATTATCGGGACCCATGCGAGGATTAAGGGGCCGCTTGTGGCGACCGGGGATGTTACCCTTCTTGATCATTGTGTGGTCTACAGGGTAACTGCAGGAGGTAAGGTGATTATCCGGCCCGATGTTCATGTCGGCGACGTGACTAGTGCTGATGCCATTGTCGTCCACGGTAAGATAAAAAGCGGGAAGTTAACCGGAAAAAGTATGAAGGTCCTCGGGAACTGACGCCGGATCAAGTCCCAGCACCGCCACATCGTAGATATCCTGCCAGTTAACGAGCGTCTCGACGCATCCCTCCTTTATGGTTACGACGCCCATAGAGATAAGGCCGATTTTATCAGCCATGTCAATCCCTTCTTTTACTTCGGTCAGGCAGCCAACGCCGACTATCGCTTTTGGATGGTATTTTTTGACCATCCGTTTGATGAACGAGGAACCGGGGATAACAAAGATACGGTAGCCCAGTTTTTCTAAGAGAATCTTGGCTTCTCCCACGGTGCACTGCCCGCAGTTTACGCATTTAAGCCCCTCCGGAGTCAGGTGTGCCGGGCATTTTGCAGACCGCAGGCATTGGGGAACAAAAATCGCGCGTTGTGCAAGTGGCACCAGAGAGAACGCATTCGCATTCATCGCATTATGGATCTTGATAAAAAAGGTCAGCATCTCCCGGTCTTCAAGACCGACCAGCCGGAAGAATGCTTTCATGAATCCTTCGAGAAAAACTTTGCCTGCCTTGATGAGCCGGGGGAAATAGAGGTGCCCTTTCCTGATAGAGTACAGGGATATAACCACAAGGACAAACGATACGAGGACCGCGCCAATGATAAATAGGATCGTCACTTCACCGATGAGGTACATCAGGCTATGAAACGGGCTGAGATCGATATCCGGGAACGTCATTTCAGGTAACCTTTATCCTTGGATCCTGTGCGGGATAAGATTGCGCTGATATCAAATGGCGGCCGGACAATACCGTGTTCGGTAATAATCGCACTCACCAGGTCCATAGGTGTTGCATCGAACGCAAAGTTCCTCACTGGTACACCATCCGGGATAATGGTATGGTCTCCAAATACTGCGAGCTCATCACGTCCCCGTTCCTCGATCGTTACTTCCCACTCACTGCGAAGAGCATCAAACGTGGAGAGCGGGGCTGCCACGTAAAACGGGATGCAATGGTGGCGGGCACAGACTGCATGCATGTACGTCCCGATCTTGTTAAAAATGGCATCGCCAGTGATACGGTCGGCGCCGACAATGACGGCATCGATAGTAGTGGTCCGCATCATATGGGCTGCCATGGAATCGGAAATAACCGTAACATCTATATCGTCCCGGGCAAGTTCCCATGCAGTAAGCCGAGCGCCCTGCAGGAGAGGCCTGGTTTCACAGGCAATCACCTGTACCTTTTTTCCTGCCTCAACAGCAGACCGTATTACCCCCAATGCTGTCCCCCAGGAAGAACAGGCAAGTGCACCTGCATTGCAGTGCGTAAGGATCGTGCACCGGTCAGGAAGGAGGGCTGCGCCGTATGTGCCTATAGCATGGCAGCACCGGGTATCCTCGTTAGCAATTACTTGGGCCTCGGCAAGAGCAGCAGCCCGGGCCGATATGATATTGGTCTCTTTAAGTACCCGGTTAAGCACCCGGTCAATGCCCCAGCTCAGGTTGACCGCTGTTGGCCTGCTCGTCCGGATACGTCCCGCCTCATCTTTTACAGTCTGTACAAACACCTCAAACGTTGGTCCGGTGCAGGTTGCGGCAGCAAGGGCAACGCCGTATCCCCCGGCAACGCCAAGTGCCGGGGCTCCCCGGATTTCCAGTCTCTGGATAGAGGCGATCAGCCGGTCGACAGTAGTACATAACTCAACAGAAAATGTTCCAGGAAGCCGGGTCTGGTCGATATACCTGATGCCGCTTAGAGTCTCATCCCACCAGAGCGTTAACGTCTCCTTCACCGGGATCGACCCCGCGCTTTTGCTTTTTTTGAACTGACAAAAGCCCGCATCGCTGCCGACTCCCCTGACGCTACACTATCTGGAATATCTTTTGGCGAGACTGCGGTCCCGGCCACATAGATACCCGGCAGGATCGTCCCTATGGGATCCATGGCATCATGAGCCGACCGGAAGAAGCCGGTATCTTCACGCGTGATACCCAGCATATCCGCGAGTGCAGCGGTGGTGTCCACGGGCTGGATACCGACCGAGAGCACGACAAGGTCCGGACGGAGTATCTCGATTGCGCCAGTTTCTGTATTCTCTATCTGGATACCGAGGCCGTTTGCATCTGCCCGTACATCAGATGGCATCCCCCGCAGGAACCGGACACCGGCAGATTTTGCCCGCTCGTAGTATTCCTCGTACCCTTTGCCGTATGCCCTGACGTCCATGTACAAAATGGTGACCGCGATTGATGGATGCTTTTCTTTTATGAGCATCGCGTTCTTAATTGCCTGCATGCAGCAGACACAGGAACACCATGGCCGGCCAAGGGTCATATCCCGGGATCCCACGCACTGGATAAAGACAATGTGTTCAGGTTCCCGCCCGTCACTTAAACGCCGGATTTGTCCTCCTGTCGGCCCGCTTGCGTTTATCATCCGTTCCAGTTCGAGGCTCGTAACCACATCGGGGAATTTCAGGTACCCAAGAGGGCTTTTCTTCCGGGCATCAAACACATCGAACCCGGTAGCCACAACAACCGCTGAGGCATCAATAACGATCACTTTTTCTTTGTCCTCGCGAAGGATTGCCTGGGGCCCGCACACGTCATAGCAAAGTCCGCACTCGATACAATGTTCTGTATCCTTGACGACACGGTCCGGGACAGCCTGGGCGTGGGGCTTGTAAATTGCTTTACGGACACCAATCCCGGCATCAAACCGGTTGTAGACCTCAACTGGGCAGATCTGGATGCAATCACCACAGCCGTTGCAAGCCACCATATCGATATAGCGTGGGTGTTCGCGCACCGCGACCCGGAAATGTCCTTCCTTACCTTCGACACTCACAACCTCGGAAAGGGTATGGATCCGGATGTTTTCATGGCGCTGGACATCCACCATTTTTGGCGAGAGAATACACATGGAACAATCGTTGGTAGGAAACGTCTTGTCAAGCTGCGCCATATGGCCGCCGATGGTCGGTTCGCGCTCAATGAGGTGGACGATACTGCCATGGTTTGCGAGATCCAACGCAGCCTGAATACCGGCTACACCGGCCCCGATGACAACAACATCACCCATGGATATAGTCCCTGGCAAGTCTGACGTATGACTGCGCATTTTCGACGATATGGTCCCGTTGGATCTCGGTCGTCTCTTTGATTACTTTTCCCGGAACACCGAGCACGAGTGAACCCGCCGGTACCTGCATGCCCTCGGTAACAACCGCTCCAGCGCCGATAATGGAATATTCGCCGACTGTTGCACCGTTTAACACAATCGCCCCCATGCCAATAAGTACCCGGTCCCCGATGGTGCACCCATGAAGGATTGCCCCGTGGCCTATAGATACATCGCACCCGACTGTTGTCGGAAATCCGGCACTGGTATGGACGACGCAGTTATCCTGGATATTCGACCGGTCACCAATGACGATCCGGTCTTTGTCGGCCCGGATGACCGCGCCAAACCATATCCCGACATCCTTGCCAACGGTTATTTTGCCAATCACCGTCGCGTTGGGTGCACACCAGAGAGGTGTACCCGCGATCTTCGCATCCATACCCATAATACCATAGGAACTTAACGTACAGACAGTATGAAGGTTATGGTAGGGGGCACTTTCGATCCCCTGCACGACGGACATAAACGCCTTTTGACCCGGTCGTTCGAACTTGCCGGACCCGAAGGTCAGGTCGTCATCGGGCTTACGACCGACTCGTTTGCAAGCCGAAAAACCCATCCGATCCACCCGTTTGCCGAGCGTGAAGCCGATCTTGAAAAGTTCATAACGGGGGCTATCTCAACCCATGCCCTCCAGAAAAAGTATGCCACTCGCTGGGAAATTGAGCCTCTTGGTGACCGTTACGGTTCGGCACTGGATACCGATTTTGATGCTATTGTTGTATCTGAGGAAACCCTGCCGGTCGCAGTAGAGATAAACAAGTTGCGGCGTGAACGAAAGCTACGTAAAGTTGATATTCACCAGATTACGTGCGTGCTGGCCGAAGATGGTCGTTGGATTTCCTCAACCAGGATCTGGCGTGGCGAGATCGATATCCACGGTCACTTGATCCAAACACATTCGCATGTATAAAGAGGCCTGGTTATATGATGAAACTGGTGAGGTCTTTGGTAATGACGGAATCACAGTAAATACAACGGAGACCTTTCCCGTCAGGGAGCACTGCAAACCTGCTACGAATCGGTTCGTTGGTCCGGGTGATACAGCCGGGATTTGGACATCGTACGCTTCCGACGATCAGCGTAGGAATTTCGACACCCTTCTTTTCGCAGACTTTATAGTTCCTGACAATGTTGATAGTTGCCCGGGGCGAGATAAGTGCAATACGGTCGACCTCTTCTTTGGAAAGCTCACGGTCGGAAATCTTGACAATATCCTTCATACCCATGTTCTTACTGGGGACATTGGTCGCTATTGTAAGCGCTTCTGTGGTTGTCCCGACAATGCCAAGAATCTTTACAACGTTAAGTGCTTCGCCACCGTCGATGTGATCTATCACGGTCCCGTTCTTGATACGCCGGACAAGAAGACCTTCTCCATCCTCATTGTTGGTGTCGGGAGACGCTAAGTGTTTCATTTCATCACGTCCAGAAGCATCGCCATTCTCACGGGGACCCCGTTTTTCGACTGTTCGAAGTACCGTGCATGAGGTGAAGCATCGAGACGCGGGTCGATTTCGTCAACCCGGGGAAGCGGGTGCAGGACAATGAGATTTTTCTTCGCGCCGGCAAGGAGTTCAGGTGTGATCCGGTAACTGGATGCTACGTTGAAATACGATGTTGAATCCGGGAACCGTTCACGTTGGATTCTCGTGACGTAAAGAACGTCAACGCTGTCAATAACTTCTTCAATATCGGCGTGCCCGATAATCTCCATGCCTTTTTCCCTCAGACTCGTAGCAAGGGCCGGGGGAGCTCAAGACCCGGTGGGGAGATGGTATGCAGCCGGACTCCATAAAAGGAAAGGGCCGAGGCAAGCGAATGGGCGGTCCGCCCATACCGCAGATCGCCCACGAGCGCCACATCGAGCCCGTCAATGGGCATTGACTGGCGGATTGTGTAGAGGTCAAGCAGCGTCTGGGAAGGGTGCTGGCCTGCACCATCCCCGGCATTTATCACCGGAACTGTGGCAAATTCTGATGCAAGCCTGGCTGCGCCCTCCTTGGGATGACGAATGACAATCGCATCCGCATACCCGCTCACTACCCGGATAGTATCGGCAAGAGTCTCGCCTTTGGCCATCGAACAGGCCTCAACACTGCTCACCGCAATGGAACTACCCCCCAAGCGTGCCATTGCCGATTCAAAAGACATGCGTGTCCGGGTACTTGGTTCGAAAAAGAGGACGGCGAGGATTTTACCGCCAAGAGCTTTTTATCGTACATGTTTTTCCCGATCTGCTGTGCGTGATCGAGCAGCCGGTCGATCGCAATGCGGTCAAAATCCCCTATAGATATTATGTGATGCGTGGCAACTCCTCCCGCGCGGTGTTTCCTTCAGGATCATATGAACGTTCCGCCCTAATGTACCTATCTTCATTTTTTCCCTACACAAAAGATAGCACGACAGCAATGATATTATCGGATTGTATCTATTAACTTTGAAAGGCGTTTTGTTTTTAAAGGGGAATGAAAAAAGCATGCAGATACCAATAGCGCGGCCGGTAATTGGCCCGGATGAGGTGGCGGCAGTATCGGATGTTTTGAAGTCCGGAATGCTCGCACAAGGCGATAAAGTTGCAGAATTCGAGCAGAAATTTGCCACGTACTGTGGCACCGCACAAGCTGTCGCTGTCAGCAACGGTACCACTGCACTCCATGCCGCCCTTCTGGCATGCGATATCGGTCCCGGCGATGAAGTAATTGTTCCTGCATTTTCATTTATTGCTACTGCCACCGCCGTTTCGATGTGCGGTGCAAAACCTGTTTTTGCCGATGTAGACGAGCAGACTTTCAATATCCGACCGGATCAGGTAAATGAACGTAGAACGTCAAAGACAAAGGCAGTCATAGGTGTCCATCTTTTCGGCCAGCCGTTCGATGTCGATTCCATCCAGGAAATCTGCGAGGAGCATAACCTTGTCCTTTTAGAGGACGCAGCACAAGCTCATGGGGCCCAGTACCATGGTGTCAAAGTAGGTAATTTCGGCAAAGCCGGGTGTTTCTCGTTCTATGCCACTAAAAATATGATCACCGGGGAGGGTGGGATGATTACCACCAGCGACAAACCGACTGCTGACCGGCTCAGACTCCTCATCAACCACGGCCAAAGCGAGAAATACCTTCACACCGTGCTTGGTTATAATTACCGGATGACTGATATTGCCGCGGCTATCGGTATTGTGCAGCTTAAAAAACTGGACAAATTCAATCAGCGCCGGAGAAAAAACGCAGATTACTATGCGGCGAACCTTACGGCAAAAGGCCTTAAAAAACCCGTGGTTTCTGACAATGTTACGCATGTATACCATCAGTACGTCGTCCGGCTCACTGATGAGTTCCCTCTTTCGCGGACCGCGTTTATGGACTATCTTAAAGGAAAAGGTATCGGATCGGCAGTGCACTACCCCATTCCGATCCACCGGCAACCCCTATATGCACCGGTAGCAGAACCAGATCCCTGCCCGGTGGCTACTCAGCTTTCTTCATCGGTGCTCTCATTGCCGGTACACCCGTCACTTGATACAAAAGATCTTGCATATGTCTGCGAAACCGTAAATAAGGTGAAATAATATGGATGTCGGGGTTATCGGCGTCGGTTCTATGGGAAGAAACCATGTCCGTGTCTACTCAGAACTCAAAAGTGTAGCTCATCTCGGGGTTTGCGATGTGAATATGCAGGCAGCTACCGATATAGGCACTCAACACGGTGCTACTGCATATAAGACGGTTGACGACCTGCTTAACCATGTGGATGCGGTAAGTGTTTGTGTGCCGACTCAATTCCATGCGGCAGTCGCCCGGCAGGTCTTCCTCGCTGGAAAACATGCTTTTATCGAAAAACCGATTTGTGCAACTGCTAAAGAGGCACAAACGCTCATGGCCTGTGCCCCGGCAGGTACCACTATAGGTGTTGGCCATATCGAGCGGTTTAATCCTATCGTTTCTGAGATAAAAAAGATCGTCACCAATCCTTTGTTCATCGAGATGAAACGGCACAACCCGGCGTCAGCCCGGGTCACGGGGAGTTCTGTCGTGGAAGACCTGATGATCCATGATATCGACATTATTCTTAACGCGTTTATGAAAACCCCAAGCAATGTCCATTCCGTTGGAAATGGTGACCTGTGCAGTGTGCTTATGGAGTGCGACGGTGTGCCGGTAGCGCTCTCGGCAAGCCGCAAAGCATCCAAGAAGATCCGTATGATCTATATTGAAGAAGAGGATTTCACCGTTGAAGGAGACTTCATGAGCCAGGAAGTGACGATTTATCGCAAACCCGGCCAGTACCAATTCGAAAATGAACGATATGTCCAGGAAAACATCATCGAAAAAGTAACTGTCAATAAAGTTGAACCTCTTAAAGTGGAGCTGGCGACGTTTATTTCCTGCGCTCAGAACCACCTGCAGTTCCCGGTCACCCCGGAACAGGCAATCCGTAACCTCGTCTTGAGCGAAGAAATTCAGGCGGGTTTCCTTCCCGGGGTAGTGTGATGACGCTTCAGGCGCAGATCGACAACCGCGGTCCCATAAAAAAGATTGGCGTTATCGGCATGGGATATGTCGGTATACCGGCAGCGGTACTTTTCGCCAACTCCCCGTATTTTTCTCACGTGTACGGGTTTCAGAGGGATTCACCCTCGTCGGGACATAAGATCGCGATGCTCAACCGGGGGGAAAGCCCGCTTAAAGGCGAGGAACCGGATCTTGAAGACCTCCTTGGAAAAGTGGTAAATGAAAAAAAGTTCGAATGTACAAGCGATTTTACTAAAATTGCCGGACTTGACGCTGTTACCCTTTCCATCCAGACACCCTTTAAGAACAAGGAGGACCTTATCCCGGATTTCTCAGCTTTATATGAAGGTATCCGGAATGTGGGTCGCAACCTCAGGCCGGGAATGCTTGTGGTTCTTGAATCCACCATCACCCCGGGAACAACAGCCGGCCCGGCTAGCGTTATGCTTGAAGAAGAATCCGGACTTGTTGCCGGTATCGATTTTGCTCTTGCTCATGCTCCTGAACGGGTGATGGTAGGCCGGCTGATCCGAAATATCAGAGAACATGACCGTGTTGTCGGAGGCATTGATCCGGTGAGCACGGCCCGGGCGGTAGAATTGTATTCTCCTGTTCTTACTATCGGAAAAGTGATCCCGATGACAGCAACAGCGGCTGAGGTCACAAAAACAGCCGAGAACACGTTCCGGGATCTCCAGATCGCGGCGGCAAACCAGCTGGCCCTTTACTGCGAGGCAATGGGTATCAACTTTTACGATGTGAGGGCAGGTATCGACAGCCTCAAAGGTGAAGGGATCACACGGGCAATGCTCTGGCCTGGCGCAGGAGTTGGCGGCCATTGTCTTACCAAAGACACCTACCATCTCGAACGCGGCGTACAACAGCTGGGTAACAGCGACCTCGATTACCCGGAACGACAGCCTTCGCTGTTTGTACTTGCACGTACCATCAACGATTTCATGCCCCGGCATATGGTCAGGCTCACAAAAGACGGTCTGGACCTTGCGAGTATTTCGGTAAAAGGAGCAAAAATTGCGCTCCTTGGATGGGCATTCCTTTCCAACTCTGATGATACGAGAAACACCCCTTCAGAACCGTACCGTGACGCCATGATCGCAGCAGGAGCCACGGTTGCCGTCCATGATCCGTATGTGGATCATGCTCCGGGTATATCTTTGATGCCCTCGCTTGAAGAGACGATACGGGGTGCAGATGCTGTTGTCATCTTTGCCGGTCACCACCAATACCGTTCACTTGACCCTTGTGAAATTAAGACCCTTACCGGAAAAAAGCACCCGGTCATTGTGGATGGGAGAAATATGGTTGACCCCGAAGCCTTCATAGCAAATGGGTTTATCTACAGGGGGATAGGTCGCGGTGACAAAAACAACCACCCTGTAAGGAATTGACGCAATTGAAAAGATAGATGATGCCTAAAAGGAACGGGGGCTGTCTGCCTTGTATGGGGCTTTGGAGGAGGCTTGCCGGGAGAGGGTTTCCGGTGCGTCCCCGTTCCTTTCCGATAACATCTTATACAGACGTTTCTTTATAGCGTGCCTGTGCTTTCCCAGGCCTATTTTTTAGGTTAGTTCCATCAGTATATAAGGAAAAGGAACCGGGCAAAAACGAGGGCGTTTTTTTCCAACGTTATATCGGATTTGTTTACTAACCAAAATAAATCCGGAATCTATATGTTAGGGTTTGCTCCAACGTCTAACAAGACGATGTATCCTGACCGGGCGACATTTGAGCGGATGGTGAATGACGAGCCGGATCTTTCTTTTGCCGCAAAGGAGACTCTCCTAGTATTATATGACGGTCCATTGAAGATCCGGCAGATCCTTTCCCGTATTCATTCCCTTTCAGAACCAAGGCCGGAAAACAGGGAAAAAGATCATCACCTATCAGAATCTGCACTCAGGAAACGCCTCGATCAGCTGATTGACCGGGGGATCCTTGCCCGGGCAGCGAGCGAACGGACAAACCCGTACTATTTCATCCGCCGTCCCTGGCTCTTTAACCGTTATATTAGTATCAGGTGCCGGGACGACCCGACCGGAGAACTCCTCGATCTCAAGATACTTCTTGGTGAAATTACTCGCGGAACTGCCGAACCAATCCAGCCTAGAGTGATCGCAACCATAGGTCAACGAACGGAACGAAGCCACGAAATTGCAGCAGCCTTTGAAACGTTTCAGAAAAACGTCGGCAACCCGGCCGCCCTTAATGACTATCTTGAAGGGATCTACGCGGACATCTTTTTTGGGAACGTCCCTGCAAGCGACATCGATGGATCGCTTGCCCGGGATTTTATCCGATTTGTTGCAACAGCTTCTCCGCTTGAACAGGAAACAAGATTCTTTTTCTGGTACGCAGAGTTCTTTTTGAGTTTAGACCTGTACGAGGAAGCATTCGGGGTCTTTAATCTAGGAACAGGCCTTGCTGAAGCCAGGGATCTCGACCCTTCCGCGATCCTTGCAGGATCACGGATCTCGCGGGGTACTATCCTCATGCACTTAAACGATTTCACTGGTGCAAAGGAAGCATTCCTTGTCGGCACTAGGAGTGAGACATACGGCCCGTTTGCAGCAGCAAAAAACTTGTTCGGCGCCGGGGAAATCGAGCTGATTTGCGGGGATATCGGCCCCACTCGCGCCCGGCCCGGTTTTCCCAAGCGCTTGAACTCATCAAAATTGCCGATGCCGAAAATAGCAACCCTGATGTCGAAGAACTCCGGGGAGACATCCTGTGCAGGACAGGAGCTTTCCGCCGCCTCACCGGAGAAATGGATGGGGCATGCACCTGTTACAATGCCGCAGAGTCAGTCTACCGTCACGATCTCTTCCGGGGCCGGTCTGCCTTGTTATTAGAACAGGCGGAACTGGCCCGGGCCCGTGCCTGCACCGGTACCGGTGAGGAGAACTTGCTTGTACGGTCTGCATGCCTGTACGAGGAAGCTAAGGCTGCAGCCCAACGCATCCGTAGCCTCAAAAGGTTTGCTGAGGCCCTTATTGGGGAGTGCGAATTAGCACGAACCGCGTACCGGCACTTTGAGAGACCGCTGCCCCGAGACATAGATACTAAATATTTAAACGCGTTTGATATTTTCTGTCAGATTGGTTTAACGTGGGGTATTGCACAGTGCTTTCTTTCGGAAGCACTCCTCTATCATACTTCTGCAGATGAGTTCCCGGACAAATACGCGGATACCGCTGATAAATTGATCCAGGCCGAAATATATTCCCGGGGACTAGGTCTTGCACCAGAACTCGCTCTCATCCGTCGCATCAAATCGCATGCACCCGTGGCGTCCGAGATCCATCCCCTCGTTTTTTTATAATATCCTTTGTGCCTCTACTTATAATGCAAAATATGCTTCTACCGGGCCATACCACAGAGTAATTGTGATGAACAAAAGGATAGCTGCCATGTGAATGCCAAGAGGGATCTTCAGCGGCCTTTTGAAAGGTTTCGAATTTACGCGTATTTTATAATGCGTCATCGTTTGTTCCTCGGTTTGGATAATTGACCTATGCTAGTTTATTGAAATCGTGTTATAAAGTGAAGGATTCTGGAAATAAAGAGGCATCAATTTTCCCGGAGTTTTTTTTGTAAAAGACAAAGTATAAGTATTCAAAGATATTAAGCAATTTATTTACTGGCGGTAATGGGATGGCACAAACATTATTAAAACCGATTTTGAATGAGTTTTTGAAAATAGACGGAGTATCAGCAGCAGTAATTGCGGGGACGGACGGTTTTGTTATTGAGAGTGCAGTTTCAGGAAAATTCGATATAGAAGCTCTTGCGGCCATGGCATCCACAGGTCTTGGCACATCTGGAGCAATGGGCTCATCACTGGAAAAAGGACAACTGGCCCAGATGCTGGTCGAACTTGAAAAAGGTCCTATCCTCCTTTCACCCCTATCCGAAGATGAACTTATTGCAATTGTAGCAGACGAATCCGCTAATATTGGAAGAATACGCTACGATCTCAAGAAAAACAGGGATCGGATCATTGCAGCACTGTGATTTTGGATATTCTCAGGCGACAACTCCACAGCCTTTGCTCAGTTCACCTGCCGGTATTTTCCTTATTTTTTTGACAACTTTCAAGTCGAAATATTTTAATTGCATTATACCAGAATAATCGTTCATGAAGATTGGACGAGAAGATTTTGAAGCTTTCCTTAAAGGAGAAAAAGATATCCGGCCTTACATTGAACTGGATCCTGTTGCCGGTTCATATTCAGTTTTTGGCGTCAAGACTGCAAGCAATCCAAATTATCTGGTAAAAGCAATTTACGAGATGTATGAAAGCAACCTTGACAAAAAGCTTGCTGTGCAGGCAGTAAGAAAACTTTTCCGCTCAGTAGGTATGGGATCGGTGGGCCTTAATAACCTGTTAAAAAAACTGGACCTGAATCTTTCCCCGGCCGAATTTCTTATGCTTGTATTCAAGCTCCAGCACCAGCAGGGCTGGGGAGCTCCATTTGAGCTTATAGAGCAGAGCGATAAACGGATACGGCTACGTACCAAACAGACCTTTGAATCACAGATCATGAAAGACTGGAACATGGCAGTCTGTGGTATCCACCAGGGATGGATTGAAGGTATTCTTTTTGCGGCAACCGGTAAGAACTGGTTCTGCCTCGAGACAAAGTGTCATGCGAAAGGCGATGATGTCTGTGAATTTGTTGCCGACCAGGTTGAATCCAGCTGGAGGTTCAAAGCACAGGCAATTGTAAAAGGGGATTCGGCTATAACGGAATATATCGAACACAAACCCCTCAACGGTACTATAAAACTGATTGATGATCCCGTTGTCATGATGCCACGGTTCATTTTCACCTCAATGATGAACTCTTTAAAAAAGACCATGGGCGAGATGCCCGCAGGAGGGGTCAACTATCGGGCATATATGGAGATGGGCAAAGAAAATGTCGAGCATTACAAGAAGATGGGGATCGACAAACCCAACATTCTCTCAGATATGGCTTTTGCCTTCTATTCCCAGATGGGATGGTTCAGTGTCCTTAAAACTGAATGGAATGAGGCTACAAAGACAAAGACCATGACGCTTACCCATACAGTCGAATCCGAAGCTTTTGGTAATACCGGGAAAAACGTATGTTTCTGTACCGCCGGGCTTCTTGCGGGTATCATTGAAGGATCCTTTGGCATTAAAGTGCAGGCAAAAGAAATTAAATGCCGGTCAAAAGGCGATGAATATTGCGTATTTGCGATTACCAACAAAACTGAAAATTCACAATAATACGTCACTTTTTTCGTTTTCCGGATCTCTCTGGAATTATGGTGCAGTTTCGGTCTGAATATCAGGAAAGGTTATCAGAGAAGGATCCCGGTAAGGATCCTTATGCCCATCAGGATAAGGATAATACCGCCGACAATATCAGATTTATTGCCAAGGATCCGCTCAAATCGCTTCCCCGCCATGACGCCAATAAAAGAGCAGGTGAACGCAACAATGCCTATGATTAAAGCGGGCAGGAAAACAGGCGATTTAAGGATACCAAACGACATCCCGGCGGGGAAAGCGTCAATGCTTGTCGCTATTGAAAGACATATTACGGATACAGGTTGGATTAGTTCGATGCATTCTTCTTTCCGTTTCACACCCTCAATAATCATCTTTACTCCGATCAAGGACAGAATTACAAAGGCTATAACCGTACCATACACGGTAACAATATTTGCAAGACTGATCCCGGCAACCCAGCCAAGTAAGGTTATACCTCCCTGAAAAATCCCAAAACAAAGACCGATTGCTACCGCAGCAGTTAGGAGACGGACTTTTGTGGTTGCACCGATCATAAGGGCAATCGCAAAACAGTCCATCGAAAGACCGATACCGATGAAAACGAAGGTGATAAGATCCATGTTTGTTTCAATCTAGATTGTGGAAATGAATTCGATGACGTCTATTTCCGAGCTATAGTAATGTATCCTGAATGGCTTACGCTTGTAGAAGGACGCGTTCCCCGTTTTGACCGGGTCATTTCCCGTTCGATCAGCTCATGAGTATGGACCTCAGGGAATCGAGATTGTGCCGCATCGACAACAATGCCCATCTGTTCTAAGAACGGTGTATAGCAGGCAAGATATCCTCCCGCCCGGAGATGGTCATAGGCAAAGTATACATGGTCTGTTGCAATCTGCATATCGAGGTGAATGACGTCGTACATCCCTTCAGCAGTGAGGACATCACCAGCGATAGCTTCGATGTTCTCTAATTTTGCTTCTTTGATGTTTTTTAACGCAAGCGCCGAGAACTCAGGCCTAATCTCATAGGTTTTCACACGTGCTGCAATCCCGCCAAAATAGATCGCCGCGACTCCGCTTCCCGTCCCTGCGTCAAGGACGTCGTCTTTGTGGTTCATACCTGTGTAGGCAATTACAAGGCCGATGTCTTTAGGGAGCATAGGTGCACCGGACCGTTTACCGTGTACGAAAAAATCAGTGGGCCGGGGATCCGGACCACGAACTGAGCTCCGGTGTGGGTGGTAATTACAGCGCCTGGTTCTGCCCCGATAAGACCGGCAGCTCAATCTGGCCCTTATCGGTAGATAGCTTTCCCGGGCCAGCCCGGGTGAAAAATTCCCGTCCCTCACCGACTAAAAGGACACGGTCCCCCTCGTCAATCATGGCGAAGAGAGTTTCAGGATCGCTTCGGCAATGTCGCCTTTGGTCGTGATCAGTGCTTCCTTGGCTTTTTCCGCAGGTACTTGGGCCTGCTCGGCTACCATAGCGATATCTTCTGCGGGGATTTCGACCGCAGCTTCTTCAAACCGGGGGGTTCCCACAATTTGGTAGGTGGTTGCACCCTGCATGGTCATCGCTGTTACTTCGACAGGCCCGAACACCCAGTTACCCTTAGGTGTCTTTATTACAATACTTTCGACGTCTTCAATTGGCTCGACCTGCATGCCGAGCTTCTTCATCATCGCTTTCATCTGGCGTGGATTGATGTTTCCCGGAAGCATTTTTTTCACTACCCTGCCGTACTCTTACCGCTGCACCATAATTAAATGCAAGCATCTCTGCGCCCGAAAGGAGGGCTGCGCCGCAGGCAAGGAGCCGATCGCCGCCAGCTACAACGAGTACGTCGTCGCCCGCGCGGATCTGCGAATCAGCCGCGACAACATGTTTTGCAAACGCGTTTTTTCCCTGTGCCACAAACGCCGCGACATCTTCAAGGATTACAACCCGATAACCGGGTGGCGCGAGGATGGTTTGAAGCCGTCGGGCCCCTTCGATCCCTAGCGTTAACCTGCCGTCAGAAGCCCGGATAGTTGCAAGCCGTACTCCCCCGTAAAGGATTTGGCGAATCCTTCCGGTCGTCGAGAGCAGAAACTCACAGTCCTCAGGAAATAGCCTGGTCCCGCAAAGACTCCCGAACTGATAGTCAGCGATTGTCTGCACCCTGCGAAGCGAACTGTTCTCCGAGTATCCTGTTGACACGGTTAACAAACTCCTGTTCTGCGGGTTTGGGGATAAAAGCTCCAGCGGCGATCTTATGTCCCCCGCCCCCGCCGCCATATTCTGCCGAGGCATCGCTTATTGCTTTCTGGAGATCAACGCCTCGTTCAATGACCCGCTCGGTCGTGCGCATCGATACCTTGGTCAGGTTCTTGTCCTCAGGCACTTCGCACATGATAAGAATAGGCTTCTGGCTATTAACCTTTGAAAGTGCCATCCCTGCTCCAATACCAACAATGGTGTCCGGAAACCTTCCTCCCACGTGGATATACTGTACATAATCGAGTTCCCGTACCCCAGTCTCGATGATATACTGCAGAAGGTTCCGGATAATTGCCCGGTGATTACCGAGCATATGTTCTGCCTCGCGATATGCAATTCCCCGGTCACCCTTGAGGATAGCGCTCCCGACTGCTGGTTTTGTCCACCTGCCACAAGCATTGAGGAGAGTCGAGTATTCCTGGGCGTTCCTTAGCGGTGTTCTAGGGATTTCGCCCGGGAATCGGTAAGTCTCGGCAAGGAGTCGGTCCACCCGTTCACCGTTTGCGATAAGCTGCTCGGCAAGTGCTGAGATGATCCGGCGCCGATCTTCGTCGGAAAGTTCTTCCCAAACATACCAGCGACCGTCAGGGCTCTGCTGGACAATACCTAGTTTTTTAAGGAACTGTTTTGCGCCTTCAGGATTGTTACTTATCCCTTTGATGAAAGGATCATCATTATAGGTAAGCGAGAGGTGGACAGGCCGGGTGGCGGTCCCGTAGCAATTGAGATCTTTTTTACAGACCTGAACCGACCCGTGCTTGATCCCATCTTCCACGATTTGCTCGCGGGCAGGCCCTACAAGCCCACAGGTCTCACGGGCCATCATGTCTCCCACGTTACCTATAATTGCAAGCTTTGCTAGATCAGCATTAGCCTCGTCCATAGATTTTGCGACAAAGTAGGCGACCCCGGCGGCACTCATCTTGGTATATCCGTAAGGGAGACAATTTGCCTGCGGATATATGACATCTCCGGGCTGGCTCACGTGATGGTCGACAATAAGTACATCTTTTTCTTTCAGACCCCGGCCGGCAATAAGGGCCTGATGGCCTGCTCCCATATCGGCAAATACCTTAAGTGTGGCATCGTCCGGGACTTGGGGCATGGTTAATGGCTCAAGCTGCCGGACAAAAACAGAACGGCAGGGTATTCCCTTCCTTGTGATTGCCTGAGAAAGAATAGCTTCACAGGAGATACCGTCTGCGTCGATGTGGGAGATGATGGTAATCCCATGTGCAGCCGTGATTTGTTCGGCAGCTGCCTTCACATCATCGCTGAAACCCATTGTCTATTATTTATGGAGTACTTACAGATGAAGTGTAGTATATGCGGCCCGATCTCAACTTATGTGCAGCGGATTTCCTCGAAACAGGTATAATAACCCCGGCACGGATGCGCGCAGTTGACGAAAACGCGCAGGCGCTCGGCGTCACCAGCCTCCAGTTGATGGAAAGTGCTGGAAAAGCACTTGCGGCGTCAGTACCTGATCTCCAACCGGCCTCGGTACTTATTCTCTGTGGACGCGGAAACAACGGGGGAGACGGAATGGTGGCTGCCCGGTACCTCCAGCACGGTGTGAATACGAATGTCTTCTATTTGGATTATGGCAAACGTTCCCCGGCTAGCGCCCACCAACTGGCTGCATTGCCCGGCTGCCAGGTCAATATCCATCCTTTTGTATCCACAGATGACCTGCGTGCCCTTGCCCTCCTTTTCGAAAAGGCAGATGTCATCGTCGATGCCCTTCTCGGGACCGGTGCAGCAGGGGCTCTCAAAGAACCCTTGGCAACATGCACGGCGATGGCAAATGCATCCGGAGCAAAGATCGTTGCTGCTGATGTTCCCTCCCCTGGTATGCGGGCAGACCGGATCTGTGCATTCCACCGGCCCAAGGTGACTGGTTCTGACGTCGTTGATATTGGGGTCCCCATTGAAGCAGAGATCTGCACCGGCCCCGGGGACCTCACACTTATCCCGGCGCGGAAAAACACAAGCCACAAAGGTGTAGGGGGCACCGTACTCATAATAGGAGGTGGGCCCTACCAGGGAGCCCCTTATCTTGCAGGCCTTGCGGCCCTTCGGTCTGGCGCCGATATTGTTAGGGTGGCGTCCCCGGTCTATGAACCGGTGCCTGATCTTATCTTCGAACGCCTCACCGGCGACCGGATCGGGACAGAACACATTGAAAAGCTCATCGCACTTGCAAGTCGAGCCGATGTCGTCGTATGCGGAAATGGTATGGGAACGGAAAGTCATGACATTGTCCTTGCCGTTGCCCCGCATTGTAAAAAAGCAGTGTTCGACGCTGATGGACTACGGCTTCCGCTTCCAAAAGCTGCCGGGGAGACAATCTATACACCCCATGCCGGGGAATTTGCCCGCATCTCTGGTGTCAAGCTCTCCGCTGATGCCGGTCATGCGTGTGGCAGGGCCAGGGCTGTGCAGGAAGCAGCAACACGACTTGGCGGCACCATTCTCCTCAAGGGGCCGGTTGACGTCATCTCCGATGGGCACAGAACCCGGTTCAACCGGACCGGCGACCCTGCCATGAGCGTTGGCGGGACAGGAGATGTACTCGCCGGTGTATGCGGCGCGCTGCTCTGCCACCTACCGGCCTTCGAGGCGGCTGGGATAGCCGCGTACGTGAACGGCCGGGCAGGAGAACGTGTAGCTAAGTTATCGGGACAGGGCATGCTTGCTTCCGACCTGATGGACCGCATCCCGGAAGAGCTATTCAGGAGACAACGGTAATGGTCGAATTTACTCATATTGCAGACGGAATGGCACAGATGGTGGATATCAGCGCAAAATCTGATGTTGTGCGCGAAGCGGTGGCCACCGGCCGGATTTACCTGCGGCCGGCAACACTTACTGCTATCAAGGAAGGATCCGTTGTCAAAGGGAACGTGCTTGCCACCGCCCGGGTTGCTGCCACGCTCGCCGTTAAAGAAACACCCCGGATTATCCCTCTGTGTCATACTATTCTGCTTGGTGCCATTACTGTGGACTTTGTCCAATCCGATATGTACATCGAAGCAACGGTGACCACGAAATCCACCGGAAAAACCGGTGTTGAAATGGAAGCCCTAACCGGTGTCTCGGTCGCTCTTCTGACCATCTGGGACATGGTTAAGTCAGCAGAAAAAGATGAGAACGGCCAGTATCCCGCAACCCGAATCGATGGCATTCATGTCGTCGAGAAACGCAAGGAGTCGCCATAAAAGGTCGACCTTCGATTAATTTAATATCCCTACTAACATATTCTATAGGACTACGGGATATTGTCCCGTTGAAAGGAATGTAGCCCTTCTGGGCCGAACCTTGAGGTGTTAATACAATGGTTAAATCGATGTATGCGTATGTCAGGGACGCATGGGCACGCCCTGAAAAATCCTATGTGAAAGAACTGCTCTGGAACAGGATGCAGGAATGGCGCCGTGAAGGCAGTGTCACGAGGATAGAGCGTCCGACCCGTATCGACCGCGCACGATCACTTGGGTATAAGGCAAAACAAGGCATAGTTGTTGCACGTGTCCAGGTCCGCCGTGGTGGCCGCCGGGTCTCCCGGTATGTCAGGGCACGCCGCTCAGCCCGGATGGGCAAGAACCGGAGCACCCCTGGAAAAAGCATCCAGCGCATTGCTGAGGAACGAGCATCCAGCCGGTACCCGAATATGGAAGTACTTAATTCGTACTGGGTTGGTCAGGACGGCAAGCTGAAATATTACGAGGTCATTCTTGTCGATGGTCATCACCCGGTCATCCAGAGTGATGCAAACCTTGCTTGGGTAGGTAACCCCACTCATCGCGGCCGTGCAGAACGTGGGAAGACCGCAGCAGGCCGCCGTGGCCGTGGTATGAGGACCCGGGGAAGGGGTACCGAAAAGACCCGCCCGAGCATCCGCTCCCATGCGAATCAGGGCAAATAATCTTATTCTTTTTTCCCACTAAGGTTACCTTTATGAAGATTACCGATGCCTGCGTGTATCCCTATCCTGCAGGTGATTCATCGGTCCGCCGGCTAGCGCTTGAGGCAAATATGTGCGGGTTCGACAGTATCGTAGCCGCAGACACTCCTGCAGCCAACGTGTATGGCATCGATGTGATTCCGGGTATTTTCCTTACCGGGATAACGGCAAGGGAAATCCAGGCCATGGTAAAAAAAAGCAAGGGGACCGGTACTATCGTGTCCGTCAGTGCCGGAGACAACGGTTTTAACCGGGCCGTTGCCGGGACGACCGGCGTCCATATACTCCGGGATGTCAGTTGTGCGGATAAAAAAGCGTTCGACCATGTGGCCGCCAAAATAGCGGCAGATAATACGACCGCTGTCGATATCGATCTTTTCCCGCTTATATTCGGCCGCGGTCATTTCCGGCAAAAAGCGATTCACCGCTATTTGGATCTGATGGTCCTGTACCGCAGGTTCGAGTTTCCCCTTACTATCTCATCATCGACACGGTCAGTTCTTGGCCTTCGAACGGTGCGAGAAGTCACTGGTTTATGCTCGCTCTTTGGTATGGACGAGACTGATGTTGAAAAAGCACTTGCCGGCGTCAGCCGGGTTACCGCATTTGGGGATGCTGCCGTGAAGGTGATACGGTGAGTGTCCGTCCGCCAACACTCAGGGAAAAACGCCGGTACCTGCTCGCCCGCATCGACCCGGCTGGCACAAATCCTGAGGCAAAAGACCTGTATTACGCAGTGTACGAAGCGGTTGTTTCGCTGTTCGGGGACATGTCAGCCGCTGCAATGCAGCCGTCGGTAATTGCAGTGGAAGGGAAGTACGCTCTCCTGCGCTGTCGCCGTGGAGCCGAACGCGAGTTTGCAATTGCACTCTCCACCGTTTCGATCTGCCGGGATATCACATTGGCGCTCAGGGTCCTTGCAGTCTCCGGCACGATCGAGAGCCTGCGGGAACGGATAGTGGCGCAGGGATCCGCCCCGAAAAATGAGGTTGCTCTCCTGTCCCACTACCAGTTTGATGCGTCCCCGGTAGAGATCGCGCAGTGGTACGGTCACAAGGTTGATGCCTTAGAAAAGGGATTTAAAAATACACGTCGATTGTTCTTAACAACAGAAGATCTGGAGATTATCCATGCAACCACAATATCAGATGGGCTATGACCGGGCGATCACTGTTTTTTCGCCCGATGGCAGGCTTTACCAGGTAGAATATGCCCGGGAGGCAGTAAAGCGAGGAACAACAGCTGTTGGGATAAAGGCCCAGGGGGGCGTTGCACTTATCGTCGACAAGCGTGTCAGTTCTAAGCTGCTTGAATCCTCATCAATCGAGAAGATCTTCAAGATCGATGACCATATCGGGGTCGCATCATCGGGCCTTGTTGGTGACGCACGGGCTCTTGTAGATCGGGCCCGGATCGAATGCCAGATAAACCGGGTTTCCTATGATGAACGTATCGAGGTCGAGGCACTTGCAAAGAAACTCTGCGATCATATGCAAACCCTCACCCAGTACGGCGGTATCCGGCCCTATGGCACAGCCCTTTTAATTGCCGGGGTAAGCGACAACGAATGCCGGCTTTTCGAGACTGATCCATCTGGTACTGTTCTTGAGTACAAGGCTACTGGTATAGGGATTGGAAGGCCAGCCGCCATGAAGGTCTTTGAAGAAGAATACAATGAAGGTCTTTCGATCAAAGACGCTATTCTCCTTGGCCTCAAGGCCCTTCACTCGGCGACGGAAGGCAAGTTCGACGTCGATACCGTAGAGATGGGAATTGTCGAATGTGAGGCAAAGGCGTTCCGGAAGATGGCAAAAGAAGAAGTCGCCTCGTATGTCGGTCAGTTTAAACAGTGATCCTGTATGATCAATCTTGAGCAGGCGGTCGTCGCCCGGCTAGAAAGTCACGGGGAAAAGTTCGAAATACTGGTTGAACCCCATCTGGCAGCCCGGATTCGTCAAGGCGAGAATATCAATATCGAAGATGCCGTCGCTGCTCTCAATGTATTCGGGAATTCGTCAAAAGCAACCCGGGCATCCGAAGAGTCTTTGGAAAAAGTATTCCACACTACGGATTTTGCAACGGTTGCAAAAAAGATCATCGAAAAAGGCGAGATCCATCTGACTGCCGACCAGAGAAAGGAGATGACCGAGGAAAAGCGCCGTAAAGTGATTACATTCATTGCACGGAACGCGGTCAACCCCCAGACCGGCCACCCGCATCCGCCACACCGGATAGAAATGGCTATGGAAGAAGCCCGGGTCAACATCGATCCATTCAAACATGTCGATGAACAGGTTAAAGAGGTTGTAAAAGCGCTGCGTCCGATCCTTCCCATACGATTCGAGGAACTCCGGCTTGCCATCAGGATCCCGCCCGACAACGCAGCCCGCGCATACGGTGATATTGCGGCGGCAAGCACTATGGAAAAAGATGAATGGCAGAAGGATGGTTCCTGGGTCTGCGTCGTGAGAATTCCGGCAGGTATCCAGAGTGAGTTCTATGACCTCATAAACAAGCTCAGCAAAGGCGAAGGTCAGGTCAAGATCCTCAATCAAGTATATTAATCGATAAGACAAATATAGAAAGTCAATTCGGTGGATATTAATCATGGCAAAAAGCTCCGATAAATCAGCAAAAGGAAAAGTAACCGGTAGTGCAGGGCGTTTCGGCTGCAGGTATGGAAGATTCGTCCGCAAGCGTGTCGCCGAAATGGAGAAAATCTCAAGGGCAGTACACCGGTGCCCCCGGTGCGACACCGAGTCTCTCCAGCGTAAGGGAACAGGTATCTGGGGATGCCGGAAATGCGGATACAAGTTTGCCGGTGGTGCATACCAGCCCGATACCCGGGTCTCCGGGTAGCTCTGCGTGCAATCGAACGCTCCGGTGTTGTTGTCGAAGAAAAGAAGCAGTAATTCAGGACTCCATAATGGCAAGCAGTTACAAGTGCGCTCGGTGCAAACAGAAAGTGGAGATCGACGTTAACGTCCGATGCCCCTATTGTGGTCACCGTATTCTTTTCAAGGAACGTGGCGCAGCAATAAAAGAGCTCAAAGCCAAGTAATAACGGTATTTCCCGGCATCTCCTTTTTATTCTCGGTTTTCCCAGTACCTCAACGAGGTATAACTGTGCAGCACGAAGCTTTTCCGGTTCACTACCGATCATGCGGAGAAGATCCTCCGTTCGCTTCTTCCCGAGCTCAGCGATGAGGTGAATCCACGATCATCTACCCGGTGCTGGCTAGAAAGGACTGATACGCTCGTTCTTCAAGTCGAGGCCCAGGACATCGCTGCTCTGCGAGCTGCCCTTAATATGTTCCTGCGGCTTGTGAGCATTGCCGAGGAAATGCAGGAGATCGCATGAAAACTATCGACAGCCGCCGGTGTGCGGAATCATTTTTAATGCTGGCAGATGAAACCTGATAGGAATACTATGCAGAACATATCCCCCAAAGTTCAGAACCAGCTCGCCATGCTCCAGCAGGTCCAGCAACAGCTTCAGACCGTTGTCCAGCAAAAGGCCCAGTACGAAATGGCGGTCCGCGAGGCAAAAAGGGCTGAGGAAGAGGTCAAGGACTCTGCCGATGAAACGCCGATGTTTATGAGCATCGGAACGGTCATGGTACAGAAGTCAAAAGAACACGTAACCAAGAATCTAACCGAGAAAGTGGAGACTCTGGAACTCCGGATCAAGTCCCTGGAAAAACAGGAGACTATGCTCCAAGGAAAATTTGAGCAGCTCCAGACCCAGATTAAGGCCGCAATCGAGGGCAAGAGTGCCCCGAACGCAGCATAACTTTTTTGTGCATTTAATCCATTAACCCAAATAGGTTTACAAGAACGCACTACTACCCTGTGTGTATCAGAGTACGAGCGATGGCCCGCGGTTTTTGCTGATCTCTATTACTTTTCTCGTACACAATTCCGCTTCCTCATCCCGGCCAAGCCGGCGAAGGGCTGCTGCCTTGTCGTTCCACGCGGTGATGTCAAAAGGATTGATATCAAGGGCATTGGTGAACGCGTCTACGGCATCCTCGTACCGGCCAGTCATCGCCAGACAGTACCCTTTATTTGTCCAGACTGTTGCGACACCCGGATTGATGCGGAGCACTTCCTCATAGCAGACGAGCGCTTCTTCATATCTTCGGGTATCGGAAAGAACTACGCCTTTATTATACCATGGCTTGGGGTATTCCGGATCGATCTGGATCGCGGCTTCATAACTCTCCATCGCTTCATCCTGCTCGCCAAGGTGGTAATGGCAGTTCCCTTTCGCACTCCATGCTTCAAGGTGACGGGGATCGAGCTTGAGTGTTTCTTTAAGGCAGGGAAGGGCCTGCCTCAGGTCGCCCCGGTGATAGAGGATAAACCCCTCCAGGTACCAGGCATCGGTATTAAGTGGGTCAATAGCGTGGATCTTTTCGATAACGGCAAGAGCATCCGCAAACCGGCCTATACGATCAAGGGTAGCAGCTTTTCCCAGAAAAGCCCCGAGATTCCCCGGTTCTGCAAGAATCTTCCGATCAAAGAGTACAAGTGATTCGTCGTATCTTCCGATGCAGGAAGAGAAAAACCCGTCCAGATCTTCCATGGCACACCACATGACAACAGAAGGTCGAAAAGATTATAGTATTTTTCTGTCGGGCATTTGTGTTATGTAGGTTTAGAAGATTTCTGTGATCTCCACAACAACAGGGAAACGTGTAGAGTATTGTTTCCTTATCCCGAGCACTCTCCTAAGTATCAAACGCATCTTTAATACCAGATGTGGCAATCATGCCTTTGATTGGTATGCCTGAAGTAAAAGATGACCCTTTGGTCGGGAAACCGGCACCGGATTTCTGTCTTCCGGATGCGCAAGGAACACCGTTCTGTCTTCGTTCATTCAAGGGAAAATGGGTGGTCTTGTATTTTTATCCCCGGGACAACACACCGGGGTGCACGATTGAAGCAATGCAGTTCAATGCGGCACTCGAAAAGTTTGTGGATCTTGGTGCACAGGTCATTGGTGTAAGCACCGATTCGCAGGAAAGCCACCAGAAGTTTGCCGAAAAATATAGTCTTGCGATCCTTCTTCTGAGCGACGCAGATCATAAGGTAATCACTGATTATGACTCTTGGAAACCATTGATTCTGTTGGGTAAAGAGATATTGGGTACATCAAGAGATACATTCCTGATCAACCCGGAAGGAACGATCACCGATGTCTGGCGCAAAGTTTCTCCTAAGGGACATCCCGAAGAAGTCAAAACAGTGCTGCTAAAAAGGAAGGAGGGTATGAAGTAAGATAACCCGGCACAGCGCCTGCCTATATTCCATTTAACGGGCTAATGAATATCTCAAACCAATTTCTCAAAATCTGTTAGTGTAGCACATGAGATGCTTTTTGTTTAGTGATCCCGTACTATGTCAACAATCTTCTTAGGCACTACCAGGTATATTGCACCGTAGATGTAGGGGCACGCTAAAAAAGGAGGTTTTTTCATTCCCTGCTGGTCAGGTTGATCGCGTTTACCAGTGCGTCGACCGAGGCGAGTACGATATCGTCGCCGCTGCCGCTTGCATCATAGATCTTTCCATGTTCATCTGCGACAGCTATAGTGACATGGCATATCGCATCCGAACCCCCGCTTATCGCTTCGATATGGAACTCGGTCAGCTGGATCTGCGCCGGGATGATCCCGAGAATGGCTTTTAGGGCAGCATCTACAGGGCCGTTTCCTACACTGGAGAAGACATGTTCGCACCCGTCGACCTGGGCCCGGACGCTTGCGGTGGGAATGACGTGGTTACCTGTCATGATGGCGATATCTTCGAGCGTGAGTACCTTTTTCCCTGCACCCGTGCCCATGACACTTCCGGCGATTTCGTAGAGGTCAGCGTCGGTAATACGTTTACCTTTGCTTGCGATTGCCTTGACCCTCTCGACAATGATATCGAGCTGTGCATCATCAGGACCGATATGGGCATCAGCGAGTGTCTGCCTGACAGCGTGCCGGCCGACATGTTTCCCTAGGGTTAGTCTCCGCCGGTGCCCGACCATCTCTGGAGTCATGATGCCGGGTTCAAAGGTATCAGATCGCTTGAGGACGCCCTGTGTGTGGATCCCGCTTTCGTGCGAGAAAACGTTTTCTCCGACCACGGGTTGGGTGGGGGGGATGCCAATTCCCGAGAACCGGGAGATGAGACGCGAGGTCTCAACGAGGCGTTCTTTTTTAATCCCGGTGTTGACACCGTAGATCGATTCGAGGATCATGACGGTCTGGGCGAGGTCGGCGTTACCGGCACGTTCGCCTAATCCGTTGATGGTGACCTGGACCTGGGATGCCCCGGCTTCGACCGCCGCGACGGTGTTTGCAACCGCGAGGCCAAAGTCGTTGTGGCAGTGGACGTCAAGAGGGCAGTCTACGTCGTGTGCAAGCCTTGTCATGAGTGCCTTCATCCCTGAAGGGGCGATGACACCGACAGTATCCGGGATGTTAATGATGGTTGCTCCGGCCCTGCTTGCAGCCCGGCAGACTTCGACCAGGTAGTCGGGTTCTGTCCGGGTTGCGTCCATGGGCGAGAACATGCACTTTTTGACATGTTTTCTCGCGTACCTGATGATTTCGTCCGTTATCTCAAGAACCTGTTCCCGGGTCTTGTTGATAGTGTTTTCACGCTGGATGTCTGATGTAGGAATAAACACGTGGATCATGTCGACGTCGCAGTCGATGCAGGCATCAACATCGGCTTTAACAGATCTGGCAAGTCCGCAGACGTTGGCCTCTAACCCGAGCTTTTTGATAGCAGTGACGGTCTCTTTTTCCGCAGCCGACGACGCAGGGAACCCTGCTTCGATGGAATGGACACCGATGGCTGAGAGCTGTCGGGCAATTTCGATCTTCTGTTCAAAGGTGAATGCTATCCCCGGGGTCTGTTCTCCATCCCGGAGCGTTGTGTCAAAAACGGTCACGTCTTCATGCGCACGGCTGTCGGTGAAGAAGACGATCCCCCGCAAAATCCTTGCGAGCCATGGTTATCCCTATACGTTCCCGGATTATTTAAAACGGTTACTGCACCAGGTTTCTTCTTTGGTTTTTCGCCAGAAAAACGAACTTGGGCACTGCGATATGTTTAATACGAAACTACCCCTACATTATTAGGCAGTGCCCCGCCTTAACTCAGCCTGGTAGAGTGCGCGGCTGTAGTATGGTTTGCCGGTATCGGCAACTGCGCGGCTACCGCGATGTCCCCGGTCCGAATCCGGGAGGCGGGATATACTGTATCAAATGCCCAGGTAGTGTAGCGGCCTATCATGATTGCCTGTCACGCAATCGACTCGGATTCGAATTCCGACCTGGGCGTAATCCATTTCTCGCAATTTTTCGATTTTTCGGGTGTATTTTTCAGGATCGGAGGAGAATACGCTGATACACAAACGGAGCAGTCTGTCTATACTTCGGACGGGCAGGTGATTCAGGCAACCGGGGTCCTGAATGCATCTGTACAGCAGCTTAATGTACTTGCAGATACGGCTAACTCTTGGAAAACCAAGGTGGAGAACGATATTGCGACGAACTATATGTCCACCTATGCTTCCGATCTGCAAATGTACAACCAGACGTATAGTGTCTACCAGAATTATTACACGACGGTTTATTCTCCTGATTATACACGTGGAACACCCTGAATACCAATCTGCAGGATGTATCTATGCCAAAAGAAATGGTATTGGAGAATAATTATGGATGAACCGGGGGATAAATGTCGGTGTGGCAATATGGCCTCACGGTGGAGTGGGTTATTACGCCAAAGAATACCATGCATCCTGAAAAGCAACAGTCTCCCATGAAAAACATCATTCTCATTGGCATGCCCGGTGCAGGGAAGAGCACCGTCGGGGTTATTCTTGCAAAGATGCTCGGGATGACCTTTGTTGATACCGATATTGCGATCCAGGAACGTGCCGGCCGGCTCCTGCAGGAGATTATCAATATGGATGGACCAGATGCGTTTCTCGCGATCGAAGAGAAGACAATTCTCTCCCTTCATTACCATCATTGCGTTATCGCCACCGGGGGAAGTGTTGTTTTTTCAAAAACGGCGATGGACTGGCTGAAGCAGGATAGCGTGATCGTGTACCTGAAGATCTCCTGCGAGGACATGATCAAAAGGCTCAGGAACATCACGACCCGGGTGTTGTCCTGATCCCAGGACAGAGCCTTCCGGCTATGTATCATCAGAGGGTTCCTCTGTACGAGCAGTATGCCGATATCACAATCGACTGCGCAGACGAGGATTTTGAAGAGGTGGTGGGGAAGGTGATTCGGGAGCTCGCTGTGAAAAAGTTTTGAACTTTGATTTCGTTCAGCCGGCTCTCCAAGGGCTTATAAGAGCGGATGGATTTCCAACGACGATAGCTATTCACGCAGTATTGATGATCATTCACCTGTTGTATCCAGGTAATCCTGCCAAGATCTCAGGGAATTGTCTCGGTGGCCAAAAAAACCGGATCTATAGATAGAAATATGAGGTCACGAAGCAAGTCTTGCCAGTCACAGGAGGAAAAAGGAAACCGGAGTCACCGGCGGGCCGGCGACATCCTTACACAAACAGTGACGGGAAGAGATCATTCCCTATCACCAGTCTACCGCACCCGGTGCAGCATACCGGGAGTACACACGGCTTTTGCCGGAAAATACAACAAATGAAAATAAAAAAAATTGAGGTTTGAAATGTCACAACAGCTTGGCGGACAGCCAATTATCATTCTCAGGCAGGGAACGACACGAAATCGCGGGCAGGAAGCCCAGGAGAATAACATTGCCGCAGCTAAGGCAGTAGCTACCGCGGTTCGGTCGACTCTTGGCCCAAAAGGCATGGACAAGATGCTCATAGACAGCATGGGAGATATCGTTATCACCAACGATGGTGCAACCATCCTCAAACAGATGGACATCGAACATCCTGCAGCAAAGATGATGGTCGAGATTGCAAAGACCCAGGACGACGAAGTGGGCGATGGCACAACATCGGCAGTCGTTATCGCCGGTGAACTCTTAAAGCAGGCCGAAGAACTGCTCCAGTCCCGTGTCCACCCGACTGTCATTGGGGAAGGATACCAGCAGGCGGCTGTAAAGTCACTGGCGATCCTTGAGAGCCTATCTGTTGCGGTAAAACCCTCCGATACTGCAATGCTTGAAAAAGTCGCGGAAACAGCGATCAGCGGTAAAGGTGCAGAGGCCTACAAGAAACTTCTCTGTGCGATGGTCGTAAAAGCAGTCACGTCGATCACCGAGCCCGATGGAACGGTCGATATCAAGCATATAAACGTGCAAAAGAAAGTCGGTGGTGCCGTGGAAAATACCGTTCTGATCGAAGGTATGGTACTTGACAAGGAGAGGGCGAACCCGGGTATGCCAAAAGTGGTAAAGGACGCCAGGATCCTTCTTCTTAATGCGGCAGTCGAGTTCAGGAAGACCGAAGTCAGCGCCGAGATCAATATCACCCGCCCCGAACAGTTACAGGCTTTCCTCGATGAAGAAGCGCAAATGGTGCACGGCCTTGCAGAGAAGATTATTGCAAGCGGAGCGAACGTCATGTTCTGCCAGAAAGGTATTGATGATGTCGCCCAGCATTACCTGGCAAAAGCCGGCATTCTTGCCGTGCGACGGGTAAAAAAGAGCGACATGGAGAACCTTGCCCGCGCTACTGGTGCAGCGCTTGTCAACAGCATAGACGCAATTTCTGCCTCCGATCTCGGGACAGCCGGCCTAGTGGAGGAAAAGAAGTTCTCCGGTGAAGAGATGATTACGGTCTCGCACTGCAAAAACCCAAAAGCAGTCTCCATCATAATCCGGGGCGGCTCAGACCACATTATCGATGAGATCGAGCGTGCTCTCCATGATGCACTCATGGTGGTCAGTGTTGTTGTAAAGGACAAGAAAATCGTCGCCGGAGGAGGAGCACCCGAGACCGAGCTTTCGCTTCAGTTGCGACAATATGCCTCGACTCTGGGGGGCCGCAACCAGCTTGCCGTTGAAGCATTTGCAGCAGCCATGGATGTTATTCCCCGTGCTCTAGCCGAGAATGCAGGTCTTGATTCCATCGATATGCTGGTTGCAATCCGGGCTGCGCATGAAGCAGGGAACCGGACCTTCGGCCTTGATGTATACGCGGGAAAACCCGTTGACATGCTGAAAGCCGGGGTTGTCGAACCGTTAAGGGTCAAGACCCAGGCGATCACCAGTGCAGCCGAGGCAGCAGTCATGATCCTGCGTATCGACGATGTCATTTCCTCGTCAAAAGCAGCTCCTTCGGAAGGCGGGATGCCGCCCGGTGGGATGCCTCCGGGCATGGGCGATTATTAACCCCCTTTTTTCGGTAGTTTTTCCGGTTGGGCTCATTGTTTTTCCGGAAACGAAATCGGTTTCATGCATCATGCTATACGCTGGGACAACCTATTCATATGTACACAAACGGTTTTGGGCATACATTCGATCGCGCTCGATCCTGAGGACAAGAGCGATCTATCGCCTCCCCTATGAAACCCTTTTTGCAGTAAAAATCGATTAAAACCAAGGGTCTGGTATCATTTTCCCTTGGGCGCACCAGAGCATATCAACGAGGAAACAATGCCTAAACAACTATTCAAATCGGAAGTTGCGGGGACATCCGCCGGAAATATCATCCGGTGGATCTGTCCCACATGTTATGCAGAAAATGCAATTATTAACAGAACAGCAGGGGATTTTTTCAAGGCATCCCGGGATTCCACATGCCGGCAATGCAGGAACCGTTCTACCATTACAACACCCCGCTTTCACGCGTAACCGGCATTTTCTTTTTTTAACGCGTTCTGGTTCTCAAAATCACTGCTATAATCAGCACAATTATTGAAAGGGTTAATATGTACCAATCATATTCGTATAGATTCTTTTGAAGAGCAGTTCTTGCAATGCTAATGAGAGTTACTACCGCAATACCTGACCAAAACCCGATTATCAAATCCCAGTTGATTTTCATAAATCTCGACCTTCCAGTCAAAAGTGGTAATCTTACTAAATCTACTTTTGGGCTTTGCCCAGGGTATCATCACCCTGCCTTCGCCAATCAAATCTTATGTCAAATCCGGTCTTAAAAAAACGATCTGTTAACCTGTGATAATTGCTGCTTACCCGATGTCCGTAAAATGCTTCCTCATTAAGTGGATTTATCTTATATACTGCGGATAATCCCCGTGTGAGGAAACACCATGTCTCCAAGGGTAGATCCATTCAATAATGCCCGGTTTCTCGTGGAAATTGAGGGAATAACACGGGCCGGGTTCCAGGAAGTCGAGTTCGGGAGTGCCGAAACCGAGGTCATCGAGTACCGGGAAGGAAACGATCCCCCTGTAATGAGAAAATTATCAGGCCTAACCTTGTATTGCCCGATCCGGCTGGTATGGGGTATTACCAGCGATATGGAACTGTATACCTGGTACAATACCTGCATCACGTCCGGAGCGGCTGGCCAGAAAAGAAGTATTGACATTATCCTGCTCGACGATGGCGGAAACGAGAAGGTGCGGTGGACTCTTTCGAATGCATGGCCCAGCAGATATATCCCGCCGGACTTCTCTGCCCTGGATTGTGATGTTGCGATTGAAATGCTCGAGATTGTTCACGAGGGATTTACCCGGGTTACCTGATTGTCCGTTGGAAGGAGGCCTGAACAACGTATGCCAAGTTCACAGCGACAGGACCCTCTGCCGGCATTCCGGTTCGTGGTCGAGAAAGAGGGAAAAGCAATCCCGCAGGTGACCAGGGTCACCGGTCTCATGCTGGAAAGCGGGTTGTTCTTTCCCGATACTCCCGGTGCATCTCTTCTTCCGGTCCCCCATGTTGTTGTGCAGCGGGGAGTAACGGACGATACCCAGCTCTGGGACTGGGTGAAAATGACCCGTAAGGATCCTACCCTCAGGTACGATATCCGGATCCTTCTCATGGACGCCTCCGGCAAAGCATTTAATGTCTGGCGGCTTGTGAAGGCCTACCCGTTCGGTGGTACGGGCCGGATCTCATCGCTGACACGAGTGCGGTGGCGTTCGAGATGCTCGAACTCGGGTATGAACGGATCGATTGGGAACTTCCTGACGGGACGTCGGTCTGAGACGGAACCCGTGATGTATCGGATCCCAGAGGCGGGCTTGAAATAGGGAAGAGCGAGACGCTCACCGGGGATTTCGCCCCTTGCAGCCTGGGCTGGACCCGGTCCGGATGTGTCGGCAGGATATACTCCACCATATACTCAGGTTGTATGGCGGTTGTTCTGTCAAGGTATCGGCAGTTCTGAATATCCTCCCATCGAAGGAAAAAGGACAACCTGCAGACGAATGAACAGAACACCTTTTTCATTGTACTAACTTGGCGGTTCAATCAGACAACTTTGAGGATCTTGGGAATATATCCAACCATCCATGTAACAACCAAACGATACAAAATGTAACGTATGGAGAACATCGATGTCACAACTCGTTATAGAAACAGACACGGTAAAAAGAGGAGTGCTCTACTTCTTTGCTATCGTGGGCATCGCGATCATTGGATGCTGGATCGGGATGGGTATCGTGGATCATTACATCAGTTTAGAGGCACAGCAGGCACCTGCTCCTGTGAGTGCACCTGTTACGGCTCCGGCAACTGCTCCTGCTGCAGCTTCTGCTCTTCCTGTGGCACCAGTGGCACAACAGTACCCGTTTGTCATTGAATTTACGGTTCTGTCAACCACCGTAGCAGACGGGCATTATGTAGTGTTCACGACCGCCGGCCAGACCTTGTACATGCCTGACTTCTCTTCGTGGAACTCTTTGTACCCGCAGAACACGTATACCACGACCATTCTCGGGACTGAGGTAAATGGTGCATTGGATGCCAGTGCCGCAAACCTGATGTACCATTTCAATTATCCCCCGGTATCTTATCCCTTCTCTTACCCGGTGTACTATCACTACTCGGGCTTGTACTACCGGTTCGATGGGTTGAAATCAAGCCAGATTCCGGCAACCACAGTTTCCGGTCAAAGAGTGATAGAGGGTATCCCCCCAAACTGGAACAGGGCCTATCCATAATCCTCTTTACAATCTGCCTTTAGTCCAGGTATACCCCTACAGGAGTTACCCGGTTTTTGCGGATCTGGATCGCCTCAAAGAACACCTTAAATTTCTCTCGGATACACTATGTCCCAGCTTGTCATAGAAACGGATACCATCAAAAAAGGAGTGCTTTACTTCTTTGCTGTCGCGGGCATCGCAATTGTCGGATGCTGGATCGGGATGGGTATCATGAATTATTGCATCAGCGAGGCGGCACAATTAACCAGTGCTCCTGTCACTGCATCTGCCACGGCTTCCGCGCCAGCTGTGGCATCACCGGTACAACAGTTCCCTTTTGTCATTGAATTCACGGTTCTGTCAACCACCTTTGCCAACGGGCATTACCAGGTCGGGACAACCGCCGGAAACATTCTCTACGTGCCTGACTATGCGACGTGGAACTCTTTGTGGCTGCACGATTCCTATTCTGCAACGATAACAGGTGTCGAGCCAAACGGTGTTCTGGATGCCGGGACAGTCAGCCGTGTATCCTTATCTGGCACGTTTCCTTCATTACCTGAAACAATTCAGGCATCGCCCTATCCCAAAGCCCTTGCATTTACGGTCTCGTCGACAACCATAACAAACGGCAATTATGACGTAATGACTACCACCGGCCAGACCTTGCACCTGCCCGATTACGCGACATGGAACGCGCTGCTCCCGCAGGACACTTATTCTGCAACAATTACCGGTTCTGAGGCTGACGGTTCGCTGGATGCCAGTACCATAACTCCTGCCCAGGTAAATTATCCGGCGGGTACGTCCCGGGTAAGTACTGCGATGGCATCACCAACGACCTGGACACTCCAGGACTCACAGCACACCGGCACCATAACACTGTACCCGGGCGGTACCGGCCAGGCAACCATCGATAGTTACCCGACGGTATCGTTCACGTACACGCTCGCGGCCGATGGAACAGAGGGAACAGCATCGTACAACCTCTGGTCGGTCCCGTTCACGTACAATCCCGCCACTCATGTAATTACATCACCTCATTATCCGGGAGCAGAACTGGTTCCTGCCGGATAAAATCGTATTTTTAAGGTACCCTGGAGCAGGCTGTTGATCCGCATGGTACTGGGTTTTTTCGGGACACACTAACAGGACTATGAGGTATGGAGGAAAGAAACCGGGCGTGTGACCTCACGCCCGGCGAAATCCCGGAGTGTTCGAGTATCTCCCATATTGACCGCAGTCAGCGTGCGGTCGGTCTGATATATACGAGTATACTTAAAAAGTCGTGGTCACTTTCTATTTTTTAGAATTCCGATTTGTTCTCTTCTTTGTTCCGGACTCTCTTAAAAAAATGAATTTCGCCGTATTATCTAATGGTATATCTTGCATCCAAGGAACCCGAGATAAAGACCGCCCCCTATGATGGTCAATGCGCTGAATCCTGTAAGGAGGAGGAAAAACCATGCGAGTCCTCCGCCGATTATTTGTATTCCGGTTTTTATCTGATCATCCATGGGAGAAAAACTCCTGAAAAACGAAACTTCATGCAATTTTACTGCCCGTGGCATATATAATTCCCTGATCGCGTTTGGAATATGATTGAACCGCCGGGTTAGTACAATCAAACTTCGAAAATCGTTCTCGCACGGTTCCGCTCTTCATTAGCACTTCGCCTCGCATGCGAAGGCTGCGGGTCCATTGCTCCCGGCGTTCGAGGCACACTGTTCCACACAGGCTTTACAGGCATCGAATGTTGCGTTCTCCACTAACCTGCAACTTCCTCCACTGGTATCGCACCGGGCATACACCCGGCACTTGTCGCCAAGCTCGTACACCATTGAACATTCCTGCGGGGGATTGGGACTGCATGCGAGATCAAGACCATGACATGGCGTAAGTCCACAGGAGGATCCGCTCAGGGTGACTGCCGGGATCGTAGTGGGCATTGTGGGCGAACTTCCTCCCCCGGGAGATGTGGATGTGCAGCCTGATGCAAGGAAGCCTGCGATGAGTAAGGCTGTAAAAATACCGGTGATGATAACATCAGCCCTCATAAAAAATCCCATGGTAGAGATAAATCCACTATCCTATTATAAATTTTTTTAACCACTGTGCCGGTGCATGAACGGGACTCAAAAGAAACGGATACCGTCTAATCGATGGTGTCTGTTTAACAGGTCCCGACAAAGCACCAGAACCTGCGAAGCATACAATTATTAATTTCCAATCTCTATGCGGGAAATATTATGGCACAAACCATTAAACTAATCGTTTATCCGGTTCACGATATAGAAAAAGCCAAAGCATTTTATGGCAGGTTTCTCGATGCCAAACCGTATGTTGAAAGCACTTACTATGTAGGGTATAAGGTTGGCAGCCAGGAAATCGGATTAGACCCTAACTCCACGATTGGGCCTGTTGCTTATACCGATGTGAAGGATATCAAAAGCAGTCTCCAGGCAATGATTGAAGCCGGTGCTGAGGTTGTGCAGGACGCGAAGGAGGTAGGTGGTGGTCTGTTCATAGCCCAGGTAAGGGACGCTGACGGGAACGTTGTCGGACTCAGACAACAACCTTAAGGTCCTGACGGACTATCGCAAAAACAACGACATCTGGCGGGTCAACAGATATCAATTTTAATTTATTCCGGATGCCATTGCATGAACGGATTCGCACACACTCATTCCTGGTTGCCGCTCATTGCCTCGCTCATCTTTAGTTTGATCATCTCCATTGCTTCCTGGATGGTATCCCGGGCATCCTCCCGTTCCATCCGGTAGAGTTTCTGCAAAGGAGAAAGAGCCCTTGGATCTCCGAGCATGCCCAATGCCCAGGCAGCTTTTAACCGCACCCGAACGTCGTCATCCCACAGGGTGTCAATCAACGGCTCCACGGCCCGGGTATCTCCCATCCGCCCCAGCGATTCCGCCGCCTTCCACCGCGTCCCCTCGTTATCATCGGAAAGCATTTCGACTAATCCTTCAAGAGTACCTGGACATCGCATACCACCTCTAACCGGCGGTTAATGATTCCTGTTTTTTTCGCACCTTCTTAAAAAGTCTCGCAATGCACCGTCTCGATCCGTGAACCGGTGCACGAGGTGGATTATGCCTGAGAAACGTTGCGGAGCCGGTTCACCGGGCATGTTCGTCATACCATGCCTGGAGCTGGTTCTGGAGCGCTGCGTTGCTCTTCTCAAGTTCAGCATAAACCTTCTTTATTGCATCCGTAACCGGGCCCGGTAATTGTGCAAAGAGTGCGTCTTTTGCCAGGTCAGTCTGGACCCGGAGTTTTCCCGTGTCGTCCCTGGTAACGCAGACTTCAAATGAACAGACCCGGTCCAGGGCATCCGCAGGTTTTTCTGCTGCAGTTTCGGTTATTTTGAGCGCTACCTCGATAGACTTTTTGTTTTTGTCATTGTCGATTTTTAACCGGACGAGGGGAAAATGGGGTACGGCATGAACAAAAAAAGCATCCTTTTCCTTGTTCACGAAGATCGTATAGTTGAAAACCTCAATCTTTTGTGATGTAATGAGGTAATCCACAAAACTTTTGATAAGATCTGACTGTTTATTGTCGCTCATACATTCCACCCGGATGACTATTTCTCTGTACAGGTTCTGGTTGATCTCTCATACATAAATTTCCGTGTTCTGCCAAAGTGTCGGAAAGTGATATATCTCTTCCAGAACGGGATTAAAAAATCACTCCCAAAGACCTCGCAGAACAGTATTTTGGAAGATTTATTATAACAAACGGATTAACAATCAATAGATGCCGGGAAAAGTGATCGCTGCTCTTTCTGTATACAGCGTTGTGCTGGTCACCTTCTTTCTTACCGGAACTCCATCATTGTGGGCATTTGTTTTCGCTCTAGTAGCCTGCGGTTTGTGCTATGCCAGCGGTCTGGAAGTCTTTTTGCCGAACGGTTCGTAACGTCCCTGCCGCTGCTGTTTTTCACGTTCCAAAGAATGGCAGCGACGGGTTAAACACAATGATAAGGTAATTTACGTACCCGATCAGGAATGTGAGGATAACGACGACGCTGAGGAGCAGCGTGGCACCGAAAGATACCCTAACGGACTGTATCATGGTGGCAAGGAGCATGGCGATTACAAATACACTGGCCAGGATACCCATGAAAGGTGACCTGAGACCGAAGAAAAAATAGCCCCATAACCCTATCAGGATGATAGCAAAGGCCAGGAAGGAAAGGCAGAGCAACCGGTCATGCTCCTTCATATGCTCCGCATGCCAGATGAAGAGGATTGAACCCCCAAGGAGCAGGTATGCAATACATACGCCTGTCATAAGCATAAACGTGTCCACGGGAAGAGAGACGGGTTTTATCAGTCCAGCAAACCAGGTGGGGAGAATGGGGAACGCGAAATACGTGGTGAGCCCTGCAGCAGCAAGAAAAAGCACACCGAGACCAATCAAAGGTCCTATGGGATGGTTCCCTCGTGATGACATATAATTTACTATTGCAAACGCGCCGGCATAAATGGGTTTTGGAAGAGAATTGCGTCTCTGTAGTCTTCCCTCTATTGACTCTTTTTTTTGAAGAAAGTAAATGTACACTTTGTCTTTTTGCGATAGTTATATCATCCTCCGACGTGACTTAAGATTATGGCGAAACAATCGCAGAGTCAATCCGGGGGAAGAATCGCCGCATTTGTTAGCTCCTACTCTAACAAGAGCACTGGGGGTGGGTATAAGAGTGCCATCGAGTCGTTTCTACGGTGCATTAATGGGCTTCCAAAGGCGAATACGGATGGCACAAGGGCAAAGTATGACTATGAACTACTTTTCGACGATTACCTTGCTGACAAGAAGCGGAACCATGATGAGGACTTCACGAAGTTTGCTGACTGCCTAAAATCGGAGTGTGCGAGTCACCAATCAGCCCGGCAGATTATGACAAATGCGAGGCGTATCCTCGAAGACAATGGTGCAAAATTCAAGGGCAAAACCGTCCGGGATTTAAAGCGGGAGATGAAAGGTGGGGCGGGTACTGTTGACAAGGTTATGACGGCGAAAGTAATCGATACTGTCCTGAAAGAACTCGATATAAAAGGACGAGCAATTGTTCTTACCCTTGCCAGTTCCGGAGCCCGGTTAAACGAAATCCTTTCCCTGAAACTCTCCGATATAGACTTTGAAAGCAACCCGATTAAACTCACCCTGCGAAACACTAAAAACAAACAAACCCGGTTTACCTTCATTAGTTCAGAAGCAACACGAAGTATCCAGGCATGGCTTGAAAAACGTGAACACTATCTCGCAGGTGCATCCCGCCGAAACGCTGGACTTGTGCGGGCTGGTATCTGCGGGGAAAAAGACGCAAAATCGGATCTCCTCTTCCCTCTAACCGATACAGCCGTTAATGCTCTTTGGGAAAATGCACTTAAGACAGCAGGTTTGTATTCGCAGGATGAACAGACCGGACGTAACCAATACCGGATACATTCTTTCAGAAAATTCTTCATCAGCCAATTAAGCATGGCAGGTCAGAAAACACTTGCAGAACACCTGGCAGGACATATCGTTTATCTCGATGGTTCATACCGCCGGATTGATGAAGAGGCGGCTGGGAAGGCATACCTCGCCGTTCAGCACGTCATTACAATCGGTATTCCTCCAGAGTTCCGGGAGAGTGCAACCGAATTAACCGGCAAATTGAAGATACAGGGCGAAAGCATAGAGGGACTGCGGGCGATGAACGAGAAACTTGTCGCCCAAATGGTGAAGTTAGAAGACCAAAACACCACCCTCCAAGAGGATATTTCGATTATCAAGGAGGAGCAGGAACGGATGCGGCAGCATTACGCTATTATTGACCAATTGATGGCAAAGGACAGTGATGCGCAAGCTATATTCGGCAAACTTCTGAAAAACCGTTAATGTTGAGATAATCCGCGCGACCAATCTCTTTTATTTTTCACTATTTTCGTTAATGGACATTAATACGTCCCATTATTACTGCCACGCATAACCTTTATAGAGTCGATTTTGACAACCTCAATTTATGCAGGTGAGTAATAACGCAATCCCTTACCTGATTGCCCGGTCTGATTTTCAGAAGTTCAGCCGTTTCTATCAGCTCGCGGCTTTGGCTCTGGAACAGACCGGGAAAGTCCGGATTGTCGATGGCGTCCAACCTTCAACCGTCTCGTCTGCATGTGTCGCATCAACCGAACCCGCGCCATCCTCAGATGGCTATCGCTACTGTGCCCCGTCCCCAGCTCACGGGGGACTGGTGGCACAAGAGGGGGCGGAAGGGCTGCCCTTTAGGGCATCCCTTGAAGGTGACGGGGGGTTCATCAGAACCCCCCCAAGAGACGGGCATCAGCCCGTCTCCCTAGGCTACTATAAACTAATTGCCACTGACACGTCTGAATATACCATTATGGGGGTTCAAAGATGATACCCCCTGAACTGATAAGCCAGATACGGAATGACCCCTTTCTGAATTACCTCATTAATCCTGTTCTGCGGTTCGATAACTACCTCAACAGCACATCACGTATGCACATAAGGATAAAAGGCATTAAACTGCGATATGCCAATGATGACAGTAACCTTGAGATTGAGGACATCCAATCGCTTGAACTCGACCTCGGATATCCCCACCGTTGGACAGAACGATACGACCATCACACCCTCTGGAAACTTTACCACCTGCAATACTACTACATCGCCCACCCTGATAGGATGCCAAAATACACGATGATGATTACCTTAACGGGCTCTCATGCATCACCGAAGAACCCCACTAAACAGGGACTTTCCCATATGGCATACCTGGACAAATTCCATGAATCACACCGGCGAGAGAAAAAGATGGTCGGAAAATACCTCAATACGGTCGATTACCTCTCCATCCTTGAAGGACACCCTGAAAGCGGCTATATTCACGCTCACGACCTCTATTTCCTCGATAACAGACCTTCTAAAGAGACCCTCGCTCTCATTCAAAACCACTGGAATAACACTCTCGGCATGGGCTCTGCTGAACATGGCATCAAAATTGAGATTAAGGAGCCAAAGGACTTTCACGACATCAAATCTCTCGTCGCTTACCCTATGGCATATATCGGAAAAACCACTATCGGCGACCTCCCCGAATGGACAAAATACGATTTGATATTCAATACCTGCCTGTGGCTATCAGGTCAGCCTAAAATTCATGGTGGACTAGGAAAGAGGATTCGAGCCTTCCAGCCATCGCGGTCCCTGTCTGCAATCATGAATCCAACCATAGATAACTCAAATTTTAAGTATGTCGAAACTACCCTCAAAACGGAGAATGATAACAGGGTCTTACACCAATGTCCCGATTATGATAATAATATTGAACTCTGGATGGATGGTGGCGGAGATAATGGGCAATGCGACACACTGGATAACTTGATGTGGCAGAAGAAAATTGAAAATATCTCATATTGATGAGAAAATTTTATGAAATTAGGATTCGTTGCAGTCGATATACGTACGACGGCAAAAAAAGATAAAACAAATCGTTGGGAGTATTAAAATTTCAACGAATCCTATAATGGACATATGTGCCCAAAATCCAATTAATTCCCATATCCCAATCATACCAATTGGAGGGAGGTTTAACAACCATTTTTTCGTACTATCGCCCTTCCTAACGGTTTTACATTCCTCCGGAATTTGTTTTTCTAATAAAAAAACGACTTTCTCATAACGACAATAGTGCTTTATTATCGTATTTTGACCAAATAACCATCCAATTGATATAGAAATTCCAAATAGGGGAACAATTAGAAGCTTTTCTTGAATTAAACTGCAATCAGTACCTCTGAAAATATGCCCCCAATAAGAGTGCACTTGCACCAATAAAAATGCTGAAAAAAACCCAAGTTAGATTGTCTTGGTGCATTTTCAAATCATTTGCAGAACGCAACTGTTGTTCATGTTGTTTTTCACATAGACCAATTACCATAATAGTATATTAAAACAGTAAAATTATTGTTTGTTTGCATGTTATTCCGTAACTTCTGACGTTAACGCATAAATACAAAGTTTATTGAATTATACTTTGTGTTTCTTTGAAAAAAATGCATAGACCGGTATTCTTGGAGAACCCGATTTTTGTCTGTCCATAAAGAAGGGGAAAAATCTGGTGGAGTGTACGATCGAAAACTCGCTCTTTCGCTGTGCAAAGGGACATAATCCAGGATTATGATGATCAGAATAATCTTGTTGGTGTAAAAATTCTCAGGGTATTTGACCGGGTAGAATCCGCTAGTCTGAGAACTGTTAAGGCCGAATCTGCGTAATACAGGATCAGGCCCACTGCAGGAGGTTATTAGATAAACCTGCAGTTGATCAATACCCCGGACTGGAAAGGTTTTCCGAGATATTCGTGCGACTCCTTCCGTTTTAAGCACAATCTTCTTGAGATCATCGTAGAGAAAAAAACCCTGTTCACGCTATAATACTGCTGATTTCCTTTTTTCATGGCGGATAAGGGTTATGCCCCCGGGGGTATCTGAAAAAAGGTTACCCGAGTTTTTCCAGACGCCGGCAGGCCTCGCGGAGGGTCTCTTCCTTTTTGGAGAAGGTGAACCGGAGTTTTGTCTCTCCCCCCTTTTGACAGAACGAGCTTCCCGGCACTGCCGCAACGCCGACAGACTCGATAAGATAGCGGGCAAAAGCAGTATCCGTCATCCCGAAGCCGGAGATGTCCGTGAAGATATAGTACGCCCCTTCCGGAAGCTGACAGGAGAATCCCGCTTTCTTCAGGCCGTCGTAGAGAACCTGCCGACGGATGGTGTAGTCCCGGGCCAGCCCCTCGTAGTACGTAGAAGGCAGGTCGAATGCGGCAACCGCGGCGTGCTGGAGGGGAGCCGGTGCCCCTACCGTGAGGAAATCGTGGATCTTCCTGATGCGTGCAGTCAGCCGGGTATCGGCAACCGTGTACCCCACCCGCCATCCGGTCACGCTGTAGGTCTTCGAGAGGCTGTTGATGGTGACTGTTCGGTCTTCCATACCGGCAAGCGACCCGATCGAGACGTGCCGGTGCCCATCGTAGAGGATATGCTCGTAGATCTCGTCGGTAATAGCGATAACGTCGTGCTCGAGGCAGAGGTCGGTAATAAACTGCAGCTCGTTTTTGGAAAAGACCTTCCCGGTCGGGTTGTTGGGGGTATTGATGATGACCGCCCGGGTCTTTCCGGAGAACGCCGTTTTCCATGCCTCTTCGTCCAGCGGCCTGCTGCCGTCACCAAGCGGGATATGGCGGGGGACGGCCCCGGAGATGACCGCATCCGGCCCGTAATTCTCGTAGAAAGGTTCGGGCACGATCACCTCGTCCCCCGGGTTTACGAGCGCGATCATGGATGCCATCATCGCTTCGGTAGATCCGCAGGTGACCGTGATCTCCGTTTCCGGGTCCGCCTCTATCCCATTGTACCCCTTAACCTTCCGGGCGATCGCCTGCCGGAGATCCTGTGCCCCCCAAGTGATCGCGTACTGGTTGTAGTCCCCGGTAATTGCATCGCAGGCAGCCTTTTTGAGTTCGTCCGGGCAGGGGAAATCAGGAAACCCCTGGGCGAGGTTGATCGCCTCATGTGCGAGGCTCAGCCGGGTCATCTCCCGGATCACGGATTCCGTAAAGACGTCCGCACGGGAGGGTGGAAGTATCATACTACCTTCTGGGGCGGCAGAGAGGATAATCTCATCTTTTTTTTTACTGGACCCGTACATGTGGGAACGGGGAAAAACGACCGGTAAATGTTTCAGGAGGATCAAAAAAAAGGACAGGCTGGAAACATGCCTGCGGTTATTCGTTCAAAGGCTGGAATCCCTGTTTGAATACCTTCCCGAACTGAACGCGGATCTTCGGGTCCTGTGCACACACCGGACAGACATAGTCCTCCGGGAGATCCTCGAATTTCGTCCCGGGTTTTATTCCCCGGTGAGGCTCACCGCGTTTCTCGTCATAGATGTAACTACACATGGAGCACAGGTACCGGGTTGGCCTCCACTCTTCAAAACCCCATTTTCCTATCTTGCCTTTGCCCTGGTATCCGCACACAGGGCATACATAGTCCTCCGGGAGATCCTCAAAAGCGGTACCGGCAGGAATGCCATTATGCGGTTCCCCGCGAAGCGGCGAATAGATATATCCGCACATTCTGCACTTGTATCGTAAAGGAACACTCTCTTTTTTAGCTGGTGCCTTCTTCTTTGCCGCGGTTGCCGGTTTCTTTTTCACATCGCTTTTTTTCGTTGTTGCTCCTGCTTTTGCCATATCAGTTCACCCCGCCCAAAGCCCTTCATCACCATTGTTTTTTTACAGAAAAGCCAGGGATAACTTGAAATTGATATTACAAATTATTATAATTACGTATACGGCTACAATAGGCAATATTGCAGGGCAGACCTCGGTTCTTGTGAAGGATTGAGTATTGGCGGCGCTCATCTACTGCAAAAGATGCAACGGGCTGCTGGTGACGCAGATCGAAAAACACAATGTCAATGTCTACGCCGGTTTCGCGGCCATTATGATCCCGGACGTCTGGGACCGGACTTTTCTTTCTGATCCCGGTATCCAAAACAGCGTTGTTATTATGTAACGTCTCACCAAGAAGACAATGAACACTCCAGTTCTGCTTTTTGGCGGGAAGGGGGATCACGATGCTGAAAAAATGCGACCTGACAGAACAGATCGATCAGAAGACCTTCGATAAGGAAATGGATCCTATGAGGGTACGTCTCGGGCAGCTTCAGCGGGAGCTTCATGCCGGCAAAATCCCGGTAATTATTGTCATTGAAGGCTGGAATGCCGCAGGAATTTCGTTAACGGTCAAGGAACTCGTCCGTGCTTTTGACCCCCGGGGCATCGAGCTCTCGACTATCGGACCTCCTGCTGACGAAGAGCTGCACCGTCCGCTGTTGTGGAGATTCTGGAACCGCGTTCCCCCCAAAGGCGGGATCGCCATCTTTGACCGGAGCTGGTACAGTCGGGCCCTTGCGGAGACCACCAAACACCCGGCCTGGGAAAAACGCGTTGACAAAGCTATCCAGTCATTCAACCGGTTTGAGCGCCAGCTCACCGATGACAAAACGATTATCGTCAAGATCTTTCTCCACATCAGTAAACAAGAGCAGCAAAAACGCTTTATTGACCGTGAGACAAACCCCCTTACCTCGTGGATGGTAACTTCAGATGACTGGGATTTCCACAGCGAATATGATACGTATTTCCCGGTCATTGATACCTTCCTTAAGGAAACCAGTACTCCCAATGCTCCCTGGACGGTCATCGGGGCCAATGATACCCCGTTCGCCATCATGAGGGCATACCAGACCGTCATAAATGCCCTTGAAAAGAAAGACGGCGGCAGGGAAAGTTCCTCCCGGAAGCAGCATGACACATTCACTCCCGATCTTGTCCCGGTCAAACGAGACGAGGAAAAGCCGGTCAGGCTCGACAAGGAGACGTACAGGAAAAAACTTGTGGCCGCACAGTTGATGCTTGGCGATATGCAGACCATCTTTTTCAAACGCAATATCCCGCTTATCGTTATCTTTGAGGGAAGGGATGCTGCGGGGAAAGGGGGTACAATAATGCGCCTCACGCACGATTTAAACCCACGAGGTTACGGGGTCACTCCCGTTGGGGGTCCAAACGAATTTGAAAAGGATCATCATTATCTCTGGAGGTTTATCAGGAAATATCCCCGCCAGGGTCATATGACGATCTATGACCGGAGCTGGTATGGCAGGGTCCTTGTGGAACGGGTGGAAGGTTTCTGCACTCACGCCGAATGGAAACGGGCATATTCCGAGATAAACGAAATCGAAGAAGAATTCCGCTCATGGGGCGGGGGCATCCTGAAATTCTGGCTTGAGGTCAGCCCCGAAGAGCAGCTCAAACGGTTCCGGGAGAGGGAAAATGACCCCCTCAAGCAGTGGAAGATCACCGAAGAAGACTGGCGGAACCGGCAGAAATGGGACCAGTACAGCGAGGCCATAGACGAGATGTTCAAAAAAACGAGCACGAAGGGCGCTCCCTGGATTTTTATAAATTCTGATGATAAATGGAATGCACGGATAAAAACAGTTGAGACGGTCTGCGAGTACGCCGAGCGCCTGCTCCAGCTGAGATATCAGCACTATAGTTAGTACTGTGTGCCATTCCGTGAATGGATTCCCCGGTTGGATTGTGTTCCGGGGATCTGTTTTCGGATTAATTACGGAATATGGATTTCTGAAGCTGCCGATAACCCGTCAGGGTCCGGAAAAAAATTACCGGTTTTTGACTTCTTTAATGTCAGACTTATCGGAAAGACAGGTAAAAAATCCGTCTGTGACATCTTCTAATGCCTCTTCTTTTGTTTTCCGAGGATGCATGTTACGGTAATAATCGGCACAACCTTTGCCTTTCACCATCATGTTTGCCCCCTTCATGTGAAGATAACCAGGTTTCCGATATCGTCTTTCAGGTCTCCTGTACAGTTCTCCATCCCGCCAACCAGCGAGGTAACCAGTTGCGGGTCAAAATTTCCCTTCGTATACATGCAGGTCATGCTTTTCCCCTCAAGCAGGCTCTTCATCTCCTGCGTTTCGGTGGCGTTCAGGCTGACAAGTGTCTTTGTAAAAACGCAGCCTGGGGAAGACGCGTAGCGCATGGTCCCGACATCATCGATGACGGTTATATTTGTATCCGTGCAGGCATTTGCAGCGGTGATGAACCCGGCCTCGGCCGGGGTGGGTGCGTTTTGTGAAGCCACGGGTGTATTATTGGAAGTGCAGCCGGCGAAGGTTGCCGCCAGGAGGAGTACAGCCAGCGGTATCACGGTATACCTTATTCTGCTTTGCATGGAAACATCAGCCCCCCGCCGTACCCGGCCCGCCAACAGGGATCGATTTCACGATGTCTTCCAAGTGCCCGTAGATGCTAAAAAGTCGTAGTGGCTCGACAGCAGGATCGGTTGATCCCTGCCCGGCATTTATCCCGTACACGCTCTGCACGGCGCCAGCATCAACAGTAAGCCGCTGAATGAAATAGCTGTTTGCCGTCGTTGGCGGGTACTCGGACAGACCGAGACTCGTTGCTATATTCTTCCTGATCTCGTCCTGCGTAGCCTTGGCGATATCCTTGTTGCTGAGAGCCGTGGATACATCATTGAAATATTCTTCATAGTTACCCTGGCCCTTTTTCAGCTGTGCCAGATCCCAGTTCGCCTGGAAATTCGTGGGGTCTTTATCGAGTATCGCTTTATATTCCCCTTCAATTTTCGCTTCCGTTGCATCGACCTGGGCTTTTTCTTTTGCAACCATCAACCTCTCCTGGGCAATCTCCGGCGTGTCCCCGGTTCCGGTTCCCGCAGTTGCTATTTCATACCTGGTGATGTCATTTTCCTGGTTTGTCATCTGTTCACGTAGGGTAAGATCATTGATCAGATCGTAGTGCGCGCTTCCGATAGCTGAAGAAATATATCCTGTGGAGGCAGGTGCAACTGAAGGAATGAGTGTCACTGCGGTTGCCACCGGGCATCCCTGGTTGTTTGTCCCGCTGAATGAAGTTGTTCCCGTGCAGGCGCCAGCAGTATCCGGGCCGGGATACTCCAGCTGTATTTTCCGGTAAATGCGGAACAATCCGTGGTAAAGAAAATATCATATTCCGATAATGCCGAACTTCCCGGGGGGTCAGCGACCGTTCTTCCGGGTATGTGTAATATGTTGCCGGAAATAAACGTTCCCCCGGCGGATCCATGGCCGATATCGCCCATAACGGCAGTTCCCTGGTTAAACTGGATAGTTACCGGGCTCTGTGTGGTAGTAGCTCCCCCATTACAGCCGGAATCGTCTTCCGTTACCGTCACCTGCCATTGGGTTGACCCGCTGTAGGAACTCCAGTTCCAGGGTTGGGGCGTAGTGTCAGCGAGAACAGGCACAACAACCAGCATGACCAGGATACATCCTAAAACATTCCTGAGCATATACAGCCCTTTTTCAAATCCATGGGATATATCGGTATCTTTTTGGGTGCCCGGATGACGTTTCCGTGTAATTCATCAAAAATAATATAAACGAATCGTCCGATACAACTCCGCCAGAGGAGACTATGCCCATAAGCGGATTCAACCTGCTTTCCGGCATCGGCATGATAGCTGTCGGTGCCAGTGCAATGGTATACTGGCACCTGAAATACCATACCGGCCTCAAGTACTTTTTAATCGGGGGCATTCTCTGGGCGATTGCGATTGGGATCAAGCTCGCCATGGACCTGACTATCACCCAGCCAATCCAGTCGGCGTTGCTTGCAGATTTTCCGGTTTTCACCGTTGTTGTGATAATGTCGTTATACCTGGGCCTGCGAACCGGGTTCCTGGAAAGCGGTATCACGTACCTCGTTGTAAAACATACGTCCCTGGCCCATTCCGGGTTTAAGGAAGCAGTTGCTTTAGGTATCGGGTTTGGCGGTACCGAAGCCATTGTGCTCGGGATCTCTTCGTTCGCAAGTGTTCTGGCGCTTCTCCTTTCTCCTTCATTGCAGGGTACCCTGACCCCGGCAGTCCTTGCCCAGTTCGCTCCGGCATTTATCCCGCTTCCGGTGATCGAACGCGTTTTTACCCTTTTTATCCATGTATTTGCCGTGGTCCTGGTGGTCTATGCAGACAGGTGCCGGAAACTCCGCTGGCTCTGGCTGTCGGTTTTCCTGAAAACGATCACCGACGGTGCGCTACCCCTGTTCGCCTATTCTTTCACCGGCCCGGGGATACGATCCGTTCTCCCCGTCGAGGGATATATTGCGGTACTGGGGATCATCTCCCTTGCCGGTCTATACCTGATTCAGGAGCGGTTCAACGAACTGCCGGTTATACCAGAACTTGAATAGGAAGCAGAAGAACATGAACCCTGACAGGTATATCCTGTTACCGGGCTTTACGTTAGGAAGAAGAAGATCTTCGGGGCTTCCCTCCCCTGGCCGCGTATTCTGACGCCGGATTTTCAGTTTTTTATAGAGAAAAACGTCTCTGGTGCCTTCATCAGATCATTACCTGAACATTACCACTTCGAAGAAAAGTAACACGGTGTACCTTAACAGAACGTAGCAGGAAATTAAGTAAATTCGTTGGTTGTTGCAAAAAAAAGACGTTGCAAAAATTGATAATTGAGATAACTTTTATTATTCGTCATAGTGGAGGATGATACCTATGCCATACACATGGAAAACAAAAATTGATGTCGATGAAACCATTGTTGTGATCATGAGTGTTCTTGACAAGCACCCGGACCTTCCGAACTGGCTGATTGTCACGATAATTGGCTCAATTGCCGGTTCAGATAAAAAAATGGTCAAGTATTTCTTCAACGAAGTGGAAAAACACGCCCCGTCTGCCCTGAAATATTTCGAATCAACCCAGTAGAAGGATGAAGATTAATCATGGATGTATTGGGTTCTCTTGTCGGTATCATCCTCGCAATTATCGTGGTAGTTATCATCTTTTTGCTCCTGAAAGACGTAGTAGCCCTGGTTATCAACGCAATCGTAGGTGTCATCGCCCTTTTTCTTTTAAACCTGTTTCACATAATGAGCCTTTTTGGTGCTACCGATCTTCCGATCGACTGGATTACTATCCTGATCTCTGCAATTGGTGGACTGCTCGGTGTGGTTATCGTCATCGTCCTGCATCTGGTAGGAGTTGCGTTATAGGTCATTCAACAGAGCGGATAGGACTACATTTTCGGGAGGAGCAGGTATCGAACACCTTGAGTAATGCTCCATCCGCAAGATTCTTTCATCACCTGATAAGGATCTGTTTTTGCCTTACGTTGATTTGGATTTGGACATGAGGACTACGACGCCTGCCGCAATTGCAACCAGTCCCGCCAGAACGACTACTATTTTTACCAATACGATCGTGAAAACAATGAGTACTGCAAATGCGACTAACAACAATCCAACAATAATCGCAGCCAAACCAAGCCAGTTCATGAATCAATTCCTCTCCTGTTCTGATTGATGAATGAATACATCACATCTGATATTTAGGGATTGCGTGGGCGGCAGGGCGGACAGTAATATATTGCCATATGATCCCCTGGTATGCTGGGAAAGGTGTTATACTGCGATTTGCGACGCGATTGTGATACATGCTGGTTCTGGTGCCTTGTCGGGACGTTTGTCCCGCGTGCAGAACTGCCAGACCCCCGGTGCGCCAATGCCAATGGAGCTCCCTGGTTCGGACTGAAGATTTGTCCCCCAGAAAGAACGGGTACATTCTCCGGGTGTCTTCGGTTCCGAAGGCGGACTAAAAAAAGTCTTTTATTTTACCTTTTTTCACAATTAACAAAGCGTTATTTAAAAAATTATGATGATTTAGTTTAATTAAATACAAACATGGAGTTGAAGGATTGTGGAGATAGTACCTGGAATTCACCAAGTCGATGGTGTAAATGGTAATTGTTTTATTATTGTTCGGGACGAGCTAACACTTATCGATACGGGAATGCCCGGAAACAGGGCAAAAATAGTAAAATATATTCAGGATGTTCTTAAACGTGAACCTTCAGAAATCAAAACTATCGTCCTGACACACTTTCATGTTGATCACGTGGGTGACGCTTTCGATCTCAAAGAACTGAGCGGTGCGAAGGTGGCCATTCATGAAGCGGATGCGGACTATGTTTCCGGGAGAAAAACCCAGCCTGTACCGAGAGGTGGTATAGGAATGATCCTTAAATTCCTCATGCCCCTGTTTTTCAGATCAAAGCCTGTTGAACCGGATATAAAGCTCGGCGACGGTGACACAATCGCTGGTCTCACCACAATTCATACACCAGGACATACACCGGGAAGTATTTGTCTTTTTGATCCGGCATCAAAAATTCTGTTTGCAGGGGATCTATTGAGGTTTGACGGCATTAACATCAAAACAGGGCCATTAACCTTATACCCGGTGAGGTAAAAAAATCAATCAATAAAATCGCCGCAATTGATTTTGATATCATGCTGTCGGGACACGGGATACCTCTTAGACCCGATGCGTCGGTAAAGGTCCGGGAGTTTGCAAAATCATTACCCTGAGTTCTCAGAGATGCAATCTGGGAATTTCATTCCATTCGATTTTTCGATTAACAGTTCGTTATCGGTTATTTAAATAACCTCAAAGGACATCCAGATCTGAACTAGGATGCAGTACCGGCGCTCTCATAAACCCGGGTTAGGTACCTCGCATAGAATATGGTAAGGATTGGCAGAACAAAAGCGAAGAGCACGGCTGCAATGACCACTCCTGGCATGAGCAGTTTAATTATCAGCACAGCACAGACAGCCTCAAGGATGAGCCCGGGTATCAGGACAACAATAATACCGATTATCAGTGCCAGGATATAGGATAACCAGCCAATCTTTTTTATCGTTGCAATAATTTCCCCGAAATTAAAAGCTTCGCCGAATTTTGCAGTGCGTGCGAAACGGATCAAGCCCATTGGCTGAATAAGGGTAATAATAATGACGACGATGGCCAGAAGACCTATGAGGACTGGACTAACCATACCTGATATCATTCCCGCCGGAGTGTTTTTGAGTGAGGGAAAAGCCAGACCAACTACGAGGAACCAGAGGATAATTGCAGGTATTGCATACACTAAACTGACGATAATGAAACGTATGCCGTCAACGATGAGTTTAGGCCAGTTCTCTACTTCGGGAGCAGGTGTTGTTCCCCGGTATACACCCATGATGTATCCCATCAGGGGGATAACGAGAATAAGTGTGGCAATAACCAGGAGCAGCCACGTCTTCATCTTGTCAATGACACCTTCCTTTACATAGGTAAAGGAGTTCCCGATAAGCGTTCCATAATCCATTTTATTTCACCTGAAGGATATGCTCCAATGTGATTGTTGATGTAATAATTACCCGGTTTCGCATATTCTCCGTGATCGATTCTGTTCCTACACGATAATTATTGCCCTTCAGATGCGTTCCTCTCCCACGAAGGATTTATCATACATACGTGAACTACTACAACCGGGGAGGAGTCACTATGGACGAAACAAAAGACAAACTTGGTATATTTATTCCGGCAACATTCGCGAAGAGAATGATCCTGTATATAGTCATAGATCTGCTTCTGATTAACCTGATAGTGTTTTACTGGCATGAAAACATGCCATTACCTGTGGTTCTCGGTGTAATTCTCATAGAGGTGATAGCTCTTGCTGCCGCCTTTGCATTCTGGATCCCGCAGTATCAGCGAGCAGGCGCTCATGTAAGGTGGTAAACATGAGTTTTCCGACACGAAATCTCTCGGAAACTCCCGTCACAGTATTGGGTGCAGCGGCATGATCGATGCAATAAACCTCACGAAAAAATTCGGGGACCTTACCGGGGTCGACAGCCTGACGTTCCATGTCAGTGAAGGCGAGGTCTTCGGTTTCCTCGGCCCCAATGGTGCCGGAAAAACGACCACGGTCCGCATGCTCTGCTGCCTTATCTCAAAGACCAGCGGGGAGGCAAAGATCGCCGGGTATGATACCACAAACGACGCCGATTCCCTGAAGATCCGCAGGATCATTGGTTTTATGCCGGAAAATGTCGGCCTTTACAGCGAACTAAGCGCCTACCAGAATCTCGATTTTTACGCCAAGCTGTATGATCGTACCGAACAACAAAGAAAAGAGAGTATCGAACGCCTGCTCAGGCTGCTCGGGCTCTGGGAAAAGAAAGACGTAGCCGTGGGAACATTCTCCAAAGGCATGAAACAGAAAGTGGCCATTGCCCGTGCGCTGGTGCACGATCCGGAGATCCTGTTTCTGGATGAACCAACGGCCAACCTGGACCCAGAAGCGGCCAAAACGGTCCGGGACTTTATCACGGAACTGAAAAAAGAGAAGAAGACCATCTTCCTCAACACGCACAACCTCGACGAGGCACAGAAACTCTGCGACCGCATCGGTATTCTCAAAACACATCTGCTCCGCATAGGGACTCCGGAAGAGCTGAAAGAGTCGCTCTGGGGTAGTAAAACGGTTATCCAGCTTGAAGAGGTCGACGACAGGATAGTTTCGGCAGTCAGACAACACACTTCAGGAAAGGTGGTGGTCGAAGACCATCGGTTGGTAATCGATGTAAAGAACGCCGGAAAAGAAAATCCCGGTCTGGTCCAGGCCATCGTGGCCGCGGGGGGCCGGGTCCAGTTCGTCCAGGGACTCAATCCCACCCTTGAAGACGTATACCTGAAGACCGTGAGGGAAACGCTATGAGATTTTCAAAAGCATGGATCATCGCGTCGAAAGATATCGACATCTTCCGGAAAAAGAAGAGTATCTTCTACAGCGTGATCCTTCTTCCTCTCTTTGTATCCGTCGGTCTGCCCCTGATGATCTTCTTTCTTTCAGCAGGATCCGGCAGTAGCATTTCAGATGTCCAGTCAGGCCTGCCCCCTGTCATAAATGCATTCTCGTTTGTGTTCCTGATCGGTGCTGCAAGCCTCCCGACCGTGATCGCATCCTACAGTATTGTGGGTGAAAAACAGGAACAGAGCCTGGAGCCCCTGCTCGCCACCCCCACCACCGACAGCGAGATCCTCCTGGGAAAAAGCATCGGGGCACTCCTTCCCCCCCTGGTTGCCATCTGGATCGGTGGGGTGATCTTCATGTGCATGATCGACGCCGTCACCTCTGGTCTGCTTGGCTACCTCTATTATCCCAACGGAATGATAGCGGTCATCATGCTGCTCCTGGTGCCCCTGGCAGCTATCACGGCGGTGGAAGTGAGCGTGATTTTCTCGGCCCGGATAAACGATGTACGGACCGCACAGCAGCTCGGGTCCCTGATCGTGATCCCCTTTGCGGTGATCTACCTGCTCGGGGAGATAAACGTGTACCCGCTTACGATACCCTATCTCCTCATCATCTCGGTAATCATTCTTGTCGCCGACGTAGGGCTTTTCTCTCTTGCTGTGTCTACATTCCGGAGAGACGAGATCCTCACAAAGTGGAAATGAAATCCTGCATGTGCCAATAAGATCCCTGGTACGCTGGGTGTGTCCGTGATGACACGAGGCGGGATGCGGAGGGTTATTGAGGGAATTTTTTCAGAAGACGCATCACCGGGGCTTTTCGCCCCTAGCCGCGTGGGCTAACTCCCGGAGGTTTAGTCATTGACGAGTATTTTTCCTTAACCTCTCATTACAAAAACCAATTACTCCGGTATCCTTATTGTTGCTCTCCACGCTGGGAAATTTCTGAAGTATTGGGAAAAACGTACGAGATGGACAAAGTAACAGGATGAACTTTGTATCAAACCGGTTTCTGAACGTTAATGCACATAATGTGCATTAAGCGCTAAATGTGCATTCGCTGACCGGGAACTATGGAAGAACTGCCTGCCGCCATTGATCGGCTGGTGTTTTTTTTGCATCGAGCCAATCGAAAAGGTTCATGGTAGGGCTGTCTTTGTGGAAGTATTCCGGGTTCACACAATCGGTGCCAACGGCCGACCAGGAGCCCCCCTCCATAAAATCAATTCGGACGTGTTCATCTTTTGTATTCACAAATATGATCTTGATGTTGGCATATTGCGTCCATTCTTTGGCTATATCCATGACTTTAGCCCGTTGCAAATCCTTACCGCCGATAAAGCGGCACTTCAACTCAAAACCCGCTGGCCACATTTTATTGTTTTGGATAGCCATCAGCGGGACCGCAATACCCATCTTCGGGTTAACAGTACCGCTTAGTGCCATGCAGCGCTGCGGCGATATATGCCTGATGCTTCTTCGAATTTGCCACTTCTTTAGGAATGATACGATCGAAACAGATTTTAAGATTAGATTTCTTCATACCGGTGGTCCTCCTTTTTCGATAACGAATTCCTGAGAAGAAACCCTGAGGTTCCTCCATAACATCTCCCTTTTTGGGTACCGAGAATATAATTATTAATAATATAATAACTAGCTCATGTTTGTACCGGATTTTCAGTTATTATAGAGAAAAAGCAATAATTCCTGAACTGATATATCTGGTTATATGGGATCGTTTGATCTCGAAAATTTCAAAACGATCAATACGATTATTGAGCGTGACAGCAAGGACGCGACCTACAAGTTTGCCCTGTTACGCGGTGTCATCGAGATTTCGCAGGAATACCAGCAACTGGTAAAAGAATCCGGGGATCGTGTTTCGCTTCCTCTCGGTCTTCTCATTGAGAAATGCGCATATCTTATTGATGTCCGGGGGTTTGATGCATGGCGCCGGTGAAATGCCCGTTCTGTAATCCGCTGGCTGAAGATATTATTGCACGGAACGATCTCTGTTATGCCCGCTGGGACCGGTTCCCGGTGAGTAAGGGGCATTTATTGATTATTCCGTTCCGGCATGTACCGGATTTCTTTTCAATGACTGTTGAAGAGAAACAGGCGATGGTTGGCCTGATTGATGCGTGCAAAGGTGTCATTGAGGAAAATTTCCAACCGGCCGGCTATAACCTCGGGATCAACGTTGGCGCAGCGGCCGGGCAGACGGTGATGCACTGCCATTGCCATATGATCCCCCGGTATGCCGGGGATGTCCGGAACCCGAGAGGCGGTGTACGGGGGATTGTCCCGGGGAAGAAGGAGTATTGATGGGGGATTTTTCTAGCGGACGCTCACCGGGGCTTACCGCCCCTTGACGCGTGGGCTTTCCCCAAAGGGATGGCAATGACGTGAAAAAAGATCCTCGAATGACAGTGCATCATAAAACCGGAAAAACGATACACAACAGCTCTTGTGTATCACTGGTGAGACACAAGACTGCTTTGTGTCTCACGTTTGTATGATTATGATACACTACGGTCCCGGACGATTATGGAAAAATTACCAGCTGCTGCTCTCAGTGATGGCGATCAGCCGGGAGAATCGGTAAATCGTCGGGCTCGTTCCTTTCCCTTCCCGGGTTACCGTGAGGATATTCCCCGCTGTCAGCCCCTTCAGGACCCGGTGGGCGCTCGGCTTGGGAATTCCCGATTCCGCAATGAAATCGTAACTCTTGAAAATCGGGCGTGAGAAGAGCGTATCAATCGCCTTTATGGTATACTGCGAATGCGTTACCTCAGGGACTTCCTTTTTCATCTCTTCATAAAGCTCAATAATCGCCGTAGCTTTCTGGTTGTTCTCGGTCGCCTGTTCGATGAGCGCATGGAGGAAGAACCCTATCCAGCCGTTCCAGTCGTTCTCACGGGAGATGGCAAGCAGCCTTTCGTAATATTCATCCCGGTGATGCTCGAGGTAAGCACTGATGTAGAACATCGGCGTTGAAAGGATCTTTTTGTTATAGAGGATGATGGGAACCAGCATCCGCCCGATTCTTCCATTCCCGTCGCGGAACGGATGGATGAGCTCAAACTGCGCTTTGAGTACCGCAAGCTGAACGAGCGGGTCCCGCTCTTCATTGTGCAGGTAATTCTCCCAGTTTGTGAGGGCATCCATAATGAGGTTCGGCGGGGGAGGAATGAACGTGGCTCGTTCGATTGGCGTACCGTAAGGAGCGATGTAGTTCTGGATGCGGCGGATCTCCCCGGGCTCCCGGTCACGCCCCCGGACACTGGTCAGCAGGATGCGGTGGAGATCGCGAATCATGTTTGTACAGATCGGCCGTTTTCCCAGATCCTCAACCGCAGCCCGCATTGCGGTCCGGTAATTGATGATCTCCTGGATATCCAACCGTTTCTCCGGAGTAATCTTGTGTGCCTGGTCCGCTTCAAACTGCAGGACCTCTTCGAGGGATGCCTGAGTACCTTCTATCCGTGACGAGAGGACTGCTTCCCGGATGGCGAGCGGCGAAAGAAGGATCTCAGGATTGACAATGCCCTGGAGCAGGCCGTCATACCGGGCAAGGGCCGCATTCGCTTTACCGATAAGGGGAATGTGTGCCATCCAGTCGATGTCATCGAGCGGGAGGGTCCGGGGCGTGTACGGCTCCATTTCTGACTTCAGTATAGTGTCTGGGAGAATATTAGGTTTGGCAGAGGATTTACGAGGTTTTTCGACATTTCATTTGATGTGTGCTTCGTATCCTTATTGAAACCCGGGAATTTTACCCGTCGCTTATTCACGCTTTTATCCGGTTATTATAGAGGAAAAAGCAATAATTCCTGACAGATAAATCAGTTACTATGGGATCATTCGATCTCGAAAATTTAAAGACTATCAATACGATTATTGAGCGGGATAGCAAGGACACGACCTATAAGTTTGCCCTGTTACGCGGTGTTATCGAGATCTCGCAGGAATACCAGCACCTGGTAAAGGAATCCGGGGATAGTGTTTCGCTTCCTCTTGGTCTTCTCATTGAGAAATGGCTTTTGTACTATTATCCTGTCATTGAAAGCCAGGCATTTTTACCCCAACTGCATGGCGAGAAACCGGATTCTTTCCACAAGAGGATATCCTTCCGGCCGCTGTTCAGGGAAGTGACGGATTATTATGCAGGAAAGGGCGGCTTTTCGGCCTTCTATAATGACTATGTGAATGGGTCCCTTGCTCCTGAAATTTCACCGGCTGTTTATGCATTGATTGCAAAAATCAGGACAACGATAACCACTATGCCTATGAAACATCTCGGCCGCTCGCAGGGACACCGGGATTACTCTGTTTTTTCGTACAACAGGGATGCCCGCCGGATTCCCGCCGGGATGCCTGTTGGCCAGGAATCGGTTGTGCAATATTCCGGGACATTTTCTTTCCGGAAGGACCTTTTCCTGGTATTCCAGTACCTGGGCAGTTTCATCTCCGGTGATGATTCGCTGGTATACCAATGGGCTGAGTTTACGCGTAAGGCAAGCGGGGGCACCCTTGCTGTTGCTGCGGTTATGGAAACATTGCGGACTATGCCGGAAACCGAAAGGGCGGTGAGCGAGGCCCGGCAGGTCTATACCCAGTTGTACCAGAACTATCACCATCTTGCATGCGTGTGGTCCGGGAAGCCGATCACGGATATGGGGCTGCTTCATGTGGACCATATGATCCCGTTCTCGGTCTGGAAGAACAACAATCTCTGGAATTTGATGCCAGCATATGAGAGTATTAATGCAAAAAAACGGGATATGATTCCTTCACCGGAATTTATTGAAAAAAGAGCGGATGCCATTGTCACGAACTGGAACAGTATGTACAAGGTCTATCCCAAACGGTTCTTGCGGGAGATTAATCTCGCCCTGGTCGGTTTGCCGGAGCAATCTTCTGGCTGGCAGGATGTAGCTTTGGAACGGCTCGGTGAAAAATGCGCATATCTGATTGATGTCCGGGGGTTTGATGCATGGCGCCTGTGAAATGTCCTTTCTGTAATCCGCTGGCTGAAGATATTGTCGCACGTAACGATCTCTGCTATGTCCGCTGGGACATATTCCCGGTGAGTAAGGGGCATTTACTGATTATTCCGTTCCGGCATGTACCGGATTTCTTTTTATTAACTATTGAAGAGAAACAGGCGATGGTTGCTTTGGTTGATGTGTGCAAGGGTGTTATCGAGGAAAATTTCCAACCGGCTGGGTACAACATCGGGATAAATATTGGCGCAGCAGCCGGGCAGACCGTGATGCACTGCCATTGCCATATGATCCCCCGGTATGCCGGGGATGTCCGGAATGCACGGGGTGGGATACGTGGAGTTGTGCCGGGGAAGAGGGAGTATTGAGGGGGATTTTTTTAGAGGACGCTCATCGGGGCTCCGTCCCTTGCCGCGTGGGCTAATTCGGGAGAATAAAAATTAGATAATTATTAACGGCTCTAACTTGTGATATTAAATAATGACTGATGTCTTGACCAAAGAGCAGCGGACATTTAATATGTCAAAGATCCGGGGAAAAAATACCGGACCTGAGATCAAATTAAGAAAAATGCTCTGGTCACAGGGCATCCGAGGCTATCGCATCCACTATATACTGCTAGGCAAACCCGATATCGTCTTCACAAAAAAGAAAATCGCAATTTTTGTTGATGGCTGCTTCTGGCACAAGTGTCCAGTCTGCTTTCAGGCTCCTGAAACCCGAAAAGAATTCTGGATGAAAAAGATCCAGTCAAATGTCGACCGCGATAAAAAAATTAATGATAAGTTACAGATTGACGGATGGACCGTAATTAGAATATGGGAGCATGAAATCCGGAAAGAACCTGAAATAGTGATTAAAAAATTAATCAAGAAAATGTCGATATCAGCTTGACATGATTAATTATACCTTTAATCTTTAAATTTCCTCATCGCTATCATCGCCGCCGGACTTGCAAATATCGAGGTCTTCTCCTTGAGTTTTATCATTTTCTAGGACAGTATCCTCTTCAAGAAGATATTTAATGTCCGGAATTATTGGATTTCCTGCTTTTCCAAAATATTCATCCCGTGTTTTAACAGATTCTTCACTGATTAGCTCTTTTTTTAATGATTCCGGGATATCTATCCGGATTTTTTGGACCGATTTCCAGCATTCTTTCTTTTTACACCATTCGGAAATATTTCTTGATCCCGAAGGACCTTCGGTAATTGTGTTTCTGACTTCCGATGCCAGCTGACCAATAAATTTCTGAAGGGCAGGTGACAGATCCTGCTCCTTCCAGATTTTTTCAAGATCAATTCGTTTATTGGTCAATTTTGAAAGAATTGCAATAGTATAGGTCACATAATTTCCCTTGTATGGCCCGAAGTCCAGTTTCTTAATAATTCCATCCGTTTTTTTGAACAAAATCGCTTTGGCTACAAGAAGCGAGAAGTAATACTTGTCGGGAATCTGAAGCGGACCTTTTTTTTGCTTTAATACAAAGGCACGGAAATTTTTCTGACTCCCAAGACTGACTATGTCAGGCATCTGATCCCACGAATTTTCATATTTTGCCAGATCTGTTTTTGTAAATCTCTGATGTGTCGGATTTTTGTCAGAAAAAATTGCTTTCAACTTCGGGGTCCTTTCTCTTTCTTTATCCACCTGATATTGCCCCCGTGCACGTTCATAGTACCAGTGCGTGTCCTGCTGACTCCCCTTTTTTGCAGGAGCCAAGACAGAACGGGACATTTTCTGGATTTCAATATGGAATTCTTCATTGGATACAAAATCCGATTCAGAGATCCTATTCTGACTGTTAGCATATTGAGTGATTTTCGGGACGATAAATTTCATGTCGTTCTGATTTTTCAGAACTGTTAATTTGACCTGAACGAGAACTTCAGATATGTCACATTTTTCCTTAAAATAGGTATAGTGAATTGCTGCAGTAGTCTGACCGCCATTAACAATCTGAAAATCCCTGATCCAAGAAATGCCGGGAATACCGCAACTATTCTTTTCCAGTTTGACACACTCAGCAGTTGTCGAAATTCCGTTATTATATGCAAGGAACATGCAAGGTTCATTATGGATAGTTTCGCGGATTCCTTTGTTCACCTTTCCCTTCATTTGCAGGAATACCCGGATATTCCTTTCAAGAAGCTTTGGCCCGTATTTTCCATATAATTCGGCAACCATTTTTCCCGGCATTATTGCCAAGTATGATGTGTACCGGGGATTCTCGTTAGGCATTTCAAGACAGGTAAGAGGCGCCCCAAAATCCTTTATAAAATCTATCTCTATTGGTTCGGGCCGATTTCCTGAACTAGCAAGCCCGAACAATCGCTTTAAATCCCATATCTGATAAGAAATTCTGATTCCGTCTTCATTATCATCAGGAATGGGCTCCGGTTTTACAATCCCATCTGTAATGATAAACAGATTTACACCAACGATATTTTCCCTGTTATTATAGATTGTATCGGCAAGATCAAATGCCGGATTTGATTCTTCAATTTTACCATATTTTTTATTAAGTGCGTTGGAAAGAAAGGTCCTGATCTTTTTGATATATGAATTGATATCAGATTTTGTTACCGGAATCCGGGAATATTCATTTGTGTAAACTGAAATGAAGAGATCAAAAAAAATCCCCTCTTTGTCACCATTGTTTTGAGTATTAAGGTTACTGTTATACGCATTAATTTTGAAGCCTTTTCCTTCTAGGCGGCACAGAATATAATCTTCAATCACTGCAATATCTGTAAGATAATCAAGAAACTTTTCTGTGAACTGCTCTTCCATGAATGCTTCTGATTCGGGATCTTGGGCTGCATCAATAACATCCCGCTGAAAATTCTCGGCAAATTGTTCAAAATCACTCTCGTTGGTCACACAGATCCCTCCCTAAACCTGACAAAAAATCTGCCTCGCTCACTCTAAATGGAATACACGAAGACAAATCAATGGTATAATGCACATCTCCCACTCCATTTCTCAAATCATTTTCAATAATCCGGGGAAACTCATTTTTAACCAGAAAAATATGGATATCCCTGTCAACATAACCACGGGAATCATATTTTATCCTCTGTTTGTCGATATATCCGGCTTTAAACAATTGCATCTCAAATTCGTGAACCGGACCTTTTTGTAAAGCAATCTGATTTCGGATTTGATCAATAATTGCAGGAAGTGTTTCCCCGGTTTCATTTACTTCATGAAGAGAAAGATGATAGATATAGAGTACATTTAATCCTGTATCATCCAGTTGCTGTTCACTGGCAATGGGAATTTTCTGGTGTTGTTTGGCAATATTTGTTTTCACTTCAACACCTATGCCGGATATCAGGAAATCCTGATTTCCTTTTGAAGGACCTTTCCATGCACGAATGGCTTTTTCAATTCCAATTCTCGGAAAAAGAATGTCCCGTAAAAACCTCATTTCCCCGTACAGACCCCGCTGATATTCGGGGCTTAAACCCTGCGATCCGAAAACATCAAGAAAATGATGCCACATCAACAGACGTTCTATTATTCCTCGGACCATTTGCTTCTGATTCTTTTCCGAATTTGCTGTTTGATAAATATCTTCACAAAGCGTTGAAAAAATATCGGTAAAGGTCGGATCATTCAGAATAAAACCAACAATTAATGATCCTGGATTGTCATCGTGAAAATTCACGGGGGAAATATCAAAACCCCGTAATTGAGGTAACGACCGGAATTCAGCGTAATTATGTTTTTCAACCCGAATGAGGAGCATTCTACGGTTTGCAGGTTTTTCATAACCAAGAAAAATGTCATGAGATATATCGGGTGATATTCTTCGGATAATTATCCCATTTTCATCTTCGTTCGCGGATGACTCTTCCAGAATTTTCCAGATTGGATCAAATTTTTCAGCTGTCAAATTCCTGCTCCCAATAAATGTTATTTACTTTATATGTGATTTTGACTGCTTTTTTGCTATCCGGGAAACTGAATGCAAGACCTATTACAGGAATTTTTACATCAACTTTCAGCGGTTTTGGATCCAATGGATAAATTAGCAGAAGACCTCTTGTCGGGGGCCGTGCCGCTCGAATATAAGGTCCGCTTGGAATTGTTTTTTCATTAAATTCTTTATCGGTTCTATCTGGATCATTTTTCATCAACTCCAAGGCGAGTTTGTATTCCTCGTTTGTTAAATCAATAGATTCATGCCGTGGGCTGATGATTTGCGCCTTTTGCAGTATATAATTTTCATCTCTTTCGGTCAGACCTATAGTGTGACAATTGAAGTTGTATACATTTGCAGCTTTTTGTCGGCTAATCAGTGCAATAGTCCAAGATTTCAGTTCTCCAACTTCATTTTGCTTCTGAATATACTGGCGTATTAAATCCGGCCGTATTGTTTTCGAAAAAAACTGATACTCGTCAAGAATCTGAAAAATAATTTCTGAATTTATACCACTCCAGATTGGCGTATCACCCTTCATTGTTGAAGTGGTTCCCATTTTTTTAACAATATTTTCGATGCAGTTCAGATTATTCTCCAGAGTCATTGGGTCTTTGCTGAAAGATGTGGTCTGGGGTTTTGAATTCGAAAATGTACACTGCATTTCAGTACCGGATCTCATTTTGTTCACCGCAGTGATTTTCAGACCTTCCGGATGAGTTCTCACTCGGAGCCCATAATCCGCGGGGGTCGCTTTCAGGGATGCCATATAATCGAATTCATTTCGTAAGTCTTCCGAGGCCATGTTGATAAATGAATACCATTCAACAAGTTCATGTGAGGTATAGAGCCGGCATAAATCAATATATCCCGGCCTGAATCCGAACCATCGTCCCATCTGCATCAAGGTATCGTACATTCGTGAAGCACGGAGATAGTAACTAACTGTGAGCCCTTCGAGTGTGAGACCGCGGGATAATTTATCTCCCCCGATTGCAATGATACTGATACCGTCCGGATTATCCTTGTAATCAAGGGCATCTTTAGCCGTTCCGTTAATTATTTTTATTCGGATTTTTGCAGCAGCTGCATAAAGATTTGATTTTACTGAAGCCCAGTCAACATTCGTGAGAAGTGGATCATCTATGCGCCGGGTGATATCCGCTGTTGTTGGTACATAGTCTTCCCGCCAGAGGTTTTCCATCTCCCGGTAAATGCTTGTTTCTGAGTCCGGGTTCTCATATTCTAACCGGCGTCTTTGGGCTGTAAGTTCAACACTAATGAGAGCTGCAAGTTTGTCCTGTACGGATATGTATCGTGTAACATGCACAAGCATAGAGTTATGACATCTTGTCTCGCCACGAGATTTTCTAGCAGCACATGAAATAATGAACGCATTAATCGCTCTCTTTAGAGATTCTGGTAATTCTTCTGGATTGAAAAATTTTGTGTGTTTATCCGGTATTAATGTCTCATAATCTCGGATAATACGGATAATGGGTAACCCCGCTTCTTTTTCGGAATCCGGGTCATCGTCCTGTGTAAAGCCAAAAATTTGTGAAGGCCCCACATAATTAGGAGGAGGAGGAAGGTTGATTATAAAATCTCTTGGGAAAAGATCCTCACCATGCGTTGTTGTCTCTCCATCAGGATAAATAAAAATATTTGCGAACGGCGTTGCCGTATATCCAACATAAGCACTTTTTTCGAAATGATGCAATAGCTCACGGATTTTTCCGTTGATTGCGCTGACATCATAATCGGGGAGAGGACGATCGTTTTCATCACGTGGGATAGGATTCGTATTCACTGACGCATTATCTGCTTCATCATCAATAACAAGCAAAGGGATATTCCGGACAACAATTTTATCTGTGTTCGGATCTCTCTGACCTTTGACACTAATCGCCCATTTGATAAGATTTGCTAAAACCGATTTCTGTTTTTTTACAACAAGGATTACTGGATCAGTACCCCCCGGCAATACTCCGACTTGTTGAGCCACTCTTTTATTAAAATCTCCATTATCTTCACTACTGGTGAGAGAACTGACTGCAAATAATTCCTCGCCGGGCAGTTTTCCGACCCCTGTTCGCAGATTTTCCGTATCGAATTTTCTCCCACGTCTTGTATCAAATCCCAAAAAACCTTCGTCAAGACGAAGCTGGGTTTGGCTTCTGAGGCTTTTATGCATCCCTGCAAGGACAATAACAAGTTTATATCCTGCATCCGCAGCTTTGCAAATCAGACCCGTGTAGTTGGAAGTTTTTCCGGACTGAACCTGCCCGACTACCATCCCCCTACGATCCCATTCACCTTCACGGAGTGGATACTCGAGGAGTTCAAGAACCTTGTCAGTGAGTTCATCGATACGGATAATTGATGATTCATGAATCCCCTTTTCTTCCATCAGATAGCGCTGGTATCTATTCCAGAATTTCCATTTTATCTGACTTTTTCTGTCAGGGAGCCAAGCAATATGGGTTTTCTGATTATCTTCAAGAATCGTTGCCCGGCCTTTCCAAATTTCACAGCGGGATTCAATGTCCCGGATCAGATATTCGATATCAAACGGCTCAAAATTTTTTTCCTCCTTGATCATTGAAAGGACACGTTCACATTTTTGCCGGATAATCTCTACTGTCGGTGTTTGCTCACTCTTGAGCATTATGAGAACGTGCTGTCTTGCTTGATCAATTGAAGACATTAAGTGGCCTCACTTTCTTTAAACTGCATGAATTCTGTCACATATTTGGGATAATCGGAAAACGGTTCCATATGAATCAGCCGCAATTTTGCATTTTCCGGGGATATCCCCGTGTTAATCATCGAACTCCAGATCTCTTCCAAAACACTTTTCAATTCATCAGAGGGAGCACCTTCAAATGGTCGCTGGATTTTATCCGGATTATTCGAGCCATTCATGATTATCAGAGGGACCGGGACTGTTTCCTCGATAATCCGAAGCATTGCCTGGATTTTTTTTCTTGACACTCCGGAATTTTGGAGGATATCAGAAACTAATGGATGATCCCGGTTAATGGAATAATGATAGTTTCCATGTAGGACTAATGTAGACCAAGGGAATGTGATAGAAGATTCACTGGTTCGTTCTGCAACTTTTCCTCGAAAACGGAACACAGATATCGCTTTATCAATCGTAAGACGGGAGATGCGCTGAAAATCATCCCTGATAAGATTCGGAGGTCTGGCAACGGACTTCTTGACATCAATTTTCCAGTCGCCATCAAGCGAATTGGGAATATCAACCATTATACGGGCTAATTTGGTAAATTGTTCTTTTCTGATTGGCTGTCCCTTCATGGATTCCAAACCCAGCCAGTCCCCCGGAACGATCAGACGTTCATTGCGATAAATATAGAAACCCTGACGTTCGTTCCATCCCCCGGACCCCCGGCTAGTTCATAAGTCTCGTCATCAAGTTTTGAACGATGAGGTAAAACAAAGGGTTGGATAGTGATTTTTTTACTATTATAGAGAATATTCTCATGGGGCAGATGTTGCGTTGACGGGTGATTCGTCAGAAACGGATCCCAAGGCTTTATTTCCCTGCCGTTAAGAATGATTTTCAAACTACGGGGTTTGACAAGAAATCGATGAAAAACCATTTCGAGGTGCTTTTTCATGATGTCAAGCTGCGCTAAAAAATGATCCTTGTGTTTTTTATTCGTAGAATCTGTCCCTTTCGTTATTCTGTCCATCTTTTCCCATAGGACAATTGTTCCACATTTCATATCATCAAGAACAGAAAAAACCGGGGGAATATTTTCTTTATTAGGTTTAACGAGACGCCACTCCCCACATAAATTTACGTAATCCAGATCCCAGAAACGGATAACCGTTTCATTCCCTTCGGATTTTGATCCCACAGTAAGTTTCCGACATTGTGAAAACGATGCTGTTTTCAATCCAAGACCAAATCTCCCGAGGTCTTTGGCATCTCTTTCTTGGAGGGGATTTTTGCTCCCGGGTCGCATCGCATTTTTCAGAGCATTTTCGGTCATTCCATGACCATCATCTCTGATAGAAATCGTGGAATTCTCCCCATCCCATGTACAATCAATCCAGATATTCTGTGCCTCGGCATAAATGCTGTTATCAATTACATCTGCAACGGAAGTCTCAAGATGATACCCATATGCCCGAAGTGTTTCAATCATCGCACCGGCGTCAGGGGATACAATATCATAAAAATCGGAAAGGGTTGTATCCATTCAGATCATCACTATCGAGAGAGATTTTTTGTATATTGATAATTATAGTATGATCTGTATTATCTATTGTGTTTTAATTATTCGGATGAGTTTAGCATTTTATATATTTTTTGGGCAATCCCCTCTGCCATCAATGGTGGAACAGCATTCCCTATCTGAACATATTTTGCAGATCGTGGTCCTTCAAAGAGATAATCATCAGGGAAAGACTGGATTCGTGCCGCTTCCCTTACCGTTAGTGATCGTGCTTGGGTTATATCGGGATGAATAAAATAATGACCATCTTTCGCTAGATGAGCAAGAATAGCATGAGAAACAGAATTTTTGTCTACCACCTTATATCGATCAAGAAATGCACCACGGTTTCGATGGGTTTTGAGTTCTTCCGGAAGATCATTATAATTTAATCTTTGACCGGATTTATCCCATTTTTTTATTACGATGCGATAAATTTCCCGATCTCTCTCGTTATGCCACCTTGCCTGATGATGGCGGACTTTACCGATTTCAGTTCTCATTTCTTTATCGATTAGATATTTTGATTGGCGGCCTGTTCTGTAAGATTGTATACCATCATTGCCCTCACCGGCTTGGAGTCGGGGCAGATCAATGAGAAGATCTTTCACTGTACCGGTATGTCTTTTACATGGAAATTCCGGATAACTGAAATCATCCTCTTTCCTCCAGCCAATGAAAATTATTCGCTGTCTGTCCTGCATCACTTCAAAATTTGATGCATTGAGAACATGAGCAGTTTTATCCAGATGATATCCGAGTCGGGAACATCCATTTATTACATCATTGAAAATAGTTCCTTTTTTCGCGCTGATGAGGCCGGGAACATTTTCAAAAATGAAAAGCCGTGGCTGAAACTCCTTTAAAAACTGATGATAATGCCGGTAAAGGTAATTTCTTGGATCATTCTCTGATTTCTTCCCGTTTTTTCCCCGACCAGCAAGAGAATAGGATTGACAGGGAGGCCCCCCGATAATGACATCAACATCAGATCGGTGATAACAGTTTTTCAGTGTCGATTTAAGATCTGCAATAATGGAATTATTTGCAGAATCTGATAACATTCTATTTATGACCCGTGGGGATTCGAACCCCTCCTCTTCTGACATTTGAATAAATTGCTCACGGTCAATTTCTCCCCGATAATATTGATTATAAAGAGCCGTTTTTCCGGCATCTTTGAGATTGTGATACAATATCCGAGTTTCCAGTGTATCGGCAGCATTTTTATCCATCTCGATGTGGCCTAGGAAATCAAAAGAATGCCGAACAAATCCTTCAGTTAGTCCCCCGCCTCCGGAGAACATATCGAGAACAAGAAACTTTGAAGGCATTGTCTAGTTGTTTTTGCCAGGATTGATATTAATTGTGACTGTTTAAATTAATGGAAAAATCACTAACTGTGTTGTTAATGTTCAGTGAAAGAGGATAATATTTGGTCATCCCAGCCACCCTATCAGGCACGCCATATATTTCCCGGACTAAGTTAGGAAAACAAAAACATTCCTTCTGCTTTCTCCCGGATGATCAGTTTGTTTTGTTCCAGTTTCGACAAGATGGTCTTGTCGAGTTTCATTAGCTGCCTGCTCTGGACGCCGCGTTTTTTCTCTCACTCAACTTAAGAGAATAACGTCTCGAACCCTTGCACATGCTGGTCCCGGAGAACTTCAAAGATATCTTTAGTTCTCATTGGTTTATCCTTCTTGTATAGGAACATGAGGATATACTTCCCATTTTCACCGGGCTGCATAAATGCAAAGTTAACTACCTCATTCACATCAGGAGTCTGGCAGATACTGCACCCGTGAAGGTTGACCTCTTCTCGGTCCGGCAAAATCCTTTGCCATAACACAGTAAAGGTTAACGTCGTGCGACATCGCAGCCATCGTCATTCCCCCGCCTTCTGTCCTATCAATGCGCTTGTCCTGGGAGGATGAAGGTTAAGGCATTCCTGTCTTCGGAAAAATCATCGTCCCATTCAGAATGTCGCCAGTAGTCATCGAGATCCCGGGTCTTCAGGTACGAAGAGTAGATCTTGTACGCAAGGTTAGCGATCATGTCTGGTCCCTCGCTGTTCGTCACCAGCCCGCTGCCCGGGTGACTGAATGTGAATTTGTCGCCGGTCCACCGCTTCTGCAGCGCTTTCATTTCCGCAAGCAGCCGTTCATCGGCGGGGTACTTGATCTGCCCTTCGCGCATACGCTCCTCAAGGTTTTCGTATATCTGCATCTTGTGTTCCGGCGTGTACGGGGTTTCCTTCAGCCCGAAATCAAGGGCAAAGCGCTGCCTGACTATGCCGGTCGCATGCTCATCATGAACTAGGGTTTGGACGCGGTATCCTTCGCACAGGAGATTGATATCGTACAGTGCCTTTTTCCAGTTGAGCTGGTTATCCTCCGGCAGCCAGTACCGGACCAGGTCAATAATGACCGAATCGCCTTCCATGTGACCGATGCAGAACCAAAGGACATCTCTGCGCCGGCTCGTACCAAGGGCTCCCTGATACTTGTCTGAGTACGTAAACGAAAACCACGATTCCTGCTGGCTGTTGCGGTCGACGAGTCCCGGGGAAAACATTGCATTCCGATCAGCGTTGTTTACCCCGAACGTCAGCATTAACGCATCAGCTCTATCAGGGCTGGACAAGCCCCGGCGTTTCATATCGTCTTTACTCTCGATCAGGATCTGTCCCCGGCTGTTGACCTTGTACCGGATGCCGGCCAGCTGGGTAACCAGAGCCTCATCATCAGGGATAGTGATATCACCAGACTCAAACCGGGACCGGAGAGCAAACCACCATTCAGCCCGGGCGTTCCCATACCGTTCCTTATTCTGGGCCGCAGAGCCGCTCTGCATCTCCACGACTGAAATCTTCTGCTCGTTAAGCCGGTCGAAGACACCGGCACCGACACCAACACTATCGATCTTTGCAATGGTCGACCCCGTCTCACGCATGGCAAAAATAATCTCCCCGGCAGTGGTCATGGTATCGGACATCGGCAGCACCTTCCAGATCCGGGCCGCAGATCCCTGCCGGAGCATGATAACAGTCTCATCTCCACCGAACCGGGCAACATCAACACCGAGCTCCACCGGCTCCGTTGCATCAAGATTCCGGTCAACCGCAGCCTCAATCCAGTGCAGAGGGATCAGGGTATTATCGCCAGAAGACGGGAACTGTGCAAGCACCTTGGAATGATACAGTGGTGAATCGGTACCCCACTGCTTCACGCGGTCAGATACCCAGCCCGGCGAAACCAGGTACGGGGCTGGAAGACTGCCGGTAACCTTAGTCCCCCACGTACCGCTAATGATATCCTGTTCCGTAATACCAAACCTGGTAAAGTTCGGGGTATCGTACGCCGATATCGTGATCTTCGATGCATGGGAGTTAGATGAAAACTCTTTGTAAAACCGGCCCGATGGGTTCAGCGGGTTACCTATCATCAGGAGACGAGATTCATCCGAGGTGAGCACACCATCAATTGCATCGAAAATATCTTCCGAGACACCGCTGGACTCATCAGCGACTACGAGGATAAACGGTGCATGGAATCCCTGGAACTTATCACCGGCATGTTCCGGAGAGGTGAATCCCATCGCAAACCAGTCGTTACTGATCTTAAGTTCCTGCATCAGGCATTCCCCGTCTAACGGCACTTTTGCCCGCTGGAAACCAGCCCGGATCTCTTTCCAGAGGATCCCGGCAACTTGGCGGTCGGTCGGGGCGGTCGTGATGACGATCGATTGAGGATGGTTGTACAAAAACCACAGCGAAGCATCGGCGGCAACGAAGGATTTCCCTGCAGCATGACAACTTTTTACCGCAGTCACTTTATGATCCCGGATGCTTTCGAGGATTTGCACCTGCTTTTCCCATGGAGTATGGCCGAGCACTTCGCGTACCCAGAGCCCGGGGTCGAGAAGGTACCGGATTGCGCTTGTCAAAGCATGCACCTCCGGAACACCAAAAAATGCCCCGACATCATATCCCCGCCTCCTCAAGCGCGGCCAAAAGTTCAGCATGGATTTCGGGATGTTTCGATAAAATACGCATGAGAACCGGCCACTCCGGGGACGTTGTAATAGTCTGGACGCCGACATTTACTTGGACGGCAGTCTGGTTTCTGGCATTCAGCTCCCCGGTAACCTGTCCCAGCAGCTCTACACAACCCCGGGCTTCCCGGATCGCACTTATTGCTGTCCGCAGGTCGCCGGCTGTCTCTGCCTTGTTCATGTACGAGATCGATTTGCTGAGGAGACCTTTTGTCCACTTTAGGAGATCCTCTCCATTGGCGATCTGTCGTGCCTCTTCAGCTTTTGCGACAGATGCCGAAATGTGACCAGCTTTTTGATGATCGTAGAGGCTGCTTTTCGTGGCACCGAATTGTTTAGCGATAGTCCGGAGGGATGTACCTCTGATAATTTCCTGATCAATTTCTGTGCGACTTTTGTGTGCACAAATACAACATTTTTTCATTAAATCAACTCTTTTACAAAACACCCGGATTGCAAGTTGTAATCATACGAATACTATCAGGATCATTTTCCCGCGCATTGCCCGTCGAATGGAAAGTTCAGGTCGAAATACAAGAGCCTGAACTTCAAGGAAAAAGATGAGAAAAGCGCCTTTGTAATCGACAATGTCAAGCTGAAAACCGGGCATCGAATACGTTGGCGTTCCAGAAAATTATAAAGGTAAAATGAAATTCGGCAAAAACAAAAAAAAAGAGAAGAATCGATAAAAGAGGAATATATCAGGTTTTTTGCGGATTGCTCAAAATGCTCAACTATATTTCAGGGTAAGCCCACGCGGCACAGGGCAGCGAGCCCCGTTTGAGCGTCTCCTGCCTCTAAAATACCGGCCGGCCCCCATTATTCCTCAATGTGCGACAATGAATAAACAGGATTCATATTTCATGGCTGGCTTTTCCCTGAAGTAATCTTTTAACCACACGTAACGTGCAAACACCGGATTTTAGATGCAGAATGTATTGATTTCAATTTTGGTATATAAAAAAATAAATGATAAAACTGTGATTAAGTGAATTGTATGGTACCAGATAAGAACAGTGGCAATCAGGGGTCGGAGAAACCAGGGGACCACATCTTATTCGCATACTTGTGTAACCGACAAAAACAAATGAGTGATGATTTTAATGCAATGGATCAGAAATTCGCACAAATTATTGCCTTTAACGGCGTAATATTGGCGGTTCTCATTATTGGGATAGATCCAGCGAAAGCGGCACATTTTCCCGTTTGCCTGGGAGGAATAGTAATAATTTTCGCAAGTGCGTTTCTTTCAGGAATTGTGTACTCCCCTAAAAAATATGACGATGGTCTTGAAAATTTCTGGACAGGATGGAATGATAGTAAAAATGATTCCCGGGGGGATACGCCACGCCCGAACAAATTAATGAGACTGTTCTTTCCAAAAAAACGAAATGTTAATGAAAGACAGAAGTTTCCTGTTTATTCATTAGATGAGATATACAGGCCGGAAGAGAACAACGAGGTTGTTCCACAACCAGAATTGGGAGAGATAGATACCTATAACAAATTGTTATTAAACTCAATCATCAACAATTCAAACCTGAATGATGACAAAGCCGATATTTTTGGAGTTGTTTTACTGCTCCTTTTCGTGGGTTTGGCTTTTGTGATACTAGGGTATTATTAACATTTTAATGAAGGATGAACTTTGGTCCAGTCAACTGGCTTTGCCATTTCGGCAAAATCAAAAAGGAAAAGAGTGGGATTGGATTAACGGGTTTTTGGGATACCGAACAGGGTAAAACATCCCAGTTTCTGGCAGGTGGTAAACAAATCCATGCCCGGGGCTACCAGACCCGGCAAACCAAACATACCGATTATATAATACGCGGCTGCAAGACAAACGATGCCAAAACCTGCACCCAGTACCATCCCGGCCGCCGAATACGGGCGATAAGGAATAACCTGGTCGTTTGTCTTTCGAGCCGCTGAGTACGCGTAATACACGCCGTAGAGCCAGATAAGGATGCCAGGGACAACGGAGAACATCAGTCCCACACCGGTGCCAGAGCTATTACCATGCCCTCATCGGATCGTCCGTTGTATGCCTGGCCAAGCCCCGGGATAACCAGCGAGAGGACAGCAGCATTCTGCGGGTTTTTGTAATAAGAGTCAGTGTCCGGGGTTTCCTGCAGGGATTGTTCCCGTATATACGTACTGAGTTTTGCGATGATCTGCTCGTTCTGGCCGGTGTCAATCCCTATCCATCTGCGACGTGGTCGGAACAGGTATTGTGAAAGGGATCCGTTGTTTGGAACATGAACACTGGTGTAAACGCTCTGAATTTGTATCAGGCTTGAGTTCATGCCTTTCTTCTCAATGGTGAACCTTACCATGCTGATCCCACCATTGAGCGTTTCAGTAGTGGCATGAACCGTGCCGGTATCAGGATTCGCATTAATAATTTTTGCAGAAGGAAGTAACGGGACCGCGAGTTTGCAGAGAAGAAATGCCCGTTCAAACGGGACAGCGATTTCCAGGTCACTTTCCCGCAGGAAATATTTGTCGCCCAGGGACTGCCAGTCATTGACCTGGTGCTGTCTGTTCTCTGCATATTTTGTACGATTGTAGTAAAAGTATACGAGGAGACAGACGAAGATAAGGAAGCAGCCAGTGACAACCTCTGTATTCAGAATTGGAGGAAGTTCCGGGCCAGAAAAAGAACTCAGGCCAATCCTGTGGTAGTAATTCAGGCTAATCAGGATAGAAATTAAATAGATGACTATACCGCAGATGATGAGGAGGAAAAAAGCAATTATTATTTTTCGTTTTGAGGATTCCTGCACTGCTGTACTCATAATATAACCAAAGAATTTTTAATCGGATATTATATAAAAAGACTTGATTTTTGAAAGAGATCAGCACATGAATCCGGCAACAATAAAAAGAGAGGAATTTGAAAAAAGGCTTAGGATAAAAGGGTTTATGAAGGATGTACTATCTCGATTTCAGGTGATATTGCCGGATTAATTATTCCGTCGTATCTATCTTATTAATATCAACCACCATCTGTATTGTGTCGGAATTTTCAGTTATTCTTATAAATCCCCCATATTTTTTATAGAACCGGATCGTTTTCGAATCTTTCTTTGCATCAACTTTAACGAAACGACATCCAATCCGTTCAGTCAGTCTGAATGCAAGGGCGAAAACCCGTTTAAGCATTTCACGTCCTACCCCCTGACTACGCATCCCGTCTTTTATTGCCATTCTGGCTAAAAGTAAAGCTGGATATTTATTGGGTGGATCCTCAATTTCCAGCGATAATTTTTTCACCGAGTCTGATGTGATGCATCCCATAGAAAGTGAGAAAAACCCTACAAGATCGCTATCTGCATAGACAAGGTAGGTAGTGCTGATTTTTTCACGCTGCATGGTTTTTGCATCGCTTCGTAAAAAATCTTCCAGATCCCTGGAATCTGAACATGAAAATCCTGAAACGTCGGAATCATCGGATAATTTTGAAAAAACGAGTGAATTAAGATCGATTGTCATTTTGCAGTTACGGCCATTCTTTTGAGAGCTTGCGGGCTTCCCTGAAAACCGCCTGGCTCTGCGGGGTAAACTTTTGCTTTGGCGCACTGACGTACTTGTTGAACGCACATGCTTCTTCCCCCCGTAAAACTGTCTCTAATTCAATCTGTTTTGCCATAACTGGTAACCTTTATACACGATTTATACACCCAATCAGATAAACCTACAGCATAGTAACATAGTTGAACCCCGGAAAAAGATTCATTTCCGTTCCTCCAGTACAGGAAGATCGCACTGTATAAGCCGATTACTCCCATAGATGATCCGAATTTATCACGGTGATCGGAATGCGGTTCGCTGGAGAAAACCTGGCATTGGATATATTAGTGTTTTATTGGGTTACGTCGGAGAATGAATTCGGCAAAATCGAGAGTAAAACGGATGGATTGGAAAAAGGGGTTGGAATTCAGGGTTTCTTTTCCATTATAAGGTAAAGAGCAGCAAGGATAACGATAACAGCAATGGCGCCCGCGGTCACCACGGGTTCTCCTGGTGCTTCTGCCGGAGTTGGTGCAATTAACGGGGAAAGGACAATAAGTTCCGGCGCATTTGAGACCGTCACGTGATAATTTCCCTGTGCGTCCGCATACATCACCGTTGTCTCGTTGAGCGCATACATGCCCGGTGCGGATGCATGGAGCGTGTACGAAAGACTGTAGGTCTCATGCGGTAAAAGGCCGGGGATCGTCCCTTCCGTCATTCCGCCAACAACCGGTAAAATCGGCAGGGTCCCGTCTGCGATCTCGATATCGGAAACCGGCTCCGGTCCGGCATTGAACAGGGTTATCGTCACATTCGAATCCATTCCCTGTTTAATCGACCATGGCGAAACTGATTTGTTTACCAGCACCTGGCTCCCGGCCGGATTGGTAACGACGGAAAGCGTGGTTCCCGTACCTGGTGATACCGTACCCAAATCCTTTGAATACCAGACACTGTTTCCCTGGTCTCCGTCAATAACCCACAACCGGTTATCAAAGAATACAGTGGAATAACCGTTTGCTTCTGCAAATGTAGCATTGTCCGTTACTTTTGTCCAGGTGACACCATCCGGTGAATACCAGACATCATCGTAGTAGGGATCGCCACTGTTCATATAATCTTTCAAGCCGCCGATCAACCACATCCCGTTACCGGCAGTAACAAGGCCGAAATATCTGCGTTCCGGAAATGCCGCCGCTGGAGTGGCTGGTGTCCACGTAACACCATCTGTTGTTTCCCAGACATCATTGAAGTCGTTTCTCCAGTCAAAGCCCCCGGTCAACCATAATGTATTATTGAACGCAACCGTTTCAGGGTTCATGCGAGGAGAAAATGCAGCCGCTGCAGTTGCCTCTGTCCACGTAACGCCGTCCGGTGAATACCAGACGTCGTTATGGGTAATCCCGTCCTGGGTGCCACCAACTACCCAGATGTTGCCGTTGTATACCGCAATACCAAAATCCCACCGGCAGGCAAAGGGAGCGTTCGCGGTCGCCTCAGTCCAGGTGATCCCGTCAGAAGAATACCAGACATCGTTTAAGGGGTTCCTGCTTTGGGCATCTCTTCCGCCGATCACCCAGATTTTGTTGTCAAAGACAACGGAACCCTGGCCGTACCGTTTGCCAAACTGTGCGTTTGCGGTTACCTGTTTCCAGTTGGTGCCATCAGGAGAAGACCAGACATCGCTATAGTATACGGTGCTGTCCGGGTTCTCGCCTCCCATTACCCAGAGTGCATTGTTAAAAGTGACGGCAGACTGCGCAATCCTTGCAGAAAACGGGGTATGTGCAGTTGCCTCGGTCCATGCCAATGAGGGTGTACCCGCTGCTGATGCGACAGGGACAAAAGCACCCAGGAGAACAACAAACAGGCAACCGCAGAAAAGACTCATGCATTTTCTTTTGATGCGATCGTTATTTTTTATCAGTTTCAAAGAAGGCATGGTACCTCCAGGATCCTGTTTGTACTATTTCAGGAGCGGGCAGGATAAAGCTGGCGATCAACGCCTGAATTGAGGTGCTGAGGCGCAGGACCAACTCCATACGTATAGTGAGAAAACTGATGAACCGGAACGACGCATATACGTCCATGAAATTCAGGGTCCAGGTGGTGCCTGAGGAATGGGGAAGGTTTCTCCGTCTTTGTCCCTGGACTTTCATTCGTGAGGTGACCGATCCCTCCCATGGCGCCCGGTACTGACCAGTCAAATGAATTTTACGTAAAACACCTCCGGGTCACCTGCCACCACATCGACAGCCTTCTTGGCGAGATCGAAGGTATCCTCTACGAGTCCTCATCGAAAACCGCATTTCCGGAGTATGTCATGGACCTTACCCCGGCGCAACAGAAGACGATCGAGGATTATATCACCCGAATCCGGGCCCGTCTCGTCCAGGTAATGGAAGGGCAGGGGATTGGCAGCAGCAAGCCCGGCATTCCCGTCTCGCGGGCTGTTCATGCCAGGCTGTATACCATCGATATTGCGGCCGAAGAACTAAAACCGCAATACATGATGGGGTTCGGTAATATCCCCGACAGCACCGCAACAGAACTCAATGGCATTGCGGGGGAGTTGCAGGCACTTGTTTCACGCCTCGGCCAGTATCTTAACCAGGGAACCGGGCAGGATTTCCGGGAACGGCTGCAGCGGCTGGAAGGGGCAGGTAATGACCTTTCCCTCCTCGCCCGGATCGAACAGGTTGTCGCGAAACGGGGACTGGTGGAATTCCGGGGGACGATCGATGCGATCCTCGACCGTGCCGAGGACCGGAGTTTTGAGATCGCGGTCTTCGGGCGTGTCAGCTCCGGCAAGTCGTCTCTCCTCAACGCCGTCATCGGGACTGACATCCTGCCGGTGGGAGTGACCCCGGTTACGGCCGTCCCCACGCGTATTATCTACGGGGAAAAACCATCACTTTCGGTATCGTTTGCCGATGCACCGGCAAGGACGTTTCCGATCGAACAGCTCGGGGAGTTCGCTACCGAACAGCACAACCCCAATAACGCAAAGCATGTGACCGGGGTCACTGTGACCATCCCGGTATCGAGCCTCTCCCAGGGGGTTTCCTTTGTTGATACGCCGGGTCTCGGTTCACTTGCCACAGGAGGTGCTGCCGAGACCCTTGCGTACCTGCCCCGGTGCGATCTCGGGTGGTCCTGATCGATGCAGGATCCACGCTGACCGAAGAAGACGTCCGGACCATCCGTGCGTTGCAGGAAGCTGCCATTCCCGCACATATCCTGCTCAGTAAAGCAGATCTCCTCGACCGGCCTGACTGCGAAAAGACCATCGGGTACATCACGCAGCACATAGCATCAGGGACCGGCCTTTCCCTGCCGGTCCATCCGGTCAGTGTCCACCCCTCGCACCGGAAGCTGCTCGACCGGTGGTTAGGAGAAGAGATCCTCCCGGTCATGAGCCATTCGCAGGACCTCCGGACAGCGTCGTTACAGAGAAAGATTGGTGCATTACAGGAATCCCTGGTGTATTCCCTGCAGAACCAGATCCGGCGGAACCGGCACACACCTGCGGGAAATGCAGAAACCTTCAAGGCGGTCGAAATCCGTCTGCGAAGGGCAACCGGTCTTATCGTGGAGACCACAAAAGCATGCAGGGAAAAGGCCGATGCCATGGACGGGAAGGTTTTTGAAACCTGGATCGCCGCTGCTGCAGGTGCCACAAACAACAGGCCGGGGGACGCTGACAGAAAGATTCCTGCGGAAGATGCGATCCGCACCGCTCTCCTCCAGACCGTGCAGGGTGGGATACAGGATATCCGGGAACAGATCGAAACCCTTGCCAGGAGCCTGCAGGACGAGCTCGTAAAAAGTGCGGCAGACCTCGTCATTACCGATGTGCCCGGAGATAATGAATTCCTCTTGCTGGTCCGGGATATGCCGGCCTTCGATCCCGGAACGATCCAGGTCACGGTGCCCGCATACCTATTCACCGCGTTGCGGCAGAACAGGCTGGGAAAAAGCTGCTGGAACGCAGGATACGCCGGCAGTTTTCCGAATCTACCGGACTGGTCTTTGCCAGTTACTTCAGGATCCTCAAGGAATGGACAAGCCAGGTGACGGGCCGGATGGGCCAGAAATTCGAGACCTATGCCGAACGATACCGGGCACAGGCAGAACAATCACCCCCGGGGCAGGAGCTGACAACGGATGAGGTGGGCGCTATCGAGGAGGATCTTAAAATGCTCGGTGACGCTGCAAAAGACAAAGAAAGGCCCGGTTAACGTGGTGGAAGATACTCAATTTTTCCATGCCTGAAAAAAGATATACTATCCCTCAACAAGGTAAGAGAATCTTTTTAAATTGACAGTGACCGGTGCAACTCCCCTATCGTAATCATTGTCTTGTAGCCTTTGTCTGTAATGATGTAATCCCCCCGCTCATGGCGCTGGAGGATCATGCCGGATTCCGTCAGCTTCCTGATATGGAAGAGGAGGTTACCTCCCTTCAGGCCGGTCAACTGGGAGATCTCCGAGAACGTCCTGGTCCCGGTTGCAAGCGCCTTTACGATCTGGAACCGCTGGGCGTTCGCCACAGGTTCAAGGAGATCTTTTACCACGGCTTCATCAGGTATTTCGGCAACCCCATCGGTAGTTTTGGTATCCTTCCGGTATATGCCGAGGGTCTGCATCAGGCTGACCTGTTTCTCGAACAGCTGGCCGACCTCGGTAAAACAGGTACCACACTGATCGTACGGACCTTTCTTCCTGAGCACCTTCATCCGGTCCCGGTACGATTGAATGAGTTCGTCAGAAACCTCGCCATCCCTTATATGCTGGGCGGAATTTTCTAAAAATTCCATAAATACCCCATAACAGGTCTTCCGCATAGCACAATCCTCCACCATATGGGCTGACAGATCGGTCTTCGCAGTACCAACCTGGTGATCAGCAAACAGCCCGGCATACTCCTTCTTTATATCTGCCAGTACCACATCCACGTGCTGCTGGTTTGCCCGTTCGATGAACCGCTTCAGGTCGGTCCTTAAGCCGGTGATCTCCGTCTTCAGTTCGCGGATCTCGGTCATTGTCCCTAACGCTGCTCCCATGTTCCTAACCTTTTGTGTTGAATTGTTGTCCTTATGACTGTGCGGGTCATTTTTCTATACTGAAAATGTATTGTATATTTTTATGACCCGTGTATATATATCTATGACCCAACAATGGTTAGCCGGTGAAAAACATGACCAAATCAGTGAAGGAACAAATCCATGCACAGATTACCGGTGCACTTAAGGGAGCAAAATTCCCGGTCGCAACGCCAAAAGATCTAATTGCAGCATTCCCGGACGGCGCAAACACAACCTGCCAGGTGGGAGACCTGAAGATGACCGCCGGCGAGGCAGGAAAACTCCTGAAGGCCTCGGACTTCCCGTTTAAGAGTGCAAAGGCTGTGGCTGACGTCATTGTTGAGCGGGCAGGACTGTAATTCTTCGGACATAGTTCATTACCGGTGAATGTACCATGGCAAAACTAACTGCAGAGATGAAAGAAGCGTTTGGCAAGATGAAGATCTTCCCGGTTGCGACCGCCTCAAAAGACGGCACACCAAACGTGGTCCCTATCGGGGTTGTCGAACTCGTCAGCGACGATACGATCTGGATCACGGACAATTTCATGAACAAATCGCTTGAAAATCTCAAGACCAACCCGAAGATTGCCCTCTATATCTGGGGCCCGGAGATCAAGGGCTGCTTCCAGATCAAGGGTCAGGCGACGGTTAAGACCAGCGGCAAGGAATTCGATGAGATGAAGGTAAAGATCAACGCGAAGAACCCGGCCATGCCTGCACGTTCTCTTGTCATCGTAAAGATTACCGAGGTCTTCGAATGCCAGCCGGGCGCTAACGCCGGCAGTAAAATCCTTTAACTTTTTTCACGTTCCGGTTCGTGAAGAAATCCGGGAAATTCCACGAGAGAAAAACGGAGAATCCACACGTATTGTACCTTGGGTCCGGATCAGGGCGTATTTGCAGAAAGAACAAAATCCTTATTGTACCGGGTCACCAAACACCTTCCAAAGAAAGTGGATATATGCCCGGTATAGCGATACTGCACAAGCGAAAAAGTCCGGTAATAAAAAAACTTGAAACTTCAGTCCCGGCTATCCGTTCCCGGTTCGGGGTGACCCGGATCGGTATCTTCGGCTCGTTTGCCCGGGGTGAACAGACCCGGACGAGCGACGTTGACGTGCTGGTGGTTTTGCCAGCGGGTATGCAAACCTGAAGAATTTTATCGGGCTTTCCGATTATCTCGAAGCACTGTTCCGGCGCAAAGTCGACCTCCTGACAGAACCCTCTATTTCTGATCTGATAAGGCCCTATATCGAAAAGGATGTGATTTGGGTTGAAGGATGACCGACTCCTTTTAATCCAGTGACCATAATCATCGGATTAACAGGAACGGTTTTCTCCATCTGCCGCACCAGAGAAAACGAACCTTTTTAATCCCGCTGTAGCTGTCCACAGGCTTGCAGATACTATTAATTCCCGACGACTCAATAAAATTGATATGAAAAAGATCAATTTTTTTCTGATTTTTATTTGTATTATCGTTATCTTATTTTCCGGGTGTACCAGCACCCCGAATAATGTGCCACCAGGTACTCCGGTGGTACCAACAACAACCATGATTACGGTGGTTCCAGCACCTACCATCATGCCGGTACCTCCAGTACCGAATGGAACACCGGTAATTCAGGCCGCGGCAGTCATTACCACACCTGTTCCAGCGGTCAACATATCATCCGGAGTCAATACAACGGACCCGATACTCCACCGGTGGATCCGTGTCGAGGGCTCCCCGACGTCGGCTGATTCAACAGGTTACCAATACAAGTTCTTTCCCGAGGGAACCGTTGATTTCATTTCAGGCAATACAAGGATGGTGTCGGGCAATATTTTTATAGACCTCACGCAACCTTTTGTTGAATATTCAGGGACGTGGACCTATATCGGGAATGCAACCTACCTGGTTAAGTTACTCCCGAACGGATTGAGCGGTGTGACAATCCTCCGGGAATATACGCTGGTCCCGGCCCACATCGATCCAAGTTATCCGGGAATAACAATCCCGGCACACATCCAGAGTTCGTACGAGACGCAGCTTATTGGGTATGGAAGTAACCGGGAAAGTCCGAATGAAGATCTTATGTACTACCCCGAGCAAGCATCGGTCGATTAACTCTTTTTGATAAAGTGGACAATTGACAAAATCCTGTATTTTTTTCTGTGAACCCGACCCGGTCCTTTCTTTAAAAACAATTTTTAGTTACTTGATTCTCTCACTATCCGTTTTTGCAAACATGCAACGGGTTTTATGTAGTATCCGCGAAAGGAGAGATTAAAATCGTTTGAGTGAGCGGAGTTGAACCTGACATGGATAAAAAACCGAGAGTGAAGCCCGGGGAATCAGTTACCAAAGTTGACGCTGGAGACTTACGGACGAACAGGGAAAAAGCACGGGATGGCATGTCCACGGAGGATATCCGCACAGCTGACTGGGGCAAGAAAAAACGTTCCCCCTGATCCCAAAGGCAGCCAACAGCAACACTACGTTTTAAGGATCGGATGTATGGCGTTGGTGCAGGCACGGCTATTCGTGAATTTTTCAACCCGAAAGATTTTGCATTTCAGCCGCAGGCGCAAACAGGATCTCCAGCGGGTCTTCGTGAGATAGCATACATCTTCATCCTTACCCGTTTTCCGGACAATCAACGCAGGCTGACAGGGAGATTCCGTATCATGGAGATTTTTGTTTCCGGCACGCTGCCAGATAATCTGCCTGAACGTAGGTCCTCAAAATATCAGATCGCGTAAGAAAACCAGATAGGATATCCGGTGTTTCCGGTCGGACAACCGGCATGTGATCGAAGTTGTGGCCGACCATGAACACGAGAGCGTCCTCAAGGGTATCATCCGGGTGGATAACCACGGGAGGAGACGTCATGGCTTCGCGTATACTTGGATAGGTCTTGTCTGCTACGCGGATGGTGCTCACGTCACGGTTTGTAACGATCCCGACAAGCCGGCCGTTCTCAACGACGGGAAAACCGGTGTGCCCGGTCTTTGCCATAAGGTCGATAATTTTTGCCGGTTCGTCTGAGGGGGAGAGCGTAATAACGGACTCCCCCGGGATCATGGCATCCCGGACAAAGATCCCTTCGAGTGTCTCATGATCGTATTCCCCGCGATGGGCACCGGATTGTGCTTTTGTCGGTACCTGGTCCCTGAATATCGTATTTTCCCCGGTCAACAAATGGGAAACTGCGACTGCGGCCATGGCCGGTATCAGGATCGTAACGCTCCCCACCATCTCGACAACCATGATCAGCACAGCAATGGGCGCATTTGCCACCGCACCGAACAGGGAGATCATGCCGACGACAATAAACACGGGGATCGTTTCCAGAGGTACATATGCCGGGAAAAACAGGTGCAGGATGATACCAAACCCCGCCCCGACAGAAGCACCGATAGTAAGCCCCGGGCCAAACACACCACCACTCCCTCCTGAGCCAAGCGTGAGGGACGTTGCGAGGATCTTGAGAAACGGCAGCAGCAGGATCACGGCAAGCGGGAGCAGGGAATACAACATGAGCTGGTCAAAACCGTAACCGGAACCAAGAGCGGAAAGACCGAGTGTTTCTGCCTCGGGAGAGATGAGTGCAAGTGCAGTGACAAGAATACCGAGAATAAGCGCTCCCGAAACCGGCTTTAAGTACATAGGGAGGTTATACCGTTTGAACGCGGCCGTAAACCAGTCGCGGCTCCCGTAAAAAAGAAAGATGTAGAGGAGCCCGAACGCTGCACATAAAACGCCGAGCAGGAGAAAAAGGGGGATCTGCCACAGTGTCCACGAGAGAGGGGTAAGTGAGAAGACGGGCGCGTATCCTTCAAAAAGCCCGAAGATAGCATAACCAATCACGGAGGCAAGAAATGCCGGAATAATGGCGTCGGATTCGAAATCCCGGGTGTAGAGGACTTCTGCTGCAAGCACTGCTCCGCCGAGAGGTGCCTTGAATATAGTCCCGATACCCGCTCCTATGCCGGTCGTAAGCGCTATTCTTCTCTCTTTTGGGGAGAGGCCGAGCATATCGGCCACAACGGATCCGAAACCTGCCGAGATCTGGGCCGCAGGGCCTTCTCTCCCTGCGCTCCCACCGGTTGATATGGTAAGAATTGCCGTTACGGCTTTTAAGACCGGGACCCTCTTCCGTATCCTGCCGGTTCCATGGAATGCCTTTATTGCTGCGTCTGTACCATGACCTTCGGTTTCCGGGGCAAACCGGGTGATGAGGAGTCCGGTCAGGAGACTGCCGAATATGAGAATTGGGATCAGGAGGAAGAGCGAATGGGGCTCGGACCACTGGCTGATCACCGCAACGCTCTGGCCTTCCTGAGGGTAAACATACTGCAGGATATACCCCATGAAAAATGCAATGCCCCATTTGAGCCCTTCATAAAAAAGGAGAGATCCGAAACCAGCAATAACACCGACTACTATTGCGATGATGATGGTCCGTTTTGTCGGCGTAATTCCGGGAGGGAGAGAAAAATCCATGTATCCAGTGGTTTTTTACTTTTTTCCCGATTGTATTTCAGGGTTCTTATTCACGGTTCTGATGCGTCTTCGGGACGTTTAAATACGGACCAGAGCAGAATCACGACCGATTGAATCTCGTTACATCCCGCGGAACCAGAACCTCAACTATCAGTCCCAACTATGCAACGGGATTTATGTAGTATCCTCGACAGGAGAGAATAAAATTGTTTGAATGAACGGAGTTGAACTTAACATGGATAAAAAACCGATAGTGAAGCCTGGGGAATCAGTTACCAGGGTTGACGCTGGAGACTTACAGACGAACAGGGAAAAGATATGGGACGGCTTGGCCACGGAGGATATAGTTCCCTTACAAGCAGTACTAAGAAAAAATTATTATACGATCGACAATACAGGGGGACATTTATGATAGAAAAAAAAGCAGCACGGGGAAATATCCAGTGGTTCCACGTAACAGGAAAGCTTACAGAAGAAGATTATACCAATAATCTCATCCCGGAACTGGAAAGAGCGCTCGAGCAGTACAAAAAGATACGCCTGCTTATCCAGGTCGAATATTTTGGCGGCTGGACTGAAGGAGGTGCCTGGGAAGAACTGAAAGGATGGAAGCAGTTCTCAAAAGTCGAACGTATTGCCATTGTCGCTGACGATTCCTGGGATGAATGGGTGACATGGATGGTAAAGATCACCGGAATAATTACCGGCACCTCAGTCAGGTTTTTTAAAGCAGGAAGGATTGAGGAAGCCTGGGACTGGCTTGAATCTATGTAGACCTTTTTTCGCTGTCGTTTTGTTAAAAGCAAAGTCGATTCCCGGTTCTGGTCCGGGAGTTCTCTTGTCCCTTCGGATTCTAAGAACAGGAGTGGATTAACTCAACAAAGTGCAACAGATTGTTCTCACACCATCATGACAATCCCGATAACGACTAAGATTATGCCAATAATAATCACTACTGTACCAATCGGTGCAAACAGGGGCATCCCCAGGAGAAGTATCCCCAGAATTATCAGAAGTAACCCGGTTATAGCGAAGTGTGCAACCATCCTGTTTCCCTCCCATGTAGTGAATAGTGATCCCCTTTTCTTCAAGGTTATGGTGTGTACCACCGATGCTTCGACCGGTTTTGATGACGACGAGGTCTTTTTTCACGTCTCGTGTGTTGAAAGGGAATAAAAAAAGGTTTTAGACCATCACAGCATGGATGATCGTCACGTTCTGGAGGGGGCGGTTATTTGCATCGGTAGGCACATTGCCGATTGCATCGACAACGTCCATACCGGAGACAACGGTCCCGAAGACCGGGTAATGGCTGTCAAAACCGGGCTGGAGGGCACTGTTGTTCACGAGATTGATAAAGAACTGGGAACCACCGCTGTCGGGTTGCCCGGTATTTGCCATGGCCACCGCTCCGGGACTATTCGTTTCGTTGGTTGGTTCGTCCGGTATCGTGTAGCCCGGTCCTCCCATACCGGTACCGGTGGGGTCACCACCCTGGATCATAAAACCGCTGATAACCCTGTGGAAGACGGTATTATCATAGAAGCCTTTCTGCACGAGGGTCGCGAAGTTCCCCGCCGTTACCGGCATTTTTGGATCGAGAGCGATGGTAATGTTACCCATGGTCGTCTCCAGCAGCACCTCCTTACCGGCCAGTGCAGAAGGAGCAGCCATGTTCGTTGTCGTGGCTGTTATCGTGTTGGATTGGGGTTCCGGCGTGGGAGCCACCGGGGTTGTAGCTGGGGGAATGGTGGTCCCTGCCGGTGCTGGCTGGGTACATCCTGCACAGAACACCAGTGCTGCTGCAAGAAGAACAAAAATACACAATTTCCACGGTAAAGACATGACTCCTTTTTTGTGCGTCACAGGAAAAATAGGTTGCGGGGACCCTGTCAAATTTTAAAACGGGATGGCGGTACCGTCCCCTGAGGCCCCCGCGGACTTCAAAGATGCAACCACAAAAAGATCATGAATATGGGTGGATCTTCCTGAACAACAATACCTTAACCTGGTCGTTAATCACAAACCACGCCAATGCATAGCCCCAGACGATAAGAGCAAGCGGCCACCCGATGGGTGTCATAACGTAAACACCAAATATAGCGATAAGTGTTGCGGCCAGCTGGGTTATTTCTGCGGTGCCAAAGAGAGAGAGGGCTGGCAAAGGCCGTTCCCAGAAGTGCTGCTGGCCGGTACGGGCAAGGTAAATCGTGAGGTGACCGGCAACTGCCAGTTTGAGGAATACGAGTGTCTGTATCACGCCGGCATCAAGATGGAAATATTCCCGGGCTACCCAGAGGAGGATAAAACTTGACACAACACCGAGAACCCCGAGAATCGAAGCGAGAGTCAGGATGCGGTTCATCTGCCAGCGTACGGGCTTCGCTGCGACCGGTGCATTATCAAAGGCGATCATCATAATAGGAAGGTCGTTGAGGATGGCGAGCACGACCAGCATCAGCGCGGTAACCGGGTAAAAATCAAGGAGCACAATACACAGGGTCAGGAATATCAGGACCCGTACCGTCTCGGCGATCCGGTAGACTGCGTAATTTTCCATCCGCCGGAATATCTCCCGGCTCCGCTCGATCGCATCGATGATAACCGAGAGCCCGGGTTTTGTCAGGACGATATCGGCAGCAGATTTTGCAGCATCGGTTGCACCGGCGACCGCAATACCGGCATCTGCCTCCCGGAGTGCCGGTGCATCATTCACGCCGTCCCCGGTCATCCCGACAATATGGTTTCCAGCCTGGAGGATTTTCACAATACGGAACTTGTCTTCCGGGAGGACCTGGGCAAACCCGTCGGCTGCCTCCATTTGTTTCCGGGACTCATCCCCGTCACCGGCTGTGAGTGCCGTCCGGGGAAGGATGTTTGGGCCAAGGCCAACTTTTCCGGCGATCTCCTGTGCAATGGCGACATGGTCCCCGGTGACCATTTTCACGTTCACGCCATGTTTTTGCGCCTCGGCGATCGTGGCCGCAGCATCCTCCCGGGGCGGGTCGAAAAGCCCGATCAGGCCAAGATACTGCCATGTACCGTCCGGTCGTGTCCGGCCGACACCAAGTGCCCGGTACCCTTTTTCCGCAAACGCTGTTACCCAGCCGTCCAGCGTCGAAGCGAGTACCGTTTCCGTCCCGGCAAGGGAGGCAATTGCCTGGGGAGCGCCCTTTGCCACTTCCATGACCGTACCGCCGGCGTTCCTGACCTTTGCCTTTGCATACTTTGAGTCGGGATCGAACGGCACAAAATCGATAACCTCGTACCCCTGGGTACCGGGCTCTCCGGAAAGAGACTCGGCTTTTTTGATGATCGCCATATCGATGGGATCATTGCTCTCTTTTTTTGACGCCAGCGCCGCCGCGATAATGACATCCTGCTCGGAAACCCCCGGGAATGTCCTGATCTCGCCGATGCTGATGGAGTTCTGGGTGATTGTCCCGGTCTTATCGGAGCAGAGGATATCCATGCCTGCCATCTCTTCAATGGCGGAAAGCCGGCTGACAATCGCCTCCTTTTTTGCGAGCGACACGGCCCCGACGGCAAGGGTAACCGTCATCACAGCGGGTAGTGCCGCGGGAATTGCTGCTACGACAAGGATAAGGGCGAACTGAAGGGTGTCTACAAAGGATTCAGACCGTATGAGCGCAACGATAAAAATGAAGCTGACCAGCACAACGGCGAGAATAATAAGATAATTCCCGATCCGTTCGATGGCTGCCTGGAAATGGCTTCGCGGGGATTTTACCTGGACAAGCCGGGCTGTCCTGCCAAAAAAAGTGTTTCCTCCTGTTGTCGTGACTTTTGCATCCATCTCGCCCTGGCGGACGATGGATCCTGAGTAAACCGTGTCCCCTGGTTTCTTTTCGACCGGGAGGGATTCCCCGGTCAGCGCCGATTCATCGAGCAGGAGGTATTTCCCGTTTCCCAAAAGGGCATCTGCCGGCACAATATCCCCGAGCCGGATATGGACGGTATCCCCGGGCACGAGTTCACGGGCCGGGATCTCCTGCCAGGTCCCGTCACGGAGCACACGGGCATTGGGCGCGAGCTGTTTTTTTAAGAGTTCAATCGCGTTTTCCGCTTTTCTCTCCTGGAGAAATCCGACAACCGCATTGGTCATGAGAAGGAGCAGAATGACGGCAAAATCTTCCCAGTTCGCAATTGCTGCCGACAGAATAGCGGCTGCTTCGATCATCCATGGGATAGGGCCCCAGAAATAGGAAAGGAATTTGAGCACCGGGTGTTTCTTTTCTACGGGAAGATCGTTGAAGCCGAACTGTTGCCGGAGGCCGGTTACTTCCGGAGCGGTAAGTCCGTTCGACGATCCCTGATCCGGTGCTACTGTAGTATCCGGGATGATCGGATCACCAGTCATTAAAATCGATTCCCTGTTCTCTCTCACAATAATATAAGGATACTGATAGGACTGTTTTCGGCAGGAGATTTTTTTTGAAATTACAACGTGGAGCTGTTTTTGCGTTTTTGGGGAACTCAACGAAAATAATCCCTCCGATGCTCCGGGTAACGATGTAAATGCGACTGCTTAACAGAACTGTCATAAATCTTTGATAAAGGCATGGCAGGGCTCGTTCTTTGAATCGCCACGCACCGGAAGTCCTGTTCGTCAGATATACATCCCAAATCAGTCCATTTTCGGCAAAAATCGTTGTGAATGGCGATAAATTTACCAAAATAAATCATTTTTACTGCTATTTTTATTTGAAAAACTATAAATACAACTCTGATATAATATCAATGTAAGGATGGAGGTGAAGGTTTAGATGTGCATGAATCAGATGTACCGGGATCCTGACATTCCGGACGAGGATTTCAGGGATCATATTATGGAAAAAATGCCCGGCGACGACCCGGTTTCCTCCGTCACGTCGAGCACATACATTTCCCCCAAACGGTAATAATACCATACTCCGGGCCGCCCTTTCGCTTCCGGGACCGTCAGTGGCCGAAACAATATATCCCCGACCCGGGTAACCGGGAAGATTCCGGTCTCTTTTCAAAATGTTTATCAATCCCGTGAACGGATTTTGTCCTGATGAATACAGTACAAAAACGGGAGCATGTTCACCCGCGGTACTGGAGTTATTTTTTTGTCATCGCAAGTGTACTCATCGGTTTCGGTGCCGGTCTGCTCACCGGTTATCCGGGGTCGGGGACGTTCATCGGCCTGGGACTGGGGATTCTCGGCTCCACGTTCATGCACCGGGTGGAGCATGTAGACGGGGTTGTCGTTGTGCAGCCGCGCAAATCAAACTGGCCTCTTGTGTTCCTTGGCATAGTGTTTATCGTCTTTGGTATGGGTATCGTGCTCGCCCTGTGGCCGTATATTATCGCCTTTCTCTTCATCGTTCTGGGGATCTGGGTCCTCGTCCATGGTTATGTAAAACCCTACTACATTTTAATGCGAAAATGAATAAACCCGTAAAAGGTGTCCGATATGTATTGCTGTTTTATTACAGTGCCGGATGTAAACATGCGTATATAGATTCAAAAGAAAAGTATACGGTATACCCATGAAGAGTTCATATCTCATTATCGGATGCATTCTCCTCCTGGCAGGTGCGGTTATGCCGGCACAGGCATTCTCGGTACAATCCCTTGCCATCAATATCGATGCAAACGGCAATGCACAAGCACATTTCACCTATGGGCTCTCGTTCACCGAACAGATCGCAGTATTTGCCAATATTACAAACCCGGCAAGTGAACTCCTGTCAGCTTTTGAAAACAGCCTCAACCGGCATGCCACCGTCGTCAACGCAGACAGTTCCTCAGCCGATGTCGTCATTCCAGCCTTTGCCACAATAAGCCAGGCCAACGGGACAGAGACTATGATCACACCGGCATTTTCATTGAGCAACGTCCAGAATGAGATCAGACAGAACTGGTGGGCCCCGCTCGTTTCCGTGGACATGTCGCCACAGGTAACAACCATCACCTTCCCTGACGGGTACCAGACCATTTATTACAACCAGATCAGCATCCCCGCCGTCTCCCACCGGATTGAATAACTTCGTTTTCCGGCAGGAGACCTTTTTTCGAATTGCCCGGAGGTTGTGACACGTGGATTCATTAACTGTTTCGTGCACGCTGCGGGAACTCGTTTGGAGTAATAGTGTTCGCGTCCTCCATCCCGGGGGATATCCAGAATTCATAGGTTGAAAACCGGAAATAAGTATTTTCCGGGTTCGTGCTGGAGAAGGTCCTGAAATTAAGAATGTCAGAATATCGCAGGTAATGAGTATCTGTCATGAAGTGTTCCGTACCGGGATCCCAGTCTGAACCAAACACAAGATACAGGATGTATATGCCATCATCAATTGACGCGAAGCTGTATTTTTCGCCATGCCGGATATAGACAGAGACTGTTGGAGTATCCAGTCCCGGAACAAGCAGTACGGCAACAGCATCGAGAGATGTATCATTATTATGGAGAATGAGATCCCCCACACCTTCCTCGGGAATTTCCCCGGCAAGGACAGTCCCGGTAAGAGGTCGTGAACTCACCGGAGTACTTGTTACCTGGGGAACGGTCGGCGACGGTAGAGTAGTTATCGTAGGTAGCGGCGATATTTCAACCGGTGTCTGGATTCCCGGTGACGTTTTACTTATGCAAAGACTGACGCCCATACCTGTAACGAGCAGTATAATTGCAAGAACCACAAACACCCGGTTCATTTCCTGCTTCCCGAAAGTGAATGCATTGGTGAATTATTTAAATCATTTTGGGCTAGGAAAAATCATTTTTTGGAAACTGACCTGCCTTTGGCGGTTGCTGAGGTATTTTTACCAGGGTGAAAGATCGATTACCTGCTGAGAACGTATCAGGACCTGCAACCATTGCCAACGAAACCGGCTTTGGGTTCTGTTTTGCGTCTTTGTTCATGAAAATGCCCCGTTCCCCTGAGATGCAACAGTACCCGGCCGGTGGATCTATCCGAGACCTTTGTAGCTGGACGGGAAGAATGCCTCTCCGGTGCAGTCATGAAAGATGAACGTGAAACGAACCGCAGGATAGTCGAGGAGTTCTACAATCTTTCCTTAAATCTGGGGAGACCGGAAGAGGCCGCGAAAAAGTACCTGGGACCTTACTACCGGCAGCACAATCCCGGGGCGGCAGACGGCGCAGAGGCTTTCATTGGATTTGTCCGGGAGTTCCGGCATGCATTTCCCGGTCTCCGGTTTGATTTCCGGAGATTCATTGCCAAGGACGACATGGTCGTAGTCCACAGTCACCTGGTGAGGGAGCCCGGGGACAGGGGCGTTGCCGTCATGGATATCTTCCGGATCGAGAATAACCGGATAGTCGAGCACTGGGATGTCCTCCAGGAGGTCCCGGAAAAGGCTGCCAACAGCAACACGATGTTTTAAGGATCGGATGTAAGGTGATGTTGTATCTTCGGCGATGGGGAATTTTTCATCCGGATGAATTTCCCTTTCAACCGCAGACGCGACGGAACCTTTATGCTAAATCGTATTGGTTTTTTTTTAACGGTGTTTCCCGCTGGGAATGTAGATTTCAAACCGTGCCCCTTTCCCGGGTATGCCTGTCTCTTTTATGGTGATCTGGGTGGCAGCAAGGACTTCCTTGATAAAAAAGAGGCCGTAACCGCCATGCCTGACATACGTCTCCGGAAACAGGGATGCACGTTTTTCTGAGGGAATACCAACGCCGTCATCCTCACAGACAATAATGAGCATCTTATCCAGCTTGTGAGCCGAAAACCGGATCCAGGAGAGGTTTTCACCGCCGTGTTTCAGTGCATTATCGATTAAGTAATAAAATGCTTTTTCGAGAAGACTATCGGCAAAGATCTCCACATTGTTCAAATCGACGTCGATGGTGACTTTTCCCGGGTTTACGGCGACCCGGGCCCGCATGATGATATCGGGAACATGCTGCCACTCCGGCGGATTCGTCCCGATATCCTGGTATTCTTTGATGAATTTGATCTGCCGGTCGATCCGGGCAATCGCCGCCTTTACCTTATCCATGTCGATGCTCCGGCCATCGCGTTCAAGGTCGCCGGAGAGTTCCGTCACCTGGTTAAGAATGTCCTGGTTCGTAATGCCGTTGAGAAATGCAAGTTTCGTCGTGGCTTGGTTGAGATGCGTTTCCATGATTTCCAGATCATGTTTCTCCTTTTCCAGTTCCCGCCACAACTGGACTATCAGTGCAACAAAGGCAAAGACAAGAAATATACTGACGATGAAGAGTTCGTTGAGGTGCAGATTCGGGAAGTGCTGGAGAAAAGTAAAAATCATTTCTGCCAGGTCCAGTGCGCTTGAAATGACAAACAGCATCACCGCGAAGATAAGGATCACAAGAACATAGAAAATTATCAGAAAATAGGGCATCCCCTGTTTCTTTGCCGAATCCCCGTTCATATTTTCCCTCACTCACCAGTTTATATGTTCTGATGGAAATGAAGATTGCGGCTGAACAGATCCGGGATTTCACGGAATATCAGGGATGGCATACTTTTTCCCAAGATCCCGGCAATCCATGTCATAGAACCAGGGCATTCTTGAAATTCGGCAAAATCGGGATTAAAACGGAGGAATTAAGAAACAGAGGTGTATTAACGGGTTTGTGAATCCGGTATTATCACCGCAACCTCTGAAATACCCGACAGATATCACGTCCTTTTTATCAATCCTTTACCGGTGTTCCAGGCCTCGCCTACGGTGCTTCCCAGATGGTGGTAGGTATTGTCCGGCATGGTCAGGATCAGGGGATCGATCGCTTCGAAGTCGGGCCGGTTATCCTTTATGATATGGGCATCCGCATATGCCCCGCATATCTCACCAACAAAGAGGAAATTAGTCGGAAGCTCCAGGGTGTGCACAAGGCGGCATTCAAGGGTAACCGGGCAAGCCCGGATCATCGGCGCATTATCAAGTATGCCGTGGAAAACTTCGAAGACTTCTGTCTTATCGACCCGTTCGCCGGAAACAAGACCGCAGTAATCAGTCTTCTCGACCAGGGAGGCTGACGGAAGATTGACGGAAAACGTGCCGTTCTCTACGATACCCTCGGGAGTATAATTCATCCTGTTTATCCCGCATACTATCATGGGCGGGTCTGAGTTGGCCCGGGTGCACCATGCGACGGTCATAAAATTCACCTTTCCCTTAACCTGTGTCCCGACAAGTACAACCGGCATCGGGACAGAGAAATCGAATCCAATCTCGATCTTATCCATTTCGAATCCCCTTTTCTATTGCGTCTGGGTAGTGTAGTGCTATTAATGTTCGTTTTGGTGCTACATTCATGGTGTGATCCGGATACTTTCGAGGATCCGGCAACTATTAAAAAACCTGACGGAAAACAGATCGTTTCCATCAGTTTTTATCGGGTTATTGCCGGCTGCTGTTTAGACAAAATCGTAAAACTGATAGATTGAGAAAAGAGGCTGGATTAATGTTTTTCAGACCGGACTGTTTCACCATATATGCTGGTCGATAAGTTCCGGTACTGCATTATTTCAGTCATCGAATCGTCTGAACACGCCCTTCTTGAGCTTTGAGACCCCGCATCCCGGGCAACACCAGGCATGGGGGAGCTCCTCAAAAGGTACCCGGGAGGGATGCCTCCTTTCGGGTCTCCCCCGGCAGGATCATAGATATAATGACATTCAAGGCACATCCACCGGTAAAGTCTGGCGTTCTGTGGCATAACCAACGGCTCCCTGTTTTAGGTGTACGGTGCCATGAATAAAGTCATTTTGTCCTCATGAGGGGACCAAAAGAAAAATAATATGGTCAAAGATTTTTCATTTAAAAATTTTCACAAACAGGGTCTTTTCCGAAACCGATGACGTGTATTTCGCGCCGCAGGAATTAAAGATGTTCTCGATCATTATCAAAAGGTACCTTGACCCATTGAGACCAAAATTATGGTATATCCAGAGCGTATAATGATCGCCTTCATCTGAATACGTATACCTGTTAAACCAGTTGCCGGTTTTGGAAAGGAAAACGAGTCCGTCAAGGATTTCCCGGAGACTCAGTTCCTTGAACGGTTTTTGGTATAATAATTCGAGGCCAAAGGCCATATACATTTTATTTGCGTTAAACCAAGCCTCATTCTCTTTCAAATCTGCAGTTTTAATGAGCACGGAAAATAGTTCTTTATCGATCATACAGCCCACTTTTTCCTTCCAGACCCGCAAAATAAATACTTCTTCCGGGGATAAGGTTGGCTCAGGGGATGCTTTCCTGTCAAATGTTTCCAGAGCAAGTTCGAGCACCTTCTGCTGCGTTCCGTGCTCTTTTGCATGTTTTTTCAGGATTGCGGCGTGTTTTGGAGATATGGTTGTCGAAATACGGGTATTATACATGGATCAACCCCCTGTGGTATCCTTATCGAAAGTATGTGTACGCATGCGTTTATAAGCGTATTTCATCCGGATTACTATTTTATAAATGCGCATAATTATCGTACAATTGCGAGTTTGATCTTTTCCGGGTAACGCCGGAATTTTCTAAATTGCTTGACCTGAAGAGAACGCATTCTGCTCCAGAAAAGGGGGGGATCATGATAAGGAAATTTAAAACCGGTATGCAGGGTCCGGTAATGGTCTACCGGCTTTCAACACCTGTCGATACGATCATCGAGAGCATCGAAACAGAAAGAAAGAACTTAAAAGCGTACCAGGTTGCAACTATCCGGAAATTACGGAGTTACCTGCACGCATCCCCTACGTTAACGTAATTATGAGGGGTGGATAAAATAGAGGGTGCCGGTGAGTTGTCGGGGTGTTTAAAAAAATCAAGAGTACGTAGAACGACGATATCCTTTTCTCAAGTCCCGTTAACGTGACAGTACCGTTTTTCAATCCAGGAGACCAATGTCTATAATGCTTGAAAGAGATCCTATAAGAATAAACCCGATAATTTTTTCCCGGTTAAGGAAGGCCAGGACTTTACTCCCGGCCGTTTCCTCTGAAAAATAGTTCATACACCGGCGATCCATCTTAGCCTGGTGGTTTTTTCGTCAAGAATCTCCTGGGAGTTGACGCCGGTCTCAAACTCCATGGGGAAGTAGTATGAATTAGGTTGAAGATCCCTGCCCCTGGGCCGGGATACCTGAGTTCGATAAAGTCCTGTTTCCGAAACCCGCGTGGTGAGACCGGAGCGAGCCTCCCTGGTGACTCAGGGTGCTGTTGCTGCCGTTCCCGTAGTGAGTCCAGGCGCCATGCTGCCCTGAGTGTGTGCCCGGGTGTGCTGTATGATACGCCGCCATCCACTGCATCGCTGCACTGACATTGCCTGCCGTAAGGTCAGCCTGTGGCTGGCTTACATCCACGCCCTTGCTGCCGAGTTTCGTTAGGAACAACTGGATCCGGGCAGACTGCTGGGTGCTGTTAAACGCATGCTGGGTGTTGAACGCACGCTGTTTGAAACCACCTATTACCGTACTCGGGTTTGCCTGGTGATATGCCATGAGCCACTGGAACGCTGCTGTTACATTGCCCGCGGTAATGTCGGCCTGTGCCTGGCTTACGTCCACTCCCTGCTGGGTGAGGTTCGTAAGAACGGTTTGTAGTCGTCCTGTCATCTGGGTGCTGTTAAACACATGGTGATAGGCTGAGGTGCCTTGTGAGCCTCCCGGTGGGGAGAATGCAGCCGCGCTGACCGGGATCATGATGAGCCCAATCGCCGATAATACTATCGCGATAAGAGCGACTGACTTGTAATTTATGGTAGGTAATTTCATGCTGTATCATCCCTGTTGAGAGACATCGTACGTGGGTCTGGGAAATCCCACATATTGTAATGTATATTTTACATTTTGTCATATATACTTTATGTTTAAGGAAGGACTCGTCCCACCGGTAAATGCAAATACGTCGCAGGATTTTCCAGGTTCCCATAATCTGGCATGGGATGGTATCTGCGGGAAAAACAACCGGATTGGGTAATGAATCTGTTTAAAACCGGATTCTCCCATTTCTTATTTTACGACTTTCTTTAATCGTAATGCCGGTAGTTGATATTGGCAATTCTTACTTCATAGGTTCCGGTTTCCCCGAACATGCATCCGTCAATGACATGAATATCAAAGGTGCTTGTGCCCATCGGGTCGATAGCAACGGAATCATATCCGGAATTCCGCTCATTGCCATAATCATCGTACCCGATGCCTACGATCTCGACGTAGAGCTCATGATTGACATTACTCCTGACTGTACCCGTAATACGTAACAAGCCGTTAATTTGACAGGTTACCATTTTTGTGGTAATTTCCGCTGCCGGCATTTCTGATGCGCCTGGTAACCCGGTATATCCATTTTCCGGGGAAAAAACGTTTGAGGCACTTCCTGTGTTTGTACCATTTTGCCCAATGAAGCCGGCTGCGATAAAAATGATCAAAAATGCCGTAAGCAGGATAATCCCTATAATTGCAAGTATAACTTGGTGATGCAGGGTATTTTTTATTGGTTTTTCCGGTATTGAACCGGGAGGAGGTGTCATGCGCCCTCTTTACGAGCATTGACAAAATTATGCGGATATCCTGCCTCCTGCTGCTCCTTTCCGGTTGACCGGGCTGTCTCCGGTGTGGATCTTTTCGCTGATAAAGAAACGACAGGAATGAATAATGACATCAAACTTACAGCTGCACTATCGATACCAAGGGTACATTTTTCTTTTTCTGTTTTGTACTGCGGCAGAAAGAACAATGTATAGCCAATTTTACATTTTGTTATTTAAACTTTATCAATTATTCCACATTTTCGCACTACTTAAAAAATCAGGGATGTTTTCAAAATGTGTTTCATGCACTGATTTTCAGAAGAGATCTTTAATGTTTCTTTTATGTACCAGAAGACGTGTACCATCCTTGTTCTGATACATGGAGAGGATGATATGAGTAAAAAAGGAGTTGAAATTGTATGCAAGATTGCAAAAAGCCAGAAACTCTCAAAAAACCCGGTACCGCCTCATCGGATCCGTCAGAAAAAATGGTTGATAAATTAATACAGGATTTGAAACAGGGCGAAAATGAAATTGTACGTTCATCTGCCGCTGGGGCACTTGGGCAACTCAAAGCGAAAAAAGCCATAGACCCCCTCATCAAAGCCCTCAAAGATACCCACGTATATGTCCGGCATGGAGCTGCCTGGGCTCTTGGCGAAATCAAATCAGAAAAAGCGGTTACGGCACTCAAACAGGCATTAAACGACGCTGATGAAATAACCCGTGCAAAAGCAGCCGAGGCTCTTGCGAAAATCAAGGGAAACTGAAATACTAAGAACCTCCGGGAATCGTTGATATCTGGCTATAGTACTGGAGGGATTGTATGATGGTACTGAACAAAGCGTATCAAAATCGAGAAGAAAATAAAAGAGGTTCGGTTGGATTAATGAAAAGAGGAAGAGATTCGGTCTAATCCAGCTGTTCCCACCTGATATCTCCGATGAGATCCAGGTTGGTATTTAAGACCACTTTTGCCTGCCATGCAACAGCACCCATTTTGGCCGCCCGTGATTTTACCTGCCGCTGCTCTTCAGCGGATAAATCTGCAGGAACATCCGTAACAGCCGATTTTACCTTGATGAGCATTTTGCCTTTTTTGTCATGCGCCTCGATGTCCGCCAGACCTGATGTATGGGTATCCCCTGTATCAATAGTATAGCCTCTTCCTTTCAAATGCTCGACGACATATCCCTCGCCGGCATTTCCTATTTCATGTAGTGTTGGCATATATCCTCCCGATCCTTGAGATTTACTTAAACGGCAACCATCTATAAATGATTTACCACAATAATGCCATATCAAAAACGCTTCTCCCATCCATTTTTCGCCGTGATTTTGTTTATTAATGGTCCGGTGATCAAACCCTTTTGAGCTCGGCCACTTTCAGGATATCAGACCGGGTTACAATGCCAATGATCTTTCCCTCCTGAACTATCGGAATCCTCCCGATGTTACGGGCTGACATGATTTTCAGGGCGTCCATGACTGGTGCAGAATGGGGAAGGGTAATCGGGTTGCGGGTCATGATGTCGCGGACCAGCTTTACTTCGCGATCTGTTTGTGGAATGCGGTTCACATCTTTGAGGGTAATCATACCGACCAGTGTATCATGTTCGACGACCGGGAAGCCAAGGTGTTTGGTTGAGAGCATCATCTCCATCACCTTTGCAACCGAAAGCGTTGGTGTCACAAAGGTCACCGGAGAACTCATCGTGGCGCCGATAGTGATATCATGCAACAGGTATGTGAACGTGTCCATGGTTGCTTCCGAGCTTGCCCCGAGATAGACAAAAAGGGCGATAAGGATCAGGAACGGGTTGAAGAACAAAAGGCCGACGATACCAAAAATAATGGCAAATCCCTTACCCACGTCGGCGGCGATACGGGTCGCCTTGTGGACGGGCATCCGTTGTGCAAGCGCTGCCCTGAGCACTCTTCCGCCGTCCATGGGAAATGCAGGAATCAGGTTAAATGCAAAGAGGATGACGTTGAGCAGGGCGAGGTACCCGAAGATAAAAATAAGGACACCTGCGATCGGGGAATCCTTGATCATTACCGGTACAAGGTAGACCAGACCGGCGCAGACAAGACCGAAGAGGAGGCTTGTGAGCGGACCGACAAATGCCATCGGGAGCTCGATTTTCGGATCCGGTACGTCTTCTTCTTCCATCTGGGAGACGCCACCAAAAATAAGCAGGGTGATATTCCGGATCTTTACCCCTTTTTTCCTGGCTACTATACAATGGGCGATTTCGTGGACAAGGACACCTAAAAAGAGCCCGAGTGCGACAATAGTGCCAAGGATCCAGGGCATAAAACCCGCAGTTATCAGGGATGAGTCTATGGGAACCTGGAAAAGATCCTGGAGAGTGGTTGTTGTAAGGGAAATCTGGCTGCCGATGATCCAGGCTAAAAGAGGGATCACGATCAGAAACGAGAAATGGATGAGAATAGGAATGCCAAACAATCGTCCTATTTGGTATGACCCTTTCATGTAGTATGGATAATCACTTACGCAGGTAATACTTTCGGAACTGCAGTCTTTTTGAGGGATACGCCGCAACTTCCCGGTCTACCCTAAATGCCTTTCCCGGTCAAAACCAAAAATGTCAGAAACGGCGGCTTTTTGACCGATAAAAACTGGATTTTTTGCTAAAAAGGATATAGTATATGGGAAATTATTCCCCGAAGAGACCTGGGCCGCCATCCTTCCCTTGGTATATCGTGAAGAGGTTGTTTTTGAGAAACTACAGCATCTGACCATAGATATGGTTATTACCCCTTCCCACTAAGCCCTCATTAACAATGGATTCAACACCTTCCCTCCCGGGATACCATCTGCCGGACACTCTTCAGATATCGCAAAACGATCTTGTCCGGTTCTGGGTGATCGCATCAATTACTGCCTCTATCATAGGGGTTACCTACATTTCCATGGCAGCGGGATATGGTTCGATAGTCCCGCAGCTTTTCTATTTCCCGATCCTTTATGCCACGTATTTCTATCCCTCCCGCGGGATTTATGTTGCCGGGAGCTGTTCAGTTGCCTACCTTCTGGTGTCGGTATATTTTCTCACACCAAATGTGTTTGTCGTAGGCGGTGTAGTCTTTCAGGCACTTTTGTTTATCGGTATCGCTGTTGTTTCTTCCTACGTCGTCAAACAACGGGACCCCCTCCAAATTACCATGCCCGGGGATGATGCCGTTGCGGTCCGGATGATGATCGCTACAGGGGAAAGCGAACGGGTTGAATTCAAGTTCAAAGCTCTCTGGAGCACGAGGCTTTCCAAAGAGGAGGCGGACGCCAGTGAATCGGCGGAAGTGCGAAAATACCGGACAAACGCCTCAAAATTTATTATCGCAAGGTCAATTGCAGGGTTCCTGAATTCCAGTGGCGGGGATGTCATCATTGGCATAGAAGAAGACCGGGTAAAAAATGTGATCCAGGTGGTGGGGATCGATGACGATTATTCCCGGCTGCTGGAAAAAGACCGTAACCCGGATGGGTACCGGCGGATGTTGATTGACTCGGTAATCCGGCGATATATTCCCGAGATCTATGAAACAGCGAGCCAGTATATCCGCATCACATTCCCGGTTATCTCGGAAAAAACGTTATGCCATGTCCATATAATTCCTGCTGAAAAGCCGGTTTTTGTTGATACAGGGAGTGAAGAGTTTTTCTTTATCCGGGTTGATGCATCAACCCGCAATATCAGTGGAAAGACCCTGACGAACTATATCCTTACCCGCTTCAAGAAATCCTAACGGATACATCATCCTGATTTCTCGTTAAAATGTGCGTGCTATCGTGTCCCCCAGATCTGAGTCAAAATTCATAACGGAGATGACGTACCATCTTCTTCGCAGCAGGAATATGGCTCATCAGGTGGTAATACATTCTCCCGATTCTTGATGGCGATACTCGTTCGATGAGTTCGGGCAGGTCTAGAAAGGAAATTTCATTGACAAGCCTTAACCGGGGAACATGTTTTTCGAACGCCCGAGCGTCACCCAAACCCCAGAGAAGGGATACCTTTGATCGTTTGGCGGCAGGTGAGAGCATGACAAACTGTATCATCAGCTCACTATGAGCATCAAAAATAATCTGGCCATACGGAAATTTTCCGGTGATTCTCCTGAAGAGTGCATACACCTCTTCTTCTGGTATATATTGCACTAGTCCCTCAGCGACGACGATTACGGGCTTATCTGCCGGTATTTCGTCTAGCCATCCAGGATCGGTTACGGAAGAACCAATCATAATGTAATTGTGACGATCTGGATACAATTTCTTTCTCAGCTCGATCACCTCCGGAAAGTCCACGTCATACCAGCGGACAGTAGCTGGTGGGTCGATGCGGAACACGCGACTGTCAAGGCCACTTCCCAGGTGCAGCACGGTCGCGTCAGGATTGGCAGCGAGAAATTCCCGGGTCCAGCCATCAATATGTTTGGCCCTCACCGGGAGAGAAACTGAGGCTCCTTTCGGGCTTTTCAGCTTTTCAAAATCAAAATCTATTCGTCTGACCGCTTCATCAGCAAATTTGTCGTCCAGGATCGGGTTTTTCGTACGGTAATCGAGGGCTTTTCCGTATAAAGTTATGAGATACGTTTCGTTATCTTTGTCAAGGTGAATCTTTTCGGCGTCCATATGATCAGACCTTTGAGAGCTGGCCCGGAATTTATAGACCATTTGAATGTTTATTTATCAAAGGTGGATATTGATCTTTAAAATGCAATTCTTTTATGCTCTGACGAATTTACTTTCCAGAGTGAATAAAAAGCGAAATACATTTACCCGAAATCAACCATACTTTGTGACGAATAGGTTCTCCTGTCTCCGGTGACGACATTACATGACCGAGGAATTCTGGAATTTTCTTTACCGCTTAGCAGAAAGTCTCTCTTGTATTGCCATAGGCGTACTTCTCATTGTTTTTAGCGGATTAAATGTAACATTCGATTATACAGGTCCGGCGTCCCACTTAATGATCCTCATTTCCTTATTTGGTGGGTTTTTTTTCCTTGGTTTAGGTATTTTTCTTATTATCGATTGCGGGAGAAAAGGATTCCCGAGTTTGAAACAATAACATATTTGCTCTCTGATCAATCCACTCTTGCCGGATTTCTCAACCGTTTTTTTCGTCCATCGTTTAACCTCTCGGTTCTGGGAACCTACCCGGGATATTTTTTGAATATATATATCATTCAGGTGAACTTTTGATTGCAAGCCCGAACCTCGGGTCACTAATCAGGAGAGAAAAACCATGAAACCCAGCATACTTGTCATAACCTGCATTTGCGCCGTGCTCATCATTGCACTGGTGCTCCCCGTGAGTGCAGACGACGCCTCACAGGTAACCGTAACGCCCACTGCCACTATCACCGGTACCCGGCCCCGGGTTTTGACCCGCTTGGTTCACTGGAGAGCATCCTTGGGCTGCGGCATGATGACCGGAACCTCACTCAGAATATCAGTGCAAATGACAAGGACATAGACCAGAACTGGTGGGACAACCTGGATATTTTCCAGGATATTCTTGGGAACCGGGCAACGGTACGGGACGACCAGTCTGCTGATCTTGCGAACCGGTCCACAAACATCGGGTACCGCGAGGATATCCACACCGATCGGCAGGATATAAGGAACGATTCCGGCAACCGGACAGCTGAAGAGCAGCAGATCGCGGCAGACCGGGGCGACATCCACCAGGACTGGCAGGGCAATGCTGCAATCCACCAGGATATCCATAACGAACGGAATGCAAGCGAGCAGGACTGGACCCAGATCAATGCAAACTGGCAACAGGACGCCTCCCTCCGGCAGAATAACAGTGCCGACCGGGAACAGATACAAGACAACCGGCAGCAGATCCGTGATGACCGCGGGAATAGCGGTTCATCTTAAAACCTTTTTAAGGCTCTTTCAAAACGGCAATCGTCCGGATACATCCCGCACGACCAGGAGATATCCCTCATAAAATATAGGACGGATACGAACTTTTTTTGGTGTCCGGGTATAACTAACCCGCGAAGGAAAACCTCATGAAGGCTGTGCGAATCCATGCATTCGGCAATTCCGGGGTATTGAAATACGAAGACGCTCCCCTACCGGAGACAGGACCCGACGAAGTATTGGTCAAGGTGCACGCGTGCGGCGTGAACCCCGTGGACTGGAAAATCCGCGAAGGGTTCATGGAGCCAATGGTCCATCATACCCTTCCCCTCACCCTGGGCTGGGATGTCGCCGGTACCGTAGAAAAGACGGGAAACCTCGTGAAACGTTTTAAGAAAGGTGATCCCGTGTTCTGCCGGCCCGATACTTTAAGAAACGGGGGCTATGCGGAATATATTACCGTAAAGACCATTGATCTTGCATCGGCGCCACGGAATATTCCCTTTGACCAGGCGGCCGGCATACCGCTTGCATCTCAGGCAGCCTGGATGGCATTGTTTGAGGTTGCCGGTCTCAGGGAAGGCCAGAAGGTCCTTATCCATGGTGCATCGGGCGGGGTTGGCACGTTTGCGGTTCAGCTTGCAAAGATTGCCGGTGCGTATGTTATCGGGACCGCATCAACGAAAAATATTGCGATGGTTCAATCGCTCGGTGCTGATGAGGTAATCGATCATACGGCTGAAGATTTCAGCAAAAAACTCAGCGGGATGGATGTGGTTTTTGATACGATCGGTGGGGAGACTCAGGCAAAATCATGGGGTGTGCTCCGTAAGGGCGGTGTGTTGGTATCTTCTGTGGGCGCTGATGAAAAAGCGGCTGCGGCACACGGTGTTGCCGGCAGATCGTTTATGCTTATCTCAAACGGTGCCCGACTCCAGGAAATTGCCACTCTGGTTGATAACGGAAAACTCCGCGTTTTCATCGAGAAAGTATTCCCTCTTGCTGAAGCAAAGGCTGCACAGGATTTGAGCCAGACCGGCCATGTACGGGGAAAAATAATCCTTAAAGTAATCTGATCCTTTTTTTTAAGTCCGGCGACCCTGAATGATCTAAGAAAAATGACTCACTATCTCATAGATATCCGCCTCATGGGTTCAGTGAGGCAGCAGATCCGGGATTTAAGCACTCATTTACACCAGAAATTTAATCTTGGGGACAAAGGAGTCATTCCTCACATTTCTCTCGTGGGGCCTTTTTTCACGCACGATGAAGAAAAACTTGTCGAAGATTTTACCCGGATAAGTGCAAGCCAGGCGGAGATTCCCAAATATACGGTAGGCGGGTATGGATTTTTTGACGATTCCCGGGTTGTTTTTGTCACAATTACCCCGGATGCAACCTTAAAACAATTCCGCCACCAGCTCTCCCTTGCACTTTCTCCGTACTGTTCCTTGCGAAAATATGACCGGGATGGCGAGGATGAATTCAGGTTTCATGCAACCCTGGCCATGAAACTTGACTGGCTTACCTTCCAGCGAATAAAATGGTATTTCAGAAGGCAAGAGCCTATCCTGTACCGGCACCATCCAATACGGGTAACGCTGCTCCGGAACACCAGAATCCTCTGTGAATACGATTTTATTCAGCAAAGGATGCTGAGCCGGTCACAGGCACTGAGCAGGGCAACATGGAAGCGGGATGTTGATATGCTCAAAGCGTGGGATTATGGAATCTGGGAATAAGAAGAATCGTTCAGTAATACCGACGTTCCCCAATCTCTAAAAATTTTATATCTTTGTCACCGTCTGGAACTTGATATAGATTCAACACAAAAATCAGCTCTGTGAAGTTCGATAAACGGTACTGGATTTTTATAGTAGCGGCGATGTTTTTTGCAACCGTTGCCTCCCTCTGCACCCTTTACCTGAACAGTATCCGGGTGCATTTTCTGGAATGCGACTCGGTGGCGGCAACCTGTTTTACATCCATAGGGATGGTCCCCAGTATGGCGCTGGGGATCCTGGTATTATTGCCGCTTATGGTTGCGATACCCTACATCTTCCGGCAGAACGAGAGACTGGGTCTCCTGTCGGCGCTTGTGCTCGGGTTTATTGTTTCCTATACTATCTTTGATGCATTCAACGACGTGTCGGTAATTATGGGGTATCATAACGTGTACCTTGTTGCCCATTCGCTCCTCGATACAACGAATAATGTCACCGGATCTCTTATTGGTACCGGATCTTCTATGTGTTAGGGGACGTCAAAACGGGATTTCATCATGGGCTGGTTCAACAATACAGGAATATTTTAAGAAGGAAAAAAACCAAACAGAATGAGCCAAAAGCGCTAAAAGAGGTAATTAAATGCCAACAAGTAAGAAAATGATGACGAAGCTGAACCAGGTGAAGAAGGTCAAGGCAGAAGAGCTCTCGAAGCAGGCGGCTGCGGGGAGCGAGAGCGCCAAGAAGAAGCTCAAAAAGCTCGAGAAGAAACTCAAGTAATCTGCTGGGAATTTCCCGCCAGGCTTATTTTCTTTTTTCAAAGCCATTATAAACGAATAGATCATGCAAGTGACTCACGGGAATGTGCACACCAGTCGGCCCTACTGCCGTGACTCACCTGACACGTAAGAATTGAGTTGGATCGTTCGATCTTGACCGTGGGTTAGGTACGGTCACAAACACTTTATCCCGGATAAAAGAATCATCCATTCAGAGGGATATGCTGTGCCTGAAGTAAGTGTCGCCATGCTCGACGTGGATCACCACATCCACCTGATTCCGGTAAAAAGGGTAATAATGCTCAGTATCGAGCATTCTGCTCTCAAGAAAGGGGAAATCAAGAACTATGAAATTTCCTGCATGATCAGGCTTTCTGCTGAAGGGGGGTCACACCAGTTCGAGGATATCATTCGTCTTTCTTTTGCGGCAGCCCAGATGCCTGGTCAGCAGTTTATGACAGAGCTGACCTTTATCCAGAACCATATTATAAAAACTGTATTTGACCAGGTATTATCCGGTGTACCGACCTGCTGTTATCCAAACGATCCTCTTGCAAAAGAAACAGGGGTTTCACTGGGTTCTGTTATCATAACTCAGATGGTTGCCTCTAAACCACTCAAAGAGGTACTGGCCAAATACGGCGCCCTGCCGGAGTCTATGGTATTCACTCACTAGGTACGATTGAAACCGACATTTTCACAAGAGATCCCGTGTTTACATCCGGATGGGATTTCGATGAAAAGGAAAAAGGCGTAGCTGTCAAAAGTATCCAGACAAGGTACAGCGCCCCGGATCAGGATCCTGCAGCTTACCCGGACCTAAAATGTACCGGGACATACACTTTTATCCAAAACCGGCATTACGCTCATTACTGAGGTTATCGTATGACTGGAAAATGTGCGGTATTCCTTTTGCTTATCGTTCTCCTTCTCGCCTTTGTTATCCCACCCGCTGGCGCACAAGGGGAAGGTTCGGTAACCCGGAGCCAGACATTCACTGTGACTATAGCGGGAACACCCTACGCGACCTATTACGTCTGGCTGAAAGGGACTTTTTCCCTGAGTGGTGAACCGGGAGACCAGCCCCCAGTCGTCGTCGCAAACCAGGAAAATGTCGTGCAGGACCAGCCGGGCGGGCCCTATACGATTGGCTCCTACCAGTATTACAATGGCGGCGGTCGCACAATTCTCGATGATGTCGCCCCATCAACGGCAACGGTTTCCGATACCAGTTATTATGCAGCGGTCACTACGGATCAGAATGGCATTGGGACTATTGCATTCCAGACTTCGCGGGCAACAGCCGCACAATCATTCTCGATAGATGCACAGAACCCGGCAAATCCCGGCCAGAATGTGGCTATTTCTCTTGGAACACCAACCCAGGTTCCGGCAGTGACAGCAACGCCATTCCTTACAAGTGTCCCTCTAACGACTTTACCGACGACGACTATGACAACCGTACCTGTAATGAATACAACAGCAGTGGTGACGCCGACGCTCGCCCTGACGACTGAGCCGGTAACAACACCGACAACGAAGAGTCCGCTTGGTGATGTATCAGTCATAACAGCGGTGGGGATTGCGTTTCTTGTGACAGGCTGGAAGAGGCGATAATTCATGCACATGTCTGGATCCGTGAGTGGCTGGAATTATGAAAGAACATCAGTTATCGGCTACTGATTGCAGACGCATCAGAACTCCTCTTACACAGAGAAATACTGATAACTTCCTATGGATGTCGTGAACTATGGATTTCTTTGATGAATCATACGAGAATACACCCCCCTGGGATATCGGGCATCCGCAGAAAGAGTTTATCGGACTTGCCAGGAACGGGGAGATAAAAGGATCAGTCCTTGACCTTGGCTGCGGAACCGGGGAGAATGCTCTCTTCTATGCAGAGGAAGGTCACGAGGTGTATGGTATTGATTCAGCCCCTCTTGCAATCCATAAGGCGCAGGAAAAATCCATCCAGAGAGGGGTCCATGTCCATTTTATTGTATTGGACGCGCTGGACCTCAAAAAGCTTAACCGGACCTTTGACACCGCCACCGATTCCGGGCTCTTTCATACCCTAACTGACGAAGACCGCCCGATCTTTGCGGAAAATCTTGCAGCCGTCCTGCACCCCGGTGGAACCTATTTTATGCTCTGCTTTTCCGAGCTGGAGCCCGGCAGCTACGGCCCAAGAAGAGTGACAAAAAAGGAGATACAGGACAGCTTCAGTGAAGGATGGATTATCAATTACATCAGGCCGGCGGTTTTTGAGAGCCGCACCTGGAAAAACGGACCCCGTGCCTGGCTCTCGTCAATAACTAAAAAATAACGAAGGTCCGATTCCTGAAAGATTTCACCAGAATTCCCGGGAGTAGCTACTTGCGGATGCCGACAGTCACAAAAGACCTTCCCAGGAAGGATCGGCGTTGTGTTACGACATCCAGGCCAGCCTGTTCGAATATTTCATGGACTTCTTCAGGGTTTTTGAACGTTCCGTGGTGAATAAATTTCACGAGGAACCGGGGGACCATCATATCCGAGAGAATGAACCGGCCGCCCGGTCTCAAAATCCGCCGGATCTCACGGATTCCCTGAGCCTGGTCCTGCCAGTGATGAAACGAGGTGGTGCTAAACACGAGATCCACTGATGCATCAGGAAGAGGAATCGATTCTGCCGGGCTCACGATAAACACAGTGTCCGGCATCAGGATCCGTGCCTTTTTCACCATGCCTTCCGCCGGATCGATGCCTGTCAGGCTCGCGTGAGGCCAGCGCTCCCGGGCTTTTCGCAGCAATCTCCCGGTCCCACAACCTACATCGACAATAGTAGCCGGGGTATACCCGGCATCAACCAGGTTGAGAACCCGTTTATGGATACGGTCGAAATACAGGTGCTGCATCCATGACTCGTCGTAGCTTTTAGACCAGTGGTTGAAATGCTCGACATCACTTGTGACTTTTATTTCCATCATTGCTATCACAAAACCTTTCTTTATTCACTAGGGTTTTTCCGCAAAACGATTCGAAGAGATGCCGTTCCTTTTTACAAAAAAAATATTCTAATGCCAGTACTCCCCGTGGTGGAGGAAACCGTGGACAAGGATCCCGACTCCGAGCAGTATGAGGAAGGCTGCACCGATATACGGCCAGAGAAGAACCGGGGCCCAGACGATCATGATACCAAAAACGATAAAGAAGATACCGATAAAAGCAAGGCCGAAGCCATGCTTGTGTGATGATGCCATTCTTTTCAGCTGCCACCTCGCTCATATCTTCATTGTATCCGTGTTCTTTCATCCAGGTTTTTACGTGGTCCGGTGAAACGGTATCATCATCCATACGCGAGGTGGCGTTCACGATCGCAGACACCAGGAATCCAAGACCAAGGCCTATTAACCCGGCCGCTACAATGTGGCCAATGAGCAAGCCGATACCAAGACCAATGAGGAGCCCGGCGGGGATTAAGGAATGCATACCTCGTCGTCTCCGGTGATAAGATCTCCACGATCTGGCATCCCCGCCACCTGGCGGCTCATTCTGAACCGGCGCCGGGGGGATGGTTGTGTTTGTCTGGACATTCTGGAACATCTGGACATTGGGACACCAGCCAAGCCAGGTATTAACCATTTCAGAGAATCGTGTCATCATACGATCGCCTTTACCTTAGCAAATAATTCCTCTGCCATTTTTGTCGGGTCAGCAGTCTTTTCGATTTTAATACCGAGTTCTGTAGCATAATCCCAAAGGAGCTCGATGCATCCGGTATACCGTGTACAAGAGCCACAATCTCCGTCATGCTCATACCAGACCTGTATCCCGTGTTTTTCCGAAACAAAGATAATTGCCGGGGCCTGGAAAGGGATTGACCTCCCTAAAAGGACACCCCGTTCGGTGTTAATCGATTCAGGCTCGATCTGGTTTGCATGGGCCATCTCCCGCAAGGTCGATTCAATTTTGCCATCCATGAGCTGGAGCGCCCGGGATACCGCCTGCCGGGAGATGCCCAGACTGTGCGCTATTGTGATATTTGGCACACCGTTGCGCCGCATCTTCCAGAACGCGAACTGCTTCTCGTTCGTTTGCAGAAGCATATGTCAACGTTTGCATATTGACTATATATGTATTTGCGTGAGAAGAGGAATTTTATGGGAGAAAAATACAATTACCGGTTTTTCAGTGCCGATAGATCGGGTTTCCTTCCGTGTTGTGCCATCATATCTCTTACCATAACGTCCGGGTGATGGTAGCGCCCATGATCTTTTGATTTTTCCCCTAGTTGGATGGATTTTGTCGGGCAGAAGTTTATGCAGGCAAAACACATCTCACAGTTGTGATGCCAGACCGGTCGCTTTTTTTCTATCGTAATATTTCCTACCGGGCATACTTTCTCACAGGTTGTGCACCCGGTACAGCTGGTGAGGACGGTGAATTTTCGGTCCTCACTTGCGCTTAACCAGGCAAAGACCGGGTGGGCAAACCGGAGGATCCCAACCTTTCGGTCGTTCTCTCTATCCCGAATCGTTTTACGTTCCCGGATCGCTGCTGCGATTGCCGTTACTTTCAGTGATGCGTTCCGGAACATGTCCTGCATTGCCGCGGTTTCCGGGCCTTCCGGGCCAAATACGTAGTTCTGGGGCATGAGGACACCAAACGCAGCATCAAGCGTTTTACGTTTTCGTTTCAGGATTTTTTCCAGTTCCCGGAATGCCCCGGAAATGCCGCTTTCCGCGAACGTGCAGGTACAGAAAAGGTAAGTAGCATCTGAAAGATCGACTTGTTTAGCGAACCGGGCCACTATTTTCGGAAGTCCCATGACGTATACCGGAAAGACAAAGCCAACTGCTCCAACAGGAGCCCGGACCGGCACATCGCCGTTCATTACTTTCGGGATTGGGACAAGATCGGTGTCTCCCAGATCCGCGGCAAGTTGTCGTGCTACGGCAAGTGAGTTTCCCGTTCCGGTGAAATAATAAATAGTGGTCGGCATTGACGGATCGCTTCTCGAAAGAAAAATAGAACGTAGGGGATTAATAAGGAAACCTGTGGCTCCTTTTTGTCTTCGCTCTGATCTGACTGAAAAAGGATGTTTTTCCCCGGTCTCTAGAACACCAGCTCATCTAGGGCGTACCGGATCTTAGGCTTTGATGTATCTGCCGCATAGCCGATCGGGCAGAGCATCACCGGGGTGAGGTTTATCGGAATCTTCAGGATCTGGGAATAAGCAGCCGGGTTAAATCCACCCATCGGGCAGGAATCAAAGCCAAGCGATTTTGCACCGTTGAGGGCATTACCGAGCGCAAGATAGGTTTGTGCCTGTGACCAGGCTTTGCGCTGCTCCAGAGACATCCCGGCAACAAAACCGGTCGCCATTTCGGTTATCATCGTTACCATATCCATCGGCACGTGGTTCTTTTTCATGAGGTCACCAAGCCGTTTGATCAGGCTTTCATAATCTGCGTCCGCACAGAAAACCAGCAGATGCGAACAGGTTGTTATCTGCTCCTGGTCGTTTGAGGCTTGACGCAGCGATTCTTTGGTTTTTTTATCGGTGACAATCTTGATCTTCCAAGGCTGGAGGTTCAGGGCAGATGGTGCATACCGCACCAGCTCCAGTAATTCATTCACTTTCGCATCAGGGATTGTCCGGCCGTCAAATTTCTTGGTCGCGTACCGTTGCATAACGCATTCTTTAAACTGCATTCTTTTCACCAGATGCGATCATCAGCTCCCTCACGTAAAGGGTTTGTTATGAGGCCAACTTTTTTCAGCTAGGTTTATGGCGAAAGTCAATATGATCGCACTGGCAATCTGTCCTAAGTGTAACTGTAATTTCACCGTCCGGTTTATGAAAGACCAGGGCGTGAGGAGATGAAGCAATGAGCGATAGTGTAAAAAAAGTATCGGTGGTCCGGTGCGATGACTATGACCGTGAGAAAACATGTGCTGCTGTCCTGCGAGCAATTGACCTTGTCGGGGGTTTGGGCACATTTGTCCAGCCGGAGCAGAAGGTTTTCGTGAAGTTTAACCTCTTGCAGGGATCGATGCCTGAAACGTGCGTGACCACGAACCCGGAAGTTGTGTATGCCGTGGCAAAGCTTCTGAGAGACTATGGCTGTGAGGTGCTCCTGGGAGACAGCCCGGCTCCGGATCACGCTATACTGAAAACAATCTCCGGAAAGCGTACGCGGTGTGCGGGTATGATAAAATCGCACAAGATCTCGGGATCGCCCTGAATTATGACGTAGGATTCCAGGAAGTTTCTGCCCCCGAGAGCCGTACAATCAAACGGTTTCCGATCATCAATCCTGCGCTGGACTGCGATGCCGTGGTCGTTGTCTCCAAGGCAAAGACCCATATGCTGACGTACCTTTCCGGCGGGGCGAAAAACATATTTGGTGTCATTCCAGGTCTCGATAAACCGACATATCATGCGAGACTGCCGGATCCTGCCGCGTTCGGGCGCATGATAGTCGATATTAACGATGTGGTCAAGCCAAAACTGCAGGTTATGGATGCGGTTATGGGTATGGAAGGAGAAGGCCCCCATGCCGGAACCCCCCGGAAGATCGGAGCCGTCCTGGCCTCCGGAGACTACAGTGCCATTGACGTCGCCACCTCTCGGCTTATGGCCATTGATCCTCTCCGTGTGCCAACTATCACCGCCGCTATCGAACGAGGATACCTGAAGGAGGATTTCAGCGATATCTCCCTCGTTGGCGATAACCTGTCGGATTTCATTGTAAAGGGATACCGGGGGCCATCTACTTTCCTTGGAGAAGACAGTACCCAAGGTAAATCCCACTTTCTCTTACGGCTCGTCTTTAAACTGGTCAACGAGTACCCGCCCCGCCGGTGATTCATGCCGATCACTGCATAAGCTGCATGAAATGCGTCCGGAGCTGCCCGGTGAAAACGATAGGAGTTGTCGACAATAAGCCACGGATTGGTTATAAGAACTGCATCAAATGCTACTGCTGCCATGAGATGTGTGATAGTCATGCGATAACCCTTGAAAGAAGCCTTACCGGCAAGGTGCTTGCAGGATTGATTACCAGAAAATAAATCGCCTTCGTGTTCTCCAGCATGTAAAACGTAAAAATCCCATCAACACTTTTTTCCGAAGATCTAATCACCCGGTAGTGCTCATCAGATACCTATGAAGATCCTCTTCTGCGGCGAGAGTTTTCCCGAGGCTCGCAAGCAACTCGATGCCCTCCTCCCCAACGATGAGATTCTTGCGTTCCCGCCAGAAAAGATCGGCCCCCATATCAAAGAGGCGGACGTTGTTGTGCCTCTGGTCACCCGGGTTGATGAGACTATCATCTGTCAGGGGACATTCGGCCTTATCCAACAGTTCGGCGTCGGGCTCGAATCCGTCGATATTGAGGCAGCAACGAAGCATGGGGTCCGGGTTGCGCGTATACCCAGCGAAGAATCCGGTAATGCTGCGTCAGTAGCCGAGCATGCGATCCTCCTCATGCTTATGCTCTCCCGTAAATGGAATGTCATAACAGCAGCCCGGAAGGAAGGAACAAAGGTCCCGTGGGGATCACCGGCCGGGCAGGCACTCCGGGGTAAGACTGTTTGTGTTGTCGGCCTTGGGGGCGTTGGAAGAGAGCTTGTCCGCAGGCTTTCCGGGTTCGAGGTACAGATTATAACCGTCGATGATCATCCTGGCCGGTTTGTGCCAGGAATTGCGATCAGCCGTTCCTGTTCATTGGCCGGACTTCAGGAAAGCCTTGCATACGCAGATTACGTTGTGATCTGCATCAACTATACTCCCGACCGTTTCCACCTTATCGGCGAAAGGGAGATTTCCTCCATGAAACCGGGTGTTTTTCTCGTCAATGTCGCCCGGGGCGGGCTTCTTGACCAGGATACCCTCTTAAAAGCACTTCGGTCTGGTCATGTTGCCGGTGCCGGTCTCGACGTTTATTGGGAAGAGCCGGTAGACATGGGCCATCCCCTTTTTTCAGAGAATGTAATCGCTACCCCTCACATTGCCGGTGTCACAGATGTCTCCTATGAGGGTATTGCAAGGGCGTTTGCAGAGAACATGCGAAGGTATGCCTCCGGTGAACCGCCGTTATACCTTGCCAACGCCCCGGCTTCACCGCGAGCTGATAAAACCGCGAGTATGAATCAAATCTGATCAACAACGAAGTTTGGGACATTTGCGATTGCTTTAAACATTCTATTTTCTGTTGTTATTGCCTTTCGAAAAAATTTTTGCAGGAGTATATTATTTCTAATTAATATCTGTAAATTGTAAAATAAAAAAGGTTAAAATAGGGCAACGGTTAACATAGATATTGTCCTTTTGGAATGCACCCCAACCGGACACATGCACACAAACACACACGAATACATACGATGTTCACAAGGATTTAGTGAATAAACAGGCAGGTTTGCAGCATTCAGGCACCGGAAGATCCCCTCTAAATCCATCTTTTATTGGGACACACCTTATCTCATACCAATAGATATCGCCGGTGCCTGGAGTCCTGCAATATCGGGTACTCTCTTATTTATTGCTCCGTTTCTGCGGAGTGAACAGGCTGTATTTGCGAGTTATACATGTAGACAGGTTTTCGTGATAACCGTTTTAGTATGTTAGTACATGCCATTTCAGTGCACAAATACGAACACGCCTGCGGCAATCCCAACCCCCGCAACGACAACCCAGAGTATTTCGGCACCTAAAAGGAGAGAAACAAAGGTTCCTGCTGCAAGAAGGCCGGGGAGCCAGGACCAGGGAACCGCTAGTGCGAGTTTTATGGTCACGCTCAAGAGCAGCCCTACAAACGAGAACAAGATGCCCTGGAACATTTTCTGGTACAACTGGGAACTGTGCAGCCAATCATAATAGGGAACTGTCCCGATTACAACCAGAAATGAAGGAGTAAAGATCGCAATTGTTGCAACGACTCCTCCCCAGAAACCGTAGGCAAGAAAACCGACAAACGTTGCGGTAATAACGATAGGGCCTGGTGTCACCTGGCCAAGGGCGAGTCCGTTGATGAAGGCTGTGCTACTCAGCCATGAATGGACTACGACAACCTCCTGGAACATCAGCGGCAGCGAGGCAAATCCTCCGCCAAACGCAAAGAGATCAACCCGTGCCATGGTAGCCGCAAGGGTAAAGAGATCTGGCTCAAGGAAGTACAACAGGACAAAAAATATGCAGGCACCGGCGAGCAGGATAAAAAAAGAAGTTTCCGGACGAGGTAATGCAGTGACCGGCGCCTCTTGTTTTTTATCTGGTGCAGGAAGAAGAGCTATTCCCAAAAGGGCTGCGAGGAAAATGACGATAATGGGGTTGATGCCAACAATGAAGAGGACTGCCGCAATCCCGGCAATGACAAAGGAAAACCATTGTCTGAGTGAAGTTTTTCCAAAAGAGACCGTGGCGTAGGCAACAAGTGCAACAACAATTGCCTGTAATGCGAGGAAAAGCGCTTTTGCTGGGGGAAGGTTGGCAGTCGAAACATAGACTGCGGAGAGCACCATCATCAGGATAAATGCGGGCAGACCAAAGCCGACAAACGTTGCCAGTGCACCCGCAACTCCCCGGATACGTAGACCGGTATACGCAGTAACCTGCATGGCCGTAGCCCCGGGAATAGCCTGGCAGAGTGCAACACCCTCATCAAAGACCGTACCGTCAAGCCACCCTTTCTCATTCACTGCCATTTTCCGAATGTATGGAACCATGGCGGGACCACCAAATGCGGTCAGCCCCAACCGGAAAAACGAAAAGAAGAGAGATCCAAGTGAAGGCTGCTGCGAAGCGGACGTTGGAGGGGGATTAACCATATTACAAGAGAAATTTCGCTCGCACAGGTGATAATGATGCGCAAAATAAAAGCGCGTTGAAAAAAGGTATGCTGCCCCGACAATGAGTATCCATCAACCGGCACAGAGTCTCTCCGGCGAATTAAACACAATATCATTTTAATCTCCCGGATTCATGGTACTTACGCCGAGATGAACTTCAGATGAAAAAAGGCAAGGATTATGTCCATGGCTATTCTTCTCGCGAGGCAGAGCGGCTGCTTGACCAGGCGCAGACACTGACGGATTTGCTTCACCATGACACCCGATATCCGGCAGGGAGCCGGGTGCTCGAAGCCGGCTGTGGTGTTGGTGCCCAGACCGTGATGCTTGCAGCGGGAAGTCCGGACGCCTCTTTTACCTGCATAGACTGCTCCGAGAAATCTCTTGCAGAAGCGGAGGCATGGATACAAAAAACCGGGCACAAGAACGTAGTTTTCCAAAAAGCCGACATATTCAATCTTCCTTTTCCTCCTGCCAGTTTCGATCATGTCTTTGTCTGTTTCGTTCTTGAACACCTTACGGATCCTGCCGGCGCACTTTATAATCTGAAAAATATGCTAAAACCCGGGGGGACTATTACGGTTATTGAAGGAGACCACGGCTCCGCATATTTCCACCCTGACAGTGTATATGCCAGAGACGCTATCTCTTGTCTTGTTACGTTACAAAAAGAAGCAGGAGGAAACGCCCTTGTCGGTCGGGAGCTTTACCCTCTCCTCACCAGATCCGGATTTTCCCAGGTCAGTGTTTCTCCCCGTATGGTCTATGTTGATGCATCCCGCCCCGCACTTGTTGAAGGGTTTACCAAACTGACCTTTACCGCGATGGTAGAGGGGGTGCGGGAGGAGCTTTGTTCAGGGGAATGATGACCGGATCAGATTGGGACCGGGGGATCGCTGACCTGTACCGGACCTGCGAACCGGACGGAGTGTTCTGTTATACATTTTTCAAGGCAATCGGAGTAAGGAAGTGAGGTTTTGATAGTAACAGTCATTCTTGCCCATCCTCACCAGGGCAGTTTCAACCATGCAATTGCTGATACTGTTGTTACTACTCTCACGGCATGCGGGCATACGGTCAGGTTCCACGACCTGTATCAGGAACACTTTGATCCCATATTACCTTACGAAGAGATCCAACGGGACGCGTCCCTGCCCCCAGATATTGCCCGACACTGTCTGGAAATTTCCGCAGCAGATGGTATCGTTATCATCCATCCGGACTGGTGGGGACAGCCTCCCGCGATCCTGAAAGGATGGGTTGACCGTGTCCTGCGCCCGCAGGTTGCCTACCGTTTTCAGGAAGGAGATAACGGACAAGGCATCCCTCTAGGACTGTTAAAGGCTAAGACAGCGTTTGTTTTCAATACGTCAAACACCCCGGATCAGCAGGAAAAAGAGGTCTTTGGCGACCCTCTGGGTCGGCTCTGGAAGGATTGCATTCTCTCGTTCTGTGGCGTACCGGTTTTTAACCGCAGGGTGTTCTCAGTTGTCGTCACCAGTACCCCGGAAGAAAGGAAGGGATGGCTGGACGAGGTATCAACGCTCGTAAAAAGAACCTTTCCTCAAAGAAATGCAAAAGGGTAAACCCAATGAGAATGTACATCGAACCGGTTACATGAGTAAATTCCTCCACCCCGTTGATGTGGCTGAAGCGGTTGCCACTTCTCGTCATATTGCCCCGGATTTTGTACCAGAGGATGTTCCCGCGGATTGCGCAACTGGACGAGTACTCTGCGAAGATGTTATAGCCCGGGAAGATATCCCGGGTTTTGACCGTTCTGTTGTTGACGGTTTTGCAGTCAACTTTGAGGATACAACCGGATCCAGCGAATCAATCCCGGCACTACTCAATTGTGGAGGCCGCGTTTCTATGGGAGCACCGGAGCAGGGGCTTGTAGTATCCAGAGGGAGGTGTGCATATATACCCACCGGAGGTGTCCTCCCGGAAGGCGCGGATGCCGTGATTATGGTTGAGCATACGGAAAGGGCCGGCGATACAGTGTTGGTCAAACGACCTGTGGTGTACGGCGAAAACGTGTTGTTCCATGACGAAGATTACCGACGCGGTGCTGTTATCCTCCAAGCCGGCCGCAGACTAACTCCGCAGGATACCGGAGTGCTTGCAGCCTGCGGCAGGACTTCGGTTGCGGTTGCACGACGACCGGTGATTGGGATCATTTCTACCGGTAACGAACTTGTCCCGGTAACGGCTACCCCGGGACCAGGGCAGGTCCGGGATGCCAACGCGTCCATGCTTGCGGCATATCTCAATGAGTACGGGTGTGATCCCCTGCATTATGGTATAGTTCGGGACGAATACCGGTCATTTGAAGATGCATTGTCAAAAGCACTCCCGGAATGCGATGCAATCCTTATCTCCGGTGGAAGTTCCAAAGATGACCGGGACATGACTGCAGGCGTCATTGCCGGCAACGGCGAAGTGTTGGTTCACGGAATTACCCTTGCCCCTGGTAAACCGACAATTATAGGTAGGATCGGGACTACCCCGGTCTTTGGTCTCCCGGGGCATCCGGCTTCGGCATATGTCGTGCTAATTGTCGTTGTCCTTCCCCTTATCAGCCACATGCTCGGCGAAAAAAAGCCATGCCTTCGTACTACACGTGCCGTCCTCGGCGATAGTCTTCCCTCCCAGAAAGGCCGGGAAGAGTACATACGTGTCAGGCTTGAGGAAAGGATCGCGTATCCTGTTTTCGGGAAGTCCGGGCTCCTTAATACTCTTGTAAACAGTGACGGACTTGTTTGCATCCCTGCCGGCTGCGAAGGTCTTGAAAAAGGCTGCGAGGTGGACGTGATTCTCTGGTGAAAAGGAAAATTGACCGGATTATTACCGGGTAATTCAATCATCAAGTTTCTTAAAAACGCCTTTTTTGCATTTCAGGATCCTGCACAGCGGGCAGCGCCATGTGTCCGGCAGGTCTTCGAAAGGAACCCCGGGGGGATCCCCTGGGTCTTATCCCCTTTTTCAGGGTCGTAAATATAATGGCATTCAAGACATACCCAGCGGGCGGGTTTTACCGTCTGTTGTGTCATCTGGTAACCTCGGTTAATTCTGTTCAATTCTTCAACGTTACCAGATATGAACTCTCCCGTCAGGGCAGGGCCTCCGGTTCACGGAAAATTTTCCCGGACAAACTCATGGGCAGCTCTGGCAGAAAGCCGCGCTACCCGGAGTGGTTCGGGGATCTTTCCCTCTTTGGTGAATTCCGAGCAAAGCCTGCCGGCATCCTGTATAGAAATGCCCCAGCTTCGCAAGAATACCGTTAGTCCATCCTGCAGGTTGTAAGGTGTGCGTTCTCCCAATCTGCAGTACGCATCAAGACGTTGCATATCCCCGGGAAAATGGTGGCGGATATCTTCCTCAAGTCCTGCAGAGTCTTCATAGGTGACGCATATAACCGGAAGCCCTGAATACTCAGTTACTTTCTGGGGGTCGATGATATTGAAAAAGGCAATGACACAACCCGAGAGAAAAATTACATTGATGTCCCGGCGGTCAAGGGACTGTATAATATTAAGGACACCTGTGGTCGCATCCATTCCGCCGACTGTAACGTGAGAAAAAGCAACTCCGTCGACGATAAGATCTTTTCGCATCACGATTCCGGCAAGGGTTGACTTTTCCCGGCCGGAATAACTTTCCGCAATGCCAAGGGACCGCAGCCCTTTTTTCGGGATGTGCATAGAAGCACTTATGACACCTTGTTAAAAATACTATACCAATGAAATTCAACAAAGATGAGGTCTGTATCCTTATCCCCACGCTGAATGAAAGTCTGACCGTAGGCCCGGTAATAAAGGAATTCCGTACTTTGGGCTACACCCATATTCTCATCATGGATGGGAAAAGTACGGATAATACCGTAAAAAATGCCCGGGAAGCCGGGGCTTTAGTCAGGACGCAGTCTGGCAAGGGAAAAGGCAATGCAATCATTGAAGCATTCGAAGTCATCGAGCAGCCGTATATCCTCATGCTGGACGGGGATGGTACATACTCGGCAAAAGATGCGGAAAAGATGCTTACACCTCTTTTTCTGGGATTCGACCAGGTTATCGGCGACCGGCTCATGAATGCGGAAGAAGGGTCATTTTCCCGGCTTAACCTGTTTGGCAACCATATGCTTAATCTTTTTTTCAAGCTCGCCCACAGCCGGGATCTTCATGATATTCTTTCAGGGTACCGGGCATTTACCAAAATGTCCATCCAACAGATGAACCTGAAAGAATCAGGTTTTGAGATCGAGACGGAGATGTCAGTGGAAGCAGTCCGGAACGGCCAGCGGATCATGGTTGTTCCCATACGGGTACTCGCGTCGCCCCGGGACGCCCACGAAACTTTCTCCTTTCCATGATGGGATCCGGATCGTGACGACCATTTACCGGCTCGCCCGGGTTAATAATCCTCTTTTCTATTTCGGCATCATGGGGGTGTTTACTACAGTCCTTGGTATTCTTACCGGCGTTTATGTTACCCTTGAATGGTTGCGTCATATCGACCACATCCCCCTCACTATCCTGACTGTGCTGCTTATTGTAGTCGGTATCGAGATCTTCATGTTTGGTATGATCTCTGATATGCTGCTGGTATTCCACCGGGAGATAATCCGGGAGATCCAGATAAACCAGCCGCCCCGGCAGAAATAAAAAAGATTTTTTTAAACCGGGAGTTACGTCCCCGATTGTTTTTAAAGAAACATCTTCCTGAATGCGATGATCTTGCAGGCGTGTTCGGCAAGGGAAGTTAGCTGAAATGCTTCGTCGAGTGTTGCCCCGGCGGCAAAGGTCCCGTGTGAACGCGCAATAACGAGTTTGTGGTGAAGCAAAACCTTGGAAACAGCATCTGCAAGACCCGGTGTCCCTGGCGCGCCCGAGGTCACGGGGATGACAGGACAGAACATGACACCCTCAGAATCAAGAGGTATTATCTCATCGGTAACCAGGGATGCAGCAATAGCATACGGCGGATGAGCATGCACAATTGCACGGAACCGTGTTTTTTGATATACTGCGAGATGAACCCGGTACTCGCTCGAAGCGTCTTTGGGAACAGGGCCATCGAATGGCACAAATACAGGATCACCCGGATCATCGAGATAAGCCCCGGTCTTTTTAATAAAAAAACCGGCGTCATTTTCCCGCACGCTTATGTTCCCGAAATTACCCCCGACCAGGTGCTCGGCAATTAACCGTTTTCCTATTCGTTCAAAGCCATAATCCTGCATCCTTCGCACCTCTTTTTCGTACATACCTGTTTTGCGTATTCAACAATATGAGCATGTGTCTGGTGATATACGTGAGGATCCTCTGCAAGAACTTTTTCAAAGAGTGCTTTAAGCTCCTGTCGGGATGTAGTAATACCGGCACACAGTGCTATTCGTTCCGTGTAGGCATCAATAACAAAACTCTCGCGGCCAAAAGCGTAGCAGAGTATGCTGTCAGCCGTCTCTTCACCGATCCCGTTTATCGCGAGAAGGCCTTTGCGAATGGTTGCCGTCGGTAAGGTTTGCATAGCATCTACGCCTCCGCAGGTCCCGATGACAAACGCAGCAAGCGCCTTAAGCCGTCGTGTCTTCACCCGGTAAAACCCGGTACACCGTACCGCTTCCTCTATTACGGAAGGATCGGCCGTGTCCAACAGTGCAAGGGAACAGAGGTTTTTTTCTTTAAGAAAGAAAAGAGCCCGTTCGACGTTCTCCCATCGGGTCTGCTGGGTCAGGATTGCGCCAATCATAACTTCATCGGCGTCTCCAGGCCACCAGGAAATCTCCCCGAATCTGGTGTTAAGGATCTTTACAATCTCTGCTGCCTTTCTTTTATCGTTACCGGAACTGGATGCCGACATCACGCATCTTGTTATACCGAGCGATATTGAGCACCAGCGGTGTGAGCGATTCTATCATGGGTGAGACTGCGAGCGGTCCGGCATTGAAGGCTTGGAGACCGGATATCTGGTTTACAATCCCCATCACCTGCTTTTTTGCCTCTTCGTCGTCCCCGCACACCGGCACCGAGTATACCAGTTCATCATCCAGTGATTTCCACCGGTTGGCAGCGATGGTGTTGAACGCACAACAGAGCCGCGCCTCTTTGGGCAGGAGTTTTCGTATTAACAACGCAGCCGATCCTTCCGGTGGAGGATCAAAAACAAAGTGATCCCGCTTCTCCATCGGGTTGACCGGACTTATGACAATTTTGTCCTCAAAACCGCAGAGCGTGGATAATGTCGGGACAACATGAGCAAACGGGATCGCAAGAATAACTACGTCTGCCTTGTCTACGGCGTCCTGGTTGGTGACACCATTAAGGCTGCACTCTTTTCCCCGTTTTCTTAAGGTTTCACGGGTCATTGTGCAGCTCGCCTCGGCTTTATCCTGTTCCCGCGAACCGACCACCAGGTCAAAGATCGTGGAGAGGCGCATTGCCATTCCTTCGCCGATATCGCCAGTCCCACCGACAATACCGATCTTCACTTATCCCACCAGCGGCCGGAGCAGATTTTCTAGTGTAGCAGCATCGGTGACGCCCTGCATGGTCTGGACGACTTTTCCATCCTTTTCGATAATGAGGGTAGGCACAACCTGGATCCCGTATTTTTGTGCGAGATCCATATGCTCATCGACATCAATTTTTCTTATTTCAACGGTATCGCCCAGTTTCTTTGCCAGTTCTTCGATTATCGGCGTCTGCATCCGGCAGGGGCCGCACCATGTGGCAAAAAAGTCGTACAGAACAGGTTTCGACATAGAATCATACCCGTTAGAGTAGTCAGTTAAAAAAAAAGATAAATCTATTGTTATGTCACTCGGAGAGGATTTCCATGATGATTCTGCCGTATGCAGGACGGGTTACAACAACACCGACAACGACACCAAGCATGGTGATGATGGCAAATCCCGTAAGTGTTGAAAGATCCATGAGTGCAAGGGGAAGCATTGCAATCAGGACCGTTGCTGCGGCGATCATGATAATAGTGAGCGCACGGGAGAGTCTCTTGAGGTATACATTAGGAGACGGCACGATTCCCTCGTGTAGGATCTCATCAGTAATAACGACCAGCTGGTCAATACCCGTTCCGAGGACTGCGATAAGACCTGCGATTGTGGGGAGGTCCATCTGGAACTTGATGACACTGATAAACCCAAGGAGAATAAGAATTTCTGAGGCGTTAATCAGCACCATAGGAAGGACTATCCTCGGCTCGCGGTAACGGTAGAAGATCACAAAGCCAACCATGATAAGGGCAAGGATACCAGCGAGGAGGCACATCTCCAGGTACTGCTGGCCAAGTGATGCCGATGTCGAGCCGGACCCGGCGATATCGACATCAACCGGAAGTGCGCCGGCCCGAAGCTGGATCTCAAGATTGGTTGCCTGGTTCATACCCGATGTACCCGTTCCGGTGGATGCAAACAACTGGGTTGTAGGCTGGGTCTGGAGCGAACTTGCCAGTTCCGATGAGAGAGGTGCCGAATATACGGTCTGGTTATCAAGGAGCATCGTGAGTTTATGATCTGCCGGGTCTACAGTTGCTCCATAGGTAATTGATGCATTCTGGAAGACTGCTGCACCGTCTGAGCTCAGGGTAAAACCGACACCCCAGTTTCCGCTGCCGGCCGGTGACTGGCTTGGCACGTTGACACTAGTTATGGAGTCGCCGTATAGTACGTGTTCGGACTGGTTATTGGCCGTCTGGATACGGATTTCGAATTTGCCCTGTTTTCCAACAATCTGCTGGGCCTGGTTCATGTCAACGCCGGCCATCTCGACCCGTACATACCGGGTAACACCGCCAAGACCGGTAATAGTATTGACCTTGGCATCTTTTGTGCCCATTGCGTTGATTTTCTGTTCGAGGATCTGTTTCACCAGGCTTGCCGTAGTTGAAGATATACCGGGCTGGTAGGAAATGACGGTTCCGCCTTCTGAAGCAAAGTACGGTGTAAGCTGATCCTGAGTATAGGATTTCCGGATCTCGACGTGACTTGCATCAACAAGGACTACGTCCGTATCAAGGTCTTTGGAGAGGTTTGCAACAAATGTATCAACTGGTTCATTCGTTGTAAACCCGACCACTTCAGCTTTAAATTCAAGCTGTAGCCATGCTCCCTGTTGAAGGTCGAGGCCGTACTGGAGATTCGTGGTCAGGTTACCGTTGCTGTCAAAATGCGGATAGATAGCAATAACCGAAAGAACAAGGAGGATTATCAGTACCAGTACCCGCCAGTCACTGAACATTTCTTTTATTCGTTCCGGTTTCATTTTCCGCCTCCTTTTAAGACATACCATTTCAGGATGCCGACATTGGTAAGCCAGGTATTGAGGATATCAAAGAAAAGCCCCATCAGAAGAACCGCAGAAATCTGTTCTATGACCGATATCTGCCCGGCCCACGATACGATCAGGAGCACTGTGACTGCAGCGATTGTCGTCGAGGTCATGATAATACCGGTACGGAACGCACCTTTCAGCTTATCATTGAGTTTTCCCTGCCGTTTGAGTACCCGTGTTGTAAGTAAAATGTCGCTGTCCACGGAATACCCGATAAGCATAAGAAGGGCTGCGGTGGTTCCAAGACTGAGCTGAATACCGACTACATTCATAAGAGCGGCGGTCATGGCCATATCCGCAAAGGCCGAGAGGACGACTGCACATGATGGGACAAATGTCCTAAACGAGACAAAGACCACGATTGCCATGCCGATAAAGGCAATGATAAGCGCAATGAATGCCTGGTCCTGCAGTGTCTTTCCAAAGGATTCGCCGATCTGGTTGATCTGTGCATCTGGGAATTGAGTTTCAATGAGCCCGGATAACTTCTGGTATTGCGCATCGCTCATGGATCCAAACGTGATGAATTTCCCGTTGTTGAGTCCCTGACTGATACTTACCAGCGGATAACCCGCAAAGATGGTCTGGAGCTGCGCCGATGTATCAGGTGTAATTACCGTTACGGCAGTCCCTCCGGAAAAATCGATCCCCGGTACAACCGGCATTCCGACAGTGAGCGTGACATACGCCAGCACTACAAGAGATATAACAAGCAGCACCGTCGGGATTATCACCAGTTGTTTTGGTGAATATTTTTCGATGTTGTATTCGAATAATCCCATGATATATCATCTGTTCATGAACGATTAAATAATTACCAATGGTCGGGAGCTGCGGGAAAGTATCTTTGGACCTTCAGCATAGTCAGGCAGATCCTCCCAAATATCCGTCGGCACTAAACCGGAATGCCAGCTATAACAAGCCGGTTTTCCATAAGCGAAAAAATCCAAACATATATATGGAAAAAGTCGTGACACTAACTCATGAGATCTCAATTCGAGATCGAACGAATGATTGAGGGCAGGCTAAAGTCCTATCTCTCACGGGATAAGACCGGCATCCGGCGCGAAGTGCTCCGGATCCTGCTTAAGATCCGCCAGACCACCATTGCAGATATCCTCGCGGGTCTCCGGGAACAGTTCAAGGTATCCTTCCACACGATCGCATCGATGGTAGGTATTATCGCCTCTCGTATCGGTATCCTGAAAGTCAGCAAGAACCCCGGGGGAGTCACAACCTATGAACTCCGGGAGAAGTACGCATGCATGGTTGTGCGGCTCGTAGGTGCATAAGAACACGCCGGCCCTCTCCTTAACCATAACCGTTTTTTACCAGTGCTTCACAATACTCCCGGTATAATGCCCGGTCACCCTTTTGATCCCTCCGGCGTTTCCAGCATCACGGTTGCTCCCGAGGTCCTGGACTATATCGAAAAGAAGAACTGTGATTTCCGTATTTGTACCTCTTGCGGAGGCCCGATTCTCCTCCCGGTACGGATAAAACCGCCAAAAAGAAGCGATGTCCTGCTCCAGGCCGCCCGCCATACCATTTACATCTCCATTCACCAGGCACGTTTTCTTGATGAAATACGCATCGAAATGATTCCGTTCTATGAAGAAGGGTCGCATACGACACAGATGGAATGATGAGTTACGAAGAGCTTTCCCATACCGCAGATGTGAAGATACGGGCCCGTGCACCCACCTGTAACGCACTGTTCGGGGAAGCTTTTCAGGCACTGATGCAGGTGATGTACGGTGAGGATCGAAAGGGCGGAACATCCCGGACTATCGATCTTAGTGCACCGGACCGGGAATCGCTGCTCCTTGATTTCCTTTCCGAGGTATTGTTTGTCTCCGAAGTGGATGGTCTGGTGTTCTGTTGTGCTGAAGTCCATCTCGGGGGGATGCATATCCACGCCCTCCTTGACGGAGAACCGTTCGATCCTGCACGGCATGCCAAAGGAACAGAAGTAAAAGGTATTTCGTATTCAGGTATGTCCATCCGGAAAGACGCCAAAGGATATATGCTGGATATCTTATTTGATGTATAGCGGGGGACAAAAATGCCACAAGGAGTGACAAAGGCCGGACCGGATGAATGGGAAATACCGGTTGGCTATGTACCCGGCATGCGGGTACCGGGGCGATTTTTCCTCTCCGATAATCTTGAAGCAATCCTGGAGCCCGGTGCTATCCAGCAGCTGGCAAACGTCGCAACGCTTCCCGGGATCGTCCGGTCCTCTCTGGGTATGCCGGACCTCCACTGGGGATACGGGTTTCCCATAGGCGGGGTTGGAGCCTTCTCTCTTGATAATGGGATCATTTCCCCCGGAGGTGTTGGTTTTGACATCAACTGCGGCGTCCGTCTTTTTACAACCCCTCTCGTGCGGCGTGACATCAAAAAACCCCGGGAGCTCGTCGAATCCCTGTATCATGCCGTTCCGACCGGGATCGGTGCAAAAAGCTCAACAAAGCTCACCCCATCTGCGCTCATCGAAATAATGAATAAAGGAGCGCGCTACGCTGTGGACGCCGGCTATGGTCTCGAGCGGGACCTTGTCCGGTGCGAAGAGAATGGCGCAATGAAACAGGCGGACACCCGGGGGGTCTCTGAAAAAGCCCGCGCACGGGGTATTCCCCAGACCGGGACCCTTGGATCAGGAAATCATTTCCTGGAACTTCAGGAAGTAAGCGAGATTTATGATACAGCTGCTGCCGAAGCATTCGGCCTTGAACAAGGACAGATCTGCTGCATGATCCATTGCGGTTCCCGGGTATCGGGCACCAGGTCTGTACCGATCATATCAAAACACTTGAAACAGCGGTAAAGAAGTACCATATCACCCTTCCCGACCGCCAGCTTGCCTGCGCTCCAGCTGGATCTCCTGAAGGTACAGCCTATTTTGGTGCAATGGCTGCTGCCGCAAATTATGCCTGGGCCAACCGGCAGATGATCCTCCATGCCGCACGCAGGGAATTCGTCCGGATGTTTGGTATCGGGTATGAGACCATGCCTCTGGTATACGATGTCGCCCACAACGTGGCAAAGATCGAGGAACATCTGGTAGACGGCCATCCTGTCCGCCTTATGGTACATCGCAAGGGGGCCACAAGGTCGTTCGGGCCCGGCGTCAGGATCTTCCGGGGGATCTCGCAAGAATCGGGCAACCAGTGATTGTTCCCGGGAGCATGGGAACGTCTTCCTACGTCCTGAAAGGTACGGCTGTCAGCTATGGAACGGACGTTTGGGAGCACCTGCCACGGTTCTGGCAGGATCATGAGCCGGTCGCAGGCAAAAAAGACCCTGACCGGAAAAGAGGTAGCAGACCATCTTCTTGCCCGGGGTATCATTGTGCGGGCGCCAAACGAGGCGGCAATTGCCGATGAAGCCCCCGAGGTCTACAAACCCAGCAGCGAAGTAGTGCAGGTCGTCCATAACGCAGGTATTTCCACCCTCGTAGCCCGGCTCTCCCCGATGGGAGTGATTAAGGGATGAGCTGTCGGGCAGGTTTTGTCTGGGAGACGCCCCAGCATTTTGTCCGGTATATTGAAGACTGCGGGGTCACGTGTGAGCTGGTAACGCCCTATATGCTCGCCGCCCCATTCTTCCGCGGTTCGTTTACCTGCCTTGTCATTCCGACCGGCTTTGCAAACCCGGCCTATTGCCGGCTGCTCCCGGCACTTCGGGCTTCCTCGGATCGTATACACCGGTTTGTGGAAAACGGGGGAAACCTCCTTGTCTTTGGAGCAGCGATCGATAAGACGGATGCATATGACTGGCTGCCATTCCCGGTTACCTACCGGCACGAAGTTGTGCCCCGGAAAGTTACCTGCAGAAATTCAGCACTCGCTGCAGCCCTCGTCGAAGACTACGATCCCAATCGTATCGAATGTGACGGCACATTCCCTGCATATGAGGGGGCCACAGCTGGAGATGCCGACGGGTCCCCCCTTATTATTGAAGAAAAGGTGGGAAAAGGAACGGTGATAGTTACCAGTATCCATGAATATCCCTCACGTGCTTTTGTAAAACAATTCTGTGCCCAGGGTACGCAAACCTTATTCTAGCGGAAAAATACCAGATTGATATGAGGAATGTCCGATGGACCGGTACATGTTATGCGAAACTGCGGAAGCCGCAGATCTTGAACCGGTGGCCCTTGCCATCCATGAGATCATTCACCGCTTGCCGGTGACGGCGAAATCGTTACTGAAACCAGGTATCCGGATTGAAGACGGCCGGGTAGTCGACCGTAATTACTCCGGCCCGGTGCTCGAAGCGTCCATCGCCCAAAACAAGGTGATAAAAATAACCCCGGAAAAAGGTGCCTACAAAGGCGTGCCGGTCACGGTTGCTCCCATCCGGGATCATAATGGTAAGGCTATAGGCGCTATCGGCGTGGTCGATGTCACCGGGATCTTCGATCTGGCTACATTGATGGAACACCAGTCCGCTATCATCAAACAGGTCTGCGGAAAGGATCCCTGCCCCCTGCCGCAGGATGAAAGCAATAACCGGAGGTGATCTTTTACGCCTGATTCTGCATTCCGGGTCATGGCAATTCTCGAAAAGTCGGACGGTCCCGTATCGGGTGAAACGATAAGTAACGAGCTGGGCATTACCCGTTCAGCCGTCTGGAAGCACATCAACGAACTGCGGATGATGGGGTACGATATTTCATCGTCGCAGAAGGAAGGGTACCGGCTTACGCGCATGAGTAACAAGCTTCTCCCGTACGAGATCCACAAAAAACTGCAGACCAAGGTTATTGGTAAGAAGATGCGGTACCTGGAGAACACGCCCTCCACAATATGGGCCGGAAAACAGCTCTGTGCGGAAGGCGACGTGGAAAAAATGCACGGTATGGTGATAATTGCCGAAGAACAGACCGGGGGCATCGGCAGGATGGGAAGGGCCTGGATCTCGCCAAGCGGCGGGATCTGGATAACGATTGTCCTCAAACCCCATATCCCCATCGATCGCATCTTTATGATTACCATGGCAGGATCAGTTGCCGTCGCCCGGGCAATAAGAAAGGAGTTTTCCCTCGGCGCCCTTATCAAATGGCCCAATGATATCTTCATCGGCAACAAAAAAGTTGCCGGTCTCCTTCTAGAGCTTGCGGCAGAAGCTGATGCTGTACATTACTGCCTTCTTGGGATCGGTATTGACGCAAACGTCCCCCTCAGCGCATTCTCCCCGTCGCTACAAGACAATATTACTTCGATATCAGCTGAACTTGGCCATGAGGTGGACCGGGCCTCGTTTTTGGCACGGATCCTAAAAGAGTTCGAAGGCCAGTATATCCTCGTCGAAGGTGGCGAATACGACACCATTATCCGGGAATGGAAAAGTCTTTCCTGCACGCTCGAACACCGGGTGGATATACGGACCCTCAAAAACAGTTTTTCCGGCGAAGCAGTCGATATTGACGAGTTCGGTGCACTTATTATCAGAAAAGACAACGGCAAGCTCGAACGCGTGATTGCCGGCGACTGTTTCCACCAGTGAGTCGCGGGTACTTTTTTATCGTCAACCTCCAAAATTTAAGTGGTTGACGATGTTTGGAGATCTCCGGCGCTCCCGCCGTATTGCATATACTGCGGCCTTTATCGGTCTTATCACGCTTGGTGGCTGGATTTCCATCCCGTTTGTTCCCGCCCCCTTTACGCTCCAGACATTTTTTGTCCTTCTTTCGGCAGCGGTCATGAAGCGTGAAGCCGTTATCCCGGTAGCGTTATACGTGGCACTCGGTGCGCTTGGCCTGCCGGTCTTTCACAATGGTGTCGCCGGGTTTGGTGTTCTTATCGGGCCTACCGGGGGGTACCTGGTCGGGTTTATCCCGGCGGCTTTTATTGCCGGTATTGCCTGGGAATCCGGTTCTACCATACGCCGGATTGCAGGGCTTTTCTCTGCTGATGTACTCATTCTCCTCTGCGGTGTAGCATGGTTGATCGTTTCTTCGGGTATGAGCCCGGTCGCCGCGTTTATTCTCGGGATGGCCATCTTCCTTCCCGGTGAAGCGGTAAAAGCCGGTGCCGTTTACCTGGTTGCACGGCAGCTGCCATGATCACAGTCGAAGCGCTCCGGTACCGTGATATAGTCATAGATGCACTTGCATTACATCCCGGTGTGACATCACTTATCGGTCCAAACGGCAGCGGCAAAACGACGTTTTTAAAACTCTGCGCCGGCATTACCGCACCGGAGCACGGAACTGTTCTTGTAGATGGCCAGTGCCCCCGGTTGACTGAGATCGGGTACGTAAATGAGTTCCCGGACCGGAACATTCTGTTTCCCATGGTAAAAGACGAACTGGCCTCACTGCTGCGTTTTGCGCATATCCCGTGCAGGGAGACTGATCATACTGTCAGGGACTGTGCGGCAAGGTTAGGACTCTCTCCTCTGCTGGACCGGCGTGTTCAGGACCTGAGCGGGGGCGAGAAGATCATGGTTGCATTTGCCGCAGCATGTATCAGCCGGCCAAAGGTTCTTGTCCTTGACGAATGCGATTCTCACCTGGATGTTACCCGGTGTGCGTGGCTTGAAAGGATGCTTCGTGATGCTGGTGCACCCTACGTGATCCGGTGCACCCAGCAGATGGAGACTGCGTCCAACAGCGATTACCTGCTCTATTTTGAACAGGGCCGGGTACTCTATACAGGCACTCCGGCCGAGGTCTTTACCCGTCTGCACAATACCTCCTTTTACCCCCTTTCATGGAGGTGCCCGGAGTGAGGCTTGTCCTTGAGAATGTTGTGCTTCAGCGCCAGTCATGGTCGCTAGTCGCATCCGGGGTGTTTACCCCGGGGACTCACCTCGTCAGCGGTGACGTTGGCTCCGGGAAGTCTACGCTGGCTCTTGAAATGGCCGGCCTGCAGGTACCGGACTCGGGTACCGTGACCCGGGAAGGGATCCAGACTGCACTTCTTTCTTTCCAGTTTCCCGAATTTCATGTCACCGGGTTCTCTGTCGCAGAGGAATGCGCATCATGGGGTCTTGAACCTGAAGATGTATTACAACGTGCCGGTATCGCGGTGCAGGAAGATACACCGGTCCTTTCGCTGAGCCGGGGAGAACTCAAGCGCCTGCACCTCGCCTGTGTCCTTTCCCGTGAATATGACCTTCTCCTGCTCGATGAACCTTTTTCCTCTCTCGATTGTCCCGGGAAAGAAGAGATCTGCAGGCAGCTGAATGCCCGGACACGCGGCATTACAATCCTGTTCACCCATGAACAGAGCATCTTTCCTCAGATCGACCATATCTGGGAAATTGCCGGAGGGTTCCTGGGAGACTGCGATGAGATGCCCGGGGCGCTTACCCGCTGGCAGCATGCCCCTCCCCTGATTAAGAGATTATTAAAAACCGGAAAAGTCCCTGAAAACATCACGCCGGAAGGTATACAGGAGGCAGCATGCAGGACCCGCGAGTAAGGCTCTTCTGTGCGTTCCTGCTCTCGATTGCCGCTTTTGTCAGTATTGCAGGTGCTTCCCTGGTATTTGCCTGGTGGGTTGTTTTTACCCCGCGGTGGCACAGTATCCGGCATTACCGGGCTGTCTTAGCAACCCTCCTTTTGTTTGCCATCGTATCTGCCGTAATAATACTCAACGGGAGCAACGGATTGTCGTATTTTGCCCGGATGACGGCAATCCTTCTTATCGGTGTCTGGGTATTTGCCGATACACGTCCCGGTGATTTCCTCGCCACCGGGACATGGCTCCTTGGCAGCCGTACCGGGTTTGAACTGGGTATGATCTCTGGTATGTCGCTGGAGATGGCCGGGGGCCTTTTCGAAGATTTTCAACGGATCCGGATGGCGTCGGTGCAGAAAGGGAGGCCCTGGAGTATCAGAAGTATTCTCCCTGCCGGCCGGATCCTTATCAGCGATACACTCCGGCGGGCCGACGATACCGCAGAAATCCTTGCCATACGGGGATACCGTGCCGGGGGATCACTCTGCCCGCATTTCAGTACTCCCCCCAGAGAAATCCTGGCCTGCTTGTGTGCCACCGCCGCTCTCGTGGGTGCGTATCTCCTCCGCTAGTGTATTTTTTATACTTTACCGATGATGTTTTGAGAGGCTAATTGTAATACCCGGAGCCCTCGAGGTCTCTCATGCGTGCTGCCGATTCACGTAAAGTACTCATTACCGATACAACCCTTCGTGACGCCCACCAGTCACTGATTGCCACCCGGCTCCGCACCGAAGATATGCTCCCGCTCGCACGCGAGATCGATGCATGCGGTTTTTTTTCAGCCGAAGCCTGGGGTGGAGCGACTTTTGATACGTCCATACGGTTCTTAAACGACGACCCCTGGGACCGGCTCAAGGCACTCAAGCAGGAACTCAAGCATACGCCTATCCAGATGCTGCTCCGTGGCCAGAACCTCGTCGGGTACCGCCATTATTCCGACGATGTAGTCGACCGTTTTGTCGAAGCATCCTATAAAAACGGTGTGGATATCTTCCGTGTCTTTGACGCACTCAACGATATTCGGAATATGAGACGCTCGATGTGGCAGGTAAAGAAACTGGGGGCACACCTCCAGGGCACCATCTCCTATACCACAAGCCCGGTCCACAGCACCGCAATGTTCATCACTATGGCAAAAGAACTCGCCGCCCTTGAATGTGATTCCATATGCATCAAGGATATGGCAGGGCTTATCATGCCCGAAGCTGCCCGTGAGCTTATCACCGGGATAAAAGAGGCTGTAGATATCAAGGTCTGCCTGCACAGCCATTCCACGAGCGGTATCGCTCCCATGAGTTACCAGGCGGCAATTGAGGCTGGTGTGGATATCCTGGATACCGCCATGTCCCCGTTTGCGATGGGTACCTCGCAGCCCCCGACAGAAAGTATTGTCGCATCTCTTGCCGGGACACCCCGGGACACGGGGATCGATCTGCTCAAGCTCCGGACCGTCAGGAACAACTGCATGCTGATCCGGGAGAAATATGCCGGGCTCCTTAACCCCATCTCCGAACGTGTGGACAGTAACGTGCTCATTTACCAGCTGCCCGGCGGAATGATCTCAAACCTGGTCTCCCAGCTGACCGAACAGGACGCACTCAACCGGCTTGACGAAGTGTTTGCTGAGATCCCCCGGGTCAGGGAAGATCTCGGTACCCCCCGCTGGTAACACCGACAAGCCAGATTGTCGGCACCCAGGCAGTTCTCAACGTACTGGTCAACGGCCAGCGGTACGCGAACGTAACCAAAGAGGTCAAGGATTATGTTCGGGGCCTGTACGGCCGTTCACCGGCACCGGTGAGCGATGCGATCCGTAAACTGATCATAGGCGATGAAGTCCCGGTTACCTGCCGGCCTGCCGATATGCTGGAACCTTCCTATAATCGTATGAAAGAGGAAGCCGAAAAGGCAGGCCTTGTTAAAAAAGAGGAAGACGTCCTCACCTACATCATGTACCCGGCAATTGCCCCTTCCTTTTTAAGAGGTGAACGCCAGACGGAACTTATACCTGGAAAAACCGTAGCTTTGCCGCCGGCAGCTTCTGCCGGTATCCCGGACCAGATGGAAGTCGAAGTCGACGGCGAGGTCTTTTCCGTACGCATCGTATCAGTCGGCGGAACCCAGGTGCAGGTTACATCAGCGTCGCCCCAGAAAGCGCCACGGGGAGAAATTGCCGGTGGGATCCGGAGCAATATGCAGGGAATGGTGCTCCAGGTCATGGTCCACCGGGGCACGACCGTGAAAAAAGGCGATACCCTGATCGTGCTTGAGGCGATGAAGATGGAGAACCCCATCCACAGCCCGGTGGACGGCACGGTCACCGAAATTTTTGTCGATACCGGCGACGTCGTCCAGAACGGCGATGTCCTGCTGGTGGTGCAATGAAATTTTTTGAGAAGATCCTGATTGCAAACCGGGGCGAGATCGCGATCCGGGTCATGCGTGCCTGCCGGGAGCTTGATATTGACACGGTGGCGATTTATTCGTCGGCGGATAAAAATGCCCTCCATGTAAAATATGCCGACGAAGCTTTCCCGGTCGGTGAGGCTCACCCCTCCAAGAGCTACCTCAACATGGACCGGATTGTCGACATCGCAAAAAAGAGCGGCGCCGAAGCAATCCACCCGGGCTATGGTTTCCTCGCAGAGAACTACCGGTTTGCAAAGCTCTGTGCAGACGAGGGGGTGACGTTTATTGGCCCCCGTTCAAAGACCATCAAGGCCATGGGCTCCAAGATCGGGAGCAAACAGATGATGAAAAAAGCCGGTGTGCCGGTACTTCCGGGAACCGAGGATGGTATCCGGGATATTGATACGGCAAAGAAAGTAGCGGCAGAGATTGGCTACCCGGTTATTGTCAAGGCAAGTGCCGGAGGTGGCGGGATCGGGATGCAAATCGTGAACGATGAAGCTGCCCTTGAAGAAGCGATCTCCGGCAGCATGCGGATCGCCCAGTCCGCGTTTGGGGATCCGACCGTCTTTATCGAAAAATATCTTATAAAACCCCGGCACATCGAGTTCCAGGTGCTCGCCGATGAGCATGGCCATGCGGTCCACCTGTACGAACGCGAGTGCTCCATCCAGCGAAGACACCAGAAACTGATTGAGGAAGCACCGTGTGCTATCATGACCCCGGAGCTTCGCGCACGCATGTCATTTTCAGCGCTCAAAGTAGTGGAAGCGTCGGATTATACCAATGCCGGTTCGGTCGAGTTCCTGTACAGCAACGGGAACTACTATTTCATGGAGATGAACACCCGGCTGCAGGTCGAGCATACGATTACCGAGTTTATCACGGGCGTTGACATCGTCAAGCAGCAGATTGCTATTGCATCGGGAGAGGCTCTTCCCTTTGACCAGCAGGATCTCTCGATCCGGGGCCATGCAATCGAATGCCGGATTAATGCGGAAGACCCGCTCAACAACTTTGCCGCTGACCCGGTAAAATTGTCCGGTACCGTTCTCCCGGTGGTCCTGGTATCCGGGTTGACAGCGGTATTCATATGGGCTACATGATCCCGCCAAATTACGACTCGATGATCGCAAAGCTCTGCGCCTGGGACAGCACCCGGCCTGAAGCGATCATGAGGATGCGCCGTGCAATCTCGGAATATATCATCCTCGGGATCAAAACAACGCTGCCCCTTCATTACGCGATTATGAACAACCAGCAGTTCATCGAAGGAAACACCCATACTCACTTCCTGCAGGAGGAACATATCGGAAAAACCCTCGAGCGGTACAAACTCGATGAAGAGGCGCGAATGCAGACGCTTGCCGGATCGTTTTCGCAAGGGAACAAGGTGGCTGCAATTACGGCCGCGGTGAACGTCTACCTGCAGCAGAAAAAAGGCTGATACGTGCGCATCTTTCGTATCAGAACCTTTAAGAGTTTTTACGGTGTTGTAATTATGCACTTTTCGTGCTGCGGTGGCCTAGCTGGTTAGGGCGCCAGACTCATAGGGTTTGATTCATGCCGAAAAAAAACGGCGTGTGAACTTTGGGACATCTGGAGATCGTGGGATCGTAACCCACTCGCAGCATCACTCTTTTGTTCATGTATTCGTGCTCCAGATATTGTTCACAAAACTTTTTTTGGCCAAATATTCCCCCCGGAATACTATTTTGTCGTAAATCGCGGTGCATTTTCATATGTTCCGGCGATAAATTTATCAGCCTCGTAACATAAACAAGAGTCTGATAAAGAGAGGTCAAAAATAATGATCCTTTTAACGGCAGCAGTAGGAATAATCCAGCTCATAATCGCGGTCATTCTCGCGGTGGTTGCACTGTATATCGGGTTCTATGTCTTTGGCAGAGTTACCCGGGATGTCGACGAGCAGCAGGAACTTGCAAAAGGAAATGTGGCGTTTGGTATTGTTGTTGCCGCCATTTTTATCGCTATTGCGGTCGTTGTCCAGTCCGGTATCACCGGCCTCTCGGTTGGCGTGAGTAAGGCTTCAGCGTATGGTCTGATGTCTGTTGACGGTCTGACCGTGATCGGTATTGCTATCGTCCAGCTGATCCTCGGTGTTGTACTCGCCGTTGTTGCTATCTATATTGCCCTGAGCATCCTCGACCATCTTACTATCAATCTGCATGAGTTTGAGGAACTCAAGAAAGGAAACGTTGCCGTCGCTATCGAGATGGCCGGCGTTATCATTGCCGTTGCGCTGATCATACAGTCCGGTGTTGTCGGTATAACAGCAGCACTTGGCTGAAAAACAACCGCGGTCAATATTCTTTTTTTGATAATCTGTCTAAAAGCGTTTTTCTCTAGGGGTATTGAGAGAGAGACGGTCTATTTCCCATGCAGGTTGATAAGCCGGATAAGCTCAGACAGGCCTGCGATTTCCATTTCCAGCACGTCACGCCGGCTCATACCCATGCTGGTTTCCGCATCGGCGGTAAGCTGGTCGGGTCCCCGGATCACGGTGCGGTCCGTCCCGTCCCGGCAGAGGATTTCCTGTGCTTCCGCGTCATGGACAAAAGCCCTGCCGGGGATAATGACGGCAGATGCAAGCCGGGAACAATCAATCTCCCGGAGATCGTCTCCGGTAATCAGGCATGCGATCTCTTTTTTTACCGGAACAACCGGGACAGTCGCACCGCGTGCCGATAAAATCTCACTGATAAAAGGTGCAGCAACGGCGCCGGTGATGACCGATGCCTGGCGCTGGACCCGGGGGAGTTTTTTTATCAGTGCCGGTTCGTGGAGGATGGCAAACGGTGACCCGATCTCCGGGTCCCAGAGAGGTGTACCGGAGATCTTCAGTTTATATCTGGTACTGAGATCACTCACCATGTCCCGGAACGATTCAACGGATTGTGCGGCACGGCCTTTAATGATCGGCGCGTTTTCGAGGATAAGTCCCTGGGCCGTGGTATTGGCAAACCGCATAAGGATAAGCCCTTTGGCGCCGCGTTCCTCAAGCCATGCGCAGGTGTGTTCGAGCACCTCGCCGTCATTAATCCCGGGGAGTACTACTGCTGCCGCATAAACGTCAGCTGCACCGCAGAGCCGATCGAGGATCGCAAGCGAGGCGTCCGGTGTCGGGTCATGCATCCAGCGTTTCCGGAGCGCCGGGTCTGCGGCAAAAACCGTAAACGAACATTCCGACAGGTTGTTGTCGATAAGGAGATCGGCGGTTTTTACATCGTCCCAGCCTTTACCGCTGGTATACCCGATATGAAGTGGTGCTTCGGTTGCGCCCAATAGTTCTATGAGATCGGTAAACTGCGGGTAACAACTGGGATCGCCGCCGCCGCTGATGGTGATCCGGTCGAGATCGCCGGTTTTGGTTTGGAGAGCGGCAAGCGTTTCCTGGGCAATGGTTCTGAGGTCCTTAAATCCGGTATAGGTTTCCCGGACTCCCTTGGTACAGTAATCACAGCCTTTTTTGAACGGGAGGCAGTACCGGCAACCGAACGCTTTTGCGGTCTTCACTTTTTTAAAATAACAGTATTCGCAGAACCCCCGGCAGTCCGCGCCTGCCCGACCCCCGATATCCACCGTCAGCTGCGCCATTCGTTATAGTACAGTACACGTCCCGGTGCGTAAAAGGCATTTGGAATTAACCGCCTCATTCCGGCGTTTATCGGGAACATACATGGGCAGATTATTCGCCCGGAAAATTTGTGGCTGCGGTGAAGAATACATAAAATCAACGCCACATTTTTTTACCCTCGCGGTGTATTGTATATGGCGCCTCAGTGGCTTAGTTGGCAGAGCGGCTGACTTGTAATCAGCAGGTCCCGTGTTCAAATCACGGCTGAGGCTTCGTCTTTTGGCTGTTTTTTACCGGATTCAGGTATAAAGAGTATCTATAAAACCAATAATGCCGAAAACCAGTTCGAGCATGAATATATTCTCCTTTTCCGTTTGATTCACGGGGAAAGGGGATTAGTCAGGAGGAAGGAGCATCGCTGCAGGCTCATCGTTTCTGGTATGTGAAGGGCTGACAAAGATCTATGGGGGGAGTCCCGTCCGAGCCCTGGACTCCGTCAGCTTCACCCTCCCCACCCGGGGCGTATTTGTACTTATCGGCCGGAATGGTTCGGGAAAGACCACCCTGGTCCGTATCCTGGCCACCAACCTCGAGGCTACCTCCGGAACTGCCACACTCAACGGGTTCGACGTGATGTCGGAACCAGACCAGATCCGGGAGCGGATCGCAATTGTGCCCCAGGAGGCCCGGCCCATCCCCTGGATAACTCCCCTGCAGTCGGTGTTTTCCTATCTTCTCTGGCGGGGGCTTGGGTATGAAGAAGCGAAGAAAAAAGCTTCCGAGGTGCTGGACAAACTTAAGTTCGGTAAGAAGGCACGAGTCTTTAACCGCACGCTTTCCGGGGGCATGAAGCGAAAGGTGCTGATGGCCATGATCCTCTCCGCGGAAGCGGAGGTAATCTTCCTGGATGAACCCACCACCGGACTCGACCCCGTTGCCCGGCGTGAATTCTGGGAGGTGCTCCAGGAGGTCCGCAAAGACCGCTTCGTGGTACTGACTACCCACTACATGGAGGAGGCAGAACAGCTGGCGGATATGATCGGTGTACTGGACGAGGGTAAGTTGATCGCCCTTGGTACTATGGACGAACTGAGACGGCGGTTGCTGTACAACTACAGTGTGCAGCTGCTCTCCCTGCCGGAACTGCCACTTACCCTTACGGAGGGGGAGATGGTGAAGGGAAGGCACGATCTCCCGGTGATCCTGACGACTGAGGATGAGGCCTTCCGCATCGCCCAGAACCTGTCCCGGGAGGGAATTAAGTTCACCATCAATCCAGTAGGGCTGGAGGACATCTTCTTCTACGTACACCATGGGGGTGACACCGCTGGCAGGTAAGAACCCGACACGGAAGCGGAGCCGGCAGAGCCAGCTTTTGGCCGCGATCCTCGTGAACTCTGTGTACAAGATGGAGAACTACCCTGTCGTACTCCTCAACACGATACTCTCGCCCCTCTCAATTCTGCTGGTGATAGTACTGGTCAGCCGCGGCAGCCTTTTCGGGGTCGGTATCATGGGTGGATTCATCATGGCCATGTTCTCTGCCGGCATGGGCCTGTCCTCCGACCTTTCCCACCTGAAGAACGATTTTAAGTTTCAGGATATGATCGTGAGCTCTCCCACCGGTTGGCTCACCTACATGATAGGCATCTCCTTATCTGAGATCGTCTACGCCATCCCCGCCCTCATAGTGCTCACTGTTCTGGCATACTTCGGGCTGTCCCTGACTCTGGCGAAAGTACTCGCATTCGTGGCGGTCCTGCTGCTTGTTTTTATCTCTTCGATCTCGATTGGCTACACCCTCTCCACCTTCTCCAGCGACATCGTTCAGAGCTTTGCCTTCACGCGGCTGATCTCGACACTTTTCTCCACCATCCCGCCCGTGTACTATCCTATCACCTACATTCCCCTTCCTTTCCGCTATCTGGCCTACCTCTCTCCTACTACCTATGCGGCTGAGCTGGTCCAGGGGATTGGCGGGTACCTGTCCCTTTCTTTGACCACAGTCATAATCGACTGGACTGTTCTGATCGCTGTTACGATTGCACTGTTCGTACTTGCAAAAACAAAGGCGCGGTGGAGGGAGGTTTAGGAGGGCCGGAGTATAGGGTTGCGATGTACCTTGGAACAAAAAGGTCAACCAAGGCTGAGGCTTTCTTTTAAAATATTTTTCTCGTGATACGGGGAAAATTTAATGTATTGGGATATTCATTATTTATTTATAATGGGGGGTAAATTTTTCACTATCAATAAGATTCTTTCAGGCTGTACATATCTCGCTGCTTTTCTCTGCTTTGGTGGCGGGCTGAGTTTGTTCAAAATCACCAATACCGGCCAGTTTTTGTTAACCGTTAACCAGATACGAATTGATTCTTTGGTAAGTATTGATTTGCTCTGTCTTGCAGCAGCACTCTTATTGGAATCTGTTTATTTCTATTTGGACCCCCATAAAATATTCTCGACCTTGTGAAGTGACCGTTCAGGATTCGCTTCGTTTGACGATTCCAGGAAATATCTAACCTCTTTTTTGAAATATTAGGTCGCATACCAATCCTTAAGTATTTTATCTCATCTGTTTTCTACCGAGATCAATATATTAGATTTCAAGGGATTGCTCGCACGATTTCCTGATAACACTGTTTTTAGCATGTCAAATAAATTCGTAATATTTATATACTAAAAAGAGAAATAATCAAAACATACAGTGTCATATCCAGCGTGGATATGTAATGGAGTGTTTGAAATTATGTATACCAGAAACAATGAAGAGGCAGTATCACCGGTCATCGGCGTCATCCTGATGGTCGCCATCACGGTGATTCTCGCAGCGGTCATCGCTGCATTCGTGTTCGGCATGGCCGGGAATATCCAGAAGACCAAGGTCGTTGCGGCGACTGAGTCCCGTATAAATTCATCTTGGGTGACCGCCACCTATCAGGGTGGGCAGGATGCTGGATCACTAAATGGAATTGCGTGGCAAGTTAATGGTGCAAATGTTACGGTAGCTGTTCCAGGATCCACAACACTTTCATTATCCGGCACGCCAGAGAATTATGTATATGCAACAAGTGGTGGAACTTTGCCAATAGGTGCATTAATGTATGTTCCAGCTGGTTCTAATTCACATGTGACTGGTGTCGGATATTTCAGCGATGGAACCACACAGGTTATCGTTGACACCACCCTCTAATCTTTTTTTTAATTCTTGCTTTCGTTCGCTGTTTTCCTTTGTCTGAATTGTTATTTGCGGAGTTTCCAACTCTGTATCAATCTTTAATGAAAAGAGCGACATCAATGCGAACATTCTCTTCATCTCTCCAATACCTTGAAATTATCCCGGATTTTATAGTAGGTACGAAAACGATTCACCATGACAAAAAAAGCCTTTATTACTGGCATAACCGGGCAGGACGGGTCGTACCTTGCCGAACTTCTGTTAAGTAAAGGGTACGAGGTCCACGGGTTGGTGCGACGGTCATCCACCTTCAATACGAGCCGGATTGATTCCATCTATGTTGATCCGCATGAAACCGGTGCCCGGCTCTTCCTGCACTATGGTGATCTCTCAGATTCCGAACAGATTGCAAACGTTATGTACAATATCCGACCGGATGAAGTCTATCACCTGGGGGCCCAAAGCCATGTCAGGGTCAGCTTCGATACACCAGAATATACAGGGAATGTGACAGCTCTTGGTACGACCCGGCTTTTAGAAGCTATCCGACGGAGTAACCAAAACGTGAAGTTTTACCAGGCATCCTCAAGCGAGATGTTTGGCGCAGCAAATCCACCCCAGGGTGAAGACACGCAATTCCACCCCCGAAGCCCGTATGCCTGTGCGAAGGTGTATTCCTACTGGATGACACGGAACTACCGGGAAGGGTATAACCTTTTTGCCTCCAACGGAATACTTTTCAACCACGAATCACCGCGCCGGGGTGAGACTTTTGTAACCCGTAAAATAACCCGTGCGATCGCCCGTATCCTCGCCGGTACGGAAAAATATCTCTATCTTGGCAACCTTGATGCACGACGGGACTGGGGATTTGCGCCGGAGTATGTAGAGTGTATGTGGCGGATCCTCCAGCAGGACCAACCCGGGGATTTTGTAATCGGTACCGGAGAGACGCATTCGGTCCATGAATTCCTGCACGAGTCGTTTTGCTACGCAGGACTCGATGTTGAGGAACATGTTCGGATCGATCCACGATATTTCAGGCCGACGGAAGTGGAAGTCCTCATAGCTGATGCAAGGAAGTCTGAGAACGTCCTTGGCTGGAAACCGGCGATAAAATTTGCAGATCTGGTAAAGATCATGGTCGATGCAGACTTGAAAGCAGCTGGACAAAAGCCAATAGGAAAAGGTGACGCGATTATCCGGAAAACCTTCCCTCAGCGTTGGTGGAAGTGCGACTAAGGCAATCCTGTTAACCAGAGAAAATCCCGTCACATAACGAACGATACATTTCAGGATCGTAATGGACCAAAAACGAGGCAGGAATGACATTCTGGGCAGATAAAAAAATCCTTATCACCGGCGGTGCGGGCTTCTTTGGCTCCCGGGTAGTTGCAGAGCTCCGGGACAAAGGAGTGAATAGGGAAGATATTTTCATTCCCAGAAGCAGGGAGATCGATCTGCGGATATTAGAGAATTGCGTTGAAGTGGTCCGGGATGCAGATATCGTTATCCACCTCGCCGCTCGTGTTGGTGGGATTGGTTTCAACCAGGCCTTCCCGCTCAGCTCTTTTACGACAATGCAATCATGGGCATCCAGATAATCGAGGCTGCCCGGCAGGCAAACGTGGAAAAGTGTGTGGTTGTCGGGACAATCTGTGCATACCCTAAGTTCACACCGATTCCGTTCAAGGAGGAAAATCTCTGGAACGGCTACCCGGAAGAGACCAATGCCCCGTATGGTCTGGCAAAGAAGATGCTACTCGTGCAGACCCAGGCGTACCGGCAGGAATATGGGTTTAATGCCATTTATCTCCTGCCGGTCAACCTCTACGGACCCGGCGACAATTTTGACCCGGCAAGCTCACATGTGATCCCGGCACTGATCAAGAAGTTTGTTGATGCAAAACGGACTGGCGCACCATCTGTTGAGGTCTGGGGTACAGGATCTGCCTCTCGGGAATTCCTCTACGTCGATGATGCCGCACATGGGCTTGTTCTTGCAGCAGAACGGTATAACAAGCCGGACCCGGTGAACCTGGGGGCAGGGATGGAGATTTCGATCCGGGATCTGGTTGAGCGTATTCGTGACCTGACCGGCTATACGGGGCAAGTTCAGTGGGACACCTCAAAACCCGACGGACAGCCCCGGCGGTGTCTTGATGTGAGCCGGGCCCGGGAAGAGTTCGGGTTTGAGGCGAAAATGCCGTTTTCCGAAGGACTCAAACGGACGATTGCCTGGTATGAGGCGCATTATTCGATTGCGGACAGATCTCAAAGTACTAATGACCATTGTTAGAACGATATTTCCTGTTTATCAGTACTTTTCATGCCACCAGTTACCAGACTATAAGTAATGCGACGACAAAATTTCTGATAACAATTCATGAATGAGACTACTTCGCCACCGCAGGAAACCACCATACCAACGCTTATCATCCGCCCGCCCCAGAAATGGGTGCCGGTAGACCTTCATGAGCTCTGGGCGTATCGTGAGCTTATCGCGGCATTTACTCTGCGAGATGTAAAGCTCCGGTACAAGCAGACCGGGCTTGGGATTGCATGGGCAGTTCTTCAGCCGGTATTAACCATGGTCATTTTTACGATCATTTTTGGCGGTCTTGCAAAGATACCCTCCAATGGTGTGCCATACCCTCTTTTTGTTCTCGCCGCCCTGCTCCCGTGGATGCTCTTTTCTGATGGACTGACCCGTTCCACGACAAGTATGGTGGCCAATTCCCCAATCATGACAAAGGTATACTTCCCACGCTTGATTATGCCTCTTTCAAGTATTATATCTCCTCTCGTAGATTTCGGTGTTTCTTTTATTATCCTCATTGCGATGATGATCTATTACGGATATGCACCTACACTTAACATTGTATTCCTGCCGCTTTTCCTCCTGCTCGCGCTCGCGACATCGCTTGGTGTCGGTCTCTGGCTCTCAGCATTAAATGTAAAGTACCGTGACTTTCAATACACGATTCCCTTTATCATCCAGATAGGTATGTATGCATCTCCTGTAGTGTATGCATCCAGTCTTGTCCCGGCTTCATTGAGAGTGTGGTACGGCCTCAACCCGATGGCGGGAGTGATCGAAGGATTTCGCTGGACCCTATTAGGTTCCGGAACGCCTAGTGCGATGGTGCTGGTATCTGTGGGAATGGTCATTGTTATTCTTGTCACTGGTATACTTTATTTCCGGAGGATGGAACAGTACTATGCAGATATTGTATAATGTAAAAAAGTGGATAGGAACGATTTACGTTTGTCAAGGGAATATGGCTAAACTATCTCTAAAAGAGTTTTCCGGACGCCGCTCACAAACCATTTGCTTCAATTATTCCGGGGGCAAACACTCTAAAGACATTCTCATTATTAGGGAAAGTTCATCCACATGACTTCTGAAAATTTCGCAATCCGTGTTAACCACGTAGGGAAACAGTATAAGCTTGGCGGACCGCAAGAACAATACCACACGTTCCGCGATGCGATTGTTAATTCTTTTAAAGCGCCACTGAAAGTGTTTCATAAGACTTCACCGGTGGAAGGGTTCTGGGCTTTGAAGGACGTTTCTTTTGATGTTATGCAGGGTGAAGTTGTCGGGATTATCGGACGGAATGGTGCCGGGAAATCGACACTCCTTAAAATATTATCGAGAATTACTTCGCCAACTGAAGGATCGGTTGAGCTATTTGGAAGAGTGGGCTCTTTACTGGAAGTAGGAACCGGGTTTCATCCAGAGCTGACCGGGAGGGAAAATATCTATTTGTCCGGCTCGATTCTTGGAATGAAACGACGAGAAATAGACGTAAAATTGGATGAGATTATAAAATTTTCCGAGATTGAACAATTTCTTGACACACCTGTTAAACGATATTCGAGTGGGATGTATGTCCGACTCGCATTTGCCGTGGCAGCACATTTGGAACCAGAGATATTGCTTATTGATGAAGTGCTGGCGGTTGGGGATGCTCAGTTCCAAAAGAAATGCTTAGGAAAGATGGGGGATGTCGGGAAGGAAGGGAGAACGGTACTCTTCGTCAGCCATAATATGGCAGCTATGCGCCAACTGTGCCCTTCATGTATCTGGCTGGCCAATGGAAAATTAAAAGATGCTGGGCCAACTCAGGACGTCATTGATCATTATCTGGAGTCAACAATATCAACTACGTTTTCATCTCCACTTACAGTAGATGACAACAAAGAAGTTCAGCTTAGAAAAATTAGGATAATAGATGATCACTGTCGTGAAAATACCGAATGCAATTGCGACGTTCCTATTATTATTGAAGTAATCTTTAACATAAAAAAAGAGATTCCGGGATTGTATGGATATATATCAGTAAATAAAAAAGACGGAACTTTGGTAATGATTTCTGATAGTTTTGATAATGAACCAAACAGTCTCGACAATCTTGAACCAGGTATTCACTGTTTTCACATAATAATTCCAGCGAGAACCCTTGGCGCCGGACATTATTATATTTCTACAAGTTTTGCAAAAAATTACTTTGTGAATACAATTACTCTAGATTCGCACGACTTGGTTTATTCGTTTTTAGTGTTCGATGAAACGTCCTATCGCGGGACAGTATCCGGTGGACGGGGCGGATTTTTTATACAAAATTAAAATGGGAACAGTGCAAGGATCCTATTCTTCGGTAAGTGTTGAACCCGGTTCCGCCGTTGCAGAAGGTAATCATAGAGAAACTGGATTCTTATCCCTCTGTGATAGAACATTTTTTTATAAAAACACGTAATAGACTTTAATCAAGAGAGGTATTGTAAAGGAATCAGCAGAATCTTCAATATTGGTAGAACTAATATTTTATTATGTAAACAATAATATATGGGGTAGACGTGAGAAATAGATGAGATACTATGAGAATATCTTATGGGGGGATTCAAAATTTTCGGATCCTTTTTAGGCATAAATCATTTTAAAATTAAGATGATCCATTCAAATAATGGTCAAAACTAACGGAAGGAATAACTTGAAACTTAAAATTCTTGCTATAATCCCCGCACGGGGAGGTAGTAAAGGCATTCCTAAAAAAAATATCCGTTTGTTAGCGGGAAAACCATTGATTGGATATTCTATAAATGTGGCAAAAAAATCAAAATTTTTGAATTATGTTGTTGTGTCAACAGACGATAGTGATATTGCGGCATATGCAAAAGAAAATGGAGTGGATGTAATAGATCGACCTCCCGCGATTTCAAATGATGAGTCCCCAGTTTTAGACACTATTATTCATACCATATTGACGTTAAAAGAAAATGATGGTTTATTACCGGATATTATAGTACTTTTACAGCCAACCTCCCCGCTTAGAAATGCTGAAGATATCGATGGTGCAATTCAGCTTTTTTTAGCCGGAAAATTTGATTCAGTTATCAGTGTCTGTCAGACAGAACACTCACCGTACTGGTGTTTCAAGATTTCTGGGACTAAACTAATACCCTTGTTTAATAAAAAAATGTCATTAGCCCGAAGACAGGATTTGCCTCAAACATATAGGCCAAACGGGGCAATTTATATTACTACGCCGCGTTCATTAAAAAAAAATTGCGGCTTTATGACTGATAATACGGCGCCATATATAATGCCCATTGAACGCAGTATCGATATTGATAATCAGTTGGATTTTTCCCTTGCGGAGTCATTAATAGAAAAAAGTGAAAAGTTTATTGACTGATTCTTTTCGGATAGTAACTTAGACTCCAGCTTGTTATGGGAGATATATTTTTTGTGAACGACCTTGCCTATATTGATCTTCGGTTCAATTCTTCTTAGATTTGATTGAGGATATTTTTTATTTTAATCTTTTTCTGAAGTCAGGATATCAGATCGATAGTTTATCGGGACTGGACAAATACTAGGATCGCAGGCCATGAGAGTACTATTCATAAAGTGAAAAGAACCAATCTCTTTCCAAACTATTTTTTTAACCGGTAAAGGGTTCCTAGATCTTATTCCTCTCATACTTCAAATTCATCTTTTGCCAGGACAATTTGAATCTTTGTCAACGTCCTGCGCATCCGACGTCGTTCGAAAGGGTTTTTCAAAGAAAGAGTTGGAATTTTGTTATCATGAGTAAAAGAAAAGATTTGTTTTCATTAATACCTCGTAACTCATACTCATTATTTGTGATGGATAAAATTTTTAACATTTTTAATCCAGTAAATCCCTCTTGTTTTGGTGGCTGAAATAGTACATAACTCTAACTTTATATAATCTGCCTATTTCCAGGAATGTATATTACTTTTATTCTTACAAGAGATTACCGTTATTGTATCGATATGGATTGATAGGTACAAATAGTAAAAAAATAAAGAATTACTGAAAATTCTTTATAGGATTATGAAATATTGAATTTCGGGGCAGAAATACATGAAAAGTAATGGAAAAGTTCTATTTATTGTCCATGATTTGTATCAAGACGATAATCACTTCCCTCTGGGTATCGGGTATCTTTCAGCAGTTCTGAAAAAAGAGGGGGCAGACGTCTCTGTATACTGCATGGATATTTTCCATTACACAAACGCCGAACTAGCCGAACATCTCAAGAAAAATCTTTATGACCTGATCTGCGTAGGTTTTCTTGCAGCCAGGTTTAAAGAGACTGTGCTGGACCTCTGCAGGGTAATCAACCAAGACAAGAAATCTGCATGGCTGGTGTTAGGTGGTCACGGTCCGACTCCGATTCCGGAATATGTTCTGGATAAAACGGGAGCAGACGTCATCGTCCTAGGGGAAGGGGAAGAGACATTACCCGAACTGCTTAAATGCAAGGCGGACGATGGAGACCGGGCCAAAGTCCGGGGTATTGCTTATATGGAAAACGGCACGTTCCAGACCACTGGCCGGAGAAAGCCGATCCGTGACCTTGATACGATTCCTTTCCCGGAGTGGTCCATCTTCCCGATGGATGAGTATATTAACAGCCTTAAATTGTTCAGGTTCCAACCTGAAGATCGCTGTTTCGGCATTTTAACAAGCAGGGGCTGCATTAACAGGTGCAACTTCTGCTACCGCATGGAACGAGGAATCCGGTTCCGCAGCATAAAAAATGTCATCGAAGAGATCCGGTTTCTTAACGAACGATATGGAGTCAATTATTTCCTGATGAATGATGAGTTGTTCGTTTATCCGAAAAAGCGGATTTTTGAATTCAGGGACGAACTGCAAAAAACAGATCTCCGGATCAAATTTGTCTGTAATGCTCGTGTCGATTTATTCGATGAGGAAGAAGCGTCCTGTCTCAAAGAGGCCGGATGCCAGTTTCTGAACTTCGGCATGGAATCATCAGATCAGAATGTCCTGAACCTGATGAACAAGAACACGACCGTAGAAGAGAATTTACGTGCTGCAGAAATTGCTAAGAGAGCGGGGCTAGGACTCGGATTGAATTTCATATGGGGGAACATCGGGGATACGGAGACATCACTCAAAAACAATGCAGCGTTAATCAAGAAATACACTACCTATGATTACATCAGGACTATCCGCCCTGTTACACCGTATCCAGGATGTGATCTGTATTATCATGCGATAGAGCGGGGATTGTTAAAAGGACCGGATGATTTCTTTGAGAAGTTTAAGAATTCGGATCTGATGATGATCAATTTCATGGAGATTCCCGAAAAACGGGTATATGAATTACTCTTTGAAGTCAACTCCGACCTGATCCTCGATTATTATGCCCATACATCCAAGGATAAAGCTGCTGCAACCAGGCTCATAGAAGATTTCCGGAAGCTCTATTTCGAGGGGATCAACACATTCCGGGGAGCAAGGCATTACAAAAAATGATTGGGAATCAGAGATTCTTCTCCCATATTTTGTTTTTCAGTTCCCATGAGCCGCTGTTACAGGTCCAGAGGTGATCAGGGCGGGCATTATCAATAATTTTATAAAATTCTTCCTCTGTCAGTCCCATATAATCCAGACAGTCGCGGAGGTACATTTTCGGAAATTCCCCATCGAATCTTTTAACCAGTCGAACACCTTCGTCCCGGGTAATATCACCGTTCCGGATCTCCTGAGCGCTGTCGAAAGTGGCCCGGCCTATACCGAATTTAACATACATCGTATAAAAATGCAACCAGTCTATTTTATCATCAATTGAACTATATTTGCTGTAGCTGCCTTCGGTTCTGAAATCATTGGGCAAAAAATCTGAATGTTCAACGGCGTAATAATAGGTTTCCTGCGGATGCCATGGGAGATAATAACCAAGGTAATGGACTTCAGTTCCGACATTATCTAGTTGGGAGGGTTCGGCGGGAAGGTATGCCTCAAGATCGGATAATTCCAGATGGTAATTTTTCATTATCTCTTTGGCGTTCTCTCCGCCAAGATAGATATGATCGAGTTCACGCTCCATCGAATAAAAGGAGGAATCACGTTTTGCGTTCAAATTATCTGCAACCGGGTTGCCGTACTCTGCCTCGTTCTCCCCGTAAACTACTAGTGGGATGTTGAACTGGGTTGAAAATTTGGGTGCAAGGTTTTTCTGACCGATGATGAAAGGCTGAAATGGATGGACAAGGTTTAAGAATGCCAACCGGGTCAAAAGGCGGTGCACTTTCTGGTTCGGCCAGTACGTATAATTTGCAAAACCTGAATTCAACCAGGATTCAAAATTTCGCCTTCCGACGCGGGTATATATATGGGGCGGCCAGGTTATCAGGAGCGGATGCATGTTGTATTTGTACTTCAGTATATGTGCCGCCATGACGCTGTCTTTGCCCCCGCTCCCCGGGACAATCACGTCATATTTGCCGTCAGATCTCCTGAACCGGTCGCAGAGATCTTCGAGATCTTTTCGGCGTTTTTCCCAATCGATCATGAGTTTTTTTTCGGCAAACCGGCACGCTTCGCAGATGCCCTCGTCATCAAAAGCGATCGCCCTCTTTTTATCTCCCGGCTTATTTTTAAATTCGATGGTGGAGGACGGTCGCTGGTTGTTCATCGTGCATTTTTTGCAGAATTTTACTGTTGTGGGTAGACCGTACATTCCAAATTCTTCTGTCATAACTGGATACTCATTACAAATTGATGAAATTGTTCAGAACTGCAATTCCCGCCTCACGACTTTTTTCCGGATGGAATTGGACACCATAAAGATCTTTTTTCTGGGTGACGGAGACAAATTTGTGGTTGCAATAATTGGTAAGAGCGATTACATCGGTATAATTAACGACTTCATACGAGTGCATGAAATAAAAATTATCGTCATCGGTAATCCCCGATAACAGGGGAGAATTCCTGACAATGGATAATCTGCCCCATCCGAGATGAGGGACTTTGCATTTGACTTCCATCTTTTTTACTTCGGCGTCGATGAGGTTCAGGCCCGGCGTTTCACCAAACTCATATCCGACTTTTGAGAACATCTGCATGCCCAAACAAATTCCCAGCGTGGGGTGTTCCAGAATCTGGCGATGGAGAACGGATTTCAGATCGCCGAGATTTTCCATTGCATCCTTGAAACTCCCGACACCGGGAAGAACGATTTTATCGATCTCGTCAAAATCATTTTTTGTTTTAATAATTTTTACCGTCGCCCCAGCGCGTTCAAGTGCTTTACGTACACTGTAAATATTTCCCGATACGCTATAATCCAGTAAACCGACTACCGTACTCATTGCGCCACCTCAATACCGTAATTAGTAAGGTACGATTTAATTTCAGTAACGGTTGTCATGTTATAGTGAAGAAGACTACCTATCGCAACAGCATCAGGATTTGCCTTTTTTACCATGGTTTTTATATCTTCGAGAGATCCGGCACCACTGGCGGCAATGATGGGAATTCTTACTTCCGAGACTATGCTTGCTATCAGTTCGGTATCAAATCCCTTCTTTTGGCCGTCATGATCCACGGTGCTGATGAGAATCTCCCCCGCACCAAGTGATTCGACCTCTTTTGCCCACATGAGGGCATCCTTCCCGCTGCGAATCCTGCCACAGTCGCTGTAGCATTCCCACCAGTCATTCCATCGTTTTGCAACGATATGGACAACTACGGCCTGAGATCCAAATATTTCGGCAGCCCTTTTAATTATCGAGGAATCTTGCTGGAGGGCAAAGGTATTAATTATAACTTTATCTACGCCGTTATGGAGCAACTGCGCAAAATGTTCGATGGTCTGGACGCCTCCTCCGGCGGCAAATGGGACGTAAAGGCTCTGGGAGGTCTGGTGTATGGGATCGAGCAATAGGGGACGACGGTACAAACTTGCAACAATATCCTCATAAATTATTTCATCAGCGCCCTGATTATAATATTTCAAAGCAAGATCCTGCGGACTGCCCATTTTTCGCAGGCCTTCAAAATGGATTGGTTTTACGACATATGGAGGTTTAACGTCCAAACGGGCAATAATTCGCAAAGGCATTGTTTAGCTCTTTTATACATGTTCTTTTTTTTTATAAGAATCTTCCTTTACCTGTAAATATAGTGTTTTTATGAAAAATACGAGGTAAAAATTACGATATTTTTTTTATTATTATTTTTAATTATAGTACTATTAAATATCGGATTAAATGGATCTGATTCGAAGGGAAGACATCCTCCGAAACGGGAGCGTATGGGGGTCTTTTCCTTTTTTAGTTCAATATATGTACAAATGAGAAGCAAATCGACCATTTCTACATCAAAAGCGCTTAGGCGTACGGTACCGTAATTTTTCCTGAAAACGGGTTCTCTAATGAGGGAAGGTGCTTTAAAAAATATTTTTTTAAATCTTAAAGGGTTTGTTTCTGAATTATTGAATCAGGTATTAATATCCAGAAAACAAAAGGGGATATGAGATAACTTATATCATGGAGAAAAATGGCGGATATTACTATCGGGAGTCGAGTGATCGGCAATGGACATCCTTGTTTTATCATTGCAGAAGCCGGTGTAAATCATAATGGCGATCTTTCCCTCGCCAAGCGCCTGATCGATACTGCAGCAGAATCCGGTGCTGACGCGGTTAAATTTCAGACGTTTCAAGCGGATTTTGTTGTCACAAAAAATGCAAAAAAAGCATCTTATCAAAAATCTACTACAGGGAAAACGGAATCTCAATATGATATGATTCATAGACTCGAACTGCCATTTAAAGCATTTGCGGAACTAAAGAGATATGCGGAAAGCAAAAAAATACTCTTTCTTTCAACACCATTCGACCGTAACAGCGTCGATTTTCTGGAGAAGATTAAAATATCGGCTTACAAAATTCCTTCCGGGGAGATTGATAACCCCTCTCTTTTGGCTCATATTGCAAGGAAACACAAACCAATTATCCTGTCAACGGGGATGTCAACGCTTGGCGAGATTGAAAGATCAATCAGGCTTATTTTTTCAGAAGGTGGGAAGGAGATCGCCTTGCTACATTGTATTACGGCGTATCCAGCCCGAGTTAAAGACGTAAATCTGCGGGCAATGGAGACCATGCGGTGTGCTTTTAAAGTTCCGGTTGGATTTTCTGATCATACCTTGGGAATATCCATTCCGATAGCGGCAGTATCGATGGGTGCCTGCATATTAGAAAAACACTTTACCCTCGATAAAACATTGCCAGGCCCCGATCATAGGGCATCTTTGGATCCCATAGAATTACAAATGATGGTCCGGGCAATTCGGGATGTCGAAAGCGCTAAAGGAAATGGAATTAAAAATCCCTCACACTCCGAAATAAAAAACAAAAGATCGATACGGAGAAGTATTGTTGCCGCCAGGGATATCCCGAAGAATGCTATTATAGGCGAGGATTCCGTATCTGTAAAACGGCCAGGAACAGGTATCAGCCCGGTCAATTTATCCTTGGTTCTTGGTTCTGTGGCAAAAAGGAACATAAAAAACGACGAAGTTCTTTCCTGGAATGATATTATCATTCATCATGGTGAAGGGGAATAAACATGGTTCGTGCAGCATGGCTGTCAGCAAATGTATTTGGATATGAGCTTTTAAAAGAGGCCGTGAAAGTAAAAAATTTCGATATTCAAGTTATTTTTACACTCTCAAAAAATTCAAAGACCCTGATGTACGATCCCATGGAATTGAAAAAATGGCATGAATTTGGGATACCCGTCTGTGAAATTTCAAATATTAATGAGGAAATTAGTCTTGTGCAGTCATATTCCGTAGATCTCATTATAATGTGCGGATGGCGACAGATTATTCGCCATGACCTGATTAGAAGCGTTCCAAAGGGTATTATCGGGTTTCATCCTACCCGCTTGCCATACGGGAGAGGGCCGGCACCAATTATAAACACGATCCTTGAAGGAATTACTGATTCAGCAGTAACAATGTATTTTATCTCTACAGGACTGGATGATGGAGATATCATCGGTCAGGAGCCGTTCATAGTTGAACCTGATGATTACGCACAGGATATTTATGATAAAGTTATCTGCTCCGGAAAAAACCTCATAAATACCTATTTACCCCAAATAGTTAAGGGTAATGCTCCTCGAATCCCTCAAAATACCCGTGACGCTACATATTTCCAGAAACGCTCAATGATCGACAACCAAATAAATCTGGATCTGGATCCATTGGATCTAGTATATCGGAAGATACGTGCATTTTCCCGCCCATATAACGGTGCTTATATCGAAAAAGGTAATAAAAAACTAATCATATGGAGGGCCGAGATCGGCGAGAACCCATGAACCGGAGAAAAATTTGCATCATCACCGGCACCCGGGCGGAATTCGGCCTTTTAAAACCGGTGATGGAAAAGATCCGACAGTCCCCTTCACTTGAGTTGCAGGTTATCGCTACCGGGACGCACCTCCTCGAGGAGTATGGAAAAACCGTTCTGGAAATTGAAAGGGGCGGTTTTCATCCGGATGCATGCGTACCGATGATCATGGCCGGAAATGACAAAACATCAATGTCACTTTCCATCGGTATGGGAATAATCTCATTCACCCAAGTACTTAATATTCTCAATCCGGAAATCGTTGTTGTGTTGGGAGATCGGTTTGAAATCTTTTCCGCAGCCGTCGCAGCTTCTTTTAGTGGCCGGGTAGTCGCTCATATATCCGGTGGAGATTCGCTTCAGGCAGGATATGACGAATACGTTCGTCATGCAGTCACTAAAATCAGCCATATTCATTTTCCTTCGACTGGGACAAGTGCTCAAAGAATCATTAATTTGGGTGAAGATCCCGCATACGTATTTATTGCAGGCTCGACTGCGCTTGACACAATTTTGAAAACAACGGCCCCTTTATCTGACAATTTGTGCAGAAAATATGGCTTGGTCCCAAAGGAACAATTTGCACTTGTTATTCAGCATCCCATAAGTACTGCTCCATCCGAATCGCAGAAGCAGATACGTATCACACTTGATGCGATTCTGGATCTCGGTCTTCGCATGATTGTCATCTATCCCAACGTGGATCCCGGTGGAAAATTGATGATTGATGTGATTCAGCAATACCGGTCAGAATTTCCTGACCGGATTCTGGTTTATAAAAGCCTCCCGTTCGAGGATTACCTAGGGATTATGAGGATTGCATCGGTCATGATAGGGAATTCAAGCAGCGGGATCATCGAATCATCATCCTTTCACCTGCCTGTGGTCAATATTGGCGAGCGGCAGAAAGGAAGAGAGAAGGCAGCAAATGTCTTGGATGTCCCCCATGACAAAGAAAAAATAAAAGATGCGATAAAGACTGCGCTTTACGATGAAAACTTCAGAAAATCCGTGATGGGATCCACTAACCCATATGGGGATGGTCATGCAAGTGAAAGGATTGTAAAAGAATTGGAAAATGTTGATATAACTCCGGAACTGCTTAAAAAACGGATTACCTACTGAGGAATTTGCCATGAAAATACTTGTCATTGCACCACATCCGGATGATGAAGTGCTTGGATGCGGTGGTACATTGGGGCGATTCTCCCATGAAGGCCACAGTGTTGTGCTTTGTATTGTTACGAAAGCATATACGCCGGAATGGTCCGCCGAATATATCCGGAAAAAATCTGAAGAAATTATAAAGTCCAACAAAAAAATTGGCATTCACCAGACGATATTTTTAGATTATCCGGCCGTGAAATTGGATACAATCCCACAGAAAGAATTAAATGATTCACTTTATAAAATTGTCGTCAGTCAGAAACCCGATCTTGTCTTTATTCCCCATCACGGCGACCTAAATTTAGATCATCGCCTCGTGCATGAATCCGCCCTTGTGGCGACTCGCCCTTTTTCCACGAACGTCAATAAAATTCTAGCCTATGAAACATTGTCAGAAACTGAATGGGGATGCATGGGTACTCCATTCAGACCCAATGTCTATATTGATATATCAGGTTTTATTGGACTAAAAAAAGAAGCGATGCAGCTTTTTGAGACCGAAGTAAAGAAAGCACCTCACCCGCGTTCAACTGAACTCATATCAGTACTTGCCAGAAAAAGAGGGTCGGAAATCGGTATTGAATATGCTGAGGCTTTTATGCTGATACGTGAGGTGATCTAGCCATGCCCGCTAGGCTCATTGCTTGGACTTTTCCGACCATTGATGAGGGAAAACCTACAGAGTATAACTGGATCGTCCAGCATATAGACCACTTCAAGCTGGGATATAAGACGGATATCGGGGCCTTTTCATATATCAACGCCCTGTATGGCGTGACAATTGAAGACTTTGTTCAGATCGGATCACACTGTTCCCTGTATTCGGTTTCAACGATAGATGATAAATATGGTCCAGTGTTGCTGAAGAAAAACTGCAGGATCGGCACGCATTCAGTAATCATGCCTGGAGTAACGGTCGGAGAAAATTCGAGGATCGGAGCGTTTAGCTTTGTGACATCTGACATTCCAGAAAATGTTTTGGCATATGGAGTCCCTGCGCAGGTGATTCGGTCATTGACGCCAGAAGAGCGGCATGCGAACGGGAACGAGGCTCCAAAATGACTTGGAAGATACCCCTTTTTAAGATGTACTGGGATGACGATGATGTGAATGAAGTTACGGCGGTTTTAAAATCAGGAATGAATTGGGCATCGGGTTCCCAAATCGAATCATTCGAAAAGATGATCGCGGATTATATGGGAACTAAGCACTGCCTTACCTTCAATTCCGGTACTTCTGCCCTCCATGCCGCCCTTCTGGCCTACGGCATAGGGCCGGGGGACGAGGTCATCGTCCCCTCATTCACCTTTATTGCTACTGCAAATGCCCCGAAATTTGTCGGCGCAACGCCGGTCTTTGCGGATATCGAAGAGTCCACGTTTGGTCTTGATCCTACTGATGTCGAAACTCGGATTACCAGAAAAACTAAAGCTATAATTCCGGTTCATTACGGGGGATTCCCCTGTAAAATCAGAGAACTGAAAGAAGTGGCAAATGAACACGGAATCCTTCTTATCGAGGATGCAGCCGAATCCTTTGGCGCGAGCGTCGAGGGGAAGAAAACCGGATCTTTCGGTGATTCTGCAATCCTGAGCTTCTGCCAGAACAAAATCATCACTACCGGTGAAGGTGGTGCAGTTGTCACAGACAACAAGGAACTTTATGAAAAGATGAAACTTTTCCGGTCCCACGGGCGCCCGGATACGGTCGACTATTTTTCAACAACGGATATCTTAGATTATATCACACTGGGATACAACGTACGTATCTCAACTATGACAGCGGCTTTGGGAATAGCCCAGTTAAGGAAAATAGACTACCTCATCTCGAAACGGCGGGCGGATGCAAAATATTACCGCGAGAGGCTTGAAAAATTGCCGCAGGTTTCAATTCCTCCCGAAAGACCGAAAACCCGCCCGGTATACCAGTTGTTCTCCATAAGGGCAAAGAAACGGGATCAATTGATCAAATTTCTTGAAAACCGGGGGATCATGACTAAGGTATACTTTCCCCCGGTCCATAAGACTCATTATTACAGGAATGTCCTTGGGTATTCGGATTCACTTCCGGTGACGGACTCCATAGCAGGGGAGATTATCAGTCTACCGTTTTACCCGGGTATATCGAAGCCGGATATGGATTGTGTTGTTTCTGGGATTGATGAATTTTATAGGGTGATCTGATTGGACAATAAATCGTTTTACAAAAACAAGCGTATCCTTGTCACAGGTGGGGTAGGTTCGATTGGTCGTGAACTCGTCAAGAAAATGCTGAGTTATGATCCATTCATCGTACGGGTGTTCGATAATAACGAGACGGGTCTTTTCGATCTTGAGAACGAACTGAATTCAAACAAGATCCGACCCCTGCTTGGAGATGTCCGGGACAAGGAACGGCTCCTGATGGCTTTTGATGGCATCGATATCGTGTTTCATGCGGCAGCCTTAAAGCACGTGCCGTTATGTGAGTCCAATCCGTTCGATGCCGTCAAGACAAATGTCCTCGGTACACAAAATGTGCTGGAAGCCGCCCTTTCAAGGGAAGTCGGGAAAGTAATCAATATCAGGTACTGATAAAGCAGTAAGCCCTACTAACGTTATGGGAGCAACAAAACTCCTTGCTGAAAGATTAACTATATCAGCAAATTATTACCGGGGAACAAAAAGAACAGTATTTTCAAGTGTACGGTTTGGGAATGTGTTGAATTCAAGGGGGTCGGTAATTCCTCTTTTCAAAAATCAGATTCAGAAGGGGGGCCCGGTTACAGTTACTGATAAAAAAATGACCCGTTTTTTTATGGATATTCCATCAGCCGTGGAATTGATTATAAATGCAGGACGGATCAGCCATGGCAGAGAAATTTTTATCTTAAAAATGTCGGCAATGAATATTATCGATCTTGCTAATGCTATGATTGACGAATATGGGCCACTTTACGGTTTTCGTCCTGATGAGATCAAGATAAAAATTATCGGTAAACGAGGGGGAGAAAAATTTTTCGAGGAATTAATGACAAAGGAAGAAGCCGTATATGCCTATGAAAATGATGAGATGTTTATAATCTTGCCACAGAAACTCACCCATGATGAACCGTTTGCGGCAAAAATACCTCATTCTTTCAAAAAATCCAATGTTGAGGAATTCTCATCAAGAAAATCATATTTATTAAACGGTGACGAGATCCGTACATTGATACGAAAAATACAATAAAACCTTTCAGTGTTTTCCGATCTCTTGCGCGGCCTGAATCACTCGACAAATTGATATCCCATTGTTCCAACGTCCAATCACACATAAGAATACCAGTAAGCATTTCGATGGAGACAAAGTTCATGTCGTATAATTTCAAAACACGTTTAACTCCCTACGTTAGTCTATTGCGTGGAGTTTTTCAAAAAGAGACATGGCAGCACCTGCAACCTTGTGATGTTCTTCTGGTACGAAATGATAACGATTGTGGATACACATTTCATGGACAAGCGTACGCTCAGATTATTGATTCATTCGGCGATCTATGTGAAAACCGAGGTCTTGTCGTAAGATCTGTTGCCACACCTCATTCTAAGTTGATCGGTAAACAGGCATATCGCTCTCCTGTGTCTTATGACCGATCTTTTTGTATTATAACTATTATGGGAGGAATTGTCAAAATATTCAGAATATTAGGCATCGGAAGAAATTGGTCCAACCAACATCAGATAAATCTGTGGCACCGTATCCTAGAAAAGGCAACACCGAAATACATCATCGGGATACAGCCAGACAAATATCTCTGCAAAGCAGGGAGAATAAAACAAATCCCCGTTTTCGATCTCCAGCACGGGGTTATATCTGAAGGAGATTATTATTACGGGGGAATGTACCGGAAAGAGACCCCTGTCGAGAATCTCCCGGCGGGATTTCTTTGCTGGGACGAGATAAGTATGGCCATAATTTCAAAATGGGCACACAAAAAGGAGATACGTGTAATAAAAACGGGAAATCCTTGGTTCTTACGTTATTTAGAGAGGAAACCGGATGATCTCTTGGTAAAAGAAGTTATGGCAGAGGCGGTAATTCCTGATATACTCCGTCCCCGGATAGTAGTCTCATTACAGTGGGGAATGGCAAAAAATTATCCAGAGGATATATTCTCATGTTTAATTGGCGAGGCTCTGGAACAAGCGATTCTGGACACTTTAGGTATATATGATTGGATTCTCAGGCTTCATCCTGTTCAGCTAAGGGATGATCGTGAGAGAGAAATGATACTTTCATACCTAAATGCGACTTTTGGTACCACGAAGACAAGGGATTGGATCCGGATAAGTGAATTCCCCCTGCCGGTAGTCCTTTCTCATGCAGATCTCCATATCACGTATTCAAGTTCCACTGTAACAGAAGCTGCATGGATGGGTATCCGGAGCGGTTTATTAGGTAAGCATTTGAACGCTGGCGGGAAGTATGAGGATCTATTTACTTACGAACGAAGTATCGGCATGGCTGAAGTGATCCCGCAGGATGCTGATTTTATAAAAAAGTGGATTGCGGATACTCTTGCCAAAGGACGTGGGGAACCAACAATGGAAGGTTCAGAAAAGAATCTGAATGCGTTCATAGATGAGATTGTCGGGATGAAATCATGAATGAAATCGCTCCAATAATTATTATCGATTATGGTATGGGAAACCTTGGTTCAATGGCGAACATGCTAAAAAAAATCCGTGTTCCCGCAAAAATATCATCTGACCCTGAAATCATAGAATCAGCAGAAAAGCTAATCCTGCCCGGCGTCGGTTCATTCGATCATGGAATGCAAAAACTGCATGAACTCAACTTAACGGAAATTCTCAACAAAAAAGTTGTCCAGGATAAAACCCCTATCCTGGGCATTTGTCTCGGTATGCAGTTATTCACAAAAAAAAGTGAGGAAGGTGTCAGGCAGGGGCTTGGCTGGATAGATGCAAACACCGTCAAATTTAGTGTAGATAAAAACTCGTCCCTCAAAATACCCCATATGGGGTGGAATACGCTGAATATCAAGAAATCGCATTTCCTTATGAAAGATACCGATAGTAACGCTATGTATTATTTTGTTCATTCTTTTCATGTAGTCTGCAATAAAGACGAAGATGTTCTGTCAACCACACACTATGGATATGATTTTGTATCTTCCCTTGCAAACAATAACATCATCGGAGTTCAATTCCATCCGGAAAAAAGTCATAAATATGGTATGAAGTTATTAGAGAACTTTTGTCGCAGCGCACAATAGTCCTTCATGAGGTCTTTATTTGATCCGTACTCGGGTAATCCCCTGCTTGTTGTTGAAAGGGAATGGATTAGTAAAGACCACCCATTTTTCCGATCCAAACTATATTGGAGATCCTATTAATGCAGTAAAGATTTTCAATGATAAAGAAGTCCATGAATTGGTATTCCTCGATATTACGGCATCTGCAGAAAAGAGATCACCCCGGCTGGATTTTATCTCTGGCATCGCAAGCGAGTGTTTCATGCCGCTTGGATATGGTGGAGGGATAAGAACCGTAAAACAGGCAGAGGATATTTTTAATCGCGGTGTTGAGAAAATAATTATTAATTCATTTGCAATTGAACATCCAGATTTTATCACTGAGCTTGCTGATATGTTCGGAAGCCAGAGTATTGTTGTTTCTATCGATGCAAAAAAGAATTTTTTTGGTAATTACCAGACCTTTACCCTGGGTGGCAAAACAAAAACCCGCTGGGATCCTGTCACATGGTCACAAAAAGCGGAAGAGCTGGGCGCGGGAGAAATTTTTTTGAATTCTATCGATGGTGATGGTACCATGAAAGGGTATGATATACCTCTCATAAAATCTGTATCTGATGCGGTATCAATCCCTGTGGTTGCATGCGGAGGAGCCAGGACCGTGAAAGATTTTGGCAGAGCCGTTCATGAAGGTGGAGCTTCCGCTGTCGCCGCAGGAAGTATGTTTGTATACTACGGAAAACACCGGGCAGTTTTAATTAATTTCCCTGATGATGATGAGTTAAAATCAGGTGGGTTAGAGTAAATAAAGGGATAAAAAATGGCCGAAAAATATCAGATATGTAATCGTTGTGTGATGGATACTTCAGATCCTGAAATACAGTTTGATGAAAATGGGGTGTGCAATCATTGTCATCAGTATGATGAATCCGTGAAGAGATTTGTTTTTGATGGTGAAAAAGGAAAAGAAAAGTTAAATGCGATTGTTAACGAAATCAAAAAATCCGGCGTGGGAAAAGAGTATGATTGTATAATCGGCGTCAGTGGCGGCGTTGATAGTTCATATGTAGCCTATAAGGTGAAAGAATTGGGTCTGCACCCTTTGGCCGTGCATCTTGATAATGGCTGGGATTCTGAACTTGCCGTAAAAAATATTGAATTGTTTTTAAAGAAACTTGATATCGATCTCGATACACATGTGATCGACTGGGAAGAGTTTAAGGATCTTCAATTGTCGTTCCTGTATTCGTCGACCCCCGATTCTGAAATCCCCAGTGATCATGCGATCAATGCAATTTTACACGATATTGCACATAAAAGAAAGATAAAATATATTATTTATGGATGCAACGTCAGAACCGAATCCCATCTCCCCCGATCATGGTCCCAGGGTCACCTGGATTGGAAATATATCACAAGCATTCACAAGAAATACGGCCATCTTCCCCTCACAACGTTCCCCCATATGGATTTTTTCACGCTTAATCGCTACCTGATTGCCCATAAAACAATAAACATTCTGAACTATCTTGACTACTCCAAGAAAAACGCGATGAAAATTCTTGAAAACGAACTGGGATGGAAATATTACGGGGGTAAACATTATGAATCGATTTACACCCGGTTCTATCAGGGGTATATTCTGCCAAGAAAATTCGGATACGACAAAAGAAGAATGCATTTATCCAGCTTAATCTGTTCAGGAGAAATCGCCCGGTCCGAAGCGATTGACGAATTAAAAAATGAACCTTATCCAGAGGAACTTCAAAACGATGACAAGGAATATGTCATAAAAAAACTGGGAATTACCGAAACAGAATTTGATCGCATTATGCATCTCCCGAAAAGGAAATTTGAAGATTTCCCCTCGTATGGAAATTCTAAAATATACCGTGGACTCAGTATAATTTTCCGTATTCTGGATAAAGCTTTTAACTAGACAAAAGATGTATCTGCGCCGTATTGCAATTTAATAATCACGATAGAATTGAACGTAAAACAACGAAATAAAATTATCAGTGTTCCAATATTTTACGATTGAATTATCTCATAAAATTTTTCTGCACTTGTTGATATATTATTGGCAACAGGGTATCCTGAATCAAGGACTGTATCCGGATACTGCAGCATAATTTTTTTTAACATCTGGATACAAGCTTCAACATTTGATGCCTGGTAAGTGAAAATATACTTCCCAAAATAATCTTTAATTGCTGTAATGTCATCATTTTTGTTAACCGGAATAAGCGCTAAACCTCCTGAAAAAATGCCTTCCCAAACGGTCCGGCCAAGAGGCAGATAATCTTCGCAACGGATTACTACATCTGTTATTGCAAAATATTTTCTGGTATCTGTATGTTCACCAAGATATTTCACATTTTTAAATTCTTGTAAAAACTTAACGCCGTTATCTCCCGAAGTACCTGCTGTTTTTCCAATAACGAGAAAAACGAGATTCCCTATACCAACAGAAGATTTCACGATATCAATAAAAAAATCAAGGCCTTTTTCTTTTCCGACCGTTCCGAACAGCGACACAATAAAAGCATCAGGAGGGATACCCAGTTCTGCTTTGATGGATTTTTTTTGTGCCCGTAATGTTCGTGATTGTGTCATATCAAATGGATTAATAATTACTATGGATTTTCCGCTTGAAGAAAAAGATAAGTCGGATATTGGATCGATTGATATAATTTTTGTTGCATACCGTATTATAACAAAAATTGCAATTCTTGCCCCGATTGAACCATCAGGAACTTCACGGATATGGATTACCCGGTTCATGGATTTGGGTAAAACCAGGAGCAGGGGCCATAATACCATCGAATTTAAATGAATTGTAGTAACTCCTTCCCGGCGAAGAATTGTATTGTACCGAAAAAAGAAAATAATGGTGAGAAAAAATTGTTTGAATGGCGAATATAATTTCAGGAAAAGATTTATTGGTGCCCCTTTGTAGATGGGGCTGAAGGGTAATATGCATTCATAACTTTTTATCGAATTCTTCAAATTAAAATACAAGTCGTTTTTTTCATTGGATTGTCCTTTTACTTTATCATGAATAATGATGCAGTCTTCCGGTTTTAATTTCCCTGCATCAAGCAAATATTGAATGGTTGTGGAAGAACTCAGTGAACCGCCACCGACACCAATTGCGTGAGCAATAAATGCAATCTTCAATTCATCACCATTTTTTACATAGAACTTTATGTGGAGGACGTAATCTATTTATCATTTTTCAATTAAAAAGTCACCAATCGCAAGGCAATCTAAACCTGTATCATAAAAACATTTTATTGCGTCGCTCGGGTTGCAGACTATCGGTTCTCCTCTGACATTGAATGAAGAATTTAATATTACCGGGACTCCGGTTATATCTCCAAAAAATTTTATTAAATCGTAATATTTGGGATTAGCTTCTCTTCTCAAAACCTGCGGCCTCACTGTTCCATCAACGTGAACGACCGCGGGAATTTCATGCGCAGCTGAGGGTTTTACATCAAACGAAGTTATCATGAATTCCTCATTCCTCGCACCTTCCAGAAAATCGTCTCTTGATTCAATTATCATTGATGGGCAAAAAGGCCTGAAACCTTCCCGGAATTTTACCCGTGCGTTAATGATATCTTTATTTTTTGCAGACATGGGGCTCATTATTATTGACCTGCTGCCAAGAGCCCGGGGCCCGGATTCCATCCTGCCCTGGAACCAGCCCACAATCTTGCCGTCAGCGAGATAGCTGGCGCATGTTTTTGAAATATTTTCGTCATATCTGAATTTCAGGTTGCGATTAACAAGAATGTTCTCTATTTCTTTATTTGAAAATTCGGGCCCCCAATAGAGATCGGAAATTTTTTGATGCTGAGTGTGATTTTGCAGTTGATGATAGAGGTATAATGCAGCGCCAAGTGAAAGACCTCCGTCCCCTGGATTTGGAAAGATATGATGGTTTTTTACTTTACCTGAATACCAGATACGCTGGTTCAACTTGACATTGAGGAACACTCCTCCTGCACAACAGAGGTTCCGGGTATTTTCTTTTTCAAGCCAGGGAAAAATAATATTCATTACCTGTTCTTCAAGCACTCTTTGAGCTTCAGCGGCGATATCTTCAGGACCAAATTTTTCGACCAGTTTTTTTATTTCATATGCTTCGTCAAAATGCCACTGGATCGAACCATTTTCATTATAAACGAATGCCTGACCAAAATCATGGTGTTTAATCAGCTCACCATCTTTGAAGTGCGGATAGAATGGATCGAGGAGCCCTTTCACATTTTCGTAATTCCCATAGGGAGCAAGGCCCATTGTTTTACCTTCTCCATCCCCGTGCCACCATCCTAAAGATTCAGTCACGTTGCTATAAAACAAACCAATCGACGCAATATAGGGAAATTTTTTCAGGGGGATGATTTCGCCGTTTTCTCCACGATATATACATATTGAATATCCGTCCCCTCCACCGTCAATCGTAACAATTAATTGTTTTTCTGAAGACCCGGTGGTAAAATACGCCGAGGCTGCATGTGCAGTATGATGCTCAATTTTTGAGAATTGGGTTTTTTCACTTAATTTAAATCTTTTAATATACAGTGGCGGTTTAATCGACGGAAGTATTTGCATTTTTTCGAGATTATACTTTGCTATTTTTTTGATTTTATTCATAAATGTCCCGGAAGACGGCATATTTTCAAATAAAAATTTTAAGGTATTACTCGGTTCTAACGAGGGAAGAGCGATATAATCGATATCCTCCATTTTGATTTTTCCGGCCTGCAGACAATATTCTATGGAACGGATTGGAAGGCCGGCATAATGTTTAATGCGCACAAAGCGTTCTTCAGAGACATCGGCAATAATTTTCCCATCTATGAGAAGTGAAGCGCCGCTATCGTGGCCTATGTGAATTCCTAAAATCTTCATGAGTTTACCCTTACTATTATGAGGGAGGGAACTTATGTAAAAGTTATGACCGGCAATCAATTCTGCTTCTATACGGGCACTTTTCCGAAATCAAATAAAAATTTGACCTGAATTCTGAATTGATTCGTTCAATTCGTAATTTTACTTTCCTAAAAGAGTGGTAATAAAGAAATTTGCGAGTGGCTTCCATGAAATGCCCGGGAAAATAAAAATCGATTGACAGGTATTCTTATCTTAATGTTCAGGTTGAATATGAGTCTTATACCCGAACTTATTGGTGATATATTGAGTAAAAAGAACGGTTATATTTTTTACGCAGTCCACCGGATTCATCCGGAATGCTTTACCTAAATACCGCATTCCCTCGCGTCTTTTACCCAGATGAATATAATCAAGTCCCCCTTTAACATAGACATAATTATAGACCTCATATTTTTCAGCCGCCAAATCCTTAGGGAGATGGGGATCTGCAAAGACTTTTTTCAGGATGCTCTCATAATCATTCACATACCTGTGCATCAATGCAACACTTTTTGCATCATGGTAGATCTTTGCCGTTGCCAGAGTGTGCGGTATGTACTTGATTTTGAAGAGAAGCCCGGCACGGATCCAGTAATCCAGATCCATGGCAAGATGAAGGTTCTCGTCGATCCCGCCAATTTTTTCATAGAGCGATCTACGAAGAAAAACAGCCGGTTGAAGAATATTATTCCTGCAGTAGATCAAATCTCGCAAACTAAATTCACCCGCATGCAACGCCCGGAGAAACGTACCTTTCTCATCGGTTAGTATCCCATCCCCATAGACCATACCGACGTCAGGATGTTTGTTGAAGTACTCCACGGCAATCCTGACAGCATCTTTTGTATAGGTATCATCTGCATTCAGGTAGGCGATGATGTCTCCATGTGCCATTTTCCAGCCCTTGTTGATTGCATCTGATTGTCCCTGGTCGGGTTCAGAGATCCAGAAAATCTGCCCGTCGTATCTTTTCAGGATCGCCAGTGTTTCATCTGTAGAGCCCCCGTCAATAATGATATGTTCGATATTTTTGTAGGTCTGATTACGAATGCTCAGAATAGTTTCTTCTATATAGGATCCCTTATTGAATGACGGTGTTATGATTGAAACAAGAGGGGTTTTACCATTCATTTTTCCTAATCCCGAAAATCTATAAAATATTTGGGGGGTACTGCCTTAACAATCATTCCCCATAAAAACGGATATGTATTATTTAAAGTTGCTAACCTCTGAATAAATGATATAAGATTCAGATGAATGGTGTTGCTTTTCCAAGATTATAATTCAAATTCTTTTCCCGCTCTCCTATTTTTTTTGCAGGCACTCCGGCGACAATTGAATAGGGTTCAACATTTTTTGTAACGACCGCACCTGCACACACTACAGAACCGTAGCCGATTCTTACGCCAGGTAAAATTACCGTCCTGCACGATATCCATGAATAATCTTCAATTACAACTTTTTCGGTCACAGAACAAAAATTACGGTCATTTACGCTGTGTTCCATAGTCCAAATCCATACTCCGGAACTCATATTTACGTTATTTCCAATTTCAAGTCCGCCCCTCCCGTCAAGGATGGCATTATGGCCAATTATAGTGTTTTCGCCGATGCATATCAGGTGGGGAGATCGAATTTCAGCTTTACCATAGATATAACTGTTTTTTTTAATTTTCAAACCAAAAATCCGATAAATAAAACAACGGATGATGTGGGAAGGTATATGACCAGTTATCAGGAGAATTAAAAATTTAAGTCCTGAAAGATATCGATATAGGCAAATCGCCAATTTTTTTATTATCTGATGGTTCTCAAAATAACGTGCTCTCTCCATAAAACAGGTTATGTTCATTGTATTTAACAACCTTTTGAAGAAGGAGTGAGACCAAATACGTTCGACGGGAAAATGGTGCTAAATAACAAAACCAAATGATGCCTTGATCTTTTCAACTTTTTTTATTGCAAAGAATCATCTCGATGACGTTCTGGTATGCAGGTCATGATAATTTGTTGTACCAGTACGCGTAGATCTTTTCCAGACTTTTCTCTATGGTGCATTGGGGAACCCAACCGGTATCTTTCCTGAGCTTATCGTAACTTCCGATAAGCACCGGGTTGTCAATAGGCCGGAGAAGATCAGTATTCTGTTCCACCTTTACCGGTATATGGGTTAACGTGGAAAAAAACCTGACAATATCGAGAATTGAGTAACCGTGGCCGCTGCATACATTATACACTTCGCCGGTTACCCCCTTGCTGAGTATCGCCATATATGCCTGAATAACATCATCAATGTCCACAAAATCCCTGATAATCGATCCGGCCCCGATTTTTATTACAGGTGGTGTGCGATGAAGAGCAATATCTGCGAATTGCCGGGCAAGAGAACTTACCACAAACTGATCGCTCTGCCCCGGCCCGATGTGATTAAAGGAACGTGTGCAACAAACGTCAAGATTATATCCCCTGGTATAAATCCGGGCAAGGTATTCCTCTGAAAGTCGCGCTACGGCATACGGGTTTGCCGGGGCAGGAGGATTTTTCTCTGAAAGGGGGAGATCCGTTTCTTTGACGATACCATATTCTTCTGAAGAACCGACCGACACAATCCTTGGTTTGAGACCCTGGACTCTGACGGCTTCAACGATAGTCAGGAAAGCATTGGTATTATTCAGAAAAGATGCGAGTGGCTCTTTCCAGCTCTGGGCAACGGAACTAAAGGAAGCAAGGTGAAGAATATAGTCCGGCTGGATCTCGCCGATTATTGCTTCGACTTTGGATGAATCGAGCAGATCACATTGATGAAACGAACATTTTCGAAGAATCTGATCCCGATGCTGGATAAAATCCCACGCAGGCTTTGATCTGCTTATGCCATGAATAACAAAATCCGGTTGTTCATTCACGAGATATTGCGTGAAATGCCCGCCGACAAAACCACTGATTCCGGTGATGAGTATTGTCTTCATGGTCCCCCTTTATTGTTCAGATACGTGAAACAAGCACGAGGAGTTTATTCCGCTTTTGTTTTCTTAGGAATATCTCCTGACTTGTTGATAAACAACCGGTACCGCAATTGGTTCTAGGGTTTTCGTGCAATAACGTCCCGGTATACCCCGAGTATAATCTGCGCTACAGCGTCTCCCCGGTATTTGCCGGCAAACGCCACGATCTTTTCCCGGTCCCAGATGCGGGCAATCGCGGCATTAATTCCCCGTGCAAAATCCCTGGAATCGGCACGTTCACAGAGAATTCCCACGTCGGGGTCGGTGAGGATATCCATGCTCCCGCTGTTCTTTGTCGCAATCACCGGTTTTCCGCAGGCCAGCGCCTCGATCTGAGCAATGCCAAATCCTTCCTCCAGGCTCGGAAGCACAAAAAAATCACAGGCATTCAGCCACAGGGGAATATCATGAGCACTCATGAATCCTAGGAAGTGAACCCGGTCTTCGAGATTTAACTCTTTCACGCGCTGCACGAGGAAATCTTCGTATGATTTCTCGTATTGCGCTTTTCCCCCGATATAACACTGGACATCATTTCTTGTTTTTCTGATAATGTCCATTGCCTCGATGAGATATTCGAGCCCCTTGCGTTTCTGCAGGATACCGAAGGTGAACAGGACCTTTGCGTCATGTGGGATATGCAGGGTATCCCTGCATGCATGCATGTCAAGCGGTGAATACTGCTGGACAAACCCGTAGGGCACGGATATCGTGCGGGGGTTGTAATGGTGCAGTTTTGCGATCTCGTGTTTGTTAATGGTCATAATCTGATCGGCGTTTTCCCATGTATGTTCTACCCGGGGATCAGCCAGATCGATTTCCTCCTGGAGCCATCCGGAATCCTCGTTTGCCGTGATGACATAAGGAACCTGGTATTTTCCTTTGAGTACATCGGCACAATGACCGGAGGGTAACGTGAAATGTGCATGGACCAGATCGAAATGGATGTTATGCTTCCGGATACATTTCAGGACAGCGTGGCACCGGAAATCAAAGTCCAGTTTTCGTTTGTATCCCATCAGGGGAACCATCCTCGGGATAAAAAAGCACCGGGGATAATAGACAGACACATTATCATAGTGATAATCTGTGCAGTAACGGTCGTTCTGAACAATTCTCAAGGAAACGAGCACCGGGCATATAACGATAATTTTTTTAAAGAACCCTTTAAGGTGCTCAATCTGGTCTTTTACGTAAATGGATCCGATATAACGGTTTCTCTCATCCGGAAAATCCGGGGTAATGACTAACAGTGTCATATCTCTGGTGTCTTTTCCGGTAGGATCGATGGATTCCTGAGTTATGCTCTTCACCATTCCGCTGGGTTCCTGCCCTTTATGTGGTTACTTATCCCAGGCACTGGCGTTTAAATCACGCCCATCTCACTTAACCGGGCCGGGAGATATTTCTTCGTGACAAAATCGAGTCCCCGTGCTGCAAAAGCCTGTTGTTCTGATTTAAGGCCCAGTTCGAGCTGTAAATTGATCTGGCGTTTCCAGTAATCGGTTGCAAACCGGGGGTCGGTGAGCTCAGCCTTTAAAGCCTCTACATCCTTTTCGGATAACTTGTCGGAAGGCAGGTTATAGTCCCGGATATCGCTTGGCTGGAGACCCAGGAACTGCGCTTTCGGCGTTGCGAGCAGTTCGGAAAGGTGCGCACTCTTGATTGCCCCGTATGCGACCGATGCATAGATCCGGTATGACCAGGGGTCGCCATCGGTAAAGACACAGATGGGGATGTTCCAGGTCTGGCTGATCCGGTTGAGCATCCGGCGGGTGGACCGGGCCGGCTGTCCCTTGAGATGGAGGAGGACTGCGTTGTACTCCTCGTCAAACCCGTTCTCAATCAGGCGATCATACATACCGCCTGTCTCCATGGCTATGACAAATTTTGCGTCATGATCGACAAACTCGATGTTTTCCACGTTGTTGGGGATTGAATACCCGGCTCCTCCCACATCGTCCTGGCAGTGGATTGTCTTTAGTCCTCTCCGGGTCTGTTCCCGTATCCGTATCGGGCCGTAGATGCTTGCCCCGTCTTCTTCAGGCCGGAGATGGAACCCTTCACGGGGCACATCGGAGATGATTTCAAGGTCTTCGACAAGGAAATTGCTTTCATCCTGTGCCGTAAATTTTGCCCGTTTCCACCCCTCCGAGATATAATACATTTCCCTGAGTGTCGAGGACCGGTTTTCTTTGAGCTGCTGCTTGACAAAACCGATTACATAGGCCATTTTCAGGAGATGAGTAGCGCTTTTTGCGCTCGCTGCAGTCCGGAGGCTTTCTTTGTCCCCGTATTTCCAGACCTCGCTCGCGTCGTCATACTCAATGTTGTACTTGGTCCGGGTCGGCAGTGAAATCGACGGTATTTCCCCGGATTTCATCTGGTCATACCATGCAGACGCAATCGCGAGAATCGCTTTCATCGAACGGGCGTCAAGTTCTTCTTTAGACATCGAGATCCACCACCATCTTTTTGGTATCTTCTATGCCCCGGATGTCGAGCATGCCTCCTCCTTTGCCGGGGTAGGTGACACGCCACACGGTCTGTTTTGGCACGGCAACCTTCCAGACTTTTGTGTACTGCCCGTCCATTTCGGTGGAAAATGCCGGGGGCATATTTGCACCTGCGGCAGTATCCGCAGAGATGTCATAGACCGAGAGCTTGGTATCAGCTCCGGTATAATTGTTCACTTCTATGGTGACGTTCCCGTCTTTTGTCCATTTTTTTGCGATCAGTTTGCGCATGAGCCTGCCTTCAATCGGTGACGTATCAACAAGGGGTTTTTCCACGATCTCGCTTACCTTTGCCGCGAGTTCAGGAATGACGGCACAGACTGCCCGGGCCCGGTCTTCGGCAAGTTTGTTCCGGTCCCGGCGGGAGAGGAATGTCTTGAGTTCCCGGCCAAGCTCCTGGAGGGCGAGGACGATCTCTTTTTCGATTTCGGGGATACCGGCAATTGCGTCTTTGCTTTCGCTGGTAAAGGGGACATTTGTCGATGCGACATGGACGAGGATCAGTACCGGGCCAAGGGGGAGGCCCTGCTGGGAGATGTTGTAGGATTTCCAGTTTACGTTTGCTATGCACTCGGTGATTGCACAGGCTCCCTGCTGGTACATGAGCGGGACCCGGTTTGCGAACCTGAGGATCAAAGCGTTTCCTTCCGGTGGCAGTCTGCCCCCGTACCCGATAGCAGTCTCAACAACAAACGGGTGGCCGGAGTAGACAGAACTCGGCCTTGTCCGTGCGGCAACAAAATCCATCTGGAACTCTTTGTCGAGCCCGCGCCGGATCAGGTCCTCTCCTATGGGCGAGAGGCACTGGGTTGTCGGGGGGGCAGGTACAGCGATTTCCTGCATTGCAGCTAGTAAATTTTTGAGTTCTTCTGCCGGGAGGCCGTTGATTTTTACCGTTGCTTTAAGGCCGGCCCGGTCGCACATCTCCTGTGCTGTTTTTTTCCCCACTCTCGAGAACCCGTTAATAAGAAAATCAGCAAGTTTTTCGTCACTGGCGGCTGCCATCCGTTTGAGCTGGCCGAATTCTATTCCATGCGGATGTGGCTGGATAGCCACCGGGCATGCTATTACTTCCTGGCTTACGCGTTCAAAGGTAAATGTCTCGTCGTCGAGTTCTACCCGGAACCGGGCATGGGGGTTGACCACCGAAGTATACCTGAGGTATTCGAGCAGTTTCTTTTTGGCAGACATTGTGCTTTTGAACTCTATCTGGACCCGGTACCATGGATCCGGTCCCACTCGAAAGGCTGCTCTCTGATTATATCGGGTTCGTTTGTCTCGATTTTAATCTGGATCTCGAAACGGTGCGCCGGTTCTTTGACCCGGTGCGGGATATGACGACGGTGGGGAGCCCGCTGGTCAGCTGCGCATAGAGAACGGCTGCCGAAATACCGATGCCCTGCTGGCCCCGGGTCTGGCGGATCTGGTGGAACCGGGACCCGTAGAGGAGTTTACCGAAGACAAACGGGACCTGGGCTGGGACAATGCCCGGACCGTTATCCTCAACAATAATCCTGAATATATCGGGACCGGTTTTTTTGATGCTGATGTAGATATCGGGGAGCACCTGCGCCTCTTCACAGGCATCAAGCGCATTGTCTACGGCTTCCTTAATCGTGGTGATGACGCCCCGGGTTGGCGAGTCAAAGCCGAGCAGGTGTTTGTTCTTCTCAAAAAATTCCGCGACACTGATACTGCGCTGCTGCTTTGCAAGCTCATCAGCGAGTACCATATGCCTTCACCTCGGCAAGGGCCGCGGCCGGGTCAAGCGTTTTCTGCTCACCCGAATGGAGGTTTTTTAGCGTTACCTGGCCCGCGTCCGCCTCCCGTTTCCCGATAACTGCAGCAAAGTCTGCAGTCTTAGATGCATGGGCCAGTTGCGCACCAAGACCGCGTCCCATAAGGTCCATCTCCGTTCGTATACCGCCGGACCGGAATACCCTGGCGACCGAAAGTGCGAAGCGTTCTCCCTCATCAGTACAGACGATACCAACAGTTATGTCTTTTTCCGGCGTTACCTCGCCAAGGGAAACCATTACCCGGTCAAAGCCGATGGCAAATCCTGCTGACGCTACATCATCGCCACCAAACAGGTGCGCGAGCCGGTAGGTACCGCCCCCCAGGATCTGGTTTTCGGCGCCCAGGTTATGGGCAAATCCTTCGAAGACCATGCCGGTATAATAATCAAGACCCCGGGCGATCCCAAAGTTCAGGGTATACCTGATCCCGGCTTCATCGAGGATACTTATCATCTGTTCGATGCGATCTTTTTCCGGGATTGTCCCGGCTAGTGCGAATGCCTCAGGGAGTGTCCTGCAGTCAACGAGCGCGGAAAGCGATCCGCCGATGTCGTCTTTTCCCATTTCGGCGAGCGTGATACAGAGCCCGTCAAGATCATGCTTGTCAAGGTGCGCCATAACAAGGTGCTGCGCTGCCGGTTCAAGATCCGCCAGGAGGTTTTTCATGAAGCCAAGATGACCCACCTTAAGATCCCAGGTAACACCGGTTGCTTTGAGCGCCTCTGCTGCGAGCATGATAACTTCCGCATCCGCACGTGCGGAATCTGCGCCGATGAGTTCGGCACCAAACTGCCAGAACTGGCGATACCGTCCTTTCTGCGGGCGTTCGTACCGGAAACAATCGGCAAAATAGCACCAGCGCAACGGTTTTGGCGCCACTTTGGCCTCGTTGATGTACATCCGTATTACCGCAGCCGTAATTTCAGGGCGCAGTGCCAGGCTTCTCCCGCCTTTGTCTTCAAAGACGTACATCTCTTTTGTGATACCCTCTCCCGACCGGAGCGTGAAGAGTTCGAGATCCTCGAATGCGGGTGTGCAGACTTCCCGGTAGCCGAACCGGCGTGCAGCTTCACGCATTTTTGCTTCGACACTGCGTCGCGCTTCCATTTCGTCGGGAAGGAAATCCCGGGTGCCTCGTGGTTTCTGGATCATGCCTCAAAAATCCTTATCTTTGTGTATTTTTTGCCGCACCTTATTTTTTTATGGGGGCGCGGCGTCTTGCACTACCAATCATCCGCTCAAGTGTGCTCTCTGTTCCGGTCCAGACTTTCTCGCGAACTATCCTGCTTTGCAGATACAGGGCGGCAAGAATGATGGCTAGGCCCAGGAGTTCGAAGGTGTTTCCTGCGATGGTGCAGAGAAGACCGAATGTGCCGAGCGCCCCATAAAGGACGCCATGATATGCCGCTTTCCGGTAACCGGGGAGACCGGTCCGGAAAAAGATCCGCGCGTCACGAAGCCAGAGAAAGATCACAACGACTTCTCCAAAATACGCAACATAGATCAGGTACGGCATGGCAATGAACTAAATTATAATACGCCTCCCCATATCTGTATTATCACATCATGCGTGCAAACCCGCTCCTTTCGAAAGTCCTCGAAAAATACAAAAAAGGCGAAATTCTTCTCGAAGATGCAGCCCGGGAGATTGAAGGCCTTCGTATTGAACGGGTAGGCGATTTTGCCTGTCTCGATCTTGGGCGCCCGGTCCGGTGCGGTATGCCGGAGGTAGTACTTGCGGAGGGCAAAGATCCCTCCCACCTTGCGGAAATAGCCCTGCGCCAGGCAGAGGCTGCCGGACGTTGTGTGGTTACACGGGTAACACCGGATCAGGTTGCTTCCGTTAAAGAACGGTGTGCGACAAAAGGGATTTCGTGCGAGTACCGGGACCTGGCACGGATACTTGTCCTCTCGACCGGCCGTGCACCGGAAGCGACCGGTGGTGTTGTGGCCGTAATTACTGCCGGAACCTCTGACATCCGGGTTGCAGAGGAAGCAAAAGTTATTGCCGAAGAGATGGGGTGTGTTGTCCGGACAGCATACGATGTCGGTGCGGCCGGGATCCACCGATTGTTCCCGGCGCTTCAGCCCCTGCTGGATGCTGATGTTTTTATTGTCTGTGCCGGGCGTGAAGGTACGCTCCCTTCCGTTGTGGCAGGACTTGTGGATAAGCCCGTTCTTGGGGTACCGGTGAGCACCGGATATGGGTACATGGGCAAGGGCGAGGCTGCTCTAGCGAGTATGCTCCAGTCCTGTTCCGTCATAGCGGTTGTTAATATTGATGCCGGATTTACCGCAGGAGCCTTTGCGGCACGGATAGCAAATGCAGGGAGGAAGCCATGAAACGGGGATTTTACGTAGGCAGGTTCCAGCCTTACCATAACGGCCACCAGGCAGTACTTTCCGAGCTCGCCGGGACATGTGACGAGATTATCATAGGTGTCGGGAGTGCTCAACTCTCCCACGCGATAGACAACCCGTTTACGGCTGGTGAACGTGTCCTGATGATCACCCGTGCGCTCACTACGCTGGGATGCCCCTATTATGTCATACCGATTGAGGATGTGCAGCGAAACGCACTCTGGGCCGCACATGTGGTTTCTATGACACCGCCTTTTGATACCTGCTATTCATCAAACCCGCTTGTCGTCCGGCTTTTCTGCGAAGCGGGTGTGGCCGTGCAGTCTCCCAAAATGTACAAACGTGACCGGCATAGCGGTACCGAAATCAGAAGAAGGATGCTCTGCGGGGAGCCTTGGGAGCACCTTGTACCCCGGCAGTGGTGACCGTGATCCGTGAGATCGACGGGGTGGAACGGCTCCGCCAGATTGCAAAGGATGACCAATGACACCGAACCCTTTCTTTAAGGTAAGCATATAGAATGTACCAAGTGTACAACACGAAATACCGCGTCGGGGTAATCTCATGTTGAAATTTTTAAAATCCCTTTTCGGACCTGCGTCCGACAATCAGGTTATCCTCGCAAAAAGTGAGGTTCCGACATGGCTTGCCGAACGGGAAAAAAGTGCACGGACAGCCCTGAACAATGATGTGGAGGAGCCGATCCGGGTTATCCGTAACGCCATGGCGCGCCTCCAGCTGACGGTGAATACCCTTAAGGATGCGGAACAGAACCCGGAGACGCATCCCCGGATAAAAAGTATTGCAAAAAACTCCCTGCCTCTGTTTCTCCGGGCGATGAATACTTCTCTTTCAAGGGAACTACCTGATGATCCTGAATCATTTTATGCGGCAGCAGTTGAATGCGTGAAAGGCTGCCTCAATGCTGTCCGTGGCCAGGGCCGGTACCTTATGGTCGCTTTCCCGGACGAGATGAAAGACATCAAATCCGGTGTCGATGCGATCGGTCACGAGATAAACGCAATGACCCGGGCCATCAGCCGGTTTAAAGATGAATCTTCCCGGATTGCGGCAGCTGGTACCGCTTTTACGGCACTCTGCGAAACAGAAGAAGATCTGGAACGGTCGTTTACCCGGGAGGCACGAATCCGGGAACGTATCACCGGAAATAACACACGCATACGTGCCATCACAGACGAGATCGCCCGGCTTTCTACTGACGAATCATTCCTGGCACTTGATACCGGGCGTACCAAGTGTGCGGAGCTTGCGCGCGAACGGGATGATCTGCTGCGGCACTATGCCTCACTAACGATGACAGCATCACACGTTTTTCGCAAAGCCGAAAAGATTGCGATACGCAGAAATCTTTCAAAAGAAGTCCATGTGCTTAAACAAGCCATGGAAATCCTCTCTCACCATGAGGTTGCAACAGCGGAATCGGTTGCCCGGACACTGGATGCAGCGTGCCCTGTTGTCCAGAAAATGATTGATGACAGTGATATCATTTTAAAAAACAGGGAAGAACGCGGGATCTTTTCTGATGTAGCACAGTTCCAGAGGGAAGTATGCGGGTTGTGCACGAAATACCGTGAAATCAGTGAAAAATGCCGGAATGAAGAGGAAACTCTTCTCTCCCATCCGGTCCCGGCCAAGCTAAAGTCACTTGAACGGGAAAAAGAGCAGCTGGCAAGCATGTGTCTGCATGAAGAACAAGAGCAGCATGATCTTCTGAACACAAGAAAGGAGCTTGAGGCTGCAATCCCGCTCCTCCGGAATGAGTTAGCAAAAAAGGTAGGAGAGATGAGGGGGGAGACGGTGCAACTTCAGCCTGATGAACCGGTGGGAGGGTAGTGCACCGGTGCCATCTTCTGATTATGAGGGTTTTTCTTTTTTTTATGTGAACAAGTCTTCAGTATTCTCGATGATTGATTCAAGGTTATCCAAGGTAATATCATTCCTGATGCGCCAGCCTGACCTGCCCGCACCGGGAGGATGCCGGAACGATGACGATCCTTCGTCCTGGGAAATACCAATTGTTTCCCTCATTTCAGTTCCTTAGTTCCCGCAAAATCTCCCAGTTCGCTTTGGCTGGCCGGGAAGGCATCCGACCAGCCATAGCAATTGTGGAGCATTTGTGCAATTACATCGCTGAAGGTCATGTTGCCACGCTTGAGCGTCAGCAAAGCCTCATACACTTCGGGATCAATCCGGATGGATCGTCCCTCGCCTGCACGAGGCATAATTACCACTCTGTGGTAACAGTATATAAATATTTCTCTAAAATATTCACCGGATTTTTAAACATTTTCGAAAAATGAGATTTTCCGATATGTTTGCTGCAATCCGGTAAGGGATATTGAAAATCTCAGGTTTCAGCTACTCAAAAGGTATGCTGAACATGTCTGACCGGGAGAGCCGGATATAGGAAAATGCCATATCATCAATATAAGCAAATTCCGGCCTGTCCCCATGACAGCCACCAATCCTGAAGAGGGTCGGTAAATCCAGAAGAACCCGAGCGGTTTCCACGGTACTTTCAAAGGCCGTGGGGACTTTCTTACGAACATACCGGATCAGATGTTCCTGTATTCCCCCCATGGTTGTTTTACGGCAGCACACATGGGTATGCTGGTGGCCGCATACAAGAAATTTAAGGCCACGCCGTTCGAGCGCCTCAAACGCCATCGGTGCCGTGTAATGGTAACCGGTAAAAGAATCGCCGGCTGAGTGGGAAAGCCGTTGCCAGCACTTAAGTCGGAGTGTCTGGTTACCGAGATCGAGCGGCCCTCCGTGAACAAAAAGGATCCTGTTTTCCACCCATTCCATGGGCATGTCGGTAAAAAGGCTAAGAAGAGGTGACCCGCGGAGCTGTTCGTGCCTGATGGTGCTGGTTTCATCACTGCCCGATACCGGCACGCCATTGAGGAACGCATGATCATGGTTTCCCAGGACAGAAATCATCCGGAACTGGTGGGAAAGATCCTGGATAAGCTCAAGTGTAGACTCCGGGCAGTTGCCCCGGTGGAGGAGATCGCCGAGGTTGACCAGTGTATCGACCGGGCCAAAATGCAGGGAAAATGATGGGTCCCGGATAAATGCTGCAACATGCCCGAGGGCGTCTGCATCGGCATGCACATCAGAAAAGACAACCGTGCCCATAGATCAGCGTTAAGGATATTGGTCGTTTATTCTCTTATAAACCCGTGATGTCTGCGGTTCGATCAATGGATAAAGAGATAAAAAAAGGGATATGTTCATGTCCGATTTCCGCCTAAGTACTAGATATCAGCTGTACGCGCACTGAACCATCTCTTTAAGCGTGTATCAAACTCAAGGAGACATCAACATATGGAAAAATTCCTTAAGGATTATATTGATCGGATTCGGCCAAGCTTTAGCCGGATATCGGAAGAGACCGGACATGTTATCGCGTCTGCATTTTTTTCCTTCAAGTTTGAACTGTATCCAAAGACCCTCCGGGAATGCTCGACAGCTCTTTCGCTTGTTCCTGAAGGAAATGGCAGTTCAGCTTTGAAAACCGCTCTTTCGATTGTCCGGGAATATGCAGTAGCGTACGAAAACGCGCAGGTGAGGCCTGAATCTATTCCGTTTTTTGAAATATCCGATCAGCCGTACCTTGCGGTTAATCTTGCACCTGAGCTCATTGAGGATCCACTGACTCTCGATCTCGATAACGCGCTCCTTCTTCTTTATGCCGTAGCAGCAATTACGTCACCGGACGATGAACAGGCCCTTGAAGAGCACCGGAAATATCTGGTAAAAATACTTGATACCTACAAACGTGCGCTCGGAATGCTTTAGAATCGAAGATAGTGCCGGATTTTATATCCGGATATAATTTATCAATCAATTGTATCTCTTTTGCCACATTAGTTCAAGACGTTCTCTGAGATCAGTGTATCGCCGCTGCGCAATTAAAAAAGTAAGTTAATATTTGTACCAGCGTCCCTTGCTGTCAAACTCTCCGGTGGATGGCTCTGCACCTGGCGTCGGGTTTTGGGTGATTGCCCTGTAGAAACAGGCTTTATAGGTCAGAAGAAGTGGCACCAGAACAAGGAGTGCAAGGAAAATAACTATGGCGGTTACCCACATTCCGTTGGTGCCGACAAGAGCGATAAGCTGCTGCGGTGTAACTGCGGCGATCTGCGTCTGGTTGTAGTGCGTGAGGGGTTCGAGTTTATCAAAAAGAAGTCCTTCCCAGATTATGGCAAACACAAAAAAATCAATAAACAAAATCAGGCAGCATATAACATAGAATCCCAGTACTTCACCAGCGTGGCTGGCGACAACGCTGACACTGCGGCGCAGGGATTTAAAGACCTGAAGATCCTCAAACACTGCTGCCGTATCGCAAAAGAAAGTTACAAACAGCGTAGGGATCATGACCAGAATTGCAAGCGAACCTGTGATCTCAAAATTGACAGAACCCCCGGATGAAATTGATGTAACCATAGTGATTGTTACAAAAACGAGCAGGAGTACAAAGCAGATCACCAGCTCTGGAAGAAGTACACGGAAATAGTAACGGATGCCATCTTGTAGCATTACACGTACATTGTTCTCTTTTTTCCTTATCAGGCTCAATGTACCAGCGACAAAAAAAATCATTGCAAGACAGGCAATGACGACGAGCTTGCTCGCAAAAAACATTCCGGAGATATTTAAGAGGATCCAGAGCACCGCTCCTAATAATCCTGCAACCACGCCGGGTACCCACAGGATCGGAGCCTGTCGTATAGTACGGACCGCTTCACGCAACTCAATGAGGACCATGATCATCGGACCCGGGGCATCGCCACGATTTCCCGTACCTGGAGATCGAAGAAACTGGCAGTATATGACGGACGAATAACACAGACCGTATCGGCACCACTTGCCGTTCCACCGACGGCGACAACTTCCTTTTCAATCCCGATCGCACCCTGGTCGGCGGCAATAAGAACACACTCGACCGCAACCTTGAGACCGACAGCGATTACCCGGCGGAATGCTTCGGCTATCGCTTCAGTCCGGGACGCGCCCCCCACCTTGGGAGACCGTGAAAGTGCACGTTCGAGACCGGACAGGACATGTGTTCCGGTCACAATCTTTACTCCCTGGCCGCGAAGTTTTTGTGCAACAGGTTCGGAAAACTCCCATTCGCCCGGTTGCACAAACCCCATTACATGAGTCACAACCACAAGGGAGATACCAGTACCCTTCATTGCATCGAAAAAGACCTGCGCGGTTTCTCCGGAGCTGCTGGCGATAACAATGGTCGTAAGACCGAGTTCTTTTGCCCTTTCGACAGCAAAATGTGCCGCATCCCCGGTATTACCCGGGCCAGGTTTCTCGAAATAGTAGCAGGTTTTTGCAGTAAACGCCATAAGTACCTTTTAATAAGCAGCCATGAAAAACTTTGTCAGATTTTAAAATGGACATTTCCCTGTTTAATTTCGCGGACCACTGGTCTTGCGGATATTTACATATTCCGATCTTTGAGGACATACTATGATCACCCTCGCACTTGCAGGTAAACCAAACTGCGGAAAATCCACCTTTTTCAAGGCGGCGACGATGGCGAATGTTGAGATCGCCAACTACCCATTCACGACTATCAATCCCAATTTTGGCGTCGCATACGTACGCACGACCTGCCCCTGCCATGGTCTTGACCTTAAATGTGGTCATTGCATTGACGGTGTCAGGTTTGTAGCCGTCAATCTTATCGATGTTGCGGGACTTGTGCCTGACGCGCACAAAGGAAAAGGCCTCGGAAACCAGTTTCTCGATCACCTTCGCCAGGCTGATGCAATCCTCCACATTATCGATGCAAGCGGCGGCACAGACAGTGAAGGAAACCCGGTTGGGGTTGGGAACCATGACCCGGCAGAAGACGTGAAGTTTCTCGAATATGAAATGACCATGTGGGTGTACGGAATCCTCGACAAACACTGGTCCCGCCTTTCCCGGCAGGCATCTGTCAAAACGTTTTCCATTCACCAGGGAATTGCCGAGGTTTTTACCGGTCTTGGGATCACACCCGAGGATATCCGTGATGCCGAGCTCCTCCTCAAGATTGACCTTGTCCATGCCCAGATGGAAAGCCTCGTACCTTTCTGCGCGGAAATGGTCAGAACCTCAAAGCCCATGCTTGTGATCGGGAACAAGGTTGACGAAACGCCCAACTCTTTGAAGGAGAAACTTGCCGCACAGAAGGTTTCATTTGTCAGTGCCGCGTCAGAACTTGCCCTTCGCAATGCCTCAACAGCAAAAGTGGTCACCTATCTGCCGGGTGACCAGGAATTCAAAATTACCGAAGGTATCACGCTTTCACCCCCGCAGAAAGCGGGTCTGGTAAAGATTGCCGAACTTATGAAAATGAACCACGGGACTGGTGTTCAGGATGCAATCAACAGGGCGGTTTTTGAACTGCTCGACCGGATCGTCATTTACCCGGTAGAAGATGAACACAAGTTCTGTAATAAGCAGGGAGATGTTCTGCCGGATGCATTCCTGATGAAGAAAGGTTCGACGCCGCATGATCTCGCCTTCCAGGTACATACGGATATCGGAAAAGGGTTTTTGTACGCGATCGATGCCCGTTCCAAGATGCGGATTAAGGAAAATCACGTCTTAAAAGACGGAGATATCATAAAAATCGTGTCCGTCCATTAGCAGTGACTACTCCCGCGAATAAATTCGCAGGCATCTATGCCCGTACTAATGATACAGTACTCGCAACGGATTGTAGTCCCAATCCGAGAATGTTCAGAGCAGCATTAACGTCACGATCAATTACCAGACCGAAATAAGGACATTGATGCACCCGAACATTCAGTTCTTTTTTGACGATTTGACCGCAACCAGAACACATCTGTGACGTATTGAATGGGTCAACCAGTACCACATGAGAACCAGCCTCTTCCGCTTTGCCCTGTGTGAATTGTACCAGTTGATTCCATGCAACGTCATGGATCCTTTTTGCAAGACAATGGTTTTTGACCATTCCTTTCGTGTTGAGGTCTTCAAATACAATTAATCCGAACCGGGCAACCAGATCCCGGCTTATTTTATGGGCGAAGTCGGTTCTCCGGTTGGCGATCCTTTCATGTATCTTTGATACAATCATCAAAGATCGCTTGCGTTCCGGTGTTCCCCTTTCGAGTTTTGATAATCTGTGTTGCGCTCTTGCCAATATAGGTTCATCTCCACAGAAGAACTTCGGCGACTTCACTATTTCACCATTTGAGAAAGCAACAAAATTGGTTAATCCAAGATCGATACCGATAGCAGGTTTTTCATTGGTTTGAACGGGAATATCTCCGATGTCAACGGTGATTGACGCATACCATTTTCCGGTACATGACCGGCGAATCGTACAGGTCTTAATTTCACCTTCAAACGTTCTGTGAGTGATAATGGGTACAGCACCCACTTTTGAGAGTACTAGCCATTGACCATCCAATTCAAACCCGGATTGCGTATAAGTGATACTGTCATACCTGCCGAACTGTTTGAATCATGGATGACCCGGTTTCTCACCGGATTTGACCCCTCTGAAAAACGCTTTGTATGCTTTATCAACTCTGGTCACCACGTCCTGCAATATCTGCGAATGAACATTCTTCAATGAGGGGTATTCCTGTTTCCATACCGGTAACATTTTCTTGGTTTCATAATACCCTACATGTTTCTGTTCCTTTTCCCATGCGTTTTTGCGTAATGCCAATACACGGTTATAGACCATACGGCACTGTTCGAGGGTTTGGTTGAATACAGTGACTTGTGACTTCCTCGGATATAATCGGTACCGGTGCGCTTTCAACACGTTATCGTTCCTCATATCTCTTATCGATCATTATAATGTTTGACGTATGTACTGTGAAAGTAATCTCTCCATCAAGACGGCTGTATCTCACCATTGAAATGGGGGGATTAGACTGCACGATCCTAAAATCATTTTTCTGTTTTTCTTTCAATTCCAGCATTTCAAATATCGGATTTCCTCATTCCTGTAGATTGCGGCGAAGAAAGCGAAGGATTGTGGTATAGTGCGACATGTGTCTCCCGTATGTCTGACAACCGTGCCGCTCCTGCCCGAAATTTAGCCTCTTTTTGGCGATTTTAGCCCAAATCTGCCTCCTTTTACCACAAACCTTATAACATGACGCTGTGAATAGGGGAAATACCGAGAGAACGGAAAGGAGGTGAATTCCATGGGTGGAGAGATATACCAGGCACAAGTAATCAGGAACTTCTTCGATACCATTACCGGAACGGACAGGAACCTGACCCGTATCTATATGTGTGTTATGAGTCTTGCCAAGCTCCGCATGGAGTCCCCGGAAAAGATGGCATCTTTGCTCGATCAGCTAAAGAAGAGCAAGGTCAAAAAGGAGCTTTCCATTGACATCCTTGATTATGTCTGTGATGCGGCGAACGATCTGGAGCTTGCAAGTGTTCAGACTGCGTTTGGTGTCAAAGATATCAAGGATGTGGCACAGGACTTCAACGCTGTGAGCCTTGATAGCCTGTAACTTTTTAATTTTTTTATTGGCCGTTCATCACAATTCGTATATGAAATGTGACTGAGCAATTTTTCCCTTTCTAGAAAAATCCTGACTCTTCACCATGAAATACCATGGGTAATAAAAATCCAGTAGAGAACGATAGCGAAAAGCCCGCCTCCCAGAGTCGCAAGGAAATTTGTCCCTGCATTGCCTAAAAAGCCTTTATTCTCGAGGAGCGCTCCAACTATGCTGTCAAGGTTAGTGCCGACAAACCCTGTGATCGTGCAGAGGATCATCATCATCGGGTTAATGATGTTGAATCCAAGTGCGACCATTGAGACGACAAAACTTCCACCAAGGGCGACCAGTTCACCGGTTACGGTCACTCCACCATTTGTTCCTATGGGAACCTTTCGTAATGTGGTTATCATGTAGGGGATCCCTCCGGTTACCCCGATTTCGCTTGCCATGGTATCTGCTGCCGCAGTTGCTACGCTTCCTACATACATTACAATGAAGACCGGCTGGACAAAAACGCCGTACAGAACTGCTGCTGCACATGCAACAATCCCGTTTGCAAAGACGTTCCGGTACCCTCTGGCCCCGCTCTTGCCCTGCTCGACACCGATTCGTTTCTTATATTCAAACTTGTACCTTGTGGAAACCGAACCGAGGATAAAAAACGTGAGCATTACGAGAAACCATGTAGGTCCGGCAAAAACAAGAAGAATAATACCAACAAGGGCTGTTGAGAAGAGTCCTGAAAGATCGGCAGTCTTGAACCGGAATGCAAAGTACCCAAAAACAAAGGCAATAAAGACGGCTATAATTACAATTTCGATATTGGTCGTGTAGTTAAGTGCCTGTATGAGATACATCGTCATCGCAATACCAATACCTTCAAGGACAAGTGAGTCCTCGAATCTCAGAAGAATCACTTTCAGGAGCACTGCGGCGATGATCCCAAAGACGATCATAAGGAACGCGTTCTCATGGAGATAGACCATGACAAGCATCCCTGCCCATGCAGTGGAAACAACATAGTAAAAGTAGGTGTTTAGGTCGTCTGCCCCGGACTGGAAGACCAGTTCACCGAGTGAAATCATAGCAAACGTTGTTGCAAGGACCAAAAACGGGAGGAGGTTTACTGCATAAAGTCCTGACAGGATGCAAAAGACATATGCGAAATATTTCATATCAAAAAAGCGCCAGAGGATCAAAGAACATATGATTATAATGAGTGCCATCAGCCATGGAGGCTGCACGTACGGGCCGGCCAGGATGGCACCACCGGTGAGCGCTGCTGCATATCCCAGTCCCCGCTGCTTCGCCATTTTCCAGATATTTGTTTTCAGATGAGAAGAGTCTTATCGTTTTTTATTTCCCGGCTGTTCAAAGGGATGTCGATACGATTACTATATTTTATAAAACGACCTATCCGGTACGGATGGTTTCCTCTGACGATCTGCCAAAAAATTATGATTTTGCTGTAGTGGAGGAGCGCTGGCGGGAAAGCTGGTGCGATGAGGATCACTATTTTGACCGCACTTCACATAAGCCGCAGTTTGTGATCGATACACCCCCCCCGTATCCGACAGGTAATTTCCATATCGGTAACGCATTGAACTGGTGTTATATCGATTTTTTTGCCCGCTATAAGCGGATGAAAGGCTATAACGTAATGTTTCCCCAGGGATGGGATTGCCATGGCCTTCCGACAGAAGTAAAAGTGGAGGAGCTTAACCACATCACAAAAAACGATGTTTCCCGTGAAGAGTTCCGGCGGATGTGCCGGGATCTCACGTTAAAAAACATCGAACAGATGCGTCTCACGCTCCGTCGCATGGCATTTTCCACGGACTGGAGCAACGAGTACATCACGATGATGCCGGAGTATTTTTCAAAAACCCAGCTCTCTTTTTTGAGGATGCTGAAATCCGGTTATATATACCAGGATGAACATCCGGTCAACTACTGCACCCGTTGTGAAACAGCGATTGCATTTGCTGAAGTCACCTATGAGGATCGAGAGACTCAGCTGAACTATTTCAATTTTGACGGCGTTGAAATTGCAACAACCCGGCCCAGCTCATTGCAGCATGTGTTGCGGTCGCTGTCAATCCGAAAGATGACCGGTATCACAACCTTAAGGGTAAGAGCCTTGCTGTTCCTCTCTTTAGTCACGCTGTCCCGGTTGTCCAGGATGATGCAGTTGATCCGGAATTCGGGTCCGGGGCAGTCATGATTTGTACTTTTGGTGACAAACAGGATGTCCACTGGTGGAAACAACACAATCTTCCGCTCCGTAAAGCTATCGATCGATCGGGAAAGATGACGGAGATCTGCGGCACATATACCGGGCTTTCCACGTCTGAATGCCGTAAAACGATCCTTGCTGATATGAATTCTGCCGGGATTCTTAGAAAACAGGAAAGCCTTTCGCAGCGTGTCGGGACCTGCTGGCGCTGCAAAACGCCTATCGAGATCCTCTCAAACCGGCAATGGTTCATCAGGATCCGGCAAAAGGAGATCCGAGATGCAGCCCACCAGATTACTTGGTACCCCCAGCATATGTTGTTACGGATGGAGAACTGGATTGACCAGATGGAATGGGACTGGTGTATCTCCCGGCAGCGGATATTTGCCACGCCGATACCTGTATGGTCCTGTGCAAAATGTGGAGAGCTGGTGGTACCGGATGAAAAAGACCTTCCCTGCGACCCTACCCTTACACAGCCAAAGCACCCATGCCCCAAGTGTGGGGGGACCGCGTTCGAAGGTGAGGTGGACGTGCTCGATACGTGGATGGATTCATCCATATCCGTCCTCAATGTTACCGGGTGGGATGGCGCTGGTCTGCCAAAAATCTTCCCGGCACAGATTCGGCCGCAGGGCCATGATATTATCCGCACCTGGGCATTTTATTCGATCCTTCGCTCGGTCGCGCTCACCGGGAGCAGACCGTGGGATCAAATCCTTGTCAACGGGATGGTGCTTGGCGAGGATGGTTTTAAGATGAGTAAGAGCCGTGGTAACGTGATTGTTCCCGAAGACCTCATCGGTCGGTATGGTGCTGATGCACTCCGGCAATGGGCTGCAACCGGTGCAGCGATGGGATCCGACATTATGTTTTCCTGGAACGATGTGATTGCTGCTTCACGGTTCCAGACAAAGATGTGGAATATTGCACGGTTTGCACTTATCCAGTTCGAAAAGGAAGGAATCGATAAAGAGGTCCCGGTTACTGCACTCGCAGACCGGTGGCTGCTTGCGCGGCTTTCCGCTACCGTTGTGTCGGTAAGCGCTGCGATGGAGAACTATGAATTCGATGAAGCGTTAAAAGCGATCCGGGAATTCGCCTGGGACGTGCTTGCTGATAATTATATAGAACTGGTAAAAGGCCGGCTCTACGGCAGCGGTGCTTCAAGAAAGAGCGCATGTTACGCTCTCTACACGGCGTATGACGCGCTCTGCCGGATGCTTGCACCGTTTATCCCGTACTTTGCCGAGGAATGCTATTCGTATCTCGACAAGGGAAGCGTACACAAGCAGCCCTGGGTCACCTTTAGTTTCGACGATCCTGCGGCACTGGCTGAAGGAAACTTACTCGTTAACGTGGTTGCTGAAGTACGCAAGTACAAGCACGACAACGGTCTCGCTTTAAACGCCCCGTTGGGAAAAGTCACAGTGTACGCCACTCATTCCGCTAGTGATGAGGGCGATACAGCCCGGACGTTGAATGCCGATGTTCACTGGAAGAGCAACAAAGCCCATCTTGATAAGGTTGTAGCCGGTATCGATTTCAACCGCTCCATAGTCGGTCCGACCTTCAGGAAAGATGCGGGTGTATTTATGGAAGCAGTCAAGGCTCTTTCTCCTGAAGAACTTGCAAATCCGCCGCAGAAGATAAATGTTAACGGGAAAACCCTGGATGTCCCGGAAAACGCGTTTACCCTAAGGTACTCTTACATGGAAGAGGGTGCAAAAGTCGACATGATCACAGTCGGCGATGTGATTGTGACGATTGCAAAGTAAACCTGATCGCTTCTGCAACAAAGCAAGCAATCTCTTCTTTTTCAAGAAGTGCATCAACGACGACAAATCGGGAAGGCTCCATGCGGGCAAATGCGAGGTACCGGTCCTGGACTTTTTCGAGGACCTCGCGTCGTTCAAAATGTTCCCTGTCACTTTTACCGGCCAGGCGCATGAGGGCATCGTCTACCGGTATTGCAAGGAGGAATGTCTTGTCAGGCACAATCGACCATCCGTTATGCATCGCCCGTAGCCATCCCTCAGGATCGGGTATGACACCGTTGAGAGTGACTGACTGGTAGGCAAAACGGCTGTCAGAGTACCGGTCAGAAATTACCAGTTTTTTGTTGTTTAGCGCCGGACGGATTACGGTTGCAAGATGAGCGGCATGATCGGCGACAAAAAGGGTTGCTTCAGTAACTGGATCGATCTGTTCAGCGACTGCCCGCCGGACAGCATCGCCCACCCAGGTAGATCCTGGTTCCCGGGTGAAGACCGGTGTAAGATCAGCAAGTTTTTCCTTGAGGGCTTCATGCAGCGTACTTTTGCCGGTGCCATCGATCCCTTCCAATGTCACTAGCATAAATATCCCCTCTGGATCATATCGACCGGCACAGCCCCGGTATGAAGGGCTGTTGCAATAATGGCACCATCAAAGCCGGCATTTTTTAAAATATCAAGATCGGCAACTGATGCCACTCCTCCACCATAAAGCAGGCGCCCCTCATAGACAGAACGCCACATCCCGAGGTGATTTGAACCCTTGTTGACACCTTCCTGCGTTCCCACAAACCCCAGGTTGAGAATTATACAACCCTCAAAATCCAAATCACGTGCAGACCGGAGCACAGCCACGGGAGATTCTCCGTTGGGGATTACCTTTCCGTTGATAACATCCACACTCAGGTACCCCCCATGGTAATGGGAAAGATCCGCAAGGCTAGTCTCAGTGCCGACAACATTTTTAATATTTGGGCCGGTAAGGAGGTCAGAGGGAGTCTTGATTCCTCGATCAACATAACAGCATTCAACCAGTCCGGCACAGGCTCGAATCGAATTGTCATGGGAACCGGTTCCTTCGAGACGGTCGAGATCGGCAATATAGAGATATTTTGGTTTGACCGCCTGCACGAAACCGACCGGTTCTACTGTCGGCGAAAGTCCCCAATCGAGCGGTTTATAGGTCGCACGCATTCCGGATTTTCCATGCACGACCGTATTGAGCCGCAAATCCAATGCAAGCACCAGTTCCATCGGCTACCCAAAACCACTATTAGGATAAAAGATCATTAAAGTCTATGCAATTGTTGGTCAGCCCCAGCTCTATATCCGAGGCTCACTGTTCTGTCGCTGCCGATATCATTGATGTCAAAAAACCGTCCGAAGGTTCACTGGGTGCCAACTTTCCTTGGGTGATCCGGGAGATCAAGGCATTTGCCAAAAAACCGGTGAGTGCGGCGATCGGGGATTTCCCTTACAAGCCGGGCTGCTCTGCCCTTGCCGCCTATGGTGCTGCATGCGCCGGGGCTGATTATGTAAAAATCGGCCTTGCTTTTGCCGGTAAAGACCCGGCTCGTGAAGTGATCGCTGCAGTTACAAAGGCGGTTAAAGATGAGTTCCCTGAGAAATTCGTCGTTATTGCAGGATATTCTGATTTCGAACGTATGGGAACAATCTCCCCCTTCGACATCTCACCACTTGCAGCAGCATGTGGTGCTGACTATGCGATGGTAGACACTGGTATCAAAGACGGAAGAAGTACCTTCTCTTTCATGGATGAGGGAACGCTCACACGGTTCACCGAAAACAACAGAACTCTTGGCCTTGGAACAGCTCTTGCCGGATCACTTACGTTCGCTGATATAGACGCATTAAAACGCATTAACCCGGAAATCATTGGCGTCCGGGGGATGGTCTGTGGTGGAGACCGGAATGCGACGATTCAAGAAGATCTTGTGAAAACTGCTCTTGCAAGAATACGGTAATAAATAAAAAAAACTGGTGTTCTATGTATCTTGACAAACTGGATGTCCCACTATCCCTCACTTTCGACGATGTTTTACTGGAACCGCTGGAATCATGGATTGAACCAGCTGAGACTGATACCCGCACGGTTTTCTCAAAAAACATCGGACTGAATATCCCCCTTGTATCTTCTGCGATGGATACGGTAACCGAATCGATAATGGCAATAGCCCTTGCCCGTGAAGGTGGTATTGGGGTAATCCACCGGAATATGACTGCCGAGCACGAGCTTCAGGAAGTTAATATCGTCAAACAGGCCGAGGAGCTCATTGAACGTGACGTCTTGTATGTAGAAGATACAGCGACCGTTTCTGATGCCGAGAAACTGATGAACCAGTACAGTATTGGCGGCGTGCCCGTTGTCGGGAAAGGGAGAATCATCGGTATTGTCTCCCGCCGGGACGTGCGGGCAATTGTCTCCCGGTGCGGAGAAGAGAGCATCAGGACAATTATGACAAAAAAACCGATTACCGCCGGTGCGGATATAACGCCCGAAAAAGCGCTTGAGGTCATGTATACCAACAAGATCGAGCGTCTTCCGGTTGCTGACGAAAAAGGCAGGTTGATCGGTATCATCACGATGCAGGATATTCTGGAAAAACGCCAGTACCCAAAGGCAACCCGGGACAAAAAAGGAAACCTTCAGGTTGCGGCAGCGGTAGGCCCGTTTGACTTTACCCGTGCGACTCTTTTGGATGCACATGACGTGGATGCGCTTGTGGTCGATTGCGCCCATGGACATAATATGAAAGTTGTTGAAGCGGTCAAAAACATCAAGGGAAGTGTCAATGCTGATGTAATCGCAGGAAACATTGCTACTGTTGCCGCAGCTGAAGCGCTCTTAAGTGCAGGGGTAGATGGCGTCAAGGTGGGCATAGGTCCGGGTTCCATCTGCACAACCCGGATCGTCGCAGGAACCGGAGTTCCCCAGATCACAGCTATAGCACAGGTCGCAGAGATTGCATCCCCAGCTGATGTTCCTGTTATCGCTGACGGAGGAGTGCGGTATTCAGGTGATATAGCAAAAGCAATAGCTGCCGGGGCAGACACGGTAATGATGGGGAGTATGTTTGCCGGCACCGACGAAGCACCAGGAAAAGTTATTACTATCAAAGGAAGGCGCTACAAGCAATACCGGGGTATGGGGTCACTTGGCGTAATGAGCTCAGGACAATCGAGCGACCGGTACTTCCAGAAAAAAGAGATCGGAAGAACGAAATTTGTTCCGGAAGGTGTCGAAGGCGTAACTCCCTATGTCGGGCGTGTCGGTGAAGTTATTTACCAGCTTGTGGGCGGCCTGAAGGCCGCCATGGGCTATTCAGGTGCCCCCACTATCGCAGATATGCATAAAAAAGCACGTTTTATCCGTATAACAAATGCCGGAATGACCGAAAGTCATCCGCACAATATCCTGATTACTGATGAAGCTCCAAACTACCGGCTTTTTGAATAACTTTTTTTTTATTCCGGAACAATACTCTGTGGTCAAAAAGATGCCAAAAAACAGGTCGTTTTTGAATAATTGTAATGCTCTTTAAACCGCGATTTGTTTTGCGCGGAACCGGTTACGTACCTTTTCGGAAAAGTATTTTCCGACGGCACTTGAATTTATGAGATCTGAGTAGACTTTTGAAGGGACGCCAGAATACTGGAAAATGAGTCCTGAATGAAATTCAATCTCCATGTTTTTCATCGCGTCATCATACCCCACGGAGCGAAGGATGCAGGATTTTACAGGAAGTCTTTCCAAAAGGGTCACCAATGTACTATGTGCTCTCCGGACAGTTAACGGTTTTTATAATACAAAAAAAATGAAGCCGGATCTGAGAAAGTTAATTCAACCTTCGGAGCTCTTAATATTTTTTATATTCTTCAAGCACTAACATTAAGTAAACATGGATGATCTCGCAGAATTCGCACGGTTACTTGATATCCTCGGTAACCGGAATCGACGGCGAATAATCGGGTTGCTGCGGCAGAAACCATGCTTTGTCACCGAGATATCGGAAACACTGATGATCTCGCCCAAAGCGGTTATCGAACATCTCCAATTGATGGAACGGGAAGATATTCTATCCTGCCAGATGGACGACCGCCGGCGCAAGTACTATTATCTCGCAAATGATATCCTCGTAGATGTCACGCTGCGAAGCCTGCAAAGTAGTATAGGAAAACCAGATGATTCAGAGAGGAATGAAGAGAATGAACGAACCCAACAAGCAGTCGTCATGCTCGCAAAGATGATCCAGGCTCATGACCAGCTCGTTGACCATCTGGAACAACTCAACCATGATGTTGATACTAAACTTGCCGATCTTGCCCGAAACCATAATGATTTATTCAGGAGCGAGCGAGAACTATCTGTAGCAGTTGCCCTATCCCATGAACCACTGACCCGGGACGAACTTATGGAAGCTACCGGGTGTTCACCGGACGAACTCGAGCCAATCTTGGCTGAATTCGTAAGAAGAGGCATTGCGTCAAGAACAAAGAACCGGATTACACTCAGAGGAGCTCATGCAGACGAATCCCAATAACCCTTACGATGAAGTATTTGGCAACCTCTCAAAAATTGTCGAAGAGATTGTTCGAAACATGCCCGAGGCAGAACATGCCCGCGTCATAGGGTATACTATTGTCACCCGGCATGTCCCCGGAGAACCCGGAATCTTCACCGGCGGGTTAAACAGCGGCGATGACGATATTCCGTATGAAGTTCAAGAGTCCGACACCCAAATCTTCATTACTGCCGCAATTCCCCCTGATGCTGAACATGCCCCTTATGCAGATATAAAGAAAGATACGGTACGGATCTGTGTTGATGACCATTCAACCACGATTGATCTGGAAAAGCCTATTGATATTATCCACAGTTCATACCGGGTGCATCGCGGTGTGATGGATATAACGCTCCGGAAGATTCCGGATTACCGTTAGATCTTTTTCCCCCTCGTAATTGAGTCATTTATAACCCATATGTGACCAATAGATAATCTTCTCGCTATTTTTCAAAAGTTAAAACGATAATTCCAAATTATCGTTAGAAAAGATCCTGCATCCTAGAAATAAGAGATTTATGCCTTTGCCGGAATATCTGAAGGTGTAAACGGGTTGATCCCTTTCTTCTTCTGACGGTACTCGCGGAACTGACGAAGTGATACGGTAAGATCCCGGTGAATGCGAAGTATCCTATCTGCGTGTTCCGGCAAAGGTTCATTGCCATATCCATAAGACCCCGGGGATCGGGACGGGCCTCTCCGAGCCATATATGGAATATATTTCCTCCATCCACGATCGGGAAAAAGACATTTTCGATTTCCATGCGTTTAGTAAGCGGAACATCAGCACCCGGGGCGACATGAGTGCCGTTTGTGTAGTAGATTGGCAGATCCCGGGTCTTCCCGAGGTTTTCAAGTGCGTATTCAAGATCCCCTTTAATAACCTTCGTTGCTGCATCGTGGAATCGCCGGTCAATAAGATCTGCAACGGCAAATCGTTGGCCTGTGGTTTCCGCTGGGGTCCGGGCAAGGGCAAGGGTCATGTGATTTTTTTCTGATAGTTTCCGGGCATAGATCTCCATCTCAGTCATCGCTCGCACTGCCAGTTTGAATGCAGCTTTTGATTCATGGGTCTGTTTGCCGGTGTGGTGCTGGACCATTTCATTTACGCCGACAACGCCGATAGTATATACCAGACCTTCAAGATCGACTGCAATCGCCCCACAATCACCGGAGTTGGGATCTTTGGGGCGCTGCATTGCAAAGGGCATCCGGTCATTGGCACGGATAATATCCATCCACCGGCGCTTGATTTTGAAAAGCTCAACAGCCACGTCCATGAGAGACCTGAGTTCGGCAAAGAGACGCTCGTCGTTTCCTTCTGCTTTGTATGCAGCCCGGGGGCAGTTGACTGAGACCACCTGCCACGACCCCATCGAAAAATGGTGACCTCCTTCAAAGAAGAGTTTTTTATCAAAATCAGAATCTTTGTCAGCTACGGCCGAGAACTGGTAGGCACAGCACTGGTAGCAGGAAATTCCCTTCCCGGCTCCACGATAAGCCGGTAACTGGTTATCGTAATAAGGGGTGCCGAATTTGGACGCAGGCTCGAAGGTCATGAGGTACAGATCCCGGTATGTCGGGAGGTCCGGGTGGGCCCGGTTAAACGATTCGCGCTCGTTCATGAAGTCGGGCTCGATACTGATCTCGGGTTTGGGGAAGTTGAACGGTTTACCCCAATAGTCACCTTCTATCATTACCTCCATAAGCGCCTTGAAAAGCAGCCGGACCTCCCGCTCGAATTCACCATAGGTGCGGTGCGGTGCCTGCTTACCGTCCCAGACTTTCCCTTTATAAACACAGGGCTTGTCCTGCCAGAGTGCGGGGACGCCAGGTGAAAGCTGAACCGAGGAAAAAACGAGCTGGCCTCCCCGCGCAACCATCATCTGGGTCATCTCGTAGACAAACATCTGCATGTTCTGTCGGATTTCCTCATAGTTCATGCCTTCCATGAACGGCGCAAGGAATGTCAGGAAATTGTAATAGCCCTGTCCGCCGGCAAAATTTGTCTGGGCACTGCCGAGTGCTTTTACCGCATGGAGGATAGCAACTTCCGCTCGTTTTGCCGGACCGGCAACCGATGCTTTTGTTCCGTTGCCATCCGGCATAAGACCATAATAAAAAAAGTATCGTAGATCCCAGTCCTGGCAGAATGGGCGTGTACCGAAATATTCGAGATCGTGGATGTGCATCTCGCCGGAAAGGTGATGGTCGGCAAGTTCAGGGGGGAGCTGGAGAAGGTACTGCTCTTTTGAAATCTTGTCGGCTTTCTTTTTATGCGATGTTTCCGCATTTTCCTGAAGGTTTGCGTTCTCATGGGACTCAAACCCCTTGCCCACATCGATCAGGTGCGCATCGTAGACCGGTGTACCAACCCGGTGCAGACGTTCCTGTACTGCATCATACCTTTCTCAAGAAGGGTGATGTTCATTATCTCCCGGATTAGCGGACCTGAAAGAGATTTCAGGCCAAGAGAAAGAATACGCTGCTCGACAAGTCGCGCGATTTCCTGAGCAGTATCCGGGTCTGTGCCCTCGTAGCCGTAAAACACTTCGACGAGTTTAGTTTCTTTTAAAATCTGTTCAGCAATCCGGTTCCGGTCCCATTCGATAATGTGGCCATCGGTAGTCCGTACAAAAGGAAGGGCCGGGGAAAAACTGCCATCGAGAGTCTGTTGCAGGGTCTCCCGTCGTGCCATCATGCACCCGACAGAATGGCACGGAGTTTCTTCTCATCCAGCGTACCGCCTGGGAAAAGGTCATCTGTAGTGTAGAAATCGTCACCCCTCTGGAGAACAGGCGCCTCGTTGACAAAGACGCCGTTTACCCGAAGTTCAGTGAGGGCTTCTGCGGTTGACAGGTCACGCTCTGAAAATGTATGGCCACCTTTCTTTATTGAGTTCTTAAGCATCACGCAATGCGGACAGGTTTCCAGAGTATAAACGATCAATGGCACGGTTTCCGGCATAAAAATACCCTCTGCTATGTATCTAGCACTACGATTTTGGAGATAAAAAAATCATGGTTTTTAACTTTTAAACAAACTGGATCCCTGAGTTATTGAGCGATCACCATTTTGTAGGTAGATGGACAATGTGTACCCTGATGGTAAGGGCGTTTGTGGCATGCGAGTTGTCACTGGAAATGAAGCAGCAGCTGGCTGCAGCGCAAATCGAGTTAAAGAAAAGCGCAGCCCGGCTTACGTTTGTTGATCCCACACTAATCCATATTACCGTGAAGTTCCTCGGTGAAGTAGACGAAAAAAAGATACCTCAGGTGATTGCTGCGCTCGAATCCATACGGGTACAACCTTTTCCTGCCAGGGGCGGCAGGATTACTGTCAATAACCCTTCCCGCCCTCATACGGTGTGGTGTGCAATAGAGGATGCTGGAAAAGGTCAGGAGGTCTTTTCTGCAGTGGAAACCGTGCTTTCGCCGCTCGGATTTCCCCGTGAGACACGGAGTTTTAAACCTCATGCCACGCTTGCCCGGGTTAAGGAAGCAGATTCCTCCCTTTTTAAGTACCTCGACAATCTGAAGAGTGCGACATTTGGCAGCTGCTTGATATCTGGTCTGAAACTCAAGAAAAGCACGCTTACACCCAAAGGCCCGGTTTATGAGGATCTTTGCGAGGTTTTATGGTGAGCGGGAAAAGCGCAATGAAAGGGCGGCTGCCGCTCGAAGAAGATATTCTCACCCGGCAGCTCAGGCCGTCCAAGGAAGAACGTGAGTTTATTGCCGGTATTGCACGCCGGCTGGTAGCCGCCATCAAAGAAAGCGGGAAAGCGGAAGGGATGGTAGTGGGTTCGATTGCCCGGAACACATGGGTCCGGGGAGACCGGGATCTTGATGTTTTCCTACTGTTCCCCCCGGATATATCCCGCGAAGCTCTCGAATCAGAGGGGCTTGCCCTTGCCCGTACTATTGCGCGAAAATTTACGAAAACCTTTTGCGAAAAATACGCTGAACACCCGTACATTAATGCGACGATTGATTCCATCGATGTGGATCTTGTTCCTTGCTACAACGTCGAAAGTGCTGCAAGTATCCAGAGCGCCGTAGACCGGACTCCCTTCCACACCCGGTATATTACCGAAAAAATCAATGGCCTCACGGACGATGTTCTTCTCCTCAAGCAGTTTGCAAAAGCAGGCGGAATCTACGGTTCGGACCAGATGACCGAGGGGTTTTCAGGGTACCTCTGCGAGCTTCTCATTCTTTACTATGGAGGGTTTGGCCTGCTCCTTGATGCGGCAGCCGATTGGCGTCCATCTACACTTATTGATATCTCACAGCATGGCTCAAAAGAATTTTCTGAGCCCCTGATTGTGATTGACCCGGTCGATCCCCGGCGGAACGTAGCAGCTGCTGTTTCACTGGACCGTATGGCAGAGTTTGTTGAAATAGCCCGTGGCTATAGAGAAGCACCATCCGAAAAGTTCTTTATTCTCCCTAAAGAACATCCCTGCAGCCGGGATGATCTCTGTGAAATGCTTGCCATGCGTGGTACCGCACTCTATGCAGTGACCTTTACGACGCCACCGTTTATCGAAGAAATTGTCGTTCCCCAGCTCAAAAAGAGCACGCAGGCGATTTGTGAGCTGCTTTCGCGGAACGGTTTTGCAGTTCATCATGCCCACTACCGGATGGGAAAGGAGCGGAGTCTGCTACTTTTTGAGTTACTCATTGATGAGCTCCCACCCATCAGGCGTCATGAAGGCCCACCTCTCTGGAACCGGGCAAATGCGGATAAGTTCCGCGAGAAGTACCAGAACTTGTCCGGGCCCTTTATCGAAAACGGACGATATGTTACAGAAGTATCCCGCGAATTTATCCGGGCTGCCGATCTTCTCTCCTCACCGGCGCTTTTAGATGTGGGCATCGGTCGGCACGTACGGGCGGAACTGGGAAAAGACTGGAGCGTCCTTGAGGGAGCTGACTGCTGGCAGGAGGAATTTGCCGCTTTTATTGCCGGTTTCTTCTCCCGGTGTTCACCGCTGGTTCGGATAGGGCGGGAAGGATAACGATATCCTTCAGGTTTTCCTATGGGAAAAGAGGTCTACCCTATTTTGTAAAAGGGAAAAAAACGTTTATTTTCAGATCCCGTTGGATCCTCGTTCTCCTGTCCTGACACGAATTGAGTCTTCGACCGGAAGTATAAAGATCTGGCCGTCACCGACCTTGCCGGTACGTGCTGCGTTTACGATTATATCGATCACTTTCTCTGCAGCATCGTCCCTTACGACAATTTCCAGCTGGCGTTTGGGGATTAAGTCGACGACATATTCGGCGCCCCGGTACTGTTGCTTGATCCCTTTCTGGACACCCCTGCCTTCAACGTCAAATATGGTCATAACTCCAAATCCCGCAGTATCCAACGCCGTTTTAACGTCCTCGAACTTCTCGGGACGTATCATTGCCTTGATCATCTTCATGGTGTTCACCTGCCGCAAGACAGGACGTCTCTGGTGGGTCCCTCTGCTCACGGTATTGTATGGTAGTATAGAATGAGGAAGGCTTTCTTTAAAACAATTCGGAAATTAAGAGAGGGAATAAAATATCCGGGTGGCAGGCACGTATCTCGTTTTACTTTTGGAACCTTTTATGAAATGGACTCATAATACTGGATACAATATATCCTGAAAAGAGGAAGTGAAGGAAAAAATTATGCTTTTTTCACGACATTGGGATAATACTTTGTTAGCGCCTGAAATACCTTTTCCTTGTGGACGTACGCCGGGTACCAGATAGTAAATATAATAGCGACCACCATGAACACCCATTTCAGGTTATCCCAGAATAAAATGCTTGGGGATGGGTATGCCATCAGGAAGGCATCCACACCAAAACCCAGCGTAAAGGCAAATGCCCACACTGCGGTTATAATATAATTCACCCTTATGAATAGTGCACTTTTGGCACGCTCAGGGTCTACCCCTTCTCTCGAATACTGGAGTGTAAAGGGGAAATGAAACAGGATAGTGGCCCAACAGACAATCGCAAGGAGGAGCATGGAGCTCGCCGCGAGGTAATTTGCGATATAATACTGTCGCAATCCTACGATAACAATAAAGAACACAACAAAGAATGCCAGTGACACAACAGAAAGGATATAGCCTTTGATTAGTTGCCGGTAACTTGTCAAGAGAGTGAGTGCAATTGCAACTACAAACGCAAGGATCAGGCTTATCTGGGGATTTCCAAGAGGAGCTTCAGCAACAAGGGCAAAAGCGATCCAGGGCACGAATGCCGTAAGAAGAGATAACAGATTCATTATGCTTTGAAAGTTCTACTGTCCGAGTGATAACGTTTTTGAAATAAAACGTGGTCCTGATCACTATCACAGGCATGGTGAATTTTTTGGATGACCGATAGCATTTACCGTGAGAAGAATATACCTTCCAATCGCAGTGATACCCGAAAATTACCGTTAACCACGCCTTGCTAAAAAAGGAAAAAATTATTTCTTTGCATTCTTCCTGATCTTGGTTGTTGCGAGTTTCTCGATAGCTGTAATATCGACACCCTTTTCGATTATGAGTTTTTTGTTCCGGACTGCGTTATCAACAAAACCCTTTCCTGTTGGTGTACGAATGACCAGTGTTGTGTATCCGGCCGGACTCCCGACTGCCCCGGCTGAGATGTCTGCACCAAGTGATGAAAAGTCCGTGCAGATACGGCATCCCTGACGAATTGTATCATCAAGATCAGCAAGTGGAACGGAAATGTGCGTGTTATCCTGTTTTAAAATGTCGAGTTTCCCTTTTACATCGAGTTTCTTTATATCATGCGGCGCAATTGCGTATTTCTTTTCAAGTTTTCCATGTACAAGTCCCGCATAATCGAAAGTCTCTGTGCAGAAAAGGCCAATTACAAGACGGATGGCTTTTGCATAGGGACGCAGGAGATCGTTATCGCTTGCCCGGATGCGAGATGCTGCCTGAACAGCGCAGGGCACACCAATAACTGCAATCTTTGTGTATTTCCTGGTTATCGCGGCATCCTTAAGCGCCGCAAGGAGCGGTACCCACCAGCTGTACCTGCTGCCGGCTTCCCGGATGAGGACATCTGATTTCGTAATAACCGCTGACGAGGGCCGAAGTGTCCAGGGGTCTTCGGTTACAGTAACTACAGCATCGATAAGTCCTGAGTCGAGGGCATCTGAAAGTATTGCTGTTACCGCGCCGCCGCTATGCCGGTGCGGGATCTCAAAAGATGCTTTTGCCATAAGCATTTCGAGATAAGTACCGACTGTATCGTTTGGCTGGTCGACAGTCCGGGGGCAGACCGCATAGCATGCCCCGCAGGGAACGCCATCGGTTGCCTGTTTGCAGTACCCGTTGCTCCTTGGGCTTACGATCATCTCCCCTTCAGCAAAGGACAGGGCATCAGCCGGACAGACGGCGATGCATGCACCGCAGCCGGAACATTTTTTTGTATCCCAGACCTCACTTTTCAAATCGAGATAATTCTTTTCTGCCATCGCCATCACTCCGGTGTATACTTGCTCGCAAACGGCCGTGCGCTCGAAGCAGCGATCCGGGAATATTGTGCGGAAACCAGTGGTTCTGCATCGATTCCGAAGGTGCGGGCAAAGTCCTCAATAATCGGCTGTATTACCGCCATCTGTTCTGCAGTTGCTGGCAGCTGTTTTGCACCAACGCCGAGATACTTGTCTTCAACGGCTCCACGGACAAAAATCTCACCGCCATGGATGCCGCTTCCAATACCCCGCTCTGCTACTGGTATCTGACCCTTCAGGCCAAGGACAATGAGAAGGCCTCCTGCCATATATTCGCCAAGGAACGCACGGGCAGATCCACCCACAACGAGAATCGGCCGTTTCTCCATGTATTGTTTCATATGGATACCTCCCCGGTAGCCGATGTTGTCCCGGACATAAATCCTGCCTCCCCGCATGCTATGGGCCGTGGCGTCGCCAGCACTCCCGTGGATAATTACCTTCCCCTGGTTCATGGTATTTCCCGGAGCATGATCTGCGTTACCGTGAACGATGATCGTCGGGCCGCTCATAAACATCGCAAGATCGCCGCCAGGGACACCGTTGATCGTTATTTTCACGTCGTTTCCTCTCAGCCCGTCACCGATAAACCGCTGGCCAAGAACATTGTCAATAACAATCTCCGTTGCGCCTTCGCAGATTGCTTTTCGTATCTGCTGGTTAAGCGGGGTGTAATGAAGGTTGCTAGCATCGATTCGTACTACAGACATCGGATTTACTCCCCCACGGACTTTACGTCAAGCACTTTGAGCAGACCCTCGTCCAGCATATAGCCACGGAGCCGGTCGCGGTTGCCCCGGAGACTCTCGATACTGTTGATGCCGGCGGCACCCATAAGTTCAGCGATTTCATCAGTCCACGCATGGATAAGGTTTGCAACCTGCACAGCATTTGTCTCGGGGTCCAGCCTCTTGGTGAGCTCCGGTCTCTGGGTGGCGATTCCCCAGGCACAGATGCCCCGGTTGCAGGTGCCGCAGACCCGGCATCCCATTGCGACAAGTGCTGATGTCCCTATATAAACGGCGTCAGCGCCAAGGCAGATGATCTTTGCAATGTCAGCACTCTCCCTGATTCCGCCGCTTGCAATAATTGAAACCTCGTTTCGTATTCCTTGGGAGCGTAGCTTCGCATCGACACTTGCAATTGCTGCCTCAACAGGGATTCCCACATGGTCGCGGAAGACCCGGGGCGCTGCTCCCGTGCCTCCACGGAAGCCATCAACGACAACCGCGTCTGCTCCTGAACGGGCGATACCGGCTGCAATCGCCGCAGAATTGTGAACCGCTGCAATTTTGACAAATACCGGTTTCTTCCATTCGGTCGCTTCCTTGAGGCTGTGCACCAGCTGTTTGAGATCCTCGATACTGTAAATATCGTGATGTGGGGCCGGGCTGATAGCGTCGCTTCCGCAAGGGATCATCCTCGTACAGGAAACCTCTTCGTCGACTTTTTCGCCCGGAAGGTGTCCGCCGATCCCCGGTTTTGCTCCCTGACCTATCTTGATCTCGATAGCGGCGCCGCGTTCAAGATAGTTTATATCAACCCCAAACCGGCCGGAAGCCACCTGCACAATTATATGACTCTGGTACGGGAAGAGCGACTCATGGAGACCTCCTTCACCTGTACCCATAAACGTTCCTACTTTTGTTACTGCTTTTGCAAGAGCAGTCTGGGCGTTCAGGCTGATCGCACCATAACTCATATGGCCAATCATGATCGGCGTCTCTATCTTGAGATTCGGGGCAAGTTTGGTAAGGAGATCCACGTCACCATTCGGGTACTCTTTTACGGACAGTGACGCAGGCTTCTTCCCAATATACGTCCTTAGCTCCATAGGCTCACGGAGCGGGTCAATCGAGGGGTTGGTCACCTGGCATGCATCAAGTACAAGCCGGTCAAAGATCATCGGGTAGGGAAGGACATTTCCCATACCGGCAAGGATAATTTTTCCTGTTTTTGCCTGGTTGAATACGGCTTCACGGATCTCACGGGTCCAGACCGGGTGGCTCCGGTAATCCGTGGGTTTCTCGTAGATCGCGATTGCATCACGCGGGCAGAACGCAGTACAGCGGTGACAGGCAACACAGTTCCGGGAATTTACAACGACCCGGTCGTTCTCTTTCCGGAAAACGCCGTACGAACAGTTCTCGATACAACGGCCGCAGTTCATGCAACGCTCGGTGTCCAGATCCACTTTGAACCTGAGCGGGATACTGCCGATACTCATGCGATAACCCTCCCGATAACCGGTTCTCCGGCTTTTGGCATACTGACGTCCTCAATTGCCGGTTCGATTCTCCGGATCAGCTGCTTCTTCACTGGAGATGTAGAGCCGGTCGCCATGTTCACCTGCTACCAGAGGTCGTAGCTTAATCCGATCCGTAAACCCGAGCAACGTGTCAGATGTTGCCACACAGATTGCAAACGGGCCGTTCATAAGCGCCGGGCCATACGTTAGCCGAAGTGCCCTGTTGAGTTCCTGTTCTTTTGGTGGCATTTCGTCAATCTCATCCCAGAACGGTGGTGCCAGCGCACGTATTGCCAGTTTTTCCGAGAGACCGTGCTTCCTGACCAGTAAATCCACCAGGTACGCCACGACTTCAGTGTCAGTAAACATTGTGCACTTGTATCCGTCACTCTCGATATACCGCTGGTTGGTTCCGTACGAAGTGATTTCACCGTTATGAACGACACTCCAGTCAAGAAGGTTGAAGGGGTGTGCTCCTCCCCACCAGCCGGCAGTGTTCGTCGGGTACCTGTTGTGGGCAAGCCAAAGGTATCCTTTATAATCCTCAATCCGGTAGAAATTAGCGACCTGTTCAGGCCATCCCGAAGCCTTGAAGACGCCCATGTTCTTTCCCGATGAGAAGATAAGCGAACCTTTGTGTGTAGTATTTACCCGCATGACAAGCTCAGTGACCATGTCGTCGGCTGTAGTCCGGGGCTCTTGTGCAAGACTTGTGTCAGGCAGATAGAAAAATCGCCATGGCGTGTGGACTTTTTTTATTCCCGCTTCGTAAGTCGGTATCGGTTCGTCATGGAAAATGGTACCCCATGATTCAAGTTCCTTGACGAGCGCCGGTTTGTCCTCTTTTACATCGTCAAAGAATACATGAAGGGCATAGGCGTCCTTAAATTCAGGGTATATACCATAAGAAGCATAGCCGGCTCCCTCCCCGTTTCCCCGCTCGTTCATCATCGCGAGTGATGCTCGGATTTTACTGCCGTCCATGAGATGGCGGCGTTTATCTATGACTCCAATAATTCCACACATTTTCTATCACAGTCGGGATGTCTGGTTAGCTTTTTGTTCCTTTGGGCTGGAAGCGCCGGTCGGAAATTGAAACGTATATTATTAGCACGTTCCCTGAATTGAATGTAATTATTCTCCTCAAAGGGTTAGTTCAGAAGATATAAATGTAATTGGTTGGAAAATTAGTTCCATTATGTCAGCAGACGTGGCTAAGTTGCTCAAGAAAATTAATGCCGATGACGTAAAATTTATCCGGCTCCAGTTTACCGATGTGCTGGGGATGCCAAAGAATGCGGCCATCCCTGTTGTTCAGGCAGAGAAATCCCTGACTGAAGGCACATGGTTTGACGGGTCGTCCATTGAAGGATTTACCCGGATCGAGGAGTCGGACATGCTTTTAAAAGCGGATCCGGCATCATATACAACTCTCCCATGGAGACCTCAGGAGGGCAGGGTCGCCCGGTTCATGTGTGATGTGTATACCTATGGAAACAAACCCTTCGAAGGCGACCCCCGCTACGTTTTAAAGAAAGTTCTGGCTGATGCTGCAAAGATGGGCTACACATTTAACACCGGCCCCGAACTCGAATTTTTCCTGTTCAATCTTGTCAATGGCAAGCCAACGACAGAGTTCCCCGACCAGGGGGCATACTTTGATCTTTCTCCCAATGACAAAGCAGAAGATGTCCGCCGAGAAATCGTGCTCTCGCTTACCAGCATGGGTTTTGAGATCGAGATGTCACACCACGAGGTGGCGGCAAGCCAGCACGAGATCGATTTCAAATACGCGGATGCACTCACGACTGCAGATCGGGTAATGACCTATAAATTTGCAACAAAAGCAATTGCACTCAAATATGGCCTGCATGCTTCGTTTATGGCAAAACCAATCGCCGGGATCAACGGCAGCGGAATGCACACGCACGGTTCCCTTTCAAAGAACGGCAAGAATGCTTTCTATGATGCAAATGCCCCGGATGGACTTTCTGACACAGCGCTCTATTACATAGGCGGTCTTCTCAAGCATGCAAAGGCAATCACCCGGGTTGCAAACCCGACCATTAACTCGTACAAGCGGCTTGTTCCGGGATATGAAGCTCCCTGCTACATCTCGTGGAGTACTACCAACCGGTCAGCACTCATCCGTGTGCCGGCAGCCCGTGGTAACAGCACCCGTGCTGAATTCCGTAGTCCGGATCCGATGTGCAATCCGTACCTTACGTTTGCCTGTATGCTTGCTGCAGGTCTTGACGGTGTGAAAAACAAGATCATGCCCCCGGACGCAACAAACACCAATATCTACCACCTGAATGCAAAAGAGCGCAAGAAAATGAAGATTGATATGCTGCCGGGAAGCCTCACTGAGTCCCACCAGTACCTGCTCAGGGACCAGGTTCTTTGTGATGCTCTCGGCCCGCATGTTGTCGAAACCCTCACACGTATTACTGAAGCTGAGACCGACGCTTTCCGTCTCGCGGTTCACCCGTGGGAACTGGACCGGTACCTCGCTACCTACTAATCTTACAATATTTTCCCGCAAGGTGAGGGACAGACTGGACTTTTCATCCGGTAAATGCCCGTCGTCCATGTGGGTCCGGGAGAAGACAGAAAGGATACGCACAGGTTCGCTACGTTCCGTCCGGCATTTATTGCCGTACCGTGGCATTCCCTCCTACCCGTATAAATTCTGGTCTTCTTTTGGCTCATTCGTGGACTCACAATAAAGTTACAGGAGATGATTATGGCTCTGGATACCGGTGTTACAACTTGGCTCATGGTCTCGGCACTTCTGGTTATGCTGATGACCCCGGGCGTTGGGTTTTTTTATGGTGGACTTGTTCGAAAGAAGAATTTTATCTCGATGATCGCACTCTCTTTCCTGGTACTGGCGCTCACCAGCGTCCAGTGGATCATGATAGGGTATTCGCTTGCGTTCGGTTCAGACGTGGGAGGCTTTATCGGAAACCTTCAGTATCTTGGATTGAACGGCGTGAGTGCTACTGCTGGCACAGCAGCATATCCGCCGCTTGTCTACATGGCATTCCAGCTCTTCTTTGCCTCAGTCACGTTAACTATCGTTACGTCGGCTGTTGCAGAGAGGGTTAAACTGTCATCGTTTATTGTGTTCTCGCTCATCTGGTTGAGTGTAGTATACTGCCCGCTTGCACACTGGGCATGGGGCGGAGGCTGGGCACAACAGATGGGTCTTATTGATTTTGCCGGTGGCACCGTTGTCGAGATCTGTTCCGGTTTTGCCGCTCTTGCGCTCGCGCTGGTTATCGGCAAACGCGCCGGTTTTGGCGAATATTCGATAGAACCTCACAATATCCCGATTGCCCTTCTAGGTGCAGCCCTTCTCTGGTTTGGCTGGTTCGGGTTTAATGCCGGGAGTGCGCTTGCGGTTAACGGGAGCACGGTGACTGCATTTGTGAATACAAACACTGCTGCAGCCACCGGAGCACTTGCATGGATGTTTGCCAGCTGGTACAATGGCAAACCCAGCTCCTTAGGTATGGTAAGTGGCGCGATTGCCGGAATGGTCGCAATCACACCTGCAGCCGGCTTTGTTACACCTCTTGTGGCAGTTCTTATTGGTGCCGTTGCAGGTGTACTCTGCTTTGGCATGATGCTCCTGAGAATCAGCAAACAGCTGGACGAAAGTCTGGATGCATGGGCAATTCACGGGATGGGAGGAGTTTGGGGAACTCTAGCAACCGGCCTGTTTGCAGCAGCAGCAGTCGCCGGATTCTCCGGGCTCTTTGAAGGAAATGTTCACCAGTTCCTGATAAATGCCCTGGGTGCAGGTGCCGCTGTCGTCTATGCCTTCGTAGTAACTTATGTTTTAGCGACTCTCATCGATCGCACTCTGGGATTGCGTGTCACACCTGACGAAGAATACGTCGGGCTTGACATTTGTCATCATGGTGAGAGGGCATAACCTCTTTTCTTATTACCCTTTTTGAAATTACATCCTTACAGGATCAATAACCGTTTTTCTTTCTCTCTCTCATTAATCAAAATATTAATATATCTAGGAATAGAACTTCCTTCCTATAAAACATGGTACTTCATTAAGAGAGCCGATATCTCGCGGATAATCAGGCTGTGTGGGTGATACCGGACTTTTCATCCGGACCCTGTCTCCGGCAGCCTGATTCGTTTCCTGGTTCGGGAAAAAGATCCGCTGCTTTGCCGTCATTACGGTTCGCGGCATGAAGGGTCAGTTCAGTAAAAGGTGAATTAAATGGCTTTGGATTCTGGAGCAATTGCATGGGTGCTCGCCTCTACGGCGCTTGTCATGATTATGACGCCGGGAGTCGGGTTCTTCTATGGCGGTCTTGTACGAAAGAAAAACTTCATCGACATGATCACGCTGTCCTTTGTGGCCTTTGCACTGGTAAGCATCCAGTGGGTGCTGTTCGGGTATTCGCTTGCTTTTGGCCCGGACGTAGGCGGTTTTGTCGGGAACCTGAGTAACCTGGGATTAACCGGTGTGAGCATGAATGCTGCCGGGCCCTACAGTCCCCTGGTGCCAGGGATGCTCTACATGGTGTTCCAGCTCGTCTTTGCCACTGTAACGATGGCGATTGTCACGTCAGGTTTTGCCGAGCGTATAAAGTTCAGTTCTTATCTTGTCTTTGCCTTGATCTGGACGACCATCGTCTATGATCCACTTGCCCACTGGGTGTGGGGCGGAGGCTGGACCTCCCAGTTTGGCGCAATCGATTTTGCGGGAGGAACGGTCGTACATATCAGCTCCGGTTTTGCCGCTCTTGCGCTCGCGCTTGTGATAGGTAAACGGGTGGGGTACGGCAAGTACGCTATGGAACCGGCGAACATTCCATGGTCGATCCTTGGTGCCGTGCTGCTATGGTTTGGCTGGTTCGGGTTTAACGCGGGAAGTGCCGTTGCAGCGAACGGTTTAGCGGTCAACGCCTTTGTTACAACCAACACCGCGACAGCGGTGGCTGCCATGGCGTGGCTGCTGGTTTCCTGGGCACATGGTGGCAAACCAGACTCTCTTGGGTTTGTTTCCGGTGCAGTTGCAGGGCTTGTTGCTATTACCCCAGCTGCCGGGTATGTTACCCCAATGGCGGCGATCGCGATCGGTGCAGTAGCCGGTGTAATGTGTTATTTCATCATGCTCTGGCGCCAGGGCAGGGGTATCGATGAGAGTCTCGACGCATGGGCAGTGCATGGTATGGGCGGCCTGTGGGGTGCGATTGCAACGGGTATCTTTGCGTCCGCAGCGGTCAACGGTGCTTCAGGTCTTATCGAAGGTAATGTCCACCAGTTCCTCGCCCAGATTGTCGGGGCAGGATCGGCAGTTGTCTATGCATTCGTAGTCACATACATCCTGGCCATTATCGTGGACAGAACATTAGGACTGCGCGTAACTGAGGAAGAAGAATACGTCGGGCTCGATATTTCCCAGCATGGGGAGCGGGCAGGATAATTCAGGTGATTACCATGAAAATGATTATTGCAATCATCAAACCTGAGCGGTTTGAGTTCGTGAAAAAAGCACTTGAGGACAAAGGTGTTGTGGGAATGACGGTCACTGAGGTCAAAGGCCGCGGCGCACAGAAAGGGATCTCCCTTGAATACCGTGGCGGCAAAATGATCGTCGACCTTCTCCCTAAAGTGAAACTCGAGATTGTGATCCATGACAATGAAACCGATGATGTTATTGCAACGCTGACCGGTGCGGCGCGAACAGGAAAGATCGGCGACGGAAAGATCTTTGTTCTCCCGGTCGAAAAATCGATACGGATCAGGACCGGTGACGTTGAATCGTAAAATAAATGGGTACTGATTCGGGATCCCGTCCCTTAAGTTCCAATTCGGGAAGGAGTTAATAATCGACTCTGCTTCCCTCTTTTTTTAATGATTCCACGTCTTTCGAGAAAACGGTGGAAATATATTTCTTATAATTCTATACTTAAAACGAATTCCCGGAATACTCTTGTTGGCTCTCTCGCATATTGTTATTTAGCCAGACGGTGAAAATCATAGGATATCTATCATGATCCCGTGGCTCAATTCTAATTTTAAAAATTTTAAACCTACAGCGGCAATTGCTCTCAATGCCACGCGGCACATGAATACAATGGAACGTAAAAAACTTTTTTCCCCCGATATCGAGCCCATGCGAACTGCAGAAGGACGATGGTTTGAGGCAATCGTATACGAAATGTTCCTTGAGATTTCACAGAAATCCGGCCAGATAAAATATCTCGCGCGTAAGGGTGCGGATGCACCACATGCCGGTGCCCAGGCTCATCTAGGCCAAAACGGTATTTTTTATTCTAAATATGGGGACATAACCTTCCGGGGAAACGGTCAGGACCTGGCTGAATTTGATCTTATGCTTGTCGATTCTGAGAATCAGGTCGCGTTTGGCGAAGTGGTCACCTCGCCGGCAGATCTCAAGGAATTTGAAGTCGAGATCGCTTTTAAAAAACGGTTACTTGGGTATCTCTATGGCCAGAAGCATGTCTCGTTTGTTCTTGTATCCTCCTTTGACATCTCAAACTATTCTGTAGTTAAGCGGCTTGCAAAAGATCCGGATAACGCGATCATCCATACCAGTTCCTGCGAGCAGATCAAATCACTGGTTAAACATTACCGGCCCCGTATTCTGTACACAAAACCCACAAACCATCCCAAGTTGATCCGTGCCACCGATATTCCGCAGAAAAACCCGATCGATTACCGGAAATGCCACGATGAGTTCAGGAACCGTCTTTTCTCCGATATCAAGGACGGCCACCGGGACACAAAGGAACTGGCACCTTCTACAGATACCGAAGCACTGGTCAAGAAGATTCTCTATGGCGCCCTGTATCCCCACGCGATAAAGGCTGTCTGTGAACAGTACGGTCTTGTAGTCCGGGGAAAACGTGTCGAATGGGCTGATTTTTTCGGGTATTTCTCTAAAGCGATTCTCGCTACTGATCTCCCCGGCTTTGAGCTCATCCTGTATCTCCGGTCCCGGGAGAAGACGGAGTATCTTAAGATGGTGCAGACAAAGGAAGGCCACTTCCGGTTTGAACGCCCGACTCCCTCACGAGTAGGTTTTTTTCTGTGGATCGAGTCGCTCCAACCTTCGCTAGGGACCAGGATTTCTCTTGAAATCCTAAAAACATTCAGTACAAAGGAGCCGGGAAAAAATAAATCCGTGATTTTCTCAACCGACTTTTTTTTAACTGACGTATTCAACCCTTCAGCCAGACAGGTCAGAGAATGGGAGCGCCTGTTAGCAGGTAAATTATCAGCACAATCACGATCTGGTGCACGAGATAGATAACAAGGGAATGCCTGCCCATGAATAAAAGAGGCGCTAACGCCCGTTCGGGAATTTCAGGAAGTGTCCAGTGCCGTACTCCGTTGGGATACGCAAATTCGCCGAGGGCAAGTCCAATCAGTACAAGACCCATCCACGGGAATATGGGTGTGTAATCAACACTCTGGAATATAAGCGGGTGAATACCAAAGACCAAAAGTCCCATAGGTCCGGGGATAGTGGCAAGAATCCAACCGATGACAATAAAAATTAACCCAATTATTGCATTCCCGGTACGGAACCTGAAAAAAAGGGGCGAAAGCATGACCGCGACCCCGATCAGGTGCAGGATGCCGAATATGACATACCCTTCATGAAGATACCACCAGGTTGCAACCGTTACCAGAAGCCCGCAGCAGAAAATGCCTGCACCCCGAAAGACAAATTTTTTTACCAGTGCCGGGCCATTGAGGCGGGATACTGCGCGGGCGTGGCTTATCGAAAGTGATATCCCAACAATTAGCAGGAACAGTGAGGCTGTTGCATAGGCAAAAAACCGCCAGAATCCATCAGTAACATCGAACGGAACAATCTGGAAAAACGCAAGATCGAAAATGGTATGAAAAAGGATCATCATCACGATGGCGATACCCCGGAAAAGATCTATTTCGGGATATCGTGCCGTGCCGCTCATGGATACAGGTACAATCGCTCCCGGACTCTGATATGTGTTTGGAAGTACGGTATCCCCCTGTGGCTTACTCAGGCCTTTCTTGCTGAGGGCGAACAGGTGATAACAGGTACCCGATCCCCATTACAATTGCATTTCGTTATGGATTTTTTGCACCTTAAGGTCCATCTTGCTCATCGTCATAATCATCTCGTCAATTACCCCGGATATCTTTTGAATAACAGGATCGTTGTCCTTTTTTTCATCCTTTATTACAACCCCCAATCTGGCAAGCAACTGTTCATAATTTGCCTGCAAGGCTCGTAATTGCTGTTCATGTGCCTTCTCCCGGGTAATATCCTGCAGGATCACTGCCACATATCGTGTGGTTTCTTCAACGAGTGGGAAACGTACCATGATATATGTTTTTTGAGCGTCACCAACCATGATCGCCTTTTCTACCCGGGTAATCTGCCTGGTTTCCATGACATCTTTGTATTCCCGGGCGCTACCCAGGTATGATCCAGGAACGCTTCGGAAGAAATCTTCGTCAAACCACGTTCTTGTATATCCCATTTTCAGGAAAAGCCGCTCAAGCGCCGTGTTAATGTACACGGGCCGCAAATCGGCACTAAGAACCAAAACCGGAGTGTCCATAACGGTAAGGATCATCTTTTCAAAATCTTCAGGCACATGTGGTTTTCTTTCCGGGGCATGATAATCGGTCACGGGCTGTACTGAAGAAGGTATTTCCTCGTTTTTCGCAGCAATTTCTTTCTGTATCAGACGGTGTTTAAAGAGGGCAATCTGGATGGTGGAATGCAGATCCCTTTCGCGAAACGGTTTGATAAGGTATCCGTATGGGAGGGTTTTCCTCGCCCGTTCCAGTGTTTCATTGTCCGAGTGTGCAGTGAGGTACACTATAGGGATTTTATATAACCGGTTGATCTCCTCTGCTGCTGCAATCCCGTCTTTTTCTCCCTGGATCCTGATATCCATCAGGATCAGTTCAGGTCTGCTCTCACCGGCCATGCGTATAGCGTCGTCAGCGGTGCAGACGGAACCTACTACTACATATCCCATTCTCTGCAGGGTTTCTTCAAGCGTCATTGCGATGATAGCTTGATCTTCTACAACCAGAATTCGTGTTTCTGCTTTCGTTTTCATAAATCTTGTATTCCCATATATCAGTCTCCACTAATAAACCGGGAATTGCAGTTTCAAAAAATGAAACTACGTAAAAGTGTGTTGGATTGGGGATGATTCATACCACTGTGACAAAGCAGTATTATCCATCGATGCCGTTTACTTTATTTTTCACAAGTAATTCAGAGAAAAGGTTTGAGAAATCCGGATTTTATTACTGCATATCCGCCATCTGCCTGGGCGTCAGTAACCATTGGAGATCACCGGAGGGTTTACGATCAAATGAATACGTTCGGATTTTTGCCATCCCTCCCTTTGTAAGAATAAGAGAGGCTGTGTCGCCACCGGTAATTATGGTTCCAATAAGACCGGATAACGCAGGCTCATGCCCGACGAGAATTATTGCCGCATCTTTGTCATACTGTGCAACGTGGGAAAACAGGGTTTCCTGGTTGCCTCCAGGGGAAAGTTCGTCCCAGACCTCAAGACGGCCCTTTTCTTTGAGGGTCCTTGCCACGATCTCCGCGGTTTCGTATGCGCGTGTGAGGGGGCTCGTCGCAATTACCTCAAACCGGATTTTTTTCGACCGTATCCATCGTGCTACTTTTCGGATATCGCTTCGCCCCTCAGAAGTAAGCTTCCGGTCACTATCTTCGGCACGATTGAATGACTGCCCTGCTTTCCCGTGGCGGAGTATGTAAAGATCCATGAAGAAACCCTCCTTTGTCTTTATGAGTCAATCTCACGTTCACACGTATTTTCTTTTCTCCAATGGGGCTTTATGTCATTTTTAATCATTGCCAATCTTTAGGGGGAATCTCCTCGGCATTGGACGTTTTCCATCCGTCACTTTTTGTTATCCCCCTCGGCTTTTGAAAACAATTCTGCGAAACGTTCCATGGATTCAACAGCGCCACTCTCCATACCCGACTGGAGCGTGTTTTCCCTGTCACCGACTGTTTTGAAAAGAACCATATCGATAACCAGGGTCTTGCCATCCTGATCTTCCAGCGTCAACGTTTCGATCAGTTCGTGCCCCGGCATTCCTTCGTATTCGAACGTAGAAACGAGTCTCTCGGGAGGAACGACCTCCCGGTATATACCATGAAAAGCGTAGGTATTGTTATCGGAATCCCGCTGGACAAACCGCCAGGTACCTCCCGGTTTTGTATCCATTTTATCGACTGTGGTCGTAAGACGTTTCGGGCCCCACCATTTTGGGATGAACCGGGGATCGGTTATAGTCCGGAACACAAGATCACGTGGCGCATCGAAAACTCGTGATATGACAATTTCTTTTTTTCCAGGTTCTGCAACAAACCGGGTTTTTGCCATAGTAGTCCACTGTGCTGAAGATAACGATATAGCTTATTATCATGATATTCCGGAAGGGGTTTTGTGTCACACTCGATACATTGTCCGAAATGTCCCGAAATAAAAATAATCACGAAGATAAGGAAAAAGAGCCGGGCATGTGGGTCTTATGCCCGGGGAAGCTCAATGGAATCTCTGGGTGCTTTCCTGTTGACCGTGCTGGTACGGTCAAACCCTGTGAACCGAATATGCATAAAAAAGTCGTGGTCACTTTCTATTTTTTGGAACTACGGTTAGATTAATTCTCTCTTATCGTCAGAAAAAGAAATAATGGTCGTGATAGATAAATACACATCTCTCTCGTGGCATTCAGATCCTGTAATAATCTGTCAAAATAGGAAACAGAACGTCTGAATAATCCCTAATGTCCGTTGGTCATTTTCAAAATATGTTATAAAATCTGACAATCAGACAAGACTCTATTAAACGGCAGTTTGAATCAACTAATCGGGTGAATGAAATGATAACATCGACAGAAATGCAAGCCAGAATTCAATCTGCGGGAACGTATGGATTGCCACAAGTGGCCGGGAATGAACTGGATGAAATTGCCATGTTCCATAAATTCTTATCCATGCATGTGCGGCGTAACCGGATTAAAAGCGTTCAGCGTGCATTGCTCTGGTCGGAATGGGTCCGGTTTCACCTGAAACAGACAAATACGTTTCCCCGTTATATATTCGAAAATGAGTTTGATAACATAATGACGGGAAAATTAAATATCAACGTTGTGACCGAGGATTTTTTCGGGCACATGTACGATGGCATTCAGTTTATCTCAGGGGAGACTTCTAAAAAGAAGTGAACGTTGGATTATTCAAAAACTGGTGAGCACCGCCGCATGTAAAAGATGGCTCCATTATTGTTTAGGTGCGATCACGTTTCTTGGCGATCGCGTTGTATATTCTATATGTCGAAAGATCACCAATTTTGACATCATTCTGATTTTCGGGCGGTAGAACATCCGGATTATAAATATATGGTGGCAATTTTCAAAATATGTTATTTATTTTGACAAATAGACAAGATTCTATTAAAAGGCAGGTTTAGATCAACCAATCAGGTGATTACCATTATCACATCGACCGAAATGTCAGCCAGAATTCAATCTTCCAAAATGAACGGAATAACGGATTTGAACAATAAAGAATTGGATGAAATGTCTTTGTTCAGTAAATTTTTATCACAGCATGTTCGGCGTAACCAGATAAAGAGTGTTCAACGGATGCTACTTTGGTCGGAGTGGGTCCGATTTTATCTGAAAAAGACAAACACGTTTCCCGACCAGATATGCGAGCAGGAATTTGACGAAATAATAACGGGGAAATTAAATATTAACGTCGTCAGTGAAAATTTTTTCGGGCAGATGTACTACGGAATTCAGTTTATCCCGGGAGATCATGGCGAAACGAGTGAAAACCAGTGGTGGGATTTCCATACTGTCGTCAAAGCTTCGTAGCGAATGTTTGCGGTTTCCATGTCCCAATCCATGAGGGATTTCTGAATGTCCGGCGAATCGATTCTCGTTGTAGAAGATAACGGAATCATCGCACTTGAGATTGGAGAAATGCTGGAGAAGCACGGGTACCGGTTGTCCGGCACTACGGCATATGGTGAAGATGCAGTGCAAACAGCGGAGAAAAATCCACCTGATCTTATTTGCATGGATATTGAGTTACAGGGAGAGATCGATGGCATTGAAACTGCCCGGATGATACATGAACACGCCGATATACCTGTTATTTACCTGTCTTCTTACGCAGACAAAAAACACGTTAGCCGGGCAAAAGAGACTACGCCTTACAACTATATTATCAAGCCTTTTAATGAAGAGGACCTTCTTTTATCCGTAGATCTGGCACTTCACCGGCATGCAATCGATCAACAGATTAAAGAGACTATTATAGAAAGGGAGCGTGCGGAGAAGGCATTACTTCAGGCGAACAAGCAACTTAACCTTCTTTCCAGCATTACACGGCACGATATAACCAATAAACTGGCGGTTTTACAAGGGTATCTCACTTTATTGGAAAAGAGCAGGCTCGATCCCCCGTTCGATGAGTATTTCCAGAAGGCCAAAACATCAGCAAACCAAATAATCTCAATGATTCAGTTCACCAAGGAATATGAATCGATTGGAATCAAGGCTCCGGTCTGGCAGGATTGCCGTAAACTTGTAGTCACCGCGATAAAGAAATCCACTTTTAAGAACATCCTGGTGATAAACAATATTCCCGCCGGAACAGAAGTATTCGCCGATGCTCTTGTGGAGAAGGTCTTCTACAACCTTATCGAAAATGCTTTTCGGTATGGTGGCGGAAAAATGACACAGATCCAGTTCTTTACTTCTGGTACGGATAAAGGGCTTATCATCGTATGTGAAGATAACGGGAATGGGATCAGCAAAGAAGACAAAAAACATCTTTTCGAGAGAGGATATGGGAAAAACTCCGGGCTTGGCCTTTTTCTCTCCCGTGAGATTCTCTCTATTTCGGGAATTTCTATTACGGAAACCAGCGAACCCGGCAATGGTGCCCGGTTCGAAATTGTCGTACCGAAAGGAATGTACCGGTTTACCGACGCTTCATGCCTGGAATGTGAGTGATTAATTAAAAACTTCGCGCTCGTTGATATCGAAATCCGGGAAAAAGTCATTTTAGGATAATGACACGGAGAAATCTTATAGCATTTTTTTACTACCGCCACCGCGTTGTAAGGGTTTTTGTTGTAAACGGTAATTTTCTCCTTTCAAGATTACGCTGCTATTGTTGAGCATCTTCATCCCTTTACTTAAAGAAACAGATCTCTTTTTATTGGTGACTGACGGCTAAAAACTACGAAACAAACGAATTTTTATTTCTTCAAAAAATGGAATGGTGCATTAACTCATGTCGCTACCTGAAGAAAGCACCCCGAGAACGAAGAAACTCCCGATTCTCCAAGGGATTCTTCCTCTCAAAATATCACAGGTACCTTGGGATATTATTGCCGGGATAACTTTAGCGGCGCTTGCAATTCCACAGGTAATGGGATACGCAAGAATCGCCGGAATACCTGTCGTCTTCGGTCTGTACACCCTTCTGATTCCTCTGGCAGTGTTCGCGATTTTTGGAGCTTCCCGCCATCTCGTTGTCGCAGCAGATTCTGCAACCGCTGCCATCCTTGCAGCCGCCCTTGTGACTATGGCTCTCCCCGATTCGCCCCAATACGTTACTCTTGCAAGCATGGTTGCGTTACTTTCTGCGGGATTCTTAATTCTTGCATATCTCTTTAAACTCGGTTTTATCTCAGATTTTCTCTCCCGAACTGTCCTGATTGGGTTTTTAACGGGAGTCGGGATACAGATTGCGTTGAGTCAGATTGCCGGGATGTTTGGAGTTTTGCAAGTGGGGAGCAACCCCCTCATTCAGATCGTAAATTTGTTCACCGAAGAAATCAGCAGTATGAATGAATTCACGATTTTACTTTCACTCCTTGTCCTTGCTATTATTCTGGGGGGTAGAAGAGTTATGAAAAAAGTGCCCTGGCCTTTCCTCGTAGTCATTGGGACTATTATCGCAAGCTGGGCTTTTTCTTTTGAAAGCTATGGCATAAAAACGATCGGCTCTATTCCTGCGGGACTGCCCGTGCTTGCATTTCCAGCCGTCCCCCTTGATAAAATCCCCGATCTTCTTGGTGTTGCTGCTACCTGTTTCGTAGTGATTCTCGCTCAAAGTGCAATAACATCGCGGGCATATGCAATACAACACGGAGAACACTTTGATGATGAAGGAGATCTTGTAGGGTTGGGGCTTTCAAACGTGGCAGCCGGTATATCGGGCACTTTCGTTGTCAACGGAAGCCCGACGATGACTGAAATCACTGACAGTTACGGTAGTATGTCACAGCTTGCCCAGCTTGTTGCGGCTGGCGTAGTTCTCGGAGTATTATTATTTTTTACCCCACCTCTTTCCTATCTGCCCAGTGCAGTACTAGCGACCATTGTGTTTGCCATCGGTGTTCACCTCACCGATCTCCAGGGTATGAAAAATCTGCTTGACCGTCGTCCCGTTGAATTTATGGTGGCGCTTGCAACGGCACTGACCGTGATCTTTGTCAGCGTGGGATGGGGCATAGCTCTTGCGATATTGCTCTCAATGCTAGCCCACCTCCGTCATAGTTACCATCCCCGGAACTTTCTCCTTGTCGAATCACCAAACCGGGGGTGGGCATTAAAATCTATCGAATCCGGAAGCCTGGCTGCACCGGGACTTGCGATATACCAATTCGGAGCAAACCTGTATTATGCGAATGAAGAACGGTTCATAAGTGATATTCTCGAAATCGTGAAAAATGCCGGCCCGTCGTTGAAATGGATCTGCATTTCGGCGTTATCCATTCAGGATGTAGATTATTCCGGCTCTGAAGCTCTTAAGCAGATTATTAGCGAACTCAAAAAACGGGGTATAGTTCTCGTCCTGAGCAATGTAGAAGAAGCGGTAAAACGTCAATTGGAACGCGACAAAATTATTGATCTTATCGGAAAGGAACACTTCTTCGAGTTCAACAAAGATGCCTTGGTAACGTATCGAAAAATAATGGGAATCTCCTGAAATTGTTCGATGGATCAAAAAGAGAAGTCCCATAAAATTTGTTGGAATCGCCACTCCGACGGCTTTTCAACAATATTTAAATAAAAAGGGAAAACAGTGAGGATTGATGGCCATGGACCGAAGAAAAGGGATCGAGCGTTGTCTCTGCCGGGAGTGCCCGACTTTTGTTGATTGTAAAGAAGAGGTCGCGTATTGTCTGGGAAATACCGGAAAGAGCACCTGTATAATGGAAGAACAGGGTTGCCTCTGCCCCGGATGCCCGGTACTTGAAGAAGAGGGATTTTCGTATGTCTATTACTGCACCAGAGGAACCGAAACAGACCAGCTTGCCCCCAGGTAAGGTCTGGAAATGTCACGTATGCGGATTCATCTACCGGGGTGAGAGTCCTCCGGAAGAATGCCCGCAATGTGCCAGTACATACCGTGAATATGAAGAAATTACCGATACAAAGAAACTCAGGTATGACAGGGAAAAATTCGATGTCCTTCTCATCAACGGCAGCAATCACCGGGCGAATAATACCGGGTACATGGTTGATCTCATCGAAGAGGTCCTCAAAGAAAAGGGCGTGAGTTACCGGCGATATAACCTTAATGAATTCACTATTAACCATTGCTGGTGCTGTTACAGTATGCGGGACAATGCATGCAGGTATCCATGCCGTGACCAGCTGGATGATATGCCGGCGTTCCATGAGATGATCATCGCTGCAAAGGGAGTCATTGTTGCCTCCCCTATAAACTGGAACAATATGGCAGCACGGCTCAAGGATTTCCTCGACCGGTTAAACTGCATCCAGAACCTCTACCTGTTAAAAAAGCCGGGATTAACGGAAGGTAAAATAGTGGGTATTACGGTTTCCGGTCATGAAGATGGTGCGACGAAAACCGCGATGGACATTTACCTCTATTTTCAGCAGATGGGGTATATTCTCGCACCTTTCGGCATCTCATACCGCACGCACGGGGCACAGTTTAACACGAATACTGATACGGAATATCTCAAGAGTGATCCACTTGTGAATCAAAAAGTCAAAGGAATGGCTTACAACGTAATAGAAATGCTATCTCTTGATATTGAAGGAAAGGTGAAAGGGAAACTGGTACCTGTCTGTGAATGATGTTAGAACCCCATTTTCCGACTCATGAATAGGGATGGATGCGATTAAACAGCCAGACTTTCACGATATCATTTACTACAAAGAAGAAGAGCGCGTAGCCCCATACAAGGAGTGCGAGGAACACACCGATAGGTGATAATAACTTCTCGGGAATTATGTAACCTTCTCTAACTTATTACGTCGAAAAAATTCATATTTTATTGAATTTTTCCTATTAGTACCGATCAGACTGTTTCAGATATCATGAGTTGAGAGCTAGCGGAATTCGTAAGCGAGGCACCAAGGGAAAATCCCTTATTATAAGCAGTATTGAGAAGATCTTGACGGGTTGTTATATCTTTGATCCTGTCCATATTGCTGATGAGTAATTCGTCATAATACGGGCTATCGATGATCTCGAAAAACGCCCGGGCCGTTTGTTTTGTTCCGTTGAACACACCGGGAATATCCATTCCGGAAAGACCGATAAAGAGACTTTTCCTTTTCTTTTTGAGCGCCGGCGAGACAAGAGGCTCGTTCCGGAAGTACTTCGCCATGTAGAAGACCTGAAACCGGTCGATAAACGATTTGAGGTGCCCGGGTATCCCCATCGTCATGACCGGTGTGGCAAGGATCAGGCTATCCATAAATGCAAACTTTGGATAGATCGAGATCATATCGTCGTTCAAGAGACAAGTATCATGATCCTTGCAATAATAAATCTCCTGACAGACTCTGGATGTCCAGACCGATTACATCGATAAGCTCTACTTCACAGCCGGCTGCCTTTGCTCCCTCAAGGGCCTTATCGAGCAACAGGGCGGTATTGCCTTGCGGAATCGGGCTCCCCAGAATCCCAATGATCTTTGGCATACGTGAAATTGAGAGGAGGAGTGAAATTATAGTTTTGTATAGGTACGATAATCAAGTGGGATTGATACTGAACAATTACCTTTGGAAGATCTTCTCTATTGCAGCGAGAAGATCTTTTTCCAAATATGGCTTGCCGAGATAACCACAGGATGATATGCTTTAACCTCTTCGATTTTAATTAAATTCACATATGCAGTGAGAAATGGGATCAGGATATTATACCGTTGCGGATTTTCCGGGCAGTTCGACTCCATCAGGAGAACCAGCAAGCCCGATGTCCATAAGGATAAGATCAGGTTCGGGGATTTTTCGAGTGCTTTAAGCACCATCTCACCTGAATATATGGGGCCAATAATCTTGTATCCGGCATTTTCCACTGTCTCAACAATGTGGAGGGATGAGACCGGTATCTTCTACAATCTGGACGGTTTGCCCGGTCATGGATTATTCTTGGTATTTTTCAGACGGAAGATAAACTCAGTTCCTTTATCCCGTTGAATCGAAATCTCGGCCAGCAGCTGGTGTCGGGAAAGGAAGTTCACCAGCTTAAGGCCAAGTGATTTTGAGGAGAAGGGATCAAAACTTTCCGGAAATCCGCATCCATTATCGGAAACTCTCAACACATCGGTTCCATCTTCCTTAGCAAGAGAGACCCGGATTGTGCACGGTGCTCCGCGAAGCGCCATACAGTCAAAATCCGGTGGGAATGCGTACTTGAACGAATTTGTTACCAGTTCGTTGATAATCAGCCCAGCCGTTGTTGCCCGGTCAATACTCAGGGTTCCATCAACTCCGACATATATTTTAATGTCAGAGCGTATTCCGTACGATTGGGCAATCTGATCGACAAGATTTTTTAGGTAGATGCTCATATCCACATTTGAAAATTTCCCGGTCCGGTAAAGGGTCTCATGGATCAGAGCCATGCTCCGGGCCCGGTTCTGGAGGTCTTTACGTAATGCACGCCCGCTTTCGGAGTCCTCATACGAACCATCAAGACTCAGAAGCGAGATGAACGCGGTTAGGTTATTCTTGACCCGGTGGTGAATCTCGGAGAGAAGGACCTCTTTTTCGGCAAGTGCCGTTTGTAGTTCCTTTTCCCGAAGGGCAAGTTCTTCGACATTTTGGTGAAGTTCCTCTTCTGATGCTGTGAGTTCTTCGTTTATTTCATTGAGTTCTGCATTTTTACGGATTACTTCATTTTCGGCTTTCTTTCTTTCGGTGATATCGTGAGAGATCGCACCTACACCATATATCTGGCCATGAATGTCCACGAGCGGAAACTTGTTTGAGAGGAAGATATGGTGACGGTCCGGGAGATCAGCCTCTTCTTCAATTTGGATTGGTTTACCCGTGTTTACTACTTTTTTGTCGTGAGATCTCCAATAATCAGCCAACTCCTTTGGTGCAATGTCATAATCGGTTTTGCCTTTCAGCTCTTGCCTTGACTTTCCAAGCATTCTCTCCAGAGCTGAATTGATTGAAATGAACTTTCCCTCGAGATCTTTGAGAAAAATCGGAGAAGGACTGCCTTCCATAACCTCTTCCAGGAGCCGGATGTTATTCTGCAACGCTTCCTCTCCTTTTTTGATATCCGTAATATCACGGCCGACCACTACCGAACCAACGATTGACGCGTTTTTGTCACGGATCGGGCCGAAGCTATAACTTCCCACCCAGGTCTCACCCGTATCCTTCCGCTTGAGCCGGTATTCGATGTTAGTGGCAGATTCACCTCGCAACGCCCGCGGAACTGCCCACATATCAAGTGGTGCCAGAGTTCCATCTGCCATATACACATCAAGGAACTCAGGATATTCTGAAAGGGTTGTAGCGCATTCGTCCCGGTTCCGGAACTTGTGGAACGTGGCAAATGCATCGTTGAATTGGATGAAACGCCCCTTAGTATCTGATATAAACACGGCATCAGTCATACTATCCAGCGCTGCATCCAGTTTCGCCCTCGTTTCCCGGAGGGCTTCTTCAGTTTTCTTGAGATCCGTGATGTCACGATTGGTTTCCAGCACTAAATCGAAGCCATCACTGTCATGGATAAGCTGATGCCTGGAATTGACAATTATCTCACGGCCATCTTCAGTACGGTGGCGAAGCTCACCCTCCCACATGCCTTTTTCCCGAATCTCGGTCTCGATCTGGTCCCACGGTTTGGGGTGAATGGTTGCCAGTAATTTGTGAGTGATCTTGCCACACACTTCATTTTCAGTGTACCCATACAACAGCTCGGCACCACGATTCCAGCTCTCGATGCCACCATCCAGGCGCCACACAATAATGGCATCGTACGACAGCCTCAGAAGTTCGGCCTGACGACGCTGTATCGCCTCAGAACGCGTGAGTTCTTCGAGATTTTGGCGCATTTCTTCCTGTATAGAGCTGAGCTCTTCATTGAGTTCATTGAGATTGTCTCTTTCCAGCCTCAATTCAAATTCAGCTTTTTTGAGTCCGGTAATATCCATACCGTAAATTCGCACCCGCTGAATTTCCGGCAGATAATGAATTGACTGCTGATAGCACCGGTCACCTACCCAGACTTCCCGAAACGTCAAATTCGTCGTACCTTGGATCAATTCTGTGAAAGTACTCTCAAGATTTGCTAAGAATGGGTGATTATTCATCTGAAGATCGGGAAACAGCCCTACAGCTGAAGGATTGTTGTACAGGATATGGCCACTAACGTCAATCTCGATAATCGGGTTTGTGTTCTTTTCCGGAAACGATGATAACCGCAGGAGGCTCGCCTCCGTTCTTTTACGTTCGGTGAGGTCACGCAGGATGCAGGTACTTATCCACGTACCTGCTACCAGGTTCCAGGAACACGCTAGTTCCAGGGGGAATAAATTGCCCTCTTTTCTCCTGGCTGAAATCTCCACTGATTTTGGAGTAGGGGACCTCGTTTCAGGAGGTTCCGGGTTCGGGAAACTGTTTTTTACGACGTTTGTGAATTCGTCCGGGATAACCCTGTGAAAAAAAGAGGATCCTGTTGCTTCGGCTGATGTGTATCCGAACATCTTTTCAGCGGCCCGGTTCCATACGATTATCCTGTCCTCAGAATCAAAGACTACGATGGCGTCAGTTGCAGTATCAATGAGCGTCTTGTAATTCGTCTCGGATTCACCAAAGAACCGGGATAACATTTCGCTGACCTGAATGCCAGTTCGATGAGCGCTTATGTTAAGGGAAATAAATGCGATAAGAAGATAGGCTCCCCCAATATACTGGGCTGACCTTCCGATCCAACCAAGTGGGCTACCGAGTACTGAAGGGAAATGGACTGCGAGGAGACCAAGCCCGATCAGTTCCATTCCGATCGAGTACCAGAAGAAAAAATTCTCATGTTTCTTGAAATACAACCAGAGGAGAATCCCTGCTGAAAGGACGAAGAATTCAATCGCACTGGTGATGATGAATTCACGAAGCGCCGTAAAGCCGATACCCTGAATAAAAAAGGGGGGGACTGCCCCGAGCACGGCAGCAATCGAAAAAAGGGAAAATCCGAGAATACATCCGCTGTAGAGGATCGTTATCTTAGAAACATCACTCCGTCGTTGTTTTGGCATTGTTCCGGAGAGTGCTATCAGAATTCCGATTAGTTGAAAAAAAGCGCCGATGCAGAATCCGGTGTTCTGGACAGTAACATTGGCATTCATGGAGTTCGGCAGGTAGTTGACGATCCCGGCAATAATCGCTCCAAGACCGATCATCAGCATACCTGTTCCCTTCAGCAGCACGCCGTTAGAACCGCTCACCCTGAAGGATTTGTACGCAATATACGCGGCATACAGAGGGATCAGGCCAAGGAACAGCGCGTTGAACACCAGGAGCAGAATTGGCGGATTGAATGAAGTACTAATATTCAGAATCAGGAAAATGGTGATAAGAATAATAAAGACCGGGATGAGCAGCAGCGACAGAAATTTCCGGGTATCAAGGGTCATTGATATAAGTCCGTGAAAACATCTTCCGAGATGAAATTTTTATATTTTTTGATATTTTACATCTTAATGGATAAAGATATTTATTTAAACATTTATGCTGCGCCAGATTTGAAGGTCCGATCACTTCCTACGCCTCATGGCCTAACCCTAATCCTGCTTAACAGGAGAGCGAACCGGTGCTATGCCGATCGAGATTCAAGGGTGTGTTGTAAATGGTCAAAGACGCATTCGAGCGTAGGCTGTGGCGTTTCTCCGCACTTGTGGAGATTCTCAAGCGTTAGGATCAATAAAAAATATACGAGAAAGAATGGGATCCTTGATTTGATATATCTGATAAAAGGATGTTTTATCAGACGGTTTACGGACAATTCGATAACATTATCATGTCAATTATAGAATAGCGCTTTATGATTATGCCGGCTCGGCTTTCCCTCATTGAACTCCTTGATATGTCGGACCCTGATATCGTCCAAATCATCAATACTTTTGTCACTCATTTCAACAAAGCCTATGGCCATACGGGTACGGATCGATGGGATATTTCCAAGGAAGACTGGGAGCGGTATGAATTCCTTGGTGACCGGGTGATTAACCTGGTTATTGCCCAGAACCTCTTTACCCGGCGCAATTCAGTCCTGAACGAAGGGGAGATGACAAAAATGTTGAGTTCTGTCGTGTCCAACGAATCGCTTTCTGCTCTCGTCTTGAGACTTGATTCTTTGGGATTTGAACGGCTGGTCCCGGCATCTATCGCTGTACAGGATAGTTATGGAAAGCGAATTATCGGAGGAACATTCGAGGCATTCATTGGTGCTCTGTACTGTGAGATCGGACTTGACGATGTCGCTTATTTCATTAACACTATAATGGCAAAATCACTCGACGATTATAACCCAAAAAGTAATGCAGTCGGCATTTTGCAGGAACATTTCCAGAAACTCTTCAAATCTACGCCATTCTACCGTGAGAAAAACCGCACCGGGCCAGACCATAAGCCTGTCTTTACGTACGAGGTTCTTTTCAATAACGAAGTTCTTGGCGAAGGATGCAGCGATAGTGTCCAGCAGGCGCAACAAGCTGCGGCAAACCGGGCGCTCCAAAATCTCGGCCTGATGGATCACTCTCCGTCTTAAAACTTCGAAAAAATCGTATGAACTGGTGAAATATCGACAAAGCAACTTAACCTTCAGGAAGAAAAAAACTCAATGAGCACAGGAGCGAGGACTGCTTGATCATATTCGTGAGTCTGGCCTTCCAGTGTTCGATACTGCGCACGGGGAGCTGCATCCTTAACTCCTTTTGCGGCATTACGCATGAAAAGAGGGCTTGCTCCTCCATCTATGACAAGGAGAGGTATAGTAACGGATGCAACGAGTTTTTCCGGCAAAGAACCATCACCCATGATTTCATTATCATACGCAAGTGTCGGTGCTACGGACTCAAACATTGACCATGCAGGTGTTTGTTTCATCACGGCAATTATGTTGGGAGGAGTCCCCCAGCTCCTCCTGGCAAGTTCAACAGCCTCACTCCGGCGGTTCTCCAGCAACAGGAGGTTCAGCTGTTTTGTGTAGCGTTCTGCCGCTTTGCGGGCGTCATCATTCCCGGAGTTGAATGGAGGCTCATACACCGCCAGTTTCTTAATATCGAGACCTTGTGCAGCTGCGTGCAGGGCAAGGACTGCTCCTGACGACATACCGAATAGATATACTGATCTACCGGAATCTTTGATGAGGGCACTGATGTCTTCAATCTCACGATCTACTGCGTATGGCTGTGCGTCAGTGCTGTCTCCTCTTCCCCGGCGATCATAGTGATACGTTGTGTAGTATTTGCTCAGAAGTCTGGCAAGCTGTGTCATTCGTGGGTCAATTGATCGGGAATGGAAAGCACCACCGACCAAAATAAGGGCCGGGCCTTGGCCAATTTTATCAAAAGCAATCTGTGTACCATCTTTTGAAATTACCGTTTGCATGTAAGCCTCAACAGATTTGTTTTTTGGATAGATACAAAAAACTTTTATTAATATTTTTTCCATGCGGGTACTGTCAAGTTTGCATTTCTGAACTTTAACACTCCGAAGAAACTTGACAACCTGCCGAAGATTTGGAAGTAATCTCCTCTCCCGTATGCACATGGAGAGAATAGAATTCAGTGAAGTGCGTTCCGTGATATCTGCGGGAATGTTAAAAAACAGTCAATATTGAGGATAACGACGATGTCATCTTTCTTTAAGCCCCTTGGACGAATAGCACTGAAAAAAGTATCAAAACTTTTCCGGGAACGTGATCGTGAATGTAGTGCCTTGCTGGGAAGTGATGGTGATCTCCCCGCCAAGCTGGCGCACCAGTACCTGCACTAGTTGCATTCCAAGCGTAGCTGTACTCTTGAGATCAAAATTTTTTGGAAGACCTGTTCCGTTATCACTGACTTTAAGTGTGAAACGATGATCCGGGGAAAGATGCAGGGATATGCCGAGTGTCCCGGAAGATCTCCCCTTGAATGCATACTTCAGTGAATTAGTTAGCAATTCATTGATAATCAACCCGCAGGGAATTGCCGTATCGAGATTAATATTGATATTCTCGACATCAACTTCAAATTTAACCTCAGTCTGAACGACGTAAGATTCCTGAAGCTCTGAAGTGAGACTTTTTAGGTATTCGGCAACATTGATGAACCCGAGGTGCTTTGATTGATAGAGTTTCTCATGGACCAGTGCCATGGATCTCACACGTCGCTGGCATTCTTCGAGCTTTTCGGCAGATTCGGGATCTTTAATATAATTAGTCTGAAGCTGGAGGAACCCAGAGATTACCTGCATGTTGTTTTTGACCCGGTGGTGAACTTCTTTGATGATAACTTCTTTCTCCCGGACGGATGTCTCGAGCTGGTTTTCATACTGCCGCCGGTCGGTGATATCCAGATGAATGCCTACAAAGGATGTGATCTTTCCAGAACTGTCACGGATCGGAGAACCACGGCTTAAGATAAAATGTTCCTGGCCGGTTTTATCAAAAATCCGGTACTCGTAATCCCAGAATCCTCCAGTCTGAACGGTCTGCATCCAGTCATTCTTTGTTCGCTCTGCATCTTCGGGAGAAAGTTGTCTCATCCATGCGTGGTTCTTACAATCCTCCTGTTTCATTCCAATAAGCGCAAGGAAGGATTCCGAACAATAAGTAAACTGGCCGGAGGCATCACAGATCCAGACCCCATAGGGAATGAGTTCTCCCGTCATACGAAAACGCTGCTCACGTTCCCGGATCGACGTTTCCGCTCGTTTCCGCTCCGATATATCGCGTATGATGCAGATCACGGCAGGGTGGCCATGATAATCGATGCGGCTGCTGCTGATCTCCGTAGGAATCTCACTTCCGAATCGGTTACGGTGGATTGTCTCGTAAATCAGTGACCCTTTGACTTCCATTTCTTTTATATTGGCACGTGTTCTTTCTGCGCACGGTGAAATACCAAGATCCATAATGCGCATTTTTTTGAGTTCATCTAATGAGTACCCGGAACTCTGGCAGGCAATCTTGTTTGCATCAAGGATGATTCCGTCCATATTATGGATGACTATTGCGTCGCCAGCCTGATCAAAAAGGAGCTGGTATTGGACTTCGGATTCACGAAGCTTGTCGCTGACGTTTTTTCGCTCGCTGATATCAGCTACGAAACATACCACGAGGTTCTCTACGGTGAGCGATGCCGTAACCTGAGCCCAGACCCGGGAACCATCTTTTTTTACAAACTCGATTTCAGCATCGTTAACCGCACGATCTTGCCGGATCCGGGAGATTAGCGTATGCATTACGTCAGGTTTATCCCAGAGTATTGATATCTCCCGGTTATCCAGATCCCCACTCTCATACCCGAGGATATGGTCAAGTCGGGCGTTGTGTTGCTGGATTTTTTGGGATTCAAGATCGAATGTGAAGATTCCCGATTGTGAGTTTACGAAAATATCCAGGTATTTCCGTTGTCTGACGATCTCATTTGTATATGCGGAGATTAGGACACCCAAAGAGACGAAAACATAGAACCACACGCTGCTGGATGCAAGCAGTTGCACATTAAATGCGCCATAAAAGTAGACTAGTCCCAGGTACAGCCATCCAAGGATGATAGTAAAATAGACACCTGATCGTGGATATTCGTATGCAACAAGAATAACCGGCACGATGTATAAATAAGGATAAACATCAACAACACCGCTTTTCAGGCTGAAGATCGTTATCAGAAGAGTGCTCAAAGTAAGAAGTGCAGCGACAATAATAATAATTAATCGAGACCTGGAGATTTCAGCCAATTTTACCAATCCTTTTCAGGTCCGGTGATTAGTTTGTCCATGATACCTACAATCCCCTCGTTCTCTCATCAGTGTCAGAGTATTATATAGTTTTATATAAATCAGAAGCGACGGTTACTCTAGGGTACTATAAGGTTCGTGGAACGGGAAATTCCAGATATCCCGTATCTTAAACCCCAAAACAACAGAAGGAATTCGTGGGAACATGCAACAAAAGAAAGTACTTATTGTCGAGGACGAAGGGGTCGTGGCCCTGTCGCTCCAGTCCATCCTGACAAAAATGGGATATACCGTTGTCGGGAATGCAATTACCGGGGATGAAGCGATTGCGCTGGCCCGGGATCATCGTCCTGATGTCATCCTTATGGACATCCATATCAAGGGATCCTTGGATGGTATCCAGACGACAGAAAAGATCAACGAGTTTTCCGATGTGCCAGTAATCTACCTGACGGCGTATGCCGATGACGAGACCGTCAGCCGTGCAATCAAGACACGGTCCCACAGTTACCTGGTTAAACCGGTAAACCAGCGGGAACTGTATTCCAATATCGAATTTGCGATCTACAAGCGCCGGTCAGAGACCGGGCAGGGACATCACAGGAAAACCTCGAACTTTTCCTAACCAATATAAAAGAGGCAGGATTTATCATTAACCTGAAGAACCGGATCGTTTTTTCCAATTCTGCTGCCGAAGTGCTGACCGGATACAAGGCGGAAGAAATGAAGGAAATGAATTTCTTCGACCTCATGAACTTGGCCCCTTCCCAAAGGGGAGATGCCGGAGATGAGACGATACAGAAGATTCTCGATCTCGAGGCAATTGATTATCTCCCACCAATTGCAACGTTCTCAGCAAAAAGTGGTAAACGGAGAACTGCACTCATCAGGGCCGGTATGATCCGGGAGGATAAAGACGAGCACAAGAATGTCTTTATCCTGGTTAAAGAGATGGATCCTGCGGATTATTCATAGTAAAAACCCTTTTACGAGAGAATATCGTGAATGAGTGGGATCCCTTATCCTTCAATATTGTAATGTTTCCGCAAAAACATTCTGATTTTTTCCGATTCGAGATACCCTTTGTCCATTCGGTCAAGAATGAATTGGATCTCTTGTGATCGTTCGACGATTTTGCGCGAATGCTCATCATCGCAAAGACCGGCCAGCATCATAATGACCGTAAGGGGGTTACGGATGTGATCATTAAGCGTCGCAAACTGCTGGAGGTTCTGTTCAATCTGACGATATAACGTGCGCTGTTGTTCTTCGATCTCTTTGTTACGGGTAATATCCCGTCCCACGGACTGGTATTCAGTTATATTCCCGGCTGCATCGAAAAATGCCCGGTTGCTCCATTGTTGCCAGACAACTGCACCATCACTCATGATACAACGGTATTCGATGAGGCCAATCGGATGATCTGGCGTAAGAGATGCAAAATGGGCGTCCAAAACATGTTGATCATCCGGATGAACTGGTAGACGGAAAATATAGCCAATCGTTCCCTTTTCTTCAAGAGCAAAATAATCAAGGAATGCCTTGTTTGCAAACAGGATCCGCCGGTCTAAACGGAACCGGTAGATCAACTCCGATTGATCCTGAACAACAGCCCGGAACCTTTTCTCGCTTTCTGAAAGTGCTTCTTCGACCCGAACCCGCTCACTAATGTCCACCATGACACCGATAATCCCCCTCGTCTTAATCTTGCCATCACTGAACGTCGCTTGTCTGATAATCATATCCCGAATCGATGAGTCCTGATGGGGGAACTTGATCTGGTAGACCTGGATACCCTGGTGACTGATCAGGTACCTATCTTTACTGCTGATCGGTGCAGCTAGTTCGCTTGCAAGAATTATATCCGCAGTTTTCCCGATTATGGCATTCCGCGAAAGACCAAAGTAGCTTTCGAATGTCTTGTTACATCCCATATATCGGAGATCATTATCCTTGTAATAGACCGGGCTAGGGATTGTATCGATCAGCTGCTGGAGGAATTGAACCTGATGATCAAGTGACGCGGTCCGTTCCTGAACCCTCATTTCCAGTTCCTCGTTTATATGGCGCAATTTTTCTTCAGCCATCACACGATCCGTGATATCCGTAAGCATGGAAAAGGATCCAGAGAACGCTCCACGCTCATCATAGACCGGAGTGGCCGAGATATGCATCCATCGTACTGTACTGTCTGGATTCAACATCCGCAAATCGTAGCTTCCAAGTTTCCCGGCTCGTTGCCCCTCCAGTTCACGGGAAAATATAGGGAGATCCCCTGGGAAGATAAAATCGACAATACGGTGCCCGGTAATCTCATCTAAAGAACGTCCAATAAGATTGGCCATTCGCTGGTTGACAAGAGTTGTTTTGCCTTCTGCATCGATGCCCCAGATACCTTCATTGGCCGTTTCAACAATACGACGATATTTTTCTTCATTCTCTTTGAGCTGCCGGTCAAGACTATATTTGTAAAGGGAGATCTCAATGATTGTATTCAGTTCCCTTTCCTGATAGGGTTTGAGAATATATCCGTAAGGCTGGGTAACCTTGGCCTTCTCCATGATAGCCGCATCGGCAAATGCGGTCAGGTAAACTACGGGCACTTTTGAAAATTTCCGTATCTCCTCCGTTGCAGTGAGCCCGTTCATTTCCCCCGCAAGAAAAATATCCATGAGGACAAGATCGGGATTGGTCTCTCTAGCGAGCCGGACTGCATCTTCACCCGTCCCAGTACTTCCTGCAATATCATAACCAAGCTGGATGAGAGTCAACCGGAGATCCTCAGCGACAATCCGTTCATCCTCAACAATCAGGATCCGAGCAGCCGTCATAATTCTTAAGTCTCTTTAATATTCTTATCGCTTAATAATTCTCTTATTTCCGTCCATTCACCTGAATATCATCTCAACCATGTGTTTTGAAGTAAATCTACCTGAACAATCTCCGAACCCCATATTCCCAGCTCACCCAACAGGATGGATCTCTCCTATTTTCTCGCTGATTGGAATGGTAAGACTAAAACAGGTCCCGCATGCATGATCAAGTGTTATTGTCCCCCGAAGTTGTTCTATGAGGATTTGAACGAGCTTTAACCCAAGAGTCCGGGTATTTTTCCAGTCGAAATCCGCAGGGATCCCGATACCGTTATCACAAATCGACACCGTAAGAATCTGCCCATCACGATGCGCCGAGATCGTACATTCTCCTTTTCTCCCATCAGGGAACGCATATTTGAGCATGTTCGATATTAATTCGTTAAATATGAGACCAAGAGGAGCGGCGGTATCAACATCGAGCACGATGTTTTCTGCATCGAAGATAAGACTGAGGGTGGCAGGATCTTTCTGGTAGAAGGCAAACAGGCTCCTGCTTAGGTACCGAAGGTATGCCCCGAAATCGATCCGTGCTAAATCCTTTGACATATGCAGGCGTTCGTGCACGAGCGAGATTGCCCGGACCCGGTTCTGGGTGTCCCTTAGCGATTCAACCACGGCGGGATCGTGGATGATTTTTGACTGGAGATTAATGAGGCTAATGATGATCTGGAGATTGTTCTTTACCCGGTGATGAACTTCGCGGAGGAGGATTTCCTTTTCCTTGAGCTGGTCAGTGATTAGCTGTTCATCATGCAGGATCTGTGTGATATCATGAAGTGTTACAAATACACCGTTAACGGAACCATCGCTATCTCGGAAGAGATTTGAACCGGAAATCACTGGTGTACCATGCCCATCGAGGTGAAGAATGATATACCGGCTGCCTATTACCTTTCCGTCTTTCAGGACTGCATCAAAGCCTGATTGGGCCTGTTCCTTATTTTCGACATAATCCAGAAAGGGAGTCCCGAGGAGCAAATCTCGCCCCAGCCCCGTAATTTTTTCACCGGCCTTGTTGACATCCTTTATCCTGCCATCGGTACCGATAAGGACAAGAGGATCGAGATCCGCTTCGATCAGGCTGCGCGTATACGTTCTCGCATCGTCAAGTTCCCGGGTCCTGTCCTGCACGCGTTGCTCAAGAGTGTGGGTGAGTTCCTTGAGATCATTCTCAGTTTTTTTGATTGCGGTGATATCCCGGATGGATTCTATCGCGCCAGCGATTTCTCCAGTTTGATTGAAAAGAGGGGTTGCGACGATCCAGAGATCTGCTGGTTTTCCCAACAGGGAATGTACGTGGAACTGGCCGGAGAGAATTTTACCATCCTGGCGGGTATTTTTGTAATGCTTCTGGAGTTCTTCAGAATCCATGTGAATGACTAGATCGATCAGAAGAGGTCTTCGTTCCCCAAACAATCGGAAAGCGTATTCATAGTCACCCTTTCCAAGAATTGCTTCCGGGGGAATTCCAGAGAGATTCTGGATAGCGAGGTTCCAGGAGATGACCTTTCCTTTGTTATCGATCACAAATGTCGGATCTGGAAGGAAGCTGATGATATCAAAGAGCTGGTGTCTTGACTCACGGAGTGCATTTTCCATCTCCTTACGTTCTGTAATATCCTGATTTGCACCATATGTCCGGATTACGGTTCCGTCAGGACCCATGACCGGCGCATATCGTGCAATAATCGTCCGGACACTCCCGTCCCTGGGTGTAATACGGTGTTCCAACTGGCCGGTATAGGCTGGATCCTTAGTTACAAGTAGTTTCTGGATTTCTCCAGGTACATTTTGCCGGTCTTCCGGATACACAAACTGCTGCATGTAGGTCTCAGCTGACATCAGGTTACCACCCTCTCGGTCGGCATTTGATCCATAGAGTGCATAAAACCGGTCATCAAACGTGAACATCCCTGATGCGACATCAAACTCCCAGTTCACGAGATGGGCAATATCCATTGCTGAGGCAAGCCGTTTTTGGCTCTCCCGAAGGTTTTCCTCACTTTTTCTAAGCGCCTTTTCTGCCTGCCGGCTTTCAGTGATGTCGCTGAAAACCGCAACAAAAAATTCCTCTTCCGGGGAATATACAGAGATATGCAGCAGTTTTTTCGACGGGGTGAAATCGAGATCGAACGATTCGGGTTTGCGGGTCCGGGCGACCCTTCCGTAAATTTCGAACAACTCTGGAAATGCAGAGCGGATACCCGGGAATACTTTCGTAACCGGTTTCCCTAAAACCACGTCGGCGCCGATAATCCGGTTAAAGACGTCGTTGACAGCGAGATAAATAAAATCTATTGATTGACCCTTATCGTCATAGATCATGCGACAGTAGGCTAACCCTTCTGCCATGTTATCGAAGAGGGTGCGGTATTTCTCCTCACTCTCCCGCAGCGCTTCTTCGACTAGCTTGCGGTCAGTGATGTCAAGTGTGGTGCCGACATAACGAATCAGCGTTCCATCGTCGGCAAAATACGGATTCGCACGGTTATATACCCATCGCACGCTACCGTCAGGCCGAATAATCCGGTGCTCCAACACATACATCGAGCGGTTCCGCATCGCCGTGGTGAAAGTCTCATGCAGCAAGGTCGCGTCATCGGGATGGACGTACTTCTTTAGCATTTCATCGTACTCCGGGGAGGGGCCTGCGGGATCGAGGCCATATATACGGTACTCCTCTTCAGACCATACCGTAGTCCGCGTCACGGCAAAATACTCAAAGCTGCCCAGATGCGCGATCTTCTGGGCTTCCGCCAACGTTTTACGCGTCTCCTCCAACGCCTTTTCGGCCTTTTTCCGATCGGTAATGTCCCGAATGACAGACTACAACTACTTTTCTTCCGCCAAGGAAGGAAACATGGGCATTGATCTCGACCGGAACAATTGTCCCGTCTTTTCTCCGATGTTCGGTTTCGAATATCGATTGGCCGACAGTTGATAACTCTTTAGTAATCTCTGGCAAAGGCTTGGAGTGGGACCCGCTCACAAAATCAAGAGGTCCAAACTGAAGCAATTCCTCTCGTGTATACTGCAACATCCGGCACGCGACTTCATTTACCTCAACAAATTTTCCCGGTTTACCGTCAGATTCTATCTCGTGAATATGGATTCCATCATTTATCGTGTCAAAGATGCCCCGGAATTTCTCCTCACTCTCACGGAGCGCCCGGTCTGCCTGTCTACGGGTGGTGATATCCTCAAAAATCGTGACAAATCTGCCTTTTCCGGATGAATAAACGGATATTGCAAAATGCTTTTTCATCGGTGGAAAATATTCTTCGAACACTTCTGGCTGACCCGAAGCAGCAACCCGTCCATAGAGATCGAGGAATGGAGGAGTGTCGATACTATATGCCTCCCGGCTAGTTTTTCCGATAACATCATTTCGATTGATTCCAAGGATCCTTTCGAATGCCATATTCACCTCGAGAATACGGTAATCGACCGGGTTTCCAGATAAGTCATAGATTATCTCATGGAATGCACTCCCGTTGATCATCTGGTTTGAGAGATTCCGGAAGTCCTCCTCACTTTTCCGCAGATTTTCGATTGCTAGTCGTAAATCTAACGATTTTCTCTCAAGATTATCAGAGAGCATGGCAATAATGACACCAATGATGATAAACATCCCTGCACGAAGACCAGCGAATTCGATCTCAATAACTGAGGGATAAACGAAAAAAACAGCAAGGGCAAAATAGATCCCTGAAAGGATAAAGATCAGCGGTATGCCACGACACCGATAGTAATACCCAACAAGGACAAGCGGGAAAAAATACAGGAGGTTGAAGGCAGAGTTGATATGGTAGATAAAGCAGAACACCGCAATTGCAAGAATGACGGCAATACTCCCCCAGATAGCAACAGGAAGAATCCAGGAACGTCTTCTTTTCCAGAAACCGGATCCTGCTGAAAACATCTGTAATCGTCTCACCGGTGAGTTGATATCTGAACTATTTAATGGTTCAGCTCTGATTGGCTTTGCATCTCAGATCCTCAAAGTCGATCTCTTCGAAACATTTTTGTGGGCCGAACCTCACAGTGACTATACCTGAACTTGAGGGAGCGACAGTCAGCCAGATCGTTTTCTTATGGATTCCCATGATGAATATTCTCAACAGACCGCAGAATACGCAATGGCATTGGATCTCTGTTCCCGGAAGATGGACTTTTCCTGCCATACATCCGAGACTGGACTTTTCCTCACATATCGCGATAATGGTGTGGGTATCTCTGAAGAGGACAAAAAGAAACGCTTCAAGAAGGGGTTCGGGAAGCATACCGGCCTTGGCCTCTACCTCTCCCGCTCGATCCTTGCAATCACCGGTAATTCCATCACAGAGACCGGGGTCCCGGGGACAGGGGTGCAATTTGAGATACTTATTCCATTTAGACTGTACCGCTTCCCAATTCCTCGTTAATGGTAAAGATTCCCTGTTTAGCTGACAAAACAAGGATGCATTTTCCTCAGTTGGTTCACAGCTTCCCGTGGAAGGCGAAAATCACGTCTTATGTAGTAGAGTGGAGATAATATATTGAGTGATTAATTATATTAACATTGATAATCTCACCATCCCTATACTCCTATGCAAACTATCGGATTATTTTTTTAATAATCTAGTAGGGGAGCCTGCAAAATACGTCCTCATACAGAACAGCGGAGAACCCACCTCTTGAAGAGGATTCTAAAGAGGGCCGGTCGATTTTCCGGAGCCTTCTCATTATTTCCGGTGCCGGATCCTTTGTTATAGGTGCTGCCGGAATTCTAGGGTTGTTTTTTGGGATTTCCACACTCACCAGTGTCTGGCCGGGAGACAAACCAATCGCTTTATCTGCTGCATTGGTATGGGTTTTTTTTGGGTTGGTACTGATCATCCATGCGCGACACTCGCCCTCCAGGGCCGGGCAGATATTCGTTGGGGCACCGCTTGCTCTTATCGCCGTATCAGCCGCCCTTGAACTTCCCCTCAACCTGCTCGGTCACCATTTCCTGATCGAGAACTTCATCAACAGCGTTGCAGCACCTTTCATGGCCGCCTCTCTCTCCCCCATTTCTCCTGTTGCCACGTTTCTGGTTATTCCTTCTGCTATTGGCCTGTTTCTGCTGAACTTCATGCCAGAAAAACATCCCCGGGACCAGCACGAACAGAATATCGTGAGTATAATCGGGTTTTTTTGCGCTGCAACCGGCTTTCTGTTAGCGGTGAGCTACCTGTATGGTTCGCCATTTTTCTATAACACTCAGATCACACCTATTGCCTTCACTTCTGCACTTGCCGGTATGTTTGTGGGAACCGGCTTGATAGTGGCGGCAGGGTTAGATGCATTTCCACTGGTTTATTTTTCCGGCTCCAGCACTCGAGCACGGCTCCTCCGGGTCTTCTTCCCCCTTACGATCGCATTTGTCCTTCTCCAAAACCTGTTTTCTGTTGTTTTAGTCTCAATCCTGCATGTTCGTCAGGCAATCGAATTTGCAGTATGCCTTCTCCTGTTCTGCCTCCTCACCAGTTTGGTCATCAACAAAGTTACAAAAGAAATAGGATTGTCCATAGATCAGGAAGCGAAGAAGCGAAAGGAAGCTGAAGAAATACTTGTAAAAAGCCAGGCAGATCTGACTGCTGCCTATGAAGAGATTATAACCTCTGAAGAGGAGAGAATCCTTCTTGCGGCCATCGTAGAATACTCTGATGATGCCATCATAGGTAAAACACTGGATGGGATCATTACCAGCTGGAATGCTGCTTCTGAGAAGATCTATGGATATACTTCAGCCGAGACCGTTGGTAAGCATATTTCGATTATCGTCCCCCCGGACCGGCTAGATGAACTTGCTGGAATCATGCCGAAGATTTCTCATGGTGATCATGTCACCCATTTCGAAACCGATCGGCTGAAAAAAAACGGTTCCCGTATCAGGGTTTCCCTGACAATATCCCCCATCAGGAGTCATGATGGCCGTATTACCGGAGTCTCCACAATTGCACGAGATATTACCGAACTCAAAGAAACCGAATTATCACTTAAAAAAAGCGAAGAGCAGTACCGGTTGCTGTTTGAGAATATGAATGAGGGATTTGCCTATTGCCGTATGTTCTATACTGACAGAGGTGAGCCAATCGATTTCGTATTTCTGAATGTCAATAATGCATTTGAAAGAATTATAGGTACGGGTATCGTAATCGGGAAACCGGTTACGGAAGTGTTCCCCGGTATTCGCAATGCATTTCCGCAACTGTTTGAGATTTACGGCCGGGTGACCCGGACCGGGAAACCCGAATCGTTTGAGATCAATTTTATGCCCGTGAAAAAATGGCTATTCATCTCAGTGTATTCTCCTTCCCCGGAACACTTTGTTGCAATCTTTACTGATATCACGGACCGTAAGCATGCAGAAAAAAATCTTCGTGATGCCAATGAATATCTCCAAAACCTGATAAACTATGCAAATGCCCCGATCATCGTCTGGGATCCGGAGTTCCGGATCACCAGGTTCAACCACGCATTCGAACTGCTGACCGGCAGAACCGAGAAGGACGTTATTGGCCTAAATCTTGGGATTCTCTTCCCGGAAACAAGTAGAGATGCATCCTTCGAATTCATAAGAAAAGCTCTTTCCGGTGAGCGGTGGGAGATCGTAGAAATACCGATTCTCAATGTATCCGGTGAGATAAGGATAGTACTCTGGAACTCGGCCAATATTGTTGATCCCAGCGGAAAAATAATATCGATCATCGCGCAGGGTCAGGATATTACAGACCGTAAGCTGACTGAAGCAGAACGTGAGCAAATTATCAAGGATCTTGAGCAGAAAAATGCCGAACTCGAACGCTTTACGTATACCGCTTCGCATGACTTAAAAAGCCCGTTAATCACTATCCGCGGTTTTTCTGACATTTTGGCAGAAGATATCAAGAAAAACGATATGGTCATGGTGGTACGGGATCTGGATCGAATCAATGCAGCAGCACAGAAGATGGAAATTCTCCTTAAGGATCTCCTGAATCTTTCAAGGATCGGCAGAATCGTCAACCCCCCCGAAAATGTGCCGTTTGGTGAAATTGCAAACGAAGCTGTTGAGCTCCTGAATGCATCCCTCCAGCAGCATAACGTTACAGTAACAATTGATCCGGATATGCCAACCGTCTGCGTCGATAACGTCAGGGTTCGCGAAGCCCTGACAAATCTTGTAGAGAACGCGATCAAATTCATGGATGACCAGTCACACCCGGAGATCCATATCGGAGTGAAATATGATGAAAAACAGCCGGTATTTTTTGTTCGAGACAACGGTATCGGTATCGATCCAAGATACCAGATACGAATTTTCAACTTGTTTGAAAAACTGGACCCAAGAAAGGAAGGTTCGGGTGCGGGTCTTGCCATCGTTAAACGGATTATTGAAGTTCACGGCGGAAAAATCTGGGTGGAATCCGCAGGTGACGGTAGTGGAAGTACGTTCTGGTTCACGCTGCCGGTTGTCCCCGCTACTGGAGAAGATACCGTATGAAAAAACAACCCGTAGCATCAATCAATTCAGAAAAAAAGCCGAAAAATTCTGCCGGCATAATAAAAAAGCAGAGAAGATCAGAGAATTCCAGGGAACCTGAAAAGACAATCAGTTGGGAATCAGTCTTCCGTGCAATCGGTACACCAGTCCTTATTCTTTCCCCCGATTACACAATCCTTGCTGCGAATGATACAATCTTGCGTTTGACCGGAAAAACAGAAACAGAACTCCGGAATATGAAGTGTTGGGAGGTTTTCCACGGGCACGACGCGAAATGTCCCCCGCAGGGTTGCCCGATGGAAAAGTTACTCATCTCTAAAAAACACGAAACTGCTGATATGAAGGTATCCTTGGATAGCGGGTGCTACCTGGTATCCTGCACGCCGGTTTTTGATAAGAGGGGAGTTCTCACCACAATCATCCACATTGCCACAAATATCACAGGAACGAAGAAGATTGAACGGGAGCACGAGATCCTCATAAAGGATCTCGCGCAGAAAAATGATGAGCTCGAACGGTTCACATACACCGTTTCGCATGATCTCCAGAGTCCACTCACAACCATCCGTGGATTCGCAAGCCTTGTGGAAGAAGATATTAGGAAAAATGATAAGGCGAACGTGGCACGGGATCTTGAACGTATAAATAAAGCCGCACAGAAAATGGAGACACTCTTACAACATCTCCTCACCCTTTCAAGAATCGGCAGAATTGCCAACCCCCCGGAAAATGCTCCGTTTGTTGAGATCGCACAAGAAGCAGTGGAACTTCTGCATGCAAACCTTCATGTGAGGCATGTGAAGGTCACGATCGATCCGGGTATGCCATCAGTTAATGTAGACCGTATTCGAATGCGTGAAGCGATAATAAACCTCATCGATAATGCGATCAAGTTCATGGGAGACCAGTCGCACCCGGAGATTCATATAGGTACACAGTATGTCGAAGGGTCGCCGGTATTCTTTGTCCGGGATAATGGTATCGGGATTGAATTGAAAAACTACGGACAGATCTTCAACCTGTTCGAAAAACTGGATGACAAAAAAGAAGGTTCCGGGGCAGGTCTTGCTATTGTAAAACGTATCATTGAAGTCCATGGGGGTAAGATCTGGGTAGAATCGAAGGGTAATGGAAACGGATGCACATTCCTGTTCACGCTTCCTGCCCTTGTAACGGATAAAAGAGATATGTATAATAAGGCTAACAGGGGAGAATGATTTATATGGTTGAACTTAATGGAGGACCACTCGTTATTCTGCTTGTCGAGGATAATGAAGCTCATGCTGAACTTGTTGTGAGGAGTATGAAAGATCAACGCGTGGCAAATAAAATTTATCACGTTATTGATGGCCAGATGGCACTTGATTTCCTGAACCGTACTGGAGATTTCAAGGATAAAGCAAAAAGTCCGTACCCGAACCTGATCCTCCTTGACCTGCGGCTTCCCAAAGTGGACGGGCTTGAAGTACTCAAAGAGATTAAGACTACACCTCACCTCCAGCGCATTCCTGTCGTTATCCTCACGAGCTCTGACGCTGAGACCGATATCGCCCAATCGTATGATTACCATGCGAACAGCTATGTGGTCAAACCACTTGAATTCAAAAAATTTACCCAGTTAATGGGAGACCTCGGGTTCTACTGGCTGGGCTGGAATACCTCTCCCCATAAAGAAGAGTAGTATATGAAAACTCCGCCACAAAAAAAACAACGAAAACGACGTTCGCCTTCCCTCCCAAACAATAAACCGCTCCATTTTCTTATCGTGGAAGATGAGCCTTCTCATGCCGAACTTATCCGGCGCGGGCTTCTTTCGTATGATAACCCGTACCGGCTGACTGTCACGACATCGTTGGCTGGAGCCCGGGATCTGATTTCTACTGATCCCCCGGATCTCATAATCTTAGACTGGCTGCTCCCGGACGGGAAAGGAGAGGAACTTCTGCCGGAAAACCCGGATTCGATCCTGTTTCCGGTTATTGTCATGACGAGTTATGGGGACAATAAGCTCGCCGCACAAATCCTCCAGAGAGGGGCGATAGATTATTTAGTAAAGGGGAAGCCTTTTTTCGATGACTTACCTCACATCGCGGAACGTGCATTACAGACGTGGAAGAACCTTCAGTCACAGAAGATACTTGAAGGGAAGCTGATTGCCCAGGAGTCAGTTCTCCGTGCCCTTGTAAACAACCCGGCAGATTCCATCGTTCTGCTTGATAGTGATGGCACTATACTTGACCTGAACACAACCATGGTAGATCATCTGGGAATGCATACGTCAGCTCTCATTGGAACATGTATATTCGATTATTTTCCGAAAAATCTTGCATCATCCCGGCGCCGACATATAAAAACGGTTTTCGAGACGGGAACAGTGGCACGTTTCGATGATGAACGCGATGGCAGGTGGTATGATAATATTCTCCAGCCGGTTTTGAATAATACCGGAAAAGTTTCTCAGATCGTTATCATCGGCAGGGATATCAGTGAACGGAAACAGGTTGGTGAGGCGTTAAAAAAGAGCGAGGAACGGTACAGGATTCTAGTCGAGAATGTGCAGGAAGTTGTGTTTATGATGACTTCCGACTTGAAGTTTACTTTCGTTAATCGAGCCACTGAGGATATGACCGGTTACTCTGCTGATGAAATGACCGGAAGATCCATTCTTGAGATCCTGACGCCGCAGTCCGCAATGATTGTACAGAAGCGGCTTGATATGCGTAATGAAGAGGCGAACCACCACATAAAAGGTGCAAGCACCACATTCGAAATAGAAATACAGAAAAAAAACGGGGATATTATTCAGGCAGAGGTAAGTTCTAATCCCATTATAACCCCACGGGGAACATTGGCCGGCTTCCGGGGAATCGTCAGGGACGTCTCCGAGCGCAAACGGGTAGATGAGCGTCACAGGACGTACGAAACCCGACTCAATACCGCCATGGAGATCGGAAACATGGCGTGGTGGGAAATGGATCTGCCGGGAGGGGAAGTAAGATTTGATGACCGGAAAGCCGCCATGCTGGGATATCCTTCAGACCGGTTCCATCATTACTCGGATTTTACAGCACTCCTCCACCCAAACGATTTTGAACCGACAATGCAGGCTATGCGGGATCATCTCTGCGGGAATCTTGAACGGTATTGTGCAGATTACCGTATCCGAACAGCTGACGGAAAATTCCGATGGCTCCGGGATGTTGGCGGTATCACGAAATGGCATACCGATGGAACACCAGCAACGGTGACCGGTATCGTCATTGATATTACCGCGGGAAAACACGCAGAAGAGGCCCTGTATGAGAGCGAGGAGAGGTATCGAACCCTTGTTGAAGAGCTCCCTGACCTTGTTATTGTGCAACGGCAGGGAGAACTCGTATATGTCAATGCAGCAGTCTTGAGGTTACTGGGGAACTCCGGGGTTAATGTGATTCACACCAGTATCTTCGACTATATCATGCCGGAATCCAGGGAAACGATCGTTAAGGCGATGGAAACGCGGGGAGGAGGAAGAAACCCGCTACCGTATGTCGTCAAGATTACTGTACCGGATGGTTCAATCCGGTGGGTTGAAATCCGGGGCGCTGACATCATGTATGAAGGACTACCGGCAACCCTCAATGTCCTGACAGACGTCACCGAGAAAAAATGGGCAGAAGAGGCAATCTTCGCAAGCGAACAGAAATTCCGGACACTTGCAGATTATACCTTTGATTGGGAGTATTGGATCGGCCCGGATGAGAAATACATTTATATCACTCCCTCCTGCGAACGAATTACCGGATTCACGCCAGATGAGTTCTATTATAACAAGAATCTCCTTGACGATCTCATTGTACCTGAAGACAGAGATAAATTCCGGACACACAACAATCAGGAAACGAATTTGCCAGATCCGGGGTTTATCGAGTTCCGGATACGGACAAAAGAGGACAACATCATATGGATCGGGCACATCTGCCACCCGATTTACAATGCTGACGGGAAATATCTGGGGCGAAGGGGGAGCAACCGGGACATCACGCAAAGGAAGATGGCGGAAGAGGCGTTGCATCAGGAAGAGGCAAAATACCGCAGAATTTACGAGACTGCGTTCGAAGGGATATGGGGACTTGACGAGGGGTTCCATATACAATTTGTCAACCCGATGATGGCAAGATTGCTGGGTTATTCAATCGAGGAAATCATCGGCCACCATGTATCGGAGTTTATTGTCCCTGAAGATAAGGGAGATGCCGAACAGCACTTTGAGCTCCGGAAAAAAGGGTTAAAGGAACAGTTCGAACGCCGGTATAAACGCAAGGATGGTTCGATCATTACCCTTCTTGTTTCAGCTTCGCCTATCATTGGCGACGATCGGAAATTCAAAGGCTCGTTCGCCATGTTTACGGATATTACCGATCGCAAACAAGCAGAGGAAGCTCTGCGCGAAAGTGAGACCCGGTTCCGTTTGCTTATCCAGAATGCATCTGACATGATCCGGATCCTCGGTCATGACAGGAAGATAGTGTATGAATCCCCGTCGTCGGAACCCATTCTTGGCTATCCAACCGGAACCTTAATCGGGAAAAATCCTTTGGAATATATTCATCCTGATGACCGGGAACGAGTAAAATCAGATTTCCAGAGGGTTATTGAACGGAAGAATTTAGGTATACCTACAGAATTCCGGATCAGGAAAGCAGATGGTACCTATATCTGGGTCGATTCCATCGGAGTGAACCTGTTTGGCGTTCCCGGAATAGATGGCATTGTAATCACAACAAGACCGATTGAAGAACGCAAGGAAATGGAGCGATCCCTGCAGGAGAGTGAGGAACGTTTCCGTGACATTTTCAACCTTTCACCAGTTGGGATCGCTCTCACAGATGAGGTCGGGAATATCCTCGAGATGAACGATGCCATGCTGGATACATTCGGGTATTCCCCGGGAGAGGTTCGGAGGATGAATACTCTCGAATTATATGCACTACCTGATGAGAGGCGGAATGTAATTGAGATTGTACTCGCCAAAGGTCAGATTCTTGATTATGAGGTCCTTTTAAAGCGTGCTGACGGTAGTACCTTCCCGGGAATTCTTAATGCTACCCGAATATTACGTAAAGGGAAAATATTACTTCAGTCATCCATTATCGACATCTCTGATCGTAAAATGATGGAAGAGGAGATCCGTTCATTAAACAGGGCTCTCGAACAGAGAGTTCGACAGCGTACAAACGACCTCAATGCATCACTTGCAGAAAAGGAAATCCTGCTCCGCGAGATCCACCACCGGGTAAAGAACAATCTCCAGATCATTATTAGCATCCTCCGGCTTCAGAAACGTCAGATAACAGATCCCAGGACCTTGGAAATTCTTCTCGACTGTGAAAGCCGGGTGAGATCCATGGCATTAGTTCATGAGAAACTCTACCGTTCAGCTGATTTGGCACACATCGATATCGGGGACTACCTCAGGACCCTTACCAATTACCTTTTCACCACATATTCGATCGATCAGAAACAGGTGACTTTTCATGTAGAAATTACGACCCTTGCACTTGATATTAACCGTGCAATACCGGTAGGTCTTATCCTGAATGAGCTTGTTTCCAATTCGCTCAAACATGCATTTCCTGAGGGAAGAAATGGGAAGATTGAGATAACGGGAGGGCAGGAGGAAGAAAATATAGTGATATCCATCCAAGATAACGGCATCGGGATTCCGGTAGATTTTGACTGGAGACACACGCTCTCATTGGGGATGCATTTAATTATGACCCTTGTCGAACAGGTTAATGGAACAATTGAACTTACTGATAGAAATGAAGGAACACATTTTACCATCCGGATTCCCCGGGATTCCAGAATAGGGGGACGATGACGAAGGCACGGATACTTATCGTGGAAGATGAACTGATCGTTGCTGAAGATCTTCGCACTACTCTTGTTTCCCTTGGCTATGATGTCGTCGGAATTGCCGGATCTGGCGAGCGTGCCATTGAACTCGCCGAGGAAAAAGAACCTGAAATCATTCTCATGGATATTATGCTCAGCGGAAATCTGGATGGCATTGCAACAGCGGGCAGGATCCAGACAAAACATGCTATCCCGGTAATCTATGTTACTGCATATGCCGATGAAGCTTTGATTGCCCGGGCCAAAATGACAGAGCCCTTCGGTTATATCGTTAAACCATTTAATGAACGGGAGATCCAGTCAAATATCGAGATTGCACTCTACCGGCACAAAATGGAACAGGAGATTAAAAAACGCGACGCGATCCTGCTTGCAATCGGTTCAGGCATCGAATGGTTCCTCAGGGAGTTCGCCAGCTGCCATAGCATTCTCCCCAAAAAAAGTGATCGCACTTCCAATCTACCGGAGTATTATCCTATCCTCGAAAGCATCGGAAGTGCCATGAACCTTTACCGGATTGCCGTTTTCCACTATGAAACTCAAGATGAGAATGCCATAACGATGAAAGAGGAATGGACGTCCCAAGGCTATTCCTCACTGTTAGATACTCCCTTTATTGAAAAGATCAATCCAATCCGGTTTGGGCTTGGATCGCAGCTTCCAGAACTGAAACGCGGGAATGCAATTAAGCTCAATATTAATGATTTCGAATCAACTATCCGGGATACATTCGAGCGGTACTGTTTTGCAAGCATGGTGGTTTTTGAAGTTCAGGCAAACGAGATACCCTATGGCCTGATCTTCTTTGTGGATGCAGAGGATCGTACCTGGTCGTCAGAAGAACTTGAGGCCATGCGAATCGCAACAAACATCATAGGAAGTGCCATTGGACTTTCTGCAAAACGTAACTAAAATACTATCTATAATATAATATACATAATAATTTAGAAGATAACCATGGAAACGATTGTAATTGTTGATGATGACCCTGACATTGTTGAAGTCTTTTCGCAGATGCTATTAGTATTCGGATTTCATTCCTACTCCTTTACCAATCCAGTCGAGGCACTTGAACATATCCCTGGGGAAGAACCACTCCCTTCACTCATTTTGCTCGACCTGATGATGACCCCGATAACCGGGCTTCAGTTCTTGGAAGAACGAAGAAAAAATGAGATTCTGAAAGCGATCCCGGTCTTCATCATATCAGCATGGGATCTTCCTGATGATGATCGCAAACGATTTGGCTCAGAAATTGCCTCCGTGCTCAGAAAACCCATCACTCCAAAAGATCTAGTTGAGAAAATTGGTACTGAATTGGATCGGAGAATCGGGAATAGATCCGAGTTAGACGCCCAATAACCGGTTCTGGGCTATTACGTTTTTACATCGTTTCTTAGTGAGGAAGAAGTCCCGGTTCCTATCGAAAAAAGAGAGAAACAGACCTTTTCTTAAAGGTTCTGCAGTCATCCTGTGTCAACTACATTGTCGACAAACGTGGTAAGTTGTGACATCAGCATGGGATCGAGTCCCTTCTCAACAGCCAGAAATACTCCTGAAACATCCATAAGCCTGAGTTTGTTGGTTACAAAATGGATAAATTTCGAGATATTAGCTGATGAAAGATAGATCAACATTGTACTAACTGAGTCATACATAATGCAAACTTTCTTCCCGGACTGCTCCTTAAGCACTTCAGTAACCGCGATACCAAGATCTGTAAGGTTCGCCGGATTATTGATAAATCTCACAACCCCGTGTATATTCTCGGCGCTTCCGACAGAGTTGCGGGTTACAGCATCGATGAATGAAACGTGATCAAGGGGAATACCGTGCTGGGCATACATCTTGGTGAGCACGCTGTAAGGAAAATTTGTAGTAATGACAACCGTATGATACCCCAAGCCAGAAATTTCCTTGATAATATCAGTGTTGCGCTGACGGATCGTACCTGGTGTTGCCAGAATCAGGAAGATCTTTTTCTGTTCGATTTCCTTAGGGTCAATATAGTCTGGCATCTCATCATCCTTCGAGGAATTTCTTGTACGCTTCTGGGATAGATCGGTTCTTTCCGACAATCGCCTTCTGGAACTCCTGAATATTTGCCTCAATCTGGGCGGCATTGCGGGCTTGACTTTCAAAAACTACGATAATTTCATCATGGTTAAGCAGTCCTTCTTTCATAAGCTGTGCTGATTCAAGGAGTGCATTACTGACGATACCAACCGGCTGCTTCAGCCGCATGGCCATCTCGGTCATATAAGCAATGAGCGCTTCCTCTGCCCTACGCTGCTCGGTGATGTCTCTTCCAATGGCGATTTCGTAATATATATCACCAGATCCAATCTGCCTGGTGTTCCATGATAGGATCCGCTGCTCCCCGTTTTTCGTATGAATAGTAGTCTCAAAATTCTCAAAATAATTGCATTTTGAAATGATCCGGGAAATCTTATGAGTTATATCTCGACGGTATTCAGCGTCCGGATACAGTTTTTTCCAGATGTCTCGACGGCCGACGACTTCGTGATGGGAATACCCGGTGATCATCTCTGCGGCTTTGTTCCAGATCTTGATTTTTCCTTTGGGATCGAGAACAGCAAGGAGGACATAGGCATTTTCTATGATACTCTCGCGGAATGCCATTGCCTCCCGCTCATTTGTTACATCTATACCGACCGCAATACTCCTTGGAGGGCCACCGTCTAAGATCCTTTTGGTATTCCAGAGAATAATGCGAGACTCACCAGAACGCGTACGAATAGTTGTTTCGAGGTTTTCGAAAAAAATTTTTGTTTTAAGTATACCGTCAATTTTTTGAGTGACAATCTTGCGGTAACCATCATCCGGATAGAGTTTTTTCCATACCGAACTATGACCGATTACTTCTTGCTGTATATACCCGGTGATGGTTTCTGCAGCATGATTCCACGATAAGACCTGGCCCTTCTCTCCAAGAACCGCTATTATGACAAGTGCGTTGTCAAGGATATCAGACTCGGAACAGAATTTTTGATCATTTGTCCTTTCCATAAGAATATGCCCCCATCGGCGCCCAATTATTAATTTAAGTTAGAATGCTTTCTTCACATATATGAAATAAACAGGTGTGAAGATCCGGTTTGAAAATGCATAAGAATCTCATCAAAAAATTGGCCGGCGCAGTTATGTAACAGGAGTCAATGAAAATAATTTCGTCGCAATCCATTAAAATCGACTGTTTAAGATCCCGACACCGTGACAGCACCATGTTACCTTCAGGTCTGAGGCGCAGAGGCCAACCGGAATGCCTCCTTCGGTACAACCATTTCGAACCGCGCTCCTCTGCCCTGCTCGCCTGTTTCCCTGATCATTATAGCAGTAATATCAAGAATTTCCCGGGCAAGGAAGAGGCCCATACCGGTATTTCTTCCAAATCCCTGATCAAAAATTTTTTCCTTTTCATCAACAGGGATACCTAGACCGTCATCTTCGCAGAAAATGACCCGATTTCCATCGCGGTCTCCAACGGAGAACCGGATGGTTGTGACCCTGCCGCCATGCCGCACTGCATTGTCTATCAGATTGTAAAAGACCTTGTAGATCAGCGGATCGGCAAACACTTCCTCTGCAGCAGGAAGATCGTTTTTCACGAGGGTATCGCCTAAGAGAATATGCTTTTTTGCAGAATCGACAAGGATATGGCAATTTTGCCATGCTGGTTCTGTAATCCCTATCTTTTCGTATTCTTTGGAAAACTGGATCATTGTATTAATACGCTGAGCAGCAAGGGTAACCTTCTTGAAATATTCATAGGATGAGGGATCCGGCAGTTGATCTTTTAGGAGTGAACTATATGCATTCAAGGTTAAAAGCTGGTTATTGATATCATGCCTGGTTATACTTGAAAGAAGATTGAGTTTTTTGTTTGCTTTAGAGAGTGCATCGCCAGTCAGTTTCCGCTCGGTGATATCCTCAATTTGGGCAGCAAAATAAAGCAATGTTCCTTGTCGATCGAGAATGGTAGTGATACGGAGCAATCCCCAGAGGATGCTTCCATCTTTCCTGATGTACCGTTTTTCTGTGCTGTATACCGGAATTTTTCCTTCCACAAGATTCTGGATATATTGTAGATCACCGGGAAGATGATTCGGATGCGTGATATCTTTAAAGGAAAGGTCCATAAGTTCTTTTTCCGAATATCCGGTCATGGCTATCCAGGCAGGGTTAACTGAAAAATAGTGGTAATCGGGAGTGATGAGCACCATGCCAACAGGACTGTTATGGAATATCTTACGGTATCGTTCTTCGCTCAGCCGAAGTTCCTGCTGGCTCTTATTCAGTTCATTGTAATTCTGCCGGAGTTCTTCTTCAGTCGCTGTAAGTTGCTCATAAGAAGCGTTCATTTCTTCGTTCATCGATTTCAGTTTCGCTTCAATTTCCATGCGCTCCGTTGTATCTCTTCCGACAGACTGGTATTCGATAACATGGCCATCAGCATCAAAGGTTGCCCGGTCACTCCATTGTTGCCATCGCACCTCCCCGGAGGGCATAATGATCCGGTGGTCTAGAATTCCCACAGGATTCTCCGGGGAGAGGGCAGAAAGATGATCCTTCATCAAACGCAGATCTTCCGGAGGGATAACTACCGTATGATGAGATCCAATACATAAATTCTTGTCCAGACCAAAATACCGGCAGTATGCATCATTGACAAAGGTGAGCCTTCCGTCGACGGTAAACCGGCAAATAAATTCTGTCTGGTCTTCAACGACATTCCGGTACCGTTCCTCGCTCAACCGTAGTTCCAGCTGGCCTTTGCTCATTTCTTCGTAATTCTGCCGGAGTTCCTCTTCAACTGTGGTCAATTCTTCAAATGCAGCATTGAGTTCCTCATTCTTGCGAAGCAGTTCATCTTCTGCCCGTTTGCGGTCAGTGATTTCCCGGATCGACTCAATTGCACCGACAACCGTACCCTTGGTATCGTAGAGCTGGGACGCAATGAACCAGAACGAGGCCCCTTTCCCGTTATTGAAATGAGGGATAGTAACCTCCGAAATGAGATTGTTTTGGTCCCTGATTACATTCTGATATTTTCCTGTGGTCACCGGGTCATTCTGGAGGACTAGATCGATCAGAACAGGACGCCGCTCACGGTAAAAGGGAAGCGCATATTCAAAATTGCCTTTTCCAAGGATTTGAGCTGCCCTGATGCCGGTCATCTTCTCCATTGCACGGTTCCATGCTATCACAAACCCGTAAGTGTCAATAGCAAAGGTTGCATCCGGAAGAAAGTTGATGATATCGGCCTCTCTGCGCTTAAGATCCCTGATACTGATAACGGCTCTTCTCTGCTGGATCGACTGGCGGACCTTGTGTGCAAGTTCGGCAAACTGCGCTCTTGGCTCGCCGCCTTTCTGGATATAAAAGTCAGCCCCTTCATTTAATGCCTGAATAACAATCTCTTCCCGCCCTTTTCCTGTAAAAAGAATAAACGGGATGGTATTTCCCGAAGATCTTACCATCTTTAAAAATTCTATACCGTCCATCTTTGGCATCTGGTAATCGGAGATGATTGCATCATAGTCACTTGTACTGAGAAGAGTAAGTGCATCAGGGATCGTTGTGACAATGTCGACGTTGAATTGTCCATTACATTCAAGGTAAAGTTTAGCTATTTCGAGAAGAGCTGGTTCATCGTCCACATAAAGAATTGTAAACAAAATATGACATCCCAGATTGAACAGTAGAGGAATTTTCTTTCTGGAGTTATTATAGATTTTTTTAAATCGATGGCATTATAAAATAGATTTATTCAGTTGTTTTTTTGCAAGTCGTTGGGGGAGAATAGTACCAAAATTGTTTGATGGTTTCGCATGCTCGCGAAATTTAAAATGGGAAATGCGAGGGATGGGATTCGAACCCAAGAACTCCTGCGAGACTAGGCCCTGAACCTAGCGGTAAACAAAGGCACTATATCTTATGATGCAGATTAAGGATCATGGAAGATGTTTTGACAAAATACAAGCGGCTCGATCCGGTCAATCATCGGTATTTCGTTGATTATCTACGGTACCTCCAGCTTCGTAACATCCGGGAAACGACGATCACAACGAAACTCTGGAAGATCTACGGATACCTGATCTGGTCAGACTTCCGGGATGCGAAGACAGCACAACCGCAGGATCTCGAAAACTTCTATCTTCAGCGGAGAAAGGAGCGATCACCCATCACGGCATTTGGCGATATCCAAGAGCTCGCCCTGTTCTTCCGTTGGTTACTCCCGGACCGTGAGCTTGTCAAGTTCAAACCGCAGAAGCCCCGGGTCGATGTGCCGCCGGAAAAGGTCTTACAATCTGATAATATACGGGGAATACTGGAATACTGCGAGTCCCAGCGGGATCGTGCCCTGGTTGCCGTGGCATGGGACAGCGCGGCCCGGATCTCCGAGCTTCTCGATATCAATATCGGGCACGTCAACTTTGACCGGTACGGTGCGGTGATCAGCGTGAGTGGTAAGACCGGGCGCCGGAATATCCGGCTCGTGAGCTCAGGTACCGGACCTTCAAGCCTGGATCAATATCCACCCTCTCAAAGGCAACCCGGACGCCCCGCTCTTTGTCACCTCCCGGAGGCGTGGGAACACGTCTCTATCCCGGCTCACCGTGCGCCGGGTGCAGAACATCTTTGCCCGGCTGGGAGATCTTGCAGGTTGTCAAAAGGACACCAATCCCCACGCATTCCGGCACGGGCGTCTTACAATCCGGGGCAAGCAGCTTACCGAGTCCGAGCTCCGGGAGTATGCCGGATGGTCCAAAGGATCGAGCATGGCCCAGGTCTATGTGCATCTGTCCAGCCGGGATATCGACAATAAGATTCTGGCGGTGGATGGGGTCAAGCCGGAAGAAGAACCGGAGGCGGACCCGATGGCAGCGCAGATATGCCCCCGGTGCAAGAAATCGAACGCCCCGGACGCAATGTACTGCGACAGATGCAGCATGGCCCTTAATGATGAAGCACTGGATAAGATCACCGCTCTACAAAATATCAATGAGGATCCGGACGCTCATGCGGAGTACGCGGTATGGCTGAAGGCTCTGAAAGACAATCCCGCTGGCCATTACGAGCGCCGGCAAGGCATGCGGAGTACGCGGTATGGCTGAAGGCTCTGAAAGAGAAGCGGGGTTGATGGGGGATATTCATCGCTTTTTCCGGTAAAATCTCCCGGATTCGTCCAGCTCATATTCCTTTTTAAACTCACGCCGCTCTTCTTCAGTATTCGCTGTTTTATAGACCTCTTTTCCCTTCTCAAGAACTATAAGCCTCCACGGCCCCTCATATTCGAGATATTCTTCCTTGTTTCGTGGGTGGAGGTCCTCGTATTCTTTTAATAATTTATGATTTTTCAACACCTTTCTAGCGTCAAAAATTCTCTTTTCCTGTTCCACCCATTCCCTTGAGAGCGCCTCGCAGGCCATCTTGTACCCTTCTTCATAACTACGGAATTCAAAGCGGGTAGGAGCCCCTTCCGGGAGCCGATACGTGGCGAGATTAGTACCTTTCCGGGTTTTCTTTTCAACGAGCCTTTCCTCTACAAGCTCTTTGAGCAGCCGGAACAGGGTAGCCTCTGGAATATCCGGATGTTTCAGATCCTTGGCCTTGCATCCCGGGTGATCGCGGATGAACGAGAGGATCCGGGGTATGTAATTTCCAACCTCTCCCCGCCGTCCGTTTTGAAACTTTATATACCGGTTGACCCATTCCAAGTCGATAGTTTCCATAATTCAACGTCCTTATTACTATCACTATGATATTATTTATGAGAGTTAATAACATTATGCCTACATAGAGAAAACCGGAGGAAAGCCTCAATGAGAATTTGTTTAAATCTTCAAAAAGGACTCGTCGAACGAATCGATAAACAGCGTGGCGACATCCCACGCTCTCGGATTGTCGAACGGGCTCTTATGGAAAAGTATAGTGAAACTCCGGAAAAGGCAGTCGGGAGTGGTGAGTGATGGTAGCTTCGCAGGCAGTCCAGCACGCCACCCCCGGTTTATCTTTCGATGCAGGATCACAAAAACCCGCGTTTACTCCTATCCGAGTACCTCATGCCACCGTTGAAGCATACCGACGATCCGAACCATTGTTCACGGAATTTCTGATTGAATCCGGGCGGGTCATTGTTGAAGGAATGCCGAACCGGCCGGAGGGGTCCTGATGAAGAAATGTAGCCAGCCCCGGGCAGGGCAGGCCAGAAAAGAATTGGACATGATTAGTTCAACTCGTCCAATATTAAACTATTGCCCGGCCTGCTCTAGCGACGGCACTCTCTGTGGATATTATGAGACAGACCGATGCCCGCACCGCGGAGGAGCGTTGGAAGAACTCCATCGGATCTTCACTGAAAAGAGGCTGGAGGATGAACCGTGACAGCCTACGACAACATCCCGGAACCGCTAGTAGGAGCCCGCCGCTGGGTAACGTTCCGGGTAATCCCGCAGCCAGACGGATCGTTAAAAAAGATCCCGCTGACCATCCGGGGATCGATGGCAAGATCCGACACACCGGGAGACTGGTGTACCTTATCAGAGGTTCGCCGGGCGATCCAATTCGACATTGGCAATGCCGCTGCATTTGCTCTAGGCGAAGACTATCCGCTCCGGGTACTGGACCTCGACCACTGCATCGATGACCGGGGGAACCTATCGCCTCTAGCAGTACAGATCGTCAGCCGGGCCGGGGATACCTACATCGAAAAATCAGTGTCCGGTCACGGTCTACACGTTCTCGTATGGCGGTCTGAAAATAATTATCCGACCAACCCGGTCCCGGGTCTTGAAATCTATGGTGGGGCTCCGAGGTTCATAATCATGACCGGGAACTTGTGGGGGCCGATCCCAACCAGCGATCCGGAATTCAACCGACAACTGGCATACGCGGAGGCACGAACTTGACAGCTGCCGCAGAAAACCCGACCGAACCGGAATACCGGCTGTGTTGTGACGATGTGCCGGAAGAGCCTGAAGAACTGGACGTGATGGAAGAACCGGACGAGGAGCCGGAAGAACAGGAAGAATGGGAAGAACAGACAACGGCCGCCAAAGTCACCAGAAAGCCGGAACCGGCTGTAATAATCAATCACACTACACAGCCGGCTAAAGTGCCGCAGAAGCAATCCGTGAGGCCAACACCGGCACCTGTGGTAAATTCAGAGGCCGACCCACTGACCGGATTCTTATCGTCCCTGTCACCGTCATGTAAAGCCGAGGCTGTGAAGTATTCAGAAATTCCCGATAGGGACCTCAAGATCCCGACCGGGCAGAGCGCGACGGCAATCCTTGCGACATTCTGCAAGAAGTACGCAACCGTCCCGAAAGGCCAACGGAACCACACACTGTTTAAGTTGTCCTGCACTCTTCGCCGGTGCGGGTATGAGGAAAAAGACATCCTCGCGGGACTGTGGCAATTCTCCCGGGAGCATTGCAAGCCCCCGCACAAGCAGAGCGACCGGAGTGATGTTGAGGAACTCACGCAACTCTCCAGGAGGGCCGCCCGCCATGTGCGGCCGGGTTTTCCTGTCGAGAAGGTGAAAGGGGAGCACACAACTGTGGCGAATGTATCGAACCCAGCCCCCGCCGCGATTGATTTGGATCCATGCGGGATTGATCCGGGAAACATCACCGGGGAAGAGATCAAAGATCTGATGTTAAAAGGGTTTCAGGCGAACTCCGCTGATATCGGATCGAATGATTCCTCCCTAATTTGCCTGTTGTCTTACATTGGAGGGCGAGAACTTACCGGAGACGGACTCCACCTGAAAGTGTCCGGGGAATCACAAGGGGGGAAATCGATCACGATTGGTGCCGGACTGAACTGTTTACCCCCAGAGGACATATATGCCGGGGCCTGCACGCCGAAAGCGCCGATTTACGACAGCAGCCTTCAATCTGGAATCATCATAAAAATTGACGAATCCCAAAAATTAGAACCGGAGTTCTTGGCACTGATGAAGGAATCAGTATCGACGTTTCAAACCCCGGTCCTGTATCGAACGGTTATTGATAAAAAAACCGTAGTTAAACAGATCCCGCCGCGGATTACCTGGGTGTTTGTCTCTGTCGATTCTATCGGGGACGAACAGGTGTTAAATCGCCTCTTCCCCCTCGGAGTTGATAGTAAGGAAAAATATCAGAACGTCACGGACTTCAGGCTGAAACGTAGGGAGGACGGGATTTCGAAAAATGCTGTGACTGACGATGTACTGCGAATACGTGCCGCCCTCCGACACTATCGTGACAACCGGTTTAGGGTTCTGGTCCCATTTGCGTCACGGATCCGGTATAAGTCGCAGGTCAAAAGAGACCAGAGACTTCAGGAGTTTTTCGAAAATTGTCTGATCTATCATGCAGCGCTTTGCTACCGGGAGCGGACCCACGATACCGGATCTGATGGAGTAATCACAGTTGAAGCAACCGAAGATGATTTTTATGCGGTCCTGAAACTACGGATCTTTAACCGACCCACAGAGGCAACCAACCGATTGAGTCCGTCCGAAATCCAACTGATCAAGGATATCGTGGCAAAAGGCCTCAATGGAACCACGTACCCCATCCCGCGGCAGGATCTGCTCAAGGTGGGGGCCGGTTATTCACAATCCCGACTATCCAACATCCTTAGGGGTCGCAACGGTGAAGACAACGGGCTCTTGTGCAAGATCCCGGGATTCACTGAGGTGCAGGCGTCAACCGCAAACCGGGACGATTTGTGCCGATTCACTGAAAGGGCATATATCATCCCGGCAGAAATTTCAGATCTGGTACCGTCCAACGAGGGTATCGATGACCAATGTCAATCAATAGCCTGCCTGATCCCTCACGCCTGACCACGACGTCCATTACACCGCTACACACCTTTTGGGAGAAAAGGTAAGAAAGCAACCGAGAATCCAAAAACGTTAAACAAACCCATTTAACTTTTTTCTCCTACCTTACCTTTTTTTAGAAACAGTGTGTAACATCCCTCATTTTTACGTCTGTATAGTAGTAGTGTGTAGTGGCTGTGAAATGGTGTGTATTATGCTCGGAGGCGTACTGTGTATGGGCTGTGTAATATGCTCATCCATTTCACACCCATTTCACACCCACTACACAGCACTTTACACAGCCCAGACCCCCCCGGAATCCCCCCAAGCTCCTTACCTCGAGAGTAACTCCGACAGTAAGTCCAAAACCCTGTTCCTTGTCACGAGGAGAGCACCGACTGTAAAAAAGAACCTGCAAGAATAATAACAACTTCTAAATATTATCCATGGTAATAATCCCAAAAATACCAACCATCCGCAGACGCGATGACCCGGACCCTCCTCTACCCATAACCATCAATGTTTTTTCAAGCACATTCCAAAAATGGTATGCGTCTCAATTTTGGAGGTCAACCGGGCCGTAACCGGGTGATAATCGCTATACGGGCTCCGTTTGCCAAAAGTCCCGAGAGATATTGCCCCGATTGATTCCTGGACCTGTGTCCAGGGTGCCGGGCAAAGCCCTTGGTAGCTGTGGTCCTGGTCCCGGGCCCTGCCGAGCGGTGCCCTCTCACGTCGAACTGTCGCAGAATAGTTGTTCTGCGCAATGTGACCCCTCTATATAGTGCACGTCGTAGCGTATGCATTGCGTAGAATAATGATGAATAATAGTGGGTGTACAAGTGCACTTGTTCTAGGTTCACATCCGGAAGATAGAGCGCGATATATGCCAAGACCCTCGTACAAAAATCCGGGAATTTTCACCTTTTTTAGGCCTACCCGCTTCTACAAAAATCTTAAAAAAATGGGTTTTGGGAGATCAACCGCCGGTAATATTCCGGACTGCACCGGAGAGCCCAGTGGTCCCCCTGGCGATCTGGTTTGTCACGTTCGAGTAGTCCCGGGCGGTATCCTGTTGGATGTGGGGGTTTGCTGCCGATTCATAAGCTCCGATCCCGACACAGACCACAAGCAGAGCCCCAAGAACCAAGGCAGCGATGACAATCAGGATAGAGACTGTGATCGCGACTTTCCCACAGAATGAAACCAGGCTCATTCTCTCACCTTTTGTATGGTGCTTCTTCCTCCGAGGGGATAAAGGTTGTTTTTTCGCGGGCGTCAGGTCGTAGAAAATGTGTTCAACCGGTTCACCGTGTTCACAACTGCATTTGTTTTAACTAAAGTAAAGTTTATATTGGATGGTGCAGTATAGACTATTCATTATGAGAACCATCGTCAGAGGAGAGAAAACGTACTCCTTAACCTCCGTGGCAATCCCTGCGGATTTGAAGGCCCGGGCACAGGATCACGATGTCAACATGACCCAGGTCTGTGTGAATGCACTTGAACGGGAAGTCGAACGTCTGGAGAAGGCAGGGGTGCCGGCATGAGATCTGAAGAGCCCCAGACCGCTTCCGATGTGTGGTCCATCGACCGCAAACGGCAGGCAGAGACAGCCCTCCGGGAAAACGAAGCGTACCAGCGCGGTATGCTTGAAGGAATGCGGAAGTTTAACAGTACCCTGTTGAACCCCGAAAACAATCAGGAGATGGTGCAGTAATATGGCCGTTTCCGAAATGCAGATCGAAATTCTGCTCCGGCCCGTCCTTGCCGAGATGGAAAGAGGTTTTTTTAAAGTCGCCGATAAGCTCCAGCGGGACCAACTGGCGATCAATGTTCAGGAGATTGAGGCAGGGTTTAGGAACGGCCAAAAAGCAACCCTGGCACAATACGCGGGCCTCAAATACTACAAAGACGACGACCCCGAACTGCGGGGCCTTCCAAAAGGGAACCGTAATATGGAACGGGCAAAGTTCAATAAGGGTGTCCGTGATGTCCTGCGAGCGATCCGGTGGTACCGCAAGCACCCAAACGCAACCGAACGAGATCTAATCCAGCTCCGGCAGATACTGCGGGATTTCCCGTCGACTCTGGATATCCGGGCGATTCCGACACTGGTGATGTGGGGTGATGTACTTACGATGCTATCACGGGCCCAGACCGATGCAAAATTCGATCTCGATATGGAGGAGGACGCAGCTGATGAGAATATTCTCAAACCCCGGCATCCCGGTTCAAACCCGGAGGACGACGTGATGATCCGCAAGACTGATTTCCCGGAGTTAGACCGATAATGCCCGCAAAACCGATTCGGTGCAGACAATGCGGACGGGTGTTCGCGGACCGGATGACCTTAATCCTGCACAAACCCTGTAAGGGCGTACCAGTCAAAACCAAACCATGACCGGGGGGGCGAGCGGGTTTGTCACATTTTCCCGCGATGAACCCCGTGCCATCAAACCCCGTTACTACATTTTTTACACTCCCTGGGGGGGAAATTACAACCCCCGGGGGAATCGTGCCTTTTACCACAATTGACTACCACCAGCATCGACAGCGGCGCCTCATAGACGCGTTTGCGCGGCGTTTCTCGTGCCGGATAGGTAAAAGTATGTAACAAGTGGAAAAAAGGCCGGTCTTAAGAGAAACAAACTTCAGAAAAGTGCGAGGGATGGGATTCGAACCCAAGAACTCCTACGAGATTAGGCCCTGAACCTAACGCCTTTGACCTGGCTTGGCTACCCTCGCCCAACTCTTTTTTGAGGGATCTTGTTTTTGTGCGATGCAGCGTATAAACCCTGTCCAAGGCCCTGAACCTAGCGCCGTTGACCTGGCTTGGCTACCCTCGCGCCTGTATAGATTACGCTCTTGGTTTAATAAAGGTAAGGGAATGGGGATTGTGGCCGGAAACTACTGTGAGTTCTGACCGTTTGCAGCCCGTTTGAGTTCCCGCTCCCGTAGTTCAATTCTCCGGATTTTACCTGAGATGGTTTTGGGCAGGGAATCGACAAACTCGATTGCCCGGGGATATTTATACGGCGCTGTCACCTTTTTTACATGACTCTGGAGATCCCGGACCAGAGCATCTGACGGACTAAACCCGGGTTTTAAGATCACAAACGCCTTGACGATCAAGCCCCGGATGTCATCGGGGGAACCAACAACTGCTGCCTCCTGGACAGAAGGATGCTCAATAAGAGCGCTTTCCACTTCGAACGGACCGATACGGTAACCCGAAGCTTTGATCACGTCATCGTCACGGCCGATGAACCAAAAATAACCGTCTTCATCCTTATACGCCTTGTCGCCAGTGTAGTACCAACCATTCACAAACGATTTCTTGTTCTCTTCGGGATTGTTGATATACTCGGTAAACATGCCGACCGGCCACGGATCAAGCTTGATCGCAATTCTTCCCTCTTCATGGCCTCCTACCGGGTTCCCGTGCTCATCATGAAGTTCGATTATCCACCCGGTGCTGGTTTTCCCATAGCCCCAAAACGCGCCTCCATACAGGGAAATGTCCCGATACACAGTACAGTTTCGGTCTGGCCGTAGCCTTCGTAGATGGTCAGGCCGGTTGCGTCCTTCCAGGCTTTGATAACCTCGGGGTTGAGAGGCTCGCCGGCACTTACGCAGTGGCGGAGTTCGGAGAAGTCAAACTTGTCAAGATCGGCGAGGATCAGCATCCGGTAGATAGTAGGGGGGCAGCAGAATGTCGATATGCCGTACCGTTCGATCAGCGGCAGGAGTTCGGTCGCGTTAAACCGGCCCCGGATATCGTAAACGAAAATGGCAGTCCCCTCAAGCCACGGGCCGTAGAGTTTCCCCCATGCACTTTTTCCCCAACCGGTATCAGAAAAGGTGAAATGGAGGTCGTTCTGGCGGACATCGTGCCAGAACCGGGAGGTCACCATATGACCAAGTGCATAGCTCTGACTGTGCAGCACCATCTTTGCTTCCCCGGTAGTCCCTGAAGTAAAGAAGATGAGCATTGGATCGGTAGCTTTGGTTCTTTTCATACCGGGAAGGTTAACCAGTTTTGCCGAGACCGGTGCCGGGTAGTCGAGTTCAACTGGGTAACTGATCCATCCGGATCTTTTGCCATCAATGAGGAAGCGGCAGGTCAGGGAAGGGCACTGGCTTGCAATAGCATCAATTTTATCTGCAAATTCTTCGGACGTGATCACCATCTTGATATCAGCCGCGTTAATCCGGTACTTCAGGTCGTGTTCGGTAAGCATGGTCGGGGCCGGGCAGTAGACCGCTCCGCGTTTAATGAGGGCAATAGTGGCAATCCACCACTCCGGTACCCGGGGCAGCATAATGAGAACACGGTCGCCTTTGTTCACACCGTACTTGATAAGCATATTAACGACCTGGTTGGAGAGACGCATCAGGTCCCAGAATGTGTATTTCTTTTCGTCGCCTTTCTGGTTCGTCCAGATCATGGCAAGCTTGTTCCTGTCTTTCTTTGCCCATGCGTCAATAACATCAAAACCGAAGTTGAAGTACTCGGGAACCTCGATATGGAAATCTCGGTAGGTAGCGTCGTAATCGCGCATGTTCGGCCCGGGTGCTCCGGTATCCGGAAGGGTACATGCGAGGCTGGATGTATTTGTAGTCAGGTGACCGGAACAAGCCTCTGCAATCCAGTCAGAACGCGAAATCTTCCGATGTTCACAGACCTTATCGATACTACTTGTCAGGGTATCGTCCATGGAAATTGAATACCGCACCATACATTTCGTTTTGTTGGTGCACTTTATCAGTATTTTGCTTTTCTCATGAACCAAAATATCATATGGTGCTATTTTCTGGTGCTCTCAACTAAAAAATGCTAAAACTAAAAGAGATTGAAAAAGTGATTCTCACCGGAGTTCGCGGTGTTTCCGCAATTCCTGTTCCCTAAGCTCGGCACGCCGGATTTTACCGGAATGGGTCTTAGGAAGTTCGGTGACAAACTCAATTGCCCGGGGTACTTGTAAGGTGCCGTGGTGCGCTTGACATAGTTCTTGATCTCTCTGATGAGTGTCTCTGAGGGTTCATAACCCTCTTTGAGGACAACAAACGCTTTCACGATTAAACCCCGAAGCCGGTCCGGTGCACCCACGACTGCGGCTTCCTGGACTGCTGGATGCTCGATAAGTGCGCTTTCCACTTCAAACGGGCCGATCCGGTAGCCGGACGATTTTATTACATCGTCGTCCCGACCTACGAACCAGAAAAACCCGTCTTCATCTGCATAAGCCTTGTCCCCGGTATAGTACCAGCCATTCACAAACGATTTTTTGTTTTCTTCAGGATTGTCCACGTATTCTACAAAAAGACCGGGTGGTGGCGGGGTACAGGAAATGGCAATCCTGCCCTCCTCGCGGATTTTTACCGGTTTTCCATCATCATCATGGATCTCCACGTCCCAGCAGGGTGAGGGTTTTCCCATTGAACCCGGTCTTAACTCAAGACAGGGAAATTCGGCAACACAGCAGCAGGTCTCGCTCTGGCCGTATCCTTCCCGGATAGCAAGGCCCGTCCCTTCCCGCCAGACACGGATCACCTCAGGGTTGAGGGGTTCGCCGGCACTTGTACAGTGTCGCAGTGACGAGAGATCGAATTTATCGAGATCGGCAAGGATCAGCATACGGTAGATAGTTGGTGGGGCACAGAATGTGGTGATCTGGTACCGTTCAAGCAGCGGAAGTATCTCGGTAGCATTGAACTTTCCAATAAAATTATAGACAAAGAGACAGGCTCCTTCAATCCACTGGCCAAAGATTTTTCCCCACCCGCATTTTGCCCAACCAGTATCCGTGACCGTAAAATGCAGGTCGTTATGCCGGATGTCCTGCCAGAACCGGGCGGTAACAATCTGTCCGAGCGGATGGTCGTGGTTATGAATTACCATCTTTGGCTCTCCTACCGTCCCGGAAGTAAAATAGATCAGCATCGGATCAGAACTTTTCGTGCGATTTTCATCAGGAATGCTCACGGAATGATGAGAAACCGGGGCCGGGTACAACAACTCGTAGGGCCAGCTTGCCCAGCCTTTGATTTCCGCATCAACCACAAACCGGCAGGAAAGGGTGGGGCACTCGTTGCAGATCTCTTCGACCTTACCGGAATTCTCCAGGTCGGTGATGATCATCCGGAATTTTCCTTTGTTTACCCGGTACTTGATATCCCGTGAGGTTAGCATGGTGGGACAGGGACAAAAGACCGCGCCAAGCTTGATGAGTGCGACGACGAAGATCCACCATTCGGGTATCCGGGGGAGCATGATGAGCACACGGTCTCCCTTGTTAATCCCGTACTTCAAAAGAACGTTTGCTGCCTGATTGGAAAGATTTGACATATCCAGAAAACTGAACTTTTTCTCTTCGCCCTTCTGGTTTGCCCAGATCATGGCAAGTTTGTTCCGGTCCTTTCGGGCCCAGGCATCGACTACATCGAAGCCAAAATTGTAATATTCGGGAACATCGATGGTAAAAGTCGCCTTTGTCTTTTCGTAATCTTCCATATTATGCCGGTCTTCACCCATGCAATCCACCTGGATAATTGCGAAAATATTAATGGTACTTCCTTTTCAATCTGTCTTTTGGATGTTTCCGGAGAATTCTTGGCAGCACAACCCCGGATTTTTTGTCCATTTTCCAGTCTAACGTCAGAGAAGAATCAGGGGACATAAAGGTTCGCCATTAGTATTATGATTCGATACACTTCATAGTATACAGGATGGCTGACAAACGGTACGAATCATTAAAAATTGAGAACGTGGTGGCTTCAGGAGTCATCGCCGAGTCCATAGATCTCAATGAGGTTTCCAGTAAGATCAAGAGCTGCGAGCTTAACACCAAAAGGTTCCCGGGTGCGGTATACCGTATCGAGAACCCGAAGATCGCTTCCCTAATCTTTTCCTCAGGTAAAGTTGTTCTTACCGGAATCCGTGATGACAAAGCATTAAAAGACGGCCTTGCAATCATTATCAAATCCCTGAAGGAAGCGGGCGTAAAGACGCTGGACAAACCCCGGGTCGCAATTACTAATATTGTCTGTTCTTACGACATTGGCAAGTACATCAATCTTAACAAGGTTGTTGTCACGCTCAACCTCGAAAACATTGAGTACGAACCCGAGCAGTTCCCTGGTCTCGTTTACCGGATTAAGGATCCCAAGATTGTGGCGCTTTTGTTCTCTTCAGGAAAGATCATCCTTACCGGCGGAAAAAATCTCGAGGATATCAAGAAAGGTCTCGATTTTCTTGAACAGAAACTTGAAAGCATTATGTAATCCCGGTGCCGGTTCGTACCTGCATCACGACTTTTTTTTCGTAATTCTCTTTGAACTCTTTGAAGTATTTTGGATCCTTTTAAGGAAGCGCGAGCCTATCGGGAATGGTCCTGTAATCTTTATGCCCAGTACCGGTGTGTCTGGATGAAATTTCGTTCTGCTTTGAGGATCTCGCGGTAAAAAGCATCCCCGTCAGAAAGGGTAGCAAGGATCCGTGATGCGTTCTCAGGCCCCACTCCCCGGGCCGAGAGAGCGATGATAGCTTTTTCCCGCTCGAAAGAACGATATTTGCATTTCTGAACAGGCGCTGTTCGATTGCTCGTTCCTCCCCGGATTTCTTCTTTTTTGAGATGATATCATAGGAATCCGCCTCGTAGGGTTTAAGAGCGGCTATGAGTCTTGCGCCACACTTCGGACACTGGGGATTTTCCGGTACCCGGGAAACGACGGTTCTGCTTCTCCAGTTCCGGCAGTTCATGCAGGCAAGGATAACCTCATCCTGATCAAGCCTTCGTTTCAGGGTTGCAAGAACTGCCTGGTCTGCGGTTGGCGGGGGAATCTGGTCACGGGAAGAGAGGATGCCGTCCGCTCCGATAATCGAGTGGGGGCCGATGGCGACTTCGATTTCGCCGGTTTTAACAAGGCTTACGATCTGGGCTGCGGCATCTATGTCCATGTAACCGGACAACAGCTCGCGGTATGCTTCCTGCTGGACGACGGTATTGTCGAAATAGTCCAGTAACCGCTGGATGCTGATTTTTTCATAATCGGCATCCGGGTCGATCGCACCGAACTTTTTTGCGATTTGCACCAGTTTCCATTTGAAAAGCGCCGTTCGTTTGAGGGCAAGCCTGAGGATGCCCGGCATATGCTCAGGCTCAAGGGACAGGAGAAAATCGCGGATTTCAGCGGCCCGGACATCGAATGGCAGGCGCAACAGGATCCGGTATGCATCCAGTTCGATTCCTACGGTGGTTCCGTACCGGGCCGAGATCAGGATAGAGAGTACCCGCCCTAACGCTTCATTTGCCTTATGGCCGGCACAGACATTGCAGACAACACCGTCATCGATATTCTCGAGGGTGATGAGCCGGTCTGTCGGGATTTTGCACCGGTTCTTCTCCATATCGGAAAGGACATGGGCGGCAAATGCTATGCTCTCTTTTTCTCTTGTGTACTGCCCGGTCGTGCGTTCACGACGTATTGCCCCGACCTCCCGCGCTACGGCAAACGGAACCGGTATCTGTTCACCTTCCCATGATGGGAGCTCACCAATTGCTTTCTTTGCAGGTTCAACGGTGAGGCGGCCTTCGTTTAATTCTAGGACCCGCCAGAGCTGACCTTTGGTTATGAACACGGCCCCGGTGTGCACCCATCCCACTACAAACGATTCGTCAAGTGTTCCTACGGTCCGGCGCGAGACCATGTCAAAGACGGGGATCTTGCGTTCATCATGGATCATCGAAAGGTTACCGGAGAGGTAACGCCGGGCGCGGGCTGTAGTTATAATCCGGCTGCTATCGATCCTTATGAGACGGTGTTCTTCGAGCTGGGAACAGACGTCATCAAGAAGCTTGTCGTCATCTGTAAAAAGGGATGTCCGGCTGATAATCGTCCCTATCCGGGAACGCTCTATTTCGCCATACTCTACGGCAATCGCTGCGATCTGGTTTGCAAGCACATCTGCAGCATGTGTGTCCGGTATCACCGGTTCGATCTCATTTGCCTGGGCGCGTCGTGTAATGACCAGTGATTCCAGAAGGTCGTCAAAACCGGTTGCAAGGATCGTGCCGCGGGATATGGTGTTGAGCTGGTGACCAGCACGTCCTACTCTCTGCACAAGCCGTGCAACCTCGCGGGGAGACCCAAACTGGATCACGTGGTCGACTCTTCCGATATCAATCCCGAGTTCCATGGACGACGTACAGATAAGGGTCCGGACCTCCCCTTTTTTGAACCGGTCTTCGGCATCGATGCGGATCTCTTTTGAAAGCGAACCATGATGCACTTCCACGTCGCCCCGGGAGAAGAGGGCATGACCCAGAGCCTCTGCAGTTACCCGGTGTTAACAAAGACGAGGGTCGAACCTTCCCGGTCGAGCGCCCGTTCAAGGGCCTGTACCTGGTGCTTGAAGTCGTCACCGACAAAAATAACGGAAATATCCAGTTGTTTTGCGACCGGTACCTCAACGATCTCACAAGGGCGCGAACCGCACAGGAACCGGGCAATTGTCTCAGGATTTCCTACGGTCGCAGAAAGGCCTATGCGCTGGAATTCCCCGGCGTATTCGGCGAGCCGTTCAAGCGCGACAGCAAGCTGTACGCCCCGCTTGCTTGCCGCCATCTCGTGGATTTCATCGATCACGACAAACCGGACATGTTCGAGATGTTTACGCAGCCTTTTTCCCATAAAGAGAGCCTGGAGCGTCTCCGGGGTGGTGATGAGGAGATCGGGAGGCGACAGTGCCTGTTTCCGGCGTTCGTTGAGCGGAGTGTCTCCGTGACGGACACCAACGGTAAGACCGAGCTCGTGGCACCACCACTCCATCCGGGCCAGAATATCCCGGTTAAGTGAGCGGAGCGGTGTTACATATATAGCTTTGAAACCCCCGCCCGGTGGCATTTTGAGAAGTTCGTCAAAGACCGGGAACATCGCACTCTCGGTTTTTCCTGTACCAGTCGGTGCAATCAGGACGATGTTTTTCTTTTTAAGGATAAGAGGAATTGCCTGTTCCTGTGCCGGGGAAAGCCGTAAAAAGCCTCGTTTCCTGATGCGCTCGCGGACCTGGTGACCGAGCAGTTCAAGCGTCATGATGACCTTTCCCCGGCTTTTTATCCATATCATCGTCTTCGAGAAACAGCGAAAGCGGGCCGATGTATGACCCATCGGCAAGGATAATCTCTGCATCTTCCTGTCGTATGCATCGGGAGATCGGTGAGAACGGATCGCGGGCAATCCTGACAATATCATAGCCTGAGATCTCGTTAAACGCGGGTACAAACAGTGCCCGTGCGACGCCACTTCCCTCTGGTATGTCAAGGCCAAGTGCAGATGTGTCGATAGTTGCCCGCAGGTATGCCGGGGCCTGAAGGGAACAGCCCACATGATCGCGCAGGTTTACCTGGGGGTGATGGTGACCTGTTATGAGGAGATGACCCCCCAGGTGTGCAGCTGGGTACGTATGCCCGTGGAAGTATGCAACATCGTCAATAACCGCCCCCTCTTTAGGCTGAAGCTCACCGTTTTGGAGGAACCGTTCGATACCAATATCATGGTTTCCCGGGAACACAAGAATCGGGATGCGGCGACGGATTGTATCGAGGATCCCGGGGATTTCTGCCCATTCCTGCCGGGTAAGCGTGGGAATACTGTGTTTTATGTCCCCGAGAAGGACAAGACGGTCCGGCGCCGAAGTATCTACCGTCTTCAAAAGCCGGTCGAGACGTTCGCGACTGTGGCTCCTGAAATGCAGGCCATGTGCGGCAAGATCGGCTTCGATCCCGAAATGAAGATCGGCAACAATGAGCGTGCGCTCGGTGTTTTCTATAAGAAGAGCCGGACCATCACGGATAAACTCCAGTCTCATAATGGTTTTACGTATCCTTTCTGGGGCTGGTAGCAATCGTCGTTGGTTATCAGGGTCTCGATCGCGGAAAGTACCGCCTCCTGACTGTACCCTAACGATATACCTTCGTCAATTATGTCCTGAACGGCAACGCCCCGGGGACCGCTTTTTGCACAGATGATCTCCATCACCTTTTCGCTAATGTCGGTTTCTGCGGCAACCGGATTTCCGGTTGTTGAAGGGATACCGGTAAGCGCACGTTCAACCATCGCCGCCATAATAGTGATCTGCTCCTTTGTCAGGTTGTAATGCCGGACTACCCGTTCAGCCTTTGCATCTTCTGATTGTCCTTCAAGCGCGGCAAGCAGGAGCTCAAGCCGTTCAGCCATCATATCTGCCGTGGCAACGATCCACCGGTTCCGGGTTGATTTATCGATTTCCTGGATATAATCAGGTTTGACAGAAACTTCCCAGGTCCCGTTTTTCCGGTAAAGCCGGGCTGTCCCGGTCACCGCAACAAATGATGGTACCGGGATCGTCCGGATCTGTTCCATGACGATTCCCCGCCGGAGCCCGGTGACAAGGTCAAACGCACCGGTAGGATCGGCAAGACGGCAGAGAAGTACATCTGCGTTCTCGGTGACCTCAGTAAGCGCACCGCACAGGTAGACAGACCGGCACCACGCCCCTCCCGGAGTCACAACCCATGCTGTGCTATTAGAATCCTTGCCGGGAACTGCAAGAGTGGATCCGGAGAAATCTCCGGCAAAAACGCGGGCCGCACCTTCCATGATTGTGATAAGTACTTGCAAAAGAGAGATATTCAAAGTATAGGCGTTGATAAAAGAACGGGGATTGAAAAATAGGTTCTTGGTGCATCAATTTATCCCAGAATTATAACCGATTGACCTCCACTGTCGTTACAATCCCACATACCGGCATAAACTGCAGAAATAGGGAAGAAAGGATTGGTAGTATTTATCGATTATATCGCCGGAGACTTGGTTTTCGTTTATTTATAAATGATCGGGAATAATCTTGTGTGATGGATCGAGAGGCTGATGCATTTGCATAAGCCGAGGCTGCATCAGAAGTCATGTTCAGGTCTTGAAATGCGCGTGCCTTCCAGTACCAGGCTATACTCTTGAGTGTTGTCAGATTCCCGGTTGCGTTGATAGCGACGTCCGCGGCAGATATCGCATCATTGTTCCGGCCTAGCTCTACCAGAATTCCCGCACGGTTCGACTGGATGATTGGGATTAAAGAACTTACATTTTGAGCAAGGGCAAAATCGGCGTCCTGCAGTGCCTCACTATAATTCCCGGCATAAGCGAGATCAACGCTCATGCAATAATACTCACCAGCTACTTCTACAGGGCTCTTGGCTTGTTCCGGAGAAAGAGGACCCTGTCTGACTACAACAAAAACTGCAGTCGCAACAATGCAGACAACAACCACGACACAGATTGCAATAATAATTTTTCGAGAAATCCTCTTTTTTTCCGGTAGAATTTTTCGGCTTTTGGTTTTGTTCTTACTCATCTATTAAAAGAAGGAAATTTCGATGATTAATACTTCCGCCTCATTGCAAAAGCAAACCCTGCTACACCTAGGCCAAAGATTGCACTATATTCAGGCAACGGAGAATAGGTAGTCTTTTTCGGTATTACTGTTGCTGTTGGCAAAACGGTTGATGGCACCGTCGTAATAACTGTCGCAGTTGCGGCTGGCGTAGCCATAGTCGGCTGAACCGTTGTTGGTATTGCGTAAGCGGGAACAGTAAACGTGATTGTTTTATCGCCACTAGTTACGTTTCCTATTGCTGTCAAACCCGGGTAACTAGGACTCATGCCGTTGAGATTCTGGGAGACCTCAAAGGTATACGTCCCCGCCGGATATACCCTGCTTCCATCTGTGGATATCGCATTGCGGTTCCAGGACGGGCCATATGGCCATATATACGGCGAGGATGATATGACCGGATTGCTATTGAACGGGAGGATCTGAGTTGTTGGGTTTCCCACGTTTCCTGTGAAGATATGGGGAATATTACCTCCCGATGGAGAAGTAAGGGTGACTGTGTAAAAAATGTCAGAAGGATTGGCATTGGGACGTGTTGAATAATTAGCCATCCACAGGTTTGTATCGATATGATAGGTCACGTTCGTGGACATCGGTACCGTCTGGCCGGTGATATCTGTGTTGGTATCTACATTCCATATTGAGAGATTGATCTGGGGTTGGTAAACGACAAAGACCGGGACATTAGGTTTTGTATCATAGGAATACCATGTGCCGGTATATCCGGTAAAAATAGCCGGATCTACATAAAACGATGTTTGTCTCCCAGTTACCGTTACCGTTTGAGAAGGACTTGTGCTCATGTCAGACCCTGGCGGCCACCAGGCAATAACCGAATGGCCGTTCAACGCTGCCGTGATATCAAGGTTGTGTTCACCAATAAAAACCGGTGCATCGGAAACGATCTTCCCAAGGCTTGCATTTGCAGGAGCCAGGATAAGAACCATAAGCATGAGAAAAACAAGGCAAATTCGATTGGATAACATGAAAAGTAATTTCAAAACTCTTATGATAAAGATTATGACATTTTAGTGATTATCTACAGGATCCTTTTCTGTACAGGGACCGGCATCTTCCGGATTTCTGGCAGGAAAAATCAATCATAGTCCAGAGACAATCTAGTCTGTACCAATAGGTGATGCGCATGGATGAGACCCATACGATATGGATAGAAAAGTATCGGCCGGCACGGCTCGCTGATATTGTCGGGCAGGACGATATTGTTGAACGGCTCTCATCGTATGTGAAATCCGGTAACCTCCCCCATCTTCTCTTTACCGGAAGCGCCGGCGTAGGAAAAACAACTGCAGCAGTTACACTTGCCCGGGAATTTTTCGGATCATCATGGCAGATGAACTTCCGGGAACTCAATGCGTCCGATGAACGGGGGATTGATGTCGTACGTAACCAGATCAAAGAGTTCGCCAGAACAAAACCCTTCGGGGATACAACCTTCAAGATCCTGTTCCTCGATGAGGCGGATGCGCTCACGACTGACGCCCAGGCGGCACTGCGCAGGACTATGGAGAGCTATGCAAATATCTGCCGGTTCATCCTTTCCTGCAATTATTCATCGAAGATCATCGACCCTATCCAGAGTCGGTGCGCGATCTACCGGTTCAGGCCGCTTAGTCCGGAGGCGGTAAAAGAGGAGATCGCACGAATTGCGGCAAAAGAACATTTGACGGTTACACCCCTGGCAATGGATGCCATGGTTTATATCGCGCAAGGAGATATGAGAAAGGCAATCAATGCTCTGCAGGGTGCTGCAATCATCAGCACGAAGATCGAGGCCCCGATGGTTTATGCAATCACTTCCAACGCGCGGCCTGACGAAATTGAGAATCTCCTCAAAGTAGCTCTTAGTGGTGATTTTGACGGGGCTGAATCCCTGCTTATGCGGCTGCTGCGTGAGCGGGGGATCTCGCCAAACGAATTGATCAACCAGTGTTACCGGGCTTTGGTAAAACGTGAAATGAACAGGACACTCAAGGTGGAATTGGTTGACGCTCTTGGAGAGACCGATTTCCGGCTCTCTGAGGGGGCAAACAGCGATATCCAGATGGAGGCGCTGATCGCCCGCTTCGTTCTTGCCAGTACAAAACAGCGGTGAGGGAAAGATAATGGAGAAAAACCCCGAACTGCACCAGGGTGACCGCGCCGATGACTGGGGCCGGTTCCTTAAAAGCCGGTACAAGAAAGAACTTGGCGAAATAACCCGGCTCTATCCCCACAAACGTTCACTCGTCGTAGATTACCGCCAGATCGAGCGGTTCGGTAAAGCAGGAATAACTCTTGCAGATGAACTTCTTGAAAACCCCGGTAAAGTACTCGAGGATGTCTGGGACGGGATTAAACATAACCAGCTGATTCGGACCAAAGATGGAAAAGAGCCAAAGGGCATCAATATACGGTTTACAAACCTTCCTAAAAAGACTGCTATCCGTGAGATCCGGTCTGACGATATTAACCGGTTTGTTTCTGTTGAAGGTATCCTCAGGAAGACTACAGAAGTACGTCCCCGGATCGTGGAAGCGGTTTTCAAGTGTCCGGCCGGGCATTTTACCAAGAAATCCCAGAAATATGGTAAATTCATTGAACCAGAAGGATGCTCAACAGACGGATGCACCTTCAAGAAACTGGAACTGATCCCAAAGAGGTCTACATTTGTCGATTCCCAGAAACTCAGGGTTCAGGAGTCTCCTGAAGGTCTCCGAGGTGGAGAACAACCGCAGACGCTCGATATCGATGTGACTGACGATCTTACCGGTATGGTTGCAGCGGGTGACCGGGTTATCATCAACGGAGTTCTCCGATCCATGCAGCGCATGGTGAAAGGGGAGAAGAGCACGGTCTTTGATATTTTCCTTGAATGCAACTCGATCGAGATCGCCGAAAAGGAGTTCGAAGAAGTCGAGATCGACGAAAAGGCAGAAGATGAAATCAAGAAACTCTCCAAGGATCCTATGATCTACCGGATGGCAACCCATTCTATAGCCCCGACAATCTATGGAAACGACGATGTCAAAGATGCGATCACTCTCCAGCTTTTCGGGGGTATTGCAAAAGAGATGCCGGATGGGAGCCACCTGAGAGGAGACATCCATGTCCTTTTGATCGGGGATCCCGGAATAGCAAAAAGCCAGCTCCTCCGTTATATCGTGAAATGTTCGCCACGTGCTATCTATACAAGCGGCCAGTCCTCAACATCGGCCGGTCTTACCGCTACCGCAGTCAAGGATGAGTTTGGCGAGGGTCGCTGGACACTGGAAGCCGGGGCGCTTGTCCTTGCAGACATGGGTATTGCTGCTGTCGATGAGATGGACAAAATGCAAAAAGAGGACCGGTCCGCCCTCCACGAGGCGATGGAGCAACAGACCATCAGCGTTGCAAAAGCGGGTATTACCGCGACACTTAAATCCCGGTGTGCGCTCCTTGGGGCTGCTAACCCGAAATACGGTCGTTTCGACATGTTCGGGGATATTGCCGATCAGATTAACATGCCCCCATCGCTTCTCTCACGCTTTGATTTGATCTTTATTATGACGGATCAGCCGGAACAGAAACGGGATCTTGCCATTGCTGAACATATCCTCAAAGCACATGGCATCGGCGAACTTATCGCCCAGCACAAGAAGACACCGATCCCTGGTATCACACAGGAATACATCGACCAGCAGCTCAAACCGGTCATGCCGGACATTGAACCGGCACTTTTCAGGAAGTATGTCGCGTATGCCAAACGCACCTGTTTTCCAATCCTTTCGGCAGAAGCAAAAGAGGCTTTGGTAAGTTATTATCTCAAACTCAGGGGGATTGCGGAACCCAACAAACCGGTGCCGGTCACCGCCCGGCAGCTTGAAGCGCTTGTCCGGCTTGGAGAAGCAAGCGCCCGGATCCGGCTCTCGGACAAGATTGAAGCCGGGGACGCAGAACGCGTGATACGCATCGTTGATGCATGCCTGCGCCAGATCGCCTACGATGCAAAGACCGGAAACTTTGATATCGACAAGGTCGCGACCGGAATATCCAAGGAAAAACGCGATATAGTCCGGGTGATCAAGGATGCGATCCGTGAGATTGGGGGAGAAGGCCGCCGTGCTGCTGTCGATCAGGTGGTAGAGAACGTTACGTCCAAGGGATTTGCGCATGATAAAGTGCGGGAAGGAATCGATATGCTCCTGCGACACGGTGAAGCCATGGAGCCAAAACAGGGCATCATCCAGTTGATTTAGTGAGGTGGAAAAGTATGAAACTGTCACAAGCCGGAGACAAATCCACCGATCGGGAACGGGCAATCTTTGAAGCCGGAATCAAACTCGGGGCGCTTTATCATCAATGGGTTGGAACACCGATTGCACAGGAATCAGCACAAAGTGTCGCATCTGCAATCGAAAAAGCTGTAATTCTCCAGCCTTTTGTCGAGGAAATCACGGTGAATCTCGATCCCCTGCTAATGAAAAAGAATGTATTTGGGTATAGCGAACTCTCCGGATTAATGTTTGATGTGGAGATCGTAACCCGGGTGGGATTTTCGTACTGCCGGGCCACGCTTACTCCTGATAACGGCTACCCTCTCATGAGAATTCTGGAGTGCCATGAGATCACGACTCTTTCCGATAACTGACGATCATATCCATTTCGATCCCATAAACGGACGGGGAGTCGAAGCGGCAAAGGATTTCCTGCATGCAGGAGGGACACATATCTTTCTTGTATCGAAACCTTCGTGGTCGCTTGGAGTCTCACCGGTCTCTGGAACGGATTACGTGCCCGTTTTTGACGAAACGCTCCGGGTCGCCGGGTTAATACGGGAGACCGGCCTTGTCGTGTTTCCTGTCCTGGGTATTCATCCCGCCGAAATAAGCAGACTTACGGAACGTATGTCGTTATCTCAGGCAGTTACAGTCATGAAAGAAGGACTTGAACATGCCGCAGGTTATATCAGGGACGGTAGTGCGGTTGCCCTTAAGAGTGGGCGGCCGCATTATGAAGTAAGCCCTGAAGTATGGGCGGCTTCAAATGAAGTACTGTCCCATGCTCTCGAACTAGCCGCAGGATACCGTTGCGCTCTCCAGATCCATGCAGAAAGCGGGCCGTGTACTGATATTGTCGGGATGGCCGAAGCTGCTGGCATTCCGGTTGATCGTGTTGTCAAGCATTACGGATCACCCGACACACCGTTGCATCCTTCACTTGTAGCCCGACATGAAGCAATTCCGGTCCTCGCCCGGAACACCGGCCGTTCACCATGGAAAGCGATTTTATGGATGAGAACTCCCGCCGGGTGCTGTGACCGGCCCTAAATCCGTTCCACGGATCACAAAAAAACTACTTGAATCGGGTGCAATTACTGAAGACGACTGCTGGCGTATTCACGGAGAGACCGTAGAGAAGGTTTACGGTGTCCGCATTACATTGTAAACCCCAGGTATCCTTCCCATCTTTTATCTGGTGGCCACGCCAAAGATCTGATCAATGTTTCTTAAAATACACCACTCACCGGAAATTGGCGATGTGGTTGCAGTCTGTGACTATGAACTGCTCAATACAACCATTACCGGTGGCGACCTTAAAGTCACGCCATCGGGATATTTTTATGGAACCACGCGGGTGGACGAGGCTGCAGTAACCGAGGCCCTTCGTACAGGTGGAAATATCAATCTCATTGGAGAACGCGCTGTTGGCGTAGCCGTAAGGATGGGTTTGATCACCCGCGCCGACTGTATCATGATCGGCAGTGTCCCGCATGCCCAAATCTACCAGCTATGACGACGATCAGGGATAGGTTCTGCCCAAAATGTGGCGGACCTTCAGATGAAGAAGGGCTGTGCGCAAAATGCCAGGCTGCAGATACGCAGTGGGCTGAATGCGACACCCGGGTGACAAGCACCCATTGTCCCAGTTGCGGTGCGACTAAACAGGTGAATACATGGACGGATACGAACCGCGAGCGGGCGGAGCTTGCACCTGATCTAGCCCGAACTGCGGTTCATTTTCACCCTGACGTGAAAAAACGCGCGATTAGTGTTGAAATCCAGGACATCAGCCCCAACCGGTCCCGTGCATATCTTACTATCACCGGCACGTTATACGGGCATTCGGTTGATAAGACCTGCATGGTTGAACTGGCATGGAACAAAGAGCAATGTGACCGGTGCAACCGTATCACCGGCAGTTACTACGAAGGCATAGTACAGGTCCGTGCAGAGGAGCGTACAATTAGCATCTTTGAGATGCAGAAAGCCGCTGCCATTGCGACCCAGATAGAGGAAACCCTTCAGGAAGGTGGGGAACGACTTTCATTTATATCGGATATGACAGAGACCCGGGATGGTCTTGATATCACGGTTGGATCCCAGCATATCGGTTTACTTATTGTGCAGGGAATCACAGCGCAACTGGGTGGAAGATATACGACCCACCCAAAACTCGTCGGAGAGAAATGCGGAAGGCAGATCTTCAGAATCACGTACCTCGTCCGGCTGCCCCGGTACCAGCGTCATGATGTGGTGAAACTAGGACGGACCTACGCGGAGATCGAACAGGTAGATTCCCGTCATGTCCGGGTTTTTGATCTCTCCGAAGGCAGGAGCCGGTCAATAAAAGAGGAGGATATCGTACGCATGATCGGGAATGTCCGTAATGCTGAACCAGCCCTTATCGCGTATGTCTCCGCAGGTATGATGGGACTTCTTGACCCGGCAACAGGTGCCACAAGAGAAGTGCCAAAAAAACCATGGCAAATCGTGAATGAAGGAGAGAACGTCCAGGTGCTCCGTGACGGTGACACCTTTATCGTGATGCGGTAATTCCCGGTCCTGTATGCGAGTAAGGGCAACTCAGAAGGGTCAGTTAGCTGCTATCTGCGGAGAATCATGGATCGATACGACCAGACATCCTTATATTGAGGGGGATATTGCATGGGTACCGGTTCGGGAGGGCCTTTCGTTTGATTGCGAGCTGACCAGAACGAAACGCGTATTCCGGCCGGGTTTTTTTATGCTGGGTGACATAGCGGTTATCCATGGGACCAGACCCACATTACCAGAAGTAGAAGAGATTGTCCGGTTCCGTTCCCCTCGCGGCGTTCTTTGGATCGCAAATCTCTCCGATGTGACTCGCACGCCTGGATCAGAGGTCCTGTGGGGTAGTGTTGGTGAAATCTGCCACCGGGAAAACGGGTATGAATACTATTTCGATCCGTGCAAAGTGATGTTCGCACAGGGAAACCTCAACGAAAAAGTGCGTATGGCCCGTCTCATCTCCGAAGGGCCCGGTGATGAATATGTTGCTGATATGTTTGCAGGTATAGGGTACTTCACAATACCCATGGCAGGGAACGGTGCACAGGTCCACGCTATGGAGATCAACCCGGTTGCTTTTGACTACTTGAAAATGAATATCACAAGAAATGGTCTTGAGACCCGGTGAATGCTTCCTTTGGGGATTGCCGGACGTCACTCACCGGTTTTTATGACCGGGTTGTGATGGGTCATTTTAATGCAATCGATATGTTACCTTGTGTTTTTCCCCATGTTAAGGCAGGAAGTACTATCCATGTCCATAGTATCGGCGAGGTTACTGACAAAATCATGGACAAGGTTGAAGGAGCAGGTTTTTCTGCATCTATCCAAGTATATAAGGTTAAGAAATACCGCCCGCACACATGGCATGTTGTGCAGGATGTGAATCTCTCGTGACCGTTCAGACGCTTGCCGGAAAAGAGATTGTGATTGGTGTGACCGGAAGCATCGCGGCTGTCGAAACGGTCAAATTAATTCATGCGTTTCGCAGAAAAGGCGCACAAGTCCAGCCTGTTATGAGCCGGGCGGCTCAGGACATCATCCAACCTGATGCACTAACGTATGCAAGCGGCAGGCAGACAATTACGCGCCTCACGGGGCTGGTAGAACATGTAACCTGCTGCGGAGACGGTGGAAGCGCATCTCTTCTGCTCATCGCTCCCTGTACAGCAAATACTCTTGGGAAAATTGCATGCGGAATTGATGATACCCCGGTTACAACTTTTGCGACGACAGCTTTGGGGAGTGGGATGCCGGTCATTGTGGTGCCTGCGATGCACTACAGTATGTTCCGGCACCCGGCAGTATCCGGGAATATCAGGACTCTTGAATCATGGGGGGTCGGGTTTGCAGGTCCAAGAGTTGAGGAAGGAAAAGCAAAGATAGCTGATATCGACGAAATTATTCTTCGTTCCGAACGAGCCATCCTTGGCAGACCCCTGGCCGGGAAAACCGTCCTTGTCACAAGCGGCGCCTGCCGGGAACCAATAGATGACGTGCGGATACTGACAACCCGGTCGAGTGGCCGGATGGGACAGGAGATTGCCCTTGAAGCGTACCGGCTTGGCGCCGCAGTAACTATTATCCATAACGGAACCCTTCCGTGCGTGGACAATGTTTTTGTGGAAACGGCAGGGGAGATGAAGCAAGCAGTTGATGTGTATATCAAAAAAGACAATCCTGATTTGTATATCAGTGCAGCAGCCATATCAGATTTTGCGCCGAAGAGAAGGGAAGGGAAAATCAAAAGCGGGAAACTGGCTACGATTGATCTTTTCCCGCTTCCAAAACTTATTGATCCTCTCATGGAAACAAAAGGAACGCGGGTGGTAGCCTTTAAAATCGGGAGAAATCCCCTTCCAGAGGCAAAGGCGTTGCTTGAACGTGGCGCATGGATGGTGATTACCAATACCCCGGAGAGTATGGGGACGGCTACCGGCGCCTACCGCGTGGTGACCGGTTCGGACAAAAAAGGCAAGCCCGTTTCCGGAACAAAAGAAGAGATTGCAGACCGGATCTGGCAGGCTATTTTGTCGGGCATAAAAAGAAACGATGGCGTATGACCTCTGCTGGGATACTCCGCAAGCGCAACTCCTAAAAGAGTCTGACATCCAACCAGATATGACAGGTACAAGACAGCTATGACACCTCCACGTGTAACGGCGTTCTGTCCCGGCCACATTTCCGGGTATTTCCGGAGAGTCGACGGAAACGATCCGGCAACAACGGGAAGCATTGGCGCCGGTATTGTGATAAGTGAGGGTGTTACTGCTACGGTACGATCTGCGCACAAATCATCAGTGATTATACGGGTCGAGTCTAGGGGGGGAGGATCCCGGGAAGTCTCGCATGTATCGCCACCTCTTTCTTCGGCACTTGATAGTCTTGGGGTAACTGCTGCAATTGAAACAGTCTGTCGGTTGCCTATAGGCGCAGGTTTTGGACTTTCGGCAGCAGCGCTACTCGCTGCGCTTACTGCTACGAACCGGCTTTTCAGGCTCAATCTTTCTCCAGATGATATCGCCGAACTCGCCCACGAAACTGAAGTTACTTTTCGTACCGGTCTGGGGATGTAGCCGCATGCCAGGGAGGCGGACGCGTCGTGAGAACAGGTCCGGGCATCCACGGAACAATCTTCCGCAGTTTTGATCTCGATGCACCGGTATGTGCGATTAGTTTTGGTCCGATCCATACACCAGAGGTACTGGGGTCTCCCTCCCGGATGGCACGCGTGGCGGAGGCATTCCCGAAACGACAGCCTGCTGATGCTATGGATTTTTTCTCCTGCTGCCGTGAATTTTCCTCAGAAAGCGGACTTGAAACTCCGACAATACAAAGAGTCCTGGCTGTATGTGACAGTCAAGACATCCCTGCGGCCATGACCATGCTTGGTGAAGGAGTTTTTGCCTACGGTGACCGTGCCTGCGATGTGCTCTCTTCATTTGGGGAAGTGTATAAAATGCATGTGGCAAAATCCGGGATACAAATCGTGGGAGATGTCCTATGATCCCCCGGGATCACCCCAGATACGGTTCACTTGTAACCCGGGAACATCTCGCGGATTGTGCACGTTCGGGCATTGTTTCCTGGGAAGGACTTATTGCGCATGGTCGAGGTGAGGCATTCGATTACCTTCTTGGGGAAAAGACAAGCGAGAGTGCCTATCATGCCGCGAAGACCGCAGCAGCCTTGCTTCGCACTGCCCGCCTCCCGGTAATCTCGGTGAACGGTAATACTGCAGCACTTGCGGCACCTCAGATTGCTCATCTCCAGAAAACAAGTGGGGCGCTTGTAGAGGTTAACCTCTTCCACCGTACTCCCGATCGTGTCCGGCAGATAGAAGATCTGCTCCAGTCCGCGGGCGCAGAGGTCTTTTCCGGAGAAGCGGAACGTCTTCTTCCGCTTGCTCATGACCGTGGGTTTTGCAGGCGGGATGGTATGTATGCGGCCGATGTGGTTCTTGTGCCGCTTGAGGATGGTGACCGGTGCGGCGTGTTGGTTGAAATGGGGAAAAAAGTGATTGCAATCGATCTCAATCCGCTATCCCGGACTGCAAACATGGCTACCCTTACTGTTGTGGATGAAGTGACCCGGGCCCTGCCTGTTATAGCCGATGCCTGTTCATTGCTGACAGACCAAGAGTGCCAGCATCTTATTGCAGCACTTGATAACAAGGTATTCTTGAGAGAAGCCCTAAACAAAATGAAAGCGAGGTTGTGTGATGCTCTGGACTGAACGGTATCGTCCCACGAGGCTCGGGGATATCGTAGGGCAGGACCGGGTCATCGAACTCCTGTCTTCCTTCTCGGCGTCCGGGAATCTCCCTCACCTGATCCTTACCGGCCCTCATGGTACGGGCAAAAGCAGCGCAATCCGGGGCTTCGCCGAACAGATGTATGGGGAAGACTGGGAGGCAAACACCTCGATATTCCAGACCGCGGACCTCTTTTCCCAAGGAAAAAAAATGCTTGAAGAGGATGAGCGATATGCCCATCTGTACCAGAAAGGACAAAGCCTGCTTGTAAACTTTAAATATATCCTCAAATGGTATGCATCGATGCGTCCGCTCGATGCCGACTTTAAGCTGATGGTCTTTGAAGATGCGCATGCTCTTCCCCGCGAAGCTCAGCAGGGATTGCGCAGGATCATGGAGCAGTACAGCAAAACCTGCCGTTTTATTTTTTCAACAACTAACCAGAGCGCGATTATCCCTGCAATCAGCTCGCGCTGTCTTCCGCTCTACTTTGCTCCCCTGCCTTCCGTTGTGCTTGTCTCTCAGCTCAGGGCGATAAGGGAGAATGAAGTGCAGAATGTTAAGTTCAGTTGTACTGATGACGATCTCGAACTGATTGCCGAGGCCGCGCAGGGGGATATGCGCCGGGGTATTCTTATGCTCCAGGCTGTTTTTCAGGCCGGTTCCTGCAACAATCTTGCTACACTGTCTCAAACCGAGACAGGAACTGTTGCCTCCTCGGCAGTAAGCCTGATTAAAACAGGTGACATACGCGGCGGTGTCCGTCAGCTTGAATCCCTTATGACCGATTACGGCCTATCGGGAAGAGAAGTCCTGTCAGAAATCAGGATAGCCGCGCAGCGTGAATACAACCACCCCCAGCTCGCGATCGCTCTTGCTGATGCAGATGCACGTATGAGTCATGCAAATAACGAATATATCCAGATCAACTCATTTGCGACCAGTATTAAGGAGATATTCCCATGAATATGGTAAAGCAGGAGAAAATTCAGCAACACTATGATGAGATAGCCGAAGTCTATGATCACCATTACGATCATCCCCGTGGCCGTATCTATCATACGCGGATCAGCCGCCATGCGATGGAATCACTCCCCCGGGGAGGCAAACTCCTTGATATAGGTTGTGGCACTGGACTTTTTATCGAAAAATATCTTGGCAATGGGGGAACTGCGGTCGGTATCGATCTGAGCAGGAACATGATTGCCCGGGCTCAAGGCCGGTGTGGATTAACGGATTTCTCTCTTGGGACGGGAGAATCGCTTCCCTTTTGCGATAACTCGTTTGATGCAATCTCAAGTCTTCTTGTCTTCAGCTACCTTCGGGATCCTTCCGCTATGCTTCAGGAGGCATACAGGGTGCTGCGTCCGGGCGGTGCAATCTCCATCTGTACTCTTGGGAAAAAACTATTGACCCGCGGAATCCCGGCTATTTACCAGATAAGTGAAAAAATCCGGATCCGGCATGTTGTTATGAAAAATTTCGGTGAGCACTACTTTGACGAAAGGGAGATGTACGAACTCTTTTGTGAAGCCGGGTTCTCTGATGTCAAGGTCAGTTGGTGCTCGTTTGCTCATATCGATATGGTAGAACCACTTTTTCACCTCGCGCGGCGAGTGGAACCGTTTATTGAGCGACGGATTCCCCAGCTGGCTTATAATATCTGTGTTGATGCGACGAAACCTCTCGAATAATTGCATAGAATTGCATTTTCTCTCCCCAACCTTTATCTGCCGCACGGCAGAATTGAATAAGGAGTTTTAGAATATGGGCAAGACAGGTACAACCCTGTGGTCACAGGTTAAAGGAGTCAAGGGACAGATCCGGCTCGTTCCCAAAAAAGAAGGAGAACGCAAAAGTCCGGGACCCAACCAGAGATTCAGATCGAGTGTCAATCTTAAGAAGGTTGATCAGGCAGCAGCAGAAGAGCAGCGTGGCAGGGGCGGCGGCCAAAGGCGTGGCGGCAGTCGCGGCGGAAGGCGTGGCGGCGACCGATCAGGTGGTTCAGGTATGAACGAGTCCACAGCAAGTCCGCTCATTCGCCGGCGCATGCGCCGTTCAAAGGCATCGATCCTTGGTGCCAAGGCAAAAGCTGCGCGGTAGCGCGATAGTTTCCCTGGTGTGATCGTCAGGTAATATCCGGGACACTCTCCCCGGACAAGTTATTTTTTCCGGTTTTATGGAGTTTTCTCTGACAGATTCTTCCTGACAGCTGAATCATAATTATCTTTTATACCCAGTTACTATGGTGAGTATGGATCTTCCAACCGCAGTGAAAAGCTATCAGTTTGGGGAACGGGCAAAATCCGAACTGATTGTTGTCTCGCAGCTCTGCTCGGCGCTTACCGGTTTTCCTGACACACAGAAAAGCGGCGGTAAGAAAATGCTTCTTCTTCTTATGGAACAGGTCAGGAGTGAGGTAGCTTTTGCGGCACAGAGCACGGGCGAAAAAGACTTCGAACACGCGATAAACTCCTTAAACGAGGCGATATCGCTTGTGGAGAGTGACCAGCCCGACCAGGCATCGGAAAAGCTGCTGCCGCCATCAGTGCATCTACCACACCGGCGCAGAAAGCATGGCAGGTACTCTCAGATCATGAACTCATCTGATTTTTCCCATTTTCTCTCAGACCGGTCATCGGTCAGGGAATTTGGGGAAACGCCGCTGAATCAGGACGAGGTTGACTTCATCGTATCCTGTGCGGGGACTGCACCAAGCGCGGGCGACCTCGAGGCATGGGATGTGGTCGTGATTACCGATGCCGAATTGCGGCTCGATCTTGCAGAAGCTGCTTTGGGGCAGCGCCATGTCAGTGAAGCTCCGGCACTCTTTGTGGTCTGTGCCAACTACGTGAGGTCGATGTCCCAGTACGGTGAACGAGGTATCCTGTATGCGGTTCAGGATGCGACTATTGCCTGCACGTATATGATGCTTGCCGCCCATGCCAGCAACATAAGTACATGCTGGACCGGGGCATTTGATGAAAATGAAGTGCGACAAATCCTCGGGTTACCTCCCCATGTTAGGCCGCTTGCAATTCTTGCGGCAGGGCACGGTAAGGCTACGGCTGTGCGGGCAGGCCGTATGGATATCGGGGAACACGTCCATAATGAAGGTTGGTAAATAACGGGAATGAATTCTTTTGGGTGAAAAACGATGCCGGACTATCTAGTGACTCTCGAATCAGCATGGTATATCAAGGAAGCAAAGACGCTTGACGACGCAATCGGAATAGCGATCAGCGAAGCAGGAAAACGGCTTAATCCTTCGGCAAAGTTTGTTGAGGTCGAGGCAGGCATTCTTGAATGCCCGTTTTGCGAACAACAGCTTTCAAGTGCCATAGTTGTCGCAGATACTGCGCTTGTCGGGCTTGTGCTCGAGATGAAAGTATTCCGGGCTGAATCCAAGGAGCATGCGAGCCGCATAGCAAAATCAGTGATCGGAAAAGCACTCCGGGAGATCCCCTTAAAACTATTGGACGTGCAGGAAATATGATTCATGTTGTAGGACACACGGCCGTCGATCATATCTCCCGCGTGCATCATCTCCCCGAAAAAAATCAGTCTACCCATATTACGGATCGGCAGATATTTTTCGGTGGCGGGGCCGCTAATATCGCAGCAGGGATCGCTATCCTTGGCGAATCTGTCACACTTCACTCCTGTGTTGGCGATGATTTTTCCGGGAGCGATTATGAGAAGTGGATGGACAAATGGGGCATTCACCGGGAGTTTTTTGAAGTACCGGGAACCCACACACCCACCGCTTTTATGTTTACCGATGAAACCGAAAGCCAGATGACATTCTTTGAATGGGGTGCTTCAAAAGCGTTTGCGACGGCAGACGCTCCGGGGCTGCCGCTGGTTCACATGGCGACCGCGGATCCCGATTTCAACTGCCGGGTGGCACAAAAGAGCGAATTTGTCTCGTTTGATCCGGGGCAGGATGTTTTCTGGTACACAAAAGAGCAGCTCGAATCCATAATTTCCAATACCGATATCCTGTTTGCAAACCAGCATGAAGTTCAGCAGATGTGCACTACCCTTGGGAAGACAAAAGATGACCTCATTAAAGAGGTGACAATGGCGATATTTACCATGAGCGGTGACGGTAGTATGCTTTATTTCGGGGGTAGAAATTATTTTATTCCCGCAGTACCGGTCACTCTTGTGGACCCGACCGGTGCCGGCGATGCGTACCGGGCCGGATTCCTTTCTGCGTACGTCCGTGGATTTGCACCGCTTACCTGCTGCCAGATCGGTACGGTGACCGCATCCTATGCTGTAGAGCATGCCGGCTGCCAGACAAACCTTCCTACTTGGGACCGGATGCTTAAACGGTACCAGGCTAATTTCGGTAAGATCGAAAAAGGAAAGTGCCAGGAGTAAAACGATGATCGGGGCATCACGTATCACCGGGAATAGGGATTTGATGCATGCCGGCCAGAAGGCTATTGAAAGGGGAGAGAATGTCCGGTTCGTGGTTATTCCTCTATTTGAAAACCCAGAGTCCACATTTTCGCCCTCAGCCTCTCTCAATGGGGGTTTTACCTGATGGAAACTCCCAGCGATGTAAAACTCGGTCAGTTAACCAAGTACCTTTTCTCTGCCCCTTCATGGCCGGTATCCCTGATCATTCTCATAGTCCTTGGCATTGTTATTGATGGTGCAAGTGCCCGTGCCTGGGTGTACGTGCCGTTCTCCGGAACTCTTGCATTTACTCTCCCGGCAATTGCAGCATTCCTTTTTACAAAACCGATTATCGAATATTCCGGCAAAACAATGACCTGGAACCGATCGGCACTTCTTGCGCTTGCCTGCACGATATTTGGCGTGATCATTACATTCGCCTCGCTTGCCGGAGGTATCAGGTATCTTCCACTTTTCTATGGGATTTCCCTAGGTTTTGTTTTTGGGCTGCGGCTCTTTGTGCTGGTTGCGATCTCCGATTACCGCCTGCATCGCATGATACTTCCTGCATTAAGTCAGAGCGGTATAGGTGTCATTGTCGGTGTCTTCCTTTTCTCTCCCGGGTGGGCGGTTTTTGCCATAGTCCTTCATATTGTCTTTGGCCTTGGCTTTGCGACACTCGTATGGCTGATCGAGCGTCCACTTTACCGTGCGTTCCACATACGGGGTCTTGCATTTGTCAATGCTTTTATTGCCAATATGACCGACGGTTCAAAAGAAATGGAGAATTTCTTTCGACAGATTGGCGAGGAGATTTTTGTCCCGCAGGTCTGTCTCTTCTTTAACCGGCAGCAAAAGAAACCACTGCTTTTTACCATCCCCAATCTCCATCCCGGTCCTATGGGTGAAATTGGTGGGGGCAATCTTCCCCGGGTCATCTATGACCATATGGAAGAAGAATCCATGGTTCCCCATGGGTGCGCTTCCCACGATTTTAATCTGGTTTCCGAAAGTGAGATCGATAAAGTGATTGAGGCAATCGAACGATCTAAAAAAGATCGTGTCTATACACCAGGTGCCACCCGTTCCTCCCGGCTTTCATTTGGTTCTGTTCAAATCCTGTACCAGCGGTTCGGCGATGCCGTATTAATGATCACCACCCGGTCACCCAAAATGACTGAGGATCTTGATTACTCAATCGGTATGGCTATCATGGCAGAAGGACACCGCTGGTTCCCGCATGTAGCTTTTGTGGATGCCCACAATTGCATGTGTGATCTATCCACTGCAGTACTGCCAGCTACCTTGACAGCAACAGAGTACCAGAATGGTGCGATACTTGCAATGGAAGCCAGTAGTACCAATGCGCTCGATCGGTTTTCTGTCGGCTATGCACATGAGCACCTGCCCTACTCGCGTGAACAGGGTTTTGGCGACCTTGGAATACAGGTTATGGTTGTAGAAACTTCAGGGCAGAAAACCGCTTACGTGCTCTTTGATGGCAATAACATGGCCGTCAGCGTCCGTGAAGTCCTGCTCAAGAAGATTCTCACGGTAGTCGATGAAGCAGAAGTGATGACCACCGATTCGCATGTAGTCAATACGATCACCGGGAAGAACCCGGTCGGAATGGAAGTGCCGGTAGAAGTGTTCCTTCCAGCAGTCATGCGCATCGTTCATGAGGCTATCGATGATCTTGAACCAGCCGAATGTGCAGCAACGACAGCACAATGTGAACATATTGTTGTATTCGGTTCGAACCGGATTTCTCAGCTTGCGAGCACTGTAAACGCTATGCTTATCTTTGTCGCGCCACTTTCGCTTGCTATGCTGCTTCTGGCATTTTTTCTCTCTCTTGCAGCGTATGTGCTGATGGTATAAGATCGGCCGTTATAGGGTTTTGTCGGCAGAACCCTAGATTTAAATGGTATATATTAAAAGTCAAAATTCTGCAGGTTAAATATAGAGAATATGTTTACACTATTCTTCTCTATTTTTTTGTTTGCAAATCTCCCAAAATATTCGTCCTATTCATAATCTCTCACGATTTATCATCTTTTTTTCGAATCCGGGGCCGTTTGACCGCAAGATTTAAAGGAATGGCGTGCGTATCGTCGTTTATAGCATAGGAGGAAAAGGAGATCGGATCTTTGCAATAATCCTGTAAAGGCAGTTTGTACCGCAGGCGAACTTGGTTAGGTTAAGGTGATCAAAGTTCATCCATCCGAACACGTACCTGCCCGCTGGATTGGTGTTGATCTCAACACTACCGGTCATGCGGCCGTTGCCGCCGAACCTGAAAGCGGGAAAGTCCTGAAACTGGGAAAAAATGTACACTATGTCCGCAGCAGCTCCATCAAAAACTGTACGAAACTCTACAAGGAAGGAAAACTCTGGAAATTAAAAAAAGATAAAAGCCGTGAACGTAAAGCGTTTAAAGCGGCACTGAACAAAATCTCCCGGCAAATCGTATCCTTCGCGGAATCGCTTGGCTCGGGTATCAAATTTGAAAAGCTCTTCTCCAGCCGTTACTCGCATGCCCACGATGCTGCGGGTTTCATCGAGTTCTCGTTTGGGAACGGATCGTTTTTCTCGCTCCAGCGGCTGGTTGAGAAAATGGCTCTGCGGCGGGGAATCCCGGTTATATATGTAAACCCGGCATATACCTCAAAACGGTGCAGTCGGTGCGGGAATATCGGGCGGCGTAGCAGGAAACATTTCGAATGCCCGCATTGCGGTTTTGTTGCGCATGCCGATATAAACGCCGCTTTCAACATTGCCCTTACAACCCACCGGTTTGCCTCTCTGAATCTTCGTGAGGAAGAACAGGCAGAACGGTGTCGGTTCTCAAAAAAGCAGATGCGCCGGCTTGCACGCGAAGAGATAGTCACCCCTTATTACAGTCATCCGGGAATCGCGGAACCTACCCCGTGCGGAAATCTGCTTGCAGTTCTTGAGTAATGGAAAGCACTAATTTTTCTGATAATATCTGGTTGTATAAAGATCTGCCAAGTGCACCATAAGCTTCGTAACCCTAAAAGATCGAATCCGAATGCTTATCACATTCCTTCGGGCAAATATATCTCTGCGATCAGGTGTACACTGATTATTACCAAGGGGCTTTACTTCCACCTGGTATGGCAAAGGTGATGGAGGCTATTGATATGTTGCCTGAAAAATCAATTGAAAGGATACTTTTCCTCCAGAGAAACGAAATCACAGAACACCATATCTACCTCAAAATTGCACAGGTCACACCGGATTCTCACAATCACGAGATCCTGACGCGGATCGCCTCAGAAGAATTGCAGCATTATAACATCTGGAAAAAATACACGGGCCGTGATATAACTCCGGCATTTATCCGGATCTGGTTCTATTATCTTATTGCCCGCTTTTTCGGGATGACTTTTGCGATTCAATTGATGGAGGGTGTTGAACAGAGGGCACAGGTCAACGATGGTGAACTTCTCTCTTCCGTACCTGAAATACCGACTATGCTTGTGAATGAAGCAAAGCATGAGCAGGAGCTTATTGCTCTTATTGATGAGGAACGGCTCAGGTATGTGGGATCCGTTGTGCTAGGTCTCAACGATGCTCTTGTAGAATTTACCGGTACTTTAGCCGGGTTGACATTTGCGATCCAGAATTCCCGGATCATTGCAATGGCCGGTTTAATTACAGGTATTGCTGCTTCACTTTCTATGGCGGCTTCAGAATATCTTTCACAGCGATCTGATCAAACAAGTGGCATGAGCCCGAAAAAAGCCTCAATCTATACCGGGGCAACGTATATTGTAACTGTTGCGCTTTTGATTCTACCTTTCCTGATATTTTCCAACCCCTACTTTGCACTTATTTTTACTCTTGTCGGTGCAGTCCTCATAATTTTCGTTTTTACCTTCTACATATCCGTTGCAAAAGATCTGTCCTTCTGGACACGTTTTTTCGAAATGGCTGCAATCAGTCTAGGTATTGCGGCAATATCCTTTGTCATAGGACTTTTAATCCGACTGGTGTTGAACGTCAAAATGTGAAAGGATCTGTAATTCTTCTTTTTTAACGCCAGTGTTGCCTCGCGTTAAACCTGAAACATTTTTCCTTGTTCTGGCGCCAGGTTGAGAAAGAGATGTGCTTTTTACCGATTACGACATTTATGAACATATCTGCCATCATTCCCCCGGTATTATCATGAAGTTTGCCCCCCCAAGAATTAAATTCACCATAAGGGTGAAGATTCTTATTCTCTTTCTTGTTTTGTCACTTGCAGCTCTCGCTGTAACCGGATATTTTGCATTTTCTTCGATCAACAATGTGGGAGACTATGCAAAGAATAGTAGCGAGGTTTTGGGTGAAGGGGTGGCCAACAACAGTTCTGTTACACTGCTTTTTCTCGGTGAATCATATCTCGTCCGCACCACTGCTGATCAGGCAAATTTAACAGACGCATTATTTCAGGATACCGACAGTGAAATAGAGATCCTGGCAGCGCAGACTGCCGAACTCCAGCGTAATCCTCCGGTGCAATCTTCTCTGCCAACGTATCCAGAAAGTAATCCTCCGGCTAATTCAAGTTCCGGAGCGGTACTTTTTTTTGCCCCGGGAGCGACAGCCACTCCGGGCTCTGAAGAGGCACGTACCCTTACCGGGCTCGCCGATAATCTCAAGGCTGTATATAATGCCGACACGGAAATGACTGGTGTCTACATAGCGACCGATTCCGGGATGCTCCTATTCTATCCGGGAGTAGGTAATTTCCCTACAGGGTTCGATCCTCGCACCCGGGAATGGTTTTTTAAGGCCAAAGGCAGGTCAGGTCCGGTCTGGTCCGAAAAGCCATATTTCGACGCGGCGTTCAGTAGCAATCTGATTATGACCTGTTCAGAGGCAGTTTCAAGCCCCGATTACGGAACCTGGGTCATTGGCTCCGATGTATCAACAAAAACGATCGATGAAGATTATATCGGCCAGACACTTGGCAACGACGGTTATGCTGTCCTCCTCAACGAAAAGGGGGATGTGATCAGTAGTCCTGAACAGTCGCCCGGCGAAAAAAAATGGGACGATCAGTTTATCCCGGTAAATGCATTCTCGATCAATAACTCGGTATCAGTGACGTCGCTGAAAACATGACCTCTGGGTTGTCAGGTACAGCCAAGGTCTCGTATAACGGAACTGAAATATATGTCGCGTATGCACCGGTCAGGTCAATGAACTGGAGTCTTGCGCTCTCCCTCCCGGCAAGCCAGATACTGGGGCCCGTCGAGATATTTACCGATACGATTAATACCTCAACTCAGGGAACAGAGAATGACATCGATACCCAGACGAAATTGTTCGGAACCGTTTTCTCCATTCTTTTTGTCGTGATTCTGCTTGTTGTGTTTTTGGTTTCTGTTGTTCTCAGCCGGGTGATAACCCGGCCCGTTTCCACGCTCAAAAAAGGAACCGCAGCTCTGAGTAAAGGCGATCTGGATTTCCGGGTTTCCATTCACTCGGGCGACGAATTCGAGGATCTTGCCCATTCATTTAACCAGATGGCATCAGCGCTTAAAGATAACATCGAAAATCTCAGGAAAACAACTGCGGAAAAGGAGCGGTATGCAAAAGAACTGGAAATTGCCCGAAGCATCCAGACCAGCTTCCTTCCTGAAAATATGCCGGAAATTGCTGGTTATGATATTTCTGCAGTGATGATCCCGGCGATGGAAGTCGGCGGGGATTTCTATGATTTTATTCCGGCAGGAGAAGGGAAATGGGCGTTTATCGTGGCTGATGTATCAGGGAAAGGTGTAAGTGCTGCACTTTTCATGGCAATGTCCCGTACGCTATTACGAGCGAGTCTTGAAGGTACTACGAATCTGTCAGGTGCTCTCAGCGCTGCAAATCGCATGATCGCACAGAATGCGCCATCCGGCATGTTCGTTACGGTGTTTTCAGCACTTCTTGATCCGGTGAATAGGACTCTGACCAGCATAAATGCCGGCCATAACCCCCCTATTGTAGTTCGTAGTGGTGGCGGGGAGCCGGTATTTCTCAAAGAAGATGGCATCGCGATGGGTGTTCTTACTGAAATGAGGAGTACCCCGGATCAGATAGATCTTGGACCTGGAGACCTCGTAATCTTGTATACGGACGGCGTAACAGAGGCATTTGATGCCCGGTATACCGCATTCGGCGAAGAAAGGCTGGCAGGAATTGTAAAAAAGTATCAGACCCTCCCTGCAAGCACAGTGATGGAAAGAATTATTTCGGGGATCAGGGAGTTTACTGGTTCAGCCCCCCAATCAGATGATATTACCCTTGTAGTTATCAGGGTGCTACCCAAATCCTGATTCAAGACACTACCGTCTCTGCATTGTGCTGGTAAAAAGACCCCATTACCAAAAAACAAACAGGGAGCCCTTATTCTTCTGTAGGTTGTGGCTCCATTTTCTCTTCGATGGGTGGTGTCGTCCAGACTTTCCAGCAGAACCCGGCTACACATCCGATTACAAAGATGACGAGGAGGATTGCACTAACAATATTTTCTGTAAAATCCATACCGACAGGAATTGCCATGCCCATCAGATTGTTAAATGCACCGATGAACATTGCCGCTACAAGAAATAAAATAAATCCGACGATAATTCCCAGAAATACTGCTGCAATTAACCGCAAAAGGCTTGGAGTTGTGGTTTTCTCATTCATAATCTAAGGGTAAATCTGCCCCTATAAAACCTTATTGCCCCTTTAAATCGTTGAAAATGCATCCGGAATCTAAAAAGCACCAATAAAGGCTTATGTTTATATCGCGGTATGGTAAAATGTCTATTATAGGAACGCTATGAAAAAAAACATCTTTTACCTGATTACCGGTGTTGTTGCATTAATACTTGTTGCGATCTTCTGGTATTCTATTGAAAATTTTATTCCTGTTCTTTTTACAATCGCTTTTGTAATAGGGGTTATTCTTCTCTATCTGGTTTACCGCAAAGTAGAAGATTTTGTCGAGGATGAACGAAGTGCCAGGATCACCGAGAAGGCTGCGATGAGAACCCTTCAGGTTTTCTGGGTATGTTTCTGCGCTTTTTCAATCCTGGCTGTGATGAACCTGCTTTATTTGCCTCGTTTTTCCCGCGAATTCTTTTTAGATCGAAGCGCAATGATAGTTCCTCCCATGCTGATGTCACCGAAAATAATAGGATATACTCAGTTATTGCTTCTCTGCCTGATGATTTTCCTCTATGTCGGGTTCCGAATCTACTATGCAAGAAAATTCGGGGAATGGGAGACTGATGAAGAATAAAATAAAGGTTTACCGTGCAATGCAGGATCTCACACAGGAGGATCTCAGCTGAAAGCTATTGGCGTGACAAGGCAGACAATCCTTGCGATCGAAAAAGGAAAGTACATCCCTTCCCTGGATCTTGCATTCAGGATTTCACGTTATTTTAAAGTGAATATTGAAGAAGTCTTCTCTTACGATGAGCGAGTCAGAACTATAGATATTGACTAAAATCCGGTTAAAAGCACGGAATTTCTGATTTCGACAAATTTCCTTATCTTTGGTTAGCCATCTTTTGAATATATTTTTCTCTCTCGAAGAGGACCCCTGTTTTGATTAGGTGTTGGATCTTTTCGGGCAGTTATCAAATGAGAAGGTATAAGTTACAAAATGTCTAATATAGGTTACATTATGTTAAGGGATTATCCATCTCCCTGATCAGATCTGGCAGGTCATCTCAATGAAAGCCCCGGTACTTTATTATGCTGTATTAGCTGCATTCTGTCTTGTAGCATTATCCGTCGGTACATTCGATCATCTGGGTGTTATTATCTGATTTTTCTTTCATTTGTAAAATACAATTTTCTCTTTAAGCCAGATATTGTTTCAACTGCCCTAAGAGAAATGTATTTATAACGTTGAGTATAAATTAATTAACAATAAGTAAAACATACATTACATTAAGATTCGTTTATGACCTCTCGTAAATGCGCGAATGGTATATTAATGAACTCGTTCACTTAACTTTTGATTGTTAAAAATGGAGTAATTATGAAGATTTATACAGCTTTTATTGGCTTACTAATGATTTGCCTGATGGTTGGTGCTGTAAGTGCTGCTGGCGGGGCCAGCACAAGCACTAGTACCAGTTCTGTCAGTGCATCAACTACAACATTGTCTGCTGAACAGGCATTGTCACAGGTTTTCGTGAGTTCTGTCTCCGTAGACCCGCAGGAATTGTATCCCGGTGAACAGGGAATCATCACGGTTCAGTTGACAAATACCGGAACCCAGGATGTTCCCTTTGAACATGCAGATATTCTCAATTCCCAAAACGTCTTCATCCCGGATGAAACTCTCAACCCTTATCAGGTTATGACCTATCTTGGGCCCAGCAATACGATGACTTACACGTTTCAGGTTGTGGCAAAACCTCCTGATGGAATATACTACCCGGAGTTTAGTGTATCATCACCTGGGACCAACAGTATCATCTACCCCATTGAGGTTCAGGTATCTTCAACACCGATTGAAGAAGCGATTTCTCTGAGACCTGATAATTTTGCCCTTAACAGCACAGATATGGTCAATCTTACCATCACGAATCCTCGTGTTGGTGCCATCAGCAATATCATTGTAACACCTACCGGTTCAGGTTTCGGGATCAGTCCTCGCCAGTCCTTTGTCGCCTCTATACCCGGTGGCAGTTCAGTTGATGTCCCGTTTGCCATTACCCCTTATACAGCAGGATCGACAGTGAATTTCGGTATAGCATACAGCAATGGGCAGATTATCAAGAATCCTCATGAGGATACAGTTTCCTTACCCCTCAATATAGGTTCAAGCAAAACCGCTGCATCCACGGTTGTAAATGATCTGGCACTCACCGTTGTAAATGGGGCATACCAGTTGACCGGTGACGTGACCAACACAGGAATAACCGATGCAAACGGCCTCGTAGTTTCTGTTGGAGCGCCGGCAACACCGGTTGAGCCCTATTCCAGTTATGCGGTCGGCTCCCTGACGTCGAATGATTTCTCCAGCTTTACGCTCACCTTTACCAGTTCTGATCTATCAGCAATTCCGATCGAAACCCAATGGAAGGACGATAACGGTAATACACTGAGTTCTGTGCAGACGTTTGATCTCCGCTCCCTTGCCTCCGGATTAGCGACTGGCACGAGAAGCGGTAGTTCTATTGGATCCGGTTCAGGTACGACAGGAACTACTGGTGCAAGTGCAGCTGCAGGAGGATATGGGGGAGCACGTGGTGGTGGCGGCCTGCTGGGCTTCGGTGGCGGCCGGGGCGGCGGCCTGAGCGCGTTCTATCCGGTGATAATTGGTGGAATTGTCTTTATCGTCGCGGTCATACTCTACGTGAAGAGGAAATGGATCCTCGGAAAAATCAGGAAGCAGTAATCTGGTGATCGTACATGAGCGATATGCCACTTATCCGGCTTACTGATGTCTCAAAAATTTATCATCTGGAGAGTGGTGACTACACGGCGCTCGACCATGTATCTCTCGATATTGCAGAGAACGAATTTGTTGCAATTATGGGACCATCAGGTTCTGGTAAATCGACGATGATGAACCAGCTTGGTATTCTTGATGTGCCGTCAACCGGAGAACTCTATATCTCCGGTCAGAATGTGGCAAAAATGTCAAGCCTCGAACGGACCCATATGCGCCGTGATATAATCGGGTATGTGTTCCAGAAATTTTATCTGATCCCGCTCCTTTCCGCATACGAAAATGTGGAGTACCCTCTTATCCTTAAATACAAAAAGCGGGACACCTCAGGACGGGCAGCTGAATATCTCAAGGCGGTTGGCATTGATCCTGAAATGGGAGCCCACCGGCCTAATCAGCTTTCAGGAGGTCAGCAGCAGCGTGTAGCTATTGCACGGGCTCTCGTCAACGATCCAAAAATCCTCCTCTGTGATGAACCCACCGGCAATCTCGACAGCAAGACCGGTCTCCAGATTATGGAGATTCTCTGTGATCTGCACCGAAAGGGTAAGACGGTTATCATTGTGACGCACGATCCAAATATTGCAGAATACGCACAACGGACAATCCGTCTTGCCGACGGAAAGGTCGTGGCCTGATGAGAGATATCTTCTTCGATCTCTCAGTCCGGAGTGTCAGGCTGAATTTCCTGCGCTCGCTTCTTGCTTCTATCGGGATCGTTATCGGCGTCGTTGCTATCTCCTCTATGGGCATGCTCGGGACAAACATGCAACTATCGGTTAAGGACCAGCTTTCGGCAGATGTCAATACGATTATGCTCTCATCTGACGTTGTGAAAATAAGCACCGGTCTTGGCGCTGCGCCTACTTCGAGTACCATTGATCAAAGTACACTTAATGATATCAAAGGTTCAGTGGGACAGAATGATGTGATACCGATCCATCATACGAGTGTCCAGTTCAGTGTTGGTGACCAGAATGGTCGGGGATCGATCTATGGTCTTGACCCTAGTGATGTCCCGAAATTTCTCACTATAGCTCAAGGTTCGAACATCCGGGGTAGTGATGTTCTGGTCGGCGCAACCATTGCCCAGAACTTCAACCTTGTCGTCGGTAGTACAATACAGATCGGACAGAAATGTGCGACCGTCGTACGCCCGGTGGTACGAGTAGCCGGTATCCTTCAGGCTCGGGGCATTGCAGCCGATGGCGTTAACGTTGATAATGGAATGATAGTTGACGATACATGGTATACAGATCATTTCGGCGGCCTTGACCAGTATGACCAGGTTAACGTCGTCATGGCAGATGTCTCCCAAATTAATGAGACGGAAGCAGCAATCAACGCCAAAGTAAACAGGAACAGCGACGTTGTGAGGGTATCTGATGCAAGTTCCCGGCTGTCTACTATCTCCAATACGCTTGGCACAATTACCACCTTCATCATGGCGATCGGTGGTATTTCCCTCGTGGTCGCTGCTGTGAGTATATTTAATGTCATGATGATGTCAGTCAAGGAACGAGTCCAGGAAATCGGTATCCTGCTCTCAATCGGCACTGAGAAAGGCGAAGTGCGCCGGATGTTCCTCTACGAAGCCCTCATCTTGGGCCTTATTGGTGCGGTGGTGGGCGGAATCATGAGCTTCATTATCGGTTACTCGGTCGTAAGCGCTATGATCGGTACAACTCAGTACTTCTTCACTATGGACAGCCTGATCTATATCCCATATGGAATGATCATCGGTGTTGTTGTCTGTGTGGCATCCGGGATGTATCCGGCGTGGGCTGCGTCAAACATGGACCCGATCGATGCCCTCAGAGCCGACTAACATATCTATCTTTTTCTTCATTTCGCTCTCAATATCGGTTAATATACCGGTATATCCGATCAGGAATCGCATAGGTACCAGGTTACTCTTCAATATCCGGTGATACTTTAATGAATCTGATCGTTCAAGGATTTCATGTGAATGATGCATGAAACCTACAAAGAACGTCGGTTTTATCGGCCTTGGACATCTCGGCCATTCAATAGCAGCGCATCTGGTTGAACAGGGTGTTTCACTCACCGTATGGAATCGGACAGCAGCAAAGGCAGACGATCTTGGCATGCAGGGAGCCAAGTCTCCCGGAGATCTGATAAGTCGTGTCGATGTCGTTATTCTCAATCTTTTTGACAGCGATGCTGTGGCATCAGTCCTTGCCGGGAAAGACGGGCTTTTCTCTGGATCCTGCAAAGGAAAGATTATCATCGATACTACGACAAATCATTTCGCGCGGGTTGTTGAATTTCATTCCCTGGTACGCGAACACGGTGCTACCTATCTTGAATGCCCGGTGCTTGGGAGCGTTGTTCCTGCATCCCAGGGAAAACTTACAGTTCTCGTGAGCGGGGATGAGCAAGCTTACGCATCGGTTAAACCCCTTCTTGCTCTTATTGGCTCCGCCGTGTTTTACCTCAGGGAACCTGCTCTTGCAACAAAGATGAAACTGGTCAACAACCTTGTTCTTGGTTCTTTTATGGCAACCTGTGCTGAAGCAGTGGCATTGGGGGAAGCTGCAGGTATCCGGCGGGATGAGGTGATCGATATCCTGCTTTCCGGGGCCGGCAATTCTATGATTCTTTCAGCAAAAAAAGATAAACTGAAAAACGCTGAGTTTTCGCCTCATTTTTCCTCAGCACTTATCTACAAGGATCTGCATTATCTCCAGGACCTTTGCCGAACCCTGAATAAACCGCTGTTTATTGGTAGCACGGTAAAGGAGCTGTATGCCATTACGCGGTCGAAAGGCGTCGACAACCGTGATTTCTCCGCAATATACGAAATTTTTAAAGAATTCTGATCAAAAAAACAATATTTTCGTTCCTAACGGATGTTTAAGAGACTTCCAGATCGAATACCCACCGGCTCACAGCAGGTGCAACATTACCACACCTCCTTCGAATGAGCACCCGATAACCTCTTTTTACAAATTCATCCTCCATTATTTCGCTCTGTGCCCGGTTTTTAAACGTGTAGAAATGAATTATACCGCTGCGTCTTACGCGAGGTGCTACCAGGTCAAGTATTTGGTCCCTGCCATACGGTGTCGGAATAATCGCCCGGTCAAACGGATCTACGGGGAGAATCTCCGGATTGAATGCATCTCCCCGGATACCGGCAATTTTACCGATAACCTTGTTTTCCCGAATATTTTCCTCAAGCCAGTAAAATGCATCCGGGTTCTGCTCAATTGCAACTACATATGCACCACGGGCAGCGGCAGGTATTACAAACGGTCCGACACCAGAGAACGGAACAAGAACTTGTTCCCCCGCCTTGATCTGGCTGGTCACTCTCCTTCGTTCCTGCGCCAAACGGGGATTAAAAAAACTCGAATTCAGGTCAAGGGAATACGAAAACCCAAATTCGTGGTGAGTGGTCACCGTACCGTTTCCGACTATAACTGCGTAATGGGCAGTGCGAAAATTCCCTGTCATATCTGAATTTTTGTTAACTACAGTTCGGATTCCGTGCCGGTGTTCCAGGATGGCATTTGCAATAATGTGATCATATTTTTTGAGAGAGGGTGGAAGTGCCACTATTGCAATATCACCAATTACATCGAAACGGCCAGAGAAGTCCCTGAGCTCATGGTGTGGGATTAGAGTGGCCAGTTTATCCAGGATTTTCATGGATACAGATTCCGGTACGTCTATTTGAGGTTAAAATCTCTTTGCAGCGGATATGTCAGAATCCAAATATATCCGTGAGTATAATATCCGGACACAGCCTTTGTATGGAAAACATCAATGAGGATTTCATAGGTTCAATTATATGGTGATTTTGTGTGATTATGTCTGGATCTGGTTTTTTCAAAGGTTATCCCTCACCCCAAAACATCGTCACCCACGATCAGGTCCACTTCCGCGTGCATCCCGTGCCATACCGGCAAATCCATGAAGTACCCGAATATCATTTTGATGATATTCTCAGAGAAGATCGCGTCATCGATATCGGGGCAAATGTCGGAGCATTCTGTATAAGGGCAGCCCGTGTAGCCGATCATGTTGTCGCGGTGGAGCCGATAACTTGCGATATTCTCGAAGAAAATATTGCCCTTAACCTCGAGAAGGTTTTGGTCATCAAAGGAGCACTTGGTACAGGACATCCAGCAGAAATCGTATGGGATGAATATAAGGTTATAACGGCCACATTAACTCTAAAAGACCTGATCAAAATCGCCGGAGGGTGCGATTTCCTGAAGTGTGATGCAGAAGGGGCAGAATGGTTGATCCGCCCGCAGGATCTCGCCGGGATAAGAAGAATAGAAATGGAATTACATTTCCCTCCGATCGGCCCGCCTCCAAATCCGGCATTGCTGGAATTTATCGCAGATAATTATCTCTTCTCCCTCGACCGCTTACCGGTACATGACACGTTAGGCGTGATGGGTATTTTGCATGCGGTATTGAAATAGATGGTAACGGGCCCATAAGTAAGATAGTCCTTATTCTTCGATTTGGATAGTAGTGAGTTTTACCGATTCGACCCCTTTCTGGGACATAAGCCTCTCGGCCAGAGCCTTAAGTTGTGCACCGTCTCCGTGAACAAGGATCACTTCAAGGCACCGGTTATGCGTTACATGCGAATGAAGGGATGCCTTGATGATCTCATGGAATTCGTGCTGAACGTCCGTGATAGTTGTAAGAAGGCCTCGCTGGTCGTGATCGTAGACCATCGTGATCACCCCTTCCCGTTCTCCTTTGACATCCGCCATCCACCGGTAATAGGTAATATATGTGCGGATGGCATCCCGAATACCTTCAGACCGGGAGGAATATCCCCGGGCATTGATAATTTCATCGAACCGGTCGAGTAGATTTTTGGGGAGAGATATCCCGATACGGGAAAGATCATTATCAAGGGTCATAAGATCAGGTATGTGAATATCATAGCTGCTTGTTTTTTAAGGTTTTGAAAAACGGGGAAATCCGGTAGTACTTCGTAAGATAAATTATAGAGAACTCCCGCATGTTTTTCGTTTTATGACATCATAATGAAAAAACAGGGCTAGATTCGCGGATTAATTTTTAAAATTGCCTATCTCTAACAGTAGATTTTGACACCGGGCCTTAAGAGACGGTTGTATGTTTCTGCTCGAAATATAGATGGGCCGGTGTCACGAATTATTTTATCTGCTGTTTCCGAACAAAGCTCGTGTATTTTCTTGTTCCTATGTCTGTGTGCATGTGTGCCCTTTGGGTGCGTGCTTTTTCCAAAGAGACAGTTTCTCTATTGGTCAGTCTCTATTATAATATTTTCCTTTTAACTTTAAAAATGAGTTAAGTACAAACAGCTGTCTAAATTCAGCAATGAATCATTATAGTGGGCGATTTTCTCTTTTTCTCATAAATCTATAAAAAAATGGGAGAGAGATTAAGTAGATTATTGTATACAAAATGAAAAATTTATGTACTATTTTCGCTACCATTTTTTGTAACAATCAAACGGAATCGCAAATACCAAAGCTATTTAACTACTAGGTATCACATTATGTCATAATCGTAGCAACATATTTCCCGGATTCATCCCGATCTTAGGAAGAACAGAATCTGGGATTACAGGAATGAAAATTCTATGATACCGGAGTGGATGCAGAAGATCGAAACCGGACCATGCGCCTGTTGTACTGTCGGAATGTGCAAAAAGAAAGGTTTTGTCCAGAAATCTATCTCCGATATCTTTACTTTTTTTGAGGAATGCCTGGTAAATGACAGCATTGCGCAGAGAAAAGGGCTGTTGCAGAGTCTGGATCCTCGCATAAAACTGGTATCGATTATCGTCCTTATCTTTGCTGTAGCAATGACCCGCAACATCTTCCTTCTTGCAATTGTGTATCTGCTTACGCTCATCTTTGCCTGGGCAAGCAGGATAGAACTCGGGTTTTTCATAAAACGCGTCTGGGTGTTTATCCCGATTTTTGCGGGCATCATTATGATCCCGATTCTCTTTAACGTGTTTATGCCAGGTGATGCATTGTTTACTCTTGGGACCCTCGGCCCGAATGCACACCTTGGTCCATTCGCGCTTCCTCCTGTCCTGACAATCACCCGGCAGGGCGTAATGGTGGCTGCACTCTTTGTGTTGAGAGTGGCCACCTGCGTGTCAGCTGCAGTGCTGCTTTTCCTGACAACACCCCGGGCCCTGCTTTTTAAATCCTTACGCTCTCTCAAAGTACCTAAGGTTTACGTCCTTACCTTGGATATGTGCTACCGGTATATTTTCCTCTTTACCAGTATGGTCAGAGATTTTTATACGGCGAAGAAAAGCAGAACGCTCAAAACCCTGCCCATGATTGAAGAACAAAAATGGGTTGGCGGCCGTGTTGGCTATACGCTCATTAAAGCATTGAACATGAGCGAAAAGGTGCACGGCGCAATGGTTTCGCGGGGGTTCAACGGCGATATCAAGATCATGCACCGTTATGTATTGCACCGGCGTGATTACGTGGCTTGCGTGAGTGTATTTGCACTCAGTTTTTTCCTGGTGCTGGTCTCCCAGAATATAATATGGATTTAACGAGGAGACACGAAAATCATGGAACCAATCTTCGATCTGCGCAACGTTTCCTACACATACCTGAGACGGTTTGAGGCACTTCGGGATGTGACGGCATCATTTTACGCTGGCGAACAAGTTGCCATACTCGGTGCAAACGGAAGTGGCAAATCGACACTTCTTGCGATTTTAAATGCCTTAAATTACCCGACATCGGGAGAATTTTATGCATTTGGAACCCCGATAAAAGAAGAAGTATTCGATACACTCGAGGATAACAAATTCAATCGTTTTTTCCGGACAAAAGTCGGTTTTTTATTCCAGAACCCTGACATCCAGCTCTTCTCATCAACAGTCTTTGATGAGATTGCCTTTGGTCCGCTCCAGCTTGATTTACCTCCTGATGAAGTCCAGAAAAGGACAGAAGATGTTATCGCTATGCTTGGGATCGAAAACCTACAGGACCGGGCCCCCCATATGCTAAGCGGCGGTGAAAAGAAAAAAGTCTGCATCGCATCTATTCTGTCGACAAATCCTGATGTCCTGCTTCTTGATGAGCCGACCGGAGGGCTTGACCCCCGCAGCCAGGTGTGGCTGATTGAACTTATCCAGAATCTTTCAAAGTGCGGTAAAACCATTATTACAGCAACACACGACCTCGACATCGTCGAACAGATCAGCACCCGTGCCCTCGTGGTCGGGGAAGACCATACGATAAAAGTGGATGCTGATTGTGCGAGTGTCATGAACAATATGGATCTGCTGATATCCGCTAATCTAGTCCACCGGCACAAGCACCGCCATGGCAAACTTCAGCATGAGCACCTTCATGCCCACTCACGGGAACATGATCATGTGCATGGTCCGGGTGTGGCGTAGGTTATTTCCGGCCTAATAATAAGTTTTTCACCGACGTTCTGGGTTCGGTTAACTTAGTAAGGGATCGTATATTTTACCAGGTGTTGTAAAGTCTATAATCTCCTAACTCGTTAACAGATCCTCACTAATCGTCGGGGATAATCAAATCGTGGATCTTGTGTTCAAGTGGGGTGTTCTCCAGTCTCTTGACAAAATTCGGGGACTCTTCGTCAACGATAACAATCGCTGAGGTAATGCCGTGATATGCGGCATCGATTACACCTTCGGCGGATCCAAAAAAAATGTCGGGGGTCCTGCCAATGGATTTCAGTGCGACTGATGCTTCGATCCCGACAGCCGCGGTTAATCCGGCCATAGCAACAATCTTTTTGAGTTTATCCTTCCTGACGCTGTTTGAACCCCCACGCTGGATCCGGGGGACTATGCAGACATGGATAACCCCCTCTTGATGCTCGATTATCCCATTCACATCGAAAATTCCAACATCAGCATTCTTCTTTGCATCCGCATAGACCGTTGCTGTTGCCGAAGTTGGGTTCTTCCCTGCATAGAGATACCCATCCTTCATATAAAGGCCGGCGATATCGCCCTTTTTCATGTCATCGGCAGCAATTGCGGTCCAAACCGAGACATGCTTGATGATGTCGCGCCTGATATGCCGGACATATAATTCCAGGGTAGCTGCATTCTCCATGACCCATGCCATCCCGGTTTTGGTCACTGCATAATTGCTTCGACCGCTCACGGCTACCATACCCTCTTCAACCAGATCGCGGATGTATTCGGAAACTGCCTGGGGTGTCATGCCAATCTTGTCGGCAATCTCCATCTGGCGTACAGCCGGCTGGCGTTCGGCAATTTCTACAAGGATCTGGAAGCGCGAGACATCGCCTTTGCTCCGCATAAGGAAGGGTATGGGTCCTTTTGTATCCTGGGTCAGTTTGCATCAGCTCCAACGTCTTATATGCTAGGAAAAAGAGTGACGACCGTGAGTTGATTATTCTTTCGGGTATGCTGAAGATTGTCGATTTATTTGAGATTTTTCCGAATTGAAATATTGGCCATCAATCGTAAATGCATCAGAACCAAATTTAGCAAGATTTATTTACTTTTATCAAGTAAATTTGATCTCGTGTTATTATGCATATAATGGAAGGATATCTGCCCTGGCAGTGGTGCGTCTTCTGGTACCTCGTATCAGCACCGTTCATCATTTACGGGATTTACCTCTTGAATAAACAGGTTAAGGAACATCGTGAAACCCTCTCGCTGCTTGCAGTCTCAGGCGCCTTCATCTTCCTTCTCTCATCGTTGAAAATGCCGTCTCCCGTTGTGGGAAGTTGTTCCCATCCCACGGGAACAGGGTTGTCGACCGTGCTGTTCGGGCCGTTTATTACCTGTGTCCTCAGCGTCATCGTGCTTATATTCCAGGCACTTTTCATGGCCCACGGGGGAATTACCACACTTGGTGCGAATGATTTCTCGATGGGGATTGCAGGACCGCTCCTAGGGTATGCGGTTTACCGGGTGGCAAAAGCAGTGAATCTGAACATATTCGTAAATATCTTTCTCGTCGCATTTGTCGCGGATCTCTTTACTTATGTCATCACGGCAATCGAGCTCGCAGCGGCATTCCCGGCAACCCACGGGGGGTTCCTTATCTCATTTGAAACTTTCTTTGCAATCTATGCGATTACCCAGGTACCCCTTGCGATCGTTGAAGGACTCCTTATCGCGCTCGTGTTCAAATATATTGTCCAGAGCCGTGGCGATATCCTTGTCAAACTCAAAGTGCTTACGCCTGAACAGGTTACAAAAATCATGGAGGGATTCAAATGATTCCCAGATTTTTCATAAAGTACAAACTCGAAATCATCTTTATTGTGTTTATCATTGCATTCGCAGCGTTGTTTCTTTACGAGCAAAATGCCCAGACCCAGGCAAAATGGGAGGGATCGGACGATCAGGGCAGTGCAGCCATTGAGGCAACAGGATACACACCGTGGATTCAGCCGCTCTGGACCCCGCCCAGTTCCGAGGTTGAGTCGCTGCTCTTCAGCATCCAGTCCGGCCTTGGGGCATTTGTGATCGGGTACTTCTTCGGGTTTTACCGGGGAAAACGGGATAGTGGGAACCCCACGTAACTACCCATTTTATTGACGTCCAGGACGTCCGAAGATAGGTACTCACTATGACATTTATGGAAGAGAACTTGGATTACTATGCCCAGTCAAACGCCTTACGGGATGTAAACTGCTATCTCAAACTCGCTCTTGGTATGGGGGCAATATTCATCTGTGTTGCCTCCCCGGCGCCGCTGGCACCTCTGTTTATCCTCATTACTCTTTCGGCAATCACACTGGTATTCGCAAAAATACCGGTACGGGTCTATTTGGAACTCCTTCATATTCCCGTAATATTTGCGTTTTCCTCAGTGATCGTGATCCTGTTCTTAAGTGGGAGCGGAGACACTCTCCTTACGTTTACTTTCGCAAACGTCCCGCTGACTATCACGACAGGCTCCGCGAACCTTGCCTCCCTTGTCCTTGTCCGTACATTCGGCGGGATGTGTGGGCTTTTCTTCATTGCCTTAACCACACCCATGATCGAAATTTTTTCTGTCATGCACAAACTACGTTTCCCCCCTGTGATTATTGATCTCTCCATGCTGATTTACCATTTTATCTTCGTTTTTATCGCCCAGACAATTGCAATCCATAACGCACAGACCATCCGGCATGGATATACCTCCTTCAAACGTTCTCTCAATTCAATGGCGATGCTTGGCGCTATGCTCTTCATCCGGGGATGGAAGGAAGCCGAAGACCTTATCATTGCGATGGACTCGCGGTGCTATGACGGCAAACTGGAACTGCCAAGTCAGCAGAATCCTCCTAAACCGGCGGCAATTATTTCGACAGTAGCCTATCTTGGTCTCTGCATTACTGTTGCGATTATAACAAGCACGATAGTGCCTTTCAGGTGAAAAATGACAAACCTGCTCGAATTTGATGATATCCATTATGCCTACCCCAGTTGCAAGGAATCACTTTCCGGCGTAACGTTCTCGATAAAAAAGGGAGCGAAGGTTGCGCTTGTCGGCCCCAACGGCGCCGGGAAAACCACACTGCTCCTGATGTGTAACGGGGTGCTTGAACCCTCGAAGGGCCGGGTGCTTCTCGATGGGGAACCCCTCAAATACAACAGCCGTTCTCTTCGCGAAGTACGCAAGAAAGTCGGGTTGGTTTTCCAGAATTCGGATACCCAGCTCTTCGCTCCGACGGTATACCAGGATGTAGCGTTCGGCCCCCTCAATCTCGGCATGACGCAGGAAGAAATCAAGTCGGCGGTTGCGCGATCACTTGCTGCTGTGGGTCTCACCGGGTATGAGAAGCGACCCCCTCATCAGTTAAGTGGTGGAGAGAAGAAACGGGCTGCAATCGCCGGAACACTTGCGATGGAACCGGAGGTACTCGTTTTTGACGAACCAACTAGTTCGCTCGATCCTGCCGGGGCAGCGGATCTTATGGAACTTCTCGATGAATTCAATGCGAAGGGAACGACGATCATTATCTCCACGCATGATGTAGAACTCGCATATCTTTGGGCTGATCAGATCATTCTCATGAACAAGGGGACGGTGCTTCATGCGGGCACTCCCGAAGAAGTCTTTACTGATCCTGCGCTTGTCACATCCTCGAATCTTCGGATGCCTGCGGTTTTGGAAGTATACACAGAGCTTATCTCACGGCAGATGGTGGAAAAGACGAAGTCGCCTAAATCTGTCCTGCAGTTGGTAAGTTCGCTTGAACAGAGCTTCAATAACCCACGGAAGAACAGGTTTCTCGGAACTATCACGGTCTGTGATGTTGATGCTACAAAATGCGATGATATCAAGACGTGGATAGCTGAACATCCGGGATTCCGATGTGGGGCTATGGGAGCCCGGGCGAAGAATATCGCCGAACATGAATCGATAAAACTCGATTTCACGTATGGTGTAATTGACAAAGGCATCCTTCGGGCACTCGTCGGGGAATGCTCGGTGCTCCTTACACCGGCGACTATGGTACCGCATGTGTTCCGGCGGGTTGAAACCTACTGCCGGGAGAGCGGTAATATAATTGCGGTCATCCTTATGAACGCCAAAAATTAATTCCTTTAATTAATGTTGTGAAGAATGGAGGGCGATGCGATTCAGTCTCTTTTTTAAGAATAGTAAACCTCCTACAAATAATAGCTATTAAAATAAAGGCGGTAAAATCAATCCTTGAACTGCATGATTGAACGGCCCTTATTCTGTGAAGTGGAAAATAATTTCATGTTCAATCTTTCATAATAAAAATTGGTAATTGAAAGTATTCGGTTTTCAACGAAGGCCGGGGTCAGACCATTAATGAGGTTCCCCGGACTTGTTGAAGGAGGATTATTTGGATTCCTTCTTGTGCGTTAGTGAAGTTCCTGCTTTTGTCGTACTTTTTTTTGGTTCGGTGTTTTTAGTATTGGACTTTGTGGTCATCGTTTTTTTTGTGTTTTCAACCATCTGGTTATCAACTCCTTATGTTTAAGATTCCTGTTCCATAATTGGGATGATAATTGATGTGGCGGGACACTCCTCGGATTTTTATCGGGTGGATAATGGGGGATGTCACGCTGGCATCATCATTCCTTTGTTCAATTGGTAGAGATCTGTAATAAATATTTTCAATTTTGTATGAATTCGTATTATTTTAACTTTTTTCCATTAAACATTTGATGAAAAGTAAAATCTAAAGTATCGAAGTCTTCTCGTTACGAGTTATCACTCCAGAAATGTGCTTATTGCAGGCAATATAATTTTTATAATTTCGCTAATAAGTATATTGAAATTTTGTTATAATTGTATTTGTTAATATTTTTTTTAAGAATCGTAACAAAGAATATATTAACAATTTTCACAAACATTCCTTCATATTTCGTTTCAACGGAATATGAAAATTTGTTGAATCACTATTCGGCAAATGTCGAAACGGTTCTCCGGCTTGAAATGAATGATGTAATTTTTGGAGGAAAACGAATGACTAAGCGATTAACGATTGCACTTATTGCTCTCGTCGCGTTGGTTCTTGTCGCAGTATTGCCAGTATCGGCAACGTACTACGATATCAACAACACGATCATAGCGCCGGGCGCAACAGTGTATATTGGAGAACAGCAACTGAACTTTAGCACACCAACGATGCTTGCAGCCCTTGCGGGCGATAACGCGATCGGCTGGTGGGGATCAGCAGCACCTCTCCTCACTACCTCACCATCACAGACGTATACTTTTGCCCAGCTTAACCTGCCGTCAGTGTATGTCTCCCCCGCTGCCTTTGGCAATTACCCGGGCAACTGGTATGGTATAAATGCAACAACGGGTAAGTGGGATAACGGCCCTGCAATATTCACTGCCGCGGTTCCAAACATTGCAGTTGATGTCTTTGACACCACCACCAACACCGTAGCAACTGGTGGCAGTGTTATCCAGGGTGACAACCTTACCTTCCGGATTAACACGAACCTTCAGTCTGCAATCAACAGCCCGACCACACGTGTTCAGGACACACTCAATACACCGGCTGTAGGTAACGTTGATATCAAGGTACACAGTTCTACCGGCAACACCTACACGGCATTGTACTATGGCAACGGCCTTGTTGCATTCCCCATCACCAAGCAGAATGTAACCTCACCACTGTGGTTCTGGGGTACAATTGGCGGAGCAGTTCCGGCTAACGGCCCAACCGGCAACGTCCTCGAACAGTGGAACACCGCTGCACAGGACTCAACCGGTCAGCTTGCCTATCCCGCTGGTGTTTACACGGTCGTCGCACAGTCCCGGCTTAACGGCATGTACGACAACTACCTCAACGGTGGAGCAACCTATACCGGTGCAACAGTCAGCCAGCCCGCAACGGTCACGCTCGCGTCCAACACGGTTTCTATCTCAGCCAACGTGAACTCTGTTGTCCGCAGCAAGCCGTTCTCGGTCACGATCACGGGCAAGCCGTACATGACCTACCACCTGTGGGTCAAGGGTACTAACACCATGCCAGGCAACTACGACAACCAGCCGCCATTCATCACTTCGAACCAGAATGGTGTCACGTTTGACCCGGTAACAACAACAAGCATGCCTGCGCCAAATGTGCCCTACAACCCGATTGCAGACAACGGTGGCTACCTAAGCCAGCCCAACATCTATGTCTGGAACAGTGTTGCACACGGTGATGACATAGCAACTTCCGGCCCCGACTCAACGGCTATCGGCAACGGTACTTTTGAATATGCGAACGTCACGCTCGATCAGACAGGTGCGAGAACTGTTCAGTGGACGACCACAAACTGGACCGACGCCCAGCAGTACACCATCCGTGTAGAGCAGGACTTCGGATCTCAGGCAAGCCATAACTACAAGTACGATGAGGTTCAGGTTCAGGTCCAGCAGGGCGCAGTCACTATCGTGGCCGCCGGCTCCCAGAGCTACTACCTCGGCGAAGAGGTGCAGTTCTCCGGTACCGACACCGAAACCCAGACTGTCTACCTGTTCATCACCGGCCCCAACCTGGCCGCTAACGGTGCAGATTTCACCATCGCTCCGGCACAGTCAAGCTCAGCCGTCAAAGATGGCGTAGCATCCACGTTCCAGGCAGTCGATGTCCTTGGTGACAACACCTGGTCATGGGAGTGGGGAACCAGTGGCGTCGCTCTTGACGCAGGTACCTACACGGTCTATGCAGTCAGCGACCCCGATGGCGTAAATAACTTACCTGATGCATACGCAACATGCTCGATCATCCTCAAGGCACCGTTCGTGAGTGCAACTGCCTCACAGTCCACGGTTGCCAATGGTGACCCGATCTACATTACCGGTACCGCACAGGGCCAGCCCGCTCTCGGTGTTAACATCTGGATCATGGGTAAGAACTACGCTTATGTAGGATCCCAGTCTGTTAACAGCGACTCGTCCTTCTCCTATGAAGTTGAGGGCGCAACCACCGCGACCCTGGCAACCGGCCAGTACTTCGTTGTCGTCCAGCACCCAATGGAAAACGGCGTGTTCGATGTTATAGCAATTCCGGCTCCTCAGGATGCCAATAACGGCCTGACCTCGATTGTCTACAACGACAACCCGTCTCAACCCGGCGACTACTCGAACCTCAACAACATAACTGAGGATTTCGCGCTCTCCGGTCCGAACTCACTCCAGGGATCCAATGCAGCTGAAGCATTAGTAGAGGCCATCAACAGCCCGAATGTCGATGATACCTACACCAAGCTTCAGTTCCTCGTAGAGACCCCGGTCATTACCATCAACCCGATTGGCGACCACGCTGTCGGTGACAAGTTCACCGTCACGGGCACGACCAACCTCGCCGTTGGTGACAATGTCCTCTTTACGATCTATTCATCATCATTCCAGCCGACTGATAAGTCCGCAAGCGGTGAGTTCAGCGGCGCATCTGGCACCGTGCAGGTCACGCAGGGTACCAACGGTCTGAATGCGGTTTCATTCGATGTCGATGCATCCACATTCAAGCCTGACGAGTACCTTGTGACGGCATCTTCCGTCGGTCTCCCCGGTCCAGGGGCAACTGGTACTGCTCTGTTCAACGTTCTGACAGCCGTCCCAACAACGGCACCTGTTACCACTGTTGCAACACAACCAGTCATGACCACTGTCCCGACCACGATCGCAACCCAGCCGCCGACACAGGCCCCAACGCCAACCAAGACCGCATCCCCAGGGTTTGGTGCGCTTGTTGCCGTAATTGGCCTCGGTGCAGTTGCGTTCATTATCGTGCGCAGAAACTGAACTAAAATCTAAATTTTTCTTTTTTGGTATCGTTTCATTGATTGTCGTTAACCTTCCAATTTCACCGAGGAAAATAAAGCATCAATTAACCTCACAACACAGCGTACCATTTCAGGAATGCGTGATAATAAAATAAAAAATTTACATATTTTTTGCTACTAAAATGAATATACTTATTAAATGGGGCGTTCTATAATCCATGCGGAGATGTTCCTTGACGCAAAAGAGCGTCTCCTCACTCTTCGACAAGATAGCGCTAGGGGCTGCGCTGTTTTTCAGCCCATAAAACCGGGATTATTGGGGAATGATCCCGGAAAACAGCAGACAGGTGATTACCATGAAACAAACGCTTTATGATGGAAGCCGGAAGACTACGGTCAATACGAGATATGATGAGTGTCTCTATCTCGCACGACAGCCGGTTTCTGATCAGCAAGGAGAAAAGGTAACCGGAAAAGATCTCTACATGCATGTAGCGGTGCATCCGGAGAAAAACGTCACGTACTATCTCCATCTCTGGTCTAACAGCCGTACCATTAAAGAAAAGATTATACCGTTGTCTTCTTCTATGGCCGACCGGTTCCTGAGAACCAAGGGTCTTATCTGTAATCTCTTCCCAAAAAACGATCCAGTAGCCAATTTATATGCATGGGGATATGGGATCGCAGAAGAATTCTGACAACCGACCTGTACAAATTCCCATCATATCTCCTTTTCAGGATTTGTTTCCTTAATCGAGAAGTAATTTACATTATGGCAATCCTTTTTACGAATTCCGGATTTTACTGGAAGATCTTATAAAGGATCGTCACTGAAAGGCAGAATCCGATAATGGCGATATAAAACCAGTTCTCGTTCTCATGCACCCACTGTTTGATTGCTTCAATTCTGGCCAAAAAAATCCCGGTGCGCGTTACTGGTGTCTGTTTTTTCTTTGCCATGATAGTCACTACGAATGTTTAAATTTCCGATATTTGATTTAATTATATTTCCTGTCGAGAAAATCCCGTAAATCATAAGGGGCAAACAACTTTGTACCCGTTGTTATCCAATTATAGAGGGTACGCAAAAAAGAGGGATAATCTTTCGGGGAATCAGTCAGTCCTCTTGACCATGACCTTAAAGAGCCCGTATGCAATCAAGCCAGCGGCGATAACCCCGACCATTGCCGAGACATAATAGCCTGGTGTCTGCGTGGGGATGTCGGGATGGTCTCCCGGTAAATCATAGCCATCTAACGGCGCACTCCAGAGGCCGGTCAAATGTGCAAGTCCGTCCGGTACATAACCTATATCCCCCTTGAGTTCATCGGGGCCCCATTCCCCAAAAGCAGTTCCGCTGGCGATTAATCCGATTGGAACGAGGAGCATGAGAACAATCAGACAAATTGTGAGGGTTCTAATCGTCTTATCCATTTTGTTGAATGAATCCATAATATCCATGCCGTTCACCTCATTTATTACGCCGGGGCTGCCCCCGGTTTGACCTCTTTATGCGAGTTCTTTTCAATTTCTTTATAATTAAAGATAACATCCGGACTGTTTTTTGCAATATACGCGAATGCTAAGCCGGTGACTATTAGCTCTACCCAACAGAAGAAACCGAAATGATCTATCGCCATTGCCGGTACTGTCACATTAAGCCCATACGGCATGTAGAGAGGAACACCAGCGGCCGTATGTTCAAGAATCGGCTGAATGCCCATTTCAAACCCGGCAACACAGGCAGCGATGCCTAATCCGAAATACCCGCCGAGCGCGGCTGCAGCGATCCTCAAGTTTGAGGCAATCGGTGAGTTCCCTGCGATGAGTTTATAGATGAAGTATCCAGTAAAGGGAATAACCGTGGCCATGTTGAAACAGTTCGCACCATATGCCGTAATACCGCCGTCACCGAAGACGAGACACTGGATAATGAGTGCTACGGATGTGCACACAACTGCTGCCCATGGGCCAAGTACGACTGCGATCAGCGCACTTCCTACCGCATGTCCCGAACTGCCACCCGGAACCGGCACGTTAAACATCATGATCACAAACGAGAACGCTGCTCCCAGTGCAAGATACGGCACCTGCCGAGTCCGAAGATTTTTCTGTACCCGTACCCGGCGTAAAGCCAGATGGGGATCATGATCAGGTACATGGTGATAAAGGTCGTCGGACCCAAGTATCCATCAGGTATATGCATTCTTCATAACACCTAAAAAGAATACAACCACATAGTTATAAAAAACTGCCGATTTGTGTTACTGACTACTACAAAAATAGATAAAATTATGAATAAATTCTTACGGCAGCCAAAAACCGGTATGGTATCTTCCTGCATTATTTGCTTTGTAGAAATCCTCAATTTCATTCGGAAAACAGCATTTCTCCAGAGCCAAAAAATGCTCTTTTGAAACGCTGGCAAAAATCATCGACGTGGAATTGAACTGCAATTGGTGTATATCCTTATCTCTTTCATCGAATGTATATGTCCATGAAGATACCTAAAGGGACAGACAAAAATCGGGCTTTTGCAGAAAACCTCTCTAAAAAGGCTGTACCAATGAAAGAGCTAAGGAACGGCGTCTCTGACCCTTTTATGCAAAACAAATGGTGAGAAGACACTATACTGTTGACAAACCGGTATATCGGGCTTGTTGAATTATCGTCCGGCTTGATCAAGGATGCAATCTTCATCCCGATTTGTCATAGAGGAATTTTACACTCTTGTTTTATCTCTCTAAAAAAAATGGCGTTCTATCAGCAGTTTTTTACGTCTGTTTTTCAACCGTAGGTTTTATTGGTCGCAGAACCAATAGTAATTGTGCTAATTATAAGGAATTTTTTTATTGACTTTTTCGAGGGAGGTTAATCCTTGACTGATTCGTACGATGCATCCCATATTACGGTACTTGAAGGGCTCCAGCCAGTACGTGAACGCCCTGCAATGTATATCGGGAGTACCGATACCCGTGGGCTCCACCATCTCGTGTATGAAGTTGTGGACAATTCCATCGATGAGGCCTTGGCCGGTTTCTGTACGTTGATCTCTGTTGTCATCAACGGCGATGGATCAATGTCGGTCGAGGACAACGGCCGGGGCATCCCGGTCGACACGATGGAAAAGAATCACAAGAGTGCACTCGAAGTCGTTCTCACTGTCCTGCATGCGGGTGGTAAATTCGATAAAGCAACGTACCAGGTTTCCGGTGGTCTTCATGGGGTCGGTGTCTCGGTAGTAAATGCACTGGCGGTCACTCTTTCTGCCCGGGTATTCCGGGATGGGAATATCTACGAGATGCATTTTGCACGGGGCATCCCGACCGGCGCCCTTGTTCAACGGGAAGAAACGCTCAACGAGGGACTCATCCGGTACCAGCAGTGGTATGGCGAAGCGCCGCCATTCACTAGGACCTCCGGGCAGAGCACACTTTCGGCCAGTTCTGACATAGAGGATCGTGCACAGTTTTTTGCTGAATTCGGTAACAAACTTACGGGCACAAAGATAACCTTCCTGCCCGATCCGACTATCTTTGAGACGGTCACGTTTGATTACGATATTCTTGCCACGCGGCTCCGCGAGCTGGCTTTCTTAAACGCCGGTCTTACTATACGTATAACCGATGAACGCACCGGAACCCGTGCATCCTATTGTACGGGTGGGCTCTCGGAATTTGTTAAATACCTCAACGAAGGAGCAGAATGTCTTCACCCTGTTCCCATTGATATCACCCAGAAAGACGCCGAAAACAAAGTCGAAGTTGAGGTTGCCCTCCAGTACACGACCGGTTACGATGAGAAGACCTATTCCTATGTCAACAGTGTCAATACCCGTGAAGGCGGTACCCATCTCGAAGGATTCCGGAGTGCTATCACCCGGGCCATAAACACGGTGGCTAAAAGGAATAACCTGATAAAAGAGAATGCGACGATCACTCTTCGGGGCGAGGATGTCCGTGAAGGCTCGACCTCTGTAATATCGGTCAAGATGGCAAACCCCCAGTTCGAGGGACAGACCAAGATGCGTCTGGGGAACAGCAATATACGGGGTATTGTGGATTCCCTTGTCTATGCAGCCTTAAGCCAGTATTTTGACGAGAACCCCAAGGTACTCGCCATTATTATCGAAAAAGCACTTTCAGCGGCGAAAGCCCGTGAGGCAGCACGAAATGCACGGGATCTGGCCCGGCGAAAGAGCTCGTTAGAGAGTTCCGGTCTTCCCGGCAGAGCTTGCTGACTGTTCGGAACGCGACCCGATGAAAAGCGAGATCTATATCGTGGAAGGAGATTCTGCCGGGGGCAGTGCAAAGCAGGGACGTGACCGTAAGTTCCAGGCAATTCTTCCTCTCCGGGGAAAGATCCTTAACGTGGAAAAAGCCGGTGAACACCAGATCTTGAAAAATGCTGAGATCCAGACCCTTATATCGGCGATAGGGACCGGTATCGGCGACAAGTTCGATGTCGAACGGGCACGGTATCATCACGTCGTTATCATGACTGATGCCGATGTGGACGGGGCGCATATCAGGACGCTCCTCCTGACATTCTTTTACCGGTACATGCTCAGGGTGATCGAGGCCGGTTATGTCTATATTGCCCAGCCGCCTCTGTTCCGGATTGCCCGGGGAAAAGAAGAAAAGTACGTTTTTACCGAAGAGGAGATGAAGAAAGTTTCCGGGGAAATGGGGGACAAAGGTGTCTCGGTCCAGCGGTACAAGGGTCTTGGTGAAATGAACGCCACGCAGCTCTGGGAGACTACCATGAACCCGGCTAACCGTGTTTTCCGTCAGGTCACTATAGAAGATGCTCTGGAAGCAAATGAAATGTTCAAGACGCTGATGGGAAAGGATGTGGACATACGTAAAGAGTTTATCATCCGCCATGCAAAGGAGGTGACCAACCTTGACATCTGAGAATAACCGACTTCAGGACTCCGGCGTGATAACGCACCGGGTGGAACCGGTTAGTATTGAACAGGAAATGAAGGTCTCCTACATCAATTACGCAATGAGCGTGATTATCGGGCGTGCGATTCCCGATGTCCGGGACGGTCTCAAACCCGTCCATCGCAGGTCACTCTTTGCCATGTGGGAAATGGGAAACACTTCCGATAAGCCCACAAAAAAGAGTGCGAGGGTGGTCGGTGATGTGATGGGTAAATTCCACCCGCACGGTGATGCCTCCATCTACGATACGATCGTCAAGATGGCTCAACCTTTCTCCTACCGGTACATGCTCGTCCAGGGGCAAGGTAACTTTGGATCCATCGACGGAGATTCCGCTGCAGCAAGCAGGTATACCGAAGTCAGGCTCACACCTCTGGCTGAAGAAATGCTCAAGGATATCGAAAAAGAGACCGTAAACTTCGTTCCTAACTATGATGAATCTCTCGAAGAACCGCTTGTTCTTCCGGCAAAAATACCTGCACTTCTGGTGAATGGGACCGATGGTATTGCAGTTGGTATGGCAACAAAGATGCCTCCTCATAACCTCCGTGAAGTCTGCGCTGCAGTAACCCGGTTCCTTGAGAATCCGGAGGTTACGGTCGAAGAACTTATGAAGGTTATGCCGGCCCCGGACTTCCCCACTGGTGGCATTATCATGGGCACTGACGGGGCAAAAAATGCCTATATGACCGGCCAGGGAAGGTTTGTCGTCCGCGGTGTGGCAACCATCGAAGATGGCGAGAGTGGCAACCGGGGCGACCGTATTCTCGTCACCGAGCTCCCGTACCAGGTCAACAAAGCCCAGTGGATTGAAGGCATTGCTGATATGGTAAAGGAAAAGCGGCTTGACGGTATCTCCGATATACGGGATGAATCTGACAAGGATGGGATCCGGGTTGTCTTCGAGCTCCGTAAAGGTACGATGGCCCCGGTGATCCTGAACAATCTCTACCGGCACACAGCGCTGGAATCCGGTTTCTCGGTCATCAACCTGGCAATCGTTGACGGACAGCCCCGCGTACTAACCCTTCACGGGCTCCTCTCCTCATTTGTCCAGCACCGGATCGAAGTGATCCGGCGCCGTTCTGAGTTTGATCTGAAAAAAGCGCAGGAAAAAGTCCATATCCTCGAAGGACTGCTCCTTGCACTCGCAAAAATTGACGAAGTAATTGCAGCAATACGAGGATCTGATACTGTCGAAAATGCCCGGCTCACTCTTATTACCCGGTTCGGGCTTGACGAACCTCAGGCAAATGCCATCCTCCAGATGCAGCTTCGCAGGCTTGCGGCGCTTGAGCAACAGAAGATAACGGACGAAAAATCGGGACTTATAGCCGAAATTTCACGGCTTAATTCTATCCTTTCGAACGAAAGTACAATCAAGGATGAGATCCGGCGAGAGGTTACCGAAATTGCCGGCAAGTTTGGTGATGCGAGAAGAACACAGATCGCCCATGAAGTTGGCGATATTTCAACCGAGGACCTTATCGAAGACAAAACGGTGCTCGTTTCCATAACGACAGCAAATTACATCAAACGTATGGACCTTGACACCTATCGCAAGCAGCGCCGGGGTGGCCGGGGTATTACCGGCATGACCACCAAAGAAGAAGACTTTGTGGACTCGGTCTTTGTCGCCGGAATGAAAGATTACCTGCTGTGCTTTACCAATCTTGGCCGGGTCTACTGGCTCAAGGTCTACGAAATACCTGAGAGTTCCCGGATTGCCAAAGGAAAACCTATTGTCAACCTCCTGAATTTAAAAGAGGAGATTGTCACCGCTGTGATCCCGATCCGCGAATTCAGGGAAGACCGGTTCCTCCTGTTTGCCACCAGTAAGGGCCAGGTTATCAAGATCCCCCAGACCGAGTTTTCCAATCCGAGATCAGTCGGTACAAACGCCATCAAACTCAGGGATAACGACCAGCTGGTTGAAGTTATCTCGACGAACGGTACAAACGAACTTGTTCTCACGTCACGTTTCGGCCAGAGCCTGCGGTTCCACGAGAATACTGTGAGGACGGTCGGAAGAGGTGCCCAGGGTGTACGAGGCATGAAGCTGCGGGGGGTGGATACGGTCGTTGCGGTTACTCTCCTGGAAAAAGATCACCTGCTCACGATATCGGATGTCGGGTTTGGCAAGAGAACCGAGTTTGATGAATTCCGCGGTCACGGGAGAGGCACGATGGGTGTCAGGAATATCTCGCTCGAACGCGATGCAGTTGTCATCATGTCCCGTGCAGTTTCAGAGACTGACGAAATTGTCGTCATGACCGCAGCCGGAGTCGTTATACGGACCCCCGTAAGCGAAGTAAGAATCATCGGCCGGGGGACAAAGGGAGTGCGCATCATGCGTCTGGATGAGAACGATAAGGTCGTTGGTGTCGCCATCGTAAATCCGGAGGCTGAAGTCGCGGAAGAGCCCGGATCTGATGCGGATGGCCCGGCACCGGAATAATCCTCATTTCTTTTAGGATCCGGTGGATAGGTTATCAGAACCTTTTTTGAGTGTTATTTCCAAAAGAATGATACGGATTTGAGCTTTTGACTATTGTACGATCTGATCGGGCACTCACCGAATTCTATGCAATACTGCTCTTAATCGTGCTCATCGGTATAGCAGTTATACTTATTTTTAATGTTTCAACAGGATTTGTGGCCTCTCTTCTCCAGAAACCCCCTTCTTTTGCCGTCCAGGCTAAGGTCACTACACCGTATCCTGACAAAAGTGTAATCAGCCTCTACCACATGACTGGCGATACAGTTGAACTATCAGGTCCGGTGCCATCGGGAGTCTTTTTCACTCTCGAAGCCCCGGACGGCGAGAAAATTGCCGTATCCCCGTCACCGGTCATGACCGGGAAACCCTGGACCCGGGGTGACATAATAACCATTTACTTTGATGGTTCAAAGTTCTGGTTTACCGATGATGTTTCTACATTTGTCGCGAGGAACGGGCCCGGGGGAATGACAAGTATGCCCCATGGGATCTGGATTATTTATATTACGGATCAAACCACGCAAGTCGTAGTGAACTCTCTTGAAGTGACCGTATGAACGTTATATTTTATAGGTAAAACGGGCAAACAAGGGGATTATGCCTTTTTTCCGGAAGATCATCACTGTAACCACCAGGCACGAAGGCGAAGTGGTCAACCTGACGCGTCAGGTAGCCACAGTGGTCCGTGAAAGCGGTATACAAGAAGGTCTCATCCATCTTTTTGTCCGGCACTCGACTGCTGCGCTGACGACAATAGAGTACGAACCGGGGGTGCTTTCGGATCTTTCACGGGCGTTGTCTGTCCTGGCGCCCGATGATGCCGATTACGCCCACAACAGAAAATGGGGTGACGGTAACGGGCGTTCGCATGTTAAGGCAGCGCTGGTAGGTCCATGCCTGACTGTGCCTGTTACCGGTGGAGAACTCAGTTGCGGGACCTGGCAGCAGATTGTCCTGCTCGAACTCGATACCAATGCGGGGCGGGACAGGGAAATTGTCTGTACAGTGTCCGGCGAATAATTGCCAGAGTATTTCCAGCTGGACAAATGCTCTTATTCTTTCTGGTGCAACCGTAGATGCATGAGCGCGATTCTCCGGCGTCAGATCCTCAGGAAATGCGGCGGTTTGGATATCCCCCTTGTCGGATTTGCCCCTGCGGATCGTTGGGATGATCCACCGTTTGAACCATGGGTGCCGGAGGCATTCAGGCCTTCATCTCTTTTTCCCGGGACAAAAACGGTAATAGTTATTGGATTTCCGGTGAGCCTTCCTATCGTGGACACATCACCGTCCATCTGGTACCATGAACTCTACCGGACTGTCAATATTTTACTTGATTCCTGTGGGTATCGATTGGCTACTTTTTTAACCGAGAAAGGGTACCCGTCCATCTGGGTGCCCCGGGACGGCTATGGGTCTATTGAAGTCCTAAAAGAAAAGCCAATCGCGTTCTTTTCGCACCGGCATGCGGCATTCTGTGCGGGCCTGGGTAATTTTGGGGAAAACAACATGCTTCTTACACCACAGTACGGTCCCCGGTCCGGTTTACATCCATCCTGTCCACCGCTGAAATTCCCGGTGATCCGGTGATTAACGATCCCCTCTGCATCCACTGTCAGCGGTGTTTTTCCGTCTGCCCTGTTTCTGCGGTAGCGAGTGAAGGGTACCCGCAGGGGCTTACCGACAAGCACGCCTGCGCTGCCCGATCGGAAAAACTCAAAGGAAGGTACCTCTCTCCCTGCGGGTGTTGTATCAAGGTCTGCCCTGTCGGCAGGGACCGGGATCAGTACAACCGCACCGATATGAGGATGTATACCAAAGACGGTCTCTTGTCTGAACCATACCACCGCATTCAGGATCATGTACGGTCATATGGATCACGGTGAAGGATCCGATTACCGGAAAGGCGGTCTTACGCAGGACCAGCAGGAGGCGCTCTGTGGATAGACCTGAACAGGAAATACCCCACAATACCAAAGGTGACAACCGGTGACACAAACGCAGGGATCCCAAAGCCGAAACTGTCGAGGATCATGATGGTGCCAAGACAGAGAATCGAGTACATCGCCCCGTTCTTGAGAAACCGGTATTTCCTGATCGAGTCCACATTCCTGACTGTAATTTCCCGGACGATCAATGCCCCGATACCATTCCCAATAATGATGAGCGGAACTGCCATCGTGAAAGCAAATGCGCCCATCACGCCGTCAATGGAAAAAGTGGCATCTATTATTTCGAGATAAAATATCTTACTCACATCAGAAAGATTGCCAGAGATCATGGTTCGTTCCTTTTCCTCCGCGTTCTGCCGGAAACCGTTTACAATAAAAAACGCGGTCGACCCGATCACTGCTCCAAAAGCCATTAACGGGTTTTTTCCCACAGCAAGACCGACAATGGCAGTAAGCAGGATAGAAATGACCGCGAAGAACCAGACCCCTTTTGAAGCAATATAACGTTCGCCCCGAATTCCGAATTCCTTCTCTTCTAAGAAAAGCCAGTGGAAAAACAGGAAGATAAGAAAAGTTCCTCCGCCAATCAGAAGTACCGGTGCAGATTGAGTAATGGCAGCTGCCATTACAGGATCGCTCGAGAAAGCTGCCGAAAAAGCCCCGATGGGTCCAAGAGAGGGGACGCCTGCCCAGACGATAAGCCATGGCAACCCCCCTCTGATAACAAAGACCGCGAACAGGAGACCCCAGATCAGAAACCAGCGTCGCGCCTTCTGGGACATCGTCGAAAGGACATCGGCATTAATAATGGCATTGTCGATGCTTGTTATTGTCTCAAAGAGGCAGAGCCCGGCAATTGTCAGAATGATTGAGAAAATGTCCATGTATCTATGTTCCTGTAGGCGCCAGACCGGTATTAATTTTGGCTCACCAGCCTTGGTGTTACGCTCGAATACCGAGCTGATGAGAAATCGCTGGATGGGTGCCTTTAAACCACCGGCCGGTATATGTCAAAATAGCAAAGAGCCGGGGACTTATGGTTTTTGAATGCCAGCAGTGTGGAGAATGCTGCAGCCATCTGGGGCTGGTACATAGCATTGTCGAGGATCACGGAAACTATGAGTTCGTCGTTTTCAACAGATACACAAACGAATCTGATGTAGTTACGGTCGACGTTGACAAACGTGCCCTCTATGACGACATGAGCATTTTTGAAAAACTTCCCGAGGTCTGCCCTTTCTTCCGTCATCAGCCGGGTTCGGAAAAAGCATACTGCACCATTCACTTGACCAGACCTGAAATATGCCGGGACTACGGGTGCTGGCGGATACTTATTGTAAACCGGAACGGATTACGGGTGGGCAGGATTATGTTTTCCCGATACCTCTGTTCGGAAGACCCTCTCTTAACCCGGATCTTCGAGGAATGTATTGATCCAATCCAGGAACCGGATGATGTTCGGTGGGACAATCTGGTCATAAAGGAGTTAACTGCCCGGGGATATACTGCCAGAAAATAAAAATATGACGGATTACACGGATCATCGTGCATCTCATTTGGACTGCGCGGTATAATCCGATATTACCTTTCCATCTACGTATACTATGAATAACGGTCATTAATCGAAAGGATCACCACAACCTTCATGTAAAGCCTAATACGTATAGAAGAAATTGAAGTAATCCAGACACTGTTTTGGATTAGTGTTGAATATGACCGTCAGTGTCAGCAATGAAGACGATGATGAAGAGGATAAACGGTCTGCGTTTTCTCCTCCTTTTGTAATGATACGCTGCGATTACAGCACTCCAGCAGCGAGTAATGGTATGGATCTTTCTTTTCACCGGTATGTTCTATCAGCACCGGAAAACGGTTTACCCCGGACCCCTTCTGGTCTGGTTAAATATGGGCTGATCTGCCGATGAACGATAGGTATAAGGTTCCGGGGCAGACCGGCGACTGGTTTGGGGTAGATCTGCCTGATCGGCCGCCGGTAAAGAGAAAGGCAGCTCTCCGGGAGGCGGCAATGGGAAATCCGGCAACCTCACTTCATCTCCCGCAGAAAAAAGAACCGGTGATGGCCCGGGATTCGCCAACTATAGTCCGACGTGATCATGCATACCATGTGGTCGCCGAGGATTACTCGTACAAATCCGAGGCCTATTACACCATTCTCGCACATGAACTGGCCGGTGATGACATTCGCCCGTGCAGCAGGGCAGTCCTAGACGCATTCGTTGTACCGGTCTGCCTTGAACGTGCATCACATACTGGTATTCCGGTCGTTCCGTGGGGGATTTCGCAGGGTTACGTTCCGCTCCCGGCGATATTGTACGGTCTCAATTATTTCGCCACAACATCAGAATATTCCGTCGTGCAGGATACTACACAGGCAAAAGAGGTCATCAAGCATATCACCAACCTTGGTAAGTACCCCTTCTGTTACCAGAAGATCAGTGACAGAGCAGCCATCCACACCTGTACGGCAATTTTTGGCTGGACGCCCGGAAACAATGATGAGATCGTTACCACTGCAAAGAAGATCTATGATCTATTTGCTATCCCTCTGGTCAGCATGGTCTTTGTGCAGACGGGAAACAATTTTGCACTCTCGTCCCTTGCACCAACGCGATACACTCATCTTTCAGATGAGGAGCGTGCATTCCTTTCTGCATACCGGAATCACCAGGAGTTCCTATGAGCCACCTCGGAATTTTTGTGGATCGAAAGACTCTTTCTAACGCCGATCAGCTCAACGCCCTTATCCACTGCAGGGACGTGGCCGAAAAGCTTGGTCATAATGCAGAATTTCTCTTTCCGGTTGATATCAACAAGATCCCCAAATTAGACGCCCTTTTTATCCGGGCCCGTACTGACCCCATGAATATAACCTATGTCGCAGCCCGGATGGCAGAGTTCCATGGGATCCCTGTGCTTGACGATGCGAATTCGATCCAGATCTGCGGTGACAAGATCAATATGTATTCCCACCTGATCCAAAAGAATATTGCACTCCCAAAGACCGTTTTCCTCTCAAAAAACGATCTCAGTGTAGAAAAAGTAACAGATCTTTTTGATACGCTGGGGACTCCGTTGATTATTAAGGAACCCTCCACTTCCTTCTCGCTCCGTGTTGAAAAAGTCTCAGACATTGCGGGCTTTTTCCGGGTAGCCCGGCGGTTCATCAAGATGTCTGACTGGATCGTTGTCCAGCAGTTTGTGGAAAGTACCTATGACTGGAGGATCGGTGTCCTCGGGGGGAAACTTTTGTATGCCTGCAAATATACGATTCCTTCGGTAACGTTCAAGATTCAGGCATCGGTCAACGGCCATGTTGTATATTGCGGCGTGGAAAGCATGCATCAGGTTGCAGTCCCCCCTTCGGTCATCAGTCTGGGTATAAATGCAGCAAACGCCATCGGGAACGGGTTGTATGGTGTCGACATAAAAAACAATAACGGCGATGCATGTGTCATCGAAGTAAATGATAACCCGTCTCTGGAAAGTGGCGAAGATGCGTGTTACCCGCAGATCTATGAACAGATCGTCGATTACCTTTTTGCGGCGTGATAACCTTTGACAAGAAACTGGGAGCTTCGTGCTGAAGCTATCTGCATGGCATGCGGGGGACACTGCTGCGATAATGCACATCCTCCGGTGACCAAAAAAGCTGACGATCAGCTGATCGCCGCGGGAGTTCCGGAACCTTCATTTGAGAGAGATGGCTATCTCCGACTTTGTACGCGACCGGATGGCGAGCTGTATCCTTATGGTGGACCACAAATGTACCTATCACGATGTCAAACCTGAGACGTGCAGGGCAGGACCGTTCACTTTCGATGTGCCAGAAGATACAATCCGGATCTTTCTCAAACACGAAGCGATCTGCCCGATTGTCCAGATTTTCCGTGAAGAGCCCGAAATGTACCGCAGGCAGTATGAAAAGGCAGCAGAAAACATTCTCGGTCTCGTTGCCAATCTCACCGATACAGAAATTGCGGCGATTAACCGGATTGACGAACCTGATACAGATCTCGTCGCTGAAATCCCCCGGAAGCATGTATGACCGTCGGCACAGAACACGAATATTCGATAAATGATGCAAACTTTGCGGCGCTTCCTGTTTCCGACCAGATTATAAAATCTATTTGCGGGAGTTTTTCCGACGAGATCCTTTTTGGAGACGTGAAACTGGGAAAGGAACTCCAAAAGACTGTACTCGAATTTGTCCCCCGGATCCCCGCGTCAGGGGTGGCACCACTTGAAAAGATGCTCGTGCAGGGAATCCGGAAATTTTATCATATTTTTCCCACGGGGTATCACCTGCTTGGTCTTGGCATGCACCCTACGCTCACCCTCGACAGGACTACTGTCTGGGATCACGATGAAAAAGAGTACGACGAGGCCTACAACCGGCTTTTTAATATCCGGCAGCATGGATGGCTCAATATTCAGGCATTCCAGATTAATCTCTCGTATACCGGGGAAAGAGATTTACTCGCGCAATACAACCGCATCCGCTCCCTCCTCCCGTATCTTATCGCGCTCTCGGCATCTTCTCCTATTGTAGAAGGCCGGCTGACCGGTGTAATGGATAACCGGCTTGTTTTTTACCGGGAAAACCAAAAAGAAGTACCCTGAGATCTGCAACAGCATTATTCCGTCGCGTCTTATGTCTCTTGGGGACTATCGGAAAGCTCAGGATTCTATTTATGACAAACTTCGGTCGAGGGACGCGGAGATCCTGTGCGAGGAATGGCTCAATTCGAGTGGGCTTATCCTACGGTTCTCCCGGAACTGTCTTGAGATCAAGGCTCTTGACGAGCAGGAATGTGCCCGTTCTGATATGGCAATCCTCGCACTGCTCATGGCACTCCTCCGCTCCCCGGTGCTGCCGGTCGAGAGCGATCACGACGAGCTGCTTTCACTTACGGAAACGGCAATCCGGAAGGGTACAGCCGGATTACGGCCTGAACTTGAAACCTTGTTCCATCATGCATGGCATCATGCCACCACTGAGGAGCGGCAGTACCTTCCTGTTATTGAACACCGGATAACTCATGGCAGTCTTTCGGAGCAGATTGCGGAAAGATACCTTAAAGAGCAGAAAATCGAACCTATCCTCACCGATATGGCTGCTTCCCTGCGGAAAAATGCGCCGTACGGGATAGAATGAATATCGCGGTTTTTGATCTTCTGAACCTAGGCGGTAATATAGAATCACAATATTTTCAAAATGTGTTTCAAAAACTGATTCAAAAGAATATTACTTAACCGTCCGCTCGCCGGTTATCATGAAACGGACATTCTCAGCGATAGTGCATGCATGGTCTCCGGAGCGTTCCAGGTACCTGGCAACCATGACATAATAGGTACCCCGTTCTACCGTTGTGGGGTTTTCTTTCATGTAGGGGATCATTTCTTGGAAGAATGAATGCCACAGTGTATCCACAACATCGTCCCGGGAAGAAAAATTTTTAATAAGAGTGAGATCCTCGTTTTTGTATGCAGTTATGGCATCATCGATCATGCCAATAACCTGGTCAGCCATTTGCGGTATCACCGCCGATCGGGAAACGGAGGGCTGATTGTGCACATGTTTTGTCATATTTGCGATAACTTTCCCGTATCTTCCAATGCGTTCAGCGGAGGAAATTATTTTGAGGGTGCATACGATTGTTCGCATATCTTTTGCCATTGGCTGGTTCATAGCAATCATCTGGTAAGCCCTCTCCTCAAGATCAGGGGACAATTCACGGAGATGGTTTTTCTTTTGTTTAAACTCTGCCGCTTTTGTAACGTCTTCATTTATCAGGACAACAATCGATTCTTTGAGCATATCCTGCGCAAAACGTGCCATATCGACGGTATCCTGTTTCAACAGGTTTAATTCTGTCCGAAATTTTTCAGTCATTATTCATCCCGGTAAAAATTTTCTCATTTCAATATCATTATTATGAATAATGAAGGTTTGTACGCGAAAAGGACTGCTTTTTTTCATTTTTATTCACAAATACCAAGATAAAACCCAAAAAAATGCTGCCTTTTTACGAAGGATTTCGGCATTTCGAATCAAATATGTGCGATGATTTGTCCAGCTCACAATCCCCTTTATTCGCAATAGATAAAAAAGAAACAGACCGATCCGGATAAATATATTTCAAAATTAATGCATTTTCTGTCTTTTAAAACGCTAATTTGGATGTGATTTTCTTGATTAAAGTGTCGTTGATTGGCAGATGGTATTTTACAGTTCAATTAATCGTCAATGTAACAGTAATGTTTACAAAATATTTTATATTAATATAGCATTTTCAGAGCATGTATCTAATATCCCCACGTGATTTTTCCCGATTGAATGCTGATATCAGTAACGAGATTGAAAAGGTTTTATTAAAGTTTGTTAACGATGGGAAAATTAAGGTAATTCCCGATTCAAAACAATTAAAATCAGCACCTGGGAGCGAGAAACGAAAAAGAGGACGGCCGCGAAAGGTAATATCTGTCGAGAAAATCGAACAAAAAGAAAAGAGGCCCCGAGGCAGACCACGCAAAATGAAAACTATAAAATCTGCCGACAACCCCAAAAGAAAACGCGGACGACCAAAGAAAAATGTAATCATTGAATCCGAAAAATCAGATTAAATACTTAGGTCTCCTGAATATTCCTTTTTATTCGGTATGGAACATTCATTTTCTGTTATTTCTGATGCGAGAGGTGAGGTCTGTACCCATGAACTCGCTATAAAACGGATCCTGAATCATGCTGCTTCGCCACCCTCGTTGGTTTGCTTTTGAAGTACTTCTCTCAAGTCTAATCCATGGTGGCCGTGTGGCCCCCGGAATACGGGAGGAAAACGCGGAAAAACTCCCAGGGGCCCGGTGCACGGTAAGGCAGATGTTTTCTGTAGGTATTATTGATGATATGCATTGCATCGATGCATTGCAGAAGGAATTGATGAAAGTATACTCAGAATATTAAGAAAGTTCCGAGTGACCACTCTCTCCTCACTGCAGAGTTGAGCATATACAGAAGTAGTTCTGCACGTTTCTCGTGTTCATTGGTTTTGACATCAGCATATCTTCGGGCATGTTCCGCCATAATGAATGCTTTTGTATGAAGCTTTATTCCGGATCGAAGTCTTGTAATCCGTAAACCTTTACAATCCGGGAGAGTGGCTAAATACCCGTTTGCCCTATATTTTTGAATACAGGTGACATCATGCCCGTTGTTATTCTCAAAATGCGCAAAGGCTGGACTACAGAACAGAAACGCCGGATTATTAAAGAGTTCACCAATACCCTTGTCTCGACGTTGAAAATCGATCCGGATCTCGTTACGATCATGATCGATGAGCACAGCCTTGAGGATATCGGCCATGCCGGTGTGCTCAGGTGCGACGAGCGCTGATCTTTTTTTACAAGATAAAAAAAGTGCCAGGCTGGTTTTTACCTTATATTACGGGTTACTGCTGCCGTTTCCCGGTTTTACGCTCTTCATATGAGATCTGGGTGCTTCTTCCCTTGGTAAGTTCTTCCTTTTTATTTTCAAGGTTCTGGAAGCGTTCGTCAAGGGGAATGCTCGCACTCCGTCCCGCTGTTAATGTCCGATCCTCTTCCCGCACACTACGGAATCGTTCCTCAAGGGGGATCCGGCTGCTTTCCCCCCTCTTCATTTTGTCGTCATCCTCATTTCCACGCTGCCAGCGCTCCTCAAAGGGGATCGCATTACTTCGGTCACATGCACCGGGGGTTCCTCTGGCAGTCGGTGCCGATGCACCATCGGGAATGAATTCGATAATATCTTCATTCCTGGCAGGAATCCCTTGACTAGGAGATCTGCCTTGCTGTGCACGCAATTTTGTTGCGGGTTGAGCAGAAACACGTCCATCGGAAGATTGCCGCGGGCCGTTATATGCGAATCGGCTCCTGCCGGGTGCCTGACCACGAATCTTTGCAACCTGCTCCTCTACCTCTGCATCTGCTTCACGTGCACTCTTTTCCGTAAACATCAGGAACTGGAGAAAAGCTTCCGGTTCACAAAAGACTGATACATCCAGGCGCTCAAAAATGAGTTTTCTTTCAATGTCGCCGTACCATCCTCCAGAACGGATCGTTATCGTTTCATTTCTTGGATCAAAGGAATACACTCTTTCAATGTTCCCGTCACGCCCGAATGCAGTTTCAGTTACCCCGCTCCCCTCAAACGTAAACGTCTTCCCAACGGCGCCATAATCCCCACCTTCTCTCATAACGATTTGCCGGCCTCCGGACTCGTAATGGAACGTCCGGGGAGGTCGACCGAAAGAGAATGTTTCCTCAAGCATCCCATAATTGTCAAAGATGAACCGGCGAAGTATCTTTCCTGGCTGTTTTGGATCATTTTCTGTCATTGTGTTTGCTGACGGGTCGAACCGGTAAAGCCGCTGGACGACATTATGGCTGTCCAGCACCGTGATACCTGCAGTTCCGTATCGGTACAGCCTGCCGACAGTCTCCCTCTGGTTCCCGGTAAATTCGGTGATAACTGATTCGGTCATGATCCTGATTCCTCTGTGTCTCTCCTGAATTTTTATATTGCTTTCCCGGTAAATAGGGTTTCTCTCCCATACGAGTCTGTTTTGGAAAATGCACCTTTTCACGTTATTTTAAAAAACGCCCCCCAGAAGCGAAACCCAATACGACCTGCCGCTGAAGTACTCGCTCAAATATATTACTTCAGCCTCAAAAATGGCACGTGGTTTAACGACGGACACGTTCATCAGCGAGGACGAGCGTATTCCTGATAATCCTGATCGTTACGAGGATACTCCTTGTGTCATTAAAAATCAGTTTCTTAACAAGGTTTCGTAAGTTTTTCCAGAAGCTCGGTCATTGTATGCAGCGTAGCGATCTCCGGCAACAGGATGATGTCGCTTTCGATCTTATGCTCTTCGCAGGAAAGTTCGGTGGAAAACAGCATAACCTCATCGACTTCTTCGTTCAACTGTGCGATAAGCGTCTGCATAGCGGCGTGGGCCATGTCGATCGTGAGAACGGGTGGAGAGGGGAGCATGACTATACCGAGAAGTTCTGCTGTAGCGTCTAGAAACGCCGAGGCCATGATATTTCCGATCTCCAGAAGGGCACTGTCATCCATTTCGTTCAGCGGACGATCGAGATCCGTCAGGCCCAGCATGGTGTTTGTCAGTCGGACCGCCGATTGCCGTGAGATATAGAAGACGATGTAGCCGCCATGCTGGATCTCACCCTGAAGTTCAAAAACCACCAGAGCGGCGGATTCCGCACCGATATAATTTCCCAACTGGGTTAGATCTATAACCTGGACTTTCGGTACATTCATCTCGACCGGGCTCATCAAAATTTGGGAAAGTGTTGTTGCAGCGTGCGCCGCGCCGATGTTTCCCAACTCCTGGATCGCATCTATTTGCACAGTAGACAATTTCATGGTATCACTTAATGATTGTATTCACGTCGTCAATCCGATATGCATCTTTTGGCACCGTAATCGGCTTGGCCTTTATCTTGTCCGTGAGATCCTCGCGATTACCGGAATCCAAATAAAAGAAACCGGAGAACCGGGAAAAGGTGCACGGTTCGAGATTACCGTACCCAGAGGTTCGTATCGCTTTACGAAGGTATAAACACCTTCAACCATAACTAAGCGAATGCGTCACATAAAGTGGCAAGTTACATATAATATATATAATAGTATATATAAAAATTGGCTGCTTTTCCCGGGTAAAATGCGGGGTTATATCGGTTGGTTTACTTCCCTTTTCTTTTCAGCGTGAGCTTTTTCCGGTTTATGAATCCTCAAAATGAAAATGAAAGACGCTTTTTTGAAACGCTGACAAAAATCAGCGGAGTGGTATTGAACAAGAAATTTGTTTGCATTCATGTTTTTTACGTCACCGGATAAATCCATTCAGGTTGTTGTAAATCGCTCATATGGACAGACAAAAAATCGGGTTCTCGGAGAAAACCTCTCTAAAAAAGTTGAACCAATGTCCGAAAGAGACTCATGTAAGGCGTCTCCTTCCCTTTTACATAAACAGTATGAAAAAGACAACATTTTTAGAACTTTACCTTTCTTTAAAAAGTTCTTTATTGGCCATGATTCATCCTCTGTATTCGACTAACTCTCCGCACAACGTCCTGCCATATTTTCACCGAAAGAATTGGCCGGTTCGCAGAATTTATCGGATCAGCGGCTGAACAAAAAAGGATGATTCCGGCATCTGAGACGATACCAACTATTGAATCGATGTACCGGAGAAAGGACGGCCGGGTCCTCATTGAGATAAAGCTGACATCAGTAAGCCAGCTTTTCAATTCCTTTGATCCAGCTCCTTTTTATGAAAAGGAGCTCGATAGTGACGCAGAAGAATATATTGTGGACACGGTTCAGGATTTCCCGGCCAAAACAAAATTCATGATTCTTATCTATCTCCCCCCTGCCCTTGTAGTAAGTGAAGAGGTAAAAAAGATCATTCCTGGCATCCATAACCATTTTCAGTACCGGATGCTTGTTACGGAACGGAAAGTCAGGCAGAAAATCCGGTTTGGCCGGTTCAGCCTTCTTGTCGGGCTCTCATTTTTGGCGGTCGCCCTTATCGCAAGTCAGCTCGTTGCCGCCCTGAATATGTATATTATCGCCCAGCTTCTTTCGTATTCACTTTTGATCATCGGCTGGGTGGCGATGTGGCAGCCGATCACCATATTCCTATATGAGATTTGGCCTATTATCAGGCTCAAAAGGATCTATGAAAAGATCAGTACGATGGAAATCGAGATCCTGCCTCTGATGGCTTGAATTTTATTATTTCATTATTCAGGTGTGCCAGCTTAAATCTGGTCGATCTGCGGCAGGAGGTGGTTTTCAAGCTGTTTTTTGCAGGCAGTGCAAAAACTCTTCTTTTTACCGTTCAGCTCATCGAGCGTGTCCGGACAGAACATGATGCATTCTCGATCTCTGCAATGACCAAGGCCCAGCAGGTGACCGACTTCATGGGCTCCTTCTGTGACAATCCGGTCCATGAAATCGCTATCGCATGCTTCAAGCCCGTAATATTCGTTTGAAAGCCTAGCGGTCGATACAACGGCTACACCTGCTGACTCCCGGGCAAGGCCAAAAAGAGCTGAATGGCCGTGATTGAAAAGATCCTGGCTCACCACAAGAAGTATGGGATCGGACATTTTGTGATGATGTTTGAAGGTTGCCATGTGGTCGAGCTGTACCTGGGCATCGATCTGTTTTCGCTCATTTACGAAGCCCATAATGCGAACAGGGTTATCGAAAACTTCTGCAGACAGCCCGGTGACTGTTTCAATCATGCGACATACCGGCAGCTGAAGACCTTTGGGGGAGAGCTGATCCCAAAAAATATCGAGCCGCATTGCGTAATGCTATTGGATGGACGGCTATAAACATTGTGTGGGTGAAATCATCCCTGAATATTCTAAAAATTCGCTATTTTATGGTGCTTAATATACATAACGCGCCAAGGGTTAAAAAGCATCACTCCTTCCCCAAACCGGCCTTCTTTTCACTTGCTGCATACTTTTACCCATCTGACAGGACTTTTGCCAAAAGAAGTGCCTTGGCGGGGCTTTATTGACGGGTAATTGCAGTAAAAGGTACGATCCCCGGGGGGTTGTAATTTCCCCCCAGGGTGTGTAAAAAATGCACAAAGGTGGCGATGCAGGGGTTCATCGCGGATAGGTACCGGCCCGCTCGCCCCCGGTTACTGTTTGGCTGGCTTGCCGGTGCAAGGGAGATGGTTCCGGAAGTCTATCCGGTTCCGCATGACTAAAACAAGACTCTTATAAACTTTAAGCACTTTAAGGGGAGGTTTTTCCCGTCAGTAAAAAACGGGTACCGCGGGCTCTGGCGTTCGTTACAGAACCAAGTCGTTCCCCTCAAAACATCCCACAACTAAAGTTCGTGGGCTTTCTGCCTGCTCTGATCGTAAACAGCCTGAACAGTCTGAACAACCGTTTTCAGATGTGGGCCCATTGAGAAAATAAGACTGGAAAGCCCGAAGGTCAATTAGGAAAGTTGAATAATATAACAGTATATATGAGGTGAATTAAGATGATGCCATGTGAAGAAAATCGTTTTGGTTCTTCTATTATTGCTAATCGGGATCGTCCAGGTCGCTGGGGCAGATTGTTCAATTCCAGGGTATTGTCCAGCTCCTGGGGTTACCGTGAGTCCAACATTTGGCCAAGCGCCATTGACAGTACAATTTAGTGCTGAAGAAGGGGGGAACATACCAGGTGGGAACATAACAGGATGGTATTGGAATTTTGGTGATGGTGCGACATCCACGCTTCAGAACCCATCACATACCTATGCTAATTACGGTATCTATACGTTCAATCTCACAACGACGAATTCCGCAGGAAATGCTGGAACTAACGGCGGTATTGTTTACGCAAATCTTCCCCTTCCGAACCCAAATTTCATAGCGACACCCGCATCAGGTCCAGCACCGTTAACGGTACAATTCACAGATACATCGACAGGTCATGCAGCGCGTTGGTCTTGGGATTTTGGGGATGGGCACGGGGTTTCAGCCATTCAAAACCCTAAATATACATTTTATTGTAATTTTAATGGTGGTAACACACCCCTGATAATGTCCGTTAAACTTTATACATGGGATAGCTTTGGCTTTTGCACTGATCAGAATAACGACCTCTACAATAATAATTGTATAAGTAAAACTCTCAATATAGTCTTGACAAGCCCCCCCCCTCCACCAACTTTCACTGCAACCCCTATAAGTGGCCCAGCTCCACTGACAGTACAATTTACGGATACATCATCGTATAATCCAACTATCTGGTCTTGGGATTTTGGTGACAACACAAATGCCTACACTCAAAACCCGGTGCATACATATACAATTTCCGGGGTATATACCGCAAGATTGAATCATCCAGGGATGATAAACGACCAGTGCAATGGATATTTGGGCAATATTCCAAACACAACAATTACCGTTCTTTCCCCCCTTGCACCCGGAACAACAACATCCCCGACACCCTCCCTTAATCAAACCGCTACAACCACCACCTCAACAACAACACTTCCAACGACAACTGTAACCGCGCAAACAACCGTACCGGCGGCAACTGTGACTCAAACGGTAACAGCCACACCCTCGGGATTTTATTATACCCCAAAACCGACCGTCACGACAATGAAGGTATTCACGTCAATTCCAACCAGTACACCGACCCAAAAGTCTCCATTTGGAATAGAGTTTAGTATTTTGGCGATTAGTGCCGCGATTCTAATAGTAAGGAGCCAATACCGGAAGCCATGAGGATCGGGAAATGTCGTTCTTTTCGTTTTGCGGAAAATTTGCTGCCGGGATATCGGTTACGAACATGCTGCCGTAGAGCGACATAAATCACTCACATAAAAAAGGAAATTATTATAGTATACCCAAGAGAGGTATCACTTATGTTTTGCCCGAATTGTGGTGCCGAGCTTCAATATGCAGACGCGGAAATCTGCCCCAAGTGCGGAGTACGGATCAAGAGCCCCCCGGCGCCTGTCGGAATGAATAAAGGTCCCCGTGTTGAGGGCGAAGAAATTAAAAGTACAGGGATCGCCGCAATTGCTTCTTTCATCATCCCGGGCCTCGGGCAAATTTATTGTGGTGCGATTGGTCGGGGAATCATGATTTTGATTGGCTTTATCATCGCATGTTTGATGATCCTTATTGTTATAGGGATTATAATTGCCCCGATCGTATGGGTCTGGAATATTTACGATGCGTACACAATGGCAAAAAAGATCAATGCCGGGGAGATCACAATTTAATTTTTAGAGGACTTGCGCCGGTTGGAGTGAGAAAAACGGACCTTACCAGTTTTGCCGGGAAAGTAGCTGTTGGCGTATCCATAGCGATCGTACTGGCTTTTATCGCTCTGATTGCCTTGGCGGTCTTCTGTGTGGGCCTCGGGGCCGTTTCGTCAGTAACAAACCCTCATGTAGCGCAGGACACCCAGCAAGAGTACCAACAATTACAGGAGAATATCAGCCACGCGCAGGTCGGGATCTCCGGTGCAGTCCAGAATATTACCGGCGGTTGACATCCTAAAACCCCATTTTTCTCAGATTTTTGTGGGAACGGGTAGGCCTAAAAAGGTGAAAATTCCCGGATTTTTATCTGGCCTCCCTGGCAGTATATAAAAATAAATTTATAGTTGTGAAACGAGAATACGCGACCTGATTTGATATTGCTGCTCCATATGGGCGTTATTATGCGTTTGTTCGGCGTGATGGTGTAAAGGTAGGTATGCGCAGGGGCCGGTCACGGTCCCTTCTGTATCCTGCGTGAGAGGGTGTTTACGTGGATGCCTAGCTCTTCCGCGATCCCTGCGAGGGTCATACCCTGTTCGCGTTTGGCGTTGACTTCTTCCATCTTGATATCCCGGAATGGACGGCCTACATGGACACCCCGGGCCTTGGCTGCTACGAGTCCCTGCTTTGTCCGCTCGCTTAATAGGTCCCGCTCGCGCTCTGCCATTGTGATCATGAAAGTGAGCATGATCCGCCGCATACCCTTATCGGTGCAGGAGTTCAGGAACGCTTCCGCCGGAGAGAGGCTGAATACTTCGATTCCCAGATCCTCAAGATCTAATATTGACCGGATGGAGTCTGCATACGTCCTGCCAATACGGGAAATTTCATAGACGTATAACCGGCCGACTGCCCCGGGGTTGCTTTTCACGTACTGGTATAATTTTGAGTATCCTGGACGGCGCCGGGCCCGGCCCAAGGATCAGCAGGATGCCCGGAGGGTGTGCCGCTCTTGTTACAATGAGGTGGTGAAAGCGGAGCAGATGGCTTCGGTTCCTTTACCGGGCACTGTGGATGTTTCCCGGTGCAGCCGCGTGACGGCGGATGTGGGGAAGTGTTCGGTGTGTGGAATTGCGAAGGCGGTGTGGATCGATCGCGAGGCCGGGGTGAAGTTGTGTGAGCATTGTTACGGGAGAGGTTTGCGGGAAAGTGTACAGGGGGCTGGATGCAATGCCTGATGAAGCGCTAAGTGAACGATTATGTGATAGGTGTTACAAAAAAACGGAGGGAAATGAATGCCTGAAGATACGTTTGAGGTAGTAACGGAAATAAAATACCGGCCGGAGATTAAAGAGCAGACCGAGGAAGAAGCCCGACGTGGATTGCTTGAAGGAGAGGAATACATGGTCCTTGAGATCCAGGTGATCGGGATGGTGGAGATCTTCGAGGGAAAGGATTCACTCACGGTCGATTATCTTGCGGCCTGTAACCAGAACGCGGTCTCATCACCCTGGATGAAGGAGAGGATGAGTTTACTCTCAGATATATGCGAGGGGACGGTCATGGTCCTGACGCGCCAGATCAGAACCCGGCTCTTCCGCCAAATCCAAAAACGGGAGGAACAGGAGCTGTGCCTGTACCGGTTGTCCGCATGGTTGTCGATGGGGGATGATGGTTCGCAGCGCTGGAGTATCCGGGACCAGATCGATCCGGTGTTTGAGCATGAGGATCGGTCTGTGAAGAAGCGGGCCAAGGAGGCTAAGCGGCTGGCGGGGAAAGTGATGGAGTATAAGGCGGGCTGACATGGTCGTTCCATCGGCCCTGCTCTCGCACGAGAGCACTGAGCATTACACACCGCAGTACATTCTCGATGCAGTAATCGCCTGCATGGGCGCGATCGATCTGGATCCGTGCAGCAACAGCCGGGAGATCCCGAACGTGCCGGCGGCGAGGCACTATACAGCTCAGGACAATGGTCTCGTGCAGCCGTGGGAGGGGCGGGTCTTTCTCAATCCTCCTTTCGGGCCCGGGTCGAGCGGTGGTTCTCGAAACTTTACCTGGAGCGGTCCACGGGCCGGACCACGGAGGCGATAGTACTTTGGAAGTCGGCAACCGAGACCGCTGCGTGGAAGACGCTGACGGCGATATCGTGCCGGGTGTGTTTTCCTTCGGCCCGTATCCGGTTTGTTGGTCCGTCCGGTGATGATGGACCCGGACCGACATTTTCACCGGCATTGTTCTATGTTGGAGAAAGACCGGAGCGGTTCGAGAAGGCATTTTCCGGGATTGGGGCGGTGTGGGGGGTGCCTGGGAAATGATTTTGGGGATAGGGGGTAAAATGATCTCCCCCTCATCTATCCTACGTCGGAGATACCGGGAATAAGGGGTCAGAACCCTGATTATAAAAATACCGAAAAAACCCGATAATTCTCTCTTTTCAGTTCCTGTGGAAAATACGCCTTTAAAATGCTCTGATTGCCAAAATAAGCGAAAAATGCATCCCTCCTAAAGGCCGCCAAAGGCCCTAGAATCGAGGCATTTTTTGCCATCTAATTTAGCCCATCCGGACCCGGAAACCGTGCCGGAATGCGGATATGAGGGTCGTTTTTTCCGGGGAGGGGATCAAAAATAGGGTTTTGGGCAGTTGAACGAGGTAAACCGGTCCGTGTAGCAAGTGCGAATGCGCCGAAGGTATGCGAAGCGTGTGACGCGGGCGGCAATCCCAGCGTGTGACAAAATACAGCGAGAAAATTTACGGAGGAGGTTATTCTCAACGCGGCTCCGCCCCCGCCGCGTGGGCTGCCCCAACGAGAGCTTGTTTTGCTGGCATGCAGACGCTCGTTTATGTTCACTCATCCTCCTTGATGCTCGAATTTACAGCAATTCTGCAATTAAGGTAATTACATACGATGAATTCTGGCTTTTCGTTTGCCGAATTGCAGTTGAAACACCTCGAACATAATCGTTATAGAGTGGGGCAAGTATCTCAAATTCCGCTTGGCGAAGGGGACGGAACATTGTAACCTCTGAATTATTTCCGGGATCTTCTGCCTTCTGGATCATTACAAGATCCCCATATGCTATCGCATGAAACCATTTTTCAGGAACATTCCTTCTGGGATGCATTGAAACTGTATGGAAATCTCTTCCCGTGTTGTGAAGGCTATTGCAAATTTGTTTCCACGCTGAGATGTAGTCGCCATCAGCTAAAACTTTCTTTACCGTCAATACTTTGAAATCATAATTTCCGGTCATACAAATTCCTTCGTCTCTGTTTACGTTTTATTTGAATTCGATTGTTGCTGGCCTGCATCCTTTTATTGCATAGCCCTCTTCAATGAGAATTGCACCAACATAAGACGCAGTTGCTGTAGGTGTGACATTCTTTTGTAACCAGTCTCCCACACTCCCTAAAGGAGCTCTATCTCGTGATGTTCCAATATTCACTGTCTTTCCTTTAAAATTCTGCAATATTGCAGAATACTGGCTGGCGGAAATTCGGATTGAGAAACCAGATCCATAATAAATTGTCGTTCCGGATTCGATAGATCCATCGTATTTGAATTCACTTCGGCCTGCCCAGGTTGGTAAGGTTTTCATTTCAAAATCCTCCATTATCTCCTCATCAATTTGTTCTCTTCACCACTTTTTTATCGTGAACCTTTTGTAAATATTATGAAGACAAAAAAAACAGAAACCAATTCAAAGACTCCTAACGGCAATGCTGACTTTTTCGGGAGGGTCCCACTAAGCGCCTCCTGTGCATACTGTTTTCCAATTTGTGCCGTCTTATCATTGGGATCAATCGCCAGTGCAGCGCTGAATGCTTTAAAGGCACCTGAATAATCTGTTGCGTTGTAACGTTCTACACCAATTTCGTCCCACTCTTTGGCAGATTGCATTTGAGATGGGGAGCTTGTAGGGTTAATTTGAACAAATGATTGAATGGTATTTGTAGGAATTACCGTTTCTAAAGAAGCAACGGGGGTAATAGACTTGTGTTTTGGTTTTTTTTATTGAGATATTTTCCAGCGAAATAACCGCAGTTGTAGGAATTGTTATGATAGAGGGAATGGTTGTTGGAACTGTCGTTGCTATTGTTGTTACCGTAATCGGGGCAATCGTTGTTGAAGATATTGTGGGATATTCTGTAGTCATTGTCGGTGATACAATCGATTGTGTTGGAGTTATTGTCCCCGTATAAGGAAGAGCAACATTAATTATACGATAATCTTGTTTAACCGCCCCTGTACCATGACCCGAAATCTGAAGATAAACCCCATATTCACCAGGGGTGGTTAGTACGAAAGTCGGATTTTGCTCATAAGAGGGTGGTGGATCTCCCGGACCCCCCTTTTGAATTTGCCACTCCCACCAAGTTGGGTTTCCTGTTGAAGTATCAGTTAAATGTACGGTCAATGGTGCAATTCCGGATGAAGGAGTTACTGAATAACTCGCTTGCATCATTGGATATACATAAACTGTTTCGGAAGAGGTTGTAACGTAATTTCCATCCGTTCCGACATCTAACGTTACTGCATACGTCCCGATAGAATTATAGATATGCGTTGGATTTTGGACATTGGACGTACTACCATCGCCAAAATTCCATTGCCAACAATTCGGATTTCCGGATGAAGTATCCGTGAAATGTTCTGTGAGGGGTACAAAACCACCGGCTAAATTCATATTGAAACTTGAAATTGGTGTTGCTCCAGCAATTTGAACGCATAACGTTATGACTAAAAAGAAAAAAATAATAATGAGAGTTCTCCTTTTATCCATAGTAACTCTATAGATAAATTATAAAATAAATATATCGTTTTGCTGCTGCTATCCAGGACATGCTGGTGACGCTCGATCATGATCGTCTCCACGGTCTCACGCCCGGTCCTCAAATCACCTCATTGTTTTTCCGGAGTTCCATCATAGGACAAGACTCCACTGGCTCATCGCTTCGCTCCATTTCCAGCGGCTGCTTCGGCCCGCTCCTCGCATACCGCTTCGCGGAATGTTCGTCGCTGTTCGTAGTACTCATGCGGTACGCTCAGTGACATGTTCACCCCGACCTAGCGCTGATGCACTCGCCCGGTGCGAACAAAGGGCCGCTGCGGCCTGACAAACCCCTCATCGTCTCCGGAAAAACAGACGAAATTATTCAAGTGAGTGAAATTTTTTTTCAATTTTGAACGATACTAAATTTGATAATCTCACAGGATAATGATATGATATGCCCGAGCTTATCAAGCGGAAATGCCATAACCCGGACGCATCCTTGGACGAGCAGGATTTAAAAGACATAGCCGAAGCCCCCCACCACCACGACTCAAAAGGTTTTCACGCCAATTCCAACCGTTACACCGACCCAAAAGTCTCCTCTCGGAATAGAGTTTAGTATTTTGGCGATTTGCATAGGGATTCTGATAATACAGAGAAAATCTTAATTTTTCGTCCGTTGAGGTCATTCTCTGAATTTAACGAGAATTGAATAAAAACCTTAATCTCTCTCTGTAACCGATTTTCCATGTGGTACGATGGTAAAAATCTGTCAAGCCTGTGGGACTCAAGTTATTGATGATCAATCAAGATTCTGTACGAAATGCGGTACACAATTCTCTTCAACCAATTTCAAACAAAATCCAAATGGCAGATCATTCATCTATTCGAAAAAATTTTATGTAGTTCTTGGAGTTGATGTTCTCCTTAGTTTTTTTATCACCATTGGTGGAACTGGAAGTTATTTTGATATAACAAATCAAGGATATCACAATCCAACATTTCTCTTCTTGGTTCCAATTTCTCTTGTAAACCTCATTCTTGATGGTATCATACTATCTAACAAAAGAAAGAATCCTAATTTAATCGATATCAGGCTGTGCTGGTTAAAATGTTTGTTTGGATGTCTAGGAATTTTCACTATTCTCTCGTTCCTATACTTTGGAATTATAGGTTTTGCGATGAGGAACGATAACAAAATAAAGATCGATAAAAAAATGGGAAATACTCTCATGAAATCACCCGTAGATACTTCCTGTAGTGAAGTTCTCAACCAAAATTCTCCTTACTCTACTGAGTGCAAAACAATATACCCCATAAACGAAGAGGAAAAGAAACGGAAAGAAGACGAATCACGAATAGATGAAATAATACGAAGAAACGAAGAGGAAACAGTCCTAAGGAAAAAGGATGAGATTAAATCACAAATCGAAGCGGCTAAAGAAAATATCGCAAAAATCGAAGAGTCAGGAAATATTCGTTTAATATCCAATTTTATTAAACAATATCCAAATTCTAACGTCTCCGATCAAAATTTCTTCAATTTAAAATCAGTATTGGCAAAAAAGGGCATTATACTAACGGATCTTGAATTAACTGCTGTAATAAATGGGGTTAGGACAGAGGGCGAATTAGAATGGTTAAAGGGAAGAATTCTTTATAATAACCCCTCATCATCAGACGAATGTATCAAAAACTACATCGAAATTTTTGGAAAAGTCAACAAAAACGTCCAAAAAGAACGACTAATAGACTACCTCATCAAAATATTGAAAGACACCTATAATTATCAAGGAAATTTGGATTCTGACCTTATCCGAATTGAGAAACAGGTGGAACTTGATAGATTTGAGAACAGTTTGACGGGTCAGGCATCCGGAACCCGGATTACAATAAATGATATTGATAGAATGAACGGGTATGCCTTTGAATTTGTATTAAAGGAGTTATTCAAAAAAATGGGATATCGCGTGATTCATACAACTCTTTCTAATGATCAAGGGGCCGATTTGATTATTGAAAAGTTTAATGTGAAAACGGTCATTCAAGCCAAGAATTGGCAGAATAACGTCACCAATTCCGGAATTCAAGAAGTGGTTGCGGCAATAAAACACTATGATGCGCAAAAATCTATGGTTATTTCAAGCAGCGGGTTCACTCAAAGTGCTCGTGAATTAGCTCGATCAAATGATGTTACACTATGGGATAGATCGATTTTAGCTGCTATGCTCGATGAAAATCCTATTTTTCGTAACGAAAAATTGTAATTTGGCTAAACAATCTGCTCAAGCATTTTCAGAAGTGACCCTATTAAAAAAACGTACCTGAAAACGTACCTTTATTGGCTCTCGGAGTGAAACGCCACCATAACGATGATATGAGGCTTACAAGGGGGAACCAATGAGTCTATTATCGTTTTGCGGGAAATTTGCCGTTTGGATATCCGTAGCGATCGTACTGGTATTTATCGCTCTGATTGCCTTGGCGGTCTTCTGTGTGGGCCTCGGGGCCGTTTCGTCAGTAACAAACCCTCATGTAGCGCAGGACACCCAGCAAGAGTACCAACAATTACAGGAGAATATCAGCCACGCGCAGGTCGGGATCTCCGGTGCAGTCCAGAATATTACCGGCGGTTGACATCCTAAAACCCCATTTTTCTCAGATTTTTATCGAAGCGGGTAGGCCTCCAAAAAGGTGAAAATTCCCGGATTTTTATCTGGCCTCCCTGGCAGTATACGAAAATCGATTTTTGTTTGTGAATCTAGATTATACGGGCTCCGTTTGGCAAATTCTCTATGATATTGGCGTTATTGTTGCTCCATCGGGGTGATGGTGTGAAGGTAGGTATGCGAGGGCCGGGTCACGCATAGGAGCCCCCTGCTGCATGTGCATGGTTGGGAGATCACGGCCCTGGTTGTAGGCAGAGGAATCATGTCATGCTACATGATATAAGGTTTTTGAGAACGGTTTATATGCGATTTTTCCGTTTTTACCCTAACCAAAACCGGTCGTTTTTGGTAAAATATCGGGGGAGCGGAGGCCGTAGCGGGGGCCGGTGCACCCTGCCGGGATCGCCCCCCGGGAACGGCACGCATACCATTTTCAGAATGTGCTTGAAAAAACATTGATGGTTATTGGTAGAGGAGGGTCCGGGTCATCGCGTCTGTTGGAGTATTCGGTTATCGGGGTATTCCCGGTATGTTGTATAAGGGTGTTTCTATGCCGGGGGAGGGGTTTTTTCTTACCTTCGGTGCTCTCCTCGTAGTAAGGAACAGGGTGTTGGTCTTGCTGTCGGAGTTACCCTCGATGTAAGGATCTAGGGGGGGGTTCTGGGGTTTGAATGATAAAGTTGGATGAAAGTCTTCAATTTGGGGTTATTTCTACCATTATCATACCATTATCAGCCTTTTATCAAATATCTATCAGACGTTATTATCATCTATTATCATCTTTATCATCATATAGGTGTGATTCTGTGATAATGCAAGTACCCGCATGCATGTGACAAGGGCCCTGTTTTGTTGTGCGCGTGCATGGTTTTGTGATAATGGTGATAATCGTGATATTCACGTCGGAGAGGGTTTGATAAAAGGGTGATAAAAGGGTGTGATAATAGGCCCCGCGCCTATTTTCTGGCTTCCTTCAGTTTGAAGATGTGCACATTGTTTTGAGTCTCGGATCGCTCTTCATAGTGGATAAGACGGGGTTCCTTTTCCATTAATCCGCCGGTAGGGTTTTGGAAATTCCCCTTTGTCCCCCTCAAAGCGCGGTAAACTTCCAAAATGGTCATCCCTGTTGCGTCGACTATTTCAGATACGGTCATAGGCTTTTCTGACAGGCACTGCCGCACAACTGACTCCTTCCTGGTGAATGCGGCGGTCGTACTGTTGATCATCGGCTTTGAGTACGTCAGGAACTGGTCGATGGCGATAAAATCGGCGTCTGTGGTGGTGGTCCGATTACACAGGATCGCGTGGGCCTGAACAAGTGACAAATACCTTGTAAACTCCCTCATGGTGATGTCGAGGTCGACCTTTTTGTGCAGGGTCACGTTTTGGGAGGCGATCAGATCCCACACGGCATATACGATCTCAAGCTCCCCCCGATATCCGGGTAAGCTCTTGGATAAATGCGCGGATCTTCGCAAGCGTTTCGGGGGTGCGCCGAACCTCCAAGGTTAAGAACCTGGATTCGTCCTGCCCTTCGTCGCTCTCTTTAACCACTGACTCAATAGAGGTGAGGATCAGGCTTACCCGGGGCGGGATGTGCAGATCGATGGGACCGTGATTTTCAACGGTTCCCCGGTCCACGCCAGAAAACCATGAGGTCAGCATGTTTCGGTATATCGACGCGGTCTCTTCATTAAAAACTGTGTCGTCCGAAAAAATCAGCATGTTTGCGTGTATGCCCCCATTCTTGGCGCCGTGGAAGAGGTACATCCGCGAAAAGGTCTTGGTCGATCGGTCACGGGGGGAGACGAATAAGAGGGATTTTTTTACGCCGTCGCTTTTACCGCTCTGCGTCGACCCGTTTACGAGAATGTGCAGCCCATCATGGGCGTTCAAGACGCGGATGTTAGCGGCGGCAAGGAGGATCCCCATGAGAACGTGAATGTCTCTGTACCAGACTTTCCCGAAATTGACTTTGCAATATTCCAAGAACTTTCCGCTCTCGTAGATCTTTCGGGCGGCTTCTACAACCTCCGGTGCCGGTGCTTGCGT